>NZ_CP130700.1:3715000-5235133 GCF_051623805.1 Marinomonas sp. PE14-40 | reverse complement strand
AAATTTATTGTTAAAGAGCGTTGGCTAAGTTTAAAACTTAACTTGGAAGTTGTTTTTGATTTGCTTCCCCCAAATCGTGGAGGCGAATTATACCTAGAGTTTTCCTTCCGTCAATGCTTATTAACCACTTTTTTTATTATTTTTTAGAAACCAAAAAAAGAGAGCCTAAGCCCTCTTTTTTCATCTTTAAAATCTTTACGAAACTGACTTATCTAATACTTTTACCTTATAAACACAGGCGGTGTTATTGATGCCCATAAAATAACAGTTATTGCGAGTACCGCAACCAATACACATAGGCCAACAGTCACAACTGACATGGAGAACATAAAACCACGTTCTTCCGAGATATGCCCTAAAATCGGCACGCCTGTAATTAACAGTTTAAGTGTATGGGTAATCGCCACCAACCCCACCATGACATCAAACCACATGACTGGATACAAACCTGCTAACCCAGCTAACATCATTGGTGTTGCAGTAAATGTTGTTAACATGAAACAACGCTCTAAACTCGCATCAACACCATAGGTGTGCTCCATCCAGTACATGGCATATGCCATCGCGCCGACTGCACCAAGTAAAACCAGATAAAATGCAACTGCGATAGGTAAAGCACTCGCTTCGGTCAATAAGACAGTATCGCCACCACCTAAACTCCAACCAACTTGTGTTGTACCTATATAGACTGATACTGCAGGTATAGCAGCAAGCCAAATAATGTATCTTAGATAACACTGAAGTATTGAATACTTCTCTTCGACTATCTCCTCCCACTCTTCTTTTGGATGACTGATTAATCCGACAAAATGTTGTACGTACATAAACACCTCCAGTTCAGGTAACACTGATTAGGTTATTTCATGCTATAGGGGAATGTAGTGATCCACTAATAGCCAAGCAAATAACCACATAATGTAACGAATGGAGTACCAGAACATCCTAAGAGGTACTGATTCGTCATTTCCAAAAAGTTGTAATGCAAAATACATAAAGCGCATATTCAACAAAACAACACCAAACAAATATATCAAGCCACTCATTGCCGTGACAAAAGGCAGTGCTGTGGTCAAAATCAATAAACAGGTATAAAGCAATATTTGTAATCGAGTAAATGCCACACCATGAGTAACTGGCAGCATAGGAATACCTGCTTTGGCATAATCTTCACGCTTATGTATTGCTAGCGCCCAAAAATGTGGAGGCGTCCAAGCAAAAATAATAAGCACAAGTAACAAACTATTTGGTTCTAATGTTCCTGTAATTGATACCCAACCCAATAATGGTGGCATGGCACCCGCTAATCCACCTATCGTAATATTCTGTGGTGTAGCACGCTTTAAAAAAGCGGTATATATAAGTGCATAGCCGATTAGTGAAGCTAGCGTAAGGTAAGCACTTAATGGGTTCACTAATAAGTAAAGTATACTAAAGCCTAAGGCACCAATTATGATGGCAAATAAAACGGCTTGCTGCGTTCCTACTTTGCCACTTGGTAATGGGCGATTTCGAGTACGGTACATGATGGCGTCAAAACGTCTGTCTAACACATGATTAAACGCCGCAGCCGAGCTTGCGCACAATCCAATCCCTAGCGTCGATATCAGCACTAGGCTCAAACTAGGTACTTCTGGTGTTGCTAAGAACATACCTACTACTGCTGTCAAAAGAAGAACCGCCACGACTCTTGCTTTACATAGATTGTAATAATCACGCCAAGAAAGGCGTGCTTGATCAATTCGTACATTAGTAAGCATATTCATCTACCTCTTCTTTTGCCTGCATTAAGACATAAAGTACTTCGAGCATATGAAGTAAAAGTAAAGCAGCAACAAGATTATGTAATACAGCAATTTGAACTGGGATATGAAACCAAACATTGGCAATACCCAAACCAACTTGAAGCATTAATACGACGACTAATCGACAAGCTAACTGCTTATTCTTATTAAATATATAGAAGCCAACAGCCAAAATCGCAAGCATAAGTATCAAAGCACCTACTCTATGCATTAAATGAATGGCAACTCTCGCCTCACCTTCTAATAACCCGCCCAAATAAGTTGGGCCGATACTTTGAAATAAATTAAAGCCTTGAGCATAATCTGCGTTCGGCCAAAGCTCTCCCTGACACAAGGGCAAATCCGGACAAGCAAACGCGGCATAGTTAGATGCCATCCACCCACCAAGAAAGACTTGCACTATGGTGAGCATAAATACAAAGGAGACTGCTGCTTTTGCTTTGAGGGAGACCCTTGCCTTGATCACTTGCGAAGCATTAGATTTTGACCTTAACCATAAAAGGTAATACAAGCTTAACGTGGTAAAACCACCTAAAAGGTGTGCTGTCACGATTTGCGGCCATAACTTTAGCGTTACTGTCCACATACCAAATGCGGCTTGCAACACAATGACACCAAGAATCAGGCTTATATGTTTAAAATAGGTATCTTGCTTTCCTTTCATGCGCGCCTGCAACGCGGATACAAAAATAGCCAAAGTTAATAACAGAGCTATTCCTGCCACATAGCGGTGAATCATTTCGATCCAGCCTTTTTGACTTTCTACGGCATTTTCAGGAAAACGCGCATTTGCTAATGCGACTTCAGTTTTTGAATCAGGAGAGGTTAAAAAGCCATAACACCCTGGCCAATCTGGACACCCCAAACCTGAATGAGACAACCTTGTGTAGGCCCCTAAGCCAACCACTATGAAAATAAGAAACACGCCAACTAGAGAGATTAGTCGGATATTGAAGAAAGAAGAGATGCTTTGTTGTTCCTTTAAAGCTGTCTCTTGTTTTGGACTCGGCATTTTCGCTTCAATCATATTGCGCTCACTTGTAACAAGGAATCAATCTGGTGATGCTTTAGGAACCTACGATTAAGTCACCTCTTCTCAGTCTTTTCAGAAAAAGCGTCAAGCAAGGCGTCACTTTGCCGCTTTTTCTGATAAGAGCTGTAGGCACCTTTCGAAAAGGGACAACACAGGGTGACGTTTTTTCTTAAATGCCGTTTAGGTATTCTTCAAAGACCCGAAGGGCGTGATCTAAAAGCCCTATCTTTAAGTTGAGGGCCTTATCAATAGAATAACTATTAAGTTACGCCCCTCGCCATAAACCTAGGCGCTTTTATCCACACGCTGAGGCGGGAGGACTTATTCGCAGGTTCCTTTAATACTGTCTGGCTAGATAAACATTTAACGATTGGATTATTTAGCCTTGAAAGTTATTTTTAAGTAACTTCAAAATATCTTTATGTAACTCTGCGGCATCCTGCTCTGCTTTGAATGACATAACTAACCAGCCTTGAGGGTCAACTAACCAGGCTTTGTGTTTCAAGTTACTGATGCTATCTGCATCAAGGCTAGAAAAACTATCTTGATATAAGAATTTATCTTGATTATCTATCTGATCTTGAGTCAAGAGCACACGTGAAAGGCCATCTGATTTTCTACCCAAGGCCACATGCATACGTCGATAAGACTCTAATCGCTCCAAACATTTTGCTTGGCAAGCTTCTTCAACCACAAGCAGTCGCCATGTCCCCTCCTCTCCTGCCAAAGGGCTAGATGAAATACTATCCCAAGCAATGGGTGCTGCTAAAAACTCTCCCTTTGCCGTTATTTCACTTGGTCGCCAATCAGTAAACACCATTGCCCAAGCAAAGGACAAAGGTAAACCTGTCATGGCAAACATGATTAAAACAATTGTTCTGGAATACAGTTTAGATCTCATTATTCATACTCTCCTTAACATGACGCACTAAGAAAACAACAGCGAGAACAATTAGAGAAAACGCTAATGCGAACCATTGGAATGCATAAGCAAGATGTTTTTCCGGTGGCATTACATTACTAGGCAACCAACGCCTAGCTTGAACACCTTCTTGATGAGCCTCTAATCTCACCTCGAATCCAGATATAACTAAACGCTTTTCTGCCTGAGTTAATTCAGATGTAAATGATTGCTGAAAAAAGTCTGCATCAAAATACTGAACTCGACTAGGCCAACCCTGAGTTTGATATTGATCATCACTTAACCGAAAGCCTTTTTTGGAGGGTAAATATACACGTGCCTGAAGCTGTACATCACTACTCAGCAAGCTTGTCTTTACCAATACACTTCTATCTACCGAGGCTTCTATCCAACCTAAATTCACCCAAAAAACCACATCCTCAGTATCCAGCCTTGTTAAAAAAGGAACAATCACGTCATAACCAAACTTACCTTGATAGGTTTTGTTATCTATCAAAAACTGATATTGAGATAAATAATGACCTTCAAGCTGGATTAATTGTCCATCCTTTACATTTTGCCAGTTGGTCATTGGCATAATCTCATCCGTCTGATTACAAGCTAAATAGGCCTCTTTTTGCTCTGCCCTATCCAGCTGCCAAAAACCTAACGAGAGCGTGAGACTAAAAAACACGGCCACCAAGCAAATAAAGATAAGTAGCTTACCTCGTCCTTGTCTAAAAATTGCCTGTTGCAAACCTATTAATTGTGGCATCTTAATAACATGTCCTCTTGGTACAACTTAGAACCCTTAAGGAAGAGATGTATGCTTATATCATTAATCTTAGTTGTTTTTTTCGGTATCTTAGCGAGCCTTTTTACTGGGTTATTTTTTCTATTTAATAAAAAAAACTCTAAGCACCTGTTTATATCTTTATCTTTTAGAATCTCTCTAACTGTATTATTAATTTGCCTTGTTACCTTTGGCCTTTATACCGGTGATATTGGTAATAAGGCCCCATGGCAAGTCACTCAAGAACAGCTAGACAATATAGACAAAGATAAATAAGCCAAGCCAAACCACATCAACAAAGTGCCAGTACCAAGCTGACGCCTCAAAACCAAAATGCTTATCTGAAGAGAAGTGCCCTTTCAGCAACCTCATCAAGATGACTAGCAAAATAATGCTACCCAAGGTGACATGTACACCATGAAATCCGGTAAGCATAAAAAAGGTCGAGCCATAGATTCCAGATTCTAGCGTTAACCCTAAATGTGCATAGGCCTCATAATATTCAATCCCTTGCACTATTAAGAAAGCCACACCTAACACCAAGGTTATTGCCATCCAACGAATGGTTTTTACTCTGTCACTATCTTTTAGGGCATGGTGAGCAATGGTTAAAGTAACACTAGAAAGCATTAACAAAATGGTATTAATAAGGGGAAGATGAAAAGGGTCAGGTAAACCTGACGGCACACTGGAAGAAGTCGCTGGCGTATTAAGCAATGGCCATTCTCCCATAAAATTCGGCCAAAGTAGCTCATGGGTCATCGCATGATCACCTTCACCATTTAGCCATGGCATCGCTAGCGTTCTTACATAGAAAAGAGCACCAAAGAAAGCAGCAAAAAACATCACTTCAGAAAAAATAAACCAAGCCATACCTAATCTGAAGCTATTGTCCATTTGCACACTGTACAAACCATCATGACTTTCCTCTATGACTTTGCTAAACCAGCCATAAAAAATATAAGCCATCAGCCCAACCCCTGCCGTTAACAGCAAAGGAGAACCATAATTTATTAAAAGACCTCCCCCAAATGCCATAAAGAACAGGGCAAAGGTTGCCACTATAGGCCAAGCACTTTGACTTGGTACATAGTAATGTTCGTGTGAGTTTTTCATTATTTTTCTCCCACTGTAACGCTTTTAATTTTATTAGTTTGCCGCTACCGGCTGCAAATCCGTAATATCAAAGAAAGTATAAGACAAAGTAATCTTTTTAACGCTGTCAGGTAAATCGGTATCAAGACTGAACAAGACACTCACATCTTGCGCTTGCTTGCCGTTAAGCACTTGACGATCAAAGCAGAAACATTGGGTTTTATGAAAATACTTAGCGCCTATGGAGGGGCTCACACTGACAATTGCTTGCCCAACCATTTGCTCATCAGTCAGATTCTGAACAAAAAAATCTGCTCTTGCGTTTTCACCCGGATGCACTGTCATCTCAACATCTTTGGCAACAAAGTCCCAAGGCATACTCTCATTCGTATTAGCAATAAACTGCACTTTAATTGCTCTAGTCGTATCGATCACACCTGTATTTTTCTTAGCAACCAGCTCTACCTTGCCATTAAGGCCTGTAATATCACAAAACACGTCATAGAGAGGAACAAGGGCAAATCCAAATAAGAACATGCCAAGTGTTGCTCCACACAACTGCAATATAAGCTTACGGTTACTCTTCATTTTTATTTCACTTCTGGTGGTGTTTCAAAAGTATGATAAGGCGCAGGTGAAGGCACTTGCCATTCCAACCCTTCTGCTCCCTCCCAAACGACGGCTTCTGCTTTTTTACCACCTTTCACACATTTAACAACCACTAATACAAAAATCAATTGTGAGAATCCAAACAAGAAACCACCTAAACTCGAGACTAAATTAAAGTCTGCAAACTGGATCGAGTAATCCGGAATACGTCTGGGCATACCTGCAAGCCCAACAAAATGCATCGGGAAGAAGGTAAGATTCAAGCCAATAAATGAGCACCAGAAATGCCATTTACCTAGATACTCGTCATACATGTTACCTGTCCATTTTGGCATCCAGTAATAAGCCGCAGCCATAATAGAGAAAACAGCACCAGGCACGAGTACATAATGGAAATGAGCCACAACAAAATAAGTATCATGATATTGAAAGTCAGCAGGTGAAATCGCCAACATTAACCCAGATAAACCACCAATCGTGAATAGCACAATAAAAGCAATCGCAAACAACATTGGCGTTTCAAAGGTCATTGACCCCCTAAACATGGTTGCAACCCAGTTAAATACCTTCACCCCTGTAGGTACTGAGATCAGCATGGTGGCATACATAAAGAAGAGCTCGCCGACGAGAGGAATCCCTACCGTGAACATGTGGTGCGCCCATACGGTGAAAGACAACAATGCGATCGAAGAGGTTGCATACACCATTGAAGCATAACCAAATAATGGCTTACGACTAAATGTAGGAACGATTTGGGAGATAATACCAAATGCAGGCAATATCATAATATAAACTTCAGGGTGCCCAAAAAACCAAAACAAGTGCTGAAATAAGACAGGGTCACCGCCGCCGCCAGCATCAAAGAAACTCGTACCAAAGTGAATATCTGTCAGCATCATGGTAACGGTACCCGCTAGTACTGGCATGACAGCGACCAACAAAAAGGCGGTAATTAACCAAGTCCAAACAAATAGCGGCATCTTCATGTAAGACATAGTTGGCGCACGCATATTCATGATGGTAACAATCACATTAATCGCCCCCAAAATTGAGGAGACGCCCGCTAAGTGAATCGCAAAGATAAAGAAAGTGACACTTGGAGGTGCATACGTCGTGGATAAAGGAGCATAGAAGGTCCAACCAAAGTCAGGTGCGCCTCCGTCCATCACCAGGGTTGAAAGCAACATAAAAAATGCAAACGGCAATAACCAAAAACTAAAGTTATTCAATCTAGGCAAGGCCATATCTGGCGCACCTATCATGAGTGGCACCATCCAGTTAGCCAAGCCTACAAACGCCGGCATAACAGCACCAAACACCATAATCAAACCATGCATGGTTGTCATTTGATTAAAGAATTCTGGTTGAACAACTTGCAATCCAGGCTCTACAAGCTCCATGCGAATAACCAACGCCATAGAACCGCCGATAAAGAACATCAGCAGACTAAAGATCAGATACATAGAGCCTATATCTTTATGGTTAGTCGTAAATAACCAACGAGTCATCCCAGTTGCGGGACCATGATGATGACCTACAGCAGACGTCATATAATTCCCCTATTTACTCTTAAGCATTGATTGGATGGATTGCGGTGTAATAATGTCACCTGTGTCATTACCCCAAGCATTTCGCTCATAGGTAATAACCGCAGCCAATTCGACAGCACTTAATTGCGCTCCATAAGCTTGCATCGCTGTACCCGCTCGCCCTTCTAACACAATTTTGATATGTGCATCCCTTTGCTCAGCCTTGGTCGCTATGGCACTTGCTTTAAGTGCTGGGAACATAGGCGAAATACCTTGGCCGCCAACCTGGTGACAAGCTGCACAGTTTTTCTGATAAACCTGCTCACCTCTAACCATTAGCTCATCTAAACTCCAAACTCTGGCTGCAGCTGCAACTTCCGCGGCGATGCTGGCTTTTTTCTCTGCCAACCAAAGTGCGTAATCTTCATCCGTCACAGCTTGCACCACTATCGGCATAAAGCCATGATCTTTACCACAAAGCTCGGCACATTGACCTCGATAAATACCAACCTCATCAATGCGCGTCCACGACTCGTTGATAAAGCCTGGAATAGCATCACGCTTAACTGCAAATGCAGGTACCCACCATGAGTGGATGACATCATTTGATGTGACTAAGAAACGGATTTTTTTGCCAATAGGCACAACAAGCGGCTCATCTACCTCAAGTAGGTAGTTCTTGTTTTTTTCGACTTTGTTATTAATTTCATCGGGATCTGTAGATAGGTTACTGAAAAAAGAAAGGTCTTCACCTAAGTATTGATATTGCCATTTCCACTGGTACCCAGTGACCTGAATATCAACATCTGAATCAGATGTATCATACATTTCGATTAAGGTTGTGGTGGCAGGAACAGCCATAGCGACCAAAATTAAAACAGGTACTATGGTCCAGATTAATTCAACCGTGGTATTTTCATGAAATTGCGCCGCTTTAGCACCTGCCGATTTACGGTGGTGAATAATCGACCAAAACATAACACCAAACACAGCTATCGCTATCACGACACAAATCCAAAAAATTTGCATATGTAACGAATAAATTGAACGGCTAACCTCAGTTACCCCTTCAGTCATGTTTAACGCCCAATCAGCTTGAGCAGAAACAGACCAAAAGGCAGCTAAGATCATCAAAGCAGCTGACGAACAAGATCTCTCCTTCATCTTTTTACCCCTACTTGTGTTTTTTTTATACGTAGAGAACCCAAGAAACAAAGCCCCAATACCCTGCTTTAACCTTGAGCGATAACCAGAGTATAGAAAGCAATTTTCAGCTTGCCAGTATCTTTTGAAAATAATTAGGTTAAATAAACCATGAAGTTAACTAGATATATTAATGAAACTATAAAAATGAGCACCATTAAAATACCCACCAAGATGAAGGGAATAGGGCTATTAGACTGAAAATCTTCTAATCGATTTTTTTCACTTTGCACACCAATAAAGGCAGAAAAAACAGCTTTAAAAACTTTCCAAATATTCATCGAACTATCCCTTTAAGCTATTTGAGTTAATGTCAGAGTGGAACTAAAAGGAAAGAAAATCAAGCCAACCAATTTATTCAGGCGGCAAAGCCTCTAACAAATCATGGGTGTTAAAAAAACTGAATATCAGAAAAGAATGGAGAGCTAAAAACGCAAAAAGGCCGCTATAAGCGACCTTTTGTAAGAATTTATTACAGATAATTTGTGTGAACACTCACCAGAGCTTCATATCGTTTAAGGAGGTGATCCAGCCCCAGGTTCCCCTAGGGCTACCTTGTTACGACTTCACCCCAGTCATTGACCACTCCGTGGTAACCGCCCTCCCCGAAGGGTTAAGCTAGCTACTTCTGGAGCAATCAACTCCCATGGTGTGACGGGCGGTGTGTACAAGGCCCGGGAACGTATTCACCGTGACATTCTGATTCACGATTACTAGCGATTCCGACTTCATGGAGTCGAGTTGCAGACTCCAATCCGGACTACGACGCACTTTCTGGGATTCGCTTACTTTCGCAAGTTCGCAGCCCTCTGTATGCGCCATTGTAGCACGTGTGTAGCCCTACTCGTAAGGGCCATGATGACTTGACGTCATCCCCACCTTCCTCCGGTTTGTCACCGGCAGTCTCCTTAAAGTTCCCGACATTACTCGCTGGCAAATAAGGACAAGGGTTGCGCTCGTTACGGGACTTAACCCAACATTTCACAACACGAGCTGACGACAGCCATGCAGCACCTGTCTCATAGTTCCCGAAGGCACTAAAGCATCTCTGCTAAATTCTATGGATGTCAAGAGTAGGTAAGGTTCTTCGCGTTGCTTCGAATTAAACCACATGCTCCACCGCTTGTGCGGGCCCCCGTCAATTCATTTGAGTTTTAACCTTGCGGCCGTACTCCCCAGGCGGTCTACTTATCGCGTTAGCTTCGCCACTAAGTCATTACAACCCAACGGCTAGTAGACATCGTTTACGGCGTGGACTACCAGGGTATCTAATCCTGTTTGCTCCCCACGCTTTCGCACCTCAGTGTCAGTATCAATCCAGAGTGTCGCCTTCGCCACTGATGTTCCTTCCTATATCTACGCATTTCACCGCTACACAGGAAATTCCACACTCCTCTATCGTACTCTAGCCTGCCAGTATCGGGTGCAATTCCAAGGTTGAGCCCTGGGCTTTCACATCCGACTTAACAAACCACCTACGCGCGCTTTACGCCCAGTAATTCCGATTAACGCTTGCACCCTCTGTATTACCGCGGCTGCTGGCACAGAGTTAGCCGGTGCTTCTTCTGAAGGTAACGTCACAGCTAATGCGTATTAAACATTAACCTTTCCTCCCTTCTGAAAGTGCTTTACAACCCTAAGGCCTTCTTCACACACGCGGTATGGCTGGATCAGGCTTGCGCCCATTGTCCAATATTCCCCACTGCTGCCTCCCGTAGGAGTCTGGGCCGTGTCTCAGTCCCAGTGTGGCTGATCATCCTCTCAGACCAGCTAGAGATCGTCGCCTTGGTGAGCCTTTACCTCACCAACTAGCTAATCTCACGCAGGCTCATCTAATAGCGAAAGGTCCGAAGATCCCCTCCTTTCCCCCTCAGGGATTATGCGGTATTAGCCTGCGTTTCCACAGGTTGTCCCCCACTACTAGGCAGATTCCTACGCGTTACTCACCCGTCCGCCGCTCGACGCCTGTAGCAAGCTACATCGTTTCCGCTCGACTTGCATGTGTTAAGCCTACCGCCAGCGTTCAATCTGAGCCATGATCAAACTCTTCAGTTTAAAATCATTGCTCACTCAAATCTTTACTGCTGACTTTAAAACTCGATCCGAACTAACGAATCAAACATAAAGCGTTTTAGTATCGACTCTCGTAAGACTTCAATTTTTTTGTAGTCATTCGAACATCAATTACCGTAGCAATTAACAACTCGAATAACTTGCTGAAGTCTCTAGCGAGCGCCCACACAAATTATCTGATTAAATTCTTAAAGAGCGTCCTACTGATAGGAGATGCCAACAAGAGCTTGCTGACAGAGGCCGCTACTATACATGAGAAAATGCCATAAGCAAGCCCTTTTAGCTTTTTTCTAACAATTTCCCTTAAAAAACGTTTTTTCCCTCTATAAACAAAAAAAGGTGTAGCCACATATAAGTGACTACACCTTTTAGAACAAGCAGTTAAGGCTATTTAATTTCTAGTGCCTGAGCTTCGATTTTCGCTTTCCATTCTGCAGGACCTGTAATGTGTACAGAGGTACCTTTAGTGTCTACAGCAACAGTAACCGGCATATCCACAACTTCAAACTCATAAATAGCTTCCATTCCCAATTCTGGGAAGGCAACAACTTCAGCTTTTTGAATTGCTTTTGATACTAGGTAAGCAGCACCGCCGACAGCCATAAGGTAAACAGCACCGAACTCTTTAATTGCTTCAATCGCTACCGGGCCACGCTCAGCTTTACCAATCATGCCTAGCAAACCTGTGTCTGCAAGCATGGTATGAGTAAACTTATCCATACGTGTTGACGTTGTCGGGCCAGCAGGGCCAACAGCTTCATCACGTACTGGATCAACAGGTCCAACGTAATAAATAAAGCGACCAGTAAGATCAACAGGGAGTTCTTCCCCATTATGAATCATTTCAACCATTTTTTTGTGGGCAGCATCACGGCCTGTTAGCATCTTACCGCTTAACAATACTGTTTCACCTGGTTGCCACTCTTTAACTGACTCAGGTGTTACATCTTCAAGTTTAACGCGACGAACACTTTCACCTACTTCCCAAACAATTTCAGGCCAGTCTTCAAGTTTTGGCGGCTCAAGATCAGCAGCGCCAGAGCCATCAAGTACAAAGTGAGCATGACGTGTCGCAGCACAGTTAGGAATCATAGCAACAGGCAAAGAGGCAGCATGAGTCGGGCAGTCATGGATTTTCACATCTAGTACTGTGGTAAGACCACCTAGACCTTGCGCACCTATACCCAGATCATTTACCGCCTTGAAGATTTCTAGACGAAGTTCTTCGGAGCGGTTTTGTGGACCTCTATCCATAAGTTCATGAATATCGATTGGCTCCATCAATGATTCTTTCGCCATCAACATTGCTTTTTCAGCTGTACCACCAATACCTATACCCAGCATACCCGGCGGACACCAACCAGCACCCATAGTAGGAACCGTCTTTTTAACCCATTCAACAATGCTGTCTGATGGATTTAACATAGCAAGTTTTGATTTATTCTCAGAACCACCACCTTTTGCTGCCACGTGCACCTCCACAGTGTCACCTGGTACAACTTCCATATGAATAACGGCTGGTGTGTTGTCCTTAGTATTTTTACGCGCTCCAGCAGGGTCAGCAAGAATAGATGCACGCAGAACATTATCAGGGTGCGTGTATGCACGACGCACACCTTCATTGACCATGTCATGAACACTCATTTCAGATTCCCACTGAACGTTCATGCCAATTTTTAAGAAGACTGTCACTATACCTGTATCTTGGCATAAAGGACGCTTGCCCTCTGCGCACATTCTTGAGTTGATCAAGATTTGCGCCATTGAATCTTTTGCTGCCTGACTTTCTTCACGCTTATAGGCTTCATGGACAGCGTCCACAAAGTCAATCGGGTGGTAATAAGAAATAAATTGTAATGCGTCAGCAACACTTGTTATCAAATCTTGTTCGCGAATAACACTCATGAGCCTCTCCTACCGAGTACCATTTTTGTCGAAGCCGGAATGTTAAAAGAAGCACAGCTTTATGAAAAGCGCTAATGCCATTTATTCACCTAGCTAATGCCAAATAACCCTTATCATTTGTAAAAATGAACACTTTATAGCCTATCACTAAGCTTTTCGTACTTTTTATGCTTTAACATTTGTTTCCTAGGATAACTGACTCTATAATCCGCCACCTTTGTAAAAACTTAGGCTCTTTAAGTACATGAATCATTTTGACCTATACGGTATTGGCAACGCCCTTGTTGACGTAGAAACACGCGTCACAGATCAATTTTTAAGTGATAACAAGGTTATTAAAGGTTGTATGACCCTAGTTGAAGCAGCTAGGCAAAATGAATTACTTGATCAGCTTAGACAAAAAATCGAACATAAATCCTGTGGTGGCTCTCTTGCAAACTCCACCATAGCAACCGCAAACTTTGGCAGTAAGTGTTTCTATTCTTGCCAAGTGGCTGATGATGAGATGGGTCGCTTTTTCCATCGTGATTTAATCCATCAGAATATTCAATCAAATCTAGACAGCACCCCACTCCCTAAAGGCGACACAGGCACATGCCTTGCCATGATCACCCCAGACGCGGATAGAACCATGAACACCTTCTTAGGTGTCGGCGGTTTAGTCGGTCCTGATCAAGTTAATATTGAGGTCGCAAAATCGGCTCGCATTTGTTTTCTTGAAGGCTATTTAATTAGTTCTGAATACGGCAAAGAAGCACTCCACACTATCGCTCAATCCGCTAACCAAAATGGCAACATCTGCGCCCTTTCTATGAGCGACCCAATGCTAGTAAAGTATTTTAGGGATGACTTTTTAGCACTTATTAAAGATGGCGTTAATTTACTCTTCATGAATGAAGATGAAGCGATGGAACTTACTCAAGCAGAAACACTGACAGGCGCAATAACTTGGCTAAAAAATAACATTAAACAATTTGTTGTTACTTGTGGTTCGAGGGGCTCTTTAAGCTGGGATGGTGACTCATTATTCGAAACCCCAGTACCAACAATCAATCAGCTTGATACTATAGGTGCTGGCGACATGTTTGCCGGTAGCTTTATCCACGCCTTACTAAAAGGCGCAAGTTTTGATACAGCCGCAACGATCGCTTGTTATTGCGCATCATTGATTGTGGGCCAATACGGTTCTCGCCTTGAACAGAAAAATCAAGAAAAAGCGAATGCATTTGTTGCTCAGGCTCTTAATCACTAACTAATACTACAAAGCTATAGCTGAGTTACACAGCTAAGCAAGAAAAAAGCCGAGACTAATTAAAATCTCGGCTTTTTTATACTATTCGACTGACCCAAACTGAATAAGGCTTGAGTTAGGCTTTATTTTTACTCACCTTATCTCTCGCACCAGCATCACCATGAATTGAAGAGGTAACATACTCTTCTAAGATTGAAGCGGTGAACTGTTCACGCTCAGTCAATGAAGGGATTTTTTCAGCCTCCCAATTTAATAAACGAACAAACACGGAATATTTGGTGATCTTTGTTAGATCAATATCTCTAACACTAATACCGTGAAGCTCCATTAAATGGAAAGTTTGTTCAATACTCTTTTGCGCCTCAAATTGCGAACCTAGGCTTGCTGCCCCTAAAAGTTTCTCAATTTGTTGCAATGGGTTCTCTGTTTTAACTGGCTCTCGTTTTGTTAGCGTTGAAGACAAGAACTTTGAAAGCATTTCTTCAGTGTGACTTTCTCTTGCGACAACATCTTCAATAGACGCTGTTTCTCTTTCTAACAAACGAATAAACAAACTCTTGTTTTTTATATCTGAAAACTCTAAATCTTTAAGCGTCAAACCCGCTTCAGACATAATGGTGACAACTTTATCAAATGAGTCTTTGCCTTCACCACTTACAGAAACAGCCAGAGCTAAGTGACAACGCAATTCATGCATAATTTTAGCGGCATGAAAATCCTGTTTGCGCTTAACATGTTGCTGAAAGTCTGCTTTTACTCTGTCTAAGTCTTGGGTTAACTCTTCATAGCCGTGTTGAGCTTCTTGTTCTGAGCGTAGACACTCAACTCGAATTTCAGACTTTTGCTTCTCCCAAGCTTCATAAGCTTTAGCGCGCGCCTGAAAGGCTCTTTCAATCGCCTCTTCAAAACTCAACTCAATACGAGCACGCTCTTGCCTTTCATTAAGCTCTTCTTGTTCAGCAGCAAGTCTAGATTGTCTTTTTTCAGCTAGAGACTCTTTCGATAGAACCAATTGCTTTTCGATAGTATCAATCGAAAGTTGAATCGCATTTTCATCAAAGCCAGCCAATTGAGCTGCAACTTTTTGCCAGTACTCATCATCTTCAAATGGAATAGCAGGATCACTCGCTGCATATTGGTCTTTTAACTGCTTACTGAAGATGACACCTTCGGGCCTAAATGCACTGGCAGCATTAATCACATTATCTGTATTCAAAGACGCACTTGATAAAACATCGGTGTCAGCGCTAATCGTCTCTGCTTTCATTTGTTCTGATTCCTTAGGTATGTCATGAGGCGTTTCGACTTGTTCATCAAATTCCATGCCTTCACTTTTATTTAATACTTCGTCGGTTTTAATTTCATCACCCTGAACTTCGTCTAGCAGGTTTTGCGCTGCATTCTTTTTCGCGAGTTCAGCTTGTTCATGCTCCATCTTTAGTTTGGCTTGTGCAGCATAACGTTCAATTTCTTGTCTTTCCCTTTCAGCCTGCAACTCTGCCGCTGCTTTTAGCCTTTCTTTTTCTGCTTTCTCTTTAGCTATTTTTTGTGCTTCTTGTTCTTTTAACTCAGCCGCTTTCCTTGCTTTTTCAGCGTTCAAACGTTCTGCTTTTTTGCGCAACATCTCAGCTTCACGCTCTTCGTTCTCGCGCGCAGCTTCTTTGATAGGGTCAAACTCAGGCTCAGATACATATTCTTCATCAAGAATCGTTCTAGCCCCCGCATAGGTATGAGTTTTATCAACTGGTGCTTCATTAAATTGCTGGCTTGCAGCAGAAGAGGTTCTTGCGTATTTAGGGGTGTAAGTTGATTGTGTCTGCGCACCCCATTTCACCTTATTTAAGGTAATCGGGTCACATAAAGCAGATAAAGGCACCTCAGAACGACTAATTGAGTTTTGGCGCACAATTGCTTCTGCATGCCTTAACGCCATTGTCGCTTCACTTGGATTACTAGAAGTAGCAAGATTCAATAGTTTTACAACTTTGGATATAGCTTTTTTTCTTCTTCGTATGCTCATAAATTCTGCCTTATGCACATTGGCAACGTAATTCAAAAATATAATTGACCATCCGTATCTTCAGTCACAATCAGATCATCAGCCAACAACACTCGAATCTTTTGCAAAATACTAGCCAACTCTGCCTTTTTATATGCGAGGGCTGGAAACTTGCCCCATACAGGCTCTGGCCATGCTTTGTCCGAGGTAAAACGTACAACATGGTGTAGGTGTAATTGATGCACTTTATTGCCGATAGCGGCAACATTTAGCTTATCGGGAGAGAAAGCGTCATGCAGTGTTTCCGCAAGTAGGCAACTTTCGTTCATTAACATGTGTCTATCTGGTTCTTCTAGCTGGTATATCTCGGTAATTGCAACGCGTTTAGGCACGAGAACAAACCAAGTATAGTTAGCATCATTAATTAAGCGTAACTCACATAAAGGAAACTCCCCTACTTTGACTGAGTCCTTTTTTAATCTTTCATCTAGCTCAAACATACGACTTCCTATTTACAATACGTTTATACATAAGCACTATAGCACCCCATTGAAAATCCACCCAGAATCAAGAGCCTAAGATGACAAATTTACCTTGTGTTATAGATGCTAAAGCTAAACTTGCAGAATGCCCTCGCTGGGACGAGATCAATGAGTGCCTTTATTTTGTAGATATCGACTCATTTGAGCTGCATGCCTTTGATACTAAAAACAATCGACATGATATAAGAAAGTTTGATGAAGCTATCGGGTGTTTCTCGCTAACTGAAAAAGGCGGTTTTATTGCCGCTTTTCGTTCTGGGGTATACACATTTGACAGCTTCAACGCTGAGCTTAAGCCCTATTGGTTAGCTGATTACGATCAAACGACTACTCGATTTAATGATGGACGCTGTGATTATAAAGGCCGCTTTTTAGCTGGCACCATGTATTCAACCAAAGATGCGTTCAAGGGAGCATTGCATCAGTTTTCAAATGGTGAAAACAAGGTTCTGGATCAGGCTGCCTGGACATCAAATGGACTGGCTTTTTCACCCGATGGAAAAACCATGTATTACTCTGACACACCAAATCATGTGGTCTATCAATTTGACTATAATATGGAAACAGGTGAAGCGAGCAACAAACGAGACTTTATCCGTTTCCCCCATGGCAATGGCCGTCCTGATGGTGCCGCAGTCGATAGCGAAGGTAATTATTGGTCTGCTCTCTACCAAGGACAAAGAATTGTTAAAATTAGTCCGCAAGGTAATATCCTAGAAGAGTACCCTGTCCCTGCGATTTATCCTACAATGGTCGCATTTGGTGGCAAGGATATGAAAACACTCTTCATATCAACTTGTCGCGGCGCCCATACAGAAGAAGAATTGAAAGATTACCCTCAAGCAGGGGGCATTTTTGCCATGGACGTGACAACACCAGGTCTGATCGAAGCCAGATTTGATCAATAGCATTTAACTTTAACTAAAATAGACGACAGAACAATGCGCGCAAGCAATTATTTATTTTCTACTTTACGTAATCCTCCAACTGATGCAGTTGTAACAAGCCACAAACTTATGATGCGAGCAGGCATGATTCGCCAAGTCTCCAAAGGTTTGTACACTTGGCTACCCACGGGCCTAAAGGTGTTCCGCAAAGTAGAGAACATTGTCCGTGAAGAAATGCAAAAAGCTGGTGCTTTAGAAATCATTATGCCTGGCGTTCAGCCAAAAGAGTTGTGGGAAGAATCTGGCCGCTGGCAAGAGTATGGTCCAGAACTATTGCGCATTAAAGATCGCCATGAGCGCGACTATTGCCTTGGACCAACCCACGAAGAAGTGGTAACTGATCTTGTTCGCAATGAGATTAGCAGCTATAAGCAACTACCTCTTAACTTATTTCAAATTCAAACGAAGTTCCGTGACGAAGTAAGACCACGTTTTGGTGTGATGCGTTCACGTGAGTTTATGATGAAAGATGCTTACTCTTTTCATGCTTCATCCGAGTCATTACAAACAACTTATGACGTAATGCATGACGCATACTGCAAGGTGTTTGACCGTGTAGGGCTAAACTATCGCCCTGTGCGCGCTGACACAGGCAGTATCGGTGGCGCCTTCTCCCATGAGTTCCATGTACTTGCCGAGTCTGGTGAAGATGATATTGCGTTCAGCGATAGCTCTGATTTTGCAGCAAACATTGAACTTGCTGAAGCCATTAGCGAAAAACAAGCCGCCGATGCACCGACACTTGCTTTAGAAGAAATCCTAACACCTAATTGCAAGACCATTCAGCAAGTTGCTGATTTCTTATCTTTAGATGTTAAGAAAACAGTTAAAACCATGTTGATTAAAGGTCAAAATGCGGAAGGCGAAAGCACCATCATCGCTTTAGTATTGCGTGGTGATCACAACATTAATGAAATTAAAGTAGAGAAGATCGAAGGTGCGCTAGTGCCATTCGAATTCGCTTCTGAGGCAGACATTCAAGCTCAGATTGGTTGTCAACCTGGCTCAATTGGCCCTGTTGGTCTAGTAGAGAAAGGCATTCGAGTAATTGCTGACCGTTCTGCTGCTGTTTTATCTGATTTCTGTGCAGGCGCAAACAAAGATGATTATCACGTTACCGGCGTTAACTGGGAACGTGACTTTGGCGAAGTTGAAGTTGCTGACATCCGTAATGTTGTTGCTGGAGACCCTTCTCCAGATGGCAAGGGCGTGATTGAAATTAAGCGCGGCATCGAAGTAGGCCATATTTTCCAACTTGGTCAAAAATATGCTGAAGCACTAAATGCCAATGTACTGGATGAAAACGGTAAAGCACAAACTATGTGGATGGGTTGCTACGGGATTGGTGTATCACGAGTTGTAGCTGCGGCTATCGAGCAGAACTTTGATGACAAAGGCATTTTATGGCCTGATTCTATTGCGCCTTTCCAAGTGTCTATTGTGGCGATGAAGTACGAGAAATCTGAAGCAGTACGTGAACAAGCAGACCGTATCTATGCAGAACTACAAGCTGCAGGTGTGGATGTAATGCTCGATGATCGTAAAGCAAGCCCTGGTGTTAAGTTTGCTGATGCTGAGCTTTTAGGTATCCCTCATCGTGTTGTTATTAGCGATAAAGGCCTAGATAAAGGCACTATTGAGTACAAACATAGACGTACTGGCGACAACGATGATTTGAGCCTTGACTCACTGGTTGAGACACTTATTTCACGCCTAAACTAACATTTAATTTATTTATCGCCACGCTTGTTTAGACACTAGTTTAGCTAGTTATTTAACCGTCTAAACAAGCGCGGCAGTAAGTTATAAGGAATTAAGATGACAACAATTTATCACAATCCTCGCTGCTCAAAATCTCGTGAAACATTAGCCCTATTAGAAAGTAACCAAATAGACGCTCAAGTTCGTTTATATCTAGAAGATACGCCAAACGTAGATGAGCTAAAAACCCTATTAGCGCAATTAGAGATCACCCCGATTCAGCTAATGCGTACTAAAGAAGCCATTTATAAAGAAAACAACCTTCATTTAGACACAGTGACTGATGAAGAACGCCTAGTTGCTATGACTCAATTCCCTAAGTTAATCGAACGCCCAATTGTGATTCACAATGAAAAAGCGAAAATTGGTCGTCCGCCTGAGCAAGTTCTAGAACTATTTAAATAATAAAACATTAGGTTTACAGCTGATCCACTAGATTAAAAAGTAGAGATAATGACGCCTTATATTTTGGTTTTATATTACAGCCGTCACGGCTCTGTTGCAGAAATGGCAAAGCATATTGCTCGCGGCGCTAAGCAACAAATCTCACTGGACGTGATGATAAGACAAGTGCCAGAAATTGCTGATATCACACAAGCAGCACAAGACCCTATTCCTGCAGATGGTGCGCCATATTGCAGCTTAGATGACCTGGCTAATTGCAGCGCCTTAGCATTAGGAAGCCCATCTTATTTTGGTGGCATCGCTAGCCCTTTAAAATACTTTTTAGACCAAACGTCTATGATCTGGATGTCGGGTCAGCTTGCCAACAAACCTGCCAGTGTTTTCACGAGTGCGAGCACAATGCATGGTGGTCAAGAGATGTGCTTACAAGCATTAATGACACCACTATTTCACCACGGCATGATAATTCACGGCTTAAGCTATAAAAGTCCTGCTCTTCACAAGACAGCGTCAGGTGGCACACCTTATGGTGCTAGTCATTTTGCCTCTAGCACTGGCTCTTCAGCACTGAGTGAAGAAGAAAGTAAACTTTGCCATGACCAAGGCGAACGTCTTGCTAAGTTATGCAAAGCCCTTTTAAACGAGTCTTAATACAAGTCTATTTAGTGAGAAATCGATAACAATGGCAAAAAGAGAACACGTCACGCCTTCTGAGAGAAAATCGTATAAGGCGCTTTGCAAACAAACTAAACCCTTGATGGTTTTAAATTTATGCGCTTTGATTTTGACAATCGCAATCTGGCATTTAACACTCAATAAAATTGAGCTGAACGCGCCATGGATAGTCCTAACCGTTGCCATTTTGCCACTACTCATGGTGTTTCCTGGCACCTTGTCTGGTAGCTATAGAGGCGCAATATGGACCTGCTTTGTCACGCTCATCTACTTTGTCGCTGGAGTTTTAAACTGGATCCAAACCCACGCTTGGGCTTATGGCATGAGTGAAACACTTTTATCAGTAATTTTATTTATCGTTGCACTTATGTATGCAAGATGGAAAGGACTGAGCGAACTCCCAATTAAGGATTAATCACTTTAATCAGATGCAAGCGAAGCTTGGTAGAACAAGTAGTCAACAAAGTAACTTAACGATTGATTAAATGACTGACTAGTCCAATAAAAAAGGGTGCAATTGCACCCTTTTTTATTGCTCAAACTTCATTCATTACAATCTAGGCAGTTCGATACCTTCGAAGATAGCATCAACCTCATGACGGCCTGACGCTTCCATTGCCGCCTCCACTCTATCTCGCGTTAGGTGAGGAGCAAAAGACTGAATAAACTCATACATGTATCCACGTATAAAGGCGTTAGAACGTATACCAATGCGGGTACAACTATCTTCAAATAAATGAGATGCATCCAGCGCTACAAGGTCTTCATCTAACTTTTGGTCGTAAGCCATGGTTGCGACAATACCCACACCCAAACCCAATCTAACATAGGTTTTAATGACATCTGAGTCAGCCGCCGTAAATACAACATTAGGCTCAAGTTCAGCCGCTTGGAAAGCTTGGTCTAATTGAGATCGGCCTGTAAAACCAAATACGTAAGTAACAATAGGATAGGCAGCCAAAGTTTCTAAGCTAAGCTTTTCTTCCTGAGCAAGTGGGTGATCTTTTGGCACCACTACGGAACGGTTCCAAGTATAGCAAGGCAGCATCACAAGATTACCAAACAGCTCTAGTGCTTCAGTGGCAATAGCAAAGTCTACAACACCATCATTGGCCATTTCAGCAATTTGCATCGGCGTGCCCTGATGCATATGCAAAGTAACATCTGGATAACCTTCCATAAATTGGTGGATGACACTCGGCAATGCATACCTTGCTTGCGTATGGGTCGTCGCGATATCTAACGCCCCTTTTCTATCATCACTAAATTCTTTTGCGACTTTTTTTATGTTTTTAGTTTGGTTAAGTATCTCACCTGCTATTTCAATTATCTTTTCACCAGCCGGTGTTACATGGGTCAAATGCTTACCACTTCTGGCAAACACTTCCACTCCCAGTTCGTCCTCGAGCAAACGAATTTGCTTACTCACACCAGGTTGAGAGGTATATAGACTCTGCGCGGTTGCTGAAACATTTAGGTCGTGACGGGCCACTTCCCAGATATATCTAAGTTGCTGTAGTTTCATGTAGGAGCCCTTATTCGAAAAAGGATTAAAAACATAAGAAAATATTACTTTATAGAATAGAGAAAAAGCTCTAACGTTGCCAGCTTAAACCACATATAGATGGAAAACGATGGATTTTATTTGGTACATATTAGCGGGAGTCGGTGTTGGCTTCGCCGTAGGCATGACAGGTGTTGGCGGTGGATCATTAATGACGCCTCTATTACTCATGTTTGGTTTTCCTGCCAATATCGCAATCGGAACCGACTTAATGTATGCGGGCATAGCCAAAAGTACAGGAGTAGTCATGCATGCAAAGCATGGGCATGTTAACTGGAAAATCATGGGCAGTATGGCCGCTGGTAGTATTCCTGCATCTTTATTAACTATCTGGGGGCTATCTCGATTTCACGCGCCTGAAAATTACCAAACCATTCTAACCAGCTCCCTTGGCGTCATGTTAGTGGCAACAGCATTTGTCATCATTTTCAAAAAGAAGTTGATTAATCCAAACAAGATAGATAGCGCCAATTCACAAAAAAGCCATACCTATATCTTTTTAAGTGGCATCATTCTAGGTTCACTAGTGACTTTAACATCAGTTGGTGCTGGCGCACTGGGCACTGCTTTGATGATGATTTTATTCCCTGCTATGTCTGCGCGAAATATCGTAGGCACAGATTTAGCCCACGCTGTCCCTCTGACATTAGTTGCAGGACTTGGCCATCTCGCTTTAGGCAATGTCGATTACTCATTACTTGTGGCACTTTTAATTGGTTCAATCCCTGCCATCTATGTTGGTACATTAGTCGCAACACGAGTGCCAAACAAGGTCTTACAACCTGTTCTTGCCAGTGCTTTAATGGGGTTTGGCATAAAATATTTGTTTTTCTGAATGCACAAAGATAAACAATATGTACAATACTAACCCCTTGGATAAAAATCCGAGAGAAACCATAATTAAAAAAGCATAACAAACTAGCAGAATAACGCAGGAAAAGATTAATGAGCGACGCCCGTCTCGAAGATTTAAACGTATCTTCTTTTAAGCCACTGGTTACCCCACAAGCCCTTAAAGAAGAGCTACCAGTGAGCGAAGCCATCCGTGCCACAGTAACTCAAGGCCGTGATGATATTAAAAATATTTTAGATGGCAAGGATCACCGTCTTGCTATCGTGATTGGACCTTGTTCAATCCATGATCCAGAAGCCGCTTTAGATTATGCAAAAAGACTAAAAGCGCTATCTGAAAAGGTCAGCGATACTCTGTATATCATCATGCGCGTCTATTTTGAAAAGCCACGCACGACTGTTGGCTGGAAAGGTCTTATTAACGATCCGCACCGCAACGATACTTTTGCGATCGAAGAAGGCATGCATATTGCCCGTAAACTGTTACTAGACCTTTCTGAACTTGGTCTACCACTAGCAACTGAAGCACTAGATCCTATTTCGCCTCAGTACTATCAAGACCTTATTAGCTGGTCTGCGATTGGAGCACGTACAACTGAGTCACAAACCCATAGAGAAATGGCAAGTGGCCTATCTGGCCCTATTGGCTTTAAGAACGGTACAGATGGCTCTATGACTGTTGCTGTCAATGCCATTCAGTCTACTGCTCATTCACACTCTTTCCTTGGTATAGACGAACAAGGTCAAGTCAGCGTTATTACCACTAAAGGTAATCGTTATGGCCACATGGTTCTTCGTGGTGGTAATGGCAAACCAAACTATGATTCAGTGAATGTTGCGTTAACTGAGCAAGCAATGGATAAAGCTAAAATTCCAGCAAACATCATGATTGACTGTTCACACGAAAACTCGAACAAGAAACCTGAAATCCAACCATTAGTCGCTAAAGATGCAACTAAACAAATTCTAGAGGGTAACAACTCTATTATGGGTCTAATGATTGAGAGTAACATTGGCTGGGGCAACCAAAAGATTAGTGAAAACCTTGCCGATCTTGAATACGGCGTATCTGTAACTGACGCGTGTATTGACTGGGAAACAACTGAGAAAAGCCTACTTGAAATGGCCGATCAGTTAAGAGATACGCTACCTAAGCGTCCTCGCGGTTAATTCGTTAGACATAAAAAAAGGAGGCATCAGCCTCCTTTTTTTATGCTTAGTCATTGGTTACATGAAAGCATTATCTGTCACAGTATGATCGGTCGAATCTTGCACGCCGTTCAATGCAGGCACTTTTTCAATCAGAGTTTTTTCAACACCTTCTTTCAGTGTTAAGTCAACTGCACTACAACCTTGGCAACCACCGCCAAATTTCAATATTGCAATATTACCTTCTTTGATTTCAACCAAACTCACTTCACCACCATGAGAGGCTAGGCCTGGGTTGATATCAGAATAAAGCACATAGTTAATTTGATCTTCTAATGGGCTATCCGCAGATACTTTAGGCATTTTTGCGTTTGGCGCCTTAATCGTAAGCTGACCGCCCATCTTCTCTTTTGCATAATCAACAAAAGCTTCATCTAAAAAGTTTACTGAATTCTTTTCAATCAATACTTTTAGCTTAGGAAGATTCAACACTTCATCTGTGTCGACCATCTCTTCTGGTCGGCAATAGGCAAGGCATGTTTCTGCGTAAGGCGTGCCTGGCTGCTGAATAAATATGCGAACAGCCATCCCTTCAACGTCTTGCTTCTCTAATAATGAACCCAAGTATTCTTGAGCACTGTCAGTAATCGTAATATTCATATATAACCTTCATAAAATCGGTAAGGCAAATCATAAGGCTATGGTAACTTAAATCACTAAGGCAACGAAAGACCAAGTAGATAACTAAGGTATTAATTCAATAAAAAAGTCGCATTTATTACACCTTATGCAAAATCCTAAAAGATAAAAATTTCGACTGATATGCCTTATCAGTAAAACCACTAACCATATGCATAAATATTCGTTTTTTGTATATAGTAATTTTGCTAAAGTAGCCGCAAATATTATTTGTCTACTTAGTGGTTGTTCCAAAATGTATCAATATGACGCAATAGATCAGCAAATTGTTGAAGAACGCGTGAATCAATTTCGCGATCAAACTCAACGCTTTCTTAATAACGAGCTTCCAGAGGCAGAATTTCTACCTCTTCGTTTACAAAATGGCCTTTACGTTCAACGTCACGCGCCTATGCTTCGAATCGCCATTCCTTATGGCATGCTTTCAAGTAAGCAAATTCGTAAACTTGCTGATATCAGTCGTCGCTACGACCGTGGTTACGGCCACTTTAGTACTCGCCAAAACCTACAATTAAACTGGCCAACACTTGAGTCTGTGCCAGATATTTTGGCAGAACTTGCTGAAGTTCAAATGCACGCAGTACAAACAAGTGGTAACTGTATTCGTAACACCACCACTGACCAGTATGCGGGTGTAATTGATGATGAGATCGTTGATCCTCGTCCTTACTGTGAAATGATTCGTCAGTGGTCTACTTTCCACCCTGAATTCGCTTTCCTACCTCGTAAATTCAAAATTGCGGTAAATGCAACTGAATCTGCAGATAGAGCGGCAACTCAAGTTCACGATATCGGCCTTCACATTAAGAAAAATGATGCTGGCGAAATCGGCTTTAAAGTTATTGTTGGTGGTGGTCTTGGTCGTACGCCAATGATAGGCACAACAATTTGTGAGTTTATGCCTCGTAAAGACATTTTGTCATACTTGGAAGCGATTCTTAGGGTGTATAACCAACAAGGTAACCGCTTAAATAAATACAAAGCTCGCATCAAGATTTTAACCAAAGCATTGGGTATCGATGAAATCCGTACTCGCGTTGAAGCTGAGTGGGAATACTTGAAAGGTCGTGAAAACACAGTACCTGAAGTTGAATTCGAACGTTTACAGAGCTTCTTTACAGAACCTGCATACAAAGCGTTAAGCAATAATCCAAGTACTCTCACTGAAAAGTTAAGCCAGAGCCCAGGTTTTGCTCGTTGGTATGAGCGTAACACTTTCTCTCACAAGAAAGACGGCTACCGTATTGTCACGCTAACCTTGAAGAAAACAGGCATTGCGCCAGGTGATGCGACATCAGAACAAATGGACCTTGCAGCTGATTTTGCTGATAAGTACAGCTTTGGTGAGTTAAGAGTAAGCCATGAGCAAAACCTAGTACTTGCTGATGTAGAACAAGAGCAATTAGTTGAGTTATGGGAAGCCGCGAAAGATGCTGGTTTCGCAACACCAACGCTAGGTTTATTGACTGATATGATTTGCTGCCCTGGTGGTGACTTCTGCGCCCTAGCCAACGCAAAATCTATCCCGATCGCTCAACAGATCCAAGAGCGCTTCTCTGACCTAGACTATCTATACGACATTGGCGACCTTGATTTGAACATCTCAGGCTGCATGAATGCTTGTGGACACCACCATGTTGGTAACCTAGGTATTTTAGGTGTTGATAAGAAAGGTGAAGAGTTCTACCAAGTTTCTATCGGTGGCGCTTCTGGTCACGATGCCAGTATAGGTAAGATTATTGGACCGTCATTCTCTGAAGAAGAGATTGGCAGCATCATAGAAAAAATTGTTAGCGTTTATATTGATAACAGAACTGAAGAAGAGAGATTCATCGACACCTACCGTCGTATTGGCATCGCTCCATACAAAGAGGCAGCTTATGCAAAAAATAATTAAAGACGGCGTAATCCAAGATTGCGATCTGAACTGGATCCAAGATCAAGAGCAAGCTGTTGAAGCATTAGCTGGTGATCAAAAAGCAAAAGCTATCATCCCACTAAACCTTTGGTTAGATGATGCTCATGATACATCTGGCGTTGCTGGTATCTGGATTGATAGTACAGAAAGTACTGAACCTCTAGTAGGCAAAGACCTTTCTGAGCTTGCTGTAATCGGCTTGAACTTCTTAGCTTTTGCTGATGGCCGTTGCTTTAGCTATGCACGTTTATTGCGTGAGCGTCTTAACTATCAAGGTGAAGTGCGCGCTTTAGGCAACTTTATCCCTGATCAGCAAGGCTATATGCTGCGTGTTGGCTTTAATGGCTTCCAGTTCAACGAATCAGTTGATATTGAAAAAGCGCTATTATTGCACAAGCCTTTTTCCGTTGCGTATCAAGGTGATGTAGCAGATCCAAGACCCGTTTTTGCTCGCCGCTAGACAAAATAGCAGTAAAATTAGCGAATCTTGTTAATTTGCTTAAAGAAAAGGCCCTTCATGGGCCTTTTTCTATTGCGTATTTTGTTCCCCATCATTAAGGTATAAAACACGCTAAAGTTGTTGATTGTTAAAGGGTCTTAACGTGTTTTATAAAAATATCATCACTGCACTATTGGCTATTTTCTTCGCCACATCAGTATATGCTGAAACAGCATATGTATCAGACATTCAATTTGTCTCAGTACGAGAAGGTCAAGACAATAGCACTCGTGCTGTTGAAAGAGGACTTCGTAGTGGTACATCTTTAGAGGTACTTGAACGAGCTAACGGCCATACAAGAGTACTTACTCCAAAAGGAAATGAAGGTTGGATTGCGGACTACTACCTCACAGGTAAAAAGGTAACGCGTGAGAAAGTCATCGAACAAGAAACCCAAATAACAGAACTCATCGAAAGTAAGCTAACCATTCAAAAGCAGCTTAACCAATCAAGTGCTCTCATTAATCAGCTGAAAAAAGATGTTGCTGGACTCTCTTCGGACAAAACATCTCTAGAGCAAAAGCTAGCTGACTTAAACGAGCTAACGCTTCAAGCACAAGAAATCGTGAAAGACAAAGAAGTAATGAGTTTTGAAGTTGACTCTATTATGCAACGCTTACAATTTGCAGAAGCTGAAACAATACGCTTAAAAGATGAGCGTCAGCTAAAATGGTTTATTATTGGAGCTGGCACATTAGTACTCGGAGTATTGTTTGGTGTTATTGCTCCTTCAATACGTCGTAAGAAAGCTAACAATGGAGCATGGTCGTAACTAGATGGAAGTTTCCATAGTCCACTCTTTTTTCCTTATCTTTGCCGGTGCAGCTGTTATTGCGACAGTTGCACTTTATACTAGACAACCTCTGATAATTGCTTACATCGCACTTGGTGCCCTTTTAGGCCCTTACGCACTTAGCCTTATCAATGAACCCAAACTCATGGATGAGATGTCTCACATAGGCATCATTTTCTTACTCTTCCTATTAGGTTTGGATATGCAGCCAAGCCACTTGCTCAATATGCTTAAAAAGGCCTCCTGGGTTGCCCTCTTGAGTTCGATTGCTTTTGCGGGTGTTGGTTATTCGATTGCCTTAGCATTTGGCTATAGCCAGATTGAATCTAGCATCATAGGCATCGCCATGATGTTCTCTAGTACCATTGTTTGTATCAAGTTATTACCCACCACAGTTTTACACCATAAGCACACAGGTGAGCTGGTTGTTGGCCTTCTATTGTTACAAGATATAATCGCTATTGCGGTTTTATTGGTGCTTTACAGCATCGCAGGTACACAAGAAAGTAGCGCTAGCCAAATCTTGATTCCTATCATAGGTCTGCCGAGCCTTATCGCTCTTGCCTTCTTATTTGTTAAATATGTACTGCTTAAATTAATTGCTAAATTCGACCGCTTTCATGAGTTCATCTTTTTAGTATCGATTGGCTGGTGTTTATCTATGGCCGTTGCGGCTGAATATCTCGGCCTTTCGGCTGAAATGGGGGCCTTTATTGGCGGAGTTGCTTTAGCAACTAGCCCGATCTCTCAATACATAGCAACGCATTTAAAGCCTTTAAGAGACTTTTTCCTAGTACTCTTCTTCTTCACAATCGGGGCAAGCTTTAATCTTGAGTTATTAGGCCTTGTGATAGTGCCTGCCATTATTTTGGCAGTTACTAGCATGCTATTAAAACCCGTCGTATTTAGATATTTATTAAAAGGTCTTAAAGAAGATGCCTCAACCTCTTGGGAAGTCGGCTTTAGACTAGGACAAGTGAGTGAGTTCTCTTTGTTAATTGCTTACTTATCAGCAAGTATTGGCCTTATTGGTATAGAGGCCTCTCATGTTATTCAAGCAACTGCCATTCTAAGCTTCGCGCTATCAACTTATGTGGTGATACTAAACTACCCTAACCCTATCGCCATATCAGATAAATTAAGGCGAGACTAAAGCGCAACAGATAGAAAAATGCCAACCTAGTGTTGGTATTTTTTTGTCTGTTTATCAAGCTACCTTCCATAGCTGTCCCTAAACAAATGTATCGACTTTGCTGAAAGTTACCGAGCTTGTATCAAACTCATAAGACTTTTTAAATTTGATACATCTTGCGACAATTTAGCTCTAGACTGACAAACTTTTGCGACATGCCAATGTTTTACTAAACACATCGAAAAACAACCGGTTTTTCATTTATTAAAATTCAGTAAAACAATGGAGCTAAACATGAAAAAGTATTTTAAAAAGACCTCTACTATTGCCCTAATTAGCCTTTGCGGTTTATCTCTAACAGGTCTTGCGACGGCTATGCCAAATGATGGCGATAGAATGATGAAGCATGGCAATATTCAGCTTGAGCGAGAATACAGCTTAACTGAAATCAATACCTTGGTTGAAGCAAAACTACTAAGAAGTCGTAATGCTGAGACAAGCCTAGAAAGTATTGAGAAAACCGCTCAAGGCACCTTTTTAGTTACCCTAAGTGGTACAGAAGAAGGAGAAAAGAGTTTTGAGTTGAATAAATATGGATTGCCGGTTGATGCACCATTCTTAGGCTTGTTTTCAAAACATGGCGGTAAAGGTGGCAAAAAAGGTAAAGGCCAATGTGACAAAGGCGAGCGTGGCTACAGCAAACACTTTGGCAAACAAGGTGACATGAGCCCAGAACATGAAGAAAGAATGGCAGAGAAAGCAGAAAGAAGACAAGAGAAGCGTGAAGCATATATTGAGAAACATGCCCTAACTCTTGAAGAAATGACCACGCTTGCTGAAGCTCGACTTATACGCCTAAATAACGAAAGCTTAAAATTAGGTGAAGTGACAAGCAATGATGAAGGTGGCTACACCGTGACTATTTTAAGCACTAATAATGACCTAGTTAGTCGCGTTAAATTAAATGAAGCAGGCTTCCCTGAGTTGAAAAAGAAACATCATTAAGGTTAATTCTTAAATCAAAAAAGCCCCTTTCGGGGCTTTTTTTGATTTTAATTTAACTGGGACTCATATCGAGCATCAGTTAACGTCTTAAGGAATGCCACTATGGCATCCACTCTTTTATCCGGTAATGCTGGGCCATCAGTTAATTCAGTCGCTAGGTTTATCCCAACTTCTGGCTGCCCCCATAATTCACCTGTTTCAGGGTTATTTTTGCGTGTAACATTGTTGTATTTATCATAAAACAAAACCACTGTTTTTAAGTCTTGAAAAACACCATTGTGCATATAAGGCCCAGTCACAGCGATATTACGCAAACTTGGTACCTTAAATTTTCCTTTCTCAGACTCAAAACTTGCTTCTGGATTATTAAACAAACCAAAATCAGTGGCTGTCACACCATTTACCGCTCTAAGGGCTTTATTCTCTGGCACACCTATATTGTGATAACTGAAATCGGTAAAACTTTCTGTTGCATAAAAAGGCGAAGAACTTAGCTGATGACACTGATTACAGTTAGTAAATTGTTCTGAGAAAAACAGGGTTCTACCCAGCTCTTCTTGATCCGTAAATGCCACTTCGCCACGTAAATATCTATCGTATTTAGAATCAAACGGCATAAACAGCTCAGTTTGCTCGAATGCCATAATGGCATCACTCATTCCTTTGTAAGCCCGTTTACTGTCCGTCAACACCTTATCCCCAAATAACTGCGTAAACAGTTTTTGATATGTGCTATTTTCATTAAGCCTTTCCAGCACTTGGTCCTCAGACAACATTGCCATTTCGCCTGGGTTTAAAGGCGGTCCAGCAGCTTGATCAGCCAGAGTTGAGGCTCTACCATCATGAAATTGGCCACCAATGTATTTACCTTCCTGATTTTTTGAAAACAAAGGGCTTAAAGCTGCATAAGCAGCAGTTGGCGCATTACGATCACCAATTGAAACATTATCTGAACCAAGAGAAGCCATTCCAGAGACACCACTATCTCTGTCATCAATAAAACCTTTTGCCGGGTTATGACAGGTGGCACATGACTGGTTACGGTTGAGAGACAAGTTAACATCAAAGTAGAGCTGCCCGCCTAATTTAGCCATAGGATCATCCATAGCAAGAGGTAAACTCGATTTCTTTTTTGTTACAAGCACACTAGTGGTTTCATCGACAGATTGACATGCTGTCAATGCAAAACCAGATAAACACAATAACCAAGTTAATTTGCGCACACTTCACCTTTTTCTAAACAATCTTAATTTGAACTTCTTACAAATAATAACACAAATAGTAAGCATTATCGTTTTGACAAAAGTCAAAAAAAAGCAGCATTTTCATGCTGCTTTTCGTAAAGCTCAAATAAGTATGATGTTAAGCTTGGTCTGGAAGGGTCACATTCAGCTCTAATACTGAACAATCCTCAATGTTTTCCAACTGTATTTGAACATCATCCGATCCAATATTGACGTATTTGCGGATCACCTCAATGATTTCTTTCTGCATCTGAGGTAAGTAATCTGGCTGCTGCCTTTTACCGCGCTCATGTGCCACTATAATTTGTAAACGCTCTTTCGCTACAGACGCTGATGTAGGCTCATTCTTACTTTTAAAATAATCAAAAATACCCACTCAACTAACCCCCAAGTAATCGTTTAAAAAAGCCTTTTTTAGGCACTTCCAAAAAGCGTAAAGGACGATCTTCGCCTAGTAATCTGTGTACTGCATCATCGTATGCTAAGCCTGCTTCTGACACAGTATCCAAAATAACAGGCGTACCTTGGTTAGACGCTTTTAACACAGCCTCAGATTCTGGGATTACACCGAGAAGAGGAATAGCCAGAATCTCTTCGACATCAGCCACACCCAACATCTCACCTTGTTCAACACGTTCAGGGTGATAGCGAGTTAGCAGTAAATGTTCTTCAATAGGGTCCATGCCTTGTTCTGCACGGCGAGACTTACTTTGCAAAATACCTAAAATACGATCTGAATCTCGTACGGAAGATACTTCTGGGTTAGTCACAACAATCGCAATGTCTGCGAAGTAAAGGGCCATTTGTGCCCCTCTTTCAATACCCGCAGGTGAGTCACAAACGATATAATCATAAGTCTTACCCAGTTCGTTTAAGACTTGCTGAACACCTTCTTGCGACAAGGCATCTTTATCACGTGTTTGCGACGCAGGTAATATAGATAAATTCTTTGTACGTTTATCTTTAATCAAAGCTTGAGTCAGTGTTGCTTCACCATTAATAACATTTACAAAATCATATACAACACGGCGTTCACAGCCCATGATTAAATCTAGGTTTCGTAAACCTACATCAAAATCAATAATGACAGTTTTATGGCCGTTTAGAGCCAAGCCAGTGCCAATAGCAGCACTTGACGTGGTCTTCCCTACCCCGCCTTTACCTGACGTTACCACAATAATTTTCGCCAATTTATTTCTCCCAAACGCATTTTTTATGCGTATTTATCATTTTTTATAATTTAGAAGGTCAAGCCATACATATTAATAGTCGCGGCATTAACTTAATTTGAGCAGACTAAAAAGCTACAACATCTAAATTTTCATCATTCAACAAAACTTGTGCAGATTCCTTCCACAAAATTTTCTGTAATGCATCACTCAGGATAAAATTACCCGCGATTGATACTAGCTCGGCTTCCATACTACGACAAAAGATGCGCGCATTACTATCGCCCTTAACACCAGCCAAAGCTCGGCCTCTTAAAGCACCATAAACATGGATGCTGCCATCGGCAAGTACTTCTGCACCTGCGCTGACAGAAGATAGTATAATTAAATCTCCTTCTGCGTATACCTGCTGCCCTGAGCGTATCGGTTTACTGATAATTTTTGAGCTTTGTGCAACTCTCTTCTCTTCAACGACAGTTTTAATCACAACATCAGGGTTAGCTTTATCTTGATTAACATTATTTTCTAATCTAGTTGCTCGTGTTTTTGATGCTGGCAACAAAGGTAAACTCGCCTCATCTTGCCAAGCAGGCTTATTCGTTTCATGTGAACGCCAGCCAATCGGGCTCAAGCCTAGATTTTTTAAATGTAGCAAAAGACGATTAAATTCGTCTAGATTAATCACTTGATCCAATTTTGACAGATCAATAATAACAGGGGCCATCTGAAAAAAGTTAGGCGCTTGCTCTACTTTGTTTTCAATTGCAGCAATCAGTGACATTTCATCAAAATGACTAATTTCTAACAAAATAGTGGTCACAACACTTCCTTTGAACTGGAAGTTTGACTCTGACATACATGTGTCCTTATAAATGGTGTTGAAGCGCTCTTTCGCCACACTTATTTTAACAAGCTCAAAATTTAAAGAAAGCCAGAAACAGGGATTCACCCTCAAGAAATACCTTTCTACAACAAAAGTTAATTCTTTTCCGCAAACTTGTAATTTTAACTGAAATGTTTTTTTCAAATATACACAAAACTTTGGCGCAGTGAGGTACTCACTAACCTGCTAAAAAGCATCTGATAACCATCTTTACACGTTAAAGCTTTTGAAACATAAAAAAAATAAAAAAGAAGCTAGACAAGGAGTTAAAGCACTGAAAAGTAAAATGAAATCACACTTATTCAGAGAGTTATTGTAGGGTTTCTGGGGACAACTTCTCTCTACAACTAGAGAGAAGTTCATACCTTCTAAACAGCGTAGGCCTTATCTAATTGGCTAACACCAAGTCCGGGCAATTTTGATAATTTAATTTGCACAGGAATTCGTTCTTTTAATGCTTCAACATGGCTAATTATGCCTATCATTTTACCCGCAGCATTAAGTAACTCTAAGGCATCCAGTGCAATATCCAGTGTTTCGCTATCCAAAGTACCAAAACCTTCATCTAAGAAGAGCGAATCAATACTGGTTTTATGGGAAACCAAATCAGATAACGCTAATGCGAGCGCTAAACTGACTAAAAATGATTCACCGCCAGATAAGGTGCGAGTGTCTCTTTCACTATCTGCTTGCCAAGTATCTAATACAATTAACTCTAACCTATCTCCCACTTTGCGTTTCAACTGGTACCTATCATGTAACAGGGTTAGTCTTTGATTCGCCAAGTACAAAAGGTTATCCAAAGTAAGACTTTGCGCAAATTTTCGAAACTTAGCGCCATCGGCCGCACCAATTAACTGTTGTAACTGAGTCATTAAAGCCATATCTTCACGCGCTTTATCTAACTTAATTAGATTCGATTGATATTTAACTTGTGCCTCATCATGCGCTTTAAGCTGCATTTGTACCTGTCCATAACTCTGATGTTCTTGGCTATGTTTCAAGGCTAATTCAGCAATCGTTTGTTGCAATGCATTTATCTGGTTATCTAACTCATCGCCTTTATAGCTGAGAGCTTTCTCCAGTGTGAATTCTGTGTTTCCTGACAAGGTACTTTGATGATTTTCAATATCACCTTTTACTTGTAATAACCTATCTTTGGCCTGAGCCCTTTCTTCTTCATGGCGCTTTTTCTGCTCTGATAAACGCGCCATGTCAGTTTCGGTCAAACGCTGTGCTTGCCAATTTTTTTCGTCTTCAAATCCTGAACTAGATAACTTTTCTAGCCAGATCTTTTCTGCATTTGCTTTGTCATCACGCAAGGTCGTAAGACTTTGAGTTTGAGCAGATAAGCTTCCTTCAAGAGATTGTACATCAGCATTATGCTCTAGCACTGCCTGCTGAGCACTTTTAAAGGTTTGTTCTGATAAAGTAAGCATCTGTTTTAATGAATCTTTTTTCTGCTCTAAGCTCTGCTCACCTAGATGAGAGAATAACTGCTGTTGAATCAAACTTAAGTCTTTTTGATAAGTATCTAGCACCAAACTTAGCTCATGACTTTTTTGTTTCAGTTGTCTCAATCCTTCTTCGTTAGCCTCTAGTTTTACTGCCTGATTCGCTTCTTGCTGTATTAAAATAGTTTGTCTGGCTTGCGCATCTTGCCAGACATTTAACCTATTTTTGAGCTGATCAAATGCTTGATTAAGTTGCTGAAAATCATAAGGCACATCAAGATGGGGTGTTATTTGATGTAAGAGCTTCGTTTGCTTATCGTTAAAAAGAGCAACCTCTGCTTCATTATCTTTAGCAATCGCCTCAAGACGGTCATTCAATGCTTGTAAGGATTGAATTTCGTATTCTTGTTGCTGTATGAGCTTATCAAGATTTTGTCTCGCCATTTGAGTTTGCTGACGCGTATTGTCTGCCTCTTGAATAAGTGGCGTGAGCTGAGTTCGTGTATTTTCATTTTGAGCTTTTACAGCTTGAGACTCTGAGTAAATACCTTGCCAAGCCATGAGGTCAGAAATCGCAGGCCACACCTTCTCATTAGGTAAACTTAAATCATTCGCACCTTGCTCAATTTGATCAACGACAGACTTTTGCTCTAACAGGTGCGCTTCTTGCTGACTAATTAAAACGTCTAATGTTTGTCGCTGAGATTTTAACTCACGACCCTCACTTTCAAGCTGATTTACCTTAGTTGACTGAGTATCATACTGAGCAAGTGTTTGTTGGTTAACGCTAGGCTGATGACCATGAGCATAAGGGTGATCTAAAGAGCCACATAAAACACAGGCATCATTGTCCGCTAACTCAGACCTTAAGGCCTCCAGCTGAACAATACGTTCTTCTTTCTTTGCTAGTAGTTCAAGAGTCGCGAGATGTGCTTTTGCCTCTTGAAAGGCTTGTCGTTTCGCTATTAACTGCTGATCTAAATGATCTTTTTGTGTCTGATTAACAATTTTCTGTTCTTCTAAACGCTGATATTGCCTTTTTGCTTGTTCATAGTTTTGAACAATTTGCCAAGCCTGCTGAATTAAGCTCGACTCCTGCAAAGCGTGTCTATCAGCTTCAATCCAAGTGCTCACCTGAACACCTAAAGTCAAATTAAGAATATCGTTTTCAGCTATGTTAAGATCATTATCTAGACTTGTTAACTTGCCTGTTTCAAGGGCTATATTTGCCTGATTATGTTGCTGACGACCCATTGACTCAGTTTTATCAAATAACAACTTATCTGTTACTTGCTGAGCCTGTTGCAAGGACGTTTGCTGCTCAAGCAGGTTTTGCCACTGCTGTTGCCAAGCCACCAACTCATTGTTAATTAATTCATTTTGTTGTGATTGATTTAATGTGACGTCAAGCTGCTGTTTCTCATGAGAAAATTTCGCGAGCTGCTGAATATCTAGTTTAATCTGATACTCTAATTTTTGACCTTGTTCAGAGACCTCTTTAAAGTCAGATTCTGCTTTAGATAATAAGGCACCTTGCTTATTTTTTTCACTTAAAAGCGGACTAATCACCTTACTTTCTAATTGACTAAAATTTTCAAAATCAGACGCATCTAATGCATATTTAGCTTTGGCACTTGCTTCCTTTTCGAGCAAGTGGCTTTTCGTTTCTTTCAAAGTAACTAGATCATATTGGGATAGCGTCAGTTTTTCAGTCGCCTCTCCTTCGACAAAGAGTGTCTTTTGTTTTTGCTCAAAGAATTGACCGATAAGCTCTGCTTTTGAAGCGGCCTCAAGGGCAGTTATGCTAGGCTTAAACGCTTCCCACGCTTTTTCACTTCCTTCAAAAACCTCATTTAAATCAACCTGCTTCCTACTGAGATTTTGCCAAGCGGTGAGCCAACTCAATTGCTTTTCATGACTCTCTTTTTGTATTTTTAATGTTTTTTCTCGTTCAGTAAACTCAGCTTCTTTTTGCCTTAGACTAGCTAAAGTGTCTTCGTCTAAACTTTCGTATTCGTCCAACTGTTGCTCTTGTAAAAGCAGCTCTTGGCGTTGTCGCTTATGCTCTTCAAACACATATTTAGAAATATCACCGTAAACTTCCGTTCCCGTTAACTCTTCTAATAGCTCAGCTCTAGCATTTGCTTCTGCATTTAAAAACGCAGAGAAGCCTCCTTGTGCTAACAACATGGACTTAGTAAACCGGGCAAAATCTAAGCCTGTAATTTGGGCCATTAACGTCAGCTTTTCATTTACTTTAGTTGTCAGTACTTCACCTGAGACTAAACAAAGCTCAACATTGACAGGTTGTAACTTACCATCACTTTTTTCACGTGCTCGTCGTTGGCTCCAAAATGCACGATAACGAACAGACTTAACCTCGAACTCAACTTCTGCTAAACATTCAGCCGTATGGCGTGTCATAACTTCGTTATGAGAAGGTGTTACTTTCAAACGAGGTGTTTCATGAAATAAAGCTAAACATATGGCATCTAATAGGCTGGTTTTGCCAGCACCAGTCGCACCGACTATGGCAAAAACTCCCGCATCACTAAAAGGTGATTGAGTAAAGTCTAGCTTCCACTCCCCCTTCAAAGAGTTAATGTTTTTTAATCTCAGGCTACAGATTTTCATCGTCTAACGCCTCTTGAGAAGCGAGCATGGCTTGATATTGCTGCTTAAATAAATGAGTTAGTTGGGCTTTATCTTCGTCTATTCCAGCACTGTCTACACAAAGTTCAAACACCTCAGTCACGGAAAGCTCTGCCAAAGTTTCTTTACTACTCTGTGGCATAGATTGCACCTGAGTTTTTAACTGTCGCTTAACTCTTAATAACTCGATGTCCAAACCTTCTAATGCCATTTGCAGTTGTCGATATAAGTCAGATACATATTCATCTGACACTAAAGTCACTTCCGCCCATAAAGTTGATGCTTGCGTAAGTGAGTTATCGAGACTGGCATGAACTTCAATTAGCTCTTTAACGACCTGATTGAGCTCACCTTTTGTGCTGAATAGCGTTTGAAAACATGGAATATCTAACGTTTGAATCACAGGCTCAGTATGACTGTTTGAATAATCCACCAGCACCATACTTTTATTACGTGCCACTTCATCAAAACTTAACGCGATAGGAGAACCGGAATAACGCACATGCTCAAGGCCAGATACTTTTTGAGATCTATGTATATGCCCTAGTGCTAGGTAGGAAAATGGCGGAAAATAATCAATGGGAAAAGACTCTAATGTCCCCACATAGATTTCACGTACGGATTCAGAAATGCTTGCACCTAGTGTGGTTAAATGGCCTGAGCCTAATATAGGTACACCACCAAATAATTGAGATTGAGTTTGTGCCGCTTGATACACATCTTGATAAAAGTCTTTAATCTGTTCTGCCAACAAGCCCTGCTTACTTCGCTCATCAAGACCTGCTTCACTTTGAAAAACATCACGAGGTCGAATATAAGGCACTGCACACAATAAAGCAGCCACATCTGAGCAGCCTTTTTTATACAGTTTGATAACGTGCTCATCTGGCTGTTGCGGGTCAGCAGCGGCAACAACATAAGTTGTTAGCTCTGCCAGTAAGGTTTTGGACTCGTTAAGCATACTCACCGAGTCATGATTACCAGCAACAATCACAAGCTGACACTCGCGTTTATGAAGGCCTAACACCAACTGGTTATATAGTTCACGGGCATAGCTTGGCGGCGATCCTGTATCAAAAATATCCCCCGCTATGATAACGACATCAACGGCTTGCTCTTCGACGCATTCGAATAACCAATTGATAAGCGCACCATGTTCACTTTTTCGACTTTTACCCATAAAGAACTGACCAAGATGCCAGTCAGATGTATGTAGAATTTTCATCAAGCTATCGCATGTTTATTGGAAGGTGCAGAGTAACGAATAGCAGAGTTTATTGCAGCATAAAATAAAAAAAGTGATGAAAACCAGTATGCTATCTCAGCAATTAAACCTCTTTAAGAAGCAAAGTTTAGATTTAGGAGAAAAGAGTGAAGATGAATGACTCATTTAAGAAAAGCAGTTATAGACGCGGCGAATATGCCTTTATGCCTCTGCGCGCGGATAAAATTCCATAAATATAAAGATTAATTCATAGCGGATGATTTAGGATCTCCAAAATCTGCCGCATTTACCACAGAGGAGCTCACCCGAACAACAAACAATCTTGATTGTTTATTTTCTAACTGTTGAATCGTTGCACTACAGCTTATTTTCATGCCGCGTCTATTTTGGCCTAAGGTTTTAATCGGTCGCTTAAGTAAATCAGGCCCATTAGCAGTAATTTCTGTGTTCCAACCTTTTTCATAGATATTGGTTAGCACATCAAGCAAAGGTAACTCGGCAGGGTTCTTATCCAAGGCGAAGCTCTTGTCATAACCAAATAAGCGCTCTGCTTCTGCATTAAATTCAATAATCTTCGCATCTTGATCAAGAATGATTAAAGGCGCATCTAGCCCACCTAATACAGCATTTAAAATACCTTCCGTTTCTTGTTCGTGATTCTTTTGCTGCTCAATGATTTTTTGATACTTTCTAAGCTCTGTATGTGATGCTTTATAGGCTGCAATCAAACTTTGCATATAAACAAATAAACTGGAGTTTGAATGACTAAGATTAGGCAGTACAGATCTTACTTTCTGTTCTATTTCTCTATCCTGCCAAAGCCTAGAAACGAACATAGCCAAAAGAATGACGAGGCTAGTCACCAAAACAAAAATAATAAAGGATAGGTTAGAAGCATATTCTGGCAGTAACCAGACCTCAACTAAATAAGCAATTATGCAACCAGCTATACCACCAAATAATAGGGGCTGGGCCGAACCTTGTAACATATTTTACCCCCTACCTAAAATGTATCAAATGGCTAACAGCAATTAATAATCTGAGCTTATTGCTCTTCTAAAATATCAACTTTAGCAGGCCAACTTTGGCTGTAATGTGTCGAATTGTTGTATTTATGCGAGGGAAATAGGTGTTTTGCAGTGAATTGTGTAAAAAATATAAATTTGATTAGCTATCTCATTGAGTTAGCTAAAAATTAAAAATGGAGAAAAAAAGGCCTAATACATTTGTTTAGGCCTTGAAGTTATCTAATTCAATTAAATAGCCGTTATTTATTAGGTACTTGTGCCAGAACACTGACTAATAAACGCCAAAAATCATTCACTGAGTCTATCTCAAGTCGTTCGTCAGGAGAGTGAGCGCCACGAATATTTGGGCCGAATGACACCATTTCCATGCCTTGATACTTTGCACCAATAATGCCGCACTCTAGTCCTGCATGAATCACTTTAACATTTGCCTCATAACCCATAATGTCCTTGTGGACTTGAAGGAAGTGAGCTAGCAACCCAGCGCTTGGATCAGGCCTCCAACCTGGATAGTCATTTTCTAAGTTTACCTTAGCACCTATCTGCTCAAATACTGCCTGTGCAACACGGGCAAGATCAAACACAGCTTCATCAATTAAAGAACGCACAAGTAAACAAGCGCTAAAAGCAAACGAACCTTGCTCTAGCTTAAGATCAATGACACCAAAATTGCAGGATGTTTCCGTTACGCCTTCAAGCTCAGTGCTCATTCTATTAACCCCATGCGGAGCACAAATAAGAGCATTGATAATGGCGTTTTGCTCATTTTCTTGCATCACGAATTCAGGTGTCTCAATCGCAACCAAGCTTAAGCTAAGTTTGGTTTCAATAGCCGCAAACTCAAGCTGCATTTGTTGCTCAACTTGCTTAACTAAGACTTTAACTTGCTCTACCTTATCAGGCGTAACACAAATACTCGCAACAGCTTCACGGGCAATCGCGTTACGCAGTGTACCGCCATTAAAAGCTGCTACCGAAATCAGATCAGCATCATTAAGTTTTACTAGAAGTTTGCTAAGTAATACATTCGCACTGGCTCTACCTTTATGGATATCCAGACCTGAGTGACCACCCTTAAGGCCTTTCACACTTAATTCAAATGCATAATCATCATAGTTAGTAGCTTGTGCACTAAAGGTTTTATCAATATTAATATCGACACCACCAGCACAACCTATATACACATCGCCTCGATCCTCTGAATCAAGATTCAACAAAAGACGGCCTTCTAAAACACCTTCCTCTAACTCTAACGCCCCTCTTAGACTCGTCTCTTCCTCTATGGTAAATAGTGCTTCGATTGGCCCATGCTGAATATCATCTGCTTCTAAAACAGCCAAAGCAGCGGCCACACCGATACCGTTATCGGCACCTAAAGTGGTGTTTTTCGCCGTTACCCAACCATCAACAATGTGAGTTGCTATTGGATCTTTAACAAAGTCATGCTCTATACCCGCATTTTTTTGCGCCACCATATCAAGATGGCCTTGCAGCACAACCGTCGCCTTAGCCTCCATGCCTGGACTCGCATTTTTGCGAATAATTAGGTTTCCACAAGGATCAACATAGGTTTCTAGCCCTCTTGCATGCGACCACTCTATTAGGTTGTTACGCAGCTGAGCTTCGTGAAATGAAGGCCTTGGTGTATCACATAATGTACGAAAGTGTTTCCAGACGATTTTTGGTTCTAGCGTTTCTAAATATTGATTCATTGTTTAATTCTTCTTATAAAGTAAATAAATTGGTCGATAACTTTTCAGGTCATTTGTATATAAACAAGCGTCTTTAATCAGCCAAATAACGAGAAATAAGGTGCTCCCTAAAGTATTCAGGATTTAGGCTTTCACCTGTTGCTCTTTTCACAAGCTCATCAGTGCTATAAAAACTTGCTTGAGACCAAATATTTTTCTCTAACCAATCTTGAATTGGGCTAATTTCACCCTTAGCAATCAAGGCATCAACATCCATTTCTTTACGAATACTGGCCATAAATTGTGCCGCGTACATAGCGCCTAAGGTATAACTTGGGAAATAACCAAATGAACCATCAGTCCAGTGGATATCTTGCATACAACCATTGGTTAGTTCGTCTTGAGTAGATACACCAAGATATTCCTGCATTTTCTGATTCCACAAAGCAGGAATGTCATCAACCTCAATCAGACCTTCTACTAGATCTCTCTCAATCTCATATCTTAAAATGACGTGGGCAGGGTATGTCACTTCATCGGCATCAACACGGATGTAATCTGCTTTTACCCAGTGATATAGGGTTTCTAAGTTCTCAAGATCCATTCCTTCACCAGTACCTAGGTGTGACTGAATCTTAGGATGAACATAACCTAAAAAAGCTTTACTTCTCGCCACCTGCATTTCCATAAAAAGAGACTGGCTTTCATGAATCCCCATAGAACGAGCCTCACCTACCGGTAAGTGAACCCAATCTCTTGGTAAACCTTGTTCGTATTTCGCATGGCCTGTCTCATGAATAATTCCCATCAAGGATTGGGTAAAGTCTTCTTCACTATAGCGAGTCGTAATACGCACATCCTCAGGTACACCGCCACAAAACGGGTGAGAGCTTACATCCAAACGACCACGAGTAAAGTCGAATTTTAATAAAGACATGATGTCTAGACCCAAAGCTTTTTGAGTGGCTTCGCTAAAAGGCCCAGCAGGAGTAACTAAGGTTTTAGCATTTTGCTTTTCGATGACTGCGCGGGTTAACTCAGGCAACCAAGATTTTACTTGATCAAAAATTTCGTCTAACTTCACCTTGCTCATACCAGGCTCATAAAGATCTAATAGAGCATCATATTTTGATAGGCCAGTGGCTTTAGACCTTAACGCTGCTTCTTCACGCGTTAGCGCTAGCACTGGTTTTAAGTTTTCTGCAAAACCTTCCCAGTCAGCGTCTTTTCTTTGTGTGCGCCAAGCATGCTCGCATTTAGCGCCAGCTAATGACTTTTGCTCTACAAGCTCTGCAGGTAGGCAATTTTCAGCTTGCCATGTGGCTTTCATTTCTCGTAATGATGCTTTTTGCTCAAACGTTAAACTTGATTCATCAACTTGATCAAACGCTTCTTTAAGAGCAGGGTTAACCAAAATATCATGAGTAAGAAGCGATAATTCAGCCATTGCATTTGCTCTAGCTTGATTACCATTTTCCGGCATCATCGCTGCCGCATCCCAGCCTGTGATAGAACTCAAATGATTGAAATGATGTAACCGAGTAAACTCTTTCACTAAAAACTGATAATGCTTCATGAGCCTTCCTATTATGATGAGGGAGTGGGTTGCTAAAAATCGACAAGCAAACTTGGATTGTGAATACTTGAGCCAAGATTAAAACAAAGCAAAGAAGTGGCGCAATCGAATTTCAGACTGGACTCATACGAAAAACGTATGCACTATAAAATTTCTTTATTAAAGCAAAAGAAGTACAAAGAAATCATTGATATAAAAATACTTTCTATTTTTTAATTAGGTATATTTGATTTCGTAAACTCCATACTCTCTATCGCTATTAACCGAGGTTGGCCTTGTCACTAACGACTCCTTACTTTGAATACCAGTACGATGATTTTAATGGTATTACCATTAACACTTTGGATGCAGTTACATCAACCGAGGACTTTAAACATGCACTCACTCACCTGATTAAGCAGGCAAAAAGCGACTCAAAGCAACTCATCTGGATTAGTATTCCGCACAATCATGCTGTGTATATTCCTATCGCTACAAAATTAGGTTTTGAGTTTCATAATTGTTTAAGCGATGAAATTACTTTAACCCTGTCCCTAAAAGAAAATGTGTATATTCCATTTATTCCCAGCTACACAATAGGCGCAGGGGCTATTGTCATTAATGACAAACAAGAAGTCTTAGTCATTAAAGAGCGCATTGAAAAACAGTCTGCCTACAAGCTCCCTGGTGGTCATGTAGAACTTACCGAGAAAATCTCTGAAGCCATTGTTAGAGAGGTATTCGAAGAAACAGGCGTGCGCGCAAAGTTCACCAGTATTTTGGGCTTAACCAGTAAACACCCTTATCGCTTTGGCAAGTCGAATATGTATTTCATTTGTAAGCTAGAGCCATTAACTGAAAAGATTGATATTCAAGATACTGATGAAATCGAAGACGCTAAATGGGTGTCAATTGATGAATATATTCAAGACGAGTCCCATCATGCTTTTAATCGAAATATGGTTAAACAATTAGCAAATAAAACCGGACTTGAATATCTAGATGTAAACAAAGAAGGTGACCGTCATCCTAAACTGGAAACCTTTTTTAGCTTGATATAACTGCTATCAATCTCTTTTTCTTTCAATCAATTTAGCGGAAAAACTCGTATCTTATACGCAGTTTCGCCGCTTTTGTTGAAACTATCCCTTTAATTCAGATTACCTAAAATTCTCTCTTCGCTGCTTTTTTACTGCACGAAATTTATATTTTTGAAATATTGGTTCAATTTTTACTCAATATCTGCGATAACTAATTTAGTTAAAAAGCAAATTATACCCAAGGAAGCGGTGAGTTAATTCAGGCTTCCTATTAATGAGTTAATCAGTTTTTAATGCAGGAGCACAGAATAGATGGAAAACGCACCAAGTTTTATTCCGACTTCTTTAGGTTTACCTATCGCTCAATCCCCCTTCCAGTTTAATGGCGCCAAGCTATCCATTTTCTTCTTAGAATGTGAAGATGAAGCTTTGCAAAACCAACTGGATACCAATATCAATCAGGTATCTAACGGCGAACATAACTATAAAACCTTATCCATTAACAATAAGAGTGTATTGTTGATGATAATGGCTGATATGAGCTTTGTTGCCAGTGACCAATCAGGCACCCCTTACGGCACTATTGCTTATCCAGAATGTTCATTTTGGATTCCAGCATTTGATACCAAGACATTAGAACCTGGGTTATTTTTACCCTTGTTGCTACTAGACAATGGAACAGCCATTGCTTCAGGTCGAGAAATGTACGGCTTTGAAAAACAACAGGCCCAGTTCCAATTTTTAAACGACACGGGCGAATTTGATGTAAAACAGCCAAGTTTTACTGCTTTACCTTATTCCTTCAAAACCCTATCGGCTCAAACAAAAGGACAATTTAACCCCTTATTTACTTTAAGTGGTTCACATCACAAGCATGATACAGAATCACTAATCGACCATAGTCTGTTTTCAAGCGAACTGGGTAAGCACCTCTTCGATCAACCTTTTAAAGTCTCTGATTCTCAGCACACAATATCCTTTGAAGACTTCTTAAAGGTCAATCTGCCTTGTGTCTTTTTAAAGCAATTTCCGTCAATTCAAGATGGTTCAATTGCCTGCTTTCAAAAGATAGCTCACGCTCCTTTCACCTTAGATTCAATAAACGGTGGCGGACTCTACTGGCAGTTACTTCCTCCTTCGATAACTAAATTTCAACTACAGATTTTTCCAGTTGAAAGTCACCCGATCGTTGAGCAATTTGGCCTGATGGCAACACAACAATCAGATGGCAGCTATTTAATGGATACAAAAGGTTTTTGGGTAGATATTGATTTCACTCTTCAGCTAGGAGCATAACAATGGGTAAGCAAAAGATTGCAGTGTTAGGTGGTGGCATAGGTTCTTTAACAACAGTATACGGCATTACCAGCAAACCAAATTGGCAAGATGATTATGACATTACGGTTTATCAAGAAGGTTGGCGTTTAGGCGGAAAATGCGCCAGTAGTCGCAACCCTGATGTTGCCAACCGTATAGAAGAACATGGATTACATATCTTCTTTGGTTTTTACGACAATGCCATAAAAATGATGCGCACAGCCTACGATGAACTAGAAAGACCAGCAACAGCACCTCTAGCTAGTTTTGATACTGCCTTTAAACCCCATAGCTTTATAGCAGTACAAGAATACATTGATGAAAAATGGGTTGATTGGCCTATCTTCTTCCCGACCAATGACCAAATACCAGGTGTTGATGCGAACTTTAAAGAAGACAGTGTCGATACACCTCTAGGCATGATTTCTTGGTTAATTAAGGAACTAATCTCTCAACTAAAAAGCAATGAAGAACTACAACAACCCCATGCCAAAACAGAAGAAAGTCCATTAGATTCAGTGAAGGATTTTATCAGTGATTTAAACCCTTTCCACCACGGTATTCTTGATGTTGTCAGTTCCCTAGAAAGTATTGATAAACATATTGAAGAAGCCTTAAAAGGCGATTTAGACAAAATTGAATCCATCACAGAAACGTTGGAAAGTATTTTGGCTGGCGGGATTGCCTTACTTGAACAACTGTTTGGCCCAACGTTCGGTACAGTCACCAGTATTAGGCAAACCTTGCTTGCCGTAGAATTTGGCCTTTACGTCATTAAAGGCATCATCACAAACCCTCTTTTACTGCTTAACTGGGATGCCATTGATCACCTTGATTTCAGAGAGTGGATGAGCAATAACGGCGCACCTGAAAGAGTGACTTGCTCAGCAATCACACGTTCTTTTTATGACCTTTACCTTGCCTACCCACAAGGTAATACGGAAAACTCCTTATGTGGCGGTAACGTTTCAGCAGGCACCTTGTTACATGCCTACTTTCTTGCATGTGGCCAATATAAAGGCGCTATTTTCTGGAAGATGCAGGCAGGTATGGGGGAAACCGTTATTGTTCCTTTATGTCAAGCACTACAAAAACGCGGCGTGAAATTTGAATTTTTTAGTCGTGTAACCAATTTAGGCTTATCTTCTGATAAAACACAAATCAACAATATTGATATTCAAGTTCAGGCCACGTTAAAAGACCCGGGCGCAGGCTACTACCCATTTATTACGGTGAAAGATCTCGACTGCTGGCCAGCTAATCCAAATTATGATCAATTAGTTCAAGGTGACCAACTTAAGGAAATGCACGTTAATTTGGAATCACCTTGGAGTACTTGGCAAGGCGTGGAAACGAAAACCCTCACATTAGGCCAAGATTTTGACAAAGTTGTTCTTGGTATCTCTGTAGGAGCCCTACCTTATATAACCCCAGAGCTTATGACGGCCAGTGACAAGTGGAATAAGATGGTTAGCACGGTTCAATCTTCTCAAACTCAAGCAATGCAACTTTGGCTGAAACCAAACCTAGAGCAAACGGGTTGGAAAATGGCCAGTGTTGTTATGGATGGCTATCAAGACCCTTTCAACACATGGGCAGATATGAGCCAAACCATAGATAAAGAAACTTGGCCGCAAAATCACCTCCCCTTCTCAATTGCCTATTTCTGTAATAACTTTATAGATGCGGACCCAATACCACCATTCTCAGACCATGGCTTCCCTGAAAGAGAGTCATTGAGAGTTAAGAATAATGCGATTAAATGGCTTAATGAAAACACAGGCTATATTTGGCCAAACATTTCAAATGGCGCAGGGTTAGATTGGGAACAACTGGTTGACCTTCACGATAGACAAGGAGAAGCACGTTTTGATGGTCAGTTTTGGCATGCGGCGATTAACCCAAGTGAGCGTTATGTGTTATCCGTTGCCGGCACGAATAAGAACAGAATCACGCCAGATGGCAGTGCTTTCAGTAACTTATATTTAACCGGTGATTGGGTTGATAATGGCTTCCTAAATATTGGCTGTGTTGAATCAACGGCGGTCGCAGGGCTAAAAGCATCACAGGCAATCAGCGGCTACCCTGAACGTATATTTTATGTAAAAGGTTAATAAACTCGGTAAGCGTCTCCTAATCAATATTAGAAGGCGCTTATTTTTCAGCTATAGTGAAATATGTTTAAGGTAAATACCTTAGAGAGAGAAGTTTAATTGGATAGAGGAAAAGGACTTGCTTGATTATATAATTCAATCGACCGTTGTTAATAAACAGTCAAAGGTATTTTCACTTGCCAAAGATAAGGACCAAGAACAAGTCTTAATCAAATATGCCAAGACAGATGCTGATGATGAATCTCATTCCGGTGAAATTGAATTCGAATATAATTTAAATACCAAGCTCAATTCAAGTTGGTTAATGCCATTAAAAAAACTGGTTTATGCTGAACCAGACCATAACCCTGTCATTTGTTATGGGGTTCGAAATGGCGACCTACTCTCCAACCTTATTAAACATTTCGAACTTGATCTAAGTGAAAAACTTCGTATTGCGGTAATGATGGCTCAGGCAGTACATGAACTGCACAAAAACCACATTTTAATTCGTAACCTCAGTCCTGAAAGCTTTTGGTTAAGCCAAGATAGAAACACTCTATACATTGCTGATTTATCCCTAGCAACGCCTTTAAAAAGTGGCGAAGTGATGGGGGCAAGTACACCTAAACTTGGCCATATTGCCTATGTTTCTCCTGAACAAACTGGTCGTTCAAACTTATCGATAGATAACCGAAGTGACCTTTACTCATTAGGCGCTAGCCTTTATGAACTTTTTAGTGGCAGACAGATATTTAATTGTGAAAAGTTAGATTTATTAGAGATTATCCACTGTCACCTCACCCAAAAGCCACAAGAGCTAGCAAGCCTAGTCTCCCCTATTCCAAGCATGTTGAACAAAATCATAAACTGCTTGTTAGAAAAGTCGCCCAAATTTCGCTATCAAAGTAGCTTTGGTTTAGTAAAAGATTTGCAACGCTGTTACCAGTCTTACAAAAACAATTTAGAGACAAAAGACTTTGCAATTTGTGAACAAGACACGCCAGAAAGACTGCATATCAGCCACAAACTTTATGGTCGTGACCATGAGATGAAACAGCTAATAAACCAGTTTGAAGCCGTGATACAGGGTACGAGTTCATTAACCTTGATTACTGGTTTTTCTGGAATTGGCAAATCATCACTGGTGAATGAATTACAGCAGCCAATCATCTCTCGAAAAGGCTTATATAGTAGTGGTAAATGCGATCAATTTAATCATAAAAAACCTTATACGGTTTTTGTTCAAGCCTTTCGTCGATTGGTCAGACAACTCACAGGACTAGACGCTAAAAGTAAAACCTTTTGGCAACAACACTTATCAAACGAGTTAGGTGATAATGCCGGCGTTATTTACGAGATCATCCCAGAACTCGCCATACTCTTTGAACATCCTATTGAAGCGGCAGCACCACTAGGCGTTAGCGAGTCAGAAATACGTTTCCAGATTACCTTTAACAAGTTTGTCCATGCCTTTTCTAATACCCAACATAGCCTGGTGATTTTTTTAGATGATCTTCAATGGGCGGACTTTTCATCTTTGAGATTAATTGAAGAGCTACTAAAGCAACAAGGCTCTTTAATGATCATTGGTGCCTATCGCGATAATGAAGTAGACGAATCTCACGCACTGCACAGTACTCAAAGACGCATCGAAAATAATGGTAATAAAATATGTCGATTAGAGCTTAAGCCTTTAACCGCAAGCAATGTTCAGGCACTTATCGCTGACACTCTTTGGTTAAAACCAGAGGAAGTCGAAAGTCTAACCCAGTTATGTATCGACACTACTCAGGGAAATCCATTCTTTGTTAACCAGTTCCTGCTAGAGCTTTACGAGCAATATCATATTTATTATGACTTTGATTTAGGCCATTGGCAGTGGAATATTAAAAACATCAAAAACCTGAAAGTTAACAATAACATTGTTGATTTAATGGTGAATAAACTCAATCAATTTAGCCGTGAATCACTCTATACTATTCAACATGCCGCCAATTTAGGTAATCAGTTTTCCTTAAAAGATCTGCATATGGTGTCTGGGCAGAGCGTTATTCAAGCCTATGAAAACCTATGGCCTATGATAGAAAATGGCCTTATTCTTCCTCTTAATGAAAGTTATCGCTTTGGTACAGATGAGCGACTTTTAATTAAAGCCGAATTTTGTTTTTTACACGACAGAGTACAGCAAGCGGCTTATCAATTTATTGACGAAGAATCTATTCCTCTATTCAAGCTAGATGTCGGCCTTAAGTTGTATCAATCTTCCTCAGATACTCAACTTGAGCAAAAACTTTTTGATATTGTTGAGCAATTGAATGCAGGGATAGAGTTTGCATTAGAATCAGATAAGCGTCTTATTTTACAACTCAATTACCAAGCAGCAGAAAAGGCAAAACGTTCGTCTGCCTACACTTTAGCTCAATCTCTTTTAAAAGAAGCGCTTACACTTGCCCATTTAGCCAATGACCAACAGCATTTAAACTTATTACTTTCCCTTGCAGAAGTGAGTTACATGGTGGGTGACTTTGAGCCCGCCGAAGCCTTATATGCAAAAGCGTTAACACTTGCTAGTACACCACTAGAGAAGATCCGTGTCTTCACAGTACAAATGGCGCAATACCAAGTACAGGGGCGTTTTCATGAAGCGATAGAATTGCAAAAGCAAGGCCTGTCCTTACTGGGAGTTAACATTCCTGATAATGATGAACTCATTGCAGCTGAGTTTATGGATGGATTTGAGCGTATCAAAGCCCTTACTGAAGGTAAAGATATTGCAAGCTTGATTAATCAGTCAGAAATTACAGATGTTGAACAAGAAGCCATTCTGCAATTATTGTGGGGCATGTGGTACGCAAGTTATCTAGCGGGGGCGATTCCCCTTAATGTGCTTAGCTCTATCATAATGACAGAGATTTCTTTAACAAAAGGCCATACGGATATTTCAGCCTTTGCTTATGTTAACTATGCGCTTGCCATCACAGCCGTCCATGGGCGTTATGATATAGGTAATGAGTTTGGCCAGCTGGCAATTGCTTTGTCAGATAAACGACCGAACAAATTAATGCGTGCTAGTGTTTATTTCCTCTATGCAACATTTACCCAACATTGGAATAAAAACTTACATCATTCCGTTAACTATTTTGATAATAGCTTTGACTGGGCTTTGCAATATGGGGATTTAGCCACTGTAGGCTATATCTGTGCGGTGCGAGGAAGTGACACCCTAGCTCGTGGGGATGATCTCTCTCAAACCCACGCCTCTCTAGTTCAAGACATTGCACTTCTTAAAAAGCACAAACAAACGGATATGATAGATTGCGTTACGGTTGGCGCCTTGCAATCAGTTAAAGGTTTACTCGGCCTGACTCATAAAGCCGTTAATTTTAATGATGAAAGCTTTAATGAATCTAATTTCTTAAAAGACTACCAAGAGGCACCTCTTCACTTAGCGTATTTTTATAATGCCAAAATTCGTCATAGCTACCTGATGCAAGATACCGAGGAGAATCAGTTACATAATGCCGCTCAGTTAGAAACCGTCGTAACCTATGTGTCAGGACAGAATAAGATAGCTGAAGCAAGTTTTTATACTGCGCTTATCTTAATCAAATTTGCGGATAAATCTAACCTAGAACATTGTGGAAACTTAGCGAAAGCAAGAACAATCTTAGACAGCTACTCACTTTGGGCAGACAATTGCGCCATTAACTTCAATCATAAAAAGCGTCTTTTAGACGCAGAAATCGCCCGTATTTCAGGTGATGATGCCACAGCTCAAGAAGCCTATGCGGATGCAATTGAAGAAGCTAACCAACATGGTTTTATTCATATGTGCGCCCTAACCAACGAATGCTTTGCCCTTTATTGGAAAGACAAAGGTAAACAGCAAGTTGCCAAGAGCCTTATTCAAACGGCTCATAAGGCCTATTTAAAATGGGGCGCAATTGCAAAGGCAAAATTGATAAGAAGTACATGGCCAAATATTAAGTTTGATATTCCAAATGAATCAGGCCACATCAGCCTAATGGACCATGTGGACCTTCAGAGTTTACTCAAAGTTAATCAGATTATTTCAAGTGAAATTCAACTCACAAGTCTATTAGAAAACTTGATGCGTATCCTGTTACAAAATGCCGGAGCAGATAACGGTTGTTTTATCCGAGTTGAGGAGAAAGAGCTATGGTTAGAAGCCAGAGGTACGGTTAACAACATTGAAGTTATGTCAGATCAACTCCTGACTAATTATTCTAATCATACCGATATCCCTCTAAGCATTATCAAACAAGTTGAGAACTCACTTGAAATTGTTTTAGTCAATCAGGCCGCAAAGGATGACGAGTACGGCAATGATACCTACTTTGCTAGTCACAACCCGAGTTCCAGTTTATGTATCCCAATTACTAACCAAGCAAAACTTGTGGCAATTGTTTATTTGGAAAATAAGAATATTGAACATGCTTTTAGTGATAAACAAATCACCCTATTAAAAGCGATTGCAGCTCAAGCTGCGGTATCTCTTTCCAACGCTTATTTATACAGCACCTTGGAAAATAGAATTAACGAGAGGACCAAAGAACTAAACGAAGCTCGTTTAAGCGCGGTTAAAGCTAATCAGTCTAAGTCTAACTTCTTGGCTAATATGAGCCATGAAATAAGAACCCCTATGAATGGGGTTATAGGTTTAAGTCAGTTATTACTCAAAACAAAACTGGATGGCAAACAAAAAAATTATGCTAAGAAAACCTTAGAGTCTGCGAACTCACTACTCACCATTATTAATGACATCCTCGACTTTTCTAAAATTGAAGTGGGGAAAATGACACTAGAAGCAGAACCATTTAATCTAGAACAAGTCATTAGAAGAGTGACCACAATATGCGAGTTAAAAGCGCATAATAAAGACCTAGAGCTCATCGTAGACATTGACTCTGAAGTACCTTATCACCTAATTGGTGACGCTCTTAGGTTAGAGCAAGTTCTGCTCAACCTTACCAGCAATGCGGTGAAATTCACTAAATCCGGTCATGTCATTACCCGTGTCAAATTGACCAATGAGACCCTCGACTCTAAGCTAGCTCACTTACGAATTGATGTAGAAGATACAGGTATCGGCATCAGTGATCAGCAAGCTAACCTCTTATTTGAGTCTTTCACTCAAGCTAATGACTCCATTACAAGAGAGTTTGGCGGTACTGGCTTAGGGTTAGCTATTTCCAAACAATTAGTCGAACTGATGCAAGGAAGTATTTCTGTTACTAGCCAACCCAATATCGGATCTACGTTTTCATTAACCTTAATTTTAGAATGCACAGATAAAGTCGTTAAACCACAAAATAAAAATATCTATCATGATTTAAATATTTTGGTTGTAGACGACAATCCTATTTCACAGCAAGTTATTTCAAGAATGTTAGATCATTTAAACATCAGCTGCATTTTAGCGGATGATGGTTATGAAGCCGTTAAACGAGTTCAAGAATCTGCAGAAACTGAAGAACCTTTTGACATGGTGATCATGGATTGGAAAATGCCTAATATGGATGGTATTGAAGCCTCTAGAATTATAAAACAGGAGCTTAAGCTCAATAGTCCTCCTCAGATTTTGATGCTTTCCGCTTATGATAAAGATGAGGTTAAAAAATTAAGTTCGCCAATTACCGTTGATCACTTTTTAGAGAAGCCGGTTAGCCAATCCACTTTGATGGAAACGATCAGTGAAGTATTAGGTATGTGTGCTCAAGCCCACTTACCTCATGAGTTAAGTGTTAGCCCCGAGCACAAACAATATAACTTCAGTCACTGCCAGATTTTATTAGTCGAAGATAACGAAATTAACCGACATGTTGCCTTAGAAGTATTAGCTGAAACCGGTATTGCAGTCGATGTTGCATTAAATGGACAAGAAGCCATTAACTTGGTTTCAGTCAATGATTACCAGCTTATTCTAATGGACGTACAAATGCCCATTATGGACGGTTTAAGTGCTACCAAAAAAATCAGACAATTCAAAACACAAAACCAGCTCCCTATTATAGCAATGACAGCACATGCCATGCCTTCTGAAAAAGAAAAGAGTTTGGCAGCAGGCATGAATGACCATCTTACCAAGCCAATAAACCCTCACACATTATTTGAAACACTCAATGCCATATTGCCTAAAGCAGGTGAACTAAATTCAACGCCGACACAAGCAACCACCCCTATCGCGGGTGTTGAGGCGGGCATGGACACCATCACATCATTGCGAAAAATAAAAGATCTGGATGTGGAAAGAGCCCTAGAAAGCCTACAAGGTAAAGAAAGCCTGTATCTCGATATTACCCGCAATTTTCATAACCAATACCAGAGTTTTAAGACAAGTATCGAAACTTTGAAGCAAGAAAACAATACAGATGGCTTTTATCGATATATACACTCACTTAAATCTAACTCAGCTTACATAGGCGCATTTGATTTATCTGAATTGGCTAAAAATATGGAAAATGCTATTTCTGAAGGACGCTTCATAGATACCACCTTAAGCCCTTTAATGAAGAGCTTAAAGCATATATTTGAACAATTGGATCAAATATTACAAATGCCTGAAATCTCTAGCCAAGTAAGTAATTCAAGCTTTGATAAACAAGAAGTAATCAGCAAAATAAACGAACTTATCCCGTTAATCGCTGATGCTGACGCGAGTTCAGAAGATGTCTGCCATAGTCTAACGGAGCTTTGTTTTGGTACAAAATACTACGATTCATGTAAAGCAATCGCAGCCCTACTTGATAACATAGAATACGGAACCGCATTAGAGTTGATTAAAAGTTTAAATATAGACTTAACAGATGATCAAAACGAAAAGGAAGGTGTTTATGATACTTAAACCTTAAAACGTTAATATTAAATTAAGCAACTTATAGTTAAAAATAGATAAATTAAAGGTGCAAAGTTACCCTAATCCTATTAGGTTAACAGATAAAAAAAGACACTAAGGAAGATGTCTATGTCAATTGAAAAGCAAACAGTGCTAATTGTAGATGACGATGTGAATAGCCGTAAGATGTTGCGTGAACAACTTAAATCTATGGCAAAAATTATTCTAGCGAAGAATGGAATTCAAGCGATAGAACTTGCTAAACAGCACCTGCCAACCTTAATTCTGCTCGATGTAATGATGCCCATTATGAATGGGTTTTCAGTACTCGAACAATTAAAGCAATCAGAAGAAACCCAGCATATTAATGTTATTTTTATAACGGCCCTCGATTCCCACGTTGATGAAGCTTACGGTCTTAAATTAGGGGCATGTGACTATATTCATAAGCCTTATCATTATGAGATCGTTAATGCCAGAGTCAGCACTCACCTTGAGTTAGCAAAACAGCGCAAACTACTCGAAGATTTAGCTCACTATGACAGCCTGACCATGATACCAAACCGTCGCTTTATGGAAGAGCATCTCACAGTAGAAAGAGCAAAGGCAGTGTTATCAAAGCAACCTATTTGTATTGCTTTGGTAGATGTAGACTTCTTTAAAAGCTACAACGATAACTATGGCCACAGAGCAGGTGATATCGTTTTGAAAAAGGTGGCAAGGCACATAAAGCACACACTAAACAGAGAGTCTGATTTTGTGTGCCGTTATGGTGGTGAAGAGTTTTGTATTATTCTTCCCAATACAGAAATATCCATTGCAAAAGATATTTTAGAGACCTGTCGTTTAGAAGTACAAAATCTCGCGATTGAGCATAATTTTAGCGAGATTTTCCCTGTCATAACCGTGAGCATAGGTGCTTGTGTTATTACACCTAAAGACGAAGACAGCTTAGAAAGTATTTTCGTTAAAGCAGATGATTGCCTCTATCAATCGAAAAAGTCGGGCCGTAACCAAGTGACTATGCAATCTTTTGACACCCATGAAGAAATAAACGCCTGCCAGGCTTTACCTGAATTATGAAAAGCTCTTTAAGGGAATAAGGTTAGTCTCCTTATTCCCTTTCACTTTCACTTTCACTTTGGGTGATTAAACTTTCAAACAGTCTATTTTGCTTTTGCCTGTTTAAACAATTGTGTTTTTTCATGCCCAGTTATCGCAGGCCCTGAAATAGCACTTAGGCTTAGCTTACCCAGCATTATTAGCAAAGCAGCAGCAAGAGAATCTAAGAAAACACCAAGAAAAGCACCGATTGCACCAAACTCATCAGGCATATTATGCATAGCAGCAAGTGTATAAGTGCCCGTTAAATAATGCAGGGCTAAAGCAACCCAAAAACCAAAACAATAAGGGCAACGCCATGCCTGATATAAATAAGCTAGCGGTGCCGGTAGCCTTTCAACTAAATAGTTAAACCAAGTCCCCCAGTCAGGCAACTTTTCCCAAATCAAGATGTAGAGACTCAACCCTACCAATACAATACTAAAGTCCATCACCATTCCTCTTAAATATCGGCTTTATGTCTTAAGATTTAAATTATCTCATTGAAATTTGGCCAATATAATTGACAAAACTGTGGGATAATCGGCTTATTCTCCGATAAAAGAAAAACAGCATGCACTCAGATCAAGCTTTTCAAGTGAAGCATCATAAAATCAAGTCCCTTTCTCATGAGGAGCACAGCTCTCAAACTGATCATATTTTGATGCTAATAAATGAAGGTACTCTGAGTATGAAGTATCAAAATCAAGTTGAGCTGAGTAAAAATATGCTTACCCTCATTCCACCAGGTGTCGCTCACACTCTAGTAGGAGGGGAAGATTTAGATATATGGTGGATGGGGTTCTGCCCAAGTTGCTTAACACTGGATTTTGAGCCAAGTTTGTTACAAACATTTCGTCAGATACGTCTTGGCGCGTTACCTGTGTTTCAAGTTAGCCAAGATAGAACTGGCTTTATTAACCGCATGTTTGAAGAGTTAGTCAGTCTTCAAAATAGTAGTGAAGCTAATATAGAAATCATTCAAAAAAGTTTAATCACCTTGATTCTGCATGAGGTAAACAAAGCCAGTAAACCCTTTGAAACAAAAGCTAAACTCACAGATATAAAAGTAAGTAACGCATTAGATTTTATACAACAGCATTATCTCACCCCAATTTCCTTAAAGGATGTGGCTAACGCAATACATTGCAGCCCTTCCCATCTAGCTTATTTAGTTAAACTAAATACAGGCTTTACCGTGGGGCAATGGATACTCAATAGTCGTTTAACTCAAGCCTGCACTCGTTTAATTCACTCAGATCAAGATATAAACCATCTTGTTGATGAATTAGGCTGGCATGATGTTACCCACTTTATTAGGCAGTTTAAAAAGGCCTATGGCATTACCCCATCTGCTTGGCGTAAGCAGCAGAAAAATCATTTTAAGCAGGCTGATTTAGCGCTTCAAAATAAAGATTGAGCTTATTATCTAATTGGCCAACTAGATCAGATGATATTAAGTCTGCAGTAGAGCGAATCTGACTACCTAATAAGGGTAAAGTTAAACTCGCTTCTTGAATCACACGTCCTGACATAGTGGTAACAATTTCTGTTAAAGCATCTTGAGCATGATGTGCCCTTGTAGAAGTGTTAATGAGCATTAAAGGCATATCGACAAAGGATTCACCACTTACCAGCCAGTCCAATGTATTTTTTATCAACCCAGTGACGCCATGGGCATACTCTGGACTAGCAATAATAAGTCCATCAGTTTGCGCCATGGCATGCATTAAATGGCTCAATGCCGCTAAGCTTTTTTCATCAGTTTGCAACGAACTAAGATCCCCGCTCTCAAGAGCAAGTTCCAAATCAGGGTTAAAAAAAGGTAAATCACCAAGCTCATCAAAGATATGAATCTCAAGCTCATTTTGAAATAGGCTTTGAGTTCTAAATTGAAGCGCTTCCAGCACCATTCTATTAAAAGATTGTTTACGTAAACTGCCACAAAATGCGAGTAAGCGAATAGGTGAACTTAACTGATCCATCAACTAACGTCCTTTATAGTATTTTAACAAGGGAACCTACAAATAAGTTATCCGCCTCAGCGGGTGGAATTAATCGCAGGTTCCCAAGGCTTTGGCTGGCCTAATATAATGGCGATAATACCCAATCAGGTTGCTTGAAATAAACAAAAGTTCCATAACAACGGCTGCTGGCGAACCAACCATATAATTATGAACTAACCAAAAGCTGGTACCCACTATCATCAACTGTCGTAAAACCTTATCTGATTCACAAAAGCTTGCGCGAGTTTGAAACAAAGTACCGATACAGCTAATCACACTAATCAGCCCCGCAAACGTGAAGGCGGTTGCTGTGACAGAACAGGCAGAAAAAAACCACATCATTTTTTTAGAGGTAGTCACAATACTTGAGAGATAACGCAAGGTAGCGATACTCATCAAAATAGAGGCCGTCCATTGCTCTAACAAAATAAAATGCGTTGTAATAAGTAAGCCTGCGACAAATAAACAAGCAACAATTTTATGTCTTTCTTTAAACTGAAAAGAGCAAAAATCAAAAATGATAGCGATTCCAATCAAGCACTGAGATAAAAAGAAAGGGTCCAAAAGGTTGATATCTGAAACGCTATTTAATAAATTTTCCATTTATATTCCATATAAAGGATTAATGACTAAGCCTAGTGAAATATCACCACTAAAAATATATAAGCGACCTCTAAACAAAGAGTAGCTAAGCTTATACAGCCTTCAGGCGTTACCCTTAAAAGCGTAAATTTGTATGTAAAATATCATTTGAATTTTAACGATTAAATATAGATTTTCACACTAATGAATTGAATATTATAAACAAAATAAAGCACTTAGGATCTTGCTATAAAAACCTAAATCGAACATTCTGTAGTCAGTTTATTCCAAATTCAGATTTCATAATGTAAAAGGTTTAGCATGCTAACAGAAGACGTATTAACCTCCATTGAAGAAAGTGTTCTTTGTTGGCTTGCCACCGTTGATGTTCATGGCACCCCTAATGTGTCACCCAAAGAGATGTTTGTTGCGTACGGGAAAGGCAATCAAAAAACACACATATTAATTGCCAATATCGCGTCACCTAACAGTGTTGCCAACATTCGGGCTAACCCAGCCGTCTGCTTAAGCTTTGTCCACGTATTCAAACAAAAGGGATATAAGCTTCAAGGTAATGCTCGCATTCTTAATAAAGATGATGAAAGCTTCACTGAAAAACACCAGAGTCTCTACGCGCTTACAGGTGATGACTTTCCTTTTCAGCGCATTATTGAAATAGAAGTACTGAAAGTGAATCCTATTTTAGCACCTAGATACAAGCTCTTCCCTGATACCACTGAAGCAGATCAAGTCGCGTCAGCATTAGATACGTATGGTGTTAGGCACAAATAACATTAAACTCGTTAAGGAGAATAAAATGAGCACGACTCAATACCCAGTTTCAGGTAGTTGCCAGTGTGGACAGGTCACTTTTTCCTTATTAGCCGCTCCAAATATGGTGATAGCCTGTCACTGTAAAGCATGCCAAAAATTAGCAACCAGCGCCTTTAGTATTACCGCTGTCATGGACAAGGATAATATTGATATTCAAGGAGAGCTTGCTGACTGGGGGAGAATGGCTGATAGTGGTAATGAAAATAACGCAAAATTTTGCCCTTCTTGTGGTAATCGGATTTATCATTTCGACCCTAAAATGCCTAATATCATCAAATTTAAAGGGGCCTCAAGTTTAGATGACACCAGCATGTTAAACCCTAACGTGCATGTTTGGGTGAGTGAAAAACAAGCTTGGTTTGATATTCCTGAAGGGGCTAAAACCTATGACAAACAGCCATGATTAAAGGGGCTAAAGAAATACTTTTATATTAAAAGCATTTTTTTGAACGAATAATTAAACTTTTATATAAAGCAATTGTCATATCTTTGTCAGTTTTTTAAATAAAAATGACACTTTAAATAATTGCACAAATCACAGTAACCACTAAGCTAAAGCCTAATAAAGGCAAATTGATTAAACAGGAAATCAACCTATGTTGAAGCAATACATTACGTCGAAAAACCTTTTTTCATTGTTCATTATGTTCGTATTTATTCAATCGTTGTTTTTTAAATTTAGTGGATCTTATGAAACCCAATATATTTTTGGTGCATTAGGTGATTGGTCTGGGCTTGCTTGGTTTGGCACTTATGGTGGCTATATTATTGGCACGGCAGAACTTATCGCCTCTATTTTATTAGTAACACGCTTACATGCAATTGGCGCCTTAATGGCCGTTGGTATCATGACAGGTGCAATCTTCTTCCATTTAGCAACACCGTTAGGTGTGGTTCAACCAGCATTTGATGCTGCAGGTGAAGTCATCGGAAGTGATTCAGGTACGCTGTTTATTATGGCTTGTCTAGTTTGGGTGAGCGGTGTAATGCTTGTACTAAAAGATTTAAAAGATCCTTCTAGCCTATTAGCCGACTTGATGGCTAAGCTTGGTATTTTAAAAAAGGCTGATTAATAAAATAATCATTATTTAAGAAGAATAAGGAAGCCCAATTCATTTCCCCGTGATTGGGCTTTTTTATTGCCTAGAAATCTTACTTGCGATTATGAGAGAGTCCCTTCACTTTCACATTATTATTTCTATCACGGCTTTTAAGAATCAGCTCATCACCTGCATCGGCTTTATTCGATTTAGCCAGCCTATCGTATAGAAGAACATTTACACTGGCAGCAAGATTCATACAACCCACTGTCGGCACGAATACAACATGATCCGCTTTATCTATAACTTCTTGGCTAATGGTGTTGTCTTCTGGACCAAAAATATAAATGGCTTTTTCAGGGTGTACAAAAGCAGGTAAGGGAGTCGCCCCTTTTACTAGATCAACACAGACAATTTTAGTGTCATCATCAACACTTTTGGTTAAACAGTCATGCCCTAGACTATCAACATTTTGAAGCGGGATATCAATACGTACTTTTTTAGTATCTGTGGTTAGCTTTGCAGCCCTATCATAGCGGCGTCCTGTATAAAGAACTTGGTCAACTTCATAACAGCCCGCAGCCCGCATGACAGAGCCCACATTAGACGTACTTTTAGGATTAGTTAGACCAATACAGACAAATTCGGTTTTCATTAATAGCTAAAACTCAAGAGAAAGGAATTAAAAACGAGCTAATCATATAGAAAACCCAACCAAAAAACAGCCTAACAAACGAATGTTAGGCTTCATGTATTCATTTGGTAATGGTATTTAACCCTGATTAAAATTTTCAATAAAGGTTCTTACACGTTCTGCGTTGGCCCCTCTATCATCAAGGCCTACTCTTGAGTGAGAACGGATATCCAATAAACTACCTGCTTCATTGGATTGAATTCGAATAACAACATCATCTTTAAAAGCAAAAAAGAAACTGGTTGCTACGGCTTCTATTTTACCTAATGCTTTGTCTTCCAAAACGACTTCCCAACCCGCTTGATTAACTAGCTTGAGCGCTTTATCAAAAGCCGTTTGATGAGAGAGCTCAGAGTCAATAGTTCGTATATCTGGATAATGTTCAGCTTGTATTTTTGCAAACGTATCTGGGAATACTAAACTGTTACTGCTTTCTGGCCTGATACTAATAATCGCATCAAATAAAGGTGGGTTTTGTGTATCGGTAGTCACATCATTTAACGCTGGAATCGGCATACCTGATTCACTCATTATTGACTCTGGCATTTTATTAAACCAAATACCGAGTATTGGCATTAGAAGAAGGATAACTGCCAAGCCTGATCTTAAACGTGTTTCAGCCTCACCCACAAAAATAATCACCGCCACAACTAATACCGCGACCGCAGATTGAAATGTGCTTTCTAGCATGTCACTGGCAACGCGGAAATTAAAAGCGCCGAACCTGACACCAAATATCGCCAACAAGGCACAAAAGATACAAATAACACTGGCAATTAAAACTAGCTTTGACCAAACCTTTGAACCTTCTGGAAACGGCATACTCTCCCCTAAATTAACAACTGACTGTCGAGTTTTTTTTACTTGTTGGCAGCAGAATATATAGCATACAGCAATAAAATCATATGATATTCAATTGCCTAGTAAAGATAAGAATAGGTGTTCCAGTTTTCCTAAATGGAATAGTATTAGATATTTCATTCTATTTTGTCATAGCAGGCTAATTATGGATATGTCGCAATTATCACGGGTGAACATCAATTTATTAGTTACCCTACAAACATTGCTGAAAGAAAGAAGCGCCTCAGCGGCTGCCAATAGCATGAACCTAAGCCAGTCTTCAGTGAGTAAGAATCTCGCTCAGTTAAGGCATCTTTTTAATGATCCTCTCTTTCACCGCGGCCCTCATGGCTTAATTCCAACTCAGTTCACTTTAGAGATTGAGCCTAAGCTAACCCAAGCTTTATTTGCTTTAGATAAGCTTTTTGCACCAGATGAGTTTAGTCTTGAGCAACATAGGGGCAAACTTAATATGTCTATGCCTGAGAGTGCATTTGAGTTTTTACTCTCTCCTATTATTACAGAGTTAACCAATGAAGCGCCGCATATCCAATTAGATACCTGGTTTAAAGACACACTTAGCTTAGAGCACCTTAATCAAGGTCTAGTCGACTTCGTTATTTTGCCTCAAGACCTAGGACAAGCCGCTAAAATAGGCAATCAACTCATTACCCATGAACTGTATCGTGATGAATTAGTTTGCTTACTACGCAGCAATCATCCGCTACTACAAACCACGAACCTAAATTGGGACCAAGATACTTATTTAGCCTGTCGTCATATTCATGTAAGAGATAATGAGCTAGGTGCACCCATTTTTGATCAAACGTTGGCAGAAAGAGGACTACACAGAAATATTGCGGTACAAGTACCTGACTTTCACAGTGCAAGTGCACTTTGTTCTAATTCGGATTTGGTTTTTACGACATCAACAAACTGGGCAGACTATATCTGCAACAAGCTTGAGCTCACCTGCTTGCCTATGCCATGTGCAACCCTACCCGTTGTTTATTCATTAATATGGCACCAAAGAAGTGAGTCAGACCCCGCTCATTTATGGTTTAAAGATAAACTCATTAAGGCAGGTGAAGCACGTCAATAGAAGACACAAAAAAGGCCGCTCATTTTGTGAGCAGCCTTTGATTATTCTTACTCGCCTTCTAGTTCAGTAAGTAAGCAAAAAAGAGTAGCCGTATTAGTTAGAAAAACCTTTTAATGGTAAGTCTTTCGCATGAAGCCAGTTTTCATTGGCATATTCTGTCGTGCCATCAGTGACATGCAAGGTATAAGCTTGACGCGATTTATTAGAACGGTTTGGCGCGCTATAGTGAGGTAACTTTCCTTGGAAAACCACAAGACTCCCCGCTTTTACTTCAACAGGAATTCCTGTATCAATTGGCCAAGGCGTATCATCTAAAGGCAGCATATTAGTATTGCTTCCTTCTCGGTTAAAACGCTCTCTCAATGGCCCTTTATGACCTTTAGGCTCAACCCAAAGACATCCATTCTCTAGAGTTGCATCTTCCATTGCAAACCAATAGGTCACAACACTTTGGGGTGTTGTAAAGAAAAAGGTCGCGTCTTGGTGCCAATTTACTTCACCACCAATTTTAGGTTGCTTATAAATATACATAGATTGGCGAATTTGTGGTGACGACAAGCCAATATCCTTAGCAATATCACCCAGCACTTTTTGATGGCTAAAGCGATTAAAAACTGGATCAAGTTCATGTAATGCATGGCCAATTTTATTGATACACAGAGATCTATCTTGAACAAACTCCCCTCTCTCATCAAAGGCCTCTTCTTCGAAAAAGCAGCTCATTGTTTCAGCAGAGTCTAAGAAAAAATCATTTCCGCTTCTATCATTATCCTTAGTGCTGAAAGTGTGCGATCTATCGTCATCATGCCAGTCATTCACAATTTTAGCGGCTTGTGTTTTAACTTCATCTAGTTCTTCAAGCCCGAACACCTGATCAAGTACAAGGAAACCTTGATCATGAAATTGATTAACCTGCTCATCATTCAACATAACTTAACCCTTATAGCCTTTCTAAAGATCACAATAATTTATGCTATAACTTTACGAGTAAAAGCCATGTTCTAATAGAGAAAATACTGAATAAACTATTTTCCATTTTGGAATATCACTAAACACGTAAGGAGCCTGCAATTCAGTCATCCATAAAAAAAGAGCGCCTAGGCGCTCTTTTCTACTAAATACCAAAAACGGATGTTTTTAGAATTTATCCAGCTTGTTTTTCAAGGTACTCATCATAAGTACCGTGGAAGTCAACAATGCCATTTGGTGTTATTTCAATGATACGTGTTGCCAAAGAAGAAACGAACTCACGGTCATGAGAGACAAACAACAAGGTGCCTGCATAGTTGTCTAGCGCCAAGTTTAACGACTCGATAGATTCCATATCTAAGTGGTTAGTAGGCTCATCCATTAATAGAATGTTTGGACGTTGTAGCATGATCTTACCGAACAACATACGGCCCTGCTCACCACCAGAGATAACCTTAACGGATTTTTCAATCTCTTTTTGTGAGAACAATAAGCGACCTAAGGTGCCACGCATAACTTGCTCATCATCACCTTCTTGACCCCATTGCCACATCCAATCAATCAGTGTTTTATCTTCTTCGAAGTCAGATGCATGGTCCTGAGCGTAATAACCAATCTGTGAGTTTTCAGACCACTTAACGGTACCTGCATTAAGATCAGTATCACCAACTAAACATTTTAGTAGTGTTGATTTACCAATACCGTTTGGTCCGATGATAGCAATACGTTCACCCACCTCAACCATAAGGTCTAGATTTTTAAAGATCTCTTCCTCATAGGTTTTACCTAAGCCTTCAACCATCAAGGCATTACGGTGAAGTTTTTTCTCTTGTTCAAAGCGAATAAATGGATTCTGACGAGAAGAAGGTTTAACTTCATCAAGCTGAATTTTATCGATTTGCTTCGCACGAGAAGTCGCTTGCTTAGATTTAGATGCGTTAGCAGAGAAGCGGCTAACGAAAGCTTTAAGTTCGTTAATTTGCGCTTTCTTCTTAGCGTTATCAGACAATAGACGTTCACGAGATTGAGTCGCAGCAGTCATGTATTCATCATAGTTACCTGGGAAAAGGCGTAATTCACCATAATCCAAGTCTGCCATGTGTGTACAAACACTGTTAAGGAAGTGACGGTCGTGGGAAATAATAATCATGGTGCAGTTACGTTCGTTAAGCACACCGCCTAGCCATTCGATAGTATGAATGTCCAAGTTGTTGGTAGGCTCATCAAGTAACAAAATTTCTGGTTCAGAGAATAATGCTTGCGCTAGCAATACACGTAGCTTCCAACCCGGTGCAACTTCGGTCATAGAACCATAATGTTGCTCAACAGGAATACCAACACCAATCAAAAGCTCACCAGCACGTGCTTCTGCAGAATAACCATCCATTTCCATGAATTCAGCTTCAAGATCACCCGCACGAAGGCCATCAGCCTCTGTCATATCTGGGTTAGCATAGATAGCGTCTTTCTCAGATTTAACGGCCCAAAGCTCTTCATGTCCCATGATCACTGTGTCAATAACACTGTATTCTTCATAGGCAAATTGGTCCTGTTTCAATTTACCAAGACGCTCATTTGGGTCTTTAGAAACATTACCTGATGTTGGCTCTAAATCGCCCCCAAGAATTTTCATTAGGGTGGATTTACCACAACCGTTAGCACCAATTAAACCATAGCGATTGCCTTCGCCAAATTTAACAGATACATTTTCAAAAAGTGGTTTAGCACCAAACTGAATAGTTAGATTTGCAGTAGTTAGCAAGGTCGTCTTCCGATTAAATTATCAATTAAAGTGTTGATCGATACTGTCATTGAGCAACTGTTCATTTTTTAAAAGCAACACTGACCAGTATCAAATAAAATTTGGCGGCATTATCGCACAAATGAATCCAGACATCAGCATTCGCTTAAGAATTAGTCATAGCTTCTTGATGTTTTTAGTCTCTCTTACCTGTTATTCACTCAAGCTATCGCTTAATTATGTTCTCGCTGTTGGTTAAACAAGGCGACTAACAGTCATTATTTTTAATACTTAGGGTTTAAAAGAGTCCAGAACAAAGGTTAGCAATTCCCATAACTTAGTTTAGTTTTCTCTAATTTGAGGCTAAATTGTCAGCAGCAAATAAAATTCGTCACACCTGCTGTAAAGAAAGGTTAAAAAAGAAAACAATCTAGTCTAGTATCTAATGCTAAAACTTAATCAAACCAAATGAGGGATTATTGGTGGAACTCAGTTTAGCCATTTATTATTAAAATAAATTGACTAACTGATAGCCTGTTAGAGCTTATATAAACCATGAATAATACCTTTGATTCCAACAAGCAGTTTGACCAAGCTGCCAGTGATATCTTAAGTGAAATAATCCAGCATAGACGTGATGTACGAGGGAACCGCTTTCTTAAAGACACGATCAAAGAAGGTGACCTAAAACAGATTTTAGATGCCGCATTACACGCACCTTCTGTTGGCTTTTCCCAACCTTGGGAGTTTGTCTTAATTCATGATGACGAAATCAAGCATAAAATTAGCCAAAGCTTTCATCGCGAAAATGAAAAAGCGAAAGAAACCCTTTCCAATAGTCTTGATGATGAAAAGCAAGCGCTCTACCAGTCATTAAAATTAGAGGGCATACAAGAATCCCCTCTTAATCTTGCCGTTTTCTACAAACCTAATAATGCACCGGTTCTTGGCCAAACAAGTATGCCGGATATGGGCCGCTTTAGCGTGGTTTGTGCGATTCAAAATATGTGGTTAATGGCAAGGTCACTTAACATTGGTATGGGCTGGGTAAGTATACTTAACCCTGACGATGTGAAGTTTATTTTAAATGCCCCAAAAGACAGAGAATTAATCGCCTATCTATGCTTAGGTTATGTCGATAAATTTTACGATAAACCTGAACTAGAAATCCGCAAATGGGAAGCCCGTAAAAAGGCCGAACAAGTCGTTATTAACGAGCAGTATGCTGATGTATGAGCCTTTAAACTAAGTAAAAAGTGATAATACATTCATCTGACTAATAAGAGATTATTATGATAATAGGTTTTTATCTTTGTTTGTTTAGCCTCTTGATTTTGGCCTTATCTTTTAATGTGGTGAAACAAAGACGCATTTACCGTGTTCCTTTTGGGGATGGAGGCTTTAAACCTCTGATATGGGCAAGATCTGGTCACATTAATGCCTTAGAAAATATCCCCATAGCGCTCTTACTACTGGCTAATCTTGAAATAAACAACACACCAAATTGGTTTATTCACACCTTAGCAATCAGTCTACTTATTGCCCGCATCATGCATGCAAAAAGCACGTTAAAGGGACGTTGTCGCGGTCGAGCTCTTGGAATGCAAATCACATATGCCATTGTTTTTATTTTAGTTATTGCGAACCTTATTATTCTGCCTTATCACAAAATATTTTCTTTTTAAGATCCGATTCTAAGTCGTTTTTTAAACACAGCTTTTTAAGCCCTTCTTTTAACATAAATTAGTGCGCCTTTTCTGTTTCACCAAGTGGAAAACCCTAGGTGAAACAGGTATGATGCGCTCGCAAAATCTGGTGTATTACCAGCAACCTCATCTCCTTTACATATGCAAGAGCCCCATGACTGATCAAGCTAAACCTCAATCTGCAAAACTACTTAAAACAGCCCATACACATATGCCTATGGGCGTTGCCGATAGCTACCGCTATTGGGGCGAAGATAAAACTGTTTTCGTAAAAAGTACTAAAGGCGCGACCATCACAGATTGTGATGATCAAGAGTTTATCGACTTTCGTCTTGCTTATGGCCCTATTATTCTAGGTTACCGTGATTCACGTGTTGATGAGGAAGTGATTAAAGCGATCACTCAAGTGGGCACTATTTCTGGTTTTTCTACCGAACTAGATTCTGAAGTTGCGACCTTAATCAAAGATCTTTGCCCTCAAATTGAAAAGCTTCGTTTTGCTAACTCAGGCACAGAAGCGGTATTAGGTGCAGTACGAACAGCGCGTGGTTTTACAGGTCGCAATAAAATTGTGGTTGTCGAAGGTGGTTTCCACGGTTTATACGATGAAATGATGTGGAAATCAGATGTTGATAATTGGGATGCGAACACTCAAGCAGCACCTGAAGTGGCCGCTTTTGGTATTGGTATTCCAGAAAGCAGCAAAGAACATCTTGAAACCGTTCCTTTAAATGATCTAGAGGCATTAAACGAAGTTTTTGAGCGAGTTGGTCATGACATCGCTGCGATTGTTATCGAGCCTATTATGGGTAACTGCGGTAGTATCGCAGCAACTCAAGATTATATTCAGGCTTTGCGTGATATTTCTGACAAGAATGAATCATTGCTTATCATGGATGAAGTTAAGACAGGTTTCCGCGTTGCTAAAGGCGGTGTTCAAGAACTCTATGGTATTTATGCTGATTTAACGACCTATGCAAAGGCCATGGGTAATGGTTACCCTGTTGCCGCTTTTGGTGGTAAAAAAGACATCATGGATAAGATTAACTTTGGTAAGAACGGCGTGACTCACGGTGGTACTTATACTGCTAACATGATCGCTTTAAGTGCTGCCAAAGCAACGTTAACACTATTGCGTGATACCGATGCGCTTGCCACAGTCGATGCAAACGGTCGCGCAATCCAAGAACGTCTAGGTAAAGTATTTAGCCACTTTGGTATAGAGCACAGATTTGCTGGCCCTGACGCTATGTTTGGTATTCACTTTGGTAGCTTTGTCCCTCAAAACTACCGTGATTGGAAACAAACAGACTCAGAGCTTTACACTGAGTTTGCTTTTAATCTAATTAATAAAGGCATCATGCTAGAGCCAGATTCACGTGAGCCTTGGTTTATCTGTGAAGCCCATCAGAATATTGATCTTGATTGGTTGGAAGCAACCGCTATGTCTGCGATGCAAGACGCTATCGAGACACATAAAGCTAAATAGTTTTATCTTAAAGCAGCAGGCATTTTGTCTGCTGCTTATTCGATTTGAGCGAACTTATCTTGTACTATTTTCTAGCGCTCACCTTCATTTTAATTTGGGCATTAAAGACTTCGACTCCCTGTGTATCTAATACACTCACAGGCAAAATATGATCCCCTTCTTGCAAGTTTTTATAGTCAGCTATTTCACAAATGGCTCTTAAATTAGTTTTCGCCATCTTCTGATATTTCACTTCCATTCCCACAGGAATCCAACGATACCGAGCATCCAAAGAGACATCTAAACAAGTGCCGGCCGCAAGTTCAGCAGCATTACACATAGCAATCGCATGAACCGTATTAATATGATTTGTCACGCTACGACGTTTCTTAACATGCACTTCCACGCGGCCAGGCTCTAACCCATGAAAGTAAGGGTGTATTGATGCAAAGTAAGGGGCCTTAAAGCATACAGCCTTAGAAAATAAAGTGCGCCCCAAACGATTTCGCCCCAGTTTCCCCCATAAGTTTAGCGCCATGCTCCTTGATGCTTGGTAACTCATATGATCACTCCAATCCAATTGAAATATCACAATAACCAATCATTTTTTAATTCAATAGGTTAAAAAACAGCAAAATAGCTAACAATAAACGCCAGCTTGTCTGGATTTAAGCGCAATTCACTTGCACCTTAACCAAATACATTAGAGACTTAAACTTCTACTTAAACGTCTAAATTGTATCTTAAACAAGGATTAACACATGAGAAGCACAGTCCCTCAGGTCACGTTCAAGACTCGCGTAAGAAATGAAGCATTAGGTGGTCCTAACCCGTTTGAATGGAAGGATCTAACCAGTGATGATGTTTTTAAAGGTAAGAATGTCGTTGTATTCTCTCTACCTGGCGCTTTCACACCGACATGCTCTACCTCTCACCTTCCTCGTTTTGAAGAGTTGTACGATGAATTTACAGCACAAGGTGTAGACGCTGTTGTTTGTCTTTCCGTTAACGATGCTTTCGTCATGTTCCAATGGGGCAAAAGCCAAAATGCTCAAAATGTTTTCCTATTACCTGACGGTAATGGCGACTTCACAAGACAAATGGGTATGCTAGTTAAAAAGGATAACCTTGGCTTTGGTATGCGTAGCTGGCGTTATGCTATGTATGTTGAAGATGGCTCAATCACCAAAATGTTTTCGGAAGAAGGTTTCCAGGATGATGCACCAGCAGATCCATTTGAAGTCTCTGATGCCGATACAATGTTAGCTTACCTGAAGCAAAGATAAGCGAATCAAACCATAGCTTAATAGGCATATTGTTAGGCTATGGTGCTCTTTATAGCGTTTTAAAACGCCATTTTATGAATTCATTGACTCTCACACCGCTTTTACCCTTCCTTTTAAATTTCATATTGCAAAATATTTTAGAGATGTTAACGGCAATAAGTTTTATTAAATGAGCCTTTAATAAAAAATATTTGAGCCCACAGATATTCCTATTGGTAATTTTGATATTTTATTGATATAAAAATTTGTAATATTTCTGTTTAATTTTTGATCATATGTATCAAGTTTTTCAGACATAGAGGTTTTACACTTTTTATGGAGTTAACGAATGAATCAAACAATAAAAAAATTCGGCTTATTACCTTTTCTACTTTTGCCTTTCTATGGTGCGACAGCGAATGCGGCTGCAGACCTATCAAGCAAACAAATAGCTAACCTTCAGTCGGATGAAACTAAGACCTATGTTAGGTGTTGGTATCGCCCTTCAGGAAATCATAATGATGCAAGTACCAGTTGGGAGTGGGCATTAAAAGATGATGGTAGTTACTACTCGATAAAAGGTTACTGGTATTCAAGTACCTCTTGGAAAAACATGTTTTATACGGATGTTGAAAATGCCACTATTCGTGAGCGTTGTGAAGCCACTCTTAATGCCGATTACGATGGTGCAGATATCACTTTTTACGCTGCAGATACACGTTTATCCTATAACCACACTATCTGGACAAATGATGTTTCCAGTAATGATGACAACGTAAGTAAAATCAATAAAGTGGTGACATTTGGCGACAGTATCTCAGATGCTGGCAACATCTATAACGCTTCCCAATGGATATTCCCAAATGATAAAACTTGGTTCCTAGGCCACTTCTCAAATGGCTTGGTTTGGAATGAGTATTTATCGTTAGCAAAAGGTTTGCCTAACTATAACTGGGCAGTTGGCGGTGCAGCGGGCTCCGATCAATACGTGGTGCTATCGGGTTTAACTAGCCAAGTAGAGTCCTATGTTGAATACATGCAGTTAGCGAAAAATTACGACACTAAAGACACACTTGTGACTTTAGAGATAGGCTTAAACGATTTCGTAAACTATGACAGAAGCGTTGCAGAAGTCAGTGCCGACTTCACTGAAGCGGTTGATAACCTTGTCGCTAACGGCATTGAAAACATGCTGGTATTGGCACTTGTTGATGCATCCATTGCACCTCAATTCAAATATTCTGATCCAAGTAAAGCGGCTGAAGTAAATGCTAAAATTGTGGAATACAACGCTTTTGTAGAAGGTAAAGTAGCTGAGTATCAAGCCCAAGGCCTTAACTTTGTGCTTTATGATACCTTTAGCCTATTCGAAGACATTGTCGCTTCACCAGGTGACTATGGTCTTCGTAACACCAGTGATTCTTGCCTAGATATCAATCAAAGCTCGTCTTCAGATTATTTGAAATCTCATGACCTTCGCTCAGATTGTGAAGCCTATGGTTCAGACACTTACCTTTTCTGGGGCGTAACACACCCAACGACACAAACACACAAAATCATTTCTGATGCTGTAGTTGAAAGTGCGCTACCAAACTTTAATTTCTAACCTTAACGTCTGAAATTAGCATTGAACATAAGCAGGCTTCTCATTAGAGGCCTGCTTTTTCATTTAAAGAATGTATTTATCTCAGTCGCAATTAAATGAGGTTGCTCTAGCGTCAGCATATGGCTTTTGCCCGCGACAGAAATTTGCGTCACATTTGGCCTAGCTTGTTCTTTAAGCTTTTGCATCCAAGCTTGGTTGATCAAGGCATCGCCTTGGCTATAGATAAAATGCACATCGCAATTTAGTGTCAATAGAGGCTTCATAAGGTCATTACGAGAAGAGGTATAATCAAGCTGACTAAGCAAAGTATCAACGCCGAGAGCTTTATCCATATCTAAGATGAGATCAGTATGCAAAGGAGATCTTTCTGCCAATAAAGCTTCTGCTTTCACCCTTGGCATGCCTTTATAGCCAAAACGCCTCAGTATCGATAAAGTCTGCTGTCGAAGACTAATTTCTTCTGAATTTAAAGCACAGGGACTATTTGCTAACACCATTAGTTTATTGAGCCTATCTGGAAAGCGACAGGCTAATAAACTGGCAATATAGCCACCTAAGGAAAAGCCTAAAAGGTTAACCCTATCCTCTTCAAACTGAGCAACAAGATGATCTGAAATGTCATCTAAGCTCATCTTGTTGGGTATTGTGAGATAACAAAGTTCAAACTCATCAGATAATGAAGGAAATAAAAATTGCCATAATTGTTGCGTACACATGGTGCCAGGAATAAGGTATAGCTTGGTTTTCATCTCTCTCACTATTTTTGTTTCATAAACGCTATGGCTAAACCTGAGCTAATAAAGGTCAAGCCAGCGCTGATATTCATACCAGAAACCAGTCTTGGTCTCGACGCTAAAAAGCTAGAAAGTTTAGAGGCAAAAATCCCCATTAGCGCAAAACCAACGGCAGTTAACAAAGCAAACCAAACGCCATATACCAACATTTGTTGACTCACTGAGCCAAGTTTAGGATCCACAAATTGAGGAATAAAGGCGAGGACAAACATACCCGGTTTTGGGTTAAGCGCAGCGGACAAAAAACCTGTCGAAAAGATATTAGTTAATGACTGCTTTTTAACCGGCTCTAAGCTAAAGAGATTTCGGGATCTCAGCACCTTGATGCCTAAGAATATTAAGTAAGCCGCACCAATGATTTTAACGGCATAAAAAGCCACCTCAGAGGTTTGTATCAATAGGGTTAAACCAAAGGTGGCCGCTAAAACATGGAATAAAATGCCTGTACCAGAAGAAAAACCAGATAGCGCAGCTGCCACTTTACCTTGGCTTAAACCACGTCCAATGGCTAATAAATTATCTGGCCCTGGGGTGATGACCAACAATAAACAGGCTAGTGTAAAACTCATCCAAACAGCAATGGGGAACATAATAAACTCCTTTTAGTTAATAAAAAGACTCTATCCCACTCAAGTAGCATTAGCCAAGTTATTTAAGGTCGAATTTGCAGACTGCTCATTACTTTTCGATTCTTCTCAAAACAAAACCACTATGGCAATGACAATACTCTCTATCTCTCCTGCCCTTTTAAACGAGACAGGCATTTTAAAAGAGGTGGTCCGGTTGACATGATTGTTATACGATTTAATTAACATTGTAATCTATCTTCGATTAGCTCTATTGTTTCTTTGAAGGCTTTAACTTTATTAGTACATTTTAAGTTGTCTATAGTCGCTTTAGCTTGGTCATTTTTTCCGAGGTAACTATAGATAATAGCTAATACAATTTTAGAGTCATAATAAGTATAAGCTGGTTTTGCGCTGCTGCTTACCAAGGTAATTATTTTGTCGATATCTGAATTTTCCTCTAAAAATGGCAACCCTTGATTTGCTAATAAATTACTTACTTCTTCTGCAATAACGGCTAAGTCAGCTTCTAAAGAAATGTTCCACCAATGCTCACCACCTAACCTTGTGGAAATAATTGCTGCCGCCGTTGATGGGTTATTAGGGGTGGGTGTATTTGTCCACTTCTCGTGAAAGTATGGTAGTACTATATTTAAGTTAACTGAGAATTTGGCGTCTTCTGGGTTGTTATATTGTGATGCCTGAAACGCTACACTTTGTATAAAGTTCCCATCTTCTTTATAAAAGCTACGACCGCTCTTCTTAAAACCCCTTTCCTTAAGAACTGCTTTAGCACCTTTAACAATTACTTCGTCAACTCTCTTAGATGACTCTGATTTCATCGTCTTCTCTTTTCGTATAACGCCTTAATAAGCGGCGAAAAATAGTTGGCTAAAATTAGCGACGAAGGAGCGCAAGCCAAGCGTTTTGCGACCTTTTGAGTAACTTGTTAGCTTTCACCTTTTACTACATAGGTAGGTTTGTCTTTTCTCTGAACAATATTAAAAGACTTAAATGCCACTCTTGAAGTTGTTACTGAAATTTCATGCCCCAAAGGCAACACTTGTTGAATATCAGATCTAGTTAAAGTTTTATTCATTGCGCCAATAATTATCCCTTTAATTGCTATCTGCCCCTCAAGGTCGAAAAAGTCATGACCGCTATCGTGATAGAATTCATCATCCATTAAATGAACCCGATATTCGTCTTCATAGCTCCATTCAATGTACTTAGTAGTGCATAATTCAAAGAACTTACGTTTAGCCTCATTATCCTTTTGCGAAAACAACTTTTCTAAATCTACATTTTCTCTACTTTCTCGATAGCGAATAGCTTCAGCCGCTTCGCTAGGCACTTCTAACTCGAGCGCAACGCCTTTATGCTTATCACCATAATGCCCCCATAAGAGAGGGCTATTCCAACTAGCGCTGCAACAAAGAACTCGAAATAAGTTATCAATTTTTTTCTTGTTTTCATTTATCACAGTCCTATTAAACTTATCATCCAATGTCATAGAAGTCAGTTCAAATGGGTCGTTGAAATCAGAGAAACGAGAAACCTTTAACCTTTGGTCTTTTAATGCTTTCAACGCATATTCTTCAGAAAGAAAGTGGAAAAGTTTCACCGTGATTCCTTGTGGTAGCTAGCGCCAAGCTAAGCGGCGCAGTTTACTGCGTCCTAAACTTGAGCGCATTGTTATGACAAATTGGTATGACTGTCCTATTAGTACTTTCTTTAGTACCTTTAGCAATTACTTCGTCAACTCTCTTAGATGACTCTGATTTCATCGTCTTCTCTTTTCGTATAACGCCTAAATAAGAGGCGGATAATAGCTGGCTAAAATTAGTGAGGAACGAGCAAAAACCAGCTATTTTTTGTCCGTTTGAGCAACTTGTTAGAGCAATCTTTGCTGCCCATTTTCGTCAAGCTCCTCAATTTCTTTTTGAGAAATTTTTAAGTGTTCGACTTTTAAGAGCTTATTTGAGATAGCTGGTTGAAAGAAATCAAATACTCTTTCACTTCTATCTGGGCGCTTAGACTCTTCATCTATTTCTTCAATGTCGATAATGAGAAGCAATAAATCGGCATTTACTTTTTTTGCTTCACGATAGAAATGGATTTTATTTAACATGACATACAAACGGTCGTAATACATTAGACTAGCATTGGTATTTGGAATTACCTCAATGAACCGTTCATTGCTTGCAGACTTAAGATAGCCATCAAATACAATCTTTCTATTCATTATTGGATCTATTTCGTCGAATGAGCCTGAAAATTCGACTCTTTGAATTAGTTCACTCTGAGGTATTGATGATTGCGTGAAATATTTATTTAGAGCAACTTGTTCCGCTTTTCTTCTATTTTGATTGCGTTCTCTTGATTTTTCACGAGATCTTTCTCTTTCAGCAAGGTGTTGAACGGCACGTTTTATCTCATCTTGGTCTTCTTGCTCGTCTTCGGGAGAGTCTTCAGATTTTACAACACCAAGAACTTTAAGCCACTCGTCAGATGGGGCGTTATAGGTATTATTAACTTGTGACTGCTGGATATTTGAGACTATTTTAAATAGCTCTTGACGTAATTCTTTATTTTCTGTCTTTACCGTTTCTTTTTCAGTATCTTTCTTTTTAACCTCATTACTTAAAGTTAGTATTTTGCCAACACTTAAATTATTGAAAGATTCTGACAGTATTAGAACTACAACAATTGCAATAAGAGTAATTATACCTGTAGTAATTTGATATTTAGGTTCAGCAAGGAAAAAGCTTAGAAAAGCCATAATTGATATCGAAAGAGCCACGATAGCAATTAACCAACGAACAAAATAATTTACTTTTTTTTCCAATTTACACTCCATTGCTATGAGTTGCTCTAACATTATAATAATGCGCACACTCGATTTGTTCGGTTTATCCACCGCACTCAAAACGCCACATTACTCTTTTTTAGATAAGATTTTAAAAGGAAAGGTCACTTATATAAGGAAAACCTTCCTGGCTAAACGCGCATGCGCGTTATTTCGATACCTATTTTTGCGTATCGGGCACGGTTATTTTCGCGCCCTTCCATAACTTATTGATTCTAAATAATTTTAAAATTGACAATGTGGGTCATATCACGGAGTGCTTTCTCCGTTAGTGCTAAAGCTATCAGATCAAAAAAGCCACACCTTGTGCACATAATGGAAAATTATCTTACTCAACTTTATCCACATTTCAATCAATTTCACTCTTATCAATTAAAAAATTAGTTCAACTATAACAATAACTTATATTAGAAAAACTCAATTAAAAGCTAGCTCAACTTTATAGGAAACCCATCTTTATAAACCTGTTCAAAAACCATAAGTATTACAGGATATTTCACCACTACTCTTCTATGTGCTTACAAGCTTATTTGGTACTTAAGAATGGATGAGGAATAGCTTTAAATAAGACCGCTATTTTAAAAGCCTCTTCTTTTAAAAACCCCCTACTTTAAAAGCCCGCTAACGCCTTAACCTAAAAAGGGGATTTCTGCATATTGCTTGCAACCCTTTTCGCTTTGTACGAATCTAGTTTAAACACAATATGGATAGTGACATGTTCTCAAATAATGACTTCCCCTTAAGCCCGGTGCCTTTAGATCAACGCAAAGGCTTTGTCTCAATGACAAGCGTATTGTTAGGTTTCACCTTTTTTACTGCAACCATGTGGGCTGGGGGAAAATTAGGCTCATCCTTTAGTTTTTATGAACTTATTGGCCTCATTGTTATTGGTAACTTATTGCTGGGTAGTTACGCTGCAAGCCTAGGTTATATTGCCTATCGTACTGGTCTTAATACCGTTCTTCTTAGTCGTTATTGCTTTGGTAACCAAGGTAGTAAGCTTGTCGACCTCATACTTGGTTTTACTCAAATAGGTTGGTACGCCTGGGGCACGGCCACTATTGCTATTGTGATTGTTGAGTTACTCAATTTATCTCAAAGCCTTACTCTGCCTTTAATGATCTTCTTTGGGTTCGCCTTTTGTCTCACTGCTCTCATTGGTTATCAAGGCTTAGAAATTTTATCCAAGATATCTGTCCCTGCCATGCTCTTTTTCATTGGTTTAAGCCTCTTTCAAGGGGCAATTGATATAGGTGGAATAGAGACGTTAATCCGTCAAACGCCCGAACAGAGCTTAAGTTATTCAGCCGCGATCACTCTGGTATTTGGCACTTTTGTCAGTGGCGCAACTCAAGCCACCAATTGGAGTCGCTTCTCAAAGTCTGGGAAAATTGCGATTACAAGTACCCTATTGGCATTCTTTATAGGCAATGGTTTGATGGTGTTTATTGGAGCCTTTGGTAGTTTAGTTTACCAGCAAGCAGATATGGTGGATGTGCTTGTTAGCCAAGGGTTTATGCTAATTGCAGTCTTGATGTTATTTAGCAATATTTGGACAACCCAAGACAATACTATTTATAACTTTGCCGCTGCAGGCTGTCATTTATTGCGAACTAAGAAAAGAAGCCGAGTCATTCTAGCCGGAGCAAGCATAGGCACACTACTCGCTGTATTTGGTATGTATGAATTTCTCATTCCCTTTTTGATTCTATTAGGCACCTTTATACCACCTATTGGCGCTATTATTATCACCGACTTCTGGCTTAAACGACGACACGATAACATTCGTTTTGAGGACTACAGTTTCACCAAGGTAAATTATGCAGGGTTTATTGCTTATTTCATGGGATCTGGTACCGCTTACTTAAGCGAATGGGTTGCACCTATTGTTGGTATTCTAGTCGCTGCTATCAGCTATGGTTTATTGGGCCTGCTATTAAAAAAGCAGGTCCAGATAAAGGCCTAAGCTAATAAGGCCTAAGTTAATGATTAGCGGGTTTATGGCGTTTTGAATCTCGTCTTACTGAATCAAAACCATAAAGCAGTAGGCCGATCCAAATAAAGGTAAAGGTTAGCGCCTTAGCTGGCTCTAGTTCTTCGCCATAAACAAAGATAGCCAACCCTAGAATCATGGTTGGCCCGATATATTGCATAAAGCCTAATGTTGAGAGCTTGACTGTTTTTGAAGCAAGTGAAAATAAAAGCAAAGGTAAAGTGGTGACAGGGCCAGCCAGCATAAAGAGTAACCAAGTATTCAACTCACGTTCTGCAATATTACCACCAGCATTATATAAGTAGCCCATAATGATGAAGGCGATTGGCATAAGTAGACTGGTTTCAACAAATAAAGAAGTGAAACTATCTGTCGGCGTTTTCTTATGGCAAAGGCCATAAAAGCCGAATGACAAGGCTAATAATATCGAAATCCAAGGTAAATAGCCTAACGCAACAACCTGTATCCCCACCCCAATAACAGCCAATCCTAAAGCAATAAGTTGAACTCTATTAAGCCGTTCGTTCAAAAAGAAATAAGCTAAAATGACACTAATAAGCGGGTTAATATAATAACCTAAACTTGCATCTATCATTCGATCTGTGCCAATTGCATAGATAAAAACAGACCAATTCACCCCGATTAAAAAGGTGGTTGCTAACAGAGTTTTAACGGTTTTACTTGAAGCGAGAGCGCTTTTAACATTGCCCCACTTTCCCATAATAGTGATTACTATCGCTAACAAAGCAACAGACCAAATAACCCTATTCGCCACAATATCCAGTGGGTTTTCATCTGCCATCCACTTAAAGTAAATTGGGGTAATTCCCCATAAGATATAGGCAGACAGAGCAGGCACTATGCCTTTATTCACTGACGTATTCATAATGTCCCTATGATTTGAAACGAATAGAAAAATTCTAGTAAGCAGTCATTTCCTAACTTAAGAAATAAGTCAGGGAAAAAGGGATTGTAAAACAAGGTTCAGATTGAGCCAAGCATATTTACATAGTTCATCAAGATCTTAAATAAACCAAGTGTCTTACTTTTAAGACACTTGATTAGGTTATATTAGATGAAGCATTCAATAATTATATTAAAAGGAGAGCATCAGCTCCAATAATCAGTCAGGGGTTTATCCGCATCAAAATGATGAGCAATTTGCGCTTGTAACAATTCAGCGGACGAGAAAGCATCGGTTAGGGCATGGTGGGCTTTATATCTAGGTAAGCCATATCTTTGGCGACAAGCATCTAACCGAACTGACGTATTGGCGGTAAATATACGTTTTAACAAAGATCTCTGTTTCAGGACCTTTTGCTCTATGGCTAAGGTGTCCAGAATCGGAAAGAATAAATCTTGTCCATATAACTTCTTGGCTGCTTGATATAAGAACTGTCTTTCAATAGCAGCACAATGCACAACAACGACTTTACCTGCCATCGCTTCTAAAATTGCATCAAAGTAACGGCTTAAAGGCGGTGCTTGCTCAACATCCGAATGCGTCAATTCATGGATGGTAATAGATTCAGCTGAGAGTCTAGCGCCAGGGTTAACCACCCAATACTTCGCACTGGCACATTTCACTCGTTTTGCACTCATTGCCACTGAACCCACACTCACTATGGTATCTTTTTGGCTTCGAAGTCCTGTTGTTTCAAGATCTAAAGCTATCATAGGGGCATCTGCAAGTTTAGTATCAAACGCGGGGATACCGGCTTGATAAAATCGCTTTAACGGCCCATCAGGCAGAGTTTGTGCTTGAGTTAAATAGTAATCATGCCAATCGAAGGCCTGATTACCATCTTGTCTAAAATTATCGTACAGCTTGGCTAACATTAGGAACGCTCACCTGCATAACGAAACTTAATAAACTCTTGTTGACGAGATACTACATGGAAGGCATCTCTTAAATTACGCCTTTCAAGGCTAGAGAGGTGCTCCGGGTTCACATGGTTATTCGGCGTTAATCCTTGATCAATTTGTTCGGTTTGGTGTCGTATTCTCACCATGCTGATCAACTCTAATGCCATGGCCAAATCACGCGCTCGACCCTCTTGTAAAATACCAGCCGCTTCAATATCTTGAAGACGTTCCATCGTATTAAGCTTGCGGCTACCGCAGGCTAACGCGTGTACACGAACAATATCAATAATGGGCGCGATGCCCCTTTCTTTAAGATTAAATGTCTTTGACTGCTTACCACTTCCGTCCAACACAAATTGTCTAAAGAAACCTAAAGGCGGTTTTCTCTGGTTTGCATTACGAGACATATGAGATAAAAAGCGTCTATGTTGCTGAGTCTGTAAATGAATATGATCTGTTAACTGCCTTGCTAATGATTGCTCTCCATATACACAGCGCAAATCGAAAAAGATCGAACTTCTTAACAAGGCTTCTGGTTTAGGGTTTTGAATCCAATCACTGAAATAGTTTTTCCATTGGGAAAGAGGTTGTCGCCATAAGGTATTGCTGGCCATAATATCGCCTGTACAAAGCGGATAACCACATTGATCTAGGCTTTGACAAAGCCAGTCTGCAAGGGTTTTAAAATAATCGCCATGCACAGCTTCATCATAATTATCAGACAAGATAAAGGCATTATCTTGATCGGTACTGATCGTTTGTTCTTCTCTTGCTTGTGACCCTAAGGCAATAAAACAAAAGGGAATGGGAGCAGGCCCAAATTTCTTTTCAGCCAGCTGCAATAAACGCTCAATGAAAGTAGTACCTATTCGAGATAAGGCATTGCCTATCATGACACTGTTGGCATCTGCATGAACCAACTGAGTAAAAGTATGCGTCATTTTACGGCTGATAGCCTGTAACGCACTCACGTCTTGCTGCTTAAAGATGTCACTGATTAAATACATGCTACCGTGACTTTCTTTTTGCACTATATCACCAGTACTGATCACCCCTATAGCTTTGCCATTTTTCGTAATAGGGAGATGGTGAACATTTTGTGCCATCATTTTCATCACAGCTTCAGAGGCAAAATCACCGCTATCAAGTGTGATAGGGTCTTCGGTCATGATGACTTTCACAGACTCACCATAACTCAGCCCTTTGGCGATTACCCGTGTTCTTAAGTCCCTGTCAGTTACTATGCCAACCAACTCTTCTTCGTGGGTAATCAGTAAGCTTGAAACACGCTTATCCGCCATTCTTTGCGCCGCTTCTTGTATACTGACATCATCTTCGATGCTAATTGGTGGGCGTCTTAATAAGCTTTTAACAGGACATGTCATTAAAGAGACGTCTTGATTTGAGTTTTGGTTTTGCGCCTCTAATGCAGTGCGCAAACGATTCTCTCGAATGAGTTCGAAAAAATCAGAAAAAATATCCTGCTCTACATAGAGCTTTTTAAACCAGTGAGCCGGAATAAGGTAGAGTAAGCAGTCTTCAATTGCCTTGATTTCCTGACTAACTTTACCATCACGTAATAGGGATAAATAACCAAACAACTCCCCTTCTTCCATTCGTCTTAGCAGCTGATCTTTGGTGGATAATACTTCAACTGCACCACTTCGAATAAAATATAAAAATTCATTAATCGTGTTAGGTACGATAATGGACTCTCCATTTCGTACATATTGAATTTCAATTTCATGGACCATTTGCTCTATCAGTTCTGGCTCTTGCATTTCACTAAAGGGTGGATACTGATTTAAGGCATCCAACATTTCTGTTAATTCCACTTCCATCATATTTTATTTACCACCTGACTTAAGCTAATAATCGAGAGTATTTTCACTGATCTAAAATAAATAAAGCGATGTATGGAGTCATACACCGCTTTATTAGAGCAACATGTTTAAAGTGTATTACTTAACTAGGTGCAAATCGGATTGCAGACCTTTATACAAGCTAACACACATCACCAACATTAAGACGGAGAAAGGTAAGCCAATTGTAATCGCTGCGGCTTGAATCGCAGACAAGGCTTCTGATCCACCGCCAATAAGCAAGGCTATCGCGATAATACCTTCTAGTACAGCCCAGAAGACACGTTGAATCATAGGTGCATCTGTTTTACCACCTGCTGTGATGCCATCAATAACTAATGAACCAGAGTCAGAAGAAGTAACAAAGAAGACAAGTACTAATATGATACCAACAAATGAAATCAAACCGGTAAGCGGTAAATGCTCAAACATTTGGAACATAGCAAGTGAGGCATCAGAAATACCGTTTGATAGTTCACCTACACCGTTATTTACTTGATCAATCGCTGAACCACCAAAGATTGCCATCCAAATTAGTGAAACAAAAGTCGGTACTAGTAGTACAGCAACTAAGAATTCACGAACAGTACGACCGCGAGAAACGCGTGCGATAAACATACCAACAAATGGTGCCCAAGATACCCACCAAGCCCAGTAGAAGACAGTCCAACCATGGTAGAAAGTTTGGTCTTCACGGCCAATCCAGCTACTTAATGGAATAATGTTTTCAACATAGCCTAGGAAGATAGTTCCCATTGAACCAAAAATAGCGCCCGTATTTGCGACAACTAAAACAAACAACGCTAGCGCGGCAGCAATCATAATATTGATGTTACTCAATAATTTAACACCGCCTTCTAACCCTCTAGCAACAGAAACTATTGCCACAGCAGTGACGACTAAAATAACAACAATTTGAGTCGTAAGTGTGTTGGGGACATCAAATAAGAAATTAAGACCACTGGTTGCCTGTTGTGCACCTAAACCAAGTGATGTTGCCAAACCAAAGATGGTTGCAATCACGGCTAGTACATCAATAAAGTGCCCAATCACACCCCATACTTTTTCACCTAATAGTGGGTAAAAAGCAGAACGTATGGTTAAAGGTAACCCTTTGTTATAAGCAAAAAATGCTAGGGATAAAGCGACAACACCGTAAATAGCCCAAGGGTGAAGGCCCCAATGGAACATGGTTGCACCCATTGCTAGCTGCTCACCACCAGGTGTTCTTGCTTCAACATTTAGAGGTGTGCCATACCAACCGGTATAATAAGCCACTGGCTCAGCAACACTCCAAAACATTAGGCCTATGCCCATGCCTGCAGCGAATAACATTGAGAACCAAGTCAGGGTTGAGTGCTCAGGTTTTGCTTCTGTGCCCCCTAAACGGATTTTACTCACTGGTAGTACAATTAATGCTAAGCAGAATAATACAAAAATATTACCACTTATCATAAACAGCCAATCAAAGTTACTAATTGACCACCCTCTCGCACCGACTAATATTTCTTTCGCTTCAGCGGGAAATAATATGGTGCCTAAAATAAAGGCAAAGATAATAAACGCACTGCTCATGAATACAGGGTTAAGGAAATCCAAACCCATCACTTGCACATTGTCCTGACCTACTTTATACGCCGTACTATACTCTGCTCTACCATTACTGGATTCTTTCAGCTTCATTTTGTTGGCTTCCTATTAATTATAATTATATGTTGCACTAGAAAGTATTATAAAATTACCCTAGCGCAATTGTTCTTTTAACGTCACCGAATGTCCCTTGGTAGTCCAACACTAGTGATTTAGGTGGTCTAGTTAGTGTGTCGAAATATGCAATTTCATACCTATTAGCATTTAGTGAAACTAAATAGCCATATATCAAGACTTAATCATAATGCAAAGAAATGACACTTTGATAGATATTCAAAACATGTAGTTACGACACCTTAATAGTCGTTACACCTGAGTCTAAGTGTATCATTTATCAGGCTTTATAAGGGGATTTGCATATTTAAAAGGTGTGCTTTTAAAGGTTTGGTTAAATAATAGGCATAAAAAAACCCAGAACATAAATGCTCTGGGTTTGCTTGAAACAAATTGTATAAGCAAAAGGGAATTTAAAACAAAGAGAAATCAAGTAAAGTTGCTTCACTTAATATAAGTTCATTATAAAAAATTAAAGCCAGACATAATACAAGTTGACCGTTCGTTCCAACTTCTAATCTCTTTATTTGCACATTCGTTCAGTTTTTTGTATTAACTGGCAAAACAAAATAACAAATACAAATATCACAACCCAAAAATATGCAATATTGGTATTTCATGTTTTTTATGGGATGATTCTGCTTAACTGAAATCATTTACACTTATTGTTAGCCTGGCTAACTAGGTGAGCTAATACATTAGGGGTTATCCGTGAAATTTGAAGGTACTAAAAACTACGTTGCCAGCGAGTCTCTTAAACTGGCAGTCCACGCAGCCATGCTACTAGAAAAGCCACTATTAATTAAAGGTGAGCCAGGAACAGGGAAAACTATGCTAGCTCAAGAACTGGCTGACTCCCTTGATACTGAGCTCATTCAATGGCATATCAAGTCTACAACTAAAGCTCAACAGGGCTTATATGAATATGATGCCGTATCACGCCTAAGAGACAGCCAATTAGGTGATGAAAAAGTACATGATATCGGTAACTATATAATCAAAGGAAAAATGTGGCAGTCTTTTGATGCAAATGTCCGTCCAGTACTTCTGATAGATGAAATTGATAAAGCAGACATTGAGTTTCCAAACGACTTATTACTTGAGTTGGATAAAATGGAATTCCATGTGTATGAAACTCAAGAAAGAATCGTCGCTAAGCAAAGACCTATTGTTATCATTACGTCAAATAATGAAAAAGAACTTCCTGACGCCTTTTTAAGACGCTGCTTCTTCCACTATATCGATTTCCCTAACAAAGACGAAATGCAGCAAATCATAGAAGTTCACCACCCTCATATTAAACAAGACCTACTTACCACCGCACTAGAGGTCTTTTTCCAATTAAGAGAGCTCCCTCATTTAAAGAAAAAACCTTCTACCAGTGAATTATTAGATTGGCTTAAATTGCTTATCGCCGAAGACATTGAGCCAGAAGTATTAAGAGACAAAAGCAATAAAGGTGGTTTAGTGCCATTATTCGGTGCCCTACTAAAAAATGAACAAGATGTCAGCCTGTTACAAAAGCTCGCATTTATGAGTAAACGTCGTTAGTTAATACCTCATATTGGAGATCTTGCATCATGCTGATTGAATTCTTTTTAACACTGCGAAAATATCGGTTAAAGACCAGTATTCGTGAGTTATTAGATCTCATTAATGCACTCAAAAATCAGGCTATCTTCGCGGATATTGATGCCTTTTACTTTTTGGCTAGAACCGTCTTAGTCAAAGATGAAACTCAATACGATAGATTTGATAAAGCCTTTGCCGACTATTTTAGTGGCATACAAGACTTAGATGTTCTCTCTGCTTTGAAACAGGCTTATCAAATCCCTGAAGATTGGCTTAGAAAAGAGTTTGAGAAAAACTTAAGCCCAGAAGAAAAGGCTCAAATTGAAGCCATGGGTGGCCTAGACAAGTTAATGGAAACCTTGAAAAAGCGTTTTGAAGAGCAAAAGGAACGCCACGCCGGTGGCAGTAAATGGATAGGGACTGGAGGCACCTCTCCCTTTGGTTCTGGTGGCTATAACCCTGAAGGGGTTCGTATTGGTGAAGATCAGCCAAGACAAAGAAAAGCGGTAAAGGTTTGGCAACAAAGGCAGTATCGCAACTTGGATGCGAATACAGAAATCACTAGCCGCACTATGAAACTAGCCCTTAAAAAACTACGTCGTTTTGCTCGTACTGGTGCCAGTGAAAAGCTCGATTTAAACGGCACCATTAGTGCGACAGCAAAACAAGGCGGTATGCTTGATGTTCATATGGAGCCAGAAAGACATAATGCGGTAAAAGTATTAATGTTTTTTGATATTGGCGGATCAATGGATGATTACATTAAAACCTGCGAAGAGTTATTTAGCGCTGCTCACAGTGAGTTTAAACATTTATCCTTTTTTTATTTTCATAACTGTTTATATGAACATGTATGGGAAGACAACATTAGACGCCGTAGTGAATCCATCGATACCATGAGTTTAATAAATCGTTTTGGTCGTGACTATAAAGTAATCTTTGTAGGTGATGCCACTATGGGACCCTATGAAATTGATGCGCCAGGCGGCAGTGTTGAGCACTGGAATCAAGAATCTGGTTCAAGCTGGCTTAATAAGATAACTAATCATTTTGATAATGTTGTTTGGCTTAATCCTCAACCAGAAGAACATTGGTCATATCATTACTCTATTGGCATGATGAAGTCTTTGATGAAGGATAAAATGTATCCTTTGACCTTAGATGGTATTGGTCGTGCGATAAAAGAACTTTAAACTCAAACCATGAAGTTTTAATAGGCTAGGAATACAACTTATTCCTAGCCTATTTAGCTTGAATGAAGTTTAGGCGGCTATCAGTATATACTCGTCACTAGCCTTGGCTTATTTCGAGGCAATTTTTCCCTTTCGATTTTGCTTTGTATAAGTTCTCGTCAGCAATTTTAATATAGGTTTCAATATCATCTTCATCCTTTCTAGGAACCGCAAAATAAGCACCAATGCTTAGACTTATTTGAGGTAAACCTTCGTGCTTAGGCTGCACTTTCTTTTCATTTAGCAGTTTAGATTTTAACTTTAAAGCGGTTTCTTCCAACTTGATAATGTCTATCCCTACTATATAGACAATAAACTCATCGCCACCAAACCTTGCAACAACATCTGTTTTTCGATTAAAGATAGAGCGAATACATTTAGCAATCAGCATGAGACACTCATCCCCCTTAAGATGGCCATAATAGTCGTTATAGTCTTTAAAGTTGTCTGCATCTATCATCAAAATAGCAATAGGATACTGCTCTCTTTGCGCTTGGAAATAACTTTCCTTGTAAAAGGCCATAAAGTAACGGCGGTTAAACAAGGTTGTTACCGCATCCTTTTCACTTAGATGCTTAAACTTGCTTTTTTGTTGCTCTATTTTTAAACGCTGAGCTTCCATTTCACTAATATCTTCAATGATGCCAAAGATTAATGACACACTACCGTCTTCCTCATAGTCGAGCACCCGAGCACGACTTTTAAAGTAACTATTCTCTTTAAGTGTATGATTATAATAGGGAAACTGATTGTTATATTCGCTAATTTCTTGATTGAGTAGCTGCCGATATTCAGTAAAAATTAGCTTAGCCTGACGCCCTGACTTGAGCTCAACATTCTTAATAAAGTCGCCAGCAATAGGACACGTCTCACTCACAGAGTGCTTTTCTAAATTTGAATCCAGTGAAAAGGCTTGCGCCATAGTGTGGTTGCAATAAAAAGAGTCTGGGTCCTCTCTCACATCAATCAACCACCAACTCAGACCTTGAAAGTTTAGTAGTTGATTTAGTTGCTCTAAGTACGAATCTACTCGTGGATTAGGCATCTAATTAAACCTTACTAATTAGAGTTAATGCCTCATACAATACTGATAACGTCCCTAAAAATGTACGAAACGATTAGACCTTCGATCATCAGATTGAAAGCGACTTACTTTTTCAAGTGTAGCTTCTTATAAATGTTTTTGCCCTTTGGGGAATAAACTCGAGGTTAGTCAAACCTATGAATGAAAGACACATTTATCCACAAAATGAGCCTAAAGTAATTAGGCTAAATGTTTAAAAGCATCATCTGTGGTAAAGAAAATTTGCCCAGGCTTGAGCTGTTCTATGAAACTTGTCTGATTTAGCTGATCCATAACAGGTCCTTTGACTTCTGCAAGGTGCAAGCTGATTCCTAAGTCTTCAAGTTTGGTTTTCATGGCCTCAAACGCATCCAAAGCGGTGGTATCAATAAAACTCACTGAACTAAAGATTAAAACAATATGCTGTATTTCAGAGGCTAGATTAATCTGGGTAAAGATATAATCTTCGATACATTGCACATTCGAAAAGTAAATACTTTCGTCCACTCTGATTGCCAAAATCCCTTGTTCAGTATTGACCTGATGACGCTTAATATTCCTGAAATGTTCACTGTTACCTACCCTGCCTACGACGGCCATATGCGGGTGACTCGCCCTATATACCACCAGCATGACTGAACCCAAAATACCTACGGTAATACCCAGCTCGATACCAAAGACTAAAACAGTAAAAAATGTCGCTACCAAGCTATAAGCGTCGGTACGATTTACTCGCCAGCATCGCTTAAGTTGCTCAAGTTCGATCATAGAGGCTACAGACATAACAACAATTGCGCCAAGGACAGCGAGTGGCAAATAATAAAAGAAGGGAGTTAAAAATAATAAGGTAATAAGAACACCAAAAGCGCAAACAATACTGGCTATGGTGGTTTGTGCACCCGCACTATGATTAACAGCAGAACGACTCATACTCGCAGCCAGCGCAAAAGTACCGCTCAAAGCCGCCATAAGGTTTGCTGCTCCAAGAGCAAGCAGCTCCTGATTAGCGTTAATACGCTCCTTGCGTTTATTCGCCAAGGTTGTCCCAACGCTGATACTTGTCACAAAACACATGAGCGCAATTAACAAAGAAGGTAAAGCCAACGCCTGCCACAAACTCACATCTAGTTGAAAGATTTGTAGAGAGGGAAGCCCTTCTGGAATCGCACCGACCACTCTAACTTGGTTTAAATCATTCAGCTGTCCAAAAAACACAATATAAGCAAAAGCCAATACAATAAGCATAGGGCCAGCTTTTGCTAGCGCCTGCTCAAGTAAAGCATTCAAGCCTAATCGTTTTAGCTGCCCTGGAAATAGGTTTTTAAAATACCAAAGACCGATACAGGCACCGATTCCTATGCTAAGTGTGGTGTAATTGATAAGAGAAACTTGAGCGAATAAAGCCTCAATCGTTTCTGCAAAATTTAAACCCGTTGGCACAGAAACCCCCAACAGATGCTTGAGCTGACTCGTTAAAATGATGATAGCTGAGGCACTGGTAAATCCACTTATCACAGGCAAACTAATAAAGTTTGTCATGCTGCCTAATCGTAATAGCCGCATTAACAACAAAAAAGCACCTACCAGAAAGGAAATATTTACCGCGTAAATAAGATACATTTGATCAGTTTCAGGTGCTAACGCACCCACACTGGATGCCACCATAATAGAAATAAGCGCAGCAGGTCCTACAGATAAGCTTCTGCTGCTGCCTAAAATGGCATAGAAAAAAGACGGTAAAATAGCACAATACAAACCATACTCTGCCGGCACCCCCGCTAGCAGCGCATAAGCCATACCTTGAGGCACCATAATGATGGTGGCAATTAAGCCAGCAATTAAATCACTAATGACATCTTGCTTTTTATAGGTCTTAAGCCAATTGGCTAAAGGCAACTTATCTAGAACTAACATGGCTATCTTCTATGTATTTGAATGTCCTCCACTTTCCTTACTGAAAGCGGCTTACTATAGATTCAAAATATCATATATAAAGACTAAATCTCGACACTTATTCCAAAAATGAATATTGATATTACCAATTGTGCTTATACGATTTTCCAATATAAGCCTACTTTCTTCTCCATAAAAAAGGAGCCAAACACTGGCTCCTTTTTAAGATGACTTGTTATTTAGGCAATACCTAGGTTCGACTATATGACCACCTTTCAATCCCTTTCAGGCTTAATAGCTTGTCTTGGTTTAATACAAAGCCAATCTTTTCAGCCACTTTTTTTGAAGCGATATTATCTTCAGGAATTAAAGCAAGAATTTTATTTAGTTCATGACCCGCCTGACTGGCATAGGAAAAGGCACGTTCTAACAATTGCTTTACGGCTTCCTCTGCTACCCCAAGGTTTTGATAGGAGGGAGAGACATGACAACTAATGTCCACTTCACCACCTTCTGGTTCAGAGTTAAAACCACAGGCACCAATCACGCAACCCGAGCTGTCTTTCATGAAATAAGGCATGGACCAAAATAACGCTTTACCCTCTTCACTTAAGGCAATTGACCTCGAAAAAACATGGTTAGGAGGTAAGGCTTCTTCAGCAAAAGTATACTGGCTTTGAGAAACATCCCTTTGCGGGAATAAGGTAGCAAGTTCAACAAGAGATAACTGTTGTAAAGAAAATTCCATTTAATACACTCCAATATCCAATTAAACAAAGCTGTGATAACAACTGGCAGCGGGAAGCTTAGACATGATCGAGGTGTTTTCGCCACTCATTCAGTAAATTTTTGTCCAATAATCAACCATCTCATAAAGATTTTTTATGATCAATTATTCTAATGTAATACATTGATACCATTAGGTTAATTCATGTTAATTTGGCCACTATATTAGCAAATTAAAAAGTAATAAAAGTACGCTGAGTTAAGCTTTTTTAAAGTATCAATTTTTTAAACTCATTAGGCTAGTTACTTAGCTTTATGTTGCCCTTGCACTATTCCCTCAGCTAATTTATAAACAAAAAAAGCCGCAATTTCTTGCAGCTTTTTGTACATTTTTTGCTAAGCATGATTCTTATCAAAAACTAGCGATTAGCGCTCACCTAGTATTTCAAATACATCGCTCACCAGTCTCGCTTTACCATCAGCTTGTATTTGCCAGTGCTCTCTATGCACTGCTCCAAAAGCTTTATTCATGGTCCAATTAGAGCTTAAGATATAGCCATCATTCCCTTCAGCTACCCAGTTTACCTCTGAATAATCTACATCTTTAAAACCTTGGTCCATGATATTTTGCCAAAATGCTTGGATCTCTGAACGGCCAGTAAAGGTACCCATAGGTCTCGCTTCCATACTCGCACCTTCACAATACTGAGCAGCACAGCCTGCTGCATCTTGGTTATTAAACGCGGCTTGCCAAGCCGCGATACCTGCTTTACATGTTTCTAAAACGTTTGAATCAGACATTATTTACACCTCTGTTATATGTTTTGAAGTACTTTACTCTTGCTATTATCAGCAAAAAACAGAAGAATCAGAAATAACTGTAAACTTAAACAGAACAATAAAAATATGAACAAAGCTAAATATATGACCCTTTTTATGCATATAGTGTCATCAGGAAGCATCACTAAAGCGGCAGAGAAGTTAGACGTATCTAAGTCTGTTGTTAGCCACCAGCTTAAGCTCTTAGAACAAGAGCTAGGCGTAACCTTATTAAAGCGCACCACGAGAAAACAGCACCTTACTGCTGCTGGTGAGGCGTTTTATCAAGATTGTTGTGAATTAAATCAAATAACGGAATCTGCTTGGTTACAAGCTAAAGAAGCGCAGGATGAGCCAAAAGGAAAATTGAAAATCAGTGCGCCCCACGCATTAATGAATACCTTGATTGTTCCGGCATTAGCCAAAGCGTTTAGAGGGAATACAAAACTCAATTTAGAACTTATCAGTAGTGATACCCATCAAGACCTGATGCAAGAGGATATCGATTTAACGATTCGAATTGGCCTGTCAGATGCGAGTAACTTAAAGCAAAAGCGCCTGGGTAGTTTTCGTGATCAAGTATGCCAATCAAGGCTATTTCCAACATTAGACGGCATTGCTTTAAAAGGCTCGTCTGAAGCTAGTTTTAGCTCCAACAAGCCTATACCTGAGGCAATAGAGCGAGCACCATACATTGCAAACTCATGGCAAGGTAAAGAAATCACACATGAATTTTTATCTAAGATAAACCTCAAAAAGCAGCATCTTACGTTTCATCAAACCCATCAGGCAAATAACCTGCAATCTTGTATTGAGTTAATTGAGCAAGGTTTTGGTATCGGCATAGTGCCTGACTTCATTTGTCGTAAACACATCAAGACACTTATGCCAGTATTGGAAGGTTTTGAGTTAGCTGAAAATCCGATTTACGCCTTACACCCTTATCAAGGTATCACTCCTATCGCAGTACAAATGGCGATTACTCAGATTGAAAAAGCCTTAGGACACTTATCATCACAAGATTAAAACTAGCGCCTTCTAGGGCGTTTGCTTTTTGCTTTAGGCTTAATACCCAAAGCTTGATTGCGCTTTTCTTTGTTAGATAAAGGCCTTTTATTTGACTTAGATTCAGGCTTATCAAGATCAGGTTCAAAACCTGGGAACCATTGAGACGCAAGCGGTGTATCCAGAAGTTTTTCTATGTCTTTCAATAAATAGTTTTCTTTCTCAGTCAGTAAACTGATTGCTAACCCAGATTGCCCTGCACGCCCTGTTCGCCCGATACGGTGAATATAATCTTCGGCGTTATAGGGTAATTCATGGTTGATTACATAGGATAAAGCTTCAATATCTAATCCGCGGGCAGCCACATCGGTGGCAACTAAGGCTCTTAACTCACCTGCTTTAAAAGCAGCAAGCACTCTATCTCTAGCGCCTTGAGATTTATCCCCGTGTATTGCCTGAGTTTCTATGCCATCTTTCTTCATTTCTTTCGCTAGACGGTCGGCACCTTCTTTAGTGCGGGTAAAGATAAGGACTTGTTGCCAATTCTTTGAACCGATCAGATAAGAAATTAAGCCACTTTTTTTCTCTTTATCTACCGCATAGAAAACCTGTTCCACTTGTTCTGCACTGGTATTTCTTTGATCAACTTCAATTAATACAGGATCTTGCAGTAAGGTTTTGCTTAATTTGAAAATCGCATCATCAAAAGTAGCCGAGAAGAAAAGCGTCTGCTTTTGTTGAGGTAAGCGCTTTAAAATACGCTGAATATCTATGATAAAGCCCATATCCAGCATACGATCCGCTTCATCTAACACCAAGGTTTTTAATTGGCTCACATCAACCAAGTCCTTCATAACAAGCTCAAGTAAACGTCCAGGCGTCGCTACAAGCACATCGACCCCTTGTTTAATCTCGTCTATTTGCGGATTGATACTGGCACCACCATAGGCAACAACACTCCTTAAAGGTAAGGCTTGGCCATAATCACAAAAGCTTTTATACACTTGTTGGGCTAGTTCACGAGTCGGCGTCAAAACAAGCACGGATACTTGGTTGTTAGGCTCAAGATTTTCTATTTGGTGGGCTTCAAACAATCTATGTAAAAGCGGTAGTGCAAAAGCGGCAGTTTTACCTGTCCCTGTTTGTGCACCAGCCATGACATCTTTATTGGCAAGCACAGCAGGGATGGCTTCAAGCTGAATGGGTGTTGGGGTTTGATAACCCAATAATTCAACCTGTTCCAATAATAAAGAATGCAAACCTAAAGACGTAAAACTCATGATATTCACTTAACCTAACTGACCTATTAAAAACGCGGCAAGTGTAACACTAACTCTGACAACATGGGCTTTCGTCTCCTATCAATTTAACTGTTTAAAAAGCCCCTTTAGCAGTTTTAGCACCAAATGCCAGTCTCATTGAAAATACTTGATATCAAGCAAGCCTAAGGGCCTGTCTCGCATAATTTCACCAAAATGTCTTATAACACTTCTATAGTCACATTAGTAAAGTCGAATATTGCATGATGCAAACAATTTTCCAAAACAGATAGGAATGATAACAAGGAATGTTTATGACAATGTTTAAACGATTGGTTTCGATCTCCCTCGCTTTAACCCTATTCATCTTAGGATCACTGAGCTTTGCCAGCGACGAGTTGCCCAGACTTAACGCTATCAAAAACCAGAGCTCAATTTCAGGCTTATCCTCAGGTGCTTTTATGGCAACTCAATATCATATTGCCTACTCACAAGACTTGGTTGGTGTCGCAGCTGTCGCAGGTGGACCATGGCAATGTGCAGCAAGTAATCCCCTAAACCCTAATCCGCTTTCCACAGCAACAAGCACCTGCACCTGCCTCAAAGGCTTACCCTGCCCTTATCTTGGGGCACCTTTCCCTGATGTGAGTGAAATATACAATCTGGCCAAAGCGGCCGAAGAAGCAGGCAGCATAGATAAGTTAGAAAATGTATTAGATGACAAAATCTATCTATTTTCTGGCAAACAAGACAAAACTGTACTGACACCAGTTGTAGACAGCGCTAATGATTTTTATCAAACATTAGGTATCTCTGACGAACAGATCTTATACGACAACCAAGTTGACGCAGGTCATGCTTTTATTACCAATCAAGAAGTCGATTTAGATTGCCCCCTAAGCCAAACACCTTTTATCAATGACTGTCAGTACCGTCAGGCAAGGATTTTACTTGAGCAAATTTATGGCGATTTAGAGGAATCGACGCCTTACCAAACTGACAATTTGATTAAATTTGAGCAAAAGCCCTTTGTCCCTCAATATCGATTTAATATCAGCAGTATGAACTCAGAAGCTTATGTTTATATACCAACGGATTGCCAACAAGATGCTACCCAGTGCCGTGTGCATGTGGCACTGCATGGTTGTGAACAAGGTATTCAAAGCATAAAAGAAAAGTATGTAACAGGAACAGGCTATTTAGAAGTAGCTGAAGCTAACCAATTAATTGTGCTTTTTCCTCAGGTTGATAAGTCCTCTTTCATCCCTTACAACCCAAAAGGCTGTTGGGACTTCTGGGGCTACACCAACAATAGCTGGCCACCTTATACCTATTACACAAAAGATGCGATTCAGATGCGAGCAATTAAAGCCATGCTAGACCACCTAACTTCTGGCTAATAAACAGCCTTGTCAATACAAACTCAGCGAGCTATAAAGCCTGTTTAATTACTGGCTTTATAGCTTAAGTCCTAAAATTAACTCCCTTAACCATAGATTTGCTTGGTCCTGATCCGCACTTTTATGCCAATAGATATTCCAGTCAAGAGCAGGTAAAGAGTAAGGCAACTCTAAAATTTTAAGGTCGTAACTTTGCGCCATACTAATTGGCACCGTCAGCGCCATATCCGTTTGCGCAACTAACAAAGGTGCCACTTGATAATGTTGCACTCGCATTTTAACGTTACGCTGCCTCCCTAAACGATTTAAACCAATATCCTCATAACCTCGCCCTTTTCGCCTTGAGGATACCTGTAAGTGATCTAAAGCAAGGTACTCATCTAAGCTAATGGTATCCCCAATTATTGGGTGGTCACGCCTGACAGCACAAGCATACCTTTGCTTGAGGAGTGCTTGTGTTTGCATTTGCCCGACAGCAACAAATGGCGCATCTAGGGCTATGTCTAAACTTCCCGCTGCCAACTCTCTTTCAATGTCTTCTCTTGGGACATAACAACATTCAACACCTGCTTTGGGTGCAAGTTCTTGCAGTATTCCCAAAAGCTTGGGCATCACCATGGCTTCAGCCATATCATTCATGCTTAAGCGAAAGGTTTTCTCCGTTTGGAAAGGCTCAAAAACTTGTCCTTCTTGTAGGCTTGTTGCCATAAGCTGTAACGCACTTTGAATACCAGTAACGATATTTTCAGCCAAAGGTGTGGGTACCATTCCTTTCCCTGTCCGTACAAATAAAGCATCGTCATAAATCAGCCTTAACCTTGATAATGCATTACTCACAGCAGGTTGAGTAATACACAAAACTTCAGCGGCCCGCGTCAAATTTCCTTGCATATAAATCGCATCGAAAACAACAAATAGATTCAAATCCACTTTATTTAGTCGCATTTTATGTCCTTAGCCAGTCCGAAAAAGAGTATCTCTTTGCGTGATTCAAACAGAATAATGCCACAGCATTATAACCACCATGTATTTTACCTTATTCATATAATAAATTTTTAAAATAATACTTAGGCGCTTATGCTAATTTTCTAAGCATTTTTTAATCAGGCTCTAATGGGTGAATAAGGATAAATTAATGAGACGTTTGTATTTCATACGCCATGGACAAGCCAGCATGGGAGCAAAGAATTATGATGAGTTATCAGAGTTAGGCATGACTCAAGCCCGTCTTTTAGGAGAATACTTTAAGGCTAATGAGATAAGGTTTGATCAGATAATTTGTGGTACTCAAGTACGCCATAAACAAAGTGCACAACATTTTTTATCTGGCTACCACACTAAAGACTCTAATTTACCTTTCACTTATATGAAGGAATTCAACGAGTATAATTTCGAAGCCATTATCAAGGCATATCTCAAGTGTCATCCTACAGAAAAGCAGGACTCCTATTCAAACAAAGCACTAATACAGCTGCTGAAAAAGAGCCTTACTAGCTGGAGCCAAGATCAGCTTAGCCATGGTAAGTTTAATGAATTAGACGAAACTTGGGCTCAACTTCAACAACGAGTTAGCAAGGGATTGTTAAAGCTTCAATCAGATTTTAGCCAATCAGACACCTTGATTTTCACCTCTGGCGGCCCTATCGCTCAGATCGTTAGCCAAATTTTAGATATACCAGCAAATAAAAGTATTGAGCTCAATTTAACGATTCAAAATACAGCGATCACTCAATGCGTATGCAATCAAGACAGCATTCGCTTAGACAGTTTTAACAGTATTCCCCACCTAGAATCCCCCAAACGACATACATTACGCAGCTTTAGCTAGTTTGCTTTATTTACAATAAGGAAATGACCATGGATTTTGAATATAGCCCTAAAGTTCAAACCCTCATACAAGAAGTGAAAGACTTTATGGATGAGCATATCTACCCTAATGACGCTCGCTTTCACCAAGAGGTAACTGAAAACCCATGGCAGACACCAGCAATCTTACAAGAACTAAAAGTCAAAGCACGTGAACAAGGACTTTGGAATCTTTTTCTTCCGCTAAGTTATGGCAGCCATAGCCCAGGATTAACCAATCTAGAATACGCCCCATTGGCTGAAGAGATGGGCAAAGTCATGTGGGCACCTGAAGTGTTTAACTGTGCCGCACCAGATACCGGCAACATGGAAGTATTAGCCAAATACGCTAATGAGGCCCAGCAAAAACAATGGCTAGCACCTTTATTAGCGGGTGAAATTCGCTCCGCCTTTGCCATGACAGAACCTGATGTGGCGTCCTCTGATGCGACCAACATCGAAACCCGTATTCTACGAGATGGTAATGACTATCTGATCAATGGTCGCAAGTTTTATATCAGTGGTGCCTGTCGTGATTCTTGTGAGTTGCTAATTGTGATGGGGAAGACAGACCCTGATAACCCTAACCGACATCAACAGCAGTCTCAAATACTGGTGCCCACCAATACTCCAGGTGTCACTATCGTAAGACCCATGAAGGTCTTTGGTTATGACGATGCACCTGAGGGTCATGCTGAAATTATTTTTAAAAATGTACGCGTTCCAGTTGAGAATCTCATCTTAGGGGAAGGTCGTGGTTTTGAAATCGCTCAAGGTCGGCTAGGACCTGGTCGGATTCACCATTGCATGCGCTCTGTTGGCGCGGCACAAAGAGCATTAGACCTTATGTGCAAAAGAGCCAACGAACGTATTGCGTTTGGAAAACCTTTATCCAAGCAACAATCTGTGCGTGAAGACATCGCCAAGTCAGCCTGTGAAATAGAACAAGTAAGACTGCTGACGTTAAAAGCGGCGCAAAAAATGGACACAGTAGGCAACAAAGCAGCAAAAGATCTGATCTCCATGATCAAGATAGTTGCTCCTAATATGGCGCTAGCTGTTATCGACAGAGCCATTCAAATACATGGTGCAGCAGGTGTTAGCCAAGATCATTTCCTTGCTCATATGTATGCAGGTCAACGTTGCTTACGCCTTGCGGATGGACCAGATCAAGTCCATATGATGCAACTTGGCCGTAACCTTGCCCAGCAAGCATTCACTAATAAGGATTAAGCATGGCTAACCAAAATGCACTAGATAACAACCTAGACGAGAAACGCTTAACTCACTACTTAGAATCGAATGTAAAAGGCTTTAAAGGACCAATTAGTTTAACTAAATTCGATGGCGGCCAATCTAATCCTACTTATAAAATCATCACACCTTCTGGCACTTATGTTTTAAGACGCCAGCCCTTTGGGGCCCTATTAAAGTCAGCTCATGCTGTTGATAGGGAATTTCGTGTGTTAAAGGCATTAGAGAATACGAATGTACCTGTCCCTACGGCTCACCACCTTTGTTTAGATAAAGATGTTATTGGCAGTATGTTTTTTCTCATGGAATTCTGTGAGGGCCAAATTTATTGGGATGCTGCACTACCAGAAATAAATAAGAAAGCCGATAGAAGCGCTATGTATGATGCGATGAATTTCGCTCTCACTCAGCTACATAAGGTGGATGTACAAAGTGCTGGTTTAAGTGATTATGGCAAGCCAGGCAACTATTTTGAAAGACAACTCAGTCGTTGGAAAAGCCAATATCAAGCAAGCGAAATTAAGCCAATTAAAGCGATGAATACACTCATTAATTGGCTAGAAGAAAACTTACCAGAAGATGATGGTCGTATTGCCCTATGCCATGGGGATTTTAGATTAGATAACCTAATTTTTAACGCTGAAGACAAAAGTGTAAAAGCCATTTTAGATTGGGAGCTTTCTACGTTAGGCCACCCTTACGCGGACCTTGCTTATCAATGTATGCAATTAAGGCTTCCTATTAACTCTGATAAAAATGCCATTTCCGGCCTGATGGGTTTGGATGCAAAGGCCCTTGGTATTCCAAGTGAAGCTGAGTATGTTGCCCTTTATTGTCAGCGAATGGGCATAAAACACATTGATAACTGGCACTTTTATCTTTGCTTTAGCTTTTTTCGACTTGCGGCGATTGCTCAAGGTGTGGCTAAACGCGCACTTTCTGGTAATGCATCAAGTAAACAGGCTGGCAAAGTCGGCGCCATGGTTGAACCACTCGCCCTCCTAGCCCTTGGCATTATTAAAAATGAAATTCCTTTCCCTAGCTCAAAACAAGAAGAAACATCAGGAGCCCTATTATGAAAGCCATTATCTGTCATGAGTTTGCACCAATAGACGCCCTCTCCTATGAAGAGGTCGCAGACCCAATCCCAAATGACCACGAAATTATTGTTGATGTTGCAGCATGTGGCATTAACTTCCCTGATGGCCTTCTCGTTCAGGGTTTATATCAAATGAAGCCTGAGCACCCTTTTTCTCCTGGTAGTGAAGTAACCGGCACGATCAGTCAATTGGGTACTAAGGTGAAACATCTTAAGTTGGGGCAAAGGGTTATTGGTCTCACCATGACTGGCGGTTATGCTGAAAAAGTGGCTATCAACTCTCGTATGGTTTTGCCCCTGCCTGACACCATCAGTTTTGAACAAGGGGCAGGACTAATTACAGCTCACGCAACAGCGCACCATGCACTAAAGCAAAGAGCAAACCTTAAAAAAGGTGAAACACTTCTTGTTACAGGTGCATCCGGTGGCACAGGTCTAGCGGCGGTTCAGATAGGTAAAGCCATGGGCGCCAAGGTCATTGCACTTTGCTCAAGCCAAGAAAAACTGTTAGCGGCGAAAGAACAAGGGGCAGATGAACTCCTATTAAGTAACGACCCAGACCTTAAAGATAAAATTAAAGCGCTAACCGAAAATAAAGGTGTAGACGTTGTTTATGAGGTAGTCGGTGGTGACCTCTTTAATGTCTGTGCTCGAAGCATGGCATGGAATGGCCGCTTACTCGTTATCGGCTTTGCGTCTGGCTCGATCCCCGAATTCCCGGTTAATTTGGCCCTGGTTAAAGGCTTCTCTGTAATAGGTGTGTTTTGGGGCAGCTTTGCACAAAAAGAGCCAGCAAATTTCATGGTCAATATGCAGGAACTGTTAGCTTGGTACGCACAAGGCCAAGTCAAAGTGGTCATTGACCAAGTATATCCTCTATCCAAAGCACCAGAGGCGCTGACTAAGGTATTCAATCGCCAATCAATCGGCAAACTGATTTTAACGCCATAGCTTAACCCCTTAGCTTAAACCCTTAGCAAGAAAAAAGACGACATCAAAAGGAGAACATATGACAACCCAATTATTTGATTTAACCGGCAAGGTAGCATTAGTCACAGGAGCAAGCCGAGGCATAGGTGAAGAGATCGCTAAGTTGCTCGCAGAACAAGGCGCCCATGTGATTGTTTCTAGCCGTAAGCTAGAGGGTTGTCTTGCCATCACTGATGAGATATTGAGTACGGGCGGTAGCGCAGAAGCCTTTGCTTGCAATGTGGGCAACATGGAAGATATCAGCGCTCTTTTTGAACATGTGAAATCTAAGCATCAAACACTCGATATTCTGATTAATAATGCGGCCACCAATCCCTATTTTGGCCATATTTTGGACACAGACATTGCAGCCTATAACAAAACAGTTGATGTAAATATTCGTGGCTACTTTTTCATGTCGATTGAAGCGGGCAAGCTAATGCGTAAAAACGGAGGAGGTACCATCGTCAATACCGCCTCAGTTAATGGTGTTCATCCAGGGCTTGGTCAAGCTATTTACTCAATCACAAAAGCCGCTGTGATTAACATGACCAAAGCCTTTGCCAAAGAGTGTGCGCAATTTGGCATACGCTGTAACGCTCTACTTCCCGGTCTCACTAAAACAAAATTCGCTGGTGCACTTTTTACCAATGAAGATATTTACAAAAGTGTGGTTCAAGGAATACCTATGGGCCGTCATGCTGAGCCAAAAGAAATGGCAGGGACAGTTTTATATCTAGCGTCTGACGCAAGCAGTTACACCAACGGTGAATGTATCGTGGTTGATGGTGGGCTCACACTCTAACTAGAAAATAAAAATTGAATGAAATACCTCCAATTTGTATTAAGGAAAAGGTGCCATGGAAAACTTTAAAGATCAGGTGGTTATTATCACAGGTGCTAGCGGTGGTTTAGGTAAGGAAGCCGCCAATCAATTTGCTCAACAAGGGGCAAAACTCGCCTTATGTGACATCAATATCGCTGCGTTAAACGATTTAAGTACCGAACTTACTGAACAGGGTATTGAAGTATTTAGCCAACCTTGTGATGTGAGCAACGAACAAGAAGTTCAATCCTTTATTAATAACACTGTCGTTCATTTTGGACGTCTAGATGTCGCCATTAATAATGCCGGTATTGACCCGAAACACAGCCCTCTCGCTGATATGGATACACGAGATTTTGAGCGTGTTATGGATATCAATGTTAAAGGTGTCTATTTATGCATGAAGTACCAGATCCCCCATATGATAAAACAAGGCGGTGGCGCGATTTGCAATATGTCATCGGTTGCTGGCATTTCAGGCGCCCCCTTTATGTCTGCTTATGCGGCGAGTAAACACGCGGTTATCGGCTTAAGTAAATCGACTGCCCATGAGTATGGTAGAGCAGGTATTCGTGTGAACAGCGTCTGCCCTTATATCACAATGACAGACATGGTTGAGCAGCATCTTAAAACCTTAGATAACCCAGAAGAAGTACTGGCTAAGTATGGTAAGGCATCCGCCCTAAGGCGTGTTGCTCAACCAAACGAAGTCGCAAAAGTCATGTTATTTGCCTGTGACAAAAATAACTCTTACATGACAGGTCAGGAATTGGTTGTTGATGGCGGCATGACCGCTGTTTAAATAATTCACCACTTATGAAAGGAGTAACCCTATGACACTGAATAGACAATGGCGTATGAGTAAACGCCCAACAGACTTAGTTGGTAGAGAACACTTTGAGTTTGACCAAAGTAAACTCAGAGAGATAGAAGATGGTGAGTTTCTTGTCCGTAATTTATACCTATCTTTTGACCCTACCTTAAGAGTTTGGATGAATGAAAAAGACTCTTATGTGTCTGCCATTCAAATCAACGAGATTATGCGTGGCACGACTGTCTCTGAAGTCATTGAAAGCAAGCACAAGGACTATCAAGTAGGTGATAAGGTATTAGGCGGCTTTGGTTGGCAGGACTATGCAATAAGTGATGGCAAAGAGCGTATTATTCAGACTCGAAAAATCCCACCTAACATCCCTGCAACCATGCCTTTAAGTGTATTAGGCGTTACTGGTATTACCGCCTATTTTGGTATGACAGAAATCGGTAAGGTTAAAGCGGGTGATACGGTATTAGTGTCTGGGGCTGCTGGTGCAACAGGGTCGATTGCAGGCCAAGTTGCTAAGCTTAAAGGCGCAAAAGTGATCGGTATTGCAGGTTCAAAAGAAAAGTGTGACTGGTTAACCCAAACAGCTGGCTTTGATCATGCGATTAATTATAAAGACGAAAATATCAATCAAGCTTTAAGTGAATTATGCCCAAAGGGTATTGATGTATTTTTTGATAACGTTGGTGGTGAAACCCTAGATATTGTCTTAGCTAAAATCAGTATCAATGCACGTATTGTTCTTTGTGGTGCCATATCCAGTTATAACTCAGGCCAAAGCTATGCGCTGAAAAACACCAGTAACTTAATCGTGCAGCGAGGCACTATGCAAGGCTTTATCATTTTAGACTTTTTACCGAGAGCAAACGAAGCTATCTCAGCGTTATTAGGCTGGATTCAATCGGGTGAACTCATCTTTCAAGAAGACATTCAAGAAGGGTTAGAAAATGCGCCTGAGGCTTTCCAGCGAATTTTCACCGGCAAAAATCAAGGCAAACAGTTATTAAAAATTGCTGAGCCAGAGCATTAATCTCAGACCCAAAGAGCGCCCTTAAACTTAAAGAACGCCCTTAAATCTAAAGAACAAATGCGGCATAAATTACAGCACAAAAAAAACCGCACTTAAATTAAGTGCGGTTTTTTTGTTAGCCATTAAAAATGGCTAACCGAATCACTCAACTTAGATAAACTAAATTAAAGCACCATACGACGTAAGTCGCTTAGTACTGAATTTAAATAAGTCATGAAGCGACCAGCATCACCGCCGTTCACTGCTCTATGATCATAAGATAAACATAGTGGCAACATGGTACGAGGTTCAAACTCTTTACCATTCCAACGTGGTTCAACATCCGCTTTAGAAACACCTAAGATACCCACTTCAGGGCAGTTTACGATAGGTGTAAAGCCGGTACCACCAATAGCACCTAAGCTAGAGATAGTGAAACAACCGCCTTGCATATCAGCAGGTAGAAGCTTCTTACCAAGCGCTTTCTTAATCAGTTCATTTGCTTCTTTAGCAATTTGAACCACTGACTTTTTATCCACATCACGTAATACAGGAACCACTAGACCGATTGGAGAATCAACCGCAATACCAATATTCACATAGCTCTTTTGTACATAGCTTTCGCCATCTGCACGCATAGAAACATTAAATGCTGGATTTTCAACCAACGCTTGTGCTGCCGCTTTAATTAGGAATGGTAGTGGTGTTAGTTTAACACCCTGTTTTTCCATTTCCCCTTTAAGGCCTTTACGGAAAGCTTCAAGTTCTGTGATGTCAGCTTTATCAAACTGTGTGACATGTGGCACGTTTAACCAGTTACGTGACATGTTCTGAGCCGTGATTTTTTGAATCTTGCTCATCTTCACAATTTCAACTTCGCCAAACTGGCTAAAGTCAACATCAGGTACTTGCGGAATACCAGCACCAGCAACAGTCGTTGCTGAAGATGCCGCTGGAGCAGAAACAGCTTTCTGTACTGCCGCTTTCACATAAGCGTTCAAATCTTCTTTGGTAATTCGACCACGAGGACCCGTTGCACGTACCAAAGAAAGCTCAACACCTAGCTCGCGAGCAAGCATACGAACAGCAGGACCTGCATGAACATTTTTAGATGGTGTCGCTAGAACAGCTGCAGTATCAACAGCAGGCGCTGCTTTTACGGGTGCAGCAGGTGCTGGTGCGGCCGCTTGAGCAGGCGCAGCAACTGGTGCTGGTGCCGCAGCAACAGATCCTTCAACTTCAAGATCTAGAAGCATATCGCCTTCTGAAACCTTATCACCAACATTTACTTTAATTGCTTTAACAGTACCAGTGCTTGGTGCAGGAATTTCCATTGATGCCTTGTCTGTCTCTAGCACAAGAATGGAATCACCCTCTTCAATTTTATCGCCTACAGCCACTGAAATTTCAATAATTTCAACGCCTTCAGCACCACCAATATCAGGTACAGTTACGGCTTCAACACCACCAGCAGTCACAACTGGCGCAGCAACAGGTGCTGGAGCAGCCACAACAGGCGCTTCCGCTACAGCAGGGGCAACCTCAGCAGCTGGGGCAGCAGTTTGAGAAGCAAGTACTAAAATAGCACCACCTTCTGATACTGTGTCACCAACATTGATAGAGATGCTAACCACTTTACCTGCAGCAGGTGCAGGAATATCCATAGATGCTTTGTCAGTTTCAAGCACAACAATTGAGTCGCCTTCACCAACTTCGTCACCTACGCTAACGCAAATTTCAATAACTTCTACATCCGTCGCACCGCCAATATCTGGCACAGCAACAGCTACTTCAGCTGATACCGTTGGCGCAGCAGCAGGAGCCGCTTCAACAACAGGCGCAGCTTGCGCTACTGGAGCAGGCGCAGCAGCTTCTACAGCAACCTCACCACCCGCTACTTCAACTTCAAGAATTACGTCACCTTCATTTACTGTCGCACCTTCTGCGATAGCAATGCTGGTCACTTTACCTGCAACAGAAGCAGGCACTTCCATAGAGGCTTTATCTGTTTCTAATACAACAATTGCTTGATCAATTTCGATCATGTCGCCAACTTGGACATTAATCTCGATCACTTCAACATCGGCTGCACCGCCAATATCCGGTACATGAATGATCTCTGTACTCACGGAAATCTCCTTTGTCATTAAGACGCATCAAAAATATAAATAGCCTGATCAAGACTAATCTTAGATCAGGCACAGATTTAAATGGTAATTAGCAAGTTACTGGGTTTGGTTTTTCTGGATCTAGACCAAACTTAACAATTGCTTCTTGAACCACTGATGCCTCAATTTCTCCGTCGTCAGCCAAGGCTTTAAGAGTAGCAACAACCACCCAATAGCGGTTGATTTCGAAAAAGTGACGCAATTTCTCACGAGTATCACTACGGCCAAAGCCATCTGTTCCCAATACGCTGTAAGTGCTATCGATAAACGGACGAATTTGATCTGCAAACAATTTAACGTGGTCAGTAGACGCAATAACTGGACCCGCACCGTTTAGGCAATCAGACACGTAATTAGCACGTGGTTCTGCTTCTGGGTGCAATAGGTTCCAACGCTCAACATCAAGACCGTCACGACGCAATTCATTGAAAGATGTCACACTCCAAATATTAGAGTTAATGCCATAATCATTGAAAAGCATTTCAGCAGCGGCTTCTACTTCACGCAAGATAACACCAGAACCTAATAGTTGAACTTGTTTCTTATTAGACTTCTTAGTGTGCTCTTTAAGCTTGTACATACCTTTGATGATGCCTTCTTCAGCACCTTCTGGCATGTCTTCATGAGCATAGTTTTCGTTCATTACGGTTAGGTAATAGAAAACACTTTCTTGCTCTTGGTACATACGACGCATACCGTCTTGTACAATTACAGCTACTTCATAAGAGTAAGTAGGATCGTAAGAGACACAGTTCGGAATCGTACCTGCCAATAGATGCGAATGACCATCTTCGTGCTGCAGACCTTCACCGTTAAGTGTGGTACGACCTGCTGTTGCACCGATTAGGAAGCCACGAGCACGCGAATCACCTGCTGCATATGCAAGGTCACCAACACGTTGGAAGCCGAACATAGAGTAGTAGATGTAAACAGGAATCATTGGATAATTACTGTTGCTGTAAGATGTCGCACACGCCAACCAAGCAGACATCGCGCCAGCTTCGTTAATCCCTTCTTGTAGGATCTGACCTTTTTGGTCTTCTTTGTAGTACATGATCTGAGTGTGATCATGTGGTGTGTAACGCTGACCTTCAGCTGAGTAGATACCCAATTGACGGAACATGCCTTCCATACCAAAAGTACGCGCTTCATCAGCAACGATAGGCACAACACGATGACCAATTTTCTTGTCTTTAACAAGTGAGTTTAAGACACGAACAAATGCCATAGTCGATGAAATTTCACGACCTTTTGTGTTTTGTATTTGTGCTTTGAATGCTTCTAAAGAAGGTACTTCAAGGGCTTCACTGGCTTTACGACGCGCAGGGAAAGCACCGTGCAACTCAGAACGACGAGCACGAAGATATTTCATCTCTGGGCTGTCTTCAGCTGGACGGTAGTAAGGTAGATCCTTAAGCTCTTCATCACTAATTGGAATACCGAATTTATCACGGAACATTGCCAATGATTCTTCGTCCAACTTCTTAGTTTGGTGAGCGGTATTTTGTGCTTCAGCAGCTTTAAACATGCCATAACCTTTAACGGTTTGAGCAAGTACCACTGTTGGGCGACCATCATTCTTAGATGCTTCAGCATAAGCTGCATACACCTTATAAGGGTCATGACCACCACGGTTTAGGTTCATGATGTCATCGTCAGACATATCTTTGACCATTTCCAGTAGTTCTGGATATTTGCCAAAGAAGTGCTCACGCGTATAAGCGCCACCATTTGCCTTGTAGTTTTGTAGCTCACCGTCACAGACTTCGTCCATACGTTTTGCTAGTAAACCTTTTGTATCTTTTTCGAATAAAGGATCCCAATGACGACCCCATAAACATTTAACAACATTCCAGCCAGCGCCTCTGAAGACACCTTCAAGCTCTTGAACAATCTTACCGTTACCACGAACAGGGCCATCTAGACGCTGTAGGTTACAGTTAATCACGAAGATCAGATTGTCCAGCTTTTCACGGCCAGCAAGTGCTATTGCACCTAAAGATTCTGGCTCGTCACACTCACCGTCACCTAAAAATGCCCATACTTTACGGTCACCATGATCGATCAAACCACGACTTTGTTGGTATTTAAGTACATGTGCTTGATAAATAGCTTGGTGTGGACCTAGACCCATAGAAACCGTTGGGAACTGCCAATAGTCAGGCATCAACCAAGGGTGTGGGTATGAAGAAAGACCCTTGCCGTCAACTTCACGACGGTAGTTATCTAGCTGTTCATCGGTCAAGCGACCTTCGATGTATGAACGGGCATAGATACCTGGGGATATATGGCCTTGGAAGAAAACCATATCAGCTTCTTGTTTGCCATCGCCACCACGGAAGAAGTGGTTAAAACCTATATCATATAAGGTTGCTGCTGATGAGAAACTCGTAATGTGACCACCAAGTGTCGAATCGACTCGGTTTGCCTTCATTACCATAGCTAATGCGTTCCAACGAATAATAGAACGAATACGACGTTCCATAAACAAATCACCAGGTAACGGCTTCTCATCTTGAGGTGAGATAGTGTTACGGTAAGATGTAGTGATAGAAGCTGGCATAGGTGCGCCGGCTTTAGTCGCTTCTTTATTCAGTTGATCTAAAATGTATTGTACACGTTCCGGTCCTTCTTCACGAAGAACAGACTCAAGTGCATCTACCCATTCTTTGGTTTCAATTGGATCGATATCATTGAGAATATGCTGCTCAGTCATAGTATTAATAACCCCCCGCTATTAGAACAGATCTTGGCTCAACCGTTGATTTTGATTGTTTTCAACCGAAGTGCCTTTTAAACGAACCGTTGGAGCCACACTAGGATAAGTATGGAACCAGCTAACGCTCATGCTAAACACTAGTCTATTAAAATATAATGGACTTGTGTTTAGCATGATTGGGGTCGAAATTATTATTGTTTTAAGTTTTCCAACGCCATTTCATCAGCCACCCTATAGGTCGGAACGTTTTCCGATTCGGATCTTTCAAAAAGATCTCGAAGTGTAGTCCTGATTTTTGCAACACGCTGTTTTGCAGCAACTGAAGAATAATCAGGCTCAAAGGATATGTTAATTATTCCACCGGCGTTGATCACATAATCAGGTGCATATAACACCCCTTTTTCATGTATCAAATCACCAATAGCTGGTGTGACTAATTGATTATTAGCAGCACCAGAAACGATATCCCCTGTGAACTGGTTTACAAATTCGGCGCTAAGAGTACCACCTAAAGCGCATGGCGCATAGATGTCTATTGCAAGTCCAAATAACTGATCTGAAAAAACAATCTCTGCATTGAAGTCATTTTTAGCTTTTTCGCAGGCTTTTTCATTTAAATCACAAACCAATAATTGGGCACCATCTTGGTGTAAATATTCACAAAGATAATAGCCAACATGCCCAATCCCCTGTACTAAGACACGTTTACCCTGAAGAGAATCTGATCCGTATTTTTTTTCACAAGCGGCTTTAATACCTTGGTACACGCCAAAGGCAGTAAAAGGTGACGGATCGCCACTAATTTCTGACAATCCATACACAAAATTTGTATTTCGTTTCACAATTGACATGTCTTTTGGAGAAATGCCAACGTCCTCAGCTGTGTAATAACGGCCTTCGAGGGTGTTTACGAAGCGTCCAAACGCTTCTAAAACCAATTCACGTTTTTCTGCACTGGGTACGCCAAAAATGACAGCCTTACCACCACCAAATGCTAAAGATGAAACTGAATTCTTATAAGTCATGCCTTTAGATAAACGAAGGGCATCAGTAATAGCATCGGCTTCTGACTGATAATTCCACATTCGACAACCGCCAACAGCAGGCCCACGGTTTCGATTATGAATACCAATAAATGCAATTAAACCAGATTCATCATCTTGGCAGCGATAAACCGCTTCATGATGATCAAAATCTACATGAGTACTCACGTCTAATTTCACAATACGAAATGAACTGTTATCCAAAAGTGGCTCTGATGAGGGGATTTCTTGAGATAAAACTGAATGCATAGAACACCTCTCGCGTTTTGCGCGTTTATTTTTATGTAGCTTTTGGCTACTTTATGAGTGCTTAACGCTATTTTTTGGGTAAAAATCTAACGTTAATATCTTATAAAGGTGACCACCTTTTTCTAGGTATCGAATAGATGATCAACTTTGAGTGTAACCTGCGCCCTTTTGAAAAGCAGCAAGCATTTTCAATCTAATGATAATTCCTTGAAACCTGCGATTAAGTCGCGCCACTCATAAAAAGAAGATTAATGGGGGCTCTTTTATCTCTACCTACTGTCTATTCTCTTTTACTAAAATGCCAGGCTTTGAGATTTGTAAAAATCTCAAAGCCTTAACAAAATACTAAAAAGCTCTCCTAGTATTTGACTTATATACAAATAAGAAAATAAAAATCGCTGGCTTGGCGCTGACGCAATTGCCAATACCCGTTACAATATGCCTCTTTTCAATTTGTACTTACAGGACACAGCATGACACCTAACGATGCCCAACTTCAGCATCAGATAACATCTCAGGTTAGCCAAGCACTAGCTGAAGACATTGGCTCTGGTGATATTACAGCTCAACTTATTCCATCTGATGAAAGCATTAGAGCGAATGTGATTACCCGTGAAGATGCTATCTTATGTGGGAAAGCTTGGGTTGAAGAGGTATTCAAGCAGCTCGATAAAAATGTTGAGATTAGTTGGTTTGCAGAAGAAGGCGAACAGCTTAGCGCTAATCAAAAAATATTCTCCTTGTCTGGTAACGCTCGCAGTATTTTAACGGGCGAACGCTGCGCATTAAACTTCTTACAGAGCTTATCTTACACTGCAACAGTTTCAAGGGAGTATGCTCAGCTAGTAGCGAACACAAAATTAACCGTTTTAGATACCCGTAAAACGATTCCTGGCTGGCGTTTAGCTCAAAAGTACGCGGTCACTGTGGGTGGTGCTCAAAACCATAGAGTTGGCTTATATGATGCATTCTTAATTAAAGAAAATCATATCATGGCTGCAGGCTCTATCGAAAATGCAATAAAGCAAGCGCAAACTATAGCATCAGGCAAAACCATAGAAGTTGAAACAGAGAGTCTTGCAGAAGTAGAACAAGCAGTAATCGCTGGTGCTGATATTATTATGCTCGATAACTTCTCCCTAAGTATGATGGAAGAAGCAGTAGCGACTTATGGTAGCAAAGTTAAGTTTGAAGCTTCTGGCAATATGACTAAACAAGACTTATTAGATGTAGCAAATACAGGCGTTGATTTTGTTTCTGTTGGAGCACTAACTAAACACCTACATGCTATCGACCTTTCATTAAGAGTAGTTAAAGACTAAAAATGAACGATTTTATACTGGTTATAAATAGTGGCAGTTCTTCCTTAAAGTTTGCAATTCTGTCTCAGCAAGGTAAGCAGGTTATTCTTGAAGGAATTGCAGAGCGTTTAGGCAGTGAGTCAGCGTCGATTGATTTTGAATACAATCAAACGAAAGAAACAGTGTCACTGAACCTTGGCTCCCATCAAGATGTTCTAACCAGTATAAAATCATGGCTTGACCAACACCCTCATATAACTGAAAAGTTAATTGGCATAGGTCACCGAGTTGTTCATGGTGGCGAATCTTTTAGTCAGTCAGTTCTGATTGACGATAAGGCGATGAATGCCATAGAAGCATGTGCTAATTTGGCACCGTTACACAATCCCGCGAACATTAAAGGCATTACTGCCTGTGCGAACCTATTTGCTAATCTTCCTCAAGTTGCCGTTTTTGACACAGCTTTTCACCAGTCATTAAAGCAAGAACAATACCTCTACCCTATTCCTATGCATTTCTATCGAGACCACACCCTTAGAAAATATGGTTTCCATGGCACCAGTTACCGTTATATAAGCCAAACGCTATCTCAAGTAGACGAGCAGTCCTTACATCAAGGAGTAATAGTTGCTCACCTTGGCAACGGAGCCAGTGTATGCGCTATCCAAGATGGTAAGTCAGTTGATACTAGCATGGGCCTCACACCTCTTGATGGACTGATGATGGGAACACGTTCTGGCAGTATCGACCCTATGATATTGAGCTTTGTTGCTAAAGCTGAAGGTAAGAGTCTTGATGATTGCTTAAACATTTTGAATAAAGAGAGTGGCCTTTTAGGTATATCAGAACTTTCAAATGACTGCCGTACTTTAGAAGAGGCAATGAAAGCGGGAGATGAAAGAGCAAAATTAGCCCTAGACATGTTTTGTACTCGTACAGCAAAAAGCATTGCAGCCCTTGCCACCTCATTAACCACATTTGACCATTTAGTATTTACCGGTGGCATAGGTGAGAACTCTGTTTATGTCCGTCAGCAAGTCTGTCAAGCACTAAACCTTTTTGGCATAGAAATTGATAAACAGACTAATATTGATCTACCTAGAAAACAGATACACAAGATTTCGAAAGCACAAAATAATAAAACTGTTTGGGTTATCCCAACAAATGAAGAATTGATGATTGCCTTGGATACCATTCATTTAATTCAAGCTTAGGCCGTTAACCTAATACGACCACCTTATATAATTAGAATTTGGAAATAGACATGTCTACTAATGTCCTAATGACAGTACCAACTGGCCCAGGTGTTGGCCTCACTTCAGTTTCAGTGGGATTGGTACGGGCACTCGAACAACAGGGTCTCAAGGCGAGTTTTTTTAAACCAATCGCACAACCAAGACCAGGTGACGCTGGTCCGGACAGATCGACAGCCATGGTTGCTCAAGGCTCAACTCTCACACCAGCTGACCCTATCCCTTTACATGAAGCTGAACGTTTTTTATATAACGACCAAATTGAAGAGCTAATGGAAGAAGTGGTTGCCAGATTTCAGTCAAGTATAGAAGCAGACAGTACTGTTATTATTGAAGGTCTTGCTCAAATTCCTGGTCACCCTTATGCAACAAGGCTAAACAAAGCCATAGCCAAAACACTTGATGCCTCACTAGTACTCGTTACTGCGCCCAACAATATGCGAGTTAATGAACTAGAGCACCATGTTGAAATTGCCGCAGGATCTTATGGCGGCATAAAGGCTGATGACGTTATCGGCTGTATACTTAACAAAACAATCCCTGGCTCACTTGGCTCTAAGTCCTATGGTGATTCATTTGCTCAGCGCCCTATTTTTAAACGCAATTTCAATTTATTAGGGCAAATACCTAAGACTGAAGAGTTAACTTACCCAAGAGCCAGAGATGTTGCTGATTTTCTCAATGCGAAAGTTATTAATGCGGGGGAATTAGATACTCGCCGCGTTCAATCATTTACCCTATGTGCTCGCGGTGTAGAAAACACGCTACCCGCGCTAAAACCTGGCGTGCTCGTTTTCACCCCTGGAGATAGAACCGACATCATAATGGCAACAGCCATCGCGGCTCTTAACGACACTAAAATAGCTGCACTCGTTCTAACGGGTAGCTACCAACCTAGTGAAGACCTTCTCAAGCTTTGCGGTAAAGCCATGGCTAAAGGCCTTCCGATTCTTTCTGTGGATACCAACAGTTGGGAAACGGCAATCGGCATGCAGTCTTTTAATCAGGAGATTCCACTTGATGATAAGCAGCGTATCTCACTAGTGAAAGAACATATGGCTCGCTGTATTGATCATGAATGGATAAGCTCTTTCGCTCTTAATCAGGATGAGAGAAAGCTTTCACCACCTGCATTTAGATATAAGCTAATCGAACAAGCAAGAGCACTGAAAAAGTGCGTCGTACTCCCCGAAGGTGAAGAAGTGCGCACAATTGAGGCGGCCTCTATATGCACTGAACGTGGCATTGCTCGCTGTATATTATTAGGTGACGAATCTCAGATCATGCGCATTGCCCATAACAATGGCATTGAACTGCATCCTGATGTTGAGATTTTAAACCCTAGCTCTATTCGTGATCGTTACATTGCTCCTATGGTGGAGATCAGAAAACATAAAGGCCTTACTGACATAGTCGCCCGTGAGCAACTTGAAGATAATGTAACCTTAGGCACCATGATGCTAGAAACGGGTGATGTGGACGGACTGGTTTCCGGAGCGATTCATACAACAGCGAATACCATTCGCCCAGCATTGCAATTAGTAAAAACCTCCTCAAACTCTTCTTTGGTCTCCTCTGTCTTCTTCATGTGTTTACCAGATCAGGTTTTGGTATACGGAGATTGTGCAATTAATCCAGATCCAAGCGCAGAACAGCTCGCTGAGATTGCCATTGAAAGTGCGGACTCTGCTATTGCGTTTGGCATTCCTGCCCGCGTGGCTATGATCAGCTATAGTACAGGCGGCTCTGGTGCTGGTAACGATGTTGAAAAAGTAAAGTTAGCCACTGAAATGGCACAGGCAAAACGCCCTGATTTACTCATTGATGGGCCGCTACAGTACGATGCAGCCATTATGGAAGACGTAGCAAAACAAAAAGCACCTAATAGTAAAGTGGCAGGCCGTGCTACCGTCTTTATTTTCCCAGACTTAAATACGGGTAACACTACCTATAAAGCAGTACAGCGAAGTGCCGATGTCATCAGTATCGGCCCTATGTTGCAAGGTATTCGCAAACCTGTGAATGACCTATCTCGCGGCGCACTGGTCGATGATATTGTTTACACCATTGCGATAACCGCTATTCAATCAGAACACAGTTAACCAAATATAGAGGGCTAGTGGGTCATTAGATCAACTAGCTCTTTTTACTCTTTTTTTAAACACTATTCATCAACCTCGCCCTTCTGTACAAAAAACGCTCAGGCATTATAATTAAAGCAAGCCTCTAAGTTTTAGCGAGATGTTTTATGTCTATGAGTATTCCTCACGCTATTGAAGCATTCTCTAAAATGCCACCAGCAACAGCGCCCAACCAGTTTGAGGCAGACGAACATCCACACAATCAACAATTAACTAGACAAGCAACCAGTCAAAGTACACCCCTTAATGAGAATAATCGTTTTGTTACCTTATCTGAGCAAGGCAGGCACTTGTCCCAACATAATCATGCTGAACAAGATTTAGCGAGTAGAGCATCAGACATCCATAATAATACTCAGCTGGTCTATCAAAAAAAATCTCAAATTCAGCCTCAAAGTAAATTTCAGATAGAGCAAGGATTAAGCGATGCAGAACAAAAAGAAGTGGACCAGTTAAAACGAAGGGATCAAGAAGTTAAAAATCATGAAAGAGCTCATGCTAGTGCTGGCGGTCCCCATGCGGGCGCACCTCAATATGAATACGAAACAGGCCCAAATGGCAGTCGTTATGCGATTAATGGTGAGGTGTCGATTGATCTAAGTGTGATAGCCAATAATCCACAGGCGACTATCGATAAAATGAAACAGGTGTATCGAGCAGCTTTAGCGCCGCAAGAACCCTCTTCGCAAGATAGAAGTATTGCTTCTGAAGCTCAACAGTCTATGAATACCGCTAGAACAGAATTAGCTAAAGAGAGGGCTGAAGAGAGTGAACAGGACTCAAATCAAGATAAGACTAACTTTAGCCAGACAGCATCAGATAAACAGATTATAAACCCATATAGTGAAGCAGAAAGTAGAAGCAAAACTAGCTTTCATCAGCTAGTTTAAAACAGACTATTTAAGCTTAAGGATGAGCTTAGTGCGTCTTTAAAAATCATTTCCAAATTTCACGGAGGAAATAATGGAAATAAGAACCCGTCTGCCTCATTCATCTAAAATGAATGGATTTACACTTGTTGAGCTTATGATTGTCATCGCAATCATCTCTATTCTAGCAAGTCTTAGCGCTCCCAAGTTAACGCGACAAGTTGCCAAAGCCAATCTAGTATCAGTTCATAATTTAGCCAATCAAAATCAAGCTGCGATAGAAGAATTTATTATGATAAATGATAATTTCCCGACCAGCTCTGAATTCGAAGACTGGCTTATTACTGCTGGTACGGATAGCCATATAGACCAAATTCTCATCGATAATACTGATGGTATAAGTGGTGATTTAAAAATCACTTTGAATACACTACCTGGTTTAGATGCTGGCCACTATTTTGTGTTTTCACGCAATAGCAGCGCGAACTGGTCTTGCCTCTCGACCCTTTCCTCAGATTATTTACCTAGTCATTGCTCAACAACTGAAAATGATGAGGTCGAAAGTTTATGATGATGCTAGAAGAAATCTTTCAACATGCAACTGAAATGCAGGCCACGGATATTCATTTATGTCCAGAAGAAAAAGACTACAAAGTCTTATTTAGAGTCGCTGGGAAGCTAGATCTTTTTTTACGCCAAGCGCCAGGAAATTTAATTAACCGCCTAAAAATCATGGCTAACTTAGACCTTTCTGAAACTAGGCGAACTCAAGAAGGTCAATTTAAATACAGCATTAATCAAAGGCTTTACTTTATTCGCGTTAGTATTATTGCCACACAAAAAGGTGAAAAAGTGGCTTTACGCTTATTACATCAAAATAAAATAAGACAACTAGAGGAGCTTAACTTACCAAACGCATTAGTGAATGAGATAAATAAAGCCTTAACCCAAGATAGTGGCTTATTTTTGGTTTGTGGAGCGACAGGAGCAGGAAAGACAACAACGCTTTATGCTTGTCTAGAGAAGCTAAACCAGCGAAACAAAGCTATTTTCACCATTGAAGATCCTATTGAATACGAAGTAGATAGCTATTTTCAATGTGAGCCGCAACTGGCAATTAACATTACTCATACAAGTCTACTCAAGTCTTTTATGCGACAGGATCCAGATGTTATTTTAGTGGGAGAGTTAAGAGATGCTGAGACAGCACAACTAGCCATAACGGCCGCTTTAACAGGCCATATGGTATTCGCTACTTTACATAGTAATTCAGTGATTGATGCTATCCATAGAATGCAATCATGGCAGGTAGATTTTTTTGCATTAAGCAGTGTCATTCGATTAATTTTGCATCAAAAAATGCACTTTGATCAGCTCAATGCCAAACCCATATTTTTTGGTGCCACTCCAAACTGGGGTAATGAGAATCGCCCTTCCCAGTATAATAGCCTCACGCAAAAAGACTCTCTCTGGTCATTTTTCGGTGATTCAAAGGAGTAATGTACTTATGCCTTGGTTCAGAATTGAAAGTAATGACGTAAGCATGGTTAGATTCTACCCCTCTATAGAAAGTGCTTATTTAGATCATTTTAGTCAGAAAAAGTGGGCGATTAAAATTAAAAAGATAAGGTTAAAACCACTAAATAGTAAGCTCCTTGTTAGCTTTCTTTCTGAACTACTAAAAGGCCTAGAAGCAGGCCTCAAGTTACAAGAAGTATTAACTTATTTAAGCAAAAACCATAAAAAGTCGAACATGGCATTAATATCCCATGCCATCTGTGATGAAATTAGCATGGGGACACCTTTTAATGTCTGCTTTAAATCACTAGTCGAGCCTTCACTGCATGGTTATTGTCATCTATTCATTCAAAATAGTACTAGTGAGCAACTCTTAGAGAATTTAAACATTTTACACGAGCAGATAGCTCAACTAAGGAGCTGGATTAAACGATTACAAAAAAGTCTTATTTATCCATACTTTGTCATTCAGTTGTCTTTAATTATTTGGTTAGCAAGCCTCATTTTGAATACACAAAAGTCGGATCAATTACAAGCAAACTTGGGTATTTACTTTTCCATCACGGTATCCCAACTCATCACTTTTTACTTACTTGAATCTAGTTTAATGATAAATTTTACTGAAAAAAATTATCAAGCATTTAGACTTAACAAACTATTCAGTTTATTGAAAGCATCTTTAAGCACAGGTAATCACTTACAGAATGCGCTTACGTTATTACCTAAAAACTTCTCACACCCAAAGCTTAAAGATGAGCTTTTACTGACTTACTATCACCTTAGGTTGGGAGATAGTTACTTAGTCAGTTTTCCAACTTATTGGTTTCCAAAGGAATCTTTGTTAGCCTTAGAAGCTTCATGCCATTCGGGCGATATTATTAGAGCAATCGACTCTGCCACACATATTCATCATGAAAGGTGGCAAGCAAGCTTAACTCTCGTTGAGAGACTATGCCCAATACTAGGCTTAATGATTGCGGGTATTTTTGTTAGTAAAACCCTATTAACCATTTACTTACCACTGATAAACATAGGATAAATAACACAGGATGAGAACTCACTCTTGGAATTAACTATCGCTTCAATTCTATTATATGTGCTCATATGCCTATGCTTTGGCAGTGCCATGACGGCTTATATCAGTAGGACACCAAAATATGAAGAGTTTATATGGCGCAAAGAAGCCCATCAGTTTTTAGAGCTCCCCTTTGATAATAACCCGCCCCCTTCATTCAATTCAGGTTGGTCTTTATGTCCTGAATGCAAGCACACGCTTAAGTTTTATGATCTTATCCCCATTTTGAGTTTTATAAGTACCAAGGGAAGATGTCGCTACTGCAAAAAAGCTATACCTCTGAGCTATCCATTAACTGAACTTGCAAGTTTGCTAACCTGTTTACCTTTACTTTTTATCAGCACTAATTGGATTTCACTCTTAATACTCACCTGTATATTTAGTTTACTGATCTGTATATCCATCATAGATTGGAAAGTTCAATGGATACCTGATCAACTCAATCTATTACTTTTAGGCTTCGCCTTAACCTTTAATATTGTTGAAAGCACAATTTCAATGAAGGATGCCGTATTAGGCATGATGTTAGGTTATTTATGTATTGTCTCAATACGTCAGCTATATTTGATATTTAAGGATATTGAAGCCATAGGTTTGGGGGATGCCAAATTATTAGCAGCACTTGGTGCTTGGCAAGGGGTTGAAAGTTTGTTCTACATCCTTTTTTACGCCAGTATTACTGGCGTTATTTATGCTATTTTCAGTAGAAAGGGACGTTATCAGAGCCTTGCTTTTGGACCTTTTCTTTGCTTTTCAGCCTTATTAAATTTTTTCATTACAAATCAGTACTAATATTATATGACAGAAATAAATAAAAAAACTCTTGTAGGTTTAGCTGGCGGGATTGGATCGGGTAAATCGACAATCAGCAAACTTTTTAACCAATTAGGCATCATTAGTATCGATGCTGATGATGTTGCTAGAGAGGTGGTAGAACCTGGCAGCAAGTGCCTTAAGGCAATTGTAGAACGTTACGGAAAGGGAATTTTGCTCGATAACAAACAACTAGATAGACGACAGTTACGCCAGATTGTTTTTGAAGATAAAGCAGAGAAACACTGGCTTGAATCAATAACACACCCTGAAATTCACAACCGCATTGAAGAATTAATTTCTGCTGCCGATAGCAAGTATGTTCTATTAGTACACCCCTTATTATTTGAGACTGAACAAAACAATCGTTGTGACTATGTCATCGCAATCAGTGTTCCAAGGGAAGTACAAGTACAAAGGGTGACAGTAAGAGATAATTGCAGTGAAGAGCTAGCAAATAAAATTATTGACAATCAAATATCAGATATGCGTAGATCAGAATTAGCTAATACTATAATTAAAAATACTGGAAATATCAGTGATTTGAATGCTAAAGTCGATGAGTTGAACCAATTTATTATTGAAAATTTTAATGAAAACTAACACAGAAACAGTGAAAGAAATTAGCTGCCCTAACTGTAAGGGTAAGTCAGTTTGGAACAAAGAAAACAAGTATCGCCCTTTTTGCAGTGAAAGATGCAAATTGATTGATTTAGGTGAATGGGCATCTGGTACTTACGCAATTGCACAAACTCATTCTGAAGAAGATGAGGTGTTTTCCAGTATGTTAGAAGAAACACCTGGATCACATTATTAAAAACACGATATAAGTGAAAAAATATGGCAGAAATTGATTTTTCAAACCAAAGAGCACTTCTTATTGAAGATATGGCTGAAGCCCGTATATTACAAAAAAAGATGCTAACTGACTTTGGTTTTAAGCAAATTGAATTGGCAATGAAAGCCGAATCTGCCATAGAACTATTAAGATCTAATACCTATGACGTTGTATTGTCTGACTACAATTTAGGCAGTGGCAAGGATGGTCAGCAACTACTAGAAGAAGTACGTCACTCAAACCTTATTCCGAATACATCAACCTATTTAATGGTTACCGCTGAAACCTCAATTGAAATGGTTATGGGCGCAATTGAATATCAACCTGATGGTTATATTTCCAAACCTTTCTCTCAAGCATTATTACAACGCAGACTATTAAAGCTGATAGAGAGCAAACAAAAACTCTATGACGTAAATCATGCCCTAGACCAAAAAAAGTATGAACAAGCAATAGAAGAAGCCGTTAAGGTTGTTGAAGCGCACCCCTTTTTGGAGTCAAAGTGCTCAAGAATCAAAGGTGAGTGCTTTCTTGAACTAGAACAATATGACAATGCCATTGAACTATTTCAGACAGCACTAAAAGAGCGAAAAATGCCTTGGGCCCTTTTTGGTCTTGCTAAAGCTTATTTCTATAAAGGAAATTACGAGGAAGCAGAAAGTCGATTTAGACAGCTAATGCTTGATAATCGTTTTTTTGTGAATGCCTATGACTGGTTAGCGAAATGCTTGGTTAAACTAGATAAAAAAGAAGAGGCGCAAACTACGCTAATTGATGCCGTCGCTAAATCACCAAAAGCCATTTTACGTCAAATTGAATTAGGAGAATTAAGCTCAGAGCTAAATGATTTTGAAACGTCTGAAATGTCATTCCGACGAGCTGTTTTTCTTGCTAAGCACTCCATTTACAGTGATAGCAGTATCTACTTCCAACATTTAAAATCCTTCATTGGTATTGCTAAAGAACACGAGCTATCTAATAGGCAAGTTGATAACTTCAAAATCACACTCAAGAAAATTCAAAAACTGTTTGGTGATAATCCAAAGATAAAAAGTGGTGCTTATGAAATTGAAATCGAACTTTTTATTACTCAAGATAAGTTAAACCAAGCAAAAAGTGCTCACTTACTCTATAAACAAGATGTGGACATGGGGCTTGCGGCACCACAATCAGACAGGTTTAAAAAGAAATTAGAACCATTACTGGGAGAATCAAGTGAAGAAAGTTGATATTAGCGTCATACTCGCCAGCTCAATTCACGAGAGTAAAAATGCCGTTGGCAATCTCATGTATCAACTTCAAACATTAAAGTCTGAATTTGAAGGCCCAATAGAACAAGTTGAAAAAATCAATAATATTGAAGAAGGCCTTAAACAACTCAACGATGAATGGGTTGAATATCTATATTTATTCAAATTAGCCTCCGATGGTTATGACTTACAAACCGAGACTTTACAAGTAAGTGAGTTTCTAGACGACCAGGTTTTTGTATTAAGCCAGTCTGCTACAGCAAGACACCTTATACTGAGTTATGAATGTGATGAGTCTTTATTAGCAAACTTTGATGAAAGACTACTCACTTCAGTCATCAGTACTGGGGTATACAACGCATTACGGTTTGCTAAGAGCAAGATACTATTAAAAGCAGATATCATCGATGGCTATCTAGTATTCAAGATAGAAGATGATGGCCCTGGTTTTTCTGAATCAAACAGCGAAGAAGAAAACTTTCTAGATAGTAGCACAGGTCTAGGGCTTTACTTTACTGAGCTATCAGCCCAAGCTCATAGCAATGATGATAATCAGGGATACATTTCTAAGACTGACTCAAGCACCCTTAAAGGCGCCTGCCTAAGTATTTATATCCCTCAATAAAACTGATTCTCAGGGTAATTAAGGTTATGGTAGCCAGACTTCAAAACGGCTACCACTTAGTATACTGTTATTACTTAAAGCGACATATCCAGACCTGCCTCTATTTTGGTGAGATTTAGCGATCTCATTACAATAAAGCCACCCCAGACCTTGTTCATTGAACTCTTCGCTCTTATCTTGAATCCCTTCATTAAACCTATCTAGAATCGTGTCAGGAAAACCTCGGCTATTATCGTCTACTTGAATAAGTATGCCGTCATCTTGAGCAAGCGCTCTGATAATCACGGCATCTTTAGTATAACGACTCGCATTCACTAGAGCTGTAATTATAATAGAGCTAACCAATTCAAAGTCGAAATAGGCACTCATATCCTCAAAGCACTCAATCTCTACTTTGACATCCCCCATAACGAACAAGCCGTTCACACTGAGAACTTGCTCTTCTAAAAACTCATGTACGAAGTGCTCTTCATGCACAATAGGTAAACGCTCGTATTGAATTCGATACAAGGTGTGAAGGTGAAAAAGATTATTCTGTAAACGTGCTACTTCATAATGCATATTGGAAAAGCTCTGCTTATGCTCATCACTCATACGCTGGGCCAAAGCACCATTGGCCTCAAAAGATTGAAGCAGCATCGCCAAGGAAGTATTCATATCCTTTACGGTTGAAGCCATCACATTATGAAACATCGAATCTTTATTATTCACACTCTATCCTTATGATTAAGCTTGAAAGTTACGCACTACATAGCTTTTTAAACTACGATAACGTTTAAACTGTTTATGCTGCACAGAGATATGCTTGATCCTATCAAGGGAATCAATACAGATATCAATTAAACTTTGCTGTCTTTCTGTCGTTTCCATTAATTTTAAAGCGGTCTGCACTAAGTTCATATTCAAACCGGGGTGAATTGGTGATGATTTTTGTGCTTTTTTGAAAGCTACAATGGCGTCTTCATAACGTTTATTTTCATAAAAACTTAAGCCGACTAAATTATCTTGCTTCGCTTTCAATCTAGCAGTTAAGCCAACAGGTTCGTCTAGGAATGCATAGGTTTTAGCAATCAGTCTTTTATCGACATTTTTATCATTTAAAATATGATTAAACATCTCATTTGCAGCATCATGCTGACCCGTGGCATAGAGTACTTTTCCCATTTCTAATGCAATATCAGGCGTTAATAAACCAGCATGCTCTTCAAGCATACTCTTGCCTTCTTTCAAGGCAAGATTCGCCTGATCTCGTTTACCAAGAGAAGAAAAAACTTGGCTTTCAATCAATATTTTATGTAATTGAGTAGAGGCATCATCTGGAAACTTTTTTGCCATTTGATTCAGCATAGAGAAAGCGTCCTGAGACTTTTTACGAGCTTCTGCTGATGCATCACCAATAATTGATTCAGAGATCACTTGTGCAGCTTGTAAGTATTGATCAGCAGAGGCAAAGTGTGAATTAGCACTCAATTTTAAAGCCTGCTGACTCGACCTTAAAGCCACATCTAAATCACCATTTGATAAGCTTAAATTTACTAAAGATTGCTGCCTTGTCATGACCCTAGGAGAAAGTTCGACTGCACTTTCTAAAAAGTCTTGTGCTTGCTCCGAGTCTCCTTTTTCCTCTAAATACTCAGCAAGAAGATCAAAGGCTTTTATACAATTAGGAAACTGGGCAACTACTTTATTAAGGTGAGTTATTGCGTCTTGAGCTGACCCCGTTGCATTCATTACTTGTGCTTCAAGTACCATAGCCCAATCAAGGTCTCGTTTAGATTGAACCAAATGACAAAGGCTTTTAGTTTTTTCAAACTGTTTTGTTTCGAAAAAAGCTTCAGCCATCTTACGTCGACACCATGCAGAGTAGCGGCTTCCAACTTTAATCAATTGATTACAAAGTGTTAAAACTGAAGCATAATTACTATCTGCTAAAGCTTTTTTAATCTCACTCAGTTCACCATTTTGCTGCACCAATCTTTCAATTCGTTTAACTAATACAGATTGAGTAAAAGGTTTTGTTAGATATTCATCAGGACTTGCTTCCATAATTCCCATAACAACATCACGGCTTGTCTCAGCAGAAATAATGACGAACAGAGCAGTGCTTTTCAAATAACCTAACGATCTCACTTCTTCTAATACTTGTTGACCATTTTTTCCATGGCCTAAATTATAATCACATAAAATAAGGTCAAACTTTTTCGTTTTGCACTCATCTAAAACACCCTTCCCTGTGGCTGTAACATGGATGTTTTCAATTCCAACTGATAATAAAATTTTTCTTATAGACTGACGAGAGTTTTCAAAGTCATCAGCAATGAGTACTTTTAATGCACGCAATGTTTGAAATTCCACAGTTAATTAATGGTTTACAGTATGTTTGTTATATTCATAATATAACTTTTCATAAGTTTAATTTAGATTTAAACATTTAGCATTATTTTACACTTAGTCACGTAAACAGGTTATTAATAACTCTCCTGCATCTTCAATATGGTTTCGTAAACACTCTAATGCCGATGAATACTCCTGAGCTTGTAATAGCCTAAGCATCTCATAATGATCTGATTGGCTTTTTCTATCATAATCAAGGGGAATACATTGAAAACCAATATAGCGGTCAACTTGTGAATGAAGCTGTTCAACCACTTTAAATAAAGTAGGTCGACTAGCGGCCTCATATAAGGTTTTATGGAACATCCAGTTCAGTTCACCACGTTCAAGAAGTGTCAGGTCTTTATACTCAAGCTCCTCTAAATAGTCTTTCGCCCTCCCTAAAATGGCATGATTCAAATGAGGAATAGCCAATTCAAGTAGCATGACCTCTAGTGCAGAACGCATACGATAAAGGTCTTCAGCTTCATGGCGAACTAATACGGGTATCATGACACCACACTTTCCATGGGGGACTAGCCAGCCCTCTGTTAATAGCTTTTGTAAACTATCTCGAATAGGAATACGGCTCACTTCATAGCGTTTTGCCAAATCTACCTGCTTTAATGGCACGCCAAGCGGTAAATTTTGGGACCTAATATCTGCTTTTAATTTTGCTAAAACATCTTTACTCAAAAAAATCACCGTAAAAAACAAACGTCACTCTATTGTCCAATATTCACAAAAAAGAATTCAAGGTTAATTCTAATTTTTATAAAATTCAAACATGATTCATTTTAGAGTACTCCATTAATTCAGCCCTTGAGTTTAGTCATAAAAAGTAAAGTCATTATGCCAAAGCAAATCCCCCAGAAAGCTGATGAAATATCAAAAAAAGACACATCGGATAGGGTCACTAAAAAAGTAATTAAAGCGGCTTCTCGGGTACTGTCTTTCTCTAAAGAGGTTTTTAGATTAACACCAATGGTAGAAAGCAAAGCAAGACCAGCTAACGCAAGAATAAGGTTCTGAGGGAATAGAGAAAATATAGCAATAATGCCCGCCCCCCCAAGGCCTGCTAAACAATAAAATACACCGGCTGACAAACCTGCTATATATCGCTTTTCAGCTTGTTTATGACTTTCTTCCCCCATACAAATCGCTGCGGTAATTGCGGCAAGATTAAAGGTAAATCCACCAAATGGCGCCAATACTAAGGTTGTAACACCAGTCCAAGAGATAAGCGAGGAAGTAGAAACATCTAGGTTATGTGCTTTTAAAGCGACTATCCCTGGCATATTTTGCGCTGTCATAGTCACGATAAATAAAGGTAAAGCTACACCGATTACAGACTTAAAACTAAACTCTGGCATTTGCCAGACAAACTGGTTAGTAAAAGTCATGGATTCAGTCATAGCAAGCAGCTTAGGTTGATCATAAAAAATCAACAAAAGAGCGACGACAAGTACCATAATAATGGCGTACCTAGGGATAAAGCGTTTAGCAATTAAGTAGGTGACTAACATGATAAAGATTTGAAAAAAGTCACTGGTCATACCATCAAAAATAGCAATTCCAAACTGAAACAGTACGCCAGCTAACATAGCACAAGCAACCTGATACGGTATGAGCGTCATTAATCGATTAAATAATCCAGATACACCAACAAGCAGAATCAAAGCACCAGTAACGACAAAAGCACCAATTGCCTCGCTATAGGGTACGCCTTGTAAACCAGTCACTAAAAGCGCTGCCCCGGGTGTCGACCATGCCGTTATGATAGGTTTCTTGTAATACCAAGATAATGCGAAGCAACTCACCCCCATACCAATACCAAGAGCGGTAATCCAAGATGTTAATTGACTCGTATTAGCACCACTTGCTTGAGCAGCCTGAATGACAATAGCAACAGAACTTGCAAAACCAACCAGCACAGCAACAAATCCCGCAACAATAGCACTTAAGCTTAAATCATTTTTAATCGACATGACGTTTCCAATTCATAGACTTTTCAGGATAATGGCATAGCTCAAAAAATATGTATACATTTTTAAATAATGGTTATTTTTAATATTCTTAAAAATTTCACTTAGTACAACCTTGAATATATAGATAACACCACCCAAGTTCGTAAAAAGGGATAATGCCAACAAAATTTACAAGCAGCTTTTAATCACAACTCTTTTATTTACACAAAACAACAGCCATACTGCCTGAGCTATCTTTAATTATTCACTGACTTAACGCTTAAAAGGGTTACCAATGGAAGTAAAAGATTTACTACAACAGACAGATAAACTCCCCAATGTGCCTGATGTCGTTCGAGAACTTATCATTGCGTTAAAAGACCCAGACGCCGATTACAACGCAATTGCAACAAAAGTCGGCCAAGATCAAACTCTTTCCTTAAAAATCCTAAGATTAGTTAATTCAGCACATTTTGGCCTTTCAAGAAAAGTCTCTTCTATTGATGAAGCTGTTGTACTTTTAGGCATGGATAAGCTCAATACTCTGGTTATTGCATCTGGTTTAGCTAATTCAGCAGTAAACGTTGATGGACTTGATTTAAAGCTTTTCTGGCGAGATGCCTTTATGGTTGCAACAATTGCGGCTTGGCTTGCTCAAAAAACAGAAGTAGTTGAAGAAGATATCGCTTTTACAGCAGGCATTATTTACAACATAGGTCGGCTCTTATTACATTTGGCAGCACCAAAAGACGCCATGGAAATCCAAAGTCTTGTGAAAGATAAAAATGCATCACGAATAGCAGCTGAAATGGAGCGTTTAAGTTTTACCACTCAAGATGCTGGTAAAGCATTATTAGACCTATGGAAGTTTCCAAGCGAATTGGGGCTTGCAATTCAACAGTACAAAAGACCTTTAGGTTATGAAGAGCCAACGCCTTTGAGTGCTATTTTAAATCTTGCTAATTATTTAAATGGTGCTAAATCAAGTGATAGAAGCATCGAGGACATCAAACAATTTATTCCTAAGAAAGTAATGCAGCTTGCTGGCATCTCTTTAGAAGTAGTAGATGAATTAGATGAAGCTCTCATGTTAGAAACTGGGTTTGAACCATAGTAAGAAAATTAGTCTCAATACAGATCAGCAAACATTGAAAGCGCACGTTAGATAAAGGTATGATGCGAGCAATTTTATTATCATTAGGGATAAAGCGTGGCGTATTCAAACACCCCCGTACAAGGTGCTTCATGGATGGTTATTGCAGGTCTAGCATTTGCTATAGTAAATAGCCTTGCTCAATATTTAAGTATCCACTTTCAGATAGCGTCAACGACTGTCGCCTTCATTCAATATGGCATCGCCTTTATTGTTATTTTACCTTGGCTTAAAAGCCTCGGACTTAAACAAGCATTAAAAACAAACAAACTTGGTTGGCACATAACGCGAGTATTCTTCTCCGTAATCGGCATTCAATTATGGCTTTGGGCTCTTGCCTACCCTATTCCCATTTGGCAAGGGATAGCTCTTTTAATGACATCACCTCTTTTTGCTACACTGGGGTCAGGTATTTTTTTAAAAGAGAAAGTTGGTTTAGCAAGAATTTTTGCAACGCTCGCTGGCTTTTTCGGAGCTATGCTTATTTTAGAGCCTTGGAGTGATGACTTTACTCTTGCATCACTCCTTCCTGTTGGGGCTGCTTTCTTTTGGGCAATCTATTCTTTGATGGTTAAAAAGCTCTCAAGCGACGACTCACCTACCACCATGGTTGTCTACTTATTAGTATTAATTAGCCCATTCAATTTATTATTGGCTTTACCTGAATGGAGCTTACCAACAGGGTCGTTCACTTGGACATTATTATTAGCAGCAGGCATTTTCACAGCGTTAGCTCAATGGGCTATCGTGAAGGCTTACTCGATAGCAGATGCATCATTTATACAACCATTCGATCACGTTAAACTCCCACTTAATGTACTCGCTGGCTGGCTTGTCTTTGGTTGGGTGCCACCAGGCAGGCTTTGGTTAGGGGCATTTATCATTATTTTAGCAATAGCTTTTATCACCCATTATGAAGGGAAGAAAAAACCACAGCCCAAAGCAACATAAGACCCTAAAGGGATACATCTTGCATCCAATTGTCGCAAGATGTATCAAACCCTCCCTAGAACTAACTTTATTACATCTAGCTATCCACTCTAATAAAACAAGCCTTTATAATGGTCGTCTCCTTTCAAATTTTAGGCGCCTTGTATGAGCGATGTTATTCGAGTATTAGTTGTTGATGATCACTTAGAAATCAGAACATTACTCGCAGAATATTTACATAAACACGGCTTGCGTGTCGAAACCGCAGACGGTGGTGAGAACATGCGCCAACACTTAAGTAAAAGCAGTTTTGATGTCATCGTTTTAGACTTAATGATGCCAGGAGAAGACGGCCTAACCCTATGTAGAAAAATCAGAGAAAAGTCATCTATTCCTGTCATTATGCTCACAGCAATGGGAGAAGAAGCGGATAGAATAGTTGGCATTGAAATGGGAGCTGACGATTACATAACGAAACCCTTTAGTGCCCGCGAACTTCTTGCTCGCATAAAAGCATTAGTAAAACGCTCTCAAAGCATGCCTTATCAAGGTGAAAATCAAAAACAGGCAAGACAATTTAGTTTTTTGAATTGGCGCTTAAATTCTATTAAAAGAGAATTAATTGACCAAGAGAACCAAATTATTCCATTAAGCAGCGCTGAATTTAGATTACTCACTGTATTTCTGGAAAACCCAAAACATGTTCTCAGTCGAGATCAGTTAACAGAAATGACAAAAGGGCATGCGGCCGGTGTTTTTGATAGAAGCATTGATAATCAAATCAGTCGCCTTAGAAAGAAAATAGAACCAGACCCTAAGACACCTGAAATCCTCAAGACAGTATGGGGTGGTGGATATATTTTCACTGAAGAGGTCGTTAAGACGTGAGTTTTCTAAAAAAAGTAACCCTGCCGCCCTTCTTAAGTAAGCTTTACCCTCGAAGCTTAGCCGGCCAATTTATTTGGTTACTTTTAATCGCCTTATTATTTAGCCAAGTTCTGACAGGATTTATATTAATCAATGAACGAAAAGAAGCCTTAACAGTACTTAATCGCAAAGGAAACTTCAGCCGCATCATTTCTACTGTTCGAATATTAGAAGAAAGCCCTCAAGAGCTACATAAGAAAATCCTTCATGCCGTCAGCTCTGAAAATATTTATTATTGGTTTGCTAAACCAGAACAAAGTAAAGTATTAAAAAGCGCCCCCCTAGACCAGCAGCTCGTCGAGAAGTTTAAACGTTATGGCATAAACAATTTAGTTGTTTTAGAGAGTAATCAAAACCCAGACTTTGAACACAAAAAGTATTATTCAAAAAGACCAAATAGCAACAAAAAAGATAACCGCCACTCTGAACATAAGCCATTTGAATGGAGCCAGATTGCTATTCAACTAAAAGATGGTCGCTGGCTCAATGTCGCAAGCAGATTCCATATTAGTCCACCATTATGGCCACTAGCGAATGTTGTTTCGATTTCAATTACCGCTGCATTTTTAACCTTTATTGCTATTTTCATGATACGGCGCATTACCAAACCGCTCGCAAAACTCACAACAGCCGCAAAACAATTAGGTTGCGGTGAATCAGTGGAGCCATTAAAAGAAGCAGGACCTGAAGATATTAAAACAGCGTCTATTGCCTTCAATCAAATGAACGACCGACTACAGAGATATATTTCAGATAGAACGAATATGCTAGCTGCAGTGTCACATGATCTTAGAACCCCTATCACTACACTAAGACTCAGAACAGAGCTTATGGATGAAGGTCCAACTCAAGAGGCATTTTTAAGTACGCTAAACGAAATGCAATCTATTACAGATTCAACACTATCTTTTATTAGAGAAGAAAAGTCGACCGAACCGAGTCAACTCATAGACATTAATGCTCTGTTGGATACCATTTGCCAAGACCTACTTATTCAAGAAAAAGAGGCAAAGCTAATCACATCAGAGTCCTGCTTTTATAAATGTCGCCCTATTGCCTTAAAACGAGCTTTTTGTAATTTGATTGAAAACGCGATCCGATACGGCATTAAAGCAGAAATGGAATTGAGCAAATCTGAATCTCATGTCAGCATAATCATTCGTGATGAAGGACCCGGGATAGAAGAGAGCCAACTTGAAGAGGTTTTTAAACCTTTTGTAAGGCTCGACAAAAGTCGACAACAAGCCGGTGGAACTGGACTAGGCTTAGCAATCACTCGCTCCATAATACAAAACCATGGTGGTAGTATTAGACTTATTAATAATCAGGGAAAAGGGCTAAGTGTAGAAATAGTTTTACCTATCGTTTAACAGGTACAACTACGACTTTTGAGATTGCTTTATGGTGCCCCACATGGCCTTTTTTTACAACTCGAGCGCAACCACTTGCTAGCACTAGGCTACATACCGTTACAAATTTCATCAACACAGGCCTTTAAAAATTAATAAGGCCAGCATAAAAAAGCCACTGATTTACACCAGCGACTTTTCATAAGCTTTTCACTTCTAACTATTTATAAACAATTAATTAGAAGTTATAACGAAAGTTAGCATAAGCAGTATTTATGTCATTATCATTAAAGTCATAATACTCATAACCTGCACCAAATGAAATTTGAGGTGCTGGATAAAACCTCACAGTTGCTTGATAACCCACTCCTGAATCATCAAACACATCATGATATTTAAGCTTTGCATCTAATTCAATATGAGCTGTCAGGGCTGATCTAATACCACCATCTATTTGAAAACCGGACTCATCAACAGAACCAATCTCTGAATTGGCAATCCTTACCGTACCATACATATCTGTATTACTTAGTGATGTTGCTGTGTATGCTCCAATACCAAACTGAAGTGTTTCAGCATCTACATTGTCGTATTCATAAGTAGTAGATTCAACACTAAAATATAAAGAGTCTTGAAATACAAATCCTCCAGAAAAAGATGAATAATCACCTGTAGAAGAGTTAATGTCACTGCTGTCTGCCTTACCCAAAGCAAGATCAACATAATTATAACTAAAATCTGAAGCATAAAGATTAGTAGATAACCCTAATGCCATTGCCAAACCGGCCACTTTAAACTTATTCATTACACGCTCCATTTGCCATGCGCTAGTTTTAAAACAAAACTATTGTCGGTGAATTGTAACTTCTATACAAACTATAACGACCCAAAATTACAAAAGTTTAGTACTAATTAATAAAATATTAGTTTAATTAGTAAATTCTAATCTTTTCTTCACCGAGCATGTATCTAAAGTAAGTTTAAAGCCTGCATAGCCGCTTTTATTCTTTCTTTGCTTTCAGTCTGTAAAGGCACAATTGGCAATCTAACATCATCTTGGCATAAGCCGATTAAAGACATTGCATATTTAATCCCAGCAGGACTTGGCTCTACAAACAATGATTGATGCAAAGGCACTAGCTTTTCATGTACTGCCTTCGCTTTAACATAATCACCTTGTAAACATGCCTGTTGCAACTCGAAACAAAGCTTAGGTGCAACATTTGAAGTCACAGAAATACAACCGTTACCACCAACTGAGTTATAAGCAATCGCAGTTAAATCTTCTCCTGACAAATAGCTAAATTCATTACCAATTAAATGCTTTTCAATGCTTGGTCTCGCTAAATCACCCGTTGCATCTTTCACCCCAACGACTCTTGGTAGCTCCGCTAGTCGTAGCATGGTTTCAGGCTGAATATCTACAATCGCTCTAGGCGGAATATTATAAATAATCATTGGTAGTTCTGTAGCATCATGCAGATATTTAAAGTGCTGATATAAACCTTCTTGTGAAGGACGATTATAATAACCCGCCACACACAGGATACCATCCGCACCAGATTGCTCTGCAGCTTTAGCAAATGCCAGCGCTTCAACTGGGTTATTAGAACCCGCACCAGCGATAACAGGTACACGCCCAGCACTTTCTTCAACAACAACTTGAATAACTCGTTTATGCTCTTCTTCAGTTACCGTTGGTGACTCGCCCGTTGTACCTACAGGCACTAGACCATGAGTACCATTTTCAATTTGAAAATTAACATTATGGCGTAATGCAACTTCATCTAACTCACCATTTTTGAATGGGGTAACCATTGCAGTATAGGAACCGCTGAACATAATCTACTCCTTACCAGTATTTTTAAACCAAAAAAAAGCCCAGACGCGGTCGGCGACTGGGCTTTAGGTATGTATTTTATGACTAATTACAAACCTCAACCAGAGTCGCTAGAAAGCTAGGTTTCTTCGCGTTGCTTGGTTTTAATGAAGTTAGTTGTTTAGACATTTTATAAATCTCTGTTGATTGCGTTATCAGTGTTACTAAACATAACAGGCTAGCAAAATAGGTCAAGCAAATTTTCAGTTTCATGACTAAAGTAAATATCAGAATGTGAACTAACATATCTTCAATCGATAAACACAGTCTCGCTTATTAAGCTGCAAAGTTATCCGTCAGATATTGGTTAATTGCCTTTGATTCATATAGCCATGTATCTTGACCTTCTTTTACAATGCGCAAACATGGCACTTGAATTTTACCACCTTGCTCTAGTAAAGACTGTCTATCAGCATCATTATTTTTGGCATCTTTTAACTCAATCGGCAAATTAAGCTTATGCATGGTTCGGCGAGTCTTCACACAAAATGGACACGCTTTAAATTGATACAAAGACAAGTGCTGCGTTTCTTGCTCTACTTTTGACTGCTCTTGTGAGCTACGCTTCATTTTCGCAGGGCGAGTAACCCAGTCAACAAATATAATGATTTGACCTAAGCCATTACGTAAAAGCTTAATAAGCATCTTAATAAAACCCTGTTAGTTTAAATTCGAAGCAGAATTCTACCTGATTTTAAAAAGCATCATAGTCTTAACTTATAATCTAACGCCAACTATGGCCAAAAAAAGAGCACTTTATTATCTATGAAGCAATTTACTGATAAAAATTTTAACCGTCCGCAAATGTGTTTTAGGAACATTTGGCGCCAAGGCGATCAAGTGGTCATATTCATCTTTAGTTGGTTGAACCAGTCCGCCATGGGCAAGTGCCAATGTCGTAGGGTTTAGGCTCACAATTTTTTGCAATGACGCCTTATATCGATTTGGATAGAAAACAGGGAAAGGAGGGATATAACGCCCTTTCACTTTAACCATTAAATCTGCCACATAAACTTTATCACTAGGAAGATGATGTAAAGACAAGTCTCTATCCGTGTGCCCTTGCGTCTCAAGTGCTTGCCAATCAGTAAACCCTGGCAAAAAGTCTCCATCTTCTAATTGGTAATCAGCATAAAGCTTACTTGGATAGCGAATACTTTTATTCGGCTTTTTAAGTCTATGGGCTACCCACTTCGCTAAAAGAATATCTGTCAGATGCATTAATTTGCCATTAATCCCAGCATACCACTGTCCCGATACACCAGAGGCAGCTACTTTGCAGCCAGTCAAGGATTTCAGTTTATGTACAGCGCCTGCATGATCTGGGTGCATATGTGTCACTACAACAAGTTTTAAATCTGTTAAAGGCCTAGCAAGGTCATTACAGATAAAGTGTTTTAGCATGGAAATATCAGCCCGACTACAGCCATCAAGCAAGAGTAACTTATCTGAATATTCTGCGAGATATACAGATTGGATATAACCTTGAAGGTGATGCAGCTTCATATATTCATGCCCAGCAATTCATAAGGAGTAAGAGATATTAAACCCACACTGACATAAAACAAACAAGTATCATATTAAAAAACAATAAAAATAAGTTATATCACAATCAAGCATAATAAAGTTTGCCCATAAAAAAGCCCTGCTTAGAAAGCTAAGCAGGGCTTTGATGTTCGAACAAATTAGACTATTGGCTTAGTTGCACAATTAGCTTATTCATACGGCTAACAAATGTTGCTGGATCTTCTAATTGACCACCTTCAGACAAAGTTGCTTGCTCAAACAACAACCAAGTCATATCAGCAAAGCGCTCATCATCAGATTCAGCATCCATTTTCACCACTATCGGATGCTCAGGGTTAATTTCTAATGTTGGCTTAGTGTCAGGCAATTGCTGTCCCGCTTGCTCTAACAAACGACGCATTTGCAAGCCCATGTCATGCTCACCTACAACTAAACACGCAGGCGAATTAGTCAAACGGTCGGTAGAGTTAACTTCAGCAACCTGCTCTGAAAGCACAGTTTTCATACGATCAAGCAAAGGCTTAAGCTGCTCAGCTTGCTCTTCTTTCTGCTTTTTCGTTTCTTCAGTTTCTTCTTCAGCAATATCTAGCTTGCCTTTAGTAACATCTTGGAAAGACTTACCTTCAAACTCATTTAGAGAAGACATCATCCACTCATCAATACGGTCAGAAAGTAGCAGTACTTCAAGTCCTTTCTTACGCAAGATTTCTAAATGAGGACTGTTTTTCGCTGTGTTATGGTTTTCAGCATAGATATAGTAAATCTTATCTTGGCCTTCACCCATACGCGCCACATAATCAGCTAAAGATTGATCCTGTTTTTCAGTATCTGTATGAGTCGAGCTAAAGCGCAACAAAGCAGCTACTTTATCTTTATTACCCATATCATCTGCTGGGCCTTCTTTTAGGACATTACCAAATTCATCCCAAAACGCTTGGTATTGCTCAGGCTCTTTTTTAGCCATCTTAGCAAGCATATCCAAAACACGCTTAGTCAAAGCTGAACGCATAGAGTCAACAGCATGATCATTTTGCAAAATTTCACGTGATACGTTTAATGACAAATCATTTGAATCAACGACACCTTTTACAAAACGCATATAAGGCGGCAAGAATGCTTCGGCTTCATCCATGATGAAAACACGTTGAACATAAAGCTTAAGACCACGCTGCATATCACGATTCCAAAGATCATGCGGCGCTTTGCTTGGAATATATAGCAAGCTTGTATATTCCAACTTACCTTCTACTTTGTTATGAGACCATTTCAAAGCATCCGTATAATCATGAGATACATGCTTATAAAACTCTTGATACTCTTCATCAGAAACCTCTGAACGAGAACGAGTCCATAATGCTTTAGCAGAGTTTACAGCTTCGAATTCAGCGGCTTTACTCTCATCAACTGGCTTAGGGTTACCCTCTTCATCAAATTCAGGATAAGCCACTTTTTCCATTTCAACTGGAATAGAAATGTGATCAGAGTATTTAGTAACAAGTGAGCGTAAACGATAGTTATCAGCGAAATCTGCTTCATCTGCCTTTAGATGTAAGATGATACGTGTACCACGACTTGCCTTTTCAATGGTTTCAATCGTAAATTCACCAGAACCATCAGAAACCCAACGAACCGCTTCGTTTTCAGCCACTGCGGCATAACGTGTTTCGACAGTTACTTTGTCAGCAACAATGAACGAAGAGTAAAAACCAACACCAAATTGACCAATAAGCTGGCTATCTTTTTTCTCATCACCACTTAACTTTTCAAGGAACTGAGCGGTACCTGATTTAGCAATAGTACCTAGGTTATTAATGGCATCATCACGAGTCATACCAATACCGTTATCATCAATAACAACCGTATTAGTCTCTTTATCAAACTCAACGCGAATACGTAGCTCGGTATCCTGAGCTAATAATTCCGCATTAGAAACGGATTCAAAGCGTAGCTTATCAACTGCATCAGAAGCATTTGAGACAAGTTCACGTAGAAAAATTTCTTTGTTCGAATACAAAGAGTGAATCATCAAATGCAAAAGTTGTTTTACTTCTGTTTGAAAGCCTAACGTTTCTTTTTGTGTTTCAGTTGTCATATGACAAGTCGCTCCTAACGATTTGAATTCACTAAATAAATTCTTATTAATTCAAAAATGGTGCAATTACAGAATTGCTATCTTGATACTTTAGATAGCGACGTTGAAAAAGATTTCAAGGACAAGAGAGAAAAAAAGATTAATTCGACAGGCAAAACAATTTTTTAAGGATGAAAGTGAGCCCAAAGCGACTCACCTTTGGGTAACTCAACCAATTTTACGAATTAAGCTCAACCCATCACCAATGGGAATTAAACTGACATCGACCTCATCATCTTGCATGATAAAGTCATTTAGCTGGCGAACATATTGAGTGTTCTTATCATCAAACTCATCTTTAGCCACATTCCCCCACCAAAGCGTATTATCAATAGCAATGCAGCCATTCGTGCTTAGCATTGATTTAGCTAATTGATAATAAGCAAGTTGATTCGCTTTATCGGCATCAATAAAAACAAAATCAAACATCTCTCCTGCCTGCATTAAAGACTCCATATTGACCTTAGCATCGCCAAGGCGAGTTTCTAACCTAGCACTCAAACCTGCTTTTTCAATATAAGTATTAGCAATATCTAACCACATAGGTTTTTTTTCTAATGCCAACATACTGGCATTTTCAGACATAGCCATACCAATAGATAGCGTACTATAGCCAGTAAAAACCCCGACCTCTAAAATACGTTTAGGATTTTGCATCTTCACTAAGAGAGATAATAGCTGCCCCGTCTCAGGTGAGATTTGCATTCTCGCCATATGATATAAAGACGTTTCAGCCCTTATATCTTTCAGAATCGAATGCTCTTTTACTGAAGCCTTAAGCAAGTAACGATAAACATCATCGTCCACTGAAACGGTTCTATTTACAGGCTCTTGATTAAAGTTCTCAAGTAAATCAGCCTTTTCTTGAACTGATAAATTTTCAGGCAATTCAGGTAGCATGAGGTACAGATAAGCCTTTATTTAATGTTTTAAACGTTTTAGAGCGGAACTCTCTTCTATATAAAATAGCGACAACAATCAAAATGCTCGCCCAACAAAAATAAGGCCCTAAAAACCAGCCACTAAACGCCATAGCAAAGTAAAAAGCACGCAAACCATAATTAAACTGGTTCGCCGCCAAGCTACAAACTTTTGCCATATGTTGAGCATAATCCTCCCTCTCTTCTTCAGAAACACTCTCATCGGTATCAAGAGGAGAGCTCCCCACCAACACAGAGCAAAAATTATATTGCCTTACCGACCAGGTAAAAGTAAAAAAGGCATAGGTAAAAATAAGGATAAGAACAATAATTTTTAACTCCCATTCTTGCTGGGAATTCGGTGTTAAAAGCTTAAAATCTGCAATAATACCCAATGCCTTTTCTGAGTAGCTAAACGCGGTAAACAAACCAGCAATAATTAACAGAGAGCTTGAAGCAAAAAATAAGCTACTACGCTCAAGATTCGCCATGATAGAGGCATCGGTCACCCTATTATCCCGCCTCAATAAACGTCGCATCCAAGCCACCCTAAATTGATGCAATACACTAACCAAACAATCTATATGCTTAGATTGATATTGAGCAAAAATACTGTAGCCAATCCAAGTCATAAAAAATGCAGTTAAGGTAATCATATCTAGATGGCTAATAAGGAGGATCTGATTTTCAACTAGCATAATATTCTCTATACATATCAAATAAATATCTAATGTTTACATTATGTTCAAAGAGAACACAAATTCGACTTTAAACCATAATAAAAATTTGCCGACATAAAAAAAGCAGATTGTAAAACAACCTGCTTTTAATGAAAGGATTAATCTCTTAAATTAAACCTTCAACTTCCAGTTAACCGTTTGGCCAGCAAAGAAAGGTACAATAGGGTTACCGTTTGGCAAAATGATTTGCTCAGGCACCTCCCAATCCTCTTTAACTAGCGTCACTGTCTCAACATTTCTCGCTAAACCATAGAAATCGGGGCCATTTTTACTGGCAAATGCCTCTAAATGCTCTAGCGCACCAAGATCATCAAACACTTGAGTGTAAAGCTCTAAAGCAGACCATGCACTATAACAACCAGCACAACCACAAGCAGACTCTTTACGATGTTGCTCATGGGGCGCTGAATCTGTCCCTAAGAAAAACTTCTTAGAACCAGAAGCAACAGCGGCTTGAAGGCCTTGCTGATGGGTATTTCTTTTCAGAATTGGTAGACAGTAATTATGCGGTTTAATCCCACCATCAAGCATGTCATTACGGTTTAGCAACAAATGTTGAGGAGTAATAGTTGCAGCAACATTATCATGTGCGCCAGCGACAAATTGAGCCGCGTCAGCAGTCGTAATATGCTCAAACACCACTCTTAACTGCGGAATTTTTTCAACAACTGCAGCCATATATTGATCGATAAAAGCTTTTTCACGATCAAAGATATCGATATGCTTATGGGTCACTTCACCATGAACCAATAACAACAAATCTTGTTTTGCCAATTCTTCAAAGACTGGATATAACGCATCAAATGCACTAACACCGGCATCAGAGTTAGTTGTCGCCCCTGCTGGATACAGTTTTGCTGCAACAACACCCGCCTCTTTTGCTAAACGGATATCTTCAGCAGTGGTTTTGTCTGTTAAATAAATCGTCATAAGTGGCTCAAAATCGCTTCCATCAGGACGCGCTGCCAGAATACGATCGCGGTAAGCAATAGCTAACTCACCACTGGTAACAGGTGGAACCAAATTAGGCATAACGATAGCACGGGAGAAGCAACGCGCGGTTGCTGGCACAGTTTCATTCAACATATCGCCATCTCGGAAATGTAGATGCCAATCATCAGGTTTTAAAATAGTGATTTGATTCATACTCTGCCCTTACTACAAGATTTATTTAAACAAATTTTAGCTAAAAAAAAGACCGCAATAGCGGCCTTTCTTCAACTCCAAATTAGGAGTTATTATCACGACGAGGACGACGCTCACCTTCACGGCGAGGACGATCACCATCACGACGTGGACGATCACCATCACGACGAGGGCGACGATCACCATCACGACGAGGACGACGATCACCATCACGGCGAGGGCGACGATCACCAGCAGGACGCTGTGGCAACTTATCTAGTGACTCAAGCACACTGACTTCAGCACGTTGACCACAAATACGTGTTTTAGCAAGCTTCTCTACCGAATCTTGTTTCATTTCAGCAGGAAGGTCGACTGTGGCATAGTCTTCATAAATTTCGATATGGCCAATGTAACGACTTTCAATATCCGCTTCATTTGCAATCGCGCCAACAATATTACCAGGCTTAACACCATCACGATAACCAACACTTAAGATGTAACGAGTCATCTTAGTTTCTGGGCTATCTTTTAATGGCATAGGCTCTAGCGTTAAAGGGCGCTGCTTACGAGGTTCACGTGGCTCACGCTCAGTACGTTCACGACGGTCATTACGCTCATCGCTACGTTCACGACGCTCTTGACGCACTTCCATCTCAGAAAGAAGTAATGGGTTTTTACCTTGTGCCATATGAGCAAGTGCAGCAGCAACCTTTAACGGTTCAGCTTCATGCTCTTTTTGATAGCTTTCAGCTAATTCAATAAAGAAATCTAGATCAGCATTATCAAGAGTATCTGTAATACGCTGCTTGAAACGATTTACACGTTGAGTGTTAATATCAGATGCTGTAGGTAGCTGCATGCGCTCAATCGGCTGACGTGTTGCACGCTCAATTGCTTGTAACATACGACGTTCACGATGAGCAACAAATAGGATAGCGTTACCAGTACGACCGGCACGACCAGTACGGCCAATACGGTGAACGTAAGATTCGGTATCGTAAGGAATGTCATAGTTTACAACATGACTGATACGATCAATATCAAGACCACGTGCAACAACATCGGTTGCCACTAGAATGTCAATTTGACCACGTTTGATACGGTCAACGGTACGCTCACGTAAATTTTGACTGATATCACCATTCAAAGCTTCACAAGCATGACCACGAGCAGTCAATTTTTCAGCAAGTTCAACGGTAGCAGCTTTAGTACGAACAAAGATGATCATGCCATCATGCTCAGACATTTCTAGAATACGAGTTAACGCATCCAATTTATGCAAACCACTTACTTGCCAATATTTTTGAGTTATCGAAGTATTTGTTGCTGTTTTAGTAACAATTTTAACTTCTTTCGGGTTATTCAAGTGACGATTAGCCACTTGACGAATAACGGATGGCATAGTCGCAGAGAACAAAGCGATTTGACGCTGCTCTGGTGTATGCTCCAAAATCCACTCAACATCATCAATAAAGCCCATACGAAGCATTTCATCAGCTTCATCAAGCACAAGTGCTTGCAAAGAATCTAGCTTCAATGTTTTACGACGAATGTGGTCCATAACACGACCAGGTGTACCTACGACAACTTGAACACCACGTCTTAGTTGACGAAGCTGTGTATCGTAGGACATACCACCATAAATTGGCAAAACATGGAAATCAGGAATGTTACGAGCATATGTTTGAAATGCTTCAGAAACCTGAATAGCCAACTCACGTGTTGGTGCTAAAACCAATAGTTGAGTGTTTTTATCTTTTGGGTTAATTCTAGATAACAACGGTAGCGCAAAAGCCGCTGTTTTACCTGTACCTGTCTGCGCTTGCCCTAAAAGGTCGTGACCTTCTAACAAATGTGGAATACTTTGCGCTTGGATAGGTGATGGTTGTTCGTAGCCTTGATCGACTACGGCTTTTAAAACATTGGCATCTAAGCCCAATGAAGCAAAAGTAGGCTGAATATCAGCGTCAGACATGTATGTGAATACCTTTAGTTTTGGTGGGGGCAACTATAAGTTGACCATATTGAATCCGGCCGTCCGCAGGACTATATCGGAAATCAAAATAGTTAAGTTGCAAATATCCGGGGAAATTCTGCGGCGCATTGTATACCAACTAATCAATGATAGCTAGCAACAAACACCATCAATTTAGGCTTACCGTTAAATTAGACTTTAATCTAAGCCCCTGAATTTGAATTCACCTCTTTGGCTGTCAAGTTCACCCTTCCCACACATATCTAGAGTCAAATTGACCAAGTACGATCATTTCAATTTGTTATACATAAAGCTAATAAAAACAGAATAAATCAATAAGATGTTTGTTATTAATGCATAACCAGTAGAGAGTATAGCCTACTGGTTATAACAAACCTGCATTAGTTACTTTTCATGACCAATTGCCATACCATCAATCACTTTATTATAGCGTGGCATTTCAGCATGAGAGCCTAACATGAGAGCAATCCAACGTGTTCTCGGATTGGCTTCTAAAGCCAACTTCACAATGATAGTCAATGGAATTGAAAGCAACATACCCACTGCACCAAATACCCAGCCCCATAGAATCAAAGATAAAAAGACAACTAAGGTGGATAAACCTAACCCTTTTCCCATATACCTAGGCTCTATCATATTACCGACTACCAAGTTAATCACAAGAAAACCTAAAGCAGCCAAACCAGACGCTAATCCGCCCAATTGTACAAAAGCCAACATAACAGCCGGAATCGCCGCAATAATAGAACCTATGTTCGGCACAAAGTTTAATAGGAAAGCTGACACCCCCCATAACAGAGGAAAATCTACACCGATTATCCAGAGCCAAATCCCCACCACAAATCCCGTCAAAATACTCACTAACGTTTTAATTGCAAGGTACTGATTAACCGCTTTTGAAAAAGCATCAAAACGTTTTAAAGAACCACTTGCATCATCCATTGCTGCCGATAGTTTGGTAGGAAAATCTGCCGCTTCAAATAAAATAAATACGACTGTCATCAATACAACAAAAACATTCGTCAGTACGCCCCCTAAGCTACTCAAGGCATTTGTCACGACCTGCATCAAGATGGAAGGATCAAAATAGCTTCTTATCTGGTCAGCAGATATCGAGATTCCCACCAGACTGAGCAATTCCGTCACAGCTGATAATTCATTAGCCAACCTTTCTTTGTAGCCAGGTAAGGCTGCATAAAAGTCATCCAGAGAACTACCAACAAAGATAACCAAGGAGCCCACAGAAAAAACCATAAGCAAGACAACTAACATCACAGCAATGCCAATGGGCACCTTGTGACTTGCCAACCAAGCTAAAAGCGGTGCAAAAATAATCGCTATAAACATAGACAACATAAAGGGCACCACAATTGCCGATGCGGCCTTTAAACCAGCAATAATAATGACCAAAGATGCAAAGCCGACTAAAAAGTATGTGGCTCTATGAGTATCGGCCAAGGTTATCTCCTTAATTTCATGTTGTTCATTGTTATTACTAGACTAACCCATTGGATAGATGCTTTGAGCATAGTCAGCAAGATCCTGCAGCATAATCTGTTTACCTTTTGGCAACTCAGAATCATGCGCCAACTCATTTAAGCGAGCAAAGAACGCATCCATACAAATACTCCCTCCTGCACTCTCATCCATCAGTTTAGCGCTACGATATTCTTCCCACTCTTGTCTCTGAGTATCTGATAATTGTTCAGGGTAATTACGACCAATATAGCGCATCAGCATTTCTGGTAAACGCCTATCATCAAATGATAAAGCCAGTTCTGATAATGCATTAGGCCCCGTATCTCTAATTTGCGCCATACGTGCTTTATCATCCCGTGAAAAGAAGCCTCCTGAATACAGCATGACATCTGGGTCTTTATCAATTTGCTCCCTTTCCTGCATAAATACCTGACTAATTTTATTCGCAAGTTCAGGGTAGCTCTTTAAGATGGCTAAATTTTGACGACATATTTCGCCATCAAGATTTAATCGAGAAACCACATTGGCATCCTTTAGAAAGGTAGCAGGCGCAACAGCAGGGCTTCGATTATAATGCAATGTCTTAAGAGGTAATCGGGATATATCACCAAGCTCTTCTTTACTAGAAAATACCCTATGCCTAATTTCATCAACCGTAAGATCAATGAGAGGCTGAGCATCTTCCATCAAATCAAATAGAATTACTCCATTTTTGTTCGTGGGATGTGGCGCAATAGGGGCAACAAAAGCCGCGTAGTTTTTGGCTAGTCCAAACATACCGGATATGTGTAAAAACGGCTTCATGCGATAAGGGTCAATAAACTGTTGCAGCTCCCCTTTTTCACGCATTTTAAAATAATAGTCATACAACTTAGGCTGCTTCTGCTTAATCAGTTTAGCCATTTCAATAGTGCCATACACATCTGATAAAGCATCGTGCGCTTGTTCGTGAGCTATTTCATTCGCTTTGGTTAGATCCTCAAGTTTTAATGAGGTCAGACCATCCTGATTTTTAGGCCAATTAATCCCCTCTGGTCTAATGGCATAACACATACGTACAAGATCAATAATATCCCAGCGAGAACAGCCGTTTTGCCACTCACGAGCATAAGGGTCAATAAAATTACGATAGAACCCATAACGAACCACTTCATCATCAAAACGAATACTATTGTAGCCAAGTGAGCAAGTACCTGGCTTAGCAAACTCTTTTTCAATTAACGCCATAAACTCTGTTTCAGGATAACCTTCTCGATTAGCGTCCTGTGGACTAATGCCCGTCAACAAACAAGCATCAGGATGAGGCAATACGTCTTCGGCCAATTGACAATAAATCATAATAGGCTCGCCTATCTGATTGAACTCAAGATCCGTACGAATGCCTGCAAACTGCATAGGTCTATCACGTGCTGGATCAACGCCAGTTGTCTCAAAATCAAACCAAAAAAAAGTAGAAGTTGTAGCACCAGTCACAAAATTTTCCTGTCAGTCAAAGAATAATGACGTATTATAACCGCATTTTATTACCTTATGGCATTAATAACTTAATTGTAAGAAAGAGGAAGCCTCGAGTGTCTACTCCAAATAACTGCCCTTGTAACAGTAGTTTACCCTATGAGATCTGCTGTGGTATGTATCATAACAACCCAGGGACAGCCCCCACAGCAGAAGCGTTAATGCGCTCTCGCTATAGTGCTTTTTACACAAACAACTTTGCCTATATCAATCGCACCCAGAAGCTAAAAAATAGCCCAAATCAAGATGAAGCAGAAATCGCAGACTGCAATAATGAAACTAAATGGATCAAGTTAGAGATTATTGAAACCGAAAAAGGTTTGGAAAAAGACAAAGATGGCATGGTGTCATTTCGCGCTCACTTTAAAGAAGGTAAGCACATCGGCAAACTTAGCGAACGCTCTTTATTTAAACGCATAAAAGGTGAATGGTTTTACATTTCCGGTGAGCATGAAGTCGAACAAAACACACCTTTAGTCAATTCTGACGTAATGAAGCTAGGTCGCAATGACCCTTGCCACTGTGGTTCAGGCAAAAAGTTTAAGAAATGTTGTGGCAAATAACTAAATTTGACCGATCGGTTAACTTTTATTCATTACTAGCCTATAATTTATGAACTCTACTCAGAAAACTTTTTATTACGAGAGCACATAAATGAACCTACTTGAACTAATGGGATATATCGCATCCGCTTTAGTCGCAATTTCTTTAACAATGAGTTCGATTGTCCGACTAAGGTGGCTCAATTTAGCAGGTGGACTCACCTTCGCTTTATACGGCTTTTTAATTGGCGCTTACCCTGTTGCTGCTGTGAACTCTTTTACAGCTTGTATTAATATTTTTTACTTAATAAAAATATACCGAGCAAAAGTCGAGTTTAACGTTATTAAAAGTGGCACTGAATCTGGCCAGTCTGGTTATATAAGTTTCTTCTTAGATAGATATAGCAAGGATATAAAACACTTCTTCCCTGATTTTGATCTTTTCAAACATGACGAAAGAAGAGAATATTATTTATTAACTGATCAAGAAACGGTTGTAGGAATACTATCAGGTATACGTTTAAGTAAAGATCATTTTCAAATAGATCTCGATTTAGTTACTCCGACCTACCGTGATGCCAGATTGGGTAACTACTTATTTGGTGATAACAACCATTTTGCAGAGAAGTTTAAAATCGAGAATATAACCGCAAATGCTCAAAGCGAAGCAAACCGACGCTATTTAAAAGGGATAGGGTTTAAGCCTATCAAAGATAATGTTTGGCAATATCGCAGTTCATAAAGCATAAACACCTGAACTAAATTTTAGTTTCGACTCAAGTCTGGACCTAACAAAAGTATGTTAAGTCCAGATCCAACTAACTTAGGCTAAATCCTTGCCTGTAGATGCGCACCACACGCGATACCAATCATCATCAGCAAACTCAATCTGACAAGCGGCAACCGCTTTTTCCAATCTATCTATCTTACCAGATCCCAACACAGGACATATTTTAGCTGGATGCTTTAATAGCCAAGCCAATGCAAGTTGATCAACACTCGCCTCATCATATTTTTCTGATATCACTTGAAGCTGTTCTCTCACTCTCTCCTCTTGCTCATTACTACCACTAAACAAGCGACCTCCTGCAAACGGAGACCAAGCCATAGGTGTGACAGCATGCTGGTGTAAATGATCAATTTCACCATTTTCAAAAGACTGAGTTTGCAATACGGAATATTCCGATTGATTCGCGACCAAAGGAACATCCACCCTTGATTGCAACAAATCAAATTGAGCCGAGGTAAAATTAGACACACCAAAATGCTTAACTTTACCTTGAATCATCAAGTGCTCAAACGCACGCGCCACCTCATCTGCATCCATCAATGGGGTTGGTCTATGTAGGAGCAACAAATCTAAATACTCAGTTTGTAGTTGCAACAAAGAATTTTCTACCGAAGAGATAATATGATCGAAACTAAGATCATACTGATAAATTGCATGCTCAGGTCTAGCATCAGATTTAAGCTTGATGCCACACTTAGAAATCAGTTGCATCTTATCCCTTACGCTTGGTTTCAATGCTAGCGCTTCACCAAACAAGGCTTCACATTGGTAGTCCCCATAAATATCCGCATGATCAAATGTAGTCACGCCCAACTCTAAGCAGGCTTCAATAAATGATAAGCGAGACTCTTTTGTCATATTCCATTCACCTGCTCGCCAAAAACCTTGAGCAATACGCGAACCTTTAAAACCCAAAGGGTGATATTGATGAACCAGTGTATTCAAATCATGCCTCTCTTATAAAATGAGATTTTATTAACAAGATATTTTTATCTAACTTTATCCCAACAATAATAAAACTGGAATTTAAACCCTTATGTTAACCATTTCTAAGTGTTAATTAATCAAATAATTAAGAAATGTGAAAATTAAGAAGTTATTAAAACTTTCTTATGAAAATCACTTTTAACCTTATTCAATCTGGGTATGATAAATAGAAATTAATCGAGCTGAAGTATTCATATGAAAAAGACCATTATCGCCTCTCTTGTCACCCTAGCTACGGCCTCTAGTATGAATGCCCAAGCTGAAAACCTATTAGAAGTTTACCAACTTGCTAAAATCAATGACCCAGGCTTGCGCTCTGCTGCAGCCTCTTATGAGTCTGAGAAAGAAGGCGTTGTGATTACCAAGGGGAGTTTATTCCCTAATATTTCATTTGATGCTGATCTTGGTTACACAGATACAAGCGCAGATTCGGGTGATTCTGATACCAATACCAACTCATTGAAAGTTAACCTAGATTACCCTATTTACTCCCCTGCTCTTGGGTATGCGGTTGATGCGGTTGAAATCGGCTTTGAAAGCTCTGGTGTTACTTATGCGAATACCGAAGAGGATTTAAGCTTTGAGAGCATCTCAGCTTACTTTGATCTATTAACTGAAATGTCGAATCTCAATACCGCCAAGCAACAGGCTAAAGCCACAGCGAGCCAACTTGATCAAGTGAAACAGCAATATGAAGTGGGTCAGGTTGCGATTACTGACTTACATACCGCTCAAGCTGAATACGATTCAAACATTGTTGATATTATCAGCGCTGAAGCCAATATGATTAACGCTCAAGAAACCCTGCGTCAATTAACAGGAAAACTCATTACTGATGTTCCAGATTTATCTAAGAACTACCCAATTAAAATGGACACAGACAAGACAGCGGGTTTTTATGTGGATCTGGCGAAAAAACAAAATAACGACATAAAAACACTAGCACTGGCTCACGACTCGGCTTTGACCAATATTGAAATTCAAAAGTCTAATGGCCGCGTTCCTACGGTGACGGTTTCAGGCAGTCTTACTCGTTCTGATCGTGACACGTCACCAACCTCAAGCGGTGATGGCGATAGCCTAGCAGCATTTATTGGCGTTAATGTCAGTATTCCTCTTTATCAAGGCGGTGCAATCAATGCGCAAGTGAGACAATCTGTTCATGATGCCGTTGCCGCTGAAGAGAACCTAGAAGATCAATTACAAACAACGGAACTAGCGGTTCGCTCTTTGTACCGAGATCTAAAAACTTCTGTGGCGCAAATTGCCGCACAGAAACAGCTGATTATCTCAAACGCCAGCTCATTAGAAGCGACTCAAGCAGGCTACGATGTGGGCACACGTAACATTGTTGAACTATTAGACGCTCAGTCTGATTTATACAACTCTCAAGGCACACTAGAGCAATTAAGGTACAGCTTTGCGGTAAAACAAATGTCATTGCTTGAATACACAGGCGAACTTGATGAAGACAAAATCAAAGAGTTAAATACTTGGTTAGTTAACTAGCATTAAAAACCAAATAAAAAGGGCGCATACAGCGCCCTTTTTATTTGCCTAGAAAGTTACTCACTAATCAGTGTATCTAACTTTAAAAAGCGATTTAAAACACGATAAAGGCCAATGGCATCCTGACTGCCTGCAAGCTCTCGAATTGAGTGCATAGCAAAGGTAGGCAAGCCAATATCTAACGTTGGCACACCCACTTCACCAGACGTAATTGGGCCAATCGTACTGCCGCACGCCATATCACTACGTACAACAAAAGTTTGGACTTGATACCCTTCAGCTGTAGCAAGCTTTTTATAAACAGCCGCTGTTTCACTATTTGTGGCATACCTTTGATTAGAGTTCACTTTAATGACAGCACCTGAGTTAATTAAAGGTGCATGCAATTTGTCATGCTTAGCTGCATAATTTGGATGCAAGGCATGAGCATTATCAGCAGAAATCATCATAGACTGATTCATTGCTTGCACATAGTGAGCAGGCTCTGGCGATAAACGTCGTAATACATCTTCTAAGAAAGGCCCGTTCGCCCCACTTGTTGAAAGACTACCGACTTCTTCGTGATCAGTACAAATTAGAAGGCTTGGCCTTTCATCACTAGCATCTAACAAGCTTGCCATACCAACAAAACAACTAAGCAGATTATCCAAACGAGCGGAGCAAATAAACTCTTGCTTTAGGCCAACCAAAGCAGGTGCCTGATGGTCATAAAGGCTCAATTCAAAATCAAGAACATTAGCAACATCAAGATCTGGGTACTCTTTTAATAACTGCTGCTTAATTAACCCTTCAAGTTCAAACTGACTATCTCCCAGACCTAAAATAGGGAGTAGCTCTTCTTGCGGATTCACACTAAAACCTTCAACCACCCCACGGTTAAGGTGTATTGCCAAATTAGGAATAACGGCAATTGGATCTTTAAAGTCTATAAGACGGCTCACAATTTCACCGTTAGCTTGGCTAAAACTGACGCGCCCAGCAATAGAAAGGTCTCGATCCAACCAAGTATGCCTTAGCACACCACCATAAACCTCAACCCCTAATTGATCATAACCATGTCGATTTACATGGGCGTTTGGCTTAAGCTTTAAACAAGGGCTATCTGTATGAGCGCCAATCATTCGCCAGCCGGTTTTATGAAAATCTAGGTTCGGTGTTGTGAACGCGATAATAGAGGAGGCATTGCGACGAACAAAATAACGCCCGCCAGCTTGAATATCCCAATCTTGATTTTCTTTTAGTTCAACAAAACCTTTTTCAACTAATGCTGTCTTCATACTAGTAGTTGCATGAAACGGAGTGGGTGATGACTTCAGAAAAGATAATAATGAGGCATTAAAAGATTGATTTTCCATAACTTCCTTTGTACAAAATTAAGTAAATAATTAATAGTTTTGCGTAGATTAGCTGGCCATAAACGAATGAGTCTAATATGATTTCAACATGCGCCAGACTCAACTTTAAAGAGACAAATATGCCGAGAAAATATAAACGACTATTGTTAAGCCTTCTCACAGGGTGTGCGTTAGCATCACCTTCACTTCAGGCTTTCGACGAACTTAAGCCACCAGCTGAGTATAAAAAAGTATCGATTCAGTTAGTCGAAATGTTAGAAGGTATTCACTATAACAAAACTCAAGTCGATGATCGAATTTCAAGCCTCGCGTTTGATGCCTATATAGACTCTTTAGACCCTAGTAAAAGTTTTTTTCTGGCTGAAGATATTAAGCGCTTTGAAGAGTATAGATACCGCTTTGACGACGCGATCACCTCTGGTGATGTCAGCGATGCGTTCGTCATATACAACTTATATTCCCAGCGTGTTGAAAGCAGATTAAACAAAGTCATCGAAGACATGCCAAGCATGATAGAAGCGTTTAACTTTGAAAAAGATGAAACCTTCAATGCAGACCCTGATCAAGCGACTTGGGCAAAGACAGAGCAAGAGCTTCAAGAAACTTGGCGTAAACGTATTAAAAATAGAGCACTGACTCTGCGCCTAAACAGTCAGGAAGAAGATAAAATTGAAACCTCCCTGACACGTCGTTATAGCAACCAATTACACCAAATTGAACAAACTAATTCGATTGATGTTTATCAAATTTTTGCCAATGCTATTACCGAAGCATTTGACCCTCATACTAGCTACTTTGCCCCAAGAGCATCAGAAACCTTCAGTATCAACATGAGCCTCTCCCTTGAAGGCATAGGTGCTGTTTTACAGCAAGAAGATGAATACACACAAGTTGTTAGATTAGTGCCAGCGGGTCCAGCTGATAATCAGGGAGAGCTTAAACCAAATGATAAAATTGTTGCGGTAGGCCAAGAAGGCAAAGAAATGATCGACGTCGTCGGCATGCGCCTTGATGATGTTGTCGATATGATACGCGGCGAGAGAGATACTAAAGTTTTATTAGAAATCATTCCTTCCAATGGTGATGGCCAAAGCAATAAAATCATCACAATTGTACGTAAAAAAGTAAAACTTGAAGATCAGTCAGCTAAAAAAGAAATTGTTGAAGTTGAAAGAAATGGCGACATTTATAAAGTAGGCGTTATTCAGCTGCCTACCTTCTATTCTGACTTTGCAGCTATTAAGGCTGGCGATCGTAACTATAAAAGCTCAACCAGAGACACAAAAAACCTCATAGAAGAACTGAGACAAGATGGCATAGATGCATTAATTCTTGATCTTAGAAACAATGGCGGCGGCTCTTTACAAGAAGCAAATGCATTGACTGGCCTTTTCATTCCAGCAGGTCCTGTGGTTCAAATTCGAGATTCTGCCGGTAGAGTGAGTATTTTGGGCGACCAAGATAGAAGCGTCACTTATAGTGGCCCTATGGCTGTTCTCATCAATAGGATGAGCGCCTCAGCGTCTGAAATTGTCGCTGGTGCCATTCAGGACTATGGTAGAGGCCTAATCTTAGGCGGCCAATCTTTTGGTAAAGGGACGGTGCAAATTCTACAGGACTTAGATCAAGGTAAACTTAAAATCACCCAGTCTAAGTTTTATCGTGTCTCAGGAGAAAGTACTCAGCATAAAGGAGTCATGCCAGATATCGCATTTCCATCCATGCTAGACGAAAACAGCGTGGGTGAAAGTGCGCTGGATAATCCATTACCTTGGGATAAAATCATGGAGACTCGTTACCCAGTGTATTGGGATATTCCAAACTTTTTACCTGAGTTAGAGCAACGACATAATCAAAGAGTTGAGAAGAACCCAAACTTCATAGCACTCAGTGAGCAGCTTGATCAAATAAAGGAACAGTCAGATAGATTTAGCGCCATTTCCCTCAATGAAATAAACAGAGTTGAGCAAAGGGAAGAGAGTGAAGAAACTCAGCTAAGTCGAGAGAATACTCGCCGTGAAGCCCTAGGTTTAGAGCTCATCACATCTTTAGATGATATCAATGATGAAGATGCAGAAGACATTTATTCTAAAGAAGCATCTGAAATCTTGTTAGACTTTATCGGCATGAATCAACGCCAACAAAATCAATAACAACTAACATATGAAATGACTCGTGCTATAGCGACGGGTCATTTCTAGTTAAATTAATTTTAAAGTTTTACCCCTAAAATTAACTCTACAATCACACCTTTCATTACAAACCCAAACACACCTAGGCCTAAACCACCAAGAATTACAAAAGTTCCTAGCTTTCCAGCATTGGATTTGCGCGCTAAATCAAACATAATAAAGCCCATAAAAATCACTATACCAGTTACACAAACTGTCAACATAATGGATTCTATTTCTTCTATTTCCATAACAATCTAACGACCTCAGATATTATATTCAAATGGCAAAATCTTCTTCAGACCGCAATACTATAGATTTATTTTCTAAAACACGAGGCCGTCCTAAGACTCGTCCCTTAACAAGAAAAGACCAACTTAAAACAAACAAACGAAATCAACGACTTAAAGAAAAAAAGCAAGGACTTAAACGAGTAGAAATTACACTTAAAAATGATGTTTTAGAAATGCTTGATCAACTCTGTGAGCAAGAAGGCATGAAAAGAGCGGAATGGATAGTACAACAAGTCGCTCTTGCGCACGCCAAACCGAAAGCTAAAAAACGACCAAAAACCTCGATAAACACTGCTGAAACCATAAAGCCCACTTCTGATTAAAGTGGGCTTTAGGTAAATCTAACTTAAGACTCTAACTGAGTTAATAAGTCTATAACACGACGACTTGATGCTTCCATTTTAGCAAGGTGACCAATCCCTTTTTCCAATTCACCTTCTTGCTTAGATGAAACAGCAGCCAAACCATGCTGATGAAAATCTGCATGCACTTCGCCTAACTGCTTAAAGGAATGGTTACCAGCAAACAAAGCGCGCCCTTCTCCTTCATACCATTGCCCTAAACGACATTGAGTATGATCTGCAAAGTCATGATGAGAACTCGCTGATTGTTCAACAAAATAGCGGTGAACATTCGCTTTCCAAACCATGTGATCCATTTTTGCTGTATGCAACATGCAATGAACACTCTGTTTATCAACAGTAGACTGGGTATCTAAAGCTTTATTAAAGACAGTTTTAACCCCTTTAAAGGTCTCGTCTGTACTTTCTACCAATTTATTACACCCAGACACAACTAGGTTGATATGACCATCGGCGATGCCTGTGTTACGCTCAATCGACTCGACCAACTGCGCAATCTCAGAACTTGCATCACCGGCTTTTTGCGCCAAAGACCGTACCTCATCAGCAACAACAGCAAAACCACGACCCTGCTCACCAGCTCGTGCAGCTTCAATTGCCGCGTTCAGAGCCAAAAGGTTTGTTTGCTCAGAAATGCCGCTAATAATTCCGACAAATTGTGTGATATTACTGGCAAGAGTTTTAAGCTCAGTCACACTGTCATTACTCTCACGAGCACCGTCTTGAATTCGCTTAATTTCTGTTTCAAGAGTCTGCATAGCGACATTACTGTTATCGGCGAGTTGACTAAAGTCAGCCAAGTTTGCTTTCTCTTGACTTAGATCTACCAAACTATTTGATAAGGATTCACGCATAGTATCAAAAGGAGACATAGCTTCTAGATACATAGATTCTAATGGTGATGCCTTCTTACGGGTTAACAAGTCTTCCAATTCAGCAAGAGATTGCTGGTATTTGCCCTGTAATTGATCAAGTTCTGTCGACAAACCAGCGCAATCAAGCTGACTCGCTTCAAGTTTTGACTCTAATTCAGTAACTTGCTTCGCTTTTCCCCACATATAATCCCCTATCATGGTGTATTTGTTATACTCTGCAACCAAACTAAACTAACACTTTGATATATATAAACCTATGGCAAAATTGTATTTTTATTATTCGGCCATGAATGCCGGTAAATCGACCGTTTTATTACAGTCTGCACATAATTATAAAGAAAGAGGTATGACACCTTTATTATTTACTGCCGCCATTGATGACAGGGAAGCTATTGGTAAAATAGCCTCTCGTATAGGTATTGATGCAGACGCACAAACATTTAAACCAGATACAGACCTACTTGAAGAGATTCGTCTACTTGCGAACAAAAGCAGACTTGATTGTATTTTAATCGATGAAGCTCAGTTTTTAACTGAAGCTCAAGTTTATGCCCTATCTGAAGTGGTTGATAAGCTCAAAATTCCCGTTTTAGCTTTTGGTATCAGAACTGACTTTAAAGGCCAATTGTTCGAAGGTAGTAAAGCATTACTGGCTTGGTCCGATAAGTTAATTGAGCTAAAGACTGTTTGCCATTGTGGCAGCAAGGCGACTATGGTGATACGCATTGACGGTGAAGGTAACCCACTACGTGAGGGGGAACAGGTCGAAATTGGTGGCAATAGCCGTTACATTTCAGTTTGCCGTAAACATTTTAAAGAGGCGGTTGTAGATTAATTATGTGGTTTAAAAACGTACAGTTCTTTCAGTTAACAGACATAGATGCAATTGATACAAACGAGTTGATAGACAAGCTGGCTGATTTCCCCCTGAAGGAATGCGGTAGCCAAGAAGAATACTCTTTTGGTTGGATGCCTTTAATCAGAAACAGCGAACAATGGTACTTAGCAAGTAACAAATGCCTTTTAATTCGAGCTGGAAAAGAAGAAAAAGTACTGCCCTCATCCGTCGTTCGTGAAGAGCTTGAAACCAAGATATCTGAAATCGAACTAATGGAAGGCCGTAAAGTGGGCCGCAAAGAAAAATCTGACATCAAAGATGAGCTTGTTTTTACATTAAGACCCAAAGCCTTTTCTAAACGTTCAGACATTTGGGCGTATTTAGATATAGAAGCAAAACTACTGGTCATTAACAGTACTAACGCCTCTATGACAGAACTTTTGTTCAAACAATTGCAAACAACACTTGGCAGCTTCCCTATGGCACCACTTATGGCACAGGAATCACCAAGTGGCCTAATGAGTAATTGGCTATTAAAAAATGAGTTGCCAGCAAGCCTTAATACAGGTGAAGAATGTGAGATACAAGATGGGTCCGAAGAGAAAGCTAGTATCCGCTTTAAAGCATTAGAGCCATTATCTGAGGATGTTACTCGTCACATTGAGCAAGGTATGCGCGTTAAAAGCCTAGCCCTAAAATGGACGGAAAAGCTAAATTTTGTGCTCCATGATGACCTATCATTACGTAAGATTAAGTTCGATGACACAATCAAAGAGCAAGCCTTTAATGACTCTCAAGGTGGTGGACTTTCAGATTTAGATGCTAACTTTGCGCTTATGTCTCTCGAACTACGTCAGTTTTATGATTCTTATAAACTTTGGTTTGATATCCAAGAGAAGTAAGCAAGGACAAAGAGCTGAACTATACTCATATAGTTCAGCTCATAAATGCAAGATCTCAGAATTAAGCACAAAGCTGTTAGCTTTTTCCACAGTTTAGGTGGATAAGTTGGGGAGAAATACAGGCAAGCTAGAGCAGCTCTAGCATCCCTCTTAATGCAAGCAATTTATTAATCTTTTTTTAGTCTTCTTATCTCACCTTACCTTAAAAACAAATTAAATAAAATGAATAAAATTGAAACGGAACAAAGGCTTGCACAAAAAGTAACCTTAATTGGTGGCGGCATTGATGCATTATTAGGTATTTTAAAAATTCTCGCTGCAAGTGTTTCTGGCTCTCAGGCATTAATGGCAGATGGCATACATAGTCTTTCTGATTTACTCACAGATCTGATGGTTTTGATAAGTTTCAAGATCTCCCGCCAATCCCCAGATAAAAACCACCAATTTGGCCACCTTAGATTTGAATCTCTGGGTAATCTTTTACTTGGTTTTATCCTATTACTCGTTGCACTAGGCATAGGTTTAGATTCTATTTTGCGCGACAGTCACAGCCAGATAACTTGGCTTGGTGTAAGCACTCTGATTGCCACCATTATCTGCAAAGAAGCTATTTTCTTTTACACAAAAAAAGCAGGAGACAAAATACAAAGCCAATTACTCATTACCAATGCTTGGCATAGCCGCACTGACTCCCTTTCCTCAATGGTTGTATTAGTCAGTATGCTAGGTACTTATTTAGGTCACGCTTGGCTAGATAAAGTCGCCGCTATCGTCATTGCGCTACTCATTTCTAAGATTGCCATCAGTACTATTTGGAAAACACTTGCTGAGCTTATTGATACCGCACCAAATAAAGAAACAATGCACAGCATTATTGAATGTGCCAAAAGTGTAGAACCTCTTGCCATTCCAAGTAAAATCCGAGCAAGAACCATGGCCGGTAAGGTTTATCTCGATATGCGCCTAGAAGTCGATAAACACATTAGTGCCAGTGAAGGTCACTATTTAGGGGAACTGGTTTCTGCCAAGATTCGTCAACATAATGCGAATGTTGAAGATATTCTTATTCACATAGATCTAAATTCTTTGGCAGAAGATGAAAACATTAAACAGGCCATCGCTAAGTTGCCTGCTAGAAACCAAATATTAGCTGATTTAGGTTTCTTATTAAGATCACACAAACACTATATTGACTTAACCAAGGTGCAGCTTGACTATCTCGATACCGGACTTGAGATTAGCCTAACAGCTTACTCTAAATCGCTTAAAGAAAACGAATCAATGGAAAGAGCCTGTGCGGGTGTCGAGATGGACAGTATGAATATTCGCTATGCTAAATCAGTAAACTTACTTTGGAATATTCAGGATGAACTCTTAAACAATAATTAAATGACTAACAGGTGTTTAGCCCTCAATAGGTCACAGTTAACACTTCAAGACATTTCTTCTAGTATCTCATTCAAGTTTATTGTCATCCAAAGCTAAACTTGTTTGAGACTCTTCAAGGTGAGCATTGGGTATTTTCTTATTGGTTTTTGCCCCCATCACTTTTAATTGCTGTGCACGCATCACCAAGTTACCACGTCCAGAATTAAGCTTATTCATCGCATTGTCATAACCTTTTTGTGCCATATTTAGGCGATTACCGACTTCATCCATATCTTGGACAAAGCCAACAAATTTGTCATACATGGCACCTGCCTGCTTCGCAATTTCGACCGCATTTTGACTTTGCTTTTCATTACGCCAAATGTTCTGAATTGTCCTTAAGGTTGCCAGCAAATTAGATGGCCCGACTACGATAATATTTTTATCAAAAGCATCACTAAACACATTTGCGTCTGCTTGAATACCTAGCAAATAAGCCGCCTCAATAGGAATAAACAAGAGTACAAAATCTAAACTTGTCACCCCGGGTAAAGTATCGTAAGCCTTACTACTTAAATCTTTAATATGGCGCTTGATGGCATCCAAGTGCTGTTTTAATGCCTTCTGCTTTTCTTCTTCTGTTTGTGCTTCCACATAAGCAAGATAGCTAATCAAAACCATTTTTGCGTCTATGATAATTTGCTTTCCTTCAGGCAAATTAACAATAACATCAGGCTGTAATCGCCTGCCAGATTCTGTTGTAGTAGAAACTTGAACTTGATACTCCCTTCCCTTTTCTAAACCTGAGCGCTCTAAAACACGCTCAAGAATAACTTCTCCCCAACCACCTTGAATTTTGTTTTGGCCTTTTAGCGCTTGCGTTAATCCTGCGGCATCATCACTAATTCGCTGATTCAGTTGTTGTAGATTTTTAATTTCACGAACCAAGGAGAAACGCTCTTTTGCCTCTGCTTGATAACTCTGCTCAACCTTTTCTTGAAAGTGCTTAATTTGGTTTCCTAACGGATTCAACAAAGAGCCTAACTGCTTTTCATTTTCAGATAGCATCTTGCTCTGCTGTTGCTGCATTATATCTTGCGCAAGTTGTTTAAACTCAACTTCCATCTGACGCTTTTGAGATTGAAACAAGGCATCCTTCTCTTGCCAAACCGTTTGTGCCGCTGCAAATTGTTGCTCCAGAATCAAAGTTTCTTTTTCCATCGAGTGGATTAGCTCAGACTGATGTAAAAGTTTTCTATCAAGTTCTTGATTTTCATTGGCTTGTTTTAGTAATTCTTGTTCACTTTTTTCTTTATCAAGCTGCCACTTACGGCGCATTGAATGTACAATAGATAAAAAAAGCACAATGCAAAGAATGACCCCGATAAAAAAGCCGCTTATCGCCAAAGAAAAAGGCTCGATCATATTCACTATTTGATCATTATTCATTTACTTGCCACCTGCTAAAATCATATATAAATCAATCATCAAAACTATTTATTCAAGTGTACATGGATTATTTCTTAAGCCCAACTGAGCCTCAGCGTTTTGATCTTACTATCAAGAAAAGTCAATTCATCACTCAGGTATGTCGTACCAAAGGGAGAGCCGAGGCAAAAGCATTTATACAGAGCGTGAGAGACAAATTCCCTGATGCCAACCACCATTGTTCAGCATTTGTCGCAGGTCACCCAGACAATGTGCATTTATGGGATCAAAGCGATGATGGTGAACCTAAAGGGACGGCAGGAAAGCCTATGTTAAATGTATTGCAGCATTCAGATTTTGGCGAAACCTGTGTTGTTGTTACCCGTTATTTTGGCGGTATCAAGCTCGGTGCTGGAGGATTGGTACGCGCATATAGTCAAGCAGTACAAGAAGCACTAACAAATACCCAAACCCAACAAATATTTCCAAGAGATAATATACAGCTGAAAATATCCTACGCTTTATTAGGCAAGGTAGAGTATTGGTTAGAACAAAGTGACATTGACGTAATCAATAAACATTTTGATACAGACATTATTTTTGATTTAGCTGTCATACCTAACTCTTGGATAGAACAAAAAGCTATCTTGACCAATTTATGTCAAGGCAGCCTGACCCTTACAAATGTGGATGAATAATTAATATGTACCAAACCGGACAAAGATGGAGTAGCCGTAACGAACCTGATCTAGGTGTCGGCATGATAGTAGAATTAGAATCTAAGTCTTTCACTGTACATTTTGCAGAGTCAGAAATAGATCGCCATTACTCTGTATCACAAACTAGCCTAGTTAGACGTACCTTGACTGAAGGTGACGAACTTTACTTCCAAGATGAAGCGTTTGTTATTGAAGAAGTACGCGAAATTGACGGTCTTGTTGAGTATTTTATTGGAGATGATTGGATAGAAGAATCAATTATTCAGTTCCCTCGCAATGATAAAAATGAAATTGACGCCCTATTGTCTCTTTCTCCTGCGAAACGTATGTGGTTTGACCTACGCCACCAGACGCTAAATCATCAGTCTAAATTAGCCAGCTCTGAAGTTAGGGGCCTAATGGGGTTAAAAGCTGAATTACTACCTCATCAGATCTACCTTGCTCACGATATTGCAAATCGCCCGAAAGCACGTGCACTACTTTGTGATGAAGTAGGTATGGGTAAAACCCTAGAAGCGGGTTTGATTCTTCACCATAGAATGCTAAATGGCCTATGTAAACGCGCACTTATTCTGACACCAACTAACTTACAGCATCAGTGGCTAGTTGAGATGTTACGTCGTTTCCACCAACACTTTTCATTAATTAACGAAACAGCTTACGAAGAAAGCTGGGATGAAGACGCTAATTTATTTGAAGAGCAGCCACTTGTTATTGCACCAATCGATTGGGTAGCAGGTAATGGGAAAGCAGCACAACAAATGCTAAGTGCTGATTGGGACATGGTAATTATCGATGAAGCACACCACTTAAGCTGGAGCCCAGAGGCACCAAGTAACGGTTATCAACTCGCTGCTGCCTTAGCGGCTAAGTCTGAATCTTTATTACTATTAAGTGCTACACCAGAACAAACAGGTGAAGAAGAGCACTTTTCTCGTCTGCAGTTACTTGACCCTGAAAGTTACCATGATTTTTCACAATACCAAGAACAGCAAGCAGACTTTAAGCAAGCCGCTTTGTTAGCAGAACAGCTTTTACCTTTAACACAAGGTAAAGAGCCAGAAGCTCGCCCAGACTGGGACAAATGGTTCGCCCCGTATTTAAAAGAAGTAAGTTCTAAAGAATGGTTTCAGTCTTTAAACACTAAAGATGATGAAACATTTGAAATGGCTGTTCAAGATGCCATTAGCTGGTTGATTGACCGACATGGTACCGGTCGTGAGGTTTTTCGTAACACACGCGCAGCAATTGGCGGATTCCCAGATAGAATACTCACTCACTACCCATTAACACCTAACCCTACTCATAGTTATAGCCAAGACTCTGTGTTCCCGCAGAACAGTTTAGAACAAGCTAAATGGGGTGAAGATCCACGCTGGGAATGGCTAAAAGAATTCTTAGAATGTCAGGCAGATAAAGTTTTAGTTATTTGTCATAGCTCGGACATGGCTCAATGGCTAAGTGAACAGCTGACTTTTGCCGGCTTCCAAAGTGCAGACTTCCATGAACAAATGCCACTTATTCACCGAGATAGAGCAGCAGCCTATTTTGCAGACCCAGACGGCGCGCAAGTATTGGTTTGTTCTGAAATCGGCAGTGAAGGTCGTAACTTCCAATTTAGCCATAACTTAGTTATGTATGATCTACCTGAACATCCAGATTTATTAGAACAGCGTATTGGTCGTCTTGATCGTCTTGGCCAAACCCAAGATGTCAAAATTCATGTACCTTACATCGAAGGCACAGTGCAAGAAAGGCTGTATCAATGGTACCACCTTGCTTTGAATGCATTCTGTCATACGACACCTTGTGGCGACAAAGTAAATCACACCTTTAAAGATAGCTTAGCCAGTTTCTTACAAGGCAATGACGATGACGATACCTTGATTGCTGAAGCTAAAGCTTACCATCAAGCGCTATTGATTCAACTTGACCAAGGACGAAATCGATTGCTCGAGATGACGTCTTGTCGTCCAGAAAGAGCAAAAGAGCTGATTGAAAATATAGAAGAAAACGCATCAGCAGGCTTAGATGAGTATATCGAAAAGGTCACTCACGCATTCAATATCCATACCGATCGTATTGAAAAAGAAGGTGATGAAAGCGAATGGTTCATCCGCCCTTCTACTGACATGATGTTAGAGGCATTACCAGGCATTGAAGAAGAAGGCAAAACCTTAGTTTTAAATCGTCGTAAGGCAAGTCAAAGGGAAGATGTGGCTTTTGCCACATGGGAGCACCCATTAATTTCTATGCTGATGGATGAAGTCCATACTTTTGATTCAAGCAAGCTAACAGCATCGACTATGCCTATTGCTGCATTACCTGAAGGTACTGTACTAATAGAAAGCCTATTTGTGATTGAAGCAAGCGCTCATCCGCGCCTAAAACTGAGCCAGTCTTTACCAATGACTCCTATTTGGCAGCTATCTGACGCCAACGGTAAATTTTTACATAGTCAGTTCACCCCTGAGAAATGGGCGGATCGTCTAAAAAGCGTACCTAACCGTGTTGCTGAACAATGGGTTGCAGCCTTGCGCAAAGACCTAATTGAGCTACTACAGAACCACCAACTGAATGCCCATGAGCAGGCTAGGCCGATTATTTCGCAAGCCAAACATGAGTATCAGAGAAAGTGGCAAGGTGAACTAGATCGCTTGATTGAATTACAAAAGCAAAACAACCAAATCAAAGACGAGGAAGTTGAGCGTTTAGAAAACAACTTACAAGAAGGGTTAAGTCGTATTGATGATTGCCAAATTCGCTTAGATGCGATCCGCATTATTCTGACAACAAAACCTTAGTAACAATGCCTGCACACGAGATTTTAAATATTCTCTATGAAGATGAATGGTTCGCTGTCATTAATAAGCCAGCGAACTTTTTATCTGTACCAGGAAGAGGGATAGAAAAACAAGACAGCATCACCCATAGAGCTTTTAATTTGTTCGGTGAAGCTCATGCCGTACATCGACTTGACTACGCCACTTCCGGCCTCATTATCGTAGCAAAAACCTTAGAGTGCCATAAACGCTTATCCGAACACTTTCGTGAAAGGCGCGTACAAAAAGAATATCGAGCAATTTTAAGAGGCCAAGTAGTCGCCAAAGAAGGCACCATCTCTAAACCTCTCATTTGTGATTGGCCTAATCGGCCAAGGCAAATGGTACACAGAGAATGGGGAAAGCAAGCAACAACTCACTGGAAAATCATTCGCCAACAAGATGACAAACAGCATAGTCGTGTTGCTCTTTTTCCTATCACAGGTCGCTCTCATCAATTAAGGGTGCATATGCAGAGTATGCACCACCCAATTTTAGGTGATGAGTTTTATGATGATATGTGCTCTAAGGCAGACAAACGTCTTCACCTACATGCTTACCGTCTTGAATTTAGCCACCCTTTCACCACAGCTTGGTTAAAATTTATCGCTGTTTGTCCCTTTTAAGCACTAGCAACAAAAAAACGCCTATTAAAATTTAATAATAGGCGTCTTATAACACTACCACTTTAATCGTCAGATAACCCTTTCAATTGCTGATTAACCGATTTAACCGCATCCCCAATTTTATCAACCGAGGTTAATAGTTGTTCAGTATCATGGGTATTGTTTTCCGCTACATCAACAATATTACTAATATTACGATTTATCTCGTCACTCACCCTTGTTTGCTCCTCAGCTGCCGCAGCAATCTGGCTATTGAGGTCGTAAATATTTTTAGTCGATTGAGCAATACTCTCAATCATAGCATTCGTTTCATCGGCATTTTCCAAGCTAGAACTCAAACTCTGATTACCTCTGACTATGGTTGTCACCGCCTCTTTCGCACCATCTTGCAGTCGAGTAATCATGGTTTGTATCTCTTCTGTGGATGCTTGAGTACGGCTAGCTAAAGTTCTCACTTCATCAGCAACAACAGCAAAACCTCGCCCTTGCTCGCCAGCTCTCGCAGCTTCTATCGCAGCATTGAGCGCCAGCAAGTTAGTTTGCTCTGCAATGCCACGAATCACATCTAGCACTCCACCTATATTTTGACTATCAGCCTCAAGCTTAGTGACAACATCAGCAGAGAGTTGCATCTCTTTGGATAACGCCTGCACCGCCTGCATATTGGAAACGACTACTTGTTTTCCTTTTTCCGCGTCTTCCTGAGTTTGTTGCGCACTGAGAGAGGCGCTTGATGTTAACTCCGCAACTTGTTGAGCCGTTGTCGTCATCTCATTCATCGCCGTTGCGACCAAATCGGTTTCTTCTTGCTGCCTTACGATTCCTTGCTGAGAGCGCTCAGCCACACCAGCCAAGGACTTAGAAGTACTTACCAATCCACCCACCTGATTAGCAACCACACTTAAGGACGCTTCCATTTTCTCCATAAAGCTATTAAATGCAGTAGAAATTGCACCTAACTCATCATTAACAGAGACATCAAGCCTTTGGGACAAATTACCCTTACCATCTGCTATTCCTTGTAAAGCTTGGCTGACATTATTTAATCTCACAGTAACTAAGCGCTTAAAGGTGAACATAAGAGCTAATAAAGAGACGATAAGAGTAACCACTAAGAAACTAGCTAAGTTTAAGTTAAGCGCATTACCTGCCGCTATTTGCTCATCAATGGGAATCTGTACTTCTAGTACACCACGTACATCACCTAGCTTCCAGCCAGTTTTCGGCGTATCAGGATGAGCGTTATGACAGTTGACACAGCCTTGCTGAGTCATAGTATCGGCAAGGGCAACTCGTACCACTTCTCGCCCGTCAATGTTCTCTACTCTACTCACCGTTGCTCCTGGGTCACTATTTAACTGAGACCAAGCTTTTGCACCAAACTCATCTAACTGACGGTTTTTGCGGTTTGGAAAAGGAAATTGGCTATAAAGCTTTAATGTCATGCCTTGCTTTGAAAACTCATCGCTAAGGTCATGTATGAAGGTGGCAGGTAAAGGTATTTGACTAGCATTAGATTTGTGTTCAAAGTGCGGCTTCATGCTAGATCCAGCCAACACCTTCTTAACAACATTATTAGTATAATAGCCTCGTATGGTTTTATATTGTTGCACCGTGCTAATTGCAGATGGTAAGGCACTATCCTCAGCATTTTCCCGCATAGCAGAAGAAAAGTAAGTTACCAGGACCATTCCCATTATGATAAATATCAAAATAACGGGGACAAACAACTTAACTAGAATACTCTTTGTATATACTTGCATAGCCTTATCCTTTTACATCCATTTACTAAAAATAGAAGAAAACATTAGAATTAAGGCACTAACAGGCTATTTTTATGTAATTAAATGAAACTCTCTTCAAACTATTTTTTATAAATTCTTCCCGAGGGATTTAAAAGCTTATACATTTAAAGGTAGGGATAAAATCCATCTTGATAAAAGCCTTTTTCAGCATTAACTTATAAGCATTAGAAATAACCAGATATCTTTTTAAACATTAGCCACAGAATGTTAACCTTTACCAAACCAACCAAAAAAATATGTCTTTTTAGGGATATGATATGAACAAATTTCAAAAATGTGCATTGGTCATTGTAACGGGTGCCACCTTAGCCGCATGTGGAAGTTCGAGCACCAAACCAGCAGAAGTTGCTGGCAGTATTTCACCTGTAGATGAAAGTGTTCAAGCAGAAAGCATATATAACTCTGCCAAAGCGGATTATGAGCTATGGCTAGGCAAGATGAAGGAAATCGAGCCTTTAGAGCTATATTCAAAAAGCATTTACAAAGAGACTTTAAGCTCTTGGGCTAAAGCGGTTGATGTTTATGAAAATTTTGCAGATGACCCAGCAAAAGCAGTTAAAGATTATTCTATTTTTTCCTCTGGCACTTATGCGGAAGAGTACAACGAGAAATTAGCAATCGTAAAAGTAAATCACGCCAAGCTACTTGAATTGAAGAACAAGGCTGACACCATTCTGGCCGATTCAATTGATCAAATGGAATACCTAGATACGATTGAAGCTGAAAAACATTTTAAACAAAACTACCGTACAGTTAAAAATGCCTATGTTTCTTTATTTGCCTATGTAGCAGATAACGATATTGGTGATGCCCAAAATAAACAAGCGGCATTTTTAAACACAGCCAAAAAGCTAGAAGTGAAAGTAGTTCTTAAAGTAAATATTGAACCTTTAGAAAAAGAAATTGCTCAACTTAAAAAGAGTGGTATAGCGACACTTGCCCCTATCAGCTATAGCAAAGCGACAGCAGAATTATCGCTGGCAACCAGCGAAGTAGAGAACAATGCACGTAACCAAGAGGTTATTCTGGCCGCTACTGAAAAAGTGAAATTTGAGATTGATCACACAACGCAAGTTGCCAATGAAGTTCAACGCTTAAGATCTACTTCTAACCTTAAGTTTGAAGCGGTTGCACTTGAAGTTGAAAACCGTTTACTTGAAATTTCTAAAGCAATTGACGGCTCTGACTTTAGAAACAAGCCAGTACGTGTACAAAAAGACATGATAGTTGAACTGATTGATGAACTCACCAATACAGACACGGCAACAAGACTTGAAAATGAAGTTGCCAGCTTACAAGCCAAACTGGAAGCCAGCCAAAACAAGCTTAGTCAAGAGCAATCATCTTTAGCTGAAGCGAGCAAACAGCAAGAGGTTCTTAGAGAAAGAATCGAATCCCTACAACAGCAATTAACCTTAAAACAATCTTTAGTCGATAAACTAACTAAAGATCTTGCCGATCAAGAAGGGCTAGCTCAATAAGCTTTTGACCCTAAGACAAAGCCAGCATGTTTACCATGCTGGCTTTTTTTATGTTCATCTATTTTTCGCAACCAACACTTTTCTAATCGTTTGATTAAAAACATCTATAAAATGTGGAGGAAATTGCTTTCCACTTTCAAAGTTAATTTTCTGAACCGCTTTCATTGCACTCGACTTATATTCGTTACCGGAAGCTCCCCAGACAAGATCAATGAACTTAACAGCCATAGACAAAACAAAAGCGCCAGGGGGTATCAAAGAGCCGACTAATGCTTCTGGAAAACCGGTCCCATCAAAACGCTCTTCATGGCTTTTAACAATAACAACAGCCTCTTCCCAGCCAGGATGTTTACTAAGAAGCTGAGCGCCAACAATAGGGTGATTTATTTCTGCTGCTATTTTAGCTTGCTCATCATCCTGTGCTTTTAGTACCAAGGCTCTCCCCATACCATGCATATAAGCAGCAGCACTTAATTGGGCTGCATCAACAGGATTACTAAGATCATTATTTATCAAGAGACACAATTTAACGATTCGCTCCCCTCTCTCAGGCGAGTAACCTAATAATTTATTTAACTTGGCAGATAAGGCTTTAAACTGCTCTATATCAGCAATTTGCTCAGTTGAGAACTCGGCCTTTACTAACAATACATCCGTTTCATCATCAGCATCCTGGGCACCTTCTTCTGCTAACAGGGTAAGCACTTTTTCAGCCTTAGTCCCTCTTAAAGCATCGTCTTCAAGATCATATAATTCTGTTAATTGATCCCTCATTAAAACGAGTTGATCATCTTCAACAACATGAGAGCTAAAAAGTTCTCGGAGAATAGCCCCTACCTCTTCTATTATCGTATTCGTAAGTTCACCCAAAGAAACGGTATATGCTATATAGTGCCCTCGCATGCCATCAACGATTTCTTCGAGTTTATGAAGCACTTCAACTAGGGGGTCAAGAAAGCAGACAGAGCAGTTTCCCTTCATACTATGCAATGATCGAAACAAGGTATCTAGCTTCTCAAAAGCAAAGCCCTGATCTTCAATATCATTAATGATCTCTTCAATCTCTAGCTGAGCTTCTTTATAACATTCTACTAAGTCTTTCTTTAGCTCATGATCTAAAGAAGAAAAGTTTTTGCAAACAACTTGCCCCATAATAGATTCACCATCCCGATAAAATGAGAAAACCGATGCTGTTAATCCTATCCCTGTATTTCAAGATTAGATCTTAATGAGTAGTTTTTCTTGTTTTCAATCTGCAAAATTTTAGTTCGATGAACTCTAAAGCTTATTACTAACTTGTGAACGTCCAAAAATTAGGGTCAAGAGCACGTCTTCAAAACTCTAGCTAGCTTCATAAATGTTAATAAAAATTGAATGTTTAGTATTCTAGTCTAGGTTTCTAATGCAAAGCTCCATATAATGTCGACCAAGTCTAACTGACACCTTTTTATCTAGATTAATTACGCGGTTCTTAACATCACAATGGCAAAAAAACTTTTCATCCAGACCCATGGATGCCAAATGAATGAATATGATTCATCTCGTATGGCAGATTTACTTGGCGATAGCCACGAAATGGAACTTACGGATAATGCTGAAGAAGCAGACGTGCTCCTTTTAAACACCTGCTCTATTCGAGAAAAAGCACAAGATAAGGTTTACCATCAGCTTGGTCGTTGGAAAAAGCTAAAAGATAAGAATCCAGATTTAAAAATTGGTGTAGGTGGTTGTGTTGCCAGTCAAGAAGGTGATTCCATCCGCAAAAGAGCCAAGCATGTTGATATGATTTTTGGCCCCCAGACCTTACACAAATTGCCTGAGATGGTTGATGCGGCGGCAAACTCCATTCCTATTACAGACATTACTTTCCCTGAAATTGAAAAGTTTGACCACCTTCCAGCACCAAAAGTAGAAGGTGCTGAAGCATTCGTTTCTATTATGGAAGGCTGTAGTAAATACTGCACTTTCTGTGTTGTACCTTATACCCGTGGTGAAGAAGTCAGCCGACCTTTCACTGATATTCTTGTAGAAGTGATGCAACTAGCAGAACAAGGTGTCCGTGAAATTCACCTACTTGGGCAGAATGTTAATGCTTATCGAGGGACAGATTCAGATGGCATAGAATCAGATCTTGCAGATGTTATCAGCGCTATTGCTCAAATTGATGGCGTTGAGAGAATTCGTTTTACGACCTCTCACCCTGTAGAGTTCACCGATAGCTTGATAGAAGCCTTTAGAAATATTCCAAAACTCGTCAGTCATTTACACTTACCTGTCCAAAGTGGTGCTGATAATATTCTTAAAGCAATGAAGCGTGGCCACGACAGACAATCTTATATCGATAAAATAAATCGTATTAAAGAAGCACGTCCAGGTATTAGCTTATCGTCTGACTTCATTATCGGCTTTCCAGGTGAAACCGATGACGACTTTATTGATACGATGAACCTGATTCAAGAGATAGGTTTTGACCACTCCTTTAGCTTTATTTATAGCCAAAGGCCTGGTACACCAGCATCTGATTTAGAAGATAACATTTCAGAAGACGTTAAAAAACAGCGACTTGCAATTTTACAACGCCGTATCAAACAGCACGCCTATGACTACAGTCAAGCGATGATAGGTACGACTCAGCGCATTTTAGTGAGTGGATATTCGCCCAGAGATCCAGGCCAAATGCAAGGTAGAACTGAAAACAACCGAATTGTTAACTTCTCGGCAGTAGAACCTCAGCTAGTTGGTAAATTTGCAGACGTTATTATCACGAACGCTTATCCTAATTCTTTATTAGGTGAGATGATCAGCTCTGAACTAGAATTAGAGTTTGAACTAGCTTAATTTTTAACACTCACTTTCGTTTTAAGGTAACTCTTGGACACACTAGCAACCCTACATACAAGACTGCAGCCGGCTCAGGCTGCAGCACTCGCCAACCTTTGTGGCCAACTTGATAGTAATTTAAAACTTATCGAGGAAAGGCTTGAAGTAGAGATAGGTTATCGTGGAGAGCTTTTTACCATAACTGGCTCTGACAAAAAGGCCCTATCAAACTGTAAAACATTACTTGAAAACTTGTACCGTGAGGCATTGGTTGAAGCCGACTTAAGCCCGCAAATGATTCATTTGTTTTTACAAGAGTCGGCGGTAGAAGCCTTAACCTCTCAAGATACTACGCCTGAGTTTCAGACGATTAAAACTCGTAAGCTGCATGTGAAGGCAAAAGGCCGTAATCAACAAGGTTACGTTAAGCAGATACGCCAAAATGATATCAACTTTGGTATTGGTCCTGCTGGTACAGGTAAAACTTATCTGGCCGTTGCTTGTGCAGTCGAAGCGCTTGAGAGTGATAGAGTTGAACGTATTATGCTAGTACGTCCTGCCGTTGAAGCAGGCGAGAAGCTGGGTTTCCTACCAGGTGACTTAACCCAGAAAATCGACCCATATTTACGCCCCCTTTATGACGCCTTGTATGAAATGCTTGGTTTTGAACTAGTTGACAAACTCATTGAAAAAAATGTTATCGAGATTGCACCTTTAGCCTTCATGCGTGGTCGTACTCTTAATAACGCCTTCATTATTCTTGATGAGTCCCAAAACACCACAAGAGAACAGATGAAAATGTTTCTAACCCGTATTGGCTTTGGTTCAACCGCTGTTATTACGGGTGATAGAACTCAAGTGGATCTACCAAGAGGCACCTCATCTGGTTTAGCTCATGCAATGCATGTATTGGATAATGTTAAAGGTATTAGCATGACTCAATTCAGCTCTATGGATGTAGTCAGACACCCTCTTGTGCAACGCATTGTTGAAGCTTATGATGCTTTTGATGAAGAGCAAGAAAAAGAACGTGAAGCAAAAAAAGCCGCTAATATCAAAGCTCAACAAGAAAAAGCAGAAATGCTAAATGCAGACAGTGAATAAGATGACAAACTTAGATCTCGATTTACAACTTGCAAGTGTAAATACTGACAACTTACCCAGTGAGCAAGATTTTGTTAGCTGGATTGCTCCAGCACTTCCTGATCATGGCACTGTTTTTGAGCTAACAGTGCGTATTGTCGATGAAGAAGAAAGCCAACAGCTTAATCACCAGTATCGTGGAAAAGACAAGACAACCAATGTGTTATCTTTTCCTTTCGATGTACCTGAAGGAATAGAAATACCTCTTCTAGGGGATCTCATTATTTGTAAGCAGGTTGTTGAGCTAGAAGCAAAAGATCAAAATAAAACCTTATTTCATCATTGGGCACATATGGTAATTCATGGTACCTTGCATTTACTTGGTTATGACCATATAAATGAAGATGATGCGCAAGAAATGGAAAGCTTAGAAATAAGCATACTTGCGCAATTAAAGATCCCAAATCCCTATCTGATAAATGAGTGAGATCAGACTACTATGAGCGAAGACCGATCGAGTCCCTCAAACGATCAACAGCCAAAATCTTGGTTTGAGCGCCTAAGTCAGGCTTTTAATGATGAACCAAAAAGTAGAGAAGATATTATCAATCTACTGGAGGCTTCTGTTCAATCAGAAGTTATCGACAAAGATGCATTTACGATTATCGAAGGTGCACTTGAGGTTTCCGAGGTTCAAGTTAGAGACATAATGATCCCTCCCTCTCAAATGGTGGTAGTAAAGTCAGACGATGACCCAAAAACAACCTTGAGAAAAATTATTGAATCATCACACTCACGCTTTCCTGTTGTGGGTGAAGATTCCGATGAAATATTGGGCGTATTACTTGCCAAAGACTTGCTTCCTCTTCTTTTTAACGAAGGAGATGTGACTAACGAGCATTTTTTAGAAAGGCTAAGAGAAGCTAATTTTATCCCTGAAAGTAAGCGTTTAAATGTTCTGTTAAATGAGTTTAGAACTAAACGCTACCATATGGCGATAGTATTAGATGAATATGGCAGTGTTTCTGGTTTAGTGACAATTGAAGATGTTCTAGAGCAGATTGTCGGTGAAATTGAAGATGAAACAGACAAACTAGAAAATGAAGATGTACAAAAACTAGAGTCACCTGGAACTTACCATGTGCCTGCGCTTTATGCGGTTGAAGACTTTAACCAGTACTTTAAAACGCAATTCAGCGAAGAAGAGTTTGATACTATTGGCGGTATCATTGTTCAGCGATTCGGACATGTTCCAAGCCGTGGAGAAGAAATAGCAATCGATGATATTAATTTCACTGTTGTGAAGTCGGATGGTCGTCGCGTTAAAACGTTACAGGTTACCTTTCCAGAAGCCGAAGACTTTGCCTAATTAATAATGAAACATGGACGTTTAACAGCTCACAAACTGCCTTTAAGTCTACTAACTAAGCTTAGTAACCTCATCGCCCAATCTAAGGCTAAATATGGCAATAAAGTAGATTACTTCTTTGCCTTAGTAAGCGGTATGCTGGGAGTTTTAGCTTTCGCACCTTTTAATATTTGGCCTGCATATGTTGTTACAATTTGCTCTAGCATTTGGTTTATAAAACAGGCGGATACATTAAAAACAGCATTTAAAAGTGGTTTAGCATTAGGGCTAGGCTTTTTTGGTGCGGGTATCTCATGGGTTTATGTCAGTATTGCCACCTATGGTCAAATTGGCTTACTACTTTCCATTTTAATCACCTTAGCCTTTGTTGCTTTATTAGCCAGTTTTTACGCATTCGCTTTTAGTATTACCTGGAAAGTCATAAACAAATTCAAACAATGGCCAATTAGTCTCATTTTTACCATTAGCCTACTTCTTAGTGAGTTTTTGCGTAGCACCCTATTTACGGGCTTTCCTTGGCTTTTGCCAGGATATAGTTTGCATTCGACTTGGGCGTTTGAATTATCGCCAATTGGTGGCATATGGCTATTAAGCAGTCTTTCTATTTTAACTTTTAGCCTGCCTACGGCTGTGTTTTTCGAAGGTTTTAAAAAACAATCATTACTCTGTTTTGCGCTGATCATTACATGGGGAGCAAGCCTTTACCTGCCTCATTCCGAAATTCAGTTCAGTGAAGAGATTGGCAAACTAAAGACAACATTGATTCAAGGAAATATAAAACAAGACGAGAAATGGTTACCAGAAAATGCTGGACCAACCCTCGACTATTATCAAGCTACTAGCCTAGAACACCTAGATAGTGACTTGATTATATGGCCAGAAACCGCCATTACTTACTTACATCATCAAGTTGAACCCTTTTTAGCGCCATTTGATAAAATCTTGAAAGAGTCCAATACCAGCTTAATTACAGGTGTGCCTGTATTTACACAATCTCCCGATAAAGCACTTGGTCAAGGTCGTTTTTACAATGGACTTTGGACTTTCGGGGATGGCTTTGGCTTATATCTTAAGCAAAAGCTGGTTCCTTTTGGCGAATATATCCCTTTTCAAGAATTACTTGGTCCTATTTTCGATATCTTTGGACAGCCAATGACCTCTTTCCAAAAAGGAGAGAGCAATCAACCTAGTTTACAAATTGGTGAATGGGCAATATCCAGTTTTATTTGTTATGAAATTGTTTACCCTGAGCTAGTACGTAGCATGGTTAGAGACAGTGACATTCTTCTAACCGTTAGTAATGATGGCTGGTTTGGTGAATCAATTGGCCCTTTACAACATTTACAAATAGCCCAGTTCAGAGCCAAAGAAAGCAGCCGCTACTTAATCAGAGCAACTAACACGGGTGTGACAGCAATTATGGATGCAGAAGGCAGCATCCAAAAGCAACTCCCCCAATTCACACGCGCAAGCCTGACTGCTGAAGTGAAACTGCTGAAGGGCATTACTCCTTATGTGCAATATGGCAATCTCGTTGTATTGAGCTTTCTTTTCTCGCTGATACTTCTTTATTCTCTCTATTTCACCATTAGAGCAAAAGACTAAAACCTAAAAAGCCAACTATTTACACGTTGGCTTTTTTTATATTTAGTGATACTACCCCTTACTTATACCCTAAGAAAAATCACTAAAGCGAAGAGCACTAGCCATTATCTTTCTTCAAATTATAAATCAGACACGCACTAGCCATTAGCAATAACACGCATAATAAAACACCGACAAGTAACGATGCTGACTGAGCTGATTCCAGTGCTTTTTTACCACCAAATATTAATAGACTCATCGCAACCCCTGCCTGCGCGAGCACCCAAAAATGGCTTAATCCCATGCTTCTTGTCGTTGCAGGTTTACGTGTCAGTAACTCAAGGACATAAATAGAGGCGTTCGATGTTGAAACAAAACAAAGAAGAACAAGAACAATGGCGACAAATGCTAGCATTTGGCTATAAGGTAAAAGCGTCAGCATCTTAAATAAAGCGGTTGTCGGAGACAATCTTGGCTCCATAATTTCGCCTATACCTTGGGAAATTTGCTCTAAACCAATGCCACCAAGAGAGCTAAACCAAAAGAGTGAAAACACGCTTGGAATAACAAGAGTAGCAAAAATGCATTCTCTAATACTTCGCCCTTTTGATATTTTTGCGATAAAAATACCGATGAAAGGCGCCCAAGAAAACCACCAAATCCAATAAAAAACAGTCCAGCCATGAAAGAATTTAAGGTCTGTACGCTCTGACCATTGGCTCAAAGCAACAAAATTGTTGGCGTACTCAAGTGCGGTCTTCCCAAAAACTGAGATAGCTGTATTTAAGTCAGTTAAAAGCACTAAGCTTATTGCAAAAACACAAGTTAAAAGCAAATTAACAAGGCTAAATTTTTTAACCCCTTTTACAAGGCCTAAATGCATCACAAAAAAAAGTAGTACACTGGCAATCAGTATTAAAGCACTTTGACTCATCAGAGTATTAGGAATCGCATATAAATATTCTAAGGATTTTGCTGCTTGCCTAGCACCTAATCCCATTGTCGTCGCAACACCAAATATGGTTGCAACGACAGCGAGCACATCTATTAAATTGCCACTGAGTTTATGTGTTTGCGATTTCAAAATTGGATATAAAACAGAACTCAGTTTAAGAGGTAAGCCTTTGTTATACGATGCATAAGCGACAGTTAGCCCCATAACAGAATAAATAGCCCAAGGATGTAGCCCCCAATGATAAACGCTAGCAGCTAAAGCAAGACTTTCTGCTTCCTTACTGTGAGCGGCATGATTAAAAGGCACCCCCCACCAATCAGTGTAAAATGAAGCAGGCTCGGTTACACCCCAAAATACCAAGGTGAGGCCTACACCCGTCGTAATAATCATTGAATACCAAGCAAAATTAGAAAACTGAACAGCTTCCTTACCTAGTTTTCTTTTACCTAACGGTGAAACTGCCAATACTAAACACAAACCTAAAAGCAAATTCGCACTTAACACAAAGAGCCAATCAAGATTAATAACAGACCAACGACGCCCACCAACAAAAACACTTTTAGCCAATTCAGGAGCAAGTAAGCAGGCAAGCAAGGTAACTAGGATTACCCCAACGGATAAGAGTAAAACAGGGTTAAAATTAGCAAGTTTTAGGGAGTTCTCACTCGTTTTTCCACCTTCCGATATAGCCGCAACATTTTGCGGTTGGCTCATTTTCATAATTAATATCCTTATTAACAAGCATAAAAAGCGCACTCTATTCAGCCATAGAAGAAATACTAGGATGATAGAAGGCTATAAATTCGACAAAATTAAGATGAAATGGCAGCAAGAAATAAATAGCAGGGAGGATGTGTCCTTCAGTTTATAGCGCAGTTTCTATCCTTGAAACCATTTTTCGAGGGCAAGAGTAATATAGCAAAGGTTATCAGTGCAAATCTTGAAGGGCGTTTTAGTGCTTTTAGCTTTCACCAATACAAGCTAGTCCACCAGATGAGTCTCATCCAGAAATAAGTGAGTCTAATTCTGATAAAGTTTATTCTTCAGCAGATTTAGAATGGTTAGAGAAAACCCCATATCCGCAGTTATCACAGACATCTAATTCCGTACTTTGCTTTAACACTTGGTTTTGACTGCAAGACATACACAAATACACACCCGCCTCACAATGGCTTCCCGCCGTGTGGCAGTGTGCTAAAGGAACTGGATTTTGATTGACATGATCAACAAGCCATAACAAGCCCAAGTCTTCAATTTCTTCAAGTTCTTCTAATGCATCATGCCCTTTTTCAAGTACCAAATGCCAATGAGCTGACACCCAAGCTTCCATATATCCCATCTTATGGTGCCAATACGCTGTGGCAAGATGTGCATCATCCACGACCCATGACTTTGCCGCCTCCAGTGTTTTTCGTGTCTCTTTTACGATTCCTTCATTGGTTTTGCTTTCTTTTTTATCTGATTTCATAACTAGACCCTCTTGTGCCTTCTAATTAGTGCCTCATCTATATAAAATAGCTCACAATTAACAATTCTATCGATAATTAACACTAGGCTTGAATCTAAAGCGCTTTTATCAGGCCAAAATGGGACAATTTTACCGTCATGCAAGAACAATATAATCCGCAAAACATAGAAAGTATCGCTCAGTCATTCTGGGACGAAAATAAAGTATTTAAAGCGGTTGCAGATAGCAACAAGGAAAAGTTCTATTGCCTTTCCATGTTCCCATACCCAAGTGGTCGTCTACACATGGGTCATGTGCGTAACTACACCATAGGTGACGTTATTTCTCGTTACCAGCGTATGCAAGGTAAAAATGTTCTTCAGCCTATGGGTTGGGATGCTTTTGGTCTTCCTGCTGAAAATGCGGCGATCAAACACCAAACAGCGCCAGCAAAATGGACTAAAGAAAACATTGCTTATATGAAAGATCAACTTAAGCAACTTGGTTTTGGTTATGACTGGGATAGAGAAATTGCGACTTGCACACCAGAGTATTACCGTTGGGAACAGTGGTTCTTCACTCAACTTGTTGAAAAAGGCATGGCGTACAAAAAAACCTCTGCGGTTAACTGGTGCCCTCATGATAAAACCGTTCTGGCTAATGAACAGGTTGAAGATGGTGGTTGTTGGCGTTGTGGCACGATGGTCGAAAGAAAAGAAATTCCACAATGGTTCATCCGTATTACCGATTACGCGCAAGAATTATTGGACGACCTAGACCAATTAGATGAATGGCCTGAAAAAGTTAAAGCCATGCAACGTAACTGGATTGGCCGTTCAGAAGGGCTAGAGTTCAGCTTTGCAATCAAAGGTAAAGGTGACAAACACGAAGATAGAATCAGTGTTTACACAACACGCCCAGATACTATTATGGGTGTGACTTACATGGCGGTAGCAACAGAACACCCTCTTACTTTAGAAGCGGCTCAAACAAACCCTGAACTTGCGACTTTCATTGCGGACTGTAAGAAAACCTCCACGACTGAAGCTGATATGGCAACAATGGAGAAAAAAGGGATGGATACTGGCTTTAAAGCCATTCATCCAATTACCGGCGACGAAATTGCAGTTTACGCTGCTAACTTTGTCTTGATGGATTATGGTTCAGGCGCAGTCATGTCTGTACCTGCTCACGATCAAAGAGATTTTGAATTCGCTAATGCCTATGGTCTGCCGATCAAACAAGTTATCACAGCCGTTGACGAAGAAATTGATCTAACCAAAGCCGCTTACACAGAAAAAGGCATTCTATGTAATTCTGGTGAATTTGATGGTTTAGATTTCAGTGCAGCATTTAAGGCTGTAAGTGAATGGATGAAAACCCAAGGTATAGGTGACATTAAAGTTAACTTCCGTCTACGTGACTGGGGCGTTAGCCGTCAGCGTTATTGGGGGACACCAATTCCAACGATCAATATGCCAAATGGCGAAGTTAAAACTGTTCCTGCAGATCAGCTCCCTGTTGAACTTCCAACAGACGTTGTGATGGATGGCGTTAACTCACCAATCAAAAACAACCCTGAGTTTTCAGCAATTGAATTTGAAGGCATGCAAGCAGAACGTGAAACAGATACCTTTGACACCTTTATGGAGTCCTCTTGGTACTATGCACGTTATTGCAGCCCTGAAAGTGATGAGATGATGCTAACAGAAGAAGCAAACTACTGGCTTCCTGTTGACCAATACGTTGGTGGTGTTGAACATGCTATTTTGCACTTACTTTACGCTCGCTTTTTCCACAAATTACTTCGTGATGCAGGCCTAGTAACATCTAACGAACCTTTTAAACGCCTACTTACCCAAGGTATGGTGAATAAAGATGGCACTAAGATGTCTAAATCTAAAGGCAACACAGTTGATCCTCAAGAAATGATTGAGAGATACGGTGCTGATACAGTACGTCTATTTATCATGTTCACGGCACCACCAGAGCAATCATTAGAGTGGAATGATGCGGGTGTTGATGGTTCTTCTCGTTTCCTACGCCGTTTATGGTCTCTGGCTTATCGTCATACTAATGCTGGTACAGTCGGTGTGCTTGATACAAGCAAACTAACCTCTGAGCAAAAAGCGCTACGTCGTAAAACACACGAAACTATTGCTAAAGTAACAGATGATATTGAACGTCGTCAGACCTTCAATACAGCTATTGCAGCACTAATGGAGCTGTGTAATGAAATCAGTAAGTATGAAGACAAATCAGAGCTTGGGTTAGCAGTAGAACAGGAAGCGCTTGAAGCCGCGACGTTATGTCTTTCGCCAATCGTGCCACATATCTCACACGAGTTATGGGGAGCACTAGGCCATAACACTAACGTCGTTGATGCGCCTTGGCCAAAAGTTGACGAAAGCGCTCTAATTAAAGATGAGCTTACAATCGTAGTTCAAGTATTGGGGAAAAAGCGCGCAGAAATGTCTGTCTCTGCTAGTGCAACCAATGATGAAATTGAAGCCTTAGCACTTGCTAACGAAAATGTTATCAAGTTTATTGAAGGTAAGACTGTTCGCAAAGTCATCGTTGTACCTGGTCGACTTGTCAATATCGTCGCAAACTAGTTCGGTTAGAAGGTGAGAACCTCTTTCTCACCTTCTCTCATTCTATATTTGGATAATTAAATGGCCTTTTCTCAGCTAAAAAAGCAATCCATATCATTTAGTGCAAAAGCATTCATCATTGGTTTTATTGCGCTATTTATCAGCGCATGTGGCTTTCATTTAAAAGGGCAAGTTCCCATTCCTCTTGCCCTTAAGAACCTAAAGCTCAATTCTCAAAGTGAAATGCCTAGTTTTGATCAATCTCTTAATAAGTCGCTTATACTTGCCGATGTATCTATCATTGATGAAGATGCTCAAGTAGACGAAACTGTTTTAGAACTAAAAGTGCTTAAAATCACATTTACGGATAGAACCTTATCAACTGCTAGCAATAATGACGTCACTGAAAGAGAAAGAACGTTAAAAGCCAGCTACTTTATTCGCAACAATACAGGTAAATCTCTGTATGGTCCTCGTATAGTAACGCTCTCAAGAACTCTATCTAATCAAGATGCTAGTGATGATACTGTACTTGCTTACAATAAAGAGCAAATGCAAGACATGGCGGATGATCTAGCCAAACAGTTAGTAAACGATCTAGCTTATTCACCTTTATAACAACAGCAGAATGAGCTTAAGATAAAAATCAGATGAAAATTAAAACCGAGCAAATTGAACAAACTATCAATAAGCAAATTCACCCGATTTATATTATTTCAGGTGATGAAACCTTATTAGTTCAAGAAGCCAGTGATACGATTCGTCGTTTACTTCCTAATAAAGGTATAGATGAGCGATTACGTTTTGTGGCTGATGCTCAATTTGATTGGCAAGAGGTAATACAAGAAAACCAAGCCCTGTCTTTATTCTCTTCTCAGCGTCTGTTTGATATTCAAATTGACAAGCTTTCAGAGAAACACACAAAAGCGTTAACTCAGCTAGGTAATGAACTGAGCACAGATAATATTATTCTGCTCACCTTACCTAAGTTAGATGGTCGTAGCCAAAAGACTAAATGGTTCACTAAACTTGAATCTCAAGGTGTTTTTGTTCAAATATGGCCAGTTGAAAACAACCGCCTAGGACAATGGTTACAAAAAAGAGCCACCAGCTTAGATCTAAGCCTTACCCGTGATGCTGCTGCACTAATTTGTGAACGTAATGAAGGTAACTTATTAGCCCTATCACAAGAGCTTGAAAAACTCGTATTAATCCACGGTCCTGGCAGCAAAATTGATGAGCAGATGATTGCTGAATCTGTATCTGATAGTAGCCGTTACTCTGTCTATGATTTAAGCGATCGAATCCTCATGGGTAAAGTCAAAGAGTCGTTACATTGCTTACAGCAACTCAGTGCTGAGGGTGTCGATAACAATATCATGCTATGGCTACTTAACCGTGAAATTCAGACTTTAGATAAGTTGGTTCAGGCCAGTGCAACTATGCCAGTTAGACAAGCTTGCCAAAAACAGCGGATTTGGGATAAACGCATTCCATTTTATGAAAGCGCCCTAAGCCGTCATAATGTTAATACCTTAAACTATATGCAGCGCTATATGGCATTAGTTGATCAAACCATTAAAGGCCTACATGCCCTAGACATTGATACTGGTTTGAGAAATCTTGTGATGATGTTCTGCGGTGTTAAAGCCGTTCAGACTGAACTCGATATAGAGGCATGATTTAATAATCTAAACTTAAGTCCCTTAACGTTCATTTGATGTTAAAGGACTTAAGCTAATCGCAACAATTAAGCGTAAATTTTGTTAGCCCAGACTCCAAGACCTGCAGCCACACTACCAAAGTGATCCCCATCAAGAATTTCAATTTGCCCTAACCTTTGAGCAATCGCTTCTCTAATCACTGGAGATTGAGCAGAACCACCGGTAACAAAAACAAGATCAGGTTGCACACCAGCTTGTTTTACGACCTCCTCCATTAGATTCAACATTTTTGTTAAAGGCGGTTGAATACGATCAGCATAACTATCACGAGAAACATCACAGGTTAAGCCAGACTCAACATAGCCAAGATCTAAGGTATGAATCAGGTTATCAGACAAAGCTATCTTACATTGCTCTGCATCCCTAACAAGATGGAAGTTTTGCTTTTCTTCACGCAAGTTTATAAAACGCTCTAACAAGTTTGGTTCTTTAGCATCTCGATACATTTGCTCAAGGTGAACTTGTGTCTGCAAACTGTTAAAGCTTGTTTGAGCACTAACATCATTGGTTGTAACTGCATCCCAAAATACTTGAGTGGGCATCGGCAGACCGTTTTTCAAACTAGACTCCATGCCAAACAAAGGCATAAGGTTTTTACCTGCTAACTGAATATCCAAATCATTACCACCAACTCGTTCCCCCGTATGGCCAAGAAAATCAGCAGAACGATCAAGCTTGTTACGATAGTTTGGCCCCATACGAACCATGGCACAGTCACTCGTACCGCCGCCAATATCTACCACCAATACCGTCTTATCATTTTCTAGACGATTTTCAAACGCTAACCCGGCTGCGATTGGTTCGTATAAAAACTCAACCGATTTAAAGCCTGCACGCTTAGCTGACGTAGTTAAGATATCTAACGCTTGTCGGTTAGCATTATCCGCATTAATACCTTGAAAATTGACTGGGCGGCCAACAACCGTATGAAGCAATTCATGACCTAAATTCTGCTCAGCTTGATGCTTGATGTTTTGCATCATAGCGGTAACAACGTCTTCAAAAAAATGAATAAACTCTGCTCTAAAACCACTCCCACCTAAGAAAGATTTAGGCGACTTTACAAAATAACCTTCATCAGGTTGTGCTAAGTATTGAGCAAAAGCATCACGTCCAAAAAATAAGCTTTGCTCATCTTGATGGATATCGGCTTCACGTCTTACTCTTTGTGCCATAGTTAACTGATTCTTACGACTCTGTAGAAATTCAGTCTTATGCACATTGTCTTTGATATTTAGCGCAACTGATTCAACGATAAGTTCACGCTCTAATGCATAAAGCGTTGAAGGAACAAAGCATTTACCTTGCTCTAACTCAACAAGAGCAACTTGTTGAGTTCCGTCAGATATAGCTGATATCGCGCAATTAGAAGTACCATAGTCAAATCCAGCTATCATTTATTTATCAGCCTATACAGTTCGTTTTAAAAAATGGGCGGGCAAAATAACATAGCTAAAAAAATGATTCGAGTGTTTATCTATGAGAGGTTGAAAAATATTAAATAGAATTAGGAAAGATGGGTAATTTCGTAATATTTAGCCTCATGACCAATTACGACTTTAATTTCATCTTCAAGGTAAGAACCCATTAATGATTTCCCCATTGGAGAACTTGGAGTAATCAAAATACCACTGGTTTCTTCACATTCGAAAGCCTGGCCACCAGCACAAGGTGAAATAAAGCAGTTCATCTCTTTACCAGAGTCATGGGTTAGGCGAATTAAAGCACCCATGGCAATTTCATCACCTTCTATAAATACTTTAAAGTCAGCAGCTAAAAAGTGCTTTAAGTCATTCTCACACTCTATCACCCTCTGAGATTGTCCATGGGCTAAATAAGATGCTTCTAAACCAAATGTATCATATTTATTCTCTGCTACAGTTTCTTTATCTGTGGCAGCTTCATATGCTTGTCGTGCCGCAGCCGCAGCCGTTTCAAATCGCTGTTCTAGCATAGTGACAATGGCAGTAATTATTCGGGATTTGTTCATAAAGCGGATGTTGCTCAAGATGTTAAACAACAAATGTAATCACATTCTAATAACGATAATCAAGAGGAAAGCACTGGTCAATTAATGCTTTCCTCCACTAACTTCTACTCAGCATCGTCAGTACATGTATAGCTTTTCACTAAGCCATCTTTACCCCAAGACTCCAACCGGACATCAAAGCCCCACAGACGTCTAAAGTGCTTTAACACTTCAACCGTGTCTTCATTAAGTGGTCGATCACCATTCATCGTGTGTTTTAACACTAGGCTCCTATCTCCTAAAATATTGACTTTTTGCACCTGAATATTAGGTTCTCGATAACTTAAATTATATTGCTGAGCTAATCTATCTCTTAGCAAACGATAACCTTCGTCATTATGAATTTCTTTTACTTCGACAAAAGGATCTAACACATCATTTTCTAAACCGAAGAAGCGGAAATCGCGCATTAACTTGGGAGATAAAAACTGCAAAATAAAGCTCTCATCTTTAAAGTTACGCATAGCAAAATCTAAAATCTCTAACCAAGGTTTATCAACATAATCAGGAAACCACTCTCTATCTTCTTGAGTTGGGTTTTCACAAATCCTCTTAATATCTGTATACATAGCAAACCCAAGAGCATAAGGATTAATACCAGAGTAATACTGAGAGTCAAAAGAGGGTTGGTAGACCACGTTAGTGTGAGACTGTAAGAACTCTAAAATAAAGCCATCTTCAACCAAGCCCTTGTCATACAAACTATTCATAAGTGTGTAATGCCAGAATGAGGCCCAGCCTTCATTCATAACCTGAGTTTGTCGTTGAGGGTAAAAATATTGCGCCATTTTTCGCACAATTCTGACCAGTTCACGTTGCCAAGGCTTTAAGAGAGGCGCATGCTTTTCTAAAAAATAAAGTAGATTTTCTTGCGGCTCACTAGGAAAGGACTCTCTCATATCCTCCCCATCGCCCGCCTTATCTGATTTTGGAATAGTACGCCAAAGGTCATTAACTTGCTGCTGCAGTTGATGCTCTCTTTCTGTCACTCGTGCTTTCTCTTCTTCTGCTGATAAAGGTACAGGTCGTTTGTACCTATCTACGCCAAAGTTCATCAAGGCATGACAAGAATCCAAGGTTAACTCGACATCTTCAATACCGTACTTCTCTTCACACTCTTGAACATACTTTTTAGCAAATACAAGATAGTCAATGATTGCCGTCGCATCAGTCCAAGTTTTAAAAAGGTAATTCCCTTTAAAAAAGGAGTTATGACCATAACAGGCATGGGAGATTACCAAGGCCTGCATCATCATATTGTTTTCTTCCATAAGATAAGCAATACAAGGAGAAGAATTAATCACTATCTCATAAGCTAGCCCCATACGGCCGCGCTTATAATTCTGTTCAACATCTAAAAATTGTTTACCATAAGACCAATGATGGTAGCCCAAAGGCATACCGACAGATGCATAAGCATCCATCATTTGTTCTGAACTAATGACTTCGATTTGATTTGGATAAGTATCCAAACCAAACTCCGCTGCTATTTTGCCGATTTCTTTGTCGTAGGTTTCTATTAAATCAAATGTCCAATCAGATCCTGTTGACAAGAAATTCCGCTTACTTTTGGCTTGACTCATGCAACCTCCTTTGGAACAAATCTCTAAATACCGGATAAATATCGGTCAGGTCTGTAATGTGGCGCATGGAAAAATAGCTTGGGTGTGTATTTTGAACCTGCTCATAAGCATACCAAAGGCTCTGGTGGTTTCTTGGTGTGATTTCGATATAGGTAAAATATTGCACCTGATCAATGATGGATTCTTCCAAAATTTTACGACAAGTATCAGAGTCATCATCCCAGTTATCACCATCAGAAGCCTGTGCTGCGTATATGTTCCAAGCATTGGACGGATACCTATCTTGAATAATTTTATCCATCAACTTAAGCGCACTTGACACTATGGTGCCACCTGTTTCGCGTGAATAAAAAAACTCTTCTTCAGTAACTTCTTTTGCACTTGTATGATGTCGGATAAACACCACTTCAATTTTTTCATAATTACGACGAAGGAATAGATATAAAAGAATATAAAAACGCTTGGCAATATTCTTAGTTTCCTGTGTCATTGAACCCGACACATCCATAATGCAAAACATAACAGCCTGACTGCTAGGTTTCGGTTCTTTTACATGGTGATTATATCTAAGGTCATAACTATCTAAAAAAGGTGTCTTATCAATTTTTTGACGTAACTGCTCAGCTTGAAGTAATAGCTCTTTTAAGAATTTTTCATCTTTAAGAGCGGTATCTTCTTTTTCGATTTCTTCTATTTGTGCTTCGATCTCAAGTAAAAGCTTTTTAGAACTTCGGCTCATAGCAATACGGCGCGCCTGCGCATTTCGCATAGAGCGAACTATGTTTAATTTAGACGGTGTACCATCAGAAACAATACCCGCATGCTTTAAACTAAACTCTTTAATTTCTTTTAATTCTTTTTGCAAAAGATTAGGGAGTTCAAGATCCTCAAAAACATAATCGAGAAACTCTTCTTGAGAGATTTGAAAAACAAAATCGTCCTCTCCTTCCCCTTGATCACTTGCATCTCCAGAGCCACTCCCTTGTCCACCACCACCTGGAGGCTTTGGAATGCGGTCCCCAGTATTAAACTCTTTATTACCTGGGTGAACGATTGATCCAGTTCCTCCTTGGCCATGACCAAAAGAAGGTTCATGTATATCTTGCTGTGGTATGGTAATTTTCTCACCACGGTTTAAGTCTTTAATGCTTCTTTCGTTAACAGCTTCTTCTACCGCTTTTTTAATATGCTTTTGGTAACGGCGTAAAAATCGCTGTCGGTTGACACTACTCTTGTGCTTTCCATTCAGGCGGCGGTCAATTATATAAGACATGGGCTCACCTCCTATGCAGCTTAAAGAAGAGACACTGGCCTCTTACCAATGCCTATAAATAGGCTAACAACATCTCCTATAAAGGAGATGCTGCTAGGTTTTCTTTACTGTGATTTACGCACTCTTAAGTACCACTCAGAAAGTAGTCTTACTTGTTTCTCTGTATAACCTCGTTTCACCATACGTTTCACAAACTCATTATGTTTGGTCTTATCTTCGGTAGAAGATTTAGCACTAAACGAAATAACAGGTAACAAGTCTTCCGTATTAGAGAACATTTTGCGTTCAATCACTATCCTGAGTTTTTCGTAGCTTAACCATGAAGGGTTTTTACCGTTGTAATTGGCTCTAGCTCTTAATACAAAGTTAACCACTTCATTCCTAAAGTCTTTAGGGTTGCTAATGCCGGCCGGTTTTTCAATTTTTTCCAGCTCATCATTAATTGATGCTCTATCTAAAATATCCCCTGTTTCTGGATCTCGGTACTCTTGGTCTTGAATCCAAAAGTCAGCGTAGGTCACATATCTATCAAAGATGTTCTGACCGTATTCAGAGTAAGACTCTAAGTAAGCCGTTTGAATTTCTTTACCAATAAACTCAACGTATCGTGGCGCAAGGTACTCTTTCAAGCTTCTTAAATATCTATCATGTCGCTCTTGATCAAACTGCTCTTGATCGATTTGTTGCTCAAGGACATACATAAGATGAACTGGGTTAGCAGCAACTTCAATTGGATCAAAGTTAAAGACTTTAGATAAGATTTTGAACGCGAATCGAGTCGATAGTCCATCCATGCCTTCATCAACACCTGCGGCATCTTTATACTCTTGCAAGGATTTAGCTTTTGGATCCACATCTTTCAACGTTTCACCATCATAGATTCTCATTTTTGAATAAACAGATGAGTTCTCAGGTTCTTTTACTCTCGATAAGACAGTAAATTGAGCAAGCATTTTTAAGGTATCTGGTGCACATGGAGCCGATTTCAGAGAGCTATGTTCGAGTAGTTTTTGATAAATACTCATCTCTTCAGATACACGAGTACAATAAGGCACCTTAACGGTATACACCCTATCGATAAAGGCTTCGTTGGTTTTGTTATTTTTAAACGACTGCCACTCAGATTCATTCGAGTGAGCCAAGATAATGCCATCGAATGGAATACCACCTAGCCCTTCAGTGCCGTTGTAATTCCCTTCTTGGGTGGCAGTTAATAGTGGATGCAGCACTTTAATTGGCGCTTTAAACATTTCCACGAATTCCATGATACCTCGGTTACCTCGGCATAATCCGCCAGAGAAACTATAGGCATCAGCATCATTTTGCTCGAAAAACTCCAACTTACGAATATCAACCTTACCGACTAGTGCGGATATATCTTGGTTGTTTTCATCACCTGGCTCTGTTTTCGAGATAGCAACTTGTTGCAGAATTGAAGGGTAAACTTTAATCACTTTAAACTGGCTGATATCACCATTAAATTCGGTTAGACGTTTTGTTGCCCAAGGAGACATTGAACCTTTAAGGTAACGTCTTGGGATTCCATAAACTTCATTAAGAATATCGCCGTCTTCTCTGACATCAAACACAGACAAAGGAGACTCAAAAACCGGCGACCCTTTAATGGCGTAAAAAGGAACGCTTTGCATTAATTCTTTTAACTTTTCTGCAAGAGAGGATTTCCCCCCCCCAACAGGTCCAAGCAGATATAAAACCTGTTTAGATTCTTCCAAACCTTGAGACGCATGTGTTAAAAAAGCAACGATCCTTTCTATTGCTTCTTCCATACCGTAAAAAGCTTCAAAGCTTGGGTATTGTTTGATTAATTTGTTCGAGAAAATTCGGCTTAACCTAGGTTCTTTTGATGTATCTATGATCTTAGGTTCACCGATGGCTTTAAGCAGGCGCTCAGCAGGTGTTGCATACGCACCGACATCCGTTTTACATAGGTTCAAGTATTCGTCTAATGACATCTCTTCGTCTTGCTGAGAATCATAACGAGATTGAACATGGTCAAATATACTCATGTTATTGTCCCCTATAATCAAGATTACTCTTTGCCTATTATTGGCAAAGTTTTTGTTGATTCCATAACTAAGGTTTAGCACAGTCCGAAACTTCGGCAAGTCTATTAACAAATTGATGCAAAAAGAATAATGTTAGATATCGGGATTCAATTGAGAAACTAAGTATGATTTTTGAACTAGAGAAAATGTCAGCAAATCAGAGGTATCATTTAATCACTCAAACAGTGCTACCTAGGCCCATAGCATGGATACTGACAGCAAACGAAGAAGACAGCTTCAACCTAGCGCCTTTTTCTTATTTTGCAGCATTAAGCTCAGAGCCCGCGTTACTAGTAGTTTCTATAGGTAATAAAGAAAAAAACCTGAACAAAGATACAAAAACAAACTTATTAAGAGACAAAGAATGCGTTTTACATATCCCAAGTGAGCAAAATGCCCAAGATGTTAATACAAGTGCAGCAACCTTAAGGTACGGTCACTCAGAAATTGAAGAACAAGGGTTAACACTCACCCCTTTTTGCAAGAATTTACCTAGATTATCAGATGCAAAAGTTGCCATGCACTGTCGCTTATACGATGTACACCAATTGAGTGACAGTCAAAGTGCCTGCTACTTAGAAGTTCTCAGCATTCATGTTGAAGATACTATTGTAAGCGAAGCTGAAGGAAGGTACTTCATAGATAGTTTAGGCCTTTCACCACTGAGTCGCCTCGGTGGCAGTGATTATGGTGTGCTAAACGAAAAATTAACCCTTAAAAGACCCAGCTAAATATAGTCATAAGAAGAGGACGTTCTGTGAATTTAACAAGGCAAATTAAACAACTACCCTTTATCGAAAAAGCGGCACCAGAAGTGATTAGCAGTTTAATTCAAATTGCCGACATTATAGAGCTGGAAAAAGATGATTACTTAGTAAAACAGTTTGATATTGGTCAGCATCTATATTTTCTTCTTTCAGGGGAGCTCGCCACGCTTATCCCACTAAAAGAAAACAATGTTGAACACAATATTGGAACGGTCAAAATAAAAAACACACCTATTGGTTGGTCTGCTTTTCGGTCACCTGCACGTTATACAACCACTTACATAGCCCAGAAAAAAACACAGCTACTTAGACTCCCAATACAAGCACTCACCACCCTTATTAATCAAAACCCAGAGTTTGGCAATGAGATCTTATCTTTTATCTATACCTCTTGCTTACCTGTATTAGAAGAAGTTCAAAACCAAACACGCCCATTTTTCTCCAACGAGAGCTTAGCCTTTGATGAAACTAGACCTTTAGAGCCAACAAGCCATCATAAGTTTTCCGCTCAAGAAGCGTTTGATTTAATCAAATCAAGTGCATTCTTCGAAGGCTTTAACCAGCAGGAAAAACGTATATTCAGTAAATCAGGTAGTTTTTTCTTGGTTAATCAAGGCGATATTATTAGCCAACAAGAAAAAGTATCAGATGGCTTATATCTTCTCATCAAGGGTAAAGTCATTGTCAGTTATCAAACTAACAAAGGCAGAACCTTAACAACTCGAACCATCTCAAGAAGAGGAACAGTACTTAGTTGGACTGCGCCTAATCAAAATATTAATAATCGAACGTCTATCATAGCGTCACGTGATAGCAGTATTTTATATATATCCCAAGAAAAGTTAGATAACCTGCTAGAGATGTCACCGAAAATTAAGCATAAATATTGGTATCGCTTAATTTGGTTGGTAGGCACACATTTGCTTGCAGCTAGAATGAGACTTTTATCCCAAACCCTTAATAACGAAGTCACGGCAGTAAGTAATGTCATTGCACAAAATGCAGCACTATTATCGGTAAGCTCACCTTTATATAAAATCAGTGAATTACTTAAAAGCCAAATTACAACAAATGAAGCTTTTGGACTTTTATATAAGAGCCTTCACTTTGGCACTGCGTTAGAAAAAACCATTGCCGGCATGTGTCTTGATATTTTAAAGGATGTGCAAAGGGAGAATGGATTTTATCTACAATTACAAAAGGCCTACGATAGAGTCAAAGAACTGGACTCAGATACCCCTAAAATGGATATCAGACGTGAAAATGCTCAGCTCTTTAAGCAGGCCTTTGAGAAAGTCCCTTATGTCATCAAGGGGCTAGAGAACCTACCTAAAAAAGCGGGCAGCCTATTTATATATAATCACTTAGCCAATGCCGAAAGCACGACCCTCCCTAATGGCTTTAACTTTCCCCTTGATGCTCAATTCATTAGCTCATTAATCATTGATAATCAGTATGGGGTAACAGGTTTAAGAATAGTTGGACGAAGTCAGAAGAATGAATATTGGAGAGATGATTATTACCATAAGTTTGGACATATTTTTGTCGATAGCTGGCAGTCATTAAGCCAAGATGACACGGCTAATAACGCTTTTCTACAAGATGCTAGCAATGTCATCAATGATGATATCCCTTTGCTTATTTCACCTGAAGGGGCACGCTTTTCGACAGAAGATTCGCCTTCCATTTTTGGAGAGTCAGCTTTCTCCTTAACTCAATCAAACCTGTTAAATGAAGAACCTTGGATCGTACCTATTGCCGTTGCAAACTTTGATAAACGTGTCGATCACACCATATATTCTGTAGTGATTAAGCCCGCATTCAAACTTTCGGATAGAGTAAACTTTAACCGCAAGGATAGCCTGACTAAATTTTTGAAAAAGTATCAAAGTGAGTTTAAGGGCTATGTTAACGAAGCAAGGCAGCTTGCTAGAGAGATAGCGATTACCCCCTCACTAAGTCACCAGCCAGGTTATCGTTCTAATATGCTTAAACTCAATCAGGTTGAAGCAGAATTTGAGTCAGATGTCAGAGCATTAGAAAGTCAGCTCGCTCAAATATCCAATCAAAATCAAGCCGCCGCTTTTTATGGTTCATCCACCTTTAAACTTTGGGGGGACATGCGCCAGTCTTTAAGCCATATCAATACCGTCAATCTTGGTTTTGGTGGAGCCACTCTTGAAGCCTGCGTTTATTATTTTGAGCGACTCGTTCTTGCTCAGCAGCCTAAGTCACTGGTTTTATATTTGGGTGATAACGATATAGGAAACCGTCAGAGTTATAATCAAATCACTGAGCACTATATTCAGTTACTTGAAAAAGTAGACCAACACTTCACAGATCTTCCTGTTGCAATAGTCAGTGTCAAGCCAAGTCCGGCTAGGATGAAACATCATCAAGAGATCATTGAAGTAAACAAATTATTAGAAAGATTAGCCTTCACAAGACCCAATACAGTTTACATTGATATCTATTCAGCTTTTATAAAGCAGGATAACAGCCTAAAAACTGAACTTTTTTGCGATGATGAATTACACTTAAACAAAAAAGGATATGAAGTGTTGAGTCAACATATATTAGCATTTGAAAACTTTATTTTTCATAAATAAACATGACTTTTATTGATATTCTCTTTATAAAAATCAATACCTTATATAAATGAATGAAATTTGAATTTAACTATAATTATATTGTTTGTATGCTGAACTCTCTATATTCTTTAACCTATATGAAAGTAGCAATCTCTATACAACTATTTGGAAAACATCATGTCTGAAACAAAATTTCGCCTTGTTACCCGTAGTGATTTCGATGGTTTAGTCTGCGCCGTCCTCTTAAAAGACCTTGATATTATTGATGATATTTTATTCGTTCATCCTAAAGACATGCAGGATGGTAAAATAGAAATTACAGAAAATGACATCACCACCAACCTACCTTACGTAGCAGGATGTCATCTGGCCTTTGACCATCACTTAAGCGAAACAGTCAGAAATGATGCGGATATTAAAAACCATATTATTGATGCTAATGCCCCGTCAGCGGCTAGAGTTGTTTACGATTATTATGGCGGTTGGAAAAAGTTTCCTAGCATATCTATTGATATGATGGATGCGGTTGATAAAGGCGATTCGGCACAATTTTCCGAAGAAGAAATCATCAACCCTCAAGACTGGGTATTGCTAAACTTTATTATGGATGCAAGAACAGGTTTAGGCCGTTTCAGAGATTTCCGTATTTCCAACTACCAGCTTATGATGAAGCTTATTGATTACTGTAAAAATCATACCATTGAACAAATACTTGAATTGGAAGATGTGAAGGAAAGGGTTGAACTTTATCGTCACCATGACGAACAAGCTAAACTACAAATTCGTCGCTGTGCAACTCGTCATGACAACCTAGTCGTTCTTGATCTCTTAGATGAAGAAACTATATATGCGACTAACCGCTTTATCATTTACGCTCTATTCCCTAACTGTAATATCTCTATCCACAAGTTATGGGGACTTAAAAAGCAAAATACTGTTTTTGCTATTGGTAAATCCATTCTAGATAGAAGCTCAAACACTAATGTTGGTGAATTGTGTCTTGCATATAATGGCGGTGGTCATATGAATGCTGGTACTTGTCAGGTTGCTAACGAAGATGCCGATCAAGCATTGTCAGATATTATTAAAACAATTAATCAACAAGGTTAATTGCAGTTCTATTAATACAAATCTGATAGCCCTATCAGGTTTGTATTAACTTGTAGGCAACTTGATGTAAATACGGATCAAAGTATTAAGAATCTAGCTTTAGAAAGTTCTGTACAACCTCGTCATACTCAATCGCTTCTGAAAAATAAAACCCCTGTAATAAGTTAATTCCCAGCTCAGAACAAACCGAGATATGGGCCTCTGTCTCTACACCTTCTGCGACGACATCACGCTTTAATAACTGTAACATAACAGTTAATCCCTTTATTAAAGCCATATTTTGACTATCGTCTAAATTACTTGGCATTAAGGAGCGATCAAGTTTTATCAAAGAAATAGGGTATTTTTTTAAATGGTTAACAGATGAGGAACCTTTACCAAAATTATCTAACGCAATTTTACAGCCTAACTTATCTAGCTCTCTAATAATGTTAATGGAGTAGTTGGATTTTTCAGAAAAGGCACATTCAGTTAATTCAAATGCAACAAGGTGAGGCGAAACCTTGTTATCAATTAGGCACTGATGGATGTATTCGACTAATTTAACATCTTGAAACTGTATCGAAGACAAGTTTATCGTCATTACAAATGGCTCATTTTTTTCATGGTTAAATTTGCTTAAAGAGCAAATTGCCGTTTGTATTATCCAGCGTCCAATACTAATCATTTGCTGAGTCTGCTCTGCCACTGGTACAAAATCACGAGGGAAACGTAAGCGACCATCTATTCCCCAACGTATCAAAGCTTCAAAGCCAAAAACAGTCTTATTCTTAGGGTTGAGTATGGGCTGGTAATGCAGTAAAAACTGCCTTAGCTCTTGCGCTTGTTTTAATTCTTTTTCTAATAATGCACGTAAATAAAATTGCTCTTGCATTTCCTCTTCGAAGAAACAAACTCGGCTTCTTCCTAGTTTTTTTGCTCTGTACATTGCAATATCAGCTTGTTTAAAAAGCTCTTCAAAATTAGTGGCATTATCAGGGTAAATAGAGATACCAACACTGGCCGTTGAATGAACTTCAGTCTCATTAATAATAAAAGGTTTTGTTAGTGTCTCAACGACTCGTGAAGCGACTTTGCTAGCATCTTCCACTGAATCTAAATTAGATAAACAAATACTAAATTCATCTCCACCAAGTCTTGCAAACAGTTCATTGCCCCTTAAGCAAGACTTAATACTATCAACAACTAATAGCAATAACCTATCCCCAACATCATGCCCATAAGTATCATTAACAAATTTAAAGTTATCTAAATCAATCAATAAGAGCGCTAATTTATGCTTGTCTCGAATGTTATTAACGATATTGATTCTTATAGAGTGCTCGAAGTAAGCTCGATTTGAAAGGCCAGTTAATGTGTCAGATTCCGCTAATAATTTTACTTTTTGATAGCTCTCAGCCAGCTGTTTCTCCAGCTCAAATCGTGTTTGGGCTTGAAGTACTGCCCGTCTTAATCTGGCTCCAGTCACTTCCGACTTCATTAAAAAATCGTGAGCACCTGCTTTTAAACAGTCTATTGCAAGCTGCTCATCTTCAGAGGAACTCATCATAACAATAGCTGTATTTGAGCTTTTAGATGACTGAGTAAGCTCATAGATCATTTCTGTACCGTCACGCTCAGGCATACGATAATCAAGTAGAATTATATCGTAAGAATTATGTTGATAGAGCTCTAACCCTTCATCTACTGTCTTTGCAGTATCAATAGAGACATCTAAATGGCTCTTCTTAAGCGCCCTTAGAACCAGCTCCTGATCTACCTTGTCATCATCTACAATCAATACATTCAATCTAGCCCCCTTTAAATCAGCCGTCACACTGATTTAGGAAAATGAGCAATCTTCATATAAGCCGATAAAAACTCAACAATTGATTCATAGCCAGTTCCAATTTCATTTTTTATAAAATAACCAGCGACATTTTTATCAAAGCTCAACGCGATATCTTGCTCAGATTTCGATGTTGTTAACACATACACGACACTCTGTTTGAACTTTTCATATTCACGTAAATAAGTTAAAAACTCTAAGCCATCCATCATAGGCATATTTAAGTCTAGCAAAATAATAAAAGGATAATTTACCATACCCATTTTTAATAAATTGAGAGCCTCCTTTCCATTTTTAGCCCTTACTATTTCATTTGTTAATCCTATTTTTACAAAACTTCTTTTAATTCCGATTGCATCAACATCATCATCTTCGATTAATAAAATTGTAATACTCATTTTAACCTCAATTTAAAACGTTATTGATTTGGTAATGGCCAACTAATGATGAAAGAGGTTCCTCTGACTCCATCAGATTCAATCGATAGATCACCATTATAGTGATTGATAATTCTTTTTGCTAAAGCCAACCCCATACCACTGCCTTCCACATCATCCCTTGGTTTAAGTGTTTGAAACATTTCCAAGACTTTGTTGTGCATTTCAGGTGGAATACCTGGCCCATCATCAGATACTGTAATAATTTGATTTTTATCCGTTTTATTAAATTTTATTTCTATTATCCCTTTATCTTTATCATGATGTTTAACAGCATTAGATAGTATATTTCGAATAATAATTTCAAATGGTACCCGTGGAATTAATAAATATGAGTTTGATGAAATACAAGTAAACGCTTCCGGCTTATCAATTAAACTAAACTGGTCCGAAACAAGTCCCTTTAACTCAAGAGGCTCATACTTGTATTCATATCGACTCACTCGAGAATAGTTTAATAAGTCATCTAAGAGCCTTATCATACGGCTCGATCTGCCTATCATCAGGCTTAAGTGCTCTTTGGACTCTATTGGTAATATCTTTTCGCAATCTTCTTCAATCCAGCGTGCAAGTTGCTGAATAGCATTAAGTGGAGATTTAAGGTCGTGGGAAGCAATATAGGCAAACTGCTCCAAATCAGAATTACTTTTTTCTAATGCTTTATTTTGTTGAATCAGGTTTTGCAGCAACTCTTTTTCTTTTTGAATATCAACAATATGTATCACAATATTTGAAATTACATTATTTTTATCTATCACTAATGCTGCGGTTAGCAAGCCCCAAATATAAACACCTTCTTTATTTAGAAACTGACTCTCAACATGTATTGAGGTTTGTTTACGTTTAAGCATATTTTTTATCATGTCATGAATAATCAAAGAACCATTATTCGATAGTATTTTTTTTAAGTTTTCGTCAATCAAATCATTCCTATCAAAGCCTAACCAAGTACAAATGGCTTTATTTAATTCAATAAACTCTAAATTTAAATTAAGAATGGCAAAACCTGTTGAAGATGCATTCACTGCTGTATCTAATAAGGCCTCTGAACTTTCTAAAGCTTTTTCAATTTTAACTTCATTCGAAAGATCTCGAATGAGGATAATATAATAATTTGTAGAGTTTGAACTTGCTTTAGTAATGGTTAAATCGATAGGTAATAATCTGCCTTCTTTGTTAGCAACATTAAGAATTTTTTTCTCTTCATAGGCATGCTTACTTTTTACATTTAGATAATGCTTCTCAATGCTATCAGAGACAGCTAGGTTTGGATCAGGTATCACGGATATATCTTGACCAATCACTTCAGATTCTTTAAGTCCTAATGCAATTTCTGCCGCTTTATTAAAACTTAAAATTTTATTTGAGTTATCAATCGTAATGAGTATGTCACGCATACTATTAATTGTTGTTGTGAGTTTTTTCTCACTCACTTTTAATTCGCGGGTCATTTCATCCGCATAAAGAATGGCTTTTTTATTCGATCTGGCTAGTACAATGAATAGAATAAGCAACATAATATCAATGCTAATACCACCTATTAGAATCATCATAGGCTGATCATTAGAAACTTGATGCCGAAAGAGTGTTGTTGACTGCATTTCAAAGCTCCAGTTACGACCATACATTTCAACTTCTAGCGTCTTTGAGAATAACGGAGTTTTATCATAACCCTTGGCATTTTTTTGTAGCTCATCATAAAGTAGATCCGCTCCGTCACTGATTTTAAAGTTAACGAGACGATTCTCATTTTTAAGCGTCCCTTGCATAAGCTTTTCCATGATAAAGGGCGCATAAACATTAGCGATAAAAGATGCACGTCTTAGAGGAATACTGTTAGGGGGTTGGACAAACTTATAATAGGGTGCAAAAAATAAAAAGCCCGGCGTTTTTTTAGCATCTTGAACCAAAATAATAGGGCCTGTGATTTGGGCTGTAGCCGTATCTCTCGCTTTAATTGAGGCAGTATGGCGATTTTTTTCATGGGCCATGTCTAAGCCCACCGCCTTTTGATTCTGTTTAACAGGCTCTATATGAGTTATTGGCCAATATTCATTCTTATCATGGACAGGATGAATCTGATAATCAGGCCTAAGTAGCCTTTGTTCTGCCAGATAATCATTCAGCTTATCTGGCGCAACATAATCAATAACACCGATACCATTGATCCCTGGATATTTTTCTTCAATCGACAAAGCCATTGCAAAGGCCTTCCAAGTTTTGGTATTAACAGCCTCTTTTTGTGAATTAATTGCAGCAACGCCTGCCCATAAAGCATCTTCATACTTCAGCATTCTTTCTTTAACAAGCTCTATTAAAAGATCTGATTGGAAGTTAAATTGAATTTGACTCTTTTGCTCAGCTAGGCGGGATGTCACTTGCCATGCGCTTAAAGTTAAAACCAGCGATAAAACAACCACTAGCCAATGATACCAATGGAGCTTTCCATTGCCTTTATGTATCGTATTTTCTGATTTTCGTCTCATATACAGCCTTAACCAAGCCTATCTTTCTAAATACCTAATAAAGTTTAATTCGCCAAGGAAGTAGCTTACGAATAAGTGAAATCTTTCTGTCTTTATAAATATTAGTAGGGATTAAAAAAAAAACATGGATGCAAAGACTTTAATGCTTCGAATTTACAAAAAATTATATATTTACAACAAGAGGTTAACGCGACAAAAGATAAGCAGACAGTGAAGGGTACAAGCGAAAGTGGTGCTGTAATCAGATTTACAGCACCCGCTTTAATCAGCTATTTTACAATCTAACCTTTTTTAAACTCAGGAATAATATGATTACCGTATTGAGCAATGATATTTTCTTCATCACCATTATCTAGATAGATATTAAACTGTGTTGTACCCGCTTCTTCTAGGTTACGAATTTTCGCAATATGGTCTTCTACTTCACCCAAGACGCAGAAACTTTTAACAATATCTTCGGAGATAAAATCCAAATAAGGGTTATCACTTTGACCGTGTTTTGAATAATCATAGCCCTTACGATTTTCGATATAATCCGTCAGACTTTTTGGTACAAGTCCTGAATCAGCACCATATTTTTCAACGATATCAGCAACATGATTACCCACCATAGCTGGGAACCATTTTGTATGCTCAACACAGTCTTCCATTTTACCAAAATAAGCCGGTGCAGCAGCCTGTACTTTAAAGTTTGACATATCTTTGCCAGCTGCTTCCCCCGCTGTGATAGCTTGATCTTTAAACCAAGTAATCAAACTAGGCTCAGCAATCTGTAAGATAACGCCATCACCCACTTCACCTGCTGTTGCAAGAGCTTTTGGACCATAGGCACCAATCCAGACAGGTAGCTCATAACCATTAGCCCAAGGTAACTTAACAGGCTCTTCACATTCACCGTAACTGACTTCTTCTCCGCGAACCATGGCTTTTACTTTATGCGTAAAATCAGCAACACGCGCCAAAGGCGCAGGCTTTTTCCCCATTACTCGCATTGAAGAGTCACCTCGGCCTAAACCAATATCAAAACGACCTTCACTTTGTGCAGCTAAGCTAGCATAAAGGCTGGCAGAAAGTGACCAATCACGAATATTAGGGTTAGTCACACAAGGTCCAAAGCGCATGGTTTTTGTATGTTCCATACACATAGCCATAGCAACAAATGATTCACGCCACAAAATATGAGAGTCATAGAACCAGCAATAATCAAAGCCAGCTTCTTCTGCTTGTCTTACTAAGTTTCTAGCACGATTTGGGCTCACGAAGCCTTTAAAAGTAATTCCAAATTCCATTCTTTATTCCTCTTTGTCTTCAGTTTTTATGGTTTTTATATCGCTTTTTTATATTTTTCTTTCATTAAAATTTTAATGCGTTAGCCTATCTAACAAACAGCGTAGACAAACAAATCAAAAAGCACCTTTAGTCATGTTGCGGCGGTAATATCCCAACACCAGCATGAGAAAATGGCACATCTTTAGAGATGTTTAAGCGGATCAAAATAGGTGTAATTGCCTCGATACAACGAGCGCTGTCAGCTAAACCTGCGTTATAGGTACGCACTCCAAGTACATCAATCAATGCCATCACTTTCTTCTTGGCAGCTAGTTGATTACCACATACCAAAACATCGCAATTAATGGCATGCTCTAAATCATTTAGAGTGACAGCAGAAACATTATGTAAAGCCCCAACAACAGGAATTTCTTCCCCTAAAAGTGCTTGGGCGGCTTCGGTGGCCGAACCTTCGCTTGGCATATCAACAGCCTTTGGATTACCTTGTGCAAGAGGCACTACAATATCGATTAGAATCTTGCCATCTAGATGCGGCTTCAAACTTAATAAGGTCGCCTCATGCGCACTAAAAGGCACGGCAAAAATCACCATTTCCTCAGCAGTTTGAGTGGCTTCGACATTACCCATACCTGAAATACTGGCACTTCCACTTGGCAGTAGTTCACTCATTTGAGAAGCATCTTTAGCCGCTTTATCTCCATCACGGGAACCTAAAACAACATCAATTCCAGCCCTAGCAAATCGTAATGCTAAACCTTTACCTTGAGGCCCTGTGCCTCCAATAATTGCAATACTCATCCTTTACCCTCACATTAGTTAGTTTCAAGATTAATTTGCTTCAATATTTGTTATTCAAAATTACCGCTATTTAAATAGATTCTCATTTGCTGCCCTGATCAAATCAGAAGCATGACTATCCTCGGCTTGCCACTCAAGACCACGAAAAATAATGACTGGACACTTACCACTCTTACTCATTAAAAGACCCGATGCGCCTGCCAATTCATCAGCAAACGCTGGGGCTGTCACCTTTAATTCATGACCAAAGGCATCTTGATCTCCCAGCATGTGGGTAATAGCAGGTACATTAGCGAGGCCAATTGCCACATTAGTCTGCCCCAAACGCCATGGCCTACCGAAGGTGTCACTGATCACCACACCGATACGACAAGCAAAAGCTTCTTCAAGGCGATGACAGATTTCTCTTGCACTTTTATCTGGATTTTCAGGCAAGGTAATCAACTGATTTACCTCGTCCGCATTGGATTCATCAACCGCCGCATTGGCGCAAATAAAGCCCAGTTTATGTTCGGCAATGAGAACGCCTTCTTCCTGATCAGGGCGTTTTATAGCTCTAACAATGCGCTTAGATTGAGATAGGATAACTTCAACTTTTCGGGGGTCTTTATTTACTTCTTTTGCTAGCTGAATCGCATCTTGGCTAGCTTCAACCTCATGCAGATTAACAACAGCCCCTTCACATTTAGAAATCATCTTGTGTGCAATCACCAAAATATCACCTTCTTGCAATGGCGATTTGAGCTGATTTACAGCTTCGATAATGGCTAGCGCAGCATCGTCACCAGGCTTAAAATCTGCAAGGTTTGGCAATCTAAAAACACTCAGTTCTTCATCCATTGAGATTGGCATATTGCCCTCCTATTGCCGTATTGGTAGAGATAAAATTGATTCGATTTAATGTATTCAAAGGTGCTTTCAAATAAGCAAGATCGACTGGTAAATCAACATCTTGCCCAAGAAATGGCAGATCTAACAAATGACAATCAAGAGATTTATTTAAGGCTTCTATCTGATGTGCTTTTGATGATTCAAACCCAAAGCAAAAGGGAATCGCATCAGGTGGAGAACATAACAAGGCGTTGGTTCCTTTATCCTTAGCAACAGCGATTGCTACCCCCTGATAACCCATTTCACAATTAAGAAGAGTCTCAATCTCTTCTACTTTTAAGCAGGCAATATCCGCTGGGAGAATTAATTGGCGAGTAAAGCCTTGCTCTAGGCTCCATTGAGTGGCTTTTTCTAAAGCGAGGTTAAGGCCGTCAGATCTCTCTTCAAGTAAAACACTCGCTCCATATTGTCTGGCAAGATTTGAAATTAGATCTGAACTAGTTACCACTAAAATAGGAAGATGGCTAAAATGTTGATGAAAAAAAGCAAGAGTTTGTTCAAATAAGCTAATTGCTAACTTAGAACGCTGATCTTGTCCTAAAGCCGTTTTTAGCCTTTGCTTAGATTCTTGCGGCGCCTTCATAGGGATAACAAGATTAATAGACTTCATCCTGCCACCTGTAAACGAGTATCTAATTTTGAAGAGGCAAAGTTCACCACGTCAGCCATTAATGTTTGTTTTTGCGCAAGAGATTGCATCAAAATGTTACGACTAAGAACGCCGTATTTCATCTGTGTTAGCGAGTCAATTAGAGCTGAATCCTGGGTATCAATAACAAGGTCATCAACTAGGCCTTGATACAATTGAGCAACCCCTAAAAGTCCATCATCAACACCTGCACTTGCCATCATTTTATCGGCAGGCCCTTTCACTGTTTTACCTGCAATAAAGGGAGAAACAGCCACTTTTCTAGCAGAGCTTTGTTGAATGGCTTCCCTAATTCCAGCAACACTAAGAATCGGAGAGATACTGACAATCGGATTACTCGGTGCAAACACAATCACATCAGCCTCAGCAATTGCAATTAACGCCTCAGGAGTGGGTTTTGCTTGCTCAATGCCTTGAAAGCGAATGGCTTTTACGTCAGGTTGGCAACGCTTTTTGACAAAGTATTCTTGAAATGAAAGCCAGCCTTCACTAGTTTCTACTTGCGTTTGGACCACATCATTAGTCGGCAAAAGTATGGGCGTTTTCACACCAAAACTTTGAGCAATAGATGCGGCTATATCTGAAGCTGATACCCCTTCTTTTCGAGCTTGGGTACGATAAATATGAGTAGCAAAATCTAAATCACCAAGAGACATCCAGGTATCAGCCCCAAGCTTTTTAAGTCTCTCTAATACTCTGTGTGATTCTCCGCTAAGTCCCCATCCTTGGTTTCTATCGATCGCATTTGCTAAGCTATACACTAGCGTATCAATATCTGGTGACACCCATAAACCATGAAATTCTTGATCATCAGCGATATTGCCTAGCACACGGACATTATGGCTCGTTTTAGCTAAACCTTCTGCAGCTTTAGCACCACCCACACCGCCAGCTAATAGCAAAACATTTAGCGCTTTATTTGATGTTTGCTCTAGCATGATTAAAGCACTCCTAGCAGGTCAATCTGCTCTGACGCTCTAGGAATATCTGTTTTAACAGCACGCTCAGGAGAGGGGTATCTTTCTAGCGTTTGATATAAAGTGCTTCGTCTTGTGGCATTGAGACCGGCTTTATGAATATTATCGACCATCATTTCTGGCACAACTTCTTGGCCATGTTTAGCCCCTGCAGCACGAGAAATGCTTTCGTTCATCAAGGTGCCACCTAGGTCATTCGCCCCAGCTTGTAGCATTTGAGTCGCTGTTTCTGGCCCCATTTTCACCCAAGAAGCTTGGATATTATCTATATGGCCCTGCAGCATGAGTCTCGCCACCGCATGCATTTTAAAGTGCTCTAATCGAGTAGGCCCGGGGCGAACTAAGTCAGGGTTATCATTATAAAGTTTGGTCTCATAGTGAATAAAACCCAGTGGTACAAACTCAGTAATACCACCAGTTTCTTTTTGAATGTCTCTTAATAAACCTAAATGCGCTGCCCAATGATGAGGTTGATCCACATGGCCATACATTATGGTAGAGGTTGTTTTCACACCCACTTCATGTGCGGCTTTAATAATGGTGACCCAATCTTCCGTGGTCAGTTTGTTTTTGGTTAATTGCTTACGTACTTCAACATCTAATATTTCTGCAGCTGTGCCTGGCATAGAACCTAAACCAGCGGCTTTTAATTCGGTCAAAAAGGCTTGTGGTGTCATACGCGCTTTTTTAGCGCCATACCAGATTTCAAAGGGCGAAAAAGCATGAATATGTATATCAGGCACACGGGTCTTAACCGCGACGATGAGGTTTTTATAATAATCTTTATCAATATCAGGATGTAATCCACCTTGAATACAGACTTCTGTTGCACCTCGGTTCCAAGCTTCTTCCGCTCGATTAGCAACTTCCTCAAAACTTAAAAACTCAGCACCTTCTTGCTCTTTTGTTTTGGCAAAATTACAAAAGCGGCATCCCATGTAACAAACATTAGTAAAGTTAATGTTGCGGGTTATGACAAAACTCGCATCATCCCCACACCTTTGCTGCCTCACCAAATCTGCCGTTTCCAATAAGGCTTGATATTCACCCTGCTCCGCCTCAAATAAATATGTGCCTTGCTCCACACTGATTTCTTGCCCTTTTAACGCTTGGTACAAAATTTCGGCCGTGCGTAAATCTATCTTTTTAAGCTTGGCAACTAACTGTTTGGACTGTTTGGCATAACTTGCATTTGATGCTAATAAAAATTGATGTCTTGCATCATTACTAATTGGGATAATATTTTCTTTTACGTCTTGAGCCTGACTATCCACCTGCTCATAACGGAATAATGCGGAATGTGTTTGAGTCTCTTGAGCATTGATTAAATTATTATTCTTCATGTCAAATCTCACTATCCTAATCAGTTAAAGGTTTTTCCATTGCTCTGCAGCTAGACCATTTTGGGCAGCTAGATAAGGCATTTTTGAGGCTAAAGCAGGATCGAGATACCCTTGCTTTTCATCTAGGTATTGAGGGTAGACGGTTAGTCTTTCTTTGAGCTCATAACCAAGACCACGGCACGCATCGGCCAAACTATCAATTTGTGGCCATGCCCTTTCTGGGTTAATAAAATCTTGTGTCACAGGAGAAATACCGCCCCAGTCATTAATGCCGGCCGACACATAGCTACCGTACCTTTCTTCTAAGTTAGGCGGTGCTTGTAAACTAATGGATGGATCTAGAATCAGGCGAGCCAAAGCAAGCGTTCGACGCATATCATCCAAATTAGGCTCTGGGTGATTAGCCATTTCTGTGTCCGCTTTTGCTCTAAAGTTTTGCACTATGACTTCTTGAATGTGGCCATATTCTTGATGTATCTGATTAATAGCGAGCAGGCTATCAATTCTGTCTTGCCAGGTTTCTCCTATCCCTATCAAAATGCCTGTCGTGAAAGGAATGTCGAGTTGACCCGCATATTTAAGCGTATTCAGACGTATTTCTGGTTCTTTATCTGGGCAAGCAAAATGAGCCTGACCCTTTTTCATCAAATGCTTACCGGTACTCTCAATCATCATTCCCATGCTGGCTGCCACAGGTTTTAGGGCCCGCATTTCTTCTAAATTCATTGCTCCAGCATTGATATGAGGTAATAGGTTTGTTTTCTCTAACACGGCTTGGGCTTGCTCACGTACATAATCCAACATGGCATCATGACCCAACATCGCAAGTTTATCTTTAGCATAGCGATACCTAGCTTCTGGTTTTTCTCCTAGGCTAAAAAGCGCTTCTTTACAGCCTTGTTTTTGACCTTTTAGTACCGTTTCTAGCACCTCGCTTGGCAACATAATATTACCTTCACCTGATTTAGGCGTTTTAACAAAGGTGCAATAACCACAGGTATCACGGCACATATTAGTGAGAGGAATGAACACCTTTCTAGAATAAGTCAGCACTTTCCCAAAGTGCTTATCCCTGATTAACCCGGCGCTTTGACACAAGGAAAATAAATCAGGTCCAGTAATTCCTTCTAGCTGTAAAGCCTCGTTTCTTTTAAGCATTTACTCACCCTCAATCTATATGATCTCAAGGTATTTCAACCCTGTCTCAATAACGAATATCAACGTCAAAAACATAAACACTATCGTTAAATAAAAAGTTTTACCATTTGGTATAATTTTATAAATACCATAATTATTTTTTGAAGGTAAAGCATTTTCTTAAAACAAAGAGAAGAAAGTTTTTATTTAAATGTCAAAAAACCGTAAATTTAATTTTTAAATTAAATAGTATATAAAACAAAAAACTGACATTTGGATTTTATAAGAAGAATTTGATTTTGAAGACTTTTTTGCTTTTTTTAGCCTTTAGATTTAAATACTAAAAAAAGCAATTTGATAAGGTAAATGTGTGAGCTATCCGAGCGAATCCGTAAAAATAAAAATTATTCGTTTTGAGCACCTAGTGCCTTGAGCACAAAGTTTGATAAAAACTTAGCGGCAACATCAAAATCATCAGCTTCTAGCTTGGTTTTTCCCATCAGTAGCTGAATCTGAATCGAGAAGTCAGCATAAGTCTGAGTCGACGCCCAAATAGTAAAAAACAGATGTTCAGGCTCAACGGGGTCAATTAACCCTTTAGCAATCCAACGCTTAACTAATTGGACATCCCGTTCAAACTGAGGCTTAAGGTGACTGACCATATAATCTTTTAAAACCGGAGCACCATTGATTATTTCATGGGCGAACACTTTCGATGCATCGGGATAATCTCTAGAAAGTGCAAGTTTTTCAACAATATAGGATTCAATAACCTGCTTTGGTGACGCATTTTCATCATCACTAAAAACCATTTTCTCAACCCACAAATCCAGTATCACCTGTAAAACCTTGTGGTAAAGCGCTTCTTTTGATGAAAAGTAATAGATAAGGTTTTGTTTCGATATTCCAGCTGAGTCTGCTACGGATTCCATAGAGGTGCCACTAAACCCCTTAGTTGCAAATGCCTTCTCTGCAGCACGTAAAATTCGATTCTCAAGCAAAACTCGGTTACTTGATGGCTTTCGTGGTGTTTTCATTATCATCAGACAACGTGTCCTAAATATGTATCAATGATGCGAAATTGCCGCAAACATAGCATACTTCAGGCCTTCTAAATAGTCAGACAGCTCAACACCGAAGGGAATCATTAACCTTCATTTTCTACATTTTATTTTCTTTTAATTAAGTAATTCGTTAACTAAAGATTAATATTTTTTAATTTATTAATTATATCTAATCCATAGAGTTGATTAACGCTTAAATAAATTTTAAAGTTTATTAACTCGCATTGAGTAAAAAGCTCATCACTTTAATCAAACTTATTTTTGGCATAGATTTAGCTTTGTGAAATCAGACTCCAATTAAATATAGAAATCGAGTTATATTTTTTTGAATGTTTTTTTGACCATTTGGTAAATTAAAATATTAAAGATAAGTTGCCTTAAAGCCCCTGTTTACCTTGCATTGCATGAAAACAGGAAGACTTTAATTTATTTTGAAAACTAAAATAAAAATATATAAATTGAGACTGAGTTGAGGAAAGAAGATGAATGATTTAAGAGTTAACGGTGATCGTTTATGGAGCACTTTAATGGAAATGGCACAATTTGGTGCCACAGATAAAGGAGGTTGTAACCGCCTAGCTGGAACAGACCTAGATCGCCAAGCAAGGGATTTGTTTGTTAGCTGGTGCAAAAAAGCGGGTTGCGAAATCAGTGTCGACAAAATGGGCAATGTGTTTGCTCGTCGTGAAGGCGTCGACCCTTCTCTACCAGCTGTCGGAACAGGCAGCCATTTGGACACTCAACCCACTGGCGGAAAGTTTGATGGTGTGTTTGGCGTACTCGCCGGTGTCGAAGTACTTAGAACCTTGCATGAAAACAATATCCAAACGCCAACTGCTATGGAATTCTCAGTTTGGACTAACGAAGAAGGCTCCCGCTTTCAACCTGCTATGCAGGGATCAGGTGTTTACGTTGGTCGTTTTGATTTAGAAACTGAACTAAACAAAACAGATGTCAACGGTATTAGGCTTGGCGATGAACTTGAGCGCATAGGTTATAAAGGTCAAGAAGAACCCGGTAGCCGCCATCTAGGCGCATTCTTTGAAACTCACATAGAACAAGGCCCGATTTTAGAAGATGAGAAAAAAAGTATCGGTGTTGTTCGTTTGGGCCAAGGCATACGCTGGTACAACATCAAAATCCAAGGCCGTGAATCTCATTCCGGCACCACCCCTATGCACCTTAGACAAGATGCTCTTATTCCCAGTGCCATGATAGTGAGTGAGATGGAAAAAATAGCCCATCGTCATGAAAATGGACTCGGTACTGTTGGCTATATGGATGTCTATCCTAACTCACGTAATACCATCCCAGGACGCGTCAGCTTTAGCGCTGATTTAAGAAACCCTGATCCAACTGTGCTTGAAAAAATGCATCAGGAACTGCTCTCATTTTGTAAACAAGTATCCCTTGAGCGTAATATTGAAATAGAGGTGGATCCATTTTGGTACTTCGCTCCTGTCGAATTTAATGCTTCTGATGATGTTAAAGCTGCCACTGAAATGTTGGGGTATTCTCATATGGATATTTATGCAGGTGCGGGCCATGACGCCTGTTATATGGCTGACCTAGTACCTACTGGCATGATATTTACCCCTTGTCTTAATGGCATCAGCCATAACGAAGCCGAATCAACAACGCTAGAAGAATGTGAAGCGGGTGCAAATGTACTGCTACATACCATGTTAGAAGCAAGTAAGCGTATTGCAGAGCAATAAAAGTGTCTGCTCAATTACCCCATGGGGCAATAGCATGGGGTATCCCTTTAAAGCAAACAAACCTAGGGTGAACCCTAACTAAAAAGATTTGCTAATAAGGTAGTTTTGTCACATCCAATTAACGATTATGAGGTAAGTGTCATGTCCAGTAAGTCAGTTAAAGTAGATGATTTTTATGAGCTCCAGGTAGACTCGGATCTTGAGAACAGTGATTTTTATAATGCCGACCTTGCACCCACCAAAATTAAAGAAAGAACGTGGAGTAAAGTAAACATTGCAGCCCTTTGGGTAGGCATGGCCATTTGTGTACCAACCTATACTCTTGGCGGTGTATTAACCGCTTATTTTGGTTTATCCGTCACTGAAGCCTTATTAGCTATTTTGCTTGCCAATATCGTTCTGCTCTTACCACTCACATTAAATGCCTTTGCAGGCACCAAGTACGGCATTCCTTTTCCTGTTTTATTACGCTCTTCTTTCGGCATAGTCGGTTCTAATATTCCCTGTTTAATTCGTGGGCTTGTGGCCTGCGGTTGGTTTGGCATTCAAACCATGTTTGGGGGGTTGGCGATACATTTATTACTCTCTTCTTTTTCTGATAGCTGGGCCAGTTTAGGGTCAGTGGGCGAAGTAATCGGGTTCTTTATATTCTGGGCGTTGAATATTTTTATTGTCATAAAAGGCTCTGAATCCATTAAATGGTTAGAAACCTTATCAGCTCCTCTTTTATTAGTCGTGGGTCTTGGATTGATGTTTTGGGCCAGCGATAAAGTATCGATTACAGAAGTATTGGCCATTCCTGCTAACCGTCCTGCTGACGCTGGCTTTTGGGGATACTTCTTTGCAGGCTTAACTGCCATGGTGGGTTTTTGGGCAACACTTTCCCTTAATATTCCTGACTTTAGCCGTTATGCAAAATCTCAAAAAGATCAAATTATCGGCCAAATCATTGGCCTACCGATTACCATGTTCTTTTTTGCGGCCTTGGGTGTCGTGTTAACCGCGGCATCGGTTAACCTAGTTGGCGAAACCGTATCTGATCCGATCACACTAATTGGCAAAATAGATAGCCCTTTTTGGGTCGCTATTGCCATGGTCCTTATTATTATTGCCACTCTCTCAACCAATACTGCAGCTAATGTAGTGTCGCCAACGAATGACTTTCAAAACATTGCACCTAAATACATTAACCATACTCGTGGCGTTTTAATGACAGGGGTTGTCGGTATTTTGCTGATGGGCTGGGAGTTGATGAAAAAAATGGGCTGGATAGTCTCTGATGTCAGTGTTGAAAGCATGTACTCGAATTGGCTATTAGGCTACTCAAGTTTATTAGGCCCGATTGCCGGCATCATGATGGTTGATTACTTCTTGATTAAACGCCAACAATTGGATCTTGTTTCTCTCTATAGCAAAGACAATCAATACCCTTTATTTAATAGTGCTGGTTTTATCGCTTTTTGTTTGCCTGTTGCTGTCACTGTTATCTCATTAAGCTTTGATGTCATTACTTGGTTCTATAGCTATGGCTGGTTCACTGGCGCTATTTCAGGTGCTGTCATTTATTACTTTGTCGCTGAACAGCAGCAAAGCCAAACCATATCTGATGGTGCAACCTCAGCTCAATAATTCACACGTTATCTAATTAGGCATCTATTCATTACTTTCAATAGGTGCCCTATTTTTCAATTGCTCTTAGGGAGAAAAGCCATGTCATTATTAATACAAGGCGGAACCATAGTCACACACGAAATAAGCTACCAAGCAGATATTTATTGTAAAGATGGGAAGATTGCCGCAATTGGTCAGCAGTTAGACATAGATAAAGACACTCAAGTTATCGATGCCAGCGGCAAACTAATCATGCCAGGAGGAATAGACCCCCATACTCATATGCAATTACCTTTTATGGGAACAGTCGCGAAGGATGATTTTGCAGCAGGAACGGCTGCGGCCCTTGCTGGCGGCACCACCTCTATTATAGATTTTGTTATCCCAAGCCCACAGCAATCCTTAATTGAGGCTTATCACCAATGGCAAGACTGGGCCCAATCCTCCCATGCGAACTACAGCTTTCATGTTGCCATCACTTGGTGGGACGAAAGTGTTAAAGAAGAGATGGCTGAACTTACCCAAAATCATGGTGTAAATAGCTTTAAACACTTTATGGCCTATAAAAATGCCATTATGGCAACGGATGATATTCTGGTAGCCAGCTTTAGTCGTTGTCTGGAATTAGGTGCCATGCCCACTGTACATGCTGAAAACGGCGAGCTGGTTTATCACCTTCAACAGCAATTGTTAGAACAAGGTATTACTGGTCCAGAAGCTCACCCACTTTCTCGCCCTTCTTCAGTTGAAGGTGAAGCAGCTAACCGTTCGATTAGTATTGCCAACACACTAGGTGCGCCACTTTACTTAGTCCATGTTTCGACAAAAGAAGCGGTCGACGCCATTCAATATGCTCAAAACTCAGGCCACACTGTGTATGGCGAATGCCTTGCGGGTCATCTTGTCATTGATGACAGCGTGTACCAAGACTCAGACTGGGGCAGAGCTGCGGCTCATGTTATGAGCCCTCCTTTTAGGCCGAAATTCCATCAAGATGCGCTATGGAAAGGAATTCAATCTGGCACCTTACACACCACAGCCACAGACCATTGCGCTTTTTGTGCAGAGCAAAAAGCGATGGGTAAAGATAACTTCACCCAAATTCCAAATGGTACCGCTGGGGTTGAAGAACGTTTAGCCGTACTTTGGGAAACGGGAGTTAATGCAGGAAAGTTAACTCCAAATGAATTTGTTGCCATTACCTCAACCAATACCGCTAAGATATTCAACATATACCCTCAAAAGGGTGCTATTGCTGTCGGTTCTGATGCTGATCTGGTTATTTGGGATACAAATGAAAGCAAAACATTAAGCGTAGATACGCAGATGTCTAAAATTGACTTCAATATCTTTGAAGGTATGACAGTAAATGGCTGTGCAACCTCAACGATATGTAATGGTAAATTGGCCTGGCATGAAGGTGAGTTATTAGCCCAACCAGGTGACGGCAAGCACTTTGAGCGCCCAACCTTCGCGGGTTACTATGATTCTATCATTAAGAAAAACCAACTTAATGAAGCGAAATCCGTAGAACGCTAAGTCATTGCGACTTAGCTTTAAAGTTACGCCACTCAAGTTTAACCGGATTAATTTGAGTGGCTTTTTTATGCTTCATTTTAGCTAATAACGTTTAGAGCAAGAGAGTCGCAATAATGGCTTCGGGTGCATCTTCTTGCATCAGGTGTCCTGAATTAGGCACAACAATCAATTGATTATCGGTCACCATTTGGGCAAAGCGCTTGCCTTGAGAAAGCGGTATCCATTCATCCTTTTCCCCCCAAAGTAGCTGAATATTGTCCATCTGATGATAAAGACTCTCAATTTCATCCGTGTAAACTTGATCCATTTGAGCAATTTGTCGATAGAATGCAGCTTGCCCTTCTTTTCCTTGCCAAGGCTTCATATAAATCTCAAGCGCTTCTTGAGTTAAAACTGAAAAGGCCGATGTTTGTAGATAATCAGCTAATAAAGCGTTGTGAGCAAACTCAGGTAAACCACTAAATGCAGCTTCATATTGACGAACATGCTGCACAAAAGGAGATCCCCAAGGTGCAATCGCAACAGGGTCAATAATGGTTAACTTAGAGAATCGAATACCATTTAAATAATAAGCACGTAAAGCTGTCGCACCACCAAAGTCATGACAAAGCACGTCAGGTTCCGTCAGTTTCCACTCGTTTAACAGAGCCACCAGCAATCTATTTTGCACCTCGAGGGAAACATTCTGATGATCAGACTTTTCAGATAAACCGTAGCCCAGTAGATCAAAAAAATACACTTTAAATTTACTTGCAATTAAAGGTGCTATCTTTCGCCATACCTGTGAAGAAAACGGTGTTCCATGGATTAAAACTAAAGGCTTTCCTTCTCCTATCACTCCCCAAGCCACACTTTGCCCTTCAAAATTAAAGCGATTAGGTAAATTAAGCATCAAACCTCCTAAAACAACCATTAAAATATATTTAGAGGTTATAATGATAAAAACCCAATAACAACCGTTATTTTAATTTAATAGGTTACAAGCAATGTTAGAAGCACAAGATAGTTTTATTGGCGGGCACCCCATCTTAGATTTCATTAATACAGTCGAAGACCAAGATAAAAGCCGATTAGTCAGTCACATTCATGATTGGCAGCGTTTTTTAAATTGGATTGAACACTCAACTCTTTTTAATGTTCATCATAAAGCAGCTCTAACCCAATATGACGAAGCAGAATCAAACCGAGCTCTGGCTGAGCTTCATACGACTAGAGAAGCGCTCTATGCCATGTTTAATCGCTTATTATCTAACTCAGATAACAGCGCGATAATTTCACAAGAAATACATAAGCAGAAAATACCTCAGAAGATTGAAGTGAGTATCCAAACGGCACTTTCTCATGCATCTCTTATCAAGCAAGGTGATCAGTATCAGTGGCAATCAAATACCTTAGCTTCAAACTGGTTTATAGATGTGCTTTACCTCTCCTTAGACGATTTTTTAAGAACACAAGATATTAACAAACTAAGAGAGTGTGGCCGCTGCACTTGGTTATTTTTAAATTCAGGCAGAGGTCGAGGAAGGCGCTGGTGTCGTATGAGCACCTGTGGCAATCGAGAAAAATCAAAATACTTTCGTAAACGTCAAAGCAAAGTCACTTAATCGCGAAAATAAATCCATGCTATATCTCATAAATTATGATCAAAATGTCAGAGATTTTGCATGAAATAGCAGGAAATAAGGGCTTTTGCCCTTTATTTATGACAAAAATGTCACTTTTCCTATTCTATTTAAAACAAGGCCTTAACTTTTTGTATAATGGAATTTGATGCTTTTTTGAAATATAACCATTGCAAACCGACCGATCGGTTTGTAAACTTCACTTTATTCAAGGTATAGGTTTTTTTATGTCAAACTCTCGTGATTCAGAAGCAACCCGTCGTCACCTTTTAGAGGTGTCCGCTGAAGAAATGCGCTTGTATGGTTTTAAAGCAGCCAGCCTATCTAAAATTCTTGAGAAAGCCGAAGTATCAAAAGGTGCTTTATATCACCACTTTGCTAATAAGCAAGCACTCGGCTATGCAGTATTTGAAGAGATTTATGCAGAACAATACTTAGGCCATTGGCGTACTGCCCTAGCCTATGATGACTTGGTTGAAGGTATTCGCCTTATGTTAGCAGGGTTCCAAGCCCACTGCTCAATCGATGACATTATGCAAGGTTGCCCAGTAAACAGTGTTTCACAAGAAATGTGTGCGACTGATGAAGGCTTTCAGCAATGTACCTCAAATATGTACAAAACTCACTGTGACTTATTAATGACAGCCATTGAAAAAGGCATAGAGAAGAATATTTTGAAGCCTGATTTGAAAGTTGAGCAAACCGCTTGGTTCATCATTTCAAGCTTTCAAGGCATCGGTAGCATAGTGAAAAGTTGTCGTTCTAACGAATGCATGCTGAAGCTGCATGAGTCTTTTATCGAATACCTTAAGACATTAAAGCTCTAGTAATAACTAAATAAGATTCCCTTTATAAAAACACCTTTTTGGTGTTTTTATTTAACACAAAACATACCGAACGGTCGGAATGATTATTTATCAACATACCGAGCGGTTGGTATAGATTACTTTAATCCCCTTGTAGGAGCAATAAAAATGCAACCTTCACAGAAAACATCAGACTGGGCTAGTCGCTACGCGGATTGGCTTATTCGTAATCGCTGGCTGGTGCTCATCACTTCCGTGTTGATCACTCTCTTTATCGCCAGTGGTGCCAGGCTTTTAGCCTTTAATAATGATTACCGTGTTTTCTTTAGTGAAGACAACCCTCAACTACAAGAGTTTGAACAGCTACAACGTACCTACACTAAAATAGATAACGTTTTATTCGCAATCGAAACGAAAGATGACAATGCTTTCTCTAATAATGCTTTGGCAGCAGTCGAAGAGTTAACAGAGAAGTCATGGTTATTACCTTTTGCTTTACGCGTTGATTCCATTAGTAACTTTCAGCACACCTATGCCGAAGATGACGACTTGATTGTTGAAGACTTGGTGAGTGGTGCACAAGATATTGATGCCCTTAATTTGCAATTGTTAAAGCAGGTTGCGTTAAGTGAGCCACTGCTTGCTGATCGTATAGTAAACAAAGCAGGAACGGTTTCTGGGGTTAACATTACCTTCCAGATGCCTCAAAAATCTCTTGATGAAGCGCCACAAGCGGTGAATGCTGCCCGTGCTTTAGCTGCTGAAATCGAAGCAAAATACGATGTAAAAGTACGCTTAACTGGCATGGTAATGCTGTCAAACGCTTTCTTTGAAGCGACGATGAAGGACATGTCTACTCTCGTACCTGTGATGTATTTAGTCATCATCGCCATTATGTACCTTTTAGTTCGCTCTATTAGTGCAACTATTAGTGCTGTTGTTGTCATCATGCTATCTATGATGGCGGGAATGGGCTTCGCAGGTCACTTTGGTATTCAGTTAACACCGCCATCGGCTTCTGCCACCACTATTATCATGACACTGGCAGTCGCCGATTCGATTCATATTCTGGTCAGTATGTTTGCGGGTATGCGTAATGGCATGAGCAAACATGACGCCCTAAGAGAGAGTATCAAGGTTAACCTTGGTCCTGTTTTCTTAACCTCGGTAACGACTGCGATTGGTTTCTTATCCATGAACTTCAGTGATGCGCCGCCATTCCATGACCTAGGTAACATTACTGCTGTTGGCGTTATGATGGCCTTCTTCTTATCGGTAACACTACTACCTGCATTGATGGCTATCTTGCCTGCTAAAGCAACGAAAAGCAGCACATCAATTGGTACTAGCATGGATAAGCTTGCGGACTATGTTATCAATAACCAAAGAAAGATCCTGTTGGGTTCTGGCCTGATTACCCTAGTGCTTGTTAGCTCAATTCAAATGAATAAACTTGAAGATAACTTCATTGGCTACTTTGATAAGACCCAAGACTTTCGTGTTGATTCTGACTTCGTAACAGATGAACTGACTGGCATTTATCAACTGCAATACTCTTTGGATAGCGGTGAGAATAACGGTATCAGTAATCCTGCTTTCTTAGCTAAGTTAGATAGTTTTACTAACTGGTTACGTACACAGCCTGAAGTAATCCATGTAAACAGTATCAGTGATACCTTTAAGCGCCTTAACATGAACCTTCATGGGGATGATGAAAGCTACTATCGTTTACCACAAGATCCAGAGTTAGCAGCTCAATATTTACTTCTTTACGAGCTATCTTTGCCATACGGCTTAGACCTTAATAACCAAGTTAACGTGAGCAAGTCTTCAACTCAAATCGTTGTTTCCTTACAAGACCTTGGCTCCACCCAACTTAAAGCAATTGCTGAACGTGGTACTCAATGGTTACAAGACAACGCAGGTATTACTGCTTACGGTGTTGGACCAGCCATTATGTTTTCATACATATCTGACCGAAATATTGAAGGTATGTTAGTAGGTACTGGAGTCGCTATGATCCTAATCTCGCTATTGATTGGTATTGCTTTACGTAGTGTCAAACTAGGTTTCTTAAGCCTTATTCCAAACCTACTTCCTGCCGCACTTGCTTTTGGCCTTTGGGGATTACTCGTTGGTGAAGTGAATGTTGCTGTCTCCATGGTAACCGGTATGGCATTGGGTATTGTGGTGGATGATACGGTTCATTTCTTGAGTAAATACTTACGAGTTCGACGTCTGGGGATGTCAGCAGAAAGCGCTGTACGTTACGCCTTCTCCTCAGTCGGTGTTGCCATTATTGTCACCTCAATCATTTTGGTAGCAGGCTTTGGCGTACTGGCTCAGTCTTCATTTGGTATGAACTCTAATATGGCGGTATTAACAGCAATAGCCATTGTCATGGCTTTGATCGCTGACTTCCTATTATTACCAGTGCTTTTATTGAAACTAGATAAGAAAGCTTACAAGGTTGAAGATGGAACCGCTTCAGCAGACTCAAACACACCATTAACAGCGACAAACTAAGGTGAATAATATGAAAACTTTATTAAATTACAAACTGACTTTAAGCACCTTGGTTAGTGCTGGTGCACTTATTTTAGGTAGTCAAACCGTGTTAGCTGCAGATTTATCTGAAGCAGAACAAAAAGGGTTGGATATCGCGATTGAAGCTGATAAACGTGACCTAGGTTTTGCCGATAACTCAACCAAGATGACCATGGTTCTTAGAAATAAATACGGTGAAGAAAGTGTGCGCCGTATGCGTAGTAAAACGCTAGAGCAAGATAATGATGGCGACAAAGCCCTAATCATCTTTGATAATCCTAGGGATGTAAAAGGCACCGCATTTTTGTCTTTCACTCATAAAGCAAGTTCAGATGATCAGTGGCTTTATTTACCTGCATTAAAGCGTGTGAAGCGTATTTCATCTAGCAACAAATCAGGTCCATTTATGGGCAGTGAGTTTGCATTTGAAGATATCTCTTCACAAGAAGTAGAGAAATACACTTATAAATATTTGCGTAATGAAACACTAGACGGTCGTGATCACTTTGTCATAGAAAGAGACCCTGTTGATCCTAAATCTGGTTACTCAGTGCAAAATGTTTGGATAGACACACAAGAATATCGTGCCTTTAAAATTGATTTCTATGATCGTAAATCAGACCTTTTAAAGACATTAACCTTGTCTAACTACAACCAATACGAGAACAAGTTTTGGCGTGCAGATAACTGGATGATGATCAATCATCAAACAGGCAAATCAACAGAGCTTAATTACCAAGGTTGGAAGTTTTCCAATGGTTTTCGTGAAAAAGACTTCACTAAGAACAGCCTAGCTCGTGCTAAGTAACTTAACCTAGAGATAAAGATGATGAGTTTAAAGCCCTTATTTAAAGCAAACAAATTGCCAGCTGCGGCCTTTACTCTTGCCAGTTTACTGTCTCTAAACTACTCATCAGCTCTTATGGCTGATGAGTATGAGGATACCTATAGTGAATTGACAGGTTATGGTGCATTGGAAGCTCGTTATTTTCCCCAGGATGCCCTTTATTCTGGACAAGATGACAGCAGCCTTTCCTCTGCCTTTAATCTTGAGTATTACCGTGACTGGGATGATGGAAACAAAAGATTTGTTGCAACAACCTTTGGCCGCTATGACAGTCAAGATAGCGAGAGAAGCCATCTGGATATCCGTGAGCTTTACGTTTGGCGTGGTTATGAAGACTATGAAGTTTATGCTGGTGTCAGAAAAGTTTTTTGGGGAGTGACAGAAACTCTTCACCTAGTCGATATTGTGAACCAGGATGATGCAGTAGAAGACATAGATGGTGAAGATAAACTTGGCCAACCTATGCTCAGTGTTTTGATGGAAAGAGACTGGGGGACATTTGAAGCCTTCGCCCTTTTTGGCTTTCGTGAACGCACCTTTACCGGTAGTGAAGGCCGATTAAGAGGCGCACTTACGGTAGATGCGGATGCAGCAAGGTACCAATCTTCCAAAGAAAATGAGCATGTAGACTTTGCTGCTAGATGGTCACAAGTCTATGGCGATTGGGATGTGGGCTTAAGTCAATTTATTGGTACTTCAAGAGACCCGCAATATCAAACCATTACTAACTCTTCGAATCAGGTTACTGGGCTTGCACCTTATTACGCACAAATTCAGCAAACTGGTTTGGATGTACAAGCTATCTATGAAGACTGGCTATTTAAACTAGAGGGTATTTCTATTAAATATAAAGGCGATGATAGAAATACCGCTGCCGTTGGTGGTTTTGAATATACCTATGTTGGTATTAATGACTCCGTCGCGGATCTCGGTGTCTTTGTTGAATATCAATTCGACGACAGACATGGAGACAAAGCGACAGCGAATCAAAACGATCTAGCCCTAGGGACTCGATGGGTACTGAATGACATAGAAGGAACCGAAGTCATTTCTAGTATCAGCTTTGATCTCGATAACCAAAGCCAATTTGTCAGTTTAGAAGGTAGTCGCCGACTTAATGATGATTGGTTCATAGAAGCTCAAGCGAGATTGTTTACCAATACAGATACACAAGATAACGCCTATCAATTACGCAACGACGATTATATCCAGGTTGAAGTTAGACGTTACTTTTAATGTTAAAACTCACTCACTTAATAATTAAGTGAGTGAGTTTTCTATATATCTAACACTCTCTTATTTCTATTTCGGATATCTCTTTTTCAGATCTCTCCGTTATACCTTTTCGCTAGAACAGTTCTTCATCTCACTTTTTCCTCTGTTTTATCATTCGCCCTTTCAAGGGACGTTCTGCTTTTCGGTGAATGCCATATCAATTTAAATAATTTCGTTTAAACTTGAGCGATAAAACCTTGTATAGCACGCTAAAGTTGCATGGTTTTCTCAAAGATCGAATTGAAGCTTAGGCTAAGTTTTTAGTCGTTCGCTCTCTCATAATCACTACCTAATTAAGCGCTTATTTAAAAGACATGATCAACTATCGAAAAAGTAACAAGCTCATATTTCTTTTGAGTTTTATCATTGCCCTACTCATTGTTGTAAATGGCCTCTTTTCATTTTTTAAAATGCAGCAAATAAAACATGAGTTTTATGATGTTGCTAATCGTGACCTGCCTCTCATATCACAGCTTTTGCCACTTATTGATCGTCAATTTGAACAGACCTTATTGATAGAAAAGCTACATCAATTAAGCCAAGATCATAGGCTGATCGTACTTGATACGCTTGAAGGCAGTTTTATCAGAAGTGGTGAAAAGTTCGAAACGACCATTGATGAGCTCATCGAATTTATTCAACCCATGCTAATTGATAGCCGTGATGTGATGCGCAATCAGATGTCTAGAGTTATCACCATTCTCAACAAAATCAGTTTGGAACATACACAATATCATTATCAAGTAATTGATATGATTGAGTCACTTAAAACGAGCCAAGGGGAATACCACCCAGCTTTAATTACCTTACTTAATAGTGAAGAAGTTGAACTAAGACGCGAGCTTATCGACTTAAGGGATGAGCTACAAAGGTTTACCCAAGAAGCTGCAGATGATGTTGAAGCTCATGAAGAGCAAGTCATTAGAAGCACTGTCACCCTTAATATTTCGTCTTTTTTATTAGGCGCATTACTGCTCTATATGATAGTCAAAATAATGGCGAGCCGAGATGCAGCCACTCAGAAGATCAATTACTTTGCTCATTATGACCCTCTAACAAAGCTAATCAACCGTCGCTATTTCTTTGACCTATTTGACCAATCCTTATTGCAGCATAAACAAGATAAAGAAGCGTTTAACCTATGTATTTGTGACCTTGACCACTTTAAAGGAATCAATGACTCACTAGGTCATCAGGCTGGCGATAAAGCCTTAACTGGTTTCGCTCAAATTTTAACAGGCACGTTAGGTGAAAAGGATATTATAGGTCGCTTTGGTGGCGATGAGTTTGTCATTTGTTTTAACAATAAAAACCAGCAGGAATGTGAGTTTTTATTAGAGCAAGTAAGAACTAAATTGGCACAGAGCCGTTTCACTCTAAATGATAAAGCCCATTTTTCGGTCACAGCCACCTTTGGCGTGGCTCACATTGATGGTGACAAGATATCTCAATCTGATTGCAAACAGTTATTCGAAGCTGCCGATAAAGCCTTGTATATGGCCAAACAAGACGGTCGAAATCAAATTTGTGTATTAGATGCGCTCTCTCAATAAAAAGGCAAACGCTAGCATTAGCAAAAGTTAGTACTAGCATGACATAGCGTGACTTTATTAAAGGTCACGCCAAAGCACTTTACCTGCCTTTTTTTCGATTAAATCAAGCCTTTCATTATGCAGCTCTAACTCTGCATCATTTGCTTTAAGCACTTTTAGCATAGGTCTATCTGGACTTAAACGTCTAATTGTTAAGGCTGCGCCGCCGATCGAGCCATCGTCGTCATCACCTAACCCTAAACTGGTTTGCCCACCTGTCATTAACAGATAAACATCGGCCAAAATCTCCGAGTCTAATAAGGCCCCGTGGAGTTCACGGTGAGAGTTATCTATGCCATAACGTCGACATAATGCATCTAGATTATTCTTTTGTCCTGGGTGCTTACTACGGGCAAACGCCAAAGTGTCAAAGACAGAACAGACATCAGCAACTTTTGGAAAGTTACCCAACTTTGCAAATTCATGATCAATAAAGCCAACGTCAAAGGGTGCATTATGAATAACAAGCTCAGCCCCTTGAATATAGTTTAGGAAGTCTTGTGCCACCTGATGGAACCTTGGCTTATCAGCCAAAAATTCATCACTAATTCCGTGAACTTGAAACGCTTCTTCTTCCACCTGACGGTCTGGATTGATATACACATGGAAGTGGTTTTTGGTGAGTTTTCTATCCACCATTTCCACACAACCAATTTCAATAATTCTATGGCCCTGTTTTGGGTCAATACCCGTTGTTTCCGTATCTAGAATTATCTGTCTCATAATTAATCTCTTATTTTCTCTATACCTAGGTTAGCGAGTTCATCAGCAATTTCGTTACCCTTGATACCCGCATGGCCCTTAACCCACTTCCACTCTATATCATGTCTTTGACACTCTTCATCCAGAGCTTGCCATAAATCTTTATTCTTAACCGGTTGCTTGGAAGCGGTTTTCCACCCCTTTTTCTTCCAGCCTGCCAACCATTGTGTAATCCCTTTTTGCACATAAGATGAGTCAGTATATAAAGTTACCTTACAGGCTTCAGTCAGCGCCTTAAGACCTTCTATTGCACCACTTAACTCCATACGGTTATTGGTTGTATCATTTTCACCACCACATAAACGCTTTTCATGCTCACCAAAGGTAATCCAAGCCCCCCAACCACCAGGTCCTGGATTTCCTTTACAAGCGCCATCGGTATAAATTACTACGTGTTTCACTGTTTAATCTCTTTCGCCGTTGGCTTTCTAAGAGGCGTAACTCGAACAGAAGCCCGCCGCCAACGTGGTTTATGTGGAATAAGTCTATGGGTCTGTTTTGTCGCTGTAATAACATAAACACCACCCAATGCCAGTTTTGACATAGACATTAAAGAATCTAAAGGCTGCCAACGAGCCTGCCATGCCGCCGATTTAAAAGGAGGCGAATAACACAAGTAATCTGTGCTTTCCAACGTAAGGCCAGCCACTTTTAACCAATCCTCTAAACGCTTCATGGCAATAAATTTTGCACACCAAGGTGCATAACCTCTGCTTGAAAACAGTTGTTTTGCTCGCCAAAAGCTCCAAGGATTAAAACCAACAATAATGAGTTTTCCACTTGGCAATAAACTCCTTGCTGCTTCACGTAAATCACCATGCGGATCTTCAGAAAGCTCTAACGTATGATGTAATACATGCACATCAATACCATCAGACTCGACCGGTAATTCATGAGAGTTAGCCACAATCAAATTGTCTGGCGCACCTAATTCGAGGCTGGGAGCTATCATAAGTTTGGTGCGTAAAAGTGAATGCGATATATCCAACTGTTTAAGCGGACTTTGCATTAAAAGATAGTAACCTACCGTTTCTTTTAATAGGCGATCTAACAATTCGGTTTCTTGCTTTAATACATTTTGGCCGAGTTCAGACTGGTACCATTGCTGGAAAAATTGCCTAACTTGCTTGTCCGCCATACAATTTACTCTGCTGACTTGTATCATTACTCAGTTTGATAGGATAACGTAAACGAGTAACTTACTCCCCATTTGACACCTGAAAAGTGAGATTTATTTTGATTCATCCCATTCCAGCCTTTAACGACAATTATATCTGGATTTTGACCGACAATGATAGCTCACAAGCTTGGGTAGTCGACCCAGGTGACGCTAAACCTGTCCTTAACTATCTTGAAGAACATAATTTATCCTTAGCTGGCATTTTAATCACTCACCATCACCCAGACCATACTGGCGGCGTCGCAAAATTAAAAAAACACTTTAACTGTCATGTCGCAGGCCCGACTCACCTAGTTAAAATTGTGGATCAAGGTTTGGTCGATGGCGACAGCATCTCTGTAATGGGACGTGACTTTGATGTTATCGCGACGCCTGGACACACGCTGGATCATTTATGCTACTTCAGTCAGAGCCAAGAAAAAGACAATATACTCTTTAGTGGAGACACGTTATTCCGAGGCGGATGTGGTCGTTTGTTTGAAGGTAGCCCAAAGCAAATGCAAGATTCTTTGCAAAAACTCGCGCGTTTACCACAAGATACTCTAATTTATTGCACTCATGAATATACTTTAGCAAATTATTCTTTCGCATTATCGTTAGATACTAATAATGCAAATTTGATTAAATACGAGCAAGAGTGTCAAGACTTAAGAGCTCAAAATTTACCTACTTTACCTTCAAAAATTTCTATAGAACAAGAGGTTAATCCCTTCCTTCGCGCCCACATCGATCAAGTTTCGAACAACGCAGCCAAGCAATTAGATCAAGAATTAGGCAAGACAGCAGAAGCTAGATTTGCACAAATACGTAAAGCAAAAGACAGCTTTTAGTTGACCTGAGTGGTTTGCACTATAAAATGTGTCGAAATTTGCCAACATAAAATGACTAGATGACTAAACAAACTTTTATTGCAGCGACATTTTGCCTCGCGTTAACCGGTTGCCAATCGTTAACTAATGAGCAAGATCAAGCAGGAACTCAAGCGATCGATGCGGAAAATACTGCCACGTCTAATGTAGACGTGAATGTTATTGATTCTGATTTAAGTAATCAAACAGACGACGCATTGGTTTTCCCATTAGATACTCGTGATGTGGCGTTATCGCCAGCAGCAATCGATGATATTCCACTTCCTGAAGAAGTCGTTAATCTTGATGCTGAAAAAGCAGAAGTACAAGCTGAGCCAGTTATTGAAGAAGTCATCCCTGAACCTCTTCCTCCGATTGATCTATGGCAACGTATGCAATCTGGCTTTTCACTTGACCTAGAGCTGAACAAGCCAAGAATCTCTAGCCAGCTAAAATGGTTTGTTTCACACCCAAGTTATCTTGACCGTGTTTCGCGCCGAGGCTCACGCTATCTTTACTTTATTGTTGAAGAGCTAGAAAAAGCTAACCTACCTTTAGAGATTGCATTACTCCCTATTGTTGAAAGTGGCTTTGACCCGTTTGGCTATAGTCATGGCCGTGCGTCTGGCCCTTGGCAGTTTATCCCATCAACAGGTCGTAGTTATGGTTTAGACCAAGACTGGTGGTATGACGGTCGTCGTGACATTGTTGGCTCTACTCGTGCAGCAATTGCCTACCTTACTCGCTTAAACAAGATGTTTAAGGGTGACTGGTTACATGCTCTTGCAGCTTATAACTCAGGTGAAGGCACGGTATCTCGTGCTATTCGTCGTAATAAAAAAGCAGGTAAACCAACTGACTTTTGGTCACTTAAGCTACCAAAAGAAACCCGTGCTTACGTACCTAAATTACTTGCTCTTGGTAAACTTTTCGAAAACCCAGAAAAGTATAATTATAAGCTAAGAGACATGCCAAACGAGCCTTATTTTGAAATCGTCAATATTGGCGGTCAAATAGACTTAGCTCAAGCGGCAAACATGGCAGGTATCAGTATTGATGAAGTTTACCTTCTAAACCCAGGTTTTAATCAGTGGGCAACTTCTCCAACAGGGCCTCATAGATTATTGATCCCGGTTGATAAAGCAAGCACCTTCCGTAGCAAGCTGGTTTCTATCCCTGCTGACGAACGTGTTACTTGGGTTCGTTATACCGTTGAGTCTGGTGATAACTTGGCTTTGATTGCTAAACAGCACAACACCACGGTAAACGTGCTACAAGACGTGAATAAGATGTCTTCTACTCTTATTCGTGTTGGACAGCAGTTAATGATTCCAGTTGCTGGTAGCAAGATTGAAAGCTACACCTTAAGCTCACACCAGAGATTGTTGGCTAAACAAAATCGCTCTCCAAGCCAAAACCGCATAAAGATTAATTATGTTGTTAAATCTGGAGACAGCTTTTGGAAGATCTCGCAAAAATACAAAACGACGTCTAAGCAACTTGCTCGTTGGAATAACATGGGCTTAAAAGATCCGTTATTCGCAGGTCAAAAATTAGTTGTTTGGCTAAAAGGCGAGAAACGCGTTAACAGCACTGGTCGTAGTGTCACCAAGAAAATCGTTTACACCATTAGACCAGGTGACTCACTCGCTAAAGTAGCAGGTAAGTTCAGAGTGAAACTGGCTGATATTAAGAAATGGAATCCAAAAGTTACTGGACAGAAATATGTTCAACCAGGAGATAGATTAACCTTGTTAATCAATGTGGTTGCAGGCTAGTTTTTCGTCTCAATAACGTCATAAAAAAATGCGCCTTAAGGCGCATTTTTTTATTTCTAACCTAAACCAGTTACTCTTTATTCATAACGGCAATGGTAGGCAGTCTGTTCATTCACTTTAACGCCAAAGCTTTGGTTTGCTTCAACAATAAAAGTTTCATTCTGTTTAAACTCAACCCAGCCTTCAGAACCTGGTAACTTCACGGTTAGCATGCCAGATACCACTGTCATGTATTCTCTTTGTGACGTTCCAAACTCATACTCGCCAACCGCCATGACACCTACGGTAGATACACCTTCATTGTTTTCAAGTGCAATGGATTTTACTTGATTGTCAAAATAGCTATTTACTGAAAGTTCAGCCACGTTTTTCTCCCATGAATTAATAATTTTTCTGCCATCAAGAATACGACCTTTAGACTTCAAGGTCATGGTTTTTTAAACCAAATTAATTATCAAAATCAATAAGATATTCTATAGCTTAGGCAATATTCTAGTCTAAAACTCGCTGTCACTTTCATCCGTCATTTGTTCAATTACCCAAGACTTAAAAGCGTCCATAGGTTGAGTCATTTTACGATCTTTCTGATTCACAATATAAAAGGCACTTTGTGTTTTTAGATGCTGATCAAAAAGGACCCTTAAAGTCCCCTCATGAATCTCTGGCGCAACGAGACTTGGATCTGCTAATGCTATCCCTAACCCCTGTGCGGCAGCTGCAGCCGTTAATGAACCATTTGAGAACATAACGCCACGACGGAACAACTTAGGCTGTAAACCGTTCTGCTTAAGCCAGCTATGCCATTCTTCTTTACGCTTAGCCACATGAAGCAATGGATAGAAGCGCATATCATCTGGCGTACGTATGGGTTGATGAGGCTTGATTAAATTAGGGTTACAAACAGGTGCTAAAGCTGAGTTCCTTAAAAATTGTTTTTCAACATCTGGCCAATCACCGTCGCCAAAGTAAATGGCCATATCAATATCACCTGCTGAAAAATCAACTAAGCCAGAAGAGGCATTTAACTCAAGCTGTACATCTGGATATTGATCTTGAAAGCTCTCCATTCTTGGCATGAGCCAACGAGAGAGAAAAGCAGGTGCAACACTTAAACGTAAAACGCCACCTAAAGACTGCTTATTAATCAGGTCTGTCGTGGCTTCATCAAGCTGTTTAAAAATAGATGAAATCGGCTCTAAATAATCTGCCCCAGCTTCGGTCAACAGAACTTTCCGTTTGGTTCTTAAAAATAGCTCTATCCCTAAAAACTCTTCAAGGGCCTTAATTTGATGGCTGACAGCAGAAGGGGTAACAGATAACTCATGGGAGGCTTTGATGAAACTCCCGTGACGAGCAGCAGCTTCAAAGCAACGCAGCGTATTTAAAGGGGGTAAACGATTAATATCTCAAACTCCATAGTTATGAGGAATCTAGGGAACCTGCGAGTAAGTCATCTCTTCTCAGTCTTTACAGAAAAAGTATCACACAAGGCGTTACTTTGACGTAATGTCGATACCTTTCGAGAAGTAACAACACAGAGTGTTACTTTTTCTAAAATACCGATTAGGTATTATTTAAAGACCCGAAGGGCGTGGTCTAAAAGACCTATCTTTATGTTGAGAACCTTATCAATAGCATCACTATTAAGTTGCGCTCTTCGCCATAAATCTAGCGGTTTTTATCCACACACTGAGGCGGGAGGACTTTTTCGCAGGCTCCCTAGTTTAAATGCCGTTTTATACTTTAGTCACAGGTCATTTTTAACACACTTTTTACTAAAAAAAACACCCTATCTGCAAATAGGTGAAATTAACTCATCAATTAAGTGAAAAAGGATACTTTGTTAATTTTGACTAAAATTTTTACTATATGCATGTCAACAAAACATACCACTTGGAGCACACAATGGACAAAGCAACATACGATAGTTTAGCCCCTTTCAGCCTAAACCAAACAACTGAAACTTATGCTAAATTGGATAACAACATAGATTTCATCTACTACGAAAATCGCGCTAGACAAATGCGTGCAATGGCTATTAAAGCAACATTTAAAGCCGCAGCAACAGCAATTAAGAGCCTTTTCAGCAAAGCACTACCAGCACTCTCCCTAAGCAAAACCCAAACTGCTTAGGGGCAGTCGCGACCTAAGCAAGTTTTAACGTCTTACCTTAATACTGTATTTTCCGACCTTAATAACAGACGCTCTGTCTTTACTACTTCTTTTTAATAGACATCCTGTCTGTACTCATCCTTTTTAGCTATCTTTTCTATTATTCCTTATCGTCTAAGGCAATACCTTTACTTTTCTTAGGCACTTTGAAAGGTTCAAAACCATCTTGGCTATTAGTATGAAGTTTCGTCTTACTCGGGCCACGACGTTTTACCGGTGCTTTCGCTTCTGTATTCACTTTCTTCTCTTGAGGCTTTTTAGACTTCTTAAAGACCTTTTTCGGTGCTAAGCCTTTAAAGCTTGCTTCTAGACCTTCTATGGTATCGAAGCTAAAAGTACGAGATAAGAAAGCTTCTAATGCTTTAAAGTTATGCCAATCTTTTGGCCCTACCAATGAATAGGCATCGCCTTGGAAGCCAGCACGACCTGTTCGACCTGTTCTATGAACATACTCTTCGCTGTGTTTTGGTATATCAAAGTTAATCACATGTGACACATTGGCAATATCCAAACCACGCGATGCTAAGTCAGTACTGACCAATATCTGAAAATGGTCTCTAGCAAAGCTGTCCATCACCTTGTTACGTGCCGACTGTGTCAGATCACCATTCAAGGCTTGAGTGGTAAAGCCTTTTTCTTCTAACAACTCAGCTAAACGCACTGTATCAAGTTTTGTTGCTGTAAAGATAATCGCTTGTTTAATGGTTTCTTGCTCTAGGGTATGAGTCAGAATCGCTTCTTTATGATCTAGATGATCACAAAGATAAAATTTCTGTTTGATATCACTATGAACATCGGTTCCTGCACCTATTGCAATACGAGAAGGCTCATTCAGCAACCTTTGTGCAATATCATTTACTTCTGCATTATCAAGCGTGGCAGAAAAGAATAAGGTTTGGCGCAGGCGATGACTCGCTGCATCATCAATTTGTTTTAATTGATCGGCAAAACCTAAATCCAACATGCGATCAGCTTCATCAAGAATAAGTAGCTCAAGTCCATCTAAGAACATGTTTCTTTGATTCAAGTGATCCACTAAACGTCCAGGTGTTGCAACGATAAATTGAGGATCTTTTTGCAAGTCTTTGATCTGATCGTTGAAGTTTTCTCCCCCTAAGATAAGGGCTGTTTTCAACTTACTGCTGGCCACCAACAATCTTAATTGCGAGTAAACTTGTTTAGCCAACTCTCGAGTAGGCACAAGTATCAGTACACGAGCATCTTTGTTAGACAAAGCTCTAACACGATAAACACGGTGTAAAGCGGGTATAAGATAAGCTAAAGTTTTTCCTGACCCTGTTTTTGAGGATGCGAGTAAATCACGCCCAGCCATGGCTTCGGGAATCGCTTGCGCTTGGATTTGTGTGGCTGAGTCAAAGCCCCAATGACCAAGTGATTGAAGAATACGGGCATCAAAACCAAAATCAGAAAATTGCAAAGATAAAACCTCAATAAAAACCTAAATATGAATCTCGGCATTATATCCTAAGCCATGCTCAAAAGCCCTAACCCTCTAGCTTTCCTAAACTAAAATATTGCGCTTTGCTTTTTACACAAAGATGTAACTCACTATCAATTTCCACTTCTTCGCCTAGCTCGACTAGGTCATAAAATATATTTCGATGGATTAGCGCCTTCATACCGTAACGCACTGAAATATAGGGGTGAGCTTCTCCCTGATAATCATCCATCCACAAACTTGTGTCATCTTCTCCCAATACAAGTTGATCCCCTACTGACGTAATAAACTCTAGAGACTCACCTTCATCACGCTTTACCACTTTCATATGTGTAATGAGAAAAGGCGCATCTTCCACCTGAATTCTCACTTTCTCTACTGGTGTCACAAGAAAGTGTTCACCATCTTCTTGCCACAGGATACGACTAAACATTTTCACCATGGCAGGTCGCTTAATCGGACTACCTTCATGCCACCATTGCCCATTTGCTTTGATCAACATATCCATATCACCACATGCTTCAGGCTTCCAAAGGTGCACAGGTGGCAAATTATCATTGCCGTATTCGGCTAATTGCGAAACATCTAACATGCTCTACTCTTTTATAATTGATTAAATTAATCAGGCTAAATCAGAAAGGATTAGTCTCATTCACCTCAACTTCAATATTATTCAAACAGAATGGGATGATCTTGAATTCAATTCACTGATAAAATGGCCTTATTAAATAGTTTATCACCCTGTTTAGAAAAATTAACAACTAGATTGGGCCAAAAGGTGAGTTGAATGAATTCCAAATTACGCAGTAAATTTCAAGACCCTAACCGTGGGGTGTATTTAATAGGTACAACACCGCCAAGGTCCTCTATCGAAGAAGACAAGTTAGCTGAAATTTCTGCCAAGTTATTACAACGTATTAGCGAAGTCGAAGTTGATGGTTTAATTGTTTACGACATTCAAGATGAAAGTAGCAGAACAGACAAGCCACGCCCTTTCCCTTTTATGTCAACACAAGACCCAAGAGCGTGGTCGAAGCGACTACGTGATGGTTCAGACTTACCTGTTATCACTTATAAAAGCGTTTCAGCCCGTTCTGAACAAGAATTTAATCAATGGCTAGATGATTCCTGGAACCAGTATGGCATTAAAGACATAGTACTTGTTGGTTCTCCATCATCTGAAGGCGATATTAAGCTGCCATTAAATCAAGCATACAAGACATTAGAAAAACACAATCACCCTTACCACCTTGGTGGGGTAACCATTGCCGAACGCCATGCAGTTAAAGGCGATGAACACTTACGTATTTTTAATAAGTCTGCTTCTGGTTGTGACTTCTTTATTTCTCAGGCTGTTTATAACGCTCAAGCGACCATAGACTTGATCAGTCGTTATGCCCGCACTTGTAAAGATAGAGGTGTTCAGCCTAAACGCTTAATTTTGACCTTCACACCTTGCGGTAGCGCTAAAACGTTAGACTTTATGGAGTGGCTTGGCATTTCAGTACCAGAAGCAACTAAACATCGTATTTTAGATGCTAAAGACCCGCTAGCTGAATCCGTTAAAGTATGTCGCAATGCATTGGAACAAATTATTGAGACAGCTTTACCTTTAGGTATTCCGCTTGGTTTAAACATTGAAAGTTTAACTAACCGTAAAGATGAAATTGACGCATCTATTCGCCTTTATAAATTACTCAAAGCAACACTAGATTTAAAACTGGCAGAAAGATCATTAGAGGTTTAATCCTTTAAAACATAATAAGGATTAATGACTTAATCACTCTACCTATCTAAGGGCGACTGCAAATTATGCAGTCGCCCTTTTTCTTACTTACTCACCTCTCATCATCTCCTTTTAAACATTAGCAATTTAGGCACTTTTTCTAAGCCAATAAGAGGGGTTATTTCTATATTCTTTAAACTTGCATTTGAAATACATGTTATATATTCTTGCATTATTCAATTCTGCTCAAACTTTACTCAAGCAGATAAGCAAAGACTTAAAGTAGGATATTTTTATGCAATCACTCTTTTTTAGAATGCGTTTTATTCACTGGCTAGGCGCCATTGGCTTATTCATCAATGCTTTCTTTTTTACTCAAGAAACATACTCTCAAGCACTGCAGTACATAGTTGTTATTCTCTTGGTAATACACGATATCGATGAGAAGTATTGGGGCGTAGATGCGCTAAATGGCATAACTCAATACATGAAAGCATTCGAGAAAAAAGATTTGTCCCAAGCCTGTACCGTTAATAGTCAATATAATAGTGAGATGGGAAAGATATTAACGGTGATTGATTCATTTCGACTTAATGTTAGAGACACATTAACTGACATCCAAAAACAAGCTCATACCTGTGATGATGTAGCGGATGAACTAGCAAACCGGAATCAAGACTTAGTTAATCGCATTCAAAGCCAAGATAAGAGTGTTCAAACGCTAGCGGATAAGTGTGAATTACTAGACCAACAATCTCTTTTGCTACAACACAGAGCAGAGCAAACAGAACTTGAAGTACAACACACACAGAAAGGTCTAGAAGATTCAACCAGTTCCATGTCTGAAATGGCCAACATAATTGAAAACTACATAGAAAGCAGTAATCAATTAAGTGACAAGTTCGAGTCTCTGTCTGAACAAGCAAAATCTATTGGTGGCGTTGTTTCTGTGATTGATACCCTTGCGGATCAAACGAACCTACTCGCTTTAAACGCAGCAATCGAAGCGGCTAGAGCAGGTGAACATGGTCGTGGGTTTGCTGTCGTTGCCGATGAAGTTAGGCAGCTTGCACTGTCAACTCAAGACAGCCTTAATCAAATCAATCTGATTGTCCAGGCGATTAGCACAGCAGTAAAAGATGCGGGTGAACAAATACAGAGACAATCAACAAACTTAACTGATTTATCTCAAACCTCTATCAGCAGCCGAGAACAAATCGCTATTGCAAGCAAGCACTTAAATGGTATTTTAGCTATCATTGGCCAGCAAAATCAGCATAACGACGTCGACCTAATGCAAGTTCATAAGATGGTAACTGAGGTTTCTCAACATATTAACTTGCTTCAGAACCTATCTCATTCAAACAGCAAAGACTGTGAGCAGCTCCAATACCAAGGACATAGGCTTAATGAGATCAGTGCAGGGTTAGTCAGTAAGTTGAGTTCATTCACACTTTAACTAAGAGCTAATTCAATTAAATGAGACTAACTGCCTTCACAGATTTTGGTTTGAGAACTCTTATGTATCTCACCAGCATTCCAGCTGAGCAATTAAGTAGTGTGCCTGAGGTAGCCAAAGTTTATGATGCCTCTCAAAACCATTTTGTAAAGGTGATAGGCCAGCTAACCAAGCTAGGTTATGTACAATCCATCAGAGGTAAAAATGGTGGCATTCGATTAGCTAAAAAGGCAGAAGACATTAATATTGGCAAAGTAATTAGAGAGCTAGAGAATCACCTTGATGCGGTTAATTGCTCTAAACCAGCCTGCCAAATAGTCAGCTGTTGTGAGCTAAAGCAAGCTCTCGCTCTGGCTATGGAAGCATTTCTCACCAAGATGGAAGAATATTCTCTAGCGGATATTGTTCAGAATAAGCCTGAACTCATTCCCCTATGGCAGGCTGAACAAGATGAAGGCCTTAATTAGCCTTCTATCCTAGTTAATTAGCGAGTTAGTCTTTAATTTAAACCTTCTAGTTCATTGTTTACTTTTTCAAGTACAGCCTCATAAGAGATATAAGACATGGCTTCTGGATCATGTACCGTAGATGCCCAAGGAATGTCTGATATAGGTTTACCATACTCTTTCTCAGCTAGCATTTGATACACACTCACCACAGATGCTTGCCCATAATAAGGCCCTGTTCTTTCAGGGTTAGACAAAGCATACAAGCCCACCATAGGTGTGTTTACCACAGTCGCTATATGCGCTGGGCCGGTATCTGGACTAATAATAAGTTTGGCATCTCGAATAACAGCCGTGAGCTCTTTAATACTTGTCTTACCAACAATATTATCCAACTCGTAACCCTGAGCAATAGCATTAACAAATTCAATTTCTACTGGCGTAGGACCACCGGTTAAAACAATCTTCTCTCCTTTAGAAATAAGATGTTCAATCAGTTTGCGATACCCTTCTAACGTCCAATTTTTAGTCACTTTAGAACCACATGGGTTAATAATGATGTAATCATCAGGTAACTCAGCTTGGCGCTTTGGCACCTCTAATTGCCAGCTGGGTTTCGCATGAGGTACATCAATTGCTTCAGCCATACTCATCAAGGTATCTAGTACGTGTCGGCCTCTTGGCTCAGGTGCTAAAGTATTAACGAACCAATGCTGCTTTTCACGGGAGTGACTTTTAGCAAAGCCAATTCGGGTTTTAGCTTTTAACATTCGCGTTAATAAGCTGGCGCGAGATGACCATTGCATATGCAGCAAAACATCAAATGACTCATTAATAAACTGCTTCCGAATAGCCAACATACCCTTTAAACCAGACGATTTCTGATAGGTCACTATTTTAATATCGGGCATCATGCTAACTAAATCAGCTTCTAGCTTACCTGTAATCCAAGTAATCTCTGCATTTGGGTAGCGTTTTCTAATTGCAGTAACCACAGACATCGCATGACAAACATCACCTAATGCGGATAAACGCACTACGACTATCTTGGCATTTTCAGATAACTTCATTTTATTTCCGCTTCCCCATCCAAATATTATCTAGCATTTAACTAAAAAACTTATTGTTTAACAAAGTCTTGCTGCGTTAAAAAGTGGCTTATTATAGAATAGCTGTCGACAAAAGTGTCACTTCATCGAAACAGAGTAGAAAAGATGCCAATTGAGCAAACAAAACAGGGGTCTGATCGTTTATTTATCAGTAACCCTGATTTAGCCGTCAATGATGACTGGTTTTCAGTGGATTATTGGCAATCCCAAGATGCGGTTAAAGGCACAGCGGCAGGCAGAGGCACGGTTTGGTTTCTAAATACGGCTGAGGGTAATTTTGTCTTAAGACGCTATCGTCGTGGTGGCTTAATTGCCAAGTTAACCCAATTTAAATTTTTCTTTGAAGGTTTTAAAAAATCTCGACCTTATAGAGAATTAGCACTTTTAGAGTTTATGCTTACCTCAGGTTTGCCCGTTCCAGAACCCATTGCAGGCCGTTGCCTTCGCTCTGGACTACACTATCAGGCAGAAATCATTACTAGATTGATACCGAACGCAGACGAGATTTTCTCTTGTCTGATGAATAAAAAGCAAGCAGAAGCCATCAACTGGCAGCTTATCGGTAAAACGATTAAACGCTTTCATGATAAAGGCGTAGATCATACCGATCTAAATTGTCACAATATTATGTTAGATACTAACGGCAAAGTATGGCTTATCGATTTTGATAAATGCCAACAACGAAGTATCAACTCACAATGGCAAGAAGCAAATTTGCAAAGGCTAAAACGCTCGTTTGAAAAGGAAGCAGGAAAACATGCTAAGTTTCTTTTCGAACCAACACACTGGCAATTATTATTAGAAGGCTATCATGGCTAAAAAGAACACAAAAAAGTCAGTTCCATTTACTCAATTACTCGCACCTAAACACTGGCCCACATGGATTTTCATGGGCTTTGCTTGGTTACTTGGTCACCTACCTTTTGGCGCTCAGAAAAAACTAGGCTACCTACTAGGTAGTTTTTTATTTTTAGTGGCGCAGCGACGCCGACACATCTGCATGACAAATTTAACTATCTGCTACCCTGAAATGTCCAATGAAGAAAAACGGGTCTTAAGCAAAAGACACTTTCAAAGCATGGGTTTTGGCTTTCTAGAAACCTTCAGTAGTTGGTTTCATAAAACAGACCAGTTAAAAGTTGAAGCTGAGTTTGAGGGGCAAGAAGAATTAAATGCAGCCTTAGCTGAAGGTAAAGGTTGTGTTTTTATTAGCGGTCATTTCTCTTCGCTGGATATTTGCGGAAATTTGATGTCTCGCTATGCCGTCGTACACCCTATCTACAAGCAACAAAACAATGCTGTTTTTAATTTTATTATGGAAAGGCAAAGATCGCGTATTTTTGAAAAAACGATAGAACGTAGCAATATGCGTGAAGTGCTTAGATCCCTAAAAGCCAATAAAATCATTTGGTATGCAGTCGATCAGGATTACGGCCGTAAACACTCGGTGTTTGCCCCGTTCTTTAATAGAGAAAGTGCCACCATCGCTCATATTGGCCGCATTTGTAGCATGACAAAAGCGCCGGTTCTTTTATACGATTATGGGAGAACACAAACTGGCTATAAAATGAAAGTAACCAGAGTAGACAGCTTGCCAACAGGCGATGATGTTGACAATGCTCGCATCATGAACCAACAAATGGAAGCCGTTATTGCGCCTAAAAAAGAGCAGTATTATTGGACTCATAGGCGCTTTAAAACCCAAAAAGATCCAGATGCTAAATCACCATACTAAAGTGTTCTAGAAAACCATTTAGTAAACATACTAAAAAAGATAATCTCGAAGAAAAACCTAGACACAAAAAAAGCCCGTAAGGGCTTTTTTTGTGTCTAGGTAAAAGATAGAACTAATTTATAATTCGCTTTCTTCTAGGCTTGTATTCAATTCATATGAATCTTCACCAAGATCATCATTCACCAAAAGCAGTGCTTCTTCGTAAGCACCACCAAATTCGATACGGGTGATATCATATAGATCGTATTCATATGTTTCATCGAACCAGCGCGCATCTGAGCCAATTTCTTCTAACTCAAAACTCACTTCATCTGCTTTAATAACTCGACCAATTTCACAGCTATCACTTTCAAGCTCTTCACGGTGTAAAGTCACTAGACCAAAGTCTTCGCTGATATCAAGTAATACCTGGCTAAGGTCTCCTAGCTCAATTTCAGGGTTTTGTGTTTCTTCTTCACGAAGCTCTAGCACCTTTTTCTGAAAATCATTAAAAGGAGCCGGATGCACAAAATCGCTTATATCTTCTAAAAATAAAATTTGATAGCCATTTAAACGAATACTATCGTCTACTAATTGCAGTAGCACCATATCTTCGTTGGCATCAATTATGAATCCATCACTCCAGTTATCCGGACCATCAAGTTCTTCTCGAAAAATCCGTACTAGGTTATTTCGAGTTTGTGCCTTTTCTAGTTCGATAAGCATGTTGAATCCCTAAAACGTAAAATAGAAAGATGTGGTTAAGATTTTAAGCTTAACCACTTAGCCTAAGTGTAAACTTAGCTAGGATTATGAACAATATTAATTACATACAATTTGTATGACAAAAATGTTTAATAGAGCAAGTTATGCCAGTCTTCTAACAAACCGACCATATCCTCTAACCCACATTCTGATTTAATGCCGTCATCTGAAGCTTGATAAAAATCACTCTGAGTATCAAACATTGCGCTAATTTCTTCGCCAACATCACTCATGTCTACTTGACGATTTACACTCACACCTTCTGCGCCGATGCTGACAATATAAACACCTTGTTGAGTAACCTGTGTTTCAGTATCCGCATCAATCAAATGGATACTTTGCAATATCTTCTGGATATCTTCTCTTTCTTTTAGTTCTTCACTTACCCAATCTGCTATCGCTGAAAACTCATATTCAGTCGCTATACGGTAGGTTTGCTCTGTATCATCGAATGCTATTTCATAGTCCATAACCTAACCTCTTACACCTTGCTTTACGCTTACTCTATTCAATTTTATTACAGTTTTGCCATTCGCTTAGCAGGATTATTTTTTCAAACTATCCTGAGGAATATCTTGCGTTCTTTCTGTGCGGTTCTGGCTTTGTTGCCTCTGAGGAACTGCAGCAGCTAACCTAGCTTGGCGCTTTGCTTCTTTTTCCGCTTTTACTATCTCAACCTGACGCTCTTCTTCAATGATCATCTCAGGTGTTTCCATCACATAAGTGCCAATTGCACCACTTCGAACATCATTCAGGAAAACTTCAGCGGCTTTGTGCATATCAATTACGCCACCCGCTCTTAATGCTCCGCGTTTAGATCCTATGGTACTGAGCACTTCATCTGCTGTGCCCAGTTCAGTTTTAAACTTGTAACGGCTAGTGACATAGTCTGGATAATGTTCAACAAAGAATTCAACACCTACTAATGCGACATCATGATAATCAATAGCCGTATCACGAACAGCCCCTGTGACAGCTAAACGATAGCTTGCCTTTGGGTTTTCAATTTTCGGCCATAAAATACCTGGGGTATCTAATAGAACAAAACCTGGGGTAACTTTTAATTTTTGCTGAGATTTAGTGACTGCAGGCTCGTCACCTACTTTAGCAACACGACGGCCCAATAAGGCATTCATCAAACTGGATTTACCTACATTAGGAATACCAGCAATCATGGCACGAATCGGTTTTTCAGCGGTTCCTCTATGAGGTACAAGCTTAGCTACCCAGTGCTTTACATTTGCAAGATCTTGTTTATCTAAGGTTGAAAAAGGCTTAGCTGTGATGGAATCTTGCTCTTGCCAATGATTTAACCAGCTAGTGATACGATCTTGATCCGCTAGGTCTTTTTTATTCAAAAGACGCAATACAGGCACATCACCTCTGAGTTGGCTTAACATAGGATTCTGGCTTGAATCTGGAATTCTCGCATCGAGCACTTCGATAACAATATCCACCTGCGTCATGACATCTTCAATCTCACGACGGGCTTTATTCATGTGCCCTGGGAACCACTGGACGCTCACTAAACTCACCTTTTATCTACTAAACATATAAGGCGCAGGATTCTAACACACTCACAGTACGAAGTAAGCGGCTAACACTTGCCAATAGGCCCTTTGCCTCATTTCATTTAGTATGTAGCAAGGGAGCATTTTAATTACCCTCCCATCTGAGCGGGTAATTAAAATGTCTGAGCTTTATAGCGAGATTAGCAACTTAACCATTACTCTCTTGATTAAAGTCATAACCTATAGATTAAGTGTTTTGACCACGACCCACGGTGTCTTACAGAAACAGAGCCATTCTTTACTGTCTCTTCTCAAAAGGTACATAAATTACTTTAAAGTGGCGCCTTGCTTGACGTTTCACCCACGAAACTGAAAAAAGCAGATTGAGTAGAAAGAACTTAACCACAGTCTTCCTAGATGATACTCACCAAGAAATACGACCACTAATCAGTCTAAAGCGACATAAAACCAACAGCGCCTATCTCAAAGCCATTAGCCATGATGTAAATCAAAGCAGTAATTTAACCTAAGCTTATACTCGCTTTACTCAGATCAGCAGATGCATCCCTGAACAAGAGGCTTTGTTGGTCTGAGCGTTCTCTCGATCAGACATAATGTCAAAGGTATGTCTTTCTAGCTAATCAGTCAGCGTTACTGATTAGCTTTTTTTATACCTTCAGAATTTAACGCTTCCTTTTCTACTGCAGCTAGCACCGCTGGATAAACCGCATCAAATAAGATCTCACTACTTTCAAGTAAATAAGGCAAAGCCTGATAAAAAGGTAATAAATGTTCACCATAACGCCAAGACCGAATAATTGACATTAAAGCCTTTTCAATGCCTTTCAATGTTCCCAGGTTTTGCAGCCACCGATTTTCATTCAGTGATAAAACTAATCTTTGGTAAGCGGGTTTGACTTGGTGTTGATGCTGCAGAAGATCAGGCAAAAACTCAGCGTAAAATTCAGCCAAAGAAATATCGTTATATTCATCCCATTTTTTGACTAACCAATAATCCATTAATAAGTCTTGAACTATGCCTGCAAAGCGTCTTCTTCCTATCGTTTGCTCAGCTCTAAACTCAACACTTAAAGGGTGGCTATCTAAGGTTTTATCAACAAACTGATGAAGTTTAATGCCTCTCTGAATATCATTAGGAAGTAAATATATTTGGCTCGCATGACAAAAGTCCGCCATTAAACTGCCGGAATAGGAGGTCTTGGATAGCTTTGCTAAATGTAGATGCGCTAGATAATTCATAAATAACCTAATTGTCGCTAACAAATGCAGAATAGTGGGAGATTAATGCGACATATAATAAAGAATAACTACCTGAGTTATTCTCAAAAAAAAGCAATATATAAGAGTTTATGCGCTCTTCTTAGCTTAAAGTCACGGTTTATTACCTTGTTTTACATAGGAAACTGCTCAAAGCTTGGCAAGTCTTTCGAAAAACGATATTGTTATTCATCTAACATATAAGGTGTCGGGGCAGGCAAAACCTTATAATTAGCGACTTGGTTTAAATGGATTTTTACAACCAAATATAAAATTAGAATAATAACCTTGATATAACATTCAGTTACATTATGTATTTCGTGATTTATTCCACACTTTAAAATAATAAAAGCCTTAGCGACTTCTGCTTAGATAGGCTAATCCCCTGCCTTTGGTCATTTAAAATTTAAGGATAAGAAATGAAGGTTGTGGCACGCTTCATCACTCTATTGAGTTTACTAATTTGTTCAGCCAGTTTTGCGGCAACGCTTCACATGGCAACGGACGCTGATCCGTCTTCATTGGACCCTCATGAACAACTTTCACAAGGCACATTGCAATTATCTCACTTAGCTTTTGACCCATTATTACGCTGGCGCCAAGATCATACTTTTGAACCACGCCTTGCCACCAGCTGGAAAAGTATTGATAAACTAACAACTCGTTTCGAACTTAGAAAAGACGTTTACTTCCACTCTGGAAATGAGTTTGATGCAGACGATGTTATCTATACCGTAAAGCGCCTTAAATCTTCGGTAGAATTCCGCGCTTTATTTGACAATATCAAACACATTGAAAAACGTAATGACTATAGCATTGATATCATTACCCATAAGCCAACGCCATTATTGCTTAACTTGATGGCTTACCTTTTCCCTATGGATAAAGACTTTTACCAAGGCCGAGACGATATCGTTAAGTTTGGTAATAGTTTCGCTTCTCGTAACTTATCAGGAACAGGCCCTTTTATAATTACCAGTCGAGAGCCTGGTACACGTATCGAATTTGTTCGTAATGCCAATTACTGGGACACAAACAGTAAAGGTAATGTTGATCGTATTGAGTTTTCTACCATTAAATCTGATGCGACAAGGCTTGCAGCTCTTCTTTCTGGCGATGTCGATTTTATTTTCCCTATCTCGCCTTTGGATATGCCAAGGGTAAAACGTAGTCGTAATATCCAACTTGTGACGCTGCCAAGTACCCGCATTTTATTTTTACAGCTTAATCAGAACCGTCGAGCAGAGCTTAAAAATACCAAAGTTCGCCAAGCAATTAACCTTGCCGTTAACCAAGAAATCATAGTCGATAAAATATTAAAAGGCTTTGGAACAGCAGCGGCTCAACTCAGTGCGGATGATTTTTTAGGCCATCTAGACTCTATCAAACCACGTTTTGAGCTAGATAAAGCCCGTCAATTAATGCGAGAAGCAGGTTACGAAGAAGGTTTTAGAGTCAGTATGATGGCGCCTAATAACCGCTACATTCATGATGAAAAGATAGCTCAAGCGATAACCGCTATGTTGTCAAAAATCAAAATAAAAGTGGATCTAAAAACCTTACCCAAAGCCCAATACTTCCAAGAGTTTGATAAGAGATCTGCTGATATTATGATGTTAGGCTGGCAGTCTGATACGCTTGACTCGAATAACATTTTTGAATTTATCATTGCTTGTCCAAATGCTAAAACAGGCTATGGCGTTTACAATGCTAATGGTTATTGTAACCCTAACTTAGATAATCGTATTAAGTCAGCCAATCGAGAACTTAATCCTGAAAAGCGTATTCGTCTGTTACAGCAAATCGAATCAACCATAGCGCAAGATGCTGTTATTGTTCCGATTGCATGGGAACACCTTGCCTGGGGTGCTAAGCAAAACGTAAATATCAAAGATGTGATTAATTCTCAAGATTGGCCTTATTTAGGTGACCTTGTCATAGACTAAGTCGTTAGCCTCTTCTATTAATAAACCAAAGATTCCAAAAAGAACGATTATTAGATGTTAATATTTTTATTACGAAGATTGTTACAAGCTTGTGTGGTGATGACAGTTATCAGCATCATCAGCTTTGTCATTCAAGACAGTCTTGGCGACCCAGTTCGACAGATGGTAGGACAAAGTGTTTCGCCGGCTGAAATTGAAAAAATACGTCAAGAACAAGGCTTTAATGACACCAAGTTTGAGCAGTATACCCGCTATGCTAAAAATGTTTTAAAAGGCGACTTTGGGACTTCCTACTTTTACAAAGAGCCCGCATTAGATGTCATATTGAAGAAGCTACCGGCGACCTTTGAACTAGCGTTCTCTGCAATTCTCATCATTATTATGGTTTCGATTCCTTGTGGTATTTTTGCTGCAATACGGCCGAAAAACATACTCGCTAGATTTTTAATGTTTTCTAGCACCATCGGCTTATCAGTTCCCATTTTTATTGTCGGAATCTTTTTACTCTATACATTCTCTATTGAACTGCAGTGGACTCCTAGCTTTGGCCGTGGGGATACTGTCTTAGTTTTTGGCATTTGGGAAACAGGTTTCCTCACCTTAGATGGACTTAGTCATTTGATCTTACCTAGCCTATCTTTAGCCATTGCCTTACTTCCTATGTTTGTTCGTCTTATTCGCTCAGAGATGTTAGAAGTCTTGCATTCAGAATATGTAAAATATGCTTGGGCCAAAGGCCTATCACCAGCCAGAATTTACTTTGTTCACGCCTTTAAAAACACCATGCTGCCTATTATCACGATTGGCGGTATTCAAGTAGGTACCTTAGTCGCCTATACCATTTTAACGGAAACCATTTTTCAATGGCCTGGCATGGGAAGCCTATTCCTTGATGCCGTTAACAGGGTCGATAGCCCTCTCATATCAGCTTATCTCATTGTAGTGGGCGCCATTTTCGTTATTTCAAATACCTTAGTTGATTTAATCTACGGCTATATCAACCCTACTGTAAAACTGGCGAGTCATGGCCTATGAAATATTCAGTTAAAGAGCTTTCGCTACTCCCCATTAGTAAACAAAGATGGAAGCACATTTGGAATGGCTTTCTAAGTGATAAGCTTGCAGTTCTATCTTTAGTCATCTTTATTTTTTATTGTGTGGTTGCACTAGCTGCGCCACTCATTGCCCCTTTTGACCCTTATGATCCTCAATTTATGGATCTTGAAAATTCAGAAATTGCACCCTATTGGATAAGTGGTGATGAGCGTTTTTTATTAGGCACAGATGCCCAAGGTAGAGATCTGCTTTCCACCATTCTCTATGGCACTCGTCTCTCTTTAAGCATAGGTTTATTAGCGGTTATTATTCAGGCGAGCATTGGTATTTGTATTGGCCTCACCGCAGGTTATGCCGGTGGAAAATTAGATAACTTCTTTATGCGTTGTGCAGATATTCAATTGTCTTTCTCAACCATGATGATAGCGATTGTTTTTCTGGCCATCTTCCAAACCTTGTTTGGCAGTGACTATTACCAGCAACTTGCCATGATAATGCTCATACTTGTCATTGGTTTAGCTGAGTGGCCCCTGTTTGCAAGAACTATACGTGCCTCAGTACTAGCTGAAAAACAAAAAGAATATGTAGATGCCGCAAGAATTATGGGCATTGGCCCTATGCGCATCATGTTCAAGCATATTTTACCCAATACAATGTCACCTCTTTTAGTGATTTTTACCATTCAAATTGCCAACGCCATTGTTGCAGAAGCGGCCTTATCCTTTTTAGGATTAGGCATGCCTGTGTCTGAACCCTCTTTAGGCTCATTAATTTCGATTGGCTTTAGTTATGTATTTTCTGGCGCTTGGTGGATTTGCATTATTCCAAGCGCTACTTTAATTCTTCTCATTTTGGTCATGAACCTACTGGGTGATTGGCTAAGAGATCACTTAAATCCAAAGATTTATAAAGACTAACTATGACCTTATTAGACGTAAGAAATTTAAATGTCTGCTTTGGTTTAAAGTCAGGCGTTATGCAAGCTCTTTACGATGTAAGTTTTACCTTAGAAAGAGGTGAAAGGGTCGCTCTTGTGGGCGAGTCTGGCGCAGGGAAATCTATTCTAGGTTTTTCGATTGTAAACCTTATAAGTAAACCTGGTTTTATTGAATCTGGCTCAATCAAGCTAGATGGAAAAGAGTTAACGCATTTGTCTCATCGACAACTTCGACATGTGCGTGGCAAACGCATTGCCATGATTTTTCAAGATCCTATGATGACACTTAATCCTGTCATCAGCGTCGGCATTCAAATGATTGAAGCAATTCGCAGCCATACGACAATGAGTAAAAAGGATGCGAAGAAGATAGCCATAGATCGCCTAGCACAAGTTCAAATTCCGTCACCTGAACTTAGGTTCGATCAGTTCCCACACGAACTTTCAGGCGGCATGAGGCAAAGGGTTATTATCGCAATTGCTATGATACTCAACCCTGACATCATCATTGCCGATGAGCCAACTACTGCTTTAGATGTGACGATTCAAGCAGAGATTCTTGAGCTGCTAAAGCACATGTGTGAAGTGTGTAATGTGGCGCTGATATTGATAACCCATGACCTAGGCGTTGTCTCACGTGTGGCTGAACGTACCATGGTTATGTACGCTGGTCGTATCGTTGAGGAAGGCCCGACTTTAGAAATCATCAATGACCCACAACACCCTTATACCCAAGGCTTACTAAGTGCCCTACCGCAAATGGCATTACCAGGACAAAGGCTTAATCAGATCAAAGGTAGCATGCCTTCTCTTATGAACCGACCTAGCGGTTGTGCCTTTCACCCTAGATGTAAATATGCAACTGAGAAGTGCAGCATAGAGCAACCTGGGTATATCTATTCAGGCATTTCAACCGTTGCCTGCTATATGGTGGAAGATATGTTAAGTGAATTTTCGGAGTACGACGACGTATGAAACAATCTCCGTTAATACAGTTAAGTGGTGTTGAGAAACGCTTTGATATTGAGCAAAGTTGGCTCAATGAAATTCGTTTTAGCAAAGGTAAAATTAGCCGTAAGAAAGAACAGGTACATGCACTAAATGGTGTAAACCTAACTATTCAAAAGGGTGAATCCTTATGTGTGGTAGGCGAAACAGGTTGCGGCAAATCGACCTTAGCACGTGTTATTTTGGGGCTTAACTCTTTAAGTGCTGGCCAAATCCACTACCAAGATCAACGTATCGATAACCTTAATGAGCGCCAGCGTATGCTATTTAGACGTAGCATGCAGATGATCTTTCAAAACCCATATGCCTCATTAAACCCAAGAATGACTATCTATCAAACACTGTCTGAGCCAGTGTCTTTTCATAACCCTCAACTGTCTCAAGACGATGTGGATTATAAAGTGGCAAAGCTGATGGAGTCTGTCGATTTAAGTCCTGATTTAAGTGATTACTATCCGCACGAATTTTCTGGTGGCCAAAGACAGCGTATTAGCATTGCGCGTGCCTTATCTGTTGACCCTGATTTCATCGTGGCTGACGAACCGCTAGCGGCACTGGATGTGTCTGTTCAAGCACAGGTACTTAACCTGATGATGGATAAACAAGAAGAGAGAGGCCTTACCTACCTTTTCATTACCCATGACTTAACCGTAGTGGAGCACTTTTCAAATCGTGTCGCCGTGATGTACTTAGGTAAAGTGTGCGAGCTAGCAGATACAAAAACCTTATTTAAGAGCCCGAAACACCCTTATACTCAAGCGCTTTTATCTGCGATACCTCGTCTTGATGACAATTCTATCCAACCTATTCGTCTAGTAGGTGAAGTTCCAACACCTTTTAACAAACCGCAAGGTTGTGTGTTTCAAGCAAGGTGTGCCCATGCAAATGAGCGCTGCAAACACGAAGAGCCCAAAATGGTACTGCATGATGACTTAAGCTCTGTTGCTTGTCATGCCATGGAAGAGGGGCGAATTTAATGACTAAATTTTCTCTCTTTTGTTTAACACTTTTAAATGAAAATAATAATGATAAAGACACACTATCTTTGGAGGCCACATTATGGAAATAAGGTGGCTTGAAGATTTTATTGCATTAGCAAGAACGAGACATTTCTCCCGTGCTGCGGACGAACAACATGTGACTCAACCAACATTTAGCCGACGAATAAAGCTACTTGAAGATGAGATGAAAGTAACCCTCATCGATAGAAACACTCTGCCTCTGTCTTTAACGCCAGCTGGGGATGTATTTCTTCAAAGTGCCGAACTCATCACAAGACAATTGAGAGATGCAAAAGAACGTTGCCAAGAGATCCGTAAGCAAGAAGAATCACAGGTAAGCTTTGTTACGACTCAAACCCTATTTTTAAGCTTTTACAAAGATTGGTTAGAGCCTTTTTGTAAAAACATCAACCTAGATATGGACGTCAATATGAAGTCTAGCTCTTGGGCTGCTGCAGACTTCGTTAATGCATTAGTTGAGAAACAGTGTGATCTGATGCTTTGCTTCTGGCACCCAGCTATCAACTTTGTACGCGGCTTAGATGATGAGAACTATGAGTATCTTGTGATCGCTCAAGAAACGCTTGTACCATACAGCGCAACAGATGAAGATGGTCAGGCAAAATATTCTTTACCGGGATCAAGACGTAAACCACTGCCTGTAATCAGTTATACAGAAACGACCTTTTTACAACCGGTTATCCAGCATCATTTACAACGCCAAAGAGAAGTGGCTCAATTGCAAACATTGAGTGAAAACTTACACTCAGTCAGCGTAAAAGCTATGGTTAAGGAAGGTTTTGGTTTAGGTTGGTTACCAGAGCGTCTTATGTCAGATAACTTAGAGTATGGCAAAGTCGTTCAAGCGGGTGAAAAGCAGTGGCATATCCCACTAGAAATCAGATTATATAAATCACGTTTTAATCAGAACCCGAATCTCACCGCCTTCTGGCAGCAGCTTGTTACTGAGTTAAAAAGTTCTCCTATTCGCTAACAAAAAAGGTGCTAATCAGCACCTTTTTTCATTTCACACTCAATTAAAACTTAACCATCTTCAGCTAACAATGACTGTTTAATTTTCTCATCATTAATCGCTAAATGATCAGCGTGAAAAGCTTCACCAAATAAGAAACCTTGTCCGATATTACAACCAAGTTCACGCAATTTATCTAATTGTTTATGGCTGGTAATACCCTCTGCAACCACTTGTAGGTTCAAAGTTTGGCTCATTTTGATAATAGCGGCAGTGATGGCAGCATGATTCACATCTTCAATCATATCGCGGATAAAGACCTGATCAATCTTGATGCAGTTAAATGGCAAGTCTTTTAAGTAACTCAAGCTTGAGTAACCAGTGCCAAAGTCATCTATGGTAATTTTCACGCCTAAGCGACTAACCTGCTGCAATAGCTTAGAACAGCGCTCTGAATCCTCAATCAACATGGATTCTGTGACTTCAAGCTCAACTTGATCCGGAGAAATGTCATAGCTATTCAAGTTCTGCAATAAAATGGAGAAAAAGTCATCTCGTTTTAACTGAGCTGCAGAACAATTCATAGCAATTGGCGGTACTGTTAGTCCTTGCGCCTGCCAAGCTGCAATTTGTCGACAAGACTGCTCTATTACCCACTCTCCCAAAGGCAGAATAATACCTGATTGCTCAGCTATCGGAATAAACTCCATTGGCGAAACAGGGCCAAGCTCTTCATCATTCCAACGTAACAATGCTTCTAAACCGACACATTCAAGCGTGTCTAAATTCACTTTAGGTTGAAAGTACAATCTTAGCTGACTATTTTGCATCGCTTGACGAAGTCGGGTTTCAATCTTCACATTACGAGCTAAACGAGCACCAATATCACCATCGTAGAAATGATAAGTAGAACGCCCTAATGCTTTTGCCTTGTACATCGCCATATCAGCGTTCTTTACCAGAGTCATGGCATCGTCACCAAAGTTAGGATAAAGAGCAACACCGATACTACAACCAATAGTAAGGGTACGATTATCTATTAAGTAGCTGTGACTAACCTGAGTAATTACTTCATGACAAAGAATCTTCAGATCGTCATGACTCATATTGCCGTTTAGCTCTATGAAGGCTAAAAACTCATCGCCACCTAATCGGCCAAGTACAGCATCAGAAGGCCAAACAGATGTTAACCTTTGTGCGACTTTATTAAGTAACTTATCACCCACCTCATGACCAAAGGCTTCATTGACGGTTTTAAAATGATCTAAATCCATAAAGATCACAGCCAAGTCGCCTTGCTTTTGCTTACTTTTCAAGATGGCTTTATCCAGCTTTTCATGAATAAAATAACGTGAATATAAGTTTGTTAAATCATCGATTTCTAACTGATGATTTACCCGTTTCATCATATCCAGGAAGGACATATTCAAGCTGCGAATATAAATACTCAAAAAGACAGCCAGAATGAGTAAAGAGATAACAGGTAATAGAATCGACCCCCAATCATATAGCGCAAAACTATTGTCTAGGTAACTACTTTCAAGCAGCCAAACTCTCCCGCCGTATATAATTTGAGTTTGATCAAATTCACGTTTTGACCATTGAGGAATATCAGCAGAATGAGAAAGGTAAAAGTAGTCTTTAGACTCTTTTGAATCAGTGATGTCTGATAAACGAAACAACAAGTCATAATCAAATTTAAGGCTGATTGCCTGAAGCATTGATGTCATATCAAATGAGACAGCAACTACGCCCATCCAATTACTTTTGTTATTACTCCTATCAGCTTCATCCTTATAAACGTTTTTACTTAACACATAGAGGCCAGAAGACTGACTGGGTTTAACAATAAAATTAGGGTTACTTGCACTAGGTTTAACTAATTTTGCCTGACGCGTGTTCCAATCTTGAGTCGTGCTATAAAGAAAGAAAACATCTTGCGCTAAGGTATCAACTCCAATAAAACGTTTATCAGGAAAGGCGTAAGTAATGGGTAAAAAAAGTTTGCGCTCACCTTCAGGTAAAATACGAAATGCACCACTTGGCCTTTGGGTTTGGCTGGCGATAAAGTTTTGCTTTTGTCCAGCTGATACCGACTCAGCATAGAAGCTGTTATAGACCGGAATTCTTTTATGATTGATCAAGGTTTGGCTGAAAGTATCAAACTCAATGGCTGAGACAAATTGACTCGAATGAAATAAGGCAGCTAACCCAGCCACTTCTAACTCATAACCATTTAAGGCATTAACGATAGATTCATTGAGTTGCTGGCCTGCTTGCCCTTGGTTTGCTGCAATACGGTTATTGTCTTCACGCAGTAGGCTAAATAAAACGATAAGAGCGCAAAGGGATACAAATAAAAAAACGACAAGATGAGCTTGTTTTAGATATCGCCCTTTCAACAAAATTTAGCACCTTAATTAAAATTAAACTTCTCAAATAACACATTAAGCCAGCTTCAAGAATCAATCCACTATTAAATATTGAATCTTTAGTTAGATATTTAAAATATCACACCACTCATTTAGCAGTATCTGATATCATTTTGCCCAAATATCCCTTCATTTATTAAATTTCAGGTAATTTGTGGCTAACTTCTCCCATAACTTAGATATACAACTTCCAACAAAACTCACATCTCTATTGTCAGATTTAGGTTTTGAAAACTTCACGCCTATCCAAGCTGAGACTTTGCCAAGTATTCTATCAGATAATGACATTCTAGCGCAGGCTCAAACAGGTAGTGGTAAAACTTTAGCTTTCGCAATTGGCATGTTGTTAAAACTAAATCCTCGTTATTTTGGCGTACAAGGCTTAGTCATGTGCCCTACTAGAGAATTAGCAGACCAAGTTTGTAAAGAAATACGCAAAACAGCTCGCTTTTTAGAAAATATTAAAGTGTTGAGCTTGTGTGGTGGTATGCCGTTTGGCCCACAAATAGGTTCTCTAGAACATGGCGCTCACATTGTTGTGGGTACACCGGGCCGTCTATTAGAGCATGTTCGCAAAGGCACTTTAAGATTAGATAGTCTTAACACCTTAGTGCTAGACGAAGCTGACCGCATGTTAGACATGGGGTTTGTCGACAGTATTCGCACTTTAGTCGAAAGCACACCTAAGAAGCGTCAAACTCTCATGTTCTCTGCAACCTACCCAGAGACAATTAGTGAAATCAGTTCAGAATTCCAACGCAACCCAAAAACCATCAAGGTTGAAGCAACTCAAGAATCAAAACCTGATATTAAGCAGTTCTTTGTAAAGAGTAATAAGGATGATAAACCTTATGCGCTTATGAGTGCTGTACGTTACCAAAACCCTGAACAAGCGATCGTTTTTTGTAATACAAAAATTGAGTGTCAAACAATTGCAGACTTTCTAGTCGATCATAAGATCAGTGCTAAAGCGATTCACGGCGACTTAGAGCAAAGAGACAGAGACCAGGTCTTGGTGCAATTTAGTAATGCCAGTTGCCGTATTCTAGTGGCTACCGATGTGGCGGCACGTGGTATTGATGTGAAAGAAGTTGATACTGTCATTAACTATGACACCACTCGAGATATCGATGTTCATACCCACAGAATTGGTCGTACTGGTCGTGCCGGTAATAAAGGTGTCGCTATTAACCTAGTGACAGATAAAGACACTTATAAAGTTAAAGACATTGAAGACAGATTTGAAATTCAAGCTGACTACCTAGAACTTGATCCTAAGTATGATGATGAGTTCCGTTTGATTCCAAGTATGACAACGATTTGCTTTGATGCCGGCCGTAAAGACAAGCTAAGACCTGGCGATATTGTTGGTGCATTAACCGCAGGTGTAGGTCTGGCTAAAGACGAAGTGGGTAAGATCAATGTTTTCGATCGCCGTGCTTATGTCGCTATTGCCAATAAACAAGCAAAATATGTGGTAAGCGAACTACAAACGAAAAAAATCAAAGGACGTACTATTAAGGTACGTATCGTACGTTAGTAGTAAAAACAGGCTCGGTTAATTTCATTAACTGGGCCGCTGTTTTTTAAAGGACGCTTTAATGGCTGCTTATCATTTATTGTTTAACCTATATGCTCGCTGGCAAATCCCTCTTTTTTTGATTGGTTGGATTGGCATTAGTTTAGCGACCTTACTACCGGCAGAGCAGCTCCCTTCTGCACCAGGTTCAGATAAACTTCATCATGTGATCGGATTTGCAGCTTGGGCACTTATGCCTGCGGCAGGTGATTTTAGACGCTTCTCTTTCATTTGCCTCTTTATTGCTTTTTGGGGCGGTGCAATCGAAGTAATCCAACCCTATGTCAATCGTTTTGGGGAGTGGGCTGACTTTGCCGGAGACGTACTTGGTGTAGTGATTGTTTTCCTACTTGTTCTTCTTATCAGAAAATACCCTCTCATTAAGAGACCAAACCAAGCCTAACCCCCCATCTGAGAAAGTTAAATTAGACCTTCTCAGACTAAACCATCCTCTTTTACTGCTACTTTTTTAGGCAAAAACTGAATTGGTATTCTTTTTTAAAGAATATTTATAAAAATTCAATTTTGACTTATCGCAAGCAAAATCAAATAAATTCAAGATGATACCCCTCCCATGTCAGTCACCAAGTGAAAAAACAGTCGTTTTTTTCACATAAGGAAAAAAGAAAGTCTTAAAAATCTTTGACCGATCGGACAATGTTTAGCTAGAATGAAAATACATAATAACTAAAGTACGTCATAATTTATGAAAGATTCAACAGTCATGAATCCTCATAAAAAGGCACAGGAGGATACACCTTGATCCAGTTTTTACTTAATCAGGAATTGCGCAACGAGCAGAATCTTGATCCAAACTTAACCGTATTGAATTATCTGCGTGAGCAGGTTTCCAAAACAGGCACTAAGGAAGGATGCGCATCGGGCGATTGTGGGGCATGCACAGTTGTCGTTGCCGAACTGGATGGTGATGCATTACGTTACCGTACACTTAACGCTTGCTTAACTTTCGTTTCCGCTCTACACGGCAAGCAACTGATCACGGTTGAAGATCTAAAACAAGATGACAAACTTCATAGTACTCAACAAGCAATGGCCGACTGCCATGGTTCTCAGTGTGGTTTTTGTACACCGGGTTTTGTTATGTCTATGTTTGCGATGCAAAAAAACACTGACGGTTATGATAAAGAAACAGCAAGTGAAGCCCTTGCTGGTAACCTATGTCGCTGTACTGGCTATCGCCCTATTTATGAAGCAGCTGAACAAGCTTGTAATACAAAAGAAGTCGACTTCTTTGATGCAACTGAAGTGTCTACCGTTGATCGTCTAAAACAAATTCCTGCTGGCGGAGCTTCCCTTTCTGATGGTGAAAAAGTCAGCTTTGTTCCTACAACAACAGCAGAACTTGCTCAAATGTATCTCGAACATCCTGATGCAAAGCTATTAGCTGGCGGTACTGATCTTGCCCTTGAGGTTACCCAATTCCACCGTTCTATTGGTAAACTCATTTACGTCGGCAATGTGAAAGACATGCAAGAGGTAACCAACACAGAAGATGAAATCATCTTAGGTGCTGCTGCATCATTATCTGATTGCTACACAGCACTTTCTGCAGAATACCCAGATTTTGGCGAGCTACTTCACCGTTTTGCATCGCTACAAATTCGTAACCAAGGCACTTTAGGCGGCAACATAGGTAACGCGTCACCCATTGGTGACACACCTCCATTATTAATTGCTCTAAATGCAGATATTCAATTGCGTCAAGGAGACAAAACTCGTCGCCTCCCCATTGAAGAGTATTTCTTGGATTACAAGAAAACGGTTCAGCAATCTAGTGAGTTTATTGAAAAGGTATTTGTTCCCAAAACTAAGCTTAACCAGTTTAAAGCCTACAAATTATCTAAGCGTCTTGACGATGATATTTCTGCTGTATGTGCAGCGATCAATATTACAGTAGAGAACAAGGTTGTTACCGATGCACGTATTGCTTTTGGCGGTATGGCTGGTATTCCTAAGCGTGCTGACAATGCTGAAAAAGCCTTGATCGGCCAAGCTTATACAGAAGAGAATATTGAAATAGCGTGTAATGCACTAACGACTGACTTCACCCCTCTTACCGATTTCAGAGCAAGTAAAGAGTACCGTACTTTGAGTGCGCAAAACCTACTTCGCAAGTACTTCGTTGAAACCGAGTCAGCTCAATCTACTTACACGCAAACAAGGGTGACCGCTCATGTCTAGTCAATTCATTCAAACAAAAACACAAGCTGAACTAGAAACCATCTTTAAAAAAGATCTAAAAACAGGTGTTGGCCGTTCGATTAAACACGATAGTGCTGATAAGCAAGTCAGTGGTGAAGCACAATATATCGACGATAAGTTAGAGTTTCCAAATCAGTTGCATGTATATGCTCGTATGAGTGACCGTGCCCATGCAAAAATTCTTAGCATAGACACTAGCCCATGTTATGAATTTGATGGCGTAGCCATTGCCATTACGGCTAAAGACGTTCCTGGTAATCTAGATATTGGCCCAGTTGTTTCTGGTGACCCTCTACTGGCTGATGACCTGGTTGAGTATTATGGTCAAGCAGTACTAGCTGTTGCCGCTAATGACCATGAAACTGCTCGTAAAGCGGCTATGGCCGCGGTTATCGAATATGAAGACCTTGAGCCAGTTCTTTGTGTTGAAGAAGCACTTGAGAAAAAACACTTTGTACTTGATAGTCACCAGCACGTTTTAGGTGATTCAAAAACCGCTTTGGCTAATGCAACAAATCGCCTTCAAGGTAAGTTACACATTGGTGGTCAAGAGCACTTCTACCTAGAAACTCAAATTGCCTCTGTTATGCCAACTGAAGACGGCGGCATGATGGTATTCAGCTCGACTCAAAACCCAACTGAAGTACAAAAGCTAGTAGCGAGTGTACTAGGCGTAGATATGCATAAAGTCGTTATCGACATGCGCCGTATGGGTGGTGGCTTTGGTGGTAAAGAAACACAGGCTGCATTACCTGCTTGTATGTCTGCGGTTATTGCTCGTCTGACAAATCGTCCAACTAAAATGCGCGTTCCTCGCATGGAAGATATGATGATGACAGGTAAACGTCACCCATTCTTCGTTAAATATGACGTCGCATTTGACAATGACGGGATGATTGAAGGCATCGAAGTTGATTTAGCGGGTAACTGTGGTTATTCACCAGATCTTTCTGGCTCTATCGTTGACCGCGCTATGTTCCACATTGATAACGCCTACTTCCTGAAGAACGCAACAATCAATGGCCACCGCTGTAAAACGAATACAGCATCTAACACGGCTTACCGAGGATTTGGTGGACCTCAAGGCATGGTTCCGATTGAAGAGATCATGGATACCATTGCTCGTAATCTAAATAAGGATCCATTAGATGTTCGTCGTACCAACTACTATGGTAAAGATGAGCGCAATGAAACCACGTACCACCAAACTGTTGAGCACAACATACTGCCTGAAATCACTGAAGAGCTATTAGCGAGCAGTGATTACTATGAAAGACGTGAAGAGATTAAAGCTTTCAACGCTGAGAATCGCATCCTGAAAAAAGGTCTAGCGATGACTCCGGTTAAGTTCGGTATCTCATTCACAGCGACTTTCTTGAACCAAGCCGGTGCCCTAATTCATGTTTATACAGATGGCAGCATCCGTATCAACCATGGTGGTACAGAAATGGGTCAAGGCTTGAATACTAAAGTAAGACAGATTGTCTCTGAAGTTTTCCAAGTAGAAGCTGAGCGTATCGAAATTACAGCCACCAATACTGATAAGGTACCCAATACGTCACCGACCGCAGCATCATCTGGTACGGATTTGAATGGTAAAGCAGCACAAAATGCAGCCTTTATTATCAAGCAGCGTCTTGTTGAGTTTGCAGCTAAGCACTTTAATGTTGAAGAATCTCAAGTTGAGTTCAACAATAGCCATGTACGTGCTGGTGAAAACTATATGGCCTTTGAAGAAATCATTCAGTTGGCGTATTTCAACCAAGTATCGCTTTCAAGCACAGGTTACTACAAAACACCTAAGATCTACTATGATCGTGATAGCGCAAGTGGCCGTCCTTTCTACTACTATGCATATGGTCTAGCGTGTTGCGAAGTGTTAGTTGATACCTTTACCGGTGAATACAAGTTCCTACGTACTGACCTATTACAAGACGTGGGTGAGTCTTTGAACCCTGCGATCGATATTGGTCAAGTAGAAGGTGCATTTGTTCAAGGTATGGGTTGGTTAACCACTGAAGAGCTCGTTTGGAATGACAAAGGTCGCCTGATGACATCAGGACCTGCAAGCTACAAGGTACCTGCGATTGCCGATATGCCTATCGACTTCCGTACAAACCTAGTTGAAAGCCGCAAAAACCCAGAAGACACGGTTTATCATTCTAAAGCCGTTGGTGAGCCACCATTTATGTTAGGTATTGCTGCTTGGTGTGCCATTAAAGATGCGATTGCATCCGTTGCAGACTACAAGTATCAACCAGAAGTTGACGCACCAGCAACACCTGAGCGTGTGCTGATGGGCATTCAAAAGCTTCGTGAAAAAGCGAAAGGGCTATAAGATTATGACGACTCAATTAAAAGCATGGCGTTCGGCCATTTTACACTCCATAGCTGACCCAGCAGAAGTTGGAATTGAAGCGTCATATGAGTATTTTGAAGATGGTCTTTTGGTTACCGAGGGCGATAAAATTATCGCACTCGGTAATGCAGAAACACTGTTGCCAGACTTTCCAAATGCACAGCTTAGTGAACATAAAGATTCTTTAATTGTTCCTGGCTTCATTGATACTCATATTCATTACCCACAAACAGGTATGATTGCCTCTTATGGTGAACAGCTACTAGATTGGCTAAATAACTATACTTTCCCTGCGGAAAACGAGTTCAAAGAAAAGAGTCATGCCCTTGAAGTAGCGGATGTATTCTTAAAAGAATTACTTCGCAACGGCACAACGACAGCTCTTGTATTTGGCACGGTTCATAAAGAGTCTGTTGATGCTTTCTTTGAGACATCAGAGCAATACAACCTACGCATGATCTGCGGTAAGGTAATGATGGACAGAAATGCACCTGAATACCTAACTGATACACCAGAATCAAGCTATGAAGATTGCAAAGAGCTAATTGAAAAGTGGCATGAAAAAGGACGTAACCATTATGCAGTTACACCTAGATTTGCGCCAACAAGTACATCAGAACAGCTTCATAAAGCAGGTCAGCTGTTAGAGGAATATGACAACCTTTACATGCACACTCACTTGTCTGAAAACAAGAATGAATGTGAATGGGTTCAAGAATTGTTCCCTGACTCTAAGAACTACCTAGATGCCTATGATCAGCACAACCTATTAAGTGAGCGCTCTGTTTTCGCTCACGGTATTCACCTTTGTGATCAAGAATACACACGCTTAGCTGACACAGGTTCTGCCATTGCATTTTGCCCTACCTCTAACCTTTTCTTAGGTAGCGGCTTCTTCAACCTGAGTAAAGCTGAAGAGTTCAAAGTCAATGTTGGTCTAGGAACAGACGTAGGTGCAGGTACAAGTTTCTCTATGCTTGAAACCATGAACGAAGCTTACAAAGTGATTCAAATGCAAGGAGAGAAACTCAGTCCATTTAAGTCTCTTTACTTATCAACCTTAGGCGGCGCTAAAGCCCTAAGGTTAGAAGATAAAGTGGGAACACTTAAAGTCGGTACTGAAGCAGACTTCCTAGTATTAGATTACAAAGCAACACCTTTGCTAGATTACCGTTTGGCACAATCTAAAACGCTAGCAGAAACCTTATTCGTATTAATGACAATTGGTGATGACAGAGCAATCTCTCACACTATTGTTGCAGGCGAATGCGTTCATACTCGTTAAGTTAAAGTTTACGACTTTTACACCAATTTAACGAAAAGAACGAAACATAATAGTTGGCTGAGCTCTACAGCCAACTATTCAAAACGGTCAAACCTTCTCCAGTTTGATCGTTTTTTTATATTTTAAAAAGCAGACTAATTTACTTAGTTTGTGAGATAGCCTTAGTAAGCAAAACACAAAACTCACTGCCTTTCCCAAACTCTGATGTCACCTTAATGCTCGCATTTAAGCTATCTAACATAACTTTTACCATAGCAAGTCCAAGTCCATAGCCCGCCTGTGAGCGGCTATGATCAGCACGATATAAGCGTTCGAATATTGCGTCTTGTTTATCCGTTTCAATACCAATACCTGTGTCACTGACACTAATATAAGCCTCACCTCTTTTGACACCCCAATTCAGTTTAACCTCATCACCTCTTTCACTGTACTTAATACTATTGTCGACAAGGTTAACCAGTATTTGCGTTAATCGTTTTGGGTCTGTCATACAAACCACATCAGGCACTTGGCTAGCACTTAACCCTATGCCTTTTTCTTCAGCTATTTCCTCATACCAAGACATCACATTTGTACTTAACTCTTTTAGGGATACCTTCTCTTTCACTATCTCGTGCCGACCGATGGCTTCATCATTAATTCTCATGAGTGTCGTTAATAAACCCGTTGCTTGGGATGCAGATTCAGCACAATCAGATAAAGCAGCAACAAGCCATAAAGTCTCTTCATTATGCTTAACAGTCTCATCTGAAGACCTTGAATGAGAAACTGCCAAGGCTTTTTCTGTACTTAGTAATATCCTCGAAAGCGGCGTTCTTAAATCGTGTGCAATGGCATCTAAGGTATGGGACATACTTACGTTTGCCCCCTTTAGATTGTACATAACTTGATTCACCCCTTGGCTTAACGCCTCTAATCCTTTGCTCGTATGGTACCGTCGTTTACCCTGTGACTTAACATCATCAGAAAAGGCTGACATAGCTAAAAGCGCTTCTTGCTCTGATACACCTTGCCCTACTTTATGATTATCTAAGCCTTTAGCTAAAGCATGTAGAGGCTGTAAAGTATCGCCAATCAAACGCCACACAATAAAGCTAATAAGAATTGATAGTAACGCTAGTATCAAACCGACAAACACCCACTTTTCAATTAAGGCTGAAAGCTTAGCAGGTACATTTAAAACCAACCAATACTCAACATCGTTTACCTTTTGTTTGCCTTCCTCTAATGGAACTTTCTCGGGGCTTAATTTAATCGACAAGTAAGGTTGAGCGAGCAAAAAGTCTAACCAGCTAGAATCAGATAAAAGAAATGCGTCGAGAGAAATAGGTGTTTGATCAATAGCTACACCAGCAATAAAATCTTGATTAACTTTACCTGTCTGCTTAATAACACTCATGGAATTATCGAGCAGCTTTTCCGGATAACTTAACAGTACATGCTCAAGTTTATCGCTGGACTCAAAAATCAAAAGCCTTTGATACTCACTCTTAAGACTTGTCATCATTTGCTTAGCTTGGAAGTCTTGTTGATAGATTAATAGTGTCGTCACTATTAACTGAATAACAACAAAGCAAAGTATCAAGGTGAGAACAAAACGGGAAAATAACTGGCCTTGGGCAAGACGAGTCGTTGTTTCAATACCACCTTGGCTTACACTCTCACCTCTAGTCTGTTTTAAGGACATAACCCACTCCTCTGATGGTATGAATCAAAGAAGAGTCAAAATCGTTGTCTAACTGAGCTCTGAGCCTACAAACTAACACATCTACCACATTTGTTTGAGGGTCAAACTGATAACCCCATATGCTTTCTAAAATCACAGTTTTAGAAAATACTCGCTCAGGTTGCTGTAAAAATAACTGCATCAAAGCAAACTCTCTTTGCTTGAGTACAATTTCCTTCTCATCTCGATATAATTTACGACTCAAAAGATCTAGCTTAAGCCCTTGGTAAACAAGTTGATTAGTCACTTGTCCTTTTTTTTGTCGTGTAAATAAGATGTGGCAGCGTGCTGCTAATTCGGCAAAAGCAAAAGGTTTGATTAGATAGTCATCCGCACCAGACTCTAAACCTTTTACTCTCTCTTCAACTGTGTGTTTTGCGCTGAGAATGATAATAGGAATGTCATGACCTTCTCCTCTTAAGTGCAACAACACTTTCTCACCACTCCAAGTTGGCAACATTAAATCTAAAATGAGCAAATCATATTCTTCACTATTTGCTAACTGGTAACCTTCATAACCGTCAGCACAAACAGTGACTTGGTAGTTGAGCTCTTCAAAGCCGAGTTGTAGAAAATTACTGATATGTTGATCATCTTCAATTACTAAAATTCGCATAGATTCTCTCTTTCTTAGCAACCTTTAAGACTAGCACGCCTCAAGCCTATCACTGCATTACAAAGCTGTAATCTTAGCGCAAGGTGGTTGCAAGCTGAGCCAGATAGACTGGCTACCAACTTCAAAGCAATACTCACTTTAAGAGGAAATGTGTCATATGAAATCAATCATTAAGCAAATTACAGGCGTGTCTCTAGTTCTAATGTCAGGCTTAGCCACAGCACAAGAGTCAGAACAAACTCATACTTTCACTCAGCTATCGTCTTCGACAGCCATCTCTCTAGCTGTTGCTGGTGTAAGTGAATGCGCCAAAGATAACTACAACGTGACAACCACAGTGGTCGATCTAGCAGGCCGTGTACTGGTACAACTTAGAAACAATAATGCAACTACACATACACTTGAAAGCTCTCGTCAAAAAGCCTTTACCGCAGTTAGCATGAAGCAACCGACAGCGAACCTAATGAAGCTCATTCAAGATAAGCCAGTCCTTAGACCATTACAAAATATGGATGAAAACTTATTGTTCCTAGCTGGCGGTATTCCATTAAAAATTAATGACCAAATTGTAGGTGGTATTGGCATTGGTGGTGCACCAGGTGGTCACCTAGATGTAGCTTGCGCAGAAGCGGCAATAAAAAGAGTGATGAAATAAAAAGAAAGATAATAGAGGCCCCTAAGACGTGGCCTCCTATTTTTAATTAAAAAGCTTTAAGACTTTTAATTAAAAATAGGAGGCCTGCATTAAAAACTGCCTGATTGTATTAGATAAGCGATAAAACCAATCCAACTTAAACCTAATAAACCCCAAGCCAGCTTACTCTGTTGTATTATCACCTCAGTTTCGATGGTTTCTTCAGCAAGTTCAGCACTGACTTGAGCTTGAGATTCCGTTTTTTTCTGTAATTTATTCTTCTCTTTATCTAAAGCGCGGGCCTTTTGTTTGTGGCGCTTTTTATATTCTTCGATGCCCTTTTGAATTCCCTGAGCAATTAACTTGGTTTGCTCTTTTGTTTGACCTGGTTTCTGAGTCGCTTTTGCCATTTTCATAGCGTCTTCAACCACTTCATTTGATACTTTATGCTTCTTTGACACAGATTGACCTTATTACATCTTAAACTTAATTGATTATGCTTTCTTACCTGCCACAGGGGTAGCAATATTCTCAATATCTACCAAATTCCAAGGCAGCCCTTTTTGGCGATAAATACGCTTATTCAATTTTGTATAATCGGCCACATCATGATCAAGACGTTGCCCTACGACAATACACTTAAGCATTTTATCTGACGTATTAAGTAGTTTATGAGATAGCCCGCCAGCTCTATAGCCAATAAAATCATCAACACCAACTTCAAAACACTCTTCGCCGATAACCGCTGTACCTTCCCCTTCTAGAATATAAACACACTCATCTTCATGATAATGACAATGCTGCTCTGTCGATTCACAGCCCGGCTCAATTTCAATAATATGAAATCCAAAGCCTGTTAAGCCAGCCAAGTCGCCAAGGGATTTATTCTTACGTTTAGCTTTTTCATTTAGAAAATGGGTTTTATCCAAGCCTTCCATCGAATCAATCTCAGACTTTTTAACTAGATAGGTATCTTTTTTTGAAGCAAACATGAAAATTCCATTCCTTTAGTGAAAGAGAAGTATTTGCAAAGTAGATTAAGGCTTGAGTACGATGAGTTCAATAGACGCCATGTAACACGCCCCACAAGCTTCCCCAACGTTCTAACTTTTCTGACGAGCTCAATAGCTTAGGTTGAATTTGTATGGGTTTATCTAGTTGATCAGAGCAATGAAGCAGATCAGAATTAACGGCACCTCGTAGTTGGCCATTTAAATGACACCCTACAGCCAACAAGTCATGGCATTGATTACAATAATAAAAGTTAGCCAACTGGTCCCCATTTTGACTAACTGACAGCTCAACACCAACTAATTCAATTCTCATATTTGGATCACTGATAATTCTTGATGGATGGCTTAGACAATAATCGCAATCACAAACCCGCGGATTAAATTTACTAAGAGGTTTATCTACTTCTATTTCAAGCTGCCAGTGGTTGCAGCTGCAAGCACCTTTGTAGTGCATCTTCATAAGCATTCATAATCCCTTAAGAAATCAAGAAAAAGGGGCTAGTACTAGCCCCTCTCGTTACATTTCCAATACGTCTTAACTTTCACAAACCTTCACTTTTTCAAATCTTTGCTTTCACAAAAATGGTTAACTATTTCAGGGAGTGAAAACCGATATTATTGCCATCAGGGTCCTGAGCTATTGCGATAAAGCCATGCTCGCCAATAGACATTTTTGGAGCAATTAATTTACCGCCAGCGGTTTCAATTCTGTTTTGCTCTACCGAGCAATCTTCGCAATTGAAATACACAAGCGTACTATTACCTCCCGCTTCAACCCCTTCCATTTTACAGATTGCGCCACTGGCACCCGCCTCTTCCTCCATAGGAAAAGCCCACATCTCAGGTTGAGGGAAGTCTGATTTTACCTCTGGATTATCCAAACGAGTAAGCGCTTGTCCAAGCACAGTTTCGTAAAACGTCTTCGCTCTAGCCATATCATTAACATAAATCTCAAACCAACAAACCGCATTTGACTTCATTTTAAACGCCTCCATGTTAGATCGCTGAACCCATACTATAGCAGTATTTTTATTGCGTATAAGATTGTATTTAGCGCTAATAGCAACGCTTACTATTTTAAGAAGTCTAAAGTCTTGTTCCCATGCTCTGCGTGGGAATGCATAACTTTGAGCTCTAGCTAAAGCATGTTGGGTCGTATTGAGTTTAGCCTGCGGAGCTGGCGAGTATGCATTCCCACGGAGGACCATGGGAACGAGATATAGGCTGCTTATGATGTGTCTTTCGATAAATTTTAGGCAAAAAAAAGCCTGATCAGTGATCAGACTTTTTAGATTTTAATCTTGATAACGACCTACTCTCACATGGGAACTCCCACACTACCATCGGCGATGCGACTTTTCACTTCTGAGTTCGGGATGGGATCAGGTGGTTCAGACGCTCTGTGATTATCAAGAAATTCTGTTTGTCAGAACAAGCTCTGTTTGTGGCTTATTCATTGACGAATTTGCTTATGCTTTAACAATACTTTTTGAATAGTCTTCTCTTCATTAGAGAAGTTAACGATAACCAAGCCTCAAACCAGCTTGCGATGTTTTACCATCTTTTTAAATCGTAATATAACGCTAAACCATTTTGGCGTTATATGGTCAAGCCTCACGAGCAATTAGTACAGGTTAGCTCAATGCCTCACAGCACTTACACACCCTGCCTATCAACGTCGTAGTCTTCAACGGCTCTTTAGGGAACTTAAAGTTCCAGTGAGATCTCATCTTGAGGGAGGCTTCCCGCTTAGATGCTTTCAGCGGTTATCCCGTCCGAACGTAGCTACCCGGCAATGCCACTGGCGTGACAACCGGAACACCAGAGGTTCGTCCACTCCGGTCCTCTCGTACTAGGAGCAGCTCCTCTCAAATCTCAAACGTCCACGGCAGATAGGGACCGAACTGTCTCACGACGTTCTAAACCCAGCTCGCGTACCACTTTAAATGGCGAACAGCCATACCCTTGGGACCGGCTTCAGCCCCAGGATGTGATGAGCCGACATCGAGGTGCCAAACACCGCCGTCGATGTGAACTCTTGGGCGGTATCAGCCTGTTATCCCCGGAGTACCTTTTATCCGTTGAGCGATGGCCCTTCCATACAGAACCACCGGATCACTAAGACCTACTTTCGTACCTGCTCGACGTGTCTGTCTCGCAGTTAAGCGCGCTTTTGCCTTTACACTCTTCGCATGATTTCCGACCATGCTGAGCACACCTTCGTGCTCCTCCGTTACTCTTTGGGAGGAGACCGCCCCAGTCAAACTACCCACCACACAGTGTCCTCGATCCCGATTAGGGACCTGAGTTAGAACCTCAAACATACCAGGGTGGTATTTCAAGAATGGCTCCACCAAAACTAGCGTCTTGGTTTCAAAGCCTCCCACCTATCCTACACAAGTAGGTTCAAAGTTCACTGTGAAGCTATAGTAAAGGTTCACGGGGTCTTTCCGTCTAGCCGCGGATACACAGCATCTTCACTGCGATTTCAATTTCACTGAGTCTCTGGTGGAGACAGTGTGGCCATCGTTACGCCATTCGTGCAGGTCGGAACTTACCCGACAAGGAATTTCGCTACCTTAGGACCGTTATAGTTACGGCCGCCGTTTACTTGGGCTTCGATCAAGAGCTTCGCCGAAGCTAACCCCATCAATTAACCTTCAAGCACCGGGCAGGCGTCACACCCTATACGTCCACTTTCGTGTTTGCAGAGTGCTGTGTTTTTAATAAACAGTCGCAGCCACCTGGTATCTTCGACCAATCTCAGCTTAAGCAGCAAGTGCCATCACCAAAATCGGCGTACCTTCTCCCGAAGTTACGGTACCATTTTGCCTAGTTCCTTCACCAGAGTTCTCTCAAGCGCCTTGGTATTCTCTACCTGACCACCTGTGTCGGTTTGGGGTACGGTTCCCATATATCTGAAGCTTAGAAGTTTTTCCTGGAAGCATGGCATCAACCACTTCACCCAAAAGAGGGCTCGTCATCAGTTCTCGGCCTTAAGGCAACCCGGATTTACCTAAGTCACCAGCCTACCGCCTTAAACACAGACAACCATCGCTGTGCTGGCCTAGCCTTCTCCGTCTCTCCATCGCAATATATGCAAGTACAGGAATATTAACCTGTTTCCCATCGACTACGCATTTCTGCCTCGCCTTAGGGGCCGACTCACCCTGCCCTGATTAACATGGGACAGGAAACCTTGGTCTTCCGGCGGGGGAGTTTTTCACTCCCCTTATCGTTACTCATGTCAACATTCGCACTTCTGATACCTCCAGCCTGCCTTACAGCTTGACCTTCAACGGCTTACAGAACGCTCCTCTACCATGCCTAGTAAACTAAGCATCCGTAGCTTCGGTGTACAGTTTAGCCCCGTTATATCTTCCGCGCAGGCCGACTCGACTAGTGAGCTATTACGCTTTCTTTAAAGGATGGCTGCTTCTAAGCCAACCTCCTAGCTGTCTAAGCCTTCCCACATCGTTTCCCACTTAACTGTAACTTTGGGACCTTAGCTGACGGTCTGGGTTGTTTCCCTTTCCACGACGGACGTTAGCACCCGCCGTGTGTCTCCCGTAATTGCACTCATTGGTATTCGGAGTTTGCATGGGGTTGGTAAGTCGGGATGACCCCCTAGCCCAAACAGTGCTCTACCCCCAATGGTGAGATACGAGGCGCTACCTAAATAGCTTTCGAGGAGAACCAGCTATCTCCGAGCTTGATTAGCCTTTCACTCCTATCCACAAGTCATCCCCGCATTTTTCAACATACGTGGGTTCGGTCCTCCAGTTAGTGTTACCCAACCTTCAACCTGCCCATGGATAGATCGCCCGGTTTCGGGTCTATTCCCAGCAACTATACGCCCTATTAAGACTCGGTTTCCCTACGGCTCCTCTATATGATTAACCTTGCTACTGAAAATAAGTCGTTGACCCATTATACAAAAGGTACGCAGTCACGGAACAAGTCCGCTCCCACTGCTTGTACGTACACGGTTTCAGGATCTATTTCACTCCCCTCACAGGGGTTCTTTTCGCCTTTCCCTCACGGTACTGGTTCACTATCGGTCAGTCAGGAGTATTTAGCCTTGGAGGATGGTCCCCCCATATTCAGACAGGATACCACGTGTCCCGTCCTACTCGATTTCATTAAAAGGGCATTTTCGTATACGAGGCTTTCACTCTCTACGGCGGCACTTTCCAGAGCCTTCTACTAACACCAATTTAACTTAAGGGCTAATCCCCGTTCGCTCGCCGCTACTTAGGGAATCTCGGTTGATTTCTTTTCCTCCGGGTACTTAGATGTTTCAGTTCCCCGGGTTCGCCTCGTATGGCTATGTATTCACCATACGATACCCGCAAGCGGGTGGGTTTCCCCATTCGGACATCTCGGGATTAACGCTTGTTTATCAACTCCCCCGAGCTTTTCGCAGATTACCACGTCCTTCATCGCCTCTGACTGCCAAGGCATCCACCGTGCACGCTTGGTCACTTGACCATATAACCCAAAAGGGTCTATATACCAACGAGCTTTTGTCTCTCGCTGGATTTACGATTTGAAAATCACTCTAGGTTAAAGAGTGTTTCCACCGGTTTGACGCTTGATTATCGTCTTTGAAACACAACAATAAGATCATATAAATACAATCAGATTCTGTGTTTCGATCTATTCAAAAAGTTAAATTGTTAAAGAGCAATTAGCGCAAAGCGCTAAGTCAGTGATTGTTTGTTTCTTAAAGAAGTAACAACAACTTGCTTAGGGCTTTGAGTAATGAGTCACAGATGAAGTAAGTAATGGTGGAGCTATGCGGGATCGAACCGCAGACCTCCTGCGTGCAAAGCAGGCGCTCTCCCAGCTGAGCTATAGCCCCATATACTACCTAAGTGTTTGGCCAATCAATTTAGGATAATTAATTGGTGGGTCTGGGCCGATTTGAACGGCCGACCTCACCCTTATCAGGGGTGCGCTCTAACCAACTGAGCTACAGACCCAAACACTTCTGTGCGTCTCTATAAATTAGTTACCAGATAATTTGTGTGAACACTCACCAGAGCTTCATATCGTTTAAGGAGGTGATCCAGCCCCAGGTTCCCCTAGGGCTACCTTGTTACGACTTCACCCCAGTCATTGACCACTCCGTGGTAACCGCCCTCCCCGAAGGGTTAAGCTAGCTACTTCTGGAGCAATCAACTCCCATGGTGTGACGGGCGGTGTGTACAAGGCCCGGGAACGTATTCACCGTGACATTCTGATTCACGATTACTAGCGATTCCGACTTCATGGAGTCGAGTTGCAGACTCCAATCCGGACTACGACGCACTTTCTGGGATTCGCTTACTTTCGCAAGTTCGCAGCCCTCTGTATGCGCCATTGTAGCACGTGTGTAGCCCTACTCGTAAGGGCCATGATGACTTGACGTCGTCCCCACCTTCCTCCGGTTTGTCACCGGCAGTCTCCTTAAAGTTCCCGACATTACTCGCTGGCAAATAAGGACAAGGGTTGCGCTCGTTACGGGACTTAACCCAACATTTCACAACACGAGCTGACGACAGCCATGCAGCACCTGTCTCATAGTTCCCGAAGGCACTAAAGCATCTCTGCTAAATTCTATGGATGTCAAGAGTAGGTAAGGTTCTTCGCGTTGCTTCGAATTAAACCACATGCTCCACCGCTTGTGCGGGCCCCCGTCAATTCATTTGAGTTTTAACCTTGCGGCCGTACTCCCCAGGCGGTCTACTTATCGCGTTAGCTTCGCCACTAAGTCATTACAACCCAACGGCTAGTAGACATCGTTTACGGCGTGGACTACCAGGGTATCTAATCCTGTTTGCTCCCCACGCTTTCGCACCTCAGTGTCAGTATCAATCCAGAGTGTCGCCTTCGCCACTGATGTTCCTTCCTATATCTACGCATTTCACCGCTACACAGGAAATTCCACACTCCTCTATCGTACTCTAGCCTGCCAGTATCGGGTGCAATTCCAAGGTTGAGCCCTGGGCTTTCACATCCGACTTAACAAACCACCTACGCGCGCTTTACGCCCAGTAATTCCGATTAACGCTTGCACCCTCTGTATTACCGCGGCTGCTGGCACAGAGTTAGCCGGTGCTTCTTCTGAAGGTAACGTCACAGCTAATGCGTATTAAACATTAACCTTTCCTCCCTTCTGAAAGTGCTTTACAACCCTAAGGCCTTCTTCACACACGCGGTATGGCTGGATCAGGCTTGCGCCCATTGTCCAATATTCCCCACTGCTGCCTCCCGTAGGAGTCTGGGCCGTGTCTCAGTCCCAGTGTGGCTGATCATCCTCTCAGACCAGCTAGAGATCGTCGCCTTGGTGAGCCTTTACCTCACCAACTAGCTAATCTCACGCAGGCTCATCTAATAGCGAAAGGTCCGAAGATCCCCTCCTTTCCCCCTCAGGGATTATGCGGTATTAGCCTGCGTTTCCACAGGTTGTCCCCCACTACTAGGCAGATTCCTACGCGTTACTCACCCGTCCGCCGCTCGACGCCTGTAGCAAGCTACATCGTTTCCGCTCGACTTGCATGTGTTAAGCCTACCGCCAGCGTTCAATCTGAGCCATGATCAAACTCTTCAGTTTAAAATCATTGCTCACTCAAATCTTTACTGCTGACTTTAAAACTCGATCCGAACTAACGAATCAAACATAAAGCGTTTTAGTATCGACTCTCGTAAGACTTCAATTTTTTTGTAGTCATTCGAACATCAATCACCGTAGCAATTAACAACTCGAATAACTTGCTGAAGTCTCTAGCGAGTGCCCACACAAATTATCTGATTAACTATTTTAAAGAGCGGTCTGACTTATCAGTGTTTCGATAGTCACCTACTTAGTAGGTTGTCGTTGCAGTCTTGTTTGCTGCTCCGTGTCAGTGGAGGCGTATAATATACACCTCAATTTTTAAGGCAAGCATTTTTTTGAATATTTTCTAATTAATTTAAAATAAGTTCTAAAGTCCAAAAACACTTACCTTAGTACTTATATAGAGCAAGTAACACCTGTTCCTTTTAAGCCACAGTATCCATTTACATTTTTATGAAGATATTGCTGGTGATACTCTTCAGCAAAATAATAAGTATCTAATACACTGCACTCGGTTGTGATTGTGCCAAAGCCCGATTCTACTAGCCCTTTTTGATATGCTTCTAAAGATTTCTCAACAACTCCTTGCTGCGATTCATCCGTTATATAGATAGCAGAACGATATTGTGTTCCTACGTCATTCCCCTGCTTCATCCCCTGAGCTGGGTTATGGTTTTCCCAAAACACTTTTAAGACTGCATCTAAGCTAGTTTGTTCACGATCAAAAATCACACTAACAACTTCTGAGTGCCCTGTTGCACCAGAGCAAACCTCTTCGTAAGTTGGGTTTAATGTATATCCTCCAGCGTAACCAACAGAGGTAACTGTTACGCCAGGTGTATTCCATAACTTTCTTTCCGCACCCCAGAAGCACCCCATACCTAAAACGATATGCTCTTCATTAGTTTTTAGCGCTCTTTTCATGTCTTGTTTATTAACAGCATGGACTGCTGTAATTTGCATTTCTTCATTACGTCCGGGTAGCGCTTCATTTTGAGGAACTATGGCTGCTTTAATAGCTTGTAATTTACTCTGATTAAACATTAGGTTACCTTTATAATTTTGTTACATTGCCTACCGACAATCGTAATAGTGTCACTAAACTATCAAACTGAGAAAGCTTAATGCAAAGAGTCCTTTTTGTTTGGGACGCTCGTAACGCACCGAAACACCTTAATTTTTTTATTAATCGCTTTAAAGAGATATGTTCTGACTATGAAATTGAATCAAGGTTCCTATCTTTTTGTGATCAAGACTTCAACGGTATAGATAGATGCCAATACGGTATGCGGGCTTTATTAAATGCAGTTCATTATCATAATGTCGATATTATCATAAGCTTTGGTAGCCAATCTAACCTGCTAACTAAGCTAATCAAGCCTACACTCAAAGTTCCTCTTATTTGTAACAACCTTCCTGATGAGCTTGAACAGCCCGCCAGTGTCAAAAAGAAAATAGACAGAGTGACTAAGACATTTACCGCCCACTGCAATTGGTCTTTTAACTTTAATAGCAAAAGTAATTATTATTTACCTCCAAATATTATCAAGGAAACGCTCAACACTTGTATTGGCATTATTAAGTCGGACCCTATTGGGCCAGTTTTAGCAAACTTAGTGCTGCAACAAGGTTTAACCTTTAAATACATAAACAGTACCTCTTCAAGCAAAGCATTAAAGAATCAAATTGCTGATGTTGATTTCATGATTATCTCTACCGATGTAAATGACTATTATCGTCTATCTAACTATGCAGCTAGCTATGGCATACCTAGCTTGCATGTAGGGGAAAAGCAGTACGCAAAGATTTATAAAGACAAGCATGCTTCATATGAGAGAGTTACCTCAACAATCGATATTGAACTTATCAATAAAATTAAAGCGTGGAAGGGATACTCAAAATTTCAAAAACAAGAGAGTGTCGATGAGGCGAGAAATATACAGTCAATCAATAACGGTATTAACAAATTTTTAGATGATCTTGGTTTTCAAAAATCTGCTAAATCAATTTATATTGAGTCATTTTCAAATATCTCTTGACTCTCATTAAGCTCTCCCTATAATACGCACCTCGTTGACGCGGGATGGAGCAGTCTGGTAGCTCGTCGGGCTCATAACCCGAAGGCCGTAGGTTCGAATCCTGCTCCCGCAACCAATTATTTTATCTAATTGGATCAACGTCTTAAATTTGTCGCGGGATGGAGCAGTCTGGTAGCTCGTCGGGCTCATAACCCGAAGGCCGTAGGTTCGAATCCTGCTCCCGCAACCAAATTTAAACAATCTGTATTAGTCGCGGGATGGAGCAGTCTGGTAGCTCGTCGGGCTCATAACCCGAAGGCCGTAGGTTCGAATCCTGCTCCCGCAACCATACTAAAACAGAACACAATATATATTATTTGTCGCGGGATGGAGCAGTCTGGTAGCTCGTCGGGCTCATAACCCGAAGGCCGTAGGTTCGAATCCTGCTCCCGCAACCATTTAATAATTATATAGCCTCATTCGTCGCGGGATGGAGCAGTCTGGTAGCTCGTCGGGCTCATAACCCGAAGGCCGTAGGTTCGAATCCTGCTCCCGCAACCAATTCAAGATTCTTCAAATATCTACCTCTCAATTAAACACATTCGCAGCAATATCTTCTAACGCTAATACATTGTGTACTACTTCTAGCTTTATCGCTTCTCTTGGCATTCCAAACACAACACAAGTTTCTTCATTCTGAGCGATAGTAAAACCACCGTTTTGGTAGATTTTTTTCATACCTTGAGCACCGTCTTTACCCATGCCAGTTAATATAATGGCGATTACATTGTCCATTCCAAATTCAGCTAATGAATTAAACATCAAATCAACCGAAGGTTTATGACCACAAACTTTTTCTGAATCATCAAGCTGAGTCACATAATGGCCACCACTTTTGATTATGGTTAAATGCTTTCCACCTGGAGCCAAATAGGCTGTACCAGGCTGAATAACCTCACCGCCTTTGGCTTCAAAAACATTTAATTGAGTATGTCTGTTTAAACGGTTGGCATAAGATTGAGTAAACCCAGAAGGTAAATGTTGCGTAATCACTATTCCAGGGGAGTCTGCAGGAAACTGCTCTAAGAGCTCACGTATTGCTTCAGTCCCACCAGTAGATGCTCCAATAGCTATAATTTTAGTCGCCTTTTTATTATTAATAATTTTGGGCGCCGCTTTAACTTGCTTTGGCTTACGCCTCACATTTGCTTGATTGGCAGTACGTATTTTTTCAAGTATAAGCCCAGAATATTGATTGATCCCATTCACAACATCCAAACTTGGTTTAGCGATAAAATCAACTGCACCAAGCTCTATGGATTTAAAGGTGGCATCGGCACCCTCTTGAGTCAAAGTCGACATCATAACAACAGGCGTAGGCCTTGCTTTCATGAGTCGGCTCAAAAAGGTAAGACCATCCACTTTTGGCATTTCTATATCTAGCGTAATCACATCTGGAGCGAATTTATTAACTAAATCTCTCGCCACGAAAGCATCTTGTGCTGTTCCGACTAACTCCATATCACTAGCACTTTTAATAATTTCAGTCATCAAACTTCGTATTAATGCTGAATCATCTACTACTAGAACTTTAATCTTCATAAAAATCCTTTTAATAAGAGCGAGTTAAAATAAGTCGATATCTCCAGTTTTAGTATGACTAGAAATGTCCGTTTGATAAACAGACTCTCTATTTACAAGAGGTGCTATATGGGCAGTCTTAAGTTTCTTTATCAGTACTTTGCCAGTATCAGTAAAGAAAAAAACCTTTCTTGGCTGAGCTCCTTGTAAGTCGCTACTGTAAACTTCTATATGTTCTTTAGATAAATATAGTCGAACAAATTCAGAGTTTTTTTCACCTACTTTAGAATTAGGCATGCCGGGTAAAACATTCGCACCACCAAATATTTTTGCCTGTAAATACTCTTTCCTAGCACCTAGCTTCATTAAGTGATTTATCAATATTTCCATAGCATAAACTCCGTAGCGAGCTGACGCCGTTAACATGTCCGAATCTTCTCTTTCATCAGTTGGCAACAAGAAATGGTTCATTCCTCCTACTCCCGTCATTGGGTCTCTTAAACAAACAGACACACATGACCCAAGTACAGTCACAATCAGTTTTCTTTCCTTGGTGGCGTAATACTCACCAGGCAATACCTTGATCGCGTTTTCATTAAAGTTGTTGTCATAAAACTGATGAGTGGCAACATGAACATTATCAAAATCAAAAGTCATCCAGATGCACTCCTTTTATGCGGGCTTATAAGTCGTTTTGCCAACAGCAGAAACGATATGTGAAAAGTATGAAAAGTTTTCAGAGTGACCAGCGACATATAGGCCGTCTTTAGGAAGCAAACGAACCATTCGAGTTAATAAAGCTTCCTGCATTTCACGGTTAAAATAGATCATTACATTACGGCAAAAAATTACATTTACAGGCAAATCGATAGGCCACTTACTGTCTAACAGATTTATCTGCCTAAACTTCACCATACGCCTTAATTCAGGCACAACTCTTACAAAGCCTTTATTTGAGCCAGTCCCTCTATGAAAAAACTGTTTCTTCATAGACAGATTTAAGGATTGAATTCGAGACTCATGATAAACCCCTTGTTTGGCAGTTTCTAAAACATTGCTATCAATATCCGAAGCGATTATCTCAATATTAGTATCGAACCTGCCCAGAGCCTCAACAACACTAATTGCTATAGAATAAGGTTCCTCTCCTGTGCTTGAAGCGGCACACCAAATTCGCTTAACACCAGGGGTATCATTAAGGTAATCCTTTAATACTTTAAAGTGATGTTCTTCACGAAAGAATGAGGTCAAATTAGTAGTTAATGCATTGATAAAGTTCTGCTCTTCATGTGCATTAGCAGCCACATATTTAAGATACTCAGCAATACTGGATAATTTAAGCGCTCTCACTCTTCTCACTAACCGGCTATAGACCATAGCATCCTTGCTATCTGCTAAATTGATGCCAGTAAGTTTATTGAGAATCCCCCTAACTTTTTCAAAGTCCTCATTGGTATATAAGAACTCATGCTTGTCATCATCCTTGATTAAGTTTAGCAATTAGAATTCTTCCCATTCATCTTCTGATTGTTGAGCTTGAATAGCTTGAGGAGTAGGCCTTCTTACTATTTGCTCACTTGATTTAGAGGGTAACTTTTTAACCAGTTTTACCTCCTCATTCACAGACTCTTCAGAATCAATAAGCTGAAAGGTTGCCACTCTAGAAGTCAATTGATCGGCTTGATGCTGCATGCTTTCTGCAGATGCTGCCGCCTGCTCTACTAATGCCGCATTTTGCTGTGTCATTGAGTCCATCTGAGTAACAGCTTTACCGATTTCATCAATTCCTGCTGACTGCTCCGCAGAAGCTGCTGCAATTTCAGACATAATATCGTTCACACTCTTGATCGAGGTGACTATCTCTTTCATTGTGTCACCCGAACGGCCTACCAATGCATTACCATCGGTAATCTTATTAACAGAATCAGAGATCAATGCCTTAATGTCTTTCGCCGCATTGGCAGACCTTTGCGCCAGTGTTCTTACCTCTGATGCAACAACCGCAAACCCTCGACCCTGCTCACCCGCTCTTGCGGCCTCAACTGCTGCATTTAATGCCAAGATATTTGTTTGGAAAGCAATGCCATCAATTACACCTATAATGTCAGAGATTTTCTGTGACGATTCATTAATAGAAGCCATGGTATGAACAACTTGCTGAATAAGATCACCACCATCAACAGCGACTTCAGAAGCCTTAGAGGCTAAAGAATTTGCCTGCTTCGCATTATCCGCATTTAACCTAACCGTACCTGTCAGCTCTTCCATACTAGAAGCGGTTTCCTCAAGACTTGCAGCTTGTTGCTCGGTTCTATTGGAAAGATCGGCATTACCCTGAGCAATTTCAACAGAGGCAGTATTTATCGTATCTGCAGCAGTCCGGATTTCTCCTATGATACGAGCCAAGTTAGCGGTTGTCTGATTTGAATAGTTCTTAAGTTGATCGAATGTTCCTTGATAATCTGCATCAATTTTCTCAGTCAAATCACCTTCAGAAAGTGCTAACAAGACTCTAGAAACATCATTCAAGCCAACATCTGCAGTTTCAAGCAGGCGGTTAAGCCCTTCTGCCATGGATAACATGAAGTCAGATTTGTTTTCTGTACTCGCTCTTTCCGAGAAGTTGCCATCAACAGCAGCAGACACCAACATAGCAATCTCTTCTTCTGCCTCAACTTCTAATGTTCTATCAAGCCACTCGACAACAGAGCCTAAACGAACCCCCTCTTCTGAAAGAATCGGATTAGCAATTAAACGATAATGGCGTCTACCCACCTTAATTTGAGAGGTATAACTTGATTGCAGCTTCTCTAACAAATTCTGTTGATGCGCTGGATTAACATGGAAAATATCAATATTACTGCCAAGTACTGTCGCCGAATTAAAGTGTGGTAGAACAGCTCTCAAATCAGACTCGGAATTTTGAAGCATTGCCATAACACTTTCATTCATATAACAAATATTTCTATCCGCATCCGCAATCATGACATTCGTCGTAGTGCAATTTAACGAGGCCATAATCCGAGCAGTTTCTTCCTCGGTTATCAAAGCTTGAGAAATATCATCCCACTCGATACAAGAGCCGATATTTACTCCCGTTTCATTTAAAACTGGATTTGCATTCAAATTAAATGTACGAGTTCCGATACAAGTTCTTGATTTTATGCTCTCTGTCATCTTGTTAAAACCAGCAACGAATTCTACAGATTTTTCTGGACTAGAAAGTTTTGCTAGCGGCATCCCTATTAATGAGTCAACACTAAAATCGGGGTCCCACCTTCTAATATCATCTTGTGAATCCTTAAATAAATCGATTGTAGTTTGGTTCACATAAAACAACTTATTATCATCATCGGCCATCATAAATGCTGTTGCACTGTTATCAATGGCCTGTTTAATTGCGAAGTTATTTTTTGCCTCAATTTCGGCAACTTTTAACTTCTCCCCCATAGCTGACAAAGAGTTAAACAAAAGCCCAAATTCGTCCTTACGTTTTAGATCTAAAGAATAGCCAAAAATATTATTTGAGATGTTGTTTGCTGTTTCCACCCCCTCTCTAACACCGATAATCACTGAACGCACAATTGCAAACCCTAGAACTAAGCTCACTAATATTAAAACGGCAATAAATAAAACAGCCTCATACAAGAGCCAATAGGCTTCGGCAACCTTTTCTTCTAAACGTTTTTCTAAAACAGCATTAATATGCTCTGCGAAAAGATCAAAGTCGCTCATCATACGATTCGCATCTTCAAAGAATTGATTTGTAGAGTAAGTTAAAACCTGTTTTTGAAAAATCTCTCTTTCAATGAGATCTGCAAACTCTTGAAATTCTCTGTTAAGTTTTTCAACTTCACTTTTTAAAGCAAACACTTCAGGGTCACTAGAAGAGGCAATTGACACTTCAACATTGTGATTCAATAAATAAAACGAACTTGAAACACTGTCGATTGCGACATGAAGTAGACCTGCTTGTTCAGCACTAATAAAACCTTCGGCTAAAGAACCAGCTCCTATCCCTCTTAACCAAGCAATACCTTCTAGCACTTTGGGTAAGTCATCATTCGAAGCAATCACTAAATGATAAGTTTCTGGCGCTGGGTCATACCTCAAATAAAAGTGCTCTGAGACATTTGGAATCATTTTGGAACTAATTTCAGTAACCATTTTAGTATGCTGACTAAATGATTCTTTTTTTGTAATATTATTATTTCTAACCTCAGACTTTAAGGTCGCAAAACTAGAAGCCAAAGAACTTAATCGTTCATTAATTTCAGTGTTTGGCATAACCTCACGAAAATAAGGTTGAATTTCGGATAAGTACTTGACGACACTTTCCGCTCTTTCATCAATGTTTCTTTTACTTGAGCCTTCCACAGTCAAATAAATAGCACTTATTCCTCTATGTTCCTGAAAAAGCGTTTCAAGTTTTGTTAGCTTTCTAATAGGTTCTATCCCAGCAAGTTCTTTTTCCAATGTATCAATAAGTACAACTTCCGTTTTGATGAAAAAGCCCGTTGGTAATGCAATTGCCACAAGAGCAAGTAAGCCAAGTGACAACATTTTCGTTGATAACTTAAAATTGTTAAGCCAGCTCATTATTATTCTCCCTAACATCTAAATCACGATTACTTTCGTATAACCCGAGCTCATCACTTGAAATCAAAGCTTCAATATTTACTAGAATCACCATTTGATCTTCCAATCGAGCCAATCCATGTAAATACTGGCTATCAAAGGCAACACCAAACTCTGGTGCAGGTTTGATGTCATTCATAGACAGGTTGATCACATCAGATACGCCATCAACGACTATCCCCACGACACGATTAGCAATATTGAGCATGATGACTATGGTAAAATCATCATAAGTAACCTTACCTACCTCAAACTTAATCCTGAGATCGATAATTGGCACGATATCGCCACGTAAATTTAGAACACCTTTAATAAATGGAGGCGCATTCGCAATTTTAGTAACCGCCTCATATCCTCTAATTTCTTTCACTGTCATTATGTCTAAGGCGTATTGCTCCTCTCCTAAGATGAAGGTTAAGAACTCTTGCCCATCCATGATTAAGTTTTCTTTTTCATTTGAAGCTTGATTCATATTGCTTCCGCCTGTTGCACATATTCTTGTGAAGTGACTGAATGAGAGAGAGACTCGACATCTAAGATCATCGCGACACTGCCATCACCCATAATAGTTGCTCCAGCAACCCCAGGTACTCTTTTGTAATGTCTTTCTAAACTTTTAATCACAACTTGCTGTTGTCCAACAAGATCATCCACTAATAAACCGAAACGCTTTTTGGCACTTTCAACTAAAACAACAATGCCTTTAGATGGATCTTCAATTGCATTACTCACAGACAAACAACTACCTAAAGGAATAATTGGCCAGTATTCCCCTCGCACCCACAACAAGGGCTCATTTTTAATTAATCTAATTTGAGTTTGATCCGGCTGAATTGATTCAATGATGTTAACAAGAGGCACTACAAAGATTTCTCCTGCAACATCAACCGTCATACCATCAACAATTGCTAAGGTGAGTGGCAAATGAATATGAAAAGCAGTGCCTTCACCTGCGGTAGATTCGATTTCAATACGCCCACCTAAAGATTCAATATTTCGTCTAACGACATCCATACCAACACCGCGTCCTGATACATCTGTAACCTCAGCAGCTGTAGAAAAGCCAGGCGCAAAGATCAAGTTCCAAACATCGCTGTCTTGGAAGTTTTTTTGTAAAGGAATATTGTTTTCTGCCGCTTTGTTTAAAATTCTTTCACGGTTGAGTCCAGCACCATCATCAATAATGCTGATTAAAATAGATCCGCCTTTTTGTTGTGCTTTAAGAGTAATAGTTCCTTTTTCTGCTTTACCTGCTTTAGCTCTCTCTTCTGGCACTTCTATACCATGGTCAATGCTGTTCCTGACTAAGTGAGTTAATGGGTCAGCCAGTTTCTCGATCAAACTTTTATCAATTTCAGTCGTTGCACCTTCAAGGTTTAAGTCAACTGTCTTACTAAGCTTGCTAGATAAATCACGAACTAGACGAGGAAAACGGTTGAACACAAATGAAATTGGAAGCATACGAATAGACATAACCGCTTCTTGAATTTCACGCGTATTTCTTTCAAGTTCAACTAAAGCGATCAGCATCTTTTCACTGACACCTTCATCAACTTCTTCTTCAATCATGGTGAGCATTGATTGAGTAATGACAAGCTCTCCGACAAGATTAACTAAGGTATCAACCTTTGACGTTTCAACTCGAATAGTAGAGGATTCAGTTGAGCTCTCAACTGGCTTAAGAGGTTTTCGAACTGCTTTTGTCGGCGTTTTAGCCGCTTTAATAGGAACTAACTTTTCATTTAGTTTTGGATCTTCAGCGGTTGGTTTAGGTGCTTCATTAGCAACACTAGGAGACTTAGCTGCTTCATTTTCTTGAGGAGCATTACTTATTTTAGGTGTGTCGATACTTTGAGCAGTTTTTTCTGTATCTGCTTTATCTTCTGCTGACGATTCAACTTGATCAAAGAATCCAAAACCCTCCTCATCATCACTTGAATTCGCTTTAGCCTCTTTATTGTCTACATCTACAAAGAACCCAAAGTCATCGTCATCAGAAACGGATGTTTTTAAGGCTTGAGGGTCTTCAAAAAAACCAAACTCTTCAACCTCTTCTTTAATAATAGGGCTTTCAAAAAAACCAAAATCACCCTCTTTGTCAGAAGGATCATTTGTTTCGTCTTCTTCTGTTACTTTAACTGCGTCTTCTAAGCGGCGAGTACTGGTTCCAACAAGTTCCCAATCGATTTCACTATCATTACGATAGCAAGCCAAAATCGATTTCAAGACATCGATCATCTCAAGCAGAAGATCAACAATAGCGACAGAGAGGTTGATGGTTTGTTTACGGGCTCTATCTAGTAAATTCTCCATTACATGAGTCAAGCCAGTCAGCGCTTTAAAGCCAAAGATATCACTCCCACCTTTTATTGAGTGGGCCGCTCTAAAAACGCTATTTAATGCTTCCGGATCTGGATCATTGAGATCTAGATCCATTAGCAAGTGCTCCATTTCATCAAGATGTTCCTGACTTTCTTCAAAGAAAACATCATTGAATTGACTCATATCGATAGTCATAAAACATCCCTGTTTAATTTAGAACTTTTGCAACAACCTGTAGAAGTTTTTTGGGATCAAAAGGTTTAACCATCCAGCCCGTTGCACCTACCGCCTTACCTTGCGCTTTCATTGCATCGCCAGCTTCGGTTGTTAGCATAATCAGTGGAGTGCGTTTATAGGCGTCCAGAGCACGCAATGATTTAATCAAAGTTAAACCATCCATTCTTGGCATATTTTGATCAGTCAGAACAAAATCAAAGCGTTTCGTTTTACAAAGATCTAATGCTTCTTTTCCATCTTTCGCAGAAGTCACCGTATAACTTGCAGATTTTAATGTCGCTTCAATCATTTGCCTGACTGAGGCCGAATCATCAACAATTAATAAATTATTGCTCATATATATCTCACTCCATCGAAATAAAAAACACATATAATCTACAATGAAATTATATAAATAAGGTTAGATTCACATTTTAATTTTCGCCATTAATCATTGATGTTTTTATTAAATTTTCTCAAAATCGATTACACAAATCGAAATATCATCATTTACAGGCATATTTCCTCTAAATGAATTACTTTCTTCCATCACACCATCAACTAATAACTCTACAGCGGTATTATTGATCACATCGAAAACTCTTTGTTCACCAAACTCTTCACCCACCTTATTGCACTGTTCAGTCAAACCATCGCTATACATGAATAAAAAGCCTTTTTTAGGTAATGGCATAGTTAAAAAATTAGTATCAAACTCTTTATCGCCTAAAATACCAAGTGCCATATTTTCCGATTCAGCTTCTTTCTCCTTCATATTATTTTCTGCATAGATAAGTGCCGTTGGCATTCCCCCATTCCATACTTTTAATTGTCGGCTATAGAGATCAACCTCAACTAATACCGCAGAAATAAACCTATCAGGTGGGATATAATCACCTAACTTCGAATTTAACTCTTCAAGTACCATTTCAGCAGAATGTCCTTTACTTATCATGGACTTAAAGATGGAAGCCAAGGGAAAAACACTGATTGCTGCCGCTAGGCCATGACCAGTAGCATCCGCTAATAAAATATAATGGGAGCCAGAAGGTGACTGAGAGTGCAGCTGGATATCACCACTAAAGTTATCAGCTGAAAGGGTATATGAATGTAAGAAGTTAGGCTTATTTTCTTCGCCTATCATATGGTTATATACATAATATGCGATACTTTCTTCTACTTTATGTTGGTGCATAAGCTCACCTAAGAGCTTGGATTCTTCTTTTGATTTTTTCTTTTGAACATCATCATCAAGTATTTTTTTAATCTTGTACCAAAAAAGCTTAAGATTTAAAGGTTTTATAAAGTAATCAGATACTCCTACTTTAAAATATTTATCAATATTTTTCTCTTCATCCTTGTCGGTAATAATAATAATGGGATATTTAGATGAAAATTCCATTACAAAAGAAAATAACGACTCATCACTTAACATGTCATCGTTGATGATGATCATAGAATATTCTTTTGTTTTTTCTTTTAGTTTTGCTTCAAAGAATGTATTAAAGACGTTTAATTCAAAGTTATTACTCGAAAAAACATCATTCATAATAGAATCGACAGCATAATCATTACTAACAAGTAATAATTTAACGATTAAGTCATTCATACTAAAATCTCACTCAAAAGCGTATAGTTTTTGAAAGTTAGCCATTTTTAATATTTCGGCTGTTTTCCCAGATACGTTTTTTACAGTTACTTTTTTATTGCATGCCTGAGCTTTTCTATATAGCAAAACCATCATTCCTAAAGCCGAACTATCAAGGTAACTAACTCGGCTAAAATCGAGAACAATTTCAGATACACTGGCATTTATAATCGAATCATCATATTTTTTCGTAAACTCCTTATGAAAACTAAAGTCGAACTTATCGGGTAATGAGATTACATTTGTATCACTCATAAAATTATCACCTTTTGATTTAGAATAGATCAATTTCCCCACTTTCAATGTCAGTAGAAGAAACAGGATTTCTTGCAGTATCTTGCCTTTGTTTGATTTTTTCAGCATAAGAATGGACATCATTTTTTACAGATTCAAAGTCATTGAAGTTTAACGAACTAAGTTCTTGGGAAAGGAAAGCCAATGTTTCATTAGTAAACGTAATATTTTGGCTATTAATATCATCAAACTGCAACGCTCTGATCGCGTTATGGATTGAGTCTTCTAGCTGGCTCGAAATACCATCTAGGCGCTCTGTCACCTCTTCATCCGACTCAGCTTTTTCGATGATTTTTTTCAGCGCATCTTGCATATAGCGCTTTGAGTCCATGATATAGGTAACATCTTGAGAGGCTAATATCTTGACCCCTTCTGACAGATCTTCAATACGATTACAGATGCTGCTGATTTTTGACTGTATCGACTCACTAAATCCAGATGAGCGATTAGATAAGGCTCTTACTTCATCGGCAACGACAGCAAAACCTCTTCCTGCTTCCCCGGCTCTGGCTGCCTCAATAGCAGCGTTTAATGCCAACAAATTAGTTTGAGAAGAAATCTGATCGATGTCTTTCAAGGCGGATACAACTAATGGAAGCTCCTCGGCAATTGTATTTACTTTTTGCAGAAGCTCCATGGAAGATGCTGACATTTCAACAGTCGTATTAATGAATTTAGAAAGGGTCTTACCTGTATTATCTGCAAAGAGCTTCATTGCAGCACTGTATTGTTCATCCTGATTATCTTCGCTTTTTCCAACCTTAATCAGAGTTTGAATACACTCATTTTCTTCATCCATCAAACGATTAAAATCTGCAAAGGATTCAGTTAGAAGTTCAACAGCTCCTCTTTGAGTTTCAAAAATACCATCTAGATTAGTTTGACACTCTTGCAATACGGGTTGAATTTCTTTTGCCAAGCCAAGCATGCCTGTTTCACTTATTTGCTCATTATTCACATCAGCAACTGTTTTTTCGTCAGGCTCGAGGTCATTTTCATCTGATTCATCAGAAGACACATTTTGGGTGAGAAAGAATTTCATTGAAATAACGGAAATCAAAGTACTGGCAACAACCGCTACATAGGTATAGCCAGTTGAAACCAAAGCAATGCCAGAAAGAAGTGCAATAACGACACCAAAAAGCATCTTCGCCCTATCCATGGAACCTCCTTAAAATTTTAAAACTCAATCCTTAAAATTAAACAAACGATTGATTTAATTGAGTTTTAAAACCAGTCCATAACAAATTAAACAGCCCAATTTTTCTTGAAAATTTACATTACATACAATGAGGCAGTATAGATTGCATTTAAGATATATCCATTATCTCATCCTTAATTTTATTGAATAGATTAACCTCTGTTAGCACACCTCGAAGGGTATTAGATAAACCTTTCACCTAATGAAAGTTCAAAAACAGTCTTAAATTAAGCGTAGCAGCAAAGGCAAAAAGTAAAAGTGGGGAGGCTTAAAAAGTGTTAATTTTTGTCATAAATGACAACGGATTAACATAATAAATATTTGATGACACTTTAAAGGTTGTATTTATCTCGAATGAACAAAATATTTACCAATAAAGAGAGAGCAGACTTTTTGAGATAATAATAAAGGCAGAAAAAATAGACAGGGAAATAATATTTTTTTTACTCGGTGAAATAATAGCAAAAAGCTTATACCTTGATAATAGAAAACCTATCAACACCCCTGGTAGCATTTTTATACTGAGCACAAAAGCTTGCTGACTCAGCTCTCCGGCTAGAGCTAACAACACAATTGAAATAGGTGTTCCTATCAAGAAAAAGCTTATCAGTGCTTTACGGGTATTGCTGGGTGATTCGTTTTGATAAATAAGCGCCATTATCGGCCCACCAATTGAGGTGATGGTCCCCGAAAAGCCAGAGAAGAATCCGGCAAAAAATAAGTTCCTAGCATTTAAAGGAATAGAAACCTTCACAAAAGACAATAAAGACGCCAATAAAAGACTTGCACCAATGGCTAAACCAAGTAGCCATTGAGGTATATAAGTGAGAATAATCACCCCACACCATGAACCAGGAAAACGCGCAGCAATGGCGGGTAAAACCAGTTTAAGGGAAAGGCTTTGTTTTTCACTTAAAAACAATAAGAGGGAGAGTGTAAAGCCCAGAATCAGAATAGGTCCCGGCATGTAGCTTTCATTAATAATAAACAGCAAAGGCGCACTCAAAAGCGCAAAACCTATGCCGACTCTAGCCTGTACCAATATCCCCAACACCACAATGGCAAGGGATAAAAGGTCAATTAAACTATAGGCGTAAACAGAAAAAGGGAGCATCTAACTCCCTTTTTCATCTTGTTCAGGCAGGTTATGTTTAGCTTGCACCAGCACCCTGTCTTGATTGCTCAGAGTTTTCTACCAAAACAGCTGCGCCGATTTGATTAATCTCTTGCCAAAGTTTCTCATCGATTTCGATACCATAATCAATGGTCTTCTCTTTTTCTTTTGCGATTTCTTTAGCACTCATGTGAAATCGAGTTTGATGATCATTAGAGTTTTGCAAAGAAGAGGTTAAATCTACTCGAGAACTGCAGATAATGGTTAATGCTTGTTTGTCCTGTTCGTTGCTCTCAAGATTAGTCACAGCTTGGCTAAAAGAAGGATAACGTGCACCAGCATTAATAGCAGCCGTATATTCAGTTACCACATCAGATCCATTGCGCCAATAAGCAACCACACTGATACCTCGACGACCACAGTCAGTTAAGGCTTTCAGTATAAACTTACGGTTATGGCAATTATGTACACTAATTGTCGCAATACCACACTCAAGCGCTTTTGCATGGGCTAAATCAACCGCAGAAGCAATACAGTTCAGAGCGCTACGACCATGGCTATCAATAGTGGCTGACGTGCTGTCCTCATAAATAACCGTACTCATGTCCTTATATCTATCTTCTTTAATATAAGGCAAAGTTCTTTGTAATTCTTGCAGCCCGTTTAGTCCATGCTTTTCAAGCCATAAGATCATGTTGGCAGCATCTTCATAGTTACCAACAAAATAGTTAGCCGCTTCAAAACAGCGGCGTAAAGCCGCTTTTAACTCATTCATAGAAACATGCATTAGACATTCTCCTCTGCTTTCGGCGCCAACGGCATAAACCAATCATCATTAAAACTTGTACCAATATCTTCCAATAAAGGCGCCCCTTGAAACATGGTATTTCGCACCCAAAGTTTGGATCTAGGGTCAAATTTACTCACCCCAAAGAAGGCAAGTTTGGCTCTTAGCAGATGCATAGGAAGTACATTTTTATCAAGCAAGTTGGCTTGAATATCACCGTAAACACAGCGATTCATACTTTGAATACGTCTAACAATACCTCTCAGTTTTGGCTTAGTTACCATGAAACGAGCAGTAGAATGTTCCGGAAATTCATTAATGTATTCACATAATTGGTCATAACATTTACGTACGGCATAACCCACACCTAATGCCATTTGCTTATCTTTACCTTTTTCAGAGGCAGCTTGACCTAACCGTGGTTCCATCTTTTCTTCTGATCTGTACCAGAAGATATCTCTTGAACCGCTTTCGCTAAAGTCTATTTTCAAAGCCCAAGCATAACGAGTTTCGATTACCTGTTTTAAAGTTTGCACAGGCATAACTGGGTCTAAATCTAGAAACTCCTCCGAACCATGGTAACCTTCAAGGTCATCTACTAGTTCAGGGTGTAACTCTAACAATAAAGAAACTAGCAGTTCTTGTCCTTGTAAAGAGCAAGACTCTTCACTCCAGATAATCAAGCTATTCCAGCTATCTAAACCCGCATCAAGGCGCGATTTTAATAGCTCAAGATCAGCCATGACTGCCACATTGTTTTTACTTTGCCATTCGTCTTCCGTTTCAGTTTCTGCCATATGGCTTTGAACACGGCTAATCAAACGCTCTAGCTTATCTTTTGCATTATCATCATAAAGCCCAAGCAGCCTCACTCTTGCTAAAGCAAGCTCGCGCATTTCAACCCACTGATTAATCAAAAGAGGATGATTCATGAGGTAAGGAGCCATACCCAGACCCGTTGAGTTACCAATACCAAAGTAACGCTTAATTTCTGGTTTCATTGGGTTATAGGTAGATGGCGTACGTTTTTCAGCAATATGTTCAGCTTGGAACAAACTAAAGTTTCTCAACATAAAACAAACGAACATTTCTGCAGAGAAAGGTCGTGCAAAATCAGGCCAGCGAGTCGACACTTTTTCCCAATCAGCCATACCTAATTTACCACTACCATATACAGCCGTTGTTCGGTATAGATAACCCACTTTCGCTATCTTATTAATGTCTGGCTGTCCACCATTTGCTAGTTGATCAACAACATATTCAAAGTTACGCGCACTTCGATTAGCACGTGATAATACGAATACACGTGAATCAACTCGACCGGCTTCTTGTTTAGGGACATTTTGACGTAAGGCTTCAACGTAAACCTCATCAACTTTACCGGCAACCAGTGCCATTGTGAGATCCCACTTTGAGGCAATTACTCTATCATTTCGCTCATCTGGAGAAAGATAGTCAGAAAAGATAACAAAACTAAACAAATCATGAGGTGTTTGAATTTCATAAATAGCCGTACCATAACCTTCATTATTTAAGGCCATAGTCGTCATATTTATCTGCCAACGCTCACGCATCACATGGCGTACCAAGATGCGCATAAAGCTTAAGCGGCTTTGATGCATAGCACCTAATCGTTCCAAATCCATTACCTGGTCGATAGGCCGAAGTGGCAACGCATTATTCCCTCTTAACGAGGAGTCAATCGCGGCGGGCGTGGTCATGGCAAACACTCTCTTATTTTAGTAATTGAAAATTGTCTTCCTAGTGAATAGATATTCATGTTTCACTTGATGGTCTCATCATTGATCATGCGCCCTCTACCATCAAATCAAAAAGCTATATCATTAGATAAGCTTTTCTAATCAAAACACCTCAAACCATTACTTTTACTAGCTTTTAGCCTTTTTCAAAAAAATGAGCTCTTTTCAATTCTTTGACCAGTATCAAACAAACCCAGCCAATTAGCGCTTTGCCTTGCTCAAAATAAAGTCAACAAGGGCACTCGCAGCCGGCGATAAAGACTTGTTATTGAGCTGAACTAAACCAATTTTACGCACTACAAAAGGTGTATCTAGCGGAATAAAGCACAAGGTAGAACTCTCTTTAGGAAAAGCATATCGAGGTAATGTTGTAATCCCTACTCCTGCTTCAAGCATAGCAATTAATGAGATCATATTAGAAATATAGAACTGTGAGCGACCAAGTAAAGGGCTCGCCTCACTATCCTCTAATAGGCGCGAAGTACCATTACTAATAAACCTGTGCTCTAACAGTGTTTTCCAATGAATCCCTTTAAGCTCAGCTAAAGGATGGTCCTTAGGGCAAACAACCCCTATCTGATCTTCCCAAATCGCTTCGAAGGTTTTATCTGGATGCTCTTCTTCGTGAAATAAGCTGGCTATACCAAAATCTACCTGCTGATTTTCAACCATTTTAAGGACAGCATCAGAGTTATCATCAAAAAAGCTAACATTCAATTCTGTCGCATCTGCAACAAATTCAAGTAACAACTCGGGGAGCACCTGGCTCGCAATAGAAGGCACCGAAGCTAATCGAATATGCCCTGCTTTATGATCAGCCATTAGCATCATGTCTTGTGCAATACGATCATGATGAGCAATGAGCTCTTTTGCCTTAGGTAAAAATAATTCTCCAAAAGGTGTCAACTCAGCTTTAGCCGATTTTGTTTTACGCTTTTCAAAGACAGACTCACCTAACTTACTTTCCAAATCTTTTATCGATAAAGAAATCGCAGGCTGAGTTCTATGGGCACGCTCAGCAGCGACATGAAAGCCTTTAAGCTCAGCAACCCAAACAAAATGGCGCAACTGGGTAATTTTAAGTTCTGGCATCATAATAAAAAAACCTTATCACTTAATATTAATTATTAATTTTTATTATTAAACCATGGGTACTAGTATGATGCCAATACCACATAGGAGTAGATCATGTCCGATTCAGTTTTTCGTAATTACATCGCCGGCGAATGGGTTGATGGAAACAAAGATAATATAGATAACATTAGTCCAGCTGACACCAAAGATAACATTGGTACTTATGCTCAAGCAGATAAAGCGCAAACACTTGCAGCGATTGAAGCGGCTAAGCAAGGTCAAGCTGAATGGGAAAAAAGCGGTTTAGAGCAAAGATACTCTGTCTTGATGGCTATTGGTGATGAGCTAATTGCACGTAAAGACGAGCTAGGTGAATTGCTTGCCCGTGAAGAAGGTAAAACACTGGCAGAAGGCGCTGGCGAAACTTACCGTTCAGGTCAATTCTTCCACTACTATGCTGCTGAAGTACTTCGTCAAATGGGCGAAACAGCTGATTCAGTTCGTCCTGGTGTTGAAATCGAAACTCGCCGCGAGCCAGTTGGTGTTGTGGGTATCATCACACCTTGGAACTTCCCGACTGCAACAGGCGCTTGGAAAATTGCACCAGCACTTGCATACGGTAACTCAGTTGTTTGGAAACCCGCTAACCAAGTACCAGCAAGCGCTTGGGCGTTGACAGAAATTATTTCTCGTCAAGGTCTACCAGCAGGCACTGTAAACCTAGTAATGGGTCCTGGTGCTGAAGTAGGCGATACGCTTATCCACTCTAAAGACATCAACGCACTAACTTTCACAGGTTCACTTGAAACAGGACGTAAAGTTGCAGTAGCAACAGCGGTTAACCTGATCAAATGCCAACTAGAAATGGGCAGTAAAAATGCACTGATCGTTCTAGACGATGCTGACATTGATAATGCTGTTGAATGTGCTGTTGGTGGTGCTTACGGTGGTACAGGTCAAAAATGTACAGCCTCTTCACGTCTAATCGTAACTGAAGGCATCCACGACGAGTTTGTTGCCAAAATGATTGAGCGCATGAAGAAACTGGTTGTTGGCCACCCTCTTAAAGAAGGTGTTCACATTGGTGCGGTTGCGGATGCACGTCAAATGGAACAAAACCTATCTTACCTTGAACTTGCTAAGAAAGAAGGCGGCAAATTGGCATACGGTGGTGAAGTATTAACTGAAGAAGCAGATGGTTACTACATGCAACCAGCGCTTTTCACTAACACTACAAACCAAATGACAATCAACCGTGAAGAAGCTTTCGCACCGATCGCTTGCATCATCAAGGTTGCTGACTATGCAGAAGCACTAGACACACTGAATGATACAAACTTTGGTCTAACGGGTGGTATTTGCACAACGTCTCTTAAATACGCTAACGACTTCAAACGCAATGCTAAAACAGGTTGCGCAATGATCAACTTGCCAACAGCAGGTACGGATTACCATGTGCCATTTGGCGGACGTAAAGATTCAAGCTTTGGTCCACGTGAGCAAGGAACTTACGCAAAAGAGTTCTACACCGTGGTTAAAACCACTTATATGCGCGCATAACAAAGGGCTGAATCATGCATCAGGATCTTATCGTCATAGATGGTTTGCAATACTCAAATTGGGACAGAAACATCTTCTTACAGCTTAAAGAAGGTGGTGTCACCATGGTACATGCGACCATTGTTTACCATGAACAAATTCGCGAAACCTTATTGCGTATTGGTGAATGGAATACTCATTTTGAGCGTAACGCTGACCTAATTATGCCGGTTCGCTGTGCTGATGATATTCGGATCGCCAAGCAAACAGGCCGTGTTGGCATTATGTTTGGCGCTCAGAATTGCTCACCGATTGAAGATGACATTGCCATGATCGAGATAATGCGCGAGCTAAATCTCATGATCATGCAACTCACTTATAACAACCAAAGTCTTCTGGCTTGCGGTTGTTATGAGGCTGTTGATAGCGGTGTTACCCGTTTTGGTAAACAAGCAATCAAGGAAATGAATCGTGTTGGCATGATAGTCGACATGAGTCATAGCGGCGAACGCAGCACCCTTGATGCGATAGAAATATCAGAGCGACCTATTGTAATTTCTCATGCTAATCCGTTGAGTTTCCATGAAGCAAAACGCAACAAGTCAGACCTAGTTCTTAAAAACCTTGCTGAGTCAGGTGGTTTACTAGGTTTCAGTTTATATCCATTCCACCTTAAGAATGGATCAAACTGCCGCCTTGATGAGTTCTGCGACATGATAGCTAACACAGCAGATTTAATGGGCATAGACAATATTGGTATAGGTACAGATTTATGCCAGCAGCAGCCACTTTCTATTCTTGAATGGATGCGAAATGGTCGTTGGTCAAAAACAAAGGATTACGGAGAAGGGTCTAAATCCAATGCGGATTGGCCTGAACCACTCACTTGGTTTAGGGATAGCCGAGATTTCCCAAATCTCACCAAAGGCCTAATTGATAGAGGCTTTAATCAAACTGAGGTAGCAAAAATAATGGGTCAAAACTGGTTACGATTCTTCGACGAAGGATTAACACCACAAGACTCATAAAGGTAACCAAAGTTAACGGGCATACAGGCATGCTCGTTAACGCCGGATAATTCCAATAAATATAAAAAATAAATATCCTTCAGGAGACTACCATGAGTAGAGTTTCTCAAGACGGCGTACAGCCAAATCAAACTAGCAACGGCACTGGTTTATTAGCAGGGGTAGATTTACCCGTGTTTTTTATCAGCGGTGGTGGTTTAGCACTTTTCGTAATTGCAGCACTATATGACATAACTATGGTATCGGCGTGGGTAAATTCAGCTTTCGCTGTTTCCACCAAACTGTTTGGTGCTTACTGGCAAGTACTGTTGTTATTGACCTTCATTATCGGCTTGTTCCTAGCCATTGGTCGTTCTGGTGCAGTCGTACTTGGCGGCATCAAAACCCCTGAGATTTCCACCTTTAAGTGGATTTCAATCATCATGTGTACCCTACTTGCTGGTGGCGGTGTATTTTGGGCAGCAGCAGAGCCTATGGCTCACTTCACTTCTGCACCACCATTATTTGGTGAAGCTGAAGGTGCGCAAGCGGCTTACAACGCATTAGCACAAAGCTTTATGCACTGGGGTTTCCTAGCATGGGCAATCTTGGGTAGCTTAACCGGTATCGTTTTCATGTACCTACACTATGAAAAAGGTCTACCACTTAAGCCAAGAACTTTGCTTTACCCTGTGTTTGGTGACAAGGTAATGAAAGGCCCATTCGGCGCAATCGTTGATGCAAGTTGTGTACTTGCTGTTGTAGCCGGTACAGTTGGTCCAATCGGCTTCCTAGGCCTACAGGTTAGCTTTGGTTTAGAAAAACTTTTTGGTATTCCTGATACCTACACCACTCAGCTTGTTATCCTACTTTCCTTGATCGGCATCTATACGCTTTCAGCGGTAAGTGGTGTGACGAAAGGCATTCAGATTCTAAGTCGTGCCAACGTTATTCTTGCTGTAGTTCTAATTGCTTTCATTCTATTGTTTGGCCCAACGGCTTTCATCATTGATAGCTACCTTCACTCTTTTGGTATCTACCTTGATAAGTTCATTCCAATGGCAACTTTCCGTGCTAGCCCAGGTTGGTTAGACTGGTGGACAGTATTCTTCTGGGGCTGGTTCCTAGGTTACGGTCCTCTTATGGCCATGTTTGTTGCACGTATTTCACGTGGTCGTACTATCCGTCAAATGGTGCTATTGATCTCAGTTGTTGCGCCAATCATCACAACATTCTGGTTCACAATCGTTGGTGGTAGTGGTTTAGCGTTTGAAATTGCAAACCCAGGCGTTATCTCTGAACCTTTCACAGGTTTCAACCTACCAGCAGCATTATTGGCTATCACAGAACAATTGCCTATGGGCTTCTTGATCTCTGTATTGTTCCTGATTTTGACTACTATCTTTGTAGCAACAACAGGTGACTCTATGACCTATGCCGTATCTATGGTTATGACAGGTACAGACCAACCACAGAGCTCTATCCGTGTATTCTGGGGCATAATGATGGGTGTTGTCGCAGCACTGCTTATATCAATTGGTTCTGGTGGTATTTCTGCCTTGCAATCTTTCATCGTGATTACAGCCGTACCGGTTTCTTTGGTACTACTACCCTCACTTTGGACTGCACCACAAATTGCGAAGAAGATGGCAAAAGAGCAAGGTTTATAACCTAGCGTCTAGCCATTAACTCTTAGCTTTATCTTCTGGATAAAGCAGTAACAAGAGTAGCAATAAATAGAAGGGAGCCTCGGCTCCCTTTCTAGGTGCAAACTCTGCATTCTTCAGAGTTAACTATTTATAGAAAACACATAGGACACACCAAGACCATGGCTCAGCCAATCAAAACCCCCGTTAAAACAGACCTTTTCGCATCCAAAGCACCACTTGAATGGGCAGTCATTGCTAACGGGCAACTATCGACAGCTCAAATTCCAATTGACCAAGAAGGTAAAGTTGTTGAAGGCGGCATAGAAGCCCAAGCACGTCAAACAATGGATAACTTGAAGCACACGATAGAAGCAGCTGAATTGACGATGGACCATGTCACTCAAGTACTTATCTATGTCACAGACAGATCTCAACTACCTGTATTTAACAAAGTTTATGCAGAGTACTTTGCAGCACCTTACCCTAACCGTGCTGCTATGATTGTTGCAGGTTTAGCGAGAGAAGAGATGTTATGTGAAGTGGTTGCTTATGCTGTCGTTCCAGCATAGAGCCAAACTTTCAGAATTAAGTTCTCAGAATTAAATAGCCGAATACAGTGTTGATCGTGTCGTTAATCCACTATCAACACTCTTAAACGCGTTCTTTTAATGGGCAAGTTCTCCCCCCGCTTTTCTAGCTCGTTACTTTATGTGACTTAGAACTAGGTTGAACTTGCTTTTTTTTTGCCTCAAATGCCAATATAGTTCTCATCGCATTTTTCTCTATTAATGCACATTAACTAAAAATGTTATCTGATCACTTCATCTAAAGTGATACACATAAGCATTTCAAAACGACGACAAAGCAAACTTCCCCGACAAAAACCTTGTCTTCAATAAAAGACATTGGCATGCTGCACTATTTTATACTCGAACCTTTTTACATCATTTTATTTCGTCATTCATAGGGACTAAACTTGCAGGCAGCTCACTCAAACTCTCAGTTTAAATCTCACTCCTTACTTATTATTAGTCTGATACTAACTGCTTGTAGTGCTGTAACCCATGGTTTCAGCATGTTTTTGTATTCTGCCCTTTTACCCGAAGTAAGAGACTTATTTCAACTTAGCTATAGCACGGCGTCTTTCATCTCAGCCCTACTTTTTATTGCCTATATGCTGACGTCATTAATCAGTGGCGTACTCCTAACGAAACTAGGTGGCTATAAACTATTTTTATTCACCATAGGCATTAGCCCTGTCTTACTGGCATTAGCCGTACTGTCTCCTTGGGCATTAGGCTTTGCCATTTGCCTTGCCTTTGTATCTGGTTGTGCTGTTGCTAACTGGAACGCCATTGTTGCCCTATCAAGCGATATTATCCCGCTTAAGTTTCGAAATCGTATCCTTGGTTTAGCCTCTGCAGGTGCCGCCTTTGCTATCACCTTAAACGGCATTCTGATTGCCTTATTTTTACCAGACTTGAGCCTGCAAGCTTTTTGGTTTGTATGTGCAGCTATCACAGCCGCCATTGCCCTATTATCTTTTTTCTATCTCCCGAAACCAAAAGAAGATGCTCAAGAGCAAAGCTATCAAAAGCCAAGTATCAACCCTAAAACCATTCTTAAATCTCACCCTGTCGCTTTACAAGCCGTGCTTTTAAGCGCTTTTATTGGCTTTATTTCAGGGCCCTTTTTAACCTTTTTATCACCTTTTATTGTTGATGTACTCGAAGGTGATTCAAATCAGACTGGGTCGATTTGGACCATGATAGGCGTGGCAGGCATAGTCGGTGGAATTATCATAGGTGCACTTGCGGATAAGTTCGGCATCATTCAAGTCATTAAATTAACCCTATTAAGCTTTGCTGCCTGCATACTTCTATTATTGTGGGATGCCAAACTCTGGATACTCTGGGCTTGCGCCAGTATTTTTGCTTTCTTGTACTTCCCTGTCTGGGGGCTAATCGCCAGCCACATTAGCGACTTTGTGGACAGTAAACAGAGCGCCCTTATCGTCAGCTTAGGCATGGTTGGATATGGCTGCGGCAATGCTTTCGCCAGCAGCCTTTGTGGCATATTGCTCGATGTAAGTGCTCAATATAGCCAAGTCGATGGCTTCACACTCGTTTACTCTTGGGTACTCGCATCGGCCTGTCTTGCAGCACTTTGGTGCCAGAAAATGCAGAAGAGCAAAATTCAGCCCCTCAATTAACCTGCAGCGACTTCACTCAATTTTACTGAGCTCCTTGCTCCAATTCATTTAGTTCTAAGGCACTCTCCCAACTGCGGATAAAACGGCTTTGTTTGGCATGGTCTCGACCAACCAATAGTTGCTGGTCTAGCTCTATGATGCGAGTGGGATGTGATCGCTTTTTACTGAGGTTTATCGCTTGGCTTGCATCGCCGATGGGGAAGAGTAGGTTTTCCGACAACATCAAGCTTTGTACTTTTTCAGATAATAAAAAGTCGATGAACTTACCGGCATCCTCTGCATTTGGGGCAAGTTTAGGGATCAGAACAGAGCGCATCATGAGCAAGGTGTAATCTGTTGGCATTATCATGGTTAACCTAGGATCACCCAAAGCACGTTTATGCGCATAAGAACCTACTAGGTTATAACCAAGCAATAAGTCCCCTGCGGCAACATCATCTATCATAGCGCTAGTACAACAATATGTTTTCACTTGATGGCTACCAAAAGCCTCAATCATTCGCCCCCAAGTGGCATCCGCTTGGCGGGCATCTTGGCTCGCTAATAAATAACCAACGCCACTTTTACGAATATCATAAGTACCAATTTCCCCCTGAAAAGCTTGACTGTGATGACGCATAATTTGCAATAAATCCAACCTATTTTTTGGCAATTCACCACCAGGAAATAGATTCTGATTTACCAGCATAACAACTGGCTCTAAGGAGAAGGCAAATATTTGGTTTCGCCATTTCGCCATTTCAGGTAAGGCTTGAGTCATGCTAGATTGATAGGTTTTAGCATAAGCATCATTAACCAACTTTAATTGTAAATCCATGGCACTGCTGACAATCAAGCTGGCTTTAGGCCTGTCTTTTTCAGCCATCACTTTATGATAAAGTTCGAGAGAGTTCACATCGTAATAAGCCACCTTGGTAGCAGGGTATGTTTCTACGAAGGCTTTTAATATGGGCTCAAATGCATCTAAATCGACGGTAGAATAAATATTTAAAGTGCGCTGCTCTTGAAAGAAGTTACCACCTTGGTCCAGCGCTGAGTCATATTCGTAAACAACAGGATTTGCGATGAGACCCGCAGCATAACCAAAGATGAGTACGATTAAGCCTTTTTTAAAAATCATCATAGTTCACCTTCTCGTTCAATATACAAAGGGAAATCTACACTGATAGTCGCCCCTTTAGGATGAGTATCTGTGACTTTAATTTTTCCCTGATGCCTATCGCTAATTTCTTTCACCATAGCCAGTCCAACACCTGTGCCTGAAATTTCATAGTTTGCCCGATAGAAGCGTTCAAACACCCGCTTCTTCTCATCATCTGCTATTCCATCACCATAATCGATAACACTAAGCCTTACGGACTGAGCATCTTGTTTAATATGGATTTCAACCAGTTGCTCTTCTTGATCGTTAAGGCCATTGCCAGCGCTGTATCTCACTGCATTATCAAGAAGGTTATTTAGCATTTGTTGTAGAGAAAACGCCTCACCAAGTATCATGATTTTTGCAGCATCTGATTCAAAAGATAAATGAATCCCCTGCCTTAAAGCGGTGACGGCTTGCTGCATACAAGACTGTTTTATAAGCGCGACTAGATCTAATGGAATCAACCGCTGGGTTTGAAGCCGATGGGAAACAACCGCCTGATTAAGCAAAATAGTCACAGTTTCACTTAAGGTTTCACTTTGTTGCACTATCTGTTCCAGTGCTTCTTCTTGCCTCTCAGGAGTAGTCTGGTCTCTGGCATTTTCAGCGAGCGCTTTAAGGCTAGCTAATGGTGTACGTAATTGATGAGCAGATTCAGCTGTATAATTTTCCAGTTGCTCTAAGTTTTTATTAAGCCGTGCCATAAAATGATTAAGGGCTATTTTAAGCTGGTAAGTTTCTTTTGGCGTATCCAGTTTAATGGGCGTTAAATCACCAGGTTGCCTTTCTTCTAGTAATTCTTCAATGCGATGTAACGGATTTAACACCAGATGACTACCCAGCATAATAAGCACAATGGCAACAATTGCGATCAAAAGAATCACTTGTACCGCACGGGTAGTAATAGAGGACGCCATGGTTTCACGAGATAAACGGGTTTGCCCTAATAAAATTCTCACACTGCCTTGGATATTGGCTTCTGTGACATCCCTTTCTAACCAAACTAATCTAATCATTTCGCCCGAAAAGGTCTGATTATAAAACTGAGGTTTACCCAATTCAGATGGCGATGGCGGCGAGCTTTCGAGGTTTTGATTACCTGTGATATAGCCATCAACCGAGCTTTCAACGCGATAAAATATTCTATCTTCATTGGCTTGAGCTAAGGTAGAAAAGGCAGACCAAGGAATATCAATAGATAAACGACCATCTTCTGCCAATATGTTTTCATCCATTTGCAAAAGCGCACTCAGCAATAACCTATCGTAGGACAAGTCCGCTAACCTTTGGCTGTAGTTAAACACCAAATTAATCGCAATTAAGGCGATAAAACCTATCACCCCAGCACCAGACAAAATAAAGCGCTTTCTTAAGGAAGGCGCTTTTTCTAGTTCTAATGCTTCATTTTCAGCCAAACTAGCTGATTTCTGCCACATAACCCAGCCCTCTTAAGGTGCTTATGCTAAGTGAACTTTTTACCAGTTTTTTTCGCAATCGCCCAACATAAAGCTCAATTGCATTTGGCCCAGGTGTTTCATCGTAATTAAATAAGTGCTCTGTAATTTCGTCCTTGCTCAATACTCTGCCAAGGTGGCCGACAAACACTTCCAACAGGCAAAACTCACGATTGGTCACTGCCTGTATTTCGCCATTAACCGTTACTTGACGAGCGTCTCTGTCGATAGTCAGATTTCCATGCTCTGTAATATTGGCCGCATAACCATGGTGTCGTCTTAACAAAGCACGACATCGCGCTTCTAACTCACGAAAATTAAAGGGCTTAGTTAAATAATCATCCGCTCCAGCATCCAATAAAATCACCCTATCATCCATTTGATCTCGTGCTGTAAGAATCAAGACAGGGGTCTCATTCGCTCTTGCCCTTAACTGTTTTAGGATTTGTAAACCTGACATACCTGGTAAATTTAAATCCAAAATAATCAGATCCAAAGTTTGATACTTTAGAATTTCATTTGCTTGTTCGCCATTCGTTACCAGATCTGCCCCATGGCCCAAGCTTGTCAGGCGATCACAAATCGCTTGTCCCAAGACTTCTGTGTCCTCTACAACCAATACACGCATAAACATCTCTCTTGCTGATCTTATTTTTATAATTAGCTTTTTAATTTAGTCTCTAACGCTTTTTATTGAACCCTTGATATCAATAAATTATAGCCTTTCAAACGTAAAAAATTCGGAGCAGTTTTACTGCTCCGAATTCCATTTCCTAGACACGCTCGTCTGGTTAGAAAAATCTAACTCGATGTGGCTGTTTTAGACTTTGACATTTTTGCTCTCACAATTGGCCCTACAATAATAGGCAGAACCAAACCAAGAATAGCAACAGTCCAAAGACCAATACTCAAACCACTGTTTAAAAGTACACTCCAATCGCCATCAGATAATACTAAGGCATGACGTAAACTTTTTTCCATTTCAGGCCCAAGCAACATACCTAAAATAACAGGTACTAAAGGCACATCAACTTTACGTAATATGTAACCAATCACACCAAAGCCAACCATAAAGTAAAGATCTAAAGCACTGTGACTGACAGAGTAGATACCAACAGACGCAACCAGAGTTACGATCGGCATCAAGAACTTAGGCGGTATGCTAAGCAACTTAACAAAGATTCCTATCATAGGAATATTCAATAAAAGTAGCACTAGGTTACCAACAAACAAGGCAGCAATAACCCCCCAAACTAGGTCTGCATTTTGGGTAAACAGCATAGGGCCTGGCGTCACATTTAACGAGATTAGCATGGCAAGCAATACTGCGGTTGTACCACTACCTGGTACACCTAGTGTCAGCATAGGAACAAGTGCACCCGATGCCGCTCCGTTATTACCCGCTTCAGGCGCCGCGACACCACGAGTATCACCTTTACCAAACTCCCCTTTGTCGCCAATTATTTTCTTTTCTAAGGTATAACTAATAAAGCTACCTAGAGAAGCACCAGCACCAGGCAAAACACCTGACACAAAACCTAGCAAGGCACCACGAAGTGAGGTCGGTAAAACCTTGATAATATCGCCCATTGTCAGCTTAAGCTTATTAATAGCGACTTTCTTAAGGCCATCACCCGCATGTTTTTCAATGAAAAAGAGTAATTCACTGATGGCAAATAAGCCCACAATCGCGATGATGAAATCTACACCTTCAAACAACTCTAAAGTGTTATAAGTATATCGTTGTACGCCACTTGAAATGTCGATACCGACAGACGCTATCATCAAACCTAAAGCGGCTGCCATTAAGGTTTTAAACTGGTTTTTACCTGTAATACCACCCAAGGTCGCAAAAGCTAATGCAAATAACGCAAAGTACTCAGAAGGGCCAAACTTGAGTGCGAATTTCGCTAAGATAGGCGCAAGGATTACAAGTCCAATCGTCGCTATGAAGCTACCAATAAAAGAGGCAATTGCTGAGATAGCCAAGGCCTCGGCAGCCTTACCTTTTAGCGCCATAGGATAACCATCAATACAGGTCATCATGGCAGGTTCATCACCCGGAATATTAAGCAATATGGAGGAGATACGACCACCATACATGGCACCAGCATATACAGAAGTAAGCAGTATCAATGAAGACGTTGGCGATAGTCCTAAGCTAAAGGCGAGAGGTATTAGAATCGCAACACCATTAGCAGGGCCAAGACCAGGTAAAGCACCGATTAATGTACCTAAAATGGCACCAATAACCGCAAACATTATACTTTCTGGGGCTAAGGCGACAGCAAAACCCTGCATTAAAAAATCAAAGGTTTCCATAGTTATAACTCCAATAGACCAAGAGGCAGTGCTAGCTCCAGCACATTATTAAAGATGAAGAAAATCGAGACTGAGCTAGTCACACCTATGATGAGGCTCATCTTAAGATCTGCCCCCATACGCCAAGCAAGGTAAGTCACAATAGCAACAGCTGCAGGGATGAAACCAAGTGGCTCGATTGCCCAAGCAAAGACTAAAATGGCAAGGACTACGCAAATTAGTTCAATTAACATAGGTAAAACAGGCCAAGCTTCATCTGGATCTGGTTTTAGCATCATGTAAATAGCGCTGACACCAAGAAAGAAGGAAAGAATGATAGGAAACGTTTCAGGGCCAACACTTTCACTGCCGCCAAAGGGTTCTGGGAATTGTGTTGCTTCCCACCCATAGACTACAGCTAGAATTAGCATCAACATGCCAAATACACGATCGTTTAAGCGCATGATTGTGCTCCAAAAATAAATTGATCAAGGGTAACGAGTTGAACAAGGTAAACCTTATTCAAACTTTAAAGCGGATAGTTCCAATCTAATAAAAAGGGTTGGGCAGTGAGACTAAAAACTGCCCAACCAAACACCTCGAGGAGGTTACTTAATTAGACCGATATCCTGAGATAGAATGCGGATATCCAATGTTTGGTTCTTCACGAATTGAGTGAATTCAGCACCGGTTTTATGGAATGGCATCAAGCCATTTTTAGCCATAATATCTTTCCATTCTTGGGTTTTATAAAGCTCATCAATAGTATTTACCCACCATTCGTAAGAGTCGTTACCTGCATTTCCGGGTACATAGAATCCACGCCAGTTAGGTGCTACAGAGCTAACTCCTTGCTCTAGTGCTGTAGGGATATTATTGAGAGGAGCAGGAAGACGTTCTTCAGATAAAACAGCTACTACACGAATGTCACCAGAATCTAAAAAGCCTTTAACTTCTGAAATATCACCCGTAAAGGCATCAATATGACCACCAACAACCTGAACTAATGCTTCACTACCACCATTGAATGATAGGTACTTAATTTTTGGCAGTTTAGTCACATTTGCTTCTTTCGCTGTGATTAACACCTTAAGGTGATCCCAACCACCTGTCGCACTACCACCAGCAAATTTAACTGAGTTTGGATCTTTACGAAGGGCATCCATTAATTGAGAAAGGTTCTGATATTGAGAGTCTTTTGCAACAGCAATAATGCCGTAATCAGCACCTAAAGTACCAACCCATTTAACCTGATCAGAGTTCATTCCTGGGAACTGACCTTGAGCAAGACGGGTTGTCGTTGCTGTACTTGCTGCAACAATTAGTCCATCATCTTTTGAACGTTTACTAACAGTATGAGCAAAAGCAACACCACCACCAGCACCACTCATATTCACTGTTTGCACGTTACCCTTGATGTAGCTTAAATCTACTAAAGCTTTACCAACACTACGGCAAGTAAAATCCCAGCCACCGCCTGGGTTAGCAGGAGCAATACACTCAGCAGAGCGCGCAGGTTCATAAGCTTGAACACTAGTTGATGCAAGAGCAATTACACCAGATGCCATGATAGATTTGAGTGCGAGGGTTTTGAATGTACTTTTGGTTTTCATAATCTAATTCCAATTGTTATTTTTGTATTAATGAATCTTTTTGTGCCTTTCCTTTTGCGCCAAGAAACTCGACTCATTCAATCTAGCACACCAAACTGTCGTCAACCTGTCATCTAACTCGAAAGTCAAAATCGCCTATTTTTAAAAAATTCTGAGGCCTTCCTGCGAACAAAGCACCTGGCTTGTATTAAGTTAAGATTGACAAAATCAGTATTTAATTTATCATTTGATTTAATTAATCAAATGATAAATTAAATATGACAACTAGCACTCGTGGTCGCCCTAAAGACCCTAAACTCCAACAACAAAGAAAAGACGCATTGCTTGATGCAACCCTCGAACTCTTAGCCAGCAAAAGTTATCGCAGTATTACCATTCGAGAAATAGCCGAAAAAGCAAAGATGAAATCGGCCATGGTGAGTTATTACTTTGATGGCAAAGAAGGCCTTGTTATTGGCTTAATGGATCGTATTAGCATCAATAATTTCAAGCATGTTGAAAAAGCACTAACCTTGGAAAACCCATTACTTGAAGTAATCAAAACAGTGCTCAAATTTATGGTCAAAAACGCCCCTATGACACGTTTAATTTCTGATGAAATTATTAGTAAAGAAGGTCCATTAAAAGACTACTTCATGTCTAAAATCCCACACCGTATTGCCAGCCTATTTCAAAACATCTTGATCAAGTTACAAGCTGCTGGATTAGCCAAAAAAGACCTTAATTTACAGTGGACTGCCTTTAATTTATGGAGCTTACTCGCTACCCCTATTTTGATTGCTCCCATCTTCGAATCTGCTTGGAAAATAGGTTTTGATGAAGTTCAAAGTGATGCTTGGGCAGAAAATATTTACCACTTATTTATGAAAGGAATCGCCTGTGAAAATAGCGCAATTAGCTAAGTCCCCTTGGGTCTTTTTACCTGTTATTGCCCTTGGTATTTTTATCGCTACCAGTATCAATAAAAGCCAACCTGAAATAGCGCATAACCAAGACATAATCCCTGTTACCAAAGCAAACTATATTGAACTAAAAAGCCAGTTAATAAGACCTAAAGTGAAAGCTTATGGTGAGATAAAACCAGATACCTTACTAACATTATCAAGTGAAATAAGTGGTCGTGTGTTGTACCTTGATCCAGAATTAAAAGAAGGTGCCTTGCTTCCTAAAGGGCATCTAATTGCAAAATTAGATGCTGTTGATTACGAGCTTGCCATCAAGCAAGCTCAGGCCCAAGTGAGTCAAAGCCAATCTCAATTAAATGAAATTAAGCTTGATCAAAAAGCCAGTAAAATTGATCTAGAATTAGCACTTCAAAGCCACCAACTCGCAAAAAAAGAACTGCAAAGAAATACACGACTCATCGAAAAAAAGAGTATTTCTCAAACCTCGTACGAAACGTCTCGCTCTAACGAAATTCAAAAACGTCAGGATGTTGAAAGGCTAAAAGCAGAACTTGCAAATTACCCAAATCAGATAGCGCTCCAACAAGCCCAAATTGAAATAACCCAAGCTGATTTGGAGACTCAGCAACGTAACCTTGAGCGAACTGAAATTTATCTTCCTTTTGCTGCCCGCATTAGCCGAGTTGATATAGAAACAGGGAGCTATATGAGCCTTGGTGCTAACCTTGTACAAATTCAAGGCATAGAAAAAGTTGAAATAACTGCCGCTCTAGCAATGAGACAATTTATTAGCTTAATAAATCCGAAAGATATGCAGCCTTTCTCCCCTCAAGGCGAATTTAACCAAGAACAGGATGCTTTCAAAAGGTTAATCGAAATCAGCCAAATACACGCAGAAGCAAGCATTGCTGATAGACCTAATTTCATCTGGCCTGCCAACCTTGTGAGAATGGATAATAACCTTGACCCTAAATCTCGTACATTAGGTGTGATTCTAAATATTGATGATCCCTACAAAGATCTTATTCCTGGTATTAAGCCTCCTCTAATCGAAGGCATGTATATGTCAGTTGATTTAATTGGTGCAATACAGTCTTTGATTCCTGTTCCCAGAAAACTCTTCCACGAAGACCAGTTATACTTTATCAACCTAAGTAACAAGCTGGAAAGGATAAAAGTTAAAGGCATTTCTCAAGGTGATTACATTCTCATTAGTCCAATTTACGCTAACTATAAAGTTGTCAGTTCAGACCTTTTTCCAGCCATTGAAGGTATGCGTCTAGCGCCAAATCTTGATATAGAGACAGGGATGAAAATCAAAACTTGGATAGCGGAGCAATAATATGCTGAAGTATATGACAGGCCATCCAACTGCGGCTAACTTATTAATGCTAGTGCTCTTTTTTATTGGCTTACTTGCTCTACCAAATTTAGAAAGAGAAACTTTTCCTGAAATTAAAAGTCATGAGGTAACTGTCACTATTGCCTACCCAGGTGCATCACCAGATGATGTAGAGAGATCAGTTTGTCAGGTAATTGAAGAGGCAACGGACGGTATCAATTTCACCCAGGAAAAACGCTGCCAAGCGAAATCTAACCAGGCTATTTTAACCCTTAAAATGCAAGAGAATGGTAACTTCAGTCAGTTCATTGAAGACATAAATAGCGCCATAGACAGTGTTGATAATTTACCGCAACAAAGTGAATCACCTATCATCGAAGAAGTCGGCAGAACCGAACAAGTTGTCAGTATTGCTCTTTTGGCAGACATGCCTTCGATAGAGTTAAAAAGTCTAGCTGAGCACCTCAAAAGCGACATAATGTCATCGACCCCAATTAGCTTAATAGAAATAGAAGGATTCTCTCAAACACAGTTTCAGGTTGATGTCCCACTATCTAATCTCTATCAATATGGCCTAAGCATTGATCAAATATCAAACAAACTAGGTGAGCAAAGTATCGATCTACCTGGTGGTGATATTAGTGGGAAAGAGGTCGAATATCTGGTGCGCTTTAATGATGAAAGACGCTCTATCGAAGCCTTAGAAGATATACTCATTTTACAAGGAGAAGATAATACCGAGATCAGATTAAAAGATATTGCGAACATCTCCCGCGGCTTTGAAGAAGCAGAAAACAAAGTTGAATTTAATGGCAAACCAGCAGCACTTCTTGTCATCAGTAAAAATAGTTCAGATGATAGTTTAGTCATTTTTGATCATGTTAAAAACTATCTAGAAAATGCTAAAAAGACATTACCTGCAGAAGTTAGCTTAGAAATTACCAATAACAATACCAGCTTAATTTCAGACAGATTAAACCTCCTATTAAAAAATGCTTGGCAAGGTTTGATTCTGGTATTTGTCGTTATGTGGCTTTTCTTTGGTACTCGCTATGCTTTCTGGGTGGTTGCAGGCCTACCTGTGTCTTTCCTTGCTAGTGCATTGGTATTTAGCTTGTTAGGCATCAGTATCAATATGATCTCTATGGTGGCCTTATTGCTTGCCTTAGGCTTACTTATGGATGACGCCATAGTCATTAGTGAGAGTATTGGTAGCAAACTAAAACAAGGGAAGTCTCCCTTAAACGCAGCTGTAGAAGGTGTCCAACAAGTTTCTAAAGGGGTTTTCTCTTCTTTCCTTACCACTATTTGTGTCTTCTCTGGTTTGTTGGTAATGGAAGGAGATATAGGACAAGTACTGGTGGTTATCCCTATTGTGCTTATCTCTGTGGTAAGTATTTCTTTAATAGAGGCATTCTTTATTTTGCCCCATCACCTTTATCACTCACTAGAACATCAAAACACCAAAAAGCCACATCCTTTTAGAGACAGATTTGATGCGGGCTTCGAGGTTTGTCGAGGCATGATTGATAAATTAGTTTATCGATTTATCCAAGTGAGGTATCTCTTTGTTTCTTGCGTCATAGCCCTCTTTATCGTTTCAGTGAGTCTGCTATCGAGCGGCGTCATTAAATTCTCAGCCTTTCCATCGGTTGAAGGAGATGTGCTTGAAGCTAGGCTTATCATGCCAACAGGTACACCTATTGAGATAACCGAGAGTATGGTGAAAAAGCTAAAGATGAGTCTTAATCAGGTTGCCGCTCACTATAACGACAAGCAAGAAAAATATGCGATTCAAAAAACTACGATACAATTTTCTAAAAACGCAGATGCATTTGAATCTGGCCCACACTTAGCCACTATCACAGTCGATTTACTGACTGCAGAAGAGCGTAATTTTAGCTTAATAGACCTACAGGCAGATTGGATTGCTGCGACTAAAACACTATCTGGTTATTGGCAACTCGTCATTGCTGAACCGGGTCTTGGAGTTGCAGGACGCGCTATAGAAATACGCTTAACAGGCAGCAACCTAAAAACCTTATCTAACGCTTCTCAAGATCTGCAAAGTTGGCTCACTGGATACGAAGGTGTTCAAAACTTAATGGACGACCTAAGACCTGGCAAGCCTGAGTTTCACTTACGTTTAAAAGAAGGCGCATTGAGTTTAGGTCTGAACGCACAAACCATAGCGTCTCAACTAAGAGCAGCTTATCAAGGCTCGAAAACCAGCGAACTTAATATTGACCAAGAAACATACGAGGTAATTGTTCAATTAAATGCTAACAGCAAAGAAGATATAGACGCTTTCTTTGAGTTCCCTATTATCTTACCTGACTCAGGTACAATTATTCCTCTCTCCTCATTAGCAATATTAGAAAATAAGAGAGGCTTTTCGAGAATTCACCGTATCGACAACCAACGCACTGTGACGGTTATTGGAGACGTAAATACTCAGCTAAATAATGTCAGTGCGCTATTAAAAAACGTCAAAGCAGAGTTCATTCCTGACTTTAACGAAAAATACCCTGATGTGAGTGTTAGCTTTAAAGGTGAAGATGATGAAGGCAGTAAAACACAAAGCTCAATGGGAACAGCCATGCTCTTGGCCATTTTTGGTGTTTTTGTACTACTAAGCTTCCAGTTTAAATCTTACCTTGAACCCATCATTGTTATGATAAACATCCCTTTAGCCTTTATTGGCGTGGTATGGGGTCATTGGTTAATGGGATTAGATCTGACGATGCCTTCAATGTTGGGGTTTGTTTCTCTCATGGGTGTAGTGGTTAATGACTCAATCTTGTTAGTTGAGTTCGTGAAACTAAGAAGCGCACAAGGTTTTAGTATTCATGAAGCCGCAGCCAAAGCAAGCCATGATAGATTTAGAGCCGTGTTACTTACTTCACTCACCACGATTGCGGGGATGACACCCTTGTTATTTGAAACTAGTCTGCAAGCTCAATTCTTAATCCCTCTCGCTGCCAGCATTATATTTGGTATTGCAAGCTCAACCTTGCTGATCTTATTTGTTGTGCCATGTGTTTACAGCATTTTTGAAGACTTCGGTTTTATTAAGAATACAGCCCCTCTTCAAAAAGTAGAACAGGTGCAAAACACCTAACTCAATAGGCTTAAAAGAGAGCATTTTTACGCTCCCTTTTAAGCCTATTTATACGCTAAAGTTGGGGCATATTGCCTTTTAGTTCCATAAACAAAAAAGGCGATCTAATTAGCTTAGATCGCCTTTTCTAAATTTTGTGTAATAGTAAATTTTACTTAGACTGCGTATGACAAACTATCCATCATGCGCATTTCATCTTGAGTTTGTTTAACCAAGCGTTTCGCACATTGACCACAAGATCCACATTCAGACGCAACTCCCATAGATTTACGAATATCACGCAAGCTAGCTCCCGCTTCAACCGCGCTTTGAATCTCTTTTTGGGTAATCCCTTTGCAAATACAAACGTACATAAGAAACAATCTCATTACTATTCAACCTGAAATAGAGTTTAGTAGTAATGAGAACGATTTTCAACAATAATTGATAAATATTCTCATTTATATTTGCAAACTATTTGTCATCATTGAACTAGTAGAAAAAACTATTAATAAGAGATTTTTAATTTAGGTAAAATGTTTAGGCGTTTTCTGCAGGTAAGTTTCTAATTGTGCCATACCTGTTGGCAAATCCACTTTCACACCCAAGTCTCGCATGCTACTTCCAAAAGCATGAAGCGCTCTGAAAAGGTTATGCTCTCGACACTGCTCTCCCATTTGTCCGATACGCACAACAGGTTGACCAAAAGAACCGGCTATTTCAACACGGTATTTATGAGAAATGTGATGGCAAATATCCATGGCGGTTAAGCCCTCAGGAATACAAATACCTATTACCGAGTTTAAACGTGAATGCTCAGGCACAAATAGTTCTAAGCCCATGGACTCTATACCTTGCTGCAACGCTTTAGAGCATTTGAGGTGTCGATTGAATCTGGCTTCTAAGGTTTCTTCGCACACTAATTTAAGTGCTTCATGCAAAGCCATAATGCCAGAAACAGGTGCGGTATAGTGATATCCGTCTTTGTGCCAAAAGTTAGTGGCTAACTTAGCATCAAGACACCATTGCACAACTTGCGTTTCTCTTTCTTGAATACGCAGCCAAGCCGCCTCAGAAAACGCTAACAAGGAAACGCCAGGAATTGAAGATAACCCCTTTTGACCTCCTGTGATTATCGCATCAATTTGCCACTCATCCATTTTTAACGGCATGGTACTTAAAGTACAAACCGCATCGACAACCACTAAACACCCATGTTCTTTCGCAATGCTAGCAATGTCTTTTAAATGAATATTACACACTGTATTAGAGGTTTCACCCTGCACCATAGTCAATACTTTCGGGTTATGTTCTTGCATTGCCTCTCTAATTAAACTCGGGTCAGCTGCAGATTTAACATCTATCTCAAGCTCAATCACTTTAGCGCCAACACGTGCTGCCATTTGCGCCATACGATTACTGAAAAAGCCATTACGAATACTTAAAACGGTATCACCAGGTTCAATCAGATTTGCTGCCGCCATTTCCATTGCAGCAGACCCTGGGCCTGCTACCCCCATTACCCAAGGTGAACGTGTTTGAAACACATATTGCGCCATGACTTTTACTTGCTCTATTACCTTGGCCATAGCACCACCAAGATGGTTTACCACTAAAGAATTCGCTCTGGCGACACGGGCGGGAATTGGCACAGGTCCTGCTCCCATCATTAACAGAGGTTCTTGGGGTAAAATATCATCAAGGGACATTAAGCTAGGAGGAACAATGTTGAGCGAGTCAAGACTCATAATAAAACCTAAATACAAACGAAAATGTGAAAATTGAAAAGGAAGTAGTTTAAAATTTTGTTTTTTTTAATTAAACGAAATTTTATTCGGCAATAATAGCGTATTTGACTTTTAAAAAAGAGATATCAACAGCAATACAGTGCTTTATTCTTCACTTAGCATTTTCACAGCACTTTCCCACCCTATTTTAACTAGATTGCCAGTATGACTTACTCCAATATCCAGCATTTAAAACACCTTATAAAACAGTATTTTAATAGTGTTAGGGCGTGGCTTGGATTTTATGGGATAATGCCGGCACTAAAACCCGATTAGGATCATAAAATGTTAACCTGTGGCATTGAAATTAAAGGTAGTGATGCCATCTTGTGCTTACTTTCAAAGCAAGATGGATTATTTCAAATAGCGGACTGTCGTCAAACTCGCGTCTCCTTGGTGAAATCAGAATTAAGCGAGAACTTAAAAAGCTTTCAATTCACATTAAAAAAGCTTTTTGAAGATTATAAAGTTGATGAAGTCGTTATCCGAGAGCGCCCTACCAAAGGTAAGTTTGCCGGTGGTTCTGTAGGTTTTAAAATGGAATCTGCAATTCAGTTAATTGATACGGTTAATGTTAAGCTGCTGAATAATGCTGAAATCAAATCTCGCATCAAATACACACCTATGCCTGTTCCTTTTGCAGCAACAGGTCTTAAAGCTTTTCAAGAAGGTGCCTTTAATACAGCTTATGCTTCTCTTTGCCCAGAAGCACCAAAAGAGTAAGTATTAGGTTAGTTAAACCTGGCATCTACGTCAGGTTTAACTAGAAAGCTCCCCATTCAAACTAAACCTCTCATAATCTTTCAACTTACCTAAGCTTTTTTCAGCAATACAATCATCACACCACCCAGCACCATGAAGCTTGAGACGATAAAATGTAGCTCTATCCCTTCACCTAAAAAGCTTATACCCATGGCGGTTGCAATAACGGGGACAAGTAACTGACTTACAGACGCTAAAGTACCACTAAGAAGTTTTACCACCTGATACCAAATGGCATAACCTATTCCAGATGTGATCGCTCCAGAAATAATAGCTAGATAAACACCTTTCGCTTCAATAAATAAATTGTCACTTCCTAACATCATGAGATTTGCAATGAGTAAAAAGATTACGAAGGGCATAGACCAAATAAAGTTTCGGCTTGTTTTCATTAACGCAGACTCATTTGCCCCAGCGTTTTGCTTAGCCTGTAGGCTATAAACACCCCAAGCAACGCCTGCAATCGTCATAAGAACAAAGCCTTTTAAGCTTGGAGATGATAAAGTTGGCAACAAAAGATAAATAAATCCGCTAAAGCTCAGCAAGATACCTAACCATTGAACGGGGTTTGGCCTCTCTCCTTTTACAACATTAATACCTATCATGCTAATTTGCACAGCAGCAAAGAGAATGAGGGCACCTATACCTGTTTCTAAAGATAGATAAGCATAAGAAAAGCCAGCAGCATAAGTAAAAAGCAAAAAGGGACCAAATATCGGTGTCACCTTGTGCATGAGACTTTTAGATTTTTCATTCGTTAAGCTAGGTTTTAACGCTAACACCTGTGTGACAGATTTTCTTTCTACTAATACAAATAGAAAAACTAACGTAATCGCGCCAGATAAAAGCCGAATTAAGGTAAAGCTAAGGGCATCTATTTGTTGCCCAGCAAGTGCCCAGCGACATAAAAATGAGTTTCCAGCGAAGGCAACTAAAGCCACACTGGTGAGTAAAAATAACTTAGGATCAAATCTCATGCTATCGCCTTAAAAGCACACCAACAAAATTGAAATTATCTGACAAGATTATTAGAAACCAGTTCAAACTGAATCCGATGTTTATGCTTTTTCTATGTATTTTCAAATGGGTCAATCACAATAAGTTTTAAATTTTCTAACAATATCATTCGCCAACCAGCCCGAATTAGGCCTAAAAAAGCATACTCTAAGCCATTATTTAATTTATTAACAATTTAGTAACTTTATAACACAAATAAGTTAAATCATTGATATTTATAAATTTTAAAGCATCAATCACTATACGAAATTATGACTATATCCTTAGTTGATATGTCAAATACCCCCTTAACTTTCATTTTTATGTACTATATGTCGGCGAATTTTTCGAACAGATTATTTTAGCGATGTGACACTCTTACTCGCTAATCAAGGGGGCCAAAAGCCCTCTTACATTCATTTTACAATACTGCTTGTAAACGTTAGGGGAAAACAACATGTCAGATAACCAAACTATTTATTACACTTTGACGGATGAAGCACCAGCTCTTGCGACAGCGTCATTACTTCCAATTCTTCGTTCTTTTACTAAAGAAGCGGGTATTGAAATCGAGCTTACCGATATCTCTTTAGCTGGCCGCATTATTTCTAGCTTTCCAGAGAAACTAGAAGATGGACAAAAAATTGTAGATGGCCTTAAATTCTTGGGCGGACTCACTCTTCAAGAAGACGCTAACATTGTTAAGCTACCTAATATCAGCGCCTCTCTTCCTCAGCTAACAACTTGTATTGCTGAACTTCAAAGTCAGGGATTCGATGTTCCTAACTATCCTGAAGTTGCTAACTCTGATGAAGATAAAGACGTTCAAGCACGTTATGCAAAAATTCTAGGTAGTGCGGTAAACCCTGTACTACGTCAAGGTAACTCTGACCGTCGTGCACCATCAGCGGTTAAAGCATCTGCTCGTAAAAACCCACACTCTATGGGTGTTTGGAACAAATCGTCTCAAACTCACGCTGACTATATGCGTGATGGCGATTTCTTCTCAAGCGAGCAATCTACAACTAGTAAAGAAGCACAAGATGTTCGTCTTGAATTTGTTTCTGAAGCAGGTGACGTTAGCGTTAAGAAAGTATTGCCTCTTCAAGCTGGTGAAGTGCTAGATAGCATGAACATGAGCAGCAAAAAGCTACGCGCTTTCTTCGAAGAGTCTCTAAACGACGCTAAAGAAAACAACATCATGTGGTCATTGCACGTTAAAGCAACCATGATGAAAGTCTCTCACCCTATCGTATTCGGTCACGCTGTAACTGTTTTCTACAAAGAGTTGTTTGATAAATACGGTGAGCTTTTTGAAGAGCTAGGTGTTAACCCTAACAACGGTCTAGGCAGTGTCACTGACAAGATCAAATCGCTTCCTCACTCTCAGCAGGAAGAGATTCTAGAAACAATTCACTCTTGCTATGAGCACAGACCAGAACTGGCTATGGTTGATTCTGTACGTGGCATTACTAACCTTCACGTACCTAGTGATGTCATCGTTGATGCGTCTATGCCTGCAATGATTCGTAGCTCAGGTATGATGTGGGGTCGTGACGGTAAGTTGAAAGATACTAAAGCCGTTATGCCTGAGTCTACTTACGCTCGTATTTACCAAGAAGCGATTAACTTCTGTAAAACAAATGGTGCATTCGATCCAACTACCATGGGTACTGTACCTAACGTTGGTCTTATGGCTCAAAAAGCAGAAGAATACGGTTCTCACGACAAGACATTTGAAATTGCTGAAAGCGGCGTAATGCGCGTTGTTGATGCAAATGGCACTGTGTTGATGCAACACAATGTTGAGAAAGGTGATATCTGGCGTGCATGTCAAACTAAAGATGCACCAATCCGTGACTGGGTGAAACTGGGTGTTACTCGTGCTCGTCAATCTAATACTCCAGCCGTTTTCTGGTTAGATGAAGAACGTCCACATGATAACGAACTTCGTAAGAAGGTTGAGCTATACCTACAAGACCACGATCTTGAGGGTCTAGATATCCGTGTTATGTCCTATAACGAAGCGATTCGTTTCTCTATGGAGCGTATCAAGCGTGGCCAAGATACTATTTCAGTGACAGGTAACGTTCTACGTGATTACCTTACTGATTTATTCCCAATCCTTGAGCTAGGTACTTCTGCGAAAATGCTATCTGTTGTTCCTATGCTTGCTGGCGGCGGCATGTATGAAACAGGTGCAGGTGGTTCTGCTCCTAAGCACGTACAACAGCTAGTTCAAGAAAACCACTTACGTTGGGACTCTCTAGGTGAATTCTTGGCTGTGGCAGTTTCTCTAGAAGAGCTTGGCATTAAGAATGACAACGCTAAATCTAAAGTACTTGCAGCAACACTAGACCAAGCGACAGAGCGTCTACTGGACACTAACAAGTCTCCATCTCGTAAAGCTGGCGAACTTGATAACCGTGGCAGCCACTTCTACCTAGCTATGTACTGGGCTGAAGCGCTTGCAGCACAATCTGAAGATGCAGAACTTGCTGCTAAGTTTGCTACACTAGCAAATACACTAACTTCAAACGAAGCAAAAATTGTTGCTGAATTAAATGAAGTTCAAGGTAAGTCTGCAGGTCTTGAAGGTTACTACCACATGGACCTAGCTGAAGTTGCTAAAGTAATGCGCCCAAGCGCAACACTTAACGAAGCACTAGCAGCACTTTAATCGCAACTCGCAATTAAAGCGTTAGTCCTTGTTATTTGAAAAGACTTTAAATAAGGTTTTCAAATAACTCAAAAAGCCTAGGTTCTTTATGTGCCTAGGCTTTTTTTGTACTTTAAAACAGCATCATCCATGGCTTACACTCACATGGTTTTCACTCTCATGATTTAATGCAGGTAGCAGTATGAGTAATCTTCTTTTTCCGGCACCAGAACCAACTACAATCGCCATTCAAAACAGCGATCAAGTATTCCCTGTTCGTAGGGTATATTGCATTGGTAGAAACTATGCTGATCACGCTATCGAAATGGGCCATGATCCAGATAAAGAACATCCTTTTTTCTTTCAGAAAAACACAGATAACATTAATACTTCAGGTCAATTCCCCTACCCAAGTATGAGTCAAGACGTTCACTTTGAAATGGAACTGGTGATTGCACTAGAAAAAGGTGGCAAGAATATCCAACTGGATGATGCACTGAATCATGTTTATGGTTATGCGCTAGGTCTAGATATGACCCGTCGTGATTTACAAGCTCAGATGAAAAAAATGGGAAGACCATGGGAAATAGGCAAAGCGTTTGAGCAATCAGCGCCTATCAGCCCTATTTATCCAGCAAGCCAAATAGGCCACCCACACCAAGGTAGCATTAGCCTTAAAGTTAATGGCGAAGTTCGTCAACAAGGTGATCTTAACCAAATGATTTGGAAGACGGCTGAAATGATCAGCTATCTCTCTAAGTATTATGAACTCGCCCCTGGTGACCTTATTATGACAGGCACACCAGCAGGAGTCGGAGCCATACAAATAGGCGATAAGCTGACGGGTGAAATTGAGCAGCTTGGCCAGTTCGAAGTGGTAGTTGTTTAAACTCAATGATCAAAAGAACTACTTATATAGATAAAGGTGCTTAAAGCACTTTTATCTATATAAGACCATCTAGACCAGATTCCATATTCAATACGCCTTCTACTTCATCAAGTATTTCCACCTTAAGCCCCGCAAGTTGGATTACCTTTTTAGGCATAAAGACGATGACTTCATCAATCTCTCTTTTATCAGTAATAGCACCATTAATGTAATTGGCGAGGTTTAAAATCGCACTTAAAGGAGAAGGCACTTCATAGGTATAAGGGCGCTTATATTGCTTAATCGCAATACCAAGCTCTTCTGGCAGATTCCACATATCTAATAGTGCTTTACCCGCATCTTGAGAGGTAAAACCTAAACGCTCTGTTTCAGCTGCTATACGACTCGCTTTCGTCTCTTTTACCAAGGTTTGTATTGCCTTAGCACGATTTGGAGCAGCCAAATGGAGTAGAAGTCGGCCTATGTTGTAAATAACACCGGCTGTAAAGGCAACATCTGCCTGCACTGTATCAGACCTTAGCGCCAACCATTGAGCAATAGAGGCGACCATAAAGCTATCACTCCAGAACTCTCTCATGTCTAGTCCATCAACGTCTGACGCTGAGTTTGCCATACCAGAAGCGATCACTAAGGTGTTAAGTTTATCCATGCCTAAAATAACCACAGCTTCATCTATGGTGGATACTTTTCTTGTCAGACCAAAATGAGCTGAGTTGACTAATCGTAAAATTTTAAGAGAAAGTGTTTGGTCTTTTGCTACCTTTTCCGCAATCAAATTATAATCCGCATCAGGGTCATTTAGAGCCTGCATTAGCTCTCTGACAACTTCGGGGACGTTAGGTAGCTTGTCTGTCTGTTCTAATAAATCACTGATTTCCATAAAAACACCTTAAATCAAACAAGATCTATGAAATAAATAGATTTCTGGATAAACACGTGTGTTAAGTAAGAGAATCAATGAGTAATCACTGGTTACTACTTATTGTTTTAACTTACCATTTAGTATTTTTTGCATAACCATTCTTTCAGCCTAGCTATGCTTTTGGAAAAATTAAAGGTGAAAACAAAGTTTATATATCGGCTATAACCTAATTTAATTTTTAGCTGACCCCTAGCAATCTAAGCAGTGCTGTCGCTGATGCCGCCAATAGGATAATGATAAGCAAAGGTACTCTTTTATATGCAAGAAAAGCGGCAATGACAAAACCTATCAAGCGGGCGAAACCAGCAAATTCACCAACCTCAAACACGGCCGTTGCAATTGCCAAACTAAATAAAAGAATTTGGCCTAGTTCATTCGATAAGACTTCTATATCAGGGAATCTTGTCAGGTGCTGTCGTAAGTAAGGTCCCGCTAGTCTTAAGCTGTAACTGCCAAGCGCTAATATAAGAATGCCTAACAAAACATTTTGATTATCCATTTTTAGTCACCCTCTTCATGAAAATGCCCATTAAAGAAAGCAAAGCAGGAATACCTGCAGGCAAAAAAGGGGTACTCGCCACACAAAGCACAGCGCCAGTCGAGGCTGTCACTCGCATTGTCGAGCTAGTTAGTTTAGGTAAGACAAGCGCAATCAAAATAGCTGGAAACATTACATCTAGCCCAAGGGCATGAGTACTCTCAATGATTTCTCCCAATACAGCACCAAAGTAAACGCCCAATGGCCAAGCAATTAATATCCCTAGCCCAGAGAGCCAATAGGCTCTTTTATTTAACTTAGAGTTTTGCTGGCTAATACCAAATACAACAGATTCATCATTCATCAAATGACAGCCAAAAAACCTGCGCCAACCTTTTCCTAATTGGGTATTCAAACTAAGACCAAATGCCAATAAACGAGAGTTAACCAATAAACCTGCAATGGCTGCGGTAACCGCCCCTCCACCTGAAGCAATAATGCCGATAAATAAAAACTCTGATGCACCTGCTAACACTAGAATCGATAAAGAAAGAGGTACCCATAAATCAAATCCAAGACTGATTGCCAAAGCGCCATAGGACACGCCAACAAGCGCATCAGCAAGGCAAACGAAAAGGATTTGAAAACTTAATTGAGAAGAGTTTAAAGCAGTCATTTTTTTCATAACATCAATTCCATCATGAACGTTTGATCGATATAATGAACAAAACAATTTAAACGGTCAAGACGAACGTTTGTATTTTATATCGAACAGGCAGGCTTTTATGACTCACAAAAACCCACTTCCTATTGAAATGGTCGCTAAAGCATTGGTCAGAGAGAGGCGAAAAACAGGATTATCGATGGCGGAAATTGCTCGACAGGCCGGCATAGCGAAATCCACTCTATCCCAGCTAGAATCAGGCATTGGTAACCCAAGTTTAGAAACGCTGTGGGCCTTAAGTATCACGCTGAAAGTACCTTTTTCTAAACTGATTGAACCTGTGAAAAACGAAATTCAATTAATTCGCAAAGGAGACGGCATAAAAATAGAGTCTGAACATGCAAACTACACAAGCTTGCTTTTATCAGCCTGCCCGTCAGCAGCGAGACGAGATATTTATCAAATAATGGTAGAACCTGGTCAAGCAAGACAATCCGAGCCTCATATGGCAGGTGTGGTCGAGCATATTATTGTCACTCAAGGCAGCGCACTAGTCGGCCCTAATGAGCAAACCCATACTTTATACCCAGGTGATTACATCAGTTATCCTGCAGATCAGGCCCATATTTTCGACGCCCTTGAGGAACACACTCAAGCTATCGTTATTATGGAACAAGGCTAAGTTTACCAGCAAAACCCTACTGACATATCTTGTCAGTAGGGTTTTGTTATACTTCTTCTTTATCGCTAAAAAAGACTATTTTCCTTACTCAAACTGAAAAGTTAACTGGTTATCTTGGCGTGATAAAATGAATAGGCTAAATGCCGAAAAGTCCCTACCTCAATTTTAAGGATCTCCCCCTTATTGAGCATGAGTAAAAGGAGTTAAGGTGTTACCCACAAACCGACTATTTAGCATTATCCAGATTCTTAGAAATGCCAGACGTCCCGTAAAGGCACAACAGCTTGCTGATAAGTTTGAAGTATCAGTACGTACTATTTATCGTGATATTGCAGAACTTCAAAACCAATTGGTTCCTATTCAGGGTGAAGCGGGTGTGGGTTATATTTTAAAACCTGGTTATGAAATGCCACCCCTAATGCTCACCGCAAACGAATTAGAAGCGGTCGCACTGGGGGCCCATTGGGTTAGCCAAAGGGGAGATAAATACCTAAGCCAGTCGGCTAACTCTTTATTAGAAAAAATTAAAGAAGTCGTACCTGAACATTTACAAAGTGTTATTCTCGATACCAACCTAGTATCTGCAAACTTCGCACAAGCCGTTGAAGACAGCATTAATATGGATGATGTTAGAGAAGCCATTAGGCAACAAAATAAGCTCTTCATTGCTTATAAAGATGTCAAAGAAAATACCAGTCATAGAATCATTTGGCCCATTATGGTCGCCTATTTCCACAGCGTTCGCTTAGTCGTTGCCTGGTGTGAAAACCGCCAAGACTTTCGTCACTTTCGTACGGATAGAATTAATAAAATTGAAGTACTAGCAGAGAATTACCCTAGATCAAGACAGACACTCAAGCTTGAATGGCAGAAAAAAGAGAAAATCACACTACCTCAAACTAACTCTCAATAAAGGTATTTCTCTAGAGGGCAATCTCGGTACTAAACTTATTACGAGTCATGGATATTAAGGTTCTAAATTTACGCATATTAGATTCCCCATAAAGCACCCTGTTTGAAAAATCTTTAAACATCTTCATATTTGCCACATTTACAATCAACACAAAGTCGACCTCCCCTGTGACTTGATAGCATTGAGTTACCTCGGGGCTAGATTGAATACGCTTGATAAAGAGTTCATACATATCTCGCCTGTCTCTTTCCATTTCTACCTCAACGATAATAACAATACCTTCACCAATAAGATGAGGGTTAAGGATAGCAACACTCTTTTCGATCACGCCTTTATCATAAAGCGCCTTGACCCGCTTTAGACAAGCGGGAGGTGATAGGCTGATCATGTCAGCCAATGCCGCATTGGTGATTTTATTATCTTTCTGAAGAACTCTCAAAATACGCTTATCTATTTCATCTAACTCTATCATTGGTTAATCCAAATTCATTTTATTATCATAATGAGAAATAATATTAATTTAAAAACTACATTTAAGAAATATTATGTTTTCCCACTTGTTTAAAATTATGCCCTGAAGACTAATCAATCGTTAACCTTGAGCGACGTAAAAATGAAAAAATTCTTTAAAGAACTAGCGATAGAAATTTGGGATGTTTCCTACACCCTTTTTAAACTTATGATTCCAACTATCATAGTAGTGAAAATTTTAGAGAGCCTTGGCTTCTTAGATTACTTCGCTTTAGTGCTTGGCCCTATCATGCAATGGGTTGGCCTGCCTGAATCTATGGGAATTGTCTGGGCAACCACCATACTTACCAATATTTATGCTGGTATGTTGATCTTTTTCTACGCTCAGCAGGCAGAAACAATGACTGTTGCTCAAGTTACTGTGCTTTGTATTCTCATGTTATTTGCTCATGGGTTACCTGTTGAGGCACGGATTGCACAGCAAGCAGGTATTCGACTGAGATTCACACTGCTACTTAGAGTAGGTGGAGGCTTAATACTGGCTTGGATACTCAATAAGCTTTACCTTGAATTCGATTATCTGCAAGAGGTCAATCAATTATCATGGCAGCCAGAGCCCGTTGATACCAGCCTCACAGCTTGGATTAAGGGCCAAGTTGAAAGCTTAATTATGATCCAAATAATTATTGCAGGGTTATTGTTTGCACTAAAAATTCTAAAGATGCTGGGCATTGAAAAACTAATGGGCTACATGCTTTCACCTCTGTTGAAAATGCTAGGTATTAGCCGCCAAGCAACAACTATTACTATCGTTGGCTTTACCTTAGGGATTAGTTTTGGTGGTGGTTTGTTGATCAACGAAGCTAGACAAGGGCATGTCTCAAGAAGAGATATTTTTGCCTCGATGAGCTTGCTTGCTCTTTGTCATAGCATGATAGAAGACACCATCCTCATGCTCTTACTAGGCGCTGATTTTGCGGGTGTTTTTTGGGCAAGAATCATTTTCTCATTCATTGTCATTGCCATTCTTACAAGGGTGATGGATTTACTCCCTGCTAAAGTATGGGATAAACACCTAACCAATAAACATATTCAGCCAGGATAATCATGGTAGACACAAAGGGGCTAAAGTCTGGCCCCTTTTCATTCTTTAACCTTTTTATCTAGCTTCTGCCAATAATGAATCTAAAGCTTCAAACAACCAAGTCATCACAGGGCCAATGGCTTTATCTCGACGGTTCACCACACCTATCTCCACCATCAAAGGAGAAGGAATACACTCACTCGAAAGCACCACTAACTCCTCTAATACCCAATCAGATTTAGCCACATGCTCGGGAATTAGAGCCCAGCCGACACCTCTCATCACCATCATAGAAATATAATAATAACTGTCTATCTGCCAATGATTTGCTGACAATGGGGGCTCTTGGGTTTGACCCTTTCTATCACAAATTATTAATTGTCTATGTTGAGCTAACTGATGGATAGTTGGCGCTTCAAATTTGGCCAGAGGATGTTGCGCACTAACAACCAAGCTATGCCTAAAGTGTCCAATCGACATAAACTCAAGTGAGTCAGCTAAGGTGCTGATGTAAAACATAATACCGATATCGGCAATACCTTGCTCCACCCATTGGGCGATATCTTCTTGAGAACCATTAATGATAGTGAGTTTTAACGAAGGAAATTCATCCGCTAATCGCTGAAACATGACTTCAAAAGCCGTATTAGGAACCGCTTCATCCAAGGCGACTTTGAGAGTCAACTCTTCACCTATGGTGACTGCTTTTGCTCTCGCCTCAAGACGCTGACACTGAGCAAGCACAGCTTGTGCTTCGATAAACATTTGCTCACCATCTTTTGTTAAAATTGGCAGCTTGGCACTTCGATCAAACAGCTCAAAACCTAAGTCTGCTTCCAGATTTGCTATCGCCGTACTAATGCGTGACTGCACTTTTCCCATTTTTCGTGCCGCCGCCGAAAAAGAGCCAAACTTAACTGAATAAACAAACGCAGTTAATTCATCTAATGTCCAATTCATGAGCATTCCTCAGTTTAACACTCTCTTTTTGTATCTCTAAAAGAGATACCAACTAACTAACATCAATCTTATTATAAGGATATCCTGATGTGATATATATTCTCCGACACAGACAGCTATTGCCCATGAACACATCTATGACAAAACAAACGCAAGCTAAATACATTCGCGGTACATTTTGGCGCTATAGCTTACCTGCGATTACCGCCATGTTGGTGAATGGGCTTTATCAGGTTGTCGATGGTATTTTCATTGGTAAGGTAATTGGTTACAGCGGTTTGGCTGCAATCAATATGGCTTGGCCCATTATCTTCTTTCTTGTTGGTTTTGGCATTATGGTTGGCATAGGTGCCGGTAGCCTGTTATCTATCCACCAAGGTGAGTCTGAAATATCTCAGGGCTCTAACGCTAAATCCAACTATAGCGCTAAGCTTTTAATGACAAGTTTGTATGTCATGCTGGCGCTTGGCCTTGTTTCATCATTTTCATTGAGTTTATTGGGTGAGCTTTTATTAGAGCTCCAATCAGGAACACCAGAAGGAATTATTCTAGCCAAAGCCTATCTAGATTGGTTTAGCATAGGCGGTGTTCTTAGCATTTTTGCCGCAGCCCTTCCCTTACTGATTAGAAATGATAATAGCCCTATGATCGCCACAGGGTTAATGGGCTTTGGCGCCTTACTCAATATTGTATTAGATTACCTATTTATTGATTATTTCAATCTAGGCTTAGCAGGCGCAGCGATTGCAACTCTAATTGCTCAACTTATTGTTTGTATCTTGGGTCTTAGCTACTTCTTCAGCCACTATTCAACAAAGCCTTTTCAATTAGAAAGTGGCACTGAGGATAGAACTCAAAATAAAGCAGAAGATTCCTACCTTACTTTTGACCCTAGTCTAGCTAAAAAGGTGATCGCCTTAGGGTCTTCAAGTCTCATCATTTATGTATATACCAGTGTCATGGTAGGGCTACACAATGCTTTATTTATGGAATATGGTAACGCTCTTACTGTGGGTGCTTATGCCATAGTCGGTTATCTAATGGTCATATATTACTTTGTTGCAGAAGGTATAGCTGATGGGTCTCAACCTCCTATCAGCTACTTTTTTGGAGCCAAAAGACAAAGTGATATTCAGGCTTTAGTCATGCTATCCATTAAAGTCACCTTATTCGCAGGACTTAGTTGGACATTACTGCTAAACCTCTTCCCTAATGAGCTAATTCAACTCTTTAATCATGAAGACGAGGTCTTAGCGCAAGCAACGATTCATGGTATTCAGTTACACCTATTCGCACTGGCTCTTGATGGCTTTATCATGCTGGCATCTATTTATTTTACCAGTGTCAATCAACCAGGAAAGGCACTAAGTATCGCATTAGGAAATATGTTTATTCAGCTACCTTTCTTATACCTTTTACCCAAGTTTTTTGGGCTAGATGGGGTTTGGTTGGCTATGCCTGTATCCAACATTGTGCTCTTCTTAATTGTCGCGCCTATGTTAATTTTAGATTTAAAACAGACACAAAATCTATTTCAAAAAAGTGCGGCTGTCAGGTGATATGTTAATTCGAGTGAAACTAATACCTTAATGAGTTAATAGAAATGTTTTGAATTGAGTTAATTTCGTCTGATTACTTTCAAGTGTAACGCTAATCAGTTTAGCCTTTAGATTTGATGCTATAACTATCTACTGAAGCTTTCAAAACAAGCTAAGTAACGGCTGTATTTGAAGTTAATGTGACCTTTATTTCTCTCGTTAACACGATGCTTTCCAGCTCAATTAACCGGTTTAGATGCTTTTCATTTAGCTCGATACCAGCACATATCAAACAGGAACCATTTTTGGTAAAGATGCCCTCTACCAATACCATACCTTCTTTGAGTTGCTTGATATTCGGAATGCTTTGAATACCTTCTAGACTAGGTAGTGAGACATTCTCACAAAAGTCATCCACCTCAGCCAGACTTAAAGTATCGTCGCTTAAACTATCAAACACAGTTTCTACGTCTTGATACCTTGCTTCGTGATACAGGTTTGATGACTCTAAAACAGCACTGTTTATCTTCTCAGTTAAGGGCTTAACGGCAAGAGGCTTAACTAAGAAACCATCAATATCTAACTCCATACAGGTGGTAATCACCTTTATATTTGAATAAGAGGTCACCGCGATAATTTTAAGCTCTTTGTTGTTTTTCGTTTTTCCAAGCCTAATCTGCTTTATCAATGTCATACCATTCATACTTGGCATATTGATATCAGTGATCACTAGGTCAATTTTATGCTGATTAAGACGCTCAATTGCAAGATCACCATTTTTAGCCGATAAAACATTTTCAAAGCCAACACGTAGCAGCATTGCTAAGGTTTGTTTTCTAGAGAAGTCATGGTCTTCCACCACTAGAATGGTCATTGAAGCGCTTTTCATAATTAATCCCACCCTGAGTTAAATAATACTTTCCTGTTGCAGATACTGTTTGATTTTTTCCAGCTCGTTCACACTTTTAGCATAAAGTTCGCTTAGTTCATCCCACTCTTGTTGTGTTGCCGTATTCTGAATTTTGAGTAGTTGTTCAGCTAATGCATCTGCACCGGCTGAATTCGCAGCCCCTTTCGCAGCATGGGCAAGCTCTTGAAGTTCCTGACTATTATGTAAATCTAATGCCTGTTTTAACTTATCAAAGTCATCGCAAACGGATTCCCAATACCCTTCTAAAAGAGGAATTATCACCTCATCATCTAAAGTACCTAAAATATCATTTAGCTTAGAAAGATTGATCGGACTGTTATCTATGGCTTCAGCAATATCGATAGACTTATGATTTAGCTGAGTCTCTTCTTTTCCTTCAACGGCTCTGGTTAAAGAAGCTTGTCTAATCCATTTCTGTAAAGCTTTACCTAGCTCTGATAACTCCACAGGTTTCGATAAGTAATCATCCATACCAGAGGCAATACATTGCTCTGCTGAACCAACTAATGCGTTGGCCGTAATTGCAATAACCGGCGTGTGCCCTAAACTTTTATCTTGGCTTTCCATTAACCTCACTTCTTTGGTTAATTCAAAGCCATCCATAATAGGCATGTGACAATCCGTTAAAATTAAATCAAACTCGCCTTTTTTCCATTTGTTCAACGCCGCTTTACCATCATTTGCCATTTCACAGCGATAGCCTAAGCGCGTTAACTGACGCTGCAGTACATCTCTATTGGTTGGCTGATCTTCAGCGACTAAAATAAAAGCGTCGGTACCAACAGAACTATCATTTGAACTGTCTAACAAAGCCTCTTTTAACGTACTATCACTCTGAATATTTGGACTACAAATGCCAAACAAAGAGGCTATAGCATTAATGAAATTGCTAGGCTTTAGTGGATGAGCGGCCAATATGTAGGAGTTAGGTTTTACTATACCTTTACTTTTAGAAGGGTTATTTGTCATTGAGACAACTTTCAGATCATCGTAGGCATCATAACCAACATGACTTTCTTTTCGCTCTTGAATATCATCAAGACTGTATTCAGGACAAAGTAGCAGCATGTCAAAGGCTTCACCTTCATTTTTAGCATGACACAGCACCACTTCTGCTTTGTCTATCGTAGTCACAAAGCTTAACTCACATTCATAATATTCCAGGTTTTCTTGTACTGCGGACTTTAAGTTCGCATCACTATAAATACATAATATTTTTTTTGAGCTTAGATCTATTTCATTGCTTTCTTGCTGATTTAAAGAGGCAGTCTCAATAGGAACATTAATTTTAAAAGTACTCCCCATTCCTATTTCACTTTTAACACTAATAGTGCCTCCCATCATTTCTAGTAAGGTTTTGGTAATTGATAGGCCTAGCCCTGTGCCGCCATACATACGAGTGGTCGAAGTGTCAGCTTGAGTGAATGCAGTAAACAATTTAGATAATTGTTTTTTTGTCATGCCAATACCATTATCTGCAATAATAATATCAACTGAGTCTTTATCACCCTGGCTATTTAAATAGGTTTTAAGCCAAATTTCTCCGAATGAATGCTCATCACCACCACAAAACTTCACAGCATTACCCAATACATTGATCAGGATTTGGCTCAGCCTCACACCATCACTCATTATTGTTTGCGGTATTTTGGGGTCGTGGGTTATATAAATAGAAATATTCTTATTATTGGCCTGTAGCCAAAGTACATCTGCGGTTCGCTCTACCACTAATTGAAAATCGACTGGAATAATTTCTAATGACATTTGCCCTGCTTCAATTTTTGAGAAGTCCAAAATATCATTAATAATATTAAGCAAGGTTAGCGCTGAGTCCCGAATGGTTGAGACCATAATTTGCTGATCTTGGTTCATATCCGTTTCATGTAACAAGCTCACCATACCAACAACACCATTCATTGGTGTACGTATTTCGTGACTCATATTTGCGAGAAACATAGATTTAGCTTCATTGGCTGCTTGAGCTATTTCACTCTCTTGTCTTAAGAATTCTTGAGCATTTTTTTCCTTGGTGATGTCTATGTTCACCCCACCCATACCGACTGCTTCACCTGTATCCTCATCAAAAATGACATCGGCAGCCGCCTTAATCCAATGCACTTCACCAGACTTCAATCGAATTCTAAATTCACTATTAAACTGAGATAAAGTTTCTCTGGCTAATGCGAGTTCATTTTCGGCAGTGTCAACATCTTCAGGTAAGACCCTGCCACGCCACATTTCATAATTATTAAGCGAATCTTCCTTATCAATGTCGTAGAGAGAGTACATTCTATCGTCCCACTCTAATTCATTAGTAATGAAGCTCCAGTTCCAGATTCCTATTCCTCCTGCTTCTGTTGCTAGGTTTAACCTATGAAGAATTTTCTGCAAATGCTTTTTACTAAGATTCAGTTCATATTCGGTCACTTTAGCAACACTGATATCCCGTAAAGTACCGAAGTAAAATCTTTCATTATTAAAAACGAAACTATTAGCATGAATAGAAAGTGGGAAGATTTCGTTATCACAAGATTTACCCGTTGTTTCTATTGTTTCTCCAGATAATTGAGTTTGGGTAATATAGTTAATACTGACTAAATTCATATCAGAGTCATCAGAAAACTCTAATAAAGTACTAAAACGTTTTCCTATAATATTTTCTTTTTCATATCCAAACATTTTCAGCGCTGATTCATTAATATCTAATAGCTCTTCATTATCATTAGCAATAAACATACCGTCGATAGCTGATTTAAACACGGCCTTCATTCTATTCTGGGAGCTTTCTAATTTATTATTTGTTGTATGTAATATTTCTTCTAAGGCAAGATTGGCAGACTCTGAGAAATTTTCTGCGTTACAGATTTCAGTAATATCTATATGTACTGCAAGAAATCGATCTACGCAGTTTTCTTTATTGAAAATGGGCAAAATATGAATATTATTCCAATAGCTTGTACCATTGTTCTTAACATCTTGAATCGTCGTTTCATAAGTATCATAGTTAGAAAGAGATTGAGAAAACTTTTCATATTCAGATGCACTCTCTTTTATTTTTTTAATGAAAAGAGATGACTCCCCTAAAACACTTTCTTTACCTTTTCCCGTAATATTTAAATATTCATCATTCACATAACAAACTGTGCAGCTAAAATCATTATTATAAAATTCAGTTATACCCACATTAGCAATTTCAATTGCTTTAGACTGAATAAAAACGCGTTCTTTCAAAAAAATATTTTCATTTAAAATATTCTCAAAAACAGAATGATCTTCATCATTTTTCATTTCCAACTTATGAGTAAGCTCATCAAGCTCTTTATCTTTAAAAAAGATAATTTTCTCAACAATGTTAAATATATAAAAACCTAAAACGAACAGAAGAAATGATGTTAGAGCAAACATAATGCTCAACATTGGCTCTATATGGCCTTGAAAAAAAGCGCTGATTACATCAACAAGTAAAAACGTGGTTAAGAACGAAAAGAACATAATTTTTGTCTTTTTGATGTTCATACAATCTCCCTGTTTAACCTTTCATATCCTATTGTTATCTGTAAAGAATTATAGGTGAAATTAATTTATGCACAGGGATTTATACGTTTAATTTTATGATTTTTAATGAACAAGACTCACAAATATCAAAGTTTTCTAAAGAAAAAACGAACCTCTGAACGAGATTTAGTGATAGGCAAAAAAAAACCAACTAACTATTACTAGCTAGTTGGCTAAAAATACCAATCAAGCTGACAGACTTAACCGGTATATAAGAAGAAGTTAACTATTTCATTTACTTACCTTTAACAAGATTAAAGAAGTGAGTATCACTAGCGACAAAATCTGAGATCGCCTTCAGAACTGGCTGAGCTTTTAGAATTTTTCTATGTCCAAAACCTTGAGTTGTCATCAAGTGAGCATTTTGTAGCACACTTTCCAGTCGTTTAGATTCACTGTGCAGTACCTCTTTATCACTCTCATCATGAATCAACAAAGTGGGGATTTGGCATTCTTGTAATAAGTTAGTGGCATCAAGTTGATGAAATGGAACACCCACATATTGAGCAATACGAGCAATGAAATGATCAGAAGTCCGCTTATTAAAACCGATTAAACTAACAAAATGTCTAATTGAATTTTCAATTGAAGAAGGGCCAGATATTAAAACCATTTTCTCTGGCGATACACCCTGACCGACAGCGATAGACGTAGCAGAAGCCCCCATAGAGTGGCCAATAATTACACTAAATTCACCTAAAGACTGCTCAGCTAATAATATCGTTTGCGCAAAAAGGTTAGCATTAGATGATTTCCCCGGTGATTGGCCATGACCTGGCATATCTAAGCCTACTACGTTATAACCTTGTTCGAGCAAACCATCGACCAAACCGTACATATGAGTTGCCCTACTTTCCCAGCCATGTACTAGCAAAATCTGTTTATTATTTAACTTAGCGGCTTCGGCTCGCCATTTAATTGCGCTTATTTCATCACCTAAATTAATTCGCTCGCCTTTTAGCTCAGCTCTTAACTCCCAATCTTTCACTTCAGAACGCTTTGGCTTTAAGAAGACTTCAGCAAATTTATGGGCAGTATTCGCCGAAGCAAATAAACTCGTTAGTTGGTTCTTTAAACGGAAAAGTGTAAATGCGATATTCATCATTTAGTCTCGACTGTTAATCTTAAATAATTTTTGCGTTAATTCCTTCAACCTGACGTAAGGTAGGTTTTTAAGGCAAATTTTTTTACTCTGCTTTATGATCAGGCATTAGATAGCAATTAATGACCTTAACAGCACTCTCAAACGCTTGTTTAGAGTCATAAATACGGCACACCAATAAACAACCTTGAATACACGACACTATCCATTGGGTAAGTTCATCAATAGTTTGCCCCTGATCCTTAAAGTCACCATTTTCTATGCCTGCTGTTAATACACTTTTCAGCCCTTCAGACTGAGTGATTAATAGCTTTTTAACCGTCTCTTGTACAGGTGGTGATAATTTATCCCACTCACCAGCAAAAGCGCCAGCAGGGCAAAGTTTTTCACTTGGAATCACGTATAAACGATAGATGTTAAAATAATAATCGAGTCGTTGTTTTGGTGTTTTTCCGACACCTCGCTCAAAACTTTCACGCAGATCTATGTTTGCCCTTTCTAATAAGGCTAAGGTCAAATCATCTTTAGATTCAAAGTGATAGTACATGCTGCCTTTTTTGATGCCTGTACGTTTAGCTAGCTCTTGAAAGCTAACTCCACTAATTGACTGGCGTTGAACCAAATCTTGGGCGGCATCTAAAATAGCTGTACGTGTGTCTTTATTAATACTCATTCACCTACCTTACGTCAGGTATGTGATTTGTGTCAACATCGCATTATGAAATATCTGTTTCTTAATCGGAACAATAAATCCAAAACAACTTAATTTTTTCTAAATTAGTATTTATAGCCAATCACTTAACTAGTCTTGGCTCAACTAAAATGCTTGTAGAATTAAACTGAATCCTGATGTAAATAAAATGAGGTAAACAAACTGTTTCATTCGCTTTGAGGAAATAGGTAAAGGGAAATAGCGTACTGCGAGCGTAGCTAAGATAACAACCGGAATACCTAATACACTTAAAAAGTACGCGTGCTCACTCACCTCTTGAGTCGTTAGGACAAACCCTAAGCGAATTACTGAGGTAAAAGTAAATGCCATTAAAAGTGTTGCTCTTATAGTCTCTAGATTAATGTTTTGACGATACATGATATAAGTCATTGGCGGTCCAAAAGCCGCAAACATGCCACCCATCACGCCAGAGATAAGACCACTTAATACATAGGTGAAATTACTGGTTTTGAACGTTTTTTCATTCACCTTAATCAACATGGCCAAACTACTAATAAGAATACAAAAACCTAGTATGAACTTGAGTAAAGCAAGCTGGCTCTCGCCAAAATAAGCTAATAAATAAACACCTAAAAAGGTCGCAGGCACGCATGGAACTAAAAGATAGCATAATGCCGTTTTATCAACTTTACGCCATAAGCGACCTTGTAAACCAATAGAAGAGTTTACCAAGCTTAAGAAGCTGACAACAAAGGCGGTTATTTCAATAGGCGCTAAATCAAAAGCCGTTACACCACTCATGACAACGAGCGCAAAAGCAAAGCCTGTACTGGCTTGTATATAGCTGGCTAAAATTAAAAAAACCAATAATAAAATATGTGACACTTCTAACATTACTTAGCCCTGTTCAATTTAAAGCGCTTTCATTCAGCATTTAAACGCAAAAAAAAGAGCTGCTAAAAAGCAGCCCAAAAATGGATATACATTTCAGGAGACTGGTGAGTCTATATATCCAATTCACGAACCTGTTTAAAACAAACTAATTTACTGCATCAATAAATCAGTCATTCAACAGATTAAATTGTGTCAATAAGATGGCATTGAGCCTCATGCCCACCGGTTGAATACTTCATTTCAGGCACTTGAGTGCGGCAAATATCTTTTGCATAAGGGCATCGAGTATGGAATTCACATCCCATAGGCCTCTGTAAAAGGCTAGGAACCTCACCTTGTAACTCGACACGTTCTGAATGAGCATCTGGATCAGGGTCATGATTAGCAGATAAAAGAGCTTGTGTATAAGGGTGCATAGCTTGCTCAAAGATATCATCGGTATTGCCTTGCTCAATGAACCGACCTAAATACATGATGCCCATTCGATCACTAATATGACGCACAACACTCAAATTATGGGTAATAATAAGTAGGCTTAAACCTAGCTCGCTCTGCAGTTTTGCTAACAAATTAAGTATTTCACCTTGAACAGACACATCCAGCCCAGCGGTTGGTTCATCCGCTACGATAAGCTTAGGCGAAAGAGCCAAAGCTCTTGCTACCCCTACCCTTCGTGCCTGACCACCACTTAGTTGAAAAGGATAACGACTAGCAAAATGAGCAGGTAATCCAACCATGGCTAATAGTCTTCTTGCTTCTTCTGCATAATCATCCACTTTAACCCCATGTATCTTAAATGGTTCTGTAATGAGTGCCTCAATGGTTAAACGCTGACTTAATGACCCTATTGGATCTTGAAACATCATGGCAATATCACGGCGTAAGGGTCTAAATTGTGCATTACTCAAGCCAATTAACTCTTTATCTAGGTACCTAATGCTGCCTTCCTGTGCTTTCACTAACCCAGTGATTGCACGTGCTAAGGTAGTTTTTCCGGAACCACTTTCCCCAACTATGGCAAAGGTCTCACCAGGTTTAACATTTAATGAAACGCCACAAACTGCATCTAAAAACGGATCATCATCTCGCTCCAACAAAGATTTAATGACAGATTTGCTGCGAAAACGAACACGTACATCTCGAGCTTCTAATAAATTAAGCATAAAGAGCTCCTGCTTCATTCAATAAGTGACAACTCGCCACATGATTATCGTTTAACTGGCTGGCTTTAGGCTTTTGCTCATAGCAGTTTTTGCTTGCAGCATCACAACGCTCGGCAAAGATGCACCCTTTAGGTACTTCGATAAGATCAGGCAAACTGCCTAAAATAGTTGGAAGGTCTCTCGTTTTTTGTTTGATAGCAGCAGGATCACATTGCAGCAATTTTTGGGTGTAAGGGTGACTAGGATTATGAAAGATATCCCGAACACTTCCTTTTTCTACTACCTCACCTGAATACATAACCACCACCTCATCACACAGCTCAGCAATTACGCCAAGGTGGTGTGAGATAAACAAAATGGAGCATCCTTGGCTCGCTTGTAATTCTTTCAAGCGATAGATAATTTGCACTTCTAAGGTAGCGTCTAATGCCGTTGTGGGCTCATCGGCAATTAATAGTTCTGGTTCTACCAATAAAGCCATAGCAATGGCAATACGCTGTAACATACCACCAGAAAACTCATGTGGATATTGAGATAAGCGACTTTCTGGATCAGGAATACCGACCTTATCTAACATCATCGCGGCCTTAGCTGCTTTCTCTTTTTTGCTTATTTTGTCTCGGTATTGAATATCTATCATTTGATTACCGATAGAGACAACAGGATTTAGGCTAGTCATAGGATCCTGAAACACCATAGAAAAGCGATCACCTCTTAATGCTTGCATCTGTTTTTTCGACAAGTTAAATAACTCATCTTCAGCAAGTTTTACACCGCCTTTAGTCACTTCTGCATTCGAAGCCAATAAGTTAATAATGGCGCCAATCAAGGTAGATTTACCGCATCCACTTTCACCCACTATGCCAACAATTTTTCCTTTCGGAATTTGCATATTAATATTGCGCAGGGCTTTCAACTTCCCTCTTGGCGTACGGTAATCAATCGATAAGTCATGCACATCTAAAATTAAATCAGTCATGGTATTAGATATCCTTACGCAATTTAGGATCGAAAATATCCCTCAATGATTCGCCTAAAAAGGTAAATCCCAAGGTACATAAAATAAGAGGAATTCCACCCGCTACAATCATCCAAGGAGTATTACGAATAAAAAGGTAACCATCATTTAAGATAGTGCCCCAACTGGGTGTTGGAGGCTGTATACCTAAACCTAAAAAGCTCAAGCCTGCTTCAATAGTAATCACAATAGGGACATCCATACTGGCAAGAATTAAAAGCTGGCCAATAACATTAGGGAGCATATGCACACCTAATATTCTTGGCATACTGGCACCTAAAGCACGCTCAGCCAGGATAAACTCTTGTGCACTAAGCGCTTGGGTTTGCGTTCTTACTACACGACCATAAATGGGTATCGAGGTGACCACTATCACTAAAATAATGGTGGTCAAACTTGGCCCTGTTAATGTCACCACTGCTAAGGCAAAAATAATGGTTGGAAAAGATCGGACAGTATCAAAGAAGGTCACTATGATATGGTCTAACCAAGCTGGGCCAAAACCTGCAATCAGCCCTAACAACAAGCCAAAGCCAAGTGCTAATGAGATAGCTGAAAAAGCGACTTTTAAAGCAACTTGGCTCCCCATTAGTACCCTAGAAAAAATATCCCTACCTAATTGATCCGTGCCAAGCCAATGCTCAGCCGAAGGTGCTTTTAAGCGATTCATCACATCAATAGCAATTGGGTCATGAGGCACTATCCAAGGTGCTAAAATTGCACTCCCTACAATTAAGGTAACAAGAATTAGCCCCAATAAACCCAAAGGCTCCTTACAAAGGCGCTTAATCGATAGCTTGAAACCGGCTAAAAATTCAAAATTAGGCATAACAAACATCTGCTTGAGGGTTGAAATAGTCATACATACTCCTAAGCATGGGCACGAATACGTGGATCTAAAAGAGCATTAACAAAATCTGCCAAGGTCGTCACTATGACAAACAATATGGTGGTAATAAGGACAGATCCCATCACTATTGGATAGTTTCTGGTAGATACAGCATCAAAGATCAATTTACCTATCCCAGGCCTGGCGAACACAATTTCAGCAAACAGTGCACCAGACAAAAGATAACCGACACCAACACCTAATAATGTGATGGTAGGTAGTATGGCGATACGCAAGCTATAACGATAAATGATCACCCTTTCAGGTAAGCCAAACGCTCTTGCAGTTCGAATATGGTTTGCACTTAAGGTTTCCAACATTGACGAGCGAACGAGTCTTGAGATGTAACCTACCCAACCTAATCCTACTGCCAATGATGGCAAGATAAGGTGTATCAGTTGGTCACCAATATCACCTGAATCGCCTGCCCCTATGGCTGGTAACCAACGCAAGGTGACAGAGAAAATTAGCAAACCATAGATGGCAACAACAAATGAAGGAATTGCGATTGTGCCGACCGATAAAATGGCACTGATTTTATCGAACAAGGAATTCTGATAAATAGCAGAATAACAACCCAGAGGAATACCAATGGCTGCGGCCCACATAATACTGACAAGAATCAGAATGAGAGTATGTGGTAATTGCTCCATAATAATGTCAATCACAGGTCTTTGACTAAAAACATCAAAACCCAAATCCCCTTGAGAGACATCCTTAAAGAAATTAAATAGCTGAATCAAAATGGGCTGATCTAACCCCATTTTAACCGCTAACGCTGCTTTCATTTCTTCCGTTGCCCTTGGCCCTAAAATAATACTGGCTGGGTCTCCTGGAATAGAATGAATCATTAGATATAAAGCTGTTACCGCTAAACATACAATGAGTACACCTAAGCCACAGCGTTTAACTAGAAAGAACCACATAATCATCTCACTTAATAACGGGTGAGCACTTAAACCTGACCCACTTAGATCAGACTTAACACTTGAATAAAAGTAATAACAGAGGAGAAAAGGCTTAAAAGATTAAGCCTCTCTGCCTAGTTATTACTGAAAGCTTCTGTATAAAGGTGTGCCGTCAGGGCGTAATGCAGGAACAATAGCGTTGCGATAAATGATTGGTGTTGATTCATGTGTGATAAAACGATACGAGCCAGACTCTTCCATAATATCTTGCATCTTTTGATACATGATCGAACGTTTTGGTTCAGATGACTCACTCAATGCTTTTTCATGAAGCTCATCAAACTCTTGATTACGAAAACGTTCCCAGTTCCAGACACCCACTTGTTTTTCGACAAACCACTGGCTTGCATAATAAGGATCTGGGGTCATAGAAAATCGATTCATAACAAGTTCAATATTCTTCCATCGGTCACCTGAACTTTCTGATCCCAATGCCCAGAAAGAGCCAGATTCATGCAGATTAACCGTTAAACGAATACCCACAGTTGCCATTGTAGCCTGCATAATTTGTGCAGCAGTCACAAAGGTACTCTTGTTTAAAATATCAATGGATAAATCCAGTCCAGACCCGTAGCCAGCTTCATTTAGAAGTTGTTTAGCTTTTGCATAATCTGCAGCAGGTGCAAGTATGCTTTTCTCTCTATGGCCAGTTAGTCCAGGTGCGATAATCCCTGTAGCGGCATCAGCAGCATCAAAATAGGCTGCAGCGAGAATAGAAGGTACATCAATTGAAAGTTGGATCGCTTGACGAACTTTAGGGTCTAACAGTTTGCTGTTTTCTTGGTTGATACCCACCCAAACGTAAAATAGAGAAGGATTCTCACTTAATAGTGAGTCTTTAGGCGGTGCTTCACGGTAGTTTTGCAATGAGCTCAAACTGATGCGAGTAAAATCTATATCACCTGCTTCAAAAGCAATTTCAGCTGTTTTCTCATCATCTATCTGATGAATGTGAATTTCATCATAAACTGGCATTTTGCCTGTCCATAATGGATTTCGTTCTAGAATAACAACTTGTTTAGGTTTCCACTCTTTAATTTGAAAGGGACCAGAAATCGCAGGCGGCTTACTACCGAATTTACCTCCAACAGATTCAACGGCTTTCTTCGACAAAATATTACCAGCAGCATAAGGCAGCGTAATATTCCAAAGCGGTTGGAAAGCCTCTTTCAATACGATAACACCTGTATATTTACCAGTGACCTCAACGTGATCTAAGGTTCCCCAATCTGAAGCTACGGGAGAAGCAAGCTCTGGATCAATAATTCGTTCGTAAGAAAACTTCACATCTTCAGCAGTCATCTCACCAAAGCCATTAGAAAACATGATGCCAGGCTTTAATTCAAATGCGATATGAGTATCGTCAATTTGTTTTATGCTCTTTGCCGCTTGGAGTTCCCACTCCCAGTCCTTACCGGCTTTGTAATAAATAAGTTTGTTATAAATCGCCCCCATAACATCTTCATCAGTTGCGGCGGTATAAAATGCGGGGTCAAGGGATTGAATATCAGTAAAGCTTCGCGAATGAAGTATTTTAAGCTCGCTATCCGCGGCCTCAACAACTGGCAAGCTAACCACACTCATAACGCCGAGTAACGCCGAGCTCATCAAAAGCTTTCTGCGACCTGCACTAAAGGTCTTTTTTAGAAATGATAGGTTGAACATTGGTTTACCTCTTATTTTTATTCTAGTTTGAATTTAAAAACTGCTTATATTTAAAAACCGTTTGTATTTAAAAACTAAGTGAGTTCAAATTTCGCTATCTATCAAAATTTGTCTAAAGGGAAAATGGGTCTCCTCAAATTTTTGAATGGGAATAAGCTGTAGTCAGACTGGCAAACACCTGGGCCTGCGACACTGATAATATGTTTTGCAATAGGTTCAAAGGCGGCCCGAAAGTGCAGCCTTGAATGAATAAGAATGTATTTCTTTTGAGAAAGATCGATACCAGTGTGAGACAGGTAAGCTTGGTCGTAAGGTTCACAACGCTTACTACTAATGATTAATTCTAAAGAGCCAGTATCCAGTACTGCACTCATACCTATATCAGCCTGAAAGCCAGGCATCATTGGTCCTTTTAACTTAAATCGGCCATCATGAATCGACCTTACTTTCCCTTTAAGTGACAAAGGTTGGCCCTTGAGCTGTAAACTTGGTACATCACTCTTACCACCGATAGTCAGGCTAACTTCAGCACCCACTCCTACTTCCGCCATTTTAGCTACTGCTGCGGCATCCCAAATAGGTCCAGCGACAACCTGTTCCAAGCCTTGCGTGATAACCTCTTTAATCACGGTCATACTATCGGCATTGCCACCAGCGCCACAGTTATCACCATGATCAGCCAAGACAATAGGAAACTGTTTTAAGTTTTTAGCAAAAGAAATGGTGTCAGAAATTGGTTCTAGGTCATAAACAAAGGCTTCTTTTTGCTGCCAAGCAGCATCCAAAACATTCTCTATGACAGTATTACCCACGATTTTTTGAGCGGGGATTAACGCATCATAAACCACTAAACAACTAACGCTCACGTGGGAGATATCCGCTAAAGGGAAGCCTGTAAATAGCGTCGCATTTAGCACCTCTTCATTTGCTTCTACCTCAGACGCTAAGGCAAGCAAGTCTTTCATAGGTTGCTCAGATGAGGCTTGCTTTAGCAAATGAGGCATCATAGGCCGCTTCTGCCAAAGCATTTTTGGCTGAACTTTACCTTCTAATGTCTTAAGTAAAGTATGCGCAGTGCGCATACCAGCTTGGTACATATCAATATGAGGATTAGTTCGATAGCCTGTAATAATAGTGGCATTATCAACCATGTCTTGCGTGAGATTAGTGTGCATATCTAAGGTCACTGCAATCGGTAAATCTGCATTAATCGCTCGAATTCGTTTAAGTAGTTCTCCCTCACCATCCTCGAATGCCTGTGTCACCATGGCACCATGAAGATCTAATAAAACAGCATCGCACCCTTGCGATACGGCCTCACAGATTTGTGATGCAATTGTTTCAAAGGCAAGATGGTCTACAGCGCCACTTGGGTCAGCATTTGCGGCAATAGGTAGCACCACTTCTACACCTAAACCATCGGCAAAATCCAAAAAAGCATCGATAGGAAAGCCTGAGTCTTGGTACGCTGCTCTCGCATCATCACCCTGAGGAGGCATGTCATAGCCAGTACCACCAGCAAACGCTTTATAAGGTGTCGGCTGAGCCGAGAAAGTATTGGTTTCATGTTGCATCATAGCTATAACAAATCGCATTACTTACCTCTGGATAAACTGAACCAAATCGCTGTCTAATCGCTAACTTGTTTACATTTCATTGAAAGCAGGTTTCTTGATTAGCAGTTAACTAACAGCGTCTTTTCAATATAAAAGCCTGCTAATTAATATCAATTTCGCTAATAACAATTTTTTTTATGCTCCCCCTTCGCTAGTCAGCGTCACTTGTTTCTTAAATGCAGGGCCACAAGGACCAAGACGAACATTGTTTCTTAAGTTTTGGTAAGCAAGGTTAGAGAGGCGACATGGATGAGCACCAGGAGAGACAACTTGAAACATTTTACTGGCGATAGGAGCGAAGTCTGCTTGGAAATGCACTGTACTCTTGAGCACTAAAATACGGCATTCATCTAACTTAATATCAAGATGATGAAAAACAGAGCGGTCAACACATTGGAATCGGTCACGACTTATTACCACACGAATATCAACATCATCAGATAACAGTCGCAAACAGGCTAGTCCACCCACATTTGCTTTAGCACCTAAATACATATCCCCCGTACAGGTAAAGCAACCATCGGTAACTTTTTCAATCAACCAACGCCCTGCTACGCGTTCTGCATTAAAGCTAAAGTGGTTTCCTACTTGAGTCTCTATATACTGACCTTCACCAACAGCGAGTACTTCACCAATTAGTTTTGCATCGCAGATAGCAGCAACCACACCACCTTTAACACCCGCTTTTATCATCTGATCGAGAATACCTGTGGTATCGCTCGTGGCACCTGCTCCTGAGTTATCTTGCACATCCGCTAGGATGACAGTTCCTTGGTGATGTTTAGCGAGATGCTTTAAAGACAGTTCAATTGCTTCATCAGCTTCTAACAACTTATCTTGATAGATCTGTTCAGCTTCTAGCACTGTGCCGTATAGCTTATTAACACTCTGCTTTAAGGCAGTTTTATCGCTGCCATAAGCCACAATAGCGGGACCAGCATCATAGATATCAGCAGGTGGAAAGCCTAATGCCAGTTCTAACCCTTGTTCTGTATCTTGATCCCACTGCTCTAAATATTGGTATAGCTGTTTATTTGGTTTGTCATTAGTACACTGGGCGGATAAAGGGATAAGGTATGGTATTTGGCATAATTGTTTATAACGCAATCCACCTTCTAACCAAGATACTAAATATTCAAAGGCTCTTTCGCCTGTCTCAATCATATCGATATGCGGATAAGTACGATAAATACTAATAAGGTCGCTTTGCTCTACCATTAAAGGCGACACATTTGCATGAAAATCAAGACTCACAACAATAGGAATATCATCAGGAACAATACTTTTTATCCGTCTTAGCAGCTCTCCCTCTGCATCATCGTATTTGGCTGTGGCCATAGCGCCATGTAAATCTAAATAAACGGCATCAAAGTCAGATTCGGCCAATATCATTTGGCAAATCTGTGACATGATGTCTTCAAAAGCTTGATCATCAACCAAGCCACTTGGCTCGGCTGAACACCAGAGTAAAGGCGAAAGCTCGTGACCCGCTTGTTTTGCTCTTCTCATAAAGCCAGTACTTGGCAAGCTCATACCATCAAACACAGATAACATTTCATCGGCAAAAATCATTTTCGGCCAAATATCTGCTTTTACAAAATCATTATAAAGTGCAGGTATCGGAGAAAACGTATTGGTTTCATGCTGAAATCCAGCCATCAATATCTTCATATAAATCTCACCAAATTAGTCCTAAAAATCTTAAGGCAGGCTTTACACTCTTTTGATATCAATAACTAAATCGGCTTAACAGATTGTTATCTAAGGAGCTACGTGCTTAAGTTATAAGGAAAGTTTACTCTCCATATTTAGAGAGCTTCAATTTCGCGAGTAAGGTAAAAATAGAGCAATGTTAGATGCCAATAGCTTAAAAAAGCATAAACTAGCGACAGCAGAAAAGGTCGAAAGTGAACTAGCTAGCAATTTACGCTATCTATGTGATCAGAAGTCATCTATTTCTAAGGTATGTCGTGATTTAGATATCAATCGACAACAGTTTAATAAGTATCTAAGCGGTATATCACGACCATCAAATTCAAATTTAATTAAGATATGTGATTACTTTCAGTGTGATTCAAGTGTCATCAATTTACCCCACCAGCAATTTGTCGCACTGAGCAAGCAGTCACCTAAGCAATCTATTAGTTCAGACTCACAGCACCTTTTAAACCTCTTAGAAATCACTTACCCAAAAGCCGATAAAGACTTAACGCGTTACCTTGGCTTCTATAATGTCTATTGCCATTCAATGGGCTTTCCAGGCTATATCGCGAAATCTGTGGCGCACTTTTATGTCAAAGAAGATCGCATTTTTTGTAAGACTATAGAGAAAATGGATAAGGTAGATGAAGAAAAAGGCCCATGTTTTACCTTTAAGTACTTTGGTGTTGTCTCTCTAATTTCAGATCGTATTTACATCATTGAAATGGAGTCTCTATTAAAGAAGAACCTATCTATGGCGATTCTTTATCCAACCTATCAACCAAAGTTTCAATTTTTAAATGGCATTAATGCAGGTGTCTCTAGTACTCACGGTCGAGACCCTGCTTGCCGCTATATTACCTATGAGTTTTTAGGCACAAATATCAATATTAGAGAAGCTTTAAAAGGCAGCGGACTGTATCGGCTAGATAGCCCTAAAATCAGCGAGGATGTAAAAAGTCGTTTGAAGGTGAAGAAGTCGACCATAGACCCTGATGTCTTTTTTGGTTACGACTATATATAAGTAGAGCTCATTAAAAGTAAAAGGGCTAGCTGAATAAAGACAGTCAGCCCAGTGCTAATTTACTCTCTTATTAGAGACGCGAAGTAAGGCTTTCCTTGCCTTGCTCGCAATTGCTTAATTTACAAAACTGAAAGCTTAAAAAGTGAAAGCTCGAGGAATAAATTAAGACTTAAAAAGTGTAACCCATGCCTATCATGACCACATAAGGGTCGATCTCAGCATCAAAGGTACCCACTGATGTTTTAACTTCTGTGTCTATATCCATATACCAAAGTGATGCATTGAAAAACCAGTCTTCATTTACTTCAACATCAATACCAGCTTGTACAGCTAAACCAAATGAATCATCTAGCTCTACTTCGGTATTATTTAGCTGACCAAACCCTTTTTCTTCAAAGAAAGTCGTATAGTTTAAGCCTGCACCTAGGTAGGGGCGGTATTTGCTGTCTGCTTCACCAAAGTAGTACTGACCCATCAAAGTCGGTGGTAAATGAGACACTTCTGCAATCTTACCTAAACCATTTGTAGAAACATCATGGGTAAAAGGGGTTGCCGCTAATAACTCGATACCCACATTATCAGTCATCATATAGGTAAAAGTTAAACCCACTTGCATATCATTTGTAAGCTCTAGTTCACCAGTGTTTAAAACATTATCACTGGATTCATTTGGCATTACTGAGGCTAATCCCCCTCTCATGAAAAAATCCCCTTCTTCATGAGCTATAACCATAGGTGAAGCTAACGCCAACATGACACTCAGAGGTACTATCTTTTTCATATTTCTGTCCTTATTGATTAGTTGATCTAGTGAGCAAGCAAAATATCAGTTTTTTAAAAACCTCCCTTAACCTAGATCAATAGAATCCAAGCCATAGTTCTACTAATTCAAATACCCAAAGCTAGATCAAACTTTTAGTAAGTATCTCGCTCTTTTCTTATTCGCTAATCATTCACATAAAAAAACAGACAAAAAACCTCAAAACAAGCCTAAAAATAACCGCTTATTTAATAACCATATTGTTCAATTCGTTTTTATATAAATGCAAAGTCAAGTTGTAAAGGTAGATATACACAAATCATGCATGCATTTCACAATTGGTGCCAATTGATGACACTCACAAGGTCAAAAACATGAACTTATTAGTAAAAGTTGACATTAGATTGACTATAAAACGCACGAATGGAAGCATAAGTGAGCAACACAAAGTGCTTAAAAAGCAAAAAAAACTTATGGCAAAACGATTAATCACAATCGCAAATACCATAAATAATAAGAGCAAATGGAGATTGTAATGAAATTGAAAAAGTTAGCTTATTTAGTACCTGCTTTGATGTATATGACAACTGCGCAAGCCGCTGACATAGTACAACTTAAAGCAGACCAGAATCAGTCAATTATTGGTCAATCTATTATCGGCCAATCATTAACTAATTTGCCGCAAGCCCTTAATTTAGATAACAAAAACTCTTTTAAGAGCCATGACGTTAAAGCGATTAAAAAAGCGCGTCTACGTCAACAGTTCAATGGAATTGAGGTGTACGGACATTCATTGTCTGCTAAACGCGACGCATCTGGCAAAGTAAGCGAAGTTGTAGGTAATTATATTGCTAACATTGGCAATGATGTGACCTCTGTAAGCGCTGATTTAAGCAAAAAAGAAGCCATTGCAATCGCGCTACAAAAGGATGGCCTATCTGATCCTGAAAGAAGCAGTGCTGAATTGATTATTTGGCTTGATGAAGGTCAAACTGCTCACCTAGTTTATAAAGTAGACATCTTTACAGGCGGTGATACACCAGCTCGCCCTATTAGCTTCATTGACGCTAACTCAGGTAAGGTTTATGAATCATGGAATGCACTAAACCATGGCATAATCGGTCAATCTTCACCATCAAACAATGACAAAATCATTGGCCAATCAGTAGAAGCAATTGCCAGCCAGAACGCAACAGGTATTGGTGGCAACGAAAAAACAGGTGTTTATTACTACGGCACTGACTACGGCTATCTGCAAGTTGACTCTGATTGCCGCATGGAAACAGACAATGTTGCAACTTATGACCTAAACAACAGAACATCTGGCGGTAGCATTTATGAATTCACCTGCCCAGATAACAATGAAAAAGCGGCTAACGGCGCTTACTCTCCATTAAACGATGCTCACTACTTTGGTAATGTTGTTTATGACATGTACCAAGACTACATGAGCACAGCCCCTCTTTCATTCCAATTAAAAATGAAAGTGCATTATGGTAACAATTACGAAAATGCATTTTGGGATGGCTCAGCAATGACTTTTGGTGATGGTTATTCCACCTTTTACCCTCTAGTAAGTCTTGATGTTTCTGCCCACGAAGTATCACACGGTTTTACAGAGCAGAACTCTGGCCTTAAATATGAAAATCAAAGTGGTGGTATTAACGAAGCTTTCTCTGATATCGCAGGTGAAGCAGCAGAGTACTACATGAAAGGTACAAACGACTGGCAAGTTGGTGCTGACATATTTAAGTCAAACGGCGCTTTGCGTTACATGGAAACACCTAGCCGTGACGGGTCATCTATTGACCATGCAGACGACTACTATGATGGCCTAAACGTGCATTATAGCTCTGGTGTTTATAACCGTGCTTTCTATCTGTTGGCTAACACCAATGGCTGGAACACAAAAACCGCTTTCCAAGCGTTCGCATTAGCTAACCAACTTTACTGGGGAGTTAACACCACTTATGACGAAGGTGCTTGTGGTGTAATGAAAGCGGCTGAAGACTATGGTTTTAACACAACAGACGTAAGTGCTGCTTTCACCACTGTTGGTGTTGATTCAAGCTGTGGAACTGGTCCAGAGCCTGGTGATGACGTACTTGAAGATGGCGTAGCTATCTCTGGTCTAAGTGCGAACACTGGTGGTCAACTAAGCTATGTTTACACTGTGCCATCTAATACTAGCTCAGTGAAAATCAAAATTGCAGGTTCTTCAGGCGATGCGGATCTTTATGTAAGCAACGGAAGCGAAGCAACGACTAGCAACTGGGATTGTCGTCCATACAGATCAGGTAGCAACGAAACTTGCACCATGTCTGTAAGCTCTGGCGACAAACTATATGTCATGATAAATGCTTACTCTAGCTTCTCTGGCGTAACCTTAACAGGTGACAAAAACTAAGAGAGTTTAGCTTAAGTAAAAGTTATATCCCCGAGAAAGCCCTCGTCATTTGGCGAGGGCTTTCTTGGTTTATAGACTAAACTCATCATTTACAACAGCTTATTAAGTTTCCCTATTCTGCTACACATCAGCGTAAAAACACCAATTCACAAGTTTTAGTATTCAGCCTCATCAACAAGCTTTAAAATTAACAGATTAAAAGTTTGAACGAGATCACCATGACAAGCCATAACACCCTAGACCTAGATGACGCATTTCAACTAGCAGAACCAGCGGCAATAGAAGCCATAAAAACATGGACTACACCCTTATTTATCGCTCAACAGCCTGATCATGAGTTTTTAAAAGACGATCTCCTAAGTTATATCTACCAATGTAAGAGCCAACAGAAAGAACAGATAGACAGCCTTGTTGCCCCTATTGCTAAACATAAACTTTTTGAAAGCCCTCTCGATTTTTTAGAAGCACAAACACCTGAAGTCATGGAGCTCAAGCGTATCTTTGAAGAGCTTTTAGCTGAAGTTGCATTTGAGGTTAATAAAGAAGCTTGGCCTGAAGAAGTCGAAGTCGAAGCAAATATCATCGAATCTTGGTACCACGTAACACAAAATGGTGGTTATCATGATGCTCACTCTCACCCAAATTGCTCTTGGTGTGGCATTTATTATCTTGATCCAGGTGAAAGTACATTAGGTGATCGCAATGGTGTAAACCGTTTTTATGACCCAAGAGTCAATGCAGAGCACTACTCAGATGCAGGAACAGCCTATTTGAGTGGTCAAGGCGTATGGGATTTTGAGCCGAAAGAAGGCCAAATTATCTTTTTTCCTTCTTACCTTAAACATGCCGCCCTTACTTACTTTGGCCAAAAAGACCGTATTGTCATTGCCTTTAATGCTGTGATTGATATTTACTAATCCTTAGTTAAAGCCCTTTATTCAAGTAAGTAAAAGCGAATCCTCTCTCCTTTTTTACAATATGTGGATGAACTATCATCCACTTTTTCTAACTGCCTTAATAAATTTCATCTAATATTCAACCTAACCTCATACCCGCACTGAAATATAAACAGCGCAAAAATGCCTTAAAACTGCCATTTAATTGCAACAAAGACTCACTAACCTGTGAGCAGGCTTAAAACTAAACACGCGTTTAATAATCTTCTCATAGCAATAAAATAGGTAGGGCAGTACTGATGTATACCATGAGCAAAGAATTACAGAACAAAGAGTTATCCTTGTCAGAAGCTCAAGAACATACAATACAAGAAAATGAGCTAACAGCATTAGAACCGACTTTTAACAAGCTTGTTGATACTGCAATCAGTCGTCGTCGTTTTTTTGGGGCAAGCGCTACAGCAGGCCTAGGTGGCTTCTTTGCTTTTTCAAGTGTTGGTAATGCAGTGGCATCTGGCATGGGTAAACACGCAATGGCAAAATCACCATTAATTGGCTTTGATGCCATTGGTACATCAACGGCAGATACTGTTGTTTTACCTGATGGCTACCAGTGGCAGAGCTTGGTTTCTTGGGGAGATCCATTATTTGCTAACGCACCAAAATTTGACCCTAGCGGTAACGCGAATGCGGCCAGCCAAGCGCTACAATTTGGTGATAATACAGACGGCATGAGCTTATTTCCATTAAGCGAAGACCGTGCAATCCTAGCAATCAACAACGAATACACTAACTACAAATACCTTTTTGCAAACGGTGGCGACAGTCTATCTAAAGATGACGTACTAAAAGCGCAACACGCTCATGGTGTTTCTATCATGGAAGTTGAACGTGACCAACACAACTACTGGCGCGTACTAGACAACTCTAACTTCAACCGTCGTATTCACGTTCAAACAGAAATGAAATTGACGGGCCCAGCGGCTGGCCATGATCTATTGAAAACGAAAAAAGACCCGAGCGGTACTCAAGTTTTCGGTACTATGAACAACTGCTCAAATGGCTCGACACCTTGGGGCACTTACCTAACGTGTGAAGAAAACTTCAACGGTTACTTTGGCGCTGACGAAAGTATTGCTCGTACAGAAGAACAGAAAATGTACGGCATCAAAAACAATGAAAAGCGCTACCAATGGTACAAACAAGATGAGCGTTTTGATTTTGGTAAAAACCCAAATGAGCCTCATAAGTTTGGTTGGATTGTTGAGATCGACCCTAAAGATCCTAAATCAACACCGCTTAAGCGCACAGCAATGGGCCGCTTCAAACACGAAAACGTTGCAATCCACGTAAACTACGATGGTACTGTTGTCGCTTACATGGGTGATGATGAGCGTGGCGCACATATCTACAAATTTATTTCTAAACACAAGTACAATGCCAACAACCCAGATGCTAACCGCAATCTATTAGTAGAAGGCACACTTTACGTTGCTAAGTTCTCTATGACTCAGGATAAAGGTGCAGGCGAATGGGTTGAACTAACTTTCGGTAAGAATGGCCTAACACCAGAAAATGGTTTTGCTGATCAAGCTGAAGTACTTATTTACACACGTAAAGCCGCTAAACACGTTGGTGCGACAACCATGGACCGTCCTGAGTGGATTGCAGTGCATCCTGAAGGACACCAAGTTTATTGCACACTAACCAACAACAAAAACCGTGGTAAAGAAGGCCAACCAGTAGGCGGCCCTAATCCAAGAGCGGCAAACCACTATGGTCAAATCGTGCGTTGGACACCACCAAATGGTGACCACAGAGCAGACAAGTTCAACTGGGACCTATATCTAGTGGCTGGCAACCCAAATCAGCATCAAGATGCTTATGCAGGTAGCCACAACATTGGTTCTCACAACATGTTTAACAGCCCTGATGGTATTGGTTTTGACCAAGGCGGTCGTTTATGGATTCAAACAGACGGCAACTATAAAAACAAAGGTGACTTCCTAGGCCAAGGTAACAACCAAATGTTATGTGCTGATCCTGATACAGGTGAAATCCATCGTTTCATGACGGGCCCAGTAGGTTGTGAAATCACAGGTCTAGAATTCAGTACAGACAGTAAGTCTATGTTTGTTGGTATTCAGCACCCTGATGCCCACTTCCCAGAAGGCGGCAACAGCAAACCTCGCTCTACTGTGATCGTTATTACACGTAAAGACGGCGGTGTAATTGGCGCTTAATTAAAGTCAAATATTGTGTAGCAAAGCAAAAGAACGCCCTTCAACCTAAGGGCGTTTTTTTTATTTATAGATATGAAATAGCCATAACAAATGAACAAAGCACAATGCTTTTTTTTGATGCCGTATCACCTCTCAGGCTAAGCCCTCCTTTTGGACTTTATCTTTAAAAGATACAACTCTGACTCTTCTTCAATGAGGCAGCAAAGACATAGATATAACACTTTTATAAGTTAGCAACTAACCTATTTATGGAATACCCTATTAACTCCAGGAGCTTAGAATATGCCTTGCTCAAACACACTCTCTCACAGACCATGAACATGGCCCAAACTGTGGACACACAGCCATTAAGAATGGAAACCATATAGACTATCTAGTTGACTGCATTCTACATCACCCTCAAGGTGATCACTGTGATGACCACTGACCTGTCGATCTTGCTTAATTGCTTCTTTCATTTAAAGCTAAACAGAACTAAAAAAGTAAAAAAGAGAAATGAAAAACAATAGGAACAGGGTATGGAGTGGAGCAGAAAAGAGTTTTGAAAATTACCCCAATACAGAAAGTATCGGGGGTTTTGCTTTGGCTTTACTAGCTGTTCACTAACTTGCTAATAAAATCACGGCGTTCATTAACCGTTGAAAACTGAGCGCTCTTTTCACCTTGAGCATCAGTAAATACCACTCGGTTTTTATGAACCGAAATCGAGTGAACCGGTTGTTTAACTTGGATCTGTGTACCATTAAATATAATAGTCATAATAAAACTCACTATAAAGGCGCAGCTTAAGCGACGCATCATTTCTAATAAGCCTCATTATCGTATAACGATTTAATTCTGAAGTTCTTCTATTTTATCACCATCTCAAATAGCGAACTTAATTGGAATTGAGTACAGGACGCAACATTTTCTGTATTTCGTTGTTCAATAATTTAGCTTTAACATTTGGATTTTTTAATCTTGCTTACGCATTCTTAGGTAAGACTGAAATCGAGGAATTTAGTTCGAGGATTTGCTTAAATAAATCACCATTGAGGCTAACAGCTAATTATTTTAGTGGCAAGTATAATTTTCAACCAAAATTGACGTGCGTCATTAGTTGATACTTGCTAGAGATTTAATCATTAACTATAAATGAGCCCCTCTTTCATTGAAGGGCTCTATTTGTAATCGCTATACGAGAGTATTAATTAAGAGCGCCATAGTATTTTCTTAATCTAGCGGCAACCAATAGAAGAAGCAGAATGATAAGAGGTGTCACCCCTAAAGACCCTGCTCCATCTCGATTACTTATTTTCACTTTCTCAGGGTTTTCTTTAATACGTTCTTGGAAAGTCGATAGCTGATTTTTTAAGTTGATAACCATGTCATCAGCTGCATCTTCAAAACCTTTAATACTATCAGCCCTAAGCTCCTCACTTAAATTAACCAAGGTTGATTTACCAAGCACTCTGCTGGTACCTGGTGCCCTAAAAAGCATTGATTTACTTTCAATATCGTATACAACCGTATCCATTAGAGTACTTGTATCATTTTTTTCACCTGACACTAGATAAGCACCAACAATCGTCCAGTAACTTAGTGACAGCGCGCCCTCATCGGTAAACTGAACTTGGTCATAGGAGACTAAAGCAATTACATCTATGCCATACATGGTCTTAATTTGAGAAATATTAGAGAAGCTGCCTCCTGGAGTAAGATAAGCTGAAGGAATCACTTCTATACTACTCACAAATTTTAACTCTCTGAAGTTATCAGAGACTCTCTCTAAAATTTGATTCTTTTTAAATTCAGTAATTTGTCCTGAATAAGATTTACCTGTCCAAATATTATTGGAAGAGTTGTTGTCTGAACTTTCTGGTACAAAGGCGACTCCAACACGTAAGGGCAGCTTTAAGTGGGGAGTAGAAGTTGCCACTAAAAAGTTTTCTGATGTCGGGTAGAGATACTCCATAACACTACTTTTTGTGTTTATTCTTTGACTTGAACAGCCTGATAAACCTAAAGCAACTAACGCAATAAGAACAACCAAAGACTTCATTGAATTAAAAATCGCCATATATCCCTCGCAAAATAATACTCCAGCTGCTCACACTCATTAACGGACTAAAATCACAGCCAATTTGTTTACTTACTTTAAATTGACATAAAACTCATTGTTTTGAAAATGCTTTTCAAGTTATCTGGTATCTACAGAACGATCAAATGGATTAGAAAACACAAGAATTTTAAAAGTAGAAATATTAACAATGGTAAATAAGTAGTTAAGTTTTAGAAAAAACATCAATAACGTCTTATGTCCTCATTCTCAAAATAAGAAGGGCTATAGTAAAATTCAGATACTTTTTTACCGTATTTCAGATAATAAAAGCCCTTCATGAGAAGGGCCTTTTTTCACTATTGAGGCGCGTATTTACTTTAAACGCACTGCTCTTCTTCAGGCTCAATGTCTTCTGCTAGGAAACCACCTGTTTGGTGAGCCCAAAGTTGCGCATAGATACCACCAGATTGGCTAAGTTCATCATGAGTGCCTTGTTCGACTACCTTGCCATCATCCATCACGATAAGTCTGTCCATGGCTGCGATAGTTGAAAGTCTGTGGGCAATAGCAATAACAGTTTTGCCTTTCATTAAGCGATTTAAACTCACTTGGATAGATGCTTCAACTTCTGAATCCAATGCTGAAGTGGCTTCATCTAATACCAGAAGTGGTGCATCTTTTAATAGCACTCGGGCAATAGCAACACGCTGGCGCTGCCCGCCCGATAGCTTGACTCCACGCTCTCCGACCATGGCATCATAACCAACATTGCCATGAGGATCAGACAAGGTCAAAATAAAGTCATGGGCTTCTGCACGTTTTGCTGCGGCAATCATTTCTTCTTCAGTGGCATCCGGTCTGCCATACAAAAGATTCTCTCTCACAGTACGATGTAACAAGGACGTATCCTGAGTTACCATGCCGATTTGAGCACGTAAACTGTCTTGCTGTACGTCACTGATATCTTGGCCGTCTATCTTGATTTTACCGCCTTCCACGTCATAAAAGCGCATCAATAGATTTACCAAGGTAGATTTACCTGCACCAGATCGCCCGACTAACCCAACCTTTTCTCCTGCTTTAATTTGCAGGTTCAGTCCGTCTATACCGCCTTCGTCTTTGCCATATTGAAAACGCGTATTCTGGTAATGAATTTCACCTTTCTCAACATTTAATTTTGGCGCACCTTCTTTGTCTAATACTGTTTGAGCTTTAGACAAGGTTTTCATGCCATCTGCCACAGTACCAATATGTTCAAACAAGCCACCGATTTCCCACATAATCCACTGGGACATACCGTTTAATCTAAGTGCCATAGCAATGGCAATGGCGATAGCACCGACCGATACCGCATTTTGCATCCATAACCAAATCGACAGACAAGCAACACTAAATGACAAGATGTAGTTAAGCCCTTGAACACTGACATTCAAGAAAGTCACTAAACGCATTTGCTTGTAAGTCGTCACCAAAAAGCCATCCATACTTTCTTGGGCATAATTAGCCTCACGCTTATCATGAGAGAATAACTTAACGGTATTGATATTGGTGTAACTGTCTACGATACGTCCAGTCATGGTCGATCTTGCATCTGCCTGTAAAGACGATATTTGCTTCAATTTAGGCACAAAATAGAGCTGCACACAGGTATAACATACTAACCAAACCAGCATAGGCAACATAAGACGCCAATCCGATTGAGCCACTATGACCAACATGGAGATGAAATACACCAGAATAAAGACCAAGACATCTAACAACTTCATCACAGCTTCACGTACAGCTAATGACGTTTGAAGCACCTTAGTTGCAACACGTCCAGCAAAGTCATCTTGATAGAAGGAGACGCTTTGTTTTAGTAAATATCGGTGGGCCATCCATCGTATCATCATGGGGAAATTCCCCATTAGCGTTTGATGCACCACGCAAGAGTGGATAAAGACCACAATAGGAAGAGCAATCAATAACATGAGTGACATGTAAATTAGGCTCATACCTTCTTGCTGTAGAAAGGTTTCAGGGGTCTTAGTTGACAACCAATCAACCAGTTTACCCATAAAGTCAAAAAGGATAACTTCTAAAATGGCAAGTAAGGCTGTCAGTAATGACATTATGATTAAAGGCCGTCCAAAGCCTTTAGTATAATGACGACAAAACGCAATCAAGCCCGTCGGAGGCTGAGTGGGTTCATCATCAGGAAAAGGTTGAGTCCATTTTTCAAAAAAACCTAACATAAGTATCCTTTATATTATCCAGAGTAGGATAACAGAAAATAGAGAGTACTCTCCTTTTAAAACGCGTATTCAAAACAAGGAGGGAAAGACTTTAGATTAACACAAGAGAAGCCTTATTTAGCACAACAGAAAGTTAAAATTCGTGTGTAACACTGGGGAAAAATGCAAAAAATGAGTAAAGATCTCAAAACGAGTCACCTATGCGCTTTCATCCCAAAATCCCGTATACTCTCGCCCTTAACTGCCATCACTATATAAGGTCCGCATTCACTAATGACGCTCAATTTAGGTACGATTTTAATTCTTGGCTTGCTAAGTGCGTTAACGCCACTAGCGATAGATACTTATCTACCAAGTATCCCTGCCATTGCCGAATCTATTAATACGGATATTAATTTAGTTCAGCTTACAATTAGTATCTATCTTGGTGTTTATGCTTTTTCTCAACTTTTATATGGGCCAATTTCAGATGCTTATGGTCGTCGTAAAGTTCTCTTGTTCGGCATGGCTGTCTTTTTTATCGGTACCTTAATTTGTATTTTTAGCACCGACTTTAATAGCCTAATGTTAGGTCGTGCGATCCAAGCCTTTGGTGGCGCAGGTGTTGCCGTAGCCAACCAATCTTTGGTGAAGGATGGCTTGAGCCCAGATCAATTTGCCAAAGCAATGTCTTACATTATGTTAGTTATGTCTGTTGCCCCTCTTATCGCCCCCCTTGTCGGCGGTGCAATCTTACTCATCCTAGATTGGCATTACATTTTTGTCTTTTTAGCCTTAATTACCTTAATCAGTGCCAGCTTGTTTTATTACAAAATCCCAGAGACTTTGGCCCCTGAAAAGCGTCACCCTCTAGCTCTTAAAAGCGCCCTTTTAAACTACTACAGGCTCCTAAGAAACCCACTTGTAATGGGACATATACTCACTGGTGCCTTTCACTTTACCGGCATGATCACTTTTATCACTGGCTCAGCCTATGTCTATATCGAGTTTTATGGTGTGAGTGAACAAATGTTTGGTATCTTGTTCGCTCTTAATATGATTGCCATGATGCTTGCAACGACCATCAATGCTCGTCTAATTGACAAAATTGGAGCGAGAAAAGTGACCGAATATGCACTAAAAGCCGTGCTTACTTGCTCACTTATCATGTTTAGCTTGATGTTTTTTTCCAAACCTAGCTTATCTATTTTAATTTTACCGATTATTATTTTTGTTGGCTGCCTTGGCATATTAGGTGGTGGCCTTATGGCTGGTGCGATGCAACATGCTGGTAATTTAAATGGCAGCGTGACTGCCTTAGCAGGGACAACACGTTTCTCTATGGGCGCAGTAGGCGGTATTTTGGTGAGTATTCTTCATAACGATAGCTTCACCCCCATGCTAGGCATTATGGCAGCCTGTGGTCTTGCTTCTTTTACTTGTTATCATTTATTTTGTAAACAAAGTGCGACTACGAACAAATAGAATTTCAATATCAAGAGGATAACAAGACCTTTGTCATCCTCTTTTAAATCCCCACAAGATAGGACATAAAATGTTACATAGCAGTGAATTAATTGAAAAAGTAAAAAGCACACCAGAAGAAATTGCCTTCACTGACACTATGGCGACCATAGACAATGAGTACCAGTTTCAAGCAGCAAGTTTTCAAAATGGCGAACAAAAAAATGAAGCAGGCCAAAACAATGGCTCTTGCAAGATTTTCACCTTTGCTAAGCTACATAGCCTAGATGCAGCAGCGACACTGCAGCTGTTCGGTGATTTTTATCGCCTTGATGTACTGCAAAACCCTGAAGGCAAAGATCATCAAAACATTCGTCAGTTCATGATCCACGGCTGGGATGGCGTTAATTTCGAATCTATTTCGCTGACACCTAAAACTTAATTGCTAAAAAACTTAACCTCTAAGATTTAGCTACTAGGACTTAGTAGAAAAAGTATCTAATCCTTTCTTTCCAAATTATGCTTCGGGGAAAGGTTAAGCTTTATATAACGCAAAAAACCTAGTGTTGATCTAATCAACACTAGGTTTTTTTATGTCTGCAAATAGATGTATGACGAAAAGTCTGTGGCTAGCTTGCGCTTGTCACTACTTTGTTCGCATCTTCATCTTCTTCACGACGTCCCTTTTGAATCTTCATGACAGCAAAGGCAATCAAGAATGCAGGGATAAAGAACCACTCTTTAGCGGGTCTTTCAGTTTCTAACTGGAAGCGAGTCACTTGCCAATCAAAGTCCAATTTCTGAGCTTCTGCATAACCACCAAATACTAGGTTATCGATATAGATAGCACCGTTCTCTTCGCGTACTTCCATACCTGCGCCGTCATACAAACGGTCCCCAGCACTATCACCTTTGGCAATTGGAATGTTAACGGTTTTACTTACCCAACGACCGTCAATGTTTTCACCTTCAACAGAAATACGTAATTGCTGTAGATCTGGTGATTCATCAATGTATGCCATCATGCTAGTTGCTCCACGCTCCTCGAAAGGTTCGAGGATTTGATCCAACCAGAAACCTGGGCGGAACAAGGTAAATGCAACCAACAACAACAATGCAGATTCGTACCAACGACTCTTACTAAAGAAGTAGCCTTGAGTCGCTGCAGCAAAGATCAACATAGCGGCGAGGGAAACAATAAAGACCATTACCCCTTGAGCGAATGTCACATCAATTAACAGCAAATCTGTATTAAAGATGAATAAGAAAGGCAATAGTGCCGTTCTCATCGAATAGAAAAAGGCGGTAAAACCTGTTTTGATGGGATCACCACCAGAAACAGCCGCCGCGGCAAATGAGGCGAGCCCAACCGGGGGGGTCACATCCGCCATTATGCCAAAGTAAAACACGAACATATGAATCGCGATTAGCGGTACGATTAGGCCGTTTTGAGCACCTAGCTCTACCACTACGCTCGCCATCAAAGAAGAAACTACAATATAGTTAGCTGTTGTTGGTAAACCCATACCCAGTACAAGACTGATTAGCGCAACCATCAATAGCATGATGATAAGTACACCACCTGAAACTATCTCAACAAACTCAGCCATTACTTGGCCAATACCTGTCAAAGTCACAGTACCGACAATGATACCCGCTGTTGCTGTCGCTACACCGATACCTATCATGTTACGGGCACCTGTGTTTAGGCCATCCGCGAGATCAACTAAGCCATCAAAGCAGGCTTTCTTGATTTCACCTTGTTTACGCATCCAAGCCTTAAGTGGCTTTTGAGTAAACAGGATAAATGCCATTAACATACATGCCCAGAATGCAGATAAACCTGGAGACTTACGTTCTACCATTAAGAACCAGATTAGCAATACAAGTGGCACTAGGTAGTACAAACCAGACTGGTAAATATCAGCAAATTTAGGCAAGCGTACGATTTCTGCTTTCGCATCATCCATTGCTAGATCAGGCTTTTTAGCAGAAAGGTATAATAAACCAAAGTAGCCAAATACAACGAAAGACAACAAAGCAATATTTGCCAGATCTCCAAACAGCCACTTAATTGCTACGACAAAGTAGTAAAGTACGCCAGCCAGTATCAACATACTCGCCGTAATTAAGCCAGAGCGTAGTAATTGAATCTTCCAAGGGCGAGCAGGTGTGCTACGTGGCAAGCCTTGCATATTACTCTTCATCGCTTCTAGGTGAACAATGTAAAGCAAAGCAATGTAAGAAATGGTTGCCGGTAAGAAGGCATGCTTAACCACTTCAATGTAGGAAATACCTACGTACTCAACCATCAAGAAAGCAACTGCCCCCATTACAGGTGGCATGATCACACCGTTTACAGAAGAAGATACTTCAACTGCGCCTGCTTTCTCAGCACTAAAGCCCACTTTTTTCATAAGTGGAATAGTGAAAGTACCCGTTGTCACTACGTTAGCAATGGAAGATCCTGAGATTAGGCCTGTCATAGCAGAAGACAAAACAGCCGCTTTCGCAGGACCACCACGCATGTGACCAAGTAAGGCGAAGGCAACTTGAATAAAGTAGTTACCAGCACCCGCTTGGTTCAACAAAGCACCAAAGAGTACAAATAAGAATACAAAACCAGAAGAGACACCTAAGGCAATACCGAATACACCTTCTGTGGTTAACCACATGTGGGTCATGGCTTTTTCAATTGACGCACCTTTCCAACGTAGAATATCCGGTACATATTGGCTATCACCGAAGAATACATAAGCAAGGAAAAAGAGTGCCACTATCATCAACGGCGGCCCTAATGAGCGGCGCGCAGCTTCAAGCGTTAGCATGATACCAATGCCTGCAACAACTAAGTCTTGGGTTGTTGGCAGCCCTGGACGAAGAGATAAATCTTCGTAAAACAAATAAAGGTAGCTAGCACAAAAAGCAGCAACCAAAGCTAGCGCATAATCTAGATAAGGAATACGATTTTTCGGGCTTTTGCTAAAAGCGGGGAAAGCAAGGAAGGCAAGCATGACAGCAAATGCCAAATGGAGGGCTCTTGATTCAGTATCGTTTAAAAAACCTATTCCTATTTGAGAAGGAAGCGGTGAACCAATCCATAATTGATAAAGGGACCAAGTTAAGGGTAATAAAAACAGTAAAGCAACGGCAAAACGACTTTTAGGCTGTCGATTTCCCGTATCTGCCTCAGCGATGAGGTCGTCCAGTTGCTCCGAAGTGGGAGATACTTTCGCATCACTAGTCATACTAGGCTCCAGCAGGATTACCTAAAGGGCAATCTATATAGAATTAACAAACGCAAATAAAAAAGAGTGGCTAGACGTATGTCAGGTCAGACTTAAATCTAGCCACCCAAAACTTAAAAAACGGTAGAAACTTTCTTAACGCGGGGCGCGAACATTTAGTTCACTTCGTCAAAAAATTAAAACAGCCTGCTAAAAAAATTTAGCAGGCTGAGATTAACTTTTTTGATTAGAGTTACTTGATGTAACCCATTTCACGGTAGTACTTAGCAGCACCTGGGTGAAGTGGCGCTACTAGTGCAGTGTTTGCCATTTCTTCAGGAGTTAAGCGTTTGAATGCAGGGTGTAGACGTTTGAAAGAGTTGAAGTTTTCAAATACAGATTTAGTCAACTGATAAACAACTTGCTCAGGTACATCAGTAGAAGTTACCAAAGTTGCTTTAGGACCAAATGTTTCGATGTCTTCTTCGTTACCAGAATACATGCCACCAGGGATGATTGCAGAAGAGTATTCACCACGTTCTTTCAAGATAGCTTTAGAAACAAGGTCGTTCATCGGAACCATGTTTACGTCACATGTTGTTGTCGCTTCTTGAGCAGAACCATTAGGAAGGCCAGACAACCAGATAGTTACGTCGAACTTATCATCACATAACGCTTGTGCTTGCTCAGAAGACTTAAGCTCAGCTGCGATACGGAAAGTTTCTTTAGTCCAACCACGTTCAGCCATAAGAAGTTCCATCATGGCACGGTTACCAGAACCTGGGTTACCGATGTTAACGCGCTTACCTTTAAGGTCTTCGAATGTAGTGATGCCAGAATCAGCACGAGCCATCATATGGATAGGCTCTGGATGTAGAGAGAATACAGAACGTAGCTCTGGATATGCATTATCAGCAAATTGACCAACACCAGCTAGTGCAGACGCTTGTACGTCAGACTGAGCAACACCGAACTCTAACTCACCTGAACGAATGCTGTTTACGTTATAAGCAGAACCACCTGTTGATTCAACTGAACAACGAATGCCATGAACTTTACGCTCTTTATTTAACATACGGCAAATAGAACCACCAGCTGGGTAATAAACCCCTGTTACACCACCAGTACCGATAGAGATGAAGTTATCACCAGCAGCCATAGCTAGTACAGACGCACCAGCAAGTGCTGGAGCTAGCATAGTTTTCAAAATTGCTTTTTTGATAGTCATAGTATCCTCGTTATTTTTATGTCATTCAGTTTAACTAGCCGTTACATAGCAACCAAGATGCCAACTTTAAAAAAAACAGGATAAAACATTGATTAATAAGGGTTTGTTTTTTATTTCCTCATGTAAATTTAAGTTAATGACATTATAATAAAAGTTATACCCCTTTCTTTTAAATCTCTAAAGATAATAAAGTTATTCGAGCTGAAGCCCTAAAATCATTGATTAACAAGAGATTTATAATAAAAGCTATAGCTATAACTTTTGTTATAGCTTTTAAAAAACGCATTTATTGGATTAATCAATGTTCGCTTTTCATCTGATTTGCAACTGGTTAACATACTCACACCCTAACCTGTGAATTTATCAAGCAATGATGCCGTTAAAGAATTTAAACCTAATAAGCTTAATTGTTTATATCCAAGTTTTGCTATTAGCGACTTTGGCATCATCTCTTCATGCAGAAGAAGCAAACGCTGTAATCAAAATGAAGAAGCCAGTATTTATTATTGGCGCAGATCACAGCTACCCACCTTATGAGTTTGTGAATCAGTATGGCGAGCCCGATGGTTATAATGTCGAGCTAACACTGGCGATTGCTGACTTAATGGGTTTTGAAGTTGAGTTTCGCATGAGCGATTGGAAAACGGCTCTGAAAGGCCTGTATCAAGGCGATGTAGATGTTCTGCAAGGTATTGCCTATTCTGTCATTCGGGCTCAAACCATTCTCTTTTCTCCACCCCACTCGATTGTTAATCAGTCCATCTTTGCGAGAGACGATTCACCCAGCATTGCCGATATCAGCATGCTTAGCGGTAAAGAGGTCATAGTACAGAATGCCAGCATCATGCATGAGTACTTAGTTAATGAAGACCTAGGGGCCATCATAGTCCCTGCACCAACACATTTAGAGGCTCTTAGACAACTAGCTGCGGGGAAAAGTGACTTTGCTTTAATCGCCAATTTACCTAGCTTATATCTAACCAAGGAGATGGGACTTAATAATATTTATCCTATTGGAAGCCCAGTTCAAGGTCAGCGTTTAGGCTATGGCGTACTTCCTAAAAATGAAGAACTCATTTCTCGCTTCACTGAAGGCCTTGCCATTTTAAAGAACACAGGCCGCCAACAAGAAATTTACGGAAAGTGGCTAGGGTCATTAGAAAAGAAGGGCTTACCTTGGGACATCATTGCCCAGATTGCAGGTATTGCCGTTAGTCTACTTTTACTAAGTTTGGTCGGCATTGTGGTGTGGAACTCAATGTTACGTAAAGAAGTAGAAAAGCGCTCTTCTCAAATCCATCAACAACAGCAACAATTAATTCAAGCCGATAAAATGGCCTCTTTAGGCGTGCTAGTATCGGGCGTTGCACACGAAATTAATAATCCAACAGGTTTGTTAATGCTTAACTTGCCACTGCTAAAGGAAGCTTGGGTCGATGCACTTCCTAAGTTAGAGGCACACGCAGAAGAGCATGGTGAGTTTAAACTTGCCGGCTTAAGCTTTAACCGCATTAAACAGGAGCTACCATATCTGTTGGATGAAATGGATCAAGGTACGATACGTATCAGAAACATAGTAAATGACTTAAAAGATTTTGCTCGCTCAGAACCCGATGAGATCAAGCAAGAGGTGGATGTAAACAAGGTTATTCAGACAGCGGTGAGATTGGTTGATAAATCCATACGTAGCGCCACAGATGAGTTTGATCTTAAACTACAAAACAACCATCTCTTTATTATGGGCAGCGCTCAGCGTATAGAGCAGGTTATGATAAATCTGATTATTAACGCCTGTGATGCACTAGAAAGTAGAACTCAAAGAATTAGGGTGTCGAGCAAACTGAGTGTCGATCAAACACGCATCATCATAAAAGTTGAAGACCAAGGCTGCGGTATTGATGATGCCTTACTTTCTCGATTAACTGACCCATTTTTTACCACAAAACGAGAACAAGGTGGCACAGGCTTAGGCTTATCTGTGTCAGCCAGCATAGTACAAGCCCATGAAGGTAATATGAAGTTCGATTCAGTTAAACAAGTAGGAACAACGGTAACAATTAGTTTGCCCTGCTATATGCCTTAAAAAGATAAATAACCTAAGTTAATAAACAAAGAGACGCAAAATAATGTGATTGCTACCAAGTTAGGGAATAATGGGCACATTAAATATTTCGCTCTTTGATACCTATTAATTACATCCATTTTGACTTTAAAAGAAGTATTAATGACATGTTAGTTTCAGATTCAGAATCAAGTTTATACCCGCAGTTCCCTATCTTATTAGTTGATGACGAGACATCTTTTTTACGCAGTATGTCTCTCACATTAGAACGCAACGATATCACCAACATTCATACCTGTTCTGAACCTAGAAAGGTGCCAGAGCTAATGAAAAAACTAAATGCTGGTTTGGTATTGCTCGATCTAACGATGCCTGAACTATCCGGTAGAGACTTACTAACTTGGTTTCAAGAAGAGTACCCAGATGTATGCATTATCGTCATTAGTGGCCTTAATCAGGTGGAAGCCGCAGTTGATTGTGTAAAACAAGGCGCCTTTGATTACTTTGTTAAAACCACAGAGCAAAGCCAAATCATTGAAGGGATCAGACGAGCAATTCGTACTCAGGAACTCAGCATCGAGAACCAAGTATTAAAACGCCAAATTCTGACAACAGAGCTACAAAAGCCAGAATTATTTGATGCTATTATTACAGCCTCTTCATCTATGTGGTCAGTTTTCAAATACCTAGAGTCAATTGCTAAAACCAATCAACCTATTCTAATTTGTGGTGAAAGTGGCGTAGGTAAAGAGCTGTTTGCCAATGTTGCACACTCTCTTAGCTCCCGCAAAGGTGAGTTGGTGACAGTCAATGTAGCGGGGCTTGATGATGATATTTTTGCTGACACCTTATTTGGCCACAGCCGTGGGGCATTTACCGGCGCTGACAAAGAAAGACCAGGCCTAGTCGAAAAAGCAGCTGGCGGCACTCTCTTCTTAGATGAAATTGGTGATTTAAGCCTAGCCTCCCAGGTTAAATTATTACGCTTGCTACAAGAGGGTGAGTATTACCCATTAGGCAGCGATAAACCTAAGCGAATTCAGGCTAGAGTCATAGTTGCGACTCACCAAAACTTAGCGCAAAGACAAGATGAAGGTAAGTTTAGAAAGGATTTATTCTTCCGCCTTAAGACCCATCAGGTTAAGATTCCGCCTCTACGTGAAAGACTCTCTGACTTGCCTCTGCTCATTGAGCATTTCGTCAAACTCGCTTGTGATGACATAGATAAAAAACTTCTAAAAGTCCCTAAAAGCCTGACCTTGCTATTAAGCGGTTATACCTTCCCTGGAAACGCTCGTGAACTTAAAGCCTTGGTATACGATGCAGTAAGCCGGAGTCACGGGGAAACTTTAGATACTTCAAGCTTTACTCACTTATTTGATAACGACAAACTCAAGCTAGATGACGGTGAAGGCGTCAGCTTTCATCCAAACATGCCTATACCAACCCTAACCCAGATGGCTGAACAATTGGTTTTAGAAGCCATGAGCCGCGCTCAAGGTAATCAATCTTTAGCTGCTCGTATGTTAGGCGTATCACAACCAGCTTTAAGTAAACGCCTTAAAAACATGAAAGATTAAGCCATTAAACAGGGCTATTTGACACTTTATCGAAATAGCCCGTAATGGACTCCCCCTTGAATAAACGCATACTGACCTTATATAAATTAACTTAACCCATAGAAAAATTACTTAAAACATAATTTTCTTACTTTACCTATTGAACCTTTTCATCCATGATTCAGTCATAGTAAAAATAAGTTTAAGAATCTGGAGTACGCCAATATGATCGAATTTATGATGTTTTCAGCAGTTTGCTTGGCTATATTCGTGTTGGCAAAAAACATTAGTAAGCAAGCTAAAGTACAATCTTTAAAACCAATTCGCATAGAAACTGAAGAAGAGATGCGCCGTAAACTACAGGCAAAAAAGCAGCAAGAACAAGAGTCTAAACGTTATAGAAATTAATTTTTCCTGTCATTTCTACTTTTTTGTGCTTTAATGAATTTAGTGTAATAAAGAAAAGTAAGTAAATCGTGAAAAGTAAAATTGAAGAAACAAGCAAAAACCGATCGAATTCCCCGTTGATCGGTTTTTTTTGTGCCTATGCTTAGCAAGTTTCAATTCAGAGTTCGAGTGACTCACTCTAGTCACGCCTAGCACTCAAACCTATAGCAAACTCACGCCATTCAAAAACTCAAACTTCAGTTCAAAAGCTTAAGAAAATACCACTTTATGTGTGTTCCGCTTTTTAGCTTGATACATGGCAACATCCGCAGCACGAATAAGCGCATCAACATCCTTCTCATCACCATCAATCAATCTAATGCCAACACTTGCTCCAACATTTAGGGTCTGTTCCTTATAGCGTATAGGCTGATTAATAAGCCCCACCAGCTCTATACCAATTTGTTGAACAATTTCACGGTTTACTAGACTATTGCCATACATACGTTGCAGCAGTATCACAAACTCATCACCACCCAGTCTAGCCACAACATCCTCTTGCCGAATGAGGCTCTGCAACTTTGACGAAACTTCGACTAGAAGAGCATCGCCAGCTTCATGACCAAATTCGTCATTAATCTTCTTAAAACCATCAAGGTCAATTAATACGATCGCTGCCTGCTCTTTATAGCGGCTATTACTAGAAATAACCTTTTCCATACAACTGAGAAAATAGCGTCGATTACCTAGTTGAGTGAGAGGATCTGTTAATGCCAACTTATTGATGCGCAGGATTGTCTCTTGGTTCGCATCCACAAAAGGCTTTATGACCCAGAAATAGATAGGGGCGAGTGATACCAAAGTTAAAATGGAGGCATCGAGGGCGGCTTCAACTATGGAGCTTAATTTGTGAGGAATCAGCTGTAGGATAAACATGATCACCAACTCAACAATAAAAATGATTGCCAGTATTCGTATCACTACCTGCTTTGTCGTTAACAAGTTCATTCATTCTCTTCCGCATTTAGACAAGTGTCGTAAATTAATGGGGGAAAAACACAATCCTTGTTATTTCTATTTAATATTCTTCAGAATAGGCTAGAGATTATCTATGCTTGAAAAGTGTTAGAGCAACAAATATGCATCTAGTTTGAAGTTCCTACTCAATAAAAACCTAATAAAAATTCGAACTAATTCAGCTTTTATTTATCATAGAGCTTAGTCTTGAATTTCATTTTAGTCACATGAAGGAGACGACTTAATTACACTAACTTTAGGCCTAATGCATATACTCTTATTAGCTTTTAACCTCTATTTAAAAGGAATCAAAAATGACCCTAATGCAAATTTGTTATTGGATCATAGCGATTTTAGGCAACCTGGTAACACTCACTTGGTTTAGTATTACAGGCTCTGGCCTCTCCTTAATTAGCTTAGCTTTAACGCTTAGCTATGGGGTAATCGGCGCTTATGACATTTTCTTCAGCCCTCACAGTTTAAACCGTTTATACCCAGTAACTGCCTATATCCGTTACTTCTTAGAAAATTTTCGTAAAGAAATTCATCAGTATTTTGTTGCCAGCGAAACAGAAGAATTACCCTTTAACCGAGAGCAACGTAGCTTGGTATATCAAAGAGCTAAAAACGTTCGCGACACCATAGCATTTGGTACTCAAAGAGAACTATTAGAAGAAAACTATCTCAGCTTATGGCATTCACTCGCACCTAAAGAAGTGAAAGAAACACAGAAAAGAGTCCTCATTGGCGGGCCTGCATGCTTACAACCCTACAATGCTGCCTATTTAAATATTTCTGCCATGAGTTTTGGCGCTTTAAGTAGCCAAGCAATTGAAGCACTTAATATGGGAGCCTCTAAAGGAAGCTTTAGCCACAATACAGGTGAAGGCAGCGTTAGCCCTTATCACTTAAAACATGGCGGTGATTTAGTTTGGCAAATAGGATCGGGGTTATTTGGCTGCCGTACTCATGATGGCGATTTTTGCCCAACAAGTTTTGCTAAAACAGCCACACTCAAGTCCATAAAAATGATTGAAATAAAGCTATCTCAAGGCGCAAAACCAGGCCATGGCGGAGTGTTGCCTAAAGCCAAAATTACCGATGAAATAGCGCAAGTTCGCGGTATTCCAAAAGATAAAGATTGTGTTTCACCTTCAACCCACCCTGAATGCAAAAATCCTAAAGCATTGTTAAGCTTTATTCAAAAACTTAGAGAGCTAAGCGAGGGCAAACCCATTGGCTTTAAACTTTGCTTAGGCAACCCAGCTGAGTTTTTAAGCATATGTAAAGCCATGCTTGAAATGGACATCTATCCTGATTTTATCACGGTAGATGGCGCTGAAGGTGGCACTGGAGCAGCCCCTGTTGAGTTTTCAAATCGCTTAGGCATGACCTGCTTAGATGCCGTTTATCTCACTAATAGCATGCTGATTGGCTGTGGTATTAGACAAAAGATAAAAATCATAGCATCAGGCAAAACAGCTTCAAGCTTTGATCTTTTAAGTAAGATTGCAGCAGGTGCAGATACCGTCAATGCTGCTCGTACCATGATGATGGCTTTGGGCTGCATCCAAAGTAAATCTTGTAATACTAACGAGTGCCCAACAGGTATTGCCACACAGGACCCAGTTCGAGGAAAAGCGATAGACATCGATGCGAAAGCGTCAAGAGTTGCTAATTTTCAAAGAAACACATTACATAGCTTCTTTGAATTAGTCGGTAGTTTAGGTTTAGAAGACCCCAAGCAACTCACCGCCAACATGATAAAAAGGCGCACAAGTTATAACTTAAGTATTTCGCTAGGTGTTACAATACCAACATTAGTAGAAGGTGACTTAACCTCTAACCCAAGCCTCCCCTATCCTTGGTTACAATGGTGGCAAGGTGCACATAGCGATAGTTTCTATGTTGAAGATTCGCATGAATTACCACCACCTGAATTAAAAATTAAAACAATTTAGTTTTTAGACCATTATTGAAACACTCAGTTTCAATAATCGATATTTATTAGACCCTTTTTATAAATTAGGATATTCGAATACTGATTTATAAAAAGGGTGAATAATATGAAATTCGCTAACACTAAAACATCATGGTTAACCTGCGCTATTCTTAAAAACAGTATTCTAAATACTGTTTTAATTTTCTTACTCTCTTTACTCCCCTCTTTAATCGCGACATATTCACTTTTATACACGTATAGATTTCAACTGTTTTATTAAAAAACACAAGGATAAACATGTTATTTTCTAAAAAAACATGCTTAGATTTATTTGGTTATGACTTACCGGAATTAAAAAACGAAAAGCGCCTTAATAGCGCAGCTAACTTAACCAAAGAGATATAGTCCGTAGGAGCTAGTGTCGTTTCCTTAAATTGCCAAAAGAATCCCCCCCTTCTTTAATAAGACCTTAGCATTCCGCTAGTAGCACTAGCTGAAAGAAATAGATGAATTTTTCTAACCTAAATAGTGAAAAAGCATCGTTTGTTCTTACCTAGAATGAGTCTTATCATGAATTTGTTGTAATTAAACAACATATCTCACAATTAAAGAGGAATACATGATGGATTCACAACAAGAATACGAAGCACTTTTAAAGCAATGGGGATTTGAATCAAGCAGCCAAGATACTGCAAATAGCTTTTATGAGCTTGCTAAAAAAACTAATGCATTAGTTGCTAAATTAATTAACAAGAGCCAATCAGTTTTTCAGGTAAAAGCCCAAAACCCGCAGTTAAGCTTAAACTCTTAAGCTTAACTGTCACACTACGGCCTGTTTCAAATAAAAAACTTATTCTCCCTGAATAAATAGTTTTTAAAACACTGCAACCACAAACAGAATTATCTATAGCCAGCCAAACCAAACTATTTCAGTCAAGCCTATCAACAAGTTCGCATTCATTCGTACTCGCTAGTTTTGCCACTTAATGCTCAAATATATAGATTTACTTTAAACTCGCTAAGCTTCAACTGATTCCACCGATTATTTACCCTACCTACCTTTTACACTATTCCTTGTTTTCAGATAGCACCATCATCTGATGATACGACGACACCTTGCAATGAGTTCACACTGCTCAGTTTAGGTTTGTTTGATGAAATGCTTTTTGGTCATGAAGCTTTGCATTTAATTAAAGCCAGAGGCTAGCTTTCTAGCCTCTTTTTTTATCATGAATAAACCAAGCTTAGACAAGGTAATAAACAACCAAAAGCAGGCTATTTTTGCTTAATGCTATATTCCCTAAGCTTATTAGCCACAGCACTGTGGCTCATCCCCACCTTTTCAGCCAATAAACGGCTACTTGGGTATTCTGGATACAGCTTAGCTAAAAGCTTAGCTTCAAACTGTTTCATGGTTTTATCTAGTGAACCGTCTAAAAGTTCAACGTCGTATTCTGTGTCTTGCATTTTTGTATGGCTTACCAAGCTTATATCATCTATATCAATGATATTTTTACTGGTAAGTAAACAAGCTTGATAGCAGACATGCCTTAGCTCCGTTAAATTTCCAGGCCAAGAATGCATTGAGAGCTTACTAAAGGCGGCTCTGCTTATCTTTAACATAGGTTTATTTAAATCAACGCAAGCAAGCTGACAGTAATAATGGGTTAATTCAGATAAGTCTTGTTTTCGCAACCTTAAAGGTGGCATGTTCAAGGTTAATTGGGCAAGTCTATATAAGAATGCCTGCTGTGCTGGGTATTGTTCAGCTAATTCAGCTAATGAAAGCTCTGACACAAAAATAAGACGGCTATAGTCAAAACCAGTAACATCAAGGCAATCAAGGTAATCCAACACTTGTTGCTGCATTTCAGGACCTATCCATTGAGGTTCATTGATTATCCACCATTGGCCTTTATGATTTGGCTCTAAATGCTTTGCAGTGAGCTTATTACCACTAATACTTTTTAATTTACTTTGCCCAAAACCATTTAGTTTTTGCCAACTTTGCATCATGGCTTTTACCAAATCTTGCTTACCAACACCGGCTTCTCCCGATAAAAATATAGGCGCTGCCATGGGTAGGAAAGCCGTCAATTTTCGAGATAAGGAACGCATTAATGCACTTTTGGTTACCAGTTGGTCGAGCACAATATCTTGTGCAGCAGCACGCCTTAGTTTTTGTGCTTGTAAGCCTAATCGAGCTTCGGATTTTATTTGCAGCACAGCCCCCGCTCTGACTGATTCACCTTCGATTTCACCCGGCACATAGATAGGCAGCATTTCAAGTAATAGTGTTTTACCTGCTAACCTTACCCTCTTACTTTGAAAGCGTTTTAACTTAGTAAGATTAGCACTGGAAAAGTACTCTTTAGTAAAGTGAACACCTTTAAGATACTGGCTGAGAGGCTGGCCTAAAAAGTGCTTATCCAACTGTAAATCTTCAATCGCCGCTTGGTTTGCCATCATGATATAACCAGACAAATCCAAAGACACAACACCGTCAGAGAGCGTCTTTAACAAGGTAAACAAAGCATTATGAGCTCGATCGGATGGTGTGAATAAAGCGGTTTTAACATCAATCACACCATCAATTCGTCGAATTTCAGCCAGCAAAGTTTGCAATTGTTCAAATGCAATATCAGCAAAAGCGCAATACATTCGCTCATGCTTTCTATCAATTTCAATTCCTTTTAAATCAATATCATAAGGAATGAATAGATCCAAAACCTGAGTAGCCATGCCGATTCGGTCGTGACAATGTATCTCTAAAATCATCCGACTACAGGCTCATTAACAGAATTGAGTGCTTGTTGTATCACATTACCATCTGACACCAGAAGCAGTGATTGATAAGGCGAAAAGGTTTGATAAAGAGGAAGAATCGCAGCCCCAACAATACTTGATGTCATGGCTGTTTCAGCGACCTCTATCTTAGGTAAACTTAGCACCTTAGGCGCTTGATCCTTAAGAGAATGAGTCAGAGCTTGAATTAAAGGCTGTAACACCACGGAATTTAAACGGCCACCTAGAAGAATACGTTTAGGATCTTGAATAGCGATGACACTAATTAAAGCTGGTGTAACTTCTGCAGCCACCTTTTGGCTCCACAGCTTTATTCCACTAAGCAACTCCTCATCCAAGTGATCAGTTTCAAGTCGAGAGTAATCTAAATGCTTTTTAGTCAAAAAGCGCCTTAAGGAGACACTGGATAAGGCCTCTAGAATCCACTCCCCCAATTCACCTTTAGCTGTAGGTATCAAACCAAAGTTACCGGCACCACCTGCTGCTCCTCTTACACACTCCCCTCGGGACACTATTCCTCCTCCACAGGCAGCGCCAATGAAGATATAGAAAAAGTCTTGAGCGGAGATTTCACCGCCACTTAAGAGAAGCTCATTAATTGCCGAGGCGTTTGCATCATTTTCACAAACAACAGCTTTCTCAGTATGACGGGCCAACCACAGCTGAAAGTCGTCTGAAGCCCAATACGCCATCGCATTTTTCAAATGCATTAGATCTAACGCTTCATCAGCCTTATGCACCAAGCTTTCTAGCCACTCTGCCATATAGTCAGGCATGGTGAGGCCAACACCTTGTACTTTTTGCCAAGTATCACCCAGGGTTTCACGCACCTCTTCAATTAATCCAAGTGCAATTTGTTTTGCCTCAGTTTCAGTTGGAAAATGCACATCACAATGACGTAACAATAAGCACTTACCATTAAAATCAACTAGCGCAGCACTGATATGGTCTCGATCTATATTGATCCCCAAACCATAGGCACCCTGAGCATTAATCTCTAGTTTGATTGAAGGCTGGCCACGCTTTCCCTTAACTTTACCCGTGATACAAAGTAGCTCTTGCTCGATCAAATAAGAAGTAATAACCGAAATAGTTTGCGCACTGAGCCCTGTAAGTTCGGCAATGTGAGCACGAGAGATGCCAGGCGCCTCTCGTACCGCTTGTAGAATAATGCGTTCATTGTAAAGACGACTTTGTTCAGATGTGCTACCTGAATGCTTCATTAAAGAAATGACCTTGATTTAAAAGCAAAAATGCTTGGCAAAATGAAAATTATAAACAATCTATTGAAACTACTGAAAATTATTAATTAAATCTAATTGATTTAATTAATAATTAGATTACTCTGTGTTTAACCCTATTAATTGCTTAGTGAGTTTTTTTGATATGACAGCCAATCCTGACTTTAAAAGCCCTGATTTTCTTAAGGCACACATCGCTAAAACCATGAATTTCTATCATCCAAGGTGCATAGACCCTGATGGTGGTTTTTATCACTTTTTCAAAGATAATGGCGACATTTACGATACAAAGACACGTCACTTGGTAAGTAGTACTCGCTTTATTTTCAATTATGCTAAAGCCTTCCAGGCAAGCGGCAACCCTGATTATCTTGAAGCCATGCTACATGGTGTAAGCTATTTAAGAGAGCGTCATAAAAAGACTGATGGCGGTTATACTTGGCTACTAGAAGGCGACAAAAATCTCGATAACACAAACCATTGTTACGGCTTAGCTTTTGTCATTTTAGCCTATGCTCAAGCATTAGAGTCTGGTGTAGAGGAAGCAAGAAGCTGGCTTGATGAAACCTTCAATCTGATGGAAACACACTTTTGGGATGAGGCTTTTGGTCTTTACAAAGATGAAATTTCTGATAACTGGGAAACAGTTTCAGACTACAGAGGCCAGAATGCCAACATGCATAGCTGTGAAGCCATGCTAGCGGCTTTTGATGCAACAGGTGAAGAGCGCTACCTAGAACGCGCTAAATTACTTGCAAAGAATATTTGTCAACGTCAAGCAAACCTAGCTCAAGGACAAATTTGGGAACACTATGATGTTAATTGGCAGATTGACTGGCAATACAATCTAGATGACCCTAAACACCTTTTCCGTCCTTGGGGCTTTCAACCAGGGCACCAAACAGAGTGGAGCAAACTCTTGCTAATGCTTAACCATAGAGCCCCTGATGCTTGGTTAGTCACCACAGCCAAAAGTTTATTTGACCAAGCTTGGGATAAAGCCTGGGATCACACAGACAAAGGCCTTATTTACGGTTACGGACCTGATGGCTCCATGTGTGATGGCGATAAATACTTTTGGGTACAAGCAGAAAGTTTTGCCGCCGCAGCTTGGCTTGCAAAGGCCACTCAAGACAACAGGTACTGGGAAATCTACTCGCAACTTTGGCAGTACGCTTGGGATCACATGATAGATCATGACTATGGGGCTTGGTTTAGAATTTTGACCAAAGATAATCAAGCCATGGATGATTGCAAAAGCCCTGCGGGTAAAACGGATTATCACACTATGGGTGCGTGCTACGAGGTTCTCCCCTTAGTTTAGCCTCTCTTCATAGCTTAACCTTTGCCCACTACTTCAAGGCTTCGCTTTCAGTGAAGCCTTGTTAGACTAGTCAAAATAGTCTTTTACAAACCCCAGTGTGCAAACTCAATCCCAATTAAATATCAAGCTTGATTAGCTTTATAGCAGTCTTAAATCTAGACCAATGTCTAACCCATTTAATATCACAAATACACTAGAAATTGACACTAGGGATTTTTCATTAGGCCCTAAATACAGTATGATTCGGGTCAAATTTGTGATGAGAGTTTGATATGCAGTTAGATAAAGTGGATTTAAATTTACTTCGTTACTTAGACTCTCTACTTCGAGAACAAAATGTCACTCACGCCGCGAACCAACTAGGCATTACTCAGCCAGCTATGAGTAATGGTCTACGCCGCTTAAGAGACTTGTTTCACGACCCTCTCTTAGTCAGAACCAGTGATGGCATGATGCCCACAGCACTGGCAATTCAACTACAACCTAGAGTAAGTTTAATTCTACAATCTGTAGATGAAGTCCTTCATCTAGGTCAAAGTTTCGACGCTGGCTCTAGCTCTCGTGTTTTTCGTATCATGGCAAGTGATTATGCAGAAGCGACCCTTATTCCACCTCTTATGGCAAGACTGCAAAAAGAAGCACCTAATGTCATTTTAGATGTCATGAATCCAAGTGATGTGAGTTTTCATGATGTTGAAAAAGGTAAGGTTGATCTCATTATTAACCGCTTCGAAACTTTACCTCAATCTTTCCACCAAAAATCAGTTTGGGTAGATAGGTTTGCCTGTATCGCTCACAAAGACAGTGAACTTGCTAAGAACCCGAGTTTAGATTCCTATATGAGCGCTCAACATGTTTGGGTAAGTAAAACAGGTTTTGGGGTAGGTGTCGGTGTACAACCTGATGAAGTACAAAAGCTTGGCTGGGTTGATTCGACGCTAGCAGACATGGGATTAAAACGCAGCATTCGCTTGTTTACTCGTAACTACAATGTGGCAATGAGAGCAACCGAGCAATTAGGTTTAGTCGCAACACTACCATTACTTGCCACCCGTTTATTAGGTGAAAGCACTGAAATTGTAGTACTACCAACGCCTTTTGAAATTCCACCGGTCGAGTTGAAAATGTTGTGGAGCCCTTTGTTACAACATGATCCAGGCCATATGTGGATTCGTCAAACGATCTCAGCTTGCGCTCAAGTTATCGCCGATAGCAATTAGTCAGCTCAAGGCAACAGCCAAACATCAAACAATGAATTAGATGTTTGGCAACTATCTTAATACTTTTCTTAGCCTAACTTTTCGTTTAAGCTAACGGTTACATCAAGATCTTTGATCAGTCCGTTATTAATACCGTAAACCCAACCATGCACATGCAACTCTTGTTCATTATTCCAAGCCTTTTGCACTATGCTAGTTTGGCAAACATTATTGACCTGCTCGATAACATTAAGCTCACATAGAAGATCAAACTTTCGTTTTTCATCTGTTTCAGCATCCATCTTATCCTGATGGAAACGATGAACATCTTTAATGTGCCTTAACCAGTTATCAATCAAACCATGCTCTTCACTGTCTAATGCCGCTTTGATACCACCACAGCCGTAATGGCCAACCACCATAATGTGCTTAACCTTTAGCACCTCAACTGCAAACTGAATAACAGACAGGCAGTTTAGATCTGTGTGCACAACTACATTTGCAATATTTCTATGTACAAAGACTTCGCCTGGCATGAGGTTAATTATCTCATTTGCTGGCACTCGGCTATCAGCACAACCAATCCACAAATACTCTGGCTTTTGCTGTTTTGATAGCGTTTCGAAAAAATCAGGCTGCTCTCGAGTGATTGATTCAGCCCATTCTCTGTTATTTGAAAATAAGTTATCTAGCTTAGACATTCAATTAAGTCTCCAATGACGCTTCTACTTTGCATTTTTGCAAAACCGTAAAAGTGACATCTGCAGTTAAAGATAGGTGGGAAAGTGCTTCGATTGCTTTACGACCTGCATAAGGTGACTTATGCATATGAGGCGTCATAGCAAGTAAATTCATTAGTTCTTGATTTGAGTTAACCTCAAAAGAAAAACGTAAAGATTGAGTTGAGATAACATCAAGGCCATCTATTCCCTCATAATTAGGTGCTTTATAAGGCCTAATTTCAGGGTAAAGTATTTCTCTTAGTTCAATCAGGTGCTCTTCACCTGAATCAGCAACTATGACAAAGCCCTCCTCAGACAGAACTCGCTCGAACTCAGACCAAACAGGAAAACCAAACAAACATAGAATGCCATCAAATCTGTTTTCTGGCATAGGTAAATGACCATTTGAAGCGACCAGCCAAGATAAAGATTTATTGCGTTTACTCGCTGCGGTAACTGCCCATTTCGAGATATCTAAGCCTATACTAGATACCAAGCCATAATCTGCTTGTTCTTGCAGATGAGACAAGTAATAACCTTCACCGCACCCTGCGTCTAATAGACGAATCTGATTATCTGTTCGTGTTGCGACGAAGCTAGTGACGATGTCATTGATTTTTTGAGCTATCTCTAAATAAGACTGATTGTTTAAAAATGCCTGTCTTGCAGACACCATGGCTTTATTATCACCTGGGTCTTTAGATCGTTTATTTTGTACAGGAAGAAGATTGGCATATCCCGTCTTAGCGAGATCAAATGTGTGGCCATTCCGGCAAACGAGTGATCGGGACTCCAAGGTTAATGGCTCGCCATCTAGGGGACATATTAGGTTGTTTAACACAGTATCATGAGATCCTAAAAAATATTGGGCTAGTCTAGGCAGATGCAACTAAGGAAACAAGAAAAATAACCTTGATGCATAGATACCAATACTATTCGTCTTTAAACTTATGTCTAATACCGCTTACTTAATGCAATGCCCTAAAACTTTTGCTTTGGTTTCCCGATTCCTTTTGCATATACACTGAGAAATCATTACTAGACATAGGCTTAGCAAAAAAGAAACCTTGTACTTCTTGGCACTCATAGCTCTTAAGCACATTAAGCTGAGAATAGTTTTCTACCCCTTCTGCTATCACTTTCAGGTTCAAGCTTGAAGCCATGGCAATCGTGGCTTTCACTATCGCATTATCATCAGAGTTACTACCTAGATCTCGTACAAAAGATCTGTCTATCTTCAATGTCTGTATAGGAAACTTTTTCAGATAAGCCAAAGAAGAGTAACCAGTACCAAAATCATCAATTGAAAGACTTAAGCCTAACTCTCTAAAGCCATGCAACTTCTCAATCGTTTGGTCGGCATCTGCCATCAACATACTTTCGGTTAATTCAAGCTCAAGATTTTTCGGATTCACTCCCGTTTCTGCTAACACCTCTTTTACCATGTAGACGAGATCGGCCTGCATAAACTGACGACCAGATAAATTTACAGACAAGCTAATTTCAGGGTATCCCTGCTCACGCCATTTTTGTAGTTGTTTACAGGCAGTACGAATAACCCACTCCCCTAATGGCAAGATAAGGCCTGTTTCTTCAGCAATAGGAATAAACCTATCAGGAGAGATCATACCAAACTCAGGGTGCTGCCAACGAATTAGTGCTTCTGCTCCCACGGTAAACTGATCTGACAAACGCACTTTTGGCTGGTAATAAAGCTCGAATTCTTGATTCTCAATTGCACGCCTTAAGCCGCCACCGAGAGTCATATAGGCATTCAAAGATTGCGACATTTTACTGTTATAGACTTTATAAGAGTTATGCCCAATAGATTTAGCACGGTACATGGCCACATCTGCACGTTGCAGAAGCGTATCAACATCCTCGCCATGACTTGGGTAATGAGCAATACCTATGCTCGCAGTAATCAACATTTCCATTTCTGCAATCGGATAAGCAGCACAAGCCGCTTGCATCAGGCTCTGCGCTAATTCTTCTAGCTTATCAATTGAACTGATATCTTCTTGTATCAATGCGAATTCATCACCCCCTAAGCGAAACAGTCTCGCCCCTTTAGGTAACGTTGCCAAAAGACGCTTTGCAACTTGGACAATCAGCTCATCTCCCACTCTATGTCCAAAGCTATCATTCACGACCTTAAATCCATCTAAGTCTAAATAAAGCACACCAAACTCTTCTGATCTTAAATATGAGTTTTTTAAGGTTAAATCCAGTTCTTGATAAAGTAAGTGTCGATTAGGAAGGTCTGTTAGAGGGTCATAGTTTTTTAGCTTGAATAATGAGTTTTCTTGTTCTCTTAAATTATGGACATCTAACAATGAGAGAAAACTTCGAGCTTGCTGTACATCATAGTGCATCTCTATTTGATGCCAACGAATCCCTTGATCTGTAGTCAACCTTACCTCCCACGTTAGCGGGAAACCATGTTGGTTTAAGGCTTCTTTAGAAGATAAGAATTTAATCGCTTTATTCAACTCTGAATTGAGGGCAAATATATCTTTTAAGCTGTCGACATCAGAAAAAGTATCATTAAATAACGGACTAGCTTCTATCAAGCGATACTTATCATCAAATACGGCCAAAGAGAGTTGCGAAAACTCAGTAATTGGCATCATCAGTGGTAAGTTACTACCTTTGCCGTCAGAGCTTTCTTTAATTACAGAGCTATCTATATTGTCAGAGCGAGTGTTATCAACAGGAGTGCTTTTATCCATTTCCAGATCTAACAAGGTAGTTTCTGGTTTTAGCAACTTAGTTCCGTGAGGCGTTTGATCTTTGGGTTGATGAATCAGATCATCTTTTGCATTTAGCTTTACCTCATTTCTAAACAAGGTCTGTCTTTTAACTGCTCGGGCTTTGATGCCATAAGTATTCGCACCTAAAGAGATTAGGTCACCTTGGCAGTCATAATAATGACCTTTAATACATTGAAAAACCCAAGTTATAGGTGACGTTGGCCCTTTATCATAAGACGAGATAAATCGAGCAAATCGACGCTTCAAATTTGCTGAAATAGCGGGCAATGCCTGCTTACTGTTTGGATTAGACTCGACAAAGAGCTCAGTGGCTGCCTGGTTACACCAAGCAATACTGGCATGATCAACGTCTACCACCCATTCGGGAATTTTGGCTATCTCCTTTAGCCTTGTACTTTTAATAGACATCAACGTAACAACTTAAAAATCAGTCGCTATTTATGCCCTAAAGCGTCATCTTTTACAAGCGTTACCAATGCTTAGGCACGACAAATAAACGAAGATTTTGACTAGAAGCATCCGCTTTTTTCCACTTAAGCATAAACATTCTTGGCCTTTCATCTTGCTGAAATCTAGCCTCAAGATCCGCCTCCCAAGCATGAAAATCTAACCCTTTATTCGTAGCAAGTTGTTGATCTACTGGTTCAGAAATCCAAAATGGCTTTATCAATTCCTGACACGAGACATAGCCTGATTGCAACCAAGACAAATTGTTAATACGAATCCAAAAGCCTGTTTTTGATAAAGGGCTAACGTCCTCAAACTTATCGTTTTCATTTTGATATTTATCAGCATCAAGTAAGCAATCAACATTCTGATCAGTAACTTGATTAAACAAAACTCCAAACATTAACAAGTGCTTTTCAATAGGTAATGAAATTGAATGTTGTGCTAATAGTGGCCTAGCTTCTGGCAGATCAAGAATTGTTAACTGATGAGACTTCGCTCTTTGATATTTTTTTATAAAACTGTCATTTTTGTTCGGTCCGATCCAATGCCCTAGCTCTGCATTCGATTCTAAATAAAACTTAATCGCCACTTCAAATTGATGTGCTTGTTTATTTTCATCTTTAATCAATGCATCTATCTCTCCTAGCGTACGCTCAGGAGAGATAAGCTGAGTATGTTCAAAGACCACCTGCAAAGAAGAGAAATGATTAAGAGCAAAGGAAAATAAAGTTTCGAAGTAACTCCCTAAAAAATGAGACTTACAGGCACTTATCACCTGCTCAAGGGGCTTAGGGTTTTTATCTAACTTAGCTAGCTTATCTTGGCTATCAGGTAACCAATACTGTGAAATATCAAAATCCTGATAAATGAGAGGCGCTTGTAGAACAAAGGCAAGATCACTAACAACTTGATGTTTAAATATCATATTAGACGTTTTATTCTTCATTTAAGCACAGATCTAATGCTTTTAAAGCGTTAACCACAGCAACTTTTGTTTGCGCATCTTGAGCCTTATAAAACTCTTCCGCCATAGGTGCAATATTAGAATGAGTAGGCAATGTCTGGCCTTGGGCTATCATAGATTTGAATCTTGCTAACATAACAAATCTAAGCCATTGGTCAAATCCCATAGTATCAATACAAAACGGTTGTTGGCTGGCTAAAGCCTGGGCGCTGGGGGTTGGCATTTGCCAAACATTGACTTCACGCATGACCTTTTCAAGATTCAGCAAGGAATCTGCTAATTTATGATGTTTATCCAACCTGATTTCTCTCCCAAAAAAAGGTAATATTGCGCTCATACTATAACGCATTGTCATCTGGGCCCAATACCCACTAGACACTACTTAAGAGCATTCGCGTAAATGAATAATATTGAATCCCTTACAGACCTTTTTGAACTCGTTGGCTGTAAAGCAAGTTTTTATGATATTGGCCGTCATGTTAGCAAAATCACTCCCGCTCAAGTTATTCAATTTGATAAAAAGCAACAGCCTTACCCATATGCATTTAAACAGCAGGCTTGGTTAGCTATTTTATTACATCCACTAAAAGCAGAGCAGGACGCAGAACCTGTTATTTGGTTTATTCGTTTACCAATAGATGAGAAAGGCAGCATTAATTTAGGCACACGTGACCATTTAATAAAATCGATTGTAGACAGAATATTGAATAAAGATGGCAGCACTGACATTAGCGATGCTCTTAAGGACAATCCATACGCTTTCCAGCCTGATCACGAAAGAATGGCCAGTTTTCATGCTGCACTATCCGTTCAGTTCAAAAAAGATGCTTCCAGTTTTTTTGATCAGTTAGTTACTTATTTAGAGTCTGATTTAAATGAAGAAGACACTTCATGGCAGGCACTAGGCCTACAAGGTATTGCAGATCTAGCGGTAAGAGCCAATCAAGCAAAGTATTTACCTTTAATTAAAAAAGCCATCGAGTTTGCTCCTCATCCAGTGGCTGTCGCTCTAGCTAAGGCTCTCGAACACGAACGTCCCGAAGATGACTACTTGAGCTTTATTGAGACAATTTACCCAACTCGTGGAAACACAGAATGGCGTGCAGCCTTAATTCGTTCTGTTTCCAAAGCAGCACCTTCTGAAAGACTACTACAGTCAATCAAACTTTCATTAGTGACAGGTGAGAACCAAGCAACAGATGATGAACTACAGCTGATTGTTGCTATAGTCGCTAAGTGCCCTTCTTGGTTTAACACTGACCCAGAACTATTATCCTTAACCATGGAAAATCTGGCTAACCGTAATGATGGTTATGTTGCTTTTTCTCAAATAGCCTCGGAGTTAAGTCATACTCCTGTTGTACGTGGCTCACTTTGGTCATTGTTCAGGGGAGAAAATCGCAGCCCTAAACTAACTCAAGCTATCGGCAGCTTATTTACAAAGGCGCCAGAGCAAGTTCAATAGTTTTATTCTTGCCATAAAAAAGCCATTATTTAACAATAATGGCTTTTTTTGTATCTACAATAGAGTCAGTACTTGAGTTAGTGTCGCGTGTGGTTCATATGAACCGGCGAACGCATTTGCTTTCTATGCTCGATAAAAGCGTCACTTAGCTCATAATCTCCATTCTCGTCATATTGAACCGCACCACGATTCACTAAGGCCTCTAATGTTTTAGGCAATACTTTTTGTCGACGATCTCCTTTCACAAAGAAGTACTGGTCATCTACCTGCATTACTTTGAATCCAGACTCTAAAAATCCAACACATAAATTCTGAGTAGGTGTAAGTTTCAGTTTCATGGTGCAACCCCTACGCTGTTACTTTATTTGAATGTCCGTATAAATATAGTCAATATTTATAGAAACAAAACAAAGACAGAATTTTTTCCGGTTAGTTCCTCTTAGTCAGCAAATACAACCGTCTTATTTCCATGCACTAAAACACGATTTTCTAGGTGGTATCTTACACCACGAGACAGCACTAACTTCTCAATATCTTTACCTAAACGCACCATATCTTGTGCACTGTGGCTATGGCGAACTCGGATGACATCTTGCTCAATGATAGGCCCAGCATCAAGATCTGCAGTTACATAGTGACAAGTCGCACCAATCAGTTTAACTCCACGAACCGCAGCTTGATGATAAGGTTTCGCCCCAATAAATGAAGGCAAGAAGCTGTGATGAATATTAATCACTTGGTGTTTATACTTCTCACATAGGTATTCAGGGAAGATCTGCATGTAACGCGCTAGCACTATAGTGTCTGCATTTGCATCATCAATACATTGCTCAATCTTTTGGAAGGCTTCCATTTTGTCTTCTTTTGGAACAGGAATACAATGGAACGGAATTTTGTACCACTCAACCATAGATCTTAGTTCTTCATGGTTAGCAATAACTCCGACTAGGTCACAAGCAAGTTCACCTGTATGCCAGCGATGCAAAATATCATTTAGGCAATGAGATTCACGTGTTGCCATCAATACCACTTTAGGACGATTAGCAGAATCATTCACATACCATTCCATTTGGAAGGCATCTGCAATCGGCTGGAACCCCTGTTTAAATTCTTCTAGGTTTAGCGGCATGCTTTCAGCGTCAAATTCGTGACGCATAAAGAACCACTTTTGCTCTGGGTCTGTGTGGTGGCTTGCTTCCATAATAGAAGCATTGTTTTTTTGTAAAAATTGGCTTACAGCTGCCACAATACCCACTTTGTCTGGGCAACTAATTACCAATCGGTACGTCTTGTTCATTTTAAACTCTTTAATAGGGTGTCATATAAGATATGCCAGACGTTTAATGGTCTGGTATATCAATTACTTTTAGATCAATGATGTGAAGGCTATCGCCTTAAACAGAAGTTTGACCGAATAGTCGAAATTATATCGAGTTATTCAATTTTCTTACAGCTCTATACTTGATTAAGCTAAGCTAGCTAGAAGCTTTCAGAAAATAGATCCAAATTATCTAACCCAGCTTGCTCTTCGGCGCTCTTATGTTTGATGATCCAGCATTGGTGAATTTTACTATTACGCTCAAAGTCTAAATCTAACGACTGCTTAGTAATATTTTCAACATCATAAGTATCAAGAATACTCTGATCCAAAGTAAATCGACGGTAGTTGTTAGAGAAAATTAACTCCCCATCAGTCTCTAATCGCGCCATTGCCAAGGTTAATAAGTCTACATGGTCACGTTGAATGTCGAGTACATTCTCCATTTTCTTAGAGTTTGAAAATGTTGGGGGATCCATGAAGATTAAATCAAACATATCGTCATTATTCTTAAGCCACTCAAAACAGTCCGCTCTTACCACTTTATGGTCTCTTTCACTAAACTCATTAAGTTCGATATTTCGTCTTGACCAGTCAACATAGGTATTAGACATATCAACACTTAATGTCGATTTAGCACCACCTTGTCCAGCATGTACTGAGGCTGTCGATGTGTAACTAAAGAGGTTCAAGAAGCGCTTACCGTCTGCTTTAGATTGGATAAGTTTACGAACAGGTCTGTGATCTAAGAAAAGCCCTGTATCAAGGTAGTCTTTTAAATTTACAATAAAGTCACAATCATACTCAGTAACTTGCATTTCATGTTTGGACTGATCCAGTTTCTCGTATTGTTCTCGTCCAGTTTGACGCTGACGATACTTCACAATAACCTGAGATTCAGAAATATTTAGGGCATTAGGAATAGCCGCAACCACGTCAAACAATCTTTGTCTGGCTTTTAGAGGATCAATACTCTTTGGTGCCTGATATTCTTGAACATGAGCCCAGTCTTGATAAAGGTCGATTGCAACTGAGTATTCAGGCATATCTGCATCATAAACGCGGTAGCACTCAATCTTGTTTTTCTTGGCCCACTTAGAATATTTCTTTAAGTTTTTCTTCAGACGATTGGTAAACATTTCTGCACCAGCACCATTTACCGCAGGCGCTGCAATTGCATCTTGTTTAATAAAGCGTTCCACCACAGGGAAACGGTAAGCACGACATTCTAAGCCACCGTTTAATACTCGAGTTTGCTTCTCTGGACGTAATGGAATCTGTTTTGCCAATCCTTGATTACTCGTCAGCATAAACAAGCGCCAGTTCATGCAATTTTCAACCACCCACTCGCCCAGTTGACGATAGAGCGCAACCAAAGCAAGCTCATCACCAATACGCTCACCATAAGGCGGGTTAGTCATCACTAGGCCAGGGGCTGCATCTTCTACAATTCCAAAATCATATTCTTGGAAGGGAGCCAAATCGACTTCTACGACACCAGTCAAACCAGCACGTTTTATATTCTCACGTGAATGGGCAATGGCCTTTTGATTATTATCCGTACCAATGAAACGGACACTTAAATCAGCTGGCGCAACACGCTCATTCTTTGCAAAGTCATTCAGTTGTTGCCACATTCTATGATCATGTTGCAACCAACCTTTAAAGCCCCAGAAGCTACGACGCGAACCAGGTGCAATATTGAGAGAGATAAGTGCCGCTTCGACTAGGAAGGTACCTGAACCACACATAGGATCGATCAGTTGAGAAAAATCATCTTGCCCCCAACCTGCTCTTAATAACAAACCTGCTGCAAGATTTTCTTTTAATGGCGCCATAGCTCCGTGTTGACGATAACCTCGGCGGTGCATACTGCCACCGGATAAGTCTAAGCTAACAGTAACCTTCTCGCGTTTCACTCGAACCGATATTCTAATATCCGGCTCTTGTTTTTCAACTGTCGGTCTTTCGCCATCTCTTTCAACAAAGTAATCCGCTATGGCATCTTTGGTTTTCACCGCGCCAAATTGCGTATTTCGAATACTATGGTTAGTACCATGACAATCTATTGCTAAGGTAGAAGTGGCTGTCATATGCGCAGCCCAATCAATCGCTTTTACCCCGGCGTACAAGTCATCAGCACTATCAATTTCAAACTGAGCTAATGGCAACATGACACGAGTTGCAACGCGAGACCAAAGGCATGCTGTGTACATACCTTCTAAATCTGTCGATAGCTTAACTTGCCCTTCACCTAAACGTGTTTGGGTTAAACCACGGCCGGCCAGTTCTTGGGCTAGGACATTCTCCAAACCTAGCGGACAGGTGATTTCAAGTTGATAGCTCACGTCTGATTTTGAGCCTGATTCAAGTTGCGAATTTTGTCTAGTTGTCATTTTTAATTACTTTTTTATGAAAATTTATACTCTTTTAGAGCAAAGTGTTTTTAGACAATCACTCACTTCTCTACTAGAACTTAAAGTTCGACAAAAGAAAGTTTAGAGGATTAGTCAAATGAAGAAACAGAAACGAGACCTTCAACATCGCGCCTACATACGAGGCTATCGCGCTGGTATGGCAGGACGCTCTAAAGGGCTATCAAATCAATACCATGAGAACTCTCGTTCTGAATGGTTAGCCGGCTGGAGAGAAGGCAGAGTCGATATGTGGGATGGTCTAACACCAGTGGAAGGAACCTTCAAAGCAATAAGCTCTCCCCACTAATTAGACACCGTTTCTAGTATGAAGCAAAAGCATTATAGCTTTTGCTTCATCTTTCCATCATACAAATTGACTTCTTAACAAGCTTTAGTGATTTATCGTTTTACTCTCTTCAAAGTTATTCGTTTTTCAGCTTAACTAATTATTTAGTTTTGCCCATTTCATTTAAATAGCCTGTCGTACTGGTAACTGCTGCACGTACTAACTCTGGACCTTTATAAATAAAACCACTGTAAATTTGTACTAAGCTTGCTCCAGCTTGCAGTTTTTCAATGGCATCATTACCAGTCAAAATTCCGCCCACACCAATAATGGGCAGCTCACCTTGTAGATGGTCTGCTAAGGTTTTTACGACAAGTGTTGAAGCATCTTTAACCGGCGCGCCACTTAAACCACCTGCTTCATCAGCATGTTTATGGCCTGCAACGGCATCGCGAGACAAGGTTGTATTGGTAGCTATGATGGCATCAATTTTTTGACTGTGTAGCGTGTCTGCGACCATTTTGATCTCATCACTACTCATGTCAGGTGCAATTTTCACGGCTAAAGGCACATGTTTACCAGTATTATCGAAATATCTTTGCTTGGCATCAACTAGAGGCGAGATAAGCTCAGCAAGACTTTCACCAAACTGAAGGCTTCTCAAACCGGGTGTGTTAGGCGAACTAATATTAGCCGTAATATAATCGGCATATGGCATGACACCGTTTAGGCAAGCTAGATAATCTTGTACTGCATCTTCAACAGAGGTAGTCAAATTCTTACCAATGTTAACCCCTAATATGCCTTTGTAATCATGGCTTTTAATACGGCTAATCATATGATCCAAGCCTTTATTATTAAATCCCATGCGGTTAATAATTGCTTCGTGTTCAGGCAATCTAAATAAACGAGGCTTGTCATTACCTGCTTGCCCTTTTGGTGTTACGGTGCCTACTTCAACAAAACCAAAGCCCATCTGCCCAAATGCTTCAAATGCATCTGCGTTTTTATCAAGCCCAGCAGCCAGACCCACAGCGTTAGGAAAAGTAAGCCCCATCACTTCTACAGGGGAATCAGGTACGCTATCAAGCAAAAGTCGATTAACACCCAGCCTTTGACCTGCTGCCAATAATTCTAAAGACAACTCATGTGTCACCTCTGCATCCATTTTAAACAGTACAGAGCGAGCAAGGTTATACATAATCAAAAACTCCTAATTGATATCAATATTGTTAGTGGACATTATGACCGCTAAATAAATCTTTGTTAGTTTACTTCTTTTTTATATCGACTAACCGATAATTTTGATCAAATTCCACTTCAAAAGTGCCATATATGCCACTATGGGTTAGAAAAGGCCGAAATATGGTTAAAGGTAGTTGGATATTTCTACCATCACGACTTTGCACGACTAAATATTTTGCTCTTCCTTGATACAAGTCCTGAAATTTATGAGCTGCTAAGGCAACATCAACCACTACTAACGCCATCTTATTCCCTATAAATATTTGAACTAAGCCCATCTAGGCTTGTCTTCTTGGAATTCAATCATTTAAGATTGTCGTATTATATTGTGTCTCCACTTTTATTGACAGAAGTATGAGGATCATTCACTCGATGGATGCTGTGATAACTCGTTTAAAAAATTACTTAAATCAGGCCATTATTGGCCAGAATACACTTACCGATAGATTGTTAATTGCATTAATTGCAGATGGACATGTATTACTTGAAGGACCACCAGGTATTGCAAAAACAACGGCAGCTAAAGCATTAGCACAAAGCATAGACAGTAAGTTCCATAGGATTCAATTTACCCCAGACCTATTACCAGGTGACGTAACAGGTTCTGAAGTCTATCAACAAGAAACAAGTCAGTTTCAATTTGTACCTGGCCCAGTTATTAATAATATCGTTCTAGCAGATGAGATAAACAGAGCACCCGCTAAGGTACAATCTGCGTTATTAGAAGCCATGGGGGAAAGACAAGTTACCGTTGGTAATAAAAGCTACCAACTGCCTAAACTGTTTTTTGTTATTGCGACACAAAACCCTATCGAGCAAGAAGGTACTTACCCTCTTCCAGAAGCGCAGCTAGATCGCTTTATTATGAAGCTAAAAGTAGGTTATCCAAATGCTGAGGATGAGCTAAAAGTCTTAAGACTGGTCAGAAATCAAAGTGCTAATAAGGTGGCTATCGAATCACCTGATTGCACCGAAGCAGATATTCGCTCTCTTAGAGAACAAGCATTAGGCTTGTACATGGCAGAACCTATTGAAGAATATATAGTTCAAATCGTCATGGCTACGCGACACCCAGAACATTACCTTGGCGATCAAACCAAGCTTATTGATTTTGGTGCTAGCCCAAGGGCTACCATAGCATTAGATAGATGTGCCCGCGCTCACGCTCTATTAAAAGGTGAACAGTTTGTCACGCCCGATGACGTAAGAGCGGTAGCGCATGACGTTCTAAGGCACAGAATCATTCCTTCTTTTGAAGCAGAGGCTAAAGGCCTGACTTCGGATACTTTACTTGATCAATTACTTGAAAGAGTACCTGTTGCTTAGGTAGAGATTATGGATGCACTAATATCACCAGACTCGCCAGAATTGGATGTTCAAAACCTGTCTGACCTTGCTGTTTTTGCAAAAAAATTAGGCAAAGCACCTTTGCAACCTCATCGTCGCCCAATGCTTGGCTCCCATCTAACCAGAATGAAGGGCCATGGTATGGAGATGCTTGAAGTCAGGGAGTATCAAGCAAGTGATGATATGCGGCATATTGACTGGCGTGTCAGTGCTAAAACAGGGCAAACTCACACTCGCGTCTATGCCGAAGAAAGAGAGCACAGTCGCATTCTCGCTTTAGATTTATCCAGTCAAGCCTACTTTGGCACTAAACATACGTTTGTTTCTACTCGTATGGTTCAATTACTTTGCCTTGTAGGTTGGCGTACTAAAATACAAAATGACAAAATAGGCGCTTGCTTAAGCTTTGCGAATAAAGATGTGTTTTTACCCGCTAAAAACCAAGCAAGTCATTTTAGCGCGCTATTAACTTCACTTTCTGATGCAACTCAAGTCACACATAGGTTGACTCAAGTTAAAACGAGCAGCCCCTGGAGGTCCCTTTTAGCTCGCAACATTCGACATCAGCAAATCATTATATGCAGTGATAAAAGTGAGCTTAGTGAAAAAGACCTTGAAGAGTTACAAAGACTTTCTAAATACAACCTTATTCACTGGATAAGCATTGAAGACGAACATCTTGATCAACTCCCTGAAGGTCAATATAGACTGCAGGATATGCAAGGTATACAAACTATACAAATCACTAACTCCAGCATGCAGTCCTACAAAGAACACAGATTAATGGCTAAACAGAAAATGAATAACCAACTGAGTCGAGTAGGAATTCCATTTCATTATTTTGCCTTGCATGAATCTCCTGTTCAGATTGCTAGACACTTGATGGCTTTTGGCGCTTTAAGCTAATCAACAGGGATACGAGAAACGATTAAGTTATGAACGCAACCAACATCCCAGCTTCTGGGCCTAAAATTGAACTACCTAATACGGCTTATATTTTGCCAGACAATATAGCTATGTGGCCTCCTGTTTGGTGGACTTGGTTGGTTGTCGCTGCTTTAGTAGTTCTTTTTATTAGTATCGTCACCATTAAATTGATTAGCTACAAACGTAACCTCTACCGTAGAGATGCAATCAAGCTTATTGACACCCTAGAGACTTTGGACGATGTCGCATTTCTAACCCAATGCCATCAGGTTATTCGACGTTGCCTACTCACCCTTGGTCGTAATGATTTAGCCTCTTTACCTAGCCAAGATCTTTTTGATCAACTTGATCAAGGCCTTGCACCAAAGCATCAATTTAAACAGCTTGGTTCTGTTTTCGTTACTGGTGCTTACCAACCTGATTTATCATTAAAAGCAGAGCAGAAGGAAGCAATACTTCGACTGACAAGACATTGGTGTCGGAGGCACAGGAAATATGCTTGAACTTATATGGCCTTGGTTTTTAATCGTTGCGATAGCTCCCTTATTTTTAAAGTTAGGTCGTCCTGCTGAATCTGATCAAAAAGCGCTTTGGTGGCCAAACATCTCTCAGTTCAACCATGCAGAACTCAACATTAAATTAAAGCGTCAAAGCTTTTCAAAACATCTGATTAAGCTATTTTTATGGATCTCTTGGTTGTTACTTGTCATCGCCATAGCAAGACCAGTCTGGCTTGGTGAACCAAAGGTTGTCACCCCTTCTGGCCGAGACTTGCTCATTGCCTTAGATTTATCTGGCAGTATGCAAACCGCTGACATGAAAATAAATCAACAAGCCGTTGATAGATTACAGGCAGCAAAACAAGTGCTAGATAGGTTTATTAAAGAACGAAAAGGCGACCGTATAGGTATTATTGTGTTTGGTAGTAAAGCCTATCTTCAAGCACCATTAAGTTATGATCTCGACACCATTGCCCAGCTTGTAAATGAAACGCAAATCGGTTTTGCAGGTGAGAATACAGCAATAGGAGATGCTATTGGCTTAGGAATAAAACGCCTAGCAAACATTGATGCAGATAAGCGCGTTATGATTCTTATGACGGATGGTGCCAATACCGCAGGCCGTGTAAAACCTGATCAAGCAGCACAGTTTGCAGCCAAACAAGGGGTTAAAATTCACACCATTGGCATTGGTGCCGAGCAAATGATTAGCCAAGGCTTTTTTGGACCTAGAGTCATCAACCCTTCAACAGACCTAGATGAAGAGTTATTACTTAAAATAGCAGATATGACCAAAGGGCAATATTTTCGTGCAAAAAGCACTCAAGAGCTGGCATCAATTTATGCGACTTTAGATGAGCTTGAGCCAACACCAGGTGAAGACCAATGGCAAAGACCCAAGACAACGCTTTTTAATATGATAGCCCTTGGAAGTTTATTCTTTCTATTTTTAGCGCTTTACACTCGCTGGAATGCAATTAGAAGGGGAAGTTTCTGATGACACTTTTTGATCTAATTTATTTTTCAAACCCTAACTATTTAATTCTTATCGCTTTTGTACTTTTTCTCTACATAGTAAAAAAAGAGAACAAAGTTGAACAGAATCAACTAACTAATTTTATCGATGCAAAACTACTCCAGCACCTAGTCAGTGATAAGTCTGGAAAGCGCCTACCTAGCTGGGTAGGTATTCTCTTAGTCAGTCTATTAATAGTTGGGATATCCGGCATCAGCTGGGAAAAAAAGGAAGAAAAGAAATACATTACCCCCATGCAAACTATTCTTATCCTTGACCAATCTTTGTCCATGTATGCAACAGATATTAAACCTAACCGTTTAACTAGGGTAAAACAGAAGGTACAAGATCTTTTAGTCAGTATAAAAGAAGGCAATATAGCACTAACCGCTTATGCTGGTGATGCCTTTGTCATTAGCCCTTTTAGCCAAGATAAGTCGACTCTTAAGCATTTTTTATTAGCACTTGATCCGTTAATAATGCCTCTCTATGGCAGCGACATTCAACAAGCTTTTAGCACCTCACTTGCTCTTATCAGCGACCCGACACAATATACAAATATCATTCTTTTTACAGATGACGTTAACGAAAGCGACAATACCAACATTAAACAACAGCTTTCAGGCTATAACGTGAAATTGAATATAATCGGAGTTGGCAGCAAAGAAGGCGCCAACATTCTACTACCAGATGGCAATATTTTACGCACTTCAGCAGGTCAAGTAATTGCTAAGCTTCCCGTTAAAGAACTCAATCAGTTAGCTAGAGAGTTAGGCGCTGATTACTATTCTAGCGACCTTCTACCTAGTGATATTGAAGCTATCCTATCTACTCCTATCAGCAACCAAGACAAGGCAGTCGAAGCAAAAAGTCAATCTATTGACTGGGTCGATAAGGGCCACTGGTTTGCTCTACCATTTCTAATTTGGCTACTTTATCAATTTAGAGCAGGTGTCATGTTAGCCTTATTTATTGCTATTTTACCTTATTCACCCAAAGCAGATGCTATCGGGCTAGATTGGTTTTACACTCAAGATCAAAAAGCCCAGAAACTTGTTGATCAAGGGGACTGGAAATCAGCACAACCATTATTTGAAAACCCTAAATGGCAAGCTGCAAGCCAATATGCCCTAGGCAATTATGATGCTGCGGCCGAACAACTTAGCCTTTTAAACGAGCAACAAAACTCAGCCAGCCTTGAATACAATAAAGGCAATAGTCTAGCCCTTGCTGGTAAATTAGATGACGCTATTGCATCCTATAAAACCGCGCTCAAAATAAAACCTGAATTTACGGAAGCCCAACAAAACTTAAACTATTTAGAAAAGCTAAAACAAGAGCAAGAAAAACAGCAAAATCAAGACTCTCAACAATCAAAAGATGAAGAGCAAGAAAGCCAAGATCAAGACTCCCAGTCCGATCAAAAATCGGACCCAAATAAAAATAACGATGAACAAAATAAACAAGAGCAAGAAGAGCAGCCTAAGAATTCATCAGATCAAGATAAAAAAAGTGAAAATACAAGTGAACAACAAGAACAAAAACCACCAAAACAAGAAGATGACCCCCTCACTTCGGAAGAACAAGTTGCTTTAAATCAATGGATGAGACAAATCCAAGATGACCCAGGCGGATTACTGAAAAGAAAGTTATGGTATTTACATCAGGAAAAGCGTGCAGAAAATCGCTATAGACAACAGGATGGACTCCCAATATGGTAGTAAATACATTTTTGATTTCACAGATTTTTTATAGCAAGAGTATTATGCTGCCAAAAACCGCCCTAATAAGGCTATTAGCTTTATCGTTATCTTTCTTATTTTTGATTACTAGCACCAACATTCATGCTGCCAGTGTTACTGCGACATTAGATAAACAATCGATTTATGAGAATGATATCGTTCAATTAACAATCAGAACAGACTTTCCTGAAACCGGGCAAGGGCCAGACTTAAGCGTTTTAAAACGTGACTTTGAAGTTTTAAGTCAAAGCCAAAACAGCCAATTCCGCTTCAATTTAGGCACGAGCCAATCCCTTAGCTTCTGGGTCGTTTCTCTTATGCCTAAATCGACAGGCGATTTTGTGATTCCGGCAATAACAGTAGGAGAGCTTGCCTCTCAGCCAATTAAGCTAAAAGTTAAAACTGCCCAACAGCTTTTAGATGAAAACGGCAACCCGCCAGTCATTATTGATTTAGAGGTGTCACAAGAACAGCCCTATTTACAGCAAGAGCTTATTATTAGCCTTAAGCTGTATTCCGCATTTGCTTTACAAAATGCCAATATCTCAACACCCAACCACCCAAACCTATTAATTGAAAGATTAGCCGATGACCAGATTCATTATGAAGAAGTTAATGGCTCTCAATATCAGGTAATTACTCGAGATTACTTAGCTTTCCCTCAGCAAAGTGGTCAATTAGAGATTCCTCCACAAAAAATCTCTGCCATGATCAATACAAATTTAGGTCGACGCTTAATTAAGGCACAAAGCAAAGCAATTAAACTGGATGTTCTTCCGATTCCCGCAAGCTACCCGAGTGATGATTGGTTACCAGCGACTCAAGTAAGCTTAACAAACTCTTTGTCGCCAACAACGGACGTAAAAGTGGGCGATACTCTTATTTGGCAAATTGAAGCCTTTGCCAAAGGCGCTTTACCTGAACAAATGCCCGCTTTTGCTTATGCCAGCACTCGAGATTATAAGCTATACCCTCAACCAGCTAAATTTAACAGTCATAAATCTGACTCTGGTATAACGGGTGAGCAATCAATTCGCATTGAAGTTGTACCAACCATTCCAGGTAAATTAATTCTGCCAGAAATTGAAATTGTTTACTGGAATACGGAAACAAGGCAACTTGAACGCACCTATGCCGTTCCACCGAGCGTTGAAGTCACAGGCATGTCATTGGTTGATCCAACAGGCCAAGGTAAAGCACAAAAACTATTAGCCCCTCAAACAGGCTCAGTTGCGCCTATTTCTCTCGCTAAACCAAAAGAAAAAACAGAACCTGAAGACGATAAAATTCTGGAGGGCAATGTTCAACTAACTACTCAAGATACCAAGTCATCTTGGAGCATAAAAAATATCATTATTGCTACCCTTCTATTGATAGCTGGAACAACGTTAATAAGTGCCATTATTTTAATGCTTAGAAAGCGTAAAGTCGGCAGCAAAAATGAACAAGAAGAAGTACCAACGCTACAAGTTTTTGCCCCGCTTAACACACAAGATGAAAAAAGCGCTTATCAAGAGCTTATTTATGCTTGTAAGAATCACGACCTAAAATCTCTTAGAGGCAAATGCCTAGAATGGGCGAGACACAGATGGGGCGAAGACAGAATAAATGGTCTTGATGATATTAAGCGTTTAAGTGAATCAAGCAGCCTAAGCCAACTAATCATGGAAGCGGAATTAATCATGTATTCCAATACAGCTGCAACAGACTGGGACGGTAGTGACCTTGCAGATGCTCTAGAAGAATTTTATAGCGGAGAAGCCAAGCCAAGCCAATCAAGCAAGCTAAAAACCTTGTATCCAAATTTTTAACCTAATCAGCAGCACAACTGCTTTCGTGCTGCCTAGGAGCTTATTTTGTCAAACATTTATCAATCAGGCATTACAGCAACAGCGAACACAGATGCCCTATTTATCACTCTCAACGTACTTCAACATAAGAAAAACAGCATTAAGGCACAGCTCAATAAAGCCCAATCATTAGTATCTGTTTTTCAACAATCTCATGCAGCCAGTAACCCTCATGGCGTTATTGCTATTGGCAGCGAATTTTGGCAAGAAATTTCACCAAACGTTCAACCAAAAGAGCTAACCTCCTTTCCAGATATTCAGTCAACACCAGCAACACCAGTCACCCCCGTAGATTTGCTTTTACACATTCGATCGAATCGTCGAGATCTCACCTATCTCCTAGCAAAAGAGATCATGACACTCTTATCTGGCTACGTTGAGATAGTTGAGGAAGTTTCTTGCTTTAGATACTTAGATAGCAGAGACCTAACAGGCTTTGTTGATGGCACTGAAAACCCTGAAGGCAGCCAAAGAGCAAATGTTGCCTTGGTTAAAAAAGAAGATGATGCTGAGTACGCAAATGGTTCTTATATTCACCTACAACGCTTTGTACACAATCTTGATAACTGGCAAACCTTGGCAACAAAAGAGCAAGAAGACATCATAGGTAGAACAAAGCAAGATAACATTGAATATAAAAGCGAAGACAAGCCTCTCACAGCTCATGTGAAACGAGCTTCTGCTAAAAACGACCAAGGAGAAGGCTTAGAGATTCTTCGTCACAGTATGCCTTACGCGAGCCTTTCTGAAGCAGGACTATTATTCGCAAGCTATTGCAATAGCCCTGTTAACTTTAGCAAGATGCTGGAGAATATGATGCAGGGGGACGGATCTGGTCACACGGATAAACTCATGCAATATACCAAAGCCGTCACAGGACAGGCATTCTTTGCCCCGAGTATTAGCTGGTTTGAACAAGCCTAAGCTAAATATCAGATATAAAAAAACCCATCTTATGATGGGTTTTTTTATATCTCTTAATCGCTTTTTAAAAAGCGATTAGAGAGTTAAGGTAGTTACCTTTAACAAATTACCTTTCAACTACAGCGGCACTTTCTAATGCTGCCTGATGAGCTGCAATTGTCTGAGATACACCACTTTGATTCAGATAACGCTCAATATAGTCACGCTGAGCTTCATCTTCACCTGCATCACCATCTTGAACTTGAAGCAAACTGATCAATACGAGATCGCCATCATTTAAAGCCTCAACTTTCGTTGTTGCTTCTTGTCCTTGTGGGCGAGCCATTTTGAAAACAATTTCACTAACATCATCACGGCCACGATTAGCAAGCTCAACATGTGTCCAACTGGACTTATCTTCAGCTAACATCACTGCATCAGCTTTAAGTCTTAGATTGGCTGTTGCCTTCTCTTTTAAAATAATTGACTCAACACCTGGTTTAGCTTCGTCTAGACTCATATCTGACTGCGCTTTATGTTCATTAATACGAACAATAGCAACCTGCTCTTCGTTCAGCTCAATCAAACCACTATTAAGCTCATCTTCAAGAAGCTCTGGACTAAAAGCTGCTGCAATCGCTTGGGCATTAGATGAGATTAACTCAGCACCACCTTGTCTGCCGAACCAATCAGAATGCATAATATTCACAGTATATTCTGACGCTAATGTATTTAGATCATCACTTGCATAAGCAAGGTCTGTGATATCTTCTTGAGCACTCAACAAAGCATCTTGCGCTTTACGGTCAATAATCTCTTGTCTTAGCTCAGGCTCTAGTTCAGCCAATGTAGGTGTATCTACATTGCTAATTTCTCTTAGTTCAATCAAGTGATAACCAAATTCTGTTTCAACAACCGCTGAAACCTGATCTACCACCATGCTAAATAGCACGTTCTCAAACTCAGGTACCATCATACCAGGACTTACATAGCCTAGATCACCACCGGAATTTTTAGAACCCAAATCATCAGAGTATTGTTTAGCCAACACTTCAAACTTAGTGCCTGAGTCGATCTTAGCTTTGATTTCTTGCGCTAAAGCTCGTGCTTCTTCATCAGTACGATCAGCAGTACTCTCTATCAAAATATGAGACGCTAGACGCTCTTCTTGAGGCGCACCAGATGTTGCCACTTGATAAGCTTGATCTAACTCAGACGCAGAAACACTCACTTTATCGTGAAAATCAACAGATGAGATAATTACATAATCTAACTTAACCTGCTCTGGGTTCTGGAAAGATTGTGTGTTTTCATCAAAATAACGCTTTATTTCAGCTTCAGAGACTTTGGTAGCTTCAACTTCGTTTGCCAATGAGAAACGAACATAGTCATAACTACGCTGCTGGTTTTGCAGTTTTAGAACTTGATCAACCTGATTCGACAACACAAAATCAGAACTTGATAAAGCAATACGACCTTGCTGAAGCAAGATGTCTTGTTTAATTCTTTGTTTAAATGCCAAAGGTGTATAACCTAAGGTTTGAATAAAATTTAGGTACTTATTTTGATCAAACTGACCATCAGTTTGGAACTGCTCGGCCTGAATTAGATACTGATCAACTTGTGCGTCTGACACAGATAAGTTCATTTCATTAGCATTATTGGTCAAAACAGCTCTTTGAATAAGCTCTTCCAATGCACGACGTTGTAGCAATGTGTCTTCCAGTAATGCAGGATCTATTTGTCCACCCATCATTGAAATCAATTGACGTCTTTGTATTTCTGCAGATTGTAACAACTCAGTTCTTGTTATCTCTACGCCGTCTACTTCAGCGACTGTATCTGATGTAGTAAAACCTGTTACAAGCGCATCCACTCCAAACAGAGCGAAAGTCACCACGATAAAACCTATGATTATCTTTACGACAATACCTTGTGACTTATCTCTTATATCTTGGAGCATGTTGCCTCCGTCTTAAGTTATGAATATATATAAAAAAGGGTGCACCCCTGGTAAGGAGCACACCCTTTCGTTTAATGGCGGAACAGACGAGACTCGAACTCGCGACCCCCTGCGTGACAGGCAGGTATTCTAACCAACTGAACTACTGCTCCTAAAACTCACTTAGTTAACTGAGTCTTTAAGGCCTTTACCCGCTTTAAAACCAGGAACTTTAGCCGCTTTAATAGCAATTTCTTCGCCAGTTTGTGGATTACGACCAGTACGAGCAGCACGATCTTTAACTGCAAATGTACCAAAGCCAACTAGTGTTACTTGGTCGCCTTTAGCAAGTGCGCCAGTGATTGCTTCAAGTGTTGCGTCTAGAGCATTACCTGCAGCCGCTTTTGAAAGATCAGCAGATGCTGCAATTGCATCAATAAGTTCAGATTTATTCACGTTGTACCCCTTCAGTATTCTCGTGGTTCCTTAGTATTATTATCAGCATACTAATGCTGTAAGGTTGAGCATTTATACAAGCCCAACCCACTCCATGTCAATACAGAGTTTGACCTAATGATGACTCACAGCTTCTTGTTCATCAACAGTTTTTTCAGCCTTTGAAGGACTTTCTGCTGTTTTTGGTGAAGGAATATACTCTAAAGCCACATCTAGGACCTCATCGATCCACTTAACGGGCACTATTTCGATATCAGATTTAATATTATCTGGGATCTCTTTTAGATCTCGAGTATTTTCATGAGGAATAATAACCGTTTTAATACCACCTCTATGAGCCGCCAAGAGCTTCTCTTTAAGCCCTCCAATTGGCAAAACCTCACCACGAAGCGTTATCTCACCAGTCATGGCCACAGACGCCTTCACAGGGACCTTAGCAAGCACAGACACAATCGCTGTACACATTGCTATACCTGCGCTTGGGCCATCTTTAGGCGTCGCACCTTCAGGCACATGCACGTGTAAATCAACTTTCTCATGAAAGTCCTCTGCGATACCTAAACCTAACGCTCGACTACGTACAACGGTAAGCGCTGCTTGAATGGATTCCTGCATGACATCGCCCAAAGAACCTGTCTTAACATGGCGACCTTTACCAGCCATTCCTGCCGCCTCAATTGTCAGTAATTCACCACCAACAGAGGTCCAAGCTAAACCTGTTACTTGCCCAATTTGATTTTTATCTTCTGCTTTGCCATAGCTAAAGCGCTTCACGCCAGAAAAGTCTTCTAGGTTGTCTTTAGTCACAGAAATTGCATTTTTATTTTTATTTAAAGCCTGTTGTTTCACAACACGACGACAAACTTTGCTCAATTCTCGCTCTAATCCACGTACGCCTGCTTCTTTGGTGTAGTAACGAATTAGGTCCATTAAAGCCTCATCTGAGACCTCAATTTCATGATTTTTTAAGCCTGCTAATTTAATTTGTTTAGGCAGCAAATACCTTAATGCAATGTTTAATTTTTCATCTTCCGTATAGCCAGGTATGCGAATCACTTCCATACGATCCAACAATGGACCAGGAATATTCATACTATTAGAAGTACAAATAAACATCACATCAGACAGATCATAATCGACTTCTAAATAGTGATCGTTAAAAGTGTGATTTTGCTCTGGATCGAGCACCTCCAACAAAGCAGATGCCGGATCACCACGTTGATCCATACCCATTTTGTCGATTTCATCTAACAAAAACAGTGGGTTTTTCACTTTTACTTTAGCTAATTTCTGCAAAAGCTTACCTGGCATAGAACCAATATAAGTACGTCTATGGCCACGTATTTCAGCTTCATCACGCACTCCACCTAAGGACATACGCACATATTTACGGTTAACCGCTTTCGCAATTGACTGCCCCAGAGAGGTTTTACCAACACCTGGAGGCCCTACTAGACACAACACAGGGCCTTTTACCTTCTTAACCCTTTGCTGAACTGCTAAAAACTCTAAAATACGCTCCTTAACATCCTCAAGGCCATAATGATCTTGGTTTAGTACCTTCTCAGCATAGGTCAGGTCATTTCTTACCTTACTTCTCTGTTTCCAAGGTAAAGATAGTAGCCAATCGATATAACCACGGACAACAGTAGCCTCAGCAGACATCGGCGACATCATACGTAACTTTTTAAGTTCGGCATCCGCTTTTTCTGACGCTTCTTTACTCATGCCAGACTCTTGGATTTTATCTTGTAGTATATCTAGTTCGTTACTACCTTCATCCATATCACCAAGCTCTTTTTGAATAGCTTTCATTTGCTCATTCAAATAATACTCGCGCTGACTTTTTTCCATCTGTTTCTTAACACGACTACGAATACTTTTTTCCAGATGCGCGATATCTAACTCACCATCCATCAAAGCAATAAGGTATTCACCACGCTCAATTAATGAAGAAGCTTCAAGCAACTGCTGCTTATCTTCAAGCTTCAGACTCATATGACCAGCGATACTATCAATCAAAGAGCCAAGTTCTTCGATTGCTTTAACAGAGGTTACAACTTCACTTGGTATTTTTTTACTACCAGATACATATTCATCAAGTTGCTTCAATAAGGCTGCGCGCATAGGGCCATAATCTGTACCCTCTTCTTCTACCGCTTCTTCCATTGGAGTGACTTTAGCATTAACAAGCTCACCCTCATCTTCAAGACTTGATAGCTTGGCTCTTACTCCACCTTCTACTAAGACTTTTACTGTGCCATCAGGAAGACGTAAAAGCTGCATCACTTTCGCAGTGGTGCCTATTTCATACAAATCTTCTTTCTCAGGGTTATCTTTAGAAGCATCTTGTTGAGCAACAAGAAAGACATGCTTGTCATTTTCCATTGCTTTTTCTAAAGCTGCGATAGATTTAGCCCGCCCAACAAACAAAGGCAACACCATGTGTGGGTAAACAACCACATCACGCAAAGGCAACATTGGTAAAGTTAACATTTCAGACATAATAAATTCCAATTAGTGCGCATAAATATAAAGGCGCTTATATCAAGTTATCCAGAAGACATAAGGGCAGGATGTGAAAAAACAAGCTCTTAAGGATGACAAATGTAAAATGCATTAATTTAATATAGTAAAGAATACTAGATTGACTGACATAGAGCTTATTGTAAAGCGTATAAATCTGTCACATAAACAAAAAAAGGCCATGCAATAAAGCATGACCTTTTCTTAAAACTCGATCTAAAACAATACAATGAAGCCTAAATTAGCTCATTAGTTATTAACTGCTTCATCACCTTTTTCTAACACCATAAGCGGCGCTGTTTCACCCTTCATAGAGTTTGCATCCATAACCACTTTCACCACATCAGCGCGCGATGGCAAGTCATACATACAATCCAATAGGGAAGACTCTAGAATACTTCTTAATCCACGCGCACCCGTTTTACGCTCTAGCGCCAATTCAGCGGCTGCTTGCAAAGACTCTTCAGTAAACTCTAGTTCAACACCTTCTAATTCGAACAAATGCTGATATTGCTTGGTTAAAGCATTTTTTGGCTCACTCAAAATAGTAATAAGCGCAGCTTCATCAAGCTCAGCCAAGGTCGCCACTACAGGCAAACGCCCAACAAACTCAGGAATCAAACCAAACTTAACTAAGTCTTCTGTTTCAACATTGTGAACGGTATCAGAGAAGACTTTATCTTCTTCCTTACTCTTCACAACAGCAGAGAAACCAATACTGCCTTTTTCGGTTCTATCACTGATGACACGATCTAAACCTGCAAAAGCACCACCACAAATAAATAAAATATTTGAGGTATCAACTTGTAAGAATTCTTGCTGAGGATGCTTGCGACCACCTTGAGGCGGAACAGAAGCAACCGTACCTTCGATTAACTTAAGTAATGCTTGCTGCACACCTTCACCAGAAACATCACGTGTTATTGAAGGATTATCTGATTTACGTGAAATTTTGTCGATCTCATCGATATAAACAATACCACGCTGAGCTTTCTCAACATCGTAATCACATTTTTGCAGCAGCTTTTGAATGATGTTTTCAACATCTTCACCAACATAACCCGCTTCTGTCAAAGTAGTTGCATCAGCAATGGTGAATGGCACATCCAATACACGCGCCAAAGTTTGAGCCAATAGTGTCTTACCACTACCAGTTGGTCCTATCAGTAAGATATTACTCTTACCTAACTCCACACCATCCGTTTTACCCTGATGCTTTAAGCGTTTATAGTGATTATAAACAGCTACCGCTAAGACTCGCTTAGCTTTTTCTTGACCAATAACATACTCATCAAGGGCAAATTTAAGCTTAGCCGGCGCTGGCAACTCATCACTTTCTTCACTCGTCTCTTCACCTTGCAACAATTCTTGCGTGATAATGTTATTGCACAAATCAACACACTCATTGCAAATATACACTGAAGGACCAGCGATTAACTTTTTAACTTCATCCTGGCTTTTGCCACAGAAAGAGCAATATAAAAGTCGATCGGAATGCTCTCCTCGACTGAACTTATCGTCTGACATTAAAATTCACCAATTAAACTTCGCGTTTTAACAATATATCGTCAATCAAACCATATTCTTTTGCTGCAGCTGGATCCATAAAGTTATCACGATCCGTATCTTCAGCAACTTCTTCAATAGGTTTACCTGTATGGAATGAAATTATTTCATTCAACCTATGTTTAATACTTAGGATTTCACGAGTATGAATTTCAATATCAGAAGCTTGCCCCTGATAACCACCCAAAGGTTGGTGAATCATAACGCGTGAATTAGGCAAGCAATAACGCTTACCCGCTGCACCTGCCGTCAAAAGCAAAGCACCCATACTTGCAGCCTGACCAATACACATAGTACTAACATCTGGCTTTATAAACTGCATGGTATCGTAAATAGACATTCCGGCTGTCACAGAACCACCAGGGGAGTTTATATATAAATGAATATCTTTATCTGGATTCTCAGACTCTAAAAATAATAGCTGAGCTACGACCAAGTTAGCCATATGGTCTTCTACTTGGCCAACCAGAAATATAACGCGTTCTTTGAGCAAGCGCGAATAAATATCAAAAGAGCGCTCACCACGAGCAGTTTGCTCTATCACCATAGGCACTAAGCCTGAACTTGTAATTGCAACAGGACCAGTAGTTGGGTTCGTCAAATTCATATTCCATTCCTTAAAACAAAAAAGCCGACATAGCATTAGCTATGTCGGCCTTAATTAGAAAGATAAGAGTTATCTTATGCTTCTTCGCCTTCCTCTACTTCAGCAGTAGCAGGAGCGTTTGGCTTAATAGCGTCTTCATAACCCAAAGTAACTTCAGTAACTTGAGCAGATTCTAGCAGTTTATCAACAACTTGCTCTTCAAGTACAGCAGATTGAACTTGAGATAGTTGCTCTTTGTTCTTCAAGTAAAAGTCGATAACTTGTTGTGGCTCTTGGTAAGCTTGCGCCATATCTTCCAAGAAAGCACGAACACGATCATCTTCAACTTTAATATCGTTAACTTTAACAACTTCTGAAATTAGTAAACCAAGTTTAGCGCGTTTGCTAGCTTCTTCTTGGAATAATTCACCTGGAAGCTGAGAAGCATCAAAGCCTTCACCACCAAATTGTTGAGCAGCTTGCTTACGCAAAACATCAATTTCTTGATCAACAACAGTTTGAGGCACTTCGATTGGATTAAGTTCAACCAATGAATCAAACAAACCAGTTTTAAGCTTACCTTTAACAGCTTGGTTCAATTCACGTTCCATATTCTTACGTACTTCAGCGCGCAACGCATCAAGTGTACCTTCAGCTAGACCAAATTTCTCAACGAAAGCATCATCTAACTCAGGTAGAACCTGTTCAGCAACTTCAGTTACTGTAATTTTGAAGCTAGCTTCTTGACCTTTTAGGTTTTCAGCTTGGTAATCTTCTGGGAAAGTAACAGAGATTGTCTTCTCTTCGCCAGCTTTAGCACCTAGGATGCCATCTTCAAAACCAGGAATCATAGTACCAGAACCCAGTACTAGTTTATGGCCTTCAGCAGCACCGCCTTCAAAGGCTTCATCACCTAGGTAACCAACAAAATCGATTACAACTTGGTCACCGTCGGCAGCTTCACGCTCAACAGGATTCCATTCAGAATTCTGCTTACGCAATGTCTCTAGCATAGTATCAAGGTCAGCATCAGTCACTTCAGAAAGAACGCGCTCTGCAGATACTTTTGTTAGATCGCTTAATTCGATTGTAGGATAAACTTCTACTTTCGCAACGAATTCAAGATCAGCACCTTCTTCCATCTTCTTAGGTTCGATAGATGGCATGCCAGCTGGTTGTAAGTCTTCTTTTTGAACTGCTTCTACATAAGCATCACGCATGATTTGTTCAACAGCTTCTAGACGAATTCCTTGACCGTAACGTTTTTTAACAACGCTTACAGGTACCTTGCCTTTACGGAAGCCATCGATACGAACAGTTTTCGCAGTTTTAGCAACTTCTGCGCTTACTTTTTCTTCGATACGAGCAGCAGGAACACTAATAGTAAGAACGCGTTCAATTGTCGATGTTGTCTCTACGGAAACTTGCATATAACTCCCCTTGGGAACCTTGCTATCCTTGTCGAATACCAATTAAAAGATATCGATATACAAGCAACTTTTGACAGCAAAGCTTAAAAAATTAAGTTGATTATTAACAATGAGATGAATGGCGCGCCTGAAGGGATTCGAACCCCTGGCCCTCCGCTTAGAAGGCGGATGCTCTATCCAACTGAGCTACAGGCGCATTACTCATTGCTTTTTCGTGGTGGGCTATTATAGGGAAGCTAACGCCTGCGTCAACAGGGTCTCTATAAAAAGCTAGACATTTTCAACCAAAAACATGGATATGTCCGTTTGGCGTGGTTGTTTTTTGTTCAAAATAAGATTTCTGATCAAAAACAGCCGTAAAAATACCGCTAAAAAGAATGCGAAGGATAATACAAGAAGCTTATACTTGGCGCAACGCTTGCTCCCTTAAATACAAATAAAAAAACAAATAAAATCATAAATATGCAGTTTATTTTTCTATTTTTAATAAGATCAAAGAAAGACTGCTTAAAAGTTAATCACTAGGACTATTTAGATTCATGCAGCAATTTTTACAAAGCTCATTTTTCCGCCAACTTAAACTTAGCCTGCAGCTTTATAAACAAGCCAATGCCTCATTACGAGTCTATCAGTTGACACTAGCAAGCCTATTAGCTGCCGTCCCTATTATTACAATTATTTTAGGTATTCTTGGCTTCACGCCGACACTCAAAACAATGCAGTCTAATATCATAAATTTTCTACAGTCTCATTTAGCACCGGGTAGCAGCGATATTCTACTCCCTTATTTAATTAGCTTTTCAGAACAAGCAAAAAACCTTCCTATTCTAGGACTAATTATTCTTATTCTCACTGCATTATTTCTATTAAACAGCTGCGAGCAAGCCATTCAATCCATCTGGCAAATCAAATCCAATCGGAATATCAAGGACAGGCTCCTGACCTATTGGGCTATGCTGACCTTAGGCCCCATTTTATTAGGGTTAGGACTCAGCATTTATGCAGCCCTTCTTACACTAAAGTGGCAAGGCATTCAAATTGCTGAATTCCTAACCCATTTGGCGAGCTTGAGTACTTTCATTTTGTATTTTTTACTTCTCTTTACTTTTAATTATTTAACACCAAACATAAACACCCAAACAAAGCCCACTCTAATAGCAACTTTAGTTGGTACGATACTCCTTTCGCTAAACAATTATATATTCAGCTCCTTTGCCCAGCTTTTCGCCAACTATCAAATTATATATGGCGCTTTTGCTGCATTACCCACTCTTATTATTTGGCTGCAGGTTAGTTGGACTATCATTCTTGTCTCGGCAAGTTTAAATGCAGCCCTTCACCAACAAAGCCTTAGCAAAAACACTCGCTTACTGTAAACTTTGCCAAAACCAATAGAGCCAGTTTTAAATGAAGACAAAAATCGAACAATTAAATAAAGTTTTAGATGAAGCAGACTGCCTTGTTTCAGAAGATCAATTAAATGACATTTTAGATAAAATGGCAGCAAACATTAGCAAAGACTTGAGCGACAAACTTCCACTAGTGGTATGTGTGATGAATGGCGCCCTAGTACCTGGATCAGCTCTTTTACAGAGACTGCGCTTTCCTTTGGAGATAGATTTCATCCACGCCACACGTTATGGCATGGAAACTCAAGGAGATGCCCTTAAATGGCTTTGTTACCCTCAATCGGAATTAGAGGAAAGAGAAATTTTAGTGATTGATGATATCTTTGATCAAGGCCACACTTTAAAATCAATTATTGATTGGTTTAAAAACCATGGTGCAGCCAAAGTATATAGCGCGACCATCATCAATAAACTACACGACAGAAAAGTTGAAATGCGCCCAGATTATGTCGGTATCGACGTTGATGATAGGTTCCTATTTGGCTACGGCATGGACTACAAAGGGTTCTTCCGTAACCTTCCCGGCATTTATGCAGTAAAAGGCAGCTAAGCTTGAATTATCGTTATAAAAAAAGCGCCTATTGGCGCTTTTTTTTATAACACTCTTCAACTCAACCAAAAGTCACTTAAAAGACTCTATTGAAACCGTTCAATGCAGCAACACGATATGCTTCTGCCATAGTCGGGTAGTTAAAGGTGGTATTCAAGAAGTACTTAAGGGAGTTTGCATCACCTTTCTGCTTCATAATTGCTTGACCGATATGCACGATCTCAGAAGCTTGGTCACCAAAACAATGAATCCCTAACAACTCAAGCGTTTCACGATGGAAAAGAATTTTCAACATACCAACACCTTCGTTGGTAATTTGTGCTCGAGCAGTATGCTTAAAGAAAGCTCTACCTACTTCATAAGGTACTTTTTCAGCCGTTAATTCGGCTTCGTTTTTACCAATAGAACTAATCTCAGGAATGGTATAAATACCAGTTGGCACTTCACTAATAAAGTGACCACCTTCTAGTCCATACATATTAGCAGCAACTGAGCGCCCCTGATCGTATGCAGCACTAGCAAGACTTGGCCAACCAATCACATCACCAGCAGCATAAATATGTTCAACAGAAGTCTGGTAACTATCTTTAACCGCTAATTGCCCACGACTATTAGCCTCAATACCAACACTTTCAATACCCATACCGTCAGTATTACCAGAGCGACCATTACAGAATAAGAAAGCATCAGCACGCATTTTCTTACCTGAATTCAAGTGCATAACAACACCGCGTTCAGTGCTCTCAATCCTTTCATACGATTCGTTATGACGGATCAAAACACCATTATCACGCAAATGATAACTAAGCGCGTCTGTAATCTCATCATCAAGGAAACTAAGAAGTTTAGGACCAGGGTTAATTAGCTCAACCCTAACACCCAAACCACAGAAGATAGAGGCATATTCACAACCGATAACACCCGCACCATAGATAATAATGGTTCTTGGTGTATGACTTAGACTTAAGATGGTATCAGAGCAATAAATTCTTGGGTGATCAAAATCGATGTCAGCAGGACGATAAGGTCTTGAGCCTGTTGCAATAACGATCTTCTCTGCACCTAGCAACTCAGGACCCTGCTCAGTTGCAACTTCTATCGTATTTGCATCTTTGAATTTGCCACGACCAAAGTAAATATCAATTCTATTACGGGCATAATATTCTGTACGGCTTTTAACTTGCTTACCGATAACATTGTTAGCTCGCTTAAGCACTTTCGGAAATGAGAACCAACGCGGCTCGCCAATATCACGGAACATGGGGTTAGTGTTAAACACTATAATTTCTTTAACCGCATGCCTAAGTGCTTTTGAAGGAATCGTACCCAGATGTGTACAGCTGCCTCCAACCTGATCACTCGCTTCAACAACGGCAACGCGCTTTCCTGCCTTTGCTGCATTCATCGCAGCAGCTTCACCCGCAGGACCCGTACCTAAAACCACGACATCATAATGCCTAGTTGTCATAGTATCCCCTTATATTTATTTACTTGGACGCATCGTAAAACTGATCATCAGACTGAACAGTTGCAGCTACACTCTTGTTTTCTTCGTCACACTTTCCTTTGTCGCCACCGCAAATATCACAGGCAACTTCCATACCCAATGAACTCATACCTCCGCAAGAACCTGAAATAGGCTTACGCCCCATCAGTACACCAACAGCCATTGCAGCAACAAGTAGCAACATCACGACAAATGCCAACACAATAGTAAGCATAGAATCACCTCACATTTCTTAAATTAATAAACCTATTGAGCGCTTAAATATGGTTCAAACGCTTTTGAATACTGTTCTACAAATCCTAAATCTTCTTTCACCAACATATAAACAGCAAGCCCGTTATTTTCTGCAAAGGCTAAACCCTTTTCAGGCCCCAATACTGTTATCGCGGTTGCAAACCCATCTGCCAAGGTGGCACTTTTTTCTATTACTGTAACAGAAACCAATCTATGAGTTATTGGTTTACCTGTTTTCGGGTTAATAGTGTGCGAATAACGCACGCCATTTCTTTCAAAGTAATTGCGATAATCACCTGAAGTCGCAATAGCGACATCCGCTAATTCAACCACTTTCTGAACAACACTATGGCCACCATTAGGGCTTTCTACAGCCACACGCCACGGTTCACCGTCAGGTTTTACACCTTTAGAAACAATCTCACCGCCCACCTCAACTAGGTAGGACTCAATTCCAAGTTGCTCGAGTTTTTGTGCAACTGCATCTACACCATATCCTTTGGCAATAGAAGATAAATCTATATAGATATCTTTTGTTTTCGCTAGTGTTTGACCCGTTAACTTAATTGCTGAAAAGCCCACATTTTGTTGTGCAATCGCAATCTCTCTTACACTAGGAACTGTATCTGTCTTCTTACCAGGGCCAAAACCCCACAAATTAACCAATGGTCCGACAGTAACATCATATTCACCATTAGACATTTTACTAATCATCAAGGCCTGATCGACAACATATGCCAAGTCAGTTGAAACCATTACGTCTGTATTAATAGCCGCTTTATTAAATCGTGAAAGCTCAGACTGAGGGTCATAGGTAGACATAAGCTCATTAATACGAACCAAAACTGCATCTACATCATCTTTATACTGCCATGCTGAATCCATATTCTCATTGGTATAAAACTTTACCGTATACGTAGTCCCCATAGTAGGACCAGAGAAACTTACCAATTCAGGTGTGAAGGAAAACAGTCTAACCAAGATCGCTAAAACAAATACGACACCGGCAATTAAGATAATTTTTTTAGGCATAAACTTCATTTTGATATTCGATTGCATTAAAAATAAAGACCCACCTATTGGTGGGTCTTTATCAACTAGGTAGATTAACCACCAAAGTCATCTAGCAAGATATTTTCATTCTCAACACCTAGGTCAAGTAACATCTGCACTACCGCCGAGTTCATCATTGGCGGCCCACACATGTAAAACTCACAATCTTCTGGTGCTGGATGGTCTTTCAAGTAGTTTTCATAAAGCACGTTATGAATAAACCCTTGATAACCTTCCCAGTTATCTTCTGGTTGAGGATCTGAAAGAGCAAGGTGCCACTTAAAGTTCTCATTTTCGTCTTGTAGCATGTCATACTCTTCGCTGTAGAAGGCTTCACGCAAACTACGAGCACCATACCAGAATGACATTTTACGTGTAGAATTCAGTCGCTTAAGTTGGTCGAAGATATGAGAGCGCATTGGCGCCATACCTGCACCACCACCAATGAATACCATTTCAGCATCAGTATCTTTAGCGAAGAACTCACCAAATGGACCGTATACTTTAATTGTATCACCAGGCTTAAGGCTAAATACGTAAGAAGACATTTGACCAGGTGGCAATTCATCTTTACCTGGAGGCGGTGAAGCAATACGAATATTAAACTTAACCAAACCTTTCTCTTCAGGATAGTTTGCCATTGAGTAAGCACGAATTACAGGCTCAGTTACTGTAGAAGTAAACTTCCACAAGTTAAACTTATCCCAATCTCCACGATATTCTTCTTCAATATCAAAGTCTTTATAGTGCACAGTATGGGCAGGTGCTTCTAATTGCACATAACCACCGGCACGGAAATCAACATTCTCACCTTCAGGTAATTTCAATGTTAATTCTTTGATAAAGGTTGCTAAGTTAGGGTTCGACTCAACAGTACAATCCCAAGCCTTAACACCAAAAACTTCTTCTGGCACTTCAACTTCCATGTCTTGCTTAACAGCAACCTGACATGATAAACGAAGACCTTCTTTCTCTTCACGTCGTGTAAAGTGAGAGGCTTCAGTCGCTAGCATAGAGCCACCGCCATCAAGAACCTTACATTTACACTGAGCACAAGTACCACCGCCACCACAAGCTGATGACAAGAATACGCCACTCTCTGCTAGTGTTTGCAGCAACTTACCGCCTGCCGCTACTTTAATTTCTTTTTCGCCATTTAGTCGTATCGTGATGTCACCAGAACTCACTAATCGTGCGCGAGCTACCAATATGATAGCCACCAACGCTAATACGATTGCTGTGAACATCACCACACCTAGAATGATTTCTAAGTTCAGCATCTATTTAAACCTTATTCTTGGTTATTCTTGGCCAGCCGATTAAAGCTGAACACCCGAGAATGACATGAAGCCCAAACTCATTAGCCCAACTGTGATAAAGGTAATACCTAAACCACGAAGACCAACAGGTACGTCAGAGTATTTAAGCTTCTCACGAATCCCAGCTAACGCTGCAATTGCAAGAGCCCAACCAACACCAGCACCTACGCCGTAGACAACACTTTCACCAAAGTTGTAGTCACGCTCTACCATGAACAATGATGCACCCATGATGGCACAGTTCACTGTAATCAAAGGTAGAAATACACCCAGAGCGTTATATAACGCAGGCATGTATTTATCGAGCAACATTTCGAGTATTTGTACCGCCGCAGCGATAACCCCGATATAACTCAATAGACCAAGGAAACTTAGATCAACACCAGGAAGACCTGCCCACTCAAGCGCCCCATCAGCTAACAAGTTAGTATAGATAAGGTTATTAAGAGGAACAGTGATTGCCAATACAACAACAACTGCGATACCAAGGCCAATGGCAGTTTCAACTTTTTTGGACAAAGCCAAGAAAGTACACATACCTAAGAAAAAGGCTAATGCCATATTCTCTACGAAAACAGCCTTAATAAATAAGCTAATATAATGTTCCATTATAGAGCCTCCTGCGCTTTAGAATTGGCAACAATTTTGAAATCAGCCTCTTCAACTTGATCCGATTTCCAAGCACGAAGTGCCCAAATAACCAAACCAATCACAAAGAAAGCACTAGGTGGTAGTAACATCAAACCGTTTGGCTGGTACCAACCACCGTTTTGCACTGTGGTAAAGATTTCTACACCAAATAGCTTACCTGCACCAAGTAGCTCACGGAAGAAAGCAACAATAATAAGCATGATGCTGTAACCAAGACCATTACCAATACCGTCTATGAAACTCATCACCGGACCATTTTTCATAGCGTAGGCTTCAGCACGACCCATAACGATACAGTTTGTAATAATCAAACCAACGAATACAGATAGTTGCTTAGAGATTTCAAAAGCAAAAGCTTTAAGAACCTGATCAACCACAATTACCAAGGATGCGATAATAATCATTTGTACAATGATACGAATGCTGCTTGGAATATTGCTACGTATAACCGAGATAAACAAGTTAGAAAAAGCAGTTACCATAGTCAAGGCGATTGCCATGACAAAACTTACACTCAAACTACTTGTTACAGCCAAAGCAGAACAAATACCCAGAATCTGCAAAGCGATTGGGTTATTGTTAAAAATTGGCGCAAATAAGACCTTTTTAACTTCAGACATAATTAAGCTCCTTCACCGCGCAAGTTTGCTAAGAAAGGACCAAAGCCTTCATTACCCAACCAGTAGTGAACCAGATTAGTTACACCACGACTTGTTAAGGTCGCACCAGACAATCCATCAACCTTGTATTTAGCTGCTGGGTCAGCTGCATCAACAGCGCCTTTCGCCAAACTCAAGATAGCTTCACCTTGGTCGTTATAAACTTCTTTACCTTTCCAAAGCGCTTTCCAAGCTGGATTATCAACTTCACCACCTAACCCAGGTGTTTCACCTTGGTCATAGAAGCCAAAACCAACAACGGTTGTAAAGTCGTTTTCAAGCGCCATAAAGCCATACATAGTTGACCATAGGCCATAACCATGAACAGGTAAGATGATTTTTTCAATAGCATCACCTTGCTTCACAAGGTATACAGTCGCAAAGTTAGCGCGACGCTTAATGCTCGCAATATCTTGCTCACCCGTTAAAGTGATTGATAAAGCTGGATCTTTAGCTGCTGCCTTCTGATCATAAGATGCGGCATTAATACCTGCAGCATCTAAATCAGCTTGAGAAGCAAACTCGCCTGTTTCAACATTGATAATACGCGTTTCAATCTTTTCAAAAGCTGAATCAATTGAAACCGCAGGATCAAGCAGCTCTGCTGCAGCAAGAATATTTTTCTTACGATCCAAATCTTTGTTATTCATCTGAATAGGCTTAAGGCCAACGGCTGCAGCAGCTACAAATACTGAGCAGACTAGGCACAAAGATAGCGCAACCAGAACCGTTTTTTTAGTACTGTCGTTACCACTAGACATTGCGTGCTTTCCTCCTGCTGATATTAGCTTGGATGATGAAATGGTCGATAAATGGCGCAAACAAGTTTGCAAACAAAATCGCCAGCATCATACCTTCTGGATAGGCAGGGTTAACCACACGAATCAGTACAACCATCAGACCAATAAGCGCGCCGTAGAACCATTTGCCTTTTTGAGTCATAGACGCAGACACAGGGTCAGTCGCCATAAACATCATACCAAAGGCAAAACCACCTACAACTAAGTGCCAATACCAAGGTGTAGCAAACATTGGGTTTGAGTCAGAACCAATCAGGTTGAGCAAGCTTGATGTTGCTATCATACCGACTAAAACACCAGCAACAATTTGCCAAGATGCTATCCGCATTATCAACAGAGCACTACCACCAATTAGAATGGCAAGTGTTGATGTTTCACCCATAGATCCTTGTACAAAACCAAAGAATGCATCAGACCATGCAATACCGTGAGCAGCTAGATTTTGGAAACCATCAGCAGCAACAACACTTAATGCAGTTGCACCAGAGAAACCATCAACAGCAGTCCAAACAGCATCACCAGACATAGAAGCAGGGTATGCGAAGAACAAGAATGCACGACCAGCAAGCGCAGGGTTCAGGAAGTTTTTACCTGTTCCACCAAATACTTCTTTCGCCAACACAACACCAAAGGTGATACCTAAAGCGACTTGCCATAGTGGCACAGTGGCAGGTAGTGAAAGCGCAAAAAGAATAGACGTTACGAAGAAACCTTCGTTTACTTCATGCTTACGAACAGCTGCAAACAAAACTTCCCAGAATCCACCAACCGCAAAAGCAACTAGGTAAATAGGTAAGAAATGCATCGCACCATAAATCATATTGTCCCAAAGGCTACTGGCATCATAGCCAGTCAGGGAACCGATAATAGCATGCTGCCAACCATCGCCACCTGTTACACCCATAGCATCCATTGCAGTATTTGCTTGGAAACCTATGTTGTACATACCAAAGAACATAGCAGGGAAGGTACACATCCACACTAAGATCATAATACGCTTCATATCAACCGCATCACGAACGTGCGAACCGCCTTTCGTTACCGAGCTTGGACGATAGAAGATAGTATCCACTGCTTCATACAATGCATACCATTTTTCGTATTTTCCACCTGAATGAAATTCAGGTTCCATTTTATCAAGTACTTTTCTAAGCCCCATGAATTAACCCTCTTTTTCGATCAAAGTCAGGCAATCCCTAAGGATCGGGCCATATTCAAATTTACCAGAACAGCTATAGGTACAAAGCGACAAATCTTCTTCGTCTAGCTCTAAAGCACCAAGCAATTGCGCTTGTTCTGTATCTTTTACCACAATAGATCTAAGCAACTGAGTCGGTAGAATATCCATAGGAATCAATCGTTCAAAATGACCAAGAGGCAACATTGTACGATCACTACCATTAGTCGTACTGCTCATTGCAAAATCACCTTTACCAGTCAATTTCGACCAGAAGACATTCAGCACTGAGTGCTTCTCTACGCCTGCGCGTAAATAATGCATCATTTGACGCTCACGACCTTCAGCAATAACAACTACCTGATTATGGTAGCGACCAAGGAAAGCATAAGGACCAAACGCTTTACGACCAGATAGAACTGAACCAGAAATAATTCGGTTATCACCTTCAAGTAATTCACCAGATGTCAAACCTTCAAGGTTTGCACCTAACTGAGTACGAAGCAAACGTGGCTTAGAAACTTGAGGGCCTGCTAAAGAAATAATTCGTTCAGCATCTAGTTCGCCTGTTACAAACAATTTACCGATTGCAACAACATCCTGATAGTTAACTGACCAAACCGTTTTCTTGTCACTTACTGGATCAAGAAAATGAATGTGAGTACCAGCAAGACCAGCAGGGTGAACACCAGCAAACTCTTGAACACTAACATCAGTAGTAGAAGGAATTTTAGTATCCGGTGCTTTACACACAAATACTTTACCCTGAGTAAGACGAGATAAAACCGTTAATCCATCTGCAAACGCTTCTGCTTTTTCAGCTAGTACAACCTCTGCTGATGCTGACAATGGGTTGGTATCCATTGCAGTAACAAAAATTGAACTTGGATTAGCATTAATTTCAGGCACTTTAGAGAATGGACGCGTTCTAAATGCTGTCCAAAGACCTGAATTAACTAAGTTATCAACGACTACTTGACGATCAAGAGATTTAAGCTCTGAACCAGAAAAAGAGCTAAACACTTCTTTTTCATCGCCTTCAACATTAATTACAACGGATTGAAGTACTCGCTTATCGCCACGATTAATCGCCGCAACGGTACCTGCTGCAGGTGATGTATATTTCACACCTTCAGTCTTTTTATCTGTAAAGAGCAATTGCCCTTTCTTCACCTTATCTCCGACCGCAACTTCCATAGTAGGTTTCATACCATGGTAGTCAGGACCGATCACAGCAACGGAACTCGCAGCTGCAGCATTCTCAATCACTTGATTGGGAGCGCCACTAATCGGGAGATCTAGGCCCTTAGTAATTTTAAACATATGTTCTGCCCAACAAAAATTGAACACAAAAGCGCATTACGTGATATCTGTGACCCCCTCCGGGAAAACATTCACAATCCATCGACTGTTACTAAACCAGCCTTTTAACGTAAACTCACTTCACCAAAAAACCGACGCATTATAAAGATCATTATGCTAATTGACTACTGCTAGCTAGCTAGATCGGCCAATTGTTTAACGATTAAAGACATTCTTATAGTGAAAAACGACTCAAAATAGGCGCTTTCATCCTATCTCTAACTAAAATGACTATTTTCGTAACTCAACATATATTTTTTTGTCATAGGTCATATTCACCTGACAAAATCACAAACTTTACACATAATCTTAGTTAGATGGCGTTATCAAACTCTAGAATATATTTCAGTAAACTAAAGATTTTTGTAATAATTTTTAATTTAACCTCACCTCCTCCCTTCAGTAGTAAAAAATCATAGGCGCACATCCCCATTACCCACGCAAAAAATAACGTTCACGAACCGATTATTAAACGCCTATCTCATTGCCCCCTCTTAATTAACTACGTACACTTGTTCATCCTAGATCACTCTCTATTGACTCAAGCATTTCATAAGTAACAAGGAAATTTGTTTTAAAGATGTCGCTACTACCTTCGCTCGAGCTTACGTTACGTCCAGGCTATGAAAACTCAATTCATGCCGAGAATGGATCCACCTTGGCGTTACAGCTATTAGAAATTTGCCAACAAATGTCTGGACCTCTCGTTTTACTACTTGATTCAGTCGCCAAGGTAAACCAATTAGAAAGTGAACTAGCTTTCTTAAATAGCAAAAGAGTACCGGTATTACGATTTGCAGATTGGGAAACTTTACCCTACGACGCCTTTTCGCCTCATCAGGATATTATTTCTTCACGTCTAGAAACCTTGTCTCAATTGGCAGATCTACGCCAAGCGATCGTACTAACAACATTAGCTTCCGCCAATTCACGCTTATGCCCTAAATCCCATATAGATGCACAACGCTTTGTTGTGAGTGAAGGGCAACACCTATCATTAGAAAAGCTTGCATCACAGTTAACAAGCGGTGGTTATTTAAATGTTGAGAGCGTAAGGGAGCATGGTGAATTTGCAATTCGTGGGGCATTAATGGATGTCTACCCCATGGGGTCAAACAACCCTATACGCATTGACTGGTTTGATGATGAAATTGACTCGTTACGATGGTTTGATGCTGAAACTCAAAGAAGTACAGAAAAACTTTCGGCTCTTAAAATGCTACCGGCACGAGAAATACCAGCAAGTCAGGAAGGCTGCCAAACCTTTAGGCAGAAGTGGCGTGAGCGCTTTAGTTCAAGCCCTTTACAAACACCCATTTACCAAGACATCTCAAATGGCATCATCCCAGCAGGAATAGAATACTACTTACCTTTATTCTTTAGTCAAACGAATAGCTTTTTCGACTATTTACCTGCTAACAGTGCCATCATCCTTGATGACAAGATCTCAATACAGCTGGACTTTTTAGATAGTGAGTTTAAGGCAAGACATGAGTCATTAGGCTACAACATAGAACGTCCAATTCTTGAACCTCATGAGATAAATCTTAGAAAAGAAGAGTTCTTCCATCACCTCAAGCAGTTTGCTCAAATCAAGGTTAGCCAAGGCAAACAAAAAGAGTTTGATCTACTACCAGACTTAATTCTTGAATCAAAAGCTAAGAACCCTATCCAGAAACTAGCTAGTTTTCTCAGCATTCAAGGTCAACGCACCCTCATCGTCGCTGAAACAGCAGGACGAAGAGAAGCCCTACTCGAACTACTTAATGAATATAAAATAAAGCCTGTCCCTTGTGATAATTGGCAATCGTTTTTAGTCGCCAAAGATAACTTAAATATCACGACTGGCTCATTAGAGAACGGCTTTATTATAAATCAAAATATTGCCGTCATTGCAGAACAACAAATTCTAGGTGAAAGGGTCTCTCAACATAGGCGGCAGAACAGCAGTGATGTTAATCAAGACGCCATTATTCGCAATCTGACTGAACTTAGACTCAATGCACCTGTTGTTCATATCGACCATGGTGTCGGCCGTTACCTTGGACTGACCAATTTAGAAATAGATGGACAAGAAACGGAGCTATTAACCTTAGGCTACGCTAACGAAGCCAAACTCTATGTACCTGTTTCATCGCTGCAACTGATATCACGTTATACAGGAGCGGACGAAGACCATGCCCCACTCCATAAACTTGGAACAGAAAAGTGGAGCATAGCCAAACAAAAAGCCGCTGAAAAAGCACGAGATACAGCCGCAGAGCTACTTGAAATTTATGCAAAGCGTGAATCCCGCGAAGGTCATGCCTTTAATAAACCCGATCAAGATTACGCCCTTTTCTCCCAAGGCTTTCCATTTGAAGAAACACCTGATCAACAACTTGCAATTAGTGCTGTTGTTCAAGACATGGTTAGCAAAAAACCTATGGATAGACTGGTATGTGGCGATGTGGGCTTTGGTAAAACAGAAGTCGCTATGCGTGCAGCCTTTATGGCGGTTCAGGGAGGTAAACAAGTGGCCGTACTGGTTCCAACCACCCTGTTAGCTCAACAACATTATGAAAACTTTTGCGACAGGTTCGCAGACTGGCCAATAGAAATTGAGCTTCTGTCTCGTTTTAGAAGCGGCAAACAATCCAGTGCCGCCATTAATAGATTAGAGCAAGGGAAAGCCGATATTGTTGTCGGTACCCACAAGCTAATTCAAGGTGATATTAAATACGCTAATTTAGGCCTAGTAATCATAGATGAAGAACATAGGTTTGGTGTTAAGCAAAAGGATCAATTCAAAGCATTACGCTCTGAAGTTGATATTCTTACTTTAACGGCGACGCCTATCCCAAGAACATTAAACATGTCTCTGTCTGGGATTCGCGACTTATCCATAATCGCCACACCGCCAGCCAAACGTCTGTCGGTAAATACTTTTGTGAAACAAAAAGACAATCATACCGTGAAGGAAGCAATTTTACGTGAACTTCACCGTGGCGGTCAGGTCTATTTCCTACACAATGATGTACAAACTATTGCTAAGGCAGCTGAAGAGCTAGCTGAGCTTATCCCTGAAGGACGCATACTTATTGGCCATGGCCAGATGCGAGAAAGAGAACTTGAGCAGGTCATGTCTGATTTCTACCATAAAAGAGCAAACATTCTCGTCTGCTCAACCATCATAGAAACCGGCATAGACATTCCAAATGCAAACACAATAATCATTAATCGAGCAGACAAATTTGGCTTAGCACAATTACACCAGTTAAGGGGGCGTGTAGGCCGCTCACATCATCAGGCTTATGCTTATTTATTAACACCTGAAGATAGAAACATTACCAAGGATGCAGAAAAACGACTTGAAGCAATACAGCTTGCAGACACCCTTGGAGCAGGCTTCACACTTGCCACCCACGACTTAGAAATACGTGGAACCGGCGAGTTACTCGGCGAAGGACAAAGTGGCCACATAGAACATGTTGGATTTTCACTCTTTATGGAAATGCTCGATCGCGCAGTGAAATCACTACAACAAGGCGAAGCACCAGATGTCGACATCAGCACACCATCACAAACCGACATTAATTTAAGGGTCCCTGCTCTCATCCCAGATGATTATTTAGGCGATGTACACAGCCGCCTCATTTTATACAAACGTATTGCAAGTGCATCGAGTGAAAAGGAGCTCAAAGACCTTCAGGTTGAAATGATAGATCGCTTTGGATTACTCCCGAATCCTACCAAAAACTTATTCCAGCAGACTCAAATTAAGTTGAAAGCCGAAAAGCTAGGTATCAATAAAATCGAAGCAGGACCGCAAGAGGCCAAAATTTCGTTTAAAGAGAAAACACCGATTGATCCAATGAGGTTAATTACCTTGATTCAAACTAAGCCAGATACCTATAAATTGGCTGGGCCTACTGCCCTTAAAGTGCAAGCAAAAATGCTCACTGCTGAGCAAAGATTTGAAAACATCCACAAACTATTGGAATTATTGCATTAATGTTAATTAAGTCATTTTCACTAACAATACTGGGTTTATGCTTGGCTCAAACAATTTATGCAGCAGACGTATTGCCGACTAATGAGCCAGAAAAATCAAACGCTAGAGCTTATCGAGCTCATCTATTGAGTTTTGTATGGCCTGATAAAATGAGCAGCGAACAGGTTAATTATCAAAACATTTATCAATTAGATAACATCAAGCGTTTCGCTAATGAAGAAGATGCAATCCAAAGTACAAGTATCATGGATTCAACTACTCAGGAATTAGATGTAACAACTGAGCCCAATCCATTTTTACAATATCAAGCACTAATGGATAGAAGAGTTACCATTTTATCCAATCAGACCTGGCCTATGATTTTTGAAGAACAAGGCAACGTGGTTCTCGAGGATTTTCATAGCAAGCAACTTTTTGACGGCTACCCTGAGCTGACAGGGAAAATGAAGGTTAAGCTTGGCCGCTACCTAGAAACAGAAATCCAATACCAACACTTTATATTCGATAGCTTTACAGCCCCTGTGGAGCAAATCAATCAAACTAAAGGCATCATTTTTGATGAACTTGATCCTTTTGAAGAATCTGGCCTATTTAATGAGATAACTCCTGAAGAGAAAGTCATTCAATTATATGAACCTGCATTAGTACTGTCCTTCACCGCAGAGAGAAAGACTGCCAGCAAGAAACTTAATTATCTTGACCACCCAATTATTGGTAGCCTACTTTATTTTGAACCTATTTCTGTTGACGATGCTGAGCACGAGCTAATGCTACAAGCACTGACAGAAGAAGAAATGGTTAGAGATGCAGAAGCAAGCATTAGTATTGAACCAGAAGAAAGTTTAGACATTTTACTTAACCAATCTGAACTCAATAAGCCACCAGAAAGCACGCAATAGATATTTCATTGGCTAGGATTTGAAACTCATCTAAACTCTAAAAAGACATTAATCATATTTAAAACAAACAAATAGACTCACATAAAGACAGGACGAAATTATGGCGAACATTTTTAAGTTGTTAACTAGCTTCTTGTTGATAAGCGTTTTTAGTACCGTTCAAGCTCAGACTTTGACTATAGGCATAGTGCCACAACAATCAGCTAAAAAATTAGCTAGATTATGGACACCTATCTGTACCTATTTAAGCGAAAAAATAGGTCATGAGATTCGTTTTAGTACAGCCAATGATATCCCAACTTTTGAGAAGCGCGTTCTAGAGGGCCAATACGATATCGCTTACATGAACCCTTACCACTACACGGTGTTTCATGAAAGGCCAGGCTATAATGCAATAGCGAAGCAAAAAGACAAAAAGATTAAAGGAATTCTTGTTGTCCCTAAAGACAGCCCTTTAACCAAGCTCGAAGAACTTGATGGCAGTACGCTTGCTTTCCCCGCACCTGCAGCCTTCGCCGCAAGTGTTTTACCAAGAGCAAAAATGGCTAAAGATGGCATCAAGATCACCCCTAAATATGTTTCATCTCACGACTCCGTATATCTAACGGTTTCCCGCAATATATTCCCAGCAGGTGGCGGCGTTCAAAGAACCTTAAATAACACAGCATCAGATGTAAGTGATAAATTAAAAGTATTGTGGACAACACCTGGTTACACACCGCACGCAATCGCTACTCACCCAGACTTAGATAACAGCATAAAAAACAAACTTCAAAAAGCCTTAGTTGAAATGAACTCTGACCCTGAAGGCCAAGCGCTACTTAAAAGCATTAATTTTAAAGGCATGGAGCTTGCGAAAGATAAAGACTGGGATGATGTTAGAGACCTCAACATCACTCTTTTAGAGCATTTATTAAAATAATATCAGGTCTTAATAGGAGATAAGTGTGTCATTAAGAATTAAAACTATTCTTGGCGTTGCTCTCATTGAGGCCTTATTACTCATTCTGCTCGTCAGCATGACACTTAACTATCTAAAAACCACCAACTATTCTAGCTTGGCTAAACGAGCAACTACGACTGCTGAGCTCTTTTCAACCACAACAAAAGATGCAATTTTATCTTATGATCTTGCTTCTCTAGAGTCTTTTGTAAGTGAAGTATTAAAAAATCCAGATCTGAGTTATGCCAGAGTACTAGGGCCAGATGGTGAAGTATTCGCCAGTGGTGGAGACCCTGAAGGTCTTGATAAAGATTTTATCGATGATAAAAACGTTGAAATGGTTGATGACGGTATTTTTGATACCCACTCTATCATTGAAGAAGGTGGTGTCATTTATGGCCAAGTAGAGATTGGCATTGATATCACAGGCATTTTAAACACCATTGAAGAAGCAGAACAAAGAAGTATTTTCATTGCAGGTATTGAGATGCTCCTTGTAGCTCTTTTCTCATTCGCTCTTGGAACTTACCTTACCAAGCAACTTAAAGTACTCATGAAGGCCACTAAAAGCATTGCTGATGGCACGTTAGATATCAACATTCCCGTCTCTGGCAAAGATGAGTTAGCAGCAGTATCTAGCGCCTTCAACTTAATGGCCAAGAATCTACATGAGGCGAGTGAGCGACGTGACTTAATAGAAGCAGAACTAAAAGAGTTTAATCAAAAACTAGAAGAGATTGTCCAGAAACGAACCCAAGTCATCATAGATAAAAACCAACAACTCGAAACAGCGAATAAAAACATAAAAGAGACACAAACCAAATTAATGCAATCTGAAAAAATGGCCTCAGTTGGTTTATTAGCTGCAGGCGTTGCTCATGAAATTAATAACCCTATGAGCTTCATTATTAGCAATATTGATATTCTTGAAGAGTACTCCGAACAGTTTTTAACCCTAATCACACTGTACAAAAAAATATCACTTGAAGCTGACGATAAAGAGAAATTGTTAAAACAAATAGAAGCATTTGAAAATGAAATTGATTTAGATTTTATCCAGCAGGACCTACCTAGCCTCATTAAAGACACTAAAGAAGGCACTGGACGGGTGAAGGAAATCGTTCAGGGATTAAAAGATTTTTCTCATGCAGATCAAGAAACTAGCCATAGCTACTCTGACCTCAATGATTGTATTAATAGCACCCTAAAAGTGGTGAACAACGAACTTAAATATCATTGTGATATAAAAACAAACTTAGAGAAATTGCCTAATACCTACTGCGCACCAGGCCAAATAAAACAAGTTATCTTGAATTTGCTTATTAACGCAGGCCATGCGATTAAAGAAAAAGGCGTAATTGAGATAAACAGCCAACATCTCGATGGTTACATTAAAATCAGCGTGAAAGATAATGGCTGCGGCATTTCGGAAGAGCAAATAGACAAACTTTTTGACCCCTTCTATACGACAAAACCTTTAGGAAAAGGAACAGGTTTAGGTTTAGCTATTTCTTATGGCATTATCGAAGAGCATAAAGGCATGATAGATATTGAGAGTAAACAAGGTATAGGTAGCACCTTCACTATCACGCTACCTGTAATCAAGGAAGAAAGTCAGATGCCTGCCAGCTCCAAGGCTTAACAGACATCTTAAAAGCGAAACCTAATAGCCTTTATATTGACTTAGTTTGCTAAACCATTTTATTGCCTTACCCTCAGCAGCACTCAAGACCGATAGTCCTAACTTCTCAGCTAGCTTTTTTGGCTCCTGATAATGAATCGAAACCACATCACTTGAATCAAACTGAGAAACCAAATAAGCATCGCTGGTGCTTACCTGATCAATTAAGTTATTTTTCAGCGCCTGCGATCCATACCAAACATCACCCGTTGCAATCGCATCTATATCGATAACCGGTCGCGCACTAGAAACAAACTCTTTAAATAGAACATGAGTATCTTCAAGGTCTTGCTTGAATTTAGCACGGCCTTCATCTGTATTTTCACCGAGCATTGTTAAAGTGCGCTTGTATTTACCCGCCGTATGAAGCTCGACATCGACTAAACTTTTATCTAATAAACGATGGATGTTAGGTACTTGGGCAACGACACCAATAGAACCCAATATAGCGAATGGTGCTGCGATAATTTTATCAGCGACACACGCCATCATATAACCACCACTTGCCGCCACTTTATCAACACAAATGGTTAGAGAAAGGTTCGCATCTTTAATACGTTGTAATTGAGACGCGGCTAAACCGTATCCATGTACAACACCACCACCACTTTCTAAACGAACAACAACTTCGTCTTTAGGTGTAGCTATTGATAAGATAGCAGTAATTTCACGACGTAAAGCTTGAGTCGCACTTGCTTGAATATCGCCATCAAAGTCAATTACAAATACACGTTTTTTTGCATCTGCTAAACTGACATCTTGTTTTTTAGATTTCTTCTCTGCTTTCGCAGCTAACTTATCTTGTTTCTTCTTTTCCTTTTGCTGCTGTTTTAGCTGTTTTTTATCAAGTAATTCATTTTCCAGTTGCGTCTTAGCCGCATCATAACTGTCGTTCAACTTAGTGACTTTCAAGCCACCTGGTTTTTCTTTACTTTTACTCGCAAAGATACCAGCAAAAGTAAGCACTATGATCAATGCAACTGTCACCAGTTTTAGCAGGAAGCCTGCATATTCAATTAAAAATTCCAATTTTTCCGCCTTTTTCGACAATTATCAAATAGATTTTTCTTAAAACTCTGTACCTAGGTATATATGGTAAATTTTGTTAAAAACAATGTCTTATATTAAAAAGTCTAGACTTCCTCTGCTTCACAATATCTCTTATCATTCACGTAATTAATCTTTATCATTCCAAACTAGGAGCAAATCCATGACTGCGACCCTATTTCAGGCTCTCAGCAAGAACTTTTTAGGAAGTTCTCCTCTATGGTTTAAACAAACCATCATTGCATTTCTAATATTAAATCCAATTATTTTAATGACAGCAGGGCCCTTTGTTGCAGGCTGGTTATTAATTGTTGAGTTTATTTTTACCCTTGCGATGGCATTAAAGTGTTACCCGCTTCAACCCGGTGGCCTATTAGCTATTGAAGCCGTTGCCATTGGTTTAACAGATTCTCATGGCGTCTATAAAGAAGTGGTCAATAACTTTCCCGTTATTTTACTTCTAATGTTCATGGTAGCTGGCATTTACTTTATGAAGGACATGCTGCTTTTCATATTCAATAAACTATTGATTCGCGTACGCTCTAAAGTCGCTATATCTTTACTTTTCAGCCTTTCAGCTGCCATTTTATCTGCTTTTTTAGATGCACTAACGGTAACCGCTGTACTTATCAGTGTTGGTGTTGGTTTCTTCTCTGTATACCATAAGGTTGCTTCAGGTAAAAAGCCTGATCACGATCATGACCACGGTTCAGATGAACAAGTATTAGAAACCAACCGTGACGATCTTGAGAAATTCCGTGCTTTCTTACGTAGTTTGTTAATGCATGGTGCAGTTGGTACCGCACTTGGCGGTGTTGCAACACTTGTTGGCGAACCCCAAAACCTACTAATTGCTGAAGTTGCTGGCTGGGATTTTGTTGAGTTCTTCCTTTATGTTGCGCCAATATCTATGCCTGTTTTAGCTGCCGGTTTAATCACTGTGGTACTTTTGGAAAAAACAAAAAGCTTTGGTTATGGTGCTCTACTACCTGACAACATCCGTCAGATTCTGCAAAACTACGACGAAGAAGCTGACAAGCGCAGTACACCTGCCCATAAGGCTAAACTCCTAGTGCAAGCTGTTGTTGCTGTTATATTGGTTCTATCTCTAGCTTTTCATGTCGCAGAAGTTGGCCTTGTTGGCCTAATGATTATCGTGCTTTTGACGGCGTTTAACGGCATAACAGAAGAACACAGAATTGGACACGCATTCGAAGAAGCACTGCCTTTCACGGCACTTTTAGTTGTTTTCTTTACTATCGTATCTGTTATTCACCACCAGCACTTGTTCCAGCCAGTAATCACTTATGTGCTTTCTTTACCACTAAATCAGCAACCTATTATGTTTTTTGCTGCTAACGGTATTTTGTCTGCCATTAGTGACAACGTTTTTGTCGCAACGGTTTACATCAATGAAGTAAAAGCTGCATTAGATGCTGGCACAATTTCACGCGAACATTTTGACAAGCTAGCTATTGCCGTTAACACAGGTACTAACCTACCAAGTGTTGCAACCCCCAATGGACAAGCTGCCTTTTTATTCCTATTAACTTCTGCGATTGCGCCACTACTGCGTTTATCTTATGGTCGCATGGTTTGGATGGCACTACCTTATACAATCGTTTTAAGCGTTGTAGGCGGTACCTGTGTAAGCATATTTTTATAAATAGCCTACAGAGATAACACAATAAAAAACCCAGCATTTGCTGGGTTTTTTTTATCTACCAAAAGAAAGCTAATTCATCAAATAACAAATTTGCCCAAAAAAAAGCCCTCCTTACAGAGAGCCTCTTTTGGTACCAAAAGATAAATTATTTTAACACAAACAAATGATGTTTCTTTTTACCCAGCTTAACTAGGAAATACTTGTTGTAGTAACCTTTATCAGCAGCAAAAATCTCGGTTGCCAACATATTATCTTGCATGCCTTTCGCTTCCCCGTTTACAAAGACTGAGTTACGTTGCAGAGCGTCTTTAACTTGCTTACCATTTGCCGCCAAGCCAGATTCAGTAAAGAAACTTGTTAAAGGCATATCCGTCAAACTTGATAGTTCAAACTCAGTTGAAGGCAAGCCATCCAATTGAATTTGTGCTAAATCTTGTTCACTAAGATCTGCCGCTTCACCACTAAACAAAGCTTGAGTAATACGTTCAGCAGCAGCCAAACCGTCATCACCATGAACAAGGCGCGTAACCTCTTTCGCCAAAATACCTTGTGCTTGTGGTCTGCCTTCTGCTTCTTGATCAGCCTTTTCAATAGCATCAATTTCTTCGACAGATAAGAAAGTAAAATATTTTAAAAACTTGTATACATCAGCATCAGCTGTGTTCAGCCAAAATTGGAAAAAGGCATACTGGCTCGTCTTTTTCGAATCTAGCCAAATTGTGCCAGACTCTGTTTTACCAAATTTTGTGCCATCAGACTTAGTAACAAGCGGCATTGTTAAACCAAATACCTGATTACCATTTTGACGACGAGTTAACTCTGTACCACCGGTAATGTTACCCCATTGGTCACTGCCACCAATTTGTAAACTACAACCATTTAGTCTGTTTAGTTCTGCAAAATCAAATGATTGTAAAATCATATAAGTAAACTCAGTAAATGAGATACCTTCACCTTCACGATTAATACGCTGCTTTACTGACTCTTTTTGAATCATGGCGTTGATCGAGAAATGCTTACCCACATCACGCAAGAAATCTAAGATATTAAGATCTTTCGTCCAATCATAATTGTTAACAACTTCAGCACTGTTAGCATTATCATTAAATTCAATAAACTGACTTACCTGTGTCTTAAGTTTACCAACCCATTCGTTAACGACTTCTGGGCCATTTAACTTTCGCTCTGCCGCTTTAAAACTAGGATCTCCAATCAACCCTGTCGCACCACCAACAAGGGCTAAAGGTTTATGACCAGCTTGCTGAAAACGCTTAAGCATTAGTAGAGGTACCAAACTACCTATGTGCAAACTATCTGCTGTTGGGTCAAAGCCACAATAAAGAGTACGACTTGTCTCATTCAAGTGATTAGCCAGCTCTTCTTCAGCTGTTGTTTGAGCAATTAGCCCACGATTTTGTAGGTCTTTTAAAAGGTCGTTACTACCTATTGTCATAGCGAAATCATTTCCTAATTTTAAAATTCGTATAAGTTAGTTAATTAAAAATCTTGTTTCAGTAAAAGCATTCAATTATAAAGGCATTATTGGTAACATTATAAGGCTTTATTTCAGATTTTAGGTATTCTCTTGGCTAGAACAAATCTTTCAAAACATCTTTTATTACTTGCGGCAACCACATCTATCGTGGCTTTACTTGTTGGCTTTGCGCCTTCTGAAGTTGAAGAAACAACAATCAAGCTCGAAGTGCCTCTACAAATAATTTCTATTGACGAAGAAATCGTTAAAACTCAGGTGACAGACACCGAAGCACCTGCGGTTATCGGCACTCAGATAGGGCTTCCAACACCATCAGGCTTGGTCAAACATGACCCCAGCTACATTACTCAACAAGCATCGGTTAAATCAGGTGACTCATTATCAAAAATACTCTCTTCCCATGGTATTTCTAATCAGGATATTTATCGTGTCTCAAGCGCTGATAAAAAGCCGAAAGAACTAACCAGAATGAGACCAGGGCAACAGCTAGAATTTGTTAAAGACAAGAATACAGATGAGCTTATCAGCCTTAAGCTAATTAAAAACCAGCTTGAAACCATTGCCTTTGAAAAAACAGACGGTAAGTTTGTTAGCAGTAAAGTTGTAAGAGAACCAGAGACAGTTAATGTTTACAAAGAAGCGACAATCAGTAACTCTCTATTTCTGGATGGTTTAAAGGCTGGCATCAGCCAATCCATGCTCATTGAAATGGCAAATATTTTTGGCTGGGATATCGATTTTGCACTAGACCTGAGAAACGGAGATACTTTTAGTCTTTTATTTGAAGAAAAGTATTTAGATGGTCAATCCATAGGGTTTGGAAACATACTTGCCGCACAATTTGTTAACAACGGCCGTGTTTATCAAGCCATTCGTTATGAAACAAATAAAGGCGCTCATTATTACACACCAGACGGCCTTTCAATGCGTAAAACCTTTTTACGTACTCCTGTTGATTTCACTCGTATTTCATCAAAATTTAACCCGAATCGTTTACACCCAATTTTCAAAACTACACGACCACATCGTGGCGTAGATTATGCAGCATCTAAAGGCACACCCGTTAAAGCGTCAGGTGATGGCAAGGTAATCTTTAAGGGCAAGCAAAATGGTTATGGAAATGTTGTCATTCTTGATCACGGTCGTGGCTATACGACTCTCTATGCCCATTTAAATGGCTTCTCACGCAAAATTAAACGTGGCGGTAGAGTAAAACAAGGCCAAACAATAGCGTTTGTTGGCCAAACAGGTTACGCAACAGGGCCTCACTTGCATTATGAATTCCGAATCAATGGGACTCACAAGAATCCTGTAACGGTTAAATTGCCTAACGATGAACCTATGGCTAAAAAAGATCTAAAAGACTACCTGCCTTATGCTCAAACCATGGCAAGTGCATTAGAAAGCTACCACTCACCAGACTATATGCAAAAGCTAGCGAGTATTAAAAGGTAGCTCTCTTTAGCCACAAATTTTAAGCAAAAAAAAAGCAGCCAATTGGCTGCTTTTTTACTATCTAAATCTAAAAAAGAATTAGATAGAAGTATCGATAAAGTCAACAAGCTGACTTTTAGAAACAGCACCAACTTTAGTTGCTACTACTTCACCACCTTTAACAACCAATAAGGTTGGGATACCGCGTACATTGTACTTAGGTGCTGTATCAGGATTTTCGTCAACGTTGATTTTAACAACTTTGATTTTTCCTTCCATTTCACCAGCAACATCTTCAAGTACTGGACCAATCATTTTACAAGGACCACACCAAGGAGCCCAAAAATCAACTACTACAGGTAGTTCAGAGTTCAGCACTTCGTCTTGAAACTGTGCATCGGTAATTTGGATAGTATTATCACCCATTTGAAATTCCTTAAATCATATTATCTTTGAATATGTGCTAGTTTAGCACTTTTTTATAGGTGTAAAAATGAGTTCCTACTACTAACTCAATAGTAAAAAACTATTTTCTTATTCCTTAAACTTTCGCTGACTTAATTTTTCGCAATCATATCAGCAATAACTTCAGGTAATTCTTCTAGAGAATGCACTTCTGCATCTGGTCGACTTGGCCACTTATCCTGCCAACGTCTTGCGCCATGACGATTAAACCAAATACTACGACCACCTACTTGATTGATACCATTAACATCATCGTGCACATTATCACCAACATGAATCAGATTATTAACATCAACACCTGCCAATTTGGCGGTCTTGAGAAAGATATCTGCATTCGGCTTTGCGATACCTTCTTTATCAGCCCTTACAGCGAATTCAAAAGAGTCTGACAAACCAACATCGGGATGAAAGACATCAGCATTACCGTTTGTAATAACCGCTAAGCGGTAGTGATTGGCCAGTTGCCACAGAACCTTTTTAGTTCCTGGGTATAAATCAACTTTTTGGCGCCATTCATGAAAATAATCAAATGCTGTTTGGGCAACAACAGAAGCTTCTTCTTTAGGTAAACCAAAATCCTGTAAAGCTATTCGGTAAACTTCAACTCGTAAACGTGAAATATCAGCTCTAAGTTCAGATGAGTCTTCCAGAAGTTGCTGCTTCAGTTTAAATAAAGCCGCTTGATCAAACGCTTGATTGAAGCCTGGAAACCTATCTTCAAACCAATGAAACATCGCCTGATCTGCTCTTACAATAACAGGCTCTACATCCCACAGGGTATTATCAAGATCAAAGGTAATTAATCGTGTCACGGTAGCAACCTTATTAAAATAGCACTTAGAATTTCAGACAAATACTCAAGAAACAACACGCCTTTTTCACGTTTAAATTTCTCCAGTTCCTCACTCCCTAAAGCTAAAACACCAATGTACCTATCCGCACCTTGATAATGAGACACCAAAGGTAACACCGCAGAAGACATAATTTGATCAGCTTTATCTTGAAACAGATACTGGGCTTCATCAACAGACAAAGCACCGCAATAACAACCTGTTTTTAACAACACTTCTTTGAGCACAGGACCTGCTTGATGCATAGGAGTAACTCGAATATTAGTATCCAGCTCTTTCTCTGAGAAAAGCACCAGAGAATGCAATTTAATATTAAAGTCATCACGAATCACATCATCTAGCATGATAGAAAATTCGTCTAAATTAGTGCAAACCATGCCAGCCAGCACAAGGCGGCGGCTTTTGTGCATAATAGACTCATTTTCACGGGCAACATCGACTAAGCGTTCAAACTGGCTCTTATAGTCTTCAGCCGATTTGCGTAATAAAAACACCTGACGCTCAATTAAAGAAACCGTATTATTTGGCTCCAATGCATGGGGCACATCTAAGGTTTCTAACAAATCCAAATGATCATGAAAAAACTTCGGATTAGCTTTTAAGAATTCAATTACGCTAGCTTCGGTCATATTACCTCTTTATAGATATATCTGGCCTTCAAATACTTTGGCGGTTGGTCCTGTCATTAAAATTGGATGACCTTCACCTTGCCATTCAATCGTTAATTCACCACCGAGTAAGTTTGCTTTAACTTTAGCTGCAAGCCAGCCTTGCTTAATACCAGCAACCACAGCAGCACAAGTTCCTGTCCCACAAGCTTGAGTTTCCCCAACGCCTCGCTCATAAACTCTTAAATTTATTTCAGAATCAGAAACGATCTGCATAAAACCAACATTGACATTATTTGGAAATAATTCATGGCTCTCTATCGCTTCACCAACTTGCTCAACATAAGCATCTTCCAAACTATCAACTTTATGCACTGCATGTGGATTTCCAACAGATACAGGCGTAATTTGATATTCCGAACCGGCAACAGGGATATCATAAAATGCCCCATTTGCCTTACCAGTAAACGGCAGATCAGCAGGTTCAAAGCTTGGAACCCCCATATCAACTGTGACTAAACCACCCGCTAATACACGTAACTGGATAGGTCCATTTTTGGTTTCAACATTAATGATATCTTTATCGATCAACTCTTTATCTTGCACAAAAGTCGCGAAACAACGAGCGCCATTACCACAGTGCTCAACTTCACTACCGTCACAATTAAAAATTCGGTATCTAAAATCCATATCAGGGTTCGTTGGCGGTTCAACTAAAAGCAGTTGGTCAAAGCCAATCCCCGTATGACGATCGCCGAGACGAGCTATCATATCTTTATTAAAATAGACTTTACGACTCACGGCATCAACCACAACAAAGTCATTCCCTAGACCATGCATTTTGGTAAATTTAAGCAACAAAATTAGGCTCCTTTTCTTATTCAGGTAAAATTTGCTCACCAGCTAACTGATGATCAATAGTTTCACGAGAACGAATAAGGTGAGCTTTATCACCATCAACCATTACTTCCGCAGCACGGTTACGGCTATTGTAGTTAGATGACATAGTGAAGCCATAAGCACCAGCTGATCTAACAGCCAATAAATCGCCTGCTTCTAAATCAAGCTCTCTATCTTTGCCCAAAAAGTCTCCTGTTTCACAAACAGGTCCAACAAGGTCATACACCTTCTTGTTTTCAGTCTCTTTTGCTTTTAGTTTAACGGGCACAATGTCCATCCAAGCGCTATACAAAGAAGGACGAATAAGGTCATTCATAGCGCCATCGATAATGGCAAAGTTTTTATGCTCAGAGCACTTTAAGAACTCAACTTGAGTCACAAGTAACCCTGCATTAGCAGCGATAGAACGGCCTGGTTCGAATGCAAGAGAGAAATTTCTGTTAGCGACCTTAGGCAATACTAATGCGGCATAGTCAGCAGGTACTGGCGGCACTTCATCACGATAGCGAACACCTAAACCACCACCCAAATCAACATGCTTAATTTCAATACCAGATAATGCCAGTTCATCAATCAACATCAACAAACGATCAAACGCATCAATAAAAGGTGTTAGCTCGGTTAACTGAGAACCGATATGACAATCCACACCCATTACATCAAGGTGAGGCAGCTCATGGGCGATTTTATAAATGCGAACAGCATCATTAATATCGATACCAAATTTATTTTCTTTTAACCCAGTTGAAATATAAGGATGGGTTTTAGCATCTACGTCTGGGTTCACTCTTAGTGATACCGGTGCTTTTTTACCTAACTTTGCAGCCACGTCATTTAAACGATATAACTCATACTCAGACTCAATGTTGAAGCAATGAATACCTACTTCAAGTGCACGCTCCATTTCATGAGCCTGCTTTCCTAAACCAGAAAACATCACTTTATTAGCATCACCACCAGCGCGAAGAACACGCTCTAGCTCACCAACAGAAACGATATCAAAACCCGCCCCCATTTTGGCTAATACATTTAAAATAGCGATATTTGAACAGGCTTTTACTGCATAACAAATTAAGGATGGATGTGAAGCAAACGCATCAGCATACGCCTTATAATGACGTTCTAATGTTTCTCTCGAATAAACATAACACGGCGTACCATGCTGCTCAGCAATACTTGCTATTGAGACATTCTCGGCCATTAAGGCCTGATCTTTGTAATTAAAAAAGTCCACTAAACTTTACCCTTATTGATTGGTCTGGCTAGGCTGTGCTGGCCCATTATCGGCTGTTGGCAAATACAATGCCCCCTTATTACCGCATGCAACTAAGAGGGATGTAACAAATACAACAGCAAGCAACCTAGACATATTATTTTCTCATAATTTATACTGCCGACAGTATACGTGTGGAGCGTTCAAAGCCCAACCCCGAAGCGAAAAAACCAGCCCCTTTATCCCCACTTTTTTGCTATAGCCTTATGCTGCTTTTAAAATTCTTAAACCTACTTTCTATGAACAAGCATGAAGAATCGAAAAACATCGATTCTCACTCTGAATAGGGTTAAAATTTGCTTAATTAAGCTCACACAAGAAACCATGAATACACCTTCACCCATCTCATCTAACAATAAGTTTACTTTTGTTATTATTCTCATCATTGCACTTGGCCTGCATCTTATGATTCTTTCGCCTTGGATAGCCCCGTACCTAGGTTTTAGCTTGCCAGAAGAAACAAAGCAGCAAACAAAACCAGCACTCAGTTTACGCTTAATAAAAGGGACAGAGTTAATACCGAATAGCGCCACAGGTGCTAAGACTCAGCTAACCTCTCCAGAAACAGACATACAAGCTGATACTTTTATTGACCTAAACCCAGCCAGCACGAAAAACAGCAGTTTATTGAGCACAACAGATGACGCGGCTCTTTTTTCAACAACAGAAATAACCCAAGAGAACGGTAAGAAATTAATCGACAGTGCGCCATTTCAAATTGAAAAAAAGCAGCAGGAAGCGACAAAACAAAGCTTGTCTCAAAGCTTAGAAAGCACTCAAGCAGAGAGTTTTGATAATAGTTTCGAAACAACATCATCAGATGAAGAACTAGAAAATGTTTTTTCTGAACAAACCAGAGCGCAAATAATACTTGCCAAAGAAGAACAAGCAGAATATGAAAATGCTCAGGTAGAAGAGGAGGTTTACGCCATTACTGAGGACTCGGATGGCACACGTTATGTCAACATTAAAGGGGTTTGCTGGCGCATACCTCCCCAAGGAAGTGAAGAAGCATGGACCATAGTTTATGCGGGGTGTTCAGGGCAGACAAAAACCTTCAACTTAGAAATCAATATTGGTATGGATATTTTAGGCCCTGATTCACCATTAGCAATTGATTAAATCAAATTAGAATAAGCGAACCCATTAGGGTTCAAACTTCTCAAGTCGTATGGTTACCCTACGGTTTCTCTCACGATTCGAACGTGTTTTATTATCTATCGTTGGATAACGTTCACCATGGTATCGCGAAATAATTTTCTCAACCGCAACACCTTGCTCTAACAAATAAGCCGTAACTGCTTCGGCTCGTTGTTTCGATAGTTCTCGGTTGTCTCTTCTTGAACCCAATGAATCTGTATGACCATCAATATAGATATATTCAACACTTGGATCATTCGCGACATAAAGAGCAACAAGATCCAACCTATCCTGCATTCTGGTTGAAAGTAACACGCCATTTTCAGGAAAGAGCACTGCAGATCGAGCAATTTGATCGTAATTAACGGGTAATAAACTCGCCATACAACGTCTAAATTCGTTGTAAGCAGGAGCGAAATTAATATTCGTTAAAGCAACTTCAATGGTTTCGCGACCACTTTCCCAAGCACTACCAGCCAATACGGGGTGTAACCCTTTATTTAAGCTCGTCAGCATGCGTTCAGCCACCTTTCCACCCACTTCGACAGTCATACCATAACCTGGATAAGCCAATACTTCTAATGTTTCAGGTTTTAATCCTGGAGACCAGTTAGGTGCCTGAGAGATTATATATACATTGCCCGGCCCCAATTTTTCATTGCCTGGGTTAAGGATGAATTTCATGGGTTCACCTGCATTTTTAATAAAATGCCCTTCCCCATAATACATAATGGGATGACTTAAACTACAGGAAAAAATATCACCCGAAAGAAGCCACTGGGCTTCGTTCAAGTCAGATTGATAACGAGTTATGGCCTGTGACGAAGCACTAAATCCAACACCAAGCGTACAAACAGCTGGTATTAGTATTTTTTTCAATTTTTTTAGTACCGCATTTCCCATTAGATATCTCGTTCAAGCTAACAAATGTGTTATGCTGCAATCCTATCCAGCAATAACATTACGAGCAAGTGGCACATTAAGGATTAGTCTTGTCAAACCACCAAAATTCCACCATGCACGAAATTAAAGACCGCTTCCGTGGTTTCTTACCAGTTGTTATCGACGTTGAGACCGCAGGCTTTAATAATAAAACTGACGCATTATTAGAAATCGCTGCCAGCATCCTTAGAATGGATGAAAATGGCGAGCTCTATATCCATGAAACCATTGAGTTCAATGTAAGACCATTTGAAGGTGCAAACCTTGAAAAATCGGCCTTAGAATTTACTGGCATTGACCCTTTTGATCCCGAACGTAAAGATGTGGTTGAAGCAGAAGTGCTAGGCCAAATTTTTAGCAAGGTGAGAAAAGAGCTCAAGTCAGTGGGTTGTAAACGTGCCATTCTAGTTGGCCACAACGCAGCATTTGACCATGGTTTTTTAAATGCAGCAATCGAGCGTTGCGATATCAAACGCAACCCTTTCCACCCATTTTCAAGCTTTGATACGGCGAGCCTTGCTGGTCTTGCTTTTGGTCAAACAGTCCTCGCAAAAGCCTGTGAAGCTGCCGCTATCCCATTTAGTAACGCTGAAGCACATTCTGCAAAATATGATACAGAGAAAACAGCTGAGCTTTTCTGTGAAATCGTAAATAGATGGAAAAGATTAGGTGGCTGGAGTTTAGCAGCACCTGAGTCAATGGATGACATGTCATCTTTTGTCTAGCTAAGCTTTTTTAAGAGGTTATGAGCAAGTTGCCGATAACCTCTTAAAATCTCTCTATACAATTAGTTTGTACTCTCGTAATTGATACGATAGGGTTTATTGTAAAAGCACCTGCTTTGCCAATAGGACACTCAATACACATGGCTAAACCCGCTAAGCATAAACACAGCCCTTTTAAACGCTTGCTTTATTTAGCAACAGGGTGGATATCCTTAATTCTTGGCATAATAGGTGTAGTCCTTCCTCTCCTTCCAACAACCCCTTTTATATTATTGAGTGCTTGGTGTTTCTCTCAATCATCAACACGCTTTCATAGCTGGCTGACATCACATAAATATTTCGGCCCTATCATCCAAGACTGGCAGTCTGATAAAGGCATCCCTAAGAAAAGCCGCAATCGAGCCATCATTTTTATGTGGTGTGGTATGGGACTTTCTATATTTTTGGTCGGCAAATTTTGGGCAACCTTATCTCTCATTTGTATTGGAATTTGCGTCAGCATATATCTACTTCGACTCCCCTTACGTGCAGAGACAAACTAATCACTGATTTATCTAACGCCTTTCTTAAATAACACCTTCAGCTTTTTCAAAATACGCTTTTCAGTCTCGATAAAGTGTCATAAACAAGGATTAACTTGATACATATCAGGACGAAGTGCAGCATTTAAATTAGTCTATTTTTTGATCAGGAAAGTAACCTAAACTCACACCTATAAAATATTACCTGAGTAAGGAGATTCAGATGGCCAATAACCTTTCATATCTCATGCTTGAACATCCCCACTATCGGGATGAAATCAGATTGCTAAATTTGTATAACGCTGAGTTTCAAACCATGGCGGTTGAATATCAGCACCTCACAACACAAATTCAAGCACTAGACGAGTCACAGCCTTGTGATAAATTACGTCGATATCAAAGTCGCCACCAAGCGCTTAATCAAACCATTCAGTCAATGTTAGTCAAACACGCCCTAGCAGCAAAACTTTAAAGGAGTATTTTATGCCTTACCTCCCTATTAGTCAGAGTCTTACCCGCAACATTAGAATAGCTTCCTTTGATCATTGCATTAGCAAGGCTGAAGCAGGCCTGTTAGATAGCTATAAAGAAAGACTTGATAGGCTACAACAGATCAAGCAGAAAAAAGATGCTTCACTGATACTTAACGAAGTATTTGATGAATGCCAAAAATCTGAACACTTAGCGCTAGAAAAACTACAAATCTCAATACAGAAAGCACAAGAAACTGACTACGGGCTTTGTCAGTCATGTCGCAAACCGATTGATGAAAGACGATTAACCATTCTGCCAGATATCAAACATTGCTTTGATTGCAGTCATTGATGATTTGACACAAGTATTTCACTCACAAAGCTACTAAGGTTTTGCGCTTTCCTTAATCTAGATCAAGATATTTTTCTGATACAACCTTATGCTCTAAGCAGGATCAAATAATTATCAACATAAAATTAAGGAAGACACTATGCCTGTAGAGCACCACACTCTAGCCAATGATTTACCTGAGTTTAAGCATGAAATTCACCAACTAAAAATGGAGAATGCTCACTTTAAAAAGTTGTTTGATGAGTACCATGAGCTAACACGTAGTATTGAGAACATGGAGAATGAAGTGACACTCGCGACCACTTCAGAAGAAGAAAAAGCCAAGCATCGCCGTGTTTATTTAAAAGACGAACTGGTTAGCATGCTGAGAAAAGCGCAAGCGACTACCGCTTAAACCGTATTCAGATAAAGCCCTTTTCAACTATTTGATTAGGGCTTTTACATCAAAGTTCAAACGCTAAAATTGCAGAAGCTGTTTCCACCCCCATTTTTGCAAGATCGCCACTTTCAAACTTATAACTAGCCATACTCCCTTCAAGCCACAACCCATCAATCACCGCATTAATTTTCACAGCAGATCTCGATGACTCTTGCTCTGTAACCAACTGCCCATTACTTTCCAAGGTGGCTTTTATAAGCGGCTGTAAAATATTAGTTGTTTCCACATAACCATCACTTCTGATCGCAGCCATTTGCTCATCAATATAGGTAAGAGGTAGAAAATTAGCCCATAACAAAACAGTTCTAGGAGATACGATGGGGAAGGACAAGGTCGCCTCTATAAAACGACGCAAGCGCTCTTTCGCAGGTAGTTGAGAATCCTCAATATTTACCCTAGCGCTTGCATAAATTTGCTCCAAAAGGGCAGCATAAGCGGCCCTTATCAACTCATCTTTACTGGAGAAGTAAAATCGAATGAGTCCATTGGTTACTCCAGCATAGTCAGCGACTTTTCGCACTGTCGCGCCTTGTAACCCTTCATTTTCAATACAGTCTAAAGCCGCTTCTATCAGCTCCTGACGTCGATTATTACCTTCTCTTCTCTTAATAGACATACTAGGTATGCTTTAACCTCGCAATATTGGATTAGTCAAACAGGTAGGCCCTCCTTCACATGCAATGCAAAGGGCATCTCCTTCAAACACATGAACCTTACACCCAGCACTTTGCATCATAACCTTGGTTAAAGGAAAACCATCTATCATAACGCACTCTTTTGGTTTAACAGGTAAAACATTTAAGTTTAAACCGCCACTTGCAAGATACTCTTCAGCTGGGGCATCTAGCAATGTATAGCCTTCTTCCAACAATAGATTATAAAAAGCGGTTGGCATAAGTGGCGAATATATTAACGCTAACTTTTCATCAAGAGGAGAAATCATTGACATTAAATGTAAACAAGCTTCAGCACCATGCCAAACCGGTAAATCAAAACCTATCACATTAATACTAAACGGATTTAAGATTTTATTAAGCTGATCAATACCCTCTCGATTAGAGCGGAAGCCACAGCCAACCACGATAGTATTTTTATTTAACCAAATAAAGTCACCACCTTCTATCATTGCACTTCCAGTCAACTCACCCAAAATAGGCACACCAGCAGCCTGATAAGCCTGTCTATGAAGGTTAGGTTCAGGCACCCTCAATGCCTTCCCCATATTGAGTAAAACAGCCCCATGATCTGTCACTAAAGACGCATCCTGAGTAAACATAGCATCACACAAGCCATCATTATCATCTTCGATCCAGCTAATTTCTGCACCAGACTGTGCAACAATCTTAGCAAAAGCATCATATTGCTCAATGGCCTTAGGAGCATCAAACATAGTGCCGTAATGCCACTCTTTTGCATCTGCAGCAAGCAAGCTAGCCCCAGGACGTCGCATAAGAACACGTTGAATCGGTGCAACCATTGACTGACTACCAAATAGTTTCATCTTTTGAATCTCCTAATTTTTACTTTTTATTTGATCACTTATCACTCAAAGCAATCTTGTTGACATCATTATTATGCAAGTGTATAAATTTATGCAAGCGCATAATTTGATTATTTTAAAAAATCATTTAGAGACTTCAACATGGCCATAAATGAAAAAAACACAAAAAGCAGCATTCTTGAAATCACCAATCTTAGGAAGAGTTTTGGTCAATTAGAAGTTCTCAAAGGAATAGACTTGAGTGCAGAAAAAGGTGACGTCATTGCTCTTATTGGAGGCAGTGGTTCAGGTAAGTCCACCACACTTCGCTGCATCAATATGCTTGAAACACCCAGTGCTGGTGAAATTCGTATTTTTGGTAAAAAAATTGAGCTCATTAGCAATAAACAAGGTGACATGATAGCTAAAGACCAAAAACAGCTTCGTCTCATCCGCCAGAAGCTAGGTATGGTTTTTCAAGGCTTTCACCTTTGGCAACACATGAATATAGAACAAAACATAATCGAAGTACCAACTCAGGTATTTGGCATTCCTAAAGAAGACGCCTTAACCAATGCCCACCAGCTACTAAAACGCGTCGGCCTTTACGATAAGAAGCACCAGTATCCTTGCAACCTTTCTGGTGGCCAACAACAGAGAGCAGCCATAGCCAGAGCGCTTGCAATCAACCCCGAACTAATGCTTTTTGATGAGCCAACATCAGCTTTGGACCCAGAGCTAGTCAGCGAAGTTTTAGCTGTTATGCATGATTTAGCAACTGAAGGTAGAAGCATGATCATAGTCACGCATGAAATGAAGTTCGCTGCGGATGTCGCCAATAAAGTCATGTTTTTGAACGAAGGTAAAGTTGAAGAATTTGGCTCAGCAGCAGAAATTTTCAGCGCGCCAAAATCAGAAAGACTTAAACAATTCATCCATTCAGTTTGTTAATAACAAGAAAAACAGAAGTACCAAATAAAAAACAATCTAATTAGAGGAAGTAAATCATGAAACTTAAAACATCGATTGCGTTAGTAAGCGCTTCAATTATTGGCTTTTTCTCATCCACACTAGCGGCCCAAACCATCAAAGTCGGTATTGCAACTGAACCATATCCACCTTTTTCTGTACCAGATGCATCTGGTAACTATTCGGGTTGGGAAATAGACATAGCCAAAGCAATTTGCGCTCAAGCCAAGCTAGATTGTGAAATAGTTGCAACGGCTTGGGATGGTATTATTCCAGCGCTATTATCTAACAAGATTGATGTCGTGGCAGCATCACTGTCAATAACATCTGATCGTAAACGCGTTATTGATTTTTCTGATAAATATTACCAATCAGGTGCCTCGGTAATAGGTTCAAAAAAGGCTAATTTCAGTAGCACTCCAGATGAACTAGATAACAAAATAATTGGCTTACAAGCCGCCAGTATTCATGTGAAGTTTGCGAAGAAATACTATCCTAATGCCACTATAAAAGAATATCAAAGCCAAGATGAAGCCAACCAAGACCTTTACTCTGGCCGCATAGATGCCACCCAAGCAGATGCGCTTACACTTGAAAGTTTCCTTAATTCAGAACAAGGTAAGAATTGCTGCGACCTAAAAGGCATGGCGGTTAACGATGAAGCCTTATTGGGAGAAGGCATTGGTTTTGGATTACGCAAAGGCAACCCGAAACTAAAAGAGCAACTAAACAATGCCATTAGCGCTATTCGTAAAAATGGCACCTACGATCAAATATCTCAATCTTATTTCTCATTCAATATTTACGGTGAATAAAGCTATTTGGCTAAGTTTGCTGATTAGCTCATATGGGAACCTGCGGATATATCCTCCTGCCTCGGTATGTGGATAAAAGCAGCTAGATTTATGGCGAGGGACGATAACTTAATAGTTGTTCTATTGATGAGGCCCTCAACGTAAAGATAGGCATTTTAGAGCACGTCCTTCGGGTCTTGCAGAAGAGGCAACTTAATCGCTGGCTCCATAACCACACTTCCTAAATTATAGGATGACCTATGTTTATTGATTATCAATCTATGTCTGTTTGGCAGTTATTAGCTTTGGAAGCGCCAGGATGGGGCGGCACCTTATTATCCGGGCTTCTTCTCTCATTAGAAATCGCTATTCTTGGCTTTTTATGTGGGCTTATCATTGGCTTCTTTGGGGCTCTTGGCAAACTGAGCAACAGTGTTATTAGCCGAGACTTATGGGCGTGTTACACAACGTCCGTACGAGCCATTCCTGAACTTGTCCTAATATTACTCATCTATTTTGCTTTGCCAAACCTATTAAATAGTCTCTTAAGCATAATAGGAATCAGTAATATTGAAATTAACGGCTTTGTCGCAGGTGTACTCGTAATATCCTTTGTCCAAGGCGCTTATGCCACTGAAGTGATACGTTCGGCAATGCTTGCTATACCAACAGGACAAATAGAAGCGGCTCACTCATTTGCTATACCCAAATACAAAATTCTGTACCGCATCAGCTTACCTGCCATGCTTCCACATGCTTTACCTGGCCTCTCGAATCTCTGGTTAATTGCGACAAAAGATACCGCATTACTTGCTGTCGTTGGCTTTACTGAGCTAACACTTGCCGCAAGACAAGCGGCAGGCGCCACAAAAGAGCAGCTATTATTTTTAACCGTAGCGGGACTACTTTACTTAAGCATTTCATTACTTTCTGATGCTTTATTTAAGTACCTCATTCGTCGCTCAAACAAAGGACAAATGCATGGATAACCCTTCTTCAATTCAGCCTAATTTAAATCAAAATAAAAAAGCGGCATCCATACTCGAACTAGCTGCATTTAAAGCTTGGTTCATGCCGCATAGGATAATACTTATTGTTATTGCATTAGGTTCAATAGGCGGGCTAATTAACAATCTTAGCTGGTATTGGATTCCTGAATATCAAGAGGCTATTCTGGCTGGCCTTTGGCGTACTCTCATTTTATTAGTCACGAGTTTTATAACAGGTTTTTTACTCGCGATTCCCATTGGCCTAGTTCAAGTCACTGGCCCTGCTTTTTTAGCTAAATTAGCCCAGAGCTTTTGCACTCTTATTAGAGGGACTCCGTTGCTACTGCAAATATGGCTCATTTATTATGGTATTGGTTCTATTTTCCCTGAAATAGAATGGCTGAGAGAGTCATTTTTATGGCCTTATTTAACTGATGCTTGGCCTTATGCATTCATTGCTTTAACCCTATCGGTTGCAGCTTATGAAGGTGAGGTAATGCGTGGGGCTTTTGCAGGTGTACCAAAAGGAGAATTAGAAGCAGCCAAGGCATTTGGCATGCCACCATTTAAAATTTTAACCCGTATTTGGTTACCTAGAGCTGTCCAACGCTCATTACCTGTTATTGGAGGCGAAGTTATTTTACAGCTAAAGGCCACGCCTTTAGTCGCAACTATCACTCTCATTGATACCTATGCAGTGTTCTCAAAAATACGACAAGAGACCTATATCGTCTATGAACCCTTACTCTTCATGACAGCGATATACTTATCTTTAGCAGGTATTATTGCTCTATTATTTAGCTATTTGGAAAAAAGAAATGGGGCACACTAGCCCCATTTCAAATATATTGATAAGAGCTTAATAGGCCTAATCCCAGTTCTTTTTACGCAGCGCCTTAACTTGACCCTTCTGCTTTTTATGGTCAACACGTTTTCGTTGAGAAGACTTAGTTGGCTTGGTTGCCCGTCTCACCTTTTCTACCTTGATCGCATCTAGAATTAAGGCTTTCAGTCTAGCAAGGGCATCCTCTCTATTTAGCTCTTGAGTTCTATGCTGCTGTGCTTTAATAATCACAACACCCTCTTTAGTAATGCGTGAATCCTTAAGCGCTAACAATCGACTTTTATGAAATTCAGGTAACGAAGATGCTTTAATATCAAACCTTAAATGAATAGCAGAAGAAACTTTATTAACATTTTGCCCACCCGCACCTTGAGAGCGAATTGCAGTCAATTCCATTTCATGATCCGCAATAGAGACTGCAATTGATATTTTTAACATGGGCATTTTCCGTACAAATAGACAGGCATTAGACTAAAGTTGTGTGATTTACCTAGTCTAGATTTGATAAAAACGGCATATTGTAACAGTTATCCTAAACATAAAGACATTTTGAGGAAGCAGAGGTTTGAATAAGGTACAATCAGGCCATATTTATTCAGCTTATTTTATGCATTTTTTTGACATTGTTTGGAGCAATTAGATTGACTAAATTTCGACCCTGTATCGACCTTCATCAAGGTAAAGTGAAGCAAATCGTTGGCGGCAGTTTGAATGATCATGGCGCTAAAGAAAACTTTATCAGTGAACATGATGCAGCTTATTATGCAGCTCTCTACAAGGAACATAAGTTAACTGGTGGTCATGTCATCGCCTTAGGGCCTGGTAATAAAGAAGAAGCCATTAAAGCATTAAAAGCCTACCCAAATGGTTTGCAGTTTGGTGGTGGTGTCAATCATAAAAATGCAAGCGAGTTTTTAAAAGCCGGTGCATCTCACCTTATCGTTACCTCTTACCTATTTGAAAATGGCGAATTTTCATGGGACAGATTAGATAGAATAAAACGCGAAACAGGGACAGAAAAGCTCATTTTAGACCTAAGTTGTCGTCGCACCGAAACCGGCTGGAACATCGCTACAGATCGCTGGCAAACAGTCACTTCTACTCAGATAAATTTAGAAAACCTTGAAGAATTAGCCGACCATTGTGATGAGTTTTTAATTCACGCTGCCGATGTTGAAGGTTTACAGGCTGGCATAGATAAAGAATTAGTTGAGTTACTTGGCCAGCATTGCTCTATACCAACTACCTATGCAGGCGGAGCAAGAACCCTTGAAGACTTAGCCTTGGTTCAAACCCTTTCAAAAGGAAAAGTCGATCTAACAATAGGCAGTGCGTTAGATATTTTTGGTGGTGAAGGCGTTACTTTAGAACAATGCATTGAGTGGAATCAAAAAACCTAATTCAATATTTTTTTGCTAGACCCGTTCTGTAAATCCCCCATATTCAGCGTCATTTAGAAGTATTTACGCTCAGATAAGTATTTAATCCTTCTTATCTGAGCGACGATTCGCTAGATCTAGCTGACTACTTTCTTCCTCAACCAGATCAAATCGAAACATCACTAAAATGAAGAGTTGCAGAACAATGGCCGCATAAATAATCAATGGCCAAGCAGAGTGCAATAGTAAGGCAGCCAATAGAGTGAGCAACCCTGAACAATAACAAATGCACTGAACCGCCCATCTAACTTTAGCTGTCACACTAAAGTCATTACCACAAAGATGACAGGTCGCTTTACCAAAAGATCCCATAAAGATATTAAATACATGCCTTAAATCGTGTCCTTGGCAATGGGGACAAGTTAACATCCCAGCCTCCTTTACATCAGTTAAAACCCGATAGCAGTTTTCTTTACTTTACTATCTCTGTTAATTCCCCTTTTAGAAATAACAGACTATTACCCAAATAGAGAACATCCTTAAAGATTAGCGTTATTTATCCTTCATGGACGAGAACTCACGGTCTAAATCAAACTTTTTAGAAGTAACGTATTTTTCCATTTCTTCAATACGACGGCTTGCTTGATTCATCCTATCTCTTGCACGCTTTAATCGAATAGATGATGAGTCCGAATACTTAAACATCTTTTTGGGGCCGTATTGATGGCGCCTTTCATCATACTCATACCTTAATTCACCGCCACCAGGCTTTAGGAAATACCAAAGGCCAATATAAGCAAACAGTGTAAAACCACCAAGAAAGAGAAAGCCTGCAAAGAAGCTAATACGTACAACCCAAGGTTCAATATCAAAATGGTCAGCAAGCCCTGCACAAACACCACCTATATAGCCTTTATCAGGGTTTCTATACAGATTCATATTCCATCCCTTTTGCTTATTCTCATTAAAAATCTGCTGACATCTAGACTTAAATTTATGCTTATTCATCCTACTCTCCTCCCGAAGAAGACTCTCTTTTAGTCTCTTCTTGATTTCGATAAGCTCCACGAGCTTCTTTATCCCGCCAGTTTGGGCTATCGATATCTAAAATTCTTTCCAATATTTCAATTCGATCCGTCAGTTTGTCTGCGGTTTTTAAAAGATCATCTAACTCCACTCTATCTTCCTCCGCTAATCCTTTCGCTGAACGCCTTTTACTAAAATAGTGCAAGACAAGCCAAAGTGGGGCGACAAGCCCCATAAAAATGATGACTGGCACAAAAAAGAAAACAGCCATATTCATAGGTACATCCTTAATAATCTATTAGGTTAAAAGCGCAAATTAATCACGAATTTACTTACTTGCCATCTTAGCTTTGAGTTGTGCTAACTCATCATTAATTTCATCATTCTCTTTTAAAGCATCAATCTCAGATTTAAGGTTTGTTTTTGCATTTGCCCCCATATCCATAGATTCAAGCTCGCCTTCCAAGGTGTCCATACGACGCTCAAAGCGCTCAAACTTATCAAAGGCATCATCCAGATTAGAGCGCTGGTTTTGTCTTCTTACTTTAAGACGATTCTCAACACTTGTTTGACGCATCAACATCGCCTTTTGTTTTGCCTTAGCATCATCTAGTTTAGTTTGAAGCTGAGAAATTTCGTCGTTCAAACTGGCTAAATGCTCATCTAATTCACCTAACTCTTGCTCAATCACATCCACTTCTTTTGCTGTTGCCTGTTTTTCAGATAAAGCGGCACGCGCCAGATCTTCACGACCTTTATCAATTGCCAACATAGCTTTGTCTGTCCACTCAGCGATTTCATCCTTAATTCTGGCAAGACGACGAGCAGCTGTTTTACGATCAGCAATCACCCTGGCAGAACTGGATCTCACTTCAACTAAGGTTTCTTCCATTTCTTGAATAATCATACGAATCATTTTTTGCGGATCTTCTGCCTTATCCAGCAAAGAAGTGATGTTGCTGTTAATGATGTCTGTCATTCTTGAAAATATACCCATTGCATTACTCCTTTAGGAATTAACTTTTAACATTAAGTCTTATGAATTTGTTATGTCTATATCAGGATGTGTGCCAAGTTTTAAAAATGCTTAATTTTCAGTAACTTAATAGATATTAGTATATTTACTGTAAGAAAACCAAAACCATAATGGTTAATAAAACCACAAAAATGGTTTTATTAACCTTAAAAAAAGGCTATTTTAACCATCTCAATTAAAGTAAATCAGACTAAATATGACCTCAAGTCCTCAAAGAGCAATAGGCAGCTCAGCTGCACTTGCCCAAGCCCTAGAACAAGCCTCGGCACTTGCTAGTATCAACCGCCCAGTTCTCGTATTAGGGGAAAGAGGGACAGGTAAAGAGTTAATCGCTGAGAGACTGCACTATCTGTCGCCCCGCTGGGATCAGGCATTTGTGTCCCTTAACTGTGCCACGATTAGTGAAGACTTGATGGAAAGCGAATTATTCGGCCATGAACCTGGGGCCTTTACTGGCGCCCAAAAAATACATCATGGTCGCTTTGAACGCGCCGATGGGGGCTCTCTCTTTTTAGATGAGTTAGGTGCTATGTCCACCAGACTGCAAGAGAAGCTATTAAGAGTCATAGAGTACGGAGAGTTCGAACGTCTTGGTGGCCACAAAACCTTAAAGGTAGATGTACGTTTGATTGCCGCAACCAATGCTGATTTAAAAAACATGGCTGCAAAAGGGGAATTTAGAGCCGATTTACTTGATAGGCTTGCCTTTGATGTAATCCCTACCCCACCTCTTAGAGAGCGCAAAGAAGACATAGAAGAACTGGCTGATTACTTTGCTATGCGTATGAGCATAGAACTAGGTTGGGAGAGCTTTGCAGGCTTTAGTGATAAAGCCATGGAAGCATTAAAACAACATGCTTGGCCTGGCAATATTCGTGAGCTCAAAAACTGTATTGAGCGCTCTGTTTTTAGACAAGGGGAAACTAACGAGCCGCTTGAGAACATCATCATAGACCCTTTTCCTCAGCATTTTAATAGCACTAATACCGAAGAAAAAGTGGCAGAAGAAACAGACAAGCAATCAGCCATAGACACTCAACATACTGAGCCAGTTAAAATATCAAACCAGAAAATTGATTTTAAACAGAGGCTAAATAAATTAGAAAAAGAGCTACTTATTCAAGCATTAGAACAAAACCAACAAAGTCAGAAACAAGCCGCGAAAGCACTAAACCTAAGTTATGACCAAATCCGCGGCTTGATGAAGAAGCATTTGAAATAAAGCAGATTGCCTACATATATAGAGCTATCACAAAGCTTTTATTTCAAGGATGATAAATGACAGACCATAACACTTCATCAGATCTCGACAATCAAGCTGCATTTTCAGACTGCGCTTATGGCGACAGAGAAAAGCTCGCAAGACGCTTCACTCAGTATCTTGATCATAGAAACACCACAAAGGGAGCTTATGTTGCCAACCTCAATGGCGCTTGGGGCACAGGTAAAACTTTCTTTGTTGATAACTGGTGTCAACAACTTAAAGAAGACAATCGACTCGCTATTAAGATAGATGCATGGGAATCGGATTATCTAAAAGATCCTTTGGCGATTATCGTGGCTGAGCTATTGGAGCAAGTGAATGAACAGTCAGGGTTAACAGATTTTACTGAAAAAGAAATTAAAATCGCCAAGCTAACTCTAAAGCTTGTCAAAAATGCCGCACCAACAATCCTTATGGCGCTTGCTAAACATTTCTTAGGCGATGATTGGAAAGAGATCGCACAAGCGCTAGGAACTAGCGCAAAAGACCTAATAGATGATGAAACAAATACAGAATCAACAAAGCTAGGTGAGTTCGGAAAAGAAGTTTTAGCAACTCATAGTAAGCACAAAGAGTTTGTTGAGGCGTTCAGAGATTCTTTTATTCAATTACTTAGTCAAGCAAATGGAAATAATGGACATAGTCACAATAAAAAGACCTACATATTTATCGATGAACTAGACAGATGTCGCCCCACTTACGCAATTGAGATGCTAGAAACAGTCAAACATTTGTTCAACATCCCAAATTTAGTCTTTGTGCTATCTACCGATACAGCTCAGTTAGAACACTCTATTAAAGCTGTGTATGGAGAAGGCTTTGATGCTAGAGAGTACCTAAGCCGCTTTTTTGAGCAAAGACTATTGCTACCAACACCAGACCATTTCACATTTCTAAAATCTAAGAACAGCTTTGAAAGCTTAGGTTTAGATGTAAATAGTCAGCACCTATTCCCAGCAATAGACACGAAAGAAAAAGTCAGTGCGGTTTTGGCGATGTTTTGTGAAGCCAGCAATATATCCCTAAGAAGAACACTCCAGCTTGCAGATAAGCTTGAGATGATTTTATTAAATGTGTTATCTCATGTTTTTGACACATCCAAACAAACTAACCTTTTTGAATTAGTCGCCTGCTTAATAACCAGAGAGCTTTATTTTGATCATGCTGAAAAACTTATTTGGTTATGCACCTATAAAACACCACCAAAAGAGGGAAAAGCTGGATATGAAAATGACCCTAGAATAGTTCATTCAGAAAAGCTAAGTGACAAAATTATGCCTCTGTTAATTTTTGAGAAAAATTTAAGCCGCAAAACTAACCTAGATCTAATAGAAAAAATGATTGAATGGTCAGATAAAGTTCGAAGTATTGGTAATTTCGGCTCGTCAAAAAGTCATATAAAAGAAACCATTCTCGGTAAAGATATAACTAGCGGGCACGATGACTATAAAACTATATTTGATTCAAGCTTTTTATCTTTATCAAACACATTTCAAACCCAAGCAATGCTTAGAAATAAAAGAGAGAGCTTTTTAAGTAAAAAGGATATCGATACTCTAGTCACTCTCAATTCAAATCAAATAGATCATTTTAATGAAGCACAGGCTGCTCCCCCTCACATTCCAGTTGGATTCAATATGTAGTTAAAAATACTCCCCAGTAATTACCCTAGCAGGCTCTCTTTGCATTATGGTTTGACCCTCTTTCACTGAGAGCAGCACTTCACCTTGTTTGCGAATTACGCTGTAGTCGTCTTCACCATCCAGTAAAATAAAGCTAGCAGGCTTACCCACTTCAATACCGTAAACATCTTCTATACAGAGGGTTTTAGCACTGTTATCTGTGATGAAACTCAATGCAGTACTAAAGTCTTGATAACCCATCATTTGGCAAATGTGTAAGGCAAAATCTAAGGTGCGAAGTAGCTTGCCATTACCAAGGGAATACCAAGGATCAAAAATAGAATCTTCCCCAAGGCATACATTGATACCCGCAGCATTAAGCTCTTTAACTCGTGTCACGCCACGGCGTTTAGGATAGGTATCAAATCGGCCCTGCAGGTGAATACTTTCTGTAGGGCAAGAGACAAAGTTGATACCTGAATTCTTTAATAAGCGAAAGAGTTTAGAGCAGTAGGCATTATCGTAAGAATGCATGGCTGTAGTGTGGCTTGCAGTCACTCTGTGCCCCATCTTATTAAACAGGGCTTCACAGGCAAGGAGCTCTAAAAAACGAGAATTAGCATCGTCGGTTTCATCGCAATGCACATCAATTAACTTGTTGTATTTCTGGGCTAATTCAATGATTTTTTTGACTGAGGCTTCGCCTAATTCGCGAGTATATTCAAAGTGTGGAATCCCCCCCACCACATCTGCGCCAATTTCTAGCGCTTCTATCATGAGGTCTAAACCGCCTTCATAAGACAGCAAACCATCTTGTGGAAAAGCCACCACCTGAATATTAATTTTACCCTTTAGCTCATCACGAATAGCACAAAGCGTTTTCACGCCAATCAAACTAGGATCTGTCGTATCTGCATGCGTTCTGACATGTTGCACGCCATTTTCAACAAGGAGCTCTAAGGTTTGATAAACTCGGTTGCGAATATCCTCTTCATTGAGCATGGGCTTACGTTCACTCCAACGCTCTATTCCTTCAAATAAGGTGCCTGAGTTATTCCAGTTTGGCTCGCCAGCGGTTAACGCTGCATCAAGATGGATATGAGGTTCTACAAAAGGCGCACAAGCAAGCTTACCTTGTGCATCAAATACGCCGTCATGCTGAGGTAAATCAAGGTAGTCATGTTGCTCATCAATTGAGGCAAATTGTCCGTTAACTATTTTAATTCTGTGAAGTTCTTTTTTGCCACGTAAGCGTGCGTTAATTAGTTCCTTCATAATTCGCCCTCAAGACTTCTCTGTATTAATTAAATAACTAGTTTGATCGCTTCGCCAGCCATTTAGTAATGATAGGTAACGCGGATGTTGGTACTTGAATAGCCCCAGCCAATGGCAAGAACATAGGCCCTAGCAATGAACCCGCGATAGTGTGAGTTAGCAACACATTACGGTTTCCCGCTGTTACCGCTGCCATAAACGCCTGCTCTTTACCTAACTTTTTATATAAAACAAAAGCGGCCACAAAAAACAAGGTCACCAAAAAGGTTGAAATCCCAATCAGCTGATATGCCAGCATAGGGTCTTGATCCCACTGCAATCTAAAATTACTGATCAAACCAAATGGGAAAGCAAATACGACTAAAATGGTATAAGGAGAAATTTTAACCAACGCCCTCCCTAGTTTATCTTCTGGTACATATTTATGAATAACAAATGAGAGCAACATAGGGCCAAAGATAAAAATAACCAAGCGCATAATATAAGCCTGCATATCTAAGCTCACTTCACCCGACTGCAGTAAAAACAAAGAAATATAAATAGCGACTGGCAATAAAATGGTGGAAGCAATCGTCATGGCCATGGAGGTCATCACGTCGAAACCTAAAGCACGAATAATCGCAGGGGTAGCAAACAATGAACCTGTCGCCGCCACTGCAACAATAGCCAAAGTAAGCGCCTCATCGGCCCCTATCATTTTGGCAAAACCAAAACTTAGTAACATTAAGAAAAATGAATGGAAGCATGCGTACCACCAGACATATAACTGCTTAAGCTTAATCACAAGCTCGTTTTGCTTCATACCAATCAAGGTTAATGTCATCAAAACAAAAAGACAGTAAGGTAAAATGGGAAAGACTTTTAAGGAGTATTCAGGCAATAAAAAGCCAAGAATGGCCGCCGCAAAAATAAATACCAAAGAATGGCGTATTAAAAAAGAAAACATACTATCTGTTGCCGAAGAGGAAAGTTAAATTTTGAAGGTTTATAGCTTTACGGCATTTTAGCATCAAGTTTTGCTAAATTGTCATGATCAGTGAATCTATTGTTTTTACAATCCAGATTCATCAATGAAAAATGGTATTTATAAAATAGAATGGAGTTTATTTTTCTCAGGCAATTCAGCTTCTTCTTCAGGCCAGTCTAATCTTGCCTTATCAAAAGCTTCTCTTAGGCGCATCAAATCTAAATCGTTCATTTGGTCGATAAGACCAAACGATTCTTCAAGACGTTCATCCTGCGTCTTAGACTCAGAAGATTGAAGTTTGTTTTTCTCATCTCTCTGAGCGGTTAATTCTTTAGGAAAACGTAGCACATTGCTCTTCATAAATTCTCTCTATTGAACTTCACTATAGATATCTATCGTTACTCTATGGATAATCTGTAACAAACGCAATATATCTTGCCCTTTATGTTACAGGATTCCCAATGAAGTTTTTAATTTCTCCCGCAAAAACATTAGATTTAGACAGCAAGTTACCGACAGAAGAATCAAGTCAGCCTATCGCTTTATCTCAAGCTCAGGCACTTATTGATACAATTAAGCCATATACTCCTGCTGACGTTGCTTCTTTAATGAAGCTAAGCGACAAACTTGCTGCGCTAAATGTAAACCGCTATCACGAGTGGGAACAAAACCACACAGAAGCAAATAGTCGCCCAGCACTATTTACCTTCAAAGGCGATGTTTATACCGGTCTTGATGCTCACTCCCTGAGTCAAGATGACATTGAATATGCTCAAGGTCATCTTCGCATGCTTAGCGGCCTATATGGTTTATTAAAACCATTAGACTTGATGCAGGCTTACCGCCTAGAGATGGGAACACGCTTAGGGAATGACAAAGGCACGAACCTTTACCAATTCTGGGGAGATGATATTGCCAATATGATTATTAACGAGCTAGCTGATAATGAGTTATTAGTGAATCTAGCGTCTAACGAATACTTTAAAGCAGTGAACACAAAAATCATTTCACAGCGTATCGTTTCGCCTATTTTCTTGGATGAGAAAAACGGTAAATTTAAGGTTATCAGTTTTTACGCGAAAAAAGCCCGTGGATTGATGGCACGCTATCTGATTCAAGAACAGTGTGAGACATATGAAGATATGCTGAACTTTAATCTAGCAGGCTACCGTTATGATCCTGACCAGTCTAAAGCCGACGAACCTGTTTTCGTTCGCCCTGAGAACATGCAACCTGCAAAATAGAAGCTTGATTACGCCTTCGTAAATAAATAATTCTGATGATACAAAAAAGCTAGGTTTTAATACCTAGCTTTTACTTTTTAGAGAGGAAAAAAACGTACCTTATATCCCTTTAGCATTCCGAATATTGGCCTAAAGTCACTCTGTCGTTACCACCATAATCTTTGCGTGTTTCTATCTTATGGTAGCCATTTTTCTCAAGTATCTTTCTAGCACCTTCACCTTGATCATAACCATGCTCAAAGGCTAACCAGCCATTTATAGCTAAATACGCTTTTGCATCCCGTGCAATAATTTCAATGTCTGAATAGCCCTTTTGCTCTGCAATCAAAGCAGTTTTCGGCTCGAACCTAACATCACCTTCATCAAGGTGATGATCTTCTGGATCAATATAAGGTGGATTCGAAACAATCAGAGTCAAATCAGTTACAGCAACATTGTCAAACCAACTACTTTGCTGAATATCCACATTAAGATTTAACTTTTGGCTATTCTGCTTAGCAAGCGCAACCGCCTCTGGAATAAGGTCAACGCCACTCACACTCGCATCAGACCTTTCACTGGCTAACGCTAACGCTACGGCACCGGTACCTGTACCTAGGTCCAAAATGCTAGGGGATTTAACATCTGCAATTAACTCAAGGCCAATTTCAACCAAACATTCTGTGTCTGACCTGGGTATCAAGGTAAATTCTGATACCGCTAACTCAAAGGTCCAAAATGCCTGATAACCTAATATATAAGCAATCGGCTTACCTTTAACTCGCTGCGCTAGCAAAGCATCAAACTTTACCCTGTCCTCTTCTGATACCAGCTTTTCTGGCCAAGTATAAAAATAAGATGTATTTACACCCAGTACTTCAGCCAATAACAGTTGAACATCTAGATCAGGTGTTTCAGTGAGTTTATTAGAACTAGAAAGGGTCGCTAATTGTGCGACCCCTTGCTGGATAACTTGATCAATTCTCATGTTATTTCATCATGCCAATTGTCATTTATCGATTCTCTTCACTCAATGCAGCAAGCTGACCAGCTTGGTGTTCATTGATAAGAGGTTGAACCAAATTATCCAAATCACCTGTGATGATTTCGTCTAGTTTATACAGTGTTAAGTTGATTCTATGATCTGTTACACGACCTTGAGGGTAGTTATAAGTACGAATACGCTCTGACCTGTCACCACTGCCTACCAAAGATTTACGTGCTTCAGACTGCTCAGCTGCATGCTTTTCATCTTCCGCTGCTTGTAAACGAGAAGCAAGTAATGCCATCGCTTTAGCACGGTTCTTATGCTGAGAACGTTCGTCCTGACATTCCACAACAACACCTGTTGGTATGTGAGTTAAACGTATTGCTGAGTCAGTTTTGTTGACGTGCTGACCACCGGCACCAGATGCTCTGAAAGTATCAACACGCAAATCAGCTTTATTGATTTCAATGGCATCCTGCTCATCCATTTCTGGCATGATAGCGACTGTGCAGGCAGAAGTATGAATACGGCCTTGGGATTCTGTCGCAGGCACTCGCTGTACTCTGTGTACACCAGATTCAAACTTAAGCAAAGAGTAAGCCCCTTCGCCGACAATGCGAGCGATAACTTCTTTATAGCCACCATGCTCACCTTCGTTACAGCTGATCATTTCAACTTTCCAACGTCGAGTTTCTGCATAACGAGAGTACATACGGAATAAATCACCCGCAAAAATAGACGCTTCGTCACCACCTGTTCCGGCACGCACTTCTACAAACACGTTACGTCCGTCATTAGGGTCTTTTGGCAATAAAAGCTTTTGTAAATCAACCAACAACTCTTCTTTTTGCATCTGACATGCCTTCATCTCTTCCACACCCATTTCTTTAATATCTGGGTCGGAATCCGTCATCATCAGTTGCGCTTCTTCCAAGTTCTCATCGTTTTCTTGGAATGCTTCAAAGCATTTAACAACAGGCTCAAGTTCTGCGTATTCTTTTGAATAAGCACGAAACAAATCTTGATTCATGATGATTTCAGCATCGCTTAATAAAGCCGCTAGCTCTTCATAACGATCTGCTAAATTTTCTAATTTTAATTTAATCGATTCTTTCATGGTTAAGGTCTTTTTAGTAAATTCTTTAAAGTGAGCACTTACGCTAGATTGTTACACGAAATAAGCTGGCTAATTTTTATCGTCTTTCAATTCTGTCATGCCCAACACTTTAAGTGCGACTTCTAGGCTTGCTTGATCATCATCAGCGCCTGCTTCACGCAAGAACTGAGTAGGCGTATGAATAAGCTTATTCATTAAATTGTGCGCCATTTTCTGTAAAACCTGTTCAGGTTCTTGGCCTGCACTTAAATTTTTCAAGGCTCTTTCATATTCAAAAGATTTAATGTCTTCTGCTTTTTGGCGATAAGAGACAATAACATTAGATACTTTACGCGAATCTAAATTACGTCTGAACTCAACCACACCCGCATCAATAATGGCTTCAGCTGCCGTCGCGGCATCCTGTCTTGATTTTACGTTCTGCTCTATCACTGAATGCAGATCATCTACCGTATAAAGGTAAACATCGTTTATGTCTTCAACTTCAGGTTCGATATCCCTAGGAACAGCAATATCAATTAACAAAATAGGTTTATGGCGACGTTTTGATACTGCTTTCTCAACCATGCCTTTACCAATAATCGGTAACTGACTGGCGGTTGAAGAAATAACCAAGTCTGCTTGAGATAAGTATTCACCTATATCAGCGAGTAAAATGGCTTCTGCCCCCATCTCTGCAGCAAGCACTTGTGCTCTTTCTAAGGTTCTGTTCGCCACAATAATGCGTTTTACACCACTCTCTTTTAGGTGCCTAGCAACTAACTCTATCGTTTGGCCTGCGCCGATCAAAAGCGCCGTGCTGCGTTTTACATCAGCAAAGATACGTTGAGCTAAGCTGACAGCAGCAAAAGCAATTGAAACTGGATTTTCACCAATAGCGGTATCTGTGCGTACTTTTTTCGCAATAGAGAAAGTACGCTGAAATAAAGATTGTAATGATTGGCCTATATATTTGCCTTCTTGAGACACGGCATAAGCGGATTTCACCTGCCCTAAAATTTGCGGCTCGCCTAATACGAGAGAATCCAGCCCTGATGCCACTCGCATAATATGCCTAACACTCTCATCATCTTGATGGGCGTAGCAGTATTGCTCTAACTCAGCGGCAGGAATTTGATGATACTCACCTAGCCATTGAATAATTTGCTTGATACTCGCGCCTTCTGGCACGGCACAATAAAGCTCCGTTCTATTGCAGGTAGAAACGATAACAGCCTCATCTGCTCGATCACGGGTGATCAAGGAAGATAAAGCGTCGAACATTTTCTCCGGCGCAAACGCAACTTTTTCTCGTATCGCAACGGGTGCTGTTTTGTGGTTGATACCAACCGTAATTAGCGGCATTAAGGGAACTCTTCACAGGTAATGAGATCTTAGCATCTAAGCTAAGTAAGGCTTTTTAAACCAGGCCTCAAAAATTAAGGCCTCGCATTATACGTGTAAACATCACATTTTCGCACCCCATGTGATCAATAAAAACGAGAAAGCTTGTCGTAATGTGATGGATACACTACTGACATTACTATTACTAAGGGATAGTATAAGGAAATAACTTGAACAATTGTTTTAATCTATTTCTGTTAAACATTAGGTTTTTAGCATCTTTTAAGATCAAATCAATATTAAACAGGGTTTTATAACTCATGACATCGCCTATTTCTAAAAAAGGATTTGCTGTCTTAACAGGATTAAGCCCTCGCTTTAACAAGTTAAAACAACAGCCTTTGTTAGCATGGATAAAACCCAAGCAAGCATTCATAGCAGGATTATCACTGAGTCTTCTTGCCTGCTCTTCTGCCTCAATACCTTTAAATACTGCAAGCTCAAGCAAACAATTAAGCATCATTGATGAAACACCTATTGCAACAACTGAAATTGAAAGTAAACAGAATCCTTTGCTTAAGCAGATGCTTGTTGCAGAGTTCAACCTGCATAGAGGCAATTTAAATGCAGCCTACAAAAGCTACTTAACACTGGCACAAGAAGAGCAAAATTTAACTGCGGTTAGCCGCGCAACAGACATAGCTGTCGCTATGAACAACTTATTTTTGATCGAACAAGCCAGCACCCTCTGGCTTACATTAGAAAACAACGAAGTTAGACCCTACAAGTTGAATTACGCGATTCAAATTAATTACTTAAAAAGTGAAGCTGGCCGAGACATTCTACAAAAAGCCTTAGAAAATCAGGTTGAGATACGCTTTATTCATGAAGAAATTAATAAAAACGCAAGAAAACCAGAACAGATCGACAGCATTAAAGAGAGCTTAGAGCAATTAAAAGCGGATTACCCCACTAATGTTGATCTTGACGTTGCCATCGCTCGAATCAATTTTTTACAAGGTGACTTTGACGCCGCTTTAGCCAGCAGCAAACGCTTAAAAGAGACATTAGGTGATGACAAATTTGGCATTGAGAGCTATCTCATTCTGGCTTTTAGTCAAAACCAAAATGATCAACATAAAGAGGCTATTAAGAGTTTAGAACAAGCCTCTCAATATCATAAAGACACACTAAGAATTCTGACACCTTTACTCAACTTTTTACTGCAAGATGATCAAGTTGAATTATCCAAGCAATATTATCGAGATCACTCATTAGCGCCGCAAGAGTCAACTCAACTTTCGCTTAACTATATCGGCCAACTCCTTGAGTACAAGCATAACGAGCTTGCCCTAACATTATTGAAAGAGCTTGATTACCCATCAACAGGTCTTGCTGATCAGTTCTATTATCTAGAAGCAAACGCCCTCTCTCAGCTAAATAAAAAAGAAGATGGCGTAGAGCTTTTATTAAAAACCACTGGCCCACTTAAGTTGAATGCAACTGAACAAGCTGCGTCTTGGCTTTACGAATTAGGACAGGAAAGTCGCATTAACCCTATCGTCATGTCACGAGTAAATGAACAACAGAACTTAGACATGGTGCTAAGCATCTGCTTTTTACATGAGGATGAAGGCCGCCTTGACCTTGCCGATCAACTATTAACATCCGCTTTAGATATTTATAAAAATGCCAACTCGATCCGTTATAAAAGAGCGTTACTTGCGGATCAAAGAGGTCTTTGGCTAGAAACCGAAAAAGAACTCTCTTATTTGATCTCCCTTGAGCCAGAAAACCCTCAATATCTAAATGCATTAGGCTACACCCTTTTGCAATATACAAAGCGCTTAGACGAAGCGATGCAATTGATTGAAAAAGCCTACCAAATTAACGCCGATGATCCAGCCATTATCGATAGCCTTGGTTGGGGACACTTTTTACTGGGCAATAACGATCAAGCCATTTTTTACCTTAAGAAAGCATGGAGCTTATTAAAAGACCCAGAGATAGGTGCTCATTTCGGAGAAGCCTTATGGCAAAAGAACCCAGAACAAGCCAACCTTATCTGGCGACAAGCATTAGATAATGAACAAAATCACGACACATTAAAGGACACTATTAAGCGCTTAAACCCAAGCTTTGAATTTCCAAATAATGATATACAACCACCTTCACCCTATACGGACGTAGCACAGGACCAAACACCATGATAAGAGCGTTTTTTCTCTTATGTATCACCATTTTAATTACAGCCTGCTCAACCAACTCAAAAGTCGTCGTTCCTGCACCAGAAAGTGTCGATGCCATCACTCAATGGCAAACGAGCGGTCGAGTCGGTATTAGAACGGATGAAGATGCCATTTCAGGAAACTTTAATTGGCAACATAATCCAACGGGATTCAACTTAGTTATCAGCGGCCCTTTTGGCCAAGGTACAACTAAAATTTACCAAGATGAAAGTCAGCTAGTCACCCTTGAATATAAAGACACAAAGGCAACAGGACCTGATTCTCAACGTTTATTAGAACAGCACTTTGGTTGGCAGTTCCCTGTAAAACAAATTGCATATTGGGCGAGAGGTCTAGCTGAACCAAACTCAGCAGCAGCATTTAGCTATAATGTCGATACGCAATTACTTGAAGAAATCGCTCAAGATGGCTGGATAGTTAAGTATAAAGAATTTACTCAAGTGGAAGGCTTAGACTTACCAAGAAAGCTGCAAGCTATTAAAGCCCCCTTTAGAGTCAACCTTATCATTAATGATTGGTCGATCCAGTAACCGGCCTTCATACCAACATCTAGCAAAGATTTTTAGCATAATGAATAGATCGACTATCACACTTCCTTCACCGGCTAAGTTGAACCTCTTTTTACACATCACTGGCCGTCGTGAAAATGGTTACCATGAACTTGAAACTATTTTTCAGTTTATTGATGTCTGTGATGAACTCACTTTTAGTTTGGATGAAAAAGATGAGATTCAGCTTTTAAATGAGATTCCAGGCGTTCAAAAGGAACAAAACCTCATTTATAAAGCTGCAAAAATACTATTACCCTTCAGAGCAAAGAATGTCTCAGAAGGTATTAAAATTAGCATTAATAAACAACTCCCTATGGGGGGTGGAATAGGCGGTGGCAGCTCTAATGCAGCAACAACTTTATTAGCCCTTAATCAACTTTGGCAATGCCAATTGAACCTCGATAAACTTGCCGAACTAGGCCTTGAATTAGGTGCCGACGTACCGATTTTTGTCTTTGGTAAAAGTGCCTTTGCACAAGGCATAGGTGAAGAGTTTACTCAGGTAGAACCAAACACCCCTTATTACCTACTATTGAAACCAGATTGTGAAGTGGAAACTGTTCAAATTTTTACCGATAAATATTTGACAAGAGACACCCCTCCCATCAAAATACCGCACGCCTTGAAGCTGGGTGGACATAACGATTGTCTTGAGGTTGTAAGAAAACATAATCCTAAAGTAGATGAAGCGTATCTTTGGCTTAAAAATCAAGGAGATGCAAAACTTACAGGAACGGGATCATGTCTTTTTGCAGCGTTCGATAGTCGAGACGATGTTTTGAGAGTTTTAGCACAAGTACCTGACAAATGGCTAGCATGGCAATGTCAGGGTCACAATGTGTCTCCAACACATCAAGTTCTTGACCAGTGGATTGAGCATAATTGGGGTATCGCCAAGCGGTAAGGCAACAGGTTTTGATCCTGTCATGCGTAGGTTCGAATCCTGCTACCCCAGCCAAACTCTATTCACCATGAAAATACAAAGGGTATCCAAAGTGTCCAAGTTAATGGTTTTTACCGGTAATGCCAATCCTGAACTCGCTCGTAGGGTTGTGCGCCGACTAGGTCTTCCTATTGGCAATGCCACAGTAGGAAAATTCAGTGACGGAGAAATTACGGTTGAGATCAATGAGAACGTTCGCGGTAAAGACGTTTTTATTATCCAATCTACCTGTGCACCTAGTAACGATAACTTGATGGAACTCATCGTTATGGCTGACGCGTTGCGTCGTGCCTCTGCCTCACGCGTAACGGCTGTTATCCCTTATTTTGGTTATGCAAGACAAGATCGTCGCGTACGTTCTGCTCGTGTACCAATTACAGCGAAAGTTGTTGCTGATATGATTTCAGCAGTAGGTATTAATCGCGTATTAACAGTTGATCTGCACGCAGATCAGATTCAGGGTTTCTTCGACATCCCTGTTGATAACGTTTATGCCACACCATTATTACTTGACGATCTACAACGCCAAGGCTATGACAATGTTACTGTCGTTTCGCCTGATGTTGGTGGTGTTGTTCGTGCTCGCGCATTCGCTAAACTGCTTGATGATGCTGACCTTGCTATCATTGACAAGCGTCGCCCTCGTGCGAACGAAGCACAAATCATGCATTTAATTGGTGATGTTGCAGGTAAAACATGTGTTCTAATTGACGACATGTGCGATACTGGCGGCACTTTATGTGCAGCAGCAAAAGCACTAAAAGATCATGGCGCAGAAAGAGTGTTAGCTTATGCTACTCACCCTATTCTTTCTGGCAAAGCGATCGATAATATTACTAACTCGGTACTTGATGAGTTAGTTGTTTCAGACACTATTCCGCTAAGTAAAGCAGCGCAAGAATGTCCACAAATTCGCCAGTTGTCTATGTCAGACATCATGGCAGAAGCTGTTCGTCGCGTATGCAACGAAGAGTCTATTAGCGCCATGTTTGGGGCCTAATTAAAAAATAAAACCAAATAATACGTTCGGATTTGGTCGCACTTCTGGACATTTAACTTTTTAAATTTAGGAAATAATCAAATGACATTATCTATTAATGCCGTAGCACGTTCTGAAGAAGGTAAAGGTGCGAGCCGCCGCCTTCGTCTAGCAAACAAAGTACCAGCTGTAATCTACGGTGGCGATACTGCACCTCAGTCTATTACTTTCGCTGAGAACGAGCTGAAAAAAATCACAGAAAACCAAGACTTCTTCACAACTGTTGTTGAAGTAGTTACTGATGGTAAAGCTGAGAAAGTTATCGTTAAAGCACTACAACGTCACCCTGCTAGCCCAGCAGTTATGCACGTTGACTTCCTACGTGTTGACGAAGCTCGTGTAATCACAACTCGCATCCCTCTTACTTTCGTTGGCGCTGCAACATCTGAAGGTGTTAAGAGCCAAGGTGGTCGTCTGAGCGTTGAAGCTAAGCTTGCTGAAGTTCGTTGCCTACCAGGTAACCTACCAGCTGCACTAGAAGTTGATTGCACTAAAGCTCAACTAGGTGATATTTACCACCTATCTGATGCTCAACTACCTGAAGGCGTAGAGCTAGTTGCTCTTCTTAAAGGTAACGATCACAACCAACCTATTGGTCGTATCGGCAAAGCTAAGAAATAAGATCTGATTGAAAAGGCGGTATTGTGGCAAGTTTCAAGTTATTAGTTGGTCTAGGTAATCCTGGCACCGAATATGAGAACACTCGCCATAATGCCGGCGCTCAATTGATTGAAGCACTGGCTCGCCAGAGTCAGTGCTCTCTTAAAAACGAAAGAAAGTTCTTCGGCCAATTTGGCAAAGTTTATATAGGTGGGCAGGAATGCTATCTCCTTATTCCCTCCACCTATATGAATTTAAGTGGTAAAGCGGTTCAGGCTGTTTGCCAGTTTTATAAAATCCTTCCCCAAGAAGTACTCGTCATTCATGACGAACTAGATATTCCTCCTGGCACAGTAAAAATCAAACGCGGCGGCGGTCATGGCGGTCATAATGGTTTAAAAGACATTATTTCCAAACTGGCAAATAACCGTGAGTTTGGTCGTTTACGCCTTGGCATAGGCCATCCAGGACATGCTAGTAAGGTTGCAGGTTATGTATTAACCAAGGCACCACAAGATGAGTATCAACAAATTGAAGCAACAATTGATGAATCACTTCGTCATATTGATAGCATAATTACAGGGGATTTAAACCCTGTAATGAACCAACTACACAGCTTTAAAGCTTAATTACTAAGCTTAGCGTTAACACTATTTAAGATAACAATTCAGGACTTATTATGGGCTTTAATTGCGGCATCGTTGGCCTACCCAACGTCGGTAAATCAACTCTATTCAACGCACTAACCAAAGCAGGTATTGGCGCGGAGAATTTCCCTTTTTGCACGATTGAGCCAAACGCAGGTGTTGTTCCTATGCCTGACCCACGCTTAGATGCTTTAGCAAAAATCGTTAACCCAGAACGCGTTTTAGCGACAACAATGGAATTTGTTGATATTGCTGGTTTAGTAGAAGGCGCATCTAAAGGTGAAGGTCTAGGTAACAAGTTCCTAGCTAACATTCGCGAAACTGATGCGATTGCCCATGTTGTTCGCTGCTTTGAAGATGAGAACGTGATACACGTATCTAATCACGTTAACCCAAAAGCAGATATTGAAGTTATCAACTTAGAGCTTATTTTTGCCGACCTTGAGTCTATTGATAAGCAAATCTTCCGTACTGCTAAAAATGCGAAAAGCGGTAACAAAGAAGCTATTGCCCACAAAGCCTTCTTAGAAAGCATCAAGGCTCACCTTGAAGATGGCTTACCAGTCCGCTCTATGGACTTAACAGATGACCAGCAGAAAGAAGTGAAGCTACTTCACCTTTTAACCACCAAGCCAACTATGTATATCGCTAACGTAGCTGAAGATGGTTTTGAAAATAATCCTTACCTTGATCAAGTCATCGAAATTGCAAAATCAGAAAATGCAGTTGTCGTACCTATTTGCAACCAGCTAGAAGCTGAAATATCAGAGCTTGACGCTGAAGAGATGCAAGAGTTCCTAGACGAAATGAGTATGACAGAACCAGGTCTTGATCGTGTGATCCGTGCTGGTTATGAATTATTAGGCCTACAGACATACTTTACCGCTGGTGTTAAAGAAGTACGTGCTTGGACTGTTAAGCAAGGTGCAACTGGCCCACAAGCAGCTGGCGTTATTCACACTGACTTTGAGAAAGGTTTCATCCGTGCTGAAGTTGTAGCCTATGATGCATTCATTGAATATCAAGGTGAAAGTGGAGCAAAAGACGCAGGTAAGTGGCGTCTAGAAGGTAAAGATTACATCGTAAAAGACGGCGATGTGATGCATTTCCGTTTTAATGTATAAAAAAATTAAATTGTTTAGATATTTTCAGAAAAAAGCTTGACCCGATAAGGGCTTATATGAATAATATCGCACCCAGAGACAGGGGATCGAATAAAAGATAATTTGTTTCTGGTTTGCAATTGGGGTATCGCCAAGCGGTAAGGCAACAGGTTTTGATCCTGTCATGCGTAGGTTCGAATCCTGCTACCCCAGCCATTGCAAGCAAAGTTAGGAAAGTAATTATGGCTATGTAGCTCAGTTGGTTAGAGCACATCACTCATAATGATGGGGTCACTAGTTCGAATCTAGTCATAGCCACCATTAATTACTTAGAGATTGGGGTATCGCCAAGCGGTAAGGCAACAGGTTTTGATCCTGTCATGCGTAGGTTCGAATCCTGCTACCCCAGCCATTATCACCTAACAAAGTTAAGGCTATGTAGCTCAGTTGGTTAGAGCACATCACTCATAATGATGGGGTCACTAGTTCGAATCTAGTCATAGCCACCACTTATTTTTTGATTGGGGTATCGCCAAGCGGTAAGGCAACAGGTTTTGATCCTGTCATGCGTAGGTTCGAATCCTGCTACCCCAGCCATTATCAACACCATTCTTTATTTACACTTCCTTTCACTAAACTCTTATTCTGCTTAATCTTTTCTGATACTAAATAGCATTCTTACTTTATTTAACTTTAGTTCTTACGCCATATCATCTTATAATTAGCCAAAGTTCACATTCTTACAATTCGTAACTTATATCCAACAAAAGGGAAGATATATTATGAGACCCGCACTTATTCTTGGCTCACTATTAGTGGCTGCAAATGCAAATGCTGACTTTCTTGGTTTAACTGCAGAAGTTGGTAGTTTTTCTCCTGATGCTGATACCACAGCAGCAACTACTGGCACATCTGTATCAAGCAACAACATGGATGCGGATTCAGGTACCTACTATGGTATTGCCTTTGAACACCCAATCCCTCTTATCCCAAATGTACGTATTCAAGGCACTGAACTAGAAGCGGACGGCACAAGTGGCGGAAACGCGACTATCGTTGATATGTCTCATACTGATTACACCGCTTACTATGAGCTTCTAGACGGCCTACTATGGCTTAGCCTTGATGCTGGTATCAGTTTCCGTCAATACGACGGCAGCGTTTCTATCTCAGGCTCAGAAACAGACCTAGATGAAACTGTACCTATGTTTTATGCAGCCCCTGCTTTCTCAATCCCTGGTACAGGCCTTTCTGTTGTTGGTGAATTCAAAGTTGGCTCATTCGATGACAAAGACGTAACTGACACAACGCTTAAAGTGAAATGGGAATCACCATTCCTAGTGGGTATCGAAGCAGGTTACCGTACCCATGACATCGATTTTGAAAATGTTTCAGGTCGTGATGTTGTGAGTGAAAACTCTGGTGTTTTCTTAGGTGTTAATATCGATATCTAATAGATCGCAGCAAAGTAATGCAATTCAAAAAAGCCCAGTTTTTACTGGGTTTTTTTATGTCTGAATCCCATTAAAATCCCCCCAAACCTAAAGAGCCTAAAATAATCACCGATAAGCTTAGATAGATGTTATTTAAAATGAATACGCTGACGCTTTAAATTAACACTTAAAGCATCACCCTATATAAGGAAGAAAACAATGAAACACGCACTGGTTCTTGGCACACTCCTTATTGCAGCTAATGCAAATGCAGATATTCTCGGCTTAACAGCAGAGGTAGGCTCTTACTCACCCGATGCTGATTTATGGGCTGCTGATACCAATACAACAGGTACAAGTGATATGGATGCAGATAGTGGCATCTATTATGGTATTGCGCTTGAGCACCCTATTCCAGTTATCCCTAACATTCGCATACAAGGCACAGAGATAACCGCTGACGGTACTGCCACTGCAACCTATAACGGCACCACATATAATAATGCAGCAGCCTCTATCGACCTATCACACACAGACTTCACTTTGTATTACGAATTATTAGATGGCTTATTCTGGCTCAATTTAGACCTAGGTATCACCTTAAGGCAATATGATGGGTACGTGGAAATTTCGAATGATAGAACAGATCTATCAGAGACATTACCTATGCTTTACGCTTCTCCTTTCATCAATATACCAGGCACTGGCTTATCAATTGGTGGCGAGATTAAATACCTGTCTTATGATGACTCAAGCATCACAGACACAAGCATCAAGGTTAAGTGGGAATCACCTTTCTTGGTAGGCATCGAAGCAGGCTATCGTCAACACGAGATAGATTTAGTCGATGTATCCGATCTGGATGTATACAGTGATAATTCAGGTGTCTTTATCGGGATCAATATCGACATTTAATAGGTATTAAGACACAAAAAAGCCCAGCTTAACTGGGCTTTTTAACTTTCTCTACAAGTACTCTTAGCTATTCAAAAACTCAGCGCGAGTTTTATCACTCTGCTTAAACAAACCACCTAATGCAGTTGTTTGCGTTGAAGAGCTCGCATCCATAACACCACGTGCTTTCACGCAATAGTGAGTAGCATCTATAGTAACAGCCACATTATCTGTCTCTAACAAAACTTGTAAAGTGACTAAAATTTGCTGAGTTAACCTTTCTTGCACTTGAGGTCTTTGCGCAAAGAATCTCACAATACGATTAATTTTAGAAAGGCCAATAATTTTATTTTTAGGAAGATAAGCCACTTTTGCCATACCATCGATTGTGACAAAGTGATGTTCACAGGTACTAGTAAAGCTAATGTTTTTTACTTTCACCATTTCATCAACTTTCATCTTATTATCGATGACAGTAATCTTTGGAAAGACGTGATAATTTAGACCAGAAAAAATCTCTTTCACGTACATTTTTGCAATACGGTGAGGCGTTTCAGCAAGGCTATCATCAGTAAGATCAAGCCCAAGTGTCGTCACTATATCTACAAATGAAGCTTGAATACGCTGATACTTTTCTTCTGTGCTCAAACCATTATCTATCATGGGCGTTTCTAGCCCATGCTTAATCAAAGCGTCACGAACACGAATAGCCTCAGAACTTAAAGGTAATTCATTAATAACAGGCTGAGTGGCTAATACTGTTGTCATATTTGTGTCCTAATGTGCTGTCGCATCAAGGGTGTCATAAATTTCCGCTATTCTACACCAATTTTTATACAAGTTAATACCATCAAAACGACAGGATAAGAACAAGCTAATTAACTGAAACAAACACAAATTATTCACCTCAATTTAAGCCAACCAATAAATACAACAAACTGAGTTTATTAACAACGCAATCAGATTAAATCTAAGAAACAGAAAATGCACATAAGACATTAATCAAAAAGGTAAATCATAGCCAGTTTGTTAGCATAACCCCTATTCCTAAACTGCGAACGTGATCGTCATACTCTGCTAACGATTGTCCGTAACCATCGAAGTACTGGATATAACCTCGCGTTTTACCCCACATAGGGAATGTAAAACCTAGTTGAATAGCGCCTTTGTTTTCTGCCCTTAAGTTATTTCTCAACATAAGATCTATACTATAGTCGTCCAACACATATACTGCATTTAACTCGCCATAACCTAAATATTTTTCAATATTAGGATTGTCGTCATCTTCACTCCCCTCAGGTATTCGATACCAGGGTTTCAAAGAAATAACCGCACTCTCACTTTCAAAGAAAAATTCAGCATAAATACGATTCCAAGAACGTGATAAAGGTTCAGTACGTCCATTTGACTGGTGGTTAAAGCCCACGGAAATGTATTTTGCTTTTAAGCTTGAGGTTATTTGCCTTTCAAAATCAAACAGTACAAAACTTTCAGGTTCATAATTTGTCTCCCTAAATGGAGAAGATATTTTAGTATTATAAGATTGCCACAGAGCTTGCTGAGTATAAGCTCCCCATAAGCTAGCTTTAGTACCAAATAAGTTATGAGCTAAGGGAAACTTCACACTCAACTGAAATTTAAATTCAACATCTTCAAGTTCACCGCTAAAAGCAGAAGCATCACTTGCATCTGTATCATCTTGGAACTTAACGGGTAAGAAGTAATTAGGTTTATGAGGGGTAATCACAAAAGGGCTTTGCAAGGATGCAGATTCTATTTCGACCCTTTGTTCAATCAGACCATTCGCCTCATCTGCTCTTTGAGAAATAGAAGCTGGCTGTTCAGGTTCAACTAAAATCGGCGTTTCATCTTCAACTTGTTCCGCTTCAAAATTAACTTCTGGTGATTCAGCAAACACAGCAAAGCACGATAAACCTATTAGGCAAAAGAAGGGTTTCAACACAATATGGAATCCAAGATAACAAGAGAAGCACTCATTTAATCAAGCAAGTGCCTATAAAATTCAAACAAACGGGTGAAAGCTAATAACCCTTACCCACATCAACACCTTCAGGAACAATCCCTTGCTGTCGATAGTTATTAATATTCGTCGCAACTATCCTACTAGCAGAAACTGGGTTTGTTTGAGCTGAGATATGAGGCAAAACAGTAACCTTATCATTCGACCAGTATTCGCTCTCTGACGTTAATGGCTCTTGCTCAAACACATCTAAAACAGCATGATCAAGTTCTCCAGCGTCAAGCGCAGCAAACAAATCATTCGAATTAATGATACCACCCCTAGCAAAGTTAATAAGCTGAGCGCCATCTGGTAAATGAGCGATAAATTCTCGGTTAATCAAACCTCTAGTCATATCAGTTAAAGGCAATAAGCAGATTAATATGTGAGTCTCAGTCAACATGGTTTGCAAGCCTTCCTCACCATGATAACAACTCACCCCTTCCAAGTTTTTTTGCGAATAACTCCATCCAGAAACGTTAAACCCTTGAGCTTGTATGACCTTTGCAGCCTCCTGCCCTAAAGCCCCAAGACCTAGGATAGAAACATGTCGATCTTTTGGTTCTATGTATTCTATCTGATGCCATACTTTTTGAGATTGTTGCTTGGCGTATTTAGGCATATCGCGATGAAGATACAAGGTCCAAGCCAATGCTGCTTCAGCCATTGTCTGGCTCAGCATAGGATCAATCAAGCGAACCAAGGTTAGCTTCATTTTCTTTACTGCTTTCACTAGGGATTCAACACCGGCCCATAAACTATGAGCCCACACCAGATTTGGCAGACTTTCTAGCTGCTCAAGAAGTGGGTTAGCAATAATCGCAATGTCACAAGCTAACCTTTGCTCATGATTCATTTGGCTAAATATCACGATGTCTTCGGCAGGCATTTGCTCTTTAAATAATGCCAACCAAGCTTGGTTTTTAGCATCACTGAGTTGAGTAACCAGTGCAATCATAAAAATGTAATCTCATTAAAGCCAGATTAAGTAATAGAGTCGTTCTGAAATGATACTGCTAGTAGATGATTGAACGTAAACTGAGTTGCAGAAACTGGACGACCAAACAAGTAGCCTTGATAGTTTAAACAACCCATATCTTCAAGTCTCAGTAAGTGTTCTTGAGTTTCAACCCCTTCTGCTAACACTTCAATATCCAGCGCGCCAGACATAGCGATAACCGCACCTACAATTGCTGCATCACCACTATCGACTAATAAGTCTCGTACAAAAGATTGATCAATTTTAAGCCTTTCGATCGGCAATGTTTTCAAATACTGCAAAGAAGAATAGCCAGTACCGAAGTCATCAATTGACAGCTTCATCCCAAGAGATCTGATATGTTCCATTTTTAAACGGCTAGCCTGTAAATCAGTCAGTAACATATTTTCTGTAATTTCAATATCGATCAGACTTGCTGGGATATTGTATTTTAATAGCAGTTTTTCCAAAATAATCAGAAACTCGGGGTGCTGAAATTGGATAGGGCTCACGTTGATAGATAAGGTCCATTCAGGCTTCCACAAATCACGTTTAAGCCATTGTGAGAGTTGATAGAAAGCATTCTCCATCACCCACTCACCTAGCTCGATAATCAAACCTATCTCTTCTGCGAGCGGAATAAACTGTGCAGGCGGAATAAAGCCATTGTCTCCATCATGCCAACGTATCAAGGCTTCAGCACCTAATAGCTCACCTTTAACATTATTCTGGGGCTGGTAATACAACTCAAACTCATTATGAGTCATGGCTCTATGCAAGGCTTTCTCAAGTTTTAACCTGTCATCCGTCAACACTTGCATTTCAGCTTTGTAGAAACGATAAGTATTACGACCAGCATCCTTAGCTTTGTACAAGGCCGTATCTGCCTGTTTAAGCAATACACCAACGTTATCTTCAAAACCATCAAATAAGGTAATACCGATACTGACCGATATATGCATTTCATGAGCACCAACAAATTTAGCCCGACTAAATGACTGTATTATTTGCTGCGCAAAGTTAGACACTTTCTCTGTTATAAGCTCAAGGTCACCTTCTAAGAATGGGAAAAGGAAGACAAACTCATCTCCTCCTAACCTAGCAACACAGATATCACCTTCAGCTAATACCTTAAAGTCATTAGCAACCACTTGTAGCAACTGGTCACCGACATCATGGCCTAAAGAGTCATTAATATTTTTAAATCTATCGAGATCTAAAAATAAAACAGCGCCTTTCACTTTTCGCTCACGACTAATCGCCATAGAAGACTCTAAAGTTTCCATAATCCAGTGGCGATTTGGTAAGTGTGTCAGAGAATCAAAGTAAGCAAGATGATTAATCTTATCTTCCGCCTCTTTTCTTGCCGATATGTCACGGGCAAGAATTAAGACTTCAATAGAGTCTTGTAACACATATTTGATTAAACGTATTTCAGTCGGAGTAATCACTCCTGACGAGTGGCGATACTGGGTTTCAATTGTTAAAGGTGTATCTAGTGGTTGTTTCACCAAGTCTTGATAGAATTTTGTCCAGCTATCTTCAGCATGAAGGCTACGTAAATGAGAGTGTGTTAATTGATACTCATCTACTCCTACCATTTTTACAGCCGCTTTGTTTACTAGGGAAATTTGACCTTCCATATCAGATAAGAAAATAGCATCACCCGCTTGAGAAATAATAGCCTTGGAATGGGCATCACTTCTTTCTAACGCTTTAAGAGTGCTTTCAAGTTTCCACCAAATTTCACTAAATGCATCACTTAAAGCACCTAGCTCGTTATTCACAAACTCTGTGTCATCAAGTTTAGGCAAAGGCTGGGACAAGTCTTCACTGTGAGCCAAAAGAATGGTGGTAAGCTTTTTAAGAGGCCTAGTTACAATCACGAAGAAAACGAGGGAGATGAGTGACGCTAAGAAGATGTCTTTTAATAAGCTCAGAAAAAGTCCATCTAAACTTTCACTAATAAAGTTTTGCACCACTAACTCTTGGTCTACCCAAATGCTCAGTTTCCCAACAAACAAAGCACTGCCTTCATAAGTCAAAGGGATACTATAGTGAGCAACATCAGGCAGTAGAAAATCTGCCAGAATTTTATAGAAGCGGCTTTTGAAATCGTCACGTCTAGCAACACCCAAAAGTGAACCATCTTCACTTGCAAGCTCAGCACGATAGACTAACGTTTTTTTAGTGAGGCCATTTACTAATTGATTAGCAAAGACGGTATCAAAACGAAAAGCAGCCTGCTCCGCTGGTTTTTCGATTAATTCCAGTAGCTGAGTAAACTCTTTGTCCACCTCACTTCTAACTTCAATGATGTCCGTATAAAACTTTATTAAGCTGGCAACAAGACTCAAGCCTACAGCAAACAGCAGTGTATATAGGGCTTGCTTTAGAAAAAGTGGTTTAGTTAATGCTGATCTCACTCAAAACGCCTTTTCATCATGTTATACAAACTAATATTATAGTCAGTTCCAGCTTAGACACATGAAATGCTCGACATGAAAGATGCAAAAAATCATGGTTCAGTAAATTTGTTTCATATTCGCCATAATTTTATACAAAATCAATATAATTTTTTAAGGATATTGGTAACTTGGAGCTATGATAGAAGCTATTGATAATTATAGTTTAATTCCTTCTATACTCCAGAAGAAACATACCTAGGCTTAATCGGTTAGACCGACAACCCTATTTCGTCCTGATTTTTTCGCTTGATATAGCTCTTTATCCGCTCGATCAATTAACTGATCAACATTCATATCCGTCGAAATTAAACTCGATATTCCAGCACTGATGGTGATACTAAATTGACCTAGTTTAGTCTCCAAGACCTCTCTATCGCAGGTATTTCGGATATCTTCTGCCAATTGCATAGCTTCTTGTGCCTTTGCTCCTGGCATAATAATCAAAAACTCTTCACCGCCATAACGGCCAAAATAGTTAGGCTCTTGCACCAAACTTTGACAGCGTGTTGAGAAAGCCTTTAACACTTCGTCACCCGCACTATGTCCATAGTTATCATTTATCTGTTTGAATCTATCTAAATCAATAAGAATACAAGCAAGCGCGGATTTTAAACTTCTTTCTAATGCAAAAAATTCCGCGGCTTTATCCATTAAGAAACGGCGGTTAAATAATCCAGTCAACGAATCTGTCATTGCCATCATGGTCAGCTTTTGCTCCATCCTGACTTGCTCACTGACATCAACTAAGGTTGTCTGTATGGCATCCTCATCATTCCAACTCACTTTTCGTTCAACAAGTTCAACCCATAAAACAGAACCATCTTTTCGGCGATTTTTAAACCTTAATTTAGGATCAGGCGCTTGGTTTGATAGGATTTGAGACGCACGTATTAAAGGCTTCTCAATATTATTATCTGAAAAAAAGATACTAATATCGGGTAACGCCATAATTTCTTGAGGAGAATCATAGCCATGCATATTGGCGTATGCTTGATTAACCATGAGAGGTTTAAAGTCTTTATGTATCACCATGCCTTGAATGGAGCCTTCGATAAGGTCTCTAAACTTCTGCTCACTCTCTCGTATCTTGGTTTCAGCTTGCGTTAAAGCTGAAATATCAATGTAGGTAATTTGTAATGCTGGCTCACCCTGCCAGTCTACGATGTGCTCAATCGCAAGAATGAAGTACTCAATCTCGTTTTGATCCAGATGCCTAAAAGACCTAACTTGGGGCTTCACCTCACCACTCATTAAAGCCTTATAGTTTTCTAACGCGACTTCCTTTTGATCCTCATTTACCAAAATAAAAATACTTGGCAATTCAAGAATATCTTGGCCCGTTTTAAAGCCAAAGAACTTAGCGTAGTTATCATCTGCATAGAGTGGAACAAAATCTCGATGAATAACCATTCCATAATTCGGATCAATTAAATCCCGTCTTTGTTTATTCATATAAAACACTGCCAAAATTAGTACTTTAGGAATAACTTGAATAAATATGTTTGGACTCTTAAGTAAGCTATCATAGTAATTTAGATAAATTAAAATGCTTTTAACAACTATACTCGCAAATCAGGGCTAGCGGAAAGAGAGCTTGCCTATTAGTTACTTTTTTGAATATACATCAAGTAAATTTTTCTTTTACTTAATTGTAAATGGACTTCACTATATAAGGCGCAACTAGAGCATCTGTTGTGCCATTTTTAAAACTAACATAAGTAAGCCTATTTCCAATATGATATCGCTAAGACTACTTATTTTTTGTGTAATGACCTCAATTACCTTAATTCCGATTTTTGGTTTGTCCCTTTGGACCAACAAAATTATCAAGGAACAGGTATATGAGGCGGTTAACGAAAAACATCTATTAATAGCGAACAATATTACATTTGCCTTAAATCGTTATACCAAGGATTTAAGTAGCGCACTCAAAACATCCGTTATTTCACGTAATACAAATACCAATAAAGAAGTCACTAACCGATTATTACAGCAGTTAAATATACACACCTTAGGCAAATATAATCACAAAGGTCGTCGCATCATGACCTACTTTGGCGACACTATATACACGCCTAATTCCCTTTTTAGTCTAAGAATAGATAGCCAATCCATCACTAAAAACAAGGTATATTTTTCGGACTTAAAACATGGTTTTCTACCTGAGCCCAGCCTTTTCCTTTACCTTAAAGACGATCAAAATCAACTTTGGTTAGCCGCATTAAACCGAAAGTATATTAAAGAAATTCAATCACTTATCAGTTTTGGAGAAAAAGGTCACGCAGCTATAGTCGATAAAAAAGGGCGAATACTCGCCCATCCAAATAGTGACTGGGAAAGCTCGGGTAAAAATATTTCCAAGGTATCAATTGTCAAAAAAATGATGGCTGGAGAAACTGGCGTTAGTCAGTTTTTCTCTCCTGCATTAATGCAAGATATGATCGCAGGCTTTAATGTTATCGATCGAACAGGTTGGGGTGTAATGGTGCCACAACCTATTGGCGAGCTTGATGTCAGTATTGATAGAATTAAACAATTAACTCTGATTATTGCTTTAATCTCATTTTCGACTGCAGCACTACTTAGTTGGTGGATATCAGGCATTATCACTCACCCAATAAAGGCGTTAGCAAAAAGAACAAACCGTATTGCAGGCAGCTTTGACAGCAAACCTAATGGCAAGAAAAGTAGAATGCCGCCTACTAAAGAGTTTTCTGCCCTCATGCTAAGTTTTAATCACATGGCGCAGCAAATTGAAAAAGACAAATCAGAGCTTTCAAAGAAAGTGCATGAAAGAACAGTCGAACTAAAAGAAGCAGAAGAAAAAAGCCGAAATCTAGCAAATCTTGATTTTATTACTGGGTTAGCAAGTCGTATGTCAGCTATCAACACCCTTGAAGAGCTTACAGAAAAACAAGAAGATTTTGCCCTATTATTTATCGATCTGGATAATTTCAAACCGATAAACGATAAGTACGGTCACATTACTGGGGACAGATTACTTCAAGCCGTTGCTAAACGCATCCGTTCTGAAAATACGCGGAAAAATAATTTAGCTGCGCGCTATGGAGGGGATGAATTTTTAATTATTATCCACCACCCTGGAGATTTAGATAACTTAATGTCTGAGGTTAATCAAATTTTAGATTTACTGACGACACCTTACATTATAGATGGATTAGAACTGCATATTGGTGCTTGTATTGGTATCACAAGAAACATCCCAACGAAAAAGACGACAGCAGATCAGCTGATTCACCAGGCAGATCAGGCAATGTACCATGCAAAAGCAAAAGGCAAAAATAAAGCCATCCTTTATTCCTCTACACTCAAAAAATAAAAAAGCGTAATAGATCAGACCTATTACGCTTTCTTGTTTTACTCTCGTATATTACTTATGAGCAAAAGCTGTTTTTGTACAATCACCTTCAATTTTAGCTTTCTCTTCTTCCAGTAGCTCATCAGGAAATTGACTCATAAAGCAGCAACACACGCCTTCGCCTATCATGGTTCTTGGACCTAATGGGTGCGAGATATGCTGATACACACCATGGCTATGCTGATGGCCGTCGCCATGACTATGGGAATGTCCATGACTATGGGAATGTCCATGACTATGGGAATGTCCATGACTGTGAGAGTGGTTATGATCATGAGAGTGGCCGTGATCATGTGAATGACTGTGGTCATGTGAATGACTGTGATCATGAGAGTGACTGTGGTCATGTGAATGACTGTGATCATGAGAGTGACTGTGATCATGAGAATAATCAGCCTGAGACGCCCCTTGCGTATCATCTTCTGGATCAACAAACTCAGCATGGTGGTGATGTACATCTATTTCACCCGCCGCTAAACGTCGTTTAAAGGAGGCCATTAAGCTTTCTTCGCCTAACTCATCTCCGTTCACAATTTCCATCACACGATTTTCAAAGGCATCGATCACTTTAGGGTGATCATTTAAATAAGGTGTTTGCACAAATTCAATACCAGGGTTTTCTGCTGCCACTTTATCAACATAACCTTGGATTCGCTTAATAAGACGGCCAGTAAACAAGAAGTAAGGCGCAACAACAATACGCTTAAATCCTAGCTTCATTAGCTTCTCAAGACCCACTCCAACGGAAGGATATGTCACGCCAGAATAAACTGTATCGGCCCAACCAAAGCCCATATTTTCATTCACAATACGGGTCAGTTTTGCCGCTTCCGCATTAGCACCTGTATCAGAGGTACCACGACCAACGACCACCAACATGGTGTCATATAAATTTTCTGGCGGGTTTTCAGCATCTAAGCCCAGAGACTCATAGATACGAGCCTGAAAAGCATCAATCATATCGTCTTGTAAACCAAGCTCACGGCCGTACGTCATCCCTACGTTACCCTGCTTTTCAGCAAAGGTAGTCAATACAGATGGAATATCGTTTTTAGCATGTGTTGCTGCGAACAACATGCCTGGAACAGCATAAATATGTTCAACACCTTGTTTGATTAAACGATTTAATCCCATATGAATATTAGGAGCAGAAAACTCTAAAAAGCCATACTCAACCGGCACATCAGGAAAACGTTCCTTTAAGCCTTTTGCAACCAAACCAAATTCACGTTCCGCATCTTTATCGCGACTGCCGTGCCCGCAAATCATGATGCCGGCATTCGCGGCTAATTTATTTGTCATCTTCACTCTACCGTCTTAAATATAATTGTTTTAGTACTAGCGCTTGTGGCACTAGCTAAGTTAATTCGCCTGTTCTTGCCTCATATCGAGTTCAAGTAGTAGGTCTTGTAATTTCGTATCATAGCCATTGGGTTCTTGCCACATACCACGCTGGCAGGCTTCTAATAAGCGTTCGGCCATTTCTTCTAGGGCATTAATGTTATTTTGCTCTAGAAATTCTCTATTGGCCGCGTCAAATACTAAGGCATCAGAGACCTTCTCATACTGATAATCCGCAACCAAATCGGTTGTCGCATCATAAGCAAACAAATAATCTATGCTAGCTGCCATTTCAAAGGCGCCTTTATACCCGTGTTCTTGCATGGCTTCAATCCATTTAGGATTTAGTACACGAGAACGCACCACTCTATTTAGTTCTTCCTTAAGAGTCCGCACTTTGGGCACACTTGGATTCGAGTGATCATTGAGATAAACCTCAGGGGACTTTTGCGCTAATTGAGTTACCGCATTCGTCATCCCACCTTGAAACTGATAGTAATCATCAGAATCTAAAATATCATGCTCACGGTTATCCTGATTTTGCACCACGACTTCTAACTGAGAGAGTCTATGCTCAAAAGCACTTTTCGCTTCGATTCCCTCGCCTTTAAGATGCTTAGCCCCATAGGCATAACCGCCCCAGTTAACATAAGCTTCTGCTAAATCTGCTTGTGTATCCCAGCAGCGTTCATCAATAAGCCCCTGTAAACCAGCGCCATAGGCCCCAGGTTTACTGCCAAACACGCGATAACTGGCTTCTTGCCTCGCTTCTTCTTTTGTTAGACCCTGCGCTTCTAGGGTTTGCTGGCGAGCGAGCACATTATTACGAATCAAATTACCTGTACCTGGCTCTTCAAAATCCACTATCGCTTGTACAGCAGCATCATAAAGCTGCATAACGCTAGCAAAGGCATCTCTAAAAAAGCCGGAAACTCTTAGAGTGACATCGACTCTGGGTCTACCTAATCGCATACAAGATAAAACCTCAAAGTCAGTCACGCGATTAGAACCAGCAGCCCAAACAGGCCTGACTCCCATCAGCGCAAACGCTTGGGCAATATCATCCCCACCAGTTCGCATAGTGGCGGTTCCCCAAACTGACAGCCCCAACTCTTTAGGATAATCACCATGTTCTTGAAGGTGTCTTAAAATGAGAGCCTCAGCTGACTTTTCTCCCAAGGCCCAAGCCGCCTTTGAAGGAATAGCCCGATTATCAACGGAGAAAAAGTTACGACCGGTTGGTAAGGTATCTAAACGACCTCTGGTTGGTGCCCCACTTGGCCCTGGCGCGACAAATTTACCTGCTAAGCCTTTGATGATGGCATTTATTTCTTCTCTTTCGCTTTCTTTAAGCGCGACTAATAATGTCTGTTTCGCATGACTTAATAGCGCCTGAGTTCTAGGTAAATCAGCAAGGTCATAGTTGTAACCACTGGCGTTATCAGTCGGCCTATCATCCGACTGATCATTTAGCTTTTTATCCAATAAGTGCTCAAGAATCAGCTTTTGCGCAAATACTTCTAGACGTTCCTTAGTATCAGCGTGGGTACGCCAATGGTTTTCTAGCAAACCATCAAGTATCTCAGGTTTATTATTTAACCAAGGCGCTGAAATTGCTTGGCTAGGGTCAAAAGCAAGATCGTCTTTAACAGACTCAATAGAACCAGAAGCACCAATAAAACCAAAATCGTGAGCCAAACTGTGAATGATGCCTTGTGACTCGATACTTGTCCCCCTAGGCAGCCTTAACAAAGCAACCAAGGTATCTGCAAGCTTTTCGCTATCGGGTAATTGTCCTAGTCGATGCAAACCATGACGAATTTGAGACTCTTTGATTTCACATAAATAGGTATCAAGTTCAGCGAGTACTGCCTCATCTTCACCTGAGTTTGGCGCTAATTCATCTAATACATGTGTTTCTTTTACCAGCTTTAATATTTGTTCTTTCAGCCAGTTTTCACGTCGTTCATCCATTCCCATGGCTTGATAAAATTCGTCTACCAAGTTTTCAAGTTCAGCCAGTTCACCATAGCTTTCAGCTCGAGTCATAGGCGGCATTAAATGGTCGATGATAACGGCTTGTGTACGACGTTTTGCTTGTGATCCTTCACCTGGGTCATTCACAATAAAAGGATAGAAATGAGGCATGGGCCCCATCGCAATATCAGGCCAACACTCGTCAGATAGAGCTGACCCCTTTCCCGGCAACCATTCTAAATTGCCATGTTTACCCACATGAATAATGGCATCGACTTTGTAAACATGTCTTAGCCAAAAGTAATAGGCTAAATAACTATGGGGCGGTATCAAATCTGGATCGTGATAATTCGCAGCCAAATCAAGATTAAACCCTCTAGCAGGTTGGATACCAACAAAGGTTTGACCTAAACGAATCCCTGCTAGCATGATACGAGCTTGGCCGTTTTGAACTCGGCATTTATGGTCTGCTTCTGGCTCTCCCCAGCGAGATAAAACGGCTTCTTGAGATGCTTTAGGCAGCAAGGCAAAGTGTTTATTATATTCATCAAGACTTAGGCTTTGCCAACACCCTAAGTGATGCAAGGTATTAGGGTTGTTTGTCACACTACCAAGCAAACTTTCTATCAGCGCATTGCCATCTTCTGGTATCTCATTAATGGGATAGCCTGACTCAGCTAACGCATTTAAAATAGTCACTGTCGAGGCTGGTGTATCAAGCCCAACGCCGTTACCAATACGTCCATCCTTGGTTGGATAGTTAGCCAAAATTAAAGCGATACGTTTTTCGCTATTAGGTTTCACAGCAAGATTGGCAAACTTTTTTGATAATGCTGCAACAAAATGCGCTCTCTCTTGATGAATGGCATAACGGATCAAATCAATCTCGCAAGCCTGATCATAATAGCTTTGTTGCTTAAAACTCACCGCTCGGCTAATGATACGGCCATCCATTTCCGGCAAGACCACTTGCATAGCAAGGTCGCGATTTCGTAGGCCTTGGTTTTGTTCCTGCCAATCTTCTTCAGTACTACTAGAGAGAACCAATTGTAAGACAGGTAAAGGCCGTTCGAAGCTCGACTGAAAATCAGTTGGAGATGGCGCAAGATCAGGACTAGGGGCACGATTACTAGCAAAACCAGTAGTATTGAGCACCAACTTAGCATCCGTACTCTCGATCAAACCATTAAGCATTTGCAAAGATTCTGCATCTTTAAGGGACGTCACAGCAACCGCTAAGGGTACGAGGCCATGCTCCTCTAAAATACTAATTAATTGGTCGAACATTTGCGTATTAGCACTTTGCAAATGATTGCGATAAAACACCAACAAACAAACAGGCTTTGAGCCAGCTTTTTGTTGCAACTGGTCTACATAATGAGAGCGCCACTCAACAAGGCTAGACGCCCCCCCCTTCAAGTAAACGAGGCAAGAAGCCAGTGCCTTAGGCTCTTGCCAAGTGTATTGGCTAAGCCCAAACATCTGATCAAACAAAAAGTGCCAAAAGGAAGACAGATTCTCTGTGCCACTTTCGCGTAAAAAACGCCAAACCTTATGGCTTTCAAGATCCCCTAGGTTAGAGGCAGCTGCAAGCTCTGGATCTGGCACATCATCCCCCGGCACCATAACCAGAGTACGACCAGGTTTCGCTCTAGACCAAGCCACTAGCCTTTCATAACCGTAGGGCCAGTAATGCTTACCCCCTAAAAAAGACACTACGACTAACTTGGCCTTTTCAAGCACCTTATCTTCATAAAGGTCATAGGCAGCTGGTTTTAACAATTGCATCCAATTAGCGAGGCGTATACTAGGCCTTTGCCTATCATCCAGCGTTTTATCAAGGGCTGTTACACCTTGAGCCAAGGCAGACAGCAAGGAGTCAGCAGCAGCTAAACACACAATATCAGCAGGGCTTTGATCAAGGTCGATAATACCTTCATCATCGACAAAGCCACCCGGTTTCGCTGCTAAAAGATGCACTTGTTATTTCCTATTTCGTTTATTCAATCAGGCTTAAAACTAATCTAATCAAAACCAAAGCTAAGCCAAGGCTTTATTTAATTCAGCCTCAACAGCGTCTTTAGAAATGCCTTTACCAATAAAGACTAATTGAGTTTGGCGTGCTTCTTCTGCATTCCACAAACGGTCAAAGTATTTATCAAGACGTTTACCTACTGCTTGGAAAACCTGACGCATAGGTTTACCTGCAACCGCTGCAAAGCCTTTGGCACGATAGATATTGTGGGACGCAATTAAACCATTTAGAACCTGCTCTAAGCGATCAGAGTCCACTTCGCCGATACTAATCACGAAAGAGTCAAAATGGTCGTGGGCATGATCATGATGCTCACCATGAGCATGATGATGGTCATGGTGATTATGTACATGGTCAATTCGGGTTTCAGACGCGGCATCTATTCCTAGTAACATGTCTAGTGACGCGACGCCATTGTCGATGTAAACGGTTTTCACCGTATCGGGTACTTTATGGGCAACCACTTTTTTAACTTGCTCATGCTCAACTTCAGCTAGTAGATCACTCTTACTGACGACCACTAAATCTGCTGCACTTAACTGATCATCTAATAACTCTTGCAGACTTGGGTCATGATCCAAGCTCTCATCAGCTAAGCGTTGCTTTTGCACTAACGCTTCATCGTGAGCGAATCGTCCCGCTGCAACCGCCGGACCATCGACAACAGTAATCACAGCATCAACCGTGCAATACTCTTGAATACCTGGCCAGTTAAAGGCTTGAACTAATGGCTTAGGTAACGCCAAACCACTGGTTTCAATCAAGATGTGATCGATATCATCACGACGTTCTACCAGTTGTTTCATCACAGGTAAAAACTCTTCTTCCACTGTGCAACAAATACAGCCATTTGCTAGTTCATAAAAACCATCTTCACCGTTTTGTGTTGAACTTGTTTCTTCATCATCACAATCTAGTGGGCATGAACGTAGTAGATCAGAGTCGATATCAAGCTCACCAAACTCATTCACAATCACAGCAATACGCTTGCCTTGGGCTTGTTTTAATACATTAGACAGTAAGGTAGTTTTACCACTGCCTAAAAAACCAGTAACGATAGTTGTTGGGGTTTTATTAAGTTGCATTGTCTAGTCCTTGTTCTCGTTAAGCGTCTTATCTGCCTTTGGAGCACGCTGCTTTTTACGGAATAAATTAGGTTGATTTTTGTCGTATAAATAAGAGTCATTAAAGTCGTCAGTATCCAGCACATGACCCACCAAAATAAGGCTAGTAAGGGTGAATTTTTTCTCACGTACTTTTTGTACTATGTCAGCTAAGGTGCCAGTTACATAGTCTTGATCAGGCCAGCTTGAGCGATAACAAACAGCCACAGGGCAATCAGCGCCATAGTGAGGCATTAGCTCTTCAACTATTTTATGTATCTTGGTAACGCCCAAATGAATCGCGAGCGTTGCACCACTTTTAGCAAGCGCCGGTAAACGCTCTCTTTCAGGGAAAGGCGTTTTACCTTCATAGCGTGTCATTATGATGGTTTGCGACACACCAGATAAGGTCAGCTCTTTACGTAGTAATGCAGCAGAAGCTGCAACAGCGCTGACACCAGGAATCACTTCATAATCAATGTCTAGTGCTTCAATACGACGAATCTGCTCGCCAATTGCGCCATACAAAGACGGATCACCACACTGTAAACGGGCCACATCTTTACCTTCTAGATGCGCCTTTTCAATTACTGCGGTAGTTTCATCTAAATTCATTTCTGCTGTGTTATAAATCGCTTCCGCGCTTTCTTCCACACTGGCAATCACTTCTCTTGGAATAAGGGAGCCTGCATAAAGTACAACAGGGCAAGCACTCAAGGTTTTCATGCCCTTAATTGTCATTAAATCAGGGTCACCAGGACCTGCACCAATAAAGTAGACTTTCATTTTCTCTGCCTTAATGTCTCAGTATTAGAGTTTTTTAGAATAGCCCCTAGGCGTATAAATCCAATCTTTCTCACCATTTTGAATATGACGAGACTCACTGTTACCCACACTGACCATGGTAAACATATCCACATCTTTAGCATCTAACTCCGCTAAGGTTGTAAAGATAATCTCTTCATCAGGGCGTGTTAATTGCCTCCCTATCATGACGGGAGTCGTCGCTGGACGATACTTCAATAAAACATCACGGGCATGATTTAGTTGCCAATCACGCTTTTTTGATACCGGGTTATAAAAAGAGACAACAAAATCACCTGCACCAGCGGCATGAATGCGTTTATCAATGCTTTCCCATGGGGTTAATAAATCAGACAACGAAATGGTACAGAAGTCATGCCCTAACATAGCACCGACTCTGCTAGCACCCGCTTGCATCGCAGAAATACCTGGCACTACTTCAATGTCAACATCTAACCATTCAGGATGGGACTCTTTACCTTGTAACTGCTGATCTAACAATTCAAACACCAAGGTCGCCATGGCATAAATACCAATATCTCCACTCGAAATTAGAGCCGTGGTTTTACCTGAAGCAGCCAGATCCAAAGCTAATCGCGCTCTGGCAATTTCTTCACCTAAAGGTAAATCATGGTGGGTTTTGTTGTGACAAATATCGCCTAACAGATCTAAATAATAACCGTAGGCCACCATGTCTGTGCTGGCTTTTAATGCAGCAAGGGCTTTAGGTGCGACGAGATCCAGATCTCCGGGTCCCATTCCAATTACAAATAACTTACTCATGACAAACCTGTACTCAAATAATAACTTAGTGATTCTTCGCGAATGGGCCGCATTGTACAGGAGTTCTTGATAAGACGGCATGAAAAGGCTTTATGAAAGTGTGAAGTCTTTTCAGGTCAAACTAAATTAAAACCAAAAAGTGAGTCTCAAAATTTAATACTTTTTCAGGGAAACACACTCAAACATGAAGTTATCTGCATATTGGTATTATTAGGGTCGGCATTTTTATTAGACTTTATCCTAAGAAATAAAAATGTATGCCCAGACTCTCAAAAAGAAACTAGGCTTATGGCTTGAAAAATCCAGTTAATAGCGCCTTATAGCAATCTAAATTTAGATTTGTTTTTTGGGGTATTAATGATTACTTAAACATGGAAAAAAATGGAAGTCTCTATGAAAAATATATTTGTAATGAGCCTTGTTACCAGCTCGATTATCTCTGTCGCTGCCCATGCTGCTAGCACCTCTTCAAACCCTGTTGCTGATAGCGTCATTGCAAAACAGAGAGCCATGCTAGAAAGCAATACAGCAGGTAAAGGTTATGGCCCACAATCTCCCCGTGACATTGACTCCTTACAAGGCGATAACACCATTGTGTTTGGCTTATCGCCTGCTTCCACTCAAATGAATTTATGTAACATACATTTTCATAAAAATGCCGAGCACAAAGGGGGAGAGTTTACCCACTTTGCAGGTAATGGCGATGGGCACGGTTATCAAACAGGCTTTGAGTACACAGGCAAGTTTAATAAGAGCGAACTCATGCCCTATAACCACACAGTGGGAGAAAGTGAACATGGAGGTTTATTTCCGGGCGATACCATCGAAGTTCACTATGTTTATTCAACAGCTAAAGTTACTCCAGGCCCAACACTTGGATCTTGCCTAACCAAAGAAAATGGCAACCCACAATTAAGAGTTGAAACGCAAGTCTATGTATTAGTGAATGATAAAAAAGCACAAAACTTTTTATATTTAACCGCTGTAGACACTGTTAATGATAGGCCTCAAGCACCAAACATCCCCTCAAATACAGGTCAAGCCGTTGAATATATTGGCTCAACCACTGGCCCTGGTTACAACGAAAAAGCGTCTCCTTATCAAGTAACCTGGAATGTTAGACCGCAAGTGGTCAAAGTAAACATTGCCACAGTCGATGAGTGGCTAAAAGACAATGTATTTGAAGAAGATCATGCCCATGGGGTTAGAAACTTAGTCACAAACTTGAACCTTCTTTCAAGCATTAAAAAATGATTAAATAGTTCTTCATAGCCTTAAATCTCAGCAAGAGGAGTTGCTGAGATTTAAGGCTTAAGTGAAGCTAGTAAAAAAAGTTTTAGTCTGAGTTTAAGAGTAACTCTTTTGATAAGACCCTCAACTTAAAGATAATGCTTTGAACTCGCCCCAAGCCTTTGAGTAATCCCAATTCGGCATTTCAGAACCCCTTTGTGATGACTTTCTCGAAATATATCTAGATTACGTCAAAGTCACGCCTTTTTGATAAAAACAAAGCAAAGGTAACTAATCCTTTGATTCCTTAGCACAACTAGCGATAATCTAAAAGTCATCACCATGGCCAATCAAAACGTTTACCCCATCAATAATTGTTTATCATGAAAGTTTTGATTCAGCTACTTCAACTTAAAAACTTTTAATTATTTCCCTATTTATTATTAACAATATCTATTTACAAAAATTCAAGTAAAGAAGTCGAAAAAAATACAACTTTATGTATAAACCCCTATATAAGCCCCACCTAATACTCTTAAAAATTTAATTATTTTTATCATTCTGAAGATAAAAGATATTTTTCAGTATATTTTCACAACAATTGTTCATTATTAAACAAAAATAAGAAATATTTAAAAAAAATCAATATATATCAACATCTTAAAAAAATGAATGTATTTAGAATTTTAATTCAAGATTTTCACCAAAATGAACCTATTAATAATTCATGCTATTTTTGTAATCGAACAAGAGTCAAAAGAAAACAAACATTGATCTTTAAGAGAGAATGTGATGGATAAAATAACCGCATTTGAAGTTTTTTCTGAAGTAGCAAAAAGAAAAAACTTCACTATTGCAGCCGATAGCCTAAATATGTCGAGAACAAAGGTTACTCGTTATATCAATGATTTAAAAGATTGGCTTAATTGCCGCCTTTTTAACCGCTCCACTCGTAGCGTATCACTCACCTTTGCAGGCGAATTACATTTATCTAAAGCATTAAGGATATTAGATTTAACTACAAACTTAAAAAACATCTCCCAAACAACGACAGCAACACCAAAAGGAAAACTAAGAATTTCAACCAGTACTGCATTCGGTGAAGCGCATTTAAGTACTGCAATTGCTGAATATTTAAGGGAGTATCCAGATGTAGAAGTAGACTTAATGATTCATGATAAAAACCTCAATCTAGTTGAAAACCGTATCGATGTTGCAATAAGGTCGACAAATGACTTAGATCCTAGCCTTATTGCTAGACCCCTAATTACAGCAAAAGCGATTATTTGCGCATCACCTAGTTATTTAGAAATGAATGGTGTGCCTCAAGAACCAGAAGAATTAAAAAATTATAACACTCTAATTTGTTCAGCCTCCAAGCCGTATGATAAGTGGACTTTTAAGAAAGAAAATAAAACCACTGATGTACCTCTCAAAAGCTCATTGAACTCGAATGAAATATTAGTATTAAGTCGTGCAGCTTTGGCTGGTGCAGGTATTGTTAGGTTACCTTGCTTTCTTGCCGTTCCTTTAATCGTTGAAGGTAAGTTAGTTCCTATATTAAAAAAATGGGAAACCTATGAACATACGATTTGGGCAACTTATATAAGTCGTGACCATCAACCAGCAACAGTCAGAACCTTTATTGATTTCATGGTTAACTATTTCAATGAGAAAAAAAGAATTTATAGTGTCCAGTGTACTACTTAATTTTGCTTATTTTCAGACTACAAAAGACATCGTAAACAGACCAGAGCAATTCATAAAAACATTACATCATGTATTTACACATACTCACACCTTGAAAATCATAACCCTCTACAAACATCATTTAATTTAATAAAGTAAGAAGTATTGACGATATTCTAGGCATTTCATACCAATTATTTTGATTTAAAAGCAGTTAATTTCAGAGATAACTAGGCATATTTAATGCTTAATATAAAATTTTTATAACTTTTGCTATAATTAAAATGAATATAATTATAATTTTTTAGAATAAAGGTCTTAACATAAGTTTCAACGTGTGATTATATTTATAGCCTCTTCAAAATAACTTTAATTATAAAATAGGGAAATAGAGATGACATTTACACAAAAGAAACTTAGCAGTCATATAGCTGCTGGTATTTTAGGCTTCAGTTTAAGCGGCATGGCAGTGGGAGCAGGACAGGTTGCAGACACGATCGCCCCTGAACTTTCCAATGCCTGGTTAAACAAGGAACTGGTCAAATCTAATCACTTCATGGTGGCCGCTGCAAACCCCATTGCAACACAAGCAGGTTATAAAGTACTTAGCGAAGGCGGCTCAGCCATCGATGCGCTCGTTGCAGTACAAATGATGCTAGGCCTTGTGGAGCCACAGTCTTCTGGTTTAGGTGGCGGTGCTTTTGTAGTTTATTATGATGCAAAACTTAAAAAGCTGACTACTTTTGATGGCCGCGAAACAGCTCCGCAAGAAGCAACACCAGAACTTTTCCAAGATGAGAATGGCAAACCACTCAAGTTCTATGATGCCGTTGTCGGAGGCCGTTCTGTAGGTACACCAGGTACAGTGAAACTCATGGGTGACTTACATGAAAAGTATGGCCGTTTATCTTGGAGTCGATTACTTCAACCTGCTCAAGAAACAGCTGAAGATGGCTTTGAAGTTTCAGCTCGCCTAGCAAGTTCTATTGAGGGTGGCAAAGAAAGGCTAGCAAGGTATCCTGCCACTAAAGCTTACTTTTTTGATGCTGAAGGCAAACCATTAAAAGAAGGCACTTTACTTAAAAACTCAGCCTATGCACAAACCTTAGATACCCTTGCTAGCGATGGCGCAAATGCGTTTTATACAGGTCATATTGCCAAAGATATCGTCAAGAAAGTACGAGGTATTGAAGATAACCCAGGTGTCTTAAACGAAATCGACTTTGCCAGCTATCAAATTAAAGAAAGAGCAACAACCTGCCTTGCTTACAAGCAATATGATATTTGTGGCATGGGTCCACCAAGCTCTGGCGCCCTTACAGTTGGTCAAATCATGGGAATAACAGGAGAATTTGACCTTGCTTCTATGGGACCAGATTCGGCAACAGCTTGGCAAATTATTGGGGATGCATCACGTTTAGCCTTCGCAGACCGTGGCCGCTATATGGCTGATACTGACTTTGTTCCTATGCCGCAAGGTCTGTTAGATGCCTCTTATTTAAAAGAAAGAGCAGCACTAATCACACCTGGAGAAGCGCTAAAAGAGGTAAAACCAGGTAACCCAAGTTGGAATCACCCTATTGCGCAAGCGGATGATATTTCTATCGAACTTCCATCCACCAGCCACATTTCGATTGTCGATGCAGAGGGTAATGCCGTATCTGTTACAACCACAATTGAGAATGGCTTTGGCTCACGTGTCATGAGTAACGGCTTCTTATTAAATAATGAATTGACCGACTTTTCATTTAAAGCTCATAAAGATGGCTTTCCGATTGCTAACCGTTTAGAACCGGGTAAGCGCCCTCGTTCGTCTATGTCACCAACTATCGTGCTTAAAGAGGGTAAACCTTATCTAGTATTAGGTTCTCCTGGCGGTTCTCGTATCATTGGCTATGTGGCTAAAGCCTTGATTGCTCACCTTGAGTGGGGAATGGATATTCAATCAGCAATTAGCTTACCGAATATGCTTAACCGTTTTGGTACCTATGATATTGAAAAAGGAACCAGTGCAGAAAAGTTAGGCTCCAAACTGCATAAAATGGGCTTTAAAGTGAATGTGCGCGATTTGAACTCGGGTTTACAGGGCATCATTATTGATGAAAATGGCTTCCAAGGTGGTGCAGACCCAAGACGTGAAGGTATTGCTTTAGGCGATTAATCACTTCTAACCATTTTAATTAGGCTAAAAAAACGGGCTTCACTTAACATGAAGCCCGTTTTGTTTATTTATATCTAGTAACTAAGTTAACCCCAGTCTTGTATAGCATCCACAAAGACCTGTAAGAAACGATTAGTTTGATGGGCATCTAAGGCTCTATGATCCATAGAAAGAGAGACGTAACACATGGGCTTGATCACCATGGTATCCACCCCATCCACCTCTTTTACTACCACTCGCTTATCCAGTTTACCTATACCTAAAATCGCCACTTGTGGCTGATTAATAATGATAGGTGTTGCGAGCAAACTACCGCTTACACCGTGATTAGAGATGGTGAAGGTGCCATTTTTCATGTCACTGGGTTGAAGCTTTCCAGTACGAGCTTTTTCTGTTTGTTGATTAAGGCCATAAGCAATTTCAAACAGGTTCATTTCTTGAACTTGCTGTACAACAGGCACAACCAAACCATCATTTGCTAATGCGGTTCCTACTCCGATATTAATATCTTTAAAGAGTTCTAAACCTTCTTCATGAAAACGCGCGTTAACCTCTGGCACAGCTTGTAACGCTTTAACACAAGCGGACAAAAAGTAAGCCGTATAAGTCAGGTTAACCCCAAGCTCAGCAAACTCTTTCTTATGCCATTTTCTATGTTCAATAATGTTTGTCATATCCATTTCAAACACGCTAGTCACATGGGGAGATGTATGTAACAAGCTTTCCGTCATGTGTTTCGCAATACTCTTACGCATACTAGTATGCGGCTTCATCTCACCCACTAAGGGTCTAGCATCATGATCATGGCGAGTTAATGGTGATTTAGTCACACGCTTTTGACTAACACTTTGAGGAACAGCCTCACCCATTTGTGCAAGGTGCGCTTTGACATCACACAGGGTCACTCGACCATATCGACCTGTGCCTTGTATCTGAGACAATTCAAGACTGTTTTGTCTCAATAAACGCCTAACAGCCGGACCAACAAGCTTACTAGCAGACTGTTTATAGGTCTCTTTATCTGAATGAAATACACCCTCTTCTTGTACTGGAACCACTGTCTGAACAAGGTCAACCTTTTGCGTGACTACAGCAGATTCTGAAAGACGCCCTAAAATACCTTCAACAGGAACATCATCCCCTTCGTGCATCATTATTTCAGCTAACACACCATCCTGATTAGCACATATCTCCATAGCTACCTTATCGGTTTCTAATTCAATAATAGGATCGCCTTGCTTAACTTCTTCACCCACATTAATTAGCCATTTACTTAATACTGCCGAGGTGCCTTCTAACTGATCTGCTGGTAATACAATATCTACAAGTGCTTGCATGCTAATCCCCTTAAATCTCAATCAAATCTTGCATCGCAAGTTCAATACGTTCAGTCGTCGGTACAACAGCATTTAATAAATTGATATTGTGCGGAACAGGCGTATTTGGCATGGCCAAACGTTCAATCGGTGCATCCAAATCGAAGAAAGCTTCTTTCGCGAGTATCGCAGCTATTTCAGCGCCAAAGCCTGCCGTCATATTGTCTTCATGGACGATCAAACAACGGCTGGTCTTCTTAACAGATGCAAGCACAGCTTCTTTATCCCAAGGTTGAATAGTGCGTAAATCGATGACTTCGATACCAAGATCTAACTCAATCGCGGCTTGCTCACAACGCTCTACCATAGCACCCCAACACACCACAGTTAGCTTGTCTCCTTGGGTGAGCGTTTTGGCTTTACCAAATGGAATCACATAGTCATCACCAGGATAAGGTCTACGGGCCCAGCGGTTATCAAGCAGGGTTCTGTGCTCAAAGAAGATAGTCGGGTTATTATCTCTTAAGGCGTAACGTAACAGGCCCGCTGCGTCTTCAGCATTAGATGGCATCACGACTTGCCAACCCGTTTTGTGCGCCCATTCCACTTCGTCCGACATAGAATGCCAAGGGTCGCCACGACCAGCAAAACCACCAGGAATACGTATTACCATAGGGGCTGCAAATTGGTTATTGGTACGCCAGCGCATAATGCCAGTATCGGTGATTTGCTCACTAGCAGGCTCGGCATATTTTCTAAATTGAATCTCAGGTACAGGCATCAAACCCGCTAACGCCATCCCCACAGCACGGCCAATAATGCCCTCTTCCGATAAGCTAGTATCGAAGACTCTTAAATCTCCATAAGCTTCGTTAAGTCCTAAGGTTGCCGCATGCACACCACCTTTGGGCCCAACGTCTTCACCAAATACCAATACCTTAGGGTTAGTTTCTAACTCATGGGCAAGCACCTTACGAATCGATGCCAGCATATTTAAACGAGCACCTTCTGGTTTGGCTTGCTCGCTTACTTGTGGAAATACATGATGATCCGCATGTAAGCCACCTCTTAACTGTAATTCAGCTTGGCCTTGCTCATCTTTTTCGGCATATACATAACGGGTGATATTTTCTATTTTAGGCTCAGGTCGAAGTTTAACTCTTGCCACAGCGGCTAACACTTCCGCATGGGTTTGCTCTTCAAGTGCTAGCCATTGCTGCTCATCCATAATGCCTTTGTCTTGTAAAAATTCGCGCAGTTTAGGCAATGGATCTTGCGTTTTTTCTTGGGCAAGTAAATCAGCAGGTTTATAGGTTTGGGTATCTTGGAAAGTATGGCCACACAAGCGTGGCACTTTTAGCCTTAGAAGGCATGTCCCTTTACCACTTCTCACATACTCAACCGCTTCTTCAATAAGAGCAGGCGCTGTATATGGGTCGGTACCATCACCGTCAATAATTTTTAAGTTCTTATAAGCAGCAAGATTTGCTACCTGATCGCCTCCAGGCGTTTGTACAGTTTGTGGAACAGAGATGCCGTAACCATTATCTTCAATGTAAAAAAGGTGAGGTAAATTGTTAGTCGTTGAGATGTTTAATGCCGCCCAAAAACCACTGGTAGACATAGAGGAGTCCCCCCCCATAGAGAGACCAATAGCCCCTTTAAAAGCGTCGTCTTTAAGCTGATCTCTATGGTAAACGATAGACTGAGCCCAACCTGAGATAGGTGAATACTGAGAACCAACGCCACCACACATAGGAAATAACATGGCACCATTTCGCTCTTGGTTAGCATAATTGCACACTACACCAATATCACGTCCATCACTGTAGCCACCAGATTTTGCCATACCAGAAGCAAGCGCATCATCCATAGATAAACCAAGAGATAAAACAAAAGGACGAGAGCGATAGTAACCCGTTGCGCCATCGTGAGGATGAGTTAAAAAGGAACCTAAAAGAATCTGGGCGAAGTCATGTCCACGAGCTGAGAATTGATTAAAGACAAGTTTTGCAGGTACTAAATCTTGTTCTTCAACATCGTCCATATAGCGAGAAGTAAGTAAGGTATGTACTAATTGGAACCAGTCAGTTTTCGGCTTCAGCCAAGTTGCTTTATCCAACTCGTTAAAGGGTACATCGTTATTCTTTTCGATCTTAGCTGCCGAAAGGTTTGCTGCCAAAGATTGCATTATCCTGTCCTCTATTTCCCTTCATCACGTCCTCATACAAAAGCCTATTGCTTTCAAACCTATCTAAAAATAAGCCCTTGCGTGAAAACACATCTTCATCAGGGAGGTAATTTTATTATTATTTGCAAGCATCAATGGAAACCCAAGGTTTCACAAAGTGCCTTACCTGTTTAAATTCTAATCTATGTTTTGAGAAACGTGATTGCTTTTTGTTTGGTGTTTTTGCCACAATAAGAAACATACGTATCTCAAAACAACAAAAAACAGAGAAATAGTTGCTATGTCATTAGATAGAGTTGATTCTGAAATTCTAGGTGCCCTACAAGAAGACGGCCGTTTGTCCAATCGAGACCTAGCGGAAAAGGTCTCCTTATCCAATGCGCCTTGTTGGCGCAGAGTGAAACGTTTAGAAGAAGATGGTTATATCAAAGGCTATGCCGCCATCATTAATTCAGACAAAATTGGTCTAAAGATTTGTGCCTTTGCCGAGGTCACTTTAGACAACCATCACCCAGACACTGTGGCGGATTTTTTAGCCATGGTGAACCGCTGCCCTGAGATTTTAGAGTGTCATGCCGTATCTGGTGGCTGTGACTATTTATTGAAAATGTTGGCCAAGGATATGGAAGCCTATCAGGAGTTTTTAACCCAGAATATTTTGAATCATAAAGGGGTTCATAACGCCAATACTCTCTTCTCAATGAAACAGCAAAAAGTCTCGGTTGAAATTCCGTTAGATTTATAGAAAAGCATGAGATTTAGCGAAGACGTTAGACTTATTAAAAGACGTGAAATTTAGATAATAAAAAAGGGCGTACTGCTAAATTACCAGCACGTCCTTTTTAGGTTTTCTTTTAGCTTAACCTACACAATGTACTTCAACAGTACGCGGTGTATAAATACCAAATGTCACCACACCCAGTAAGCCATTTAAAAATGTCTGCTTAGTCAGCACTTGTGCAACCTTATCGGCACTGCCACATACTTCTGCGGCATTCACTTCAGTCTTTTGACCAATACCACTGATATAGAATGATTGAGACGTTGAAAGACTTGCTTCAGAAGTTAGATCAGCACCTGGATTGACATTGAATTTTTGAGTAGAACAACCCGCCAGAATAAGCGTGCTAAGAGCAGCAACAGCTAAAGTTTTTTTCATTTGAAATACACCTATTTAGAAAGCCAAATCGTTAACGTCATACTGACAAAGATGACGCATAATATAGGTCTGCAAGTAAGCAATATAACGCCGTGTTTTTCAAATTAACTATTTGTAATCTTTTGGAAAAAATCAGAGATAAACAAGCCTTAATAATACTCAAACCACAAGTACAAAAAAGGCGTGCTGTTAAGATAACAGCACGCCTTTTTCAAATCTGTTTTAGGCTTAGCCTACACAACGAACTTCGACAGTACGAGGTGTGTAAATACCAAAAGTCACAGCGCCCAACAAACCATTAATGAAAGTTTGTTTAGTCAGTACTTGAGCTACTTTATCAGCACTACCACACACTTCAGCAGCATTAACTTCAGTCTCTTGACCAATACCGCTTACAAAGAAAGTTTGAGATGTTGTAAGAGCCGCATCAGAGGTTAAATCAGCACCTGGGTTCAAGTTGAATTTCTGAGTAGAACAACCTGCTAAAAGAAGAGTACTAAGTGCTGCAACAGCTAATGTTTTTTTCATTTTGAATTACCTATATATCCATTTTAAAGTAAAGATCCCTATAAAACTAAACACAGTATTAATGGCCTAGTTTTATCACGGCGTAGTAGGCCCCAATAGCCTAGATATTGCAAATAGTTTATGGGTTATTTTTAGTAAAAAAAAAGATTATGCATGAGGTAAATTAAAATCAAATAAGTGGCGCTTAGATTCAATAATTCTATCTAATACGCCTATCAACCATTTCAATGCTTGTGAGTGATTATTACGACTGTGCCAAGCTAAACTGATTTTAATACTTGGGAGTTTTAAGGGCACTGGTTTTAAAACTAAATCACCTGCGGCGAGATGCTCAGCAATAATAGGGTACGGCATAGTAATAATTAAACGAGTTTGTTTGATAAGGTTAATTGCACTGGCAAAGCTGTTTACTGTCATAGCGGTTCGTCGCTTACTATCAAGCTCTGCAAGCTTATCATCTACTATGCCGCATATATCTCCTGATAAAGACACTAATAAATGCTCAGATTTTAGATAGTTTTCAAGGGTCAAAGCTTGCTCTGCAAGATCATGATCTGCCCGCATAACAGTCACAAAATGATTTTCATACATGGTTTTAGATTTGATCTCATTACTAGTGCCATCATAATAATCAAACACCAGATCCACATCGGCATTATTTAATAACAGCTCGCCATCCACTTTATAGGGCACAGCATAAATATTAATATTTGGCGCTTCTTGCTCGATAATATGCCTAAGTTCAGGCCAGACAATGGAGGCAGATCCGTCCGTGATACCTATGCGGAAACTGGCTTTAGAGGTTAATGGATCAAAATAATCGGGGGCAATCGCATGGCTAATTTGAGCAAGAGGTTCTGCCACACTTTTCCATAGTTTACTGGCATAAGGAGTCGGTCTTATACCTCTGCCATCCTTCACAAATAAAGGATCTTTCCAAGCGTGACGCATACGAGAAACCGCATTTGAAACCGATGGCTGAGTCATAGCAAGGCTATCTGCCGCTGCTGTGATGGATTTCTCCTTCATGATGGCATCAAAAATCACAACAAGATTGAGATCCGTCTTCGCCATTTCCACTCTCCTTTTGATAAAACGAAATTATTAAAAGCCATTAAGTTAGACAAACCTTATATAAACACATCATTTTTATCAATGCTTTTCATACCAACCATTAATTTGAAGATATGTGTTTAATCTTCAATACTGGCATTAACTCGAATACAGCCTAAAAGGCAAAATACACAGGGAATAAGACAATGAATAAGAGCATTAAAACTCAAATGAAAGCCGCCTTTATCAATCAATATGGAAGCCATGAAAACTTACAAGTTGGCACGCTCGATACACCTCAAATTAATGCAGACCAAGTCTTAATCAAGGTCGCAGCAGCCGGCGTAAACCCAGTTGACTTTCATATTCGTAACGGCATGCTAGCAGGAACAGGCACCCACCAGCTTCCCCTTGTATTAGGCTGGGATTTAGCCGGTGAAGTGGTCCAAGTAGGCAATGATGTCAGTGGCATTACGCTTAATGATCAGGTATTTGCTTTCACTGATATCGGCAAACAAGGCACTTATTCTGAGTATGTGGCAGTTGATGCCGAATTAGTAAGGTTAAAACCAAGTAAACTTAATATGCAGCAAGCCGCAGCCGTCCCTTTAGCTGCGGTGACAGCTTGGCAGGCACTCACCCGAGATGCAGGGCTCAGCTTAGACAATGCCAAAGACAAAAAAGTCTTTATTCAAAATGCATCTGGGGGGGTGGGTGGTTTCGCTGTACAAATTGCTCACTATCTTGGAGCTCATGTCATCGCTAGTGCATCAGGCGCAAAAGAAACCTATGTTAAAGGTTTAGGGGCCGATGAGTTTATTGATTATAAAACACAAGATTTTAGCGAACTTGTTGAAGGAGCAGACATAGTATTAGCAGCCATTGGCGGTCAAGAAAATCTCGTCAAATCATTAGATGTGATAAAACCTAACGGCCAACTTATTTCGACCTTAGATGAGCTCCCAGAAGATACTCAAGTTACCAATAATATCCAGTTTACGCGTATGTGGGTAAAAACTGACGGAAACGATCTTGGCAAAATTGCAGAGCTAATCGATGCAGAAAAAATCACAGTACATCTGGATTCTGTTTACCCTCTAGAAGAGGTGAAAGCAGCCCATCAGCGCAGTGAAGCAGGTAAAGCGACAGGGAAAATAGTGTTAGATATCGCAAGCCACACATTTGCTTGAAGTAGACTAATCATTTAATTAGCAAATAGCATAAGAGAGCTGCCTCTCTTATGCTGACCTATGAAAGCACTATCTAGAAACTGACAGGACCAATTTGCCAAAATAAGCTTTATTTAAGAAGTCCGTTTGCGCTTCTTTAATCTGCGCTAATTCATACACCTTGGAAACCAAAGGTTTGATCTCACCATCGTTGATATAACGAACCAAGTTTTCAAACACTGAGGCTGGCTGAAAGGTACAACCATAATAGGTTAAATCTTTTAAATAGAGTGTCCGTACATCCATCTCGACGATCGGCCCTGCAATGGCACCCGCTACCGCATAACGACCGCGCACTTTAAGTACATCAATCAACTCAGACCAGCTATCTCCAGCAACAAGATCTATCACTACATCAACAGATTCATGAGCTTGGTGTAATAAAATGCTTTCTTCTCTTGCTAGCACTTTATCCGCTCCAATAGCCAATACACTATCGGCTTTGGATTTAGCACAAACAGCAATCACCTTAGCTCCCCGACGTTTTGCTAATTGAATCGCCGCTGAGCCGACACCGCCAGACGCCCCGGTTATCAAGACGGTATCTGTTTCATTTACTTGTACTCTGTCTATCATGTTTTCGGCAGTTGAATAAGCACATGGAAAAGACGCCAACTCGATACTGCTAAGGCTTGAATTAACTGGGTAGCACTCATGTGCTAGAGCTTTAGTGTATTGAGCAAAGCTACCATTGCACTCAGAACCCATGGTAATGCTTTTAAGTTCACCATTCTGATTTAGATTTTGCTGCATAGGTCTAATAAGAATGCGCTCACCAATACGGTTTTTATCAACTCCTGCACCCACTGCAATAATTTCGCCACAGCAATCCGCTCCTTGTATAAGAGGAAACTTTAAAGGCTCTCCAGACCAACTGCCATCATCCGCGTTATCCGTTAAGCCGTTTTCTACCACCTGATTTGTATCGCCTGTCACCGTTTTTGAATACCAACCAATGCGAGTATTGATATCTGTATTATTGACCCCTGCGGCATGCACTTTAACTAAGACTTCATTATCAGCAGGCACAGGCAAAGGGAGCTTGTCTCGATATTCCAATTTTTCTAGCCCGCCGTGGCCTGTCAAAACGACCCCTTCCATAAACCCTTTTGCTAAATCAGTCATGCATCACCTCAAAATTTAATCACTTTATTAATAGAGAATATAAAGGCAGAATAATTAAGACAAACTAATATTTTTAATTAACTAGTTCAGAAATATTGAACTAGGTTTATTTTGATAAAACCAGAGAAACCTATGTCCCCTATTTTAGATTTAGACCTACTTAGAACCTTTGTGGCCATAGTCAAAACAGGCCAATTAAAGTTAGCAGCCGAAACAGTTTCTCGCTCCCAAGGTGCTGTGAGCATGCAGCTTAAACGTTTGGAAGAAGTCACTGGCAAACAGTTATTGATTCGTAGCAACCAAGACTTAAAACTCACCCAAGCAGGCATAAAACTATTAAGTTACAGCGAGCAACTGCTTAGCCTTAATCATCAAGCGGTGCAGGCACTTACCGTAAAAGAAGAAAAAAGCCATCTCGTCTTTGGTATCCCAAGTGATTATGCTCAAGACTTCATTCGTCATTTCATGCCCCTGCTAAAAAGCGAACTCCCCTTGTTAGATGCCAAGGTAATCTGTGATTCAAGCCGTAATTTGCGTAAACGAGTAAACAGTGAAGAAATTGATATTGCGATAGTGACAGGGGAAGGCGCCAAAACAAGCGCAAGCTCCCTTTGGATTGAGCCCTTAGTTTGGGCAGCCCCCCACGGTTTTGATCTAAAGGCTTATGAAGAGATACCTTTAGCAAGTTTCGAGCAAGACTGCATAATTAAAGACATTGCCAAGCAAAGCATGAAAGAGAGCAAACGAGTCTTTAAAACCAGTTTTGAGAGCCCTGTATTAGAAAACCTAGTGGCAGCGGCTGAAGCAGGATTAGGCATCGCCCTTCTGCCCGCTTCCCTAGTGAATGAAAACCGTCTGCAATCCCTAGAGACTTTATCCCTGACTCAGAAGGTAATCTCGACAGAGATAACCCACTCAACCAACCTCGCCAGTGAATTAGTGCAAAGCATTTCATCTGTATTTAAAAAGGCCGAAAAAAAGCGCACGTCAATGCAATAACATTAAGTGCGCTTTTCTATGAGTTAAGACAAAATGAGAAAAAACTCTCTCTTTTACATTGCAAGGCTAGCTAATACAGCTTTCTAAACTCACTTTTAATTGCTCAACATCCAAAGCTTTAGCAAGGCTGATAAAAACCAATTCGGTTTTTTTAGTATTCTCAACCCAATCATATAATGGAGAAAGCTCGACACGACTGCCCACTAGATGCAAGCTGCAGGCGGTTTGAGGGAACTCACTTAAATAGCACACCCCCTTAGCGCGATAAACCTGTGTTGGTAATGAATACAACACCCGCTTTAACGTATCTAAATTAAGGGCTTTTTCGCTTATCCAACTCCAGCTATTAAACAATTCACTATGAGGTATCACAGCAGCGCTATCATGATCTGAATGATCACAATTTATAGAAATCTCACCACTTAAGGTAGAACTAGTTTGTGGAACGAGATCGAACAAAAGCGCTAATGGCACTTTCGCGTAACTCGTTTCTATAATGCGGGCTTTAGGGTAGAGCCACTTTTGTTTTAAATTCTGAAGCGCTTCACTGCTAATAATATCCGTTTTATTGATAACAATAATATCGGCCACATCCAACTGCTCACAGGCAAGCTGAGCCATGTCGCCTTCTAAGTTATCAAACTGTGCCGCATCTAATACTGAAATAATGCTATCGATATATAAATGATCACGAAATTCTGGATAACGTACTGTCGATGCAATTTTGCTAGGGTTAGAAATCCCACTCGCTTCAATTAAAATATGCTCAGGCCCTGCTACTCGGTCACGAAGAAGAGCGTTAAGTTGAACAATTAAATCACCTTCAACGGTACAACAAACACAGCCATTAGCGAGATTGATCGTGGTTTGAGTTTGACTAACTATCAGCTTACTATCAATATTAATCGCACCAAAATCATTCACCATTACAGCCATTCTCTTGCCTGTATCTATGCTTAAAATATGGTTAAGAAGCGTCGTTTTACCAGCACCTAAGAACCCACTTATAATGGTCACTGGTACTTTTTTATCAACTGAATATGCCATAAGTCGCTCCTTAGTAATCAAAGTTAGGCGCAGGTGCTTGCCATATTGCCTGTAAAGGAGTGTTTGCAAACAAACCTTGAGAATCCCAGCTAACTTGCCCTTCTATTAGCGTTAATAAAACATTAGTTCCATGAAGGTTACCCCTGGCAGGTGAGGAGAAAGGGTTGCGATCAAGTAAGATCAAATCAGCAGATTTACCTGCGCAAATGTTCCCTGCTATATTGTCTATATTCATCGACTTTGCGCCATTGATTGTCATGACTTTTATCGCTTCATCAAGCTCTATTCCCTGTCCGTAGAAGGTTTCATTATCATCTGTACGAGGATTTTGTCGTGTAATCATGGCTTCAAACCCTATCCAAGGATTAAGACTCGAAACAGGCCAATCTGTGCCCATGACAGCATTCCCCCCTTCACCTAAGACACCTTTAAAATTGTAAGCGCGTTGCATTCTTTCTTCTCCGAATACAGATCGGGCGTTAGCAAAGGATGAAGGAAACCAACCAACTGGGGAAAACTCAGCAGTGACATTTAACGATTTAAAACGCGGTAAATTTTTATCAAGTAAGCTAGTACTATGAGCGCATTGATGGCTTATTTTACCGTTTGGGTTCGCCTCTCTAGCGGCAGCTACTGCATCAAGGAAAATATCTGAAGCACCATCACCAGTACAATGAGCAATGACACGTATGTTTTTACGGTCCATGTCCACAACCATGTCTTTAATATGTTCAGGCGTTAAGTTTAAGTGTCCACGCCATTCACTTTCGCCAGGCCATGGCGTCGATAGATAAGAAGATTTTGATTCATGCGTGCCATCAAAGTGAAATTTAACCGCATTCGCATTGAGACGATTACTACGATAAAAATGACGCTCACCAGCCAATAGTTCCCAGCGACGCTTCACAGGGAAGATATCATCTTGCCAACTAATAGCCGCTTCGATACGGGCACTTAGTTTGCCTTTTTGATCAATTGCACGAAGTGCATTAAGACGATGCTCACAAACATGTACATACTTAGTACCCACCACACCACGAGACGATTGATAATGAAGCCCTTCGCGATAAGCACGTTCTAGAGCATGTTGCGGGGTTGGAGGCATAGCAGCATGAATCATCGCGTAGGCGCCATCAACTAGGATGCCATTGGCCTCGCCCGTCAAACTATCACGTTCAATGTAGCCATGTTTGGGATCTAAAGTATCCGCTGTAATTCCCGCTAACTCTAATGCTTTGCTATTTACTAACATACAACCCCATGAACGATCCAAGATGGCCACAGGTCTATCGCTGATTATGCTATCTAGCCAATGACGGTCCGCAACTATCCCTGCTTGTTTGAAAGTGTAACGAACAAAGTAAGATCCATAGACCCACTCTTTATCAGGGTTTTGAGTCGCATAATCTAATATTGCCCGTTCAACTTGCTCAGGTGTTGGGTCGGGAATTGCAATGTCTAAATAACCAGCATAACTGGGTGCCAAAGCGAGATCAGGGTGAGTATGCATATCGTAAATACCTGGCATAATAAACTGACCTTCAAGGTCAATTACCTGAGTGTATTCATCGATATGGGCCTGCATATCCTGATCATTACCCACAGCTAAAAAGGTACCATTTTTAATCGCTACAGCCTGACTCCATGGCTGTTGTGGATCTACGGTATAAATATGAGCATTTTTTAGAACAATATCTGCACTTAAGCGAACAGACTGAGGCGATAGATTGGCAGACATAAAAATTTCCCAAGAAGTGATTGTCAAAAAAATGGTGAAGCGAGCGGCATACCAGCACATTAGTAACCGCTCTTTGTGAAGGTGTTAGCCCACTAACCAATGGCCAAAAAAGGCGAGGATAGGTAAAGAAATAACAACCCTAAGAACATAAATAGCGAGTAGATCCAATAGGTTTAAACCTATTTTTGCACGTACTAAGACAATAGCGACTTCGGTAAAGTATATAATCTGAGTGACAGCAACACCTGCAAGTACAAAGCGTGTGACCTCACTTTCAATGCTAGCGCCAAGTAGTGTTGGCATGATGCTATCAACAAGACCAGCTAGTAAGGCTGTGGCAGCAAGCTCTGCTTCGGGCAGTTGTAAAAGCTGTAAGTAAGGGACTAATGGCAAAGATAATGTTTGAAAAACATTAGTAAATTCAATGACAGCAAGGCCTGTACAACCTATTACCATCATTGCTGGGTAAATTGTGATTATCAAATCAACTGAGACTAAGATGCCTCGCTTGATCAAAGTAAACACAGAGCTAGCATTATCCGCACGCTCTACAGCTAGTCTTAAACCCGTCGCAAAAGCACTCTCTCCTTCCAGTTTATCCGTATTTAACTGGCGTCCTACTTCAGGGTTGTATTGATGTGCTTTATTACGTAATGGTGGAAGCTTTGGCACAACTATAGCGCAAATAATACCTGTCACCACAACCGATAAATACCATTCAATAAAATAGCCTTTCATGCCTATAAGACTTAATAATAAATAAGAGTAAGCAATTGAAACAATAGAGAAATTTGTCGCTATAGTGCAGGCTTCTCGAGAAGAATAATAGCCTTCCTTGTATTGCTGAGTTGTCAGAATAATGCCAACACTTGAAGCAGATAACCAAGAGGCAGTACAGTCAATCGCAGCACGTCCTGGTAAACGGAAGCATTTCTCAAAAACCTTCGCGAGTAAGCTACCGACAAACTCCATCAAACCATAGTCGGTTAACAAAGGTAGTAGCACAGCAGATAGGAAATAGATCGCAATAACAACGGGACCTACATCATAAAGCATTACCCCGCCAGTATTACGGTGCCACACCCATTCTGGACCGACTTGGAAATAAGTCATCGCCATTAATACCGCACCAATCACACGTAAAATCACCCAACCAGTTCCAGGGTTAAACAGCTTTATAAATGCGCTTGAACTGTTTTTTAACGGACTATAAGAAACAATTAAAGTAAAGATAGTTGGGATAATGGCAGCGGCGGCGGTTGCAGGAACCATCATAGGCTTGATTACAGTGTTGATATAATCAATTAACAGAGCGATGGTGATGGTAAATTTACCATCAACACTGACTGGGGTTAAAAAAAGCAAAATGCCAAGAATAGTAGGGATTAGAAATTTTGATAATTGTGATGCAGTGTATTTAGTCGTTACAGGTCTATTTATCGGATTTTCTGATGGCTGATTAGACATACAATACTCCTTAAAATTATAATTATTGTTGGTTTTATGAGCACACTTAATTCAATTAAGTGAGGAGAATAGTGACTAAATCACGAGTCTTTGTAGTGGCAATTTATTCGCTCTAAACGACGTAATTGAGCCTGCCAAAACAAATCTACACTCTGATTATGATAGGCCTTATTCGCGAATTGCTCCGCAGTAAATAGGCAGTCTTGCTCGCTAGGAATAATAAGAGCTTGACCTGTACTTTGTGCTTGCAATTGAATTTCACAAGCAGCATTCAGGTAATACATATTAAAAAACGCTTCTGCAACTGATCGACCTGTTGTCAGAAGACCGTGATTACGCAGTATCATGCAGTTGTTATTCCCCATAGCATCAACAATTCGTTGTCGAGCCGCTAAGTCAATCGGAATACCTTCATAATCGTAATAAGAAACCTTGTTGTAGAAAGCCATATTAGTCTGATTAATAGGTAACAAACCCTCTTGGGTCGCCGCAATGGCCATTCCCGCTTGAGTATGAGTGTGAATGACACAAGTCGCCCCTTCACATGAGCTGTGAATGGCACTGTGTATAGTAAAACCAGCTGGGTTTACTTCAGGGTTTTTATCACTCAGTTTGTTTCCATGAATATCTATTTCGACTAAGTTACGGCTCGTTACCTCTTCAGGTAATAGACCGTATTCATTGATCAAGAATGCATTTTCTTGACCTTCTAATTTAACGGAAATATGAGTGAAAATTTGATCACTCCACCCATAGTAGTTGAGCAGCTGATAAGCAGCAGCGAGGTCGTTGCGCATATCCTGATTCGATTGTTTGAGCATGTAGAACACCATTGATTATTATTATTGGATAAACTCAAGATACCTTCCTTGTTTCCCTGTGAATATTGACTTATTCTTCATAGTTCATTCCAATATGTAATAAACTATGAACAATAGTCATCTACCTTCCACGATTGCATTAAGTTGTTTTGAAGCGACAGCTCGTCATTTGAGTGTCACTCTGGCAGCGGATGAACTTTGCCTGACACAAAGTGCAGTCAGCCGACAAATTAAGCGGCTTGAACAGCAGCTCGGCTGCAGTTTATTTCTAAGAGTTAAACAGCGTTTAATTTTGACTGAAGGTGGGTTGGAATATGCCGCTCAAGTAACTAAATATATGGCCTTACTCAATGCTGCAACCGTCAACTTGAAAGCAAGTAGGCAAACACAATTACGTATTGGTGCAGAACCATCATTAACAGCTCGCTGGTTGTTACCGCTAATCGACGACTTTAAAAAAGCGCATCCTGAAGTATCATTAGATTTTGTAACTGAAATGAAAAACCTTTACGAGGCACAGCAGGGGTTTGATCTCGCAATTCTATACGGAGATGGTCGTTGGCCTGAGTTTGATTCGACATTTTTGATGTGCCCAAAAATGTACGCGGTATGTACACCAGACCTGTTGCAACAATATGGTCCAATCTCTAAACGTGAGGATATTTTAAAATATCCACTACTACATCATATGGCTCAAGATGTTTCTTGTGACCTCTCTTCAACGCAAATATGGTTAAAATCAATTGGATTAAGTCAAGCTGAAATAGCAGGAATCTCATCTCAACATTTTGAACATTTCCAATTTTTACTTGATGCTGCTTTGCATGGTTTGGGCGTAACAGTATTGCCAAGTTACTTTATCGATGAAGAGCTCAAATCGGGCAGGCTAGTAAAAGCCTCAACCGAGCCACTTGTCGCTAAAAATTATTATATAGCGATACGAAAAGGGATAAACAATAGTAACTGTCAGCGTTTTAAAGATTGGTTACTGAAAGAAGTAAAAGCATAGAAGTAGATAGAACCTTCAAAAATAGCTTCTAACACGTTTAAAAACAAAAAAAGCGCACGTCAATGCAATAAACATTGAGTGCGCTTTGTTATTGATAACGGATGTTAAGCCACGGCTTCTTCAGTCTCAGCCAAAGGTACTGAAGTTCGAATTAAGTGATCGAAGGCACTCAATGCAGAAGTAGCGCCTGCTCCCATGGCGATAATGATTTGCTTGTAGGGTGTCGTTGTTACATCCCCAGCAGCAAATACACCTGACATAGACGTCTGGCCTCGCGCATCAATTTCGATCTCACCTCGATCAGATAAATCAACACTGCCTTTTAAGAAATCAGTATTCGGCAACAACCCTATCTGAACAAAGATACCCGCAAGCACTACTTTATGAGAGTCGCCAGTTAATCTATCTATGTAAGTTAGGCCATTGACTCTTGAGCCGTCACCTAGCACCTCAGTTGTTGCTGCATTTTTGATGATGGTCACATTGCTTAAAGAGCGTGCTTTTTGTAACAAGACTTCATCGGCACGCAACACATCAGAAAACTCCAACACAGTCACATGCTCCACTATGCCAGCAAGATCAATTGCAGCTTCTATCCCAGAGTTACCACCCCCAACGACAGCCACTTTTTTGCCTTTGAATAATGGGCCATCACAGTGTGGGCAGTAAGCCACGCCTTTCCCCTTGTATTCGGCTTCCCCTGGCACGTTCATTTCACGCCAGCGCGCCCCTGTCGCCAAGATAACTGATCGGCTTTTTAGCACAGCGCCACTTTCTAGCGTCACTTCAACTAAACCAGAATCACTCTCTTGAGCACTGACAATATTGGCTGCTCTTTGGGTTTTAACCAGGTCAACATCGTAATCTAAAACGTGCTGCTCAAGGTTTGCGACAAGCTTAGGGCCATCGGTTGCTTTCACCGAAATAAAGTTCTCTATCGCCATGGTATCACTGACTTGTCCGCCAAAACGCTCTGCCACAACGCCGGTACGAATCCCTTTACGAGCAGCATAAATGGCCGCTGCAGAACCCGCTGGCCCACCACCCACAACAAGCACTTCATAAACTTCTTTTTTCGATAGTGCCTCTGCTTGTTTCTTCTCAGCACCTGTATCTAATTTGTTTACGATTTCTGCCAAGGTCATACGTCCTTGTCCGAATAACTCACCGTTAGCGAAGACAGCTGGTACCGCTAAAATGTTGCGCTCTTCCACCTCTTTCGGGAACAAGGCACCGTCTATCATGGTGTGGCTAATATTTGGATTTAGCACAGACATCAAGTTAAGCGCTTGAACAACTTCAGGACAATTCTGGCAGGAGAGAGAAATATAAGTTTCCAGTTTAATCTCACCTTCTAGTAAAAGAATCTGATCTAGAATCGCTTGCTCTTCTTTTGCTGGGTGTCCACCCGCTTGCAACAAGGCCAATACTAAAGAGGTAAACTCATGACCCATTGGAATGCCCGCAAAAGCAACCCTTGCCGCTTCTTCATTGGCAGGTTGAATGGACATTAAAGGCGCGCGTTCTGTGTCTAGTTGCGTTTCAAGCAAACTAATCTGGTCAGACATTCCTGCAATTTCTCTTGCTAGCTCAACCAGCTCTGTCGATTTATCAGAGTTATCTAGATTGACACGAATGCTCACCGGGCGAATGATTTTTGTTAAGTAAGCTGATAACTGAGTTTTAATTGATTGATCCAACATGCTTATTTCCTCTTATCTTCTGTTACATAATTTGTTTGTTTCAAAGTGACTCTCTACTAAATTCGCTCAATAAAGAGATGCACTTAAGTCATGCAATTAGATTAATAAAAACAATCAAAACAGTGAAATTGATAGATTAAATACCATCAATAGGAAAATGCTATTTGGTAAGATTTACAGCGTTTTGTGACTCTAGATTCAAGCTCTTAAAAGACTAAAAAGCCCCGCTAAACAGCGAGGCTAATTAATAAAAGCAACGTCTATGAAAAGCTTTGATAGCTAATAAGCTTATTGCTTAACGATACACATACCTTCACTTTCTGGTCGGCTCAATTCAAAACCAAACTTTTTATATAACTCGGGGACATCTGCCATAAGGGTTATATAAGCGCCTTTTGGGGCATCCCTATCCAAATAGTCCATGATACTTTGCATAATTAGACGGCCTAATCCATTACCTTGAAAATCAGGTTGAACAGCAATATCGACTACTTCAAAGTTAAGTGCACCATCACCTACAACACGACCCATACCAACAACCTTGTTATCAATGCAAATATGCACACCAAAAAGGCTATTAGGCAAAGCACGTTTAGCAGCCTCATAAGGTCTAGGAGCTAAACCAGACACTTCTCTTAATCTCAGAAAGTCATCAACCGAAACAACTTTTTCTACTACTTGATACAAATGCCTCTCTCCATTTAAAGTTTTTTCCAATCTTGAGACTTTACTATAAACGCCTTATTAGCATGGAAGCTTTTTCATGATATTAGAAATAAGCACCTGCTTTCCACAAATATTATTTAGGCAAAGTCATCACCAATCTAAAAAACCAAAAAGCCCGCCTAGTCTCCTAGGCGGGCTTTATTTTATCAGATGCTAGTCTTAGATTTTACCAACTAGATCTAAAGATGGCGCTAGTGTTTCTTCACCTTCTTTCCATTTCGCTGGGCAAACTTCACCTGGATGAGCTGCTACGTATTGAGCGGCTTTTACTTTACGAAGTAGATCTTGTGCGTCACGACCAATGCCTTCTGCGGTAATTTCCATTGCTTGGATGATGCCATTTGGATCAACCAAGAAAGTACCACGGTCAGCAAGACCTTGCTCTTCACGCATAACTTGGAAGTTACGAGTGATGGCACCTGTTGGATCACCAATCATGGTGTATTGGATCTTACCGATAGTATCAGAAGAATCGTGCCACGCTTTGTGAGTGAAGTGCGTATCAGTCGATACTGAGTAAACCTCTACACCACGCTTTTCAAACTCAACATAGTTATCAGCAATATCACCTAGTTCTGTTGGGCAGACAAAAGTGAAGTCAGCTGGGTAGAAGAAGAAAACTGACCACTTACCTTCTAAGTCTTTATCAGATACTTCGATGAAATCACCTGCTTTAAAAGCAGATGCATTGAAAGGTTTAATTTGTGTATTGATCAAAGATGTTGTCATTTCTTGCTCCAAAAATAATTATCGTTTCTATTCAGTTTTTGTTGATTTCATAACAAGCTAGCTTTAAAAGACGCTTGCGGTATTTGTTTCGATCGCCTCAATTGGCGTTGTGTTTCGACAAGGAGTAGATTAATAAATATTATTGAAAATAAGAAATTGATAGTCTAAATCAGGCCAATAAGAAATTCCTATTGGCCTTCTCTCACCCTCTTACTTAACGAGTTTCTGCAGGAAATCATTCGGAATTACCGAGACATGCCCATTGTACTTTGGATGAACCATCATAGGGTTTGGATACTTGGCGATAATAATGTTTCCTAAAGGCGGCACATTGGAGTAAACAAGTTTGCCATATTTCCCCTGAACGGGATCACTCTGCCGACTAGATGCCTCAGTAAGACGAATGGTATGCCCTAAATACGCCATAAGCCTTCCTCTATCTGGGTCCAGCGGTGAAAGTCCTGGTGCTCTATTCAAGGTTCGTAATTGATTTAAAACTGTCGCTGGCGACTGATTTCTTCTTGCGGTTTCCAATGCTATTACAAAGCCCTGCTTCGCTTGAGGCCCATTCATTAAGCGTCCTAGGTTTTGTCCCCACCAAGCTAATGATTGGATAACAGCAGCCTCTTGTCCAATACGCTGATTATCAAGTGTGCCTTGAATTGCTAGCTCGGTTTGAACTTCAGACTTGCCTGTGACGGTATTAAAACTTAATTCACCAGTTCTGGCTGTCATTCTGACTTGACGTCTAGGGCTAATACTATCAAAAAGCTTATAGGCGAAACTATTTGTCCAATCTATCAAGTCTAAATTTTGATGATCTAATCGATATTGGGAACTGCGAGCCCCAAAACACATGACTAAAGTAAAGTTATAATTTACCTTAGGAATAAACAGCATTAACAATAACTCTGCTAATTGCCTAACTGTGACTCTTTCATCTGGATTTGCAGGATTAGTCGATCGAATCAGGCCATAATCCGTACTTGTCATGGGGCCGTGTATCGACAACATTACTTCTGTCGCCCCTTTACATTTATTCTTTAAATCATTTCGTTGTCGATTAAAAGCGGCATCCTGAGGCCCATTAACAAAAGCACGATAAAAGCCCACTATATCGATCTCAGTTACTCTAGGTGTATGCAAATACTTTGAATCAGGATGCTTTAACTTAAGTGCAGTAACAGCCTTGTGGCCGTCTACACCTAAGTCATCAGACATATTTAAAAAGATAATATTTTTTGCCATATTAAGTCCTTTTGTTAAGTTCAAATAAGATGAGGCAAAACTCATATAAAACAATAACTTAAAAAACAAAATAAAACAGTTAACAAAAAATCAAAAGGAAAAATTTAAATTAGATTCAAATTTATTTTAAAGTCTCAAGATTATAAAGAGTCGAAACCGGTTTTGGCTCATCTTCAGTAAGCTTAATCGCACCTTTAATCCGTAAAGCAGCTCGGCTAAATGCCTCTTCACTATTTGCATGAACAAAGCATAGAGGGGTTTTAGAGTCTAGTTTTTGCCCTAGTTGAGCGATCTGATTTAAGCCTACACTATAGTCCAGCTTGTCATCCGCTTTACTGCGACCACCGCCAAGGTCAACAACAGCCATGCCAATTGCTCGGGTGTCCATGCTTGATAGATAGCCAGACTCGGACATGAATACCGGCTTTATAATCTCAGCTTTAGGCAGGTATTTATTTGGCTGCTCTAATAGGTCATTTGGCCCACCAAGGAAGGCTACCATCTGCGCGAATTTTTGTGCCGCTGCGCCTGAATCTAAAGCTAACATACGTTTTTTAGCTGCCTCTTCCTTAGACATTGCTAGGCCTGAAATAAGCAGCATTTCATCAGCCAAGGCATAAATCACTTCGGCCAAACGCCCAGCTCTTTTCTCCCCCGTTAGAAAGGCAATGGTTTCTGCTATTTCAAGTGCATTACCAGCGCTTGTTGCCAGTACTTGGGACATGTCAGTTATCAAGCAGCTGGTTTTAACACCAGCACCATTAGCAACAGCAGAAATACTCCTTGCTAATTCAATCGAGCTTTCAAGGTCTTTCATGACAGCACCACTGCCCGTTTTCACATCCATGACAAGGGAGTCTAAACCACAGGCTAATTTCTTAGATAGAATGGAAGCCGTCACCAGATCAAGTGATTCGACGGTGGCAGTGATATCTCTTGTCGCATAAAGGCGCTTATCTGCTGGCGCTAAATTGGCAGATTGACCTATGATGGCAAGCCCAATCTCTTTGACACTGTCTCGAAATACCTGATTTGAAACCTGAGTTTGATAGCCAGGAATAGCATCTAATTTATCCAGCGTGCCACCAGTATGTCCTAAGCCTCGGCCAGATATCATAGGTACATAACCGCCACAAGCCGCAATAATGGGTCCTAACACAAGAGACACTAGATCTCCCACGCCACCGGTACTGTGCTTATCTAATACAGGTCCATTAAAGGCTAAGTCTTGCCAGTTTAATACATCACCCGAGTCACGCATGGCGCATGTTAGCGAGATGCGCTCTTCTATGTTCATTCCTTGAAAATAAGTTGCCATAGCAAAAGCAGCGACCTGTCCTTCACTAATCGTTTCTTTGGCAATCGCATCGACAAAGTAAGCTATTTCAGCTTGGCTTAGGATCATGCCATCTCGCTTTTTACGAATGACTTCTTGTGGGATAAAGTGGTCTGCTAGCTTTGACTCTCTATGGCAACTCATAAGGCATCCTTTCTTAGAAACTAATAAGCACTTTCAGCAATATCATGTTCGACATCAAGCTCGCTAAGAAGGTTAGCTAATAAGCTAGAAGCACCAAATCGAAAGCTTGACGCTTGAATCCAATCTTTACCTAAGATTTCAGTCGCTAGGGTCAAATAAGCATCAGCATCTTGTGCCGTTTTTACGCCACCAGCCGCTTTAAAGCCAACATTAGTATCTGTTTCTTTAATCACATTGAGCATGACTTCGGCGGCATCTAATGTGGCATTGACAGACACTTTACCTGTACTGGTTTTAATAAAGTCAGCACCTGCTTGAATAGAGATTTCACTGGCTTTTTGAATCAAGGCAGGTGTTTTCAACTCCCCCGACTCAATAATCACTTTAAGTGTGGTTTGATCGCCACAAACTGCCTTACAAGCTTTTACTAAATCAAAACCAATTGCCTCATCTCCTTGAATCAAAGCGCGGTAAGGGAAAACAACATCCACTTCATCTGCCCCTAACTTAATCGCTTGTTGGGTTTGCTTAACCGCTAGAGAGACATCAGCCACTCCCATGGGGAAGTTGGTCACTGTGGCAATTTTAACGTGAGAAAGTCCCAAATCAGCTAAAGTCTTTTTTGCCAAAATAATAAACTGAGGATAAATACAGATAGCAGCAGTGTGCCCAACTGGTGTATTAGCTTGATGGCATAAATTGATAATGGTGTCACTGGTATCAGAGTCATTTAAACTAGTGAGGTCCATTAAGCTCAATGCTGTTTTTGCGGTTTGTTTTAAATCAGACATAGATTTTCCTTTCAAAATAAAAAGTGCCAAGCATCCTTAATTAGAAAACCTGACCATTCGAACAAGATAATCAAAAGCGTTAAAGATAAAAACAATTAATCTTATCCAGAGAGCAGCAATTCCTATTTTATTGATTAAGATCTAACTTTTGGCTCTCTAATCATTTTTTGATTGCAGCTAAAAAAGACTTATTCACTTCACACTATCTGCACAACCATGCTGCTAAAATTCACGAAAACTGCAAATTGTGGGCGTTTATTCTCTCAAATGGACAGTTTGTGTGAAGATTCACATTTTTCATATTGGTTTGTTTGAAAAGCTAAAAATCGCATGGTTAACTGAAAACACTTAGCAGGAATTAAGATTTTTAAAACCTGTTAGAAAAAACTTAAATTGTATTTAATATCAACAAGTTAACAGGAATAAACAACATGTCTGATGATATCGCTTTTAAAATCCAACTTGGAATTATCCTACCTAAATTAAAAGATACTGTAGGTGATAACCTATCCAATATTATCGAAGAGCTAGTCTCAATATTGTCCTATGGCACCCTTGAAGGTGAAGACAAAGTTGAGCTTTCAGCAGTAAAAGAAATCATTATGAAAGATATCGAAATCTTCCTTGATAATGATGTTCTACCCGCACTGGATGCAAAGTTAAATCCACCAGAACCAGAGCCAGAAGCTGAAGTAAATGAAGAAAGCGCTGAAGAGGCAGAAGCCGAAGAAGTCGCAGAGTAACCTTTCTCCCTTGAGTAGTTTTTTATTATTGAACATAGTAGCAAGACAGTTTTCTATCTTACTTGCAGCCAGCTAAAGCCCTTTAGCTGGCTTTTTTATTATGGCAAATCAACAAACCCTCCCCTCTGATACAATCAAATAGACCATTCATTTTGACAATTCTTGCCTATCCGTTAATAGTTAACAACACACAATTCTTAACTGTGAGCTCTCACCGGAAGCAGACTCTTTTATTACAAGATGGAATAATCAAATTTAATTAATGAGTCCAAAGATGAAACTTTTTCTCTTTTTAAGCCTATTCTTCTCGCCCACCTTATTCGCAGTCGATACCATAAATATGCGTCCAATTTTTTACTCTGGCGACCCAACCACAAGCTATAAGTACCAATTACTCGAACTTCTACTCGAACGAACCTCAGCAGAGTTTGGCCCATATCAAATTAATATAACTAATAGCATTCACTCTCAAAAGCGGGATATCAACCAGCTAAAGTCAGGTGAAATTAATGTCTTTATTTCTATGACATCGCAAGCAAGAGAGGAAGTAATGCAAGCTATACGCTTTCCCGTCTTTAAAGGTTTGTACGGTTATCGCGTTCTTCTAATTAAGGAAAGTGAGCAAGCTAAATTCAGCAAAATTAAGAGCTTAGAAGCATTGCAGCAATTAACAGGAGTACAGGGTTCTCACTGGCCTGATTTGCAAATTTTACAAGCCAACGGCCTCAAAGTAGAAAGCACCAGCCAACATAAAAGCCTTTATAAAATGCTGGAACATGGTCGAGTAGATTACTTTCCTAGAGGTATTCATGAGCCATGGAAAGAACTTAAAGATAGACCTGAAATGGCATTAGCGGTTGAGAAAAGCTTGATGCTTTATTACCCTGCCCCTGGCTATATATTTGTTAATAGAAACAATACTCGATTAGCAAAACGCCTTAATCAAGGCTTTAAAAATATCATAGAATCTGGTGAGTTTAATCGCTTTTTCAACCTCCACCCACAAATCGTCGAAATGAAAAATCAAGCTAACATAAAAAACCGAACATTATTAAAACTATCTAACCCTCTACTCACCCCTAAGACACCATTACAGGATGAAAGACTCTGGTTTCGAGTAGGTAACTAATTCCCGCAGATATCAGCACAAAAATGACATAAAAAGGGTTATGTACAGCAATATATTTACTTAATAAAATAGTATGTAAAAAGAGCGACATCCTCTTACTTAAGCTCTTTTTTTGACAATTTATTCATGTCGGTTAATAGTTAATTATCATGACTCAAACCATGAGCTCTCATTGGGAACAGACTCTTTAAATTCATTATGGAATGCCCTAGTTCATTTAATGAGATCAAAGATGAAATTTCTACTCCTTTTTAGTTTATTATTTTCTCCTTTACTGCCTGCTCTAGATATCATAAAAATGCGACCTGTTTTGTTTCCTGCTGATCCTAAACAAAACTATAAATACCAGCTGATAGATCTAATACTTAAAACCACTCAAGAAAAATTCGGCCCTTATCAAATCACCTTTGCCAATACAATTCATTCGCAAAAAAGAGATATTACGTTACTTAATTCAGGTGCTATCAATGTTTTCATATCCATGACCTCAAAAGAAAGAGAAAAGAGGATGCAGGCGGTTCGCTATCCTGTTTTAAAAGGTCTTTATGGATACCGTGTTTTCTTAATTAGAAAAGAGGATCAACAAAGGTTTTCAAATATTCAAAGCCTAGATGAACTAAAACAACTTAAAGCGATTCAAGGAGCTCAGTGGCCTGATCTAACCGTATTAAAAGCTAATAACCTCTTGGCTGAAGGCGCTAGTCGTCATGATAGTTTATATAAAATGCTGCAATATGGTCGAGTCGACTATTTTCCAAGAGGAATACATGAACCTTGGGTAGAGTTAAAAAATCACCCAAACATGGGCTTAGCCGTTGAAAAAAGTATCGTTCTCTATTACCCCGCTCCCGGCTATATTTTTGTAGAAAAAGGCAATACACACCTAGCGGAACGTTTGAATGAAGGCTTCGAACAAATTATTCATTCAGGAGTGTTTGATCGATTTTTTAACCAGCATCCACAAATTATCGAAATGAAAGAGAATGCAAACCTACAAAATCGAGTGATCTTCAAACTTGCCAACCCTCTACTGACAAAAGAAACACCACTTAATGACAAAAGGCTTTGGTATCAAATCCATTGAATAACGCTCATAAGTTAAGTGGAGGGGTCTGTGGATTTACTGCATAAGTGTTATGACTTTATATGCCTTAAAATTATGCATTAAAAAGATTATCCTAATCAAAAAATAAGCCAACTTGATCAAGGATATGCATATCTCTTCCGTTTCCCTCAACTTTGATAAAAAACCCAGTTTAGCCAGCCCTTTAATCAAGGCATTATGCTTACCTAGAAAAGGCTTTAAACCTGAAGTAGGTATTCCTGCTATCAAAGCCAGTTGGTCACAAATCAACATAGACCCTCAAGCACTCCATGCTTATTGCCAAACACTGGGACTGAAGGAAGAGGCAAACCTTCCCTTACTTTATCCTCATGTACTCGCAGGGGGCATGCATATGCACATGCTAACTCACAAAGCCTTCCCTATTGGATTATTAGGCGCGGTGCATTTAAAGAATAAAATCAGACAAATTCGCCCCATTAAAATTAACGAAGTAATCAGAATTGATAGCGAGTTAGGAGAATGGCGCATCACAGAGAAAGGCTTAGAGTTCGACTTCAGCTCTTTTGTGTCGGTGAATAATCAGGTTGTTTGGTCTGAAATCAGCACCTACTTTAAGAAAGGAAAATTTCCACCCGCTAACAAAACATCTGAACCAGACTCAAGCATAGAATTAAACAACTTGGAGCTAAACACGTTAGAAGACACATACTCTGGTGATAATTGGCTGATTCCTAAAAATCGCGGTAAAGTCTACGCTAAAATTTCAGGGGACTATAACCCTATCCACATTTCTAAAACCCTAGCAAAACTCTTTGGTTTAAAACGCGATATCGCTCATGGCTTTGGCGTTTTAGCGCAAGCATTAGCAAGCAATGGCGTTGACGAAATTACCCAAGGCCATACACAACTTGCCCTAGATACTGTCTTTAAAGGTCCATTATTTTTAGAAGAAACAGCCAGTGTAAAACTCGCTGTTTCTGATGATAATGGCCTAGAACAAGGCTTTGATATTTATTGTGGCAAGAACCCGAAACCTAGTATTTGTGCTCATTTACAAGTGCTTAACTAGTCCCCTAGATTTAGCGATTCTTAAAATAAAGGCCCTTTGCGATAAAGGGCCTTTACTCTAAAAAAGTTATTTAGGTGCCTCATCCCTTCTATGCAAACCATAATCCCTGACAACATGCGCCACTCGGATACGATAATCATCAAAGACTTTCTCACGCCCTAAACTCTGGGCTTGATTATGATCTATATGCTTACGCCAATTTGCGACAGCCGCTTCATCCTGCCAGAAGGATAACGAGAGCACCTTAGCTGGCTTAGAAGATTCAGACATTGAGGCTTGAGGCTCAGACAAACTTTGAAAGCGCTCAATAGAAATAAAACCCGGCATCTTCACTAGGTTTGCCTTTAATGAATGAGCTAACTCAAAATAGGTGTCTACTTCGTCAGGTTTAAGTTCTACTTCAAACATAACAGCGATCATATTAACGCCTTATTAAAAGCTTTTGCCTTACACCAGTAAGTCGCCTCTACTGGGGTTAAAAAGCGACGTGTCTCTTGCAAGATAAATTGCTCTTCATTGGCAAATTCAAAGTTTTCTATTGCCTGAGCATCCTGCTTAAGCCTTATTCGATAGGCTTCATAACTTGCCAAGCTATCAAAGCTAATGATGCCAAACGCTTGAAAATTAGTACCTTCATGGGGAAGAAAGTAACCTACTAACTCACCACCGCAACGGGGAATAATCTGCCCCCAGTGATTAGCATATCGCGTGAATTGAGCCAACTTAAAAGGGTTAATTTTGTATTCGATAAAACAGCTTACTGTCATTTCCTGCTCCTTAGGAGTTGATTAAATCAAATTGGTTTTGATGATGAGCAGAAGTCTACTTAAGCCAGTTAAAGCATACTTCGATGTGGCTCGAAGCATGTATTCAAGAAAAGCCTATATTGCCAAAGAGTCTGCATACAAACATAAGATGTATGCGAAAATACAAAAAGAGACACATGTTTATTAGATCCAAGGGGGAACACAATGGAATTCAATATCGCGCTAGTTGCCTCTTTGATGGGAGATTCAAGTCGTGCACTCATGCTTAATGCGCTTTTAGGTGGTAAGGCATTAACAGCGACAGAGCTAGCCACTTATGCAGATATCAGTGCTCAAACAGCCAGTACTCATTTAAATAAGCTTGTGGAAGGTCAGCTGATCCAAGTGAGGAAACAAGGTCGGCATAAATATTTTCAACTTAAGAGCTATCAGGTCGCTGAAGTACTAGAAGGCATGTTGAATTTAAATGCTCAGCTATCAGCAACACAGACAAGCTGCCAAGATATTAAAACAGGGCCAAACGATGAGCGCTTAAGGCATTCACGTATTTGTTACGATCATTTAGCAGGCGAGATAGCCGTAAAGGCCTATGACGCCTTGTTAAGAAAAGGATGGTTGGTAGAAGACAATTTACAATTAAACTTAACTGAATCAGGCAAGCTTAACTTTGCCTCGTTTGGGTTTAATTTAGCTGAGTTCGAATCCAGTAAACGCCCTCTTTGTAAACCTTGTCTAGATTGGAGTGAACGTAAAAGCCATCTTGCAGGTACACTTGGAAAATGGATTCTGGATGATGCTATTGCCCGTAAATGGGCAAATCGAGATCTGGACTCAAGAGCCATATCTTTTAGTGAGTCTGGCCTTAAACACCTAAGCCAGCGGTATGATTTAGAGACATCTTAATATGTCGTTTTTCCTGTCGGTAAACTCAACCCATATTGATCTAACAAGGTCTTCCAGTATTCATCTTCAGATAAGTTTTTCACCACTTGAGTTAAAGTGTTAAACACCTTCTCATCATGATTAACCAAAATATGGCGTGTGTAGGTTTTAAGAGGATTTGGTGAGTAATAAACCTTGTGGCTAAGCTTCATTTCTTTTTCGTAATACTTCATCGTCGATAGAGGAATCAAAAAACTACTAACCCTATCCTTTAACAACATACCTATATTTTGCTTAGCATTAACCACATCTTTTCGTTTTATTTTTCCTGCATCTATCTCTTTTTGAATACCACCATATAAATGCCCACGGATACCACCTAAAACAAAACCTTGTGCCATTAGAGATTCAGGTCCGTTATAAATAAAAGGGGTTCTTACTCTAGAAACAAACGCTTGTTCATCTTCTAGCAGCCTAGGAGTCCAATCATATTTCTCTCGCTTTATGTCTGCAAAAAAGATGGGGTTAACCCAGAGCACAGCCCCTTTTACACCTTCATTTAGATAAGAATCTAATCGCTTTCTTGGTATGATTTTGAGCTCATACTGATAAGGGCTATTGGCTTCAAATAGATTCAACATCTCAACAAAGTCATAATTCAAACCTCTTTTATCTGATGCACTAATCACGAAAGGTGGATAATCGTAATAGCTCCATAAAGTCACCACTTCTTTGCTTTGAAGCACAGAACTAAAAATCGAACCAAATAGAAAAAGAACAGAAAGTGAAAGGGTTTTCAGCACGGGAAACTCCTAAAAAGGGAGAGAGACAACTAATTAAATTGATTACAACAATACTAGATGATAATCCCCACTCACGCCTTTTCTCTTTAGTAATCCGTCAGTTTGCCCACCGGTAAATCAAGGCCATATTGATCTAATAACGCCAGCCAATAATCATCTTGGCCAAGCTGCTCTACCACCTTATTTAAAGCTTGGAACACTTGCGAATTATGATTGACTAAAATGTGCCTTGTATAAGAGTTAAGAGGATTTGGTGAGTAGTAAACCTTATGGCCTAACTTCATCTCTTTTTCATAGTACTTCATGGTCGTCAATGGGATTAAAAAACTATCTACCCTGTTTTTTAAAAGCATGCCGATATTCTGCTTCACATAGCTCACATCACTACGAATGATCTTACCTGCGTCGATTTCCTCTTGAATACCACCATATAGATGACCTCGAATACCGCCAAGGACAAAACCCGGCTGCATTAAAGAGCTGGGCCCTTCAAAAATAAAAGGGCTTTTACTTTTGGATATAAAACTTTGTTCGTCTTCTAATAAGCGCTCTGTCCAACGATATTTTTGCCTTTGTGTATCAGCGAAGAAGACAGGGTTAACCCACAAAACCGCCCCTTTAAAACCATTATTGAGATAAGAGTCAAGCCGCTTTCTAGGAACAACTTCAAGCTCATATTGATAAGAATCATCATTTGAAAAAAGATTAAGCAGTTCAACAAAGTCGTAACTCAGACCCTTTTTGTCCGACATACTGATCACAAAAGGCGGGTAATCATAATAACTCCAGAGAGTCACAACCTCTTTCTTTACTGGAGGAGAGTCGACCAGAGGCGAGCTAACAAGGGAAGAACTGAAACAGAAAAAGAGCAAGGATAACGCCAAAAAACACTTACGCACAAAACCACCTAGAGACGAATCTCTTTTTGCTGATATTTTAAACAATTAAAATATAAACGATTGGTCAACTTTTATGCAATTTTGGCGTTTTCACCTTATGAGAAGAAAGCCCTCTAATAAGGACTTATAAAGACCTTGGTACTAAGCAGTGAGCAAAGACGATCTTTTACACTGTAATGGCGCGCGCAGCAGTCGTGCAAGGTCTTTTATAATAAATTAGCGCCATCGAATTCAGACAGACTCAGTTGCTTCAAGTCTAAGCCATCAACACAATTCAGATTCACACGATAATAACCAGGTTTACGCAAAGTTTGATGAAATGGGTAAATGCCACACTGATTACAAAAATGATGTTTAGCCACTTCAGAGCCAAAGGTATAAGTTGATAAAGCCCCTTGCTGAATGTCTCTCTGCAACTCAGCTTCACTCACAACAAAAGCACTCATAATAGCGCCCTTCTTAACGCACAATGAGCAATTGCAGGTTAGCCCCTCAGTAATTTGAGGCACATCGAAAGTAAATTTCACACTACCGCAATGACACTGACCAGAATACTGCATATAAAACCTCGTCCTTAGCTATTTTTTTATGGATAAAAGCATTAAGGAAGCTGCGAATAAGTTCTCCCGCCTCAGCGTGTGGATAAAATGCCTGAGATTTAAGGCGAGAGCCGCAACTTAATAGTTATTCTATTGATCAGGCTCTCAACTTATAGATAAGGCTTTTAGCCCACGCCCTTCGGGTCTTACGGAAAAAATGTCACTCTGTTTTCCAATATCCTTAAAAGAGTAGACTGAGAAGAGGTGACTTAATCACAGTTTCCTTAAACAAATTAAGGCTAAATAGCGTAAACTCTTGCGGTTAAGAGAAGCAAGCTCCAAAAGCCTAAAATAAGAGTAAGCTTTTAACGATCTAAACTAACTAACAAGCCTAGAGAAAGCATTTGAAACCTTTTAAAGTAACAGACCTACCAAAGCATATAACTTATCAAATGACAGCCATCCCAAGTGATGATGCAAGAGTCTCTGGCACTCCAGATAAAACCCCTTTTAATAAACAAGAAGCGGCAGAAGTACATTACCTTATTACCCGCTTCGCCAGTGCGAAGCGCCTAAAGCTTAAAAAGTCACTGGTCAAAGTGGCAGAAGTGATTCATGCAGAGCTGCCAAAAGAGCAAAAAACTCAAATTGAAGCAATGAAATGGCTACAAGCAAACTGGAATAAGTTTTAGCACCTTACCCCATTTTCAATAAATACAAAAAAAGCCGATATATGAAAATATATCGGCTTTTTTATTTAATATCTAAACGCAAAAAATTACGATCTGATACTTAGTGGGATTTTGCTTTCAGGCGAGGCATAAAGTCTAAAAGCAAAAGAGCCTTAGTGCTTCACACTAAAGCCCTCCACTATATTATTGTGCTTTAAAATCAATACGGTATGCATGTAAAAGAGGCTCAGTATAGCCAGAAGGCTGAACTTCACCTTTGAAAACAAGATCACAAGCCGCTTTGAAAGCAATGCCATCAAAGTTAGGTGCCATGTTTACATATTCGCTATCACCCGCATTTTGCCCATCAACAATAGCTGCCATACGCTTCATAGATTCCATAACCTGCTCTTCTGAGCACACACCGTGTGCTAACCAGTTAGCAAGGTGTTGAGATGAAATACGCAAAGTCGCTCTGTCTTCCATTAGGCCAACATTGTGAATGTCTGGCACTTTAGAACAACCAACACCGGCATCAATCCAACGAACAACATAACCAAGGATACCCTGCGCATTGTTGTCGATTTCAAATTGGATCTGCTCAGCAGTTAGTGCACTTGCATCAGCCATTAGCGGAATGCTTAGAATATCATCTAGGCTAGCGCGGCCGCGGCTTGAAAGCGCTTCTTGACGTTCAAAAACACTGACTTGATGATAATGAGTACTGTGCAAAGTCGCACCGTTTGGCGAAGGAACCCAAGCTGTGTTAGCACCAGATTTAGGGTGACCAATTTTTTGCTCTAGCATGGCAGCCATTTCATCTGGCATAGCCCACATACCTTTACCGATTTGTGATTTGCCAGGAAGGCCGCATTCGATACCTACATCAACGTTCCAATCTTCGTAAGCTTGGATCCAAGCTTGCTGCTTCATGGCAGATTTAGGCACAAACGCACCCGCATGCATTGAGGTATGAATCTCATCACCAGTACGATCAAGGAAACCTGTGTTGATGAATACAACACGTTCAGAAGCGGCACGAATACACTCTTTTAGGTTAACTGTAGTACGACGTTCTTCGTCCATGATGCCAACTTTTAGCGTATTGCGAGCAAGACCAAGTGCATCTTCAACACGGCCAAATAGCTCAACAGCGAAAGCCACTTCTTCAGGGCCATGCATTTTCGGTTTAACAATGTTCACACTGCCCGCACGGCTATTGGTTAGCGTATTGGTTTTGTTTACATCATGCATAGCGGCAAGCACAGTCACCATAGCATCCATGATGCCTTCAGGTACTTCATTACCGTCTTTATCAAGGATCGCAGGGTTAGTCATTAGATGACCAACATTACGAACAAACAACATACTACGGCCATGCATTACAAGTTCAGCACCATCAGCGCCAGTGTATACGCGATCAGGGTTTAGAGTACGTGTTACGGTTTTGCCATTTTTTTCAAATGACTCTTCCAGAGTACCCTTCATTAAGCCTAACCAATTTGAATAAACTTCAACTTTATCTTCTGCATCTACTGCAGCAACAGAGTCTTCACAGTCCATAATGGTTGTGATTGCCGCTTCTACGATTAAGTCTTGAATGCCAGCAGTATCTGTTTGACCTACAACACCACTTGCATCAATCAAGATCTCGATATGCAAGGCATTATTTTTAAGCAAGATAGCGCTAGGTGCACTTGCTTCGCCACGGTAACCAATAAATTTTTCTGACTGAGCCAGACCTGTTGTTGTGCCATCAGCCAAAGTAACAACTAGCTGACCATTTTCAACAACATAAGCTTGTGTACCAACATGAGAGCCATTTAACAAAGGCGCTGCATTGTTTAGGTGATTACGAGCAAAAGCAATTACCTTGTTACCACGAGCAGGGTTATAACCTTTACCTTTTTCTGCACCACCTTCGTCAGAAATAGCATCTGTGCCATAAAGTGCATCGTACAAGCTACCCCAACGACCGTTTGCAGCATTAAGGGCGAAACGTGCATTTTTAACAGGTACAACTAATTGAGGTCCTGCTTGCTCTGCAATCTCAACATCAACGTTAGCCGTGGTAATTTTAAAGTCTGGCCCTTCTGGAAGAAGGTAACCAATTTCTTGTAAAAAGGCTTTATATGCGACTGCATCATGCGCTTGATCCGCACGTTCTTTATGCCAAGCATCAATTTGTGCTTGTAAGGTTTCACGCTTCGCTAACAGATCTTTGTTTTTTGGTGCTAGATCAGTCAGAATGGCTTCGAAGCTAGCCCAAAATTGCTTCGTTTCAACACCTGTACCAGGTATGATTTTATCGTTCACTAGTTGCCAAAGGTTTTCGGCAATTTGTAAGCCACCTTCTTGAATTCTTGCAGTCATAAACCCCTTCCTAATCTTTCACTTTTAGTCTTACTAGTTTGCTCATTTAGCATGAGTTAATTGTATCAGAATTTCATTTTATGAAACATATGTTACGAGCCGTTAACACTTATTCCTCACATTCATACAAATAATAAGATCATTCATACAAAAAATGATTATTTCAATTTTAGCTGGCTAACTATATTTGGTTTTTTCACTAGGCAAAATTGTAATTTATTTTCACAAAATACGAAAAGGCCAAGATAAACCCTAATCAAATGTACTAAAGCTACATATAGCGCCTATCAACTAGGCTTTTCATTGAATATAGCTGTCTATAAATATGACCCCATTTCATTCAAAATGCACATTCATATTCTAAATGATAGCAATGCACAATATAGATTAGACTAATTCAGGTTAAATTCTCTATGCTGTTTCACATGGTCAAGCAAGCGGTAACGCAAGCAAATGCTAATGACCAGATGCAAAGCTTAAAAAGAAAGTGAGTCCTTAATAAGCTTCATCATAAAAACAAAAAATTATTAAACAGTGCTAACTAAGTAGTGCAACTGTCACCATTGAGGAAGAAACATGTCAAACTATAAAAACGATATCGACACTACCGCTAGCCTTATCGCATCTCAAGGTGCGCCATGGAATGCAATCAACCCTGAGTTTGCCGCTCGTATGCGTGCTCAAAACCAATTTAAAACAGGCCTAGACATTGCCCGTTATACAGCAAAAATTATGCGTGCAGATATGGAGCGTTACGATGCTGACTCTTCACAGTACACTCAGTCTCTAGGTTGCTGGCACGGTTTTATCGGCCAACAAAAAATGATTTCTATTAAAAAACATTTCAATAGCACAGATCGTCGCTACCTTTACCTTTCAGGTTGGATGGTTGCAGCGCTTCGCTCTGAGTTTGGTCCACTTCCTGACCAATCTATGCACGAGAAAACCTCTGTATCTGGTTTGATCGAAGAGCTTTACACCTTCCTACGCCAAGCAGACGCTCGTGAACTAGGTGAATTATTCCGCAGCTTAGATTCTGCTCGTGATGCAGGCGACAATGCCGCTGAAGATAAAGTACAAGCTGAAATCGATAACTACCAAACTCACATCGTGCCTATCATTGCTGATATCGATGCAGGTTTTGGTAACGAAGAAGCAACTTACCTACTTGCGAAACAAATGATCGAAGCAGGTGCTTGCTGTATCCAGATCGAAAACCAAGTATCTGACGAAAAACAATGTGGCCACCAAGACGGTAAAGTCACTGTGCCACATGAAGACTTCTTAGCGAAAATCCGTGCGGTTCGTTACGCTTTCTTAGAACTAGGTATTGAAGACGGTGTCATCGTTGCACGTACAGACTCTTTGGGTGCAGGCCTTACTAAGCAGATCGCTGTAACCGCTGCTGAAGGTGACCTAGGTGATCAATACAACAGCTTCCTAGATGTGGAAGAAGTTGATGCAAGCAACATGAAAAATGGTGATGTACTACTTAACCAGAAAGGCAAATTGGTTCGTCCTAAGCGCCTTCCAAGTAACTTGTTCCAGTTCAAAAAAGGTTCTGGCGAAGATCGCGTAGTACTTGATTGCATCACCTCTCTACAAAATGGTGCTGATCTACTTTGGATCGAAACAGAGAAGCCACACGTTCAGCAAATCGCTAGCATGGTTAACCGTATTCGTGAAGTTGTGCCAAATGCGAAACTTGTTTACAACAACTCACCATCTTTCAACTGGACACTAAACTTCCGTCAGCAAACATTTGATGCTTGGACAGAAGCAGGTAAAGACGTATCAGCTTACGATCGTGCCAACCTAATGTCAGTTGAATACGATGCAACTGATCTAGCAACAGAAGCAGATGAAAGCATCCGTACTTTCCAAGCGGATGCAGCACGTGAAGCTGGTATCTTCCACCACCTAATCACATTGCCAACTTACCACACAGCAGCATTGTCTACTGACAATCTTGCGAAAGAGTACTTCGGCGAGCAAGGCATGCTAGGTTATGTGAAAGGTGTACAGCGTCAAGAAATCCGCCAAGGTATCGCTTGTGTGAAACACCAAGCAATGGCTGGCTCTAACATGGGTGATGATCACAAAGAGTACTTCTCTGGTGATGCCGCGCTGAAAGCGTCTGGTAAAGACAACACCATGAACCAATTTGGTTAATTCTCTGCCTCCCCGCATTAGAGCTGATTGACATAGGCTCGAAAAAGAGAGTTACCAAAACCCTGAAAAGAGGCTGGCTATCATAAGTCCAGTCTCTTTTTTTGGGCCTTTAATCTCTAACAAAAAGACAAATCCCCACCTGAGAAACTTATCCTAGATAAATCCAATAAGGTTATCAGCCACTCGCTAAAGCATCCCACCAATCGTAAACATACAAAGCAATATAGATAGGCAATAGCGCCCAAAGAAGAGGGTCATCCCAGAAGGAAAAAGTGGTTCCAATTGCGGCGATGGCAAGCACCATAAGTTCGGTGATACCGACAAATAAAAGAAACTTAGTGATATGAACAAAATAACGTTGAACCGTATGGTTTAACTTAGTCTTTTGATAGGTCGCTTCGAAAACACCAATAATGCCAGCCGCCATTAACAAACCTATCACAGTCAAAATAGATGACTGATTCGATTTATCCATTTCAGCCATACTCTCAAAGGTATTCAAAAACAAAACAGGGGCGACTAGCCCCAACAAAATACCTTGTTTAATCGCTACTTCTAAATAGTACTTAGGTTTTTCCATTTATAGCCAATCTCCTGGGCCTTTTAACTTTCTTTCAATTTTATTTTTCGCTTTCGCTGAAGAGAAAGGCTGCACTCAATTTATGCAAAACTGAATACAGCCTTAAACTAATAACTCTCAGAATCAAAGACAACTTTGCCTTGCAACATTGTCATGAGAATTTCAGTGTCAGCAATCTTGTTAACACGCATTTGCCTTATGTCTTTTTCTAAGATGGCAAAGTCAGCGGATTTCCCCACTTCAATAGAGCCTGTCACCGCTTCCAAGCCTAAGCTATGGGCAGCGTTAATAGTATAAGCCTCTATCGCGCTTTCAATATCAGGCAAACCTGTTTTCCCCATAATGACACTATTAGCAATACCAACTAATGGATTAATATCATGCACATTCCAATCACTGCTTAGCGTGACGTTTGCTTTGGAGTCATAAATGGCCCTTAAATTCATCAAGGCTTTCGTGCGTTTTGCCCCTAAAAAAGCCTCTGCCCATTGATGATCATGATAAGCCACATAGTCAGAACCCACCTGAAAGTCCGCACTAATATCTAGCTCTTCAAAACGAGGCACGTCTCTTTTATTCACTAACTCAACATGGGTTAAGGTATAAGGCTTGGTAGAACCAAGATCACGCATAGCCTCGATTGCATTCAATGACTCTCGCACAGCACCATCTCCTATGGCATGGATATGTGCACTGAAGCCAATTTTATCTAGCTCACTCAACCAAGCTTTCATTTTTTGAGGCGATATATAGTTGATGCCACGGGGCTCATCAGGAATATAAGTATCAAAATATGGTGTTAGCATTTTCGCTGTGCCATTGATAAAAATACCATCACTGTACATCTTCACCTGATCGACCAATAACAGATCCTTCTCTTGTCGAGATTGGATAGTCGATAGATAGGTCAACTGCTCTGCCATAGGGTCAGTTGGATAAATCCAAGGCCTTAAAGACACACGCGCGGTGAGATCACCTGACTTTTGTGCTTCTTGCCACACTTCATACCAACCCCGCTTCCAATATAAACGACCATCACCAATGGTTGTTATCCCATGAGCTGCAGCCTGCTCAAGGCCAGCCATCAACCCATCGTAGCTTTGATCAAATTGATTACTTAGGCTATTCCAAGCCATTTCCATCACAATATCACCGGCGTTATCCATCAGGATGCCATTCAGCTCGCCAGTTTCTTCATCCTTTAGAATTTTCCCACCTTGGGGTTCTGGAGAGTATTTAGTAATGCCAGCTTGTTTTAATGCGACAGAGTTAACCCACATAGAATGAGAAGTCTGCTCCATCAAGACAACAGGCTGATCAGGGAAAATCTTATCTATCACTTCTAACGGCGTATAAGGCCCTCTTTCTAATAGCAAGGCATCAATTGAAAACCCATAACCCGTTAACCATTCATTTGGATTCGCATTTCGACGACAAGCTTTTAAATAACGAACCTGCTCTTTCAAGTTGCCATCCATGCTTAATTCACAGCTACCACCGGCTTCAGATGCGGCTTCAAACACGTGGTTGTGGTTATCAATAAAACCCGGCATCACAAATGCGTCTTGCAAATCCACAAGCTTGGTTGCAGATGATTGGTAGCCCAAAGCATCAGCTTGATTACCTATATAGAGTATCTCACCATTCGCCACTACGATTGCATCTGCCGTATCGTGACCATAAATAATCCCATTGGTAAGAATCATATCCGCTTGTGCAAAAGCAAGCGTGCTCGCACTTATTGCCAAGCCAGTTAACAAGGCGGTTGAAAAAATTGGTTTCATCGCATCTTCCTTCGTATTTCTTATGATGAATATCAAAGCTAATTAAGTATTCAATTAAGTATATCCCAGTAAATTTTAGTGATAAAAATACTCAGCATTCGATTTTTTGATAGCGCAGCTAAAGGCACAACAATGATATCTAGGTACTCAACGTCTAGTGCTAAACTCAGCCGTGAGCCAGTGACGAAAGGCGGTCACTTTTTTACTTGGCGTAGAAAGATCATTTATCAGAATATAATAACTTAAGCCTTCTAAACTTGAGCCTTGGGGATGCCTTTTTAACCAAGCTTGTTGCAATGGAGTTTGGATAAGTAAATTACTCACAAAAGCGATACCTTGCCCAGCAAGTGCTGCCTGTATGGTATGCTGTTCTTGATCATAGGAACAAATCATTAACTTGCTACTCACTTCATCTTCCAACTCAAAAACGCGCTGCCAAGTCATAGGCTTTAAACGAGCGTTTTTCCATTTTGTCTCTATTAGCTGCGCTTTTCTAAAATCAGGAAATGCCTGTATATAAGCCTCTGTGGCATACATGCCAAACTCTTCGGTCACAAGTTTAGTAGCAGCCTTATCTTGAGGGTCAAACTCGCCATAACGAATTGCTAAATCTATACGCCTATCTTTGGTGAGATCCTCTAATGCGTCTTCGGTTTTTATCACCACTTCAATGTCAGGATGAGACTGATAAAAACGCTCTAGGTTTGGCACTAACCAATGGGAAGCAAAAGAGCTGGTCGTGCTCACACAAAGGCGTGTCTTTTGGTCCGAAATTTCCTCAAGCACGGCCGAAATTTGTGCAAGAGATTGATGAGCCACTTGCGCTAGCTTCTCACCATCTTGGGTTAGAAGAATATGGCGAGTTTTTCGCTCGAACAATAAAGTGCCTAGCCTTTCTTCGAGCGCTCTTATTTGATGAGAAACCGCCGTTGGCGTCACATTCAACTCAAGAGCAGCCTCTTTAAAGCTTTTCAACCTTGCTGCCGAGTCAAACACACGAATACTGTTTAGTTGAGGTAAATGAGAAAACATAAAACACTTATATGGATGAGTTAATCTCATCTATAAGAAAAAATTCATCTTTTGTCAAAGCAAACCTTTCACCCCATGATAACCACAGATCAATCAGGCCTAAAAAAGCCAGATGACACTCTAAACAGAGAAAAGCAAAAAGGAGACAAAAGCATGCAAACAGATAGCCCAAAGATACTTCACATAGATACCAGCGCGAGACAATTCGATGAATCCAAAGAGAAGCATAATTCACTTTCAAGGAAGCTTGCTAACCGCTTTAAAAAACAATGGTTAACCTTGCAACCAAAAACAGAATTCATCTATCGTGATCTTGCAATAAGTCCACCAGACTTTATTGATCAAGCTTGGATAGAAGCCGTCTTCACTCCAGAAGCACAAAGAACAGCAGTACAGAATGCGAAAGTAACCCTATCAAACACCTTGATAGACGAGTTAATTGCGGCAGATATCATTCTGCTTTCTACTCCCATGTATAACTACGGCATGCCAGCGGTATTAAAAGCCTGGTTCGATCAGGTGATTCGAGTAAACAAAACCTTCTCATTCGATCTTAAGCGAGGTGACTATCCGTTAAAGCCCTGCTTATCAGGAAAAATCATGGTGCTTCTCACCTCTTCTGGCGAGTTTGGTTTTGAAGCAGGTGGTATAAGAGAAAGCATGAATCACCTAGGCCCTCATATCAAAACCTTGAGCCATTATTTAGGTGTCGAAAGCTTCTATGAAATTGGTTCAGAGTATCAGGAATTTGGAGATGAGAGACATGCTGAATCAGTTAACAAGGCAGAAGAAGCCATTTCAAAACTCGTTGGAAGGCTATCTCATAAATAGGTGAGAACACCCACTTAATCATTCACTAGCTTTGTTATGTGCACCAACTCGAATAACACCATTTTCATAAGCAAAAATGACAGCTTGAGCTCTATCTCTGAGTTCAAGCTTACTTAGTAAGCTAGATACATGAGTTTTTACGGTTGATTCACCAATAAATAAACGACTGGCTATTTCACTATTATTAAAGCCAAATGCTAGGTTTTTTAAGATCTCTTTTTCTCGTATCGTTAGCCTCTCTATATGTCCTGTTACATTTGTATGAGAAGGCTTTAACTCAACAAAAGCTCCGATCAGCTTCTTAGTGATTGAAGGTGTTAACAAAGCGCCTCCCTGAGCAACCACATGGACTGCAGCAATTAACTCATCAGGAGGTGTATCTTTTAAAATAAACCCACTTGCACCTTCTCTTAATGCACGATAAATATATTCATCTAAATCAAAGGTAGACAAAATTACGATACGGGTCTGTATATTTAAATCCCCTAGAATAGCTGAGGTTGCAGACAAACCATCCATTTCAGGCATTCGAATATCCATTAAAATTAAATCAGGGATGTATTTCTTTGCGGCTTCAATTGCTTCTACGCCATTGGCACATTCAGCGACAACCTCAATATCACTTTGATGATCAAGGATCATAGATAACCCGCTTCTCACCAATGCCTGATCATCAACTATAACAATTCGTATACTCATGCTGCTTATTCCTGCTCAAAAGGCAAATAACACTTAACTTGGAAACCACCCTGATCTAGCTTTTTCGTTTCAAGCGTACCCCCTAATAACACAATTCTTTCTCGCATTCCTATAAGCCCATAACCTGACCTTTCTGGTACTTTCTCTTTTTCTGCCAGACCCTCATCTTTAATTTCTATCTGTATATTATTTTCATTATATTTAACACAGACATGCACAGATGCCTTCTTACCAACATGTTTTAATACATTAGTAAGAGACTCTTGAATAATACGATATATTGTTAAGTCCATACTCACCGGCAGAGCTTTATTTAAAGTAGGCATTTCCATCGTCACAACTAAGCCTGCGTTACAAAAATTTTCGACTAATTTAGGGACATCACCTAACCCCGGCTGAGGTGCTAATTCACACACTTCTTCATCAGGCCTAATAACACCAAGTAAACGCCTCAACTCAATCAGCGCCTCTCTACCAGCATGCTCTACGGCATCCATTGCATTCATCGCTTTTTGAGGTTCTTTTTTAAACACTATTTTTGCAGCCCCAGCCTGAACTGTCATTAAGCTTACTTGATGAGCCACAACATCATGAAGCTCTCTTGCAATGCGCCCCCTCTCTTCTTCTACCGCTTTCTTCGCATCATTAATTTTATCTTTCTCAAGCTGCTCTGCTCTCTCTTGCAATAGCTGCAAGTATTCACGCCTTGCTAATACTCTTCTCCCTATATACCAAGACAGAAATAAAAAGATAAAAGAGAAGCCCATATCTGTCAGTGTTTCATTCTTATCAAAGATTAAAATGAGCCCTATCAACCCAATCGTTGCACCACCTAACTGACTTAACTTATCTCTTATCTCATACCTCCCAACACTATATAAGGCAATTGGAACACCAAAGAAATCAAAAGAAAGCCCTAGAGCAGTTGCTATCGCCATCATAAGAAGCGTAACCGCTAGCACTTTTAATGGATGTTCTTTTCTCCAGTAAAGAGAAATAGAAGCAATTGCCAACAGAATAAGGAGCAAGGCTGGCGTTTCGTCCAAGGCTCTAATGATGACCTCATCGCCATCCCCTTCTGAAGAAACAAAAACTGAAGCCAGAAAAACACAAATAGCTAAAACAACTTCACTCAAATTCGGCCAGCGTGCAAATGGTCCTTTAATAGGAATAAAGCTAGGCACTGAATATTGTGGAGTCTCTGTCTCTTTTTTCTTTTTCATTTGTATACCTGTGAACATTGAGCAAGAAGGTAAATCATACAAGATAACTTTTTAAACTAAATCCTCCTAAATAGTGATTTTTCCTCTCATAAATCTAAAGATGCCTTCATTAATAAGGAAGAAAGCTACTACTTTTGGATGACCTAATTTCACCTAATTGGCGGATCAATAAGAGCCTAACTTGCCTGTAAGACCACCTTTATAAACATATAAAAAATGGAAATCTAAAGCTCAAGATTAGGACATTCATGATGAAAAGAAACTTTTATATAGGCTTCTCAACACTGGCATTATTTCAGTTTCTTCTCAACTTAAGCCAATATATCAACCTTTATGATTTGCTAAAAATTTGGCGCCTGACATTTCTGTGGCTCAAACTGTTCTAATGATTTCATCATCAAATTTACTCAAGATTATACTTTCATTTAGACGCCACCCATCTATCTCCCTTACCTCTAGACATAAAATTAAAATCATCCTTTTTGGTGATCTAATTTCATACAAAAGGCGGATGAAGAAAAAAAGCTAATTGATAAACTTACCATCTAAGTCATAACGGCTAAAAGTCACACTAGAACCCGAATAAAACATTAAAAACTTAGGAATTAAAAATGAAAAAAGTCTTTATTTTACCTTTTGCCTCTCTGCTTTTAATTGCTTGTAGCTCGAATCAGAACAAACATGAATATTTTACTGAGGCTGCAATGGCTTGTAGCAATGTCTGTGAAAATCATCCTGAAATTAGTGAATTAAGCAGCTCCGGTGGAATTGGTTCACCTTTATTATTTATTGGAGGTATGGAGACCTCTTGTAAATGCTCTAGATAAATTTAAGCGAATGGTTAAAAGGTAATATGATGATGAAAAATAAATCTGCTTTTTGGAACCGACTTTCAAAGCACTATTACAAATCTCCGGTAAGAAACCCTCAAAATTATAATTCAAAACTTGATCAAATTAGCCAATTAATCAGACCTGAATCATCAATACTTGAACTTGGTTGTGGAACAGGTTCCACTGCCCTTAAGCTTTCAAGTAAAGCTTATAGTTATACCGCTTATGATTTTTCTGAAGAGATGATAAAAATAGCCAATAGAAGATTAGACAATGAGAAACATAAAGTAGAGTTTATCCTTAAAGATATTGAAGCGCTCTCCCTGCCTTATAAATACTATGATATGGTGATGGCTCATAGTGTTTTACACCTCTTAGAGAATGCTGAAGATGTGCTAGAGTCAATGCTTAATGCCGTAAACTATAACGGCTATATAGTCCTGAATTTAATACTGCTAAAAGACATTCCGTTCCCTTTAAAAGCTTTATTATCATTTGCTCAAATATTAAGGCTAGCACCTTATTTAGAATATCAAAATGAAGTGAATTTCATAAAAATAATACGTGCGAAAAATTTTAAAGTAATGCGTTTTTGGAAATTAGACAAAACAAGTATATTCGTCATAGCTCAGAGAAGAGAAAGTTATAATGATTAATTTTCTTTTTAAATCAATCATTATATTAACAGCGCTTTATATTAGTTTTATTTTCAGTCAAAACTCAGAAAGTATTACTAATCTCATGCTAAAAGTAAGAGAGAATCAGATTATTTTTTCTGCCATTTTAATTTTATACATTATTTTATTAGCAATCCCATATATACCTTCAGCAGAAATTGCCCTCTGCCTCTTAATTGTACTAGGTAACGAGAGCTCTTCTATAATTTATTTTTCTACAATTATTGGCTTAATGATTCCTTTCTTAATTGGTCGTTATTTTTCAGAAAGAAAAGATAAAAAGATTGAAAACTTCTTCATCCATTCAAAAATATTAACACATATAGGCAGGTTCAACCCTGTTGTAACACTTGCACTCTTAATAAATATGCCTGGTAACACGTTACTAGGCGGGGGTGGAGGGATAGCAATGACATTTGGTTCAGGAAAGCTGCTTTCTCCTTTCAAATATTTATTAGGTGTGCTCGTAGCAGCCTTACCAATTTTTGTCATTGGCAAGGCTACTGAATATCTAGCTAACTATTTTTAGAGCTTCTCTCTATGATGGGCTCTCAGTTTTTTACTTGTAAAAGCGCCACACCAAAACCAATAAAAATGCCGCCTGTAACGCGGTGGAAGATTTTAACTAGACTCACGTTTTTAAACCAATGACGAACGGATTTCGCTAGGTAACCAAAGCTTGCTAGGCTGATAAAAGACAGCGCCATAAAGGTAAGTGTCATTATCATAAACTGTGGGAATGCCGCTAAGCTGGTATCCAAAAACATTGGAAAAAAAGCAACAAAAAAGAGAATCGCTTTTGGATTAGTCATGGCGATCATGAAGGCTTCTTTGAACTTAGCAAAGTAGTTGATCTTAACGCTAGCTATCTGTTCATTTTCAGATTCAACAAAGAAGGTATCCTTACTTCTAAACTTTTTAATCCCAAGGTAGACAAGGTAGCAGGCACCTAAAACCTTAAGAATCGTAAAAAGTAGCGCTGAGGTTTTTAGCACTAAGCCCAAACCCAACATTGAGATAGAAGAGAGTATAAATATCCCCATGATATTACCCAGCGCAGCTGCAAGGACAGATTTATAACCCCAAGATACTCCGTTCGAAATTGCCAGTATGATGGCAGGTCCAGGACTCACTACATTTAAAAATGCTGCTGCGGTGAACATTAACCAAACTTCAAATGCCATGTTTATCCCTCTTTGTTGACTAAGGTTTAATCCCATTCAATAGCCCAAAGATTCTACGCTTTTTGTATAAGAAGGATACAAGTGAGCGGAAAAACACTTTTTATTTTCATTATTTTTTATCAATAACCTAATGCTGAAGCGACTACATCAAGTCACTCACTAGATTTTGCCATTGTGTACTCAAGGTGACCTGTAAACTCGTCTTTTTGTTTGCTTTTAATGCTAAAGCCTTGTCCTAAATAAAATAGAATACTTGCCTGATTCTCTTGATACACAGACAAACTCAAGCTATCTCTTTGCTTTAATGCATGGGCAATAAGCTGCTTCCCGATACCTTTACCTTGAGACGCTATTGCTACAAAAATTGCAGCCAGCTGGTCATCATTGAGAGAGTAAAAAGCAATCGGCTTAGCATCCTCCTCATAAACATAAGTCTCTGAGTTAGGAAGGTAAATATCTCTCATCGCCTCGACTTGAGACTGCCACACTTGCTCATCGACAAAGCTGTGAACCTTGATAGAAGCCGTGAGCCATATATCAACTAGTGCTGGGATATCATTTGGAGTTACAGGTCTTATCATTTTATTCACTATTTTCTTCACCGGTTTACGTTAAAGCCATTTAGAGTCGGGCTATAGTGACAAGATTAAGCGAAATATGATTGAAGATTTGCGGCAGTTTTCACTTTGTCGTTTCATACTCCTCAAAAACAAGAAAACCCCAGACAAGCTGAGGTTCTTTTAAACTTTCTACAGGCTCAAAATGAACCCTGAGAGTTTGTTTTAAGCAACACTTACATCAACATTGATGTTACCGCGAGTGGCGTTTGAGTAAGGGCAAACCACGTGTGCTTTTTCTACTAAACTAGTGGCGGTTTCTTTATCAAGGCCAGGAATAGAAACACTGATCGCCGCTTCAATACCAAACCCTGTTGGGATAGGGCCAATACCCACACTTGCAGAAACTTTGGTGTCATCAGGAATCGCGACTTTTTCTAGGCCTGCAACATACTTAAGCGCACCAAGGAAACATGCAGAATAACCAGCTGCAAACATTTGCTCTGGGTTAGTCCCTTCGCCACCAGCACCACCTAGTTCTTTTGGCGTAGATAATACAACAACCAATTTGCCGTCATCAGATTGAGCCTGACCTTCACGGCCACCTGTTGCACTTGCGTATGCTGTATAAACTGCTTTTTCTAATTTCATGGTTTTATCCTCTATTTTGATTAATTATCTTCATTTATATTTTAAAGTAGCCAACTACTAAATAGCGCACTACTTTTATATTTTAAAAAAAAGAAGTTTTCACTTCTTCCTTAGCCTTCATTCAAAAAGTATTACATGTTCTTCAATAAGTTATCTCTTAATTTCTCTAACTTATCTTTGGTTTCTTTAAACTCTGTCATATCCATATCAGCGGCACATTTGGCCTTTTCCATAATACTAGCTACCTTGGCTTCCATCTCTTTTGCATTTTGCGTTAGAGAAACGATGACACTTCGCTCATCTTGCAAGGCACGCTTTCTTGTTACTAAATCACTGGCTTCCATTCGCTTTAATAAGGGAGTCAGTGTGGCAGAATCTAAATACAAGCGCTCGCCAATGGCATTTACCGCCTGCTCATCTTGCTCCCATAAGGTCACTAGGACCAAATACTGAGAGTAAGTTATGTCTAATGGCTTAAGCAGCTTTCGGTATAACTTGTTCATTGCTAATGAGGTTGAATAAAGTGAGAAGCACAATAAGTCATCAAGCTCAGGGGCGGACGTTTTTATTGAAGTTTTATCTGACACTTAAACTCTCTCATTAACTTTAAATTATTTTCTAAAATCAGCTTATTTATCAAGCTTGTTATGCAATATACATAGCGCACTATTTAAAATCAAGCTTTGCGTTACACCTTTTTAATAAAGTGCCTCAAGTAGGCTGAATGACGAAGACCTCTCACTTATCATGATGGGCCTCTGATTGCTCCCATAATACGGGGCCACTGGCCTCTTCTCCCAGTTTGTCATCTGGGTTACGCAATTTACACTGTGTCATAGAAAGACAACCACAACCAATACAGGTATCTAGCTCATTCCTTAAGGCTTGTAACTTAGCAATCTTAATATCTAGCGCTTCTTGCCAAGCATTTGCCATTTCCTGCCATTCGGCTTTACTTGGGGCATGATCAGACGGTAAATGATCCATGGCTTCTTTAATTTCAGATAAGCTCATACCCAGCATTTGCGCGGTTTTAATCACAGCAATGCGGCGTAAAACATTTCTATCGTAGCGCCTTTGATTACCCGCATTACGCCAGCTTTGAATCAGGCCTTTCTCTTCATAAAAGTGCAAGGTCGATACTTTTACATCAGCACGTTTTGCCACTTCTCCAACACTTAATGCCATAAAGCTTCCCTTTATATTTTTACTAAAAAAGCAAAGCACCTGCCCTGGAATGGAAACAGGTGCAAGCCTTAAGGAACCTGTGATTAAGTCACCTCTTCTCAGTCTTATCAGAAAAAGTATCACACAAGGCGTTACTTTTTCTGAAAGACCCGAAGGACGTGGTCTAAAAGCCCTATCTCTATGTTGAAGACCTTATCAATAGAATCACTATTAAGTTACGTTCCTCGCCATAAATCTAGCGGCTTTTATCCACACGCTGAGGCGGGAGGACTTATTCGCAGGTTTCTTAACATTTAAATCGCTTTATTAAGTAAATACTCTAAAAGCGATCATTTAAGCAGATTTTACCAGATTTTCATCTGTATCTTGCGCTTCACCTTTGTGACTTAACAAAGCTTTAATCAAGGAGATTGTCATTAATACCATGATGACTGAGAAAGGTAGAGCACCTATAATCATGGCAGTTTTGATCACCCCTAGACCACCAGCAATTAACAGAGCGCCAATCAGAGCCGTTAAGAAAACACCCCAAACGATAATATGAGAACGTGGTGTTTGTGCTGTGCTACCACCCGCATTAATGGTGTTTACCACCAAAATAGCTGAGTCAGCTGACGTCACCAAGAAAGTCATTAGCAATACTACGATTACCGCTGACATCAATTTCGCCCCTGTATCAGACATTAAGACATTCAAAGTCTCATAGATTTGCGCTGAGATGTTCGCCCCTAGAATCTTACCTTCGGCAAGGCCTGAAAGCTCAAGATCTAAAGCGGTACCACCAACAAAGGTAAACCAGATAAAACAAACAAATGAAGGTATCAAAGTGGCACTTAAGACAAACTCTCTGATGCTACGACCTTTAGAAATACGTGCAAAGAAGATCCCTACAGCAGGCGCATAAGCAATCCACCAAGCCCAATAGAAGATAGTCCAACCTGACTGCCAATCGCCTAAGGCTGTGCCTTTTTCTTCAACGTTAACCGCCATAGAAACAAAGTTAATTAGGTAATCAAATGTGCCTTTAGCAAGTAGCTCAATGGCTAAAAAAGTCGATCCAAAAATCAAAAAGAACAACAATAAAACCCCTGATAGGGACATATTGATATTACTTAGCCATTTTACACCTTTACCCACACCACTGATGGCAGATAAGGTGGAAAGCGCCATAACAAAAACCAAAGCCACTATCATAGCTGTCATGGTAGGTGCGCCATCACTCATAATCCAATCAGCACCCGTTATATTGTAAACACCGGAAGCAAACTGGCTCACTCCATAACCTATGGTTACTGCAATCCCTAAAATGGTGGCTAAGACAGCGGTAATATCAACAATATGACCAAAAGTGCCATTTAACTTATTACCGAACAAGGGCGTAAGTACCGACCGTATTGTTAGAGGTAGCCCTTTGTTATAGCCAAAGTAAGCTAAAGCTAGACCCACTAGTGCGTATATTCCCCAAGCAGAAAAACCCCAGTGCAAAAAGCTGTAGCGATATACAGACGCTAAGGTGTCACTTTGTTTAGCGGCTACTAAACCTTGAATAATATCGGGATTATTGGCGAAATGGTAAATCGGCTCACCCGTTGAATAGGTCAGCATACCCACACCAATGCTGGCACCAAACATCATAGAAACCCAAGAAAAGCGTGAAAACTCAGGCTTTGAATCAGTACCACCTAAAACGATATTCCCCACCTTAGGTACCATAGACAGAGCAATGGCCGTTAAGGCAAAAAATGCCATGACATAAATATAGTAAGTTCCAAAATTGCCTAGCACTAACGCGTTAACTTGAGACAAGACACTTTTAGCTTGATCTGGAAACACTAAAGCCCAAAGTACAAGCACCATGATTAACATTTTAGAGGTTAAAGTCACTGCGTGATTAAACCCCTTATAAAAGCCATCTTGGGCTGTGTCTATGACCACCTCGTTTGATTGATTTTTCATATAAATACCTTGTTTTTATTATGTCGTGGTAAGCAGTGCACTCTCCCTAGTGCTATTTAAATTCCGCTTTCAGCTGCTCCTTGCATCACTTTCAACAGGGTTCTCAGGCAACAAAAAGCCCGCCTGAAAACCAAGGTAGTCAGTGATAAATTATTAAATTGCTTAGTTAATGATTTGAATAAAGGTGCTAGGCGGCGCTCTGCTTCGCGCCGACTTCTTTGGCGATAACTAGGGCATCCACAGCAATACTTCCCTTGTCATTCACTATGATGGGGTTAACGTCTATCTCACTGATGACATCAGAAAGATCTGCTGCTAAATGAGAGAAGTTAGCCAGTTGCTGGGCAAGTTGATTAAGGTCTGCTGCTTTCGCGCCTCGGACACCAGCTAATAAAGGACGAGTTCTTAAGCTGTCTATCATTGTCATGGCTTCTACTTCATCAAATGGAGCTAAAGAGAAAACCCTATCTTTCAAGACTTCGATATAAATGCCGCCACTACCAACCATGACCATAGGGCCAAACTGCGGGTCGTTTACCATACCAAAGGCAAGCTCTGTACCTTGACCAACCATAGGCTCAATCGTCACTCGGTAACCCAAACGATTCGCAAGGTCATCATAGGCTTCACTCACGTCAGTCACAGAATTAAGATTAAGCTTTACCCCATCGACATCTGACTTATGGTGAATATGTGGCTCGGCGGTTTTAAGCACCACAGGGAAAGTCATCTTTTCAACGGCTTTTAGAGTGTCTTCTTGGGTGTGCGCTTCTTGTGGATTCGCAATACCAATACCGTAATCCGCTAATAGGTTTAAGCTGTCGGTCTCACTCATAGGTAAGCCTGTTACTAATCGGGTATGCCATTTATCTTTGCGAGCTGGGTTGCTGATGTTCTCGACTGTGGCATGTGCTTTGGCTTGTTGGTCACGATTAGCAAATAGGTTTGCAATCGCCTTTACCGCATTCTCAACGCCGTTTACTAATGGAATATCATGATCCATCAGGTCTTCAGCAATGCCAGCATTTAGCGCTAGTGAGAAGGTATTCAATACAATGAAGGGTTTACTTGAATACTGTTTTACTTCTTTTGCGATTTCGATAAATTCTGGCATATAAATAAATTCATCACGGGCCTCAAACTCAAAGACACCCACAGCCACATTTGGATCCTCCATAATGTAACGCACACTATCACGGAAAACTTCCGCATAATCTGGCGTAAAAGGCCCTGCGGCATCCAATGGATTAACCGCTTCTAAACCTAGAGGCAACCTTTGTTTGAGCTTATTCATGGTGTCGTCAGTCAAGTTAGCAAAGGTCAAATCATGCTCTTCTGCTGTATCAACAAATAACTCTCGCAAACCGCCTGAATCCCCAATATAGCCAAGATCACCAGCCCCTAAATTACCTCCTTGAGAAAGAATCTGAGCACAGGTCATAAGGTCATCAAGTGAGTCAGTGGCTATGACACCGTATTTTTTAAACAAGGCGTCATAGGCCGTATTATTGCCAGCGATGGCACCAGAGTGAGTCGCTGCTAGTTGCGCACTAACTTCAGTACGGCCAACTTTTGTTACCACAACAGGTATGCCTTTACGCTTGGCTTTTTCTAATACTTTGACGAAGTTTTCTGGGTTACGAATGGCTTCCATAAAGATGGCAAGAACACGGGTGCTTTCTTGCTCTAGGGCGAAGTCCATATATTCATCAAGAGAGGTCGCAATTTCTTGCCCAGCAGATACCACAAGGTTAAAGCGGAAACGCCTGTCGTTTGATGTTGGTAAAACAAAAATAGAACCAGAATGTGCAATCAAAGATATGTGGCCCGCTTTGCGCTCACCAGGGGATTGGAAACTAATGTAGGCATCGTTATCAAAATTGTAATACCCCATGCAGTTGCCACCGCAAATAGGCATGTTGGCTTGCTTAGCTTTGTAAGCAAGTCGCTCTAACAAGGTTGGACTGGCTTCTTCTTCGAGTTTGCAATAATCAAAGATAGTCACTCCGCCAATATTCAAACTGATGGCTTCATCAAAAAGCGGCTCCATTCTATGACTCGCGACACTTAACACCGCCATATCAATCGCTACTGGAATATCAGATAAGCTTGCGAAACATTTGTGCCCTTCTATCTCATCGTATCTTGGGTTAACAAGAAAAACCTGCCCCTTATAACCGCCACTTAGCAGTACCTGTAACATGTCATGGCCTACCGTGCCTTCTCTTGGTGAAACGCCAACAAGGGCAATGGTTTGTGGCTTTAGTAGTCGATCTAGGTAATGAGTATTTGAAAGTGTCATAAGTTAGCGTCCTTTATATTCTGGTGGGCGTTTTTCTGAGAAGGCACGAGAGCCTTCGAGGTAGTCCTCTGAGTACAGCATTTTTTCGAAAAGAGGCAGGTCACTTTCCTTTTTCCAAGCTTTTCGTGTTTGCACAAACGTTTCTTCAACAGAAAGAGACACAGATAAGGCCATGATCTCTTTCATGGCTTGTAATGGTAGTGGTGCTGATTCAGCAATTTGCGCTGCCATTTCATGCGCTTTTGCAAGCACTTGATCCGGCTCTAACACATGGGAAACTAGGCCATGATGTTTGGCTTCTTCCATGCCCAATTTGCGACCTGTCAGAATGAGTTCGGACGCTAGATTGTAAGGTAGGCGCTTAGGGAGTTGCTGAATACCACCGCCATCAGGCAAGAAACCTAGCTTGGCTTCCGGTAACCAAAATTCAACGTCTTTTGCTGCAATGATGACATCAGCGCTGAGTAGCATTTCAAAACCACCACCAATGGCACTGCCTGTTACAGCAGCAATGACAGGCTTCTTTAGCCCCCAGAATTCACTCATACCACCTAGTCCACCTGGACCTAAATCGTAATCTGCCGATTCCATTAACTCATCACCTTTATCAGCGAATTCCTTTAAGTCCCAACCGGCACTAAAGTAGCGACATTCTGCATTGGTGATAATACCGACATATAAATCATCATCGTCTTGTAGACGCTTAAAGGCCTGATAAAGATCTGTGCTAGTCGCAAGATTAATGGCATTTACCGGTGGGCGGTTGAGGGTTATTTCTAACACTCTTCCAATTTTTTGACAGCTCACTGATTGGGACATAGTGATTTCCTAAGCGGGTTAACTTTACGCATTTGCTCAAGATGATTTGAGTATGCTTCTTTTTATGCCCCGATTCTGCGCTCATGATTGAGTGAGTGTAAATTGATTAAAATATGATAAAAGGTTAAAAAAACTAACCATTAGGGAAATGAAAAACCTCATCTAAAAACTTACTTCTAAGAGATTATGGTGCTAGAACAAGACTTAAAGGAGAGAAATTGAAATGATAAAAGGAGAGTGAAAGGAGAATAAATACGTAAAAGTAAGAGGATAAAAACGTATTTTTAACCTCTAATTCTTTATTTTCTGACAATAAAACTTGAATCTTCACCTATTTTTTGGGTTAACCAATCATTAAATAACTGTATTTCAGGCTTAGGATTTTGCTGCTTAGGGTGCACGCTATACCAGCTCCCGACCTCCATAACAGAGAAATCAAACGGTCTAATAATTCGTCCTGTTTCTAAATCTCGCTTGGCAAAAGATTCCCTAGCCATGACAACTGAATTTCCTTCATAAACCATTTCTAAAGCTTGTAAATAGTTATCGACCACAGGCCCTGAGTCGATAATATGAGGATCAACACCCGCTTTATCTAACCAAGTTGGCCAATCATCTGGCGCTAGCTCAACAGTAATTAAATCTAACTTAGCAAGGTCTTCTGGTTTTTTTAATTTGCCTTCGGCGACAAGTTTAGGAGAACAAACAGGGAAGATCTCCATATCAAACAAATAGGTGTAATCTAGATGGGACCATGACTTATCACCCATTATGATGCCCACATCCACGTCATCCTTATCAAAGTCCACATCCACGAATGAGATGGATATCCGCACTCTGATATCAGGATACTTCGCTTGGAAGTCATTGAGCTTAGGAATCAGCCACACAGTGCCAAAAGTGACATAGGTCTGAATGGTGAGGGTTTTTGTCTTGTTAGCGGACTTAAGACTTGCAACAGCTTCTGTAATATTGTCAAAGCTATCGTTAATCACTGGGTATAAAAACTCGCCCTGTTTCGTCAGGCTAATAGAACGCCCATTTCTCTGAAACAAAAACACATCTAACTCTTGCTCTAATTGCTTGATCTGATGACTGACAGCCGAGTGCGTCACACAAAGTTCATCGGCAGCTTTACGAAAGCTTTTGTTACGAGCAACGGATTCGAAAACTCGTAAGGATTTAAGTGAAGGCAATTTTCTATTCATACTTAATTCACATGTCTAAAAAGATTTTTGAAATTAGGCTAAAACTAGACGAATTATTCAAAAAAATAAACTGGTTAGTTTTTTAGACCATTTATAGAATTATTTTCAATTTACTCCCTCCTTGAAGATGATCACACTCAGCAAAAAAATAACTAGAAAATAAGTTTTATCTATTGGAGGTATAAATGCAGATCATAGAGGTAGGTGTCATAGGTGCTGGGCAAATGGGTAATGGTATTGCTCAAGTCATAGCTCAAGCAGGCTACAAGGTTAAGCTATGTGACTTAAACGCCGCAGTATTAGAGACCGCCCTATTCACGATTAATAAAAATCTAGATTTTTTAGTGAATAAGGACAAAATATCTCAAGAGCAGAAAGACATTACTTTAGCGCGTATCGAATGCCATCAAGACCTTTCTGCATTATCCAACTCAGATTTGGTGATAGAAGCCATTATTGAGAATGAAAAGATCAAATCTGATTTATTCAAACAACTTGATGGGATCTGTAAAGATACCTGTATTCTTGCCTCAAATACCTCTTCTATCTCCATTAGCAAGTTAGCCAGCGCGACCCATAGGCCAGAGCGTGTTATTGGTTTGCACTTTATGAACCCTGTACCTCAGATGAAACTCGTTGAGGTGATCCCAGCATTGCAAACTCAGCCTGATATTTTCAATCTTTGTTTTGCCCTAATGGAAAAGTTAGAGAAAAACCCGGTAAAAGTTGACGATATTCCAGGGTTTGCGGCGAATCGCATTTTGATCCCTATGATAAACGAAGCCATCTTCTGTCTTTATGAAGGGGTTGCCAGCGCCGAAGAGATAGACACCATTAGCCAGCTTGGCATGAGCCATAAAATGGGGCCTTTAGCATTGGCTGATTTAATCGGTTTAGACACGTGTTTGAGCATAATGGAAGTCTTGTACGATGGTTTTAAAGACAGCAAATATCGCCCTTGTCCACTGCTTGTGAAGATGGTGAGCGCGGGTAGATTCGGCCGTAAATCAGGCCAAGGCTTTTACGCTTACCTAGATAAAAAAGTGCAGGCCTAACCTATGCAAACACCTCTAGCTAATAAAGAGTTTGATCACACTAACACTATAAACGCCTTGGCTGACAAGTTTGAAAATATTCGCTTAGAATGCCTTGAAACTGGCATTTATCAGATCTGTATTCATAGGCCTAAGATTTTAAATGCACTCAACCTGCAATGCCTTGAAGAATTAAATACTTGCTTAGATCTAATAGATAGCAACCCTGATGTACGTGTGCTTCTTGTCACTGGAGCGGGTGATAAAGCCTTTGTTGCCGGAGCTGACATTGCTTATATGAAGCAATTAAGTGCCCAAGCAGCAGAAAACTTCTCTGCCTATGGTAATCAAACCTTTAGTCGTTTTAGTCAACTTAAAGTACCTGTCATTGCCATGGTAAATGGCTACGCCTTAGGTGGTGGTTGTGAACTCGCCCTCAGCTGCGACTTCATTATAGCGTCAGACAAAGCCTGTTTCGCTCAACCTGAAGTTAACCTTGCTATCTTGCCTGGTTTTGGTGGGAGTCAGAGACTAACCAGAAGGCTTGGTCTAAGCCTCGCCATAGAGCTGGTTATGACGGGTCGTAACATCAAGAGTGATGAGGCATTAAAACTAGGCCTTGTGAACCATGTTTATCCTGCTGATAGCTTAAATGAGGCAGGACTTGAACTAGCTAGGGGTTTAACTCATAAAAGCCCTTATGCTTTAGCTGCAATAAAGCAACTTATGCATCAAGGGGAAAATATCCCCCTTGATCAAGCGCTTAAATTAGAAAGTCAGTCCTTCGCTCTCACCTTTGCGGGTAATGATAGAGAGGTGGCTATGCAGGCCTTTCTTGATAAAAGCCAAGCTAGCTTTCGTTCCCTCCAGAAAACAAGCTAATTAGCTTTCAAAATCCTGTAAAAGAGAGTGACTTTGGAGTATCAAGCCCAGCTTGATACTCATTTTTTTGCCTTACTTTGATTCAGGCACAAGCACTAATCTAATAACTTTCCCTACCTTATTAAAGCTAGCTATCAAGCTGATAGAAAAACTTAATCAAAAATTTGGCCTTCACCCCTTTACCTCAAGTTAACTTGAGCTTTTATGCTTGGCACACTTTTATCAATTCGAAGGACGCCCTATGCCATTCAAGTATGTTAGCTTTTTATCAGGACGTTTTTTTGATGGCATTTCTTCTGGCATGTTTATGCTGGCTTTACCTTGGATCATGCTAGAAGAAACACAAAGTGGCAGTATAGTGGCACTGAGCACTTTAGCCTGTACCTTGGCTTCTTTTAGTTTAAGTCCTCTTTTATCCACTTTAATCGATAGACACTCTCGCAAAGCCATTCTATTTATCACACAAGTTATCCAGGCTCTGACCGCATTTATTGTTCTAATTGCTTTCTTTTATCAAGTAGGCAATCTCACCACTCTGATCTTTGCTCAGCTGGTTTTTTGGTGTTCAAGTGATTTAGCTTGGAAAACAAATAACGCCTTTGTGCAAGAAAACTTTGCAGCCAATGAGTACCCTAAAATTACCAGCTATCAAGAAATTATCATGCAGATAACCACGCTTGGAGCAGGTGCTACTGGCATAGTATTACTAGCACAATGGGGTATGCAGGAGTTCGCTGCAATTGCTTTTATCGCTTCTTTTATGGGTGCTATTAGCTATGGTGTTATGCCCTATCAAAGAAAGTTACGCCTTCAACATGAAGCGAGCTTTATAAAGCAGGTCATTGAAATAAAGGAGATTTTCTTAAAACAAAAACAGCTAATGAGTTTTCTAGCCCTTTCATGCCTTTCTTACCCTGTGCTCACATTTTTAGTGAAGTTAGTGCCTATTTATTTCTATGAGCAAGGCTATACCGCAAATTGGTTTGCTGCATGGAAATTAAGTTTTGGCATAGGTGCGCTTATTTCGGGACTAATTATCCGCCAACTGCTTATTAAGTATTTACCTGAAAAGCTCATGATAGGCTGTGTTTCATTGATTGCTTTAGCCCTCTTTGCCTCATCCTTATTTAGCGCAGCCTGGGTCATTGTTGGCTTTGCACTTTTTTTTGGCTTATTTAATTCAGTAAATCGTATTAGCCGTATGAATAAAATGCACCATGAAATAGCCCTAAACGAGAGAGGCCGTATTGAAGGTGGGCTACATATGTTTAGTACCTTTATTCAAAGCATCAGTTACATGCTGATTGCCCTGCTCAGTCATTATGATGCGACCCAACTTGGGTTTAGTATCGCGAGCCTGGTCATGCTACTTGCTGCCGTTTTTATGCTAAATCTTTATCAGGGAACACAAAAATTAATCGATGTTAGTGAGAAGCTTTAAACGTAACTAATTATCGAAAACACCTCCCTTTTTTAAATTAGGGATTATACTTTTCTATGCGATCAAAAAACGACCAATCAATTTTAGGTCAAACGGTCTCTGAAAAAAGGATAGTCCCTTGAAGAAAATCTCTATAAAAGCACTCTTTATTCTGCTCTCCCTTTCCTTGATATATATACCAAGTGCCTTTGCATTAGAGAAAGTAACCTTACAGCTTAAATGGAAACATGCCTTTCAATTTGCAGGCTATTACGCAGCCAAAGAAAAAGGCTTTTACAAAGAAGCAGGGTTAGATGTCAATATCATTCCCGCTGTACCAGGACAGGATATTATCTCACCTGTAATAAACGGTTTCGCTCAGTTTGGAGTAAGCACAAACTCACTCTTACAAGCCCGTGATTCGGAAAAACCTGTTGTTATGTTAGCCGTAGTCTATCAACACTCTCCGGTGGTACTGCTCACCTTAGAAAAGGATATGACAAAAGGCATTCATAGCATTCAAAACCAAACAGCCATGTTAGAAACTAAAACCGCTGAGATTGCCGCCTTTTTAAAGCAAGCTAATATCGATATCGAAAAAATGACTCTGCTCAAACACAGCTACAATCCACAGGATTTAATAGACGGTAAAGTAGAAGTGATTTCAGGCTACAGTATTGATGAGCCTTTCTTTTTAGAAAAACAAAACCTCTACTATAAAACCTTTAATCCAAGATCACTTGGTATCGATTTTTATGGGGATAACCTATTCACGTCTGAAAAAGAAATAAAAGAGCATCCTGAACGTGTAAAAGCCTTTAGAGAGGCGAGCCTCAAAGGTTGGAAATATGCCATGGATAATAAAGAAGAAATTATCCAAACTATTTTAAGAGATTATCCCACCAGCTATACCTATGAATTTTTAAGCTATCAAGCTGAAACAATGGAGGACCTTGTTCAACCAACCTTGGTAGAAATGGGTTATTTTAGCCACGACAGATGGCAGCACATTGTTAACATTTATCAGCACTTAGGAATGCTAAGCAAAGGCTTTGATCTAGATAAGTTTTTATACGATCCAGCCCCCAGTGTTGGCCTCGCATTCTTCTATAAAGCCCTTGCCATTGCGGCAGCTATTCTAGTGTTGATAGCCGCCGGTCTCATTTATGTCCTTAGCATTAACCGACGCCTTGATCATGCATTACTTGAGAGCCAAGAAGCGAAGGAGATCATCTGGAAACAAGCTTATTTAGACCCTTTAACTAACCTTTCGAACCGTCGTAACTTTAAAGGCAGAATACAAAAAGCCCTAGAAAAAGCAGAAGCGAAACAAACAAGAGTCGCCCTCTTATATTTAGATTTGGATGATTTTAAAGCGATTAATGATTTTCATGGCCATGATGTGGGTGATAACTTACTGGTTGAAGTTGCCAATCGTCTCTCTCAAGTCATCAGTAAAAAGCGTAACATTTACCGTTTAGGAGGCGATGAGTTTACCATCATCATTGATCAGTTTGAGGATAACGCCTATTTAGAAGCCCTGTCTCAAACCATTCTTGATCAGTTAAGTGCGCCTTATTGCCTTGAAAAAGATAAGCTTTATATCTCAGCAAGTATAGGAATAAGCCTTTACCCAAAACATGCTAAGAACAGTGACTCACTTTTACGATATGCCGATGAAGCCATGTTTTCTGCTAAAGCACATGGCCGAAATCAATATCAGTTTTTCACCCAAAAGTTACATCAAGACATTCTTTATCGTATGCAGGTGATCAGTGATTTAAGATCCTCCTTAGAAAAAGAACAATTCGAACTTCATTACCAGCCTATCGTCGTACTCAATACAGGAGAAATAAAAAAAGCAGAGGCTTTGATTCGTTGGAATCACCCCATCCATGGACTCACCATGCCTCTAGAGTTCATAAAAATCGCAGAAGAAACCAGCCATATTATCGACATTGGTGATTGGGTCTTTAAAACCGCCAGCAAGCAACTTAAGCAATGGCGCAGTGAGATAAACCCAGATCTGATAATGAGTGTTAATACCTCTCCAGCTCAATACCAATACAAAACCAGCACTATGGACTCTTGGTTTGAACACCTTCAAACTCTCGAATTAGACCCTCATGCCATCATCATAGAAATCACTGAAAGCATGATAATGAAAGAGAACAGCCATATTGAAGAAAAGCTTATGCAGTTTGGCAATCAAGGAATCCAAGTCGCACTGGATGACTTTGGCACCGGCTACTCTTCTTTATCTCATCTCAATAAATTTGATATTGATTTTATTAAGATTGATCAGACTTTTATCAGCCACTTAAGCATGCATTCTCAGCAATTAGAGTTATGTGAAGCCATTATTATCATGGCGCATAAACTTGGCTTGTCTGTCATTGCAGAAGGCATAGAAACAGAGGAACAAAGACGCTTATTAATGAAAATTGGCTGTGATTATGGCCAAGGTTATTTATTTGCAACGCCTATGCCCAAAGATGATTTTGAAGACTTATTAAGATCAAGTAGCTCATCTCAAGCTCAATTTCGCATTATGTCGTCCAAAGATAAGAACAAACAATGAATTTGATTTAACCTCTTTTAGTCAGATTAAAGTGAAAGTAAATGATTGTAGAACAGTCAGTTACTTTAAACCCTAAAATAAAAACGAAAACATTCGCCCTAAGCCCTACTTATGGACTATTTTGTTAATCATATGAACTGGCTAACATAAGCTTGTCCGCTTACTTTTTGAACAACACTAGATAAGGTAAAAAATAACCACGGCCTTACTCTTTAGTCTATCAATAGGAGAAAATCATTTGGATATTAATAATAAAGTGATTGTTATTACTGGCGCTGCCCGAGGTTTGGGCTTGGCTATGGCTGAATACCTAGCTGATAAAGGCGCTAAGATTGCCCTTGTCGATATGGATTTCGAATCTGTAAACCATGCCTCTTCCATGATTACAGACTCAAAAGGATACGTCTGTAATGTGGCAAATGAATCAGAAGTAGAACAAGTTTTTGAACAAATTAAGAATGACTTTTCACGCATAGATGGTCTGGTCAATAATGCGGGAATTCTCAAAGACGGATTGTTAATCAAGTACAAAGACGGTGAAATGAATAAGATGTCACTTGACCAGTTCCAATCTGTGATAGATGTGAACCTAAGTGGTGTTTTCTTATGTGGACGAGAAGCAGCCTCTCATATGGTCAGATCAGGACAAGGCGGCGTTATAGTCAATATTTCTAGTATTAGCCGTGCAGGTAACTTTGGGCAAACCAATTACAGTGCTGCCAAAGCTGGGGTTGTCGCCATGACAACAGCTTGGGCACAAGAATTAGCCAAGTTTGATATTCGTACTGGTGCTATTGCGCCGGGCTTTATCGAGACTGAAATGACGGCACAAATGCCACAGAAAGCCTATGATATGGCAGCGCAAATGTCGCCTCTTAAACGCATGGGCACACCGCAAGAAATCGCCCAAGCAGTGTCATTTATTTTTGAAAACGACTTTATCAGTGGTCGTGTCATTGAGGTAGATGGCGGCACTCGTATCTAACAACCGTCATAAACCAGATAAAAACAAAGGCCGCTACTTGTAAAAGTAACGGCCTTTCTTATTTTTACCTCTTTATAACGATTTACTACCTGTGCAAATTAGCGATAGATCGTGGCAGGAAACCAGTTTACTAAGGCAGGAAATAAGAGAATGATCACCAAACCAATCAACTGCAATACAATAAAAGGGAAGACCCCTTTATAGATAGTTGAAAGCTTAATATCTGGTGGGCAAACCCCTTTCAAATAGAATAATGCAAACCCCACGGGAGGAGTTAAAAAGGAGGTCTGTAAGGTTACAGCCACCAGCATAACAAACCAGACCAACTCTGGATTATCCAATACCTCATAACCCTCAATGGCAATGTCTAACGCACTGATAACGGGTGCGATTAAAGGTAATACGATCAGGGTAATCTCGATCCAATCAAGAATGAATCCAAGTAGAAATATGATTGCCAATATAAATAGGACGATACCATAAGGACCAAAAGGTAAAGAGGTTAGAAAGGACTCAATAAATTCATCTCCACCAAGCTCTCTTAATACCAAGGCAAATAAGGACGCTCCTATGAAAATAGCAAAAATATAACCACTAACATTAAAGGTATTATGCAGGCATTCTTTAAAAACAGACCAAGACAAACGCTTATTCATAAAGGCCAATAAGGTCGCTGCTGCAGCACCCACACCAGACGCTTCGGTTGGCGTCGCAAACCCTGCAAATATACTACCTAGTACCAGCAATACCAGCATCATGGTAGGCAAAGTGGCTTTAATCACCTTAATCCAAATGGCTAAGGTAACAGGCTCGGTCTCTTTCGGTAATGGAAATGCTTTAGGATTAAAGTAACCACTTATCAAGATATAGCTTATGTATAGGGCGCCAAGTAAAAGACCCGGAAAAACAGCCCCCATAAATAGGTCGCCCACCGACAGACCGATTTGATCGGCCATAATCACCAGCATGATACTAGGCGGAATTAAGATACCTAGTGTCCCAGAGCTGGCGATGGTACCGAGGGCGACTTGATCCGAATACCCTTGCTTTTGCATGGCTGGCAAAGAGATTACCGCCAGCAATACAACCGACGCACCGATAATGCCTGTTGATGCCGCCAAGATAATACCTATCAAGATAACAGTAATGGCAAGGCCACCTCGTACTCTTCCAAATAACTCTTGAAAGGATTTCATCAGGTTTTCAGCGGCACCCGATTTATCCAGCATGTTGCCCATAAAAATAAACATGGGCAAGGCTACTAGAATCCAGTTATCCATGATTTTGAATACCCGGTTTACCACTAAACCTAAGGTTAGAAAATCAATGCCAGTAAAGGTGTCTAGGTATAAATCTGAGTAGTAACCAGCAATAGCGAATAATACGCCAACGCCACCTAATACCCATGCAACAGGGAAGCCTGTCATTAAAAGAGCAATGAAGCTTGCAAACATTAATAAGATCAAAATTTCATTAACTGGCATCTGCTTATTCCCCTCTTATTAATAAAATGAGTTCACGATAAAAACGGTTTAGCACAGCCAAAACCAGTAAACCGATACTCAGGGGAATGACGGCTTTAATGATCCAACGGTAAGGTAATCCTGCCGGTGCGGCAGAGCTTTCCATGGTTCTAAAAGAGTCGTAAACAAAATCTAAACTATGATAAAAAATTAAGCTCAAGAAAGGCAGTAAGAGAATTAATATGCCGGTTATCTCAATCAGGTGACGCGTTCTAGCGCCAAAATTATTATAAAAAAGATCCACTCTGACATGGGAATCCTTTGCTTGGGCATAGGACATGCCAAACATAACCCCAGTGCCATAGAGATACCATTGCAACTCTTCCAAGGAGATCATGCCAGCATGGAAGCCTTTTCTGAGAACAACTTGGAGAATAATGGTAACGATTAGAATTGCGTAGCAAGTTGATATCCACTTGCCTAAGGTTAAAACCCAGTTATCGATATGATCAGCAACAACAAGGGCTTTCACATTTTGATTCATTAAAACGCTCCTTATGCAGATAAAAAAAAGCCACTTTAACCTCTATGCGACCAGCATAAAGAAGGAGAAAGTGGCGCAAATGGAGAGGTTACTTAATCATGGCCCCCTAATTTCTAGGGATAAAGGCCCTTTGTGCCCAGACAGCGTAGTTCTCGCGGAATTGAGAAAGATCTTTGTAAACAGTGTCAAAGGTGGCATCTTGAGATTGCTCGATAACCACTTCATCCCAAGCCTGATTGAAGCTCTTTAGCATGTCATCGGACCAAGTGTGTATTTCGACACCACGCTCATTTTGGTTTTTGATCATGGCTTCAAATTGAATAAATTCAGACTCAGCAATAGAGTTAGTGATGGAGGCTTTACAAGTAGCAGACACCTGAGCTTGTTGACTTTCAGTCATCTTATTCCAGGTTTTATTATTGATTAGTAACTCGAATAAAGTAGCTTGTTGATGCCAACCAGGGAAGTAGTTATGTTTTGCAATTTTATAGAAACCAAGTAGTTGGTCTATCGCAGGTTGAGAGAACTCGGTGGCATCAATTGCACCTTTTTCTAAAGCACCAAAGATTTCACCACCAGCAATTAGCGAGGTTGATACACCTAGCTTTTGCATCACTTCACCACCCAATCCAAAGAAGCGCATATTTAGCCCCTGAAGGTCGGATACATCATTAATTTCTTCCTTAAACCAACCAGAAGTTTCTGGTGAAATAAGGGCGCATGGTTCAACATGGACGTTGTAACCTGCGTCATCATACATTTTTTGATAAAGGTTTAGACCGTTACCATAGTAGAGCCAAGCCATAAATTCTGGCGCTTCTGGCCCAAATGGAATCGCAGAGAAAAGGCTTGCTGCTGGCATCTTTCCAGCCCAATAACCTGCGGTTGCATAACCTGAGTTAATTTTGCCACTAGACACAGCGTCTAAGATTTCCAGTGGCGCAACAAGCTTACCGGGCTCATAAATTTTCATTCGTACACTGCCTGCAGAAATAAGAGGTAACTGCTCTTCTACCCATTTAATCGGCGTACCTAATGCCGGTAAGTGTGACCCAAACGCAATCGGCGTTTTTAGCAATATCGGTCTCACCTTGTCAGCGGCATACACACTTGCTGAGGTGGCGGCTAAGGTAAATCCTGTGGCAAGCGCCATGGTACGAATATACTTCTTCATAGTATCTAGCTCCGGTATTTTTATTCTTGTTTTATGCCTCAAGCACACGTTAATCAGGTGCTGACAAGGCTATTTTGTACCCAGCCACTATGATTCCAACGCTAAAAGAAAACTATCCATCATTAGTAGGAGAAAAAACGGTGGTGCTTATTCTTAATAGCTCCACCTAAAGTAGGATATTGGGAGAAGAGTGAAACAGGTTAACTTGTTGCTAAAATCACAAACAATAAATATAAGAGAGTGAATAGATTATGCCTGACCATCAAAGCGCTATGATGCCCACCCCATTACTCACCAGTGATATCATTGAAAATGCCATTCTACGCTATCCAGAGCAGAGGATAGTGAGCCTAATGCCAGATGGTAATAAGCACGAATATACCTATCTTGACGCCCATACTCGTATCAAGAAACTCGCCAATGCTTTAACCAAATTAGGTTTTAATAAGGGCGATAGGATAGGTACTTTAGCCAACAATCACTATCGTCATTTTGAGCTTTATTACGCCATTGGCGGTTCTGGCGCTGTGATACATACGCTTAACCCTAGGCTCTTTGAAGAACAGTTAGAGTACATTATTAAACATGCAGAAGATGAGTATATCTTTGTCGATCCTTGTTTTGTTCCTCTTTTAGAAAAGATTCAATCACGGATTCCCAAGGTAAAAGCCTTTATTATTAATTGCGCTGACTCTGACATGCCCAGTACTCAGCTAGCGCCTGTTTTCTGCTATGAAACATTAATTGAAAACGAGAGTAGTCACTTTGACTGGCCTAACCTCAAAGGCACTGACAATTGTGCGTTGTGCTATACATCTGGGACAACTGGCAACCCTAAAGGCGTCATTTACGACCATCAATCTAGTATCTTACATGCCATGATGAGTGGCTCTAGCCAATTTTTAAGCTTTAATGAGTGGGACATCATAATGCCAGCTGTGCCCATGTATCATGTAGTGGCATGGGGCATTCCTTACTCCGCGCCGCTATTTGGTTGTAAATTAGTTTTTTGTGGCGATAAGTTGGATGGTGAATCTCTTTATCATTTGATTGATTCAGAGCAGGTCAACAAAGGCTTTGGTGTCCCCACTATTTGGCTTGGCTTACATAATTATTTAGACAGTCTTAAGCAAGATACTGAATTTGAGCCAAGCAGCCCTATCCCTAGTTTAAAGATGGTGGGAGTGGGTGGCGCAGCCTCGCCAACCAATCTGGTAAAAACCTATGCCGAAAAATATGATGTTTATTGGATGGGACTTTGGGGCATGACTGAAACCAGCCCTTTGATGAGCGCTTCTGTTAACTCCCCTAGTATTCAAAAACTAGACCCTGAGAGCCGTTACCACTTACAATCTTCAGCTGGCAAAGCTATGTTCGGCACTCAAATAGAGATTTTTGATCTAGATAATCAAGTGCTTGCACACGATGGGATACAACAAGGCACTTTAAAAGTAAAAGGCCCTTGGGTGCTTAAAGAGTACTTTAAAGGTGAAGGCCAAGAGAACTTTGAAAATGGTTGGTTTAACACAGGGGATATTGCGGTTATTAACCCTGAAGGCTATTTACGCATCGTCGATAGAGCGAAAGATGTTATAAAGTCTGGTGGAGAATGGATAAGTTCCGTTCAACTAGAAGACGCAGCATTAGAGTATTCAAGTATTAATGAAGCCTGTGTAATTGGGGTTGCTCACCCTAAATGGGATGAAAGACCCATTCTGCTGGTCACAATAAAACCAGGCAAAATATTTGAACAAGAAGCCTTACTTGCCATATTAAAACAAAAGGTGGCTAAGTGGTGGTTACCCGATGCCATTTTGCAGCTTGAATCATTACCCCACACAGGAACAGGTAAGTTAAAGAAAATAGACTTACGTAATGAATATAAAAACTATTTAGTCGACAAAATACAATAACAATAGCGAGGTAAAATACATTGCCTCTAGCACAAAAGTTTGAACATGAGGTTCAAGGAAAGCGGATTAACAAACAAGTTAATTTGCTTTCAGCTTTTCTGCAAAATGCGAATAAAGCTGAAAGGAAGCAGTTATGTGTTTAATTAAAATGACCCTAGGGACGTTTATCTCTACTAATCAAAAGATTCGCCAAAAGGCGAGTAGTCATTCTACTGCCAGCAGGTTTGATTCATGATCAATGCTTGGTGGATTTCTATTTGTTCAATTCTCTATATAGGTTTACTTTTTTTAATTGCTCTCAAGGGTGATAAAAACCAGTCAAACCGCCTACAACCTTACGTTTACAGCCTTACCCTAGCCATTTTCTGCACCTCTTGGGCTTTTTATGGCACTGTGCAACAATCCATCAATCATGGTTGGTTAATGGCCCCGACCTACTTTGGTGCCATCATTCTTATGCTATTAGGTTGGCGCCTAATGGCTCGCATTATCCTAATTGCCAAAAAAGAGAACACCCACACCATAGCGGACTTTATCGCCACCCGTTATGGCCACTCTCGTACCATTGCCGTAATGGTATCCGTCTTTAGTTTAATTGGCATAGTGCCCTATATTGCACTGCAACTTAAGGGGGTTTCTGAGTCCTTCCAACTGATCTCTGGTTCTAGCCACAAAGCACTTCATTGGTATACAGATCCGACCATATGTATCGCGCTTCTAATGGCAATCTTTAGTATTTTGTTCGGTACCCGAAACCTAGATGCGAGTGAACACCATAAGGGTCTTATGCTAGCGGTTAGCTTTGAATCTTTAGTTAAGCTTTTCGCTTTTATGTGTGTTGGGGTTTACGCCATCTTCTTTATCCGTGATGGGGTATTCGATGTTTATTATGCCGCCATGTCCGATGAGCAACTCAATGCCAATCTCACTCAATATCATCAACCAATGACATACTTGGTTCATGCTCTAATTGGCGCAATTGCGATCTTTGCTTTACCTCGTCAATTCCACGCTGCAGTTGTTGAGTATACAGGCCCCAAAGACTTAAAAACCGCCCGCTGGCTGTTTCCCTTTTATCTATTTTTAACCAACCTTTTTATTTTACCCATAGGCTTAGTGGGCTTTTTAAATTTTGATACCACCGGCTTCCAGCAGCAATATTTGACCCTTTGGATTCCTATGGCAAGTGATGCAAAAGGGCTAGCCTTACTTGCTTATATTGGCGGGCTATCCGCTGGCACCAGTATGGTGATCGTTGCTTCAATCGCCCTATCGACCATGCTTTCTAACGAAATTTTATTGCCCTTAATTATTCGTTCAAAAATCATTGCCCTAGAACAAATTCAAGACCTTGGGCAATTTGTTATTCGTTTAAGGCGCTTCTCCATTGGCGCGGTACTTCTCTTCGCATTCTTTTATTATCGCTTGCTGACTGAGTTCAATGTTTTATCCGAAATTGGCTTACTTTCATTTGTCGCAGTAGCACAATTTTCACCACCCCTTTTACTTGGTCTAATTTGGCGTGGCGGTAATAAGCAAGGTGCTATTTTAGGCATGCTTGCAGGCTTTAGCATTTGGTTCTATTGCCTTGTCGTCCCTTTATTAGTACAGGCTTATTGGTTAGATAAAAGCTGGATGCATGGCCCATTTAACTTAGGTTTTTTACAACCACACGCTTTATTAGGTGTTGAAGGTTTAAACCCTATTGTGCATGGCACTATTTGGAGTTTATTTATTAATTGTCTGGTTTATGTCATTGCCTCTCTTTATCACAAGGAGAGCTTTGCCGACATTAGCCAAGCAAGTAAATTTGTCCAAGAAGCAAGTTTAGATAACTTAATACAAGGCCAAGCTCACCGCCCATATGAATCAGAACAAGGTAAAGAGGTGTCTTTAGGTGATGTAAAATCTTTGTTATTAAGGTTTATTAATAAGGATAAAATTAATGCATTACTCGAGAATCATACTAACCCTATTACCGGCCGCCTTATTGACTCTTCCCCTGCTACATCTGATGTACTGATTGCCGCTGAACGCTTATTAAGCTCAGTATTAGGTGCTCCCGCCGCGACACTATTAATAGAACGTTTACAACAAGGCCAAGCTGATAGCTATCAAAGCTTTAATGTCATGTTAGATGAAGCCTATGAAGTGCTACACCATAATCGCTCTGTGCTTAGCTCGGCATTACAAAGTATTAGCCAAGGGGTATGCATTCTTGATAAAGAACATATGGTGATCGCTTGGAATGATAAGTTTAAAAAGCTCTATCAATTTCCAGATACCTGCTTGTATATGGGGGCCTCTGTGCAACAAATCATTACTCATGTTGCTAAACAAGGGGGATATGGTTGTGGTGTTGTGGACAGCTTAGTGACAGAGAAACTCACTATCTATAAGCAGGCAAAGCATCATATTTCTGTTCATGAAAACCAAGAAAATCGCTTTATTGAAATAGAAACTAATCCTATGCCAGCAGGGCAAATTATTACGACTTATACCGATGTCACAGATCAAAGGCATCATGAGACCATGCTAAGGCAAAGTAATGAGAAATTAGAGCAAAGAGTCATGGAGAGAACCAATAAGCTCTCTCAACTCAATCAAGAATTAAAACGCGCAAATAATAGCAAAACTCACTTTTTAGCCGCCGCAGGCCATGACCTAGTACAACCCCTTAATTCAGCTAGTTTGTTTGCTTCATCCCTTATTCATCGATTATCAAAACAACAAGAAACGCAAACAAGCAGAGAAACAGGTGAGCTTATTATATTAGCTTCTAGCCTTGAGAGATCACTTGATAATGCGGAACTATTACTCAGTGAGCTATTAGAAATTTCAAAGCTAGACGCCGACATAGTAAAACCAGAGGTACGTGATTTTGAACTAGAACAAATTATGGCCCCTCTGGTTTCTGAATTTTTACTCATTGCCAAAGAAAAGGGTTTAAAACTGCATTGGATAACCAGTAAATTAAATATTCATAGTGACCCTAGGTTGTTACGTCGTATCTTACAAAACCTCTTGAGTAACGCTATTCGTTACACGCCAAATGGTAAGGTTTTATTAGGTATCAAACGTCATCAGGGGAATCTCAGAATACAGGTATGGGATACAGGAATAGGAATAGATGCTTTTCAGTTAGACAATATTTTCGATGAGTTTCATCGTCTTGATAACAAAGACAGCACCTTTGAAAAAGGTCTAGGGCTTGGCCTCTCAATCGTACAAAGGTTATGTCGTCTACTAAACCACCCTATCAAGGTAGAATCGATTCCAGGCAAAGGCAGTGTTTTTTCTATCGATATTCCACTGGCTAAAACGCAAGTCACAGGCCTGAACATAGCCAACCCCCAACTCAAGCCCGAACAAGAAAGCACGAGTTTGATTGCTTGTATCGATAATGAAATTCAAATTATGCAAGGCATGCAGTCTTTAATCAGTGATTGGGGCTATCAAGTGATTACCGCTCAAAACGCGGAGTCCTTAGTTTTAAAGCTGAATGGTAAAGTACCTGATGTGCTTATTATCGATTATCACCTTGATCACAATAAAACGGGATTAGCGGCTTATCAGGAGCTTTCTAACCTTTGGCAGCTACATATCCCTTGCATGGTAATTACTGCTGACTATACCCAAGAGGTCGAAGAGAGAATTTTACACGCGGGATTAACCTTATTAAAAAAACCAGTTAAAGCCATGGCCTTAAGGTCTCAACTTAATCACCTACTCACGTTAAGCCCTCTTCAAGAAAAGCTGCTCGAATAAGGCTACTTACTTTAGATTTCATGATTCAATTCTAACGGTTGGATAAAAAGAGCAGCTTGGGTGCGATTAATAATACCAAGCTTTTTGAATATCTCTGATATGTGAGTTTTAATCGTGCTCTCTTTAACATTCAGTTGATAAGCAATCTGTTTGTTTAAATCACCCTTAGCAATCATGGTTAATACTCTTAACTGCTGCGGTGTTAACTGGGCTATTTTTTCACTAACCGTTTGAGTATTTACAAGACCAGCCATATCAGGGAAATAACTATGGCCATTTAATACAGATGAAATGATAGTTTGAATTTTTTCCAATGGCGTATTTTTAATAATATAGGCTAATGCGCCGGTGGCTTTTACTTCGTTAATAATATGTAGGTCTTCATTGGCACTGATCACTACGATAGCCAACTGAGGAAAGCGCGTACGTAACTTAATTAATCCAAACAAACCTTCACTGTCTGGCATTTTTAAGTCCAGTAATAAGAGATCAACCTCACTAGAGGCTAGTTGCTGTTGAGTTTCAGCAAAGTCGCAGGTCTCAGACAAAGCTATATCCTCAGCAATGCCGTTTAAAGTGACCTTTAAAGCAGAGCGAAACAAAGGGTGGTCATCTGCAATTAAAACCTTATACATATGGATACTTCCTTTATCTAAATCATGAATAAGTATGCAGATACTAAAGAGCAAATCTATGTAAAGCAAATTCTAGACCCAACAACAAAATTAGATATCACTAATTTAAAGAGATCAATTTAGTTTAATTTAGAAATATTTATTCGATCCGATAACCTTTTAGAGGTTAATAAGAAAAAGGCTTTTTATGCGGCTTAATGACTACAAAATTACACTCAGAATCTGTGTTATCGGACTATACTTATTTCATGTAAATAAATTGCTCTTTAATTGGTTGGAGAAATAGATGAGGCGTTTTTTTAGACACCCAACTGATATTCCAATTTGTGTCAGAACAGCGATCGTGAGCAAGGAAGAACAATGCGACATGAAGGACTTAAGTGAAGGAGGTTTATCTTGCTTCTTATATTCACTTATCGAAGTTGGCATGATTGTCGATATCACAATTACCTCGATTGACCCACCTTATTATGGTCAAGGGAAAATCGTTTGGGCAAAACTATGCGATGATAATAGTGCAACTCCTCGCTATGAAGTTGGAATTAAATTTACTGATAATGATGAAATGTACAAAGTAAGAATGGTGCAGCAGATTTGTCACATAGAACAATACCGACGTCGTATTCTTGAAGAAGAAGGACGAGAGCTAGACAGCAACTCTGCCGCACAAGAATGGATTCAACTATACGCTGCGGACTTTGGCCGTCACTAAAGTAAACAACTCAAACTAAGATAGAACTCTATTCTTTTCTGATTAAATAGCGCTTATAAAGAAATAGAGTTCATCTTTATCCACTGATGAGTAAAACGCCCCTAGCCATCTCGCTTAGAAGAAAAGCTTGGCGCTTTAATCAAGCGTTTTGGCATGCGGAAAACCTCAAACGCAAACAACATACCGAGACATACCAGTATTAAACCACCAATTTCTACCCAAGTTAGAACCTCTTCCAATAGAAATGAACCCAGCAACAAGGATAGAGGTGGTAGTAAAACTGAGAAAATTGCCCCTTTTGATGCACCTAATAAACTGATCGCTTTCGAATATAAATAAAGCGCACCAATTGAAGCAAATACCCCTTGATAAAGGCCTTGAACAATTAAAGTATCAGTATCAACGGCTAATATTTGTCCGCCAAATTGGTAAAGATAAAACGGCATATAGAGCACAATAGACACCATAGAAACTAACACTGTGGCATCCCATGGGTTTATCTTCCAATATCTTGCTAACACGGTATAGATTGACCATAAAAAACCACACATCAAGAACATAAAGTCTCCGATAAGTGTGTCTTCTAGAGCCAAACTTCCTAAACTATTTCCACCCACAAACACCACGCCAGCAATAATAAAACTGATACCTAAAATTCGCGCTAAAGTAAGCTTCTCTCCTAACCAAAGCACACTTGCTATGGTGGTAAATAGCAACATAGAAGTGGGCATAATGATACTAAAGTGAGAGGTTGGCGCATAAGCCATGCCCGAGGTACCAACCAATACATAGGGTGCACCTGCACCAAATGCCAAAACAACACCTTTTGCCGCGATGGCTTTTAATTTAGCGAAACGCATAATAAATAAAGGCAATAGAACCAGCCCAGAAATGCTGAATCTAAGCATGGTAATATCATAAGGAGCCAATTGACTATTCGTCGCAATCTTAGAAAGCACTGGCCAACCAGCCCAAATGACAGTGGCACTAATACCTAAAATAATACCCAAAACTTGATTACGATCTAATTGCCCCATTACTCACCTCACTCTTTTCGCCTAATACGAAAATCTCTTCAAATCACGTTAAATCGCTTTAACCCGCTTTAACTAATTAAGGTGGTAAGCTTAAAAGATAGGTGTCAACGTTGCGCATCAAAGAACACTCATATACGCTCTTTTTATGCGTAAATTTTATTTTAAAGAGGAATTAAGACCTAGTGGATAACTTTGATCATCAAATACTCAAAATTATGCAAGAAAATTGTCGAACAAGTACAGAACAAATCGGCGCTCAGATTGGACTTTCAGCCACAGCCTGTCAAAGGCGTATTAAACGTTTGCGTGAAACGGGTATTATCAAAAAAGAAGTCGCGATATTAGATAGCAAAGCACTTGCGAACCATGTCACCGTACTAGTTGAGATTATTGTGAAATATGGTGGAAGTGAGGAAATAGAAAAATTTAAACACGCTATGCTGAGCCATGAAGAAGTTCAGCAGTGTTATTACGTGACAGGTAATGCCGATTTTATCCTCATTATTACCGTCGAAAATATGCACGAATACGAGGCTTTAACTCAAAAGTTATTTTTTAGTAATAATAACATTCAGCGTTTTCATACCAATGTGGTCATGGATAACGTCAAAACAGGTCTTACCATCCCTATCAATACAGCAACAAGTTAAACGGCTTATTAAATAACATAGGCATAGTTACCCTATTATTTAGAGCGGCCTTTTGAGGTGACTAGATAAACACCAAACACAGTTAATGCCATTGCAAATAAGGCGGCTGGAACCAATCGCTCATCAAATAATATCCAAGCATTAAGACTTGCTGTGGGCGGCACTAAGTAGAAATAACTTGCCACCTGAGAGGCTTCACCTTCTCGAATCAAATAAAGCAGTAAAAAGGTCGCCATAAAGGACAAAACAAAAATCAGCCAAGTAAGTGACAAAATTAAAGTTAAAGACCATTCAATTACTTGGGTCTCAAAGCTGAAGGACAAAATAGTGACCAGCACTAAACTGCTCGCATACTGCCAAAAATTAGCAGCCAATAGCTCTACTTTAGCGCCAAAATGTTTTTGATAAAGACTACCAAGTGTAATCGCCAATAATGCTATCAAGGCATATAAAACGGCCGTAAATGAGAAGCTAAAATCTGATACTCCCTGAGTGAATAGAACTGTGGCGACTACACCGATTAAACCAAACCCAAAACCAAAGCTTTGCCTCAAGGTGAGCCTAGCTTTATACAAATACCAACTCAAAACTACGGTTAAGATAGGCTGTCCACCGACAATAATGGCAGTTATTCCTGCAGGTAGACCAGCTTTAATGGCAGCAAATACACCTGATAAATACACACCATGAATCAATAATCCTGCCACCATCTGGTGTCCAATTTCTTTTTTCGTTGGCCACTTTTTGACCCAATACCAGCACATAGCCCCTAAAAGCACTAAGGTAATAAACATACGTACCATGAGCAGCGTAAAAGGTTCGATATAAACCAGTGCGTACTTGGCACCTATAAAACCGGTACTCCATAGAAATACAAAGAAAAAGGGTGCTAAAGCAATAAGTCGTGAGAACAAAACTGAGTCCTTGTTATGTTAAACCTAATGGCTGGTATCAATTCAGTTTTGCAGTGTGACTGGCTTTTACTCTTAGTGAAAGCTTCGAAGTAGAAAAAGCCGCCCGAAGGCGGCTTAAAATACATTTAAATTTATTCACCCTGCCTATCTAGATAAAAGGAGGCTGATATTTCTTTAACAATCGAGTTAGCAGCTAAGGTTTTTCACCTGCTGCTAATCTCTTATCAATATCTTCAAGTACAGCAGGTAGATCGGCGATGGTATCTATTTGATAATGTGCTCCTGAACCGTCAAAAGCAAGCCTTGCCTTAGTTCTTGCTTGAGCCAATGTCTCTTCATCAGCAGCCTCATATTCTGCCTGGGTTAGTCCCGCTTCATTACCTGATAACAGAAGTGCTACCGTCCACATGCTGGCATTCAACCCCTCTGTAATACCTGGTACTGAGTCATCAACTTTAACGCAGGCATTAACATCTGTAACCGCTAAATCGATCACGTTTTTAAGCACCATATAAGGTGCTGGTCGACCACCAGAAGCAAGATCATCCGTAGCAACAACGTTATCTGGCGCGATACCATTTGCTTTCGCTGCAGGCAATAGCTCATCAATGACGCAACGAGGATAACCCGTACAAGAGCCTATTTTTAACCCTTTATCCCTAAGCTGATTCAGTACTTGTGGCGCGCCAGGGATAGGATCAGCATGCTGTGCTACCTTAGCAATCTGCAAAGGCATAAAAACCTCATAGATATCATCGATATTCTTATTCGTCATTGGCTCGCCAAACTGAGCTAACCAACGTTCAGCAACTTCTGGGATACGACCAACAGCTTGAATATGATCCCATTTTCCAAGACCCATAGGAACACGAGCCTCAGCCAAAGAGACATCAAAGTCATAACCTCGTCTAAACGCTTCCACAAAAATGGTTGTTGGTGCAAAGGAACCAAAATCAACCAAGGTGCCTGCCCAATCGAAAATAACAGCTTGTAACTTTTGCATTTTAAATCCTCTCGTTTATTTGCTATCAGGCTGAGCCCTAGCGTCTTCTATCTATAAAAATTTAATTTCTATTAACAATGACATATTAAAAACGGCCTATTTAGGAGCCGTGAATTCAAGCTCTGACAAGGCTTGCTCTAATATGTCTAATGCTTCGCTTAATTCAGAACGAGTAATAATGAGTGGTGGACTAAGTTGCAGCACATTACCCTGACTCACCTTAAAACTAAGCCCTAATGCCAAACATCGATACATCACCTGTTCAGCTTGCACTAGGGCACGCGTTTTCTTTATAGGGTCTGTTACTAACTCAATTCCCCATAGCATACCGACTCCTCTAACATCGCCTATGATGGGAAATTTAGCCGCCAAGTCAGCTAATCTTGCTTTGACAAACTCATGATCTTGCCGTGTTTTTTCTAACAAATTATCCCTTTCAATCACCTCTATCATTGCCAATGCAGCAGCACAGCCTATGGGGCTTTTCTCATGGGTATAGTGGCCTAAAGACACTTGCTCAGCCGTGTTGTATTCATCCCGTGTCAGCATAGCGGCGAAAGGCACGACGCCTGCGCCTAAACCTTTACCTATGCAGAGAATATCTGGTTCTATGCCATAGTATTGATGGCTAAACCAATGCCCTGTTCGTCCCATGCCATTAGGAATATCATCTAATATCAAGAGCACATTATGGCGATCGCAGATTTCTCTTACCCGCTTCCAATAAGCCTTACTTGGCACTTGAACATCGGTATTACGCACAGCTTCTGCGATAAAAGCACCAACGCCCCCTTCTTTTTCAATCACATACTCTAAGTAGTCTGCATAATGAAGGTCACTACCATCAGGTGAAGGTAAAGCGCCACGATAACTTACCGCTGGCGGAATTCGCTCCACTCCAGCCATCAATGGCCCCATGCTTTCCCTAAAGCAGGCTTCACCACCCACTGAAATTGCATCCATAGAAGCACCATGAAAACTATCCCACAGTGAAATAACCTTGGCATTTCCTGTCACATGCCGTGCAAGCTTAAGTGCCATACCAACAACTGAAGTACCACCTGGTGCAAAGAGCACACGATTAAGAGACTCTCCTGCAATGCTTGTTAGCTTAGCAGCGCAATCAACAGCGACTTGATGTGTAAAACGCCTTGGAGCGAAAGGTAAATCCGCTAATTGAGCTTGTATTTTGGCAATGACATGGGGATGACCATGACCTAATTGATGGACATTATTACCATGGAAATCCATGTATTTATGGCCAGCTAGATCCTCTAAATAAACCCCTTTGGCAGCCACTAAAGCATCCAAACAAGGAGTAGACATAGCCTGGTGCAAAAAATGACGGCTATCCTGTGCCAGAACATCTTTTGTCTTTTTATCGTGGCTTTGATCTATCCAGTCTTGCCTGGCAGCACTGGTATTTGTATCTCCTTCGCTGCAAGCACTTTGTGGATTAAACGGTGATATTTTCATCTATTATTTCAACCAGTACATAGCATTACTAATAGCTAAAATAAGACGCTCAATATCCTTAGGATGCACATCTCCTATGTTGCCAATTCGAAAGCAATCAGCATCAGAAACCTTACCAGGGTAAATAACAAAGCCCTGTTTTTTCAATGCATTATAAAAATCTTTGAAGTTGTAACCTTGCTCTTTTGGGGAGTAAAAAGACGTGATAATAGGCGAGTGTAGACTCTCATCTAATAGGCATTTAAAGCCTAATCCCAGCATGCCTTCAACCAGTATTTTTTGGTTTTGTGAATAACGCTGGTATCTAACCTCTACACCTCCTTCTTCTTCTAACTCAGACATAGCTTGAGCAAAGGCTCTCACTGTATGAGTAGGAGACGTAAAGCGCCACTTTCCCTTGTTCGCTTCCATACATAACCATTGCTGATAAAGGTCTAACGAAAGCGAGCGAGCTTGACCTTGGCAGGCTTGTAGCTGGTCTTTATTGGCAATAACAAAACCAAAACCAGGCACGCCTTGAATGCATTTATTCGCAGAACTAATGAGGAAGTCTATACCTAATTCAGACATATCAAGCGGTATACCACCAAAGCTAGACATAGCATCTAATATCATTACTTTGCCATGCTTTTTTACTGTCTCACAGACGCTTTTAACAGGATTTAACATGCCTGTCGTTGTTTCACAATGCACCATAGCAACATGGGTGATCTGACTATCTTCCTGCAAGATTTCATCTATCATGGAGGCGCTTGGCATAGTCATTTCACTTAGCTCTAGAACATGACAATCTAGCTTTAAATAACCTGCGATCTCAGCCATTCGTGCGCCATAAGCACCGTTATTAACCACTAGCAATTTACCGCCTTCAGGTATCACAGTACCAATTGTTGCTTCAACTGATGCAGTACCGCTACCTTGCATCAAGGTCGCTGTAAATTGTTCTTTATTTGGCGCCGACACCGCCAATGAAACTAAGTTAGATCGTATAACCTGCACGATATCTAAATTGTACTCATCATCCCAAGTACACCAATCTTGTAACATGGCTTCGCGAACTGTTTTGGTCGTTGTTAATGGGCCAGGGGTCAATAATAAATATTGATTTTCGAGGTTTTGCATCTAAAACTCCATTTGGTATATACCAGTTTCGAAAGACTATACTGACAATTTTGCTTTCTTGTAAAGCCATAACTGAAAATTTTATCTGTGAATTATTTTATAATTAGGTGTTTTTAATAAAATATGAGCAAAAAAGTCAAACATATGTACAAAACCTCGCTGTCATTAAAACTTAATAAAATGACTTATCTTTGAAACATGAGTGTCACATTCCTTTTTTAGTATGAAACAAACAATCTGGTAAATACCAAAAGGAAAACTTATGAAAACCTTCTCCAAGCTTCACACGTCTTTATGTTTTGGTGTCACTTCTCTATGCGCTGCCATGTTCACTAGCTCACTTGCAAGTGCAGAAGAGCTAACTGTTTACACGGCTTTTGAAACAGAGCAACTTGCACCTTACAAAGCAGGTTTTGAAGCTGAAAACCCAGATATCACTATCCGTTGGGTGAGAGACTCCACTGGCATAATGACGGCAAAACTCTTAGCTGAAAAAAATAACCCTCAAGCAGAAGTCATTTGGGGGCTAGCTGGCTCTTCTATGGCTCTACTTAAAAACGAAGGCATAGTAAAACATTATGTACCACAAGGTTTGGCTGAAACTCGCTCCTATCTAAATGACCCTGAAGCACAACAAGCTTGGTTCGGTAATGATGCTTTTTTCAATGCCGTATGCTTTAACGAAAGAGTTGCTAAGGCAAACAACTTACCTAAACCAAACAGCTGGAAGGACTTAACTAAGTCGGTTTATCAAGGTCACATTGCCATGCCGAACCCTGCATCTTCAGGCACTGGCTATATGCAAGTATCGACTTGGTTACAAACCATGGGAGAGCAAAAAGCATGGCAGTTTATGCAAGAACTAGATCAAAACATTGCTCACTACACCCATTCAGGTTCTAAACCTTGCGTTCAAGCCGCCATGGGTGAGGTTGCAATTGGTATTTCTATGGCGAGTCGTGGTGCGAAATTGAAATCACAAGGCGCACCGATTGATATTCTTATGCCAAGTGAAGGAATAGGTTGGGAAGCGGAAGCAGTAGGCTTAGTAAACACTCAGTCCGAAGCAGCCAAACGCCTTGTTGAATGGTCACTGTCTCGTAAAGCCAACGAACTTTACAGCCAATTCTATCCTATTGTTTCTCACAAACAGGTAAACAAGAAAGTAGCAAATTATCCTGATGTTGAAACCGCTATGGTGAAATTAGACTTTAGCACTATGGCACAAGGTAGAAGCGCTACGCTTGCGACTTGGTCTCAAAAATTTGATGCCAAATCTGAACCTAAATAAGCCTCAAAGCTTTATTTGTGGCAAGCCAAGCACTCCGGCTTGCCACAATCATAAAAGACTCTTTGCTAACGTCATCATGCGGTCACACAGCAAGCGTAAAACTCAACATCTAATAGACCAAATTAGGGATGCACATGTCAGCCTATTTAAACATACACAAGCTCAACAAATCCTTTGCCAACTTTAAAGCTTTGGAAGATATCTCTCTTAATGTTGAAGAAGGAGAGTTTATTTGTTTTTTAGGGCCATCTGGCTGTGGTAAGACAACCCTATTACGTTGTATTGCTGGTTTAGAGATTGCTGATCAAGGTGTTATTACCCAAGCTAATACAAATATTACCCGCTTACCTGCAAGCCAACGTGACTTTGGTATTGTGTTTCAATCCTATGCGCTTTTTCCTAATTTAACCGTGGCAGATAACCTTGCTTTGGCTCTTAAACAACAGGGTCACAACAGGAAAGAGGTGCATAAGAAAGTTAATCATTGGTTGTCTGTTATTGACCTAGTAGGTTCTGGAGATAAGTTTCCAAGCCAACTGTCTGGTGGTCAGCAACAAAGGGTTGCTCTTGCAAGAGCGCTGGCTCTATCTCCTGGTTTACTTTTACTCGATGAGCCCTTATCTGCGTTGGATGCCAAAGTGAGGCATCACTTGCGCACTGAGATCTGCCAATTACAAAAGCAATTAGGAATCACCACCATAATGGTCACCCACGACCAAGAAGAAGCCATGGTAATGGCTGATAAAATTGTAGTGATGAATCACGGCAAGATAGAGCAAGTGGGCACTCCCAGTGAAATATATCTAGAGCCGGCCTCCCATTTTGTTGCTAATTTTGTCGGCAGTATGAACTTTCTCCCTGCACAACTAGGTAAAGACAAGACGTTTAAACTAGCAGGTCAAAATTTCTCTCCTCTTTGGCCTGAGTTTATTAATGACTATATAGAAAATACAAAATCTGATGTACAGCAATCTCTTATCCTAGGTGTACGCCCTGAAGATATTCAGTTCTCTAATCCTGAAGTTGAAAACCAAGAAGTCGTATCTAAAGTCAGTTTCCCTATCAATATTCAATCACTTACCTTCCAAGGTGCGAACATTAAAGTGGATTGCCAACTCATAAGTAGTGAAGCAGCCAGTAGAAATACGATGGGAGAACAAGTAATACAGGTCGAAATTCCCTTACAAGAAAGCCTTAACCTAGGCCTTAAAATTGGTGATGAGAAACAAGTTCATTTCCCTCATAACAAACTTCACTACTTTCGTACTGAGATAAGCCAATGATGACAACTAAGATGAAAACAACAGGCGCTCAGGTATTTGACTACACTCTTGGCAATCAAGTAGAGAAGCAAAAAAACCAGCAAGGCAAAGACTCAGATACGCGTCGACATTTGCCTAGCAAAGACTTTCTTGATGCATTTGTAACGGCTGAAGAAAAAGCAGATTCTTCAGCCAGTGCAGTAAGACATAAAGCATTTGGGCTGGTGTCTCATCCTCTTACTAACCAAGCAAAGTGGCTACCTTTTCTAAGTACTGACATCCTGATTAAGTTCATCTTAATTAGTCTATTGAGTCTAATGCTTTTCACTTTCACTGCTGCCCCACTTTTTAGCATGCTACAAAAAAGTGTACTGGACAGCCAGGGCAGCTTTGTTGCATTGACCAACTTTATTAACTACTTACAAAGTCCAGCCTTAAGGCAGTCCTTTGTTACGACATTAACTTTGGGATTTTCTGTTAGTACCATTGTTTCTATCCTAGCTTTTGCCTATGCCTATGCAATTAATCGATCTTGCATGCCGGGTAAAAACATTTTTGCCAATATTGCTTTAGGCCCTATCTTCGCCCCTTCACTTCTCCCCGCCATTAGCCTAATTTACTTGTTTGGCAATCAAGGATTAATCAAAGAAGTGCTATTAGGCCATTCGATTTACGGCATGATAGGCATAATGATAGGTTTGATTTTTTGGTGCTTTCCTCATGCTTTTATGATTATTAATACCGCATTAAAGACAACAGATGCAAGATTGTACGAAGCGGCATCAGCTCTCAAGCTATCCCCGACTAAGACCTTCTTTACCGTCACACTTGCAACAGCCAAGTATGGTTTAATCAGTGCATTTATGGTGGTTTTTACCTTAGCTGTTTGTGATTTTGGCGTCGCTAAAGTGATAGGAGGGAATGTTAATGTGATGGCCACAGATATTTTCAAGCAGGTGGTAGGTCAGCAGAATTTCTCAATGGCTGCAGTGACCAGCGTATTATTACTCTTACCCGCACTCATCACCTTCTTTTTAGATAATAGAGTCCAGAAAAAACAACAGCAGCTATTTAGCGCTAACTCGATTGTTTATAAGCCTAAAACTAATGCGAAGAAAGACCTTGCCTGTTTTATTTTTTGCAGCGCCATTGCCTTACTTATTCTATGTATTTTGGGAATGGCGCTATATGCTTCTTTAGTAAAGTTTTGGCCATGGAATATGAGCATTAGCTTAGATAATTACCAATTCAGCAAGTTTAGTGTATATGGATGGCAGCCTTACTTTACCTCTCTCAAGCTCGCCAGTTTGGTTGCAATTATTGGAGCCTTGATTATTTTTATAGGTGCTTATTTACTAGAGAAAGGAGAGCTAAACAAAGGTTTAAAGCAAGTTTTACAAATGCTTTGCTTACTGCCTATGGCGGTACCTGGCATGGTGCTTGGTTTAGGCTATATCTTCTTCTTTAATCATCCGAGTAATCCTCTTAATTTACTTTATGGCACCTTAGCGATTTTAATCATTAATACGCTGGTCCACTACTATACTGTGGGACACCTCACGGCATTAAGTGCATTAAAGCAATTGCCACAAGAAGTTGAAGCGGTCGCTGACTCTCTCAAAGTTCCTCAATATAAGATTTTCTTTAAAGTCACCTTACCTGTGTGTTTACCAGCGATCTTAGACATTGGAATATATCTGTTTATCAATGCCATGACGACGACCTCAGCCATCATCTTCTTATATTCAAGTAATACACTCCCTGCAGCTGTCGCTGTGTTGAATATCAGCGATACAGGTAACTTAGGTGCAGCAGCAGCCATGGCAAGCCTGATCATGCTTACATGTGTGTTAGTAAAAATAGCCCACAGCTTATTACAACAGGCCTTTCACTTTAAGTTTCAAGCTTGGCGGCAACCTAGGGAACCTGCGATTAAGTCACCTCTTCTCAGTCTTTTCAGAAAACGTATCACACAAGGCGTTACTTTGACGTAATGTAGGCACCTTGCGAGAAGTGACAACACAGGGTGTTACTTTTTCTGAAAGACCCGAAGGGCGTGGCCTAAAAGCCTTATCTTTATGTTGAGAACCTTATCAATAGAATCACTATTAAGTTGCGCTCCTCGCCATAAATCTAACGGCTTTTATCCACACGCTGAGGCGGGAGGACTTATTCGCAGGTTCCCTAGTTAACTTTCAGGCACCTACTTTAGTAAAGAAGGTGCCTTTGTTATGATTTCCAAAATACCCCACTCGCTTTTAATGATAGGAAACGCTTTTTTGCAGTATCTAAAAATAATGGAATCCATCAATGAACAAATTGAAGCGGGGTTACTCGCCCCAGGAAGCAAATTCCCTGCAGAGAGGAAGCTAGCAGAAACCTTTAACACGAGCCGGGTAACATTAAGAGAAGCCCTCTCTTTATTAGAGTCTGATGGCAAGATTTTCCGCGAAGATCGACGTGGTTGGTTTGTTTCTCCAAGGCCACTTTCCTATGATCCGACGAATACAGACAATTTCAAAACCATGGCACTTAAAGCAAAACGAGAGCCAAGGTCTGAATTGTTAAGTTCTGAGTTATTACCATGTCCAAAAGATGCCGCCAAGCTGCTAGGGGTAGAAGCTTTTACTCAGGTATTCAAATTAGAAAGGTTGCGCTTCTTAGATGACAGACCAGTCGCAGTCACCATAAACTATGTGATCGCTGAGTATTTTCCAGAATTGCAAGAAAAGGATTTTATTGAGTCACTGACTCAAACCTATAAAGATGATTACGATATTCTTTATAGCCAAACCCGTTACCATATTCGAACAAGTTCACTACAAGGCAAGATCGCACAAGCACTTAGGGCAACATCCGGTAGTACAGCCATGCTTGTAGAGAGAGTAAACCATGATCAAAATGGCCGCTTAATCGACTGTGATATCGAATATTGGCGCCATGATGCCATTAATATTCAGTCAGTGGCGACCTTAATAAAAGAGTAGCTAAAAAATACTGACACAAAAAAAGAAGGCATTTCATTAGGAAAACGCCTTCTTTCTAAAACTTCCATTTGAGCCTTATAACAAGCTTATTGCGAATTAAAGAATACCAAAAGTAATTTCTAACTCTTGGTTTTTAACAATGATGGATTGCAAGGTAGCTTTAGCAATCTTCTGTTTTACATCCTGATCATTTAGTACATAAACAGGACGCTGAGATAAGGTTCTAGTCAGGCTAGACTGGGCAATTTTTTTCAGCTCTGGCTGAATTTCTGATGGTACGCCATTAAGGCTCAATTCAATTAAACGAGCATTTTTGAAATAAAGCGCTCCTTCAGTTTGATTGTAATCAAGTTGACCTACCACATGAACTATCCCATCCCCTTGCAAGCCGCCCGGTGCACTCACATTAATATGAGACTTAAGGCCTAGCTCATCAGAGCCTTCTATCAAGTCAATTTTTGGATCAGATAAGGTGATTGTCATAAAGTATTTCTTTTTAACAATCGGCATTACTTTCTCAACTTCTTGTTGCAGCTCTGCTTGAGTAAAATTTTGCGTATAAGAAAAAGCATTTGCAAAGCTAGTCATTGCGATTAAAAGGCAGGTAATTAGTAGTTTCATTTCATTCTCTCAAATATTAATTAATAACTAGGGAACAAGTTCCTCGATTTTCTTGCCTGCTCAAAATTCTTTAAATATAAAACGAGAATCTAAACTCGAATACTAATAGCAGCTTACTCGCACCTTTTACATTAAAAGGTGATTAACCTCAGATTCGCTAGCCTAACTTTCAAAGCTTAAGGAAGCCTTAAGGATTTATAAAAATAAAGCGGTTATCCATCACTACCTAAGACCTTCTTTAGGATGAAATCAAAGCGTTCCAGGCTCATTATAAATTTATCTTTTACCCTTAAAAAGCGCTTTTTTGTCTCTAAAAGAGTGGAAAAGTGAACATAATTGAAGAAATAAAGATCTTTAAAAAAACATTCATTTGACCTTCGTCTGACCCATATCATTTTTAAAACACAAGTTTACACTAAAATGAAATTGCCATTATTTCAGTAAACTTTTCACTACAAATAAGCGCTCTCAAGGCATATACACTGTTCGTGAACTAGTGAAAACTTTACCGACATTTGTATTAGCTTTAGAGTATTTACTGAGAAAACTATGAGAATAAACAACCCAGTCACAGGCAAAGAACAAAGCTACCCTGAAGATTTTAACATTCTATCTATTGTCTCCCCTTCTAGCCATATTACCCATGTAAGTAAAGACTTTGTTAGCCTTTCTGGGTTCAGTGAGTCAGAATTACTAGGGCAACCCCATAATATTGTTCGACACCCAGACATGCCAGAAGCGGCTTTTGAAAATTTGTGGGATAACCTCAAACAGCAAAAATCGTGGATGGGTCTAGTAAAAAACCGCTGTAAAAACGGAGATCATTATTGGGTTGATGCCTTCGCGTCCCCCATTATTCAGAATGGTAAAACAACCGAGTATCAATCAGTACGTTTAACGCCAAAAAGAAAACATGTGGAAAATGCAGAAAAGATTTATGCAAAAATCCGTTCTGGTAAGAGCCCTCTCGCACTTAAGCTTCCCCGTACACGACTCTGGCAAAGAGCCTGCCTCAGTTTCTTACCTTGCTTAGTAATTTCCTCTTTTATCCAAAGTGTATCGCCAATTGGTGCTTTGGTGTTTTTATTCTTAACTAGCTCATTAGCAACCTATTGGCTTACCAGACCACTCGAAGCCTTAAGTATAGAGTCGAGAAAGATCTTTAATAATCCTCTTATGGAGCTTATTTATAACGACAAGATTAACGATATATCTGAAATAAAGTTAGCCTTAAAAATGCGCCAATTCGAAGTAAATGCCATAGTAGGTAGAATTCAAGATTCTAATATTCAACTTGGTTCTTCAGCCCAAATATCCAGTAATAATGGCTCGATGACAGCAGATAACTTGGATAAACAAACTCAAGAAACAGAGCTGGTTGCTACTGCTGTTGGCCAAATGAATGCCACTGCCAATGAAATCCTTGAAAATGCAGTCAATACGTCTGATGCTGCAAAACAAGCTAATGATGCCACCACAGATGGATTACAAGCAGTAAGCGAAACCGTTAACTCCATTCATAGCCTTGCGGGCCAACTCAATAATGCATCACATGTGATAGGCCAATTAGAAGAGCACGGCAAAACAATTAATGATGTATTAGGTGTTATCGAAGGCGTCGCAGAGCAAACAAACTTGTTAGCGCTTAATGCAGCAATTGAAGCGGCTAGAGCTGGCGAGCAAGGACGTGGGTTTGCGGTTGTGGCTGACGAAGTAAGAGCCTTGGCTAAACGCAGTCAAGATTCGACTAAGGAGATTCAGGAGGTTATTACTCAAATTCAGGGAGCGACTTTAGATGCAGTATCAGCCATGAAAGAAGGTAATATCCAAGCAGATATTTGTGTAGAAAGCGCAGAGCGCACAGGTGAAAAGTTACGTGCATCCTCCAATCAGGTAAAGGATATTTCAAATAAAAATGATCAAATTGCCAGTGCGATCCATGAACTGGCACAAGTATCAAGTGAAATGAATGCCAATATTCAATCTATCAGTGATGTCTGTAGTAGCACGTCTTCTCTAGCAAATGAAACTGTGAAAGAGTGCTCAAGCTTAAGCCAGCAGCTAGGAGATCAAGACTCTCTGGTTAAGCAGTTCCGCCGTCTAGCCTAATAAAACCAACTAACCATAAAGCACTTTAGCTTTATGGTTAGTTGCTATACTCCATTTAACAAACATCAGCTCGCTATTTAAGTGGCATATAAATGTCAGTGAGTAATTCACTTGGAGGAACTTGCCTTGGATCATTCAAGTACTCTTCAAATGGCGGTTTATCTGCCACTTCATAACCAGACTCAGCAAGCCAGGTGCCAAAGAACCAACGATAAGCGCTGTGCATATCTGCATAAGGTCCTTTAAAGTGTAAAACAGCATATTTACCGGCATCTATTTGATATTGCTCAAAAGGAGCCTCTAAACTTGGCTGTTTTTCAAGAGCGAGTGTTAACCCAGCAAGAGAGCGCAAATCTTGTTCTGGCGTATTATCTGGGTCATGAAAATAGACAGCCATCATGCGGCTATCTTGATCGAATAATTGACGCACCCCCGCCCAGCCGGAAAGCTTCTCAAAAGCTTGCCCTATGTTCATATAAGAACCTTGATGAGGGTAAACTACTAGAGCTAAATCTTGCTCTACTTGCTCAAGTGTGACTGAAAACTCATTATTCATCTTAGAATTTTGCATACTCATTTTCTCCCTCGCCACGTCTTGTGGCGTTAATAAGTCGATGTGTTTATTACGTTCAGGCAACCTTTGCTGTCGAAAGCCAGCTGGAGGAACGCCAAACTCAGCACTGAAAGCACGAGAGAATGATTGAAGGTGACGATAGCCCGATTGCTTAGCCACCTCTTCAATGACTAAATCTGTATTCACCAATAAACCAGCAGATTTATGTAAACGTAGGCGCTTTATCATACTGGAAAGGCTTTCCCCATAAATACTGGTATAAATTCGATGCAGGTGATATTGGGAGATCCCCGCCACCTCAGCCATTGTGATTAAATCCAAATTCTCATTTAGATGTGAGTAGATATAATCAATCAACTTTTGCAATCGAGATTCATAACGTATTTTAGATGTCGTCATTCAAGCATTCCCTTCTTTGTTTCAGTAAAGTGAGTTTAACAAGCACCCTTTTAGCAAATCTTGCTCAATGTATTATTTTAAAATTATGTCTTTTGTGTAAGAGTATATGCTAGTAAAAAATCCAGAAAAGCCTTGTTAGCATGGGATAAATAACCATGTTTACGCCAAGCAATATTTAGATCTAAAAAAATAGGCGGATCAAAGGGTCGAGTGATGAGCGCATCATCATCTTGAGTCACCATGGCAAGTAAGGTTGAGATACCAAACCCTTGTTTAATAATAGATTTTATTAAAGGAAGAAGATTCGTCTCAAAGCCAATATTAAGGCTAGCTCCCGTCTCTTTTGCTAATCTATCAACCGCTTTTCGATGAAAGTAACCTTGTTTGAACATCACTAATTCCTGCGAAAAGAACTGCTCTGGGGTAATTTTTTCAAACTCAGTGAAAGAATGAGTTTCATCCACCGTGACCAGCATTTCTTCCGTTAAAATAGACCGCATTTCTAAGCTGTCTGGCACATCTTCTGCGACAACAACACCGAGATCAATCTCACCTTTTTCGATCTTATGCTGAAGATCGGATGTCCCGCCTTCTATCACTTCAAGGTTGAGCATAGGATATTGATGTTTAAATGCCATGAGAATAGGCGGGAAATAATAGGAGCCAAGCATGCTTGAAATACCAATTCTTACATCCCCCTTTACTAGGCCTCTACGCTCCTTCATCTCTAGCTCAGCATCATCATGTATCTGAATAATTCTTTGGGCGTACTGGTAAAGTGCTCTACCTTCATCCGTTAGACTCACTTTACGATCAGCACGATGTAGCAAGGTTAAAGCAAGGTCATGCTCAAGCTTTTGAATTGACATGCTGACAGCTGGCTGAGCTACCCCTAATCTTGATGCCGCTTTGGTAAAACTTAAATCGTCTGAAACGGCTAAAAAATATCTAAGTTGTTTAACTTCCATCAACAATCCTTATAGATTCGATCATTAATATGAATTTTATTGATTTTAAAACACGACGTATAGTTAATTTTTCTTCAGTACAAGATTGAGTAAATATCGTGATTCAGACAGGCAGTAAAATTTTTTGGAGAGCTAACCTAGCCCTACTCATTGGCTCTTTTATGGTATTTGCCAATGTCTATGTGACTCAACCTCTGTTGCCCATGATAGCTAGCAAATTCGCCATTTCTTCGTTAGAAGCAAATGCAAGCTTTACCATTACCACTTTTATACTCGGATTGTCTTTATTGATATATGGCCCCCTTTCGGACGCCTTAGGTAGAAAGTGGTTAATGCTGGTAACCATGCTAGGTATTGTTATCACCACTTTTACTCTGGCTTTTGCCTCCCAATATCAAGACTTATTAATATTGAGAGGAGTACAGGGGTTCTTTTTAGCCGGTCTGCCTGCCATGGCAATAGCCTATCTTGCAGAGGAATATCAATCTGATGCGATGACAATTGCGGTGGGTCTATACATTGCTGGAAACTCTTTAGGAGGCATTGGAGGCCGTCTGTTAGGAGGCTTTCTAGGTGAATGGCAAGGTTTAAGCAATACCTTTTTTATCATGGCAGGCATTTCAAGTATTTGTCTCATTAGCTTTGCTTATTTACTACCTAATTCTCAACACTTTTCTGCAAAAACGTTAAATATAAAAACAGTCTTAAGTAACTTTAAGCATCATCTTGCTAACAGGTATCTTTTAATCACTTACCTTATTGGTGGTTTGAGTTTCTTTATTTTTATTAATCAGTATAGCTATATCACTTTTGTTCTTGAGTCAGCCCCATATTCACTCTCTAGTAAATTGATAGGTATGCTGTTTTTAACCTATTTAGCAGGCACATGTGCGTCTTCTTTATCAGGAAAACTAGCCCTTAAATACTCTCAACCTACTTGTATGATGCTGGGTACAAGTTTTTTAATACTTGGCTCTCTAATCACATTAGAATTAAGTCTCTTTGCCATCATTTTTGGCTTAACGATGAATAGTTTCGGCTTTTTTCTGACTCACTCCACTGCAAGTGCTTGGGTCAGTAAACAAGCAAATCGCTCCAAAGTAAAAGCCAATGCGAGTGCAAGTGCCCTCTATCTGACCTTCTATTATATGGGGGCAAGTTTTGGCAGTTTTTACCTTGATCCATTCTGGCAAACTTATGGCTGGAACGGGGTTGTAATGGCATCACTCTTTGCATTAATTGTTATATTTTTACTGGGCTTATCCTTATTCAAAACAAGATCGGAGATAAACCCACAAGTCATATAAATTCAATGTGAGATGTCTTTAAACATACAGGATCACAGTTATGATGGTGACCTTTTCCAATCATCCCAATAAGGCAAATTCTGATCAAATTGCTCTTCTAGAAAACTCAAAAATACACTGACTTTTTTAGCAAGGTATTGCCTCTGGGGATAAAGCGCAACGAGGTTTTTATACGGCATTTGATAGTCTGTTAATAAAGGAATTAAATTCCCTTTTTTGATTTCCTCACCTGCAATAAAACTAGGTAAGCGCCCCACTCCTAAACCCGTTAGCAAAGCTTCTTTCAATGCGTCACTGTTGTTTACCTGATAATTGCCTTTTACTTCGACCCTAACGTCTTCATCATTGCGGTTAAAAAACCACTCATTTGAAGTCGAGTGATATGAGTATAAAAGGCAGTTATGTTGCACTAAATCAGCGGGCTGTTTGGGGGAACCAAACTCTTCTAGATAATTTGGGGCAGCACAAATCACACTGTGTAATGGCGCTAGAGGCTTAGCAACCAAACTGGAATCTGGAAGATCGCCCGCTCTTAACGCAAGATCATATCCCTCTGATATCACATCAGACCAGGTATCGCTTAATTCCATTTGAATACTGATCTTAGGATAAGCTTTTAAAAACTTAGGGATAATAGGGGCAATATGACTACGTGAAAAAGACATAGGCGCACTAATTCTTAATACTCCTTGCGCCTCTTGCTGCAATCCTGTTGCCGCACTTTCAGCCTCCTTTGCCGCTTCAAAAGCTCTTTGGGCATGTTGATAATAACGCTCACCCGCCTCGGTTAAACTCAGTTTCCTGGTAGATCGGTATAAAAGCTTTACACCTAATTGCGCCTCTAAAGCACTAATCCGCTTGCTCACACCAGAGTTAGAAAAACCTAATACTTCAGCGGCTTTTGAGAAACTACCTTGTTCAACTACTGAAATAAAAACAGGAATACTGTTAATTTCAAACATAATACAACCCATTATTAACTTTTTTTCATCAATCATCTTCCCATAAGCGGTCTTATCAAACAATCGCCCTAGCACTAAGCTTTACCTACTAACTCATGTAAGGAGAGAAATATGATCCGTTTAGAACATGTAAATTTGGTGGTAAAAGACATAGAAGCTAGTTGCTCTTTTCTTCTAACAGCCTTTCCTGAATGGGAAATTAGAGGAGAAGGTAAAAGTGAATGGTATGGCGTTTTTCGTCGTTGGTGCCATGTGGGTACTCAGGAAAACTACATCACCCTAAATGATGGTGGCACATCAGAAAACCGTAATTTAAAAAGCCATGATATGGGTCTAGCTCACATTGGCTTTGAGGTAACAGAACTTGAAGAAATTGCTCAGCGTCTGAAGGATAAGGGCTATGAAATTGCGACGATTGGCGCCGACCATCCCTATCGTAAAACTTTATATTTTATTGACCCAGCGGGGTTTGAATTTGAGTTCATCGAGTACTTATCAGATCAAGACGCACAGAGAAATTTATACGGTGGTGAAACATCTAGCATTACTCGAGTCGCAAGCGCTTAAAAGCGGTTAAATCTGTTAAAGCTAAAGCCTTAAAGACTTCAATATCAAATTAAATACATAAGTATCAGGAGATACTCACATGCAAGCAAATCAATTTATTAAGCATTTATATCAGGCAGTTGATGAAAAAAGTCTAGATAAGCTCTCTCCATTTCTCGCTGATCAAGTTAACTTTAAACTCGCAAACTTTCCTAGCACACAAGGCAAGGTCGCTGTACTAGAAGCAAACAAAGCCTTCTTTACTAGCATTCAAAGTATGCAACATAGGTTAGACAATATTTGGCAGATCGAAGGCGGACTCATCTGCCATGGTGAAGTAAGTTATATTCGATTAGATCAAACAAAGACGAGTGCGAATTTTGCCACTATTTTAAAGCTAGAAGATGACAAAATTGTCGATTATTTAGTCTATGCAGATCTAAGCCAACTTTAAAAGCTGGCCATAAGGAGAAGTAGCTGACTATCAGATAACCTGCTATTTCTCTAATGCATAGATCTCTTCGTTGATGACTTCCATTCGCTCAAGCACAACTGCTTGAGCGTCTTGAAGCCCCTTATTGTAAAAACTAGATCCAAACTCCTTAGCAATAAAATCTAATAAAAATTCTGCTTCAAAACCGCCAAGATCTAATTCAAACTCTGTTGACATATGCTGCTTTAACTTAGGGATTAATTTATCTTTTTCGAGCTGGGTAAAAGCAAATTTAGACATACTCATTTTCACTCTTTATCAAATTATGCCTCTTTGGCGGGAAAGCTTCTTGCGATTGCACAGGTTGCCTTTGCATTTTTATGCTTGGGTAAGACTAGTTCTGGTTCTGTATTGGTAATCTTTTGACAGCCGACAAGACATGCAGATTCAGCCACACCATAAACTCCAACTGTGTTAAATATATAGTCAGAATGTGTACTTAATAAGCGCTTCATAGGGCTTAGTTCATCAATGCTCCATGTTCTAAAAGGCTTATTATATTTTTTGGCTAAGGCAATTAAATTCACTTCATCTGCTTTAATATCAATACTGTGAAAACTATCAATTTGTTCAATAGAAAGTCCTGCGTTTAACAAGCTCTCATGCATTAGCTCTTCAAGATAGACTAACGCACAATTCCTCTCACACCCCATACCAATGCTATATACAGGCCTTAAATAGGGAGATGCAGTCGTAATCACTAACTGAGCACGAATCAAAGAAGAGACCTGATAAGCCCAATCATTTGCTCCACCTTCATGACCAGAAAGGAGTGGGATAACAAAGTCGCCCATTTCATCAAGAACAAGCACTGGCGGATCTTGATACTTACTTTCCAACACTGGCGCCAAGGTACGCATAACAATACCTGTAGCGCAGATAAAGATAAGCTTATCCCCTTGTTTGAAAGCCTCTTGAACTGTTTCAGAAAAAGGACTGGGCTTATAATTTATGCAAATTTCATCACTAGGTAGAACTTGTTCTAGCTTTTTTGCTAGGCATAAACCTAGTTCAGTCAAAGCAAAAATTTGAATCATGAATAGCTATCCTTATGCCTACTTTCATCACTTCGAGTTACAAGAAATAGCGAAAAATAAGGTCCCGACTCGTCTTGTAAATGGGTAATATTTTCCACTATTTTCTGATTTTCACGCCCAATATATTCAAGGTATTGCGCTTCGTTGACACGCTTTGTTTGCTCTAATGCTGCTAAAATTTTTGCTCTTGCGCGCCCAGCTTTCATTATAACAACGGTATCATTCTGGGTAAGAGCAGCTTCCAGTTGTGCTTGGGTATGACGCCCACTCACAATCGTAAAGGACTCTTTCAACATAGTTAAAGGGTTAGCTAAAGCAGAAGATGCTGCATGTACAGACGAAATACCAGGTACAGAAAGGCACTCAAATTCAGTATTCAATCTATCTAGTAAGTATGCAAAAGAACCGAAAAAGAGAGGGTCGCCTTCACATAAAAAAACCACATCTAAGCCCATTTCTAACTGAGACTTAATTGAGCTTGCGCCCTCATCATAGGCCTTATTTGCTAGACCTCTATCAATCGACATAGGCATTTGAATGCCAATATGTTTTTGCTCACGACAATCAGAGTCAAAAGCTTCACTGGCAATCATTAATGCCTGAGATTGCCCTTTGTCATTGGCTAGATAGCTAATCACAGGTGCCGATTTAATTAACCTTAGTGCCTTTAACGTAATAAGCTCTGGATCTCCAGGTCCTACTCCTACTCCTATAAAACGTCCTTTAGATAGACCTATTCGAGAGTTTTGAATACTGGCAGAAGTAAATGCAGAAGGCATAAAGCACCACAGAGAATTGTTCACCTCTAGTTCTTTATAAAAAACTAGAGGTAATGGATTAATAGGGAATAAGACTAGTTTAGTTTTTTAAATCTAAACAGTGTCACAGGTAAACTCGGACGATAAACTTGCTGACCAGCAAGTAAATCTAATTTTGATTGTGAGACTTGTTTCGATTCAGTTTCTGCATCTGCGGCGTCTAACCTTGCTTGGAAGAATTGTTGCAGGGCTAGTTTGGTATTTTCAGTCACAGCACTAGCGACTAATACCCCATTAGAATCAAGTGATTGCCAAGCATGAGAAAGAATCGAATCTAAATTACCATCACTGCCTCCTATGAATACCTTATTAGGTTTAGGCAAGGTCAGTAAGGACTCTGGCGCTCTTCCAGACACAAGAGAAAGATTATTCATGACCCCAAAACGAGTACGGTTAGCAGATAAACATTCTTGTCTACCCAGGTGATGCTCTATTGCGTGAATATGGGCTTTTTCGTGCCAATAACTCATTTCAATTGCGACACCACCGCAACCGGCACCAACATCCCAAACTACATCTGTATCACAAATTTGCAGTAACGAGAGAATAGATAAGCGGACATCACGCTTGGTGATCATGCCTTTGCCATCACCTTTATCTGTAATGTATTTCTCATCTTCAATGCCTGGAAATTCTGGGAAAAAGCTGGTTTGATTCGAGGTTTCTACAACAACAACATTTAATGAATCAAACACAAGCGACTTAAGCTCAACGAGATCTTCAGCGATAAAGTGGCTGAGCTTTTCTTGTTGATAACCAATCGCTTCGCAAATATGTAACTTTGACTGAGAAAGACCCGCATCAATACACTCTTTTGCTAATACCTGAGGCGTGCTGCTGGAGTCAGTTAATAAAACTAGGGTTTTATTTGCTTGTAAATGACGTCTTATGGTTTCGACAGGTCTTCCGTGAACACTGACAATACTCGCATCTTGTAATGATATACCCAGTTTATGACATGCTGCCTGAACGCTAGAAACAGCGGGGGTGAAGCGTAACTGCTTAGCCTCAAAGTGACGACTTAACCACCCGCCAATCCCAAAAAACAATGGGTCTCCGGACGCTAAAACAACAATATTATGCTTGCTTTCTTGCTTGAAGGTTTCGAACTTTGCTTTGAGTGCCTTAATAGGAGGTAAAAGCTGGCGATAACCATCCACTTGGCTATTTTCACTCGTTTCTAAATAAGCGGCTACGGTTTCTAACTGACGTTCTGACCCCATAACACAATCGGCTTGGTTCAAAATATCTTGTGTTTCTTGATCGAGCTTAACGTTTTCTTTTACGCCTAATCCCACCACATGTATCAACAATTCATTCATTGTCGATCTTGTAGAATCTAATTCAGATAAGGTTAATTCTGGCACTTTTCACTCCGTTGCAAATACGCACTAACATTAATTTCGATACAAGATGCTAGTAGTACTCACCAATATTACATCTTAATAAAGCATTACAACTGGCTGACGATACCGCACTTCCTCCAATGCGAGAAAGCAAAGTAATACATTCAACCCCTATTTCTTTGTGGCAATCCCACAAGGCTTGTTTCGACTCTGCAGCCCCAACAAAACCTACTGGCATAGCAATAATAAGGGCTGGCTTGTCAGCACCTTGTTTGATCATTTCCATTAATCGATATAAAGCGGTAGGAGCGTTCCCAATGACAACTACACTGCCGGCTAAATAAGGTCTCCATAACTCTAATGCAGCCATGGAACGAGTTTCACCTTTTTGTTTAGCTAAAGCAGGTGTTTGTTCATGGTTTAAAAAGCACATGGGCTCTTTATTTACCATTCGCTTAGTAATCCCCTGCTTAACCATTTCTACATCACATAGAATATTTGCATTTAACCCTAATGCATCACGACCAGCAGTACAGGCATTCAAACTAAACCTAACCTGAGATGCTGCTTCTGGTAACCCCATACTATGTACAATTCGCATAACAACTTGCTGCTCATCTAGATTAAATTTATCTAATTGAGTCAGTTCTCTAATTTGTAGAAAGCTGTTTTTTTCGATAGTTTGAGGATTTAACTCGTATTCAAATTTCAAAAGATTGTCCGTATTTAGCAGCAATTTTAGCGAGGTTTTTATTGATTCCGCATAATAGCACCAGCGCACTCGATTAATGAGTCAAACACTCGATTTGGTTCTGATAATTTTGGGCGTTCCAAGATTAGTACTTTTAGACCCAGATCCTGAGCGACTTGTAATTTTGCCGATGTCGAACTACCACCGCTATTTTTACTTACAATAACATCAATATCATGCGTTTGAATCAATATTTTTTCATCTTGATACAAAAAGGGTCCAATTGCCTTTACCCAATGCACTTTTGTCAGTTTTCCGTAATCAGATTTGGGAACTACAGCAGTTCGCCAAACGAGTTTGAGCAATTTATCACCTGTATGTAGGCGCGCTAGCTCATCTAAGCGAAATTGCCCAGCACTCAAAAGAGGTGCAGAATACCCTTTAAGAAGGGTAACTAATTCATCAAAGTTTCGATAAAAATGCCAATCATCTTTATCTGTCGCCACCCAAGCAGGTCGGTGAAAACGCCATACTGGTACCTCAGCTTCTTTTGCAGAAACTACTGCTTGGTTACTCATCTTTTGAGCATAAGGGTGAGTAACATCTAAAATTAGCTCTATCCCATTTTCTTTAACATACTGGGTTAATCCACCAATCTGACTAAAGCCACCGATTAGAATCTGGCAATCAAGGTCGGGAGTTCTAACAAGGCCCGCAATGCTATAAATCACATCTACATTTAGTGTGATTAATCGATCACAAAGCCTACGAGCATCCGCTGTGCCACCTAATAAAAGTACCGTCATAATCTTGCGTCCTCTTGTGCTCTGGCAACAAACTCTCCTTTACGGTTAATAGCCCATACCTCAAGCTCAATATGATATGGAATATAATGTCGACAAAAAGTAAGTGCTTTTTCACACACAAAAAGAGCTAGATCAATATCAGCGTCATTACATAGCGTTAAAGCCTCAATACTGGTGTTAGCACTTTTAATTTTGGTCAGTAATGCTTGAGTTGCCCCTTGGTCAGTCGCTATTTGTGCAAGCTGCTCAAAATCAATACTTGATACTCGACTATTCAAATCCATATGACCGTTGGCAAGTTTAGTCAATTTACCAAAACCACCGCAAATGCTCAGCTTGGTTAAACTTTTATTCGCCTTTTCCAACTTACGAATATGCTTTAAAAGTGCACCAACAAAATCGCCCATTTCGATTAATGCGGTTTCATCTAACTGATAATGCGCTTTAATCGCCGCTTCACTGGCATTACCTGTTGTCGCGGCAAGGTGAGTAAAACCATTGGCTCTTGCTACATCAATCCCTTGATGAATAGAAGCGATATAGGCAGCACAAGAAAAAGGCCTAACAATGCCAGTCGTACCTAAAATGGATAAGCCGCCCAATATGCCTAGCCTAGGATTCATGGTTTTAAGCGCGATTTGCTCACCGTTCTCAACGCCTACTTTTACTTGGAAACCACCTTGATAGCCCAACTCTTCAGCCAAGGTTTGTAAATGCTCCTGCATCATTTTTCTTGGTACAGGGTTTATAGCTGGCTCCCCTATCGCCAACACCAGGCCTGTTTTGGTAACCGTCCCAACCCCTTCTCCGGCCAAAAAGGTAACGCCTTTTTTATGCAGTAGCGTCAGTTCGACAAAAATAGTTGCGCCATGGGTCGCGTCGGGATCATCCCCAGCATCTTTGATTGTGCTGACTCTCATCGCATCATTCACCACTTGGTAAGCGAGTATATCTAGGCTAACGATTTGACCCTTGGGTAAATTTACTTCTACTTTACGGGCGAGGTTATCTGGTTTCACCAATAAAGCTTGAGCAGCAGCGACACAACAAGCTGTTGCACAACAGCCTGTTGTTAACCCTGTTCGTAAGGCTTGAACCTTTTCGCTGCTTTCTGGCCACATATAGTATTAAGCTCGATTAAAAATCGCAGCAACAGCCACAGGATTTGAAGGGAAAAATAAGTGTAAATAACTAGCGACTAGACCTTGCACTTGATACACAGCTTCACCTGGCGCAGGATGTCTTTGACGACGACCAAAGCTAATAGGTTCTGGCGTATTTTCACTACGAGATCTGTGATGGGCATGAGCTCTCACCTCGCCGCTCGGTAAAATGGCTGTTTGCATTCCTTGGCAACCTCGTTTACCTCTCATGGCACCGTCACCGGCTAAAATACCTAGCATAGGATAGGTATGATTATTTAAATCAGTCAGGGTTTCTAAACTATAAAGTAAGCCACCACATTCAGCTAAAATGCCTTTTCCCAGAGCAAAGAAGTTTTGAATCTCTTTCTTGATCGCCTGATTTTCTGCCAAAGCTTGGGTATGTAATTCAGGGTAACCACCCGGTAACCAGAGAGCATCAGCTTCTGGTAGGACCTTATCTTTTAATGGCGAGAAAAAGCATATTTCAGCGCCCATCTCGGTTAAACATTTTAAGTTGGCATCATAAATAAAGCTAAAAGCTGCATCAGAGGCCACCGCTATCGTTTTTCCCTTTAATAGTCCTAGGTGTTCCTCATTAGTTTCTAACTCAGCAGGAAAAAAGGTAACAGACTCAGGTAATTCTAAAAGCCGATTATCATTTGATTGCATCAGCCAGTCGACCGCTGCTTCGAAACGTTGTTCAAGCTCTTCCTGCACCTCATTGGCTTGCACTAAACCAAGATGACGCTCAGGTAAAACAATATTTTCATCACGCTTTAAACTAGCAAGTAAAGGAAGGTTTTCTGGTAAGGCATCTCTTATTAGCTGAGCGTGTCGCTCGCTACCACAACGGTTTGCAATTAAACCCGCGACTTTAATATCATCACGAAAGTTTGCCATACCTGATGCAAGAGCCGCTGCAGTTTGTGCCATACCTTTTACATCCATCACGATAGCAAGTGGTATATTAAAGCGAGCAGCTAAGTCTGCACTTGATGGTTCACCATCAAACATGCCCATGGCCCCTTCAACTAAAATAAGGTTTGCAACCTGAGCTGCTTCATAAAACTTGTGCTGGCAATAAGCATCTCCCGCCATCCAAATATCAAGCTGCTCGACCGCTATACCTGATGCCTGAGCTAAGATTTGAGGGTCCAAATAATCCGGCCCAGTTTTAAACACATGCACTCTTTTACCTTGCTTGGAAAAGTACCTTGCAAGTGCTGCTGTAATGGTTGTTTTACCTTGATTAGATGCAGGTGCAGATAAAAATAATGCAGGACAAGAAATACTCTCTTTAACTTGGTTACTCACTCAAACCATCCCAAAATATGTTTAGTAGTCGCTATAAGCCTGTCTTGATAATGACGCTTATTCACTTAAATTGTAAAATATTCAGCATTTATTGCATGGGCAAGCTGCTGTGCTTTACCCCTTTTAATTACGCTAGATTCGATATCAATAAGGCTACAATGACCCTTTAACTCGATATCGATGACATCGGCTTGAGTACGTCCATCAGTAAAAATATAAGTATGACTGTAACTCGTTGGAGATTGCTTATAATAGCGAGCTAGCCAAGAAGCAACTTGCAATAAACCATCTCGAAAGGGTGTCCCTCCTCCAGCTTCGATATTATTCAAAAGCTCACTCATATCTTTGGGGGCTCTTACTTTCGCCTGCACCTGCTTTACTTCATTATTACCAAAGATAAACATGGAAATTTGCTCGCGCTTTAAATAGGCCTGATGAGCAATATCTAAAATGGCGCCTTTTGCTTTTCCAAAAACAGCATGGCCTAACATTGAAGCCGAGCAGTCGAGTAAAATTAGATGCAATATGCCTTGGCCTGTTTTTTCATTATGTCTATGCAGTTTTACTGGTGGCCATTGTAAGCCTTGATCATTGGTAGATTGAGTAATTGTTTTATGCCAATCCACAGCCTTACCTATTTTACTTTTATTTTGACTTCTTCCCTGAGTGCTTTCCCCTTTACTAATAGAGAAGCTTTGTTCCGTTAAAGACGTCGTCAAATTTTTCTTAATTTGTGTTCCTGATTGTGATTCAAAATGAACGCTATGATCTAGAGTTTGTGATTGAGCTGGCATGCTGCCCCAATCGTCATCATCAGTCTGAGTACTGCTCCCATCTCCGCTATCTACTTGCCCTTGATGACCTTGTTCAACTGAGTTATGAGAAGTTTTAGATCGTGAGCTTTCAGGTCGTCTAGCATTGCTTTGAGCTTGCGTCTGATTAGGGTTTTGGTTTCCTTGATGATTTGACGAGTTACCCGAAGTTGGCGGCAAAGACGACCCAGCTTGCCTTCTATGGGCTAATACTAATTCTGCTACCATGTCTAAATCTGCACGAGTAACAGCCTTTCCACCTCGCCATGCTGTATATGCCATAGCCGCTCTTAACCAGACAATATCGGCTCTCACACCATCCACATTTGCTTGAAAGCAAGCTTTGGCGATTAATAGACGCATTTCATCACTGCATTCAATATCTGGTAACTTTTGCTGAGCAATTTCAATACTTTGTCTAAGGTTTTTCTGTTTCACTCTATATTTGTCACAGAAAGCTTGTGCGTTTTGATCAAACTCATCTCTTAATTTAACAATCTGAACTCTTTCATCCAAACTGTAGTTATTAGCAAGCTCGACCATAAGACCAAACCTGTCTTGTAGCTGGGGTCTTAATTCACCTTCATCAGGATTCATAGTACCAACCAGTATAAATTTAGCCGCATGTTCGTGACTTATACCGTCACGTTCAACCCTGTTCACTCCGCTTGCTGCGACATCTAGAAGTTGATCGACAAGATTGTCTGCTAATAAGTTGACCTCATCTACATATAGCACACCACCATGAGCCTTACTTAATAGACCAGGGTGAAAAGCCACTTCTTTGCTTTTTAAAACCTTATCTAGGTCAAGCGTCCCTAATAATCTTTCTTCACTTGCCCCTAAAGGCAAGGTTGCAAAAGGGGCTTCTAAATCAGGTAATACATGAGCTAACCCACGTGCGAGTGTTGACTTTGCACTCCCTCTTGGCCCGCTAACCAGTACACCGCCTAATAAAGGGTTTATTGCTGCAAGCGTAAGAGCAAGCTTGAAGTTTTCTTGGCCGGCAACTGCGGTAAAAGGGAATTCAAGATGGGGAAGAGACGTCATAAAGCAAACCAAAAAGTAATAATTCACACGGCTTTTACCGTATCTAAACAGTGACCTTATCTAGGCCATGGTAGCTTGTCAATTTCAGCTTTTCTCGATTCATTAAATTCAATAAAAATAGCCTCAATTAGCCAAATGATTCAAGACAAAGTGAAAAATTAACAGCTTTAAGGCCCTAAACAAAACATCTCAAAAACCGCATTACCCAGTGCTATCAAGCTAGCCTTTTATATTTCATTCAAAGCCTTGACCTTAGATCTTAGTCTAGGGTTTATACTTAACTCATCATCAAAATTATGGAGCCATCACTATGTTTAAAATTGGTGAACTAGCTGAGTTATGTCAAATCAGCACAGATACATTACGGTTTTATGAAAAAAATGGATTATTTCAAGCATCTCAAAGATCCCATGCTGGTTATCGTCTTTATACAGAATCAGACAAAAGCCGCCTAGAGTTCATTCTAACATCTAAGTCGGTGGGTTTTAGCTTGAAAGAAATTGCTGACTTATTATCTATAAACCTAGATAAGTCTAATCGGACCTGTGGCGACGCTAAACAGCTGGTTGACGACAAACTTGCTCAAGTAAGAGAAAAACTCGCTGAATTAGAACGCCTTGAAAACTCACTAAAAAGTTTATCTGATGCTTGTTGTGGTGGAGCCGAAAGTGCCCTTCATTGCACAATATTAGAAGCATTAGCAAACAACAAAACACCAAAAAAAGAGCATTAAACTGGATTTTATTGCTTAAAAAGCAGCAAAAGGATACATCATGTTATTAGTTGAAAACTTCCTCGAACTATTTTTAGACTCAGCCCCTTGGTTATTACTTGGACTTATTCTAGCAGGCATCCTAAATAGTTTCGTCCCCATGAGTTGGATGCAGAAACAACTTGGAGGCACGGGCAGCAAACCAATTTTTAAAGCCGCTCTTTTTGGTGCCCCGTTACCTTTATGCTCCTGTGGCGTAATTCCAGCGGCAGTTGGCTTAAGACGTGCTGGTGCATCTAAATCTGCCACCACATCATTTCTAGTCTCTACCCCAGAAACAGGTATAGATTCAATTTCCGTTTCATACGCTATGTTAGGGCCCTTTATGGCTATCGTAAGACCGATAGCGGCTATTTCTAGCGCCATAGTGGCAGGTTTACTAGTAGGCGCAGACAAAGAAGAAAGGAAGAATAACCTAGACACAACAAACTCAACTACGAGTATGACCTCATGTTGTTCTTCTAAGAAAAGTGACGAAATTAGCTGCGGTGAAACAAAGCAGCTAACAAATTCAAAAAAAGAAAGCCTTGAAACATCATCTTGCTGTTCAACAAAAATTAAAAATGATGCAGTAAAAAGCGAGAGTACGAATACTTTAGTTAACTCAGCTAGTGATAAACAAACAACTCAAGCTGATACTTGCTGTGGAAGTGAAACTCAAGAAACAAAAATAAGTTTCAAGCAAAAACTTATTTCAGGGTTAACCTTCTCAAGTACAAACCTTGTAAAAGATATCAGCGTCTGGCTAATGATAGGATTATTTTTTGCAGCTTTGATTCAAACCTATTTGCCAGCGAGCTTTTTACAAACTTGGGGGAGTGGCATTCTGGCCATGTTAATCATGGTTGTCATTTCTATTCCCATGTATATATGTGCAACTGCTTCAACTCCCATTGCTGCTGCATTACTACTTAGTGGCATTTCCCCAGGTGCAGTTTTGGTTTTCATGATGGCTGGACCTGCAACAAATATAGCAACGTTAGGTGTTGTCTATAAGGAGTTAGGCTCTAGGTCTTTGATTGGCTACTTAACGGGGGTTTTAGGCGGCGCTTTATTTTTTGGAACGCTCGTTAACTATTTAGTGCAAAACTATGGTTTTAGTGTGGTCCCACTTGTAGGCATGGAACATCAACTACTACCTGAAACATTAACCTATCTCTCTGCCATTTTGTTGGCGGTACTTATGTTAAATGAGTTAAGGAAAAAGCTCGTAGTCCTATCTGTTAGTTTTACTAACTAATGGCTGGCAATAACTTATGATTGATAAAGCTGTATTTAACAAATATGGCTTTAATCAATTGGCAAAAGTATAATTTCCTTTAACCTGCTCTTCAAAGTAAGTGTCTACTCTTAACATAAGCTCTTGTTTTTAAAGTAAATCTCTGAATTTAAGCCAATCACTAGTATTATATAACTAATCAAATTTCTCCATCATTTTTTGAAGTTTAGTATATTGGGACCTTAATGCTTGGTCTTGTAAGTATTGAGAACCATAGTTTGGAACTTCATTAATATTAATATCTACACCTAATGTATGTAGCTTCTTTTCCATTACACTAATATCAACCCTAAGATCATACATCTCTTTATCAGGATTTGATTTAGCTTGCACACCACTAGACATGAAAGTCACGAGTGCAAGACTTAAAAGACCTAGTTTATAAAAATTCATTTCTATTTTCTCCAATAAGTTCAACGTTTAAATTAATTATATACCTAACTTTCAATTAAATATGTAAATCAAATTAGCTTCCACTGTATTTACATTTTTTTAAAAAAATGTGAACACTTATTAGAATAACACCTCTTAAAAATAATTTGAAAACATAATAATTTTAATAACAGATAGGAAAATTAACAACAGATAGGAGAGGAAGATTTTTTAGAAAAGTGAGTAGAAAAACAAAACCAAAGAAGCTAAGTTTAATGAATAAACTTAGCTTTCCTTAAGCAGCCCATATTAGTTTTCTACATGGTTATTTTGAAAAATGGCTTGTAACGAATCATATTTAGCTTCTAAAGCGCGAAGTTCTTGTGTTCTATTTAGGCCTGTATTTATTTCAGTTTTGTTATAATTAACATCCATAGAATCTAATTGCCTTTCAATTGCAGCAATGCTTGATCTCACACCATCTAAGTCATCTGAGAAATCGTTTGCTGATATAGAAGTAGCACCTAAGCCTAGAGCAATAGCAGTTACAGTTGTTGTAATTAAAGTTTTCATGTCATTCACCTATTAGTATAAAGTTATTAGTTTGCTGTGTAAGCGTTGCTAAATTCGGTTTTAAGATCTTTATATTGAGCTTCTAAAGCTCTTAGTTCTTGAGTACGATTCAAGCCAGTATCCAAACTTGTTTTGCTGTAATTCACATCCATAGAATCTAACTGTTTCTCTATCGCAGTAATACTAGCCTTTAGATCATTAACATCATCTGAAAAGTCAGATGCAATAGCAGAATTAACACCCATAGATAAAGCAATAGCTGTAATAGTTGTTGAGAATATATTTTTCATTTTAATGTACCTTTATTGTTTCAATTAGTTTGCTGTATATGCATTATTAAATTCTGCTTTCAAGCCTTTATACTGGCTCTCTAAAGCTCTTAATTCTTGTGTACGATTTAAACCTGAATCAATTTCAACTTTATTATAAGAAACATCCATTGAATCTAGCTGATTTTCAATCGCTGCTATGCTTGATTTAAAACCATCTAAATCATCTGAAAAATCTGCAGCCATTACAGAACTAACACCCAAAGATAAAGCTAATGTTGAAATTGAAGTCATAATAATTTTTTTCATTTTAGTGTACCTATATATTCATTAATTAAATTTTATTAGTTTACAAAATAAGCATTATTAAAGTCTGATTTTAGACCTTTATATTGTGCCTCTAACGCTCTTAGCTCTTGAGTTCTGTTTAATCCAGTTTCTAAAGAAACTTTGTTATAATTAACATCCATTGAATCCAATTGTTTTTCAATTGCAGTAATACTTGATTTCAAATCATTTATGTCATCGGTAAAATCAGATGCCATAACATTATTTGCTGCAATACTAAATGCTACAACCGCCAAACCTGAAGAGATAATTTTTTTCATTTTCATATTCCTATTTATATTTAATAACTTTTTACTTAGAAAGTAAGTTGCTGTTCGATGAGAGATATAATAGCGTTTTCTAAAATAAATAAAATACCTAAAGGAACGCTTCCCCTGTGTTTACAAAATTGGAAAAGCCAGGTGCTAATTTGATTAAATGTGCACATATTGTGATGAATATGCACATATTTGGAGTGAAGAATAAATTGTGAAAGAAATGTTTATGATTAGGCTGAGTTTAGCCTTTATTAGACAGGTTTAGCACTGATTTTTAGTACTTAAAATGAGGTATTAATAGCCTTTTGGAATGAAGAGAGAGGATTTTTTTAATTCACTTGCACAATTGAATTTATATGTGCTTTCTTTATACGCTCACTCCTAATTTTAAAGGGCTTTTAGCCCTACTTTTAAGGGGCTTAAGCCAAAGTGTCAGGTTAAAGTGCCATCTATATAAGATCTTTTATAAGTTAAGATCAGACGTTCCTAACTGCCCTACTCATCTATATTCTAAAATAACTAGATTAATGAACCTACGAATAAGCCCTCCCGTCTTAGCATGTAAATGAGAGCCGCTAGGTTTATGTCGAGAGATGAAACTTAATAGTCATTCTATTGATAAAGCTATCAACTTAAAGATAGGGCTTTTGGGCCTTTGAATAATACTTATCCGGCATTTCAGAAAAGTAGCACTCTGCTTGTCCCTTTTTATAATGTACCTACTTTACTTCAAAATAACGTCTTGTGTGATGCTTTTCTCCTATACCTTAAAAGTGCAGACAGAGAAGAGATGATTTAATCGCTGGCCCCTTAATTAATGAGATTGGTAAAACTCCAAAATTCAGATAATAAGAGTCAGCCTATACAAAAAAAGCATAGATTTACAAAATTAGATCAATCAACCAGACCTTTTCAGAAAAATAAGAATAACCCTTAGCTTTATATCGTGGGTTTTGGGAAAAGAGGTCTTGGCTAAAGATTGGCTTCTCAGCGATTGGCCAATACTCAAGCACTTCATCATCCAGAAGGTTAAAAGGTGGCGAATTTGCCTCTCTTCCATCTTGATAAGCATAATCTAGGGTAATCAGCATCAAATGAGCATTACTCTTCAACCTCTGCTTAAGGTGATGAGTATACCTAGGCCTAGCCTCTTTTGTGATAGCAACTAATGACGCTCTATCATAACAAGCATCAAAATCAGTCTCTTCAAATTCAAAAAAATCTTGTTCTATTAAAAGTATATCCAATTCCTTCGCTTGATAATAAGCAACGCCATCGTACCAACTTTGCTCATACGATAGCAGATTCTCTTTAAAGAAGTCCCGTATAGCAATATCTGATAGCTCAATACCAACGACCTTGACACCCTGTTCAGCAAGCCAGATGAGGTCTTTTGCCTTACCACATAAAGGCACGAGTACTTTCGAACCTTCATTAAGTTTAGGCCAATATTCAACTAATAAAGGATTCACTTTATCAAGGTGAAAGCCTATCTGGCCTGATTGCCATTTTTCTAACCAAAACGTATTCTTTAGCAAATTATCACCTCTATATTTTGTTGTCATTCAAATAAAAAGTTAGCTATATGGTATATTTCGACGGATTAAATAGAAAGGAAGTAAATTAAGATGCCCCTTGAAAACGCACCTAAACATATTCAACTTGCCGTTGATCTAATAGAAATACTAGAGACTAATAAGGTAGATAATGAAACTGCTGTAGCAGCTCTCAGCATCGTGTTGGAAGACTATAAAGCAAAGCGAAATAATGACATAGCCAAAACAGATAAAACCTAATGTCACTTGATAAGTAAAACTCAATTTACTGAGCTTATTTAGCTAATATTTGCCTGAATAAAAATCTCCGTCATCTTAGAACTAAGATTCAAACAGGTTCGTTTTTGCCATGGCTGGCTTGATAAACGCTCTAATAAACGACTACGGCCATCTATTACAGATAAAACACTAGTGTGGGCTTCTTTACGAATAACATCAAAGTAGTCTAATTTATGATTTAACATAAAACCTGAATTAGCCCATTCATACATCGGCTTATATCTTATAAGCGGGTATCCTGCATCACGATTCACTAAGCAAAAGTTAACTTGACTGAATAAGGTACTTGATTGAGTAAATCCTTGACCACACCAAAGTACGCTAGGTTTTGAATAGCCCTTAATTTTTTTAAGTAAGCGATTTTGAGCTGCTTCATTTTCTAACATATCAGAGATATCTAAAAAATTAGATTTCTCAATCACTTCATACCATATAGCTAAAATTTTATGGTTAGATTGCCAGCCATTTAATTGTTCTTCTATTTGAGTAATGGCCGATTTTTGCATTAACGCATCACGACATAAACGAATCATTCCAAGCCGTTTACCATGATTTAAAGGGTGCTCAACTATCTGTATAAAAGGATTACTCACGGTTTGAGTATTTAACCTTCCTTGAAGTAATCCCTCAGATGTTTTCTTAACACTCGCTAATTTCATCCGCTCTTATTCCCAAAGTACCCACTTAGATCTTAAGAAGTATCACTTTTGGCTTTAAATCAAAATATTAAAAAAGCGCCTATTTAGTAACATAAAAATTCAGGCAAAAAAAAGCAGCCCTACAAGGCTGCTTTTAATCTTTAAGAATCAATAGGTTGTTTCAAAAAACCTATTTAAGCTTAAACAATTTATCCATTACCTGAGCCTGTTCGCCAATGCTTTTTAGGTGCATATGGGTTCTCAGAGCTCTTAAACTCAAAAGTAATAGGCGTACCTGTAATATTAAGCACTTGTCTAAACTTATTCTCTAAGTATTTTTTATAGCTACCAGGCAAAGATTCAACTTGATTACCGTGGATAACAATTCTTGGCGGGTTAGAGCCACCTTGGTGAGCATAACGCAACTTAATTCTTCGCCCTCTTACGAGCGGAGGTTGATGCTCACTGATAATGTCTTCCATGATGCGTGTTAAGCGGTTAGTTGACCACTTGGCATAACAAGATTCATAAGTTTCATCAATTGTATCGTACAAGTTACCAACAGCCGTACCGTGAAGAGCAGAGATATAATGCACTTTAGCATAAGGAACAAATCCTAAACGACGCTCTACTTCTGTTTTGATTCGCTCTTTAGAGTATTGGTCGAGACCATCCCACTTATTCACCGCAATCACAAGGCCGCGACCAGCATCGATTACATAGCCTATCATATGTAAATCTTGTTCAACCAAGTCTTCATGACCGTCAATCACCACAATGACAACGTTCGCATCTTGAATGGCTTTTAAAGTCTTAACTATCGAGAATTTCTCAACAGCTTCTTTAATGTGCTTACGACGACGTACACCTGCAGTGTCAATTAAGGTGTAATCTTTTTCATTACGAATATAGGGGATATAAACACTGTCACGTGTTGTACCAGGCATGTCATAAACAACCACTCGGTCTTCACCCAACATACGGTTAACCAAAGTCGATTTACCCACATTAGGTCGACCAATTACGCCAATACGAGTTCCTTTAGATTCAATATCAATTTGGCCTTTCGCCTCTTGAACTTGCTCAGCAAACGGTAACATACAGATATCAATGAGTTTGTGCACACCTTTACCATGTGATGCAGCAATAGGATGAAGGTTTCCTAATCCAATGCTGTAAAAGTCTGCGAGAGCCACATCTTCATTAATACCGTCAGTCTTATTCACTACCATAAAAGTAGGTTTATTAGATCGACGCAAATGATTGGCAATCATTTCATCAGCAGGGTTTAGACCATGGCGTCCATCCACAAGGAAAAGTACAGTATCAGCTTCTTCAATCGCTAGCAGTGATTGACGAGCCATCTTTTCATCTATCCCCATTTCATCACCACTGATACCACCAGTATCAATAACAATAAATTCATGTTCACCAATACGGCCATCACCGTATTTGCGGTCACGTGTTAAACCAGGATAATCTGCAACAAGCGCATCACGAGAACGGGTTAATTGGTTAAACAGAGTGGATTTACCAACATTGGGTCTACCAACCAATGCAATAACTGGAATCATTTTTTTACCTTTATAAATACAAAGTGGCTAGCGCCTATATGAAGACGCTAGCCACTTAAAAAACCTAACTCTAATGGATTTTTAGTTTTGAGATAAAAGTTCTCAATAACTCATTAATCAATCGTTAAAGCGGTTACATGTTCATTTGGCGTAAGTATAAACAATTGTTCACCATTAGACACCATTCTACTTCCTACTGGTAAGTTTTGATCAGCCAATTTATAGGCAATTATTTCACCAGTATCTTTGTCTAATATGTGTACATAACCTGCTCTATCAATTGTTGCTATCTGATTTTGGAAAATAACAGGAGAAATTAAATCTCTATCAGCCAGCTGATCTTGTTGCCAAACTAAACTGCCAGATATTGCATTCAAAGCAAAAATTTTACTTTCCTGATCGATAACAATAAGCAAATCATCAATGATTGCTGTTGATAAAGCACTAGGAATACTACGCTGCCACAATGCATCACCATTGTTTACATCAATGGCGCTGATTGTACCATTATATGCTGTTGAAAAGAGTGTTTTATCTGAAAGTAATAATCGCCCATCTACATCCGTTAAACGCTCAATTTCATACTTACCTTCTGGCTTACCCACTTCAAAAGACCAAGCACTTTTACCATTTAGTAAGCTATAAGCTTTCAGCTGACCATTAGAGAAGCCTGCAATCACTTTACCTTCAGTAATGATAGGGACATTTGTTCCTCGTACACTTAATGCTGGAACAGATTCTTTCGTACGCCAAAGAGTATCACCTGTATTAGCATCCAAAACACTCAACCAACCATCAGAGGTTTGAACAGCTAGCTTATTAGTGACAACAGCTACTTCAGAAAGGATTTCTGACGTAAGCGTTTTACGCCATACTTCTGACTCTTGTGTCAATGAAACAGCAATCAGCTCAGCATCATAAGTTGAAATAAATGCAAGATCTGCATTTTTTGCTAAACCAGCACTGACATCAGTATCTTCAACTTTGATACGCTTAATACGATGACCATCTTCGGCATCAAGCTGATAGATGATTCCACGTCGAGTTACCAAATAAAGACTATTATCTTCATTAACAATATTGAAGCGCTCACTAGCTTCACCAAAAGCTCCATCAACACCACGACGCCAATCCGTTCTTAATTCTACTTGATTAACCATACTAGCGGGAGCAGATAAGGCTGGACGAGACTGAGAACAAGCTTGTAAAACAAATGCGGTCAAAACCACGAGTAACAGAGAAAATTTATTCACGAATTTAGCTCTCTACTAGGTCTTGCAATTTAATATCTAACAAAGGATTCTGAGTTTGTTGTGTTAAAGCATTACGAGCAGCTTGATAAGATGCTCTGGCTTCTTGCGTTTTGCCTTGTGCAAGTAACACGTCACCTTTTAACTCAAGCTTAAGGCTATCAAACTCAGTTAAGTTAATCATAGCTAGCTGAGTAAGGGCTTTATCTAATTCACCTTGATGAACAAGCACCTTACTAATACGTAGGTCAGAAATCGCTTTTAAAGTAATATCGTCTGTGCTTGCTTTCGCTTCATTTAAGGTATCGATAGCAGCATCATAGTCTTCAGCTACCACATCAACCTTAGCTTGAAATAAATGAGCGAAAGTTGCGTAGCCTGTATCATCAAAATCATTAACTAGCTGATCAGCTATAAAAGAGACTGTCTTAAGGTTCTTTTCTTCGCTTAGATCTGTCGCCGCTTGGCTCATAGACTCAAATAAAGAAGAGGCTTCTGCTAAATGACTCTCTTGGTTTTGCTGCCAAGCTTGAAAACCAAAATAGCCAGCTACACCAACAGATACGGCAAGCACGAGTGAAGTTCCATTTTTCTTCCACCAGGTTTTAAAGGCTTCTATCTGTTCTTCTTCTGTCTTAAGTTCTGACACTTAACATTCCTCTTCATTCTGTTTGCGTTGTTCTGCACTTAAACTCTTTTGGATTAGTACCCAATTAGCAGAATTAGTTCAATTTTGTTCTTTTGTTGATAAGTAATCTGCAACAGCATCAATCACACAGTTCTTCTGTTCACCTGTGCTCATATCTTTAATTTGGCAGATACTCTCTTCAATCTCTGCATCACCAATAATTAAGGTAAATTTGGCTCCCGATGCATCGGCTTTTTTCATTTGCTTCTTAAAGTTACCGCCACCGCAGTGTCTTAGTATGCGCCACCCTTTATCAGCATCTCTTAAACGTTCTGCTAAAGTGAATGTAGCAAGTTCAGCAGCATCACCCATACTCACAATAAAGATATCAGTTTGACTCTTAGCTTCTGAGGGAATGAGCTCTAGTGTCTCAAGCAATAACACTAATCGTTCAATGCCCATCGCAAATCCAACCGCTGGCGTTGCTTTGCCACCTAATTGCTCAACCAAACCATCATAACGTCCACCAGCACAGACAGTTGCCTGAGCGCCTAAATGAGTAGTTACCCATTCAAAAACGGTTTTGCCATAATAATCAAGGCCACGAACTAAGCGACTGTTGACAGTAAAAGCAATGCCATTTGACGTTAATATTTCTTTTAATCTCTCAAACTCTTGGCGAGATTCATCATCAATATGGTCTGCAAGATCAGGAGCATCATTAAGGATCTCCTGTGTACGAGCATCTTTTGAATCTAAAATACGTAATGGATTAGTACCCAAACGTCTTTGGCTGTCTTCATCAAGTTCATCTTTGAATTGCGTTAAATAAGCAACCAAGGCTGCTTTATAGGCTTCTCGAGCAGCTGCTGTGCCTATCGTATTTAATTCAAGTTCAACATGTTCTAGTAAACCTAATGCTTGCCATAAACGAGCTGACAGTATGATTAATTCAGCGTCAATGTCTGGTGAAGACATACCGAAAGTCTCAACACCAATTTGATGAAATTGACGATAGCGTCCTTTTTGCGGCCTCTCATAACGGAACATAGGGCCCACATACCAAAGACGCTGAACTTGATTGAATAACAATCCAGCTTGATCTGCTGCACGAACACAACTTGCTGTGCCTTCAGGCCTTAGCGTTAAAGAATCACCATTTCTATCGTCAAAGGTATACATCTCTTTTTCAACGATATCTGTTGTTTCACCAACCCCACGTTTAAATAAATCTGTTGTTTCAACAATAGGAAAACGGATTTGATCATAACCGTAACTATTTACGACATCTGCAACCTTAGCTTCAAGATATTGCCAGATAGAAGTTTGTCCTGGCAGAATGTCGTTCATGCCTCGAATTGCTTGTATTTTACGTGCCACTTTGTATTCCTTAAACTGCTAGCGCAACTTATGCCTTTGCAATAATTTGCTCTAATTCTTTCTCTTTCGCGTCAGCTTTTGCTCTAATTTGCTTTTCAAGCTGATCGACAATTTCATCTGCTTGTAACTGATTAGATGGTTTACCATCTTCATACACCATATTATTTGGTGTACCACCAGCAAGACCTAGATCGGCTTCTTTAGCTTCACCTGGACCATTTACAATACAACCAATCACAGCAACATCTAATGGTACCTTAATGTCTTCAAGGCGCTCTTCCAGCTGATTCATAGTTTTAATAACGTCGAAGTTTTGGCGTGAGCAGCTAGGGCAAGCAATAAAGTTGATACCACGATTACGCAACTTTAAGCTACGCAACATATCCCATCCCACTTTAATTTCTTGCACAGGGTCTGCCGCTAAGGAAACACGCAACGTGTCACCTATACCGTCCATTAGCAACATACCAAGACCAATAGATGATTTCACCGTACCAGAACGCAAACCACCAGCTTCAGTAATACCTAGGTGAAGCGGGTTATCTATTTGGCTCGCAATCTTACGATAAGCTTCGACTGTCATGAATATATCAGATGCTTTTAAACTAAGTTTAAACTCTTGAAAGTCTAATTCATCAAAAAAGCCTATCTGACGAAAAGCTGATTCAACAAGCGCATCTGGGGTAGGTTCGCCGTACTTCTTTTGTAAGTCTTTTTCTAAAGACCCTGCATTCACACCAATACGAATAGGAATGCCATGATCACGAGCTGAATCTACAACAGAGCGAATACGATCTTTGCTGCCGATATTACCCGGATTAATTCTCAAACAGTCCACTCCGTACTCAGCTACCTTTAAAGCAATTTTGTAATCGAAGTGAATGTCGGCTACCAATGGTGTTGACACCTCTTGGCGAATTTTTTTGAAGGCTTCAGCGGCATCCATAGAAGGAATTGAAACACGAACAATATCCGCACCTGCATCCGCAATTGCTCTAATCTGAGCAACCGTTGCGTCAACATCACAGGTTTCAGTATTGGTCATGCTCTGTACGCTGATAGGCGCACCACCACCTACAGCAACGTCTCCCACCATAATCTGGCGAGATTGACGTCGTTTTATGGGAGATTCAAAGTGCATAGATTTCTCTAGTTAAGCTCGAAGCGAGCTAGGTTTTTTCGGGTAAAAGGGGAAAAGTCGAACTCTTCACCCTTATAAATGAGGGAAGAAACACCACCAGCAAAACCAAGGACAACTTTATAAGGACCTTGAGCGGTTAAAGTTAAATCTGTACCCGCTTTCTTAACACCTGAGTATAAAATCCTACCGTTACCGTCTCTTACTTCTGTCCAACAATCTGAACTAAAATTGATAACGACATCATCGTCGTAAGGTGTTGGAAGGCTAGCTTCAATTGCCGCCTTTTCAGCCAAACTTGGTTCGTTAGCAGGTAATGAAATATTATCAGGGTTAACGCCTGCATCTTTCAAAATGGCAATAGTTTCTGCAGATAAACCAGTAACAACATCAGCATCTTCAGTACTAGCGGTATCAGAACGTTCATTATTAATTACGTCTTCAGTAACTGAACGAACATTATCAACATCATCTGCTTTAGTATCAGTTACAGTTTCGGTTGTTACCGTTTCTTCAACATCAGCTGAGTCGTTTTCAATTGTATTAGCTGGCGCAACTAACTCAGGCTCAGGAGCCGTTTCTTGGACAGCTTCCTCTTGTTCAATAACGGGGTCGGTAGAAATGATAGGAGATTCTTGCATCATGGTTGGCCACCAAAATGCGAGAAAAATTAACATGGCGCCAATTACAACAGAAACTAGAATGACAATTGGATCAGCCATCTGAGCCTGTTTGCCATTTTTATTAATTGGTTGAACACTTGGCTCGCATTCTTCAAGAACACTATCAAAAGCGCCTAGTAATCGAGTTTCTTCTAACTCTAATAAACGCACATAATTTTTCAAATAGCCGCGGGCGAAAGTAGCACTGCGAAAGTAATCAAATTCATTCGCTTCTAAAGCACGTACTTGTTCAATTGGAATCTTTAATTGAGTCGCTATTTGACGCTCATCTAAATTTAACTCATTACGTTTACGTTGTAGCTCTTTACCTATATTAACAATGATCTTATTTTCATTGTTTTCTTGAATTCCAGATTCCATATTCAATACCTTGAACGACGCAGGCAAAAGGGGGTCGCAAAGATGAGTAATGTGTTGAGTCTAACTCCGCTGCGTTGTACTGCTGCAATAGACATTCATACTCATTTTTATGCTCGATGTAAGGAGCATTTTTTTGTTTAGCCTGGATTTTGTTGTAAGATTGACGCGCCCCACTTAAATCACCCAGTATTAAAGCAAGATTGAGCTCAGTCAGCAAACCTATATAGGGTAAATTGTTGATTTCTTTCGCTCGTTGCAAGTACATTCTCGCCATATCGACCTTTTTAAAGCCAAGTTCACACCGAGAAAGGTTAATTAGCCCAGAAAATGAGTTTTGAGACGATAACAAGACTGCTTTTTTAAAATTGTTGCAGGCCTGAATAAAGTCTTTATTCGCAAGCAACAAAACACCAAAGTTGTTCAATAACACAATGTCATTGGGGAAGGTTTTTACGGCAAATTGATAGTGTTTTTTTGCTTTATCAATTTGTCTACTTTGAGTTAAATAAACCCCTTTTAACCGCAAATAGTCTAGAGAGTTTTGAGATAAATAAGCCAGCTCTACCGAGGTAAATGATGATAGGATTACTCCGGCTTGAGCCCATGATTCTAAAGCCAAATACTTCTGCACGAAATCAAGTTTAGTGATCAAACTTTTAGGTGGGTTACTTACAGGCGAAATACTACTAGGCTGATGGCTACAGCCAAACAAAATGACACTTAATATAAGCGATAATAAAATACGCATCATTGACATCCTTGTCAGTCGAATACGATAAATAAAAAGCTAGCCCGACTTACTCATCCAGAGTAAGCATCCGATAACATGGTTAGTCTTGAATTTCCTTGAGTTCAATATACTTTTGGCTACGACGGGTTTTATCATGGAAGTCACCAACAAGTTGGCCACATGCCGCATCAATATCATCACCACGTGTTGTTCTGACTGTGACGGTATAGCCATCATCTGCTAACACTTTCTGGAATCGACGAACCTGATTATTCGATGGTTTATCATAACCAGAACTAGGGAACGGGTTAAAAGGAATCAGATTAATTTTACATTCTAATGTCTTTAACAGCTTAGATAGCCCTCTTGCTTGCTCTTCACTATCATTCACACCCGCCATCATAGTGTATTCAATGGTAATATGACGCTTATCAGGCAAGCTGGTCAAATAATGCTGACAAGCCCCTAATAATTCATTAATTGGGTACTTCTTGTTGATAGGTACTAAAACATCACGTAATTCATTTGTTGGTGCATGAAGAGAAATAGCTAAAGATACGTCCGTTCGTTCAGCGAGCTCATAAATTTTCGGTACAACACCTGATGTACTCAAGGTAACACGACGCTTAGACATGCCATAAGCATTATCATCCATCATCAGTGTCATAGCATCGACAACGGGCTCAAAGTTCATCAAAGGCTCCCCCATTCCCATCATGACCACATTAGTCACACGACGAGGACCATTGGGATCAAATGGACCAAAGGATTTGATAGCAACCCATACCTGCCCAATGACTTCAGCTGGCGTCAGGTTACGGTTAAAACCCTGCTTACCAGTTGAACAGAAACTGCAATCTAGGGAGCAACCAACCTGTGAAGAAACACATAATGTCGCTCGGTCGCCATCTGGAATAAGCACAGTTTCAACACAGTTATTACCACCACCTTCAGTACGGATAATCCATTTACGGGTTCCGTCATTTGAGATGTTTTGAGAAACCACCTCTGGAGCACGAATCTCACAAATATCCTTAAGCTTATGACGTAGTGCCTTACTAACATCTGTCATCTGATCGAAATCATCAGCACCCTTTTGATGAATCCATTTCAGTACCTGAGTCGCCCGAAATTTCTTTTCGCCAATTGACTCAAAAAATTCAATCATTTTTTTAGGTGGTAAACCCAGTAAGTTCACCTTTTTAACTTCAGTCATAGTCATGTCACTTGCCAAAATTCAGCATTAGGTATTAATAGTTTAAAACAAAAAAGCTTCTGAAAAAGACATCCTTTTCAGAAGCTTCTAAAAAGAAACAGGCTTTAGCCTGTTTCTTTTAGGAGATTCTTTACTTATCAAACAAATACAGAGTAAAAGTTTAATAAGTTAAATCGCTGCAAAAAAGCAATTATTTACCGAAGAAATAACCGATTTCGCGAGCAGCAGACTCTAGAGAGTCAGAACCGTGTACAGCGTTAGCATCGATAGACGCAGCATAGTCAGCGCGCAATGTGCCAGCAGCAGCTTCAGCAGGGTTAGTAGCACCCATTAGCTCACGGTGACGAAGAACAGCGCCTTCACCTTCAAGTACAGAGATCATTACAGGACCAGAAGTCATGAAACCAACTAGGTCTTTGTAGAAAGGACGTTCTTTATGCTCAGCATAAAAACCACCAGCCAATTCGTCATCTAGTTGAACCATTTTAGCTTCAACAACTTTAAGACCAGAACGTTCGAAGCGAGAGTAAATTTCACCAACAACGTTTTTAGCAACAGCATCAGGCTTGATGATAGATAGAGTGCGTTCTACAGCCATTTTAAACTCCAAAAAATTTAATTAATTGATAGGTAATTCCTACGAATTTAATACCTATCAGTTTCCAAAAAATGATAAGCGCGCAGATTATACGCATCTATTTATTAAAATTGTATGTAAATAATGCTTTTTTTAGCAAAAGCGACAATTATTCGTGTTTATCATAAAGTTCGTTGCCACCCACTCTTTCATTTTACTCTCAAACATACTGCTTTTTTTAAGCAAACATACTGCTTTTTTTAAGCAAACAGGCAGCAAGTCATGTCAGGATACCTATACTTGAATAAGGTATTTCTTTCGGACCTAACAGGAATAGGAGCCAATAAAATGAGGCTAGATAATAATATCCATAATTACTACGAGCACCTTGTCCTTGACTATATTAATACGCATTTCGCAGAAGAGTTTTCTGATAACTTTATTGCCGATCTGATTTGCCAAACTTTAAACCACCTTCCTCCTAGATATATACGTCACGAAGTGGATATGGCTTTCTATCTTCCTCAAAACGAAAGAATGGCAATGGAATTTCAAGTAGAGAAAGCGCTCAACACATCATTGACCTTCCTTGAAGGTAAGTATGATATCTAGCGCAGTTTAAAAACGTATCAAACCCAAAATTTGAACCTAACGGACTCACCCTATTGCACCAACAAGATGTAAAAAATCTTATCTATGCTGATTACCTATTAAGACATAAAGTCGTACCTTTTCATTAGACTACTTGGACAAGACGACCAACTAATGCCCGCTAGCACTAACGCCAACAGCAATCAGACAAATATAATATCCTCAAACATCACCTTTATTCTTAGCGCAAGGTTTCTCTCAGATTTTTCCGCCTTTTTGAATATGGTGGCACTAAGCTCATACATTTATTATCTTTCAAATAGTCCTATCATGGTCGGTATTTTCTTAGCCTGCCGTGTCTTTGGCGGTCTAGTTGCGAGCTTAGCTTCCAGTAGCCTTTTCCGTCTTTACCCAGGAAAAGTATCCCTTGTATGCTTAGATTTAATTCGCGCTAGCTGCTTATCGCTCCTTTTAATTACCTATTCGGATGTTCATTTGACGATTATTCCTTTCCTCGGGTTTATTCTAGGAGTGGCAAACAGCCTCTTTAGTATCGGCCTTAATAGTCAGCTAACATCCTTTATTGGCCCACATAACCTTGGTAAGACTAATTCATGGATAACGACTTTATCCTCTATCGGAATGGTGCTTGGCGCTCTCAGTTCAGGCATTATCATAGGCGTATTCAGTTATGAGTCCGTTATCTTTTTAAATATTTTAGGCTATTTGGGCGCCGCGACCTGTGTCGCTTTAGTCATTCATTTATATCCAAAAGAAATTAAACAAAGTCCATTACAGCAAACCTTTAAACAAGATATTGAGTTATTAAAACAAGCATTAGCAAAATCTCCCATAATATCTGCCATGCTCCTAATTACACTAGCAGACACATTAGGAAGCGCATCTCACAATGTAGGCTTCCCTATTATTGCTAAATACTTTGACCCAAGCTCAGCTGCACAGATAATGAGCTATATCATAGCCGTATGGGCTTTAGGCAAACTAAGTGGTGCACTCTTAAGTAAACGCCTTGGTTTAATACCTAAACAGGAGGTGACTGATGAAAATAAAAAGCGCATGGAAAAAAGTTTTTTTATTGCTGTAATCATCATGTCTTCTGGATTTATTTTAGCCTTTAATCAAAACATCTTGGTTTTGAGCTTAATTTGCTTTTTTATAGCTGGCATAGGTGATGGCATTTCAGAAGTTTGCTTTATCACTCGAGCTCAACACACAGAAGACAAGATTAGATTACCTCTATTCAGCTCCATTTCCTTTATGCAAAACACAGGATTTGGACTAGGCATGTTAATTAGTTCAATTGCCTTTGAATACCTATCACCAGGTTATGTGATTTCAATATTTCACGGTTTACCTATTTTAGTTATCATTCTTTGTTATTTTAGAATCAAAAAACTTAATTTCGGTCTCTAACCTTGTTTAGGGTAGCCTAAGGCTAGACACTATTCGTGTCATGTAATACAAAATAATTAGCTACAAAATAATCATACAAACCTTACTAAAGTGCCCTCAATACTAGTCCCCTTGATACCAAAGCACATCCTCATCAATTGGTGTTTTAGCCGGTAAATAGGGGTTCTCTAATTTAAAAATACGACGTTTGCTTATCTCTGCTAGGTTGAAGATTTCTTTATTAGCAGGATGGTTACGAAAAATGAGCTCAAACGAACCATCCTCTATCGCCATTCTCAAACCTAATTCAATTCGCTTAGCAAGGGCTTGATTATCCTTATTAACAAAAAAGTAGATAGGTGCAGGATATTGCAGTATCAGTGTTTTCTCTACCTCCAAGTTCTTATCAACATGAGCGGTCACTTCAGCCCAGGGCTCATTCACACCACGAGGAAAATAATCGAACCTCTTTCCAGCCAACATATTAAATAAAACTGAGTAACCACTCGCTTCAACAACTGAGAACCCGTTTGCTTTTAAAATTTCTGTATCAGGCCAATCAGCCCCCTGCCCTGCGGATAGTTTTTTGAGTTGAGAAATACTTTTCACAGAAGAAAAGCTATCTTGCGTCCCTTTTCTGATAATAAATACACGATAACCAAGTAAACCTTTTAATAAAGGGACTCTTATTGGCTCAAGTAACTCCTCCCTTTCAATTGATGTCATAGTCCAAACTACATCAATATTTTTTTTATTTTCAAGGTTCTTCAGAGCCCTCGACTGATTCATTTCAACTTCTGATTTATGTAATTCGAAACGGCCATACCGACGCTCTGTTTTTGAAAGTGCAAGTTTGAGAACATCAATAAAGTAGGCATTACGCACATCAGTATCATTATGCGGTCGAATATGAGTAAGAGATAAAGTACCAGCCGGCAAAAAGGAGCTAACCAGCAAAAAGAAAAGTGGAATCAGTTTTATTATATGCATGGTGTATAAACCCTAAAAACCTGTCTATCAATTGTTAGTACAGCTGATTTTTCAATGGTTTGCCTTAAGTCGCCACTTGATTTCGTCCATTATGCTTAGCACAATAGAGCGCTTCATCTGCTTTTATCATGGCAGCTCCCACCCCTTCTGGATGAAGTTCACAGCTGGCAATACCAATACTTGCCGTCAAACTCAAGCCAGTTTTTTCTGGTATCACTAAAGAGGTAATTTTTAAACGTAATTTTTCTGCGACTAGGCTAGCTTGATATAAATTGGTACAGGGCAATAAAACAGCAAACTCTTCCCCTCCCATTCTCGCAACCAGATCATTTGATCTAACACTTTGAGTTAACTCAATGGCAATTTCTTTTAGTACGACATCACCAATATGGTGACCAAAACTGTCATTTACTCGCTTAAAGTAATCAAGATCAATAATCATCACAGACATGCTTGAACCCTTGTGTATCGCGCTGGCTTGCTTAGAGTAAGCCTCAGCCATAAAGTGTCTTCGATTCGCAATCCCAGTTAACTCATCCGTAGCGGCTTGCTCTTTAAACTCTTTCCTTTGTTCAACTATTTTCGTTATTTCGGTTGAAAAACCGACAAACGAAACAAGTTTTCCTTTTTCGTCTTTAATCGGAATCTTAGTAGACCAATAATACTTGTCAGGACCCAACTCATTAGAAAAGACCTCTTCTCCCTCCACTTTTTCCTCTGATGCTAGTATTTTATGGTCCAAAATATCAAAATTATCAGCAAGTTCCGGAGGTAATAATTGTCGAGTAGTTTTACCCTTTACTTCACTTGCGTGTACTCCAAATAAGTCGGCGGTTTTATCATTAATAAATAAGAACTTACCTTCTCTATCTTTCATATAAATATACGCATCGACATGATTGATAATGGTTTTTAACTGACGTTCGTTATCCCTTAAGTTAGTTTGCATTTGTTTTTGATCGGTAATATCTGTGGAAATACCGTTTAACCCAATTACCTTACCTTTAGCATCAAACAAGGGTTTCTTGGTTGTCCAATAATAGCGAACTTCACCTGTTTCCATGATGACATTACGCTCTTCTTTTTCTATGCTGACTCCGTTCACCATGACATAAGTATCGTTAACGGTAATTTCATCTGAATCATCTAAAGAAAAAAATGAGCTATCATCCTGACCAACAATTTCCTCAAGAGAACAATTAAATAGCTCTCGTACCATTTTATTAGCGTAGGTGTAACGGCCATCAAGGTCCTTCATAAAAATATATGCACTCACATTATCCAATGCCGTTTGATGAATCGTGAGTTCATAAGAGATTTGATTAATTTTATGTTCTAAAGAGTCAGCCATCTAAGCTCCAAACCGTCAAACAAAATACATGAACCTTTAGGTCAATAGTTTAAATCCTTTCTAATACAGCATCTTGAATAAGCATAATTAAACAGGCAGCGATATCAGAGTCTTGATTATTAGCTTAGTTGAGATAGATGCAAAGTTTTGTCAAAAAGTGAATAGAGTTGAAACTTAAAGAAAACGTTGCCTCTTTTAAACTTTAACAAAGAAGAAAAGCGGAAAAGCGAAACTGGATAAAGGGGCCTTATTAACAAAGAGCCCCGATAGGTGACTAAGGAATCTGCAAAGCAGGTAGTTATCAGTCTAGGGAAGCTGCGAATAAGTTCTCCCGCCTCAGCGGGTGGATAAAAGCAACTAGATTTATGGCGAGGAGCGCTACTTAATAGTGATTCTATTGATAAGGTCCTCAACATAAAGATAGGGCTTTTAGACCACGCCCTTCGGGTCTTTAAATAATACCTACTCGCTATTTCAGAAAAAGTAACACCTTGTGTGATACTTTTTCCCTATATACCTTAAAAAAGCAGACTGAGAAGAGGTGACTTAACCGCAGTTTCCCTAGTCAGATTCAGACGGTTTTTTAACCAATCCAAAATCATCTAAAATGACGTACAGACTAGGCAGCAAAAATAGAATTAAGCAAGTTGAAGTAATCATGCCGAAAATAATACTTACCACCATAGGTTGCATAATTTGCGCCTGAGTACTGGTTTCAAACATTAAAGGTACTAAACCCGCAATGGTCGTGGCGCTGGTAATAAACACGGCTCTAAATCTCGCCTTAGATGCATTCACAGCGGCAATATGAGCCGATACTCCTGCTGCTACATTCCGCTTAATATAGTCAACCAATAAGATTGAGTCATTAACCACTATGCCAGCTAAAGACACATAACCTATCATGCTTGGCATCGTCATATCGTATCCCATAATGAAGTGCCCCCAAAGAGATCCTATTAGTGCAAGGGGGATCGCCATCATAACAATGACCGGTTCTATATAGCTTCTAAACTGAAAGCTTAAGATAATAAAAATACCCACCAACCCCATTAAGAATTTTTCAACAATTGAACTTGAGGTTTCATTACCTTCTTTATTTTCGCCTTCCAAATTCACTCGAATGTTTGGGTAATCTTGCTTAATCTCTTTTAAAATACCATTGGAAAGCCTAGCTAAAAGCACATTCGTATTCAGCTCTTGGTTATCAACGTCACCGATTACGCTCAAAGTGCGTAAGCCGTTAACTCGGTTAATACGAGAAAAACCTCTTTCATAATTAAATTCAACCAATGCAGACAATGGAATTTCACTGCCATCACTTAATCGAATTGGAAACTGTTCAAGCTGGCTTTGCGATAGAGTGTCTTGCCTTGACAGTTTTAGCTCTATTTCAAGTTGCTCTGAACCTCGCTGAATATCATCAATTTTCACCCCATTAAAAGCGGTACCTATTTGGTTTGACAAGGTGGCAGCATTGACCCCTAAAGACAAGGCACCGGGTTTAAGCTTGAGCTCCAATTCTTGCTTACCTGGGCGCACATCTAACATGACGTTCGACACCCCTTTATATTGATTAATTTCAGCTAAGATACGGTTCCCTGCTGCCATCATTTGTTGCATATCATTCGCTTGTAATTGGATATCAATTGCTAAACCAGCTGGGCCATTGGAAGGCTCTTTTATAGACAGAGCAACAACACCTGGCAATTCTCCTATTGCTTTCTCCCAAGCCGTTTCAATTTCGTAAATACTCGGCGTTCGCTTAGCAACCGTCAGAAATTCAACCTGCACAGTGGCAACATGTGCTCCAGTAATAAAGGCATCTGCATTTTTATTAAACTCTACCCGAATGTGCTCAATCAACTCTTGCTCACCGCTTGAAGGTAAGCTTTTCTCGAGTGTCTTAGCGGCAGTGACAACATGATTCACCACTTTTTCAGTTTGCTGTAATGCAGTGCCGGGAGGCATGATAATTCTGGCAACCAAAATATCAGCTTCTGTATTAGGAAAAGCTTTGAACGCCAAAGCACCACTTACCATCAACGAAACTGAGATAAATAAAGCGCCAACTAAACTACCAACAAAAAGGTACCTAAAACGAATAATGGCTTCAACAATGTTGACTAACTGGGTATTACGAAATCTTTCAAAGGCATTAATAAAACGCTCTTTAAATCGATTAATTAGATTTACTTTAACATCTGACTTAGGGGTTTTATGTAATGCATGAGCAAGATGGCTTGGTAATATCAAAAATGCTTCAACTAAAGACACTGTCAAAGTCAAAATCAAAACAATGGGAATATCACTTAAGACTTGGCCAATTGTGCCAGATATAAACGCCATACCACCAAAAATAGCCAAAGTGGTTAAGAAGGAAGAAAGCACCCCAGGGAAAACCATGGTGACCCCTTTTACAACGCCTTCATTAATATCTTCGTTTGCCGCGACCTGAGAAGCAATATTCTCTGCAATGACAATAGCATCGTCCATCAGAAGGCCAATAGCGATCAACATAGCTACCATAGAGATCATATTGACGCTAATCCCTAAAATTGACATTAGCCATAAGGCGCCTAAAAAAGAAACAGGTAACCCCATGGCAACCCAAAAAGCATAGCGCCACGTAAAGAAAAGCCACATAACAAAGAAAGCGAGAAGAATCCCTTGCCAGCCATTTTCAAGCAACATAGTCAGGCGATCTAAAATGTTAGTAGATTGATCATTAGACAGGACAAGGGAAATGCCCTCGGGAGATATCGCTTGCTCTTTTTCCACAAACGCTCTGACAGTATTAGCTATATTGATTGCATCTTGTGATTTATTTTTATTAATTTTTAAAAGCGCAATACGTTCACCGTCTTGCCAAATTTTATCTTCATCAAGCTCAAATCTATCTGTTATCTTTGCAATATCAGATAACAGAATTTGCCCACCTTCTTCACTTGCTGAAACAACTGTTTGACCCAGTTTATAAGCAGTGACCTGCTGTTGGTCTATACGTATCAACAGAGCTCTATTATCATCTTTTAATTCACCGCTTGGCGCTTCTATATTTTGGTTTGATAATGCGTCAGATAAATCATTTATTGATAAACCGACCTGCCTTAATAAAGGTAAAGATACATCCACTTGTAATTGATGGGTTGAGAAGCCTTTAATATCTATCAATGAAATACCCGGCTCTTGTTTAAGCTTTCTTTTTACTTCTTCACTGTATTCCTTTAACTCGGTTGTCGTCATATTCTTGCCATGTATGGCAAGGTCAATAACTTCGTCAGTTCGATTCGCTTCTGTAATAAAAGGGCTTTCTGCATCTTCAGGGAAGGTGTTTATTCCATCAACCTCATTTTTCACCTCTGACATTAACTTACTGAAATCCCCTCCTTCAGCCATTTCTACCGTCAACGTTGCTAAACCTTCTGTCGCCTCACAGCTGACTTCATCAATATTACTTAAACCATCAACAGCGTCTTCCATAGGAATACACAAAGCACTTTCAATACTTTCAGGCGTAGCGCCTGGGTAAATGACAGTGGCTTTAATTGCATTAATACTAAAGTCAGGAAACGTTTCGCGCTTAAGATCAGATAAAGAGTTTAAACCTAACAGGATCAACATCAACATCAAAAGGTTTGCAGCAGTAGGGTGTATCGCAAAAAATCGAATCATTCTTCTATTCCCTGTGTGACAGTACGAATAGACATACCACTAACTGGTGCAATTAAATCGGTGAGAATAATTTTGTCTCCAACGTCTACTCCTTTTGCAACTGCAGCAAATTCACCTTGGACATACGCTATTTCAACTCTTTGGATAATTAATTCATTCTCTTTATTAACTAGATACACCTTATCCCCATGTACAGCTTTAATGGGGATCACAATTTGCTCTTTAGCAGGGCCTGACACATCTACCTGTAAATACATATCTTTAACCATGAGAGGCGAATCAACTGGATCAAACTTATCCATGTCGTTCACAACTTCAACCGTCACCCCTATGGTGTTACTTGATGGATCAATACCATCACTGACACTGGTAACTTTTGCTTGCCACTGAATCGTACGATTACCTAATCTTGCTGTCATTACAGCAGTAAAATTGAAGCCATTGATATCACTAAAAGAAGTTCGCCTATCTTTAGAAGATGTTTGTGAGATTGCACGAATAACACTGACAAAACTTGCCACTGGCATATTTGCAGTTACTTCCATTACTCGCATATCATGAGCCGAAACAAGCAACTCTTGCTGATTAACCACTTGCTGTAGTTCTGTGTTTACATCTCCAATACGAGCATCAAAAGGAAGGCTAAATTCAGTTCTTTGAAGATTACGTTTGGCATCTGCTAAACTTGCTTCCGCCACCTTAACATTTGCTTCACTTACAGCCCTGTCTGTAGGGATATTATCCAGCTGCATTTGCAAATCCCAAACGATCTTTTCTTGAGATAGTACCGCATTTCTTTGATCTTCAAGTGTCGATCTAGAAGCAACACCTTTCTTTTGTAGCGTTTCAATTCTCGTTAATTCTTTCTTAGTCAGAGCCAAGCGGCTTGTCTCAATTTCTAATGAACGTAAATATTGCTGCTCATTCAAATCAACACGCTTCACCTCTATTTTTTTGGTTTGCAGGTCTGCTTGGCTTTGAGCTAAATCCAGTTCGTAATCCACAGGATCTATTTTTAGAACTAAAGTTCCTGTTGGAATAAAAGCACCATTTTTTAAAGTTGGATGCTGGTAAACAACTCTTCCACTGACCTCACTGATCGCATCCCAAGTAGTCACGGGTTTGGCACGCCCAAAACCCGTGACAATTGGGTCTAACCTAGCTAATTTCACCTCTTCAATAAGAACTAAAGGCCCTTGCTTTCGCTCTGTGTTAATTTCAATTTTTTCAGGTGCCTGACTCGATATAACCAAGATAGCCACACCCATTGCAGCAGCAAGTGGCAACATAATTTTTGTTTGTAAAAGCTTAGAAGGATTCACTCACTTTTCTCCTGATCAATAAATGCGGTTTCTAAAAATTGAATACTTTGCTGAATCATCTGTTCAAAGTGATCATGAGTTAAAGATTCCCCTTCCACTTCTTCAATCGATTCTTTCATCAAATAGGGAAGGACTGTGCTCCCCATAATATGTAAGACAAGAAACACAGGGTTCACACCAGGTTTTAATGGTTTAAAGTGGGAGGCCTGCAGAAATTTAAGTACAAACTCCCTATCAGGGCGAATCACTAAATCAATGACTTTAGAACGGCTTCCCTCATCATTAAGCAGAAGTTCTCTGAAAATGAGTTTGGCAACACCAGGCTCTTTAGCAAACATTGCCGCATAAGAACGAACAATAGGCTCTATTGGACTTGATACCTCACTCCAATCTGAATTGAGAATATGGCTTTGTAACTCCTCCGCCATGCCAGTTAACATCTGCTGATAGAGACCATCTTTATTAATAAAGTAATAACGAATAAGTGCTGGATTCACACCCGCTCTTTCTGCAATCTTTCGCGTTGAGACCTTTGCATAGGGGTCTTTAGCAAAAAGCGCTCTGGCAGCCTCTAATAAGGCCTTTCTAGATTGATTCTTCTCATCACTATTAAGACTTTTAGAAGGGCGTCCGGGCTTTCTGGATTCGGTAGGCGTTACAAACATAGGCATATTTTTTTGTTTATTTGGTTCAATTAATTACTCAGTTGCAGAATTATTATCTTGGTAGCTTTTTTTATCGACTACTTTAATTATTCAATTCTAGTCGTTTTGATTAATAAGCCTAAGAAAAGGTATCTAGTGCACATTTAATTTACATTAAGATACATAACGATGAAATGATAAAATCTGAGCTTAAAATAGAGAAAGGGATTGTTATGCTCTTAATCTGAATCGTTAATTAAAATTCAATGTTATAGAGCGATTTTTACCCCTGAATATATAATCAAAAATAGAGAAGGGGTGAATAAAAAGTTCACAACCTAATGTTTTTAAACACTTTAAAATGAATTAGGTTATTAATTTTAAAATCAGTTTTTTCTGAACCTGATTATTGTTATGCGAGTGAGTCATCGGTCTTTAATGACACTAGAGAGTAATTTGTGGTTCGCTTATACAAGTTGGTTTTTAGTTAAATCACATGTCATTCATTCTGATTTTTTATAAAAACAATCTTATTAAAGTCAGAAGATGGAATTTTCTACACAATGAGATTTTTAACTTATTTTTGAAAAGCATCGTTAGAGTTAAAGCCAAGAATTAAGCGACTAACAAGTACAAACAAAAAAGCGAACCGAGTGGTTCGCTTTTAAGAATTAACAACTCAATTATTTTAATGAACTATAGTAAGCCGCTAAATTAGCAATATCCGCATCAGAAAGAGGCGCAGCCATTCCCGCCATGATAGCGGCTTGACCACCCTTTCTTTGACCTGACTTATAAGCTTTCAACGCTGCGTCTATATAGCCAGCATTTTGACCTGCTAAATTTGGGTAAGTAGGAATCATTGCAATACCATTTGCACCATGACATGCCGCGCAAACAGCTGATTTTGCCTTACCCGCTGAGATATCAGCGGCGTTTACGGTAAAAGGTAAACAAGCAATCGCAACTGCAGAGATCCATAAACCTAATTTCATACGATTTTCCTTACAAAGAGTATCAGTTAAATAATAAATCACCCTTAAATACATATCATAAAAGCTATATGACAAATTTGTCCAAAAGCAGGAAAGCTTGAGTTAGGTGTTTTTATTCAGTCTTTATTGATTCTAGTTTCAATATAAATAAAACACTAACTGCTATAGAAGTGTTTTTCCAATACTTAGCATTCGTATTGTGAAAAAAAACCACAGTATGAAGAAATCATATCTCGCTTATGTACTGCTTTCTAAGACGCTTACTCTCTTTCATTGAGCCTCATTCCAAAGCATTCATGATAGAAACTGTGGCATATCTACTTTTAGACAGTTGGTTTTACGATGAAATCAAATACGATATTTTTAAATCGATCCGTCGCCCTAATAGCTAAATGAACTAATAGGGCAAAATCACTCCCATACTAATTGATGCAAGATCTGAACTATCAGCTTCAGGTAAAAACCGCCATTCTAGAAATGCATTGGCAACATCAAAAAGGTTATAATCAGCGCCTACTCCATAGCTAATTCCAGAAGTGCCTACATTTGGGCTAGATTCAACATCATAATTTGCATAGCCCATCAAACCGTATAGCTTTAATTCTTTCAAACTAATATAGGGCTTCAAATAGAGGAGTTTATAGAACCCCATCTCAACGGAATTTGGGTTTGATTCAGACTCATCTTCACCGAACCCCATTCCTAGTCTGATTGAAATATCTAGAGGATTAAATAGTCGATAATCAGCAATGGCTTCAAATGAAATAGGATTATAAGTTTCACCGGACTCTTCATAGTTCCAAGTAACGATAGCTCCACCAACATATAAACCTTCAGTAAAATCAGACTCTACTCCCTCTTCTTCTGCATAAAGAAGTTGAGAGAAGCTAAACAACAGTACTATAAGTGATTTCATTATCCCCTCCTAATACAAAAATGCTTCTCTAGTTTTGCATATATAATAAAGAAGATGAGAAGCAAAATACTTTTAAGGTATATACGGATTATTAATACAACTTAATTAAAGTACATAAAGCCTTTTAAAGTAAGGTGCTTTTTTAGAAGGAAGAGAACTATGAATGATTGCTTGATACTTAGCATAATCAAGCAATTCTATAATAGAGACTAAAGAGGGATACTTAATCCAAGGCTAATACTAGATAAATCATAACCATTACCATCAGGAAGTTGACGCCACTCGACAAAAATCGAGTTATGATCAAACGCCTTATAACTTATACCTGCACCATAAGCAAAACCTGACGTTGAGTCATCCGTTTCTACAATGCTTCCATCTGATATATCTTCTATTTCTCCATACATTTCAATACTTGCAAGACCAAGTAATGCATAAAACTAAAAATCATTTTTGAGATATTTAGGTTTCCAGTAGGCCTCAATATGACTGGTTACATAAGCCCTTCTAACTAAACTCGTATTATTACCATAACCACTTGTCTCCTCACCTGCATCGACACCAACACGTACAGATACATCAAGATTATCAATTATTTCATAATTAAAAGACGCTTCTATTGTTGTCGAATCGTTAGAACCTTCTTCATCACTATAATCCCACATGCCTATAGCGCCACCAAACGACATTTCATTAGCCACTGAATAAAGAGGTAAAGATAGAACAAGAGGCAGAATAATTTTTTTCATTTAACATCCTTAATAAATACTCAAAACAATGAGTTAAAAAAATCCGCGGCCATTGTAATGTCATGTAATATCAGTAAGCAAAAAGTTTTTACAAATGCTCAAAATAACAAAGCCAGCAGTTGCTGGCTTTGTTATTTAACTTGATTAGCTAAAATTAAATCAAACTAATGCGTCTTCAATTACCTTCGAACCTTCTTTTGGTTTCAAGAAACGGGAGTATTTAAATGGCGTAATATCCATATCTAAAGGCAAACCGCGATATAAGTCATTAATTAACTTACCCGTAATAGCTGAAGTTAAAATACCTGTTCTAAAGTGACCGCAAGCATTGATATACCCTTCCACGCCTTCCATTTCTCCTAAGATAGGAAACTCATCTGGTGTACCTGGTCTTAACCCCGCCCAACAGCGCTTAATGTTTAAATCATTTAGCATAGGAATACACTTCACTGCACCATTCACTAGCTCTTTAAGCTCTGGCAAGGTATTGGTTGTATCAAAGCCTTTTTCTTCTGTGGTACTTCCAATCAAGACCTCACCATTATCTTTTTGGGCAATATAGCAGTCTGTGGTAGAAACACAGCCCTTAAGAATTTTTGGTAAACGCTCAGATAGGATAATTTGGCCTTTAACTGGATAGACAGGCAACTCAATACCCGTTGCCATTTTACTTAATTGTGCAGCCCAACTGCCTGCTGCATTAATTAAGGTGTCACAGGCAATGAAGCCTGCATCAGTTTCAACGCCAATTACCTTATTTCCACGTTTCTCAATCGATAGCACTTCCGTTTCTAAAAAGAGTTCAACGCCATTTTGTCGTGCTGCCTCTAAATATGCTTCATTTAAACGATAAGGATTAACCTGATGGTCACATTTAAATTCTAATGCACCGATAGACTTTTTATTAATGTAAGGTTCATCTTCAGCTAGCTCTTCAGCGCTTAACCAGCTCACTTGGTCAATTAAACCTGGGATATGATCTACGATAGAATCGGCGTACATCTTATCGTATTCGTCGTACATGACATATTTCAGGCCCGTTTTTTCAAACTTAAAATCGACGCCATGCTTGTCTTTTAATTCTTGCCATAAAGCTGGGTACATAGCATTACTTTTTAAAGCAAACTCAAAAAAGTAATCAGGTAATACATGCGGCCTCATAGGCGGTAGATCTTCACCCGTTGCATCTGCTTGTTGCATTGTCATGCGATTAAAAAAGATCACTCCACAACCTAGTCCAACCGATTCACCAATGGCCCACAAACCACCAGCAGATGCACGAGAGGCATTACCTGGTTTTTTAAGATCTACTAATGCAATTTTTAAGTCTTTTTCCTTGCTTAAAAAATAAGCACAAGCAGCACCAATTACACCACCACCCGCAATCACTATGTCGTATTTTTTATTCGTCTTAGTACTCATAATTGCACTCCATCAGATAAGGCAGAAAAAGGAATAGGGTCAAGTGGAAAACGTGGCTTAATATGTCCAACATCTGGATTTTTTAATTCATGCCCCAATCTGTCCTGACAATAGCTATTACAGGTTTTTCCTTGGCAGTCCCCCATACCCGCTCTAGTTCTCATTTTTAAAGACGTGATATCTTTCACTCCTTGCTCAATGACTTCATCGATATCTGAGCGAGTCACATTCTCACAACGACATACTATGGTATTCGGCTTCAATAGGGATAAAAGGCCTTCACGACGGCGACCAATACGATCAAAACCAGCCCTAAAGCTTTTCACTTTTTGCAACAGAGTGAAGTAATCATCTGCTTTACTATTTGCATCAGTTGTCGTCACCTTTTGAAGAGTTTGTGCGATCGATAAGGCGGCAATACGCCCCTCTACCATGGCACCTTCTCCCCCTAAGATGCCAACACTGTCTCCGGCAATATAGATATTTTCCTGACTAGATTTTTGCCAGATATCTACTTTCGGCTTAAGACCACTAATGGCACAAACATCATGATCTAATTGGAACAATTGGCTTAGCTGATTGCGTGAGACAAAGCCATAACCTACTGCTAGACAATCTAATTCTAGGCTTGTTCCTGTTCCTTCAACGGGATACCAATCATCTGTGTATTTCGCAAAATGAGCCTTTTTGAGATTACCTTCTCCTGAAACAGAAACAATCCCCTGGCCATAATGCATAGGAATGGCGTTTGCTTTTAAATAACTCAGCATCCCCATACCTTCAAGTGCGAGTACTGGCCGGTTAAGTAAAGCACGACTCTCCTTAGCAAAATCACTAAACTTGCCGGCTTCATATACCCCCACGACCTCTACACCAGCCTTAAAGAGCTGACAGGCAACAAGAGGTAACAAAGGACCCGTACCCACAACAGCCATTTTTTGGCCTGGTTTAACTAACCCTGACTTAAGCTGAAGCTGGACACCACCAAGCAACATAACTCCCGGCATTTGCCAGCCATCAAAAGGCACACTGCGTTCATGACAGCCAGTCGCTATAATCAATTGTTCATAGTTAAGCTCATTCACTTCATCCTTATGACGAACTAACAAGCTATCTTTACCTGCTGGCCCTAATACTCGTGTATTTAATCTAAGTTCGATAAAGGCCTGATGATCATTATATTGCTGCCTAATATTAGAGATCTTTTTGCGTAATTTAGAATCTAAATGAGGCAACTCAATGGCTTCACGATATGGCCCCCGAAAAACAGCGCCTCCGATTTTTGGAGCCTCATCTAATACAATAGAGTGAATGCCAGCTTGCGCTAATTCCACAGCGGCAGAAATACCAGCCGTACCCGCTCCGACAATAACTACAGGTGATATTTGCGTCATTTAGAAGCCCTCTTCTAAACGGTTTTTTTGGGTATTAATACGCATACCAGGCTCAATCAAGGTTTGGCAAGCTTTCATCTTATGCTTGTCATTCACTTGAACATTGCAACAATGACATATCCCCATGCCACAATAAGCACCGGTAATTTTTGCATGATCATTTTGAGCAATTTCATTTTTACCTACTGCGAAAAGCACGCTTAAAATACTTTCTCCAAGTACTGCATCTACTTTCTGGTCATCAATCCAAACTTGGGTAAACTGACCACTTGGCGGTACAATATCTTGCTTCCTATCAAGTTTTCTATTGTGTTCCATTAACTCTACGTATTGATCCATCTCTAGTCCTTTAATTTAATATTTTTATAAATATCAACAATTTAACTCAAACATAAAACAAGGTTAGCTCTATGCTCGATAAATTTAGGGCGTAGTTACCCCTACATTTATTTTGAAAATGCATTCATCATTTAAGCGATTAAGTACTAAAAAGAAAAAAGGAAGGACAAAGAAAGGCCGAGCGTATTTAACCAAGCTCTAATAAAAAACAAAAAGCCATTAATAAAAAAATAAAAGCGAACTCAAACATCACAATAAAAGCAAACACAATGCACCTTATTAATTAGCCAGCCTTAGAATCCAACCGAATTATAAAAATAAACAAAAGCTCCTGTATTGCCTTTTCAGATAAGGTTCAATTTGTAAGACTCATGAGTTCAGATCATTAGGCTTTATAAAAATGATCTTGCAACTCTGAACCTGACTTCAAAAACACACGTACCTAGCTTGGAAATGACGATAAGCTGTGCCAGATAATATGGCTATTACTCAAGATTACAGGCAAAAGAGATATTGATATTTCTCATATAAATCAGACGGAACTATTTTTTAAAAAAATTTATGCCCTATGCATCCAAAACAAACGAATGGACGTTTCTATCAATGACTAAATTAAAAAGATGGAAATCATATGAAACCTGTATTGAAAACCCTTTGTGTTGTTGGCCTTGCTCACTCACTTATAGCCTGCGCAGCAAGTTCAGACTCCTACTACTCAAGTAACAAAAGCCCTGAGAACAAAATGGAAACACCTCTGACAGATGCAAATGGCATGAGTCTTTATACATTTGATAAAGATACGGCAGAAATTTCTAACTGTAATGGCGCTTGTGCGACACTATGGCCACCACTGCTCGCTAAAGATGGTGAGCAAAAACCCAAAAGTTACACTCGTATCACTCGTAATGATGGTAGCTTACAATGGGCTTTCAACGGACAGCCGCTTTATACTTGGGTTAGGGATACAAAGCCTGGAGATACCACAGGAGATGGTGTGAAAGGTGTTTGGCACCTTGCAAAGAAACCTTAAAACATTCAATTGTTAGCCATGGCTCGATCTACTGATCGAGCCATAAAAGGAAACTATTTTGAGTTTTGATGCAACGACAAATAAAACACAGGATAAAAATTTTAAACATAAGGTTGAGATCTTACTCGCGCAAATATGTTTAAAAGATCAAACGGCATTTGAAAGCCTTTATCAAATCACCAGTCCTAAGTTATATGGCTTAATATTAAAAATGATTCAAGATAAAGATATTGCCGCAGATATTTTACAAGAGAGTTTTAACAAGATCTGGCACCAAGCTTCGTCATATCGGAGTGATTTAGGTGAGAATTGGGCATGGGCTTGGATATGTCAAATCACTCGAAACTCAGCACTGGATTACATAAGAAAAGCAAATCGTCGCCCTGAATCTCCTCTAGAAGAAACTGATATAAACCAAATTACAGATGAAGGCATGGTAATAGCAGAACAAAGAGATCTCAATTACTGCCTAAACCAACTAAAGCAAGAACCGAGACGAGTGATTGTATTGGCCTATGTTCATGGTTTTTCCCATTCAGAGTTGGCAGACAAGCTAAGTACACCAATCGGCACCCTAAAGTCTTGGATAAGACGTGGACTAAAGGAGCTAGAATTATGTCTCAAAAATTAAATTTAGCCCACCGCTATCAAAACCCTAAGATTCGCTCTCATCTTGCAAGCCAATTTGTATTAGGCACCTTATCACCTAAGGTACAACAAAGAGTTATCCGTCTCATGCAGATTGATAAGGAATTAGAACAAGCCATCTATCAGTGGCAGAACCGACTAGAGCCTATTAACACCAATACAGATGATGTCGCCCCCCCAAAAAGAGTATGGCAGCAGCTAAGTCAAGAACTCTTTTTAACTGACAAAACCTCATCCTCTTGGTGGCAATCTTTATTCTTATGGCGAGGAGTGAGTGCCTTAAGTTTCGCTCTCATGCTCAGTTTATTTATCGGTAAGTTTGGATTAGAGAAAACCAACATACCACCAAGTTTATCCTTACAAGGACCAAATTATTTAGCGGTTTTAACATCCACAGAGGAATCGAATAAAATACTTCCTGAACTGATTATTAGCGCCTATAAAAGCCCGGAAGCAGGCCAATCTGAACTACATATTCAGTGGAATAAAAATACAGATAATCAGCAAAGCTTTAAACTGGAAAGCGATCAAAGCCTCACTCTTTGGACAATAGATAAAGACACAGGCCAGCAAGTCTCTTTAGGGCCTCTTGTCAGCACAAATAACAAACAAAAATTGAGTGTTGTTCAATGGCAGTTGATAAAAAGCAGTAAAGAACTTTGGTTAACAAAAGGGAATAAAGTAACTGATCCGGTTCTCTTTAAAGGCGAGTGCTTGCAGCTCTCCAGTTGGAAAACCAGTTAAATAGAAATAAAAAACGGGGCTTATTGCCCCGTTTTTTATTTATACTCGGTAAATTAAAGCAAGGATTTAGCCCTTGAGACTGCTAATTACCTTTGTAATCGTTTCGATCGTAAAGTCGATATCCTCTTCAGTGGTAAAACGGCCCACCGAAATGCGTAGAGAAGCATGCGCTAATTGATCAGGTAAACCTATGGCTCTTAGTACATAAGAAGGTTCCAAGCTTGCAGACGTACAAGCAGATCCAGAAGAGACAGCAATATCCCCAAGAGACATCAACAAGACTTCACCATCAACATCGGCAAAACCCACATTAAGCACGCCTGCAACTCTTTGTTCAGGATGGCCATTTAAATGCACGCCACCTAAATCTTTAATACCATTCCATAACTTATCTCTAAGTACGGTAATGCGCTCTTTATCAGCTTGCATATCTTGGTTAGCCAACTCAAACGCTTCACCCATACCCACAATTTGATGGGTAGCAAGCGTACCAGATCGCATGCCACGCTCATGACCACCACCATGCATTTGCGCTTCAATTTTTACCTTTGGTGAGCGGCGTACGTATAAAGCACCAATACCTTTAGGTCCATAAGTTTTATGGGCAGTTAAAGACATTAGGTCTACCTTCATGGCATTAACGTCTATTTCAAGCTTGCCTGTCGCTTGGGCAGCATCAACATGAAGATAAGTACCGTTCGCGCGGGTTAACTCACCAATTTTGGCGATGTCAGTCACTATGCCTATCTCGTTATTTGCCATAAGCAAAGAAACTAAAATAGTGTCTTCACGTAATGCCGCTTGAACCATTTCAGGCTGAATAACACCTTGCTCATCAGGCTTTAAATAAGTGACTTCAAAACCTTCAAGCTCAAGTTGCTTACAAGGATCCAATACGGCCTTATGCTCAATCATGGAGGTAATAATATGCTTACCTTTCTTTCCATATTGATGAGCTATCCCTTTCAATGCCAAATTATTTGCTTCAGTTGCACCTGAAGTCCAAACAATCTCTCTCGCATCAGCCTTGATCAAATCCGCTACCTGTTGTCTTGCATCTTCAACGGCTTCTTCTGCACGCCAGCCAAACATGTGTGAACGAGATGCAGGATTACCAAAGTTGCCTTCTAAAGAAAGACATTGCATCATTTTCTCAGCCACTCTTGGGTCAACCGGTGTAGTTGCTGAATAATCAAGGTAAACAGGGGAACGCATTTTTTTCTCCATATAAGTAAGCATTTACTTACTTTAAATCATATACTCTATAAGCTTTATTAGATTAGCAGAACTAGAGTGCTGCTTTTGCCATTGCCTGAATTCTCGCGACGATAGATTTAAGACCATTGCCTCTAGTCGGACTTAAGTGACGCTCAAGATCTAGCTCAGCAAAATAGGCATCAATATCAAATGCATCAATATCAGCCGCTGTTTTATTATCATAAGCAGCCATTACTAACGCTAAAAGACCGCGCACAATAATGGCATCACTATCAACTACGAATGTCATTAACTTGCCATCTTGGCCTGGCTCGATCCAAACACTGCTTTGGCAGCCTTTAACTAAGCGCAGCTCAGTTTTTAGCGCATCATCCATAGCAGGTAAGGATTTACCTAAATCTATGATGTATTTATATCTGTCTTCCCAGTCGTCGAAAAATTCTAAATCTTCAATAATCTCAGTTGTGCTTGGTAATGACATATCAGTAAAAATCTCTTTCAATAAGAACGGGAACGGATCAATTATCTTATCTTGACCATAAAACCTTGGCCTAAAACAAAACAACCCTAGCTGTGATATCAACTAGGGTCGCTATTGTATGAGAAACAATGCTGAGGGTGAACCTCTTGAGTCAGATTAAAGTCAGTTAAAAGAAAAGTCCGGCCTCTAACTGAGCTTCTTCGCTCATCATTTCACGAGACCAAGGCGGATCAAACACTAGCTCAACCTTAACTGTTTCTACATTAGGGACCATAGCAACACGATAATCTACATCACTAACTAATACAGGCCCCATACCACAACCTGGTGCCGTTAATGTCATATCAATACGAACACTCTTGCTAGCTTGGTCAACTTCCACTTTATAAATCAGTCCAAGAGAAACCAAGCTAATGGGTATTTCTGGATCAAAAATACTGTCTAATGCCTGCCAAACTTGATCTTCGACTATTTCACCCGTACCAGTATCTGTAAACTCTAGTACTTCTGGTTCTTGCCCTATAGCATCAGCATCAGTGCCATCAATACGCAGCATATTACCTTGAAAGGTAACCGTGTAATTCCCACCTAAACTTTGATTTATAGTCAGAAACTGGCCTTCTTCAATAATAGTAGGCTCGCCACTAGGTACTCTTCGTGCTGGACATTGCCTTTGGGTTACGACCATTTTTTGCATTAAATCAATTCTCTTTAAAGGCTCAATTCATTTGAGCTGAGGGCGAGTTAGACGACGCCCTGATCTGTTACACTAAAGCTTTCGCCACAGCCACACTCAGACACAACATTAGGGTTGTTAAACTTCACAACTTCATTGAGTCCTTCTTGTGCAACATCAATTTCAGTACCAGCAACCAAACCTAATGCGTCACCAGAAACCGCTATGGTTAACTCATCAAACTGAAAAACCTTATCGTCTACTTCTGGGCTATCAGCCAAATCTAGAACATAAGCAAAGCCTGTACAGCCGCTTACCTTAGTCGTCAGGCGAATTAACTTGCCAGTTTGGTTCTGCATTTTTTTAGCAAAATATGCCTTAGCCACATCACTTAGACTAATGGCCTGTGCTGGATTAAAACTAGAAACAGTCATATAACACTCCTAAGCCAACATAGTTTTGACTTTACGTAGCGCCTCAAATAAAGCATCTACTTCTTCTAATGTATTGTAAACCGCAAATGACGCTCTTGCTGTACCAGGCACTTGAAACCTATCCATCAAAGGCTGAGCACAATGATCACCTGTACGTATCGCAATACCTTGTCTATCTAACAAAAAGCCAATATCTGCAGGATGGCCGCTGTCCATCACAAAACTGATTGCACCAACCTTATGGTTCGCATTACCAATAATACGTAAACCATCAAATGCCATAGCTTGTTCAGTCGCACTCATCATAAGTGCTTTTTCATGGGCTTGAACCGCTGCTTGATCTAAATCGCTATACCACTTAATTGCTGCGCCCATTGCAATCGCATCACCCACATTTGGCGTGCCAGCTTCTAGGCGATAAGGCAAAACATTCCAGCTCGATTCGGTATAGCTTACGCGAGAAATCATCTCGCCACCTGTTTGCCATACAGGCCAATCAGCAAGGACTTCTTCACGTCCCCACAAAATACCAACCCCCATAGGGCCATATATTTTGTGAGCAGAGAAAGCATAAAAATCACAGCCAATATCTTGCACATCTATGTCGCCATGAGCAGCACCTTGAGCGCCATCAACCAGCACCCAAGCCCCCACTTCTTTGGCTTTTTGTGTTAAGCGTTTAATCGGATTAACACTGCCTAGTGCATTAGATACGTGTGGAAATGCCACCATCTTGGTATTTTCATTTAACATGGCATCAAATGCATCAAGGTCTAGTTCACCTAAGTCTGAGATAGGTGCAACATGCAAACTTGCCCCAGCTTGTAAACAAGCTTGTTGCCAAGTAACTAAATTCGCGTGGTGTTCCATTGCGGTTACCACAACTTCATCACCCGCTTTTAACAGTTTAGTTAAACCATGCGCCACTATGTTGATAGACTCAGTCGTACCACTGGTCCAAATTACTTCGTGACGTGCTTTTGCATTCAAAAATTGAGCAATGATGTCACGGGCATTTTCAAAACGACGTGTTGCTTCATCCGCCAATTGGTGAGCACCACGGTGAACATTTGCATTACATTGAGTGTAATAATCAACGATTGCATCAATGACACACTGAGGCTTCTGTGTCGTTGCCGCGTTATCCAAATAGATAAGAGGTTTACCATCAATCTTGCGATCTAAGATAGGAAACTCTTTGCGTATTGCCGTTACATCAAAACTCATTTTAATCGCCTATTTCACTTCCATTTGCGAGAATTTCTCACGCATTTGCGGACGTAGCCATTCTGCCAACTCTTGATTTGGCATCTGATCAATCAACTCGTTAATAAAGCCAAAGTTCAACATCACTTGAGCTTTAGCACGACTAATGCCACGAGATTGCATGTAATACAGGGCTTTCTTATCGATTTCAGCTACCGTTGCACCATGAGCACAACGTACGTCGTCAGCATAAATTTCAAGCTCTGGCTTGGTATTAATTTCTGCTTTGTTAGACATTAAAAGGTTACGATTATTCAGCTCAGCCAAGGTTTTTTGTGCATCACGATGTATGTGAATACGACCATTAAAAACCGCTTTTGCCTGATCCGCTGCAATAATACGAATATTTTCTTCAGTGGTACCATGTGGTACAGCATGTTCAACTGTTGCATGTAAATCGAACAACTCCTTACCGTTTAATAAGTAAAAAGCATTCATCTTAGCGAAAGCATTTTCGCCAGCATGTACCATATCCACATCAACCCGAGATAAGTCGCTACCAAAGCCAACCAAGGTGCTATTTAAATCAGCACGTTCAGCTAATTGGAAATGACTACCACCTAAACTCACCGCTTTACCGGTTTGCAAAGCAAAACGATAATGTTCAAGGCGAGCATCAGCACCAATTTCGTATTCAACGAAACCTGTATTTAAGCTTTCTTCATTACCTTCGTAATGCTCGCTAACGGTCAATTTCGCATGCTCACCCAATACCACTAATACACGCGTATGAGCTTGTGCTGCTAGACCTAATATTGACGTCATACGTATAGCAGGCGCTACGCAAACATTGTCAGCGACTTCAATAACAAGTACGTCTTGTACTAAAGCATCATTTAACAAACCAAAAACGTGACGCTCGGGTTTAATGCTAGAGAACTTAGCGAGTACATCAGCTTGTTTACTTGCATCCGCTTGGCTTGCCAATTGAATAGACAAACCTTCTGGCAGTGTCAGTTCAGCTAGATTAGTAACAAACTGGCCATTTTCAAACACTAAATCAAGACATTCAAAACCTTGAATTTGAGTCAGAGTTGAAGTTGACGTAAAAGCTGCTGGCGCTTCTTTGCTAAATTTTTCAACTGGACGCAAAGAGGTGTATTTCCATGCTTCCGTTTTACGTGTTGGCCAACGTATATCGGCCAAGGCACTTAGCGCCAAATCACGTTTAGGGGAAAGCCAATCACTCACACCTTGTGCTTGAGTGATGGCTTGATTTAGCCATTCACTCATGCGTTTTGTCCTTCTTCATCACTTGTTTGTAACCAAGCATAACCTTGTGCTTCTAGTTCAAGAGCAAGAGAAGCATCACCGCTTTTCACTATCTTACCGTCAGCAAGAACATGCACGAAGTCAGGTTTAATATAATCAAGTAGGCGTTGATAGTGAGTGACAACAACAAAGCTGCGATCACTCGAACGTTGACTATTTACCCCTTCAGCAACAACTTGAAGCGCATCAATATCAAGGCCTGAGTCAGTTTCATCAAGGATACAAACCTTAGGCTGTAACAAAAGCATCTGCATGATTTCATTACGTTTCTTCTCACCACCAGAGAAACCTTCGTTAACCCCACGCTTTAGGAAAGCAAGTGGTAGGTTAACTTGCTTACAAGCCGCTTTAGCCAGTTTCAGGAAATCTGCAGAAGAAACAGCCTCTTCACCACGCGCTTCACGCTGTGCATCAACAGATGCCTTTAAGAATTCTAGGTTGCTAACACCTGGGATCTCTACTGGATATTGGAAAGCTAAGAAAAGACCAGCACGCGCTCGCTCTTCTGCTTCAAGTTCAAGAATATCAACCCCGTCAAGTACCGCACTGCCTTGCTCTACTGAATAGCCTTCACGACCAGACAAAACATAGCCCATGGTACTTTTACCGGCACCATTAGGTCCCATGATCGCATGGACTTCACCAGGCTTAACGTCTAGGTTTAGGCCTTTAAGAATGTTCTTTTCTTCGACACTGGCATGTAAGTCTTTTATGGTTAAAAGGCTGCTTGTATCTTTAGTATTTGTATTCGACATGTACGTGTGTCCTCAACCTACAGAGCCTTCAAGGCTAATTTCTAGCAACTTGCCAGCTTCGACGGCAAATTCCATTGGTAATTCTTTAAAGACTTCCTTACAGAAGCCATTCACTATCATAGAGACTGCTTTTTCTGGATCTAAGCCACGTTGCTGGCATAAAAACATTTGGTCATCACTTACTTTAGAGGTTGTCGCTTCGTGCTCAACAATGGCAGAAGGATTACGACTTTCAACATAAGGGAAGGTGTGTGCACCACACTGATCACCAATTAGCAGGGAGTCACATTGAGTAAAGTTACGCGCGCCATCAGCACCTGGATTCATGCGGACCAAACCACGGTAACTATTGTTACTACGGCCGGCCGAAATACCTTTAGATATGATGGTCGACTTAGTATTTTTACCTAGGTGAATCATCTTGGTACCTGTGTCTGCTTGTTGCGCGCCACGGGTTAATGCCACTGAGTAAAACTCACCAACACTATTATCACCTTTCAATACACAACTTGGATATTTCCAAGTCACGGCCGAACCAGTTTCAACCTGTGTCCATGAAATTTTAGCATTGGTATGACAAATACCACGCTTAGTCACAAAGTTATAAATACCGCCTTTACCGTTTTCATCACCTGGATACCAGTTTTGAACTGTAGAGTATTTAATCTCAGCATCATCAAGTGCAACCAACTCAACGACAGCAGCGTGCAATTGGTTTTCATCACGCTGAGGCGCAGTACAACCTTCAAGGTAACTTACATGGCTACCTTCATCAGCAATAATCAAGGTACGTTCAAACTGACCTGTATTTTGCTCATTGATACGGAAGTAAGTCGACAGTTCCATTGGGCAACGTGTGCCTTTAGGAATGTAAACAAATGAACCATCGGTAAACACAGCACAGTTAAGTGCGGCATAATAGTTATCTTTAGTCGGTACCACACTGCCTAGGTATTTTTTTACCAATTCAGGGTGGTTTTGAATCGCTTCTGAAATAGGGCAGAAAATAACCCCAGCCTCAGACAGTTTTTCACGAAATGTCGTTACCACTGACACAGAGTCAAATACAGCATCAACCGCGATACCTGCTAGCATTTGTTGCTCAATCAGAGGAATACCTAACTTTTCGTAAGTACGAATCAGCTCTGGATCAACTTCATCAAGCGACTTAGGCTTATCTTTCATGCTTTTTGGTGCAGAAAAATAGGAAATGGCTTGAAAATCAATTTTTTCGTAATCCACATGAGCCCAATCAGGCTCTTCCATTTCTTGCCATACTTTAAACGCTTTCAAACGCGCTTCTAGCATCCATTCTGGCTCATTTTTCATGGTCGATATACGACGAATGACATTCTCATCCAAGCCGGGCTCAAAAGTATCTGACTCCACATCAGATACAAATCCAGCTTCGTATTCGCGCTCAAGCGCCTTATCAATCTGATCTGTCATATCTAATAACACTCACTTAAACTAGATTGCGAAGTGCTTAGCAAAGACATTAAGCCAATAACCCTGCCGCTATTGGCTTAACACCCAAATTATGCACCTTTATGAATTAGATTTAATTCAAGAGTTCCGCATTAATTTTGCTGCTCTGGTCAATTTCACCAGTATGCACTAACTGTTCGTTTTCTTGCCTTTGCGCTACCAGTCTCACATCTTTACGTGACACTAATTGCGCCAAACTTATTTGACTTAAGAAGTCATGAATTTGATCACTAAGATCGCACCATAAATGGTGAGTCAGGCAAGTCGTGCCTGATTGGCAATCATTTTTACCTTTACACCCAGTCGCATCCACAGATTCATTCACTGCATCTACGATTTGAGCCACGAATATTTGATCATTGGCACGACTCAATCTATAGCCACCGCCTGGTCCACGCACACTTGATACCAAAGTTTGTTTGCGAAGTTTGGCAAACAACTGCTCCAAATATGACAAAGAAATACCTTGACGCTGGGAGATATCAGCCAAGGAAACTGGGCCATTATCCGAGTGTAAAGCGAGGTCCAACATAGCAGTTACAGCGTAACGACCTTTAGTTGTCAGGCGCATATATTTTCTCGCTTCAAAAGTGCTGAGTTTAAAAGCTAAGTATAGAACCAAAACCAAGTAAAATAGTCAAGTATTTAACCCAGTACTTTAGTAGGTTATTTAGCCGATAAAAATGTGCGACGTATTCTACGCTGAGTCACATAAAAACTAAACCCATCTGACCTAGATCAGGCTGGCAAACAGAAAATACAAATTAAATTCATGAATAGAGCTCTTTTTATGAATTATATTTTTACCTTTTGACATATTAGACTGTTTGCATAACGAAATAAAAACAACATCAATCCTTAGCGAGATAGCACATGTCACAATGCCCTTACCAAGCCTCCCACGTCGATCTAAGCGATGAAGGCGTACACTGGGATCAAGATATTAGTTATGGTCAATACCTAGATCTTGATGCCGTACTTAAATGCCAAAACCCTCGTTCAGACAAACATGATGAAATGCTATTCATCGTCATTCATCAGGTATCTGAACTTTGGATGAAGCTTTGCTTACATGAGGCTCACGGTGCCGCTCAAAGCATTTTGGCTGGTAAACTTAGCCCAGCCTTTAAAATGCTAACTCGTGTTGCCCGCATTCAAGAGCAACTTATCAAAGCATGGGAAGTGCTTGTCACTATGACACCTGCAGACTACGCCAGCTTTCGTGATGATTTGGGCCAGAGTTCAGGCTTTCAATCTTATCAATACCGCGAGCTTGAGTTCTTATTGGGCAACAAGAATCAAGACATGATTAATGCTCACAAAAATAACCATGAGCAATTTGATTATCTTAATAACATTCTGCACCAACCTAGCCTTTACGATGTGTGCTTGAAGCTGCTGGCCAGTCGTGGTTTTGATATCCCAAGTGAAATAGTAGAGCGTGATTGGTCTTTACCTTATCAACATAACGACAAGGTAGAAGCCGCATGGGCAAGTATTTATCAGGACACACAAACCCATTGGGAGCTCTATGAGCTTGCTGAAAAACTGGTGGATCTTGAGTTCAATTTCCAGCGCTGGCGTTTTAATCATATGAAGACTGTTGAGCGCATCATAGGCTATAAAAAAGGCACAGGCGGTACAGGTGGCGTAAGCTATTTAAGTAAAGCTTTAGATCTTAAGTTTTTTCCAGAGCTTTGGTCTGTCAGAACGGAGATCTAACATGTCAGATACGAATCTAAGTAAGCAACTCTCTCCTGCCCTTATTGATATTAGTCAGACATTGCGTACTGGTATTCCTGTGTGGCCTGGCGATACACAATATCAGTGTGAAACCATTTGGCACATAGATGACCAATGCCCGGTAAATGTATCTTGGCTGCATTGCTCAACACACACAGGTACTCATGCTGATGCACCTTATCATTATGATCAAAATGGTAAAGTGATGGCACACGTTGCTTTAGATGCTTATATCGGAGAATGTCAGGTTATTGACCTATCCCACCTTAATATCAAGGGGCAAGGCATCGAAGGGAAAAGCATCAGTCTCAACGACTGCCAAGCCCTTATCAACACTCAAACAAATTCAATTAAACGTGTTCTATTTAAAACTTATCAAAGCTTCCCAATAGATGAGTGGGATGAAAACTTCGTTAGCATCAGTCAGGAAGTGATCAATTGGTTAGGCCAAGTAGGATGTATCTTAGTTGGTATAGATAGCCCTTCTTTAGACCCACAAAACTCAAAAAATTTAGCCGCTCATAACGCCATAAAAGAACAAGGCATGGCAATTTTAGAAGGTCTAGTCTTTGATCAAGTATCAGCTGGTAAATATGAACTTATTGCTCTGCCGTTAAAACTTGCAAATCTAGACGCCTCTCCTGTTCGAGCCATTTTACGCCCTTTAGCGCCTTAAGTAGGATACTTTCATGACACCCTCTACATCAGCTTCACCAGAAATGACTGTCAATCAGACTGATTTTCACGATCTAGATAAACAAGACCCTCTCGCTCACTTAAGAGAAGAGTTTGATCTAGCCCAAGACTTAATCTATTTAAACGGTAACTCCCTAGGAGTACTGCCCAAAGCAGCTAAGACGCGAATGGCAGAGGTCATAGAGAAAGAATGGGGCCAAGGACTCATAAGAAGCTGGAACACACATAATTGGATTACCTTACCTCAGCGCATAGGCGCTAAGCTTGCAGGTATTATCGGTGCCCAAGATAAAGAAGTGATAGTGGCAGACTCTACCTCGGTGAACTTATTTAAGTTAGCCGCTGCAGCGGTTAGGTTGCGTCCAAAACGTACCAAAATCGTCACTGAACCTGGCAACTTTCCAACCGATTTATACATATTAAATGGCGTCAAAAACTTCATTGGTCAAGAGATTGAAATCATTACCGTGCCAAGCCATGAAGTAATGCAACATATAGATGAAAACACAGCATTAGTCTGCCTAACCCATGTGCATTATAAGTCTGGCACCATGTTAAATATGAAAGAGATTACCGCTGCTGCCCATGCTAAAGGTGCTTTAATGATGTGGGATTTAAGCCATAGTACAGGCGCTGTCCCGTTAGCCTTAAACGAGGCAAATGCGGACCTAGCGGTTGGCTGTGGTTATAAATACCTAAATGGTGGCCCAGGTTCTCCTGCATTTTTATATGTGGCAGAAAAGCACTTAGCAGCCTTAGAACAACCCTTATCTGGCTGGTTTGGCCATGCAAACGCCTTTGCCATGAGTGACGATTTTGAAGCCGCACCAGGGATAGAAAAAACCCTGTGCGGAACGACACCAGTCCTAGGTGCATCAGCTTTAGAAGTGGGTGTCGACATTATGGCTAAGGTCGACCCTCAGCAATTAAGGGATAAATCACTCGCACTAACTGAATACTTTATGCGTCTAATGGAACCACTTTGTGAGACTTATGGCTTTGAACTTGTAACCCCGAAAGAGCAAAGTATAAGAGGCAGTCAGGTGTCATACACACACCCAGAAGGCTACGCGATTATGCAAGCTTTGATTGCCCAAAACATTATTGGCGACTTTAGAGCACCCAATATTTTACGCTTTGGCTTTGCTCCCTTGTATGTGCAATATATTGATCTTTGGAATACCGTTAAAGCACTAGAAACAATCATGCGAGATGCTAGCTGGGATCAAGCCCAGTTCAGAGCCAAAAATAAGGTTACATAATTTAATGCCATAAGCATTAGATGAGTTAAAACGGCTATTTAGACTATTACTTTATCCAGATAGCTAACACGACAAGAAGTTAACAGCCTATCAGGCAATTTATAACGAGGAAAACACCATGGTCACAGGTATCATTTTAATTAATGTAGAACGTTCTAAAACTAACGAAGTGGCTAAGTCATTAGCTGAAGTAAAAGGCATTACCGAAGTTTTCTCTGTCGGTGGACGCTTTGATCTTGTTGCTCTATGCCGCGTAAACAATAACGAACAACTTGCCGACCTAGTCAATGTCGCTATGGCAAATGACCTTCGTATTAGCAAAACAGAAACACTAATTTCTTTCCAGACCTTCTCTAAGCATGATCTAGACACCATGTTTTCAATTGGTAACTAGTTAGTTCAGCCGCCTTTCTCTAAGGACAATCAAATTAGAGAAAGGCTTCTAATACTCTTTGCTTCATTAACAATAAAACGTTTTATTCACTAAACACCCTAAGTAAAGAGTCTGCAAGTTGCTGACATGCAGAACCTTCTTTTTCATCTTTACGAGAAAAAGCATACCAATCAATATAAAAACCTTCCGATCCTATTGATTTATACTCTAGATTCGAGTGTTCAAGATAAGGCTGAAGAGTCCATTTTGGTAAAATACTAATCCCTTTACCTGCCTTAATAAACGCAATAATAGTATCCGTTCTGCCAACACGTACAACCTGTTTTGGAAAAGTGTTATTAGGGCTAAAAACCTGTTCATATTCTCTATGATATTCAGGGGTCGTCGTATCTGTGATGTAAACTTGATCACTAAAGTCTTCAACTTCAATCAATGTTTTATTGGCAAACTCATGCTCAGGTAAAAACACTACAACAAGCTCATCTCGTAATAGAAACTGACTTTTAAACCCCGCCTGAGCTTTAGCACCAGACATAATACAAACATCTAAACGCCCATTTCTAAGACAGTACAAAGCATCAGGATAAGGGTCGCTTACAAGTTCAACTTCAGCTTGTGGCACTTTATCATTGAAACTCTGATAAAGGTCAGGCAACCAATGGCTTCCTCCCCTATGGTCAACTCCCAGCCTAAGTGTTTGCTCTATACCTGCTGAATACTTAGCAATATCAAATTCCGCTAACTCCACCTCATTTAAAATAATGTTAGCCGAGTGAAGTAAACGTTCGCCAGCACTAGTGGGTGCTAATTTTTTATTTCGTCTTATAAAGAGTGGCGCACTCAGAAGCCTTTCTGCTTCTCTTATTCTATGGCTCAAAGCAGATTGAGTTATGCCTAAAATTGCAGCAGCATCAGAAACATTGCCTGTTTGTGTAATCATTTGCACCATCTGCAAGTGTCGCATTCCGATTCGAGGCATTTGATAAGACTCATAAAAATAATAAGACGGTTATTTTAAGCCTTTAAAAGACGAATGTAATAACTTTTGGACAAAGATTACTTTCAGTAATAGGCGAGAGGGTAAATTTGATATACATCAGAGAAAGCTGGAATCAAGGCCAGAAAACACAAACGAGTATCGTTAAGTTCAAACAAGACTCACTTTTTTCAATAGAATACGGCAAAACTGATGCGTCAATCCTTTGATAACAGTAAGTTGGGACTAAAAATATGCAATCCACCTTACTTCTGTTAGCCTGTAAAAATGAATTGACTAGTTAATGATCAAACCTAAGCCCCGATAAAAGGCCAAAGAAAAAGGTTTAAAACAACTAATTTCATAAAAGGTGCAGCATGGCGACGAAAGAAAATCTTGATATCGATGAGAAAAATTTAGCTCCAAAGGCTGACTTTTTTGAAGTACACAAAAAGCTATTCATAGGCATATTAGTCTTTTTTGCCTTATGTATATCTGTCATTATTTCTGTCACTTTAAGCCTCTTACTTACCCCTAAACCTGAATCTAACTTAGAAATTGAAGCTCGCTTAGCCGAGCTAGTTGAAAGTGTGCAGTTAATGGAAAACAGCATTGCTGAACAAAACCTAAAACTTGATCAAAATGTTGCAAGGTATGAAGTACTACAGACTCACTTGAGACATACTAGCTCCACAACACTTAAGAATATTCTTATTGACCAAGAGAAGAACTTCCAAAGCTTCTTGCATGTTCTCAGAGCAGGTATGCGAGACCTTTCTGTTGAAGTACCAAACGGCGCTGATTGGTATGATGATTATGGTGATCAAATGCAAAAAGCGCTTAAGCGTAGTCAACAAAGACAAGATCTTTTAAGCTTACTAAAAACAGGTGCTGTGCCTGAAGAAACCTCAGATAAGCCCAAAACCTCAGAAGTAACACCCTAACCCCAATCAGCTTTATTAATTAAGCTCACACTTAGCCACAAAGTATTTGTGGCCAAACAATGCCCCATGAGACACGCCTCTATTTATCCAGAACCTTCGCTTTTTAAACCACCTACTAAAAGTGTTATTTCGTCTTTTAAAAAACACATAAAGTTACACTATAACTTTCAAAAATATAAATTTCAGGCTAAAAAATGCATTCAATTCGTTAAAAACAATGTTATTTCCTCTAATTCAGAAAACGCATCCCCATAAAAATATATTACTTAAATAACAATAACTTAAGTGTTATTGAAATTATTATAACGTTAGATAACAAGGATAAAACAATCCGATTAAGCTTTAAAAAAGCGCAATAAAATCTAAATCTCTACAATTAATGCACTTTTTATGACTACAATATAGTTACAAAAACTAACTAGGGGGTTACATATGGCCGCACTTGACACATCTAGCCGACTTCTAGATATAGACATAGATACTAAAGAAAAAAAGAAACCTGCCAAGGCAAATCCAAACCTAGTACGTAATCTTACTTATGGTTTATTGGGGTTCTTACTAGTCTGCATAATTGTCGCAATCTCTGTTAGCTTGAGTTTGTTTTTAGCCAAAGACTCAGAGAATTTAGCAACTAAATCCAGTGTGTTATCTCTTTCCCAACATTTGGCATCAATAGAAGAGCAATTAGAGCTAAGTGCAGACCACACAGAAAAGTTCAAACAAGACTTTGAAGTGCTACAAGTACACCTCAGACATTCAAGTGCCAAGGCACTGAAGAACATCTTAATAGATCAAGAAAAGAATATTCAGAAAATGTTAACTATTTTAAATGCGAGTATGCGTGAATTAGCTGTTGATATTCCAGAAGGCGAGGACTGGTATCAAAATTATGGAGCAAAGCTAAGCCAAGTACAAAGGCTCAGTATGCAAAGAGAAGAATTGTTGCGATTATTAAAAACAGGTGAGGCCGATGTAACCAGCCACTAGATCACTCGCCTAGTAAAATGAAAAGATGAGATCAAACCGAAATCCGCATTTTTCGGTTTTTTTCTAAAAAAGAATGCAGCTAAATATGCAACTCCACATTGAATAACAAAACGTAAAAAAACCAACTTTCACAATTTTAAAAGATTTTAGAAACAATAAGCCTTATTTTTGGCCAAATATATGAGAAGTTTTTAACCCAACCTAATGTTAGCACGTCTTAAAATAAGGTTTTTTTCTTTATAAAGAATGCACAATTTCCACTTAACATACGCTTCATTACATATACATTAAGATGGAGTCTAAAATGAACAAACCACATAAGCTCGGGTTCTTGGAGGTAGAAACACCAGGAGAAGGGTTTCAAGCGAATAGCCTATCCCAATTTATCAATGCGAATAAAGTTTTCTGTTTTAGCTTATTCCTGTTTCTATGCTTTTTAATTTCGACCTTGGTATCAATCGCTATTTCACTCTTGGTCACACCCGCTCCTGCCCCCTCTACCACAGCGGTTATGTTGCTATCTAACAACTTAAACGAGATCAAATCGGAACAAACTCAATTAATACAAAATTATCAGGAATTTAAGCAAGAACAACTCGCTATTAAACAAAGTTTAGAAGCAAATAATGTAACAGCGATTAAGCTTATTTTGATGGATCAAGAGAAGAATTTTCAGTTATTCCTACAATCCTTAAAACAAGGAATGCAGTCTTTATCAGGTGATTTACCTAACGGAGATGAATGGTATCAAGATTACAGCGAACAAATTAGCTTAGCAGAAAAGCATAGCTTTAGACGGCACACTTTACTGAGTATGATTCAAACTAACACTTATCAACAAGATTAACTGAGCCAATAAAGTATCCTTATTCTTAGTGTATGCATTTTATAAGTATTTAATAAAAAAAACCGAGCTTAATAGCTCGGTTTTATATAAAATCTCGTAAGATTAGATCTCTAAAGCAAGACGTGTACCTTGGTTAATTGCACGTTTAGCATCAAGCTCAGATGCGACATCCGCACCACCAATCAAGTGGTAACTCTTATCTAAACCTTCAACAAGTTCACGACGAGGCTCTTGTCCTGCGCAAATAATCACATTATCCACATCTAACAAGGTATCTTCGCCTTTCACAGATAGATGCAAACCTTGATCATCTATTTTATGGTACTCGCAGCTAGCGAGCATATTCACGCCTTTCTTTACCAAACCAGCACGATGAATCCAGCCAGTCGTTTTTCCAAGTTGAGCACCAACTTTCGTTTTCTTACGTTGCAGTAAATGAATTTCACGTGGTGATTCATGCTCAACTGGCGTCATATTTTCAATGCCGCCACGGGCCTGCATTGTCATATCCACACCCCATTGCTTCATAAACTCAGGCACATTTTGGCTAGTCGATTCACCCGCATGAGATAAGACTTCACCAATATCAAAGCCAATACCGCCCGCGCCAATAATCGCTACTTTTTTACCAACATTAGCCCCATGCATGACATCTAAGTAGTTTAGAACCTTAGCATGCTCAATGCCTTCAATCTCAGGCAGTCTCGGTGTAATACCAGTAGCTAGTACCACTTCATCAAATTCATCTGAGTTTAAGTCAGCCGCGCTCACTTTCGTATTCAGTCTTAGCTCAACACCTGTCAATTCAACTTGTTTTTTGAAGTATCTCAGGGTTTCAAAAAACTCTTCTTTACCAGGAATACGTTTAGCCACATTAAACTGACCACCAATCTCATTAGAGGCATCGATCAGAACAACTTTATGGCCACGTTTCGCAGCAGTAGTAGCAAAACCTAAACCAGCAGGGCCAGCACCTACAACCGCAATCGTTTTAGCCTTATCTGTTGGTGTCAGGATCATTTCTGTTTCATGACAGGCTCTTGGGTTTACTAGACAAGATGTCAGTTTATTCTGAAAGATATGATCAAGGCAGGCTTGGTTACAACCGATACAAGTATTGATTTCATCAGCACGATTCTCATCAGCTTTGACCACAAATTCAGGGTCAGCCAAGAATGGACGCGCCATAGACACCATATCAGCATCACCGCGGGCTAATACGTCTTCAGCCACATCAGGCATATTGATACGGTTTGAGGTAATAAGTGGCACAGACAACTCTTTACGTACTTTCGCAGTTACCCAAGTGAAGGCGGCTCTTGGCACTTTAGTCGCGATAGTCGGTACGCGTGCTTCATGCCAACCAATGCCAGTATTAATAATAGTAACACCAGCTTTTTCAATCTCTTTACCTAGTTGAATGATCTCTTCGAAGGAGCTACCACCTTCAACCAAGTCCAACATAGAAAGGCGATAGATAATAATAAAGTTTTCGCCTACTTTTTCACGTACACGGCGAACAACTTCAATAGGGAAACGAATACGTTGCTCATATTCACCGCCCCACTCATCGTCACGACTATTAGTACGGGCAGCAATAAACTGATTAATCAAATAACCTTCTGAGCCCATGATTTCAACACCATCATAACCAGCTTCTTTTGCTAAAGCTGAACAACGAACAAAGTCTTCAATCTGTTCATCTATACCTTCTTCGCTTAACTCTTTTGGTGGAAATGGATTAATTGGCGCTTGAATAGGAGATGGTGCAACCGATTTAGGGTTGTAAGCGTAACGACCGGTATGCAGGATTTGCATACAAATTTTACCGCCTTCAGCATGTACAGCTTCTGTGATCATTTGATGATTCATTACATCTTTATCTGTCGCCATCAACGCCGCACCCATGTGTACTGCCCCTTCCTGGTTAGGGCCAATACCACCTGTCACAATTAACGCCACACCACCTTTCGCACGTTCAGCGTAAAACGCTGCCATACGTTCAAAACCACCTTTCTTTTCTTCCAATCCAAGGTGCATAGATCCCATCAAAACGCGGTTTTTCAGCTGTGTAAAACCAAGGTCTAGGGGTTCAAATAAATGCGGATATTGAGCATGTTTTTCTGCGTTAACATTCATAATGACTGGTCTCTTTTATTCAAAAAAATCTTTTTATTAGAGAGTGATGTGGTTTGCCCACCACATCTGGACACTGTCAAGATAAAGTTAAATTTTGACAGTGTCAAGATTGGTTGTTAAATTGCCTCTACCAACATTGGAATAACTCATATGACCAAAAAGCCTTATCACCATGGGGATCTAGGTGAAACCCTGCTATCAGCAGCTACAGAAATATTGAGAGAAACTGGCGTCGAAGGTCTGTCGATGAGAAAACTGGCGGATAAAGTCGGCGTATCACGCACCGCGCCTTATCACCACTTTAAAGACAAGAATGCCCTTTTATGCGCGATAGCAGAAGCTGGCTTTAAACAGCAATGGCAATCAGTAGAAGCCATCATAGATAGCCACAACAAAGAGGCAAAACAAGATAGCTTTGAGAAGTATGTACTGACCTATATCGAGTTTGCTGACCAACACCCAGAAACTTATGACCTTATGTTTGGTCGAGATATATGGAAGTCTGGTGCACCAACAGAATCCTTACTGGAAATATCCAAAGCCAGTTTTCGACAATGGTTAAATTGGGTAGAAGAGCTACAAGCCCAAGGTATTTTAACCGATGTGAGTAGCGCCTTAAGAGTAGGCCAAACCACTTGGGCAACCCTTCACGGCTTATGTAGATTATTAATTGATGGCATCTATATCAACCGTGACGATCTGGATGACATGGCAAAGCAAACCATCAAAATTATCCTCAATAAACAAGGCTAAGTTTCCACGTCTGTTTCAAGGCAAAAAAAAGCCGCGATTAATCGCGGCTAACTGGGAGATAAAAGGGGATAACTTAAGCACTGGCTAAACTATTTCTGCGTTCTGCCCTGCCCATTAGCACAATCGGAATGATGATAAAGAGTGCACCTAGGCCTAACCATAAATCGGGTGTTTCATTAAAAACTAACCAACCAACTAATACGGCAAAAAGAAGTCCGGTATATTCAGCACTAGCAACTTTACTTGCTGCCACATAACGATAAGCCAACATAACAGCGACACTGTAACCAATCGAACAAACAGCAGAACCTATGGCATAACCTACCATGTCCATATTCCAAGCAGCGCCTTCCCAAATACAAAGTACAAAACTGAAAGGCAAAGCGAATAGCTGGGTTAATAACAAGCCATGTAGCAAGGTTTGACCTTGAGGTAGTTTTCTAATCAACAAGCTATTAATCGCCAAAACAAAAGAGAAGGCCAAGGCACTTAGAATGCCCCAATCAAACTCACTCGGTCTTAAAATAATTAAAATACCGGCAAAGCCACCCACTACCGCAAGCACTATCATGCTAGTCAAACGCTCTTTCATAAATAGAGTCGATAACACAACTATCATGATTGGCGCGGTATAGAAAATCGCGTTCGCAGTCGCTAAAGGCAAGACTTGTAACGAGATAATGAGAAGCAAAGAAGATAAGATCCAAAGATTGCCTCTTAATAAATGCAACTTAGCCCCTCTTAGTGGCGCTTTCCAATCAACAAAACGGAAGAAAGGAATCAAGATTAAAAAGGTAAAAACTGCACGAATGAAGATAAACTGAAACACAGGAATATCCTGACCAGCCGCCTTAATAAACGCATCACAGAAGGTCGCGACAAGGTTGCCCATTATTAAAAGCAATACTGCGCTCGTTACTGTTTTTCCTGTCATTTCTACCTCTAAAACATACTACAAAAAATTAATACTCAGTTCATGATAAGAAAGTGAACTGTTACTGAATTTGTGCAGTCTAGAGAGCACTAAGTATTATGTACAATGACATTTATTAAGTTAGTATTAGTTTTTTAGATAATAAATTTTATTGAGTCAAAATGTCCTTACCACCTCTAAAATCTTTGCCTGTATTTGAAGCCGTTGCTCGTCTAAATAGCTTTTCCAAAGCCGCAGAAGAGCTCAATGTCAGCCAAAGTGCGATAAGCCATCAAATTAGACTTTTAGAGGACTATTTAGGAGAAGCACTTTTTATCAGGCAAGGTCGACAACTCAGCTTAAGCAGTGAAGGTAAGCATTATTTAGATAATGTCAGTGCATCGCTTTCACAAATAGAAAGAGCCAGCAACCACCTAAAAGGCTTACAGAATAGCCACCTGCGTATTGCAGTTTATAGCTCATTCGCTGTTTATTGGCTGATTCCTAGATTAAGCGACTTGCAAAGGCGTTACCCACATACTGAAGTGTCAATTGAAATGCTTAATTCCAACCCTGATTTATCGGACAGGGTTGGGGATTGTTTTATTACAGTAGAGAATAATAAACGAGGTTTTACTTTTGAGCATCTCTACAGTGAACGCTTATTTCCTGTGTGTAGCCCTAAGTTTTACTCCCAAATAGAAGCAGAGCTTAACAAGGTCACTGATGATGACTTAGAAACTCACTTGAAAAAACACCCTGAGTGGATTACCCAATTCCCGCTTGTCACAACCCATAGCATTTTCAATAAGTATGCAGAAGATTGGCGGCTCTGGTTTGCCGCTATCAATAAGAAGTTACCGGGAGAAGTGAAGTTCCATAACTTTAGCCATCTATTATTAGGTAAAGAAGCCGCCCTTCATCATTATGGCATTGCACTCATTAACGACTATATGATTAACGAAGATGACAGTATGCCTTCGTTGGTTCGCCTGCCATGCCATCATGTTAATTCAAACTGCGACTTTTACTTTTCCTACAAGAATAGCCGCCGTCACGAACCAGAAATTCGCGCTATTCGCAGCTGGATCAAAACACAGAGCCAGCAGCTAGGTAAGTCATAACAAAATTGAAGCCGAGTAGATTTTACTTCTAAAACGCTAGTCCAAACCACATCTGAGCCAGCCACATAGTTAACGGCAAGGTAACGACACTTAACCCTGTCTGCACATTAATAAATACAGACATAATAGGTGCATTACCGCCAAGCTGTTTCGCTAGTGCATAACCAGAAGTGGCAGTGGGCACAGCGCCAAATAATATAGCAACACAAGCAACAAGCGGATCAAGTTCTAAATAAGTACAAGCCAAAGCAATGCATAAAGGGAAAACTAATAATCGAGCTAAAGATGACCATATTAATAAACTTCCAGCATCTTTAAAGGCCTGCATTCTTAAGCTAGCACCCACAGCGAGTAACACCAAAGGCAAGGTTGCTCTTGCTAAAATCCCTGTAATATCGGTTAACAAAAACACCTTTTCAATGCCTAGAAGGTTAACACTGATGCCTGCCATGATTGCCAAAATTAATGGGTTCTTAAAAAGCTCTTTCACTAATAAGCTAGGCAATGATTTGGCTGGTTTCGAGTCATCTTGTTGGCCATGTAAGCTCACCATACTAATAACTAAAAAGACATTAATAGTCGGAATCAAAATCGCTGCTCCTAATGTCGCCAGTATCAGACCTTCTTCCCCATAAAGTGCACTCGCCACTGCAAGTGAAATAAAGGTATTAAACCTCACGCCGGCTTGTAATACAGAAGTTCCTGTCGGTTTATCCACTTTAGAAAAATAGCAGACAGCCAATACAAAAAGAGACACGCTAACTAAGGCAAAGGCAAGAACATTGGCATAACTAGGTAACACTGGGCTAGATAGGTCCACCCTAGAGGTTTGATAAAACAGCATGGCAGGAAACATTATCCAGTACACAAGCTTATCTACACCAGGCCAAAAACCTTCAACCGGAAAGCGTTTACGCTGTAACAGAGCACCAAATAGTAAAAGCATGAAAATAGGCAAAACTGTCAGGGAAAGCGTTAACACTTAAATCTCCTTTTAAAAGTTAAATCGTACTGATCGCTAACGAGAAGAATCGGATCAAAATACCGGATATCTGTTATAAATGTAGTTAATTTGCATCAACTGGTCGTCATAGTGTTTAATTCTGGACCTTTCTCAAACACTTTATTTAACGTAAAAAGGCAAGTCATGAATCTCATTTTTCGCATGTTAAGGGTGCTGATTGGCAGCTTTTTTAAACCAAAGCTGACACCCGATAATCTATCTAGCCATTTATCTATGCGAGTATTACCTAATGATTTAGACCTGAATATGCACATGAACAATGGCCGTTATCTTACCATCTGTGATCTATCAAGAGTCGATATTTTTATTCGCAGAGGCTTAGCAAAGGCCATGCTAAAACAGAAATGGCAACCTGTCATAGCCGAGCATACTATGACCTATAAGAAGCCTCTTAATTTATTTCAACGATACTGTATGAAAGCAGAAGTCACCCACTGGGACGAGAAGTATTTCTACCTGGTACATACCTTCGAACGCAAGGGTCGCATCATAGCTCAAGGGACATCGAAGGGTTGCGTGGTTAGTAAAGCAGGCGTGATCTCACCAGAATTGGCTATAGCAACCGTATCTTCACGTCTTAAAGTGAAATCCTAATTATTTCTGAGAGGCATAAAAAAGCTGGCACTAAAAAATCCAGTGCCAGCGGGGGAAGAGTTAATTGTCTAAATTAACGAGGAAAGCAATTCTAGGCTTTATCGAAGAAAACCTCTGCCACCATGCAGCGCGCACTACCACCACCTACGGCCTCGATAGTGTCGATATCATTCACCAATAATTGACCATATTGCTCTAACTGTTGCTTTTGCGCTTGGGTAAATCCATTAAAAGCACTTTTCGACATGATAATAAAAGCATCTTGATCTGTATTTTTCACATGCAAAATGTTGCCACAAAAATGCTTTTCCATTTGCTCTTTGCTAATTTCAATTACCTCATTAGCAAGAGATAGGCTTGCTTTAACCTCTGCGTACTCTTTTGCGTCCACAAAGCAGTCTGCACAAATTACAGCGAACCCTTCACCGACACTCATCATCACATTCGTATGATAAATAGATTTGCCATTATCACTGGCAGTATCAAATAAATAGCTTGCTTGATAACCTTTTTTCTCAGCAAAACGTTTGAATTGTGCTTCATGACAGCGCTCAGATTGGCTTGCGTATAAAGCGCTATTCTTATGATCTATCACCAAGGCACCTGTGCCTTCTAGTATCTCAAGCTTTTCATTCATGTCAGCCAGTTGTTCAACAGACCCAACTTGATAACCTTCTCTCTTTAACAAAGCAGTTAAATCATCAATACGTCTTTCTTGACGACGATTCTCAGCAAACATAGGGTAAATGGTCAAGGTGCCATCTTGGCTGGTAGAAAACCAATTATTTGGAAACACAGCATCAGGGGTTACATAATCAGAGTCCGCTTTTTCTAGTACCAACACATCAATACCAGCCGCTTTTATACGGTTAACCATGCGTTCAAACTCAACAAGTGCTTGTTCAGTTACCTTGGCACTATCATCAAGCTTTTGTTGGAACTCATTATCCAAAGCCGTTTCTTCGTTAAAACCAAAATCAACCGGTCTTACCATAACCACAGCTTGCGCCAATTGAACTGCTTTACCTGTATTTTGATTAAGCTTTATCTCTTTCATTAAACTCATGCTGCTTGCCTCGCACTTAATGCCACAATTCGTACACTGTCACCCGCTGCCACTTTTAGGGCATCCGCACTTGCTTGATCTAACTTGATCGCACCAGCTCCCTTTGCCTTTGAAACAGACGCATTTATCAAGGTACAGCGATAATCTTTAATCTCTAAGTTAGAAATTAAGCAAGGATAAGCCTCTTCATCTGGACTAGCATCGCCTATCTCAATAGGTACAGTCGTACTATTTGAAATCGCTCGAATATGACGGATATTAGCTTCAATAGTGGGACCACCATCAAAAATATCCACATAGCCTAGATTCTCGAACCCTTCGCCTTCGAGCATACGAAGCGCAGGCAATGTATTGTCATGCACCTTACCAATCACAGATCTCGCTTTGTCATTCAGTAGATTGATATAGATGGGTAGTTTAGGCATAAGTTCAGCAATAAACGCCTTATTCCCTAATCCTGAAAGGTAGTCAGCTTTAGCAAAAGGCATAGCAAAAAAATGAGTGCCTAGGCCATCCCAGAAAGGAGAGTTACCCTCTTCATCACTTACGCCACGCATCTCTGCGATAACACGCTCGTTAAATCTCGCAGGAGCATTCGCCATAAACATGAAACGACACTTAGACAATAAGCTGCCATTTTTACTATGTCGAAAATCCTTATCTAAGAATAAAGTACATAACTCAGAGCAGCCTGTGTGATCATTACTTAGAGTCAAAGTATTACTCTTCTCATACACACCTAATGTTGGGGAAGCATGCACAAGTGTACCCAGGTGATAGTTGTACCAAGGGGTTTGTAGCCCCAATGCTGATTCAATGCCACATACACCCGCTATTTCACCTGTATTTGTCTCTTCCAAGACAAATAAATAACTTTGATTCTCTTCACTTTCAGGAGAAGAAGAGAAAGCCGCTTCCGCATCTGCAATACGGGCTTTTAACAAATCTAAGTTAGCAGGTAGAGAGGTAAAACCAACACCGGCATTTTCTGCCATACGTTTAAGTGCGTTTAAATCTTTCTCTACAATAGGGCGTATGATCATCATTCGATTGAGCTCACAAAAAATAGGTTTGATGTAGTAATTAAGGCTCATCATAAGAGGCAATTCAAATAACACAAAACTCAATTTGTTATCCTATCGATAACTAATTAGAATGAATTGATATTAAGTTTACTTTCTGGAATATCGAATGAATACACTTGCTCTAGCAGCCTTTACCACCGCGGCAGAAGAAAATTCTTTTTCCTTAGCTGCCGAGAAGTTACACCTAACTCAACCTGGTATTAGTAAACGTATTGTCTCCCTAGAAGACCAGCTTGGTTGTCGACTCTTTGACCGTATTGGTCGTCGTATTCAACTCACAGAAGCAGGCAAAACTTTCTTACCTCATGCTTATAAAATGTTACAAGATGCGCAAAGTGGCCTTAATGCCGTGCGCAATTTATCCCATACCATTGACGGCTTTTTATCTATCGCCACCACACAGCACATAGGGTTGCACCATCTTGCTCAACCAGTAAAACGTTACATTATTGAATATGAAGAGGTGGCCTTTAACTTGGACTTTTTAACGTCCAAACAGGCCTATGCAGATGTATTACAAGGGAAATTAGAATTAGCATTGATTACAGAACCTACCCAAATGGATGAGCAATTACGTTTTATTCCTTTATGGACAGAAAAGCTCAAATTTGTCTGCGCTAAAGATCATCACCTAGCAAGCCTTAAGAGTATAAGTCTCAAGGACTTAAGCAGTGTCCAAGGAATATTGCCTGATGCTTCTAGTTTTACCCGCCGTGTTATCGACGATATTTTTGAGCAAGCTAACCTAAGCATTATTCCAAGGGCAGCTTCAAACTATCTTGAAGCGATCAAAATGCTGGTTACCGCAGGCCTTGGTTGGAGCGTTTTACCAGACTCTTTGATCGACGATAACCTAAAAATTTTAGACTTAGATAATAGTCCTTTGAAGCGCCAAATAGGCTGTTTGATTCACCAAGATAGAACCGAATCTAATGCTGCTAGCGCCTTTATCAAGTTATTACAAAGCTATGACTAACGCTACCATTAGCGCTATTTAAGAGATTTCACCAGCTGACACAAGCGTAATAACTGTTGATAAGCACTACTTTTATCCTCATCTCTCGTGCCATTGTTCAAAATAGGCCAACCGCAATTGATGCGAATACAATCACCGTAGGCATCATGGGTGCTAAAACAAGCACCACTTCGAATATCAACACCTTCTTCATTGGCTGCTAACTCTAATGCTTTGGCATCTATATCAGGCAACTGAAGCCAGAGAACAAGCCCACCATCAGGCACGCTTATTTTAGTATTGACAGGCAAGTTTTCTATCAAGAGATTACGATACACATAGACCTGCCGATTTAACTGCAACCTAATACGGTTCACATGACTACGATACTCTCCTGAGTTAATAAACTCAGCCAAACTCAACTGCATCAAACCATTAATACCGAAGCGGGTTTGCGTATGCTGTTTAATATAAGCCTCCAAATAACGTCCGGGCAAGCACCAACCTAACCTAAGTCCTGCTGCTAAGGTTTTGGAGAAAGAACCACACCAAATAACATACCCTTCATTATCCCAATATTTGGTTGGTAAAGGCGGTTTACCCTGATGAGATAATTCAATATAAACATCATCTTCTATCATGGGGGTTTGATAATCTTGGGCGAGCTTTGCCAAAGCCTGTTTTTGTTCATTCGATAAAGTGCGCCCGCTCGGGTTCATATGAGAGGTACTAAACAAGCTTGCTTTAATGTTTCCTTGCTTTAAACAGGCTTCATAAAAATCTAAATCCAAGCCCTCTTCCGTGCAAGGTATCTCGACAATTTTACGAGAAAGAGCAACAAGCAAGTCCAATAGCCCACTAAAACAAGGTGAGCTTATCGCTAAGGTATCCCCTTCTTTTGTTAAGGTTTCAATGGCAATGCGTACTGAATCTATACAACCATTTGTTATCACTAAATCTTTGGCAGAAAAAGCAAAATGATCCAAACGAAAATGTTCGCTAAGTGCTTGTCTTAAGCCCACCTCTCCTTGCGGATTAGGGTAAGAAAATAAGCTTTGCTGGCTGCGTGAGGCCACCCGTTTAATACACCTTTGCAAAGCTTTCGTTGGTTGTAATTCTGGCGCTATCATAGAGGTGCCTAAAGGATTAAAAAACTCAGCACCAGCGTTATACCCCAAAACAGGTGAGTAGTTCTTAGGATCACGACCTTGATTTTGAAGCGAGGTTAAACGTGGAAAACTCTCTTCTTCTAAGTTATTGGCAACAAAATAACCTGCCTGTGGTCTTGGATAAATCCAGCCATGTTGCTGTAAATACTCATAAGCTTTAGTTGCTGTTGTTAAACTCACCTTATGCTGCTTGGCCAACACTCTCAAAGCCGGTAGACGGCTACCAAAGGGTAAACGCTGACTCTTAATCGCATCGATATATTCATTTGCCAAGGTTTCATACAAGGTCATACCAATATCTCCAAACTAGATCACACAAGGTTTTTTAAACCTTAATACTCAAGGGCCAACAAATTGTACTCTATTTTTTATTAAAAATTGAATCTGCACTCTTTTTTACTTTAAGGACATACTCATACCAATGCTTTCACAATAAGATTAAGAGACAGACCATGAAAAAACTCGACCTTTGTTTACTCACCGCTCTCATGGCACTTTGGGGATTCAACTTCAGTGTGATCAAACTTGGGGTGAATAATATAGACCCGCTTGTACTCACTGCTATGCGTTTCACCTTTGCGGTTTTTCCGCTCATCTTTTTTATCAAAAAGCCCGATGTAAAGTGGCGCTATCTCATCAGCTATGGCTTAACCTTTGGCGTGGGTGTTTGGGGTTTAACAACCTTAGCCATTGATGCGGGCACATCATCAGGTATGGCATCCTTGTTATTGGATATGAGTGTCGTTTCAGGTCTATTAATCAGCTACTTTTTCCTCAACGAAAAGCTGAGTTTTAACAAGCTTTTTGGGGCCTCATTGGCCCTCATTGGCCTCTTTATAATTATGCAGGAACAAGGTGGCAGCGTGACCCTAAAAGGTCTTGTATTAGTTTTGGCAGCCTCTCTATTTTGGAGCATTAATGGCTTAATCGTAAAACGCGCGAATACTAAGTCCATTTTTGCATTTAATATTTGGGCGATGCTGTTTGCCCCCCTTCCCTTGTTACTTTTAGCCGTTGTAAGTCACGGACCTGAAGTGATTACTAACTTACATTTAGGCATCAATAGCTCAGCTATCTTTTCCGCCTTGTTTCAGGCCTATCCAACCACACTACTTGGCTACTGGTTTTGGAATAAAATGATCGTCAAATATGAGCTTTCCAGTGTCGCCCCCATGACCTTACTAGTCCCGGTGTTTGCGATTTTAGGTGGTTATTGGTTTTATCAGGAAGCCATTGTTTTATCTCAAATACTAGCGGCTATATTCATTTTACTCGGTCTATTTATCAGTCAATTAGCCGTCAATTTAAGCCCTGCCTTATTCCAAAAAGTGGCAAAAAAAGCCACTTTAGAAAAGATAGGAAATAAGTAACTAAATACAAAAAGTGAGTCGCTTTACATAAAGTTAGCCTATCCTAATGCAGAGCGACCTCCACCTAACTGATCACGACATGAACAGCGCCAAGACGATGACCCTAGATCAAACTAGCACCATACTGATTGCCCGCAGATAGTTTTTACTGCTGTGTAGCGTCTAATAATAAGGAGAAAGCTATGTCTTTAGCTCACGCAAACAGAGGTGTTGTTTATCAAGGTCCAGGTGTAGTGCAGGTCGACACCATTGACTTTCCAAAACTGGAAATGAATAAACGCCTATGTCAGCACGGTGTCATTCTAAAGGTTGTTACCACCAACATTTGTGGTAGTGACCAACACATGGTTCGAGGTAGAACAACAGCCGAACAAGGTCTAGTACTTGGCCATGAGATCACAGGTGAAATCATTGAATGTGGCCGCGATGTTGAATTTTTAAATGTTGGCGATCTTGTTTCTGTGCCATTCAACATTGCTTGCGGTCGTTGCCGTAACTGTAAAGAAGGCCGTACCGGTATCTGCCTAAACGTAAACCCAGCGCGCCCAGGTGCAGCTTACGGTTACGTTGATATGGGTGGCTGGGTTGGTGGTCAAGCTGAGTACGTAATGGTGCCATATGCTGACTTCAACCTACTGAAATTCCCAGATCGTGATCAAGGTTTGGAAAAGATCAAAGATCTGACCCTACTGTCTGACATCCTACCAACAGGTTACCATGGTTGTGTCACTGCAGGTGTTGGTCCTGGCTCTATTGTGTATATCGCGGGTGCTGGCCCTGTTGGTCTTGCTGCAGCGGCTTCTGCGCAACTATTGGGCGCAGCTTGTGTCATTGTTGGTGACATGATCCAAGAACGTCTAGATCAAGCACGTAGCTTTGGTTGTGAAACAATCGACCTACGCCAAGAAGGCGAAATGGCTGACAAGATAGAGCAAATCACAGGTGAACGTGAAGTAGACGCTTTTGTTGACTGTGTTGGCTTTGAGGCTCACGGTTGTGGTTGTAACCATGGTAAAGAAGCGCCAGCGACTGTGCTTAACTCTGCAATGGAATTAACCCGTGCCGGTGGCCAAATTGGTATCCCAGGTCTATACGTAACTGATGATCCAGGTGCGGTTGATGAAGCAGCACGTGTTGGCGCACTTTCTATGCGTTTTGGTTTAGGTTGGGCGAAATCTCACTCTTTCCACACAGGCCAGTGCCCAGTAATGAGTTACCACAGACAACTAATGCAAGCGATCTTGTTCGATAAGATTGATATTGCCAAAGCGGTTAACGTACAAATGATAGGTCTAGATGACGCACCTAAAGGTTATGCAGACTTTGATGGTGGTGCGGCGAAGAAATTCGTTATCGATCCACATAAAATGGTGTCTTAACTCTTTTAGCTAAAGCTAAAAAGCGTTAAACGCACACAAAAAAGCCCAATGCTTCCTACCAGCATTGGGCTTTTTTTATCTTAAATGTTGTGAGAAAGAATTTTGAGTTTAGAAGTCTAAAGATAGGTAAACGTCATTCGTCTCATTACTAAACTCAAGAGACCTGAGGCTAAAGTGCTTTATACCGAAAAAACGATTTTGTTTTTGTCTAAATCTCTCACATAAGCTGAAAACCTTGGTCCACGATCAGCCGGCTCACCTTCGCTAGTTCCACCTAATTCAAGTGCTTTTTGATAAAGCCTAATCACCTCCTCAGTCGAACCCACATTTAAACCTATCATGGTGCCATTACCATTAGTTGCGGGTTCTTCATTAAAAGGAATTGCTATGGCAAAAGCAAAGTCCGCACCTTGCCAGAAAGTCATTCTATCGGTTGCTAATACCTGATTAAGCCCTGTTTGCTCAAACAGTGAATCGTAGAAGTTGATTGCCGCTGCCATATTGTTGGTTCCAAGAACGCAATAGTCCATTTTCATTATTGAATGCCTTAACGAGTTAGTGAATTAATCTTGATTTACAAAGTATGAAATTCAGTATATCCACCCCATACTGACACCTCATGTCAGCAGTCATTCAATCTAATTTTTCCAATAATCTCTCTCTTTTCGTTCACCCGCATCTGGCAACCATTTATCCATCACACAACAAGCGGTTAGATCGCCAGTCACATTTAAAGTGGTTCGACACATATCCAATATCCTATCTACGCCGAGTATCAAACCAATACCTGCAGCAGGCACACCAACACTTGATAGCAGTGTCGCTAGGATAACGATACCAACACCCGGTGTACTGGGTGCCCCAATGGACGCACCTATCGTGGTTAACATGAGTAATAAGAGTTCACTGGTTGTGATCTCTACGCCAAAAGCCTGAACCAGAAAGATTGCGGCTATGGTTTGGTACAAGGCGGTACCATCCATATTGATTGTCGCCCCTAAAGGAATCACAAACTGCCCTACTGAAGGCTTTACTCCTAGAGTCTGCTCTGAGGTTTGAAGGGATAAAGGCATAACAGCGGCGGAGCTTGATGTAGAAAAAGCTAACAGTTGTACCGAACGAACTCCCTTTGAAAAGCCCCAAACTGACCTTGAAGCCACCAGCCTTATAATGATGAGGTAAAACACCCACAAAACTACCAGTCCAAAAATCACGGTCAGTACATAGATAGACATACCTAATAACGCATCTACACCTATGCGTATGGTAATTTCACATAAGAGCCCAAATACCGCCAAAGGTGCCAGTAACATGGCCCAACTCACTACTTGCATGGCAATGGCTTGAACACTGTCTAGCGCTTGAAGCAGTACTTTGGATTTTTTAGGTGGCAAGGCTACCAGCGCAACGCCCATTATCATGGCGTACACCACAAGTTGAAGCATACTTTTGTCTAAAGTCGCTTTTGTCATATTCGTGGGGATGAGAGCACTAATTTTATCAGGCACTGAGGAACTTTCTAATCTACCAATAGGCTCTACTGCATCTTTATCAGCAAGTATTTCACTACTTATTTTCTGACCCTGCATTTGACTCTGCATGTATTGCCCAGGCTCAATCCACAACACCAAGCTCGCGCCAATGATGACGGCAACCGTGGTTGTGGTCACAAAGTAGGGAAAAATTCTTAAACCTATTTTTTTAAGATAGTCAGGGTCTCCCGCTGTGGCTATGCCTAACATGATAGAGCTAAGCACAAGAGGAACCACCACCATTTGGATCAAAGAAAGGAAAAGAGTACCCGGTAATTTGACCCATTGGGCAATGACGACCGCAGTATCTGCTTCGACCAAGCCACCGCCTGTTGGCGATAGCATTAAACCTAAAGTCACACCTAAAATAAGTGCCACAATAATTTGCATCCATAACTGACTTTTAAGCAACATCGAAATTTGCTTAAGCTGATTATCAAAAGGTTGGTACCAAGGGGCTAAAGAAGTCATATTCGTAAAAACTCATCCATAATTAATCTGGCTTATTCTGAGTTTTTAACGAGTATATTCAAGCAATTGAAGGACAAAACAAGGCACAGATCAAACTTAGAGAACTAGGCTTACATATCTCCCATAAAGGGAGAAAAAACTAAGCTAGGTTCACTCTGAATAAAAGAAAAACGAAGTCTGAAAATAGAAGTTAAAAGTAGAGATACAAGCGATAGTTACAGACTCTATCCCTACTTCAACAGAAAAATAAAGGATCAATGATTAGAAAAAGACAAAGCGCTTTCTAGGCTGGATATAAGCTGAGATATCAATATTTCCATAGGAAAAAATAGGCTCAATAACTCGAATATCTTTCTTGGAAAGAGAGCCACGACGTATTTTTTCTAACATAGCCATGCGCTCTTTTGTTGCTTGTGAAAAACCACATTCAACAGCAAATTCTTCTTCATACTTCATCGAGAGTGTTTCGTATAATTTAGCCAGCTCATCATTACTCATTCATAATATCCCTTTGTCGTTTTAGCCACATCTTAACTTTAATCTGATTAAAGATTTACCAGATTAAAAATTGGCTAATGATTTAATTTATGAGGCGAAAACTTACTCTGACTGAAGCTATTCAAAGTTGATATAAATCTATCAATTAGCAACTTACATAATCACTGCACATTATAGAAAGCACATTTCAAACACTGCTCTAGATGCTTTCACACCGATTTAACTACCCGCCAGCGCCATTAACCAAACACTCCAACTAAGTGCATGGACCCCACCCGCCAAACTTGCCCCCCCCCATAGAGCAACCGAGCGATCTGATGCCTTGAGTAAACTTAGAAAGAGAAAGACGAGTGGGAGAATAAGGTTACTCAATAAGAGTAAAGGAGGAATCACCACGCCAATCTGCGGCCCTAGGCTTTTTAACATCACAGTACTGGCAATTAGGCTAAGCAATAAAAAAGCATAAAAAGGGAGAGATTCTTTTTTTCGAGCATTTTCATGTTTTTTATTAAGACGAACATAAATCACTAAACAGATAAGGTAACAAGGCAAAATCAGTAGCGGCAGATATAGCACAACACTAGAAAACAATAGAAAGTCTGGTAATAAATTCCATAGATTCATAAGCTTAACACCAGCGCCTAACTTGAGTTCGATACTCTAACACCTCATCGCCAAACAAGGCTTCAAGAGCTCGCTCTTCCGGTTCAATTTGAAAACGTGACATATATAAAACAAAAAATGGCGTAAGCGCCAAAGTACCAAAATGGGCTAAAAAACCACTCCATGCGATCACACAAAGCAGCATACCTAAATACATAGGGTTACGGGTATATTGATAAATACCAGAAGTCACTAATGAAGAGGCCGATTCAGGGTTAATCGGGTTTACTGTAGTGCTAGCTTGCTTGAATGCCTTAACCCCAAGAAGAGCTATCAGGCTCCCTGTAATAATGCCAAACAATAAGATAGAAAGCCGTACTATAAAGTCCAGCTCCAACTGTAAGAAAGACAAGCTATCTAATTGGCTGGCTCCCCACATAAGCAAAGAAAAAACCAGTACAAGTAAAACAGGTGGAAGCTTTAATTCAAGAAACGACATGAAATCTCCTTTTCATACTTTTGTGATAAGAAAGTACTAAACTTTCACGTTTAAAGTTCAGTATGCGAATCTTTACCTTACAGTTTGATTGTCAGCCAGTGCCACTGCCTTTAAACTGATCACGATTAAGTTAATTACTAATAACCAAGGAAAGGTTCGTGAATTCAGACCCTAGCACACCTTCGCAAACTAATTTGCACGAAAGTACGATTATTTCCAACGAAACTATTTCCAATAACACACATTCCAACATCACTAACTCTAATAAAGAAGCACTTAACCAAGAGATTAATAAAGAGCAAGTCTCAACACAATGGTTAACCATTCTCGTATTATGGATAGCTGGTGTGTATGCTGCGATGCAATTTGCAAAGTTTTCTACCTCATACGATATGCTATTACTGCATTATCAAGCCAGTTCAACAACCATAAGCATGGCGTTATCATCCGTTGGTATAATGGGGCTATTTTTTGGCACAGTAGCAGGTGTTTTAAGCGGTAAGCTAGGCCATAAAAAAGTATTGCTAGCGAGTTTACTCCTAGGCAGTGTCTTATCATTTACGCAATCACTTTTACCAAGTATCGAATATTTGCTCTTAACTCGAATTTTAGAAGGTTTGTCTCATTTAGGCGTTGTTGTTGCCGCGCCGACCTTGATGATTAGTTTAAGTGAACCAAGGCACCAAGCGATTACTATGGGCTTATGGGGGACCTTTTTTGGCGTTGCATTTGCTTTGATGGGTTGGTTAGGTACTCAAATTTTAGCCCAAGGAGGACTTGCTCAGCTTTATCAATTTCACTCTTTGTTATGCTTGCCTATTTTTATCTATTTGGCACTCTCATTAACCTCAGAGAAAAGTATTAAGGCTCAAACACACCTATCTCATAAAGCACTTTTATTAGGCTTTTTCCGCGATTTAATGAAACTTTATCAAAACATGAGAACCCTACTACCAGGGCTAGTGTTTTTATTTCACACCAGTATGTTTGTTGCTCTTTTAACTTTTGTCCCCAGAATCACAGATGATGAAAATATTAAGAATCAGCTATTTATACTCTTACCACTCATTAGCATTGGCGGTACTTTTTTAGCAGGTATTCTTGCCCAGTATTTTATTTCACCACAAAAGTTAGGCAGCTTGGCTTATATCGGTGTCGCAATATTTACTGGGCTCACCTTATTCAATATAGATTCTCCAAGTACATTTTTAATTTTTGCCTCTTGTTTATTAGCTTTTTCCGGCCTTATAGCAGGATCCTCATTTGCTATGGTGCCTTATCTTGCCAGAACACCTAATGATCAAGCCCAAAGTAATGGCGCTATCGCCCAACTTGGAAATTTAGGGGCAAGCATGGGACCGCCAGCTTTTGCTTTTATACTGGCGCAGTATTCCAATCAAGGCATGTTAATGCTTATCTTATTGTTATGTGTATTTGGTGTTGGTATCACTTTACTAGCTAACCGCTATAAGCCAGTTAATTAGGCAAGCCTAGTTACTGACTTCGTAATGCTTTTTTACCAACTGAGCAAGTGTGCCAGTTGCTTGTAGTTTTTCAACGGCAGCTTTTAGCTTGGGAATCTCAGATTTGAATTCGGATTGCTTAGACATATGCAACCACTGCTGCCTTACACCCAGTACATGAAAACCATTGCGATCTAAATAGTTAGGCTGATTACTTTGCTCTAGTTGATATTTAATCGCTTTATAACTGCCAGCTAAAGCATTTATTCTGCCTGCAAGCAGCATATTAACGGCTTGTTCATAGTCATTAAGTTCGCTGACAATTAGTTGAGTATCTTTATCAAAACGGTTATCGAGTTTAGTGGAGCGAGTCTTGCCTATATCAAGGCTAATAAGGTCTTCATAATTACGGACATTATAACCTTTAGCACCAACTACTATCGTTTTAAGCTCTCTTATCAAGCCGACTTTGATTACCTTGCCATCTCGGCTCGGTGATGCGAAACCCACAACAAGGTCATGACGACCCACTTCTAATCCCAACCAAACCCTTGCAAAGGGCATGAGTTCTTTTTCTATACAAAGGCCGGACTCTCGGCTAATTTCTTCAAGAAAATCCCAATGGACACCCGTAGCAAGGCCTTGAGCATCCAAATAACCAATTGGTTTATTCTCTATTACACCTGCACTGAGGCAGCTGGCTTGAGCCATAAAAGAAGAGAGAGATAAGAGTGTGGCAGAAAACAAAAAGCGGCAGTATTTCAATGAAAGGCCTCAAACGTCATAATCAACTTAATTAAACTCACCAATATTCGGCGAGTTAATACTAGTGGCCTTTCCTTAGCGCAAAAACGGCTAAATGTGTTTGCACGAATTATCGCAAAGCATTTTAACACCTAATCTATATAAGATATCAAAATCGTACCAGTTTTCCCCCTTTTTGTATTAGATCTTTAAGATTACAGTCAGTTCCAGCATGATGAAGTTGGGCTAAAAGGAGTTCGGCTGTCGCTTGGGCATCCCCCAGCGCATCATGACCTTGATAATCAGGTAGCCCATATCGCTTACGACACTCCCCTAAACGAAAAGCATCATTAGAAAGCATAGCTTGTTTTCGCCCTTGCACTTCCCTTTCCATCGCCAAGGTGTCTAACATGACCAAGGTAAGAGGTTTTAGCTTATGAGCACGCCAAAGGGTATCAAGAAATGCTTTTTCTATGGGAGCATGATGTACGACCAAAACCTTATCCAATAACAATTGCCTTAGATAGCGCATAGCAACACTGGGATTACGACCGAGCTCGGCAATATCCTGATCGGTAATCATATGTATGGCGATTGTTTTCTCATCAATTGGGCCATTATCAAGCAAAATATGACGAGCACTCGCGAGCTTTATTGCCCCATTTTTAATCAGCACCCAACCTAGGCTGATGGCTCTATCTTGATCCCCATCTAGCCCTGTGGTTTCCATATCTAATACTAGATACTCATGCTCTATCCAAGGTTTTTTATAAGCTTTATTTGGTCTTAGGCTTTGCTCAAACCTAAGCTTCCATTCTTCCTTGGTTTGGCGTAAATGCTTTAACAGGCTCGCCATTAGCCTAGCCCTTTAGCAAACTTATTTTGCGCCACATCTTGAGCCTGCAAAATAGTTTTAAAAGTCAGTTTCAAATGCTTTCTTTCTAAGGGACTCAGAGAAGAAGGATCCAGAAAAGCACTGGCACTTCCTGTTTTTTGCCAGCTTGCTTGCTGCGCTTCTAACCTAAGACCAGAGAGATATTCCCAAGCATCTTGTAAGTTACTCACATAATCTTGGCTCAATAAGCCCTCTTTTGCTATCCAGTCTAAGCGTTTAAGAGTAGAGACCTGATACCTGCTTGTTGCAAAGCTATATAGACGAGCTAGGTCATTGATTAAAGCGAGTCCTTGGTGCTTAAGATCTAGCTTGTTTTTATGCTCACCGGAATGCTCCAATACAAAGTCACGGAAGAAGCCTAAAGGCGGACGAGAGGAAATCGCATTTTTGGTTAATGTCGCCATAAAGATGCTGTTCTTCACAGCCTTCTCTTGCAACAAATCTGTCAGTTCTTGCAGTGATTCTTCGGGCCCATAAATACTTCGCATATCAAAAAAGATGCTGGCATTTAACAGCGCTTGAGGAGAATTACTTTGTACCCAATAAGCAATTTTTTTCAACCATTGAGACTTGGTCAAACGACAATCAGGATTGCTCGACATGATGTTACCAGGACACAGTGGAATGCCACATTCATTTAGCCCCTGACAGACAAATTCAGACAGATGTTTAAAGTATTCCATCTCTCTGTCATCTCCTTCTCGTTCTAGCATAATGCCATTATCTTGATCACTACCAAGAGATTGCTCTTTACGCGCCTGAGAGCCAAAGACTAAGAAATTAAACTGCATGGGAGGCACGCCTAATTCAGACACAGCAAGTTCGATCAAGCGTCTCGTCAGGTTATCCGTAATGCTAGCTAGAACTTCACCCATGTCCGCAGGGTTAATGTCTCCTGCCACTAGGTTGATAATAAGACGAGGAAGACGCTGACAAACCTCAGCCAAGGCCGCCACACTCTTTTGTCGGTTTATCTCAGAAACCATTAATAAGGGGCTAGTTTGCTGGTTTTTTAAGACATCCGTCGCTGTGAGTATGCCAACAGGCTTTAGAGCATCATCAACAATGGGAAGGTGATGAATATTGCGTTCACTCATAATAAGTTGAGCGTGAATACAAAGACTAGACTCATCAAGATAGGTGGGTTTTCGCGTCATAATACTTGAAACAGGTAAATCGGTAGATACGCCTTTGGCTAGCACTCTAGAACGTAAATCCCTATCGGTAATAATACCAATGAGAGTTTCTCCCTCAACAATTAACAAGGAACTAACCCTAGCGCCAGTCATCTGTAAGGCAGCCATTCTGATACTGGTATCGGCCTCGGCTTTCACTAGCTGTCTAGACATTATCTTATGTACTGGCAAAGAAAGTTGCATAGCAGGATCAGCCCTATTTTGAGCTTGCCTGTCGTCCTCTTTATTACCCGCTAATTCACTCTGAACAAACTCAGTAAGACTAGAAGCTTGGTGACTCTCAAGCTGATGCTGGCTCGATTCTATTGATATTTGATTCCCATTATCTTGCTGTAAACTTTTCGACAATAAGCTAAGGCGCTTTACTCTGGTATTGGCAAAAAATAACGCAAAGTCAGTATTCGCTTTGGTAAGCGCTAAAAAACTTTCCTTATCAAGTCGAAAGACGAGGCTATCTTCAAGGGCAACAACATATAGGCCTTCTGGGTTATTATCCAAAACACTAGAGACACCAAAGCACTCACCGTCGGCAAGCTTATCGACCAACCCCCCTTTTTTACATTGGATCTCAAAGGCTCCTCGTCGAATAATATGCAAATCGTTAAGAGGTAAGACATTAGGTGCTTGCGAGCCTAAAGACATGCTTTGCTTTTGCCTTATATAAATCACTTCTAGGGCTTCTACTAAGCGCCTTAAGTCTGACTCGGCTAAAGAATCAAATGGCACAGTTCCTTGTAAAAACTTAACAACTTCTTGAACGTCTATGGCAGACATGAGTACATCCTTTATCAAAGCTTAGTTAAAGCATGTGCCCAAGGTTTTTAAACATCAATAGTTTAAGACTAAAGTCTAAGTTCAAAGAGGCAAATATAAAAATGATTTATCTTTATTTTTCATAAGCTTAAGAGGTAAAAAAACATGACCAGCTAACTTTTCTTAAGTACGGGCTCTCTTTTACAGAAGACCTAATCATCCAACAAATAAGGTTTTCTCTTAGGTGCGCTTGTTTTGCTAAAGATGAGCTGATAAAAATTGTTATTACTCACCTGTTTACAAGGAAGCTTAATGTCTAAACCTCACTTATTTATCACAGGCGCTAATCGCGGTATTGGCCTAGAAATGGTCAAACAATTTGCGCAATCCAATTGGCAAATTAGCGCCTGCTGCCGTAATCCTGAAACAGCGACCGAACTGTCTGCTTTGGCTCAAGCAAACACAGATATAAAGCTTTACGCATTAGATGTAACTGACTATCAAGCCGTTACCAATTTAGCGAGCCAACTTAAAGATACAAGCTTTGATCTTCTCATTAATAACGCAGGCATTTATGGACCAAAAGGTTCAAGCTTAGATAACCTAGATCTAGAGGCTTGGCGTCAGGTATTCGAAACCAACACCATAGCACCATTAAAATTGATACAAGCTTTTACTCCTCATGTTGCCGCAAGTAAAGGTAAAAGAATTGCTGTACTAAGCAGTAAGATGGGCAGTATCAGTGATAACCAAAGTGGCTCGGCTTATATTTATCGCAGTTCAAAAACAGCGCTTAACCAAGTCATTAAAAGCTTATCTATCGACCTTTCACCTCAAGGGATTCAAGTCATTGCCCTACATCCAGGCTGGGTGAGAACGGAAATGGGTGGTCCTAATGGCTTAATCGATACCACTGAGAGCGTGACAGGGTTAAAAAACGTGATGACATCAGAAATAAAAACAGGCCACTTCTACAACTATGACGGTTCTGAAATAGCTTGGTAATCTTCTAAGCCGCCTTTCTAAACTATCCATCCAAACCCTAGATAAATCGAGCTAAGGTAATACAGAGATGATTACCTTAGCGCCTTCCTTTCGCAATACGTCTTTAAAAAATGAATTTTCTACTTAAGCTAACCTTCTTGCTGGTGAAACCTCAAAAACCTGCTAGCTTTTTATGGGCTTAAGCTAAGGAAAGCGTATAAGTCATATCACTCACATTAAGCCTCCTAGCTTTCGTCACAAAATAATAAAAAACACCCAAATCAATAAATTCATTTTTTTGATACATAAGGACTTTGTTATGGGAAATTTCGCGTCGACTGAAAACCTTCATCATGGTTATCCAACCCCAGGCCCACAATCACCTACAGGCCAAAATGTCATGGACCATGTTTTCTTTCTTACAGAGGGACAGTGGAAAAATGCCAGAGAAAATGGCCAATATGATTTAGTTATCATAGGTACAGGCTTTTGCGCCTATGCAACAGCAGAACGTGCTTTAGAAAATGACCCTCACTGTCGTATTCTCATGATAGAAAGAGGCCCTTTCTTTTTACCTGAGCACTTTCAAAACCTTCCCCTTCCCTTTGTGAATACTTTAGGTGGATTATCAGAAACCTTCCCTTGGACCTTGTCTCAAGAAACCGCAACAGGTCGTGGTGGCCCAGTACGCTGGCAACACGGCATGGTGCCCTTTGTTGGCGGTCGCTCAACATTATGGAGTGCATGGTGTCCAAGACCAAATACAGATGAAATGAAAGGCTGGCCGAAGAAAACCATTGCCACAGCAAAAGAATACTTTGCCAGTGCAGAAAAGTTATTAAGAGTGCAAAATGCCGATCAGATCGATACAAACCGTGACCCCATCTTAACGCGATTAATCGGGCAGCAACGCCCAGTATATGGCGAGTTACAACTCAAGGTACAAACACTCCTCAATAATGCCAATGAAACTGGCAGTATCCCTGGAGTGTATCGCACACAGGCTGCACCGCTTGCCTGTGACGGTAAAGAGGTTGATGACATCGACTTTCAAAAATACTCCACCCCAGGACCGTTATTAGAGCTTGTCAGCAAGCAACAGTCATTGGCTAAAGAAGGCAAAGGCAGCACTTTAGATATAGTAACCCAATGTGTGGTTGAAAGAATCTATAACCAAGATGGTACAGCCTCTGCCCTACAAACATCCCGTGGTGTGATGCCAATTAATGGCGCAAAACTCATTTTAGCGATGGGGACCTTACCGCCAACAACCTTAGTACAAAATTCTTTCCCTGAACTTAACCATATTGGTGAACGTTTTTCGGCGCATTTTATCAGTGCGATTACAGCCAGAGTCCCTAAAGCAGATCTTGGCTTATGCTCAGATAATCCACTGGAAATGGGAGCCTGTTATGTAGCTGGTATTGGTAATAATTACGATCAGCAGTTTCATATCCAGTTAACCTCTATCAGTAACCAAGACCCTGTGAAGAACGCTGGTACAGCACTACGCTATATGCCGGATGTCGTGTCTACTGCCTCTATGGCTCAGCTTGAAAGCTCTGAAGATTATGTTGTTTTTGTTTGTGCTGTTCTAGGTGAACTTGATTATGACAACAAAGAGAACTGGTTTAAGCATTATCAACAAGATAAAAACATTACCACTAACTCGCTTTTACAAGTTGTGGAAAATCAGAGTGATTATGAAACTTGGAATGCCATGGACAAAGCAACTTTCAGTGTTCTCGAAGATGTCCTTTCACCACAAGGTAAAGACAAAGTCGAATACTGGCATGGTGACCCAGACTCTGGTGAATGGGCGAGCTCTCAACCAAGCACTGAAGAACGTCGTGTAGATGCCCTAGTCCATGAATCTTCCACGCTCTTTCTTGGTGAAACCCAAGATGCGCCTGTCGATACGGATTACAAATTAAGAGGTACAAATAATGTCTATATCACAGGGGGATGTTTATGGCCTCAAGGGGGCTCTTGGAACCCAACTATGACAATGGTAGCGCTGGCTCAAAACCTCGCGGATAACCTTGTAAGAAAGTAACTATTTTACCCAGCAAAGCCAGCGTTTTTTATGCCAAAAGCGTTGGCTTTTTTATTACTCATTTTTTGGCTCAAGGAGTTTGCCATGAAAATTATCTACTTAATCTTTGCAATGGTAGCCGTCTGTTTCAGCCAGCTAGTTAGTGCTGAATCTAGCCATGGTGCCATTGCTTCGTTTAATGACTTGATTAAATTAAGTAAAGAGATAGATAAGCCCTACAACACACTATTAGTAATGGATGATGACGATACAATTAGTATGATGCCATGCCCAGATAACACAGACCCTGCACACTGTCAGTACCTTGGCGGACCGGCTTGGTTTAGTTGGCAGCAGAACCAAATACAAAAGAATCTATACCCAAGAGTGGCCGATAAGTTTGAAGACTTGCTGGTGACTGCAACCTTATTATTTAACTTAAATACTATGGTTTATAGCCAGCAAGAAGTCCCTAAGGTACTCAAAAAATTGACTCAGTCTGGCGTCAGGCTATTAGTCGAAACCGCCAGAGGAAATACTGATATTTCTGCCACGGAGCAGCAGTTTTCCAGACTTCAAATAAGTAAAAATAAAACCTTCGCTACGCACCTCAGCCAGAACTCATTACTGTTCGATAATAAAAGTAGCAAGGCAAGCCCTTACATTCCCTGCGATATCAGTACTATGAATACTATTAGCTATAGAAACGGGGCCATGTATTTGTCAGGGCAAGATAAAGGCATCAATTTAAAGTGTCTGTTAGATGAGTTCAATCAGCAAAAGAGTGCCACCAAACTCACTCAAATTATCTTTATTGATGACACCTTAGCCAATGTCATCAGTGTCCATAAAGCCTTTAAAAATAGCCCACACTACCAAGTGAAGGCTCTGCACTTTACTGCCTTAGAAAAGCATAAAGCGGCACTAAGGAAAGGTAAGTATGCTAACCAGCACCAGCAGAATGCGACTGACAAATGGAACATCATTAAAGATGTTTTACAGTCAGAATTGAAAAAGCCAATTCTGTGATTTAAAAGCCCTTAGCTTAAAAAGAGCCTTCAGCTAACGAGAGCCCTCAGCGAAAAAGAGCCTTCAAGCGACAGAAGGCTCTGCTGATGGTTAAGAAGGTTGCTGCTCCGCTTCCTGCTTTTTTGCCAATTTATGACCTTCATCACTTACACCCATTTTCCAGTAACTGCTAATGTAGATCTGGCTTTTAGGTACAGATTTCTCTTTTAGGAAATAGTCTCTTAGTGGACGCATTGAATTCATTTCACAGGCACTCCAAACAAAGCCCTTACCTTCAAGCCATGGCAGACTAAGCACCTTGTCGACTAATAAGGTATTAATATTTTCCTGATCAGGGTTAACCACACAAACAAGCTCTACCCCTGCAGGCAAATCCAAATTAGGTTTATCTTCTATAGATAAAAGCTCAACAACTAAATAACCCTTAGCATCTTTAGGCAAACGCTCAGCAATGACACTAAGCGCGGGTAAGGCTGTCATATCCCCAACTAAGAAAAACCAATCTGAATCCATGTCTGGCAATTTCACCAAACCTGGACCAAGCAAAGAAATTTGATCACCAAGTGAACAAGATAACGCCCATGCTGAAGCAGGTCCATTATCACCATGAGCAACAAAATCTAGATCTAAGGTTAAGGCTTTTTCATCAAAATAACGCACTGTGTATGAACGCATCCTAGGCTTGCTATCACTTTCTACACCCGTTTCCGTTGGCTGTGGAAATAGCAACTTTACATAGCCGCCTTCAGCGCCCATAGGAAAATCACTAAGGGCTTCACCTTGTAGCTGAATTCGAATCATATTAGGGCTAAGTTGCGTTTTTGCATTTACGGTCAAAAGACGAGTTGTTCGCGTAGACATAAAATCTCCTAAGTAAAAATGCTTAAAAATCAGTAAAGAAGACAAAAGGCTATCGCTTTATCTCTCTAGGTGAAAATAGGTTCCCTAGCCATCAATGGCAACTAAAATAACACAGCATAAGAAATGACTGCGTCTTCCGATTAAAGCTAGTATACATAAAACCCTAAATAAGAATGAGAATCAAATAAGAAATCAAATATTCAGCTTACAAACCTCCTTCTAATTGATATCTGTTATACATGATGTTGAACATAGAAAAACATGACTTATTACTTCATGGTTATTTTATTAAGATAAAAATAGCTGTTCTTTACTACAAAGTTTCATGCTTTTGTAATCTTAAAATCCTTTACTTTATTTAGCTCCGAAATAAGTTAAAGAAAATTCAGTGAGAGCATCAAAGACATTAAAAGGGAAACTTATGTCAGACCGTATAACAATAGAAATTACTAGCCATATCGCTCAAGTGAGATTAAACCGAGCTGATAAGCTGAATGCTGTCGATATGAATATGATTTATGGATTAATCGAAGCTGCAGCCAAAATTAAACAGCAAAAAAATATCAGGGCGGTTGTGATAGCAGGCAATGGCCCCTCTTTTTGTTCTGGATTAGATATTCCTAGCATTATGGCGCAACCGGATAACATCCCTAAACTGCTGACAACAGAAGAAGGTTATGACGCAAACTTGGCCCAACGTTGTGCCCTTGATTGGCATGACTTAAACATCCCAGTTATCGCAGCATTACAGGGACATGTTTACGGTGCAGGACTACAAATCGCCATGGCAGCAGATATACGTATCGCGCAAAAAGACACCTTGATGTCCATCATGGAAATTAAATGGGGGCTGATTCCAGATATGTCACTCACTGCCACTGTCCCTCATTTTGCACGCCAAGATGTGATTAAAGAGCTGACCTTTACAGGTAAAAAGTTTAGCGCTGAAGAGGGTCTAGCTTATGGTTTAGTGACTCGTTTAGATGAAGATCCGCTTACAGCAGCAACCGAGCTTGCCCAGCAAATCGTAAATAAAAACCCAGATGCGGTTCAAGGGGCTAAAACCCTACTTAACCAAGCTTGGCAGCAGGAAAGACAAGCCTCACTTGCCCTAGAAGAAAAGATACAAAGGACGATTATTGGCAGTAAAAACCAGATGGAAGCCGTTCAAGCTAACTTTGCCAAACGCCAAGCGAACTTTGAAGACAAGTAATAAAGGTTTAATTCAGCCAATAAAAAAGGATCACCAGTTAGGTGATCCTTTTTGCTCTCTTAGATCTGCTTAAACTTTAAAATCGCCCATTGTTTGGGTAAGGGTTTGAGCATGTCCTAGTACTTGCTTACTGGCTAAATGCGATTGCTCAGCATTACTACTGGTACTTTGCGCAGCATCAGAAATATTGCTGATACTCGAAGTAATATCGTCACTTACTTCCGCTTGTTGATCCATAGAAGAAGCTATCTGAGTTGCCATATTCGAAATATTACTGATGGATCCTGCAATACGAGAAAGCGCTTCGCTGGCTTGTTCTGCATGTGCCACACTCGCATCCGCTTGTTCACGACTTTGCGCCATCACACTAACAGCCGCATTCGACCCTTTCTGTAATTCAGTAATCATATTTTGGATCTGTTCTGTCGACTCTTGTGTTCTACCTGCTAAGGTTCTTACCTCATCGGCCACAACGGCAAAGCCTCGACCTTGCTCTCCAGCACGTGCCGCTTCTATCGCCGCATTGAGTGCAAGTAAGTTAGTTTGCTCGGCAATGCCTCGGATGACATCCAAAATACTGCCAACATTTTCAGTATTTTGTTCAAGAGATACTAAGGCTTCTGAAGCTTCACTCACCCCTTTTGCCAAGCTATTAATCGACACCTTACTTTCATTTACCACTTGCTCAACTTGCTTAGCATCATCATCAGATTGTTTGGCAGCAAGCGCCGCACTTTCAGCATGATTTGCCACATCTTTTACCGTTGACTGCATCTCGGAAATTGCTTGAGTGATATTGTCGGTTTGTGATTGCAATTTCTCCATACCTTTACTGGTTTCAATAGAGGCATAGGTCATCTGTTTACCTTCACTCGACAGCTGAATCGCTTTGTCATTTGTCTCTATGATGAGATTATGAATGCCTGCAATAAAACGGTTAAAACTACGAGAAATGTCCGATAACTCATCTTTACCCTCTTCGGATAAACGCAAAGTTAAATCTTTAGCACCATCAGCAATATTACTTAAAGACTGATCAAGTTCATGTAGAGCAGGTAAAATACGACGACGTAAGAAGAGAATAGAGCCCACAATTACCACGCCACAAATTAAGCTGCTCATAAGCGCAAGAGAGTGAGTGCTTTCATTTACTGCGATAACTTCTTGATCCCCTTCCACCAAAGCAGTTACTAACTCTGATGCTATAGCATCAAGGGAGTCAGCTAATTGAGCAGATTTATCATCAAAGCCACCAGCCCCTTTCATTAAAGTATTACCCGCTTCGGTGCCATCTTCTATGTAGGTGTAAGCCATTTTCACACCAGCCGCATGCATAATATCAAGCTGGTTTTTCAAGGCCTGAATTTCTTGAGCACGTTCTGGCAATATTTGCTCTAATGCATCAAAACTTTCAATAGCACCCGCTTTACTCTCATCCGCTTCTGCTAGGGCCTCATCGCTTCGCGTTGCGCCAATGTCAGTCAGAAACTGTTGTACTTGCACAACATAGTAACGAGCATCTTTTATTCTTCCAACAGATTCTGAAATTAATGCCTGTTGTCTCATCACATTTTCGTTTCGTTCAATCCCTTTTTCAGTAATGGAGAATAATGCCACTAACGAAATCAAGACGACTAAAATTACAATACTAATCAAGCGATTAATTGTCATACCTAAACCTACTCAGAAAATGTTTTTAAAGAAATTTCTATTCATGTTAGACAAAGTCCTTACTTGCGTTAAGCTAAGCTTGTGTAAACTTCACTTAAGGGGTGTAAAGCCATTCACTTTTGTCTCCTTTAGTATTTGTAAAATCTATTACCTAAACCTTAAGGTTTTATTAAGGCTATGACATTTCTCAAAAATCCCTATTTATATTTTTTTATTCACACACCAGCCTACAAGTGTAAAATTAGTTAAATACTCACCATCGTTATTCCTCTAAAGAGATAGCTGCAAAAATAATAAGGAAGACACTATGCAACTAGCCATATCCTGTACGGATAGAATAGGTATTGCACAGGATGTGCTAGACGTTTTAGCTCATCATGAAATAGACCTAACTGGCATAGAAATTAACCATCAAGACGACGGCTTCTTTTTAAGCACCATGCAAGTTGAGCTACCTAGCCTGCAACTCGTCATGGCAGAAATACGTAAAGTAGAGGGTGTGAAGGATGTAAAAACCACATCTTATTTGCCTATGAGCCATAGTTTAAACGAGTTACAAAACATTATGGATCAGCTCACTGAGCCAGTTTTTAGCATGGATCTAAACTTTAAATTAGTCATGGGTAATCAGGCTGCTAATGCGTTATTTAATTGGCATTTAGATAAAAGCAAACAAGTTATTCATTGCCAAGATTACCTTGTTTTTAAAACGCTGCCTCAGCAAGTTAATCAGCCATCTTTTGAAAATGTTCAGGTTAAGCAAAGTTTGTTTTTAGCTGATATCAGGCTCGTCAACAAAAGCCATCTCGATAGTCATTACTTAGTTCGTTTATACAACCCTAAGCAATTAACGAATCTTCTAAGCCATTCTCACTCTAGCAACATCCCTAAAGAAAACTTTTTAGCAAGCAGCCTAAGAATGCGCAAGTTGCTTAAAGTGGTTAATGTGGCAACACAGTCAGAAGCGCCTTTATTAATCAGTGGTGAAACAGGGACAGGTAAAGACCTTCTAGCGAATATGAGCCACAAACAAGGGCCGAGAAAAGATCAGGCCTTTTTAGTATTAAGCTGCGCCACCCTGCCAGATAATGTGGCTGAAAATGAACTCTTTGGTCATGCCCCTTTTGCGTTTTCGAATGAGGATGGTGAAGGTAAAAAAGGCCTGCTACAGCTCGCTGATAAAGGCACACTATTCTTAGATGAAGTGGGTGATATGTCGGCGGTTCTACAAGTAAAACTTCTACGCTTTTTAGAACAAGGTAAGTTTCGCCGCATTGCCGATGAAAAAGAAATAGAAGTTGATGTACGTATTATTTGTGCCACCCAACATGACCTTTTTAAAAAGGTTGAAAGCGGTGAGTTTAGAGAAGATTTGTATTACCGACTTAATGTGCTCAATGTCACCATCCCACCTTTAAGAGAGCGTGATAATGATATTTTGCCTTTAGCTCAGTACTTTATTGAGTCTATTTGTGCTGAACAAGGAAAGCCTCTACTGACATTAACTAAAGAATGTGAGTCAGCAGTCTTAGCTTATCCATGGCCAGGAAATGTTCGCCAACTTAAAAATACCCTATTACGGGCTATCAGCATGTTAGATCATGAACAAATAGAATTAGAAGATCTAGCCTTACCTCAGTACCAACAAGCGACCCAGATGCAAGCTTTAGACGTAGCAGAGTTTGAAGGTAGCCTAGAACAAGCAATGAAGCAGTTTGAGAGCCAGCTACTGAAAAGTTTATTCCCCAGCTACCCAAGTTCACGTTTGCTGGCTAAAAAGCTTGGCCTTAGCCATACGGCCATTGCGAATAAACTAAAAGAGCATGGTATCAATAAGGAGAGCCTCTCTTAAGGTTTTTTAAACTAAGTTTCTATTCAGTAGAGTCGATTATCTAAGAGCTTGTCAGTTAAATATCAGCCAATTAAATGATCAACCCTTTAAAAGGAAACGCATCTCGAATCTACTTACTTTCGGGTGCGTATTCTTTTTCTTACAGCAGTTGTAAACATTTATTTACAGCTAAGCTTACTCTTTCGATAGACTGATTCAACTCAATTTTTCCTAGATAATCTCACTATTTCTAATCTACTTTTTTCATTCTTAAAGAGAACAAAGGGCTAACTCGTTCAAATTTTAATCAGGCGTAAAGCCAAGCTTACAACCAAGTACTTTTTCCGACTATCTCGACCTCATTAACAAGACTTTTGTTTTACCCATAAATTCGGTTTATTTAAAAGCAACTAACGCAAAAACAAAAACAAAAGATTGCAGGAGATAGACATGAACACGGCTTTAAAAATTGATTACAGCATCAACCCACTAGGTACAGACGGATTTGAATTTGTTGAATACACAGCAGCAGATGAAAAAGGTATCGCTGACCTTAAAGCCCTATTTGTTTCCCTCGGTTTCACCGAAGTTGCCAAACATAGATCTAAAGAAGTTTGGTTATACCGTCAAAACGATATCAACTTTATTGTTAACTCTGAACCAAACTCTCAATCAGAAGCTTTTGCTCGCATCCACGGACCAAGCGTTTGTGGCATGGCTTTTAGAGTGAAAGATGCTTCTGTTGCCATGCAACATGCCATTGCCAATGGTGCCAAAGAGTTTAGCGGCAACCTAGGCGCTATGGAGCTAAAACTACCTGCTGTATACGGCATAGGTGAAAGCACTTTGTACTTTATCGACCGCTACGGAGATAAAAGCATTTATGACGTAGACTTCAATTTCTACGAAGACTACCAAGCAAAAATGCTATCTCATCAAGCGGGTCTATATGAGGTTGATCACCTTACCCATAATGTCATGCGTGGCAACATGGATCATTGGGCAGGCTTCTACGAAAACATTGGTAACTTCCGCGAGATACGTTACTTTGATATTGAAGGTAAATTAACAGGCCTAGTTAGTCGTGCTATGACCAGCCCTTGTGGCAAAATCCGTATCCCTATCAATGAATCTTCAGACGATAAATCTCAAATCGAAGAGTTCCTAAACCAATACAATGGCGAAGGTATCCAACACATTGCCATGTCTAGCTCTGATATCTATGAGACAGTGCGCCAGCTTAAAGCCGGCGGCCTTAAGTTTATGAGCACACCTGATACCTATTATGCCAAAGTAAACGACAGGGTCGTAGGTCACGGTGAAAACCTAGCAGACCTTCAAGACCTGAGTATATTGATCGATGGTGCGCCACTTAAAGATGGCACCTTGCTGCAGATCTTTACCGATACGGTAATAGGTCCAGTCTTCTTTGAGATCATTCAGCGTAAAGGCAACGAAGGCTTTGGCGAAGGTAACTTTAAAGCCCTGTTTGAAAGTATCGAAGAAGACCAAATTCGTCGCGGGGTATTAAACGATGCGTAAACCTGCGAGCTTTCCCCACAAGGAAGGTATTACTTCAAATCAGGCCCATGCGGACTTCCCTGAAGAGGCGATTTATGAGAGAGAAGCGGGTCGCAGTGGCTTTTTTGGCCCTGCTACCCAGTTCCATCATAAACATGCGCCAACAGGTTGGAGTGAGTGGACTGGGCCATTAAAGCCCAGAGCATTTGACCTAAATAAGTTGGATCTCACCAGTGCTAATCCTTGGCAGCAAAAACCTGTGCTTAGTAATGCCCACTGTAAAATGCGCATGTGGCAACTTACGTCTAGTATGGATTATTTGGTGAGTAATGCCGATGGTGATGAGTTGCTATTTATTCACCAAGGACAAGGCATTATCTGGAGTGATTATGGCCACCTTACTTTCAGCGAAGGGGATTACATTGTCATTCCACGTTCGACCAAATGGCGTTTAGAGCTAGAAGAAGCGGCACACATATTAATGATTGAAGCGACTAATGATAGCTATCAATTACCTGAAAAAGGCCTAGTGGGTAACCATGCTATTTTTGATCCAGCTGCGCTTCGTATTCCTGCGATCAACCAAGCCTTTTTAGATCAGCAAGATGAGAATACTTGGCAAGTTGAAATCAAACGACACAATCAGGTTTCAACAGTTACTTACCCTTTTAATCCGCTAGATGCCCAAGGCTGGCATGGAGATTTAAGTGTATTAGCCATTAACTGGCGCGAGATTCGTCCATTAATGAGCCATCGATATCATTTACCGCCATCTGCCCACACTACTTTTGTAGCCGAACGCTTTGTCATTTGTACTTTTGCACCTCGCCCTATTGAAAGTGACCCTGGTGCATTGAAAGTACCTTTTTATCATAACAATGATGATTATGATGAAGTGCTTTTCTACCATGCAGGAGACTTCTTCAGCCGTGACAATATCGATGCAGGCATGATGACATTTCACCCTGCAGGCTTTACCCATGGCCCTCACCCCAAGGCATTTAAAGCAGGTCGTGAGCATAAGAAGAAATTTACCGATGAAGTCGCAGTCATGATAGATACAAGGGATTCCTTAGAGATTGGCGAGATAGCACATCAGGTAGAAAACCCTAATTATGTTTATAGCTGGCAAGAGAAATAGCCAGATATTACAAACGATCAAAGACCCTATAGAGAAAAAGGCCTAGACCAAACTTTTGGTCTAGGCCAGAGAATAAAGGTTAACCCTATGAAACTAGCCACATTAAAAAATAACCGCCGTGACGGTCAACTTATCATCGTTAGTCGTGATCTAACGGCTGCTGTCGATGCCAGTGATATTGCTCCAACTCTGCAAGCCGCTATTGATAATTGGGATGATATCAAACCAAGACTAAAGCATAGATATGTTGCTCTTTGCCAAGGTGAAGCCGCAAACAGTTTTGCCTTTGATGCTGCTGCTTGTGAATCTCCTCTACCTAGAGCTTATCAATGGGCCGATGGCAGCGCTTATGTAAACCACGTGGAATTAGTACGTAAAGCCAGAAACGCTGAAATGCCAGAAACCTTTTGGCATGACCCTCTTATGTATCAAGGTGGTAGCGACCAATTTATTGGCCCATATGACGATATCCAATTAACGGATGAAGCTTGGGGGTTAGATTTCGAATCTGAAATTGCAGTAGTGACTCAAGACCTTGCCATGGGAGCGAACACACAAGCTGCTTCAGAAAGCATTTGTTTGTTCATGCTCGTCAATGACGTGTCTCTGCGTAACTTGATTCCAGGTGAATTAGCAAAAGGCTTTGGTTTTTTCCAGAGCAAACCTTCTAGCGCGTTTTCTCCTGTTGCAGTCACGCCAGATGAATTGGGCGAAGCTTGGGACGGCAAGAAACTTCACCTGCCTTTAGTGACCCATTTAAATGGTGAGTTATTCGGTAAACCAGAAGCCGGTGTTGATATGACTTTCGACTTCCCTACTTTGGTTAGCCATGCTGCCAAAAGCCGCCCTCTAGGTGCTGGTTGCATTATCGGTTCTGGCACAGTGTCAAATTACGATCGCAGTTTAGGTTCTAGCTGTCTAGCTGAAGTACGTATGTTAGAAACGATAGAACAAGGTAAGCCTGAAACCTCCTTTATGAAGGTAGGTGATAAGGTACGCATTGAGATGTTTGATGCAGATGGAAAGAGTATTTTTAGTGCTATCGAGCAGAATGTTGTGGCTTACAAACCAGCACCTTAATGCTTTAACGATTAGGGCCCTATTTTTTAGGCCCTTTTTACCTCTATCACTCTCTCACTAAGACAAACTAATAAGAACAAGGTAAAAGCATGTTAACTCTCTATGGCTATTGGCGTAGTTCAGCGGCATATCGAGTCAGAATAGCCCTTAACCTTAAAGGCTTAGACTATCACTCTGAATCTGTTCACCTTGTGAAAGACGGTGGTCAACAGCATTTAGAAAGCTATCAGTCGCTTAACCCAGCCGAGCTTGTCCCGACCCTAGTTGATGGCGAGCTTGTGTTAAATCAGTCCATGGCGATTTTGCAATATTTAGACGATGTTTATCCTCAGTATCCCCTTCTACCAGAGGATAAAATAGAAAAGGCCAAGGTAACGGCATGTGCTTTAGATATTGCCTGTGAGATGCACCCTATTAACAATTTAAGGGTATTACAGTACCTTAAATCCCCACTGGGGCACTCGCAACAAGAGACTGAAAATTGGTATAGACACTGGCTGAAAGTAGGCTTTGATGCATTAGAAAAACGTTTAGCATCTCATGGCGGCAAGTATTGCTTCGCAGATCAAATAACTATGGCAGATCTAGTACTTGTGCCTCAAGTTTATAATGCCATCAGGTATCAATTAGACATGAAAGCTTACCCTAAAATTCTAGGAATTTATGAGAACTGCTTGTCATTAGAAGCATTTTTCAAAGCATCGCCAGAACAACAAGAAGACGCAAATTAATGCTTTAATGTTTCGCGAGATACAAAAAAACCGCCACTCATGAGAGTGGCGGTTTTTTCTTCCTTTAAAGACAGATTAATCTTCTAAAGGAACAACCTTACCAATATAAGGTAGGTGACGATAATTCTGTGCGTAATCAATTCCCACACCGACAACAAACTCATCAGGAATAGCGAAACCAACCCACTTAACATCCACTTCCACTTCGCGGCGTGATGGCTTATCTAACAAGGTACAAATATTGATAGAGTTAGGTTCACGGATAGAAAGAATCTCGCAAACCTTATTCAGGGTATTACCTGTATCAATAATATCTTCAACAAGGAAAACATCTTTACCTTTAATATCATCATCTAAATCTTTTAGGATACGAACATCGTGAGATGTGGTCATATCATTGCCATAACTTGAGGCAGTCATGAAATCGATCTGGTGAGGAACATCAATCGCACGGGCTAAGTCCGCCATAAAAACAAAAGAACCACGTAACAAACCCACCATTACAAGGTTGCTGCTGTCTTTATAATGTTCACTAATTTCCTTACCTAAGTCATTAATTCTCTGCTGAACTTCCTGTTCAGAAATCATCACATCTACGCGGTGTTTCATTGCTTCTCCACTGATAACGAGGCTGGCCATCATTAAGTTGTGTATCACTGTCTTGGGAAGATACGAAAAGTCTGTCCACTTGTTCGAATCGTTACCATTCTAACACCACCAAGCAGGTTTGTTTTTGTTAAATAGGATTTTCATGAGCAATAAATTTCATCATGTAAGTTATTAAAATGAAAATCACTCGATATCTATAGGCTAATCAGCCTCTTCTTCGTCCATTTGACTCTTTTGAGCATGCCAAAAATAATGCTTATAGTGAGTGTTTTCTTCATAACCTAACGTTGAATAAAGGTTTTGTGCAATCATATTATGCTCACCCGTTTCTAGCTCAATTCCCTTGGCTCCGGTTGCTACTGCATAATCATGTGCAAACACCATCAACTCTTTAGCACAGCCTTTACCTCTCGCTGAAACTCTTACGTACAGGTCATTGAGAATCCAGTATTTCTCTAATGATACAGAGCTAAAGCCTTGGTAAAGGGTGATAAAGGCTTTTATTTTTTTATCTTCTATTGCCAGAATAAACACTGCATCTTGGTGATCGTATCTCGCCTTAACCCAAGCCTGACTATCCGCCAGCTCTGCCAAGCTTTGCAGACTAATAGATGTACTACGGTATTCATGAAAAAGCTTAGATAGAGGGTCGAGATCACTTTCATTAGCTAAACGATACTCCATATTCAGCCTCCTTTTTAAATGATATGGAAGATGACAAGTGTACGTTAGCCAAGAATAAAGACTCAATAAATGAAGAGTGTAAAAGAGGTAAATCATCCCTAAGAAAGTGAATCAACAAACAGAAAAAATTGAAATAGCAGAATCAAACTTTGCGCTTAATAGAGAATATGACTTTCGCATCAATGAGGTCTAGATTAATCCAACCCATTTGTTCGGATGACACACTTCGCTGGCCATCGCCCACTAACCAAGCGCCTTTCTCTAAACACAGCTGAGTAACACGCTTTATAATGTAGCCATACTCTGGGTGTTTCACCAAGATGATGTCATTTACAGAAATAGAAACGTATAGACGAGTGGCGATAACAAAGTCACCAGAGCGTAACGAGGGAAACATACTGTCACCCTCGACTTTATGAAAGCAAAAAATGCTCATTAGATACGATTCGACTTAAATAGCATCTAGCTTAGGGTAAACGACAGCTTCTGATGGTAGGTAAGGTGAGATAGCTTTATAAGTTGCTACGCCTTTAGTTAACCAAAATGCTTCGGCAAATTCATTGACCAACTCAAGTAATCCCAGAGCATCATCACGAGACACACCTTGTTTTGCCTTTGAAGCCTGCAGCATAATTTTATGTACCAACTCATGGGCATTAGGCACTTGGTCGAACTGAGGTTGCTTAAAGTAGTCTCCCCAAATGACACGCACTTCTTCTTTTACTTTAGTGCCATGGGCTTCTTTTTCATTAACCAAGCGAATCAGCTGAGCTTGATCCTTGATAGATAAACAGTCTTTTGCATCCAACTCATTAATGAGATCAACCATACGAATAATGGTTAATGCGGCAATTTGAGCAGTCGCTGGATCATAAATTTTACAAGGGATATCACAATGGGCAGACACAGTTGCAACCTTAGCGTTACCCACTAATTTTTTAGTAATGGTATGCAACATAACTAGTCTTCCTTTTTATTTGATTGTGAAAATTTATTCTTAACGGTGAAGAAAACCCCAACAGCAGCGACACCAAGAATGGCAACTATGGTTAAGGCATGAATTGGATCACTTAGCCAGTGACTATGATCATGACCTGGGTGAGCAAAAGCACTGGAGGAAACTAACGCAGCAAGTGCGATCAATTTAGTACGCAAAATATAACTCCTTTAGAGTGTTTGATAATTAGTGAAGAATCACTGCATGATGATTTTGAGCAGATAAAGCAGCTAATGACGCCTGAAATGTAGACAGTTTAAGGTCTGAAACATCATTTTGATTCGCTTTCAAAAAGCGACACCATTCGTTATGTAGATGAGAAGCTCCATGCAAAATGGCATGCTTTTGTTTTTCTGACAGCTGCGGCTTTGCATTAACTGCAATCAGAAAACTCAGTGCATTATCAAAACACTCCCTTGCTTTAATAAAGTCATACAGTGCTAGATGATTATCTATCGCATTAAAATAACTCACTAACACAGCCGCTATCGCCCTATCTGCATCTAGTTCAAATAGCTGATTAAAATGTCGCTTTGAAAAGAGTAATGCTGAAGTGTTTAATTCAAGCGCCTCTCGATAAGCACACTCTTGAAATGCCCTTCTAGCATGTCGCATCAACTCTTCCCAATGGGTAATAGGTACATCCATAACAACTCACCAAAACAAATGATAACGAGAATCATTATTATATATAATTTTAACAAGCACAAGATTCAAATTAACGAATATAAGGAAAGAGGCGGTGAGTTAGCTAAGCTATCTATTAAAATCGAGATAAAAATAAACCAATCTATTGGCTAAGTTGGAAAGACATATTGATGAAATTTTCTTCAGTTGAATCGGTTACAAAACCAAGACTCTCATAAAAAGCTAAGGCTCTTTTATTTTGGGTAAAACTAGATAATGAGATTTGGTCACAAGCCATACGCCGAGCTTCGTTAATTAAAAAATCCATAGCATGACGCCCTATTCCATTACCTTGAAATTGAGTAAAAACAATCATCAGATGTAGGTGTAAACGGCTCTCTTTTTTACGATAACAAACAAGCCCAATCCTAGTGTTTTTCTCATACAACCAATGATACCAAGTCAGCTCATAATCATGTCGTAAGCGGTCTTGCTGAAAATCATCATCCCAACCGTAGACGGCATCAACATAGTCAAACAAAGCTTGTTTGACGCTTGAGAAAGCCTGCTGGAACTCACTTTCTGTTACAACTTGAGTCCTAATGCTCATTCTGGCCTTTTGCTCCTTGCGTTTGCTTGTTTTACAATCACTTCAAGCTATTGTTTTATATTAATAATTTAAAGTATTTAGATTAAGATATATCAGTATTTTTTGATTAGGGAAAATTAACATGAATACAAATATACCAATAGAAATGACTTTTTTTGAGCGTTTTGAAGCAGATATTCTCTCAGGCAAAAAAACTATCACATTAAGAGATGAGTCTGAATCCGACTATCAAGTTAACAGCATAGTGAATGTTAAGACATTAGAAGAGGGTCGTTACTTTTGCAGATTGCATATTCTAGAAGTAACGCCTGTGCTTTTTGACGAACTAAGTGAGTTCCATGCTAATCAAGAAAATATGTCACTGGATCAACTCAAATCCGTTATCCAAGATATTTACCCCGGCATTAGTCAGCTTTATATGATTAGTTATCAACTAGAAACTTAAGCAAAAGCACAATTTAATTCGATAAATTGATAACTATTACCGCGACTGATAGCGCTACTTACTAAAGCGCTTTTTTAACAGAAACTCTCTTTACCCTCTTAATTCAATCTCTTTATTAAGTTCACGAACATAAACCTATTGTGGTTGTCGCCATCTCACTGATTCCTCACTTTTACATTTCGTACCTATCTATATTCCCCTCTGTTTTTATTCGCTTTATTTAAATTGATTTTATCAAAACTGGAACTTCCTCCGATACAACTCAAAACCCCATCTAAAAGATACAAAAGCAAGTTAAGAGAAAATTAAGTGGTAATTTTACAACAAAAAAGCAATTTCAAAATACTGAATCGAACTCATAAATTATCTTGAAAAATTAAACAGTTAAGAAACCATTAAGATAAGTCTTTATTTTTAAAGAAAAAATTAAGAAATAAATAAGCAAGAAATAAGATTGCCTAAGAATTTTCATTATGTAAGTTTAATAAGGGCAGGTTGCTAGAAAAATAATAACAACCAATAAAACATAATAAAAATACATACCGAGGTAACATAGAAATGAAAAAAACTGCCCTTAATCTTGCTGTCGCTAGCTGCTTATTAACTTTTGGATATGCATCCGCAGCCCCTACATTCGATGCAGATATTGAGATAGATACAGACCAAGTTAATGCAGACACTGGCGGCACAACTTTCGACCAGAACGGTCGTGTAGCACTCTATGTATCTGACTCCAAAACATCTGGCGAGAATTTTATTAGCGCCAAAGGTGCTGTGCTACTCTCAACTGATGGCACTACCTCTGTTGATGATTCCTATATTCAAATAGGCAATAGTACTTACGACATTCAAGTGGGTCGCTTTGAAGCAATCAACCTCTTTCCACTTGGAAAAGACACAATAGTAGAACACGCAGGTGACGTAAGCGTTTATCAAGGCAGTATGGCAAGAGGGCGTGCGGGTGATGACGGCGGACAAATCGCGATAAACATCACATCTAGTGAAACGCTATCTTTTCAAATAAACACGATTTATGGCGATGACGACTCTAGCGGAGACAACAAAACAGCTTTCTCAGGCATTCGCCCAACGGTAACTTACGAAGCAGAAAGCTTCACCCTTTCTGCAGGTTTTGAGCAAGTAAAATACGATGGCACAACCACAGCCTCAGATGTAGATAAATCTGGTGTATCTGTTACTGCCGCTTTCGAATTAGGTGATGCAGATATCAATGTTTCTTTCGCAAACATGGATGATGATACAGCAAATCAAACCGTTACCTCCTACTCTGCCAACCTGACTCAAGATGACTTTGGCATGGGTGTTATCGCATCAGATGAAGACAATGCGACAGGCAATGATCCGAGTGTACTAACAACTTACCTAGCCTACACTCTACCTGTATTTGATATTGATGATGCTAGCGTTACTTTGGCAGGATCTTACTCTAAAGCAAGCAACGTTTCTTCTGGAACAAATGACACAACTCTAGCAACAAGAGTTCGTTTCAACTACGCCTTTTAAACACTTCTACAGCCGAGTGACGGTTTGAAAAAGCATTGAGATTTTCACACCTTAACAAGCTGTTATTTGAATTGGCATAAGCAATACATAGAACGCGTAAGAGCAGTATCTGGCCTTACCCCTTTTGGCCAGATACTGAGCTTGTTTAAACGAAATAGCGATTAACTAAAAGCTTCTCAACTAAAGAACTATCAACCCAAAACATGCATTAACTCAAAGCAACTGAAAGCTCTCTACTTAAGTCGTTAGCGAGACAACAAAGATCGCGCCTCATCTAACACCTGATCCATGATGGTTAAAATCATTTCTACATCTAAAGCCTCAATAGTTAAAGGCGGTCTAATTTTTAGAATGTTATCAGTAGGCCCTTCTGTTCCCATTAAAATTCGTTTTTCACGCATGCGGTTTTTAACATAATCGGCCACCTGTGTTGCAGGCTCTCGAGTTTCTCGATTGGTCACCAGATCCAAACCAATAAACAAACCACACCCTCTTACATCACCGATTAACGCATGCTTTTCTTGCAAACGTTTAAGGCCATTAATCAGCTCATTTCCCATGAGCCTAGCATTTTGCATCAAACCTTCATCATCAACAATATCCAGCACTTCTTTACCAATACGGCAGGATAAATTAGATCCACCAAATGTTGAGAAGTACTCAGGCCCTTTTGCAAAACTTTCCGCAATGTCCCGACGAGTCACTAAAACACCGATAGGATGTCCATTCCCAACAGGCTTACCCATGACAACAATATCTGGCGTCACTTCCTGCTGTTCAAAAGCAAAGTAGTAATCACCTAGTCGACCAAAGGCCGTTTGCACTTCATCCGCGATACACACACCACCAGCATGTCGAACACGCCGATAAACCTCAGATAAATACCCTTTTGGTGGAATAATTTGGCCTCCGACACTTGGAAAGGTTTCGGCGATAAACCCCGCGAGCTTTCCGCCCCTTCTTTCAATACGACTAATGGCATCACCAACTTGCCCCGCATACTTTTGCGCTCTTCGGGAATCATCTACACGATATGGTCCTCGATACTCATCCGCCACATCCACTAGCTGCACCCAATCAGCCTGGCCAACGCCACCTTTGGCATTAAACTTATAAGCCGAGATATCAATCGCCCCAGTAGTATTACCATGATAACCATGATCTGGTGTGACCATATCCTTACCGCCAGAGTGAGCACGCGCCAACCTCAGAGCCAATTCATTCGCTTCAGTGCCTGAATTCACAAAAAAACAAACATCTAATTCATTTGGCATTTTAGATAGGATTTTTTCGGCGAACTCAGTTTGAGCAGGATGCAAGTAACGCGTATTTGAATTCATCCGCAATAGTTGATCTGCCGCCACGGCTTGAATTCGAGGGTGGGCATGCCCCACATGAGGCACATTATTATAAGAATCTAAGTAAGGTCGACCCCACTCATCAAATAGATGATGACGCCAACCCCGAAGAAACATGACAGGTTTAGCATAAGTCAGCTTTAGGTTTTCACCGAAATGAGAGCGGCGCTTATCTAGAACACAGGCTTTTTGTGTCCCTTGGTATTCGGTTTTATCATCATCAAGATTTAGTAAAGCAGCAGGATTAGGACAAAGTGAGTTATATAACACCAGTTCATCTGGGTCAGCCACACCCGGCCAGTTATCACCTATCCCTTTCGTTGTTAATGCCAGCTGAAAATGTAGGTGAGGGTTCCAGCCACCGTTAGAATTTAACCCGCCTAAACGCGCAAAGACCTCGCCCTTTTCTAGCATTTGACCTTCAACTAAAGACGTAATTGATTCTGAATCTAGATGCCCGTACAAGGTATAAAAAAGGTCACCTTCTTCAGTCGTATGCGCCAAGATAACCATGCCACCATAATCTAAATAATCGCTACGATACTCACTAAATGCGACCGCCGCCGCCATAGGTGTACACACCTCTAAACCCGCTGGCCCAAAAGCATCAACACCAATATGCACAGTCCTACGGTTACTGGCTTTATATCTTCCTTTCCTGAAGGCTTTATCTGTATAAACCAATCTAGGTTCATTGTAAAAACCAAGCCAAACACCTTCTTCTGCAAGGTAATTTCCACCAAGCTCTTCTGCCTCTTTTCCGGTTAACTCAAACGGGTTTTGTGGACAGACACTCTTCTCCACAGAAAGACTGCGCATACTAGCATCGGCTAAATCAACGCCTAGAACAGGAGCAAAATTACCTCGTTCATTATCTAGCCATCGCATAATTCGCGGCGCACTCTCTGTAACGGGAAAACCGCAAACAAGCCTTAAACGGCTAATGAGTAAATCCTGATTAACCTTGTTTTCTTCCAGAAACTGCCAAGCAGCTTGCTGACTAATTGTAATATAGGGATCTTCAGGGTTTTGCAGAGATTCAAGACTGGAATTAACAACACTCACAGCCAAACGCATTCTCAATAAAGGCCATAAGAAGGCTAACTCATTTGCGGTTAATGGATTTTTAGCATGATACCCAGCAACTAAGGCTTCTATTACCTGCTCAGGCTGAGACTGACCGAGCACCATATAAGCCGCTGCAATGGCCAAATTGCAGATTCTAGGACTGGCACACATATCCCCTAAATCAATCAGGCCAGATACTTTTGCTTGATCAGTCAAAGACCCGCTTACGATAATATTGTAATCATTCACATCATTATGAATAGCTTGCTGCTTGAGACTCGCTAGTTCAGGCATGATCCGCTGATATTGCGATAGCACATCAGTAACAAGCTGACGCCTAGAATCATCTTGAATAACTGATAATTCAGCTTCAATCCAAACTGCCGACATCAAATTCCATTTAAAATCTCGTACTAAACCTGCATGATCAAAACCCAACCAAGCCCTATCTAGCGAGCCAACTACCTCACCTAGATTATAAATTAGAGGTAAATTCTGAGGCTTAAAGTTTGCGTAGGTTTTACCCGACACTTTTTCTTGCAACCAAACAATACGACTTTCACCATCAGGCCCAGTGACACTGAGATAAAGCTCACCTTTTGAGGTTGGAATCACCCTTGGCACGGGAATAGAGGGAGCCTGTTCAGACAAATACTGTAAAGCGCTGGTTTGTAGGTCAATAAAGTTTTCATCACAACCAACACGCATGACTTTCAAAACAGCAGCGACGTCCCCTTCAAAAGAAAAGTTGAGGTCATACTCTCCATCTAATTGAGCTAAGTCCCCATTAATTTTCCATATCTCTTTTACCAAGTCAGTCCAAAACGCCACCATATTGAAACCCTTTATACCAAGTGAAAAGTCTTTCAAACATACTAATTCCCTAAGCACACGATGGATAATATCTATTTTCTAGTGGGGCTATCAGCTAAACCTATAGCAAACAAACCAAATCAAAGGAGGGGAAAGAAAGGAGGAAAAAAGATAAGTTTCTACAGACATAAAAAAAGGCACCTAATGGTGCCTGAGGCCGTAATAATTTCACCTTGTATCAACAAGGCCCAGTGAAATCGCCAGAAGCTAACCTCACCACTATTAACGGCACACTGCCAATCATCCTTTTCTATGAGAGAGAAGTAATTTGAGAGCAAGCTCTCTTGGCCAATAAGTTAATCGAGCAAATTAAGTGTAGTTCAACTCTCTAATTTAGCGACTACTAAAACAGACATAAGCTCAATCAAGCAAACCCACTAAAAATGAAAACCCAAAAAGGGAAAGGGAAAGTGAAAGTGAAAGTGAAAGTGAAAGTGAAAGTGAAAGGAAGAGCACATCAGATAAGCTCAATAATCCAACTTATCTGAGTAAGTAATAGATAAGGTCTAGCGACGCTGATCTAGCTCCAATTGTAAATCTGCCAAAATAGACTCTAATTTTTGCGCCTCTTGCTTTACTGACAAAGCCACATGCTTGTCTTTTTTCCATACAAGAAGGCTTACGAAAGCAAAAACAATACAAGAGAAAATAACCGTTAACACATTGAGCATAGAGAGAATAATCACACCACTAAAGGCTAAATAAGACGGTGAATTATAGGTAAACCTATCCATGATAGGATCAATCTTATGTGTCCATATCGAACCTTGCATAGCACTATGCTGAAACATCTGGCCAATTAGATCCGGCACAAAAAACACAAAACTAGAAAGAACAAATACCCAACCAAATAGGCACTTACCTTTTCTTAAATTCGTTTGACCTGCTTCCATAATATACTCTTACCACCTAAATATTAATGCATCCGAGCATAACTAAAACCTTACAAAGTTGTACATAACTTTACGTATGAGGTGATACTACATCAAAAAACTTACCTTTGTACACAAAACAAACAATTTATTTAATTAAAGTACATTTAGGATAATTTCAGCTTTTTAAAATTTTAATTCAATTTTTCGGATGAACTTATCAACTTTTTCCTTAGTCAGTTTTTCACTTTCATAAAGGGATAACATCTTAAACTTACAATTACTGGCGCAAGCACCTAATAACGCGAGCTTTAGTATTTTCCTCACAGGCCTTCTTAAAACAAATGCATCTACCCACCAAGGTGAACCAAGTGTTGTAACCACTTTCATTTCTTTTAAGTTACCTAGACCTTGTTTAATTGGTCCAAAATCTGAAGCATGATCATAAGCATGTCCAGGTGCCCAAACACGATCAAACCAACCTTTCAAAATCGCAGGAAAACCGAACCACCAAGTAGGAAAGATAAGTACTAAGGACTCTGCACTTTTTAACTGCTCGATATCATCTTTAAGCGCTTGTCTATCAAACGGAGCCTGATAATAACTCGCCCTTTCAGACTCAGTTAATACTGGGTTGAAGCTTTCTGCGTACAGATCTTTAATCGTGAGGTTATAGCCTTGCAGCTTTAAGTGCTCAATAGTTTCGCTAGCAAGATGCTTACATAAACTATTTTCTAAAGGATGTGCAATGACAACTAAACAGTTCAAAAGTATTCCTTACTACCTAACCCTTTAGCTGTTAATTACACAGCTAAATAAAGGTTTAGTGAAATGATGTTTAAAGCATAAGAAAGGTGTAAAGGTGTATTAATCCGCCTTCCTTAGCTTTGGTTAACTTCTGATTTTACCGTTTTTATTAGAAAAGCCTAGCAACATTCTCTGTTGAGTAGACAAGCTATTACCCGAGATAAGATTCTTCTTTAGGCATCAATTAGCAAGAGATAACTTAACGATTGATTCAAGCTTTTAGAATAAGAGAGTTTGGAGAGGTTTAAATTTAGGAGAATGAGCAGGCAAGATTGTAAACCTTACCTGCCTATAGATTTACTTAAATGCTGTCTCTAAACGGTTAAATTGTATTAGCTCAGCAATTTCTTGTGAAAACTCATCAGAACTCAACTGTTCTAACAAAGCGAATGCTGCTTGATAGCTTACTGGTCCACCATTTGATGTTAAGACACCATCATCAATGACGAAGTTTTTATCAAACTGTACTTTTACCTTTGGATAGTCATCGGCAAAGTCTTCTTCACCACCTGCCCAAGTTGTCGCATTTTTTCCATCTAGCACACCTGCTTCAGCCAATATCATGGCTCCAGAACAGTTACTTGCCATCCAGCTAGCCTGACCATGTTGATCTTCAACGAACTTGATTAGAGTTTCATTATTAAGCACAGGACTCATATTGTATGCACTGGCCACAATAACAACATCTAAAGTTAATGGATCATAAATTGTTTTATCTGCCGTTATGGTTAAGCCTTCTTCGGTTTTAATCGTCTTATTCTTTGTTGCAGACACTACAACCACTTCATAATCAGAGAACCAGGCTTTTTTACTCGCCGCGCCAAACACTTCTATTGGCGCGGTCACATCACTGGTCAGCACACCATCAAAAACGATAACACCAATTTTGGCACTGGCGGCATGGACACTCGTCGTAAATAACACAAAAATACCAACCAGCATCGACTGACAAATCATGTTACTTATTTTTTGTATATAGCTCTTCATTACACTAACTCCATATTTTAATTAAAACTTTGGGCGAGATTCCATGCTCGGCTATAGGCTTGCTCTTTAGCTTCTATAACCTTAGTTTCTTCCGCAATAGTGGGTGCGAAGGCAACGGTTTCTACCTCACAATTCATATAGGTTTTCAACCAACGCTCGATATAAGTTAAGCCAAAATCATCTTTCTCATTACCCGAGCCAATTCGAAAATCCTGACCACTAGAACTCAATAAAAAGGCTTTTTTTGCGTCTAATAATGATTGATAACCGGCATCTGGACTCCAGCTAAAACAAAGCCCCGGCTGGGTAATAACATCGATATAATGCTTAAGCACATAAGGGACACCAAAGTTCCAAATTGGCATCACCAATACAACAACATCAGCGCGGCGAAAACGGTCTAGATGTTGCCTAACTTGCGACCAACCCGCCGCCTGTTTTTCTGTCAGTGCTTGCCCTTGAAAAAAGGTATATTTTGCATCAAGTATGTCGCCGTCCATGGCTGGAAGAGACTCATCCCACAAGTTTAATTTATCAATATTCCAGCGCTCACCATTAGCTTGAAGAGCGTTAATAAAGTGCTCTGCTAAGGGCATAGTATTAGAGCCATTACCTCTGGGAGTAGATTGAATAAGAAGGAGAGTTTTCATGATTTTTGCACTTCAATTTTGTAAGTGCTGATGATCTTAAATTATAGTAGTCTACCCAAAAAGACCCACTTTCCTCATTTTTTAGGAACCACTTTATGACGGGCAAACACCTTCGCTTTCAATTTGAATCCATAACTATCAGCACAGAAGACCCTACTGCACTCTTTCGTCAGTTAGAGAATCAAATACGTGAAGCCATTTGGCAGGAGCGCTTAAGAGCAGGTGAGCGACTACCCTCTACCCGTCATTTAGCAAAACAACTGGGCATTGCACGCAATACCGTTATCAACGCTTATGAACAACTTGCTTTAGAAGGTTTTATTGTGACCCTGCGTGGTTCAGGAACCCGAGTGACAGATCACTTCCCACCGCCATCAAAAGATTCAACCCAAGAAAGTGATGCGTCTTCAATAACCATAAAACAGACAGATTTTTCTGAACGCTATCAAGCCCTTGCAAACCATGAGATTGACATATCGCAAGGAGGCCAAGGTACGGCTCGCCCCTTCAGAGCAAACATTCCAAATTATTTCGAGTTTCCTCGAGCTCAATGGGCTCAACTTATGAGCAAAAAATTACGCCAGAAGCCAGACAGTTGGATGGAGAGGGTCCACTCTTGCGGATACGAACCTTTAAGGTCTGCCATTTCAAGTTATCTTGGTGTCTCAAGGGGAGTAAGCACAACAGCCGAACAAGTTATTGTTACCGCGGGTGCACAACAAGCAATAGAACTATTGGCAAAGTTATTAATTAACCCTGGTGATGTCGTGTGTTTTGAGGACCCAGGATACACCCATGCAGCCATGGTGTTTGAATTAGCTGGCGCAAAAATAGTGACTATTCCAGTAGATGAAGACGGCTTAGATGTTGATGAATTACAAAAAACGATAAGCGAAGCAAAGCTGCTTTATGTTACTCCCGCTAACCACTTTCCTTTGTGTACGACCTTGTCCCAATCCAGACGCCAAGCCTTGTTAAAGTGGGCCAAAGAAACTGACACCATTATTCTTGAAGATGATTATAACGGTGAATATCGCTATCGTGGCCGCCCTCTGCCAACCCTTCATACAATGGCAAATGATGACCGTGTTATATACATTGGCAGCTTCAGCAAATTACTCTTCCCAGCACTTAGATTAGGATACATGGTTGTCCCTCAACAACTGGTAGAACCCCTTGGCACCATTCGCTGGCTGCTCGATCGCCACTCTCCTTCACTAGAACAAATAGTCTTGACCGACTTTATTAATCACGGACACTTTTCAAGGCACATTAGACGAATGCGATCACTCTACTCAGAACGTCAAAAAGCCTTAGTTAACGCAGCAAAAGAGCATTTAGAAGATATTTTAGAGCTACCACCTTTAGACGGTGGCCTACATTTAATCGGTTGGTTAAAAAAAGGTGTGGAACAAAAGCAGCTCATTTCAGCCGCCGCCAGTGTCGATATAGAACTACTACCCACCTCTCTATTCAACTTTAAAACACCACAAAGAGAAGGCGTTATTTTTGGCTACGCCCCCTATAACGTTGAGCAAATCGTTAGCTCAGTCAAAAAACTAAGCTCCACCTATTGGCAAAGCAAGAAAGAGGGACTGTAAATCACCTTAACTTTTTGAACTTCTTTGACGACGTAAGTGTTAAGCCAGCTTTAAATAACTCCTATTGGGAGTACCTTTTTTTAATTTTTGTAGGGTATTTGGTTTTTATTGACCTACCACCTGTATTTAAGATTTTCTCAACCGTTTTGGTGAAAGCCCATTTTGATCATTTAAAGAAATCAAAATGAAGCCCTCACCTTCGACAAATTTATATTGCTTAATACGTGCTTTCATCCAATTAGAGAAGTCACGCCCAGCTTCAAGAAATAAGTGTAGTTGTCGAGCGTCTACTGTCTCGCATTTTCGATTATCAATTTCATGAGTTTGAATAGAAAGGGATTCTGAAGAGTTCAAGCGTTCTACTTGGATTTCGGATTGAATAGCCATCAATGGCCTCCTGTTCTTTGGTTTATTTACCACCGTACGAGGTTGCAATCTCGATAAGGTGGCAGGTCAATACTAGGTTGCAACAACCGCCCAAAGAAACGGCCTAGCCAAGGCTAGCCTAATAAAGACCCACCATTACAGGCGAATCTCGGCCACAAAAAACACGCGGTGCGTGTTTTAGGTCGCTAAGGTTAATGCGGGCTTTGAGTCACGACGCTGGATTTTGCCAGCGCACATAAATGGAAAACCTTGGTAGGTGCGGGTGTAAATGGTGGGCAAGAAACTAACTACCATTTAATACTTTTTTTATTACTTTACTTAACTTTGCATCATTATCAGTGAGTATTATATCTCCAGCTATAAGCTTTTTTTGGTTTAACAAGTACATATAGTATTCCAATTAAATATTGGATTAAGCTTCAATCAAAAGTTCTTCAGACTTTCTAAATAAAGATATCATTTTTAAGCTTCTATTTGTTATGCCAAAAGAAGCAGACCAATCCTGCCCAGAGCCTTCGCCTGCACCAACAGAAGAAGCAGGGTCAGGTAATAAAAGCCTCAATCTTATAAGATCATTCACATAAACAAAGACAGCTTCTTTATCCCATCTTTTCTTGCTAAACCTTTCAAAGTTTTGTTTATTTATACCTGCTCTTGGATATGGAGTTCTAACTTCTTGGCGACTTAAATTCGCCGTTTCCAAAAAAAAGTCCAAAATATCATCATTTAATTCTTTCATAGCTGAAATAAGTGTTATTTTTTCAGTATCATCAAAGTTAAAGTCTCTATCTTCACAATATAATAGGGCAGTCGCCATACAGACGCGATCAGAAGTAGTTTTCAAAATTGATTCAGCAAAATTCGCAAGTATTTCTTGGCCTTCTTCGGTGTTTATCTTTTTATTAAGCTCAGCCTGTTCTAACAAAGTCATATACTCGTATCTAAGATCGACACACCTTAAAAACTTTTTTAGTCGTTTTTTTTGAACTTTATAAATAGTTTTTTTCATTAGTTCATAAATTCCAACGCCAAGCTCTGTTGAGTTTTCTATTGTTATATCCATAAATTTCCCAAATATAAATTAATCAAGTTAACTAGTAAAAATTTAAATGCGATAGAACCTTACGCCCTCCTGTAAAAAATTTCTAACACTTCTAACAACCATGAGCTTTTGCTTCAAAAGTGAATTAAGCTCACCAAAAGAAAACTTTGAAAAGCACTGAGGATAGGCTAGATTAGAAGAATTAATGAAGCAGCCAAGGACTGGCTAAGCTCGCTGTTCGTACTTAGGATGAGCACAACAACGAGCCTTTAAACGATAAAACGTAGGGTGTGAATGCTAGACTTTGCCAGCGCACATAAATGGAAAACCTAGGTAGGTGTGGAGTCAATGCTCTTCTACAAGAAACACGCTAACCGGACACTTTAAAATAAATATCCTAAGATTAGATTAATAAACCACTTTGCAACTTTAATGACATATACCTCTAGTAACTCTACCTACCTTACAATCATTTAATAAAAACTATAAAAAATATTTTTTATACAAAGTATTGAAACCATATACAACAAAATCTTTCTACCTAATTCAACATTTACTTTCTTTCTATACCTTGTGCCTAAGTACGACCCTAAAATAGCAAAAATAGACATCATCGTAATATGAATTAAATATTCATAAAAAACAAAACCAAGTGAAGAAAAGACAATTATTTTTGCAATATTTATCAGTGTATTTATAGCTGCATTTGTAACTATAACCTCTCTTGAACTATAGCCCTCTTTAACAAGAAAAGATGTACTTAAAGGACCTGTAGCACCAACGTATAATGATAATCCAGTTTGCACAATACCTAAACTGAAATATCTACCAGGAATTGAGAGTAATATTTTCTTTATCGGTAACCATAAAATAACCAGTATAAAAACACTCATAATAAGAGGTATATATTCTAAATTTATTAAAATTAAAACTCTCGAACCAAAATATGAGCCAAGTATTGAACCTATAAAAAAGTGAATTAATGGTTTTAAACATGTATGTTTTATATCAAACACGAATCTACTAAAATTACTTGATAACTGAACTGCCCCATGTACAGGTATAAGTGCATTTACAGGAATTAATCCAGGCAGTAATGCCAACAATAGAATCCCACCTCCCATACCTATAATAGCTGTAATTAATGATGTAATTAATGAAAAAATAGATAACAAAAAATAGATGGATAATGAATCCAAGTCATACTCCTGATAGTCATAATTAGAGCCGCTAAAATAAGCGGCTCTACCTACTGTTTAATTATTTCTATTTAAATCCAAGAACAAGCTGATGTGATTCAGTATTTACTGGTTTACCATCTAAAGTAAGCCTAAGTAATAGACGATCTTCATCTTTAGGGAATGCGGATCGTGCATGCATTACAGAGGAGTTGTCACAAATAAGAATTTGATTTTCTTTTAAACGAACCCGCACTTGATTTTCTGGCCTATCAATATATTCTTTTATCTTTCCTAAAGTAGTCACAAGACTTGCGGGGTTAATTTCAAATCGAATAATATCATCACAACGAAAAGAAAACATATATGATCCATTGTTCAAAATATTTTTGTCAAATATTGCTCGAGATGCTTCAGCTACACCACGCTTAATAGTTACTGTACCAGGTTCTTTAAGGAGCTCTAAACCTTTACTATCAACTTCAGAAAGGTAATCATATACTTTCTTAGAAGACACTAGAAATGAGTCTCCACCTACAGATGAAGGCTTAACGCATTGCAATAATAATACAATTGGTGGTGTGTCACTATAAACTCCCCCTGTATGTAATGGGTGATCAGTATAACTAGCACCTAAGTAGCCTTCATATCCTTTTAAGTTTGCAATTGTAGTTATTCCATTAGAGTCAGATCGATCATGTCCAATTGGACTTCCAAAATATTTACCCAACTCTAATAAAATATCCTTTGAATTTTCAACATCTTTATGCTGAACGATAACTGCACCATATTTATTGAAACAATTTATTATAGAGTCAACTTCATCTCTATTTATATTTTTTTCAGATTTTAAATCATAAGTTAATTCATTTAAATTGGTATTGGCATCAAATGTATATCGTGTATCTTCGATGTTACTTAATTCTACTACGTTTTCCACTGCTAATTTCCTTTTATGCTTTACTTCCAAATTGACATCAAAATTTCGTATTGATATCGCCAATAAGAATAGCATTCATATTTTTATAAAAAAATAATTTTATTTGAAAAATAACTGTAAAATTTTAATATATAACTGTAACAACAAGTAATTGAATTATCTTTATATTTATGCTTGATAATTTAAAATTAAAACTAAAATTTTCGTTTATAAAAGTCACTTCTTTCAGAAATAGCATTTCACTCCCTTAAGAGTAGAAAGAAAAAACGAATTAACTTTTTTTAAATAGGGATTTACATAATCAATAAGTCTTTATACTACCCTAGAAAATTATTTCCTCCTCCCAAACTAAATAATTAAGTACCTCTAAAGTAAATCAAGTTCACTTGAAGAAAGCATTTAAAAGCACAGAGGACAGGCTGAATTAGAAAGGTCAATGAAGCAGCCAAGGATTAGCTAAGCTAGCTGTTCGTACTTAGGATGAGCACAACAACGAGCCTTTAAACGATAAATAACGCAAGGAGCGCGACCATGGAATATAAGAACAATTACACACTATCAGCTTAATAAAAATAGACATTTCCTCGCTTTCATTCAGCCAGCAGAATTTTAAACGCCCCCTTCTTGGGGCGTTTATAGGCTAAGTATAAATTTCCGACAATTTCTGATAAATTATAAAAGTTCAATCATTTTACGTAGTTCCTTCAGCTCATTACGTAGTTTTTTGATTTCTGCATTTTGGTTTTCAATCATTGCATTAATTGATAGTGATGTAGTTGTTGATGTACCAAGCTGGCCTAAAGAATTTATGTAGACCTGTTTAAGCTTGCCATCTCCACCTTCAAGCGTCGTTCCATGTATTCCTGCTATATAGGTTTTTGTTTGTACTGGGAGATTAATTTTCTGAGGACATTTATTAACTGTACTTGAGTCACCCCCGATACGAATAACATGACTATCGTTGTTCGCACCTAAACTACCAATATAAATATTATTGTTACCTGTTACTAATGCACAACCAGATTGGGCTCCTATCGCTATATTTCTATTCCCTTTTGCATTATAAAGCGCAGACTCACCAGTAGCGGTATTACCACTGCCACTCTTATTATTGAATAAAGCATCTTCCCCTATCGCGGTATTGTGTTCTCCAATATTATTACTTTGAAGTGCCGACTCACCCACGGCAGTGTTCTGAACTCCACTTGTATTACTCTTAAGAGCGCTCCATCCAACGGCCGTGTTTGATGAACCTTCTTTATTACTGGTTGACCCTCTATTATTATTTAAAAGGGCGTTATGACCGACAGCAACATTTCTAATCCCTGTAACATTTAAATTTAGTGCTTGATAACCAGTAGCCGTATTTTCGCTCCCTGTGGTGTTGTAATAAAGAGAGAAAGCCCCACTTGCAGAGTTGTTACGGCCTGTGGTGTTGTTTGTTAGGGCTCCTGCTCCATTAGCTGTATTATGGTTCCCTGTGGTGTTGTAATAAAGAGCGATAACGCCAGAAGCGGTGTTATAAGTGCCTTCAGTATTGCTGTGAAGTGCATCCCAACCATAAGCAGTGTTAAATCTCCCTGTAGTAACATTTTCAAGCGCTTCATAGCCTGTTTTTGTATTATAAGTCTCTGCGGCGCTCGATATAGTCGGTAATAAATACATTAATAAATAAAACAGATAGGAAAAAACATTTGGAATTTTTGTTATGGAAATATTATTTTTCATGAGTAAAAAGTTCCTTTTTAGTTTATATAATTATGCCGTTTAAACAGTACATAATTATTAAGGCTTCAAACAATATGTCAAATAACGGATGCTTAAATTAATAATCACACGAGATAGGGAACATGCGAAATTAACCGAGACAGCCAGTGTAAAAAAGATCAAAACCAACACCCAGACTCAATATAGAATATGCCAGCCTAATAAGGAGTATTAAAAATTTATAGGGGAAAAAGGATCAGATTTAGCTTATTCAGAGAATAATTAAGTGATTTTCAGAAAGTATGGAAGCAGGCATTCTCGCGTTAACGATTTAGAATAAAATGTAGGTTTATTTTATGCTTAAGACAAAAGCCGTCTACACGTTTTTAAGCTGGGCCTTCGTTTGATATTTACATGTTCACAGTAGTCAGCTAATGAAGCTTCTGATCCCGCCGCTGTAGTGAAATGCTTTTCAAACCCTGTTGTCACTTCTAGCCACTGCTCTGAAGTGAGATTAATGCGTTGAGCTTTTAATAAAGGGACGTGGTGCAAGGCTCATATCAATATTACCTCGCTTGTCTTCCCTTAATACTCTGCCCGTGAGATCGATCAATTCAAGATAATCGGTGAGTTTGAAGGGCAAACCTTCTGGTTGATCCTCCCTTTCATAACCAATAAAGGGGAATAGTATTTTAGGTTGAGTTTGGTTGGCTTTCGCCACTTCGATGCGGGTTTTTATACTAGTATGCTTTGACATTTCGGGTGTTTTTTCCATCCTCGTCGATGTTCATAGCTTTGACCCGTGAACTTATCGTCACCGCATAAGAAAGCACGACGAACACTACGAGAGACACAATGATAATAGGCAGTATCTTGAAGACTTATAAGCGCTTTACGAGGCTTTGGCATTTGTAGATCCCTCATCCTTGAGTGAATCTAATAAAGCTAGACCGCTTATGGAAAACGGTCAATATAAGGATTGGGGTCCTAGATAATTGGAAGTTTTATAGTCAATTTCTTTTTAAATTTACGCCTTATGCGTGCTTAAGCTTTGAATTGATGAATGCTGTTATTTAACTCAATAATCTGACTTGCGATTTGCTCATTGGCAACCGCAGTCTTTTCAGCACCTTCTGTCGTACTTAATGCAATGCTTTGTATATTTTGAAGGTTATTGCTTATTTCTACTGAAACATGAGATTGCTCTTCAACAGCCGTTGCTATCTGAATATTAAGGTCAGAAATACTAGATACCGCATCATAAGCCTCTTCAAAGGCCTGACTTGTTTCAGTACTTTTAACCAAACACGCTTCTGTTTTTTGATTTCCATTTTGCATACTTGCCACCGCTTGAGTGGCTTCTTTTTGCAGCTTCTCTACCAACTCTTTAATATCGACCGTCGAACTTTGTGTTCTCTGTGCTAAAGATCGAACTTCATCAGCAACCACGGCAAAACCTCTGCCACTTTCGCCTGCTCGAGCCGCCTCTATTGCCGCATTGAGCGCTAATAAATTAGTTTGCTCTGCAATGCCCTGAATCGCGTTTAGTACCGTCCCAATGCTTTCGGTTTCTTTGGCGAGGGTTTCGATATCTTTGGAAGTGCGTATGATTTCATCCGCCATATCACGAATAATCACTTGGGTGTCGTCAGCAGAGCGTTTACCAATTTCGACACTCATTTTAACTTTCTCAGCCATTTGTGCCGCTGACGTCGTACTTTGAGCGACTTCTTGAGTCGACACGTTCATTTCAGATACGGCATTAGCAACAGAGGTCGTTTCGTCTTGTTGTGTTTTTATCGATTGCTGTGTTTCTTCAGTGATACGAAGCGCAGTAGAAGACGAACTCTCTAAGGCCAGACTTGAGTTGGTAATTTTTCTTACCGTGCTAGCCAACTGATCAATAAATAAGTCAAAGGTATTAGAAACTGCGCCAATTTCATCCTTCATTGGACTATTAATTCGCAGTGTTAAATCGCCATCACCCTTGGTAATTTCTTCTAAACGATTTTGCAGGTAACCAATGGGACCTGTGATAGAACGACCAATTAGAATAGGAAGCAAAATAGCTAATATCACGGCTCCTATAATTACCAAAGTGATGAGTTTAAGTGCATTAATCTCATCATGCTCTGCTTGTAATGCTGATGCAGCGGTAAAGGCTTGTATATCGTTTAACACTTCAATCAGTTCTTCATCAAGTTCATTTTGATGTTTCTCTAAAGTGGGTAAAAATTTTAAGGCGTCTTCTATTTTGTTAGCTTCAAGTAAATCAACTAACTCAAAAGTTTCATGCTCTGTCTTAACAAAGTGAGAATCTATTAACAGTATGGTTTCTTTTAAGTCGCTAAGTTTATCTATTACCACTTGGCTATGAGCGATGTTAAACGCTTTTTCAATCAACGCCTCAGCTTCAACAAACTCATGCTTTATCTCTTTAGAGATGTCTCTTACCTCTTTAATATGGTGTGCCATCTCCTTTTCAAAATTCCCACCCGCATATTGATCTAGCACCCCATTAAGAACAGCACGTTCTAGCTCTATCACTTGCATTAATTGGTGTTCTGTAATGTGTGTCATAACGTTATTAAGAGGGATATCAATTTCGGCGATATCAACGATTTCATTACCAATTTTTTGCATTTGGGTAAAACCGATGAGACCAACGACGAGAGTAATACAGAGAAGTGAAAGACCTAAAAAGTATATTTTTTGAGCAATTTTTATTCTATTGAACATAACAGTTATCTCGCTTAAAGGTTGATTTTAATAAGGTTTTAACAACTGAAAATTAGCATCCTTATCTAAAATCCCCTTATCAGTACGGTGATACTTTTATTACTTTTAAGTGTACACTTACACATGAATTAATAACCCTAAGATTTGAAAGGATATGTATGCAATTATGATGAAATACAGAGTAGTTAGGTGTTTGTGTATCTTTATTATGATTATGTAAGTGTCGCCATATTTGAATTCTTATCAAAAAAGCCACTTATCTCATTAGAAGAGTGGAAAACAAGTTTTACGTGGTCACCCATTCTTAATAGAGTACTTCAACATTTTCTAATACCCATTAGCCAATACCTAGAAAGTAAGTCAATTTCACCAAAAGAAAGCCTGAATGCACAGAGAATGGTCTAGATTAGAAGAGTTAATGAAGCAGCCAAGGATTGGTTAAGCTCGCTGTTCGCACTTAGGATGAGCACAACAACAAGCCTTTAAACGATAAATAACGCAAGGAGCGCGAACATGTAACAGATCACGACTCTCTAATACAGACAAGTTAGAAATGATCAAACTTACCTAAAAAAGAGCCTCTAAAAGACATCTCAGACCTACCACACGAACACCAACACACAGTCGCCCTCAGGCTAGAGCAACTGCAAGACGAACTGCGAAAAGCGTTGGTGGGGTGAGTTTATAGTCTTGTTGGCGTTTTAATCCATACTGCGAATTATTTCGCCATAGAAATATATCAAGAAGACAAACATTACACAGAAAGCAATAAGACTCCATATGCATATAATTTCAATTCTGTGAAGCTTCTCACCAAGCTCTATATAAGGTTGATCGTTAGTTTGCTTATACACTTCTTTACTTGTGTATCGCCAATAAGTCAGCGAATCACTTTCAAAGGCATGCTTATTACCTACCCTACATGTTTCAAATAATTCAGGGTAATCTGATTTTGTGATTTTTTTAAACTTCCTTGAGTAATAAAAAAATTTAATTTGATAGAACACAAAAAAGGCAAGCACTATAAGACAAAGCAAACTGGCATAATTTGCAGCCTCTTCCGTCACTAAAAACCAATACATGTCTTCAAGCACTATAATTCCCTTACCTCAAACTAGAACAACTACAAGACGAACTAATTTATAGTCACCCTTTATTATCTAACTAACTCCCAAAACGGATATCGCCATTACAACATAGAATTAAAAAATAAGGTCTATCAAGAGCAAGCACTAATCGATACCAAACGAGTATAAAGATTCATTCACTAGAACTCAGTTGCTTCTTTTATTATGTATCGCTTTTGTTTATAGATTCCACCACTTTGGTGTTTTGGACTTGTAGGAGTGGGAGGTTGGCTTTAGTTCTTTTCTGTTGTTTGAATCAAATGAGCCAAGCGCCATTGCTATCACAGGGTCATCATCGATAGCGCCGAGTGTGCTCCCGCAATTAGGGCAAAAGCTTCTGCTGGAGTAATCTGATGAACGCCATAGCGTTGGTTCACCACCTGGTCCATCCCATTGAACTTGCTCTTTTGAGAACTCAACCCAGAACTGAGTGATTGAGCCTGAATGACGTTGGCACATCTTGCACGAGCATGTATGAGGTTTTTTGGCATCACCAGTAATAGTGAAACGGATGTTTCCACATAAGCACCCACCTTTGTATGTTTTTGCCATGTTATTACTCCGAGAAGTCCATTATGGGAGATAAGTTCTACTACTCTATTTCTAGATGCAGAACACTCAGTTTAGAGGTACCACTGCCAGTATTCTAAATAGAAGTGTGCTGGGTCAATCATCAGTTTTAGCTTTTACTTCCAGATTAAAGAGAGCTCTGTTTACTCTATGCTAACGAAACGTACATTAAATAAAATTTAAAACTTTTAATTTAGGACTTTAAGATCTTTCTAAGTTAGAAAAACCTCATATACCCTCTTAATGCTTTTGGTTTATTTGATCAATAGGTATAAAATATATTTATTATTTTACCCTTTTTATAGCACAATTTATTAGGGTGAATGTTACATATCTAACAAGGGTAGTCGCCAGTTGATAACCATTTTAAAATCTATATTTAAAGCACTCTCAATTTTAATTTTTCTACTCTTGGCACTCCCTTCATTAGCATCTTTAGACACATCATTTGAAGCGGCTTTTCGTAACCATAGTTCTGTTATGTTATTGATAGAACCAACGGATGGGCAGATTGTCGACGCAAATAACTCAGCGATTGCTTTTTATGGTTATTCCGCTGGTGAACTTAAAAAATTAACAATCCAAAAAATCAATATGTTAAGTGCTGCTCAAGTTGAAAAAGAAAGGCTTGCAGCTAAAACAGAGGATCGTAACTATTTTATTTTTCGCCATTTAACGGCAAAAGGCATAATAAAAACAGTGCAAGTACATTCATCTCTTATCTCAGTCGGTAACCGTAACCTCCTTTTTTCAATTATTCGTGATATTTCATCAGAAAGATTAGCTCAAGAGCAACTTTGGCAATATCAAACTGACTTAGAAGCGATGGTTGATGAACAAGTTGAAACATTACGAAATAAGTCTAAACAAGAGGCTTTATACCTTTTTGCAGGTATCACTCTATTAAGTATTCTTTGTATCTTTTTAGCCTACCTTCTTAAAAGAAAGTTCGAAACAGATCAAAGAGTAAAAATGTTATCGTTAATTGTTGAGCAGAGCCCTGTATCGATCGCTACGCTTGATGATCAAGGGAACGTTACATATGGAAATAGTAAATTCAAAGCGCAACAAGCATTACGTAAAGAAGCGATTACCTCTAAGAAAAAGAGCTTTATAACATCCTATTCAGAGACCAACGCTGAAGTTATCAACAAAATACAAACTCCTCATTGGCAAGGAGAAATGTTCAGCTTTGATAATAATAATCAGGAGTTCTGGGAGCTTACTAACATCCATTCTTTATCTTTATCGTCAGCTTCAGACAATGCTACACATGTTGTTATCAGCCAAGATATTACAAAGTTTAAGAAAAATGAAAAAAGACTAAGACTCGCATCTACCGTTTTTCATACTGCAACAGAAGCGGTAATGATCTGTGACGCAGAAAGCAAAATACTTGCTGTAAATAATGCTTTCGTTGAAATTACAGGCTATTCAGAACAAGAGACGCTTGGAAATAGTCCATCTATCTTAAGCTCAGGACATCACGATGATACTTTTTATCAAAAGATGTTTATCGAATTAGAAAACTCTGGCCAGTGGCAAGGTGAAATATCTAATCGACGCAAAAATGGCGAAGTGTATTTTGAATGGCTATCCATTACAGCGCTTAAAAACCCAGCAGGTATATTAGAAGCCTATGTTTCTTTATTTAGCGATATAACAAAGCGTAAAAAGACTGAAGATAAAATATATAAACAAGCCAACTTTGATATGTTAACGGGGCTATCAAATAGGGTTCACTTTGCTGATAGGCTTGAATTTTGTTTGTCAGTCGCAAAACGTGAAGCAACTAAAGTTGCATTGCTATTTATTGATTTAGATGGCTTTAAGCAAATAAATGACTCCCTTGGCCATGCGCTTGGCGACACTTTGCTTCAAGAAGTTGCTAACCGCTTAACGGGCATACTAAGGCAATCAGATATGGCTGCACGATTGGGGGGCGATGAGTTTGCTATCATACTATCAGGTAACATTGATTTTAATGCTGTTGAAACATTAGCAAAGAGAGTTGTCACTGAGGTTGCTATGCCCTTCAATTTGGACGGGAATAACAGCAATATATCTGCGAGCGTCGGCATCTCAATTTACCCAGATGATGGGACAGAATCGGAAACATTATTAAAAAATGCAGATAGCGCCATGTATGAGGTTAAATCTCGGGGCCGAAATGGTTATCAGTTTTTTAACGACAGTGACACCAACCCCAAAGATGCTGCTAACTAAAAACAATTGTGCGCTACGATTTTCTTAAAATAAACAATAGAGAGTTACTAACTAACTCAGCGTCCTTTCTATTTTCGCACCACGTACAATTTGATAAATAGCAATATTCTTTTGGCTTAAAAGCTTGGCAACATCAGGTACACACTGAATAGGCATCACAAGCTCATACCCAAACTCTAAATGTTTAATATGCCTTGCTTGAGCCTCTCCCACACACTCAGTAAGAACTGTCAGAGCCCTCCCTTCCCACTCACCTACCTCGAAATATACCTTGTACATATCGTCGCTATAATCTCTTGGCGTACCACTATGCATCATCTTTTAACATCCATTCCTTTTTATTCATATAACACTCTCTTCTCATAGTATCGGGTTAAGCAAAAAGTAATGTATTAATATTACTTTTTGCTTAGATGCTCTTATATGTTAATCACTATTTAGCCGCTGGCGCTAGATGCTGTACCACATCGACATGAATACCTGCTGGGTCCTGTATCATAAAGTGAATTTGCCCCCACTCTTCATGTTTTAGAGCCATGGCTATATTTAGCTCCATTTCTTTGGCTTCTGAATAGGCCAAGGTGGCATCTTTCACTTCTAGAGATATAACATAGCCTTGAGTAGACATGATTGGGTGTAGAAATTCTGGCTGGTTTACTAGGTTTGGCAATAGAAAACCTAGCTGAATACTGTTGTTGGGGGATATCAAGTGAAGGTAAAAATTTGAGTCATAAAATACCGCAGTAAAACCAAAAACGGTCTCATAAAATTGTTTTACGGCTTCGAGATCATTTGTCACCATGACAGGAAACATAGCATCAAGGTCTATCATTACACTTTCTCCTCAGATTAGGTGTTTAAAAACCAAATTATTGTTTTTTAAACTCAATCTGTATTGTACAAAGCGGACATAACTTGAAATTCACTTGGCGTAATGCCAGACAGTTTTTTAAAGTCTCGATTGAAGTGAGGTTGGTCGTAATAATGGTTCGCCCAAGCATTAGCACAGCCTTTAGTATTCATGGTTCTTAGTGTTTTTTGAAAGCGAAAAACCTTTGCAAAATCCCTAGGGGTAAGCCCTAAATATTGAGATGTTAATCGTCTGAGGTGACGAGCGGATAAACCAAATTCCGAGCACTGCTTATCAGATAAATCCATATTGGAATCATGGTGTTGGTCACAATATAAAATATAATGAATTAAGCGTTTATCTACTTCACTTGGACGTAAGGCACTAAGTAATAACTCAGATAAGAAGTTGCAACGCTTTTGGAATGTCATGTTCTGGTAGGCACAATCATTTAGCACATTAGTTAAATGTCTGGGGAAAACGTCATTTAAATCCGTGACATTATCTTTGTTGCTCCACTCTCCTAGTGGCGTCTTAATGATCCCTTGATGCCCTAATATACGAAATCGTATACCAAAATATGACACTGGCCCTGTCATTTCAAACACTTTAGCTGTTGAGAAGGGCGTCACAATGAAGGCTTCTTCAGGTGATGTAATGTTGTAAATTATATCTACACAGTTATCTGGAACACTACGATAGAAGAACCTACCCATAGGGACATTGAGTTGCCAAAATTCATGCACCCAATTACTTAATGGAGGTGCAGGCTTGAAGGTAAGATAAGCATCTGAGCGACTTACATGGCCTTGTAAGGAGTAATCATTAATGTTTATTAGCATAATTGAATACCTAACCTTGCTAGTGCAACAAGATAAGAAGCAGCATTTTGTTTACATCAGTCTAATCGTAAAGAACAAAGGTTAATAGATTTAAGTCTCTTATGTGCTATTACTTATGCGCTGCTACTTATGCACAAATGCGGCAGTAATAAGAGGATCGACTGTGAATTTTAAGTGTTTATCAAAGACTCAGTCATTAAACACTTTCTAAATTTATTTTAAGTACAGGTAAGTAACGCCCTTCTATACTGCCTGACTTTTGCTTACCTACCAAAACACCACCAGCTGCTCTATAAAATTTTTCAGCGTTAGGGTCACTTTGTATTTTGATAGAGGTATACCCTCTAGATTTAACCTGTTGAATTGCATGCTTTATTAGCTTTCTACCTATACCTTTGCCTATCAATGTCGATTTCACAAAAAGAGCATCTAACTCTGCTTCTATCTCCGTTAACTGCGATATGGCATAAAAGCCCAGTACTTCATTATTCGCCTCATAAACCATATAAGTAATTTCATCAGACATTATATGCGCCGCTGTTACACTTAACTCTTCTTCACATGCTTTCATAAAGTCTGAGTCATAACCCCAATGTGCTTTTGACTCTAATGCAAGTTTAGTTAGTAATTCAGCTTCCGTTGTATTTGCTTCACGTATGCATATATTCATCAATAGCACCAGTGGTTAATCCTTCAAACGTAATATTCTTACTCAATCCAGCAGGTATATTAGAGGGAAACGTCTATGTAATGAAGCTGGGCAACAGCTAACCTAAAAATTTGTCCCATAGACTTAATCCCTTAGCTTTGTTCCTATGCGAATCGCCATATCACCTTAGAGCCTAGAAAATTTAAGTATAGCGAGATCTTCAAGCGCACTCTTCTTAAGTCACTTAATGTATACGATGTGATTAATAGTACGAGTTTGCATTGGTTTGCTTGAGAGGTGATGAGCTGAATTGAAACTCAGAAGATGAGGTAATTATTAGGTTAACATCTCACTTCTAATCTGATTGCCTTTTGGATTGTGAACGAGCACACACAATATCTCTATACTGCGGCATAATGTGCGCTCATTCAATTCACTTGGACTTTGTAGCAAGTCCTTAATCCCACTACTAGCTATCTGCAGCCATATGCTTAATTTCTAAAACATTAAAGTTAGGATCTTCAACAAAGAAAGTCTCTTGCTGATAATCAGTGCCTTCAAACCTGATGTAAGGAGTATCAAGGAAACCATTACTCGCTTCTACATTCGCTCTTACTTGCTTATAGTTTTCTAATGATAAATGCACGCCAAAGTGCGGCACACAGACTTTCCCCATAGCAACATGATGTCGATTGCGATCATTACTTTTTTCGACCCTTGGCTCTGATTCGTGAAGAGTTAATTCATTGCCCCAGAAATCGATATCTTGCCACTTCCCTTCTTCAGCCATACCGATTTCACAGCCCAATACAGATTGGTACCATTTAACGGTTTCTTTTAAAGAACCCGCTTCAATTGCCAAATGAAATGTATTACTTCTCATGTTAATCACCCCTTATATGAATTAGGCTCAACTTTATCAATTATGCTGCGCAATGTGCTGCCAAAAACGCCCTTTTATGACTAACAAATTGGCACGATATGCCAATTTCAAAAAAAGAGGGTATCCGAACATAAGTAAAACATTAACTCGCTCTTAAATTGATGCAACAGAACACCCCTTTTAAGTAAGTCAAAAAACACCTTAGTGCAAGGCTATGTTGGATTCGTAGTGCAATCTCAGCGCTAAACTTGAAGGAGGATTAAATAAGGCAGAGAAAGTAAACAATTTAGATAGGTTAGCTGAAAGCGCTATAAGCCAGAATTGGCGGGGTATTGAGGAAGTTTGAATTTATTACAGGCATAAAAAAAGGCACCAAATGGTGCCCGGGACCGGAACAAATTTGACCTTAGACAATCAATAACTTAACCAGTTTTGGGTGCTATATAGGTGCTAATGATTTATTTCATAGCACCCTCTTTAAACTTAAGCACCCTACAAACTGGGTTAACATAATGAGTATAGTCAAAAATCAAAGTTGTTTGGACAAAGCCCAAATCACATTTAGATAGTTCATTTTCTCATCACTTAAACCAATTTATATATAAAATTACTCACCAGAGGTTAACGAAATATTCTTCCTTACGATCTCATGGTCTTCTTCCCCTGGCCAATAGAAATCCGCTTCAATTCTATTTTGGCCATCTACATTTGAGGCTCGCATAATGGCAAAGTTATTAATCCCAGACTTTGCGAAAAGGCGTTTTTGATAAACCGTCGTTGCGACTTTTTTTCCATCAACTTCTTTTGTCATATAGCCAGATTTAGCCACAGCCACATTGGCTACTGCCGGGTTTGGTTTACGAGATATTGGGCTACTGGTTACTTGAGAGACTTGCGCCTTAGGGAAGCGGCTCATATCAACAAGCTGATAGGCACTGGCACAGTGAACATCTCCACTCATAAAACTGATAGGTACACCAAAATCATGGGAAGCTTTAAGAACATCAGTCAAAAGCTCATCTCTTTCTGCATGGTTTGTATAATGTGACCACTCATCCATTAAGTCATCTTTCATCCCTGATAACGAAAAGTCAGCAATGTCTACCAAGCCACTCCAGTGAACGACAGGGACAGGAGAAACAATAAAAGCACCTTTAGCCCCTGACAAACTGTTCAACCAAGTATTTACTCTGGCATTCTGATCTTTACCTAATAAGCGATAAGCCTCTCGCTCACAGTCATGATGCCCACGCACATCAAGCACATAATAATGAAATTCACCCCTTTGAAAGCTATAGTCCCAATGAACACGAGATAAGTCAGATAAATTAATCGAAGCCTGTGCCCAAGGATTATGGCTGTGCTGATATTCAAAATAGACTTGTGCAGCAGCTTGCCAAGCAAGACCTACAACCTTCAGATTAAAAGCGTCATCATCGAATTGGAAAAAATGCCGTAACAGCTTTATCCGTTCATCTTTTGTGCGTGATCCCCAGCCGTCCATAATTTCATGATCATCCCAGATCATATAACTTGGATATCGACCATAAGCATCCGCCAGCGCTTCGAAATTCCAATAGATTTTGTAGTATTCTCGGACCAAACCAATAAGGTGATCCTTAATTTCTTCATCCGTCTTTTGCTTTAACTCATTTTTATGACGAGCAAGGCATTTCCATAAATCCGTCATACGGCCTTTATTGGTATCAAGATATATTTGATCACCGCCAGCAATCAATAAATCAAGGTTCTCACGCCGCGCTACATCACAGAGTTCAGGCCATGCACCCTCTTTAGGGTGAGCCCAACTAAATGGATCGTGGCAACTAAACATAGCAAATTTAACTTCATCATAATGCTCTTTTGCTGTGGTGAAATAAGCAGCAGAGGTATCACCAATTACAGTTCGACCTTCTTCTGTAATCTTGGTATCAGGCTCTGAAGTAAGCAGGTAGTAATAACGACAGTTCTTAGCCAACTCATTTATGTTGAAGGTATGACATAGACCTTCACCCTTCTGAAAGTCATATGTATATGTTTTGATACCCGCTTGGCCTTGTAACCACTGAGCAACTGGCTTTCCATCCATGTTATCTAAGTCACCACTGAACCCTGATGTCGATAACGCTAATGTCCACTTTCCAGCGACAGGTACTTTCGCCCAAATTTTGACAAAGTCTGCCCCAGTGTCACCTATGATCACCATTTGCTGTAAACGGGATTTTTTATCTTCAAAGCGTTGCGGTTTTGGTAAATGATTTCCCATCTGTCTAGCCCCTATTCCCTTGGTAGTAACTAAACAAAATGAGGGAAATATAAATCTGAGTCAAATACAATTGCTCATAAAGCAACCAGATCTAGATGATGCAAAGAAACTTCAAGTGTTAAGGCACAAGTAATAACAAAGAAAGAATTTCTCTTTTTAACCCCTCATTTGAGGGATAAAAAAGGGAAACGCCTTAATACATTAAGATCTAATTTTACTTAGCCATACCTCTGAAGATACCAGATAACATTGACCGTCTTCCCAAAAGCTGATTGAGATAAAAACTAGCTATTCTCCAAAAGCAGCATAAAGCATTATAGGAGCCATAAAAGCTAACCCCCCTAAAAACAATGCAGCCCCTTTCGCACCAGCAGGGTTCTCCATTGCCAAGCTAGAAATAATAGCGATTTTATGACTTACTCCTTTAACATCCCTATCAAGCAGTACTTTAAATACATCGACCATAAATCTCGTTAGTTGCTTATCTAATTCACTTTGTCTTGGCATGCTCTTTTTTAAATCCTATTTTCAATAATAGCTCTTACAATCTGGTCATCCTTCTCTTCCCAAACCAAGAATTCTAGATCATAGTAAGTGACAATCCTTGTTTCAATCTTTCTTACTTTTAAACCTTTTAGTATTCGACTACTTTTATCAATTGGGTGTTTAACCCCATCTACAATAGCCCAAGTCTTAATAGGCCAAGCTATGGAAAATTTCTCAGGTGGTTGTTGGCCAAATAATTTATCTTTTATCTCCGTATATTCAGGGATGCTCAAACCTTTTACTGAAGCGCAAATCATACCTTCACTATTACTATGACTTTTCGTGATGCCATGCTCTATATCTCGATTATCTAACTCTTCAATAAAAGAATTAAAATGCGTTGCTTTATCAAAGCAAACATCAGCTACATGATCAAAATAGCCGCATCCAGAAAGCATTACAGCAGCCCCCAATATAATATGTTTCACAAAGACCTCGAATTGAACTTATATAATTGATTTTAAATACCTTGAGATTAAAAGCCGACCCTAATCCCAAGTAATTAAAAATTTAGCCAAAGTAAGAATTTCCTTTTTTACCCGCTCATTTTGAGAGTGAAGAGAAAGGCTTGCTGAGCTTTTACCAGACTACCTACGTAAATCCCGTGCGTTAAATATCAAATTTAACGTGGTAAAATCTTTTTGAAACTCTTCAGAAGCTAAGCCAGCTAATTCTACCAATGGGGTTGCAGAGTTTAGGGCATCAATTGCTGATTTATCATATGACTTTAAACCACTACTTTTAGTTATATTTATATCTTTAATTTCGAAGCTATCATTTACAGTGACTTCAATTTCCACTCTCATATTATTTTTGGCATTCCATGGCCTTACCCAGTTGTCTGATACTGCATTATGAATAGTTAAAGCACACTGTTCGATCGACGTGCACTCTACAAATGTTCTTTTCGGTGTATATACGCTCTTCACATTAGAGCTTGAGCAGCCATAAATCAGTACTGCGCTAAGGATAATGAACATTAGTTTCATCTAAAAAACTCTTTACACACTTGGAATAAGAAGTTACACCCTATTTGGCGTTTGTTAGTCTCTGATTTTACAGCTTTTATTGAAGAAGCCCACAGCCTATACCTAATCAGCGTACAACGCTTAATTAGACAAGGTGGACTCTTCTTTAGGTTATTCACCTAATCACACAGGTTTCTGGTAATTAGATAATTTAGATTTAATGAAATGCATTAGCCAATACAGGGTCATAATTGAAAAAGAGAATAACAAAGATAAAATCGGGAAAATGAATACGGCAAAGATATTTCGCCCACCATCACCAAAAAAAGTATCCATATTTTTTCTATCTTGTTCGGTCCATGTAGTCTCTTCTTCAGGTGTCCATAAACCGTCTCCATTTCTGTCTAAAGGAGATATTAGAATCTCCAAATAAATACTGTATCCAAACCAAAGAGCAATCCCAATTACTGACATGATTAAAGTAGAAAATACGACGCCTTTGGCAAAGCCAAATACACCTATAGATTTTTTTCTTACTTTATATGCCACTACAAAAGGCACACAAAAAAGCACTGTGTAAGCAAACACATAAGCAGAAATAATAAGCATAAAGTTTAGCCTTCAATAAGATTACTAACACTTTGTGAAATTGAGGTTATCACCTTGATCTTAAACACCTTTAAGAAAAAAGCCCACTGGTTTAGTGGGCTTTGTGGGGGCTAATCACAGAAGTTTCTGCTGGTGTAGGTTTTGATGGTTTCTATTTGGTCGTTAACCCAGTTTGAGCTTTGGAGTCTGGCTATTTGGTTTTGGTACATTCTGACGGCGCGTACCATGTTGATCATCTCGATGGCTGGGATGACTAAGGTGTCTTGTTTGAACTCCAAGCTTCTCACCATACCGTTTAGCATGCGGTACTTCGCTTGCTCTTCTAGGGTGACCATGCTGGTTTGTAGGGCTTGGCTATGTTGGGCGGGGGTGCTGTGTGGTTTGGTTTTCTATTGCTGGAGAATTAGAGTTAGCGGCTTTGAGTTGGCGTTCGCAGTTGATGAAGTAGCGGCGAGCTTCGCGGCCTTTTTCGTTCCGTTCTACCATGGCGAGTTCTTTCGCCATGTTGAGGGTGAAGAAGTAGTCTTTTGTTGGTCTGCCGCCCGTATTTCGGGTTTCCTCCCGTTCGGGGGAAAACTTATTATTGGTTCCCCCATTTTGGGGAATCAAAATAAAATCTTCATTTTCAACGAATTGATACTGCTTAATACGAGCTTTGATCCAAGTGGGAATGTCTCAGCCAATTTCTAAAAAGGTATGTAGATCTTTTGCGTTAACGGTATCGCAAGTTTGTTCGTTGATGACTTGAGAATGTAGCGAAAGAATTTCGGTTGAGTTCAAGTGTTCTACTTGTATTTCGGATTGCATAGCCATCTATGGCCTCCTTTGCATATGGCTTCCTGCCACAAAAAGGTACTAATCTGAAGGTGGTAGGTTGAACGGGTTAGTACTGCCGCTACAAAGAAACGGTGGGCACAGGGCCCCCCGAACAACCCACCATGAATGGTGTTGCTCACGCACAAAAAAAGCCGTAACGCATAAAACAGACGACTTGTGCGCCTTTGTATAAACGGGGTACTAATCCCGGCACTGGATTTTGCCAGTGCATTTAAATGGTAGACCTAAAAGGGTTTAGGTGCCAACAATCAAGTTATACAACTTAAAGTGATGGGGAGTTTTCATACTACTAACAATATCCAAATTTAACTACTGAAATGTACTCAACTTTAGGCATTGAAAATGTAAACTAATCAACTACATAACAATAGAAGTTAGCAAAAAACCATCTTGAAATAATGGATCTACTCAAAGCTAATATACAAGAGGCTAGAATGAACGAAGTTAACTGAAGGTGACAGATAATGTCAGTGATTTCACGAGCCCTTCGGGGCTTTTTTTATGCCTAAAAACAGGCAAAACCGAGATCTTGCTGGAGGAGGTGTGGAAATATTTTGGAAATAAATTGGAAAATTTCACGAATTTTAGTCGAAAAAAAAAGACCTAGGAACTAACCTAAGTCTTTGTATTCACTTAATAAAATAAGTGGTAGGGCTAGGCAGATTCGAACTGCCGACCTCATCCATGTCAAGGATGCGCTCTAACCAACTGAGCTATAGTCCTATAAACTTGATGGCGAGAATTATACCTATGCAAAATAGCTTGGCAAGCTTTATGCCCAATTTTTATTTAAGCATTTGATATTGTTCAGCTATTTACACTTAACACGGTTTTTCTAGCTTTAGGATTTAAATACCTGACCCATGAGCCCAATCATGAACATAATCAGGCAAGTCTGACTCTTTAGGAACCGGAGTCGATTTACCATCTTCACCTATAGCGACAAATTTAAAAACGCCTTCGGTTACCTTTTCTCTTGTCCCTATGCGATTTCGTCTAACCCAAGCTTCAACTAATATTTCCATTGAAGAGCGCCCTACTTTTATCACGCTGGTGTAGACACCTAAAATATCTCCAACTTTAACGGGTCGAATAAAACTCATGCGGTCTATTTCAACGGTGACAACACGGCTTTGTGCCCTTTGGCCTGCACATATTCCGGCTGCGATATCCATTTGAGAGAGTACCCAGCCCCCAAAAATATCACCTGCTGGGTTTGTATCTCCCGGCATGGCAACGGTACGCGTCGTTAATCTGCCTTTTGTTTCTTCTGTCTCTGTTTGATCTGACATTGTCTGCCTTTCTCTGTCTGCTTATTTTTCACTTCCTTGTTTAGTATTGTCCAAATTTATATTTATTCGAGTTTAATACCGAATCAGGTAATAAACGGGAGTTTAAAGCTCACCCACTTCTTTTAACTTTTTCTGCAAAGAGCGTATCTGATCTCGATAACCTGCTGCTAATTCGAACTTCAAATTCTCAGACGCTTCTACCATTTCTTTTTGTAGATTCACTATAGCTTTACGAACATCGGCCACATCATCCATGCTTTCCACTTTATAATCAGCTGAGGTTTCAGCCACTTTTTTAGCTTTACTCTGCTTGCCTTTACCCGCCCCCGGGTTATATGAGCCTTCCATAATATCTTGTACAGACTTAGAAACCCCTTTAGGAATAATGCCGTGCTTCTCGTTATGAGCAACTTGCTTCTCACGTCGTCTATCCGTTTCAGCCATGGCACGTTCTATTGAGCCAGTAATTTTATCGGCATATAAAATAGCGCGTCCGTTAATGTTACGAGCAGCACGGCCTATGGTCTGTATGAGAGATCGCTCTGAGCGCAAGAAGCCTTCTTTATCAGCATCTAAAATAGCTACCAAACTTACTTCTGGTATATCTAGGCCCTCACGAAGTAAGTTAATACCTACTAACACATCAAATTCACCAAGTCTTAAGTCACGAATTATCTCAACACGTTCAACGGTATCTATATCCGAATGCAGATAACGTACACGGATTCCATGCTCATAAAGGTAGCTGGTTAAATCCTCTGCCATGCGTTTGGTTAAGGTGGTAACTAAAATACGTTCACCACTTGGTAAACGTTTATTAATCTCTGATAAGAGGTCATCAACCTGAGTTGCCACTGGACGTATTTCTACTGGTGGGTCAATCAAGCCCGTCGGCCTTACTATTTGTTCGACAACCCAATCTTGATGTTCTGCTTCGTATTTACCAGGTGTTGCAGAGACTAAGATGGTCTGTGGCTTAATTTGTTGCCACTCCTCAAAACGCATAGGTCGATTATCTAATGCTGACGGTAAACGGAATCCATATTCCACAAGGTTCTCTTTACGGGAACGGTCGCCTTTGTACATGGCACCAATTTGCGGTACGGTCACATGGGACTCATCAATGACTAACAATGCATTTGCTGGTAAATAGTCGAATAAAGTAGGTGGTGGCGACCCTTCTGGTCGACCAGATAAGTATCGTGAATAGTTCTCTATACCTGAGCAGTAGCCTAGCTCTTGCATCATTTCTAAATCGTAGCGAGTTCTTTGCTCTAAGCGCTGTAACTCAACTAATTTATCTAAAGACTTTAGTTGCTGTAAACGCTCATCAAGCTCTACTTTAATACGCTCGATAGCATCCATTACGGTTTCCCTTGGTGTTACATAATGGGTTTTCGGGTAAATAGTAAGCCTTGGTACTTTACGAATGGTTTTATTTGTCAGTGGATCAAAGAAAGCCAGATTTTCAATTTCATCATCAAAGAGTTCAATCCTTACAGCAGTGTCTTCTGAATCAGCAGGGAAAACATCTATCACATCACCACGTACTCGAAAATTACCGCGCTCGAACACGACATCGTTACGGCTATATTGCAGCTCGGCAAGACGCCTTAAGATATCCCTTTGATCGATACGATCGCCTCTGTCTAAGTGCAGCATCATCTTCAAGTACGATTGAGGATCACCCAATCCATATATTGCAGATACGGTGGCCACTATAATGACATCTTCGCGTTCAAGTAAGGCTTTCGTTGCTGAGAGTCGCATCTGCTCAATGTGTTCATTTACTGAAGCATCTTTCTCAATGAAAGTATCTGAGGCAGCGACATAAGCTTCTGGTTGGTAGTAATCATAGTAAGAAACAAAGTATTCAACCGCGTTATTAGGGAAGAACTCCTTAAATTCACCATAGAGTTGGGCTGCAAGTGTTTTGTTATGCGCCATAATGATAGTAGGTCGTTTCGCTTTAGCGACCACATTAGCAATGGTAAAGGTTTTACCAGAGCCAGTTACCCCTAATAAAGTCTGATGGGCAAGACCGGCTTCTATCCCTTGGGAAAGCTTTTCTATCGCTTTAGGTTGATCTCCCGCAGGAGAGAATTGCGATACAACTTCAAACTCTTTAGACACGGCTCTATTCCTAGCATTCTAATAATCACTGAATCTATCAGTTTAACAAAAACTGCTTAAGCTGACCGCAATGAGGAGAATTATTTCATCATATATCCAAGGATTATTAGAACTTATGCGAGTTAAGATGAATTTTTAAAAAAACCATATATACTATTTAGAAATAACTTTATTCCATTTAGAGATATATTATGAAAACCACTCAGGTTACACCTTTTTTTGATCATTCAACCAATACGGTTTCCTACATAGTGACGGATAACCAGAATAAAACCTGCGCGATAATTGACTCTGTATTGGATTATGATGCCGCATCGTCTCAGACCAGCACTCAATCTGCTGATTTATTAATTGATCACATCAAAAAAAATACGTTAACACTGAAATGGATTCTTGAAACACATGTCCATGCGGACCATTTATCTGCAGCACCCTATTTACAAAAGCAGTTAGGTGGACAAGTCGCTATTGGCCAAGAGATTACCCAAGTACAAGGTATTTTTACTGAACTTTTGAACCTAGAAGAAAGCTGCGCTACAGATGGTTCACAGTTTGATTTGTTATTAAACGAAGGGGATGAGCTTACTCTAGGTGACTCTCTCATTCAGGTATTACACACGCCTGGCCACACCCCCGCCTGCGTTAGTTATTATGTGGATGGCGCATGCTTTGTTGGCGATACTTTGTTCATGCCCGATTATGGCACTGCCCGCTGCGACTTCCCAGGTGGCGATGCCAACACTCTGTACCACTCTATTCAAAAGATACTGTCGCTACCGGATGAAACCCTTATTTTTACCTGCCACGATTACAAAGCTGAAAATAGAGATCACTATGCATGGCAATCTAGTGTGTTAGAGCAAAAACAATCCAACTTGCACATTAATCAAAACATTAACGAAACTGAATTTACTCATATGCGCAGCACCAAAGATGCGACTCTGAATATGCCTAAACTGATCTGGCCCGCGGTACAAATCAATATGCGAGCAGGAAAGTTGCCAGCATCAGAATCTAATGGGGCAAGTTATTTAAAAATCCCAGTTAGTCATACTGCTAAATAGTTTAGGAATTGAGTATGACAAAGCTAGCCTATTGGATACCTGGGATAAACCAGATAAAACATTATAAACGTGAGAATTTTGGCGCTGATTTAGTCGCAGGCAGCATCTTATCGATCATGCTAGTGCCACAAGCACTTGCCTATGCATTGCTCGCCGGGTTACCACCAGAAATGGGCCTTTATGCCAGCATACTCCCACTCTTTATTTATGCTTTTTTTGGCTCTAGCCGCACTATGGCAATTGGACCTGCGGCCTTAATAGCTATGATGTCTGCTTCGTTTAGTAGCCAATTTGCACTTCAAGGAACCCCTGAATACAATACAATTGCACTTATTCTTGCCATGCTATCGGGCGTTATTCTTTTGCTTTTAGGCTTTTTAAAACTGGGTTTTTTAGCCAATTTATTAAGCCACCCCGTGATTTCAGGATTTGTCACAGGCTCAGCCATCATCATAGCGGCAAGCCAGATAAAACACTTTTTGGGGATATCAGTATCAGGTGCGTCCTTACTTGAGATTATTGAAGGTACTTATTATCAGCTAGATCAGGTTAATCCAATTAGCTTGATTATTGGTTTAAGCGCCTTAACGCTACTAATTTTATTAAAGCGTTATACATCCAAACTACTTGAAGTATTCGGTCTATCTGCCAACACTGCCGTATTATTAAGCAAAGCTGGGCCTATTCTAGCTATAAGCCTATTTACTTTTATTAGCTATAAATTCGCTTTAGCCTCACAAAATCTTGCGCTAGTTGGAACAGTACCTAGTGGATTACCACTTTTATCTATACCTGACTTTAGCTTTAGCCTTGTTTCTGATTTATTACCTGCTGCTGCCATTCTAGGTTTAGTGAGCTTTATAGAATCCATTTCGATAAGCCAAGCCTTTGCTACACGAAAACGACAGAAAATTGATTCAAATAATGAGTTAGTAGGCTTAGGTGGCGCTAATATAGTATCTGGTTTGAGCGGCGGATTAGCCGTTGCAGGTAGCTTTTCACGCTCTGCAATTAATGATGAGGCAGGAGCTAAAACCCAGTTATCAGGCCTAGTCTCAGCAAGTTTTGTGCTGTTAACACTCTACTTTTTAACAGATCTATTCTTTTACATGCCAAAAGCAGTATTGGCCGCGACTATTTTGTTAGCCGTATTTGCCTTGATCGATTTTAAAGCCATTATTCATGCTTGGCATTACTCTAAGCATGACGGTATTGCTATGCTAGGCACCTTAAGTATTGTATTACTTTTTGGCGTTGAGACAGGTATTTTAGCTGGTGTTTGCTTATCTATTTTGCTCTTCCTTTGGCATACAAGCCACCCTCATATCGCTATTGTAGGTAACCTAACAGGCACAGAACATTACCGAAATGTAGAGCGCTATGAAGTAGAAGTAGAACCAAATATTTTAACGCTTCGTATTGATGAGAACCTCTTTTTCGCCAACTGTCGTACTCTAGAAGAAAAAGTCACGGAGCTCATATCAGAAAGGCCAGATGTGCAACATTTGGTGCTTATGTGTAATGCTGTCAACATGATAGACATAAGTGCATTGGAAAGCTTAGAGACCATGATGCAAAGATTGGAGTCGGCTAACATTACTTTGCATTTCTCAGAAATAAAAGGCCCTATCATGGATAAACTTAGAGATACGAACCTAATATCTGAACTAACCGGGGAAGTCTTCTTAACTCAACACCAAGCGATGAAATCAATCAAGAGTTAGTCTTTGAGAAGAAGATAAAAGTAAAAAAAGTCCCCAAGCTCCTTGCCTGGAGCTTGGGGTAAAAACCCTAACGAGGAGACTATCTACATCAGTAGATAAACATAGAAGAGGTTTTTAAATTTATAAAGGTAAATCCGCTATTTTCTCCTCTTTATACTCTTCTCCTGGCCCTATTGATAAGTAATCACGGTTCTTTTTAAGTAAAGAAGGCCCTATTCCTTTCACAAAAATCAGTTCATCAACTTCACTAAATGCCCCTTTTTCATTACGGTATTCAATGATTGCCTGAGCTTTCTTGCGGCCTACGCCTGTCATCACTGCGGCAAGTTGCTCAGCGGTTGCTGTGTTTACATCGAGTGGGGTTGCAGCAAAGGCTGAAGTAAACACACTGCAAAACAGAAAGGCTAACGCCAAGGACATGGCTTTAAGAGAAGTACGGGTTTTACGGGTATACGAGACGCACACGAGATTCATCATAGAAAACTCCTTTTTCTATTGATGGCACAAAGGCCTAGTTATTATAAATCATAAGGATTTACTTAGCTGATCAACCCCTTGTCAATCAGCTAGTTAACTATAATCTCTCTTACTAAATTCTCAAGTTGAGAAAAGTAATTTTGTTTATTTATTGATTAAACTTTGATTCACGCTGGTTAACACTGCCACTGGATCAGCAGCTTGAGTAATAGGACGGCCCATAACAAGATAATGGCTACCCGCTGCCATCGCTTCTTGCGGTGTCATAATACGCTTCTGATCACCTTGCTCTGCCCCCACAGGACGGATACCTGGCGTAACTAACGCGAAATCTTTACCTAGCTCTGTTGAAAGCATTTTTGATTCTTGCGCCGAACAAACAACACCATCCATGCCAGATGATTGGGCAAGCTTAGCCAAGCGGCTTACATGCTGCTCTGGAGTTAAATCGATACCGATTTCAGCAAGGTCAGACTGATCCATACTGGTTAGAACAGTAACAGCGATCAATAAGGTCTTATCTTTGCCTGATTGAGATGCGATAGATTCTAGTGCGTTCGCTGAGGCTTCCATCATACGACGACCACCAGTAGCGTGAACATTAACCATCCAAACACCCGCTTTAGCTGCAACGCTTACAGCATTTGCCACCGTATTTGGGATGTCATGAAACTTAAGATCTAGAAAGATATCAAAACCCAGTTTATGTAATTCATCTAAAATGACAGGACCCGCTGTGGTAAAAAGTTCTTTCCCTACTTTCACTCTACATTGGCTTGGATCAAGGCGTTTAGCCATTTCAATTGATTGCGCCATGGTTGGGTAATCTAGAGCAACTACGATAGGAGATTGGCAGGTCATTTAGTATCCTCATACAAGAGATGTTGAAATTAACGGTATTACTTATTCGCCTTCTAACCCGTGAATAGGCTTAACGGTTCCCCAACTTTTACAGCTTGGACATTTCCAATGTAATTGAAAACCAGAAAAGCCACATTGGCGGCAAAGGTATTTATGTTTGTTTTCTGTGAGTTGGTCTAGCAACTCATAAAGTACTTCTAAGTGTTCTTTGGCTTCGTCAGTCGCTTCATTAAGCTGCATTTGTACCAACTCACGAAAGCCCTTAATCGTTGGGTGCTTACGTAGCTGATCGATCAAAAAGATCTCAGCATAATCTTTATTGTCTTTCGATAAACGTTGAGCAAGCGCTAAAATAACGGTAGCAGATGGCGATGTACGGTTTTGCTCTTGCAAGAACTTGGTAAAACCACTATTACCCCAGACTTTCTCATAACAGTCTCTTAGCAAACCAACGGTAATAGGGACAAAGTCTTTATCCTGATTGGCAACTTGCTTTAATTCTTTTATGGCATCTCGATAACGCTTCTGTGCGATAAAAACGTTGGCAGCCCCCATGCTGGCACGCACACATTTCTCATCCATATCGAGAGCATTTTGGTAATCTTGTAAAGCTTCTTTTGATTTATTTTTAGCATGCTTTTCATCCGCGATTTCGCAATGAAAATGAGCAAGGCGTTTAGCCAAAGTCTGTTTTTTATTAAGTTGATAAAGTTGATGGCCGATTTGTATGGCTTGATCCCAACTCTGTTCAAACTCATAAAGGTCAACTAAAAGAGCTAATACCGTCGGTTGAAACTCTGTTTGTTTCGCCGCTATGTTAAGCAATAGTCTTTCTGCTCTATCTAACAAACCAGCCGACATAAAATCACTGGCTAATTCTAACTGCACCAAACGCATTTCACGGGGTGTAATTTCTGGACGGGCAAGTAGATTTTGATGAACATTGATGGCTTTTTCTATCTCACCCTTTTTACGAAAAAGGTTTCCAAGGGTAAGGTGAATATCAAAGGTTTCTGAGTTAACTTGAAGTGAATCAACAAAGGCATCAATTGCTTCGGAATGTTGATTGTTTAATAAATGGTTTAAACCACGAAAGTAATCAGGAGGTACAGCCGACTTGCTTTTATCAACAGCAGACGAGTTCTTGCGTCGACCCATTATCCATCCGGCTAAAAGCGCGACGAATAGAACAATGAAAAGCAAAACCTCGGACAACCCAATTACTCCCTACTGATGTCTAAATCTTTGGTTAATGTCGCCTTGCGCAAAGAGTCCAATTCTTTTTGCGCATTAGTACAGCGACGACTAAGTACTCGAACATGATTTTCGGCTCTTAACAGTACGATACTGCTAGCAATAATGGCCACAAAAGCACCGAGTGCAAAGGCTAGAAGAAGGTAAAGCGAGACACTAAATTCCGGTGCCTGCCAAAAAACCAGATCTAAACTCACTGGTTGTGGGTTACGGACAGCAAAGAATATCCCTACCAATAAGAAAAAGATAAGGACAAGGGCAAAAATTACACGCGAAAACCACTTAAGCATACAACACCTACAAGATGGATATTGGCGTCATTATGCCGTGATCTTGAATAGATTTCGAGTTAAAAAATAGAATTAATTCAGCTCGTCAGTCTCAATCGCTGGCGAATTAACCAATTCTCTTAATTCTTTACCTGGCTTGAAATGCGGTACATATTTCGCCACAAGTTCAACAGACTCACCGGTTTTAGGATTTCTGCCAACTCTCGGTGCTCTATAGTGCAAAGAGAAACTACCAAAACCACGAATTTCGATACGTTCACCATCTGCTAATACTTCTGACATATGCTCTAGCATAGCCTTAATAGCTTGCTCTACATCTTGAACAGGCAAATGAGATTGCTGATCAATAAGCAGCTCTATAAGCTCTGATTTAGTCATTTCTGTCCTCGCGACTAGATTTTGATCTATCACTAAGACTAGCTAAATTTAGAAAGAAAGCAATAAGTTAAGTGGATTTCTTCACATTTTTCTTGAGAATTTCACAATAAAATTAGGGTTTATTCCCAAACTCCACCAAAGTCTTACTAGCATCAGACAATACGAGCTTTTATAATATTGCTCATATATTGACCATATGGAAGAAGAAGTATGAGCTATTCACAGATCCCTGCGGGCAAAGATGCTCCGAATGATATCTATGTAACAATTGAAATTTCGGCTCAAAGTTCGCCTGTAAAATACGAAATTGACAAGGACATGGACGCCCTACTCGTTGACCGATTTATGGCTGCGCCTATGTTTTACCCAGCTAACTATGGTTACATCAATAACACCCTAGCTGACGATGGAGATGCTGTAGATGTGTTAGTTATCACGCCTCATCCAATCTTGCCTGGATCGGTTATTCGCTGTCGCCCAGTTGGCGTATTAAACATGACTGATGAAGCCGGCACAGATGCAAAACTACTAGCGGTTCCCCATGATAAATTAACCAGCATTTATACTGACATTAAAGATATTGATGATGTACCGGAATTGCTACGTAATCAGATAGAGCATTTCTTCGAAAACTACAAAACGCTAGAGAAAAATAAGTGGGTTAAGGTCGAAGGTTGGGCAAATGTCGAGGAAGCTAAAAAAGCGATTATAGAAGGCATTGAAACCTATAACGCTCAATAATCATCTAGAATTAAATTTCAGATATAAAAAAACCAGCATTAAGCTGGTTTTTTTATACTTAAAATACTAGTCGTTATCTAGGAAACGCTCAGCATCCAATGCCGCCATGCAGCCAGTACCAGCTGATGTGATGGCTTGACGATAAATGTGATCGCTTACATCACCAGCAGCGAAAACACCTTCAATGCTTGTCTGAGTCGCATTACCGTGGGAACCTGACTCTACTTTCAAGTAACCATCTTTCATTTCTAACTGGCCAGCAAAAATATCTGTATTTGGTTTATGACCAATAGCAACAAAGACACCAGCAAGATCAATTTCTTTCTTCTCGCCTGTTTCGTTGTTTAGGATACGCATGCCAGTGACACCAGCGTCATCACCCAGTACTTCATCTAATTGAGAGTTCCACTCAATTTTGATGTTACCGTTTGCCGCTTTTTCCATAATCTTGTCAGCCAAAATCTTTTCACTACGGAACTTGTCACGACGGTGAATAACTGTCACAGATTTCGCAATGTTAGATAGGTATAGTGCTTCTTCTACTGCCGTGTTACCACCACCAATTACCGCAACATCTTGACCACGATAGAAGAAACCATCACAGGTAGCACAGGCAGAAACACCACGCCCCATAAATGCAGTCTCACTTTCAAGACCTAGGTATTGAGCGCTTGCACCAGTACAGATAATTAGCGCATCACAAGTATAAACACCATCATCACCTTCTAGGCGAAACGGGCGATTTTGCAGATCAACTTTACCAATCTGATCAAAGATAATTTCAGTTTCAAAACGCTCAGCATGCTTACGCATACGTTCCATCAATTCAGGACCTTGCACACCTTGATCATCCCCCGGCCAGTTATCAACATCTGTCGTAGTGGTTAGCTGTCCACCCATTTGCATGCCAGTGATCATCACAGGGTTTAGGTTTGCACGCGCAGCGTATACAGCAGCGGTGTAACCCGCAGGGCCAGAACCTAGAATCATTAATTTTGCGTGCTTAACGTCACTCATTGATGCGCTCCTTGAAAGCTAAATCTTGTCGTATATGTTTAGGTTAAAGTCATAATTGCTTTGCGTATCAATTCTTGTATGACACTGAGGTTATGAGTTTGAGCCTATTAAATCGGATCGTTAGTCTAACCAAATTCACCAAGTATTATTAGCGAATTTTAACTATTAGAGAGATAGAGTTCTTCTATCGTAATTCAACCCTGGCATATGCCTTTTTCATAAATATTTTTTATAAAGTCTGAATTTAAGCACAGATAACGCATTCGGGATCTTGGGTTAAATTAATATCACGCCAAATTCCCTCAAACCCATCAAACACTCTTAGCTTGGCGTGCTGAACTCGACCACAACCAGATAAGATTTTTATGGCATCTAATGACTGGAGCACCCCAATAGAGCCAACAACTGGGCTAATAATACCGGACTGAGAGCAGTTCAAATTAGTGTCATTAAGATTAGGGTAGAGGCACTGGTAACAAATCTTACTATGTTCGGCAAAGAGAAAAGATTGCACTTGCCCTTCCCAACGAATAGCAGCCCCAGAAACAAGATTTACCTTGTGTTGATGGCATAATTTATTAACTGTTTGACGAATTTTAAAATTATCAGTGCAATCCAGTACAAGATCGTAGTCAGCCACTTTCTGAGCCAATGACGTTTCATCAAGACGCTCAAGTAAAGCCTCAACTTTAACGTCTTCGTTCATTTGAGCAATTTGTGTCTTGGCAGCCTGCGCTTTTGCAACACCAACATCATCTTGCTTATACAGAACTTGTCTTGCCAAGTTACTTAGCTCAACCACGTCATCATCAATCAAGGTTAAATGCCCAACACCTGCTGCGGCTAAATAACAAGATGCGATATTGCCAAGCCCGCCTAAGCCTATCACCATGACTCTCGCATTCATCAGCTTTTGCTGGCCTTCGATATCAAAATTGGGGAGTAATATTTGACGACTATATCTTTCTAACTGTAATTCGTTCATTAATTTGCCATTTTTTTAGAATAAGCCATATTAGCTTGACTCAATTTTTTGATAAAATGTTTTTTTCCCTATGTTGGATATTGAACATGAAATTCCCTGGTCGTCGCAAGTTAAAGCATTATTTTCCCGTTTCACAACCTAAACCTGCTTTACCTACTTCTGAAGTACAACCTAATAAAGACACCTATGTGGTTGGTCTTGATGAAACCATTGTCGACGTCATAGCGAATGTAAATGATGATTTTTTAACAAGGCATAAAATCACAAAAGGTCTTTCTAATCTTGTTGATCACGATACTGCAACTGAGATTTATACAGAACTTGTTGCTCAAGGTTCCATCTCTGATCACTTTGCCGGTGGCACCATAGGTAACACCTTGCATAACTATTCTGTACTTGCAGATGATAAGTCCGTCTTATTAGGTGTAATGTCAGCCAATATTCAGCTAGGTTCACCTGCTTATCACTATATTTGCCATACTAGTAGCAAGGTTGATATGAACCACCTACAGGGAGTAAAAGGAGATATCGGTCGTGGAATTACGCTAATCACCGAAGATGGTGAACGTACTTTCGCTATAGCACCAGGCGATATGGATGAGCTAAACGAGCAGCACATCCCTGATGAAATCATCTCTCATGCAGCAGCCTTTGTGGCATGCGCTTATCCTGTGCGCCATCAAGATAAACCGATTCACAAAGCGATGCTGACAGCGATTGAATCTGCCAACAAACATAATGTACCTGTTGTATTAACCTTAGGTACACAACACCTAGTTGCTGATAACCGCGACCTTCTCATATCGTTAATCGAGAATTCAGTCGATGTCTTAGCGATGAATGAATTAGAAGCAGAGGCCTTAACTGGCTATGATGATCCGTTACAAGCAGCGGATTACATTCTTGATTTTGTTGATATGGTATTGATTACGGCAGGGCCTCATGGGCTTTATTTATGCGGCCATACGAGTGCCGAGTTAGCTCGAGAAACAAGTAACCCAATCAAATCAGATAGCTTGGAAGACTTTAACCTATACGAGTTTAGTCGTCCGATGAAGCGTCGTGACTGCCATGCGCCTATTAAAGTATTTTCACACATAGACCCTTACATGGGTGGCCCTGAAAATATCAAAAATACCAATGGTGCGGGTGATGGTGCGCTTTCAGCATTATTACATGATATCTCTGCTAACTACTTCCACCGTTCTGCTGTGCCAAACTCCAGCAAACATAGAGCAGACTTCTTATGTTATTCCTCCTTTGCTCAAATCTGTAAATATTCCAACAGAGTGAGCTATGAAATTCTGGCGCAAAACGCACCACGACTATCACGAGGCCTACCTGAAAGAGAAGATAGCTTGGAAGAAAGTTACTGGGAAAGTTAGCACTCATTTATTTAAGCCAAGCGCTTAAATAAAATATTAGACATAAAAAACCATGCCAAGGCATGGTTTTTTTATGTACTCAGAAAGGGCTTTATTAAAGCGCTTCAATGCCTAAAGTGTCATTGCTTTCAAAGAATTTATCAAGCTCAAGTAAGATAACTAACTCATCATCTTTTTGATAAACACCCTGAATAAACATAATCGCTTCGTCATTACCAACACTAGGACTCTGTTCGATTTCACCTTGGTATAGATAGAATACTTCTTGTACTGCATCTACCAACAAACCAACTTGTTCATTATCATGCTCGACGATAATGATACGAGTGTCATCAGAAATAGTCGCATCAGGTAAACCAAAGCGAACACGAGAATCAACAACAGTAACAACGTTACCACGTAGATTTACGATTCCCATTACATATGAAGGTGCGCCTGGAACAGGTGCAATTTCGCTATATCTTAGAACCTCACGAATTTGCATTACATTAATGCCGTAGGTTTCATCAATTAGCTTAAAAGTAAGGTATTGAAGTAACTCACCTTTGGCGCTTTCAGAAACGCCTTTTTTAGAGTCATTTAATGTGGCAATTTCAGACATAGTGACTTCCGTTTTAAATCATTTTATTAACTTATGCCATTAACAATATACTGAAATCCAGCAAACTTGTAATGGCACAGCTCAACTTTTAAGTAACAATTAGTTATCTTGTTGAATACCAACAATGGTCCAATTGCTTGATTGTTGTGACATGTTTTTCTCTAAGTGCCAGTACTCAGTACTATCACTTGTGTCTTCACCTTCTTTGATCCATCCAGAGAACTTCAAGGTAATAGACGAGATAGAGCCTTGGTATTCACCACGTACTAGCTCAACATCCAAAGAGATAATTTCTGTCTTTGGTTTATCCGCACCATAGTTAGCGCGTTCAGCTTGTAACATAGCAAGTAGCTCAGGTGTCACATAATCAGAGATTTCTGCGAAATCATTTTCATCCCATGCTTTTTGCAAAGCAGAGTAATGATTTTTTGCTTCAGCAACAAAAGCCGCTTCATTAAAATCAGGTGGCAACTGCATTGCAGGGTCTTGAGCCTTAAACGGGTTCGCAGACGCTGTTGGTGCTTGTTGGAAAGAGTCAGCACCAGGCATTTGACGGAACTGGGCGTTATTAGCAGCAGCTGCTGCAGCTTGTTGACGCTTAGGCGCGATGAAGAACTTGTAGATTAAGAAACCTACTAGCGCAAATAATAGGATGTCGCCAAATGCGAATCCATCAAAAGCACCACTCCCCATTAACGCGGCAAAAATACCACCAGCTAACAGACCACCCATAAGGCCGCCCATCAAACCGCCGCCAAATAGGCCGCTTTTCTTTTTAGTTGCAGAGCTAGTCGTTGTTGCCGCTTTATTAGCCGACGTAGACTTAGGTACAGAATAACTCTTACCAAAACTCTTACCACCACCAAATTTCTTGGCCTCAACTTCTGCACTAAAACCACCGAAACCGATAGCTAGTACAAATGCCATAAGGACAGCATAAACACTCGTTTTCATTCTCTATACTCCGACTTAACTAAACTTCACTAACCCCATTGATTCTCTCAATGGGGTAACAATTGATTGAGCACGGCTACGGGCTTTAGCCGCACCAGCTTGTAGTATTTCTTCCACATCATTCGGCGCATCCATAAGAGCATTATACTTCTCACGCGCTTCACCTAGCTCTTCATTCACTAGATTAAATAATTCTTTCTTCGCTTCACCCCAAGCAATGCCATCTAAGAACTTCTGATGCATTTCAGCTGTTTGCTCTACCGTTGCAAACGCTCGGTAGATATCAAACACAGTAGAATCATTAGGGTCTTTCGCTTCACCAGGCTCCAACAAGTTTGTCTTAATCTTGTTGATTGCTTTCTTCAGCTTTTTCTCACTTTCAAACAGCGGGATAGTATTATTATAACTCTTACTCATTTTACGGCCATCAAGACCTTTCAAAAGTGCCGTTTCTGAGTCATCTACCACAGCTTCTGGCAATACCAATTGCTGCCCGTAAAGGTGATTCAAACGACCTGCAATATCACGAGCCATTTCTATATGTTGAATTTGATCTCTACCTACTGGCACCTTATTCGCGTTAAACGCCAATATGTCAGCCGACATAAGTACAGGATAGCAAAATAAGCCCATGGTAATACCAAGGTCTGCATCTTGCTCAGCATTCACATTCACATCAACCGCACCTTTATAAGCATGGGCACGGTTCATCAACCCTTTTGCGGTTACACATGTAAGTAACCAATTTAATTCGGCTATTTCTGAAATATCTGATTGACGGTAAAAACACACCTTTTCAGGATCAAGTCCACACGCTAGCCAGGTCGCCGCAATTTCTTTACGAGAGCTTTTTACTCGCTCTGGATCCTGACATTTTATCAAAGCATGATAGTCAGCTAGAAAAAAATATGATTCATTATTTTCATCTAAACTTGCTTCAATTGCGGGACGAACTGCACCGACATAGTTACCTAAATGCGGTGTACCACTAGTGGTAATTCCTGTTAAAACAATCTCTTTAGCCATTATTCCTACTCAGTCACGACAAATGTGCGCCTACCCTAACACAAAACCTTCTAATCAAAAATTACTCAATTTAGGGTAAGCCTTAAATACTGAATATTGGGATTTTAATCTTAGAATCAAGCCTTAGATCATCACCTTTTTGATAACAGTTGCTTATGACACTTTAATGACACCAAAGTTTATCAACTAATCCGGAATAACGTGCAACTTGTGTCGAAATACCTGCTCGCATGGAATCTGGCGTTGCCCACAAGCTAAAGAAAGACTTAGCCCGAGTGATACCCGTATAAATAAGCTCTTTGGTAATAACGGGGCTCTCGTAGGGCGGCAAGACTAACTCAACACGCTTAAATTCTGACCCTTGAGATTTATGTACTGTCATCACAAATACCGCTTCATTCTCACTCAAACGGCTTGGTAAATAGGCTTTCAAGCTACCATCAGGTAATTCAAACCATACCCGCATGCGTTCCTTATCATCCGCATCAGGTAAGCAAATACCAATATCGCCGTTAAACAAACCTAAACTTGCATCATTACGAGTGATGATGATGGCTTTTCCAGGATACCAAGCAAGCGGATTGATCATACGCCCCCTTTGATAGAAAAAGTCTTGCAAGCTTTGATTCAACTGCTCTACCCCATATTCTCCTGTTCGTACAGCCGATAAAATTTGATAATTAGCAAACTCCTCAAACAGGGCTCCTACGCTTATTTCTCCTTGTAGAGCTTGTTTAACCGCTCGCCAATAAGCGTCATAACCTCTAGCCAAAGTCGCGATATCTAACGTTTGCTCCTCTTGATCTAATTTGTGCCAAGAAAGATCTGGATAGCTTGAGCCTGCACCACCTAAAATAGAAAAACTGCTGTTAACATCACCCTTATTCACCGCGCCAGCTAAATGCCCTATACCACTGTCTTGGTGAAAGCGATAGCTTTTCGCTAAAAGAGACAAGTTCTGACGAATAGGAAAATCTATGCGTGTATCTAACGAAACCACACTACTTAGATCTGTTTCACTTAGCGGCTCTAACACCTTGGCCCACTCAGGCGCTAAGCTTACAGGCTCAATACCATGAGTTAGGTCGGCCAATACACTCCCCGCTTCAACTGAGGCAAGCTGGTCTTTATCACCTAATAGAATCAATCTTGCTTTCGCAGGCAGAGCATCTAATAACTTAGCCATCATAGGGAGGTCGACCATAGAAGCTTCATCCACCAGCAAGATATCAAGATGTAAAGGGTTCTTATGGTTATGTCTAAAACCAGAGCGTCCGTATTCGCTGCCTAATAAACGGTGCAAGGTAGAGGCTTGCTCAGGTATTAGACCGAAAACCTCCTCTGAGAACTCGGTACTTTCCCTTAACTTAGTTTTGGCTTGAATAATAGATTGAGTCAAGCGTGCCGCCGCTTTACCTGTTGGTGCAGCAAGCTCTATGGTTAATCCTTGTTCTTTTGAATGAGCCTGCAAGGCTAACAAAAGTAAAAGCTTGGTGACTGTGGTTGTTTTACCCGTTCCGGGACCACCGCTAATCACAGCAAAGCTTTGTAACCCCGCATTGGCAACTGCAATTTTCTGCCAATCGATGCTTTCTTGTTGAGGTAGATCATCAGGGAATAATTGAGCTAGCCAGCTAGCCTCGAACTCGTAATTGGCTTGGCTTTGAGCTTGGCGGATATAATTAACGACTTGAGACTCAAACCCATAATAACGCGCTAAATAAAGGCGATTATCTTGTAGTACATAGGGTTTAGTTACCAGTGTACCCTGCTGACCATGAGATGATTCTTTCACCTCAACTAAAGGCGAGTCCATCAAGTCTGCCAATAACTCCTGATAAGAATTTATCCCCAAAGCCAATAAACAAGCAGCCCACTGTTTAGACGTAATCGCTTGAAAAGGGCAAGAATACAACTTATCTAAAGGTAAACAGCTATGTCCTTGGCCTAAATAAAAGCTGGCGACCAAACTTGCTAATAGCACACTCGCTCTTTTTTCTTGGCAATGGCTAGCCAACCTTAAACTAGTATGAAGATCTAGTCTTCTTATCAAACCTAGCTCAGGCCAATGGGAGATTTGCTGAAAGAAGCTGCCTTTCGAGTGATTCGTGCTATCTAATACGAGACGATCACTCTCTAGCACCAAGCTTCTATCGCTTTCTAAAGTGAGACTCATTTGTGTGGCTACTGAGGTATTTTGCTTAGAAGAGTTCAATTTGGGGAACCTCCTCATTGGTTTCATTCAACATATTATCAAGCGCATAAACATGCTCACGGCTTAATCGAGTGGTAAATACCCCCGTATTGCTACCTACTTCACCTTTATCATCTTTAGCTTTCATACCACGTAAAAATAAATAACAAACACCACCGATGTGCTTATCATAATCGTAATCTGGCAGGCGCTGAGCCAAGAGCCTGTGTAGAGCAAGCGTATAGAGCTGATACTGCAAGTCATACCTGTGCTCTGCTATAGCGTGAGCCATATGCTCCGCTTGATAATCCTCGTACGCCATACCTATGTGGTTTGATTTATAGTCGAGAACATAATACTTGCCCTCATGTTCAAACAAGAGATCAATAAAGCCCTTTAGCATTCCCTTTAAAGACCTTTCTTGAATGGCTGGGGCATGTAGGGAAACTGGATCATATTGTCTAGCAATTTGATCCAGCGTTCTGGCATTAAAACCAGCTACAGGTAAGAAGAACTCCATTTCCTTTAGACACTGTTGCGGACTTAATTGTTTTAAGCTCACATTGGGGTATAAAGATGTCGCTAAAATATCCTCCAGCCAAGAAAACAGGACGCCTTGCCAGTCTTCATAACCCTGCTTAACGAAGTATTCAATCATTTTACCTTGATACTGAGTCTTTAGAAGGTCGGCAAAACTTACCTCTTCCAAACTGCTAATAAGTGCATTACCTTCTAGCAAATCATGTAAAAAGGTGCCGGGCTTAGCCCCTTTTGGAAAAGTAAAACAGGTCTTTTCATCACTGACTAATACATCCTGTTGGGCTATTTCATCAACAAGCTGAGCTTGGTTTTGCTCTAGTGTCTCTACTTTAGTGAATTCATCTAAACCTGGCTCACTGTGCTCAGCCTCTTGCTCTTTAGCTAAAGCAGACTGCTCTACAACCAAAGAAGAGTAGCTCCCGACCCACCAGTCTCTCTCAATATTTCCTGAGAAGGTTTGTGCCGCAACGGACTCTTCTTTGCTGCCTTGGCTTAGGTTAAGCAATAGACTCTTCTCTGATACTAAAAGTGATTGGCCCATCTTGTCGCTCTCACTTGTTAGCGCTTGAAGTTTAGTTTCAAGTTCACCAAGTTCGATAGGTTTGCCATGACAAATTAAAGACCCTATACCACTTAGATGCAGTGATAACTCAGCCTCTTTCGATTTAGTCGCCGCTTTACCGACTTGCGCGCAGCCGATATAACACGCTTCACGAGCACGAGTCAGCGCCACATAGGCAAGTCGAATTTCACCTGCATAAAGCTCTGTTTCATGTTGCTCTAACTGATTTTCGTCTGGCACCGGGGCATAATTTAGTTGATGTTCATCATCATGGTATAAGGCGTATTTGCCATTATTTCTAAAAGGTGTAAAAGCAAAAGGCAGATACACTATCGGATACTCAAGGCCCTTGCTCTTATGTATGGTGATAATACGGACTAACTCATCATCACTTTCTAAGCGTATTTTCTGTTCATCACTATCACCATTTGGTGCTTGAATCGCTAACGTAAGATAGCGAATAAGACCTTCTTTTGACTCTAACTCTTTTGCTTTTTGCTGTAATTTTTCACCAAGGTGTAAGAGGTCAGTTAACCGGCGTTCCCCTTGCATTCCTGTTAATAGTTTCGGGGCAAGCTCTAAGGTTTGTATCATGGCTCTAATCATGGGCAGCACCCCATCTTTATGCCAGATTTCAAAGTAGTTTTTAAACCTGTCTACCCAAGTTTCATACAAGACATCATCTTGGTTAAGCTGATCCAGCTCATCCACTTGCCAACCTAATAGGTTCGTTGCCAAAGCAGACCGTATTGCAGACTCTTTACCTTGGCTTAAAATGGCATTAAGCACTAACAGCAATTCCCTTGCTTCAGTACTGGCAAATACCGAACCTCTATCACTTAGATAAACACTGGCGACTCCACGTTCACTTAAGGCCGCCTTCATTAACTGAGCTTGACGATAACCTGATACCAAAACAGCAATATCACCAGAGCGAACCGCTTGACCTGAAATTAAAGCCTCACCTTGCTGAGCTTGAATAAGGGTTCTACAAATATGCTCGGCGGTTAGATCTGCCATTTGAATCTGATATTGGGCACTTGTTACTATCCCATCATCGCTATAGGCATCTTCAGGTAATAAAAACTGTACCGCTTTTTCAAGCTGATTATGACGATAAAATTCACCAGGAGTTTGTCTGTCTTGCACCTCAACAAAGGGAATCCCATCCACCATAAAAGGATTAGTCTGAGCAGCAAACAAAGCATTTACCGACTGGATCATAGCGGCAGAAGATCGATAGTTTGTTGCTAAAGAATAAATCGCATCAACTTCTTGCTTAGCGGCCAAATAAGTATAGATATCAGCCCCTCGAAAGGCATAAATAGCCTGTTTTGGGTCACCTATCATAATAAGACCTAGGCTATTTTCATCTTGGCTTGCGGGTTGATAGATCTGACTAAAAATCCGATATTGCACAGGGTCCGTGTCTTGGAACTCATCTATCATGGCTAAGGGATAGAGCTGGCGTATTCTAAGTGCCAATGCATTTTCAGCCCCTTCTTCTTGGCCTGGGAGACTAAGCGCGTCATCGAGATTGGTAAGTAAGTCGGTAAACGTCAGCTTTTGAGTTTGCTGTTTCCAATTAAACAATCGCGTTTGAGTTTGTTGCCATAAGTAAGCCATCAAAGGAGGTTTAATTTTATCGACACTTGGATAGGACTCAAAAAGGCTTGTCACTAATTCAAAAAAGGCATGGCTTGGCTGGGCACCATTTTTCTTTAACTGATTAACATGCTCTTTCCCACTGAATTTCGCGAGCTCTTTAGGTAAACCACTTTGGTCTGATTGAGCCCATTCGAGAATTACATCTGGGATACCAGCTTGGCGTTTCCCCCAAAAAGTTCCTTTAATGCCGCTATTCGTCAGGGCATCTAAAATATTCGCGGCCTGTTCAAGCCACATAGCCTTAACCTTATGCATGGTTTCCAGCGCGTTAGACATCAAGCTATCAAGATCAAAGTCTTGCGCTTGATCTAGATCTTTCCCTTCATCCTGAATAACCGCATCCGGCTGATTTTGCAGTAAACTAAGCTCTTTTTGTAGCGCTTCTGGACTTGGCCAAATAGGCTTTACTAAGGCTGCAATATCCGCTTTCATTGGATAAATATTGGCCCGCCATACGTCTTTAATCGCCATGGCTAAAGGCGCTTGCTCATCTGTTTCAATTTCTTGTTGGAACAGCATACGGCTTTCAAACGCATTCTGGCTTAGCATCCTTTGGCAAAAACCATGGATAGTAAAGATTGCCGCCTCATCCATTTGCTTTTCAGCATAAAGCAGACGTTCAACCCCAGAGGCGATATTTTCAGCTGTCATTGAGTCTAATAGTTGCGCTAAAAATACATCGTTAGACTCTCCCAATAAAAGCGCTTTACGGGCATCTCGAATACGGTTCCTAATCCTAGCTTTAAGTTCTGCGGTTGCCGCTTCGGTAAAAGTTACGACAAGAATTTGATCAACCGTTAAAGGCTTTTCAAAATCCGCATCAGAAGAAACCGGCAGCAGCATTCTTAAATAGAGATTAGCTATGGTATAGGTCTTACCTGTGCCTGCGCTGGCTTCAATTAATCGCTTACCATACAAGGGAAAATGCAAAGCATCTAAAGGCAGAGCATCTTGTAACACTGCTTTATTGCTCATCTGTTTTCACCTTTAATAATTCATTCATGGGTAACCAAGTCGCCTTCACATATTCGACAAAATCATTTTGATAAAGAGCTAAGTCCGCAAAGAAACGCTGCCAATAAGGATCTTTACCATCGGAAAAATCATTAAAGTCATCGTTATAAGTTTTAAGCGCCATCTGCCAAGCGGCTTCCTCTTCGTTATCTTGGTTTTTATCATTCAAATAGGCGGCACACCAAGCATCAGAGGTTCTAGCAGGTATTACTAAAGGCTGACGATCTCCTAACCTAAAATAGGTGAGGTACTGGCTTAAATAGTCAGTAGCAGATTCAACAGATAAGGCTTCAAACACATGGGTGATGACCTGATTAGATTTTGCATTCTTAAAGCTTAAGATATGGGTTTCAATCTCCTCACCTTGAGCACATAACGCCAAATGAGATAGCCACGCTTGTATTTTCTTACCTGGGCTAAGTTGACCTAAGTGATAAACCAAATACAGCTGTCGATTGGTTAGTTCCAACCATGATTGCACTCGGCCTTGCTCAAGTTGTAAATCAATATTAATAGCGTCTAATTTCTGGTGGGCATACTCATTAATGTTGAGCGCCATAATGCGGCTTTGCTTAACCAAGTCATTAACTTCCATATCGCCAAATGCGCCATAAGGGTATTTACCAGACAACTTCAATTTGGCAATAAAGCTCTCTAACGTGTCCTCTTGAATCGCTAACAGTAACTCTTCTTTGAGTTGGTAACGAGTTAAAGCATCTAGATTAAATGGCTCGTCTTCATTTTCTTCAATTTCCTGCAATTTAAGGTAAGCCTTGAGCCTATGTTGCATAAAATAGCGTGCTGGATTGAGGTAAAAACGCATCAATTGGTTAAGTTCAAGTTGGTGCTGCTGATCTTCTATTGCCAGCAATAAAGGCAAAGTCTGCTGCTCAGTTTTCTGCTTGGTCACATTCACTGCATCTAACCAGGAAGCATCATAACTTTTAAGCTGGCCACTGAAGGTTTCTTTATTTGAATAATAGCCTTGATGGAAAGGCTGTAACTTGTGCTGCTGTACAAGTTTTTCAAGCAGCGCAGCTTGGCCTTCTTCTACTGGCGCTTGCATGTCTTTTTCTAAGACACAACTTTGAGCGATATAATCAACTAACTCACTGACCAAAATAGAAGGGTTCAGCTCACTATTGTCCTTCACACTACGGCCAACATAACTAATATAGAGATGTTCACGCGCAGACATTAGCGCTTCTAAAAATAAGTATTTATCATCTTCTCGACGGCTACGATCACCACTACGATAATCACCCACCATTAAATCAAAGCCCATTGGCACCATAGACCTTGGGTAAGCACCTTCGTTAAGCCCTAATAAGCAAACCACTTTGAATGGCACAGAACGCATAGGCATCAAGGTACAGAAATTCACTTTGCCCGCTAAGAAACGTTGACTGCCCTGCGCTTCTTGTAACCTTGGAATCAATAACTGCTTTAACACATTTACATCTATAGTTTGATCAAATTGAGCATGCTGCCACTCATCACAGATTGCCTCCATATGCTTACTCAACATAGGTGGAAAGGCATCATCTTCATCAAGGGTAAAAAAGCGTTCACTTACTTGATATAAAAAGCTTACCCATTCATTGGGTTTCTTTTCCAGCAAGAGAGCCTGCTGAGTTTCACGAATAGCGTCCAAAAATGCCGCTAATTGGCCTGCTAATTCCGCCTCTAAGCCTTCAACTTCGCCATAGCTTAATAGGGATTGCCAAATATTGTCATTACCCATGGCGTAGCCCAACAGCATGCGATCTAATCCATTTTGCCAAGTATTATGCGCTTGGCTAGGTAAGTCTAAATCTGTCGCGGTTGATTCATCCAACCCCCAGCGAATACCAACCTCACTACACCATTGGCGAATTCGTTCCACTTGATGTACTTGTATCCCAAAACGCGCCAATACAGCAGGTACTTCTAATACACTCACTAGTTCAGATAGGGTAAAACGGCTATCAGCCAAGCTAAGTAAGGTGACATAGGCATCAACCACTGGGTTTTCCATACCCGCTGCTTGGTCTATCAAAGAGTATGGAATAGATTGCTGTTGTGGCGCTTGGCCAAATACGGCCTGCACAAAAGGACTGTACTGGTTCACATCTGGCAACATCACGATGACATCTTTAGGCGTAAGGTGAGGGTCCTTTTCAAACAAGGCCAGCAGACTATCGTGCAACACTTCGACTTCTCGCAATGAGCTATGACACACTTGAACCGCAACGCTATTATCATCATTCGCAATTGGGTATTTATAGTGAGAATCTGAACTGGCTAAACTTCTCTCTTCTAACGCTCCATGGTTATTCAGTTCTAACACATCTTGTTGTATTCGGTTCAATAAGGAGGCTTGGGAGTCATCATCACAATAGCTTTCAAACACCTCTAGTTGCTGATTCGCGAAAGCTTGCAACTCACCAATATAGTCTCGACCAAGGCGCCCCCAAGAAGCTAATAACGGGTTGGCATCCAGGTGTAAAGTATCTTGATTTAGACCGGGTTTATTCGCTTGTTTATTTAGTACTCTGCCCAGATAGTTTTTATCAACAATATCCCCCCAGTAGTACTGGCAAGGATTCTGCAAAAATAGATGCATATCTATCCAATTACTTTCTGCTAATAAACGAAGGGACTGCAAGGTATTAGGCGGCAATGCCGATACACCGAAAATATAGACTCGTTGCGGAATGGCAGGGGGTTTAGGCTTAGAGCGAACAACCTCTTCTAATGCTTCAAGTAAATTGGCTCTGTGATACAAAGATTGGTCATAGGAAGCGACATCAGCAACAAGATCACGCCATAAGATAGATTGCCAAGCTTGATCTTGATCCTTACTTTTAGGTAGGTCTTTGGCTTGATTACCTTCCTCCCACGCGGCGATCCAATCAGGTCGATAAACTAAGTATTGGTCATAGATATCAGCAATACTAGAGCATAATTGAAAGCGCCTTAGCTGGCTGTCGTCTTCAGCTAAGTACCAAGCAAGTTGCTGAAACTCTGCCTCTTCTAATCTGTTGTCTAGCAGGCGCATTAAACGCCAAACTAAAAAAGGTTTATTAAATTCGCTTTGTCCAGGTATATCTTGTAGAGCTTGTTGAAAGCAGCGCCAAACAAACGTAGAAGGTAGAGGAAATTCATAACCTGCCGCAACTCCCTGTTCTTGCGCCAGTTGCATTTTGAGCCATTGAGCCATGCCCGGACTCTGCACCAGTATGTGCTCTTTAGCGAAAGGGCTTTCTGGTAAAGATAAGGATAAAATACGCGCTAAAATGCTCGACAAATCTTCTAAGCGATTACCCGTATAAAGATGAAACATATATAAACCCAGACCTAGTTCAAAGCGAAAATTGGATTAAAAGCAAATAGTTAAAGCATACCAGCTTGCAAAAAAGAAGGCTCATAAATAAATACTTGAGCATGCGGATAAGTGTAAGAGAACCCCTCTAGAAAAAGCATAAAAAAAAGCGCTAAGATCTTGGGGATTAATCTTAACGCCTAAAGTAGAGCATAGGGATACAATGAAAATAGGTTATTTATTAACTCAGGTTAAATATTAAAACTGGACATCAAATCCTTCATTTTTAAAGTGGTATTGGCTAAAGATTCACTTGATTGACGGGTTGTGACAATTTCATCATTACTTTGATCCGCCAATTTTGAAATATTCTGCGTTAAGTCATTCAAATGTGTCACAGCCTGATGCTGATTATTAATACTTTCAGTAATCACATCACTGGCATGGCTAATGGCTGTAACCGATTGCGCGATATCTGCTAACGCTTGATCTGTTTGAGTGATGTCTTGAGTTGTTCGTTTGGAGTATTCATGGCTCGAATTAATTTTGCTCTCTGCCTCTTTTGCCCCAGCTTGCAGACGATTTATCATACCTTGAATTTCATCTGTCGAGCTTTGGGTTCGACTCGCTAAACCTCGTACTTCATCCGCGACCACAGCAAAGCCTCGTCCTTGTTCGCCAGCTCTAGCGGCTTCAATCGCAGCATTCAATGCCAATAAGTTCGTTTGCTCTGCAATACCACTGATTACATCCAAGACCGCCCCAATATTTTGAGACTCTTGCGCTAATAAACTAACGGTTTGCACACCATCATCCAGCTCGCTAGAAAGAATCTCTAATGACTCCATGGTTTGTTTAACAGACGTTTTGCCTAATTCTGTTCGTTCTTGCGTTATCTTGGCTGACTCATACGTTGCTTGGCTATTTTCTAATACTTGTTCTTTCTGTTCTGATACCTCATCTATCGCCACTGTCATTTGAGCGATAGTATCAAGCTGAGTTTGAGCTAGCTCAGTTGTATTACCCGCCACACTTCGTAGTTCTTTACTGTGTTCATAAACACTTTGATTAAGCTGAATTGCCTCAGCTAACGTGCTTGAAATTTTGTCACTGAACGCATTAAATGCAACGGCGATATGAGTAAACTGATCACGACCTGAAACTGGTAATCTATGTTTTAAGTCCCCTTCTGCTGCTGAGATATTATCAAGCGCGTCTAGGCTAGCTTGTAAAGGTTGAGTAATTGAGCGCACGATCAGAATAGATAAAATAAGACCTAGGATGATGATTACCCCTGAGCTACCGCCAACAGTAAGGAGCTCATCTATAAATTGGCTCTCAACATCATCAAGGTATATGCCAGAGCCAACAATCCAACCCCAAGGTTCAAAGCCTTTTACAAATGAGACCTTTTCTACCGCTGCGTCAAAACCCGGTTTAGGCCAAAGATAGCTCACAAAACCTTCTTTTTGCGCTTTTACAATATTAACGAACTCAGTAAAAAGCTTTTTACCGTTAGCATCTTCTAAGTTACTTAGATCCTTACCTTCTAAGGCAGGTTTTATCGGATGCAGAACAATATTTGCCTGATAATCATTAATCCAAAAATACTCAGTACCACCATATCGAGCCATTCTGATTGAAGCTTTAGCCTGTTTCTGTGCTTCAGCTCTGGAAAGTTCACCGGATTGCTCTAACGAATAAAAGTAATGAATACTCGAATGCGCGAGATCTACGACATGGCGAGTTTTTAAAGCTTTTTCTGAATTTAGGGAGTGTTTGTAAGAAGTAAGTGACATGGCTAGTACAACGACTAAACCAAGACAAAGAAAGAAAACGAGACTATTAAGTCTTAAGTTAATAGAGAAATTTCTTAGAAATTGAGTCAATGTTTGGCTCCTATTGATGAGTTTGATTGGCAATTAATCCTTTTCATGTCCGTCATACAGCCAACTTGCAAAATATTTAAAACACCTCTTCCTGAATAAGTTCTAAATAATCAGGTTAAAACACTAAAACTTAATGGGTAAAATAGGAAGCTAGGCCAAATAAGACATTAGTCTAAGAAGAGACTGATGCATGTCACATAAAATACATTTTGCTAGCGATGTTAATTTTTTGAACTATATGCACCTTATCTAATCTAGACTTGTAAATCCAAAACCGCTTGGTTCAATTCATTTATATAAGGAAAGACAATGAAAAAATGCTTCTTAGGCCTATTTTTACTCGTCTGTAATAGCCTCTTTGCTAGCGAACCTGTTAGCACCAGCTTTTGGAATAATATTGCGATTGGTAAGCACGACACCTTGGCTTACTACCAAGAGGGTCTAACGGGGAGTACACCAACAGCGAAAGGCGCAAAGCAGTTCATCGTTAATTGGCAAGATGCTGAATGGCGTTTTGCTAGCCAAGTATCCGCAGATAAATTCGCTGAGAACCCCCGTAAATATGTACCTAGATACAATGGCCATTGCGCAAATGCGTTAAGCCTAGGTGATGGTTTAATTAATACCGATGGCAGTGTGTGGGAATTTTTCGGTGAAAAACTACATTTATTTTATGCAGAAAGAGGCAGGCAACGCTGGCTAAAAGGAGATTGGCAAACCTATCAGGCAGAAGCGGATAGCGCTTGGTTAGAGATATTAAATAAAGAGAGTTAAACTGAAATTACTCGATTAACTCTCTTTATGTAGTTTGAAGAGACTAGCTATCTGTTTGAATGATGATTTTAAGCCCAGGATGCGCATTTGCCAGACTAATATGCCACTGATGGAAGTTAAAAATTGCCTGTGCTTGGGTTAATCCAAGACCATGACCTTTACTTCCTCTATGTCGTTCTAGTCGGTACATGCGCCTAAATACTTTGTCATAATCATCTGCATCGATACCACTTCCTGAATCCTGCAAGACAATTAAGCCAGGCTTACAGCACAGTTTAATATCCGTATTTTTCGCGCCATATTTAATCGCATTATCAAATAAATTTGAAAATGCCTGGAATAATAAATCACCATTAGCGACAGCTTGATAATCATGTAAATCTAACTGCACTTTCATCCCTTTCTCTTGTGCTAAAGGCTCATACATTTCTGCAATATCAGCGAGTAAAGATGCTAAATTAATCGACTTCATAGGAATATCAACAGCACTCTTTTCAAGCTTGCTAATATTTAACAAGGCATTAAAGAGTTTTAGTATTCTATCTGTGTCTTGCGTGGCTTCTTCTTTGAACTTAGCAACTTGAGCCTGAGACGCATCTGGGGCAAAAGATTCCAGTCTATTATGTAAATGCGTTAGTGGCGTTCTCATATCATGGGCAATATTATCTGAGACTTCTTGAACTCCTTGCATCAGGCTCGCTATTCGATCCAACATGCCATTAATGTTTTTTGCCATGTGATCATAATCATCATTGCGCTGACTCAATGGAATCCTCTCATCAAGTTGGCCTTCAATGATGGTATCGCAAGTTTGATTGATGACAGTAAGACGCGTAACGGTACGTCTTGTGAGAATCAAGGTGCCAGCTAATAGGATAATAAAGCTTAATATCAAACCAATTATCAATGCGCTATACAATATTCTGTCCACTTCTTTTAAGTAGCTTATATTGTAAGAGAGAGTGACATAGTTGCCATCTGCTAGGGCAAGTTGTGCGATACGGAACTGCTCTGGGTCATCCGCTTCAAACTCTTCCCAGTAAGCATCTTCTCCCAGAATAAAATCACCTGATGAAGGGTCAAATTCAGCGCCTTCCATCTCTAAATGTTGTATCCAGTGCGCAAACTCTGCAGCACATTCTGACCAGTTGTCTTCCTCTTCCTCATAGGCTTCTATTTCATCAATATAGGCTTGATCTTCTATTGGATTCAGCAGCGTTAAATCTATTTCAACACCTGCTTGATCGCCAATTTCTCTTAGTTTTTGACGAAGAACAGCGAGGTTCTCAAAGTTATCAAAATCCTCAAAAAGCGCTTCAACTTGCGCTTCTTGTCGTTCAAACAAAATATCGACATTTTCCCATAAGCTGGTTTTTACGATTTGATAAAGAGCAAAAAGAATCAGCGCAAAGGTCAGCCATAGAGTTCCCATGACAGTAAGCGAAAACCGAAAACTAGAACTTTTAACAAGATTAAGAAGCCGATTTAACAACATAGCCACGCCCTCTTATCGTATGTATCAAGGTATGACTAAAAGGTTTATCGACCTTGTTTCTCAACCTAGAAATATGAACATCTATCACATTCGTTTGCGGATCAAAATGATAGTCCCATACCGCCTCAAGTAACATGGTGCGAGTAACCACCCTGTCTTGATGTCTCAATAAATATTCTAAAAGTCGGTATTCTCTAGGCTGTAAATTAATAACCACACCATCACGCTTTGCTTCTTGTGTTAGTAAGTTCAAACTCAGATCATCACAGTGCAGTACGGTTTGCTCGCCTGATTCCTGGGTTGCACGTCGAAACATAACATCCAAGCGGGCTTGCAGCTCAGAAAAAGCAAAAGGCTTAGTTAGATAATCATCTGCCCCTGCTTGTAGCCCTTCTACTCTATGGCTAACTTCTGCCATTGCACTTAATAGAATGACAGGCACTAAGGAACCCGCCCCCCTAATTGTTTTGAGAAGGGTAATACCATCAAGCTCAGGTAACATTCTATCTAAAATGATGGCGTCATAAGTTTCAGTGGTAGCCTGCAATAACCCCTGTTTACCACTATGACAAACATCAACCACATAACCTAGCTGCTTTAAGCTTGTGCAAATAAACTTAGACACATCTAGATCATCTTCGACTACCAATACTTTCACGCTATTCACCCTATTATTTTACCTAGCCTAAGGATACCAAGGCTTTAGTCATTATTTCATTACCAAAAGTTAATATTCAGGCAAGACTTAAGTAAGACCCCACTCGCTAAGCTTACCTTCATCGACCATGAAGACATTCTTCATAGCGAAACATAATCTAAATAGGAGCTTAAGATGAATAAACTAATTGCAGCAAGTTTAACCCTAGGTGGTGTTCTATTAGCACCAATGACATTTGCTAACGACGCTTGTAGCCCAGACAACCCATCGGCCTGCAAAAGCAAACTAGAAAAAGAGTGTCTTTATTATTCTTTTGAAGAGTTTGAAATGGATGAAGAGTTTATTATCTTTGAAGAGGGTTATATGGAGTATAAAGAACATCATCAAGATAAGAACCATGATCAAGAGTTCAAAGAAAGCGATTTACTATTAAGTGATTTAAACGAGCTTTCTCTGACAAATGAGCAACAAAGCTTGGTAAATGATTGGCAGACTTATAACACCGAATTTGATAAAGATTGGATTACACTTTGTATGTCATATCCAAACAAAGACAAAAGCATTACCAATCAAATTGATTGGGAAGAAGCTAACTTAAAGAATGACTTAACTTATTTAAAAGAAAGCCGTGTTTTTGTTAACAAGATGACAGCTAGTTTGACTGAGCCTCAAAAGCAACAGCTTGTGCAATTAGGCCTAATGCAACTGCTACCCTAGTTTCTAAAGGAGTCAACAGCCTCTTGAAGCAATAAGCTATCGCCAGAAACAAAAAAGCCTCGTATAAACGAGGCTTTTTTCGTTCATCTAATAAATGAAAATATTATTAGATAAAGTAGAATTTGGTGGAGCCTAGGAGGATCGAACTCCTGACCTCAACGCTGCCAGCGTTGCGCTCTCCCAGCTGAGCTAAGGCCCCAAAGTGCTAAGCATTTTAGGTAGGATAAAAACCCGTGTCAATAAAATTCAGTATTAATCATATCCTTTTATTAGTTAATTAAAACAAGCATTAAACAATAATCGGTAGATGGATTTATCTTAATTAGTTTTAAAAAATACCGCCTCTTCAAGCCACTGCTTTCATACAAGAATAAAACCTGTTGATAAAACTTATGGTATTCTAACTTTAATAGGCAGCAAAAAAAGGACTTCTAATGTCAGAAACATCCTCAGCTTTAACCAAGTTAATGATGGCACACCAGCCTATTATTGATGCCGAAGGAAATAGCGCCTACACAGAGCTAATTTTCCAACGTAAGCCAGGTACTCCAAGCGTTGAAGGCTCAAAAGATGCCATAAACCAAAGGTTAGCTAACATTTGTATTGGTGTAAGCGAGCTTAAAAGTGAATTTAATACCCCCCTTTCTATCAGGTTAACCAGCGCTATTTTGATGTCTGATATCCATTTTCCTATTGCTGCAAACCTTATCTATATCGAGTTACCTGGCAATACAGCTATTACTCGATCATCTGTTGAAGCGTTAAAAAAGTGGTATCAAGCAGGTTACCGATTCATTTTAAGTGGCTTTCGCTTCGATATCGATTACCGCCATATTTTACCTTTTATCCATATGATAAAAATGGATGCGGTAAAACTAATAAACAACAAACAAAAAGTAGAAGCCCTAAAAAACAGTGACCTTAAAATTATTGTACGCAAGGTAAACGATAAAAAGACCTATGAAACGTGTAAGCATCTTGGTGCAACACATTTTCAAGGTGATTACTTTAAAGCGTTACAGCAGGTAGATAAAAAAGGACCGAGTGCAGAAATTTTAACCGCGAAAAAAATTGTGTCTGAACTAAGAGATGATAAAGCTAATCTTGATAATGTTGCTAAACTCATCAAAGATAATCCATATATTACTTATCAATTACTTAGAATTTTAAACAACCCGATTAGTGGCCTTCCAAGAAAAATTACAGACATTCGAGAAGCCATTGTCATGATAGGTTTAGAACAAATTAAAAAGTGGGCCATACTTATCTCACTGTCAGCGACTAAAAAGCAGCAAAATGAGCTGTTTAGCAGCATAGTAAATCGTCCAAATAAGGTAAGCGCTGAATAATAACAAAAAGGTACTTTATGTCTTTGCCCTCTGTATTCAATGACTTAATGATGGCTCAACAACCCATCTTCGATAAAAATAAGAAGCTATTTGGGTATGAGTTGCTCTTTAGAAATAGCAATGAAGAGATGGCCAATGTTATTGATGGCGAAGGCGCGACCAGCCAAGTACTTATTAATTTATGCATTGGTATTACAGAATTAGAAGCACAAATGTGCACCCCTTATTTTGTTAATATCACACGTAAATTACTCATGTCTGATGCTTTCTTTCCCATCGAACCTAAACTGGTCTATATCGAAATTTTAGAAGATCAAGAAATCACTCCAGATTTTGTCGAAGCTGTCGCACGTTGGTACCAAGCAGGCTATCAATTTGTGCTAGATGACTACCACTTTGATCCGAATTACACACAGCTCTTCCCGTATATCAAAATGATCAAAATTGATGTGCTAGCGACTGATCCTCAAAAGTACAAATCTCACATACAGGTCTTACAAAAAAAGAAAATCACCTTATTAGCAGAAAAGGTTGAAGACATAGAAATGTATGAGTGCTGTAAGAAACTTGGCTTTCAATTATTTCAAGGCTACTACTTACAAAGGCCTAATATCATTAAAGGCAAACGTATTACCTCAGGAGTTGAAAGTGCACTTGAGCTTATTAGCGAGCTTCAAAATGATAATATTTCAATTGATAAAGTCACCCAACTAATTAGCAAAAACCCAACCCTGTCTTATCAATTACTCAGAGTTCTTAATAGCCCTATTTGCGGTATGACACGAAAAGTCACCGATCTAAAAGAAGCAGTAGTTTATATAGGTTTAAGTCAAATCAAAAAATGGGCCATGCTAATCACCATTAGCTCTTCCTCTCAGCCACCGAGAGAGCTTTTTCGATTCTTATTAATTCGAGCTAAATGTTGTGAAGCGCTTGGATTACGCGAAAACTCAGAAAACCCTGACGCAGATTTCATGGCAGGTATGATGTCAGGCATTGATCTTATCTTACAACTCGAAAAGAAAATTGTATTTGATCAGATCAACATTGATGAGGACATTATTAATGCCATCCAACATCATCAAGGCCCGATTGGAATTCGGCTTAAAAAAGCCTGCGCTCTTGAGCAAAGTGATTGGGGTTATATAGGCAAACTTCCAAGTAACGAGAAGCTAGTACTAAGTCGTTCCTATGGTGAAGCGAGTTTATGGGCGGACGGAACCCTCAAAAGTATTCATATGTAGAAATAGCCCTTCATTTAAACCTTTAGCTAGATTCAAAATAAATTCATATAAACCGTTGACATAATTAGTAAAACACATAGAATACGCTCCACGTTTCAAGCCAGTGTGGTGGAATTGGTAGACACGACGGATTCAAAATCCGTTGCCGAAAGGCGTGGCGGTTCGAGTCCGCCTACTGGTACCAAATTAAAAAGAGTTTCAGATCTTCTGAAGCTCTTTTTTTGCTTTTTTTCCTTGGATCATTCCCACACCTCTTACCTTACATTATTAAGCCTCACTATAGCTTTCGATCACTTCATCAGCTGAGCATCCAATTCGGCACTAGACACATCACTTATCAAATATTTTGCTTTAGATTCTCCAGCCATTAAAAGGTATAAAGTGTTTTTAGCTTAAATACACAGCCCATTTAAATATCACCGACTTCAAGTAAACACAGTCTCATCATAACGTTAGCAACAAATGTACTTTTAAAATAAGATTACTCAAAATAAATGTTATGATATAACATATCTTTTTATTGAGTTGTATTATTAATACATCAAACACCGCCCAGCAATAGATCTCGAACTTAACTCAAATACCAATACTTTCAAATGCTTATTCCTTAAACATACTAGGAGACTGAAAACTCATGTCTATCACCCTCATAAAGAATGCTCGAGTTGTCAATGAAGGTCAGGTTACAGAAACAGATGTACGCATTGTCGACCAAAGGATTGATACTATCGAAAACAATATTAGCGCAGGCCCTAACGATACTGTTATCGATGCAAATGGATGCTACTTACTACCAGGCATGATTGATGATCAAGTGCATTTTCGTGAGCCAGGGCTGACTCATAAAGGCTCCATTGCCACCGAATCTCGTGCAGCCGTAGCAGGCGGTATTACCAGCTATATGGAAATGCCCAATGTTAACCCTGCGACTACGACCATCGAAGCCCTAGAGAAGAAATTTGATATTGCTAAAGAAAGCTCTCTAGCAAATTATTCTTTTTATCTGGGTGCCACCGAAGATAACCTTGAGCAAATAAAACGCTTAGATCCTAGTAAACACTGTGGTATAAAAGTCTTTATGGGGGCATCGACAGGCAATTTGCTAGTTGAAAAACCAGAAGCGTTAGAAGCCATCTTTCGGGACTCCCCCGTTCTTATCGTAACTCACTGTGAAAGCGGTCCAGTGATCGCTCAAAACACAGAAAAAATATTGGCAGCTAAGGACACTCTTACGATTGAAGATCACCCTATTTTAAGAGATAACGAAGCCTGCTACGTCTCTTCTTCTTACGCCGTGTCTCTTGCTAAAAAATATCAAAGCAATCTACATGTTCTGCATATTACGACAGAGAAAGAACTCGAACTTTTTGAAGCAGGACCAATTCAAAACAAACAGATTACCGCAGAAGCCTGTGTGCATCATCTTTGGTTTAATAATCAAGACTATAAAACACTAGGTAATCAAATTAAGTGTAACCCTGCCATCAAGTTTGAAAGCGATCGTGCTGCGATTATCCAAGCCTTAAAAACAGGTCAAATTGATATTATCGCCACTGACCATGCTCCTCACACTTGGGAAGAAAAACAAGTCGAATATAATCAAGCACCCGCAGGCTTACCGCTTGTACAGCACGCATTATTAACCTTGCTTGATCAAGTAAACAGAGAAGCCCTTAGTATTACTCAGGTTGTTGAGAAAACCGCGCACAATCCGGCTATTCGTTATGCCATCGAAGATCGTGGCTTTATTCGAGAAGGTCACTATGCCGATTTAGTTTTAGTCGATACCGACTCTTCTACTCTTACTACGCATGAAAACAGCCTTTATAAATGCGGTTGGACACCTTTTGCTGGCCACACTTTTTCAGCTCAAATAAAAAGCACTTGGATCAATGGCAATTTGGTATTCGATAACCAAGAGGTAAAAGCCACAGAAGATTTAGCGATGCGACTGAGCTTCAAGCGTTAACCGACTTTATTCAAAAGAAGATTTAATCTGGATCGAGAAATCAATATGTTAAGAAGAAACCCAAGTGGTCATATGCCGCAAGTATCAGAAACGGCATTTATTGATCCAACAGCCATCATATGTGGCAAGGTCATCATTGAAGACAACGTTTTCATTGGCCCTTATGCGGTAATTCGTGCGGATGAAGTTAACGAGCAGGGTGAGATGCAAGCCATCATTATCAAGCGTGATACCAATATCCAAGATGGTGTCGTCATTCACTCAAAAGCGGGCGCCTCTGTGACTATAGGCGAGCGTTCATCCATTGCGCATCGCTCTATTATTCATGGCCCTTGCGAAGTGAAAGATGATGTCTTTATCGGCTTCAATTCAGTGGTGTTCAACGCCCTTATCGGCGAAGGCTGTGTGATTCGTCACAACTGTGTTGTCGATGGACTCGACCTGCCAGAGAGTTTTCACGTGCCACCTATGACCAACATAGGTAAAGGCTTCGACCTAAACAGCATATCCAAAGTCCCCCCCGAATACTCAGCCTTCTCCGAGTCTGTTGTCTCAGCTAACCACACACTGGTAAAAGGATATAGAAGAATCGCTAACGAGCTTTAAGGTAAATAGCAAAGCGAGTTCCTGAATAGGTGCTCGCTCCTTGCTTTGTAGTTGAATAGCTAGAATCACAAAAGACAGGCTTATGCTACTTGAGTCATGACGCAAGTCGGCTAAATTTATGACTTCATTTTATTCACTACAAGTGTTCCAACACCATCATATTTGTCATTTAAATTCACAGGAATACTTATTTTGTCTGATTTAGAGATAGAAGTTTTGAGGTTTAACATTAATTGAATTGTTACATCTAACAGTAGCAAGACCTTACGAGATGTAATCTCATGTTTTATAGAGGAATTAGCAGTTAAGAGCGTTTCTTTGTCATTATGAGCCACCTTCAAATCTCTGTAGCTTTTAAAGCTAAGTCGACTTAGTATCTTGCTCGATATTGCTTTTAGTTTTTGACTTTTAGGGTAAAGAAATTCATCATATTTTGAAACTAAATTATATTGAGAAAGGTATGCCCTGTTACTTCCCTTAAATTTGTATCCACTACCATCAAATAATCTACTTAATGACATTAGTATTTCGTCATGCATAGATCGTTGAATGATAGAAAAAGCTCTACTAGCTGATTTATTTAATTCTGCAACGGAATCAGATGAAGCAAACATCTCGGAATAAACAACAACAGCTCTTCTAATCCTCGTTGCTTCAATAATATATCGATCAAATTCTTCCATGGATACTCAACCTTGAGGAAATATAACGCTCAAAACGGCGGTTTATTCGCTGCCTTTGATTATTAAGAATGAATAAGTTTTGGCAATTCCTTCATTGAGCTAAAGCTTACCACCGATGGGTAATCAAGAGCTTCATTAAACCGATTAAAAAATAGCGTTTTCATCCCCGCTTTATAACCTGCCTCAACACCAACAGGGCCATCATCAATAACAACACAGCTTTCTGGTTTGAACCCCATACTATTAGCTGCGTATAAAAAAATGCCAGGATCAGGCTTCCAAATTTTCACTTCATATGAACTATAAATGTTACCTTCGAAGTACTTAGTCAAACCACATACTCTAAGAGCCTGATTGATTTTGTGTACCGGGCCACTCGATACTACTGCTTTGGGTTGCGATAGGTTCTTTAACGCTTCCTCGATATGGTCCACTGGCTTTAGCTCAGTTTCAAAAAGATATGTCACTATCGCACGGTAACTAGCAACAAAGTCATCAGGTAAAACCAATGCATATTCGATCGATAAGGTGTCGAGAATGCTTGCTAGCTTCCAGCCTCTAAACCTTATAACAAGTTCATCCGCATCCAGCTTAATCCCTAGCTCTTTAAACTTAACGACAAGACCAATATTACAAAGCCGTTCGCTGTCCACCAAGGTTCCATCGTTATCAAATAAAAGACATTGATTCATAGTGCTCTCTGAGGTTTAGCGCCTGTCTAACAGGCTGTTTTACATAGGCTAAAAGCAAACTAAGCGAAATTAACTCGGGTTAGTGAGTTTACCTTAAACTTTCTGTGATCTGCCTTGCTCTATTTCTGCACGGTAACTCTCTGAACCTACGGCTACTTCCCATAAGTAGCCATCAGGGTCAGAGAAGTAACCTGAAAAACCACCCCAAAACACAGCTTGCCCTTCTTTAACGATTTTCCCACCCTTTGCTTCAGCGCAGCTCAATAAACGAAGTACTTCATGAGACGATTCAACATTCCTAGCGAGAGTAATACCTGAAAAACCAGAACCATTGGGCTCAACACCAACATCTTTCGCTAACTCGGATTTGGGAAATAGCGCTAACTCAGGGCCATCAACATCCATGAAGACAATTTCATCAGATTTATAGTCAGTGCGCTCTAACCCAAGCACAGCCTCATAGAACTGAGCTGACAATTCGATATCTGATACACCTAGTGTAATGATTGATAGTTTTCTCATTCTTACTCCAAGTACATAGCACCTTGTTAATGAACGGTAAAATATTAATAGCGAAGTGAAACCAAGCTACAAAGGATGTCCTGTTAGACTTATTTCAATATTTCGTAGCTTCATAGGTGGCTAACGCCAAGCTAAGCGGCGTAGCTTTGCTGCGTCCTTACTTGAGCGCCTTGTTAGCCCTCTAAATTTCCTTAGATGGCAGCCATAATCCATTTGGACTTTCTTCATACTCGTTTAACCAAGCCAAAAGATCATCCTTATCTTTTAAATAAATACCGAGATTTGCTACATCTTGACGTGTATATTTTCTGAATCTTTTAAAACCTACTATCGAGACAATCATCGCAGCGGTCCAACCAAACCTATGTTTTTCACCAATAACTGCGCCATGCACTCGGTCAATCACCTCTACACCAACTTTATCTTTCCAACGCTTAACTTCGACAAAGTATTTGTGTTCACCTATATCATCAATGTACTTCGCAGCAATAAGGTCAGCGGATGTATTTTGACTTCTTCCTACCAAGGAGACATTTTTAAATCCTCTACTGGCAAGCAGTTCCCCCACAAGATGTTCAAAAACATCCGGTTTTAGCTTTTCAAGATTATCTGAGCGGCTCCTTAGCCGATCTAACAGTTCAGGTGATAACTCTTCAATTTCCGCTATAGCCTTAGGAATGATAATTTCTGTCCGAGGCGACGTGGTTTTAGCTAAATCAAGAAACTGCTGAGCCCCTTCTGCGCGCGAAGGATGGCGAAGCTTTCTTAGTGCCTTTAATCTAATTTCTTCCACGCGTTCAGCAGATATATCTAACTTTTCAGCAATTTCTACATTATTTAGTGCTTTTGACCCAGAAAGAAGTGAATACCGTAACACTGCAGACTCTCTAGAAGTCAAACCGTTAACGTTAAGAACTTTTTTTGCATCTTCCATTAGCTTTCTATCACGCTCTGGGTTATCCATATTCACATTACTTTTTGGTGGCTAATATTTTAATAATGCGCTCACTCAGTTTGCTCGATTTATCAACCGTACTAAAAACGTCACATCTACTTAATTAATTTGAAGAAAGGCTACTTATCAACTGAAACCTTCCTGGTTAAACGCGCATGCGCGTTATTTCGATTCCTATTTTTGCTTGTCGAGCACGGTCATTATCGTGGCTTTATTATAACTAGCTGATTTTACGCAATTTAAAAATGAACACAATTACAAGACCTATCACTCTAGGCAAATGTCAGCAGAGCTGACTGGTATGCATTCCCACGAAGGAACATGGGAACGAGAAGCAGGATCTTTCCTGAATAACGGCAGAGGTTATGAGATCTGGTGCGCTCTACAGCTGTTCTTATTGATGCTATGCTTTTTAATGCCAGCTAGGTGATATGAAGAGTAAAAAATGATATCTATCACTAGCATTAAATTGTTGTAATAAATAAGCACCTTAGTTCTAACGCCAGCAGAGCTGGCTGGTATGCATTCCCACGAAGGATCATGGGAACGAGAAGTAGGCAAGATCATGCTTTTTAAAGCCAGCTAGGTGATGTTGGCGCCTACAAAGAGGAACTCCCACACGACCATTGGCGATGTTACTTGCTCACTTCTGTATTTGGGTTAGGAAGCGGGATGGGATCATCAACGACTCTGTGGTTATCAAGAAATTCTGTCTCAACAACTTATGTACAGCATTTGATAGTTACTTTTCTCTAGACGAAAAAACCAGCTCAGTGATTAGGCTATCTTTAGAGAGTAATCTTGATAACGATCTACTCTCACATGGGAACTCCCACAAAAACACCAAGGATAACACTTTTCACTTCTGGCTCTTTTTAGGCAATGGGATGGGGTCAGATGGTTCAGACGTCGTTGTCGTCTCAACCTTTGCCTAGTTTATTTTAGGCAAAAAAAAGCCTGATCAGTGATCAGACTTTTTAGATTTTAATCTTGATAACGACCTACTCTCACATGGGAACTCCCACACTACCATCGGCGATGCGACTTTTCACTTCTGAGTTCGGGATGGGATCAGGTGGTTCAGACGCTCTGTGATTATCAAGAAATTCTGTTTGTCAGAACAAGCTCTGTTTGTGGCTTATTCATTGACGAATTTGCTTATGCTTTAACAATACTTTTTGAATAGTCTTCTCTTCATTAGAGAAGTTAACGATAACCAAGCCTCAAACCAGCTTGCGATGTTTTACCATCTTTTTAAATCGTAATATAACGCTAAACCATTTTGGCGTTATATGGTCAAGCCTCACGAGCAATTAGTACAGGTTAGCTCAATGCCTCACAGCACTTACACACCCTGCCTATCAACGTCGTAGTCTTCAACGGCTCTTTAGGGAACTTAAAGTTCCAGTGAGATCTCATCTTGAGGGAGGCTTCCCGCTTAGATGCTTTCAGCGGTTATCCCGTCCGAACGTAGCTACCCGGCAATGCCACTGGCGTGACAACCGGAACACCAGAGGTTCGTCCACTCCGGTCCTCTCGTACTAGGAGCAGCTCCTCTCAAATCTCAAACGTCCACGGCAGATAGGGACCGAACTGTCTCACGACGTTCTAAACCCAGCTCGCGTACCACTTTAAATGGCGAACAGCCATACCCTTGGGACCGGCTTCAGCCCCAGGATGTGATGAGCCGACATCGAGGTGCCAAACACCGCCGTCGATGTGAACTCTTGGGCGGTATCAGCCTGTTATCCCCGGAGTACCTTTTATCCGTTGAGCGATGGCCCTTCCATACAGAACCACCGGATCACTAAGACCTACTTTCGTACCTGCTCGACGTGTCTGTCTCGCAGTTAAGCGCGCTTTTGCCTTTACACTCTTCGCATGATTTCCGACCATGCTGAGCACACCTTCGTGCTCCTCCGTTACTCTTTGGGAGGAGACCGCCCCAGTCAAACTACCCACCACACAGTGTCCTCGATCCCGATTAGGGACCTGAGTTAGAACCTCAAACATACCAGGGTGGTATTTCAAGAATGGCTCCACCAAAACTAGCGTCTTGGTTTCAAAGCCTCCCACCTATCCTACACAAGTAGGTTCAAAGTTCACTGTGAAGCTATAGTAAAGGTTCACGGGGTCTTTCCGTCTAGCCGCGGATACACAGCATCTTCACTGCGATTTCAATTTCACTGAGTCTCTGGTGGAGACAGTGTGGCCATCGTTACGCCATTCGTGCAGGTCGGAACTTACCCGACAAGGAATTTCGCTACCTTAGGACCGTTATAGTTACGGCCGCCGTTTACTTGGGCTTCGATCAAGAGCTTCGCCGAAGCTAACCCCATCAATTAACCTTCAAGCACCGGGCAGGCGTCACACCCTATACGTCCACTTTCGTGTTTGCAGAGTGCTGTGTTTTTAATAAACAGTCGCAGCCACCTGGTATCTTCGACCAATCTCAGCTTAAGCAGCAAGTGCCATCACCAAAATCGGCGTACCTTCTCCCGAAGTTACGGTACCATTTTGCCTAGTTCCTTCACCAGAGTTCTCTCAAGCGCCTTGGTATTCTCTACCTGACCACCTGTGTCGGTTTGGGGTACGGTTCCCATATATCTGAAGCTTAGAAGTTTTTCCTGGAAGCATGGCATCAACCACTTCACCCAAAAGAGGGCTCGTCATCAGTTCTCGGCCTTAAGGCAACCCGGATTTACCTAAGTCACCAGCCTACCGCCTTAAACACAGACAACCATCGCTGTGCTGGCCTAGCCTTCTCCGTCTCTCCATCGCAATATATGCAAGTACAGGAATATTAACCTGTTTCCCATCGACTACGCATTTCTGCCTCGCCTTAGGGGCCGACTCACCCTGCCCTGATTAACATGGGACAGGAAACCTTGGTCTTCCGGCGGGGGAGTTTTTCACTCCCCTTATCGTTACTCATGTCAACATTCGCACTTCTGATACCTCCAGCCTGCCTTACAGCTTGACCTTCAACGGCTTACAGAACGCTCCTCTACCATGCCTAGTAAACTAAGCATCCGTAGCTTCGGTGTACAGTTTAGCCCCGTTATATCTTCCGCGCAGGCCGACTCGACTAGTGAGCTATTACGCTTTCTTTAAAGGATGGCTGCTTCTAAGCCAACCTCCTAGCTGTCTAAGCCTTCCCACATCGTTTCCCACTTAACTGTAACTTTGGGACCTTAGCTGACGGTCTGGGTTGTTTCCCTTTCCACGACGGACGTTAGCACCCGCCGTGTGTCTCCCGTAATTGCACTCATTGGTATTCGGAGTTTGCATGGGGTTGGTAAGTCGGGATGACCCCCTAGCCCAAACAGTGCTCTACCCCCAATGGTGAGATACGAGGCGCTACCTAAATAGCTTTCGAGGAGAACCAGCTATCTCCGAGCTTGATTAGCCTTTCACTCCTATCCACAAGTCATCCCCGCATTTTTCAACATACGTGGGTTCGGTCCTCCAGTTAGTGTTACCCAACCTTCAACCTGCCCATGGATAGATCGCCCGGTTTCGGGTCTATTCCCAGCAACTATACGCCCTATTAAGACTCGGTTTCCCTACGGCTCCTCTATGCGATTAACCTTGCTACTGAAAATAAGTCGTTGACCCATTATACAAAAGGTACGCAGTCACGGAACAAGTCCGCTCCCACTGCTTGTACGTACACGGTTTCAGGATCTATTTCACTCCCCTCACAGGGGTTCTTTTCGCCTTTCCCTCACGGTACTGGTTCACTATCGGTCAGTCAGGAGTATTTAGCCTTGGAGGATGGTCCCCCCATATTCAGACAGGATACCACGTGTCCCGTCCTACTCGATTTCATTAAAAGGGCATTTTCGTATACGAGGCTTTCACTCTCTACGGCGGCACTTTCCAGAGCCTTCTACTAACACCAATTTAACTTAAGGGCTAATCCCCGTTCGCTCGCCGCTACTTAGGGAATCTCGGTTGATTTCTTTTCCTCCGGGTACTTAGATGTTTCAGTTCCCCGGGTTCGCCTCGTATGGCTATGTATTCACCATACGATACCCGCAAGCGGGTGGGTTTCCCCATTCGGACATCTCGGGATTAACGCTTGTTTATCAACTCCCCCGAGCTTTTCGCAGATTACCACGTCCTTCATCGCCTCTGACTGCCAAGGCATCCACCGTGCACGCTTGGTCACTTGACCATATAACCCAAAAGGGTCTATATACCAACGAGCTTTTGTGTCTCGCTGGATTTACGATTTGAAAATCACTCTAGGTTAAAGAGTGTTTCCACCGGTTTGACGCTTGATTATCGTCTTTGAAATAACAATTAAAGTCCGAAGACTTAAGTCGTTATTTCGATCTATTCAAAAAGTTAAATTGTTAAAGAGCAATTAGCGCAAAGCGCTAAGTCAGATACTGTTTGATCAATTAATCATTTAATTGAACAGCAACTTGCTTAGCGTTTTAATGCTTCGTCTTAAAATTGGCTATCAGATAATTTGTGTGAACACTCACCAGAGCTTCATATCGTTTAAGGAGGTGATCCAGCCCCAGGTTCCCCTAGGGCTACCTTGTTACGACTTCACCCCAGTCATTGACCACTCCGTGGTAACCGCCCTCCCCGAAGGGTTAAGCTAGCTACTTCTGGAGCAATCAACTCCCATGGTGTGACGGGCGGTGTGTACAAGGCCCGGGAACGTATTCACCGTGACATTCTGATTCACGATTACTAGCGATTCCGACTTCATGGAGTCGAGTTGCAGACTCCAATCCGGACTACGACGCACTTTCTGGGATTCGCTTACTTTCGCAAGTTCGCAGCCCTCTGTATGCGCCATTGTAGCACGTGTGTAGCCCTACTCGTAAGGGCCATGATGACTTGACGTCGTCCCCACCTTCCTCCGGTTTGTCACCGGCAGTCTCCTTAAAGTTCCCGACATTACTCGCTGGCAAATAAGGACAAGGGTTGCGCTCGTTACGGGACTTAACCCAACATTTCACAACACGAGCTGACGACAGCCATGCAGCACCTGTCTCATAGTTCCCGAAGGCACTAAAGCATCTCTGCTAAATTCTATGGATGTCAAGAGTAGGTAAGGTTCTTCGCGTTGCTTCGAATTAAACCACATGCTCCACCGCTTGTGCGGGCCCCCGTCAATTCATTTGAGTTTTAACCTTGCGGCCGTACTCCCCAGGCGGTCTACTTATCGCGTTAGCTTCGCCACTAAGTCATTACAACCCAACGGCTAGTAGACATCGTTTACGGCGTGGACTACCAGGGTATCTAATCCTGTTTGCTCCCCACGCTTTCGCACCTCAGTGTCAGTATCAATCCAGAGTGTCGCCTTCGCCACTGATGTTCCTTCCTATATCTACGCATTTCACCGCTACACAGGAAATTCCACACTCCTCTATCGTACTCTAGCCTGCCAGTATCGGGTGCAATTCCAAGGTTGAGCCCTGGGCTTTCACATCCGACTTAACAAACCACCTACGCGCGCTTTACGCCCAGTAATTCCGATTAACGCTTGCACCCTCTGTATTACCGCGGCTGCTGGCACAGAGTTAGCCGGTGCTTCTTCTGAAGGTAACGTCACAGCTAATGCGTATTAAACATTAACCTTTCCTCCCTTCTGAAAGTGCTTTACAACCCTAAGGCCTTCTTCACACACGCGGTATGGCTGGATCAGGCTTGCGCCCATTGTCCAATATTCCCCACTGCTGCCTCCCGTAGGAGTCTGGGCCGTGTCTCAGTCCCAGTGTGGCTGATCATCCTCTCAGACCAGCTAGAGATCGTCGCCTTGGTGAGCCTTTACCTCACCAACTAGCTAATCTCACGCAGGCTCATCTAATAGCGAAAGGTCCGAAGATCCCCTCCTTTCCCCCTCAGGGATTATGCGGTATTAGCCTGCGTTTCCACAGGTTGTCCCCCACTACTAGGCAGATTCCTACGCGTTACTCACCCGTCCGCCGCTCGACGCCTGTAGCAAGCTACATCGTTTCCGCTCGACTTGCATGTGTTAAGCCTACCGCCAGCGTTCAATCTGAGCCATGATCAAACTCTTCAGTTTAAAATCATTGCTCACTCAAATCTTTACTGCTGACTTTAAAACTCGATCCGAACTAACGAATCAAACATAAAGCGTTTTAGTATCGACTCTCGTAAGACTTCAATTTTTTTGTAGTCATTCGAACATCAATTACCGTAGCAATTAACAACTCGAATAACTTGCTGAAGTCTCTAGCGAGTGCCCACACAAATTATCTGATTAACTATTTTAAAGAGCGGTCTGACTTATCTATGTAAGATAGTAAGTTACTTGGTAACTTGTCGGTGTAGTCTTGTTTGCTACCCCGTGTCAGCGAGGGCGTATATTAATGACTGGTAGATTTAGTGCAAGTGTTTTTTGAATTAATTTTGATTTTTTTCAAATCTATCCGAAGAAGCAGTGGAATCACTAAAAATGGTGTAAACCAAATCGCAATTTCTGAGTCCGCTTTAATCTGCCACCACAAATGAGCCAAGGTCGCTAATGCCGCTATATATACCATCTTATGCAATGGTTTCCAGCGCTTGCCTAGTTTCCTTACCATAGCTTTAGGGCTCGTAATCGCTAAAGCCGTTAATATCACAAACGCTAGCACACCAATATAAATATAAGGACGCTTGAGTAGATCTTCTTGAATCCAACTTAAATTAAAGCCTGCATGTAAAACCAAATAAGCTAAGAGATGAACTAAGGCATACCAAAAAGCAGCCAAACCGATAAAGCGACGGTATCGATTTATTACTCTTAAGCTTTTTAACTTTTTAGTTAAAGGCGTAATACTCAGGCTCATGCATATAAAGACACTTGCCCAAATACCACTTAAGGTCATAAAAGGTTCGGCAGGGTCTGGAAAATAGCGGCCACTTAAAAGCGAATACACCAACCAAATAAAAGGAGCACAAAACACCACTAATACGTATGGTTTTTCTTTTCTGTCCCACATAAGCCTTACCTCTTTCTTAGTAACCAATATAAATTAATAGTTCTTAACTAGGCTCATGCCTTTATATAGGTCAGCAACTTCTTCTTGGTAACCATTGAACATTTGTGTATCAATAACATTAGGGAAGAGTAATCCACCCGGTAAACGTCTTTCTTGCTTCTGCGTCCATCTTGGATGATCAACCCCTGGATTCACATTGGCATAAAAACCGTATTCTTGTGGTGCGAGTAAATTCCATGTGGTTTCAGGCATAGTTTCAACAAAGCGTATTTTCACAATAGACTTAATACTCTTGAAGCCATACTTCCAAGGTACAACTAAGCGAATTGGCGCACCATTTTGATTGGGTAATACACTGCCATACATACCAACACTTAAAAAAGCCAAATCATTCATTGCTTCGTCTATACGTAAACCTTCTCTATATGGCCATTTTATATTGCCGCCATTTTGCCCTGGAAACTGAGAAGGGTCATATAAGGTTTCAAAGTAAACATATTTAGCTTTTGAGTTAGGCTTGAACTTTTTAAGCACCTCTCCAAGAGAGATACCAACCCAAGGAACAACCATGGACCAAGCTTCAACACAACGTAGTCTATAAATACGTTCTTCTAACTGATGCTCTTTAATAATATCTTCTAGTGCAAAGGTTCCGACAATATCAGCTTCACCCTCTACTGTAATATTCCAAGGATCAGGTTTAAAGTTTTCAGCACGTTTTGCCGGATCACCTTTCCCATATCCAAATTCGTAGAAGTTGTTATAGGTTGTAGCAACATCAAAAGGTGCCACTTTTTCACCCATACCAAAGCTAGTCTCTTTAATATTATTAAAGTAAGGCGCTAAGGATGCAGGAGGTGTAATCAGGTTGCCTTCTTGCAAACCTGCTAGAACGTTTGATGTGCCTGATAACGCAGCAATCGATAATGCTGAATTACGCATAAATTGACGGCGATTTAAATAAACAGCTTGGTCTGTAACTTGATGCTCACTAACGTCTGATGCTTTCTTAATTTTTATCAACATGGTCATTCCTCATAATCTGTAAGAGTTGACCAATGTTTTTATCAGGGGTTCAATTTTCTTTACAATTTATTGACGTTCTAGCATCCAATCTAAGCAAGTACTCAATATCAAGACACAAAAAAACCTGCATTTAGCAGGCTTTATTTGAATCATAACTGACTTAGGCAAAGCGACGCATAATTGAACCAATCACACCCGAAGCACCATAGAGTATAAAGGCACTTGCTAAGATTAGAGATGGTTCCATAGCCACAAGCACTAGGATGAAAACGACTGCCACCAGCTTAATAAAAGACACCTTACCTTTCATATCTAAGTCTTTAAAACTGCGATATTTGATATTACTTACCATCAATAACCCAACAGCAGGGACAAGCAACAGCATCAGATAAACAATGCTTTCAGCTGCTATCCCTTGAGTATTAGCCGCCCAGATCACACCAGCAATGATTGCCGCCGCCGCTGGACTCGGTAAACCGGTAAAGTAACGTTTTTCCTCAACACCCAACATGGTATTAAAACGCGCCAACCTTAACGCTGCACCAACCGCATAAATAAATGCGGCGACCCAACCTAGCTTACCAAGAGGGGCTAATACCCAAGTAAAAGAAATTAAAGCAGGCGCAACACCAAAAGACACCATATCAGAGAGAGAGTCATATTCAGCTCCAAAAGCACTTTGAGTACCTGTCATGCGAGCAACACGACCATCAAGCCCATCAAGAATCATGGCAATAAAAATGGCCACCGCAGCATGAGTGAAGTCACCATTCATTGCTGCAATAATGGCATAAAAGCCTGCGAACAATGCCGATGTAGTAAACAGGTTAGGTAATAAATACACCCCTTTATGAGGTGGTTTTATTTCTGCCTTTTCACTTTCAATACCATCAGATTCTGGTTTTTCACTTTTCTTCTCAAGGGGCATTTCAGTCACTTTGCTCATGCACTCTCTCTGTTAATTATTAATATTCTTATAGTTGCGCAAAGGCTTTTTTAGCAGCAGCAATTGTAAACTCAATATCTTCATCTGTATGAGCTTGAGAAATAAAGCCAGCTTCAAATGCTGCGGGAGCAAAATATACGCCTTCTTGTAGCATCAGATGGAAGAATTTTTTGAATTTTTCAGCATCACAAGCCTGCATTTCTGCAAATGAGGTAATTCGGTCTGCGTCAGTAAAGAAGAAACCAAACATACCACCAACGCTTACGGAGTGAAATGCAACACCCGCTTCATCCGCTGCAGCTTTTAAACCTTGCATCAGCTTTTCAGATTTTGCAGTTAACGTCTCATGAAAACCAGGTTCACTAATTAAGTTAAGAGCAGTTAAACCCGCAGTCATCGCAATCGGATTACCAGAAAGTGTGCCAGCTTGATAAACAGCACCGAGTGGCGCGATATGCTCCATGATGTCACGACGCCCACCAAATGCACCAACAGGCATGCCTGCACCAATCACTTTACCTAGGGTTGTAAGATCAGGTTTGATATTGAATTTTTCTTGTGCTCCGCCCAAAGCAACACGGAACCCTGTCATCACCTCATCAAAGATAAGTACCGCGCCAGATTCATCGCATACTTCACGTAGAGTTTCTAAAAACCCTTCAACAGGCGGAATGCAGTTCATATTACCAGCGACAGGTTCAACAATGATGCAGGCAACTTGGTCACCAATTTCAGCAAAGCATTGTTTTACATTTTCAATGTCGTTGTATTGTAGCGTTACTGTGTGTTGGGCAAGATCAGCAGGTACACCTGGTGAATTTGGAATACCAAGCGTTAATGCACCCGAACCGGCTTTTACTAACAAAGAGTCTGAATGACCGTGGTAACAACCTTCGAATTTCACAATTTTATCGCGCTTAGTAAAACCACGCGCTAAACGAATTGCGCTCATTGTTGCTTCTGTGCCTGAACTCACCATACGAACCATGTCCATCGAAGGCACAAGTTCACATACTTTTTCAGCCATATCGATTTCGATTTCAGTCGGCGCACCAAAACTTAAACCTAAATCCATTTGCTCACGAATTGCGTCTAAAACAGCGGGATGTGAGTGACCAATAATCATTGGCCCCCAAGAACCAACATAATCCACATATCTTTGATCATCTTCATCATAAACATATGCGCCCTGCCCTTTTTGGAAAAAGACTGGGGTTCCACCTACACCATTAAAGGCTCGCACTGGTGAATTTACGCCACCAGGAATTCGCTTTTGTGCTCTTTGATACAAATCTTCAGATCGGCTCATAACTCTATACTCAAACTATAAAAACAAAAAAAGGAAAATTAGAAAGGTTTAACAATTACCAAGATGGCTATGGCAATTAAAATAACAACAGGCAATTCGTTGAACCAACGAAAGAAAACATGACTACGTGTATTCGCGTCATTAGCAAACTTCTTCAATAGACGACCACATGCATGATGATAACCAAGTAGAACAAATACTAAGGTTAATTTGGCATGAAACCAGCCTGACTTCATATAATACTCAGGACTAAAACTGACTAACCAAAGACCCAAAGCAATGGTAATTACAGCCGCTGGAGTCATAATGCCGCGGTACAGTTTACGCCCCATGACTTTAAACCTTTCATTACTAATCGCATCTTTTGCATCGGCGTGATACACAAAAATGCGCGGCAAATAAAATAAACCAGCAAACCAAGAAACCATAGCAACTAAATGAAACGCTTTAACCCATAACATAATTCGAATTCCTTTATAAAATTCAATTTTAGTAATCTTGTAACAAGTTGAACTTGGGCTTTACCACCTACAAAGTAGTAGCATAGGTTCAAGCAAAATAAACGGCAGGCATTCTAGCATATTTATCTTTTTGGTATTACTCCAGAAAACACAACCTAAAGTGGGATAAATCACTAACTTATTCTTTTGTGCTTTTCACATCACCATTATGATCAACTCTTACTCTGGCTTTAGCATGCAAGCCTAAACTCGTAAGGCGCTCTACAAAAATAGAATCCTGTTTGAAAGCGACTCTTGTTATCACACAGGAAGAAGCAATCACTAGCATTGCAGGTAATAAGATCTCAGGAGAGTGTGTCATTTCAACAATTGCAATCAGCCCTGTTAAGGGCGCTTGAAAGCTGGTTGACATCATGGCAGCCATACCTAACAAGGCAAATAATGAAATTAACTCAAGACTCGCCTCACCAGAAAAAGCCCAAACAGCCACCTGAATCCCAGCTAAACCGCCCATAACAAAAGTTGGCCCTATCATGCCGCCGGGTATACCCAAACCGATAGAAAACGCCGTTAAGAGAACTTTAGCTAACAAAACTAACAGCAAGATATTTGTTAATGTGCCACCAGCTAATAATTTTTCAACTGAATCATAGCCTGCGCCTAACACCTCAGGGATAAATGCAGCACATAAAGCCGTTGCGACTCCCACCAGAGCAAAACGCCATGCTACAGGCCAATGATTGACTCGCCAAAGTAACTGCTGCGTGCGATAAAAAACACCGGCTAATAACGCAACGGTTACAGAAAGCACGACCAAGGCAACGACTGTTTCAGAGTTAATGACTAAGACAGCAATACGATCGAAACTAAAAAGTGTAATTGGGCCCAAAAGCGCATGGCTAACAGCCATAGAAAATACGGAAGATAAAATTACTGGGAGAATAATCGCTATTCGATATTCTAGAAAAATCACCTCAAGCGCAAAAAGCACACCTGCTAAAGGGGTTTGAAATGCAGCCGATATTGCACCAGCCACGCCACAAGCAATAAGCACCTCAATATGGCTTTGAGATAGACCTAAACGTGTTGCGATACGACTACCAAAGGTAGCTCCAATATGAACTGCTGGCCCCTCTTTACCGATAGACAAGCCACCCATTAAACCTATGCCTGCGGTAATAAATTGAATAACGCCATTCATGATAGGTAAATGGCCCTTATGGTAATTAAGTCGTTCAATTACGTAAGGTACACCCACTTTTTGCCACTTTTTGGGCAAATAAAACATAATCAGAATTAATAAAAAGCAAGAGACTAGAGGAAAGAGTACACGTAGTAATAATGGTAAATCTTCGAAGCCTTCATTATCTCCTCCCATAAAAAGATGGGCGGGTAGATCTAAAAGCCAATGCAATAGCACCATAGATAAGGCGCAGGCTATCCCTACAATAACCCCTACAGAAGAGAGTAAAAGCAGAGCGTCAGAAGAATTAAGTCGCTGTTGCAGCAAATCTTTTAATTTAAAGCGGTACAGTTGGCTCTCCTTACTTTTAAGATTTGTAAAAATCGGGCACTATTCAACCAGTAAATCAACACAGGCGCAAATGTGTTAACGCGTTTCAATCAAGTATTAAGATAACGGGACTCAACAGTGTATAAAATCGGCATAGTAGGCGGCACAGGTTATACCGGTGCAGAATTATTAAGACTTTTAGCAAATCACCCAGAGGTTGAGGTGAAAGCCATCACCTCTCGAAGTGAAGAAGGCAAACTAGTTGCTGATATTTACCCAAGCCTACGAGGACATTATGACCTTAAATTCACCACTCCTAGTGTAGACGAATTAGCTGAGTGCGATCTTGTCTTTTTTGCCACTCCTCATGGTGTTGCCATGGACCAAGTACCTGCATTACTAGAAAAAGGCGTTAAAGTTGTAGATCTTGGGGCTGACTTTAGAATTAAAGATACAGTGGAATGGTCGAAATGGTATGGCATGGAACATAGAACACCTGACTATGTTGCTGAAGCTGTTTACGGTTTACCTGAAATAAACCGTGAAGCAATCAAAGGGGCTCGTTTAGTTGCTAACCCTGGCTGCTACCCTACTGCGACACAACTTGGCTTAATTCCTCTGCTTGAAGCAGGTGTTATTGACCCAAGTGATCTTATTGCCGATGCAAAATCAGCAGTAAGTGGTGCTGGTCGTGGTGCGAATGTTGGTACACTGCTTTGCGAAGCGGGCGAAAACTTTAAAGCTTATGGGGTTGCTGGTCACAGACATTTACCTGAAATCAAGCAAGGTCTTCAAGCTTATACAGATAAGCAAGTGGGTTTAACATTTGTCCCACACTTACTACCTATGATTCGTGGTATTCATTCAACCATGTATGCCACATTACTCGATACAGACATTGACCTTCAAAAACTATTTGAAGAAAGATATCAAGATGAATTCTTTGTTGACGTGATGCCTGAAGGCAGCTTACCAGAAACACGTAGTACTAAAGGTGCTAACTTCTGTCGTATCGCGGTTTATCGCCCACAAGGTGGAAACAAGGTAGTCGTGCTTTCAGTTATTGATAACCTTGTTAAAGGTGCATCTGGTCAGGCGATCCAAAACATGAACATCATGTTAGACCTAGATGAAAATGCTGGATTGACTGCTTTAGGCATGATTCCCTAGGGAGATTGCAATTAAGTCAGCACTTGATCGAATCCATCTTTAAGGGTTGGATTGAAAAAAGCCCGTATAGCAAAAGCGATACGGGCATTTTTATAATCTTGTCATTGCGTACTATTTTTGGTGTTAGCGTTGGAGCCGGTCAACCAACACTGTATGAGTGACAATTCGTTGGACATTTGGCCAAGCATCCATCATTTCACGAATCTCACTCAAGCGTGTCATATTTGCAGCTTCAGCAAAAACAATCAGATCCACATCACCGCTAATACTATGGGCCTGCTTAATTTCTGGAATATCTTGCATCAAACCTGCAATCACTTCACAGCATAAGGGGCTAAAGGTAACCGAAAAATAGGCTGCGACTTGTGTTGCAGCATCTTGATTAAGCTTGGCATGATAACCCGTGATGATTTGGCTTTCTTCCAGACGTTTAATCCTGTCAGTCACGGCCGAACGAGACAAGCTCACCTGACGAGCAATATCCGAAATAGATAATCTGGCGTCCTCTACCAACAGAGAGAGAATTTTTTGGTCAAAACTGTCTAACTTCACTCATAATCCTTGTTGCCATCGCATTTTCTTGGAGCTAAGCACTTTGACGGCATAACCGTCACTTTAACGGCGAAATAACCTATTTTGCTAGCTGTATACTTAATCAAATCATTCTATCCTGTCTCAATTGAATCACACATCAATTTATTTTGAATTAACACACAATTTTTGCGATTGACATTAAAGAGAAGAAGAATGAGCACAAACACCAAAGGAATAGGTCCATTACAAGGCATTGCCATGACAGTGACGACATTTGTCGGTACAGGCCTGATGGTGCTACCCGCATTATCTGTCAGCATAGCTCACGAACAAACCGCTTACAGCTGGATTTTCACCGCTCTCATCATTATGCCGATTGCCATTATTTTTGCGTTACTAGGAGCAAGGCTTCCCCATGCAGGTGGGGCATCACATTATATTGGTCAAGCTTTTAGTAAACCTTTACAAGATGCGGTGGGTTGGTTGTTTTTATCTATTTTAATTGTTGGCCCTGCGGTTGCGATAAAGATCACAGCTAATTACCTAGCTGCCTTCTTAGGTTTTGATCAAAGCATGTTTATTTACCTCTATATTCTGATCTTTATCTTATTTTTAGGATTTGGCCTTGCAGGTATTCAAACCTCGGCCAAAACACAAACAGCGATAGTTGTTCTTATGCTGCTGGCTATAGTATGGCTTGCCATAAAAGGAGATATTCTAAATGCAGTACAACTTACTCAAGCGCCAATAACGGACACTCAATGGCAGCAAACCTTTAGCGCTATCAGTGTCGTTTTTTGGTGCTTTCTTGGCATTGAAGTAATGGCCCACTTGGGTGGCGAGTTTAAGAACCCAGCAAGAGATTTCCCTATCGCTATGATAGTCGGCATTAGTGTCGTGATTGTTTGTTACCTAACCGTCGTGTTCCTTATTTTTGCCTACTCAAGCTATGGTGACGAGCAAACTAACAATCAATCAATTGCGGTTTTAGTGTCTAGCATCGCCGGAGAGAGTGCCAGCCGCTGGGTATCCTTTGGCGCCTTTGTCATTTCCTTTGCAAATGTCAGTATCTATCTACTTGGCTTTGGCCGTATGGTACAAGCCATGTCAGAGAACAAAGCACTACCTGCTTATTTAGGCAAACTTAACCGCTTCGGCTCACCTGGCAATGCCATCATTATTGTTAACCTTGTCTGTGCAGGCTCACTCATATTAGGAGAGAGCTTTAATCTTAAAATGGAGTGGTTAATCGAGATGACAAACGGTTCATTTTTAACGGTTTACACCCTGGCTTCTTTAGCAGCATGGCACCTTCTAAAAGGCAAAGTTAGATATCTTGCGATACCTGCTTTAATGGCCTGTACTTTTATTGCCCTGCAAATTGGTGAAAGTATGTTGTTTGCCTTTGTCATGCTAGGCACAGCTTATCTTTTCTCATACTTTAAGGCACATAAAACAGCGATTGCTTGATAACACCTAGTTCAGAAGTTGGGCCTACTAAAATCAAAGCTTAAGCCAAAGATGACTGAGCGTTAACTAATAAAGGCCTGATTTCAAGATAATATCTTGGTCAGGCCTTTTTATTTCCCTCATTCAAGCAGCTAAAATTAATTTAGTCATAGGAGTTTATTAAAAAGCATCGTCCTCAATTAAAGCAGCATCAGCCTGTAGCACATCCAGTGATTTTGACGAACTCACCCAAATCGCTATTCCCGTTTTTTGCTGACCCAATTCAGGTGGTTTATCTAGCTTAATCTGCCAACGCTTCCCTTGGCTAATGAGACTGAAATTATCTAACACTACATAGTCATGGTTCAGCAGCCTATTTCGATTTTCACCTGCTTTTACTTGAGTTGTAATTCCCATGCCTAAATAAGCGATATTAAGCAGATAAGGTCCATTCACTTCAGGATGCCCTGTGTATTGAGCTTCTAAAAAGCCTTGTGTTAACTGCGCCGACAACAGTCCTGCATCACCACTGTTTTGAGGTATATCTCTATCTCCTCGAAACCATTCACGCCACTCTTTATTATTCACCACAAAGCCTGGGGTATAGACTTGACTTGTATTTCCTTCTCTTACATGTCGCCTTTGCCGGCTACTAAATTCAGGGCGAGAAAAACGATCATCCCAACCTATGTAATTCCAATAATCCACATGGTAAGCCAGAGGAATCACTTTTTCGAAAGGGTCTTCTTGGCTAGCAAGAGTAGATAGAAAGCGATCTGCAGGTGGGCATGAACTACAACCCTCTGAAGTAAATAACTCAATTGTTGTTGGCGCATTTGAGTCCGTTACGAACGTTTGAGAAAATGCGGTATGAGCTGAAAGTAAACCTATTAGTAATGGAAAAGTATAAAAGGGCCTCATATCATCATGCCTTTTCATATGGATAAGTGCACCCTAACAGCACAAGCCTACGCTGATAGAAATATGCGATATAGCTAATATGAGGCAGGAAGTCTAATTTAGTTCACTTATTGATGGATGCAAACAATAACAAAATTAGTAAAACTAAAAGAAATGAGATGGAAGGAGTCGACTCGCATTAAGGTAAATACGAGTCTCTAGCATTAAAGTATCTGGCGATAAATTATCGCGAAGCGCTCGCTAATACCGCACTGGCTGCGACAAACACGGCTCCCATAGAACGGTTTAAACGTATAACACCCTTTGAACTTTTAATGAAACGCTTAATTTGGTTACCTGCTATCGCATAAATATATGAACCGATAAATTCAGTCACAATAAAGGTAAACCCCATGATAAAGAACTGAATCATAACGGGTTTATCAAGATTTAACATTTGAGGAAAAACCGCCGTAAAAATCAGAATGGCTTTCGGGTTGCTAATAGCAACAATAAACTCCTGACGAATTAATCCTGAATAAGGCACTTTTCTAGTATGAGTAACTTCACCTGAATCAACCCCTTGAGCAGCATTACGCCAAGTTTTAATCCCCATATAAAGTAGGTAGCAAACCCCCGCCCACTTAACTATGTTGAACAAAAGACTAGATGAAACAATAACAGCACCCAGACCTAAAGCTGAAACCAACATCAAAATAGCAAAGGCGAAATTTCGACCAATAGTACCGACCAAAGCAGCCACTGGACCTTGATTAATACCGTTAGACATAGCCATAAAATTATTAGGGCCAGGACCTAGAGATAACAAAAGAAATATTGGCGCTATCGTTAGCCAGTCAACAAATGCCATGATGTTTCCTACTGAATTTTCAGCTTATATAAAAGTGAATTATGGGTGGTTAATTTTCAAGCAATTATCAATTAAATCCCTCATAGTCACAAGAAATTAATCAAACTTTTGAATCGAAAGTTTCCTCACAAATTTACGGTGTTTTTTAAAGTTTTAAGCCAGTAAATGATTAGTAATTGTCTGGTGAAAAACTTTCCTCTAGCGCAAACTTCTCCACAAGATAAGACATCAAAATTTTTGCTAACTATTACAAGGGCAAAGGATACGTTAAAGAGTGAGGATTTATGAGCATTGCACACATCATGTTATGGTTAACCGCGATTATTTGGGGCGTTGGTTTTGTTGCACAAAGTGCAGGTATGGACTCACTTGAGCCTCATAGTTTTAATGCTGCGCGCTTTGTTTTAGCCGCTATATCTCTGATTCCATTATTGTTTTTATTTCCGAACAAACAAAGTTATCAGCTTCGCACTTTAATACTAGGCGGTTTAGTTGGTGGTATATTTATGTTTACTGGTTTTACTTTCCAGCAAACAGGTTTGCTTTATACCACAGCGGGTAATGCAGGCTTTATTACCAGTGTCTATATCGTTCTTGTTCCTATCATAGGCATGGCCTTTGGACAAAAAACAGCACGCAATACTTGGATTGGCATTACCTTCGCTATCGTTGGTTTATATAGCTTAACCATTGGCCCTAATTTAACGATCAATTATGGTGATGCACTGGAATTAGCGGGTTCCTTTTTCTGGGCATCCCACGTTTTGGTAATTGGCTACTTATCAAAGCGTTTGCCTGTTATCCCTTTTGCGATTACTCAGTTTTGTGTCGCCGCGGTTTTAGCGATTGCTGCCGCGTTTATTTGGGAAGTGCCTAAACTTGAAAACTTCTATCTAGCTTGGGTGCCAATTGCATACGCAGGCATAGCTGCGTCAGGTATTGCTTGTACATTACAGATACTTGGGCAGAAAAAAGTATCACCAAGTGCAAGTGCTCTTATTCTATCTACCGAAGCTGTCTTTGCAGTCATTGCCGGTTGGTTATTTATTGATGAGGTTTTAAGCCTAGATGCTTATGTAGGTTGTGGTTTAATTCTTATTGGTATGTTGATTAGCCAATGGCCTACTAAGGAAGGTAAAGGAAAAGAAACAATCGATGCAGAGACAACAGCCTCAACTTAGTAAGTTTAGTATTCACCCAAGTTAATGATTCCCATGCGTTAAGCATTACCCTTTTGGCCCAGTTCAGACTACTGGGCCTTTTTTTATCTCATAAAAAATTTATTTATTACCTTTAGCCATCTAACTCGTTATTAAAGAGATTCAATTGTCTTGGCAGCTCTCGTTTTATTGGGGTAGAAAGAATCATCATGGTGTGAGTATCACTTAAATCAATTAATCGATTTAATAAATCATCCAAAGCAGACATTGAAGCAACACCCACTTTGAGTATAAAAGCATAAGGCCCTGTGAGGTTCTGACTTTCAATTACCTCATCTAATGTACTGACTAATACTTTAAACTCTTTCTCCTTGGCGTGATGCACCTCACAGCCAATTAATGCGGTAATAGGTATCCCCATTTTCTCTAAATTCAGTGTCGGTCGATAACCTGTAATCACTCCAGATTCTTCTAACTTACGTATACGTTCAGCCACAGCTGGCGCAGATAAGTGCACCCTTTTCCCCAATTCAGAAAATGACATTCTGGCATTTTCTGTTAAAGCAAAAATTAGCTTTTGATTCGTTTTATCCATTTCTCATAAACCTATTAGGCAGATTTCAACCATTAGATATGTTGTAATAAATGATATATATTTTTGCTATTATTGCATTTTATACACAAAAACAAACTGCATTTTTAGCTTGTTAAATTTAAGGCCTACTCTATGGATACCAAATCATTACAACTCTTCTCTCACTTGGCCCAAACCTTACATTTTGGCCGAACCAGTGAAGCGTTTCACATGAGTCCATCCACCTTAAGTCGGCATATTAAACACATTGAAAATGAAATAGGACATATTTTATTTAACCGTGATAATCGTTCAGTACAGCTGACAACTGAAGGTGAAAGGTTTAATCAATATGCTCTAGAAAGCCTTACTCAATGGCGTAATTTTAGACGTTCATTGACCACTAGTGGCGAGCAATTGGTCGGAGAAATCAGCCTGTATTGCTCAGTCACTGCAAGTTATAGTTTTTTGTATGATATTTTGAGTGAGTTTCGTGGTCTGCACCCAAAGATAGAAATGAAATTACATACAGGCGATCCAGCACCAGCGTTAGCCCGCGTGATGGAAGGTCACGAAGATATCGCCATAGCAGCCAGACCAAATAACCTACCAAGCAGTATGGCGTTTAAGCGAATTGCCATTTCTCCTCTCGTATTTATTGCGCCAAACGACGCGAATGCAGCTCAATCTTTAGGTGTATCCATGTCGAATGATAACAAGATAGATTGGAATCAAGTGCCAATGATTTTGTCTGAAGAAGGTATCTCACGCTCTCGAGTCGATCAGTGGTTTAGACAACGTAACGCAAAGCCTAAAATTTATGCACAAGTCTCTGGTAACGAAGCGATTGTTAGCATGGTGTCCTTAGGGTTTGGGATAGGAGTCGTTCCAAAAATCGTTATCGATAACAGTCCTTTGATCGACAAGGTCACCATTATGGACCTTCAACCAGAATTAGAAGCCTATGATGTTGGCCTATTTACCCTTAAAAAGAACCTAGCAACTCCTATTATTAAAGCTTTCTGGCAACAAATTAACCGCTAGGAGGCAAGACTCTCATCATCTAGAATATTGTAATTGAAACGTGATGAAAGCTGATGAAATTCTTTGTGCAGCAACAATAAAGGTTTCTTCTTTTCCATATCATTAATACGACTAATCAAGAAACCAGCCATTGATACATATTGAGATAATTGACGCGCGAGTTCTTGCTGAAAAATAAAGTACTCTCTCACTTCAGGCGCCGCTTCAAGCAGTTGCATTTCCTCTACATGAGACATCCAACGCGCCAGTGATTCCGTCAGTAAGCCTGTACTGGATACAATAAATAGAACCTGTTCTGCTTTTTGCCTAAATCTTAAAGGCAAACTTTTAGAGCTAATAGCAAGCTGAGCTTCTACTTTTTCAAAAAGCTCCAACCATTCATTTAATACCACATGATTTATTAAAATTTTTCGTAGGTTCTCTAACAAACTTTTTTCATCAGTTATGACATGCTGCAAATTTGCTGAGCAAATCGCTTCTATGATGACTTTCGAGTAACGCGGGAAATAATGAGGCGAGTAAAGCTTAAGAATAGGAATAAAATCCAATGGCCCCACATTGAAAGAAAACTTATCACTCATTCCTACTTGTAGAAATCGGCTTAGCCAAACAATTTGATCTTCATTGGCAACCGCTAACATGTCATCTTTTTTCATGAGACCTAAGCTGGTTGGAAAGACCTTCATGTTAGTGATGGACCTGACTATCGTAATTGGCAAGCCATTAATTTTACTGAGTACCTGGCTTGTTAAGGAGAGTATCGAATCATTTGACCCTCCTTTACTAATAAATAGACGGCCAATATCTTGAAATAAACAAGCAGTGAACACAGCTCGTTTTGTCATTTGACTATCTTGTTTTGCTCTGGCTATCATCCAAGCTCCCCAAGCTAAAGTGAGGGATTTTTTCATCTTGCCTGGATAGAGTTGAGCATAAACAGTAATGAGTTGAACGAGAGTAGGATATTGCGTGAAAAAACCACACATATCAGTGAGATCTTCTTCGTTATGAAGCTTAAGATGTAGCTCTTTTAGCAAGTCATTTTCATTAATGACATTCAGTGTCTGTTGAAATATTTCGTTTCTGGCGAGAGAGTTCTGCATTTTAATACTGAACTCTAAAGGTTGCTCTAATACATGCTGACGAATTCTCGCCAATCGTGCAGATGTTAGCTCAGTATCAGCTTTGACCAATACCGCTCCTTCTTTGTTTAATATATCTTTAGAAGCTAATGCGCTGTTGCTAGGTTCAATTGATTCTAATTGAACCGCATACTCCTTAGACATCTGATCAGCCAGCTCCATATCACTCCTTTAAGTCCGTTTAACCCTTTTGATAAATATGGCCTAAATAGCAAGATAGCATGATATCTCTATAAAATGCATTTATAGAATAGTTGAATATTAAAAAAATGAGGAAAAAAAAAGCCACATAAATGTGACTTTTTTGTAACGCTATTCAGTTTTATTCAAAGCCAATCAACAAACTTGAATGGCTTAGAATAAAAAGTACTAGATACTCAGTACTTTCTCTCCGCGCGCGATGCCAGATACACCAGTTCTAACAACTTCAAGAAGATGAACGGCACCTAGTGACTGTAAAAAGCCATCTAGCTTATCTGATTCACCTACAATCTGAATTGTGTAGATAGACGGTGTCATATCAACTATGTTGCCACGGAAAATATCAACTGTACGCTTAATTTCAGCACGTTGAGCACCGGTTGCACGGACTTTCACCAACATCAATTCACGCTCAATATGCTGACCTTCTGTAAGATCAACTAACTTAACAACATCAATCAGCTTATTAAGTTGCTTAGTAATCTGCTCAACTACTTGATCTGAACCAAATGTCGTCAAGGTCAAACGAGACAAAGTCGGATCATCAGTAGCAGCTACGTTAAGAGATTCGATATTAAAGTTTCTTTGAGAAAATAAGCCAACTACACGCGACAAGGCACCTGGTTCGTTTTCCATCAATACAGAGATAATGTGTCGCATATTAGGTACGCTCCGTCTTGCTCAATAACATATCACGCATGGAACCACGAGGTACCTGCATTGGATAAACATGCTCTTCAGGGTCAACATAACAGTTGATAAATACCAACTGATCTTTCATAGCAAAAGCTTCAGCCATTTTTTCATCAAGTTCGTCTTTGGTATTAATTTCAACGTACTGATGACGATAGGCTTTCAATAAAGCTTCAAAGTCCGGTAAGGACTCAAGGTATGAACTAGAGTGGCGACCTTCATAGTTCATATCTTGCCATTGGCGTACCATGCCAAGATAACCATTATTCAAACATAATATTTTAACGGGTAAGCCGTATTGCAAGCAGGTAGACAGTTCTTGAATATTCATTTGAATACTGCCTTCACCGGTTACGCATACTACTTCTTCTTTAGGGAAGTTTAACTTGATCCCCATAGCAGCAGGTAAACCAAATCCCATGGTGCCTAAGCCACCTGAGTTAACCCAACGGTTTGGTTTATCAAACTTGTAGTATTGTGCAGCAAACATTTGGTGCTGACCTACATCGGAAGCAACAAATGCATCCCCTTTAGTCGCTCTCCAACATGCTTCAACTGCAGCTTGTGGCTTGATTTTTTCACTCGTAGTGTCGTATTTACCACCGTGAACCTTGCGCCACTCTTCAATCTGCTTCCACCAGCCATCTAACACGCTTGCATCAGCTTTCTTAGAAGACTCAACAAGACCTAACATTTCGGTTAGTACTTGTCTTACTGGACCAACAATGGGTACATCAGCACGGATAGTTTTAGAAATAGCAGCAGGATCAATATCAATATGAATGATCTTAGCGCCAGGACAGAACTTATCTGGGTCATTTGTTACCCTGTCATCGAAACGTGCCCCCACAGCAAGAATCAAATCACTATGGTGCATGGTCATATTCGCTTCGTAGCTACCATGCATCCCTAACATACCCACAGATTGGCGATCAGTTGCTGGATAGCCACCTAAGCCCATTAGCGTATTAGTTACAGGGAAGTTTAACGCCTTGCCCAATTTCACAAGTAAATCAGACGCACCGCCTAAAATAACACCACCACCGGCATAAATAATTGGGCGTTTCGCCGCAAGCATTAAATCAACCGCTTTTTTAATCTGACCACTATGGCCTTTAGTTGGTGGTACATAAGAGCGTAGAGAAACTGTCTCTGGGTATTTATACTCAAACTTTTCGTTTGGTACTGTCATATCCTTTGGAATATCAACAACTACAGGACCAGGGCGACCAGAAGAGGCTATGTAATACGCTTTTTTAAGAATTTCTGGAATTTCAGACGCATGCTTCACAGAGAAACTGTGTTTGACGATTGGACGACTTACACCAATCATATCTGTTTCTTGGAATGCATCTTCACCAATCAGATAGCTCATTACCTGACCACAAATAACTACCATTGGAATTGAATCCATATAAGCAGTAGCAATACCTGTAATCGTATTTGTTGCACCAGGACCCGATGTTACTAGCACAGTACCCGCTTTACCGGTTGCACGTGCATAGCCATCAGCCATATGCGTTGCAGCTTGTTCATGACGAACAAGTACGTGTTTGACATCATTTTGGCGATGCAATGCGTCATAGATATGCAAGGCTGCCCCGCCTGGATACCCATAAATGTATTCTACGCCCTCATCTTTGAGAAAGCGGGCGATCATTTCACCACCGGATAATAATTCCACCTTTTTACCCTCTATTATTCGTTTTACTGCTAGATTTTTATGGCACATATTGTACCCATATATCTTAGTCAGATAAATATTGATTAAACGAAGTTTGCAAAGCTTATGCTGAAACCCTAAAAAAAGGTGTGCATTCAAACGCAAAAAATCGCAGTAATTACACTGCCCGCGTTTTTCGCGAGGAGAAATGTAAAGTTGTAACTTAAATCACTTCACATTTTTGTGTGCATTCATATGTCTAGGCATACGATTGGGATAGGCTGTTGGCCTAAATAAGATTTTTAGCTGGGATGTTTGCTAAAAAGATACCTTATTCTGCCTATTTATTCCCCAAGCTGTCAAGCAACATTTATGAAGAAGCTTGCCCTTCATCCCGCTTCGTGGTGTCATAGGCTGATTTGAACAGTAGGAGTTTTAAAACAATGGCAAGTGAACTAAATCAACAACGAATTATTGATGAATTTTTACGCTGTTTTAGAAAAATGATCATGGAGCCAGAACTAGCAGGAGAGCTGGTTCGCATTGCAAAAGAACATATTAATGAGCCAAATGCATACGAACGTATCTCTGAAGAAGTTTCTAGCCAAACAACGTTAAAAATTACTGATGAACACACAGATGCTGACCGCATGTTCATCAACTTATTAATCGATGTCGTTAAAGGCGATTCTAACCTTTATTAACGTGGCAATTTCTTTTAAAGGCATAACAGCTGTTTATGCCTTTAAAAAGTATGCCTATTAAAAGTCTTATCTCTTTGTCATCATCAAAAAACGATCTAAGCATGCCTCAAGCTAGCGCATTAACTGTCGCTGAACTAAACGAACTCGCCCTTAAAATCAAAGAGTGGGCGATAGAGTTTGGTTTTGCTGAAGCGAAAATCACAGGTACAGATTACAGCCAGCATAAAGAAGATTATCAAGCTTGGATTGATGCGGGCTATCACGCCAGTATGGATTATCTCGCTAACCATGGTGATATGCGCTTTTTTCCAGAACAGCTACACCCAGGCACACAGCGTATTATTGCTTTACGCATGCATTATTTACCTCAGTCTGTCGAAACGGTTAAACGCCTACAAACGAAAAGCAAGGCCTATATTGCCCGTTACGCCCTTGGCCGTGATTATCACAAGTTAATTCGTAAACGTTTAACCCTGCTTGCCAAAAAAATTCAAACTGAAGTGGGCGATCATGGTTATCGCGCTTTTGTTGATAGCGCCCCTGTTTTAGAAAGACAAATCGCTGAAAATGCAGGCTTAGGCTGGACAGGTAAAAATACCTTACTCTTAACCCCCAAAGCAGGTAGCTGGTTTCTGTTAGGTGAAGTTTTTACCAATTTACCTCTACCGATAGACAAACCAACGCCCAAAAGACATTGCGGTAGTTGCACCGCTTGCCTTGACCTTTGCCCTACCAATGCCTTTGTTGAACCTTGGGTATTAGACGCCAACAAATGTATCTCATATCTCACCATAGAACATGATGGTCCCATACCGGTTGAACTGAGAGCGAAAATGGGCAATCGTATTTTTGGCTGTGATGATTGCCAGCTGGTCTGTCCATGGACAAAGTTTGCTAAATATACCGAAGAGCAAGATTTTCAACCTCGTCACCAACTTGATAAAGAAGAGTTAGTGACGCTTTTTATGTGGCATGAAGAAGAGTTTTTGAAAAAGACAGAAGGCTCGCCTATACGCCGTACAGGCTACGAGAACTGGCTTAGAAATATTGCCATTGCGTTGGGTAATGCTCCTTATAGCGAAGAAGTCATTAACGCCCTAAAAAGTAGAGAGAATAGCAGCTCTGAGCTGGTAAAAGAGCATGTTAGCTGGGCTTTAGCTCAGCAGGCTCTTAAACCGAAACTCATTTAGTATCACTATTTTGAATAACGAATTAAGCCTTCTTGTGCAGTAGAAGCAACTAACTCCCCTTTTCGATTAAATATCTGACCTCTTACAAAGCCTCTAGCACCACCAGCGCAGGGGCTATCAGCCACATAAAGCAGCCAATCATCTAATTTAAAGGGCCTATGAAACCAAATAGCATGATCAAGGCTAGCAATATTTAAATAGCGATTCCCAATTGAAATACCATGAGGCGTCAAAGCCGTTTCTAAAAAGCCATAATCGCTTGTATAAGCCAACATAGATTGATGAATCAGCTGGTTATCAGGCAAAGGCGCCACACTTTTAATCCACATATGGCGTTTGGCTATGCCATGCCTTGGCCTAAATGGATTTTGATTTTCCACAACTCGACACTCAATGGGTCTATCAGCAATAAACAGGTCTCGAATCTTATCTGGTATCTCACTGGCATGAGCGCGATATAAATCCAGTTCGGATTGGAAATGTTCAGGCCCTGGAACATTTGGCATAACGTCTTGGTGTTCAAAGCCCGCTTCTTCCTGATGAAACGAAATAGACATGTTAAGGATTTGTTTCCCAAACTGGCTGGCCACCACACGACGCATACTAAAACTGCCGCCATCTCGGATCACTTCCACATCATAGTTAATAGGATGGGATGCATCGCCAGGGCGCAAAAAGTAAGCATGTAGTGAATGGGGTTGGCGATTCTCTACTGTTTGTGTGGCAGCGGACAAACCTTGTCCTATAACCTGACCACCAAAAACTTTAGGAAAGCCCAGATCCTTGCTGCGGCCAATAAAATGGGTTTCATCTTGTTGCTCTAATTTAAGAACATCAATTAAATCATTTACGACATTTTGCAATTTTCTTAAACTCCCATTCAGTTAATTATAAAACTCTTATATAGATTAATAACTTGAATTTAATCATACGCTTAAAGCTTATGTCATAAATCAAATTAATAGCAAATTAGTCACATAATATGAAAATTATTTATTCTGTTAACTTTGCTTATTGCGCTTTTTTTTGGTTCTATGGACTTGCTAACTCTGTGAGGTATTTTTTTGTCTGAGTCATCCCTAGTCGATCCATTTGGAAGACGCATAGATTATCTTCGTATATCAGTCACCGATCGTTGTGACTTTCGCTGCACTTATTGCATGGACGAAGATGTCACTTTCATGCCTAAAGAACATATTTTGTCATTGGAAGAGATCGTCACTACTGCGCGTACTTTCATAAAAATGGGCACTAAACGCATCCGTATTACCGGAGGTGAACCACTTGTCAGAAAAAACATTCTATGGGCACTTGAGCAAATTGCCAATACCCCAGGCTTAGAAGAGCTAACAATTACGACAAATGGCTCAATGTTAAAAAAATTGGGACAATCTCTCTATGATGTGGGTGTATCACGCTTAAATGTCAGTCTAGATACTCTAATCGAAGAAGAATTTAATCGTCTGACTCGTCGCAACAAATTTAAGCAAGTGGTTGAAGGAATAGAAAGCATTGCAGCACTTCCTTTTAATCGCTGTAAAATTAATAGCGTCATTATGAAAAACCAAAATGACGATCAAATTCTACCTCTGGCTAAATTTGCACTCGCCCATAATATGGACATTAGCTACATAGAAGAAATGCCCTTGGGAGCCATCACTGCGCACGATAGAGCAGAGTCTTATATGTCGAGTGACGATGTGATCGAGCTATTAAGTAATCACTATCAGCTAAGTAAAAGTTCGGCCACAACCCCTGGCCCAACTCAGTACTACAAGGTTGAAGGCGAACAAGGTCGTATTGGTGTTATTTCGCCTCATAGCCATAATTTCTGCTCTAGTTGTAACCGTATACGTATGACGGTAGAAGGTCGTCTGTTGTTATGTCTAGGCAATGAGCATTCACTTGATTTAAAGCCTTATATACGTGCAACGAATCAGGATAAACTGACATTAGAAGATGCCATTATTAAAGCTTTGGCACTCAAACCCGAACAGCACTATTTTAATCTAGATGAAGAGCCCCAAATTTTACGCTTTATGAGCGCAACTGGTGGTTAATAAAGAAGGCAAACAATGAGCAAGACAGCTAAACCTTTTCGTTCCTTAAACATTAATGTACTTACAGTTTCAGACACTCGATCCATTGCAGAAGACACCTCAGGTGATGCACTAATTGCAGGGGTAACAGAAGCAGGTCATAACCTAGTCGAAAGAAAACTTGTAAAAGATGACATCTACGACATGAGAGCGGCAGTTTCTAACTGGATTGCCGATAAGGAAATTAATGTTGTTCTTATTACTGGCGGTACAGGCTTCCATTCAAGAGACAGCACACCGGAAGCCTTGAAACCACTTTTTGATATGCATGTTGAAGGTTTTGGTGAACTCTTTAGACAGATTTCCTTTGAAGAGATCGGCACTTCAACTATTCAATCAAGAGCAGCAGCCGGTATTGCTAATCGTACCTTGGTATTTTGTCTTCCTGGCTCAACAGGCGCATGCAAAACAGCTTGGTATAAAATTATTGAGTCTCAACTTAATGCAACAACTCGTCCTTGTAACTTTGTTGAGATGTTACTAGGTAAATAGAACTAAGCTTTAAATGCAATAATCCAAATGTGATTGGGTGTACTCTTTATTCTGTGCACTCTTTCATACACCACCTCAAATACGTAAAGTCTAATCACTCGTTCCAGCTAAATATTTATTAAGGCCAATCATGTCTAAGTCGCCATTAATCTCTTTCACAGATGCACTCAATACGATTCAAGCAAACTCCAACTGCTTGGTGTCTAAACAGGCAATCGAGCTTGATCAAGCTTTAGGTAAGGTGTTGGCACAAGATATTATTGCTGAACTTGATATCCCACCTGCCTCAAATAGTGCAATGGATGGATACGTCATGCGCTTTGAGGATTGGCAAGTAAACAAGGTGTTTGCCATTAGTCAACGTATTCCAGCAGGACAAGCAGCAACCGAATTAGAAGCAGGCACAGTTGCTCGAATTTTCACTGGTGCAGAAATCCCCACCAATGCTGACTTGGTTATTATGCAAGAAAATGCAACTCAACAAGATGAAGGGGTGAGCTTTCAGCAGGAACCGAAGCAACATGATAACATTCGCCCAAAAGGCCAAGATATTACTAAAGGAAATCTAGTATTAAGCCAAGGCACTTGCCTTGAAGCTCAACACCTTGGCATGATAGCTAGCCTTGGCATTAAGCAAATCGTGGCATTCTCTGAGCTTAAAGTGGGTATCTTAACCACAGGCGATGAACTTATTGAAGCAGGAAAACCGCTTAAAAAAGGCCAGATATATAATAGTAATGGCCCTATGTTAAAGGCACTAGTGGAAAAGTCAGGTTATAAGGTAGCAAGTTATCAACATGCTCCCGATAACCATGAGGAAACAGAAGCCATTCTGGCAAAAATGGCGCCACTGTGCGATATCATTTTATCCTCTGGCGGGGTCTCCGTTGGCGAAGAAGATCACGTTAAAAATGTAATCGAAGCAAATGGTGAGTTATTACTTTGGAAAATTGCAATTAAACCAGGCAAACCATTAGTTCACGGAAAAGTGTTTAATACCCCTTTCATAGGTTTACCTGGAAACCCTAGCTCTACCTTAGTCACTTTTCATTGGTTTGCGACAATTGCATTAGCAGTAAGCTCAGGTTTAACAGTGACTCCTGTACAAGGTTTTGAGATAGCATCTGGATTTAGCCGACAAAATGCCATTAGTCGTGATGAATTCTTACGAGTATCTATTATTGATGGTAAAGCGATAGCACATCATCAGCAAAGTTCTGGCGCTTTAAGTGCAGCCTGTCATAGCCATGGATATTTTCATATCCCTGCAGGTGAAAAAATCGAAGAAAACAAACGTTTTACCTTTTATCCTTTCTCTAGTTTTTAATCTCTGATTTTTTGAATAAGCTCGGTTTATGAACTAGATTATAGAAAGATTCTAGCGATATTAAACTGAGTTATTCTAAGTTTTGGGGAGTACGCATGCGCAATCTTGAATGGGAAGATTCGTTATATCAGCACCAACATCAGATGATCAAACGTCTAGATACTTACCGTAAGCAACCTTCAAGTAAAGAATTATCAACTGACGATAAAATGGTGATTGAACACTCATTTCAATTGCTTGTGGCATCCATGTTAGATCTAGCTAAATACGTATTAAAACATCACTACAAAACTAAAGTATATGAACGTAATGAAGTGCTTGAAGCCTTGATAGAGCATCAAGATGTAACTTTTGAACAAGGTGAGCAGATGAGAATGCTCATTGAAATTCGTGAAAACATTTTATTTGATTACTTAGACGAGAATTTTAATATTCTAAGGCAAGCAATGGAGCTAAGACGATATAGCTTAGTAGAAGTATTAACAAAAGAATGGACGACGAGACTTAAAAATATAGATGCTCAATTAAAGCTTAATGCCAGCTAATCAGAATCTATGATGCTTAATAAAAGCTTATTAAGCATCACACTTAGAGTTTAGAAATATCAGCAAGAGTACCCAAGCAAAAGTACTCAAAATAACCCTTGCTGATATATAGACTCTTAGTTAACCCATTTCATTCACAAAAGCATTACGGATAATACCGCGCAACCATTGATGACCTAAGTCAAATTGATATCTATCATGCCAAATCATTGAATAATCGAAGGTTCGAGTTTCAAACGGTAGATTATAAATTTTTAAATCTGGAGACGTAGCCAAAATATCAGTGGCAAACAAACGCGGTACTGTCAGCAATAAGTTACTGCTAGAAACAACCCTCACAGCAGGCACAAAGTTTGGTAGCACTATCGCTACATGCCTTTGGTGACCCATCTTATCTAATACTCTATCAACCGCCGCTCTTTCTTTTTTACCTAATACCACTTGAGCGTGATGTAGGTTCAAATATTTCTCTAATGTCAGCTCACCTTGTAACCCAGGGTGATCTGCTCTGGCAATACAAACCATTTCATCTGTATCTAAACGAACGGCTCGAATACTACTTGGCGGCTCTTTTGAGATGACCGCAACAGCAACATCAATATCATTTACGTCTAATTCAAATGAGGTACCTTCATGCCAATGCTTTACATCTAACACTGCATTCGGTGCTTGCTGTCTAAAACTATCTAAGATTTTAGGCAGCACTGTTAAAGCACCAAAATCTGTAGTAGATAAAACAAAACGACGCTGTGAAGAGGCTGGATTGAACTGAGGCGGCTGAACTAAACTCTCTAGCCCCTTAAGCATATCAACTAAATAAGGTGCTAAATTTTCTGTACGAGCCGTTGGCGATAAACCATGGGAAGTACGAACAAATAAGGGGTCATTAAATACTTCTCTAAGTCTAGCAAGAGAGCGACTGACCGCTGGTTGACTTACATTTAATTTCTGTGCCGCTTTGGTAACGTTCAGCTCATCAATTAAAACTTGCAGAATATAAAGCAAGTTTAAGTCAATTTCTGATAATTTTATTTCTTGCAAAGAAATAACCCCCAATTATAAATTCTTGTAAAAATTGTCATATATAGCATATCAAAAATGCATGATATGCCAATCAAATTAATTAAATGAATAAAAATTAAACAGATATCTGTCTAATTTCTGCAGATGTCATACCTAATAAATACAGTATGCTATCTAAACCTAACTGATTAACAGGATGTGGAGCCTGCTCTCTAACTAAAGGTTTAGCGTGTAAAGCGACACCAAGGTTCGCCGTATTTAACATGAGTAGATCATTTGCACCGTCACCACAAGCAATCGTTTGAGACTGACTATAACCTGTTTCTTGTAAAATGGTTTCTAATAAATATTTTTTACGGCTGCCATCTACGATTGGCCCTAAATGCTTACCCGTTAATTGATCTTCTTCTATTTCCAGCACATTAGCATGCACTTCAGTAAAGTCGAAGGCATGTTTGATCTTGTCAGCAAAGAAGGTAAAACCGCCGGATAGAATTGCAGTATGCCAATCAAAATGATTTAACACCTTCATCAATTTTTCTATGCCTTCCATATATTCAATACGAGCAAAAACACCATCCATGACATCACTACTTAAACCATCTAGCAAAGATAATCGTTTAACAAAACTTTCTGTAAAATCTATTTCACCGCGCATGGCACTCGCAGTAATCACTGCAATTTCTTCACCAATTCCTGCTTCTACCGCTAGCTCGTCCATTACTTCAGCTTTAATTAAAGTCGAGTCCATATCAAATACAGCAAGACCTGGTCGGCTAATATCAACGGATTGGCTTTGATAAACATGATCGATATGGCTTGTATCAGAAAAACTTAATAGCTGTGCTCTTACCATAGCCTCTTGCTCTTTAGTAAAAGGGCTATTTAAAATCCATCTCTGCACAGCAACAGGGTCACTAGAATCAGTTAAATAATTGCGGCTTGCATCTTTATTAAACCCAGCTAACCAAGACTCCAATTGATCCATTGTCTCTTGATCAATGGCACCCAATAACGTAATACTTGCAGACATAGTTTTTCCTCAAACAACATTAGCTCAACTATATCAAATACCTGTCCAATCAAATACTCTAGATGATGAATCACCATACAAAATACACATTTTAAGTCTAAAATAGCGACTAAAGATGGTAAAAGGCTTAGAAAATCGATAGTTAAAAATATCAGTTTTAAGCCCTAGTCATCCTCTGATGAAAAATGGCTAACTGATTAACAAATATGCAAATTAAAGAAAACCAATCTCAGCCGATAGCATATAGACACCCTGACATTTAGCCGCCTTTGGAATATTGACAGAATAATGGATATCAAAACAAAAGCTCGCAGTATAAGTACACTTCTTGAAGAAAGAATGAGTGCCTCTATCGTCACTTTAATGACTTTTCTCAGCTTAATTTTGATCTCTCTTACCATTTTTTGGGCAACAATTACTAACACGCTTGAAGGTTATTTAACTCAACAAACTGAAGTATTAGGCAGCAGCTTAGCAACTCAAGCCGCCTTTAATGCCACACAATCCATTTTAACAAATGACCTATTAAGCTTGAACGTGCTCCTTACTAGATTAGTGGTTGATGAAAATATTTTGAGTGCTCGAGTCTTCAATAAACAAGACGAATTACTTGCTGAAGCCTCAAGTGATAATAGTAGCCATTTAAATGATAGCGACATCAGCTTAAGTGAAAACAAAAGAGTATTTAGCTCCAGCGTCAAATTCAGACAAGAAGTGGTTGGTCACGTTATTATCACACTTGATAAAACCCCTACCCAGAACATTTTATCCCGACTAAATTCACTGCTCATTAGTGTCAGTATATTCATTACTGCGATTGCACTCTTCATCGTCTTCTTTATGACTAAAAAACTTTTTGCACCAATCACAAATGTGAGTGAGGCATTAGAAGCGCTATTAAAAGGCCATACAGACGCACGACTCAACAAAGGCCTCTATAAAGAAGCTAACACCCTATTACAATTACTGGCTAAAGTGCAGTCTTTAGAATGGCTCCCAAGTGCTCAAGGTGATAAAAGAGCAACGCCAGAAACCAACCTAGAAGCTTTAGAAGCGGACACAGAGAAAGAAGATCAATTTGAGTTTAACTTTGAGCAAATTTTTGAAGAAGATAAGCAGAGAAGCTGCATTCTTTATATTGAATTAACCAATATGAGCCAATGGCAGGAAGAGTTTACACCGATTCAGATAGCTAACCTTTTCACGCCTGTTTATCGTGCTATGTTTCAAGCGAGTGAAGCCTATTGCGGCCAAGTTCATCAATATCAAGAAAACTCGACACTTATACTATTCAGTGCCAGTGAATGTGAAGACCAACTATATTTAAATGCTATCTGTACCGCTAAGCTATTTACGAATTTATTAGAGAAATTACTGCAGTCGGATATTTATGCTGATAGTCCTAGCATTGAATATAAGATAGTGATTGATGATGGCATGAAAAACCTTGCTCAACGCATGGAGCAGCTTGATGATATTCCACCTGAATTTGAGCCACTATTTAGCCAAATTAAACACTTGAGCGATGAAATAGACGTAAAAACAACGGCCATCAGTGAAGCTATTTTTGTTTTGCCAGAAATTCAAAACAAGGTATTCACAGGGCTTCCAGATATACATACCGATGCCAATGGAAATGAGCAACTAAGCTATTCCATCAAAGGTATGTCGGATAAGTTATTAAGCAAAATACAAACAAAGTTTGAGCAAATAAGCGAATAACACCTATAAAAGAAAACAAATAAAGCCAACTAACAGACAGTTGGTTTTTTTGGTTATATTAAAATTACTCACTAGTTCTAGTTAATCCGTCAGATATATCCCCCTTAAGACAGTTCTCACTATTGCCATCAAAGACAACTAGAAAAACTCCCTCTTGGCAACTCACCAAGTTTAAACATTAGGCCTGTAACTCTAAGTTAACCGCTTAGGAAATACAGAAAACACAAACTCTAGGCAGAAAAAAACCAACTGCTATACAGTTGGTTTTTGGTTATGCCTATCTATTCTATTAGTTAATCATTTAGATGCATGACATCATCCAAAGACAACCCTTGTTTTTCCATCATTAACTTCAGTTTTCTTAAGGCTTCAACTTGAATTTGACGAACACGCTCTCGTGTTAAACCTATTTCTGCACCTACATCTTCAAGTGTACTAGGTTCATAACCACGTAAGCCAAATCGGCGTGCAATCACTTCTCTTTGTTTTTCATTCAAATCGTTTAGCCAATGATCAATGTTATGCACCACATCACTAAACTGTCTTTCGTCTTCTGGACCTGCATGATTTTCATCTGCAATTATCTCAACCAAACTTTTGTCTGTATCCATACCACCGACAGGGGAATCGATCGAACTGATACGTTCATTTAAGCTCAGCATTTTTTGCACATCTTCCACAGGACGATCAAGCAATTCAGCTATATCTTCTGCACTTGGTTCATGATCGAGCTTTTGTGTTAATTCACGAGCAGCTCTAAGGTAAACATTCAGTTCTTTTACAACATGGATAGGTAATCGAATTGTTCTAGTTTGGTTCATAATGGCACGTTCGATTGTTTGTCGAATCCACCAAGTCGCATAAGTTGAGAATCGGAAACCTCTTTCCGGATCAAACTTCTCAACCGCTCTGATAAGGCCTAAGTTGCCCTCTTCGATCAAATCTAGTAGAGACAAGCCTCTATTAAGGTAGCGACGTGAAATCTTCACCACTAGCCTTAGGTTACTTTCTATCATCCTTTTACGTGATGACTCATCGCCTTTTAACGACTTACGCGCATAATAAACTTCTTCTTCCGCGCTTAATAAAGGAGAAAAACCAATCTCACTTAAATACATCTGAGTAACATCAAGATTTTTGCCAACATCCTCATTGGCATATCTTGCAGTAACTGCTGATTCAAACTCTTCATTAGAATCAACAACATCTAGATTAAGACCATTCTCAATATCATTATCCGTTGATAATGCTACATCCTCTGCTTTTACGATTTCTACAGCTTTCATGTTCCCTCCAAATACCCAATGAGTTGTTATTATTTGGGTAATACTTTTAATGGGTTTATTGGCTGACCGTCTTTCCTAACCTCAAAGTGCAATAATGATGTTTGTGATCCCTTTCCTCCGATGATTGCAAGTTTTTGACCCGCTTTGACCGATTGCTGCTCTTTCACTAAAATTTCTTGGTTGTAAGCATAAGCACTTAGGTATTCATCACTGTGTTTTACAATAACAAGATTACCGTAACCAATTAATCCATTCCCTGCGTAAACAACAATACCATCAGAAGCTGAAACCACCTTGCCATTCTTCTTGCCTTTGATATCTATACCTTTACTACTAACACCCTTGTTTGAAAACCCCTTGATCACATCTCCAGACACGGGCCACACCCAATTTAGGGCTTTTTTGGACTTAGTTTTAGTATTAGATGGCGTTTTTAATATTTGGTTCTTGTTATTTACAGTGGTTTGCTTTTTATTACTTTTGACCACCTTCGTAGGGGTGATTTTCGCTTTTTGGCTATTTACAGTACTTTTCTTAACCGTTTGTTTAACCGTTTTAACCTTGTTTGATAAACGAATTTTCTGTTTTGGATAAATCACATAAGGTGCAGGGATCTTATTTAAGGCAGCAAGCTCTTTATAATTAAGGCCGTACTTAAAAGCGATAGAGAATAAAGTGTCACCTGACTTTACGCGATAGTAGCCGCTTACAGATTTTTGTTTTCCAAAGGAAAGATCTGGCGTCCAGCTGGATTTATTTGAATTTGAAGCCCCAGAAAAGTTCAAAGGGTCACTGGCACAGCCGTAAAGCATCATGCCAGCTAAACTAACAGCAATTAAATCAATTAACTTTATTATTCTCTTCTTACTTGCCATCAGAAATTATATTGGTGCTCACTTTTGAAAGATGAATTAAAGTTTCGTATCTATATCATTCGTATCATTAAGTAAAAAAATGTTATTTATCACCTTAATTATAAAAATACCAAGCAATACAAAGCACAAGGGATAAACTAAATCAGATGACATTTGATAATCATTAATATTCCAAGGCATCACATACATGACATTTTCGGGCACTTCTTTACCATCAATATTGGTCCACTGACCTATATTTTTCCATGGCCAGATTTTTAACAATGATCCCAACATAACGCCAATTAAGAATGAAATCGTTATTTCTCTAAAATATGTCATTAAATATTTAAGTAATTTAGAAAACGTCAGTAAACCCAATAAAGCGCCAGAGGCAAACAAAACTAAAACATTTAGCTCTAAATTTTTTATTGCTAATAAGACTGGTCCATACATACCTAACATTAATAGGATAAAACTACCTGATATACCGGGTAATAACATGGCACAAATGGCAATCATGCCAGACAAAATAATCATTAAAGGTGTTACATTGATATTCGTCGGTGATAATAAGGACACCAACACACCAAAACAGCAGCCAAATAAAATCATCATCAAATGCTTAGTTTGCAGTTTAGGTAGATCTTTTGACAATAATGCAGCTGAGGCCAGAATCAGCCCCAGAAAAAAACTAGCTAAATATCTTGGGTAAAACTCTAGTGCATAAGAAATAGCGCCAGACAAGGCAACTAAACTGGTTAAAATACCTATCCCTAATACAAGTAAGAAACTAGCATCAAAGTGTTTCCATAGGCCTTTAATGTCGCCATTGAAAAGCAATTGTATGCTTTCCTTATTTACGCCACTGAGCGCTGAGATCAAACGCTCATAAACACCCAATATAAACGCAATAGTGCCTCCAGAAACACCTGGGACAATGTCTGCAGCCCCCATAAAAATGCCACTAAAGTATATCTTTACCCATTTATTCATCTTCTAAACCTTCTAGCAGAGGAACAAAGTGAGCCTTCTCATCATCCAGACGCTTCCACTTAGCTCCTTCTTTTACCCAACAGGCAACACAGGAAACTGTATCCTCAATTGGCATAATTAAAATTCCGCCCTCTTTTAAGTTTTCTAACAAGGCAGTAGGCACCTTATTTACCATAGCTGTGACTATGATGGCATCTAACGCAACACGGCTAGGCCAACCTTTATTCGCGTCACCATAAAGGTATTCAACATTTTTAATATTCAGTTGAGTAAGTCTTTGCTTAGCAATTTCATGCAAGGCTTGTTTACGTTCTATGGTATGCACTTTATTAAAAAAGTGAGCCAGTAATGCCGTTTGATAACCTGACCCTGTTCCCACCTCTAACACTCTTCCCAAACGCGCATATTGCAACAGCCACTGAGTCATTCTGGCAACGGTGAAAGGTTGACTTATCGTTTGGTTGTGACCTATGGGTAACGGAGTAGAAGAATAAGCAAGATGAGAAAAAGCAGGTTCAACAAAAATATGGCGCGGTAACTCCGCCATTTTTGCTAATAAAGCTTCGTTTTCTATCCCTTGTCTTCTTAAATCATTAATCATGCTTGAAGCACGACTTTCAGAGGTTCTCACTAAACTTTTTAAACTATTCATTTTCATCTAAAGGCGTGTCTAACCAAGTAGAGATAGAATTCATGGCATTGTAACATGTCATATCTGTATGCAAGGGTGTGATAGAAACATAACCCTGATTAATAGCATGAAAGTCCGTCCCTTCTTTCTCATCATGAGGCTCAGATAATGCCCCAATCCAATAACTAGGTATACCTTTAGGATGCTGAGCAGAAATCGCTGGCTGGGCAGATTTACGATAACCTAATCGCGTCACTTTAAATCCTTTGATATTTTCAAACTCAACGTCGGGGACATTAACGTTCAAAATACTCCCCTTAGGCAAAGACTGACTTAATGACGTTAACGCTTTGTGGTCTGCAATCAGGTTCATAATGACTTTTGCGGCTGTATCAAAATGTTTATTGCCAACCAAAGATACGGCTATGGCAAAACACCCTACATGACGCGCTTCCATTGCTGCTGCAACAGTCCCAGAGTAAATAACATCATCACCTAAATTTGGACCATGATTAATACCTGAAACAACAAAATCAAATTTACCATCAATAACTTCAGAGATTGCTAAATTAACGCAATCAGACGGCGTGCCATCAACACTGTACTGTCCTGGTGCAACCTGTTTAGGTTGAAGAGTACGAGTCAAAGTTAACGAATTACTAGCCCCACTCCGGTTTCGATCAGGGGCAACCAAAACCGTCTCATATTTATTGGATAAAAACTGATTTAAAGTTTGAATGCCTTTTGCATCCACTCCATCGTCATTCGCTATTAGTATTCTCATTGGCACTCAAATTAGAAACATCGGTAAAATCAATTAACTCACGTAATACACTTGTGGCAAAACATCCTTTTGGAAGGCTAAATTGCACAATTAATTGATCGTTAAGCAATTCCCAGACCATGTTTTCAGGTATCACTCGTGTAGCTCTTTGCTCACGCCCTAAAGAGAGCCGATGTAACTGAGCTAATAGTATTTCGTCACCTTTCCAAGATTGCTCCATTGAGTGAGCTCTTAATATGCTGGTATCCGCTAGAGCACCGTTATTTGCTAAAGGTAGCTGAGGATGCAAATCCAATTGATGCAACCGTCTTAATAAATTAGCATTGAGTTCATCTACCTTAAAAGAGGATTGTGTTCCTTGTAGCTGAACTCTATCGTCAATAAACACTTGCCCCCATAAGCCAGAAGCAACTTGATCACTTAATGCCTGGTTAAAAAACCAAGAACGTATCGCTGAAAGCCAAAATGATTCTGTCTTAGTTAAACGTTTTTTTGGGGATGGCTCTTTCGCTAACCAACGACCTCCCTGTGCTAGGTTATTACCATTAATGCCAAATCGTTGCGGTCCAAAATAATTAGGTACACCTTCAAGCGCTACAAGCGCAAGACGGTCTTTTAGATCATCTAAGTTTCCAGCTAGATGCCGTATTCTTAAAACAAAGCGGTTAGTTTTATGGACGCCTACTTTAAGTTTACGAGGGTGTTTCTCCATCTGAACCAGCTTAATACTCTCTTCTGGTGCAAGCTCCTCGCTAATAGCCTGCATTAAGCCAGCACCATCTAAGGCTTTATTAAGCACATGTAAGCAAAACCATTGGCGTGTGACCGCATGCCTATCTTTTACGCCACTATAAGTGACCTTGTTCGAAGCGATATCAGCATGCTTTGCGATAAGTCGAGCTAAGAACTCTGTATTGACTCCTTGTTTCTCAATGAAAAGATACAAATGCTCGCCATTACCTTCAGGCTCGAATCCAAGCTCTTCTTCAACATAAAAGTCTTGTGCATTTGTTTTTAAGTCGCCTGTCACCTGTGGTTTAGACCAAGCATATCGCCAATCAGTATTCATTTTATAACCTTGTTATTTAAGCACTGCGTCAGCACTCTTAGTAAATCAATCTATTCAGCGGCAATAAGCAAAGCAACAGATGCAACTGCAATACCTTCCTTACGCCCAGTAAAGCCGAGTTTCTCAGTGGTTGTTGCTTTGACATTGACACAATCGATATCAAGAGCTAAATCTTGAGCGATATTTTCTCGCATAGAATCAATATGAGGAGCCATCTTAGGTGCTTGAGCCATGATAGTAATATCTAAGTTACCCAATTTATAGCCCTTATTGAGCACTTCTTGATAGGCTTTTTTTAGTAATACTCGGCTATCTGCTCCGGCAAAATCGGGATCAGTATCGGGAAAATGTTTGCCGATATCACCGAGAGCTGCCGCCCCTAAAATAGCATCGGTTAAAGCATGAAGAACGACATCACCGTCAGAGTGAGCAATCAGCCCTTGTTGGTAAGGAATGCTCACTCCCCCTAAAATTATTTCATCACCTTCACCAAATTTATGGACATCAAATCCGTGGCCGATACGAAATGGCAGCATAAATAAATCACCTTATTTAGTCGTTTAGTTAATGCTTATCAAGCAAAGGAAGTAAGGCTTTCGCCATTACCAGGTCGATAGGAAGGGTAACTTTAAAATTACTAGCTTTGCCTTCAACCAAATCAGGATATTGTCCTACCGACTCAAGTGCTGAGCTCTCATCAGTAATCACTAAATTTTGTCTTTTAGCTTTGATTAAGGCAGCAAAAAGTGCATCTACTTTAAATTTTTGCGGCGTTTGTGCATGCCAAATAAACTGTCTATCTAGACTCGTCTTTACATTTGTTTGATGCTTCGATGTTTGCTGTGATTGTTTAATTGTATCTTTTGCAGGCATAGCCAACAGGGCGCCAACCGGATTATTATTCGCTAATAAATCATCAATTTCAGAAATTGAAATTAGTGGCCTAGCAGCATCGTGAACTAAAACAAACTCATCCTTTATGGCGTGTTTATCCATAATAAAAGACAAACCATTTAACACGGTATCACTGCGCTCTTTTCCACCAATATAACGATGGATACGCTTATCATTAGCCCAATTTGAATCCAACCAATAGGCATCATTCACACTTAAACCAACGGCAATATTGTTTATTTTTTCATGACTAAGTAAACGCTGAATAGTTTGGTCAATTAAGTATTGACCCTCTAGCATCAGATATTGCTTTGGGACGTTAGCCTGCATTCGAGCACCAACACCCGCTGCGGGCAAAATAACCCAATAGGAATCTGTCATTGATCTACCATCCTATAAAAGGTTTCACCTTCTTTAATATATTGCAGTTCAGTACGAATCTTTTCTTCAACTGCATCCTGCCCATTTCTAAGGTTCGACAACTGTGCTCTTAAAGCCGCATTACGCTGAGCGAGTCTATCGTTAGTCAACTCTTGAAACTCAACCTGCTTGCTCAATTCTTCTTGACGCTTATGACCTTGCTCACCATATACAAGTTGGTAGGTAAGATAAATCGCCATGAGTGCGAACAATAGGGACACTAATCGTTGCATTGAAATGATCATTCCTGAAAAAGAGCTCCTACTATAAATCACGTCCAATATTGGGTAAAACAAAAAAAGGGAGAACCTAGGTTCTCCCTTTTTTACTTAATCAAGTTTGTTAGATTAAGCTTGACCTTTGATCTCTGAAAGACCGTTATAAGGCGCTTTACCACCTAATTGCTCTTCAATACGAAGCAATTGGTTGTACTTAGCAACACGGTCAGAACGACATAGAGAACCTGTCTTAATTTGACCAGCAGCTGTACCTACTGCTAAATCTGCAATTGTTGCATCTTCAGTTTCACCAGAACGATGAGAGATAACGGCAGTATAACCAGCCGCTTTAGCCATTTTGATAGCTTCTAGCGTTTCGGTCAAAGAACCGATTTGGTTAAATTTGATTAGGATAGAGTTAGCGATACCTTCATCAATACCACGCTTAAGAATCTTAGTATTAGTTACGAATAAATCGTCACCTACTAATTGAATCTTATCACCTAGAATTTTAGTTTGATAAGCGAAGCCTTCCCAATCAGATTCATTCAAGCCATCTTCGATTGATACGATTGGATACTGGTCACAAAGATCAGCTAGGTAGTCAGAAAAGCCTTCTGAAGAAAATACTTTACCTTCACCTTTCAGGTTATATTGACCATCTTCATAGAATTCTGATGCAGCACAATCCATTGCTAAAGTAATGTCTTTACCTAGCTCATAGCCTGCATTGGCAACAGCTTCTTTGATAACTGCCAAGGCTTCAGCATTTGAAGCTAGGTTTGGTGCAAAACCACCTTCATCACCAACAGCAGTATTAAGGCCACGATCACTCAATACTTTTTTCAAGGCATGGAAGATTTCAGCGCCATAACGCAATGCTTCACGGAAGTTAGGCGCGCCAACTGGCTGAACCATAAATTCTTGGATATCTACATTGTTATCAGCGTGCTCGCCACCATTGATGATGTTCATCATAGGAACAGGCATAGAGAATTGACCTGCTGTACCATTGATTTCAGCAATATGCTCATACAAAGGCATTTTTTTAGCGGCTGCAGCAGCTTTAGCTGCAGCAAGCGATACCGCTAGAATAGCATTCGCACCGAAAGTAGATTTATTTTCTGTGCCGTCTAAGTCAATCATGATTTGATCTAGTTCTGCTTGGTTTTCCGCATCTTTACCTAGTAAAGCTTCACGGATTGGACCATTTACAGCAGCGACTGCTTTCAATACACCTTTACCTAGGTAACGACTCTTATCACCATCACGTAATTCAAGTGCTTCACGAGAACCAGTAGAAGCACCAGATGGAGCACAAGCAGAACCAACAGAAGCATCAGCTAAAATTACGTCAGCTTCAACAGTTGGATTACCTCGAGAATCAAGAACTTCTCTCGCCTTAATATCAATGATCTGAGTCATAACAAACCTTTTATCAATAAAATGAAAAAACTACGCCTCTTAAGGCGTAGCACTTATTTCTCTTTACCAGCGTATTTTAGAGCGGCATGTACAAACGCACTAAATAGGCCATGACCATAGCGTGGCGTGGAAGTGAACTCCGGGTGGAACTGACAAGCAACAAACCATGGATGGTCTGCAATCTCTATCATTTCTACTAAAGAGTTATCTTCTGAACGACCTGAAATTGTCAGTCCAGCTTCTTCCAATGCAGTCAAATAATAGTTATTGACTTCATAACGGTGACGGTGACGTTCACTGATAACAGGCTGACCGTAAGCAGTATGTGCTTTTGATCCGTCAAGCAAGTTACAGTTTTGTGCACCAAGACGCATAGTGCCACCTAGGTCTGATTCCTCTGACCGTATTTCTTTGGAACCTTCTGAGTCTGTCCATTCTGTGATAAGACCGACTACTGGATTCTCTGTTTTTAAGTTGAACTCTGTACTATGGGCACCGTTTAGTTTTGCTACATTTCGAGCAAACTCAATAACAGCAACCTGCATACCTAGACAAATACCTAGGTAAGGAATTTTATTTTCACGAGCATATTGCGCCGTTAAAATTTTGCCTTCAACACCGCGTTCGCCAAAACCACCAGGAACTAAAATAGCATCCATTGATTTTAGAACTTCTGTGCCTTCATTTTCGATGGTTTCTGAATCGATATAATGAAGTTTCACTTTAGTTTGTGCGTGAATACCAGCATGATCCATGGCTTCAATTAGAGACTTATAAGCATCTAAAAGCTCCATGTATTTACCAACCATGGCGATATTAACTTGTTTTTCTGGATTCAATTTAGCTTGTGCAACTTTATTCCAGATAGCAAGATCAGGAATACCGCAATCTAAGCTAAAGCGATCAACAATCAGGCTATCTAAGCCTTGATTATTCAGGTGTTGTGGAATGCTATAAATCGTATCGGCATCAGGAAGAGAAATAACAGCTCTTTCATCTACGTTAGTGAAAAGAGAGATTTTCTTGCGTTCAGGCGCTTCAATAGACACTTCAGAACGACATAATAGAATATCAGGCTGAATACCAATTGAACGTAGTTCTTTAACTGAGTGCTGCGTCGGCTTAGTTTTCGTCTCACCAGCAGTGCGAATATAAGGCACCAATGTAAGGTGCATAAATAAAGCACGATGCGAACCTAACTCAACTTTAAGCTGGCGAACCGCTTCAAGGAAAGGTTGTGATTCGATATCACCGACAGTGCCGCCGATTTCAACTAAAGCAACATCAGCCCCTTCAGCACCAGCAATCACACGACGTTTAATTTCATCGGTAATATGTGGGATAACCTGAACCGTACCACCAAGATAATCACCGCGACGCTCTTTTTTCAGTACGCTTTGGTAGATTCGGCCAGAGGTAAAGTTATTACGTTTACCCATTTTAGTAGAAATAAAACGTTCATAGTGACCAAGATCTAAATCTGTCTCAGCACCATCTTCGGTAACAAAAACTTCACCATGTTGGAAAGGGCTCATGGTACCTGGATCAACATTGATGTAAGGATCCAGTTTAAGCATAGTAACTTTAAGGCCGCGCGATTCAAGGATCGCTGCTAGAGAGGCCGCTGCCAATCCTTTACCAAGAGAAGAAACTACGCCGCCTGTGACGAAAATGTATCGAGTCGCCATTTATGAAAAGCCCGCCTTTATAGATGAAAAATAGAGTTGATGACATGTTGAACCATGCCTTCTGACGGGTCGAAATAATATCATTTGATGACTTATCACTCAATCGATAAATCCAGAATCGGACTTAAATAGAGATAAATTCTATTAAGGCCAAGAGATTTAAGAAAAGGGAATTTTAAAAGTTAATTTTTCGGCCAAGTCAGCAGCGTTTTCGGTTGCCATTTAATCTCTAAACGATTTTGAAAGTTAGGCTTCAACCAAATATCTGCAATCGCAACCAGTTCACCTTTGTAATAGAGATAAGGCAAATATTCACGCCACCAAAGAGGTATGTTTTCGTCGTTAAACCATTTTTTTAACTTACGAGAGTGCCCATTGGCTAGAGCTAAATTATAAGATACAGGCTTAGCAGCTAAGCTAAAGTCATCATAGCCCAAAGATTGATGATCGATAATAGACAGAGAATAGGTGTCATAATTACGCTCTACAGGCTGAGCCAAATTCATATCATATTCTTGTTCAGGTAAATCAGCTGGCAACACATATAAACGCCCTTGAAAACGCATTAAGCGGGCCTGTTTATGCTTGAAGCAAGGTTGCTTATCTTGCTGACTAAAAAAACTCGCATCAAGGGCTAGGATTTGAGCCTGTGTCAGACTTAGCGAAAAGAGCTCAAGGTATTGACGTAACCAAAAGGTTCGCTCTTTTTGAGCGAGCAAGGCCAGCTTATCTAAATATAAACTTGCATCAGGTGCCTGCCACTTAGCTAGCTTTTCTTGGCTCAAATTTGACAACATTTGATAATCAAAAGCGAGTCGCCTAGCGGCTTGCTCTATTCTGGTCTCTGCATCTTTTTCAAAAGCCTGTAGGGCTGGAATAATGCGATGGCGAATATGGTTGCGACTATAAACTTCATCCTGATTGGATTCATCCTCGACCCAATCTAAAGCATTATATTTTGCATACTCAATCAAGCTACTTTTATCGAAAGGTAATAACGGTCGATAAAGATAACCATCTGACAAAATACGTGTTTCAGGTATACCTGCTAAGCCTTTGCCGCCCGTACCTCTTAACAAACGAAACATTAATGTTTCCGCTTGGTCACCTGCATGATGTGCTAATAAAAGATAAGCACCCTCACTCAAATGCGAAGCAAAGACATCATAACGAGCAATACGAGCCGCTTCTTCGATTGAATGTTTTTGAGTATTTAATTCAGCTTTGAAACCATGGAACGCTACTTGATACTTATCACATAAGATTTCACAAAAGCTAAACCAATCGTCTGCATTATTGCTTAAACCATGGTGTATATGAATGACCTTTAAACGATTAGAGAAACCTGCCTCAACCAATAAATGCAATAACGCAACAGAGTCAACACCACCACTTAACCCAAGCAAAATGGGTTTATCCGTTCCTTTCAGATATTCCTGAAAAGAGTCACTTAAGCCCATTACGAATGTTTCTTTGGAAAGTTGCATTAGCACCACTCTATTGATCAAGATTTAAATATAAAAAAGCCTCCATCAGGAGGCCTTTTTAAGATCAGCATTCAAGCTCTGAGCAATCAAACATTAAAGTCCGTAAGACATTAATCTTTGATAGCGACGCTCTAATAACTCATCTGTGGTTAACGCTTTCATGCGGTCTAACGCTTCAAGCACATTCTCTTTATAGCTTTGTGCGGTTTGCTCATGATGTACATGTGCACCACCCATAGGTTCAGTGATAATTTTATCAACTAGACCAAGCTCTTGTAGACGATCCGCAGTAATTCCCATAGCTTTAGCAGCATCAGAAGCACGATCAGCACTTTTCCAAAGAATTGACGCACAACCTTCTGGAGAAATTACTGAATAGGTACCGTATTGCATCATCATAAGTTCATCGCATACGCCGATTGCTAACGCACCACCAGAACCACCTTCACCAATAACCGTCGCTATGATAGGCGTTTTTAGACGAGACATAACAGCCAGATTGTAAGCAATGGCTTCACTTTGGCCGCGCTCTTCAGCACCGATACCTGGATACGCCCCTGGAGTGTCAATTAAAGTCACTATTGGCATATTGAAACGTTCAGCCGTTTGCATCAAACGTAGCGCCTTACGATAACCTTCTGGTGCTGGCATACCAAAGTTACGAAGTACTTTTTCTTTTACTTCACGGCCTTTTTGATGGCCGATAACCATAACTGGCTTACCATCTAAACGAGCAACACCACCAACAATAGCACGATCGTCAGCATAATGACGGTCGCCATGCATTTCTTCAAAATCGGTAAAAGCGTGCTCGATATAATCCAAGGTATAAGGACGTTTTGGGTGACGAGCAAGCTGAGATACTTCCCATGCGCCTAGATTACTAAACAGTGACTGAGTCAGGGTAATCTTTTTCTCTTCTAAACGACTAATTTCGTCGCTGATATTAAGTTGGTTATCATTACCAACCAAGCGTAACTCTTCAATTTTTTGCTCGAGTTCAGCAATTGGTTGTTCAAAAGGTAAATAGTTTAAATTCATTATTTAATCACTGCTGTTTAGTTGCCATCTAGAGAATGCTCTTTTTATATGATTTCTCTAAAGAAATCAGAGTCATTCCAATCACTACTTGTCTAATACCATTAAATTGCATCAATAATATCAACAAGTTTTCTGTCTTATAATTCTAAAATGTCGCTAATTATACACGAGCTGAACGTTTTGTTGACCGTATTGTTTTTTAAGATCGTACATTAATTGGTCATCAGGCATGATTTTCCAACTTTGCCCCAAACAAATGTCCCCTTCTGCATGATCTGTTGCAAAACTTACCACTACATCACAGCCATCGCCACGATAAGGTTGTAAGAACTGAGACAAGGTTTGAATATCCATGCTCGACACTGTATCAGACTGCCAATCGATCCTTAAGGCTTGGACATACCTAATCCGCGCTTGAGCTATGTCCATTACTTTACGGGCGATAACCTTCTGGCCACCTCGGAATTCGTCGTTACTGATTTCTCCCTCAACAACCACTACCTGATCTTTTTGAATCACATCTTTAAATTCTTCAAAGCTATCAGGAAAAACGGTTACTTCAATACGTGCCGACCTATCATCTAAGGTCACAAATGCAATATTACCGCCTTTCTTACTTTTCGTAATTCGCATCTCAACAATAAGACCCGCCATAATTTGCGAATCACCTCGTTTTGGCTGCAAATCAACAATACGAGAGCGAGCAAAGCGTCGAATTTCTTTTTCATAATCATCAATAGGGTGGCCTGTTACATATAAGCCCAGCGTATCTTTTTCACCATCTAATCGCTGGCGAGACGGCCACTCATGCTGAATACCTATTTCGTCATAGGCACCTTCCGTAGACTCTTCAACAGCAACACCGAAAAGATCCATCATGCCAGCGTCTTCATCTTTAGCAATTCTGTCGGCACGCTTTAGAGCTTCATCAATAGATGCAAACAAAGTGGCTCGGTTTGGTCCAATTTGATCTAACGCACCCGATCGGATAAGCGCTTCCATGACGCGTTTATTAACTTTTTTACCAATTCGCTGGCAAAAATCAAAAATATGCTCAAATGGACCATCTTCACGAGCCTGAGTGATCGCTTCAATTGGCCCTTCACCCACACCCTTAATCGCACCGAGTCCATAAACAATGGCGCTATCACGATTAACAGTAAATTTATAAACAGACTCATTAACATTTGGCAATTCAAGCTGGAGTTTCATTGCCCTACATTCTTCGATAAAGATAACTATCTTATCGGTATTCTGCATATCAGCAGATAATACTGCGGCCATAAATGGTGCAGGATAATGATGCTTCAACCATGCAGTTTGATAAGAAACTAAGGCATATGCCGCAGAGTGAGATTTGTTAAAACCATAACCAGCAAACTTTTCCATCAAGTCGAAAATATTACCCGACAGGTCATCACTAATATCGTATTTACCCGCACCTTCCATAAAGAGTAAGCGCTGTTCTGCCATTACTTCGGGTTTCTTCTTACCCATAGCACGGCGTAACAAATCGGCGCCACCCAAGCTGAATCTAGCAAGTACCTGAGCAATCTGCATAACCTGTTCTTGGTACAGAATAATACCGTAAGTCGGTTCAAGTACTGGGATTAGGTCATCATGCTGATAGTCAGGGTGAGGGAAAGCAAGCTCTGCACGACCGTGCTTACGGTTGATAAAGTCATCTACCATGCCCGATCCCAAAGGACCTGGTCGATAAAGTGCAACCAGAGCGACAATATCCTCAAAACGTGAAGGCAATAGTTTTTTAATTAACTCCTTCATGCCTCGCGACTCTAACTGGAAAACAGCCGTCGTCTCAGCTCTTTGTAGCATGTCATAAGTTGGCTTATCTTCTAAATCAATAAGAGAAATATCAAGTGCAGGCTTACCTTCTCTGGCTAGAATATCGTTAATATTCTTCATCGCCCAATCAACAACAGTAAGTGTTTTTAGACCTAAGAAGTCAAACTTTACAAGACCAGCCTCCTCAACATCATTTTTATCGTATTGAGTTACTAAACCAGAGCCATCTTCTTCACAGTAAAGTGGTGAGAAGTCAGTCAGTTTTGTGGGGGCTATTACGACACCACCTGCGTGTTTACCAAAATTTCGAACAACACCTTCCAATGAAAGTGCCATCTCCATAACGTCGCCAGCTTCCTCGTCACCTTCGATAAACTCTTTTAGCATAGGCTCTTCTTCAAGCGCCTTATTCAACGTCATACCTATTTCAAAAGGAATCAACTTTGAAAGTTTATCACCAAGGCTATAGGGTTTTCCTTGTACCCTAGCTACGTCACGCACTACCGCCTTTGCAGCCATAGCACCAAACGTAATAATCTGAGATACCGCATCTCTACCATAGGTTCGAGCCACATAATCAATTACTTTATCTCGGTTATCCATGCAAAAGTCGATATCGAAATCGGGCATGGATACACGTTCTGGATTAAGGAAACGTTCGAACAGTAAGTCATATTCTAATGGATCCAAATCAGTAATTTTTAGAGCATAAGCAACAAGTGAACCGGCACCAGAACCACGACCTGGGCCAACAGGAATGTCGTTATCTTTAGCCCACTGAATAAAGTCCATTACGATTAAAAAATAACCAGGGAACCCCATCTGATTAATAATATTTAGCTCAAAGTCCAGCCGATCCCAGTATTCTTGCTTTTTATTAGCAATACGATCGCCGTATTTGTTAACTAAAAATTCAAAACGCTCTTCTAACCCTTTATAAGATAATTCACTAAAAAAGACATCCATCGTCATGCCTTCCGGCACGGGAAAGTCAGGCAGGAAATACTCACCTAACAAAACATCCACATTACAACGCTTTGCTATTTCCACTGTATTTTCAAGAGCCTCTGGAATATCTTCAAATAAGGCCTCCATCTCATCAGCAGATTTAAGGTATTGCTCTTCTGAATAACGCTTCTTACGTCTTGGATCATCAATAGTGACACCATCATGAATACAGACTCTGGCTTCATGAGACTCAAAATCTTCGCGCTTAAGAAAACGCACATCATTTGTCGCAACAACAGGGCACCCTAGCTCTACGGCTAAAGGAATAACAGCATGAATATACTCTTCTTCTCCTGCACGACTGGTTCTTTGTAGCTCTACATAAAAACGATTAGGAAAAACTTGCATCCAACGCTCAAGTTGATGCTTGGCATGAGTTATTTTTTGCAAAGTTAGATATTGACCAATGTCGCCATACTGAGCACCAGAAATAAGAATCACATCTTCAGAATGCTCTTCGACCCATGCTCTTTGTACTATCGGTCTGCCTTCAAACTGACCTAACTGATAGCCTTTAGAGATAACCTCGATAATATTTTTGTAACCCTTGTTTGTCATAGCAAGCAAGGTCAATCTATGGTTCTCTTCTAATTCACCGTCAGCTTCAATAACAACATCAGCACCACAAATAGGCTTAATACCACTACCCATTGTGCCCTTATAAAAACGAACAAAACCACAAAGGTTATTTTCATCTGTCATTGCAACAGCAGGCATACCTAAATTAGCAGTCGCGCCTAATAAGCCTTTAATCTTTACAAGACCATCGACCAAAGAAAATTCTGTATGTAATTTAAGATGTACGAAGGATGTCGACACGTATAAACCTTTAAGCTAACTTTTCGATAATGCGTTTAACAGGGCCAAAACTCTGTCTATGGATAGGGGTAACACCTAACACTTCTAGTGCTTCCAAATGCTGTGCAGTTGGATAACCTTTATGCTTTTCTAAACCATAACCTGGGTAGCGCTCAGCCAAAGCACTGATTTCATTATCACGCTCTACCTTAGCTAGAATAGAAGCAGCAGAAATCGCTTCGACTCTATCATCCCCTTTTATAACAGCCTCTGCTGTGCAGGGTAAATCTTTAGGAAGACGGTTACCATCTATCAAGGCATGCTCAGGTGCAATGGGTAAACCTGAGATAGCTCGTTGCATGGCCAACATACTGGCATGAAGAATATTTATCTCATCAATCTCAGCCACGCTAGCTCTGGCAATACAAAATGCTAGCGCTTTTTCTTTTACTTCATCAAACAAAGCAACACGCTTTTTTTCAGATAACTTCTTAGAGTCAGCTAAACCTAAAATTGGGTTATTGGGATCGAGTATCACAGCGGCTGCAACAACATCACCCGCAAGAGGCCCTCGCCCTGCTTCATCAGAACCTGCAAACAAATCGCCAGTGTACTGCTCACTCACAAAGGGTTCTAATACAGGCTTTACTTTCTTTTTTTTCTCCACCAACTTACCTAGCCTCTATGCTTGTTTTTGATTAACCAACGCAACTACAGCTTCGGCAGCTTGTTGACCGGCATTTAATTTAAGCTCTCTATGTAGGCGCTCAAATGTTTGTGCCATTTCAGTACCTGGTGAGAAATTCTGCCAACACTCTATTAATTTTTCAGCCAATTTTTCAGGGTTTGCTTGATCTTGTATTAACTCAGGAACTAATGCTTTTTTAGCCAACAAATTAGGCAATGACACATAAGGCACCTTAATCATTCTTGACATGATGGCATAGGTCAATTTGGTAAATCGGTATGCTACAACCATAGGACGCTTCACTAACATTGCTTCTAGGGCCGCCGTACCAGAAGCAAGCAACACAGCATTAGCTGCTACCATGCACTCTCTTGAAAGACCATCGGTTACCACTATCGCAGGTAATAAGTCTGCTTTTAAGTCATCACTCAATATCAAGGAAGCAATTGTCTCTTCAATCTGAACTCGCCTTTGAGCATTCGCTGCTGGTATCAGAAACTGAGCATGAGGAATTTGTTTTTTAATAATGGCCATCGTTTTAGCAAAGATAGGCATTAAACGACTAACTTCTCCACCTCTCGAACCCGGCAAAACAGCAAAGATGGCATCACCTTCTAACTCAAGCTTTAACTCAGTACGGGCTTTGACTTGATCAACAAGTAAAGGAATTTCATCAGCCAATGAGTGCCCAACACATTTAATTGGAATCTTATGCTCATGATAAATATCCGTCTCAAAAGGGAATAAGGCTAACATCAGATCAACAGATTCTTTAATTTTGAAAATACGCTTTTGACGCCACGCCCAAACAGAGGGACTCACATAATGAATGCTAGTTATCCCTTTCTGTCTTAACCTTTTTTCTAGTGGTAAATTAAAGTCAGGAGAATCAATACCAATAAAAGCAGTCGGTGGTTTTTCAACACACAGATTAAATAGCATCTTACGAATAGACAGCAACTCTCTCAGTCTACCCAGAACTTCAACAAGCCCCATAACAGACAATCTATCCATTGGTACCAAAGACGTGAACCCTTGAGCTTGCATTAAGGGACCACCAATACCACTAAATTTTGAATCTGGATCAAGCTGCTTTAAATGAGAAATTAAGCTTGCACCCAAAATATCGCCAGATGCTTCGCCTGCCACCAAGATGTAATGATTTGACACTTATTTCCCTCATAAACCGAATTAACAAAAAACCCCAGAAGTGTCTGGGGTTTTAAGTAGCTTCAATAAACTAAATTATTAATATTATCTAATAATACCGCGTTTTGAACGTTTTATTGAAGCCAAAAACATTGCAACTTCGGCATATTCTAATGCTAAACCTTGCTCAAGTTCTTTCACTGCATCCTCTAATTTACTGCCTTTTAGATAGATACATTTGTAGGCAGTTCTTAACGCTTTAATAACGTCTTTAGACATGCCTCTACGACGCATTCCTTCGAAGTTCATGCCATGAGCTTTCGCCGGATTACCAGACACCATGACATAATTTGGAATATCTTTAGTAACCATTGAACCCATACCACACATACTATATGAGGCTACCTGACAAAATTGGTGAATACCTGTGTAACCACCTAGGATAATGGAATCCCCAATGACAACATGTCCCGCTAAAGCAACATAGTTTGCCAATATATTATTGTCACCAACAATACAGTCATGACCAACATGCGTGCTAGCCATAAACAAATTACCATTACCTATTTGAGTAATACCATTATCTTGAATCGTGCCTCTATGTATTGTGGCATTTTCACGGATAATATTATTATCACCAATCACAAGTAGAGTTGGTTCGCCTTGATATTTTTTATCTTGGTTAGCTTCACCTACTGAGGCAAACTGATAAATTTCATTACCTTCACCAATCGTCGTATGACCATTAATAACAGCATGAGATTTAACTATCGTTCCCGCTCCAATTTTGACATTTGCACCAATCACAGAAAAAGGCCCAATCTCGACACTCGGGTCGATTTCGGCATTAGGGTCAACAATGGCTGATGCATGAATCGTCACTAGAGCTTCCTATCTGCACATAAAATAGTTGCGGAACAAGCAAGTTCGCCATCTACTGTCGCTTTACAAGCAAACTTCCATATACCACGGCGTTCAGTGATAATTTCAGCTTCTAGTTGCACTCTATCACCAGGAACAACAGGACGTTTAAATCGAGTATTATCGGCACCTACGAAGTAATAGATAGAACCATCTTGAGGTGTTTTATCCATAGTTTTAAAACCTAGGACACCTGCAGCTTGCGCCATTGCTTCTATAATTAGAACACCAGGCATAACCGGATGATCAGGGAAGTGACCATTGAAAAACGGCTCATTCACTGTGACATTTTTATAAGCCACAATTGATTCACCCAACTTAATATCAACAACACGATCTACCAACAAAAAAGGGTATCTGTGTGGGAGATATCGGCGAATCTCATTTACATCCATCATCTACTATCGACCTTATATTTTTTTCTTACTTTAGTTTATTTTCTAACTTGGCTATGTGTTTAGCCATATCATCAATTCTTCGTAGTCTGGCAGCAGTTTTACGCCACTTATCTGTCGCTTCTAATCCAGTACCTGAGGAGTAAGAGCCTGATTTATGGATAGACTTACTTACTAGACTCATTGCAGTCACATGTACATCATCAGCAATTGTTAAATGCCCTATAATGCCAACTCCTCCAGAAATCGTACAACGCTGTCCAATCTGAGTACTACCAGCTACAGCTGAACAACCTGCAATCGCACTATTATCGCCAATTATCACGTTATGAGCAATTTGAACTTGGTTATCAATGATAACACCATTACCGATTCTAGTGTTCTCAAGGGCACCACGATCAATTGTGGTATTTGCCCCTATTTCTACATTATTACCTAAGGTAACGGCAGCAAGTTGCATAATTTTAACCCAACCTTCTGAACTTGGGGCAAAACCAAAACCATCCGCACCAATAACGCAACCACTGTGTAATAAGCACTCTTTGCCTATTTCCACATTATAATAAAGAGTAACATTCGCGGCTATCCGTGTATTTTCACCGACTTTAACATTTGCTCCAATCACTGAGTTTGGACCTATCTCAACATTGTCCGCAAGGCAAACACCTTTCTCAAGCACTACGTTTGCAGCAATTTTAGCATTCTTACCTAAAACAACACTTTCATCTATGCTTGCTGATGGATGAATACTTGCCTCTGGTTTAGGTCGATTATCAAAAAGGTGAGTTAATTTTGCAAAAGCAAGGTAAGGATTAGAAACAAGAACTGCATTCTTTAAGCCTTGGGATAAGGCTTTATCAGCAATTAAAACAGCACCCGCTTGAGTAGTAGCAAGCTGGCTTTGATACTTAGGGTTTGCTAAAAAGCTTAACGCCTGAGCATCTGCATGCTCAAGCGTTCCCAGTTTTTCAATAACATAAGATGTATCACCAATAACACGCCCGTCAATATGGGATGCTATTTGCTCTAAACTAAAAGCCATTAATTACTCTCATTGAGACGTTTTGTTAACTCATTAGTAATATCTATGTTTGGTCCTGCATATAGGCTAAATTGGCGATTAAGCACTAAATCTATACTTTTTTCTTGAATAATACCCTTTAAAACAACTTCTGCATCAGGTGTCAATTTTGCTAAAAGATCTTTTTCAAGCTTTTGAGCTTGGCGCTGCATATTACTTGCAGCCGCTCTTAACTCAGATTCTCTTTTAGCCAATGCCTGACGACGTTGCTTAAATGTTTCAGGATCTAGTGTTAGCTCATCTCGCTGCAAACTAACTTTTTTATCGTCCAGCTCAGCTTTTGCTGCATTTAATTGCTGCTCCATTTTTGCAACTTTTTCTCTTGGTACTTTTGCCGCTTCTTGGCCAATATTGCTTTGTAAAACAGCAACACGAAAATCAAGTGTGACGACATTTGTAGCAAAAGCCGAAAAAGAAAACAAAGTAAAAATGACAAAAATAATTGAACGTTTCATTATGATTCCTTATTAAAACGTAGTCCCTAACTGAAATTGGAAAGCATCGGTATCATCACCCGTTTTAGCATTCAAAGCTCTTGCCAAATTAAACGATAATGGTGCGATAGGCGTTACCCAGGTCCAACTAAAACCCGCGCTAAAACGAATTTCTGCAAGATCAACGCCTTCCTCACAGCCTGTATTACCACTATAACAGTTATCAGTAAAAACGTTACCCGCATCGATAAAAAAGGCAGTCCGTACAGACTTATGATCTTCAACCATAGGCATAGGGAAAATAAACTCAGCAGTTCCCGTAATGGATATATTACCGCCTAAAGCATCAGGTGTCTCAGATGAAGTACTTGGATATGAGTTCAATGGCCCAAGTGATGAACTATCGAAACCTCTTACAGAGTAAACACCGCCAGCATAATAGTTTTCATAAAAAGGCAATTGCTCAGAACCACCATAACCAAAACCATATCCTAGCTTACCTTTTAACCTAAGTAGCCACAGGTTAGAGCCATTAAGACTCCAATATCGCTGAGAGTTTAAATCTAATTTCCCATACTCTTGATCACTAATAGGTGTCGTTAAGCTCAAACTCAATCGAGTAGAGTAGCCTTGAGTAGGCAACATACCACCAACAAGGTCACTATCACTCCAAGTGACACTCCCGATGATATCATCAAAATTATCACCATATTGATTTACATAATCACTGGTTTCATTTGATGGATCTGTTCCTAATTGTATTTTCGTTTCTTTAGCTGTTACGCCAAAAGTTATTCTCTGCGTATCTGAAATAGGGTAACCAAACCTAACTGTCGCCCCTAAACTATCAAGACTGTAGTCTTCCACCTCATCATCTTCATCATAATCTGTGGTTTTATAAAACACATCAAAACCACGACTAATACCATCCACTGTGAAAAACGGGTTATCGTAGGATAGAGTATAAGCTTTCTTTGTATCTGAAGTGCTTATATTGAAAGATGCTTTATTACCTGTCCCTAAAAAGTTACGTTTAGAAATACCAAAACCAAGTTGCATACCATCACCTTCAGAGTAACCAATACTGGCTTGTATACTACCCGATGGTTGCTCTTCTACCGAGATATCAATATCTACCTGATCGTTGCTTCCCTTTACAGGTATTGTCCTTAACGTCACCTCACCAAAGTAACCTAAACGCTCAATCCGTCGTTTTGATTGCTGTATATTGGAATGATTAGCTAAACTACCTTCAAATTGCACCATTTGACGACGCAACACTTCATCTCTCGTTTCTGAGTTGCCCGAAAAATTAATACGTCTAACATAGACTTTAGGCCCTGGCGTTACATGATAGGTCAATTTAACCTTATCACCCTCTAGTTTCTCAGGGATAATATTTACCTTAGTAAATAAATACCCATGGTCACCTAATAAAGCAGAAACAGTCTCTAAATCTTTTGTTGCTCTTGCTCTCGAGAAAACATCGCCTTCTTCTTGGGTGATTTTTTCAAATATTTCAAATTCTTCTAAAACTAACTCGCCATTTAGCAAAACCTCATCAACAAAGTATTGAGGGCCTTCTTCGATATTAATAACAATATAAACATCTTGCTTATCTTGCGACAAACTCACTTGACTAGACACTATTTCAAAGTCAAGAAAACCGCGGTCTAAATAGTAACTTTTCAAACTATCCAAATCGGCTTGAATTTTAGGTTTGGCGTACTCATCACCTGAGCCAAATGGATTAAAGAACCCCGTTTCCATAGATAGGAAGTCTTTGGTAATTTCTTCTTCCGTAAAAAATTGATTACCTATCACATTCAAATGCACAATTTTAGCAGTTTCACCCTCATCAATATTGATTGTGACACTCACTCTATTACGTGGCATTTCTTCAGTAATCACCTCTACATCAGCATTGTAACGCCCAAGAGCATAATATTGACGCTGCAATTCTTGCTGTATCTGATTCAAGGTATCAGGCTTATAAAACTCACCCACTTCTAGTGAAGATCGAGTCAAACCTTTCTCTAAGTCCTCTGTTGGTATTAAGTCATTACCCTCAATAACCAGCAAGCCAATAGAAGGCCTTTCTAATAATTCAAAGGTAAGCACACCTTGGTCTTCATAAACCTGAATATCGCTGAAGAAACCGGATGTAAATAAGGTCTGAATTGCATCATGAACGGATTCATACTGATACTCAGTTTCTTCTTCATAACCTATCATTTCAAATGCTCTAGCATCAGGCACTTGTAACAAACCATTTATTTGAACTTGAGAAACACTTTTAGAAATCGCCGGTAAACTCAAACACATTAGACATAAGGTAAAAACAAACTTCACTAACAACCTCTCTACAAACGGGCGATATCATTAAAAATAGCGACCAGCATCAAAGCAAATAACATAGAGGCTCCGATACGATAAGCTAGATATTGAATTTTCTCAGAGACAGGCTTTCTGCGCACAGCCTCAACAACATAAAATAGTAAATGACCACCATCCAATACAGGAATGGGCAACAGATTCAGCACACCAAGACTAATACTCAGATAGGCCATGAACTGTAGAAATGATTGCAAACCAGACTCTGCTGATGCACTTGCAACCTTGGCAATAGTAATTGGACCAGATAAGTTATCAATTGAAATTAAGCCCTTAATCATCTTATAAATAGATGACAGGGTTAAATTTATCATCTGACCAGAACGATCTATGCCATAAGCTATTGATTCAAAGAAACCATACTGGGTTTCTTTATACCAAGATGCATCTAATACAACTGGCTTTACCATCAAACCTACATAACCTATCGCCTCTCCCTCTATATCTCTTGAGTTTGGCGTTAGCATAAGTTTAATTTCTTGATTATCTCGCACTATAGTGACAGATAAAGCCTGCTGCGGACTCTTTTGCACTATACCGACAAATTCTTGCCAATCTTCGATTAGGTCATCATCAATCTTAACAACCCGATCATTCTCTTTCAGACCAGCTCGCTCTGCGGCACCATCTGGCAATACTTTTTCAACAATTGCCGGCATTTTCGGTCGCTTAGGAGTGAGTCCTAATTCGCTAATAAGGCCAACAGGCTCTGAGTCTGATAACCAAGCTTGTAGTCGAATCTCAGATTCAATTTCTGTCGAGCCCCCTTGCGGAATATACCTAAAAGAATAAGTACCTGATTGACCAATTAAATTCGCCAATGCGAGGTTAACTTGTTGCCAAGACGCAACGTCTTCACCATTAATCCAAGTAAGCTCATCACCGATTTGCAAAGACGATTGAGCAATAATTGAATCAGCCTTTATACCACCTATCACAGGAGAAACTGTTTGAACCCCCTGTAATGCCACAACAGCATACAGAATAATCGCTAACAAAAAATTAGCTAAAGGCCCGGCTGCAACGATAGCAATTCGTTGCCAAACAGTTTTATTGTTAAACGCCTCGTGCTTTTGAGTATCAAGTACCTCACCTTCTCGCTCATCCAACATTCTGACGTATCCGCCAAGTGGAATAAGCGCCAATGTAAACTCAGTACCTAGTCGATTTACCCATTTAAAAATTGGCTTACCAAAGCCAACTGAAAATCTAAGTACCTTTACACCACAAGCACGCGCCACAATATAGTGACCAAACTCATGAAAGGTTATGAGCACACCTAAAGCAACGATAATGGACAGCACACTCTGAATCACAAAAACGCCTTAGAATTAATAACATCATTTGCTTTTTGACGCGCCGTTTTATCAGCGCCAAATACAGCTTCCAAATCTGTGACAGGAAAAACTGCTGTTTGTTCAAGTACTTCAGTATTTATTTTGGCAATATCTAAAAAGCCTATGCGTTTATTCAAAAAAGCATCTACAGCAACTTCATTTGCTGCATTTAAACTTGCCATTGCAGTACCACCGATATACCAAGCATCTGCAGCAAGCCTTAGATTAGGAAACTTTTCTAAATCAGGCTTAGAGAAATCCAATTGAGCAATCTCAAACAAGTCTAGCGGCTCAACTTGTGTGGTAATACGTTCAGGCCAAGTCATACCATAAGCAATAGGCACCTTCATATCAGGGTTACCCATTTGTGCGATAACTGAGCCATCATCATATGACACCATAGAATGAATAATACTTTGTGGATGAATAACAACTTCAATATCATCAGGTTCAACATCAAACAACCAACAAGCCTCTATTAACTCAAGACCTTTATTCATCATGCTGGCGGAGTCGACAGAAATTTTACGCCCCATCGACCAGTTTGGGTGTTTACACGCCTGCTCAGGCGTCACAGATAACATTTGCTCATTGCTAAAGCTTCGAAATGGGCCACCTGATGCCGTTAATAAAATCTTATCAACCGATCTTTTGATCGCACCAGACTCATTTTGAGGAAGACATTGATAGATCGCATTATGCTCACTATCAATCGGCATTAAAGTGACATCGTGCTTGGCAACCTCATCCATAAAAAGCTTACCAGCAGTAACAAGCGACTCTTTATTAGCTAACAAAACACGTTTGCCCGCTCGAATAGCAGCTAAAGTGGAAGTCAACCCTGCAAAACCTACTATCGCTGCAACGACTTGATCTACATTTGACTCTGAAGCAATTTCTGTCATTGCTGTCGTATCATAATCAAATTGGATAGAAAGATTCGGACAAGCTTGGGCGACAGCGTCACGCGCTTTTTCAGACCCCATGACAATTCGCTCAGGCTGAAACTCATGACAAATTTCAACCATACGCTCAACACTTTCGTTAGCCGCAGCTGAAATGAGCCTAAACCTATCTGGGTGCTGAGAAATCAAATCAAGTGTACTTGAACCAATTGAACCGGTCGCACCCAAAAGACAGATATTTTGCATTACAACCATCCCACATTCATCATAAGAAGCACAAAGATTGGAGCGGCTGACGTTACACTATCAATGCGATCCATTACGCCACCATGACCTGGTATGAGTCGACTTGAATCCTTTAAGCCCTCATGTCGTTTAAACAAGCTTTCAGTCAAATCACCCAAAACAGAGACAGCAACAGTCACTAAACCTATTGCAGATAGAATAAGGGTAGGTATTAAAGCCAGCTCTTGGTAAGTAGCAAAGATAAAAAGCCCTATCTGGGTTAATACAACACCACCAATCACACCCTCCCAGGATTTCCCTGGACTTACGTGGCGCGCTAATTTGCGTTTACCAAATAATCGCCCCGTGAAATACGCTCCTGTATCAGCCCCCCAAATAAGAGTCATCAGAAGAATGAGATAAGTAATGAATTGGCTACCTTGCTTTATTACAGCTAAAGCGCACCAGGTTGTCAGCAATATACTCAAACCAAATGACAACCTGAGAAAACGACCTTTCCATGCCTTCATTTCTGGGTAAGCAATGACCCAGTAGAGAGCAAAGCACCAAAGCACTGGAGTAACCCACAACATAGCTCGCTGCAACTCAAAAATAGCAACACCATAAGATAAGGTTGCTACCATGCCAGCAAAAGCAATTCGAGTTTGCTGCCTTGTAATACCAGAAAGTCTAGCCCACTCCCAAGCAGCGACAACTAACACCGCTCCAGTGAAAAGCATAAAACCGACTTCATTGAAGGTAACTACCACATAAACAAACACGATTGCCATAACAATGGCACTTAGCACTCTAGGTAAAAGCATAATTATCGACCGCCATAACGTCTTTGGCGCTGCTGATAAAGATCAATCGCATATTGAAGATCATCAGCATTAAAATCAGGCCAAAGCACAGGTAAAAAAACAAACTCCGAATAGGCTGCCTGCCATAACAAGAAGTTACTAATACGCTCCTCACCAGAGGTTCGTATAATAAGGTCTGGGTCAGGAAGATCTGAAAGGTAAAGTTGACTTGAAATCGAATCTTCATCTATTTGATTAATAGATAAATCGCCTTCTACCACTTTTTGACAAATGCGCTGGGCAGCTTGAGCAATATCACCACGCCCACCATAATTTGCCGCAATAACTAATTGCATCCCTTCATTAGCTTGAGTTTGTTGCTCTGTGTAAGCGATTTGCGCCTGTAAATTAGCACTAAAACCTGACACATCACCCATAATCCTAAGTCGAATATTTTGCTCATGCATACGCTTTAGCTCCTTCTTCAAAGAGCGCATAAAGAGCATCATGAGTGCATCAACTTCTGCTTTTGGGCGTTTCCAGTTTTCGCTAGAAAAGGCGAATAAAGTTAAAACCTTTACACCAGTCTTAGCAGACGCCTCTACAACACGTCGCACTGCAGTCGCGCCAGCTTTATGACCAGCAAGACTCGGTAAAAACTTTCCTTTAGCCCAGCGATTGTTACCATCCATAATTATGGCGATATGAGCAGGAATATTAGCTACTTCACCCGCCTGATGGTTTAGTTCGTCGCTTGACGATCCAGACATACACAAAACCTTATTTTAAAGAAAAACGCTTAATGGAGCCCTAAGGGGCTCCATTAAGATTTTTAGATTGCCATTAGGTCTTTTTCTTTTTTAGCTAAGCGATCTTCAACTTCTGCAACAAACTTATCAGTCAGTTTTTGCACTAGGTCATGTGCACGACGCTCATCATCTTCAGAAATCTCTTTCTCTTTTACTAAAGATTTAAAGCTGGCATTAGCATCACGGCGAATATTTCGAATAGAAACACGCGCACCTTCTGCTTCCGCTTTCGCTTGCTTGAAATAGTTTTTACGCGTCTCTTCAGTCAAAGCAGGCATAGGTATACGAATCAGACCACCAGTAGTCGAAGGATTCAGCCCTAGATCAGACTTCATAATTGCCTTTTCGATTTCAGGCACTAGGTTTTTTTCCCAAGGAGAAATACCTAAAGTACGTGCATCTTCTACTGTAATATTCGCAACCTGACTAAGAGGCGTATCTGAGCCATAATAGTCAATTCTTACTGAGTCTAAGATACTTGGGTGAGCACGACCTGTACGAATTTTTTTAAATGCTGTCTCTACCGCTAAGATAGATTTCCCCATACGCTCTTCTGAATCTAACAAAATTTCATCAATCATAACTTTCTCACTTAATTAGTGTGCCTTCATTGCTTCCCACAATCACATTGATGAGTGCACCAGGCTTATTCATATTAAATACACGTATTGGCATATGGTGATCGCGAGTCAGGCATATTGCAGTTAAGTCCATGACTCCTAATTGTTTTTCCAATACTTCGTCATAGTTTAATGTATCATATTTAACAGCATCTGGTTCCTTCATTGGATCAGCAGAATAAACACCATCAACTTTAGTCGCTTTTAGAACGACATCAGCATCAATTTCGATACCACGCAAACATGCCGCTGAATCTGTTGTGAAGAATGGGTTACCAGTGCCTGCAGAAAAAATCAGCACATCACCTTCTTTCATCAAACGCATTGCACGTCGACGATCGTAAGGTTCAACTATCCCTGTCATAGTAATTGCAGACATAACACGTGTCGTAATATTAGCTCTTTCGAGTGCGTCACGCATTGCCAAGGCATTCATAACCGTTGCTAGCATACCCATATGGTCACCAGTCACACGATCCATCCCTGCTTCACTTAAAGCTTGTCCACGAAATAAGTTACCACCACCAATAACTATACCAACTTCAACGCCTATACCTCGCAATTGACCAATTTCAAGCGCAATTCTATTTAACACTTTAGGGTCGATACCAAATTTTTCGTCACCCATTAAAGCTTCACCACTTAGCTTTAACAAAATTCTTTTATAATTGGCGTTTTTTTCAATCGGCATATTCAATCTCCGGTAATGGCATTGTTAATACTCAGGCAAAAATATCAGCCTGATATAAAGTATCCATCTTTGTAAGATGAATAATTATAAAAAAGGGCAGTCTAGCTGCCCTTTTTATGAAGTCGTTCAGCTAAGATTAACCTTTAAGCTGAGCTGCAACTTCTGCAGCGAAATCAACTTCTTCAACTTCAATACCTTCACCCACTTCAAGGCGAACGAAAGAAGTAATTGTTGCACCAGCATCTTTCGCTAGCTGACCCACTTTAACATCTGGGTTCTTAACAAAAGGCTGTTCAACTAGGCTATTTTCAGCCAAGAATTTCTTCATACGACCAACAATCATTTTATCAACGATTTCAGCTGGTTTGCCTGCCATATCAGGCTGAGCACGGATGATCTCTTCTTCTTTAGCAAGAACATCAGCAGGCATATCATCACCACGTACAACACGTGGCGCAACTGCTGCAACATGCATAGACACATCTTTAGCTAGCTCATCAGAACCATTTTCAAGTTGAGTCAATACTGCAATTTGGCCATTACCGTGTAGGTAACCACTAACCAAACCACCTTCAATAACAACAGCACGACGAGGAGCAATGTTTTCACCGATCTTCTGTACTAGTGCTTCACGTAATTCGCCGATTTCGCCAGCCAATAGCGTTTCCATGTTAGTTTCTTTGCTTGCAAAAACAACATCAGCTACTTTTTCTGCAAAAGCACCAAAGTTATCATCACGAGTCGCAAAGTCAGTCTCAGCGTTAACTTCAACCAATATGCCGTAAGAGTTGTCTGGCGCAATGCGCATAACTAGACGACCTTCAGCTGCAGTACGACCAGCTTTTTTAGCTGCCTTCATACCACTTGTTTTACGCAATTCTTCAATTGCTAATTCAATATCGCCACCAGCTGCTGTAAGTGCTTTTTTACACTCCATCATGCCAAGAGCGGTACGCTCACGTAATTCTTTTACCATTGCCGCAGTTACTGCTGCCATTTGTAAATCCTCTTAATACGAATTTAAAATTTAAAAAAGGGGGCGTTCAAGCCCCCCTTTCAAAATTAGGAAAGTCCTAATTAGTTAGCTTCAGTTGCTTCGCTAACTTCAACAAACTCATCAGCAGATCCTGCAGCCGCACCGCGACCTTCAAGAACAGCGTCAGCGAATGCAGTTACATACAACTGAACAGCGCGGATAGCGTCATCATTAGCTGGAATTACATAATCAATGCCATCTGGGTTGCTGTTAGTATCAACAACACCGATTACTGGAATACCTAGCTTGTTAGCTTCTTTAATTGCGATGCGTTCGTGATCAACATCAACAACGAAAAGGATATCAGGAAGACCACCCATATCCTTGATACCACCGATAGAAAGCTCAAGTTTTTCAAGCTCACGCGTGCGCATCAAAGCTTCTTTCTTAGTGATTTTTTCAAAAGTACCGTCGTTCATTTGAGCTTCAAGGTCACGTAGACGCTTGATAGAAGCACGGATAGTTTTGTAGTTGGTCAACATACCACCTAACCAACGGTGATTAACGTAAGGCATAGAAGAGCGTTGAGCTTGCTCTTTCATTGTCTTAGACGCTGCACGCTTAGTACCAACGAACAAAACTTTGTTTTTGTTCTCTGCCATTTTCTTAACTAGCTCTAGAGCATCGTTAAGAGCAGGTACAGTGTGCTCAAGGTTGATGATATGAATCTTGTTACGAGCACCGAAAATGAAAGGCTTCATTTTTGGGTTCCAGTAACGAGTTTGGTGACCGAAGTGAGAGCCGACTTGTAAAAGGTCGCGCATAGAAACTGTAGGCATAATAATATCCTTGTTTGGGTTGTTTATCACTTACCAACCTACTACTCCAGCCAGACAAGGTTTAAAGCAACCATTGGCACCCAAGGAGAGGCAGTTAATTGTGGTAAGGTCGTTAAGGTTTGTTTAATAAAACTTGAATCGAAAAGCAATTAAGATTCAAGCGGCGTGTTTATACCATAATTACAACACAATCAAAAGAAGATATTAGCCAAGGGCGTTTTTTCTTCTGTTTTTAGTCAGTAAAAAGAGGGAATATCCATGCTGTCTCATGTAGAATAGCAGGCATCTTAAATCAGACATCATTTTCTATCATGAGCAACGAAATTTTAAACCAAATTAAAGAACTCACAAAGAATGGCCGAGTTGATGTGCCAAAATGGACACCTAAAATAGCGGCAACTCGATTTACCGACATTGCCGATATTGAAGGCATGCGCACTGCTGGTCGCTTAGCATCTGAAGTACTCGAAATGCTATTACCCTATGTTGTTCCTGGCGTTACTACTGATCAACTAGATATTATTGCGCATAACTACATAGTATCTGAACAAGGCGCCATTCCTGCACCACTTAACTACCATGGCTTCCCTAATTCAATTTGCACATCAGTAAATGATGTTATTTGCCACGGCATCCCAAATGCTAAAGCGCTAAAAAAAGGTGACGCGGTTAACATAGACATTACCGTTATTAAAGATGGTTATTATGGTGACACAAGCCGCATGTTTTTCGCAGGCGAACCAGCACCTCACTTAGTACGCTTATGCAAAGTCACCCAAGAGTGCCTATACCTTGCCATCAAAATGGTTAAGCCAGGCGTTCGCATTGGTGACTTAGGGGCCGCTATTGCAGCACATGCACACAAACACAACTATTCAGTTGTTGAAGAGTATTGCGGCCACGGCCTTGGCACAACTTTCCATGGTGAACCTCAAGTTGCACATTACGGCACAGCAGGAACAGGGGCAGTCATCGAAGAAGGCATGACTTTTACCATTGAACCTATGATCAATGCAGGTAAAAAGCAGGTTAAGCACTCCGGGCAAGACAATTGGATTGCAAAAACAAAAGACGGCCGCCTATCTGCACAATACGAACACTCACTTCTAGTGACCGCAGATGGCGTTGAAATTTTAACTAAACGCGCAGAAGAAGACTTTAGTTAACTCAATGCCATAAACCATACCCGACAAAAACAAAGAGGACCAAGATGGACAGCCCTGCACATATAGACTTACCCACTCTCACCGAAAAAGAGCAGCAAGAATTAAGTCAAGCAAGCTGTCCCGTCTCAATATACAAAGACATTATTGAGACAAAAAGCGAAGCACTCAACCAACTTTTTTTACAACAACTCCCGATTGAATGGCTAGTAAAAGGCCGCGCCAGCCTCATCGACCAAGTGCTTCTCACTGCATGGCAAGCAAAAGGCCTAGACCAAGAAAAAGACGTCTGTCTAGTTGCTGTAGGCGGTTATGGTCGTGGTGAATTACATCCGAAATCTGATGTCGACTTACTTATCCTGATCAATCAAGTAAATGAGTCTCTTAAACTCAAACTTGAAGCTTTTATCACCTTCTTATGGGATATCAATTTAGATGTGGGTCACAGCGTTCGCACCCATGACGAATGCGTCAAACTCGCTCAAGATGACATAACCATAATCACTAATTTGATAGAGTCACGCCACCTAGCAGGCGAACCTGATCTACTTGCTAACGTACAACTTGCTATTGACGTTGAACACATGTGGGATGGCCACTCGTTTTATCAAGCAAAAATCAAAGAGCAAGAACAAAGGCACGAAAAATACCAAAACACAGCCTACAATTTAGAGCCTAATCTAAAAGAGTGCCCTGGTGGACTAAGAGATATGCAAGTCATTGACTGGGTTGCCAAACGTCACTTACACACCCATAGATTAAGTGCCCTTATTAATAAGTCATTTTTATCCGAAGACGAGTATCACAGACTAAAAGAGGCGGTTTCTCATTTATGGCGAATCCGTTGGGCTCTGCACATTGAAACCAACCGCAAAGAAGATCGCTTATTGTTTGACCATCAACGCAGCCTGGCTGGTACATTTGGCTTTATCGGTGATGATCTGAAACGTAACGTCGAACATTTTATGCAAGGCTACTATCAAAGTGTTGCTGCAATACAACAACTAAACGATTTATTACTACAACACTTTGAAGAATCATTTTTATACCCAGATCAAAGCAATATTACAGAAATCATTAATGACAGATTTCAAGTCCATAACGGGCAACTAGATATTCGCGATCAGGATATTTTTCGTAAAACCCCCTCTGCAATTTTAGAAGTTTATGTGGTTTTAGGCAGCAGAGAAGATATCAAAGGCTTACGCGCCAACACTATGCGAGCCCTGCAAAACAGCCTAGATCTGATTGATGATGAATTTAGGTACGATAAGCACAACACAGAGCTCTTTATGGACATTATCTCAAGTCCATACAGCATGACCAGCCTATTACGCTCCATGAAACACATTGGCATATTGGGCCGCTACCTACCCGAATTTGAAGCCATCATAGGTCAGATGCAACACGACCTATTCCATGTTTATACGGTTGATGCCCACACTCTACAATTAGTAGAAAACCTGCGCAGACTTTGGCTGCCGGAGTATAAACAAAAATTTCCAATTTCATCTCAAACAATTCGTCATCTACCTAAAGTAGAGCTTATTTATATCGCTGGGCTATATCACGACATAGCAAAAGGCAGAGGCGGAGATCACTCTGAGTTAGGTTGCCAAGATGCTAGAGCTTTTTGTGAGAGACATAGCCTATCTAAGCATGATACAGAACTGATTGTTTGGCTTGTTAGAAACCACCTACTCATGTCTGTTACCGCTCAGCGTAAAGATATCTCAGACCCTGAAGTCATTTGGGAATTTGCACGCATAGTTAAAGACCAAGAACACCTAGACCATCTTTTCATTTTGACCGTGGCAGATATTAATGCGACCAATCCTGCTATGTGGAATAGCTGGCGCGCCTCATTAATGCGCCAACTCTATTTAGAAACCAAGCGAGCCTTAAGACGCGGTCTAGACTCACCAATAGATGCAGAGATGCTCATTGACGAGCATAAGCAAAGAGCCTTAGAAGTACTTATTGAGCGTCGCGTCGACATGTGTGAAGCGGAAAACATCTGGGAAACCATAGATGATGAATATTTCATACGTTCCAGCGGCGATGAAATTGCCTGGAACACAGAGGCCATTATAAACCACAAAAGCGATAAGCCATTAGTCGCCATTAAATCACTGGGTGGCCGAAACTTTTCAGGTGCTAACCGTATTTTTGTCTATACCCCATGTAGCGATCACCTCTTTGCCGTTACGGCTGCCACACTTGAGCAATTGGGCCTAACCATTCTTGATGCCAAGATCAATATCACGACCCATAACTACAGTTTAGACACCCTCGTCGTGATGGATGATAATGATAGCAACACCAACTGGAATCTCGATAATGCAAAAATCAAACTCATCCAAGACACCTTAATTGAACAACTAGAGTCTCCTTCTCTTTATGAAAGCTTGATTCAAAGATACACACCAAGAATTCTTAAAATCTTTAATAATGCCGCCAGAGTCAGTCTTGAAAACAACCCAGAAGACATTTGGTCTGCCATGGATGTGATTGCTCCAGACCGCCCTGGCCTACTTGCTATGATCGGCCAATTCTTTATGACCAAAAACGTCATGTTACATAAAGCTAAAATTGCCACCTTAGGTGAACGAGTAGAAGACACCTTTTACATCACAGAGAAAAGTGGTGAGCCAATTTTAGAAGAGGCCCGCATTAAACAGCTCTGCCAACAACTCGAAGAAAAAATCGACTTATTTTCACAAGCCAATTAGCGAGGAAGAAATGAATCCATCAATAAATGAACTACACCCGTACCCGTTTGAAAAGCTCGCTAAGCTTTTAGCCGATATCACACCCAACAAAGACCTTGAGTTAATAAAACTCACCATAGGTGAACCACAACATCCAGCACCACAATTCGTGTTGGATACACTCACTCAAAACTTAGATAAGGTTAGCAAGTACCCAGGCACCAAAGGCACCCCAGAGCTAAGACAAAGTATCGCCAACTGGGCAAGTAAGCGCTTTCAACTGAATCAGCTAAACCCTGACACTCAAGTTTTACCCGTAACAGGTACCCGTGAAGCCCTTTTTGCCATCACCCAAACACTTGTAGACTCAACCAAACCTAATGCCACAGTAATTAGCCCAAACCCTTTTTATCAAATTTACGAGGGAGCAACTATTCTAGCTGGCGCAAAGCTACACTTTTTAGCCGGCAATCCAGAGCAAAACTATAAAATTGACTATACCTGCATCAGTGATCAGGTTTGGCAAGATACTCAAATCGTATTTACTTGCTCTCCGAACAATCCTAATGGTTATGTCACAACACTAGAAGACTATGAGTTCCTGCTTAAAAAGTCAGCTGAGTTTGATTTCACCATCATTGCTGACGAATGCTATTCAGAAATCTATTTCGATGAAAATACAAAACCAACAGGCCTATTAGAAGCCTGCCAGAGATTGGATAATCCAGAGTATAAAAACTGTCTCGTTTTTCACTCTTTATCTAAGCGCTCAAACCTACCAGGGTTACGCTCTGGCTTTGTTGCTGGGGATGCCGATATTCTCGCCAGCTTTTTACTTTATCGAACCTACCATGGCTGCGCGATGGCACTGCAAACCCAAATGGCTTCCATTAGCGCCTGGAACGACGAAGGACACGTATTAGAAAACCGCAACCTTTATCGTGAAAAGTTTGAGCAGGTACTAGAGATCCTGACACCAGTAATGAAAGTAAACAAACCTGATGCAGGCTTTTACCTTTGGCCCCAACTAGATATGGACGATGAAGTTTTTTGCCAAAAACTTTACCAAGAAGAAGCGGTACTAGTATTACCTGGTCGTTACCTTGCTCGTGATGTAGAAGGTATTAACCCTGCTAAAAACCACGTGCGCATGGCCCTTGTAGCTACTACGCAAGATTGTGTTGAAGCAGCATCCCGCATTAAACGCTTCATGTTAAAACACACAAAATAAGCAAAATTTTTTATCAAAAAACGCCAGTATTTTTATCATTTCAGCAAAGCCAAATTAATTTGAAACTGATACCATACTGGCATTCACTTTTACAGGTTAAGCTGGAGACAGCTTAGCTTGAACTAACTTTATATTTACCGCGTTGGAGTTAATTAATGAGCAGTCAATTTTTCGCATTAGGTTTAGGCATAGGCACACAAAATACAGAAGGTGAGTGGTTAGAAGTTTTTTACTCAAACCCTATCATCAATCCTGAAAAAGCCGTTATTGATGCGATCCTTGAAAGCACTAGCTACACAGAAGGCAATGATACTATTGTGTTGGATGAAAGCGACCTTAACCGCCTTCACATGAGCCTACTTAAAGCAGGTAACATTGAGCAAGCTGAACTTGCATCACGCCTAAAAGCATCAACTCAGCCAGTTATTCTTTGCCTACTAAGCAATGATGTAGCACCAAGCAACCCAGCTGAAGTTTACCTAAAACTTCAGCTAATTTCTCATCGTGTAATTAAGCCTCACAGCACAAACCTAACTGGCATGTTTGGCTTATTAATCAACACAGCTTGGACAAGCGATGGCCCTATCGACGTTAGAGAACTAGCAGATCGCCAACTAAGCGCTCGTATGGAAGGCCGTACAATCGAAATCTTTAGCGTTGATAAGTTCCCTAAAATGGCTAACTTTGTTGTGCCATCAGGTGTTCGTATTGGTAATGCAGCCCGTATTCGTCTTGGCGCGCACCTTGGTGAAGGCACGACAGTAATGCATGAAGGCTTCTGTAACTTTAATGCAGGTACTTTAGGCAACTCAATGATTGAAGGCCGAATCTCTGCTGGCGTTGTTATTGGTGAAGGTTCAGACCTTGGTGCTGGCTGCTCTACCATGGGCACACTATCTGGCGGCGGCGAAATCATCATAGGCGTAGGTGAAAAATGCCTAGTCGGTGCAAATGCGGGTATTGGTATTGGTCTTGGCGATCGCTGTACAGTAGAAGCAGGCCTATACATCACTGCTGGACAAAAAGTTCTAGTTCGCGATGAAAATCGTAATGAAGTTGCTACTGTGAAAGCACGTGAGCTATCTGGCAAATCTGACCTACTATTCATTCGTAATTCAGAAACAGGTGCAGTTGAATGTCGCACCAATAAATCTGCCGTTAGCCTGAACGAAGAACTTCACGCTAACAACTAAGTTTTATCTAGCGCGATCTAATAGGGTCGCGCTTTTATAGAATAATAAGGCTGACAATGACAAACATTTACGGCATTAAGAACTGCGACACAATGAAAAAAGCGATGGCTTGGTTAACTCAGAACGATATTGAGTTTAACTTTCATGACTACCGCAAAGACGGGTTAGAAAAAGCATTCATAAGCCAATGGGTAGCTGAGTTTGGATGGGAAAAGATTCTCAACAAACGCGGTACAACATGGCGAGCATTAGATGAAGAGACCAAGTCTAATATGAATGATGCCTTAGCAATAGAACAGGCTTTAGCTCAACCCGCTATAATAAAACGCCCTCTATTAATACATGACAACAAGGCGGCACTTGGCTTTAAAGCTGCCGAATACCAAGCAATATTTAACTAACCATCAAGGAAGAATCACAGGTGCGTAAGCGCATCGATAAACGTTATTTAAGTAAGCTGTATAGACCCCCTGCCCGCAAAGGTTAACAACAGGTGCAGTACCATTACCCGCCTCATCCGACATAATTAAAGGCACGTATTGGTTACTTGTTCTCGCATAACCTGTTTCATATGTTTGCACACCACAGGCGGTCAACAAAAATAGGCTAGATAAAATTAATAGTTTTTTCATAAAAAGGCCTCGTAATTCGAGCTGTATCCTAGCAAACATACTTAAAAGTAACAAAAACTTCGACCCAAGGTAAAGAAAAGACCACTATGACTAACCTGTCCTCAACTTTAGCACTCGCATTTGACCTTATTTCTCGCCCATCAGTTACGCCGGAAGACGCTGGCTGCCAAGATGTGATGATTCAACGCTTAGAAAAACTTGGCTTCGAAATAGAAGAGATGCCATTTGGCGAAGTAAAAAACTTTTACGCTAAAAGAGGTACTTCTGGTCCAAATCTTTGCTTTGCAGGTCATACAGATGTTGTACCGACAGGCCCTGAATCAGAATGGATTAACCCTCCTTTTGAGCCGAAGATCATTGATGGTAAGTTATATGGTCGTGGCGCTGCAGATATGAAAGGGAGCCTAGCCTCTATGGTGGTTGCTGTTGAAGAATTTGTTAATGCCAACCCAGATCACAAAGGCCAGATTTCTTTCTTAATCACGAGCGATGAGGAAGGCCCGTTTGTAGATGGTACAACGCGTGTAGTAGATGCTCTTATTGAACGTAAAGAAAAAGTCGATTGGTGCATTGTAGGTGAGCCATCCAGCACTAACCAACTTGGCGATATCATTAAAAATGGCCGTCGAGGCTCATTTAGTGGCAACCTAACCATCTATGGTAAACAAGGTCATGTGGCTTACCCTCATTTAGCACAAAACCCAATCCACTTTGCCGCACCTGTTATCGCTGAGCTTTCTGAGACACATTGGGACGAAGGCAACGATTTCTTCCCACCAACAAGTTTTCAAGTTTCCAACATCAATTCAGGCACGGGCGCAACCAACGTTGTTCCGGGCACCTTAAACACATTATTCAATTTGCGATTTTCGTCTGAATTGGATTTTGACAAGATCAAAACCCGCATTCTTGCCATTCTCGAAAAGCACGATGTTAAATATGATATTGAGTGGACCTATAACGGCCTACCATTCCTCACTCGCCCAGGTGAACTAGTAGACGCCATTGTTAAATCTGTTGAAGATAGCGTTAACATCACACCTGAACTTTCTACATCTGGCGGCACATCAGACGGTAGGTTCATTGCTCAAATGGGAACACAAGTGGTTGAATTAGGCCCTATTAATGCAACCATACACCAGATCAACGAATGTGTTGAGGCAGAGAGTCTAAACCAGCTGACGAATATTTATCGAAAAACCTTGGAAAATCTTTTCCTATAGTTTAATTTGCCAGCCATGAGCCAAAGAAAATCATTCCTCAAGTTTAGAAGGCAAGTTCACCAACTTGCCTTACGTTTAGGTAATAATCCTAAACTCGCTTTTGCTCGCCTTTTACAAGGCATATTGGTGTTTTTATTCGGCGCCTTAATACTCATTATTTCCGATAGAGTACTAGCAAACTCACTTCAACAAGAGATGATAGCGCTACTCGGTGTTATCATAGCGGGCATTGGCATAATCATGGCGCTTTTTGGCTACCTATCGATGAGCTTACTTCGCCTATACCACATGATTAATAACAAGGATCATTAAGCACAATGCAGCCAGATATTGAGATTTACCTGCTTTCTTGCAACAAGGATAAAATTATTGAGTGGTTGCAGACTCATTTTAAGATCATTGAGCAAAAAGCTTTAAATGAAACTTTGCTGAGCCTCAATGTCGCCACTAACGATACTGAATTTGAAGTTCAAATATTAGAGCAAGCAGCTGGAAAGCGATTTACCTCAGTTTGGTTAAATTCAGATAAAACACCTTGGCAAGATGATGTTGAATGCGCAAAAGCAGCGTACAAAGCCCTGAACTGCGAAATTAGGTGCAATATTGCTAGCTGGAGCGAGACGGAAGAACAAGACCCTGATCAGTGGTGGCACATAAATCAATACGAAGAAGGCCCATTTATTTGGCGCTAATTTTACTAAAGCTAGGGCATGACCCCGCTTTTAACTAACGGCTACACAACTAGTCCGGTAAAGAAATATAGAGAGAGAAAACATGCAAATTACCCTGCTTAAAGGCAAACTTCACATGGCTTGCGTTACTCAAGCTGAGCTTTGGTATGACGGTTCTTGTGCTATCGACAGCGACCTAGTCAAACTAGCAGGTCTTCGTGAGTTTGAAAAAATTGATATCTATAACGTAAGCAATGGAGAACGCTTCCATACTTATGTTATTTTGGCCGAAGCAGGTTCTGGCACAATATCAATGAACGGCGCAGCCGCTCGTCGCGTACAAGTTGGCGATAGAATCATTATCGCAGCTTATGCCAATATGGATGAGAAAGAAGCAGATAAGTTTGAGCCTAAACTAGTCTATTTAAACGAAGATAACAGCGTTGAGCGCAGTACTAACACCATTCCGGTACAAGTTGCTTAACAAGTAAATCTTTATAAAAAAAACGCCAATCGAGCTCTCGTTTGGCGTTTTTTTATCGCCCACTTCCAAGGAGAAGACTTTGCATTCTCATTTTGAGCCTGCCTTTGCCACTTTCATCCAAGCAGAAATGCAAACTGACTTAGCTCATGATTATCAGCACGTTTTAAGAGTCGTGAAAAATGCCTCTAAACTTTGCCAGCAAGAAGGTGCGATAGAGGCGGTCGTAATACCTGCTGCATGGTTACATGATTGCTTATCTCTACCTAAGGACCACCCTCAACGAGCCCAAGCCTCACAACTAGCAGCAGACAAAGCCATTCGCTTTCTAACCAGCATTCAGTACCCTGCAGAACATCACCAAGCGATTCATCATGCCATTTGCTGCCATAGCTATAGCGCCAACATCACACCAACGACACTAGAAGCTAAAATAGTACAGGATGCAGATAGACTCGATGCATTGGGCGCCATTGGTATAGCCAGATGCTTACAAGTAAGCAGCAAATTAAAACGCCCGCTTTACGCACCTGAAGACCCATTTTGCAAAACAAGAAAAGTTGATGATAAAACCTTCACCCTTGATCATTTTTATCAAAAGCTTTTAAAAATAAAAAACACCATGTATTGCCGATCAGCGAGAGAAGAAGCCGATAAACGCACTAAATATATGCAAGGCTTTTTAGAGCAACTCCAGGACGAGATTAGCGACTAACAAGTGACCAGTTCATACAGACCTGTATCAAGTAAATTTTAGGCACAAAAAAGCCAGCTCATTGAGCTGGCTTTTTTGTTTCAGGCGAGCTTATAAAACAGCAAGTGCTGCATCATAATTTGGCTCATCAGCTGTCTCAGCAACTTGCTCAGTATGAATCACTTCACCTTGCTCATTGATAACAACAAGCGCACGAGAAGTCAGACCAACAAGAGGCCCAGTCTTAAAATCGACACCGTAATCACTACCAAAGCTAGAACGGAAGCTAGATCCAGTATCAACATTATCAATCCCTTCAGCACCACAAAAACGAGCGGCAGCAAAAGGTAAATCAGCAGAAACACATAATACAGTCACATCTTTTAAAGACGCTGCAGCTTCATTAAATTTACGAACTGATGTTGCACAAGTTGGCGTATCGATTGAAGGAAAGATATTCAACACCAATTTCTGACCTTGATAGTCAGCTAAAGTGACGACAGATAAATCTGTTTTAACCAATTCGAAATTAGGGGCTTTTGAAGAGATTTCAGGCAATTGCCCAACAGTTTCAAATGCATTTCCTTTTAAGGTAACACTTGCCATAACACTATCCTTTAAAAATTAATTAACCGTTACGTAAAATAGAAACGTTTTCAGCCTGTTTGCCTTTTTCGCCTTCGGTTACATAAAAACGGACTTGTTGGCCTTCAATCAAGAAACGACGACCACGGCCGCGGATAGCACGATAATGAACAAAAACATCTTCACCGTTATTTCGAGTCAAGAAGCCAAAACCTTTTGAAGAATTAAACCACTTAACAGTCCCTTCTTCACGGTCATCGTCTTCATCCTCTTCTTCCGATGAAGAAGTCGCAGAGGCTTTAGATTCTCCGCCTAATACAGCACCTAAGTAAGATGCAACAAAAACAAAAGCAAAATATACAAGGAAGTTAGTACCTAGGTCTTCCTTTAAAACAGCAGCCATTAGTAATGGCATAACTAAAGCAATAATAATACTTGCTACAAAAGCACGTAATGAAAATACAGAAGGAGTGGCAGATGTCGCGCTGCTACTTACTTCATTATCTTGATTGTCATTCATAAAATTTCTCTTTTAACAGTGAAATGAAAAACCCACTTTATCCGGCATTATTGAGGCCAGCATCAGTGGTAAAATAAAAAAATATAACTTGCTATACAAAGCACCCATGATTGCCATTTAGATTCCACGCATAACCCCCTATAATAGCGGGACTCGCTTTTGGTACAAAAATAGAAATGCTGCTTATGAAGTTTAACAATTGATTGTTAAACTTTTTATCAACACGGCAAACTCAAGAGCTTAACGTCATAAGATTAACATACAGATGGTACGAATGAACACTACAGAAATCAACGAGCGCATCAATGACTTAGAATTCAAAGTACTGTATCAGGAAGATACGATAGAAAGCTTAAACCAAGTGGTTTCTCAGCAGCAAAAAGATCTACTGATACTACAAGAAAAAGTAAAGCTGCTGGGTAATCTCCTTGAGTCATACCGTAGCCAGCAAGGCATCAATTCAGACAATGAAATCCCTCCTCATTATTAATCACTAACAAGGATTAGGATTCATCAACTTCGCTTGAATCAAGTGATTTTAAAACATAGATATCGAAGCGCCCGGATTTCCCGTCTAATTGATAAGTAGGCTTTTTCAAATCTAGGTAGGGAGCACCTTTTGGACGCTTTACCACAACACGATACTTAGCCTTCTCCAAGGCTAAGGGTAAGAGCGCATCAGCATCTTCATCATGGCCGATAAGATCTCTAAAAAACGCCATCTCCTTCTTAGCAGCTGCAGATTTTTCCGTATGTGGGTACATGGGATCTAAATAGACGACATCGACAGGTTCACCCACGTATTCATCCAAAGTAGAAGAAGCAAGTTTCATACGCGCCATAATATCAGCAACGTCTTCATGATAACGGGCCGCATTCAAACCAGATTCAAGCAAAGCCCTAACAAAGGGAACACGCTCAAATAAGGTCACCTTACAACCAAGTGTGGCTAACACAAAAGCATCACGCCCCAACCCTGCCGTCGCATCGAGCACGCTAATGTCTGCACGTTTATTTAAACCAACAGCTTTAGCAATGTCCTGCCCTTTACCTCCACCAAACTTACGCCTATGCGCAACAGCCCCACTCGTAAAATCAACCTTCACGGGTGCTGGAGCACCTTTTCCCGTTTTAGCAATGGCGACATGGTCTGAAACAAGCAAAAGGTAATCATATTGATTCACAAATTTAAGCGGTGTTTTAACAGAGTAAAAATCAAGTCGAAGAGATTTCGCTAAGGTCTTAGCAGCCTCTTTATAAAAAGGCTCTAACGCACTTACAGCAAGAGATTGAGTCATGAAGGATTACAATATAAATAGAAAGTTAAGCGAAAGTATCAACGCCAATAAGGTAGTTTTTAGGATTATCTGCCGCCATTGATTGCGTTGCTTGATAACTCGCAATCGCTTCTTGTACCGCTCTATCCAAACCTTCAACACGACTAAACTTAGCACCCTGACTCTGCTGAGCATGTTCAAAACTAGCCATTGGACTAGCAGGCAAAGAGAACTGAGGGGCACTAGTAGGTTCAGCAACAGCAGGAAGCGTCGGCCTTACTTTAGACTGACCTGTATCTGAAACAACAGGAAAACGCGTATTTATTTGCATAACAAGCGCGACCTCAACGTAATAAGAAAAAGACTAACCAGCATATACCAAGGCGAGTAGTACGCCTCCCAATATTAGACGATATATTAAGAAGGGTGTAAAACCAATAGTATTTAACCACTTCAAAAAGAAGTAAATACAAAAGTAGGCACTTAGTGCAGATAAGATCACACCAGAAACAAGTGCCCCCCATTCTACATAGACATCAGTGGTCAGTAACTGGATGAGTTTATAGCCACCTGCTAAAGTAATTAAAGGAATAGAAAGTAAAAACGAAAATCGTGCAGAGGCTTCACGGTTAAAACCAAACGCCCTTGCCGCTGTCATAGTAATACCAGAACGAGATGTCCCAGGAATCAAAGCAATTGCCTGAGCAATACCTATCATTAAGCTGGTACGCCATGTTAACTGGTATTCACTTTTCCTTTGCGAACCAAACTTATCTGATAACCAAAGCAATATGCCAAAGCCAATAGTGGCATAAGCAATCACTTCAACAGACCTAAGATTCTCTTCAATAAAGTCATTGAAAATTAATCCAGCTAAACCTGCAGGGATTGTACCTATAATCAAATACCAGCCTAACTTACTTTGATCACTTGACCCTTTACCCGACAAAGAGGCAAACCAACCACTTACAACCTGAATAAGATCGCGATAAAAATAGGTTACAACAGCAATCAAAGTACCTACATGCACCGCTACATCAAAAGCTAAACCTTGATCAGGCCAATTAAGCACCTGAGCAGGTAAAATAAGATGGGCAGAACTCGATATAGGCAAAAATTCCGTTAACCCTTGAATAAGAGCTAGGAAGAGTATTTGGTACCAAAACATTAAACTATCGTTTCCCTACTTTAAGCGGTTGCTTTTCCCATGAAATCTCATCCCTTAGATAAGTCGGAACAGCTTCATGAGCAGCGATTGTCTCACCTTTTTGCCAAGCAATTTCAGCCAAGCGAACAATACAAGATGCCTTCGGTGCAGCGTCCTCTAAAATATGTTTAGCTTTACTTGGTAATAAGTTTGATAGTGTTTCTTGATAACACCAACCAGAGCCTATACCTTGATAAGCTTTATCAAAGTTTGGCACCTGATCTGGCTTAATGACAACCTCTTCGAAACTCCTTTTCACTAGCAGTGAACCGTCATTCTCAGAGAACTCATATCCACCTAGATAAACCTCTCCCATACGAGCATCCAAGGCAGCCAGCCAATGACTGTCCCCCGTTTGCTGAAAACCATCCAAAGCCAATGCAGCTAATGTCGAAACGGGAATAACGGGTAAATCAGCACCGTAAGCTAAACCTTGCACCACACCCGCCGCTATCCTCAATCCAGTAAAAGAACCAGGACCTCGGGCAAAAGCAATGGCATCAAGATCAGATAAGCTCAATTGAGCTTGAGTTAGCATCTGATCCACCATGGGAAGAATAAGCTCATTATGCTTACGAGGTGCAAGACGAAAATCATCCATCATCACACCGTCTACCAGCAATGCGACAGAGCATGCTGGTGTCGAAGTATCTAACGCTAAAATGGCAGTCATCTTTATTACGCTTTTAGAGCCGCCAATAAGGTTTGCTTGATCTCATTAAGATCACCCACACCGTTAACTTTTACGTATTCAGGTGCGTTATCCGCGCCTGTTTTAGCCCAATCGTTGTAGTAATTAACTAATGGTGCTGTTTGATCATGGTAAACACCTAGACGATTACGAACAGTCTCTTCTGTATCATCAGCACGTTGAACCAAGTCTTCACCTGTTTCATCATCTTTACCTTCCACTTTTGGTGGATTGTAGATTGTATGGTAAATGCGGCCAGAACCTGGGTGTACACGACGACCACTTAGACGTTGGATGATTTCCTCATCAGCTACATCAATTTCAACAACATAATCGATATCAACACCAGCATCTTTTAAAGCATCAGCCTGCGGAAGCGTACGAGGAAAACCATCAAACAAAGCACCATTGTTGCAATCATCAGCCGTTAAACGCTCTTTTACTAAACCGATAATAATATCATCAGAAACCAAAGCACCTGCATCGATAACAGCTTTAGCTTTAAGGCCTAGTTCAGTACCTTCTTTAATGGCTGCGCGTAGCATGTCACCAGTAGAGATTTGTGGAATAGAAAAAGCTTCAGTAATAAATTGCGCTTGCGTACCCTTACCTGCGCCTGGTGCGCCCAATAGAATAACTCGCATAACAATCTCCTATATATAATTTTAAAAATAAAAAACTGGTGTGACTTTTGGCGGTCTTACAGGCAGAGCATCATCTAGCTCAAATTTATACCTAGCCACTTCCCAAGTCATAAAAAATAAAACGGTCGCCAAGGATACCCAAGCAAGCATTGAATATGCAAATTAACTGACAAATATTCGTTATTAGGATCTGAATTGATCGCTTTTAAACAATTTTTTGGCAATTTTAGCTGACTATACCTTCATGAAAGTGAAAATCCTGTCCAGAACCTCCACTTTCAAAGGCTAAGACTTAATTTAACCCGTGTTCTGCATGCCGCTTGCGATACCTGCCATGGTAATCATAAGCGCTTTACTCACCTTTTTGTTATCAGACATTTGTCTACTACGGTAGAGCAATTCAGCCTGCAGGTAATGTAACGGATCTATGTAGGGGTTACGAACATCAATTGACTGACGTATGGTTTGATTATCTTCTATCAAACGTTCTTGTTCTTTGAGCTCAACGATTAATGAACTCACCTTCTGGAGCTTATTTCGTAGTAAACGGCCTAACGGTTTAAGCTCTTCAGGCACAAGGCGTTTCTCATAATACTCTGCTATTTCAGGCTCAGCTTTCGCCAAAACCATGTCTAACATATCAAGGTAAGCGGAGAAGAAAGGCCACTCTTCTCGCATCTGTCTTAATTTTTCTAAATGTCCAGAATCCACCGCTTGCTGTAATGCGCTTTCAGCACCTAACCAAGCAGGCAGCATCAAGCGAATTTGCATCCAAGCAAAAATCCAAGGAATAGCACGTAAACTTTCGACGCCACCATCACTTTTACGACGAGCAGGTCGAGAACCTAATGGCAACTCTGCCAATTCCTGCTCTGGTGTAATAGCTCTAAAGTAAGGCACAAAGTCTTCATGACCTCGAACTATGCTGCGGTATTGATTCATGCCTATCTCAGCCATTTCATCCATAACAGCGCGCCACTCTTCTTTTGGCGCCTCTGCAGGCATCAAGGTAGCTTCTAATACAGCAGAGCAATAAAGCTCTAAAGATCGTACCGCAATATCTGGAATACCGAACTTAAAGCGAATCATCTCACCTTGCTCTGTCACTCGGATCGAACCATTCACAGAACCTGGAGGCTGAGACAAGATAGCTACATGTGCAGGACCACCACCACGGCCAACGGTACCACCACGACCATGGAATAAAGTTAAGCGAACACCGTGTTTATGACAAAGATCGGTTAATGCCTCTTGCGCTCGATACTGACCCCAAGTCGCAGCAATTTGTCCTGCATCTTTCGCCGAGTCAGAGTAGCCAATCATGACTTCCTGTTGGCCATCAATATAAGCCTTGTACCATGGCATAGAGAAAAGCTGCTCTATCGTAGGCTGAGCATTATCAAGATCAGCCAATGTCTCGAACAAAGGCACAATACGCATTTTTTGCACGACACCACTCTCTTGCAATAAAAGAGCGACAGCTAAAACATCTGACGGCGCACTAGCCATGGAAATCACATAAGAACCGAATGAACTAGCATCACCATCCGCTATCATGGCAAAAGTATCTAATACTTCTCTGACTTCAGGTGTCGTCACCCAATCACGAGGCAACAATGGACGCTTAGAGTTTAGCTCGGTTAACAAAAACGCTTGGCGTGACGCTTCATCCCATTCTGCATAATCACCCACACCATAAAAGCGAGTAATCGCGGATAGCGCATCAATATGACGCGATGCATCTTGTCTTACATCTAGCTTTACTAAACTGAGACCGAACGTAGCAGCACAACGAATCAAATCAAGCAGGCGACCATTTGCAATCACCTTCATGCCACAATCAATCAAAGATTGGTGACAAAGTACTAAATCATCATGTAATTGTTTACTTTCTAAAAGAATATTTTCACGACTCGCAGGTTCACCTTTAATACATGCTTGCGCCCAGTCGCGAGTGGCTATCATTTTATTTTCAAGATTACGTAGAATTTCACGATAAGGCTGAGTACTTTCACCCACTCTATCTCTTAAAGCCTGGTTACATTCAGACATAGAAAATTCAGAGCGCAGTACATTTAAATCTTTTATATAAAGATCCGCAGCCATCCAACGGGCGAGTAAACTGACTTCGTTCGTCACTTTAGCCGTCACATTTGGATTACCGTCTCTATCGCCACCCATCCAGGTTGCGAACTTAACTGGCGCTAAATCCATAGGCATTAAGGCACCGTCTAAGTGACGGCTGAACTGCTGCTCTAACTGACGGTAGAAACGTGGAATAGCTTGCCATAGAGATTGCTCAATAACAGCAAAACCCCATTTAGCTTCATCAACCGGTGTCGGTCTTTGATCACGAATTTCATCCGTGTGCCAAGCCTGCGTAATGATTTCACTTAAACGACGCACATGAATATCTTCTTCAAGCGGGAGAATATTATCTTTATCTAGCGCTTCAAGTTCAGAGGAAATATTGTCGTATTTTTGAATAAGAGAACGGCGTACTACTTCAGTTGGGTGAGCAGTTAACACAAGCTCAATAGATTGTTCTTTCAAGGTAGCAAGAATGCTTTCTTGACTGTGGCCGTTATCATGTAATCGAGTAAGAAGATCCCCAACCGGGTTCTGATATACCCCTAAGCTTTCATTCGTACGGCGTCTATGCACCCTATGATATTGCTCTGCGATATTTGATAGATTGAGAAATTGGTTAAAAGCACGCGCAACAGGTACTATTTCGTCGTCATTCAAGGCTTCTAACGCTGCAATCAAAGGCGCTGAATCACCTGCCTGTCTACCTTCCTTAGATAGTCTACGAATGTCTTCAACTTGATTAAGTAAGTCTTCCCCTAAATGATTGATCATGGTCTCCCCTAAACAATCACCTAAAAGTCTCACATTTTCGCGTAACGAAGCCTGTCGATCACTCACTTAATAATCTCCCATCAATCTATGTTGCCCACATATAATTTAAACAATTAGCAAATTTTCACTTATGCGCAACAAAATATTCGTCTTGACCACTACTTGGTATTGATCAATTTTTTGGCTCTTATAAGCCTTCTGATTTGGCTTGATCCCAATACTTATCGAGTTCAGCAAGGCCACAATCATCTAATTTTTTGCCTTGTTCTTGCAGCAAGTTTTCAATTCTAGCAAATCGGCGACAAAATTTCTGGTTTGTTAAGCTAACCGCTTGTTCTGGATCCTGTTTAACATGCCTTGCCAAATTAGCCATGACAAATAACAAGTCACCAAGCTCTTCTTGAATATGGCCATTATCTTGCTCTTCAATGGCTTCCTCTAGTTCATCAAGCTCTTCTCGAATCTTTGCAAAGACAGGCTTAACATCCGGCCAATCAAAACCAACCTTAGCCGCTTTTTTTTGCAGTTTTACTGCTCTTTGCATAGGAGGCATCTTTGCGGGAATAGAGTCAAGCAGACCTGTTTTCGTATCCTGCGGTTTTAACGCTTTTTCTTGCTGTTTTATCAGCTGCCATTGCTCAGCAATTTCAGCATCGGTTAAATCACTTTGAGCGCCAAAACTGGATAAGTTGCCATCAGGAAAAACATGAGGGTGACGACGTAACATTTTACTGGTGATACCAGAAACAACATCATCAAAATTGAATGCATCATGCTCATTTGCAATCTGAGCATGAAAAACTATTTGGAAGAGTAAATCACCGAGCTCTTCTTTTAAATGAGATAAATCTTTTGACTCAATCGCATCAAGAACTTCATAAGTCTCTTCAGTTAAATAAGGAATAAGACTGTCATGAGTTTGTTTTAAATCCCAAGGACACCCTTTTTCAGGTGTCCTCAGGTTTGCCATTAAGGTTAATAAATCATCTAAGTTATGACTCACTTCTCACGCTCACGGTAAACGTTAAGAACATTAGGTAGCTGATTAATACGATGCAATAATTTACTTAATATATCTAACTCCCCCACCTCAATTGTGAAGCGAATCAGAGCCGTATTACTTTCTTTTGTTGAAATCGTATTCATGGATAACAGATTAACCTTTTCGTTAGCGAGAAGATTGGTGATATCTCTAAGTAAGCCCGTTCTGTCATAAGCCTCAATCTGAATATTGACCGGATAGAGGTTGCCTGACTCCTCCCCCCAGCCAACTTCAACCACACGCTCAGGTTCATCTACCTGTAACTGAACCATATTAATACAATCTTGGCGATGTACAGACACACCTCTACCTTGCGTAATAAAACCGAGAATTTCATCACCGGGAATTGGCGTACAACATTTCGCCATACTCGTGAGTAGCTTACCTACACCTCGAATATGAACATCGCTTTGATCCGCAACATGCTGACTTTTACGTAAACGAGGAGGATGCTCTTTATCGCCATCCAAACCATAAACATCTTCAATACGACGTAAAATCCGAGCAATCTGTATATCACCCGCACCGATGCCAACATAGAACTCTTCTTTGCTAGCGTATTTACACTTTTCAGCAATGAGTTGTAAGTCGATATTGGCTTCATCGATTCCAAGGCGTTTAAAATTTTGCTCTATGATCTGACGACCAGCCTGAATATTCTTATCTTTATCCTGCTTTTTAAACCAGTTTTGGATATTTGCTCTAGCTCGGTTTGTTTTCACATACCCCAAACTATTGTGCAACCAATCACGGCTTGGCCCACCTTCTTTAGTGGTTAGAATTTCTACTTTATCACCGGTTTTTAGCGGAGTGACCAAAGAGATAATACGACCATTTACCTTAGCACCACGACAACGATGTCCTATCTCAGTGTGCACACGATAAGCAAAATCTACCGCTGTAGAGCTTGTCGGCAAATCCACAACATGACCATCCGGCGTAAAGAGGTAAATCCTATCTTGCTCGATATCACTTCTAACTTGCTCAGACAGAGATTCAAGATCCCCTTGCACCTCATGAAAGTCCAAGATAGTTCTTAACCAAGAAAGCTTTTCTTCGTATGAGCTACTATTCGAACTTAAATCTGTGCCCTTATATTTCCAATGGGCACATACACCAAGTTCTGCATCTTCATGCATTTTGTGAGTACGTATCTGAATCTCGACAGCTCGCCCATTCGGCCCAATTACCGCCGTATGCAAAGACTGGTAACCATTAGATTTTGGGTTACTGATATAATCATCAAATTCATGGGGAATCGGCTTCCAAAGAGTATGCACTGTGCCTAACACACCATAACAATCCATGGTTTTATCAACCAGAATACGCACAGCGCGAACATCATAAACCTCATCAAAGCCTATATTTTTGCGCTTCATTTTGCGCCAAATACTATAGATATGCTTTGCTCGCCCCATTAGATCCGCATGAATATTTATTTTTTGCAATTCCACATCTAAGGTAGAAATCACTTCATCGATATATTCTTGGCGGGCAATTCGTTTTTCATCCAGCCAGGTTGCGACGCGCTTATACTCGGTCGGATAAAGGTAACGAAAAGATAAATCTTCCAGCTCCCACTTGATATAACCAATACCAAGCCTGTGGGCTAAAGGTGCATAAACACTTTGCACTTCCAAAGCCACAGCTTCACGCCTTGCGCCATCTTGATGTTTTGCTTCTTTAATCGCACAAGCTCTTTCGGCCAGCTTAACAAGCACAACACGTACATCATCAATAATAGACACCAGCATTTTTCGTAATGATTCCAGCTGGTTGTCGCTATTACCTAGTACTTCTATCTTTGTATCTGCAGAAAGATTTTTAGACACCTCTCCCATGCGAATCACGCCTTCAATAATGGAAGCGACTTTACGACCAAACATATCAGCCACTTTTTCTATGGCTAATTGATCTTCACGCACAGCTCGATACATGGCTGCGGCAAGTAAAGAATCTTGATCAGCTCGAAAACCGGAAAGGATTTCGACCATTTCGAGGCCTGCTTTGAAGGTACTCGCTTGAGGCCCCCAGTAGGAGTCCTTACCCATTGCAACTTCCGCTTGACGTGCCAGCTCACATGCCATCCTTAATGGCACACGTGCTGAAACATCAATATTGTCGCCTAACTGCGCCATCCACAGATCAATATCCACAGACCCATCGGCTTGGGTTGGATGATCCTTACGCACTGTTACCATGTGTTCACCTTTTGCTTAGTGCTTCTTTTGTAACAACATCATAGTTTCTACATGAGCCGTCTGAGGAAACATTTCCATCATACTCACACGTTTCACTTTATAACCATGCTCTACAAGAAATTCTGCATCTCGTGCCAGCGTTGCCGCATCACAAGACACATATAAAATAGTATCTATTTTGAGTTTGAGTAAACTAGGTAAAAACTCAAACGCTCCCGCTCTTGGCGGGTCTAACAAGGCTTTTGTAAAACCTTTTTTCAGTTCACTGTGAGTCACTTTTTGGGTTAGGTCTGCACCAATAAAGGTCACATTCTCTAGTCCATTTAAACTCGCATTGCGCTCGCCATTTAGCACCATTTGCGGCTGAACTTCCACTCCAACTACCTTAGCAGCAGTTTTAGCCATAGGCAGAGAGAAGTTTCCTGCCCCGCAAAATAAATCCAAAACCTTATCTTGATCATTAAGATCTAACCACTGCAAAGCTTGGGCCACCATCTTATCATTCATAGGTTTATTAACCTGAATGAAGTCCTGGGGATGGTAGTGAATCGACAAACCTTCCAAGGTATATTGACGAAGTGATTCTTCATCACATTTAGCTTTATCTAGTGTCGGCGTTTGTAAATACAAGTCCCAAGCATGTGAACTTGCGCTTTCAGCCCATAAAGCGAGGTCATTGGAAGTTAAGTCAGCAGTTAATCGCAATAACACAGAACAGCCTAAATCATCTTCAAGTAATTCAATATGACCAATAGCACTAGGCTTTTCACTTTGAACAAGAATCTGCTTCAAGTTGGGCATAATTACCTGCAGTTTTTCAGTCATCACAACACAGGTATCAAGGTTCACTATATCGGCAGAGGCCTTGCCTCTAAACCCCATATTAACGCTACCATCTTTGTTAGTTTTAACTGCTAGCCTAGCGCGACGGCGATAAGCTAGCGGTGCATCGGTCAATTGCTCCATTTCACCAGTAAAACTAAGTTTACGAAGCTGCCCAGTTAACCATACTTGCTTCGCCTCAACCTGCTTAGGATATGATAAGTGCATAAAACAACAGCCACCACATTGATCGAAGTGCTGGCATGCCGCACTCTCTCTGTCTACTGATACTTGTTGAATACGAGTCAGCTTGGCTTCATCATAACGGCGGTTAGACTTAAATACCCGCGCACTGACCTCTTCTCCCGGTAACGCACCAGCAATGAAGGTAACCTTGCCATCAGACTTAGCAATGCCTCTGGCATCATGAGTAAGACGATCTATATGAAAAACAAGTTCGGGTCCCAGTTTAGCGGGGGAAGCGCTAGGTCTTCTTTGTTGACGAGTACGATGCTTCAAAAATTGGGCTCATTTGTATTTATTAACAACGGCGGCAATTTTACCCAAAAGCTAAGCTATCAGCTAGCAAACATAGTGGAGATAAAGGGAAGAATTTATAAAATACGTCAGGTTTCAAGGGAGTAAGCTAAAGCAATGAAACCATTTCTTTTATTTTTGGGTAGAAAAACAATAGAAATTGCTTTCTACCCCAAAATAGTTAATGCCTCATAACAGACACATCTAAAGCTTATACGGGATTAAATACACCCGTAGATAGGTAACGGTCACCTCGATCACAGATAATAACGACTATAGTCGCATTATTAATCTGCTCAGATAACTTAAGCGCAGCAGAAACAGCGCCACCAGAAGAAACACCACAAAAGATACCTTCTTTCGTTGCCAAGTCGCGCATTACATTCTCTGCATCTACTTGTGCAACATCGATGATTCTATCGACTCGAGTTTCATCAAAAATACTTGGCAAGTACTCTTTTGGCCAACGTCTAATACCAGGAATGCTGGAACCTTCTTGAGGTTGCAAACCGATAATCTCGACAGCATCACTTTGAGACTTAAGGTATTTAGACACCCCCATAATGGTACCTGTGGTTCCCATTGCACTCACAAAGTGAGTAATTTCACCTTGAGTTTGCTGCCAGATCTCAGGACCTGTTGAACTCACATGGGCATCAGGGTTATCAGGGTTAGCAAATTGATTTAATAGTTTGCCTTGCCCCTTTTCTTGCATAGAGATAGCAAGATCTCTTGCCCCTTCCATACCTTCTTCTTTAGTAACAAGATGTAATACAGCGCCATAAGCAGACATTGCAGATTTACGCTCTGCACTCATATTATCCGGCATCACAAGATGCATCTTATAACCTTTGATTGCTGCAACCATGGCTAAAGCAATACCGGTATTGCCACTGGTCGCTTCTATCAAACTATCGCCAGGCTTAATATCCCCCCTTAACTCAGCTTGAGCTATCATATTGAGAGCAGGCCTATCTTTTACAGAACCCGCCGGATTTTGGCCTTCTAGCTTAAGTAAGACCTGATTCGTGCTATTAGGATTTATCCTTTGTAGCTTGACCAAAGGGGTTTGACCTATTAAAGACTCGATAGTTGGATAGTTATTCATAAAAACTTCATTGACATTAATTACGTAGAACGTGAAACTTACTTTAATTCTATGATTTTATAAATCACTTATTTACACTATTGCAAGACAAAAGCGTTATATCGTTAGCGCGAAATAAAAGCGGAGAAGCATCACATGCGCGAGAAGCTCAAATTTGGACTACTCATAACAACCCTAACCCTGGCGGGTTGTGACATGTTCGGCGGCCCAGCTGCAGACATCCCAGATGGTGATTTACGCTCCAAATGGCGTGAGTGTAAAACAATAAGCAATCCATCTCGTACTAAGGTAATGGCTTGCGAAAACTACACTCGTGAATGTGATCGTCGTAAAAGAAACGGAAATTTTGCCTGCTACTAACCATTCGTTTAGCCTAGTAGGTTAATAAGGTATATAACTGGTAATGAATTCAAATTTTTCTTTAAGAGTTAAAACTTTTTTTGCGATTTTTTTGCCAGTTTCCTTCCTAAGTTTGGTCATTTCACTGATTTTCATTTATGAAAGAAAAGTCGATTACCAGCAGCAAAACCAAAGTCAAATCGAGTTTATTGCTCAGCAATTTGCCATTGCCTACGAAAACGCAGCGCCAAATATAGACAATAACTTCTTACAAAAGCAGTTAAAAGCCAGCATATTAAGTCCAAACATCATCTCAGCTAGAGTCTATAACGCTCAAAAAAAGCTAATTAACGAAATAGGCAACAAAAGCAATTTCGCCGACCCTGAAGCGCTTTTTAGCAATCAGGCCGAACAGAAATTCTCCCAATACTCAGCTCTCTCAATCACCCCTTTATTAAGCCTTAAAACCTCACAAGAAAGTGAAGGCTTAGGGCCCATTGAAAGTAATGACAAAGCGCTCACTGGTTGGTTAGTTCTTGAGTCTAATACCGCAGATTTCACGCTAAAGAAATACCGTTTGTTCAGCTTTATGGCGATAACACTCATCGCTTTTACTACCCTCTTTGCTTTAATCGCCATTAAAATAGCGAATAAGATTGCCAACCCTGTTAACAATCTCAATCGTGTTATCGAGAAAATCAGCCAAGGCCAGTTCAACGCCATCAAACAATTAAAACTCCCTAGAGATTATTTAGCGACAACCAAAGGCCTTGCAGAAATTAATGAGCGCCTAGAGAACAGCCAAGAAGAAATGCTCAAAAGCATAGAGCAAGCAACAGAAGATATGCGTCGAAACATGGATAGTATGGAGGAAAAAAGCGCTCAACTACATATCGCTAACCGAGAAACCAGCGAATCTAATCGCTTAAAAACGCAATTTTTGGCAAACATGAGCCACGAGGTGAGAACTCCCCTTAATGCCATTTTGGGTTACACCCAGCTATTACAGAAAGATAAATTAGACCATCAGCAACGCCTCTATATTAATACCATAGAGCAATCGACCAACAGCCTACTCGCTATCATAGGCGACATTCTCGATTTCTCAAAAATTGAAGCGGGTAAGTTAAGTCTGGAGCACTCGGAGGTCAATATTCGTGAACTCATTGATGATGTTTACCAAATACTCAGCGCTAACCTTTTAACCCATAAAAAGTCGGTAGATTTAGTACCAGAAGTCGCCAAGGAAGTCCCTGAATGGCTAATCGGTGATGCCATTCGAATTCGCCAGATTCTAACTAACCTAATCGGTAATGCAATCAAGTTCACCCATAATGGTTTTGTTCGTACTAAGGTGACTCTTGAGCAACAAAGAAACGGCCAACCCACCCTATTAGTACAAATCATCGACAGTGGCATTGGCATACCTGAAAACAAGTTAAACAGCCTTTTTAAAGCCTTTTCTCAAGTAAACACCTCCACAACAAGGCAATTTGGTGGCACAGGGTTAGGCTTGGTAATCACCAAAAAACTAGTTGAACAGATGGGCGGTGAAATAGAAGTAAACAGTGAATCTGGCGTAGGCTCAAATTTTCGCTTCCGCATTAATCTGCAAAACTCCAACCGTGAAGATGAACCACAAGAATCCATTCATAAGAACATTCTAGTTTTTGAGCCATCCAAAGGTTACCGCCATTATTTAGAGAACTATCTGACAAGCATTCAGATTAATCCTATCTTCTGCACGACTCTCGAACACCTGATTCGCCGCTTAAACTCACGTCAAGATGAAGAAGAAATCGACGCGGTTCTATTAAGTGTGAGCGGTGAAGATAAAGATATCGCCCAAAGCTATGAACTGGCCGTTTATGCCAGTGAAAGCTGTAAGATACCTTGTATTTTAATGACCCAGTTACCGGGTAAAATCAACCAACACCCTGAACTACAAAGACTCGCCTGCGATGTATTGCTCAAACCGATAAGCCATAGACAGCTCTATAAGAGCCTTGCTGGACTCGATCAGCAACCACTTGAAGAAGCAATTAGCAGTACGCCAAATACGATTCCATTTAATGGCCTTAAAATCTTGGCAGTGGACGACAATCAAATCAACTTACAACTTGTCAGTCACTGGCTCACACCAAATAATATCGAAGTAAGTCTGGCCCACTCAGGCCAAGCGGCATTAGACCTATGTGCTAGAGAAAATTTCGATCTAATCCTGATGGATATACAAATGCCAGAGATGGATGGTATGGAAACCACTAAACGCCTGCGAGAACATAGAAACACAACACTAACACCGATTATTGCCCTCACAGCACACGCCTTAAATTCTGAAAAACAAGAGATCTTAAACTCGGGTATGAATGCCTATCTCACTAAACCTGTGAATGAGAGTAAACTGCTAGAAGTCATTCAGGACTGGTGCTTTAGCCAACCTTCCGAAATGGAATCAGATAAAAACCTTGAAGGCATCTTCGATATCGATAAGTCCCTTTCTATTGTTAACGACCAAGTGCCTATCGCTAGAGACATGTTCAACATGCTGGCAGATTCACTTGAATCAGAGAAGAAGCTAATTAACCATCACTTTAAACAAGAAGAGTTAAGTAAGTTAATCCAAGTCGTACATAGATTGCATGGCGCATCTAAATATTGCGGCACACCTAGCTTAACCAAGCATGCAGGCTTTTTAGAAAGCCACTTGAAAGAGCTCGGTTTAGAAGAGGTAGAAGAGGTTCTACTCGACTTTATACAAGCGATCGATCAAGTATTAGAAGTAAGAAACCTGATTAAATGGCCTCAAGAATAACAAAAGCTTGAGCATAGTCTTTTTCATCACTAATACTCAGGTGCCACCTGATAGGCTGATCCATCATTTTATTACCATGGGGCTCTACATTAACGATTGGCTTCCCCATTTCATCATTACTGACCTCAATGTGCTGAAAACTCAGCCCTCGCCCAATACCTGTCCCTAACGCTTTAGCAACCGCTTCCTTAGCAGCAAAGCGCTTAGCTACATAAGCTTCAGCCATCTCTTCATTGTTAATACTTTGGTACTTTTCCATTTCATTTTGCGTTAATAAGCGCTTTAAAAAACGTTCACCTATACGTGCAACAGAATCACGGATTCTACCTACTTCAACGATATCGGTTCCAATTCCAAGAATCATAAACTATTCATTCCAATACTTTTTTTACCACTAAACACAAAAGCTACTCAGCGCTATCAGAGCGAAAAACAGGCACACTATAATGACGTTCACCATGAAACTGATAATCAGGCAACAAACGCCTAGCGACAACTTCTTTGCCTTCTAATAAGTGATCTAACCAAACTCTATGAAGTGTTTTCGCCAGCCTCACAACATCCGCTTTTCCCCACAAACCATCAGAGTAATCCAATGCCATCTGCCCACTAATAAATAAGTCAGGCAACTGCTTTGGCTTATCCCCATAGTAAGGCCGCAGGCCAAACCTCACATCAAAGCGATACATAGCCTCTGGGTCTAATACATTCCCTGTCGCTGTCATAGCCAAATTGATACTACTGCCTATCTCTTCAAACAAGGCATGTTCAAAACGGCGTAACAAAGGTGCAACAGGCGCATTAGAATGAAGGCTAAGGATGAGCCACTGATAAAGCTCAAAAAAGATAGATAAGGGTAAGTTAGTAGGTAACAGCTTGAGTAAAATCTCATGCACATACATACCCGCAAAAAGGCGAAGACCCTCCAGGCTTGATGCTGGCTCAGATGATTCAAGCACATATACCGTCTTTAAATCGGTTCGACCTTTTAACAGAGCTTGATAACGCAAAAAAGGCCCAGGAATGACCCGAGCCTCTTTTTTTGGCAGTCGAAACACTGCCCTTACCAAACCTGATTCAAGTGTTAACAAATCCAACAAGATTTTATTATCTTGAAAAGGTCTGGTATGAATAACATAAGCGGAAATTAACGCCTCTTTGTTATCTTGCATAACAAGACCTAGTTATTGGTCCTGATAACCAAGACTAGCTAGGGCGCGCTCATCATCAGACCAACCAGCCCTGATTTTAATCCACAAATTAAGCATCACCTTAGCTTGGAACATGCTCTCCATATCAATACGAGCCTCCTTGCCAATCAGCTTAATTTTTTCGCCCTTATCACCTATGATAATGCGCTTTTGACCATTACGTTCAACCAAGATCAAAGCACTGATATGTAAGGTTTCCCCTTCATAGCTAAACTCTTCAATCTGAACAGCCACTTCATAAGGGACTTCTTGACCTAATTGACGGGTAATTTTCTCGCGTACAATCTCAGACGCTAAGAATCGAGAGCTACGATCTGTAATCTGATCTTCAGGATAGAACTGTCCACCTTCAGGTATCATACCTTCCACCAAACGCTCTAACCTATCTAGGTTTTTACCCCTAAGAGCAGAAATAGGCACTATTTGCGCGAAGTTCATTAACTCTGATAGCTTAGCCAAAGTTGGTAGAAGATTATCTTTTTCTTCTAGCTTATCAACCTTGTTAACCACTAATACAACCGGGCAACGTGCAAGCTTAACCTTCTCCAATACAGATTGGTCTTCTTGAGTCCAACGCTCTGCATCAATAACAAATAAAATAGCATCCACATCAGCCAAAGCAGAGGAAGCTGTCTTATTCATGAAACGGTTAATTGCCTTAGCTTCACCTAAGTGCATACCAGGCGTATCGACATAAATAGTCTGTACATGACCTTGGCTTTTTACACCTAAAATTTGCTGACGTGTTGTTTGAGGCTTACGTGAGGTAATACTCAATTTTTGGCCTAGAACATGGTTCAATAATGTCGACTTACCCACATTCGGACGCCCAACAATTGCCACATAACCACAATGGGTAATATCTAGCTCAGGCTCTTCATAGTCCTCGGTAGACACCCCTGATGCCATTTGACTAAAGTCAAAATTATCCAGATCTATGCCAGCGTCTTCTGAGGCAGTATTCTCTATATTATCCTGATCATCAGGTAGGTCATCTTTATGCATTTTCTTGCTCCAACATAGCTAAGGCTTGCGTCGCCGCTTTTTGTTCTGCAATTCGACGACTGTTTCCTTTACCTTCAATCGGATCAGCAAATAACTCAATAACACAATGTACATAGAAGGTTTGATCATGAGGTTCGCCCAAAACTTCAATCACTTCATATTGAGGTAAAGCATGCTTGCGTGCTTGCAAATATTCTTGCAGACGCGTTTTCGCATCCTTAGTGACCACTTTTAAAGACGTCGCATTTAAACGAGATTCATACCAGCTCAAAATACGTTCACTACAAGAGTCCATACCTGCATCTAAAAATATAGCACCGATAATGCCTTCAACCGCATCTTCTAAAATAGAGTCACGACGAAAGCCGCCACTCTTTAATTCACCAGCACCCAATTTAAGGTAATCACCCAATTTAAATTCACGGGCAATTTCAGCCAGTGTTTCACCTTTTACAAGAGAGGCACGTAAACGGCTCAGCTCACCCTCTTTCGCTTTCGGGAAGCGATGAAATAAGTCTTCTGCGATGACATAGTTCAAAATGGAGTCACCTAGAAACTCTAGCCTTTCATTATTTCTACCACCAAAACTACGGTGAGTAAGCGCCAGCTCTAGTAACCCAAGGTCAGCAAAAAAGTAACCCAACTGCCGACACAATTTTTGATAAGAGGAACTCAAAATATCTCCAAACTACTATTCAATCGAACTATTATTTTTAAAATTCGGCACACTTAGAAATTTATTCCAGTGCATCCATATATAGAAGGCACGGCCTTTCATGTACTTCTCTGGCACAAAGCCCCAGACACGGCTATCAGAACTATTATCGCGGTTATCACCCATCGCAAAGTAATGCCCTTCAGGTACAACCCAATCACCTTCTAGGTTAATCGCACGCATCGTTTTATAAATTTCGTGCTCTACACCCAATAGATCTTCTTTAAATTGGGTAACAGGAATACCTTGATTCTTTTCAGAAGGTGGTAAATCCGCCTGAAACTCTTCACCTATTAGCTTACCATTAATCGTTAAACGCTTATTATGATAGCTAACCGTATCACCTGGTAAGCCAATTAAACGCTTAATATAGTTAACACTCGGCTCTTTAGGGTATTTAAAAACAATCACATCACCACGTTTTGGCTCAGTTGTTGGAATTAACTGAGTATTAGTAACCGGTAGACGTACACCGTAATCAAATTTATTTACCAAAATAAAATCACCCACTTCAAGAGTCGGCAACATAGAACCAGATGGAATCTGAAAAGGTTCAACAACAAAAGAACGTAGGCCAAAGATCACGGCAACAATCACAAAATAAGACTTTATTTCAGTCACCCATTTAGGGGTACCTGCCATACTGTCCTTCACTTCTTTTGGAATTGCAGAACATGCTTCTGGCGATAAATCATTTAACGCAGCAACACGCTTTGGATAAAAGGCAACTCTATCGTATATCCAAACTGCAGCAGTCAAAACAAAGGCCGCCGCTAGGATAATTTCAAAATCAAACGCCATAAATTGTCCTTAATATAAACCCCATTCATTGACTGAACAGGGTCTATTTCATCTTTTAGTTAGCAATTAGCTCGCTGTTTATAACTATCTTTTAGCTATCCACTTTTAATACAGCTAAGAATGCAGATTGAGGCACTTCAACGTTACCGACCTGCTTCATACGCTTCTTACCTTCTTTCTGTTTCTGCAACAGCTTCTTCTTACGACTCACATCACCACCGTAACATTTCGCCGTTACGTTTTTACGCAATGCTTTTACTGTCGTACGAGAAATCACTTTAGCACCAAGCGCTGCCTGAATTGCCACGTCAAACATTTGACGAGGAATCAACTCTTTCATTTTTTCACATAACATACGGCCTTTATACAAGACATTATCCTTATGCATGATAAGAGCAAGGGCATCAACGCGGTCGCCATTAATAAGGACATCAAGACGAACCAAAGGTGCCGCACTATAGTGACTAAAACTGAAATCTAGAGAAGCAAAACCACGGCTACATGATTTAAGTCTATCAAAGAAGTCCAAAACGACCTCATTCATAGGCAGCTCGTAGTTCAAAGAAACCTGATTACCCACATAAAGCATATCTTTCTGAATACCACGTTTCTCAACACACAAGGTAATCACATTACCTAGATATTCCTGTGGTACTAGGATATTCGCTTCAACCATAGGTTCACGCATTTCACGGATATTACCTGGATCAGGCATTTTAGATGGGCTATCTATCGTGATCACATCGCCATTATTAAGCTCGACCTCAAACACTACCGTTGGCGCAGTAGTAATCAAATCCATGTCATATTCACGTTCAAGACGCTCTTGAATGATTTCCATGTGCAGCATACCTAAGAAACCACAACGGAAACCAAACCCTAGAGCATCAGATGTTTCTGGCTCGAAGAACAAAGAAGCATCATTCAAGGTTAGCTTGTTCAACGCTTCACGGAAGTCTTCATAATCATCAGAACTAACCGGGAAAAGGCCCGCATAAACCTGAGGTTTCACTTTTTTGAAACCCTCAAGTTGAGGCACATCTTTCGTCGCCAAATGAGTGATGGTATCACCCACAGGGGCACCGTGAATGTCTTTGATACCAGAGACGACATAGCCCACTTCACCCGCACGTAAAATGCCAGTTTCTGTGCGCTTTGGCGTGAAGATACCGACCATATCTACTGGGTAAGATATGCCCGTAGACTTGATAACGATCTTATCTTTCTTCTTGATAGTACCTTCTTTAACACGTACCAAAGAGACAACACCTAGGTAGTTATCAAACCAAGAATCAATAATTAGCGCCTGTAGAGGGCCATCAACATCACCTTCTGGTGCAGGTACTTCGCCAATAAGACGCTCGAGCACATCGGTAACGCCCATGCCTGTTTTTGCAGAACAGGTAACAGAACCATGGGCATCAATACCTATGATATCTTCAATCTCATCGCACACACGCTCAGGTTCAGCCTGTGGCAAATCGATTTTATTCAGTACAGGCATAACCTCTAGGCCTTGCTCTAACGCGGTATAACAGTTAGCAACAGATTGAGCCTCTACACCTTGAGCAGCATCAACCACCAGCAGAGCACCTTCACAGGCAGCCAAAGAACGAGACACCTCATAAGAGAAATCTACGTGTCCAGGGGTATCGATAAAATTTAGCTGATAGGTTTCACCATCTTGCGCTTTGTAATCCAGGGTCACACTTTGTGACTTGATTGTGATACCACGCTCACGTTCAATATCCATGGAGTCAAGTACTTGAGCTTCCATTTCACGTTCACTCAAACCACCACAGTTTTGAATAAAACGGTCAGCAAGAGTGGATTTACCATGGTCGATATGGGCGATAATAGAAAAGTTACGTATATGTTTTAACTGTTTAGAAGACACTTATTTCTCACACTTAATAAAGCGATACACAAAGAGCAGGTGTTGATAAGTCATTTAATGCAAATCAGTGACAAGTTTAAAAAACTTATCGACACCTTCTCCGGATAGAATTTTGATGCATTCTACCCAATTTAGCCCAAGGACTCCATTTTATTTACCGCTTCTAAGGCCTTTAATTTCCTAGCTTTTACATCCCTGAAGGCAAAAAACCACAGCGTAACAAGAGACTAGCTAAAGGAAAGGCACACTAGATACTTAAGATAGGAATAAAAGAGAAGTGAGGATGATATAAAAGAAGAGCAAGAAAGACGCTTTAGTCGCCTTAAAACATACCAAAAGAGGTCTTATCTAAGCTAAAACCCCCTATTCATTATAAAACGCCGTTATGGCGCCCAAATTCGCTTAACAAAGCGCGATAAAGCAAAATTTTCAATAATACTTTAACGACATATGACATAAAACTGTGGATAGGTACCCTGTTTATCCACTTTATTTTGCGCATTTATTATCCAGATAGCTATTTATTCACAGTATTAACCGAACAAAATACTCGGTAAGCGAACACACTTAAGGTTACCCACAACACAGATTCAACAATGCTTAATACGAAAGTTATTAAGACATGCTCTAAACCAATTAAAGAAAAGAAGTTTTCGATTAGCCAAGTTGGTAACCAAGTAATCAGAAATAAAATAGCGCCACCGAGTAGAATCCCCCACACCTTATCCTTAGTGGCGTGCCAGCTTGCTTCTAATGAAGAAAAAGGTGATTGCTTATTGAGCACACAATAAAACTCAGAAAATGCCAAACGCGCCATAATATAGAGCCCTGGAAAAATAAACAGAAAGAGCCCTCCCATGAGCGCTAAACTAATTATCACTGACAGCAAAAAAAGTGGTCGCCAATACATGACACCAACGCCATAACATTGTCCTCGTGTTAAAGATTCACCCGAAATCACAGATGCCATATAAGCAATTAATGCCCCTTGATAAAGCGGGTAAACCACCATCCCAATAATAGTCGAAAACCAAAAAAGTTGATTTGGGTCGTCACTATAAACACCCGCCAAGGCATAAAGCAGATTAAGAGGAATAATACAGGGTAAGATAATACGAGAAATAGGGCTTAAATGATGTATAAAAAACTTCAGACTATCTTTTACTAATGACGATGTTTCGTCCATTTTGACCTCTAAAACATGATAAGAAAGTGAACATTAAGCTTAAAATATAAGCTAATCAAAAAGACTCAGACCATTAACTAAAAGCTTAACCGTCCCCTTTAGTGACCTGATATTTAACAATTTTACTATTAACCACCCGTAAATTCACAACAGTAAGCAGCTTTACTTGCACAAACAAAAAACACATCTAAAGCACACCCTCCCAATTCTATTAAGCGCCTATTAAGTCTATTTTCTGTTAAGAAGGGTTTGAAAGAAATAACTAGAGGATATCTCCCTTATCCGAGCAGACAAGGGAGAAGCATCAACAAAGCGATTTAGGTTGTCGCTTATAAACTAATGCCTTTTTGTTGCAAAATACGCTCAACTGTATCAACAGTTGCTTGAGTATGGCTGTCTATTTCAAGGTTTACTCTATCGCCAACGTCTAGCAAACCAAAGGTTGTTAGCCTTAAGGTTTCAGGAATAAGAGAGATTTCAATCCAATCTTCACCTATGTCACAAATGGTCAAACTTGAGCCATTTAAGCCCACGTAGCCCTTATCAAACAGATATCTCATCGCATCGACAGTCGCACTATCATCACTCAAACCTGCCAGTTTCTTCACCACAAAACGAATACGGTAGCTGTCATCTTGAGTACGCACCTGCATGACTTCAATGGCACACATAATATGGCCAGACATAACATGGCCACCCACTTCGTCACCCATTTTGGCAGCACGCTCAAAGTTCACCTTATCGGATGCTTTAATCGCCCCTAAATTGGTTAACGCAAGCGTGGTATCTATCACATCAAAACTGACTTTATCATTGTCCACTTCAGACACAGTGAGACACACACCATTAATCGCAACACTGGCACCAAGCTGCTGCTTATCCATTGAATTTTCTGGAAATTGGATCACCAAACGCTTATTCGTGCCCATCTCTTGACAGCTTTCAACCTGAGCCATACCCTGAACGATACCTGTAAACATTAACTCACCTACCTAATACAATTTGAAGACGGATAAAGAATATTTAAGCGTTTTTAAATGATTAAAAAACATACAATTTTAAAAAAATTCTATGTCAGTGCTCAACACTGAAGAAGATTTGAACATACCCACTAGAGCGCCCGTATTTATTGGGCTAGCGTAAGTTATCACAAAGACACTAATAGGGTTATCCACAGCTTGCGGGGATAACGAAATCAACCAACACTAAACTTTTGTTAGATAAAATTATGATTCAGCACTTTATTCGGTTTAAAACGGCGCTTATTTTTTTACTCTTTTTCCAAGCATCTTATAGCTATTCATCAGCAAATCAAACCTTTAAAGCACCATTTATGTGGCAAATCAAAACCGATAAAACCCAGCTTTATCTAGCAGGTTCTATCCATGCCCTAAATTCAGATTTTTACCCACTTGCACCCGCTTACCTAAATGCCTTTGACTCGGTTGATCAGCTAGCCGTCGAATTCAATATCCTAGAATTGAACCCAGCAAAAGCCCAAGAACAAATATCTCAATATACCTGGCTCAATCATGATGAATCTATAGCATCTGCTTTTAGTCAAAAAGAGATAGAACAGCTAAAGCCTTTTGCTGTACAAAAAGGCATGGATATAGACACCCTATTAAGGCTTAGACCTTGGCTTATTATTGAAGCCCTTAGTAGTTTCCAGTTTTCCCAAACAGATTTTCAAGCGGATCTAGGTGTCGATCAGTTCTTCATAAAACGCGCTAATCAACAGGGTAAAAACGTACTAGAGCTAGAAACCCTACAGGAACAAATTAACGCGATTAATGGTGCTGAGCTTTCTGCGCAAACCGCAGCGATTTCATTAGCCCTTTCCCAGCTTGATAAAGGCCAAGAACAACTTATGCAGATGGCAAATTATTGGCAGAGCGCCGATGCTAAAGGCCTATACGAATACAGCCAACTAGACTTGATTGAGCAACCAAATATTGCACCACTTATGTCACATCTTTTATACAAGAGAAATCAAATCATGGCAGAGAGGATTCACGGCTACCTTGAACAAGGTGGCAGCTATTTTGTCATGGTTGGCGCATTACATTTAAGCGGTCCTCAAAGTGTTCAAACCCACCTTGAAAAAATGGGCTACCAAACAATAAAAGTCGCACCTTAACATTGAACTCAGAAATCTATGCCTTGATCACTACGAACAGAGCGTTAAACGCATAATAATCAGCCATAAAAAAACGACAAATTATTTGTCGTTTTTTTATATCGTACTTAAAGAATTAAAAAGTAAAAAGCTTAAGCATTAATCTTGAGTTTCTCTATCATGTCCTGAGTCACTAAGGTAATACCATCTTCATTACGATAGAAACGACGGCTATCATCCTCAGCATTCTCACCAATAATAGTGCCTTCAGGTAGTTTGCACTCAGAATCTAAAACCACTTTGTTAAGGCGACAATGACGGCCAATATCACAATTAGGCAAGACAACAGAGCGGCTCACAGTCGAATAAGAATTCACCCTAACATTGTTAAATAAAATACACTTATCAACCGTCGCACCAGAGACAATGCAGCCTGCAGATACCACAGAGTTTAACGCAGTACCGATACGCTCTTCATAGTTATAGTTAAACTTCGCGGCTGGCCTTTGGTAATGGGCAGTACGAATTGGCCAAGAGTCATCATACAAATCCAATTCAGGAACCAACTTGGTTAAATCCATATTGGATTCCCAATAAGCGGTTAAAGTCCCCACATCACGCCAATATGCACTATCAGGGTAACTTGGATTCGGGATACTACTATGGCTAAAGTGATGCGCTTTTATCTTACAAGAATCAATAAAGAGCGGGATCAGATCTTTACCAAAATCATGGCTTGAGTTGCTATCGCTGGCATCCAACTCCAACTTCTCAATCATAAATTTGGTATTAAAAATATAAATCCCCATACTCGCCAAAGACACATCAGGTTTACCTGGCATAGTCGGTGGGTTAGCGGGCTTCTCTTCGAAGGCAATAATATTGTCTTCGTCATCTATGTGCATAACACCAAATTGATCGGCTTCGCTAACAGGCACTTCAATACAGGCAACAGAGACGTCTGCTTTAGAGTCAATATGCTCTTTTAGCATCTTGCTGTAATCTTGTTTATAAACATGATCGCCAGCCAAGATCAGCACATATTCACTGTCTAGCCCTTTAATCATTTTAAGGTTTTGATAAACCGCATCCGCGGTACCGCGGTACCAGTCTTCACCTGTTTGTTGTTGCGCCGGCCAAAGCTCAATAAATTCATTAAAATCTGAGCGTAAAAAGTTCCAACCCCTTTGCACATGTTGATTAAGCGTGTGCGAACGGTATTGAGTTAAAACGGCCATCTTACGAATGCCGGAATTGATACAGTTAGAGAGAGGAAAATCAATAATCTTATATTTACCCGCAATAGGTACAGCAGGTTTAGAGCGGAAATCAGTTAAATCTTTTAATCTAGAGCCTCGTCCTCCTGCAAGAACAAGCGCCAAGGTTTTCATGCGTGCGGTATTTAAATCCATATTCCACCTTTTTATTATTTAACTTTATCTATTCATTTTCTTACGATCTATGCGATCAAGTAATGCAATCATCCCTATCTTGATTTGATAAGTTAGCCCGCTTACTGCTCACTCAACAAACCTATTCGCTCCCCACCTTATCTCGATACAATAATTTTATATTAACCTAATGTTTTAATTGCGTATTAACTTAATCATCTTAATATCGTATTTTATATAAACGCTCTCAATTTCACTTACTAAATAAGACTCTCTATGATGAAAGTACTCTTTGCAGCTTCTGAAATTCACCCACTAATCAAAACGGGCGGCCTTGCAGATGTTGCTGGCGCATTACCAGTATCACTTAGACAAGCAGGACAAGATGTCCGCCTTATCATGCCAGCTTACCAAGGCATATTAGAGAAACTAGCGCCAGTACAAGCCAAAACCAACCTAGGTGACCCCTTTGGTATTGGCGACATCATATTGTTAGAAACCCTTATTCCAGCAAGCGATACGCCCATCTGGCTAGTACAATGCCAAAGCCTATTTGAACGTAGTGGTAGCCCTTACCTAGATCAATACAGCAAAGACTATGCCGACAATCATATTCGCTTCGCTGTTTTCTCTTGGGTAACGGCTTTACTCGCCAGCCAAGGCAACCTTCTTGGTTGGCAGGCAGACATACTTCATCTTAACGATTGGCAAACAGGCCTGGCTGCCGCTTACCTTAAAAGCTGGAAAACCGAGCATATTCCGATTGTCAGCACAGTACATAATCTAAGGTATAACGGCAGCTTCCCTATGTCTTTATATCCAGATGTACGTCTATCAAACGAATTACTCGACCTACATGGCCTCGAATTTTATGGCCAATTCTCAACGCTAAAAGCCGCGCTGGTCTACAGTGACGCTATCACTACCGTAAGCCCTACCTATGCCAATGAAATTCTCACACCAGAGTATGGAGATGGTCTAGATGGCACCCTAAGAGCCCATCAAGATAAGCTACACGGCATATTAAACGGCGTTGATTACAATGAGTGGTCACCAGAGATTGATAACAATATTGCACAGAAATATGACATTAATAATCTCGATTTAAAGGATGAAAACAAAAAGGCATTGTTAATCGAAAACGACTTATCACCTGACCTCAGCAAGCCTATTTTTGGGGTTGTCAGCCGCTTAACTGAACAAAAAGGCCTAGATTTAGTACTCGAAGCCATGCCTTCTGTGCTCAAAAGTGGTGCGCGATTAATTTTATTGGGTTCTGGTGACCCTAATTTGGAACAAGCATTCTTGCAGCTCGAAAAAGATTATCCAGAGCAAGTTGGTGTGCGTATCGGATACGACGAAGCCTATTCCCATAAACTTCAGGCCGGTGTCGATAGCCTATTAATTCCATCTCGATTTGAACCTTGTGGGCTTACTCAGCTTTACGCACTTAAGTACGGCACCTTACCTTTGGTAAGAAAAACAGGTGGTTTGGCAGATACCGTATTTGAATCTGGTGATGCGGCCAATGGGTTTGTATTTGAAAGAGCAGATACGCAAAGCTTAACAGACACGCTACACAGAGCGATGGACTGTTTTAACCACAGCCAAGCTTGGCGTCAACGCCAAATCAATGGCATGAAATACGACTTTAGCTGGCAAAAAACCACAGCGACTTGGCTTAACCTTTATCAGTCTTTACTTGATTAAGTTGGGCTATTAAACAGAACGATAAAACAGAGCTAAAGCACTAGGTAATATGAAAGTCTCATACCCGCTTACATAATATGGCTATAAAAAAGGAAGGCATCAGCCTTCCTTTTTTTATCTATTTTAACAACCACTGGGCGCTGCCCTTAAGCTTAATTTGTTCAAAGAAACCTTCTTGAGTGAGGTTGTTCATAATACCAGCCAGCTTTTCTCTTAATGCCTGATTATTACAGGGTGAGTTTTGTGAAAAGGCTAAATATAACCCCTCACTACTTACCGCTGGTTTTTGAATTTGGAAGGGAAAGTAGTTCCAAATTTGCTGGATGTAGGCTTCGCCGGGCAACTCTTCGTATAAGACATAGTCGACCCGATTTCCTAAAAGCATTTTAAAAGCCTGCTCAATACCTGCGACTGTGGCGATATTGAGATGCTCGGCCGCATAAGAATCAAACGACTGACCAAAACTATTATTGATCACTGTCGCACCTAATTTACCTTCTAAACTGTGTTTATTTTGGTAATCAAATGGGGTCGACGCATTCGTCCAAACCACACTCTGAGTTTCTAGAAATGCAGGTTCTATGTAGTCCATATACTGGCTTCTTGGCTGGGTATAAAACACCCCTGCCATGAGATCAATCCGACCACTCTTTACTTCCCTTTGGGCTCGCGACCAAGGGCCTGTATGTTTCAGCTCTATCCTCTTCCCTAAACGCTGACTAATCTCGTTAATAATCAAACTATTAGTCCCTAATAGATGATTCGTTTCTAGGTTTTTACGCCATAGAAACGGAGGGTATTCTGAGTTACCAGTTGCGGTTAAAAAGTCACACCTATCACCCGGTGCCGCCTCCGATAACGAATGGAATCCCGCCATAACAAAGATCGATAAAAATTTATTTTTTTCGCGAAAAAAGGACATAACGCCTAGTATCTTAAAATTAATGAATTAGATTTCAGTTAGTTAACGACTCAGTCATAAACTAACATACAAAAGTATAGAGGGCTGCGTCCAACATAGAAAATAAAAAGTAAATTTGACGGGAACCTTTAAACAACTTCTGCCTCAAATGCATAAATTACAGGAGGAATTATGAAAAATAGACACACAACTGACTCAAAACTGACACTCTTACCTAAACTGATGCTTTTCGTTTTAACCCTAGTTTTCGCTGCTGGCGTTAACGCAAAAAAGCTTAACCTTGATAAAGATCAACTTGCCCTCGAAGGCTATGATCCGGTGAGCTATTTCTCAGAACAACCAATGAAAGGTTACCCAGCATTACAAATTCGTCATAACCAAGTACTTTATTATTTTGAAAATGAAGAAAACAGACTCGCTTTTAGCGAAGACCCAGAGAAGTATGTGCCAGCTTATGGTGGGTGGTGTGCTTGGGCGATGCTAGATGGCGATAAGGTAGAAGTAGACCCGCTTAGCTACAAGATCATTAATGGCAAAAACCATCTTTATTACAATGGTTTTTGGGGTGATACGCTAGCAAAATGGAATAAGAAAGCAGGTAAAGATGGTGAACAAACACTAATCGACTCTGCTGATAAAGAGTGGGCTGACGTAGACTAAAAGTCCAACCTCTAAAGTTTAAGAAGCGTCAGAGGTTTGAAGCAAGATGAAACTATCCCCTTTCATCTTGCTTAACTTTGCTTCAAAACGTTTGATAAAAACTTTATCAGGATCGCTTAATCCAAAAAAGCGAAGCTCAAACAAGACCAAGCGCTAAAACGGCCAGATACAAAAATTCTTATCATCAGGCTCAGTCCCCTTTAAGAAAGACAGCGTCATCTTGTCATCACAACGATCTGCCGCCAGCTTAAACTCATTTCGACTCACCTGAAAATACTCACTACCTTGAGGCAAAACGTCTTCTAGGGATGTTGGGTTTAACCGTTTCATCATTTCAATCCAGACCTTTTGCGCACCAGAGCTTCCGGTAATCGATAATGGATGATTATCATCAGCACCTAACCAAATGGTAGTTGAGTAGTCTGCGGTAATACCCTGATACCAACTGTCCCTTTGTTGGTTTGTCGTCCCTGTTTTAGCGGCAAAGACTAAGTTAGGCAAGGCCGCTTGCGCCGCTCTTGTGGTGCCAATCTGGGCGCTTAACTTCATGCCATCTCGTAAAGTAGCAAGTGCCGCTTTGGAGTAAGGTACGCGGGTATCTTGGCTAAACTCTTTAAGTACTTCGCCTTCGCTCGTTAACACAGAAGCCACGATACCTAATTGGCTAGACTCCCCCGCAGAGGCAATCGGCTGATATAACCTTGCCACTTCAAATGGAGAAAGCTCTATCGCGCCCAACGCTACCGCAGGGAACATGGTAAATTCTCGTTCCACACCAAGGCGGCGCAAAGCATCACCAACTTCTTCAAAACCAATACGATAAGCGAGGTCCAAGGTAGCTAAGTTATACGACTTGGCCAAAGCCTGATACATGGGCACATTACCATGATATTTGTGATCGAAATTCTCCGGTTCCCAAATCTCACCCCCCACTTCAAAACGTGTTTCATCATCTTCCAACAAGGTTAACCAAGTGAAAGATCGATTCGCTAAAGCTTCTAAATAAATAGGCGGTTTCACTAATGACCCAATAGGACGAACCGCGGCCAAAGCCCGATTAAAACCTGTGTAATGGCCATCACTCGACCCTAAAATCGCCTTAACTTGGCCATTATGAGCATCGGTTACCACTATCGCGCCTTGTAAGTCTTTCAAGCCTTTTTTAGCACGCTTTAGGCTTTTGACTTGAGAGGTCATACTTTCCAGCACAGCTTGTTGAACTCGCGTATCTAACCCTGTGTAGATTTTTAAGCTTTGAGTAGCAAGCGTCGTCTTATCAAAGTCCCGGGACAATTGAAAAGCCACCAGGTCTAAGAAGTCACCATACAAACTACGGGTTCCCGCTTGTGTTCGCGTTTTTAAAGCTTTAGACAAACTCACTTTATATTGAGCCTGAGTGATAAAGTCTTGCTGATACAGAAGGTTTAACACCACATCACGACGCTCTTTTGCACGTTTAGGATGACGTTTAGGGTTATATAAAGAAGGTCCTTTTACCGTGCCGACCAAGGTCGCCATCTCGTCTATGCTCAGTTCTTTTAACGGCCTTGCGAAAAAGTGTTGGCTAGCGGCAGCAAATCCATGAATCGCCTTATTACCGTGTTGCGCTAGATAGACCTCATTCACATAAGCCGTCAAAATCTCTTGCTTACTGAAACGATATTCCATCAAAAGCGCCATAATCACTTCTCGAATTTTACGGCTATAGCTTCGCTCAGAGCTTAAGTACATATTCTTAATAAGCTGCTGAGTCAGGGTACTCCCCCCTTGTCTGCGTGAACCCGCCTGCAGATTAACCCAAAACGCCCTTGCAATACCGGTAAAAGAAATCCCAATATGCTCATAAAAATCTCGGTCTTCCACCGCGAGCAAGGTATCTATGAGATGCCTAGGGATCTCATCATAAGTCAGCAGAATTCGACTCTCACTGTTACCACCGTACAAATGCCCTATCAATTGCGGTTCTAAAATGGCTGAAGTGACTTTTCTGCCCGCCACCGTTTTGATCTGTAGATGCCCATCTGGAAAAGAAAAGATACGTCGCTGAGCAGGATAGGTTCCTGTATGATCGGAGAAAGATCTTAAGTGAGCACTTACTTTCGTAGAGCTTCTTGCTGCCCATCCTATTTCTTGGCTATTACGACCAAAGCGATAACCAGCCTGTTGTAAACTTTTCTCTAAGTCCTGTTTACGCCACTGATCCCCAGAACGTAACAAGGTGGGAGCGCTGTAAACCTCAGCAGGTACTTGCCATTTTTGCCCTTCAAAATGCTGTACTAGCTCTTTATCTAACCACCAAACCCAAGCTGAAATAGGAATAGCCGCAATTAAGCCCAGCACAAAACAGATAATAAAGAGTCGTTTTATTAATGCTTTAAACCAAGATTGTTTGATAGGCTTTTTACCCCTAGAACGCGAGGTTTTACGGCTCGTCTTCTTAGAGGTCGAGTTAGCGGTCGAGGATTTTTTCGGCTTATTAGATGAAGCAGAAGGCTTTTTCGTAGGGCGATTTACAGGGCGTGTTTTACTCATGGGCATGAGTATAAAGACAGCTTATTTAGGGTGCAATCAAGCTAGCTTATTTTCCTTAATTTTGACATTAGATTCTTGTCATTGACTCTCAAACAAGCCCATTTTAGACTCACCCCATAGGCCTATCGCCAAGTAAAAATAAGAGAATAGAAATATGATGATCATAGACCTGATCGATGAACTCGATATCATCGAAGGTATTCAGCAAAGAGTACCTAATCTGGATAAAAGCGAACCTGCCGACATGGGTCAACTGCTCAAAAGTGCCGCACTGACAGCAAATGAAGAAGAATGGGCAGCACTTAACCTATGGCTAGCTGAAGTCAGTAAAGATATCACCCTATTGCTACCAGAAATAAAACAAGCCCTTTGCAGCAAATGGCAAGGTGAAAGAGCCTTAACAGACGAACTTGCTATCAATTTATCAAGCTAACCATGTCTTGGACGCCTCTTTGCCTCGTAAGCGAACTCCCTGAAAAAACAGCTAAATCATATAAGTTTGATGATCTCAGCTGTTTTATCATCAAGTATGAAGGTGAGGTTTATGCCTACCTTAACGCTTGCCCTCACAGAAATATCGAACTGGAATGGCAAGAAAACGACTTCTTTGATTACAACAAAGATTACCTTCAATGCGCCACACATGGTGCATTATTTTTGCCTCATAACGGTTATTGCATTACCGGCCCTTGCAGCCAAGCCTCATTAACACCTTTGACAATACACATCATTGACGACCGTATTCATATTAAATATTAATTTTACCTAAAAGCTATTGATAATCATTATCAACAAGTTCATACTAGCTTTTCGATTGCGGTCGATGCACTTGATAACAGATTTATATTTTAAGCCTCTGTATTTCTGACCAAATTATCAAGTGCAAATGATGGAGCAACAAGGAAGATGTGAATAACCCTCTCTATTAACTGCCTCTAATAGAAGGATTTTTCATGCCTTTCTATATTCCCCCTTGTGTTGCTCCATCATGCGTTTTTCTTCTTCAGAGGTCTTAACACCAACCTAAGCACTCTTATTTTCTTATTGAAAAAAGGAAATGCGAACACTGAATATTGCCCCTTCCGTAATGGACGACTAATGTTAATAGACTAAATGATGCCTGAAGTTGAATTCGCTCATTTACAAGGGACAGCCAAACAGACACAAGGAGTGTTACCTATGCATCTTGGAATCAATAAAAAGTCACACATAATCAATCAAGTTACATTGGTTCGTTTGATTCAACTTTGCGTCGTAATCATTGCAATTGGCACTCCGCTGATCGAAAGTCACTTTATCCATCCCGCCTTTATCAAACTCATAGTACAAAACACAGAAAACGAAGCGAATCGTGCTGCAACGCGCATACAGAGAGTTGTCATTCAAGATATTAAAAACGGCCATCTCACCGTCTCACCAGACACAGTCAACTACTTAAAAGAAGCAGAACAAGATTACCTACTCTGGAAAAGTAAGGTGTTTAACCATGACGGAGAAGTACTCTACTCTTCTCAAGATAAAGACATAGGCACAATTAATGAAAAGGGTTACTTTCATAACCAAGTTGCTAAAGGTGAAATTTTTACCAAGCTGGTTAAAAAGAATGGAAGCTCACTCGATGGAGAAGTGACAGAGCTAGATGTGGTCGAAACCTATATCCCACTCATGGTTGAAGGCCAATTTATTGGCGCATTCGAGCTCTATTACGATATAAGTGCGCGCATAGAAGCCATGGATGCCCATATGGAGTGGGTCGATAAAATGCTGCTATTACTGTCAGGTATTGCCATCATCACAGCCTTTGTCATTGGTATCGGCTATAAGAAAGTACAACAGATCAGAGAAGAATATGAGTTAGAACTGATTGAAATGGCCACCAAAGACAAGTTAACTAATATTTATAATCGTCGCAGTTTTGAAGCCAGATTAATCCAAGACATTAAGCAGTATGAGAAGTTTCAAACAGAATTGAGCGTCATCCTCTTCGATGTAGACCATTTTAAATTTGTGAACGACACCTATGGCCATCAAGCGGGAGATAACGTGCTCTCTTTATTGGCTGAAATCACCCAAAAAGCCATACGTTCCAATGACATAGTAGCCCGTTATGGTGGTGAAGAGTTTGTTATATTGCTACCCAATACGGGGAAAAATGGTAGCCAAGTCATTGCAGAAAAACTACGCTTAGCCATAGAAGAAGCAGCATTTGATACTCAATCTCACAAAATACAAATCACCGTAAGTTTAGGGGTTGCCTGCATCTCTGATATCCCTAATCCAAATCTAGATAGCCTGGTGAAAAGTGCTGATGATGCACTCTACTATGCTAAGCATAATGGCCGTAATCAAGTGTCTTACATGCAAACATCATCCAGTAAATACTCAGATGACGAAGAAGAAATGGATTTAGGTTCGGCTCCTGTATTGGATAGATAAAAACCTATTTATCAGTAATAAAGAAATGAAAAAAAGGGGAAGAAATCATTAAGATTTCTTCTCCTTTTTTGTTTGCTTAAAACTCGTAATCGAACACCAGAATATCAGCGATCATAGGCACAAATATCGCTTTAAAGGCCTCATGTTTAGCATGGGGCAAGTAAGCGTCCCTCGCTTTAACATCGACAAACGTCATTAAAACAGCATGGGTATAACCCTTATCTAACCCTTCAGGGCTAATGTTAGCACCAAACTCAACCCCTTCAATGCCAGGAATATCTGCTTTAAGTTGATAAAAGGCCTGCTCTAACTGGCTCAAATCCTGTTCACTTGTTTCAGAGGTAAACTTAACCAATAAAATATGTCTTACCATCAACAGACTCCCTTTAGGTCTAAACCGATATCGTTATTAGGCTTGAATAAAGGCCCACCATACACTTAAAAACAATAAGATGGCGAGTATTTGGTTTAAACGAATTTGCTGTTGTTCGCTCTCAAGGTGACGATTAGCCAACTTACCAAGATAAGCCCAAACACAAATACAAGGCACAGCAATTGAGGCAAACAAAACGGCTAACACCACATAATGGATCAGCTCACTCAAGCCTTGACTAGGAAACAAGCTGGCAACCGTCACAGACATCATCCAACTTTTAGGGTTAACAAACTGCAAACCACAGCCTTGCAACCAAGTCAGGCCTTGTTTGTCTTCTAAACCCGTACCATCAGCCGAAATAGACTTAAGCTTAAATAACTTAAATGCCATAAGACTCAGCCAACTGGCGCCAACAAATCCTAATAAAGGCTTCACAAAAGGGTAATCAAATAAAAATTGAGTCAGCCCCATGGATGTAAAAAACAGAATAAAGCCCGTTCCAATCGAAGCCCCAAGAATGAAAGGCATCACACGTAAGATTCCCAGCTTGCCGCCATAACTTAAGGCAATCACATTGGTTGGCCCTGGTGTGATAGAAGCCACAAAGGAAAATAAAGAAAAACTCACGTATAAACTCAACATAGAAACACCTGTCACTTGGGTAATTTGAATGCTTAGTATCAGCTGCCCAAGCCTTAAAGTCTGGAAGCTTTGTGCATAAGAAGGATTTATTAACTAATTAGCTAAATCACTGTTTTTAAAATGATATTCTGATAGAAAAGAAGTGAGTTTGAACAACTAGCAAGCAGGTTAAAAGCCCGAACTTAAGGCTTAACGAGTTTGCATAATCTGTTTTTGATAGGCACTAGGGGTTAAGCGATAAGCACGACGAAACCAACGCCCTAAATGGCTCTGGTCAGCAAAGCATAAATCACTCGCCACACTAATAGGGGAAATACCTTGAGACAACAAGGTTCTGGCTTTTGCTAACCTTAATTGAATTAAATAAGCATGAGGCGCTAACCCAAAAGCCGCTTTAAAACGCCGAGTCAGGCGAAACCTGTCTGTACCTAACTCTAACGCCAAGCTTTCAAGGTTAATGTCTTGATGTATGTTTTGCCTTAAGTACTCACGGGTTCTTAAAGCCAATTCACATGGGTTACCAAAAGATAAAGGTAAGTCTCGGTCTGCTTTTTTACGCCAGCTCAAATGCTTACTGGCATGGGCTAACATTTGGTCTAGGCAAGCTTCTCGAATAATTTCAGGTTCTTGGTAATGCAAAGCACTAAAAGCCGCAGAAATACTGGCAGTCAGCTGTTTGTCCTGCATTAAATTCTGAGCGGTATTAAACTCAAAGTTATCCGGTAAGTCATGAAATAAAGAGGCGAGATTATCGTGTAACCAAGCCACAGGAAGGTAAAGCTGGCGATAGGTAAAGCCCCCTTCTAATGGCGCATTACCATCATGTATTTCACCAGGCTCTAATAGAAAACTGCCACCCTCTAACGACGTGCACATCTGTTTACGGCAATTAAATTGCTGCACACCTTGCTCAGTAAAGCCAATCAGATAAGTATCATGCCAATGAGGGTCATAAGCATGTCCTTTGAAATGAGCGCGAAAGGTTTCTATCCCCGTGCGCTTATCCTGTTCTAATTGTACCCAACTGTCTGTGTGTGACATTTACCTAACTCTCTAAAAACATGCACGACTGAAATGCATAAAGACCATAACCACTAAAAAGGTAAGACTATCCCAAAAATATTGCTAGAAGATTTGTGCAAACCTATTCAGTTTAGAGCGCTCTCAACATCTCTATATGAGGGATATCATCTTCATCGTACGGCTCAGACACCACCTCAAAACCAAAGTCTTCATAAAACTTTTGCAGATAAAGTTGAGCAGAAATACGAATCGGGCTTTTTGGCGCTTCATTATCTAAAAATTCAAGTGCACCTTGTATCAGGGCTTTACCTAATCCCATACCACGTGCAGCTTCTGTAGTAAGCACACGGCCAATAGAGATTTCATCATATTTACAACCAGCATAAGTAATACGTAAATAGGCTAAAATTTTATCGGTCTTTTCATCACTGGTATAAAGATGCCAAGACACATTATCCAAGCTATCTACATCTTGATAAGGGCAGTTTTGCTCAACCACAAACACTTCTTGTCTTACCCTTAAAATCTCATAAAGCTCAGCTATTTTTAACTGCTCAAACCGCCTAACTTGCCACTCGATCATGACTTATGCTCCTTTTAAAGCGTTCAACACCTCGATTAGGCCTAATCTAACAGGTTAGTATTTGCTTTAAAATCAATTTATTTAACTCACAAAAAAGCCACTCATTCCTTACTTAAGAACAAATGGCTTCTACACAAAAGAATGCGTTAATCAGTCACTTCCCAAATAGCATCTAATCACTGTTGGGTTTTAAACGCACTGTCGGCAAACTTGCCTAACGCAGCGACATCCTGCTCTTTTACCAAAGCAACAAAGCGCTCAACCATAATGACATCAGCCGCTTTTTTCGTTGGCGTTTCAATAAACTCAAAACCCTTACGACTTGCCATTTGAGTACGATACGTAAAGCCTGTTTTTACGTCAGCCTCTTGGAAAACAAAGCTGTTATTCCAGTCCAAGACAGAATCATCCATAGCGATCATGCCATTTGTCCCCTAAGCAAGAAGATAAAAGGAAAGTGAAATTAAGATAGGCAAAATAAGAGGAAAGCCCCGTAAACACTCAATTTTACGGAGCTTAAATATTCATAATCACTAATACATAGAGAGGCTAAAACGCCCTAAAAAGCATCATAAAATTAAACAAAAGAAATCTCAAAAAAGTGAGGGTTAGGCTCACAAGCCGACATACTCGCCACATTGTCTAGCACCACTAAACGCGTTTCATCACCTTGTTTTAAACACAAACAAGATTGGCGTTCATCATTATAAGCTGTATCTAATGCCTTCCCTTGAAGCACCTCACCCGTCTTTAAAACGAGTTCAACCTGATAGCGATACACACATACCAGTTCAATATAATCATGTTGATCACAAGACATCATAGGGTTAATTCCTCTTCCAACGAGTTAGTTTCACTATTTAATTTACCCATTAGATTAGCTACTTTAAAGAATGTTCCAAACAACTAAGGGCACAGGTTTAAAATCTTGCTGTATTAATTGTCATGCTAATTTCAGACACAGACACGCCATCAATACGATACCTATCTTCAACCTCACCTAAAATCTGAAATCCAGCATTCAAATAAAGCTGTTTCGCCGCCTCATTATTCGACAACACATTTAGATCTAACCAACTGATTTGCGCCTGATCATGACAATAGGCAATACAGTGTTCAATCAATATACAGCCCAAACCTTGTCTTCGATAATGGCGATCAACGCCCATTCCTAACAATATACGGTGCTGACAATGCTCATCCTCATAGGGGCGAATATCCACATGCCCCATAATTGCACCAGTGTCATTCTTCATTATCCATAACAAGCGCCAACCGGGCTCTCCTACAGGCGTTGAAATACCTTGCATAAACCTTTGTCTGGTTGCCACACTGACAATCGAATCATCGCGAGACACAGGCTGGAACAAAGGTGAATCTCCGCGCCTGTTATCTGCTAATTGCAAAGTGAGATAAGTAAAAAAGTCCGACATATCAGACTTAGTCGCAACGTCTATCTTCATGGTTAAAACGCTTTTCATCCTTATTAAGCTTGTTTCATTTTTTGAGCATCTTCGATTCTTAATCAGTCAGTTAATTCAGGCTCTTTTGCATAAAAGGTTTTGTAAGCCTTAACACCTGTGTCGGTTAAATAATGCTGTATATTCTCAAACAGGTCATATAACTCAGCTCCATACTTGGCCACAAACGCTTCGCTCGTCAATAAAAGCTCTAACTCATTGGCTACCGTTAATTCACAAAAAGCGCTAGCCTGTTCATCATCTAAGGTAAAACACTCACTGGTAAACCTATCCTTAAACGCCATTGAGACTTTGCCCATGCTTCGCTCAAACACATAATCCCTATCGCAGCTGCAATATAAATAAACCAAAGCCTCAGCCTCTTTCCCTATGACCTCTGCTATCTTGGCTCTTTGGGATAAAGACACCATGGTTTCATCAAAGCCTGCGGTGCCATACGCTGCATGAAAAAGTCCGGCATCACAAACATAGTCTGCTGCGCCCCATGTTTTTAACATCTTGAAAGTACCCGTTAAATGCGAAATCAAAGAACCATTTAGATGATCAAACTCACCAGCACCTAAAGCCTCAAGCGCCTTAAACCTCATATCATTAGTATCCATACAGCGACTTCCTTTTATAAAAACTAAAATCAGACATAAGCAAAAGTTTATCTAAGCTAACAGTAAATGCTAATATAAGGCCATCGACAATACAGCTAGTTAAAAAAATCAAAATGCCACTCTCAATTCCCTTAACACAAACACAAAGAGTTTTTCTAGGCCGTCTCAATAGTGGGTACACACTTACTAAAGATTCAAACAACAAATATTGTTTTTCACACAAAGACAGACCAGAAGAAAAAAAGAAAATCGTTTACTACGAAAAGACCGTCGCCGCCCTCATTAAAAAAGGCCTACTCAGCGAAAATCTAGAACTGACAGACCTTTACCATGAGAAAATGGCAAAACTGTATATTTGGAAAAGCGATAGACCAAAAGAAGATCAAGACTAACCCAGCGTTAGCACGAAAAAGCCCCAGAGATGGGGCTTTTTTGGTTAAGCTGCATTCTAGCTACACTACCACCCCGCTCTGATAAATCATCTTGCCAATCAAGATAAAACACACACAAATCAACATGGGTTTGACGATTTTACTGCCCTTGAGATGTACCATTTTGGAGCCGTAGTGGCCGCCTATCCATTGGCCTATGGCCATGATAAAACCTATTTGCCAGATTATATGCCCACCTATGATAAAGGTGATGATGGCGGCGCCATTGGCAAAGAGTAATAGGAGCTTGGTGTGGGCCACGGCTTTGGCGGTGCTAAAGCCGAGTAAAGCTATGAAGGAAATAGAAAAGAAAGAGCTGGCGGCGGGGCCAAAGAAGCCATCATAGAAGGCGAGAAAAGGTACGACAATAAAACTGAAAGCCGCAATGGTGAGACGTTGGCTAGTATCTATGTCCGCCATTCTTGGTGAGAAGATGGTGTAAAGCGCTACCAGACCTATCATCCAAGGGATGTACAAGACTAAGTCATGATTAGGAATCAGCTGTACCGCATAACCACCAAGGCCTGCGCTGATAAAGGTGACAACTATCGCCAGCTTGAACTTCTTCACGTCTATTAAGCCGTGTTTTAAAAAATACCTTACGGAAGATATCTTGCCAAAGATGGCCTGAAACTTATTCGTGCCTATGGCTTGTACTGGGCTTAAGCCAGCTAACATCAAGGTGGGTAAAGCGATTAAGCCGCCACCGCCACTGACGGAGTCGATAAAGCCGGCTAACACGGCCACGCCAAAAAGCATGGCGAGTAATTCTGGGGTTATGATCAAAACCTGTCCTTGTTCTACTTGAGAGCCTTTTACAACTGCTGAGCGCGCCAATACAGTGTTAAAAACAAACTCAAAATGCTCATTTATAGCTTATAAACTCTGCTTTTTCGTTTCTTTTTGCCTCGTCTTGGCTTTGCTCACGACGTCGTGAAAAGGTCTCTACTTTTGTTTTCTGAAAATCATTTTCGCTAAATAGCTATAAGAAGAGGGAGAGTTTAACTCTTAGAAAAGTGAGTGCATATGCAGCATTTTGTCACAGCTAGACTAACCCCTTGAGATTAGAGGCATTGTTTAAGGTTTTGAAAACACCTTCACTGGGCAAACTTTAATCTAATTAGGCGCTTAATTTACAGCTTGTTGCTTTTCTTATTTGCTAGCCATTCCTATAATTTTTCTAACCCTCGGGTATTAGCTTTTAACTTTTCACCTTCGTAAAAGGTCATGATGGCAACTTATAAAAACGCTTTCTTCTTGCTCTGTGTTTTATTAGCGACGAAATCATTCGCTATCAACATTGTGTCTCATCCGATAAATGGATTAGTGTTTGAAGATGCTGGCGGCCCTTACCCAAAGCTTTTAACTAAGTTAAATGACGCCATTGATACTGAGTTTTCTTTAAAAGTAATCCCATTAAAACGGGCGGTTTATCATTTCGAAAATAAGCATGATAATTGCCTACTATCAGGTAACAGTCTTACAATTAAAACCCCTGGAAAATACCTTATTTCAAACCCTTTAAGTGAAATCAAACTGCACTTTTTTAACCTACAGCACATGCCACCTATCACCAATTTTAACGACCTGAACCAGAATATGCTTATTGGTGGAATCCTAGGAATTGAAGATTTATACAAGAAAATATTACCAGAGAAGCACAGGCTCGCTCTTGTGAGTAGCGATGAGCAGAGCATCAATATGTTAGTCGCAAAACGGGTGCAGGCGATTTTGGGCTTTATGCCCGACCTCAACGCCCATTTGGATATACTGCATTACGATGAGAGGTTTGTTTTATACCATGGCAGCGACAACTTAATTTGTCACGATACGCAAGAAAATAGAGACTATCTCCAGCAAATAGATCAGGCGTTAAAAGATATAAAAGCCAGCCCTACCTACGATGAGATTATGCCTTAGCTTTATGTTCGTGAATAACATATCACCTCATCTTAGCTTACCGATTTATCAAAGGCTTGCCTAAGCGCCTGTATCAGTAAACGGGTGCGCTTTGCCATATGGATTCGATTAGGAAAGATGAGTGAGACAGGCAAGGCCTCAAGAGACCAATCAGCTAATAAAGGTACAAATCGCCCTGTATCCACCAAAACTTGTCCGCTGTGTTCCGCCATTAATCCAATACCAAAATCTGTTTCAATTAACTTCTGATAAGTAGCAATATTATTCGCGGTATTTTGATAATTGGGCTTGATACTGATACTTTCGCCTGCTTGATTATTCAACACCAGTTCTGGCATAGCGGCATGCTTTAAAGCAACCCAAGGAAGCTTAGCTAAATCCTGCGGCTGATGAATGTGAGTTTGATCGAACTCAGGGCTGGCAAAGAGTTTTAGCCTTGTCTTGGTTAGTGGTACAGCGACTAGATTTGAGTTAGGTAAATCACCCGATCGAATGGCAATATCAATGGCCCCTTCTATGACAGGAAGCGCCTCTTCTGTAATGATGAGATCGAATTCAACTTGCGGGTAATCCACTTTAAAGCGCTTTAAAATAGGGAGTAGTAAGCACTCGTAAAAGTCACTGGTAGTGGTAATGCGTATTTTACCTTTTATCTCATCTTCTAAACTTTTTACTTCTTCTATTGCCCCACTGCCATGGGCAAGTAATTTACTCGCATCACGGTAAAGTACTTCTCCTTCAGCTGTGATACTGACCTTTCTGGTATTGCGAACGAAGAGCTTAACACCGAGGTAATCTTCAAGCCTTGCCACCTGCTCACTGACTTTTCCCCTTGGCATGTTTAAGCGTTTACCTGTCGCCGTGAAACTACCGGTTTCAACGACCACAGCAAAAATAGCCATAGGTTTTAAATAGTTAAGCCACATAGATTTATCATTTCACTTTATTGATACTAAAAGAGGATCACTTTTTATCAATTTTAACAACTAATAGAATCAATAAGCAAGTGACATACTGCCCCCAATGACAAGCGACTAAACCGCTAATTAATGAATAAGGGAAACAGGTATGACACAGAAAACATTGGCCTTAATTGGCGCAACGGGCCGTACAGGCAACGAAGTAATCCATGCAGCTTTAGCACAAGGCTACCAACTTAGAGTCTTAGCAAGAGACCCTAGCAAGGTAAAAGTCCATCAGGATGTTCAGATCATTAAAGGTGACGCCCTTGATCAGGCGAGTTTGGCAGAACTGATACAAGGGGCTGATGCGGTCGTGTCTTGCTTAGGGCCAAGTGGCATAAATCAAAGCCTCAAGCAAGCAAAACAGTCAGCAAAAAGTTGGCTTTGCTCTAATAGCACCAAGCTACTCATTCCGCTTATGGAAGATGCTGGTATCCAGCGTTTAATCTTAACCACGGGTGCTAGCCTAAAAACCCCAAAGGATAAGAACTCTCTGTTTATGCGCTTCATGCTCAACAAGCTAGCACCGCTGATTCTTGGTGAAATGTGTCATGACCGCCAAGCGGAATATGAGTTACTCACACAAAGCCAACTTGACTGGACTTATGCCCGTTGTGGTGGAATACATTTTGATGCCAAGCAGGACCAACTAAAAGTCAGCACGACACGTTTTCAAGGGGGGAAGATACACCCCAAAAAACTGGCTCATTTTTTAATCGATCAAGTGACACAAGATAAGTACAAAAGTGAAGCTGTGTTTATTGCAAGTTGCTAAAGGCAAGGAGGTTAAAAAATGGCGTCTATCATCACCTATAATTGACGCCGTTTTTTTATTTTTACTGGGCTAGAACTGGTCCTTTATCTAGGGTAACCATGCCTTGTATCTTGGTTAAGATACTGGCTTCTTGGATGAGTTTAGGTAGCTCTTTACCTGGTTCTAAGGTGGTGATGACAGCTCGGCCTATGATGAATCGGCCCACGCTGTCGTCTTCTTCTAGAGTACGTAAGCCCCAGATATTATGGAAAACGAGTGGCTCGCCAGCTTTTTCGCCCACATATAGCATTATGTGTCCACGTAGGTAGATCAGCGTCATAAAGGGTACGGCGTCCTCTAGAATACGTTGCTTTTTGCCTTGGTTATCCAGTTCTTTAAGCTCAATATACTCACCTGCTTCTAGCTGCTTTGATGAGTTACGTTTGAGGTAAACACCAAATGGTGTAAAGAAGTCTTTGGTAAAAGCAGAGCAATCTCGATTAGCAAGTACACCACCCCAACCATAATCTTCGCCGATTAAAGCGTTCGATACTTTATTCAAGTTCGCTTGGTTGAATTTAAGTGGCTTAGGCGCAACATTTTGCGCATTGGCTGGGGATAGAACAAACTCCACACCTGTACCACCAGCTTGGTGATTTTTTTGTACTGTTACAAGCTCACCTGCGATCACAGGAAAGATGGTACCTAGCTTGATGTATTCGATAAAATTGTTGGCTTTATCAAACAAAGCAAAATCATCTTGCGTGGAGACATAATAATTCCCATTTTTAAAACTGTCTCTTTGGGTTTTGTTCATCAATACCACGTCTTTCACGGGTAACCAACCAAAGAGTGAATTCGCTTCCACATAGACCCAAGCTTTATCTAAGGAATAGTGTGAGACAAATAGTGGAGTATTAATCTTGATGTGAGAGTTTTGGTTATAGTCGAAGGGAAAACCTTCCCCAGGGGAGTCTGGGTTATAAAAAATCACACTTTGAGTGGGAAAGACTCTCAGGTCCGTATTGTGAGTCGTGATGGCATATTCTCTGGCTGTGTCATATTCCTCAAAGTTAGAGCGTCTGATTTGCGCTTCGTACCATTCTTTTTTGCGAAGCTTGTGGTTTTCACCATAGGTTTCTTTTTTAAGGTAGTAACTGCCCCAGCTCGCTTGCTCTAGATCGTAAGACATTTGAGTAATGTCCCAAGGGCTAAAGAAGGTTTTGTTGTACTCTGCATCTAATCTTGCTTGTTCGTCAAAGTCGTAACTACCGATAGATTGAGTATAGGATTCTGCGGTTTGCGGTAAACTTTCTAAATCAGCAATTTCAGTAATCTTAGGCGCACTAGTACAGGCGCTAATTAACACACTTAATAGTGCTAACGAGGCGGAATAACCTAGTTTCATATATGCTTCCTTAAGGTTTTCTGGCAGGTATTCGAATTAATATCATGTTAGATTCTAGGTGCTTATGGTGTGTTATACCTTAATTAAATGTCAGCTGCGCTTAAGCACTGGGTAAATTCATCGAATCTTCATGATTCTGCTACAAGTCTCAACTTCCCCCTAGCCAGATGCATGAGAGAGTGATTAACTAAAGTCCCCTTTCAACCTTTCTCTAAAGAGACACTAATGAATGCACAAACTGCAAAATTTGTAGAAGGTTCTACCATGCGTCACATTTTAGTCATGTCGGGCTCTGGTTCGGTTGGCTTAATGGCGCTATTTGCCGTCGATCTATTGGATATGCTCTTTATCAGTATGCTGGGGCAAATTGAGCTTGCAGCAGCTGTCGGTTTTGCTGGTACCTTGATGTTCTTCTCCACCTCTGTGTCTATCGGTACTTCTATTGCTATGGGGGCTTTGGTGTCTAAAGCCATAGGTGCCAAGGAATTTGATAATGCCAGACAATTAAGTGGCAGTATCATGATAACCGCCTTTGCTATTAGTTTGGTTTTCACTGTCTTTATGTTCGCCTATATCCCTGAATTATTAGCCTTGATTGGGGCAGAGGGAGCCACAGCAGAACGGGCTGAAGCCTATTTACAAATACTCGTACCTAGTGGCCCATTTTTAGCGGTCGCTATGGCTGCTGGTGCAGGGTTGAGATCAGCAGGTGATGCCAAGCGCTCTATGTGGGTTACGCTATCTGGTGGCATTGTTAACGCTATTTTAGACCCTATCTTTATCTTTGGTTTTAACTGGAATGTGGAAGGCGCGGCTTTAGCCTCTGTGATCTCACGTTTTGCCGTTTTGTATTTCTCTTTATACCCATTAATTAAACACCATAATCTGGTGAGCTTGCCGAGCCTCAACCAGTGGTTAAAACATATTAAGGCCATTTTAAAGATTGCTGTGCCGGCCATTTTTACTAACGCTGCGACACCAATCGGTAACGCTATCGTCACCACCAGCATTGCTCAATACGGTAATGACTTTGTCGCAGGCTATGCGGTGATTGGTCGTCTTATCCCTGTGTGCTTTGCGGTTATTTTTGCCTTATCTGGGGCAGTTGGCCCGATTATCGGCCAAAACCTTGGTGCAAAACGGATAGATAGAGTTAAAGAGACACTCTACAACTCTTTGTTTGTGACCACCCTTTACACCATTGGCGTGTGTATATTGCTCTACTTTGTACAAGACTATGTGATTCAGGGATTCACCTTAGAAGGGGATGCCGTGCTTATCGTGCAAGCGTTTTGTACTTATGTGGCCATTACCTTTGTTTTTAATGGCGCTATCTTTGTTGCCAACACCTCTTTCAATAACCTAGGTAAACCGCTTTATTCCACTGTATTAAGCCTTGGCCGTGCCACCATAGGAACACTACCTTTTGTTTACCTTGGCTCTCTTTGGTTTGGTGCATTAGGCGTACTTTATGGACAAGCCTTGGGGAATATTATCTTTGGTGTGATCGCTATTTTAGTATTACAACGCCATATAAAAGAGTTAATGCAAAGCTCGGTCTCTGATCATCAGAGTGAAGCAGATACTGCCCAAGAAGCGGCTTCAGAAGTCGCAGCAGTACAAGCAGACGAAACGCTAAAAGATACTGACACACAAGTAGACTGGCAGACACTGGCTAAATCTAACCCTGCCTGTGAGCAAGCGATAAAAGATGGCGATGAAATCCCACTCTCTTGCCTTAACGCGCAACCTTTCTGCACACTCGATGCTGTACTCATAGACGACCTCGCCTCTCACAAGGATGAGTTAGTGACAGCGCCTATGATTAACAGTGATGTGATTAATAACGAAGATGGGAAAGAGTTAAAGGAAAAGTAAGACAGGCTTAATGGCGATAGATAATGAGAAATCATTACCTATCGCCATTAACAAAACATTAGAAAAGGCAAAAGCGTTATTAAGTTAGGTAAGCTAAACAAACGTAGTGAGCTTAATACCAACGAGACAAGATCTCATCGTACACACCATTGGCTTTAATCTTTTCCATCGCATCTTGTATTTCTTTGGCAGTCTCAGGTGGAAAATCCAAGCCTGCCCCAAGGTAAATATAATTCACACCACCTACATTCGGCCCAGCTACCAAACTGCGTTTGTCATAGCCTAGTTTTTGCCACTGATAGGTATCCACCAATTTAGATTCCACCATGGCATCCAGCCTTTTTTTAGCCAGTAAATCGATTAACTGCTCTATATCATCTGCTTCATAAATACTGGTAAAGCCTGCCTCTTCTAATTCAGGGATAACAGATGAGCCTTGAATCACCCCCACAGACAGCCACTTACTTTTATCTAGGCTGAGGTCATTTACTTGCGTGTTTTTAGTTGCAAATTCATCATACAAAGTCAGGCGTATTTGATTAGGGACAAGCGGCACTATCCAAGTGTAATCCGGTTCTCTTGTTGGGGTTCTGGTAAGCGGAATAATGAGTGTACCTTTGGTCTTTTGCACCATTTTTTGAGCACGCGGCCATGGCATAGACTGATAGCGAAAGCTTGGTCCACCATGCAGTGTGATCTGTTCTAATATTTCGACAGTGACTCCTGCATCACGTCCATCGACTGTGCCACACCAAGGCATGGTTTCATGACGATAAACCAAGACTTCTGTGGTATTGGTGGCGTGGGTATAAAAACTCGATACTAGTATCAATAACAGAAAAGCGGCTTTCATTCATCTCTCAGACATTATCAATTAATCTAAAACAGGCATTCGATAAAGCTCATACTTTGCTGCACACCTACTTAATAAATTAGCATAACTTATTTTAGTTTGAATAATGTAATTACCGTTTTCATAAAATTCGTTAAGACAAATATCATGTTTTGCTTAAACAAAATCGATACTGACATCAGATTTTCTGCGTTAGATCAAAATCACCATGAGTCACCTTGTTAAAATAGCGCCCCTTCATTTTCCCTAAGACGCGATTCTCTCCATGCAAAATCTTTATCAGGAAGCAAAACGCTGCTTTTTAACCGCTAATCCAGACGACAAGATAGCCCTCACCTATCAAACCTGTGCGGCTTGGCAAGCAAATAAGCTAAGCTGGCGAGAGAGCTCGCCGGTTGAATTACTGAATGAGCCAGGACGTTTATCAAAACCTGAAATTGTGATGCCAAGAGATATACCTAAGCGTAAGTTGAACAAAGAAGTAGGCAGAGCGGCACTGATTCATGCCCTAGCTCATATTGAGCTAACAGCAGTTAACCTTGCTTGGGACTCGGTTTATCGTTATCGCGATATGCCAAAAGACTACTACCAAGATTGGGTGCAATGCGCCCAAGAAGAAGCGGAACACTTTAGCCTTTTACGTATGAGGCTAAGAGAAATGGGTTATGACTATGGCAGTTTTCCTGCTCACGACGAGCTTTGGAAAATGGCAGTCACTACAGCAGATGATCTAACCGATAGGATGGCCATAGTACACAGGGTATTTGAGGCTCGTGCACTTGATGTGATTCCGGCCACGTTAACTAAGTTTCAAGCCAAAAATGATACCCAGATGGTAAAAATACTCACCCAAATTTGTAATGAAGAAGTCGGCCATGTGAGCTCTGGTACACGATGGTTTCGTTATCGTTGTGAGCAAGCCAAACTTAACCCTGATACGCATTTCATTCACTTAATTGAACAGTATATGAAGCAACCTTTAAGCGGGCCTTTTAATCATGAGGCACGGCTCGCCTCTGGTTTTAGCCAAAATGAGCTTAATTATTTAGAGCAAAGCGCCACTTACAAGCATCAAGGCTAACCCTTAAATAAGCATCGATCAGTTTTCGAGTAGATATAGGCCTGCTCTGGATTCAGCAAAGTATTGATCGTATTTACCGGATGCTTTCAAACGTTTTAAGCCTTTATTGAAGGTTTTGACTAAACGAGCGCTTCTCTCTAACTTTTTAGGGAAGACTACACCTTGAAAGGTTTCAGCTAAGAGCCTCGGGTGATAGGTAATACGATCAGCTTGATCTGGCGATAAGTCTCTTTTAATCATATACAAGCCGGCATCCAACCCCATTGCTACAGCATCCATACGGCCACCTAATAACTTAATTAAGTTAAGCCGTTCGCTTGATACATATTGCACTTTAAAGCGCTCGTTATTTTTAGCATTTTCAAACATACTCCCATAAAAATACCCATCTGTTACCCCTATCTGCTTATCTTCTAAGTCCACCATGGAATCCCAAATTAATGGTTTTTCTTTCAAGGAAAACAGCACTTTAGGTATCGAGTTGGTTGCATCGCTTATATAGAAGTCTTCTTGTATGTCTGGCCTTGTAATCGCCCAGCCGACTGAACCATCCCATCGCCCTTCTCTGGCAAGTCTTAGAGAACGCTTCCAAGGAAAGTAACCAAACTCGACGTTGATCCCTTCTAGAGCAAAGGAGTCACGAATGATTCTAGAGACCAGTCCGTTATGCTTTAAGGTATGTTCTGAGGTGAAAGGTGCCCATTCACCACTGGTTAATCTGACGGTTTCAGCATTAAGGTTAATGGCCTGAAATCCAGCAAAAATGATCAGAAAAGTAAGTACTCGTATCTGTTTTTTATTCATGGCTAGTCACTTAGTCAAAATAAAACTGAATTAAGTGTCAGTTAGTATAGCCAAACCATCTACGAGCAATAAAGCCTTTACTAAGGGTATACATGAAAAAGCCCCAATAAATTGAGGCTTTAAAGATAAGGCTTTGAGATAGCACTTAGAGCAAGCTTAGGCTGACTTGGCTAGTTTTTGAGTCAGTTTATTCAGTAAGACACCGTATAAGGGCACAAACATACATAGGCTGATAATCAGCTTAAAGCCATAATCGACTAGAGCGATTTCAACCCAATTCTCTGCCATAAAAGCATCGCTACTTTGATAAAAGGCTACACCAAAGAAAACCAAAGTATCCACGGCATTACCGACTACGGTGGATAAAGATGGGGCAATCCACCAAGCTTTTGCTTGTCTTAGCTTATTAAAAACAGTCACATCCATGACTTGGCCAACAACATACGCGGCGAAGCTTGCAATGGCGATACGAGCAACAAAGGTATCAAGTTGTGCCAGCTTTTCTATCCCTTGGTAACTACCCTGATAAAACAACACAGACGCCACATAGGATACCAGCAATGCAGGCAACATCACGGTCAAAATGATACGTCTTGCTAATGCCGCACCATAAAGGCGAACGGTTAAATCAGTCGCTAGGAATACAAAAGGAAAGGTGAAAGCTCCCCAGGTGGTATGTAAACCAAAGATGGTAAAGGGAAGTTGAACTAGATAGTTACTCGATGCCAAGATAAGAATATGGAATCCAGCAAGAATAAGCAGGGCTTTTTTTATGGTTGACGCATTGTTAGATAATGCATCAAATGTCGGAGTCATTTGCATTGTATTGTCCTTTTTATGAAACGCCAGGGGTGAGGGAACCCTGAATCAGGCGCGCATTGTCCATAATTTAGACAGGTGTGTAAAGTTAAATGAGATTATATTTAACCGATCGGTCAGATGTTTGGTGTTTTAGTTTTCATATTATAAAAACCAATTAAAAACTAGAATAAAGCACTCAGAAAAAGTGCTAGGAAAAAGAGTTAAGAAACAGGAATGGGAAAAACACGTTTAAATCGTTCTAATACCAACATCATGTCTTCTTGTGGGGTAATCTTTAATTCACCACACTCTTGGCTGAAGAAATCCCAATGAGCATCGCGCCACCAACTCAAGCTTTTATCCCCTTCTCCCTCTGCTGCGGCAAACTCAGCTGTCACATTTTGATAAGCACAAAGGGTTACTGAGGTAATTTCGAGAATACATATAGGCTCACCATCCCAGTTAGTGACAACCTGTAAGGCGCCGACTTCTGGCATAGGGTCACCTTCTACCTCATACCAATGTGCCATACTACAACTGGCTGTTTTCTCATCCTTTAAAATAAGGTCAGCACAGACATTGGTATTGTATTCATCGGCACAAAAATAATCAGCACTCACACTGCTTACCTTAGCTTGTTCCTCTTCGGAAAGACTTGCGAGGTATGTCTCTAAAAATGCCTGTGACCTTGGCTCTAACATAGGGTTTCCTTATCTCTGCTTAAGTTAGCGCTCTATACTGCTTATGAACTTTTTAGGATGATAGCTGGCTAGGATCACAGCTTGGCCATGATACTGGCATAGCTAGGTCTAACTCTCTTAATTGCTGCTTGCTCACATCATCTAATCTAAAGTGGAAAAGTTCAAGGTTTTCAGCCAGATGGGTTGAACTTAAACTTTTAGGGATGACAGCAAAACCTTGCTCTAACGCCCAACGTAGTAAGAGTTGAGCTGGTGTCACTTGATACTCTTGCGCCAAACGGTTAATCACAAAGTCTTGATCCTGAGAAAGCGCCTGCATCTTATCGTTTTTTGCACTTTCTAATTTAGGTTCGGTGCGCCAATTCACTAATGGAACCAAGCTACTGTAGGCCATAGGCAAAATATTATTAGCTTTAAGATAAGCAACCAACTCAGGTTTCTGGCACCAAGGATGTAACTCGATTTGGTTTACTTCAGGCTTGGGTAAATCTGCTTGAATTAAGTCTTCAATATGCTGTTGAGTAAAATTACTCACTCCAATATGTATCACTTTGCCGGCTTTTTTCAGATCAACCAAGGCACGCCATTGCTCAATATATTCCTGCTTTTTAAAAGGTGCGTGGATTAGGTATAAGTCTAAGTAATCAAGCTGTAGGCGCTCTAAACTCTCATTAAAGGCTTGAATACAGGCGGAGTAATCTTTTGGTGTTTGCCCCCAATTCGCATTCCCTGACCAGAGTTTAGAGCTAATAAAAATAGCCTCCCGTGAGCTTATCCCTTGTTTTAGATAATCTTGAATAGCCCGTCCAACACCCGCTTCATTATGATAGCCCTCTGCTGTATCTATATGGCGATAACCCAAAACCAAAGCTTGGCAAACTAAAGCCTCAACATCCTCATCATTCACTTGATACGTACCTAAACCAATGGCAGGTAAATCAAATTTACAGGCAATTTCAACAGGGTAATAAGCAGACATATGAACCTCAACCATAACGTTTCTATGCTTTTAAACAAGCTTAGTTAGAGATTGGGAAGGCGGCGAATCTATTTCTCCTTAAAATTGGAATAGACTATTCGAATCACAATTTTCAAGAATTAAAAAATTTCACAAAACAAAATACGCTTTTCCCAAGACTGCACCATACTAAAAGTAAGACGAGTGATTGATGAGGTAGGTATGGAGTTATTTAAATACTTCATATGTTTTCTTTTCTGTTTGTCTGGCTTAAGCAAAGCTGCAAATTCCTTAGAGAACCTTGAATACATTACAGAGCAATATGCCCCTTATAACTACCAAGATGAACAGGGTATCCCCCAAGGTTTTTCAATTGAGGTATTAAATAAGGTTTGGGAAGTGCTTGAGGTTGCACCTCAAAAGATTCATGTGTTTCCTTGGGCACGTGGTTATTCCCTTGGCCTGCAACAAGATAATACTTTACTTTTCTCTACCACTCGCAGTGAATCCAGAGAGGCGCTATTTAAATGGGCCTGCCCCATTATTGATATTCGTATTGTGTTAATTTCTCGCCGTCATTCAAAAATCGAAATAGAATCTATTGAAGATGCAAAGCAATATAAAATTGTGGCGATTCGATCAGATATTGGCCAGCAGTTATTAAAAGATAAAGATTTCTCTGAGACTAAAATACATTTATCTAACTTCTTAAGCAGTGCCATTTTAATGCTCAAACATGGGCATGTAGACCTTATCTCAAGCGAAGAAACCACCGTTTTTAGACAGTTGATAAAAATGGGGGAAGACCCAAAAAACTTTAACGTCGTCTGGGTACTTGAAAAACGCCCTTTATGTTTTGCTTTTCATCACGAAGTCGAAGAGGACTTGGTATTCGACTTTCAAAAAGCGCTGAATCAAGTACAAAACTTGCCGGGCTTTATTCAAGCCTTAAAACAAAAGCATCAACTGACAACTCAGTAAGACAGGTTAAAAAAATGCCCCTTACTCTTAAAGAATCTGTGATTAAGGTAAGAGGCATCTATTAATAGCAGCAGGTATTACTAGCAGCAGGCTAGCTCGTCATTAGAGTTTGAGCGAGTTTCGCAACATTTAGCGCCTTGGCCTAAATAGGTTTTATCCGATAGATAAAACCCAGTAAATGCCTCTTCAAAGTCATCCGCCACTGATGCTCCAAACAATCCCGTTTCAAACAGAGCCGCTTGCCACGCTTTCACATTCGGTTTGTTAGCAAAAAGATCAAAGCCTGTATGCTGCTGAATGATCTGAGCCCTGTGCAGCAAAGGCAACCAAGCAATGTCGACATTACTCAATTGCTCACCTTTAAATAGATGACCAGAAGCGTTTTCTCTTTTTGCCAACTCTGCTTCAGCTTTAGCAAAAGGCTTACTGAGTTTAGTCATGCGTTCACACAAGGTGTCTTCATCGGCACTGCGCATAGCGCTACATTGTACTAGGTAGTGTTTCGCTGCCATGTAACCCCAAGCTCTGTCTAACGCTTTTTGCTCTGGGGTTAAGTTATCTTCAAGGGGATGGCTCACTTCGTTGATGTATTCCACAATGGCTTCTGATTCAAACAAGGCGATACCCTCTTCGGTAATTAAAAGCGGCACTTGGCCATTAGGAGAAATATCTAAAAACCATTGTGGTTTGTCGCTCAAGCTGATGTATTCAACCTGATAAGCCAATTGTTTTGCTTCTAGCAAGGCAGTAACACGTTGCACGAAAGGACAAATTTTAAAGCTAACTATCTTGATCATATTCTTCTCTCTTAATAAAAAGGTTTAATCTATTTACTAATAAGACGAAGCACCGCAGAAAAAGACGACGTTTTTTTGAAAAATAAAAAATAAGAAGTTAAAAAGAAAAGAATAATGACCCCTAACAAGGGTCACAGTTACCCTTAGAACCTGATTTCTTCATATCTAAATTCGAGTTCTGTTTTCTTTCATACTCAATCAGATTGCCAAATTTATCTTCCTGAAAATGACAACACTGATCAAATAAGGCTTTCAGTTCTAATCGTGCTTTTTTTACTTGGGATTTAAGGGTTGAATAAGGAATACCTCTTTGCTCAGCATAGGCTTTTTGCGATATACCTTCTAGCTCTATTGCCTGTAGCAACTCAGCTTGTTCATAGGGCAAAGCGCTGATAAAGGGTTGCACACAATGGGATAGCTCAGACTTAATAGTATTATCAAACGCATCGCTTTTACCTTCTTCTGCCACATGCCCTTCTTCGTCTTCAATTTGGTCCGCTTTTTTTGCGTTCTTTCGATAAAAATCGATCACACTGTGGCTTGCAATTTGAAACAGCCAAGCTTTAATACTTGCCGCATCTTTGAGGCTATCCAGCTTAGTAAAGCTCTTAAGCAATACCTCTTGTAATAGATCATCCACATCATCTGGGCAGCTTACTTTGGTATGTAAAAAAGCTTTTAATGCTTGGCGATATTCTTGCCAAATTTGATCTAACTGAGGTCTTGCTGTCATGGGTTTTGTGGCTCCGGACTCATGGGAATAAACCATTTAGGCTGCATATTCTCAAAGTCTTGTCTTAAGTGCTGAGTTAAAGATTGAGATGAATCGAGCACATAATCTTGCCCATTAAGGCGCTTAAACACAACCCAGTGCCAAAACCCCTTACCTGCCTCTTTATAGTATTTAATGGCCAATAAAGCGAGGTCTGGCAAGGCTTCCCAACTCGTAAAAGGCAGCTCTTTAGTATGTGTTTTTATTTTATATTGAACCAACAATGTACGAACATAGCCAGTATTAGAAAAGAGTTTTGTATCATCTGCGAAGATGCCTAACTGATTCGCTTGGACTTTTACTTCCTGATAACTCAGGCCCAAGGTGTTCGCTACGCTCGCGATACCACAGCCTGTTTGCTCATCTTGCCTGATCGGATTAAGGCTCATGAGATTTGCCGATTTCATGTCTTGTTTTTCCATTTGTTGCATGTCCTTTTTTAACTAATTTTCTCGTGATGACAGTTTGTTATTCAGGTACTGACACTGCAAGCCTCTCTGCATCTAGAAGAGTACGTTTTCGCTCTAATCCCCAGCGATAACCACCCAAGCTACCATCGCCCCTTAATACTCGGTGACAGGGAATCAAAACACCTATAGAGTTTTTGCCACAGGCTGTCGCTACCGCACGAAACGCTCTGGGTTTGTCTATCCCTTGTGCCACTTCAGAATAACTTAGTACATCTCCCTCTTTAATACTTAAAAGGAACTGCCACACTCGCATCTGAAAAGCTGTACCTCTTATATCTAAAGGCAAATCTGGTCTGGGAGCGCCTTGGCTAATGTGCTGATTAAGCGCCTCTATCCAGTTGGATAATTCGATCGAATCTTGAGCATCACTTGGGCTTAATTCGGCCTTAGGAAACTCCGCTTGCATTTGCTCGATTAAGCTTTTTTCATCTTCACCAAATTGCGCGAAACAAACCCCTTTTTGCGTAGCAGCCATGGCAATTAACCCTAAAGATGTGGACGCGAAACCATAAGAGATATGCTCCCCTTTCCCACCCGCTCGATAGGCTTTTGGGCTCATACCAAGGTGTCTTGATGCTTGTCCGTAGACGCGACTAATTGAACTATAACCTGAAGCAAAAATAGCATCGGTTATCGGCTCTCCAGCTTGCAAGGATTGCTTAAAGTGCCCCATACGTAAGGCATCTTGATAGGCTTTAGGGGTTACCCCAAACGCTAATTTGAAACGACGTTGTAACCAAGACGCAGATAGCCCAGCCACCAAAGCCAGTTGCTCTAGAGAAAGACTGTCTTCCAAGTGATTTTGAATATAACGCGCCACCTCAACGAGTTGATTAAGTTCCGTCATATCTTCGTTGGCAAGGCAGCGTTTGCAAGCACGAAAGCCTGCTAGTAAGGCGAGTTCTTTTGAGAAAAAGTAGCGAATATTTTCGGATTTCGCCTGACGCGATGGGCAAGAGGGTTGGCAAAATATACCAGTGGTCACGACTCCGTAAACAAATTTTCCATCAAAACTTGTATCACGGTCTTTAACGGCCTGCGCCATTATTGATTCAGTTAGCTTAGACATAGAATCACCTATCCTCTTACTTAAAGCGAATTAAGACTGACACCCGAAAGTGGGTAAGTCAGCCTTAATCATTAAGCATACGCTAACATGAATCCATCCGATTCTTGTTTAGTAATGTCACTCTTTCTAAAAAAGATTAAATCACACTCATCATGCTAGCAAACACACACCAAGCCACAATAAACAAAGGAGATTTCTTCCAGAAAGTCAGTAAGCCATAACCTAGAATCACAATAACAAAATCCAAATTAGAGCTAATCGCCGAGGTAAAAATAGGGTCGTAAAGAGCCGCAGCCAAAATGCCCACTACAGCGGCGTTAATACCTGCAATGACATAGGCAAGGCTCGCCTTATGACTGATGCTTTGCCAAAGTGGCAACACTCCTGCAAGTAATAGAAAACCAGGTAAAAACATAAAGATAAGCGCACTAAACGCACCCGTTAGATAGCCGAACTCAGTGGGAATCAAGGCACCTAAATAAGCGGCAAAGGCGAACATAGGCCCAGGAATCGCTTGCGAAGCACCGTAACCTGCTAAGAAGTTTTCGTTAGTTACCCAGCCTGTGCCCACTACTGATTCTTCAATCAAGGGTAGCACCACATGGCCACCACCAAACACTAAGGCACCTGCTTGATAAAAGGCTTGTGCTATGGCCATAAGCCCTTCTGCTGGCACTAGGATGAAAAAGGCTAACAGTGCAAAAAACACGGTTAATAGACTTAAACCTAAGCGCTTACCATAAGGTACTTGCAGTTGAGAGTGAGCTTCTAGATTGACACTACGACATAAGAATAAACCTGCAACACCTGCAAATAGGACCACAAGAATTTGCGCCCAAGCAAAGCTAATCAACAAGACAGCACTCGCTGCTACTATGGCGATACTGGCCCTTTGCTTATCAGGACAAAGCTTTTTCCCCATACCTATCACAGCATCAGCCACCACAATGCAGGCAACCAATTTAAGGCCATGAATTAAGGCTTCACCATAGGTATTGGATAACAAAGGTAATGCGCTGGCAAAGCCAATTAAAATGGCTACAGAAGGTAAAGTGAAGGCTAAAAAGGCTGCAATAGCGCCCAGCCAACCGGCTTTTAATAAACCAATTGCAAAACCTAATTGGCTACTAGCAGGGCCGGGTAAAAACTGACAGATAGCAAGTAATTGACCAAATTGACTTTCGCTAACCCAAGCTTTTTCTTCCACAAAGGTTTTACGGAAATATCCGATATGGGCAGCTGGGCCTCCAAAAGACGTTAATCCTAATTTTAAGAAGCTTAAAAAGACTGTGAAAACAGAGACTTGCGCATTCTCACTGGCGACTTGACTAGACATTGTTTGCTCTTCCTATGTTACGAGCCCAAGAGTCTATTAAGAAGTTGTTACAAAGTATATTGCAGGGCAGAATTTTTTAGGCAAAGCCTGTATTTAGGTTGACCAAGTAAAGAGCAAATCAAGTAGCTCTTTATTTGGCCTTTATTTTTTCTTGCCATTCTTATTGGCTAGCCGTATCAGAAAATCGTCTCACTGATGTAAGTTCAGTACCAAACTAAAACAATCTAAGTCATCCGCCTCATAGAGCTTTACATCTAACGCAGGTGTCATACCTAATTTTACCAATACAGCTTTAGAGGCTTGATTCTCAGGCATAGCGACGCCGTAGATTTGCCTGTGAGAAGTGTTATTTGCAATGAAGTCTAAAATTTCACTGGCAGCTTCACTGGTGTAACCAAAGCCCTCATGCTCCTTCGTTAGAGCAAAACGAATATCCACCGCACTACCGACGGGCGTATATTCCACTCCAATAAAACCCAGTTTAGTGCCCGCTTGAGCAAGCATGTCTAGCTCTGCTTCTTCATCAGAAACTTGCGCTAACGCGTCTTGATAACCTTCATCTTTTAATGAAATCACAAAGGTACCAAAACCATGCTCTTCCCAATGATTGATGCGATTTCTTAGGTAGTTTTCCCTTTGCACCAAGTTATAAGGAGACTCGTTAGGCAGGAATCGAGTTTGTTGTGGGCAAGTGAGTATTTCACTAAACAAAGCAAAATCCGCAATAGAAGGCTTACTTAATACCAGTCTTTTCGTTGATAACATTATCGCCACTCCTTGCATTAGTTTAGGGAACCTGCGAATAAATCCTCCCGCCTCAGCGTGTGGATAAAAGCCGTTAGATTTATGGCGAGGAGCGCAACTTAATAGTCATTCTATTGATAAGCTCTTCAACATAAAAATAGGGCTTTTAGACCACGCCCTTCGGGTCTTTCAGAAAAAGTAACACCCTGTGTTGTCACTTCTCGAAAGGTACCTACATTACGTCAAAGTAACGCCTTGTGTGATACTTTTTCTGAAAAGACTGAGAAGAGGTGACTTAATCGCAGGTTCCTTAGTTAATCCGCATTCCACCAGACACAAGAGAGTAGCGGATTATCCTCATAACAGACAAGTAATCTGCATTTTCTTTACAAAAATTGAATTAACATACTGCTTTTATTCAGGTTTAATGCGCGTTTTTAATCGCAAGGATGCGACCATGATGTACCATAGAATTACCCCGACTGACTCAGTCCTGCTAAATGATGCAAATAGAATAGAAGCAGACTTTTCCTCTTTCAATGAAGAAAATTGGCAGGCTATCACACCGACAAACCTTTCCCCAGAACAGGTAAAACAAAAACTGGCTGACGGTGAAATGGTCGCCTTAGCGGACACACCAAATCTACCCCTTTTTTGCTTTATTAAAGGAGACATTGAAGTCAATCCTTTGGCAATCTCGCAAGCAAACCAAGACCTCATCAGACGCCTTAATGCAAGATTTGACGCCAAAGGCAGTGGCGCCTCTTTTAGCGCTCAGTCAGCAGCAAAATCAAATGGCAACTTACATCCGCCAGCCCCTATGGAAGAAAAGGCCCCAGAACCTGTGGTAAAAGACCCTGAGCCAGATACCAGTAAGCCTAAAGTACCGGCGTCTTTTGGTCAGCCACCTGCCCCCATTATTTTAGAAGTGGTTTATGACGATAAAGAAAAAACGCCTGTTGGTGATGTACCCTACAAACTTGTCTTTGATGATCCTAAGCAAACCATATTAACAGGCTCGCTTAATCCTATGGGTTGGGCGTGTGTAGAAGATTGTCCTAATGCCAAAGCCAGCATAAGTTTTGGAGAAGGCGTCGATAACCAAGCAGAACTCGACAGCCTTTATACCGAGTTAGAAACGGCACTTGATAACACAATTAAGAAAGTCGCTGATTACACCCTAGAGAAATTAAACGACATCGAAATCAGTGCAATTACAGAGGCCTCAAATCAGCAGCTAAAAGATTACCTTGCTGAGCTTAGCGACACACTTGAGGATGTGGATATACTTAGTTTTTACGACAATACGATAGCTAAAGCAAAAAACGCAGCAAGTGATGCTACAGAAGCCTTTAAAGAGTTTCTCCCTCAAGATACAGCAGACTTAGACGAAACGGCTCTCAGTCCAATCCAAGACGCCCTTTGCACTGCGGTTATCGATGGTGACATTGATGCACTGGAGTCAGCATTAGCAGGTTGGAAGCCTAGGGAAGAGATCAGGCTGAAAGCAGAATCAAAAGCCATGGAAAAGCAGATTCTCATCATTAATGATCAACAAAGTCGTAATATACTGGCAACCAGTTGCCAGCGCTTTGTTAAGGCTATGACACCAGAAAAGCTTATCGACTTAGCTGTGTACCTCTCGATTAAAACCACCGAAGACGCCACTCTCAATAGTGTCTCAAATCTAATGGGAATACTCACCGGTAAAGTCAGCTTGGCCATTACTCGACAAGTGCTATTGTCCGCAACCACAGACACTAAAACTGAATGGTATAAAGACATTTCTCAAGCCCTTACCAACTTGGTTAAACCACTGAAAACCCTCAGACCTTTTGATGCCGAATATAGCCATAAAAAAGTCATCGAAATCCCCTTAGCTAAAGCCGACATCCAACCATCGGACTGGGCTAAAAAGACAGAAAATGAAAAGATAAAAACCATCACAGACAAACCTGATGACAGCATCCTAGATGATGAAATGGACAAGAAATGGCTGATCGTGCCAAAGGGACAATTGACCTTTGATGTGGAAGGGGATGATATTGAGTCTAGTGTGAACTTTAGCCGCCTTGTTCATCTCCCCGTTCGAGGTAAAGCATCCACCTCAGAAGTAGTTGCTGGCGCATCAGGTATTACCATAGGTAGAGGCTTAGATGTCGGTTCTAGGTCGGCTAAAGAAGTTCAAGGCTACTTTGATAAAGTCGCTAAACATTGTAGACCAGTTGCACCTGAACTTATCACGTTTTTGAAAGATTCAGTGGGGATGAAAGGAGCCCACAATAAATCAGGAGAAGGTTTAAAAGACGAAGCTAAAACTGCCCATATTGAAAAAGCACAAGAGAATGATAAGGCGCTGATTAAGTACGTAAAAGATTTTAAAGACAGCATTAAAGATAAGTCTAAAATCACCCTGACCCGTAAGCAGCAGTATTATCTTTTCTTTGCTATTTATGATTATTATGAAGGTGAAGCTAAACGTTTAAGTACCAAACCGGACGTTTCTAGAGACTACCTAAATGATAACCAGATCGATTGGGGTGCTTTGCCTCAGAACGTAAAAGATGTGTTAGTCGATTTAACTTACCGAGGAGATTACACAGGTACCAAAGATAAAAGAGGTAATACCCGAAAGTTAATCGTGCCTGCGGTTTATAGAGATCAAATTACAAAATACACAGATGGAGCATCAATGTTTATTAATGTTATGAATAACAAAGGTCTCTGGCTAAATACTTTTAGTGTAGATAAGAATCGTTATGAAAGTAGAGTGGAGCATCTTCTAGATGAGTAAATTAATTTTATTATTAAGTTTTTTCTTACCATTTTCATTAGTGGCAGATCAAATAGATCAATATAAATATTACCAAACGGATAATATAATCCCTAATAAAAGATCTCCATATTATGCAGCCTTTCTTAAAATTGATGATCCATGTCTTTTCGTTAAAGATTTTAGGAAAAATGAAATTCAAGAATATTGTCAAATGGAAGATAGCGGTCTAGATTTAAGAAGAGATTACCCTTCAATTTACCCCGTCGATATGACTATATCAGGTTTAACTCTTTACTTTATTGTTGCAGCCCCTTGGAATGAACAAGAATGCAAAATTTTCTTTCTTGATAAAAGCATCACCTGTGAGCCAACAGGCAAAAACTAAACATTCTCATTGTTTGAAGCATTGAAGGAAAACATGCGGACTTCGTCTCGTGCAAACCAGCCCAACCTTTTATAAAAAGCTTGGGCTTTGATGCATAAAGAAGTAACACCCTGCCTTGTCCCTTCTCGTAAGGTGCCAACATTGCGTCAAAGTGACGCCTTGTTTGTTACTTTTCCCCATATACCTTAAAAGAACAAGCTGAGAAGAGGTGAGTTAATCACAGATTCCTTAAGCAATCAGAGCAGGAGCAACCATGTTTTCTGGGCTTAATAACTGGTTTACTTCGTCTTCAGTTAATAGGGCTTCTTCTATGATCAAGGCTTTCACTGTATTCCCCGTATGCAAAGCCGTATTAGCAATACGAGACGCATTGGCATAACCAATATGAGGCACAAGTGCTGTGATGATACCGATACTATTATCCACATGGGCGGCACAGGCTTCTTCGTTAGCTTGAATACCTTTAATACAGCGGTTCTCCATCATTTCACAGGCTTGAGTAAGCATTTTAAGCGAGTTAAGCAGGTTGTAGATAATCATGGGCTCCATCGCATTAAGCTGCAACTGCCCCGCTTCTGCGGCCAGTGAAACAGCCATGTCCGATGCCATCACCTGATAAGCGGTTTGGTTCATCGCTTCTGGAATCACAGGGTTTACTTTACCCGGCATAATGGAAGAGCCTGGTTGCATGGCAGGTAATTGGATCTCGCCTAAGCCGGTTCTTGGGCCACTTGAGAGCAACCTAAGGTCATTACTCATCTTACTTAGCTTAATTGCAAGGCGTTTTAGAATCCCAGAGAAGAAAACAAAAGCCCCCATATCAGATGTTGCCTCAACTAAGTTTGAAGCTGGGATGAATGGTTTTGCAGATAATTCGGCAAGATTTTCGACAGCAAGCTTGGCGTAACCTGCTGGTGTATTAATCCCTGTACCTATTGCGGTTCCGCCTAGGTTCACTTCACATAAAAGCGCGCAGGCTTCATGAATTCTGTCTATGTCTTCACCTAGGTTAACTGCAAACGCATCAAACTCTTGGCCAAGTGTCATAGGTACTGCATCTTGTAACTGAGTACGGCCCATTTTTAAGATATGAGAAAACTCACGGCCTTTATCTTCCAACGCCGCTTTTAGAGAGCTTAAACTAGGGATAAAGTTTTCTGCCGCATATTGAATGCCTAAGCAGGCTGCTGTTGGGTAAGCATCATTGGTGGATTGGCAGCAGTTCACATCATCATTTGGATGAAGGTACTGATACTCTCCTTTATGGTGTCCCATCAACTCTAGGCCAATATTGGCAATGACTTCATTGGCGTTCATGTTGGTAGAGGTGCCAGCGCCACCTTGAATCACATCCACAATGAATTGATCGTGATAATTCCCTATGATGAGCTCTTCACAGGCGCCTACTATGGCTTCTGCTTTTTTTTCTGAAATTAGGTTTAGAGTTTGATTGGTTCTTGCTGAGGCGGCTTTCACCATGGCGAGCGCCACAATTAAGTCAGGAAAGTGTGAAATAGGAACACCTGTAACAGAGAAGTTTTGCGCCGCTCTTAAGGTTTGAATTCCATAATAAGCATCAGCTGGCACTTCCAGTTGACCCAATAAGTCATACTCTAAACGCATTGTCATCTCTGTTAACCCTTTCATTCAAGATACCGAACTAGCAAAAAACCTCGTCCTGATGGCGATCAGGACAAAGCGCTGTATTTCAAGCAAGCAGAGTTAATGTAACGTGAGCGCCATACCTTTAGGTAGTTTGTAACCTGTATCATTTTAATGCTACTTGATGCTAAATTAGCACCAAGTAGCGCCATAGTTTCAATCTAAGCATTTTCTGGATAGATGATATGAATAAAGATTTTCAAGCCAACCTCAAATTACTTTGCAGCTTCTATAAGTCTATTTCTGAAGTGTGTCGTCGGCTTGAAATTAATCGTGCCCAATTTAATCGTTACCTTAACGGCACAACCTTTCCATCGACCAATACCCTAAGACGCTTTTGTGATTTCTTTGGCGTCGAAGTCGAAGAGATAAAATTACCTCATCAGCAGTTTCAACGCCTTGTTCAAGTCAAACCAGAGCCTTTTAATACACCAGCTGCCCCAACTTCTGACCCTGCTCTCATGTATCAACAAAGAGTCATGCAAATGGGGCAAAAAGGTTTAGATAAATACCTAGGTTATTATTTTGAGTATTACCTTTCTATGGCTTATCCGGGCAAAATTTTAAGAACCCTAGTTTGTCTTGAAAAGCATGCAGGTAAAACCTATTTTCAGCGTACGGAGCGCATTCAAAAGAAAGGTCGACGCCATGTATTTCATGGTAAATATAAGGGCATGGTGCAATATTTATCTGACCGTATATTTATGATGGATTTTGAAACCCTGACCGAATATGAAATCACGCAAACCATACTCTTCCCTTCGTTTAAGAATCGTATCGATTGCCTAACGGGCCTTAGATTAGGCGTGTCTGGTAGTGGGGAGCGTATGCCCTGCTGCACCCGAGTTGTATACGAGTACCTAGGACAAGAAGTGAGTTTTCGTAAAGCCTTTAAACTATGCGGTCTTTATGATCTAGATTCTGATGAGATAGAAAGCGGCATTCGCCAAAATATTCGAAATGATATTAAAGAAGATGAGTGGCATTTTAGAGCCCGTTTTTGATGAGCTCATGCTGATACTTGATGATCTGCTCACTCGCTCTTAAGCCTTACGCTGAGCTCTTAACCTAATAAGGTCAAGACATTGCCATCAGGGTCTTTAAAATGAGCAAGGCTCGCTCCCCATTCTTGTTTTTCCGGTGATCCTTGAAAGTTTACGCCTTTTGAAATTAGTTCAGCATAAACCTCATCCAAATTATCCACTTGTAAACTGATACCTAAAAAGCGGCCCACTAAAGAGTGAGCTTCTTCATCATTTGGATCTTGTTGCTCAATCGCTAATGTACCTCCGGGTAATGAAAACTCAGCCCAACCAAATTCATCATCCACACTCTTTAGAGAAAGGCCTAAAGTGTCCGCGTAAAAAGCGATACTTTGCTCAAAATTGAAACAAAAAATCCTATGACAATAGAGAGTGTATTTCATTGCTGGTCTCCCTAGCCTATCGCCTGAATATCGAAAAGGTCGACATCTCTTGCTAACAAAGTTTTGTACTGAATAAGTTGTGTTTTAGGCATTAGAGGTACTCTCACTCCCTCAAATTCTGACATTACTGAAGTGGTGAAGTCGATATTTTGATTGACCCAATCACCGTCTTTATTCCTTATTTTCACCCCTGGCACTAGACCTATCTCAATTTTCTGGTCCTGATAGATCAGCTGCAGATACTCTAAGTCCCATTCGCCTTCAAGATAATGAGTTAGAGGCTTTGAAATATAAGGTGCGAGCTCTTGCTCTAGCTTAGCCACATCTTCTTTAGGAATATAAAGGTCAATATCTGCAATCGGCCTTTGCGCACCATAAATGTATGCCGCTAGACCGCCCACGATCTGATAAGGCACGTCGGCTCGCTCTAAAATGGATTGAACCCAAAGCAGTGCATTTTTCACCTTATCTAAATCCATTTTATAATTCTTCATACCTTTGACTCCTCGCTAAAGTGGATTAGCAATACAGGCTTTATAAATCTTGAGCCATGTCTGATAGTCTAGCTGATCTGTGAAATCCTGTTCATTTACCTTGTTATCACTATGTGATTGACTGCATTGATTTTGGGTATCACAAAGTTCGGCTTTAAGGTCTGTAATCTCTTCTGTCACGCAACCTGAGTAGAATTCATGGTTAGCAACAATATCATTAAGCTGACGCCTTTCTTCTAAACTCGTCCCAGCTTGAGGCACACTTTTATAGGGTGAGCAGGCAAAGGACATCAATACCAAACTCATAAGAGAAACGAGACCTAATCCTTTCATTTTTCCTAACACCTTATTTTCCTGCCCCTTCATTTTCATCGCTATATGCACGCTAAATTAAGTAAAAAAACATCCATTGAAAAGCGCAGTTTATTAAAAGGACTAGTTATAAAAAATCCCAGTGTGAAAAGATGGCAGCTTGACCAAAATAGTCGCCCTTCGCATCTATGATATTCCATACAATAGCCTGTTTTATCATAAAGCGTTTTCCCTTAGCTGAAATACGCACACCAGAATAATCGTCAATATAGCCTTGACAAGTCACTGTCTCTAAAAGGTATTCCCTATCTGCCTGATTAATGGTTTCAGCAGATAAGCGAGAAGGCATTTTAGTCAGACCCTGCCAGTCTATTTCAAATAATTCGAGTGCGCTTTTATTACCAAAGTTGAAAATAGGGTCGTCGCCTAAACCATGGGATAGTAGTACAAAAGGCGCATTATCTAATTGCTCGATAATACTGAATGAAGCGTCACTCTTCATGCCATTATAGGCAAGTAAATCATTGCCTGTTAGGCGCTTATAGCTTTCAACCAGTAGAGCACCATGCTCGATATAAAAAGGGTTTGTTAGGGGCGTATCCATCATAATTTGCTTCAAAGTTAATCAGTTGTTAGCAGAATATAACAGATTTAAATGAAATTTAGCTGAGGATAAAAGCCCCCAAAAGGGACTTATTTGCTAACGAAAAATTCGGCTAATTCTCCCAACTCGCTGATGGTCAAGCTTGCCGTCATTCCCCAAGGGTCAAATATGGCTTTATCTGAACGCTTGACCCAAGCGGCATTAAAGCCAAAAGAAAGTGCCCCAATAAGATCAAAGCTATTACTTGAGATCAGCCAAGTATTGGCTTTTACTGCGCCTGTTTTGTCTAAGAAAAGCTGGTAAACACTGGGGTTAGGCTTAAAGGTTTGAAGCTCTTCAACACTGACAATATCAATAAAATAATCATGAATACCCGCATGCTCTAGTAACCGAGTAACAGCCGCTTTAGCTCCATTCGAGAAAGCATACAATTGTACGCCAGCTTCTTTAAGCTGCGCCAAGGCAGGTTTTACATCGTCAAAGGCTGGCAAGCTTGCATAGGCTTGAAGCAATTCGTTTTTTTGCAATTGAGTTAAGGGCGTTTCCATCTCAAGGCAGGTATATTCCAGCGCGTCTTTAGTACAAACAGAGAAGTCTTGATAAGACTGCATCAAGCCTCGTCTAAAAGCATATTCTAGCTGTTTTTCTCGCCACCTTTGGGAAAACGCTTCGGCCTTGCCTCCAATAATGGTTTCGAGTTCTGGGACCAACCCTTGGGTATTGATTAAGGTGCCATACACATCAAATGCGAGTACTAACGACATAACTTTCCCTCTAATAAGCCTTTTAAGCATCTCAAAATAAAGAAGCCTTTCCCGCTTGTCTATGGGACTTAAGTGTTAACGCTTTCAATCTGCATCAGTTTTTTTGATGCTTTTATAAAGTTAATAATGTTTTACCAATAATCTATTTCCTCATAACCTATTTAGGCATAGGAGGAGCAGGTTATCGGCAGTTAATTTGGTTAGACGCGATGAAAAGCATCAGGACAAATAGCCAAACATATCACTCCCATAATCTAGGACTCCTAAACAAATATTCTAAGAAAAATCCGGCTCCACTGACCCACCCGTTGTGGAAAAGTTTGATCTAACCACTCAGCCAAACGGCTGCAGAAGAATAAAAAAGGATACTGAAATGGCAGTTGAAAAAATTGATACGCTTATTATTGGTGCCGGTCAGGCCGGTATAGCCACCAGCGAACATCTTACAAAGTTAAATATTCCTCATCTTGTACTTGAACGTAATCGCATCGCTGAATGCTGGCGTACTATGCGTTGGGATTCATTAGTTGCCAATGGTCCAGCATGGCATGATAGATTTCCTGGGTTAGAGTTTGAAGACCTAGATCAAGATGCTTTTGCCCCTAAAGAGCGTGTTGCTGATTACTTTGTGGATTATGCTAAAAAATTCAAAGCGCCAATTCGTACTGGCATTGAAGTTACCAAAGCAACTCGCAATACAAACCGCCCAGGTTTTACAATTGAAACCTCGGACGGTGTGATTGAAGCGAATCGTATTGTGTCAGCGACTGGTCCATTTCAGAAACCCGTTATTCCACCGATTGCGCCTAAAACCGATAAGATAGAGCAGATTCATTCAGCTCAATATCGTAACCCTGAGCAACTTCCTGAAGGTGCTGTTTTAGTCGTAGGTGCTGGTTCTTCTGGTGTACAGATTGCCGACGAACTACAAAATTCAGGTAAGAAGGTTTACCTTTCTGTCGGTGCTCATGATCGCCCACCTCGTGCTTATCGTAACCGTGATTTCTGCTGGTGGCTAGGCGTACTGGGTGAATGGGATGCAGCCGCAATGAAACCAGGCACAGAGCATGTCACTATTGCTGTAAGTGGAGCTAATGGCGGGCATACTGTGGACTTTAGAGGCTTGGCACATAAAGGCATGACACTGGTTGGCCTAACCAAAGCCTTTAATGGCGATAAGGTAAGTTTCCAAAATGATTTAGCGACTAACCTAGCAAAAGGTGATGAAAACTATCTGGCCCTATTGGATGCGGCGGATGAGTATATTAAGCAAAACGGCCTAGATTTACCGGAAGAGCCAGAAGCGCGTTTTACCTTCCCAGAGCCAGACTGTGTAGCTAACCCTTTGCTTGAATTAGACCTAGCAGAAGCTGGTGTTACCTCTATTATTTGGGCGACAGGTTTTGCCACTGACTATAGCTGGTTACAAGTGGATGCACTGGACGAAAAAGGTAAGCCACAACATCAACGTGGAGTATCGTCTGAACCGGGTATCTATTTTGTTGGCCTGCCTTGGTTATCTCGTCGTGGTTCGACCTTTATTTGGGGTGTTTGGCATGATGCAAAACACATAGCTGACCATATTGCGACCCAGCATAAGTACCTAGAGTATAAAGATCCTTCACAGCGTTAAGAGCTAACTAGTCTGTCAGCAAACCTTATGCACAAGGTTTGCTGATGTCTCGCCGATATGCTTTTTTCTATTCTGTACAAATCCATTCGCTCCTCTTCTCGCTACTTCTTACAACTATCTTCTCTAGCTATCGTCTCGAATTATCCTCTCAGTATTATTTTGAGCATTCAAAACTATTGATTGATCCAATAATGACTATTCTTATAACGAATAAAATAACACTTTACCTCAAGTTAGCTTGAGGATTTAACCTTGTGTCATTCTTAAAAACTAAGACCTTAAACAAGGAAGAAATCATGATACAACTTGAACATATCAATCTTGTCGTTAGCGATATTCCTGCCATGCTAAATTTTTATCACGCGGTTTTCCCACACTGGAAGATACGTGATGAAGGCAAGGGAGAATGGAGCGGTAAACCCAGAAACTGGCTACATTTTGGCGATGATTACCAATACATAGCCTTAAGTGATCATGGGGAAGGCGAGAATAGGAATCTAGATGGCCATCAAGTTGGCTTGGCACATTTTGCTTATGTCACCAATAACTTAGATGCTGTCATTAACAGATTGCTTGCTGCTGGCTATGAGATTGCCAAAAATGGTGCGCAGGACCTTTATCGTAAAAACGTTTACTTTATCGACCCTGCAGGGTTTGAGGTAGAGTTCGTGGAATACTTAAGCGATGACCCTGTACAAAGGAACTTATCAAGCTAGCTTTTAAGTCGCTTACTCTACTGCCGTTATTTGGGCCTCAAAGTCTGGAATCTCTCCCATAGAGACAAGTTTTTGATAGGAGGCCTTTAAACGGTTCGCCATTTTCTCTGGAGTAGACTTACTCATGGCCATATAAGGCCTAGAAGCTCTAAAAGATGTCACGGCTTCTATCTCATCCACAGAAATATCTAGATGGTTACAAGCTTCTAACAAGACAGGATAAGATCCAACGATTAAATCAATCCTATCTCGTAACAACATTTGCACACTTTGATTGAACTGAGAAACAGCATGAATACGATTAAAGCCTTCAGATTTTAGAATTTCATGGTTTACATCATGCAAGCTGACACCAATAGAGTACTGCTTGGCCTGCTCTAAGGTTTGGACTTGAATCTTATTGTTTGCAGCAAGTTTAAAGAAAAAAGTGTCGTTATCTTCCGCTCCTAATAACCCAATCCATTTAAATTTTGTTTCTCTAGCTGGGGTTCTATTGATGGTATAAATCAGGGTATTTTCATCCCTTTGGGCCATCGCATAGGATCTTGCCCAAGGATGGAGCTGAAAGTTGGCTTCTACCTTTGCTTCTTGCAACACTTTTCGAACCATAGCAGTACTTGATCCGACAATTTCCCCATTCTCTAGATAGTTAAACGGTCTTAAATCTTCCGTCACCACTTGTATAAGGTCTTGTGCAAATAAGGAAGCATTTGCTCCCAATAAAGAGAGTGTTAGCGCCAATTTTTTCATTTAAGAGCCCGCAGAACAAAAGCGTTATTATAAATGATCAAACATATTAGTAACTACTTAAATAATTGATCTAGCTTTGAATTAAAGCTAATCAGAGAAATTAAATTCGCAGCAACTAGGCTTTTCCCAATTGATAAGCTGCTTGAAACCAAGATGGGTTATCTAATTGAGCAAGTTCTTCGTGCGTTGGTAATACACTTTTATCTAAAAAATCAATTGATAAAGAGTGAGATTTACCAATACAAAGATCTAACGCTTTTCGCTCATGATTAAGGGCGTAGTTCCCCCTATGTAGCATTTGAGCATTGAAAATAAGCAGATCTCCAGCTGAGAGCTCGATCAATCTTGAATCCGCTAGGGGTTCACTGTTTTCATGCTCTTCTAACTCGAATCTCACCTTGCGCTCCAGTTCTGTGTCCCAACGTTTATGAGAACCTGGGATGAGTTCTATCCCAGACTCATCTAACAGAGGAATACGTACATGCAGACTCAACATATTGAGCTGCTCCCTTGCTTGCTGCTCATCTGCAATAGGGCTGTACTGCATATCTCTGTGCCAATAAGGTAAACGGGCTTTATTTGTTGGATTAAAAAAGAGCTGAGTATTATGAAAATACAAACCATCACCAAACAGGGTATCCAAATACTGGGTGAGCTTAGTAGGTAAAATCGCATTGAAAAATGCAAGACGCTGAATCTGTGATTGCTCAAAATAGCCAGCATGAGTAAGAGAGTGCATATTCAATAACTTGTGTTCGAATATGTGCGCTTCTTTGCCGTCACGCCATTGTAAAAAAATAGGATCAACCAAAGCGGTTAAATGAGAGATTTCCTGCGAATTAAAGAAATTTCGCAAAATAAAATACCCACTATCTTCATAGTCTTTTATGCTTTTTTGGTAGGCTTGCTTCATATTTTCTTACATCTTAGCCATTATGTGATTCCATCATGAAATGAAAGCATCAGGCTGTAAACTGTTTTAGTTCAAGGTCTCTATAAAGCTAAACTCTTTTAGAGCTAAGCTTTATAGCGTTAAGCTGCTCCAGAGTTAACGTTTATAGAGTTAAACAGACCTCATTAAAAAGGGCTTCTGCCTTTAGATAAAATACGAGAGTCACCACTGGCTTCTAACTCTTTACCTATACCGGTTTCTAAATCCATCAGCTTTATGTCAAAAACGGGTTTAGCCTTAGTTGCTGACTGAGAAGGCTCTCCAAGTTGAGGCTTAATATGCGCTCTTCGAATAGACTGCATTGAAGCATAACGCACCACATTCATAATACTCGCCCCAGAAAGTGGATACTTGTGTGCTAGCCAAGACAGGTCGATTTTATCTTCTAATTTGGCTTTAGCAGAGAAGCCTTTTTGCCATAAACTCAAGCGTTCTTCAGGACCCGGAAGTGGAAAATATATGATAGATTCAAAACGCCTTAAAAAGGCCTCATCAAGATTATCTTTAAGGTTAGTCGCCAAGATAGCAACACCATTAAATGCCTCTATTCGTTGTAGTAAATAGGCCACATTTTGATTCGCAAACTGATCATTAGAACTCGTGGCACGATTACGTTTTCCAAATAAGGCATCAGCTTCATCAAACAACAAGATCCATTTTTTATCTTCTGCCATATTAAAGACTTTGGATAAGTTCTTTTCGGTTTCACCTATGTATTTAGACACCATTAAAGACAAATCAATGCGGTAGACATCATGCTGAGTTGCTCTCCCTAATAGACTTGCTGTTAAGGTTTTACCCGTGCCTGGTGGACCATAAAATAAAGCGCGGTAACCAGGGCGAATTTTGCCTTCTAGCTCCCACTCTTGCATCAGTTGTTCACCATAAAAAATATGATATTGAATATCTGATACCTGTTTCATTACAGTCTCAGGCAAAACCAGATGCTCCCACTCAAGATCTGTAGAGAGGTATTGAGCAGGAAAGTCCTGACTAGATTCAGGCCTAAAAGCACGCCCAGTCGTAAATCGATACAAGGCGGAATCAGTCAGATTGATAGGCACCTGCATGGTATTACTTGCTTGCTCTAAATCTAAAGCTAGCACTTGATTTAAACCACTAATCTCTAAAACCTGTCTTTGAGTTAAAGCATGCTTATCTTTTTGTACCAAGGCCTGTAGCCAATCCTGAATATGAAAATATGTCTCTAATTCTGCGCCAGATAAAATAAAAGCAAGGGTCGCCCCTGTTGCATAGGGCCTATCGTTATAAAGTTGAACACCAAACTCAAAATAAGCCAGACCCGTCACCTCATTACGCATTAACAAGGCATCATATAAATCAGGCTTAATATCACTGGCTAGGGCCAATATCAGAGCCAGCCTTGCTTGCGTACCTAATTGATACTCATGAATAAACTGAGCATAGGAACGGCTTATTTCAACACCTGAGTTAGCGTCATCTTGAGCCTGATTAGTAAGGTTAAACACAGGCGGCTTTGGCAAATAAATATCTGATTCTAGATCCCTTTTGCTGCTCCCCTCTTCCTCTTGCTTTAGTCTTTTAAAATACGCGCCTAAACGTACTTGTATCATGGCAGTACACCAAGCGAACTCTTGGGTTAAATCTGCTGCATTCGCATAATCAGACGCCTTATTTATCGATGCAATATTAGGGTATTGAACTCTGTCTGAGGTGATTCTATTTCTCATAACAACCTATCTTTTAAAAGCCAATAACTGAATAGACATTTCGAACTAGAGCAGAGTTTTCAATGAAGACACATGTCTATCTCTTTGAAAATGCCTGCCATGATTCACACCAGCACTAAGGGCAAGTTGGCCAAGCTTGGTGGCATGCTCTTCAAGCTTAGGGTCATCATTCACAGCAACCCCATTTACCTCAGTTGTCGCCTCTACCATGCCCCACATTTGCTGTACCACATGCCCTAATTCATGGGGCAAATGATGCTCTTGTCCTAACGCTAAATAAATTTGATTACCTTGAGCATAGCCATGGGCCTGAACTAAAGCGGGCAATGGTGACGCATAATGCACCCGCACTTGATTTAGGTTTAAGCCAGTTAACTTTTCCATACCAAGTTTTAAATCCGTGGGTAACCTAACCCCAATAGAACGGGCAGGATAATGTGTTGGCCATTCCGCCTCTTTCTTAAAAAGCCGATGAAACTTGCTCGTCCATAGGTCGCACATAGCGCCTCCTTAAACCATTAAAGCTTGGCTAATTTAGCGCTAAATAGGCCTCGCTACTGGGCTTAAACACTTAAGAATCCGGCCAAAAATCGGACACTTAAACAGCATTTATGAACACACTGGTAAACACCGCAGTTTGCATCATTTTTGCCGCTCCCCACTCCTTATATTCAATTAGGGTTAGGCCAGTCATCTTTAGCGAAACTAACTTAGGAGAAATGGAATGAGTGATACTCAGACTAATCATCTTGCTTCTGCTCAAGAAGCTCACGTCCAAGAAAAAAACATTGAAGAAACACAGGCCCAACTAGCACCTACTGCTCAAAGAGTAGAAAATACGGCTCTTCCACTTGCTAATATGGGCAGCGAAACTGGTACTACGGCTCAATTATCAGCAATAGAAAGCCAGCCAGAAAATCCAAGTTATATTTATGTGGCAGGTAAACTTAGACCTCACTTTCCATCCCGTGGTTTAGAGAAAGAATACGATACAGCCGCACAAACACTGGGCTTGAACCCAAGAGATTTTAATAAGATCTTTACCTATACAGAAAATGGTCATCACCCATTTCGTTATATTGCAGAACAAGTCAGTTGGATATTGAGTGTCGGTGGCCAAGATGTGTATGTACTATTACCTAATAGCAATGATGAGCTTGATGAGTTTATCGACTCTCTTACCTTTGATTCTGAAAGTAACCTAGCAGATGAAACCTACTCAGTGGCCATTGGCATTAAAGGCCCATTAGCGCCAGAGCAGCTCAGTAACGACAAGCCATTGCCTATGGTAATGTGTCATCACCTGTATCACTTCACCACAGCGCAATTACAGGATGAACTCAAGGCTGGCAATACAACCACCATTGCGATCAGTAATGTTTTAGATGCCTTAACCAAGCAGCCTAATACAGGGGAGAGCGACTTTGATCGTGCGAAAAACTTTGCAGCCTTTCGCTACCCTAGTATCTATGCCATTAGACAGCCTGCTACTCATTCTTCTAGCAGTTCGTCTGGCCACTCATCTAGTCAAGGCTCCTGTTATTCTGACAACAGCTCAGACGATGAACAATTTTTAGAAAACCTTGCCCTACAACACTCTAATGTGGCACCGGGACGTAAAATTGTTGATATCATTTTAACCTACCAAAAAAATATCAGTGGTCGTAAAACCAGCTATTACGCCAGCATAGATGTGACTGACCTATATCCCTTCTTACACAGCAACCTAACGACTTACATTCCAACGAATTAAGCCTAACTATGCAGCGATAACGCTTGAGAAGGAGAAATTAAATGATGAACAAAATGAATGTTAGCCAGCTAGGATTAGCCAATCCTGCAGCATTAGATTTTATTTATGTGGGCGGATTTATTCGGGCTGAGTTTGATAATTTGGGGCTAGAAAAAGAGTTCGAGCGAAACTTGGCTTCAAGTGATGATCACGAAGATAGCGCCCTTTTTATGCCTGAGGATATCCCTCATGCGCTTAACAAGAAAAACTGGCAAAACGACAGGGCTTATTGTCTGTATAAGCATCTTTCGAATCCTAAAAACCGCTATATTGCCAGAGAGATGAAATGGTCTATCATCAATGCTTATCGCGATAAAATGTATCTGTTAGAGCCAAATGCTCAGCAATTAAATGCGCTCATCAGTGCTCTTAAACCTAATGAAGATAAGAGCTTAAGTCGAAGAGACAGCAATACAGAAGCTTTGACCCCAATTAATATCATAGGCGCTTATCAATTAGGGTCTCATGAGGCCATACCTAAGGTTAAAATCCTAAAAATAGATACCATTAGGCCAGTTGATATCGTTAATAAGATCCATGCTATTCACGCTGGCTTTAATGATAAAAAGCTCAAGAAAGTGATTACTGACATGATCTCGCTTGCCGGAAACAATGGCGATACAGATCAGGATAGAGCGCTAAATTATACCCTTAAGTACAATTTAGAAGTCTATATGGGAGCATATGAGCTTATCTATAACCATGCTAATAGCCACTCAGATAGAGAAGTTGCCCAGCTCAATAATGTAACAGTTCTCACTGAAATTTGTGGCGAGCGTAAAATTGCCAAAGTGATTTTTGACTTTCAGAATGTGCAAAATAGTATTGGCCAACATTGGTATTGTGCGATTGATGTCACAGATGATTATCCCTTCTTACTAACCAAGTTCAGACGTTATTTACCGAGATACTAAACTGAGTTAGCCAACACAAACGAAAAGCGCCTATTAGTACAGGCGCTTGTTTTTGCTCTTTTTATTAAACTCTTTTTTTCAATGAATAAAGAAGCTTTAATCATAGGTTTGTATGGTTCGAAAGGTCAGATTGACTCTGGGTCCATGATGCATTTTTGTAGGTGGTAACCTATGTAACCAGTGGGTTTGTGTCACCCCTTTCATGACCAGTAGGCTGCCATGATCTAGCACTTGAGAGATCACTTCTTTGCTGTTTTTATGTTTAAAGGCAAACTTACGTTCAGCGCCTAAGCTAATCGAGGCAATAGCACCATGGGTTTTGAGATCCTTTTCGCCATCACTGTGCCAAGCCATACCTTCACTACCATCGTGATAAAGATTTAACAGGCATGAGTTATAGGTTTCTCCACTCTCGGCTTCTGCCATTGCTTTGAGCGCCATTAACTCTTTCGTCCAAGGCAAAGCGGTTTTGGTGGTATTTGAATAGGTATAAGTAAAAGGCCTTTCACCATACCAAGCGACTTTACGTTTGGTGATAATCTTCTTCCCGAAGATAACCGCCTCATCATTTCTCCATTCAATCCTATTAAATAACGTTTCAAAGAAATGATCGGCCTGGGGCAAGGACATAATGCTGCCATAGTATTCAACACTGCCATCATGGGGCAGTAGTTCTCTTGGCCATTCTTCTAATTGATCAAACAGATCCATTACTTAACCCTTCACTTCTAACTAGCTGCATCATGGAAAATAATGCCCATGGCATATCGCTCTCCACTTAACACCTCACTAATACCATGCTTCATATTCACCCTATAATACCCTCTTACTCCCTGTTCAGGTTTAAAATTCGTGGTAAATATAACCATATCGCCCCGATTAGGGGTTAGCACTATGGCTTGAGATTGGGCTCTTGGCACCTGTCTTGTCATAACAAACTCGCCGCCTTGATAGTCTTCACCCTTTTGGCTTAACACAATGGCCGCCTGAATAGGAAAATAGACTTCACCATATAAATCCTGATGCAGCGTATTAAAGCCTTTTTGCGGATACTTTAAGATCAATGGCGTAGGTTTCATCTGGCCATTCGCTTCACATTGCGCTGTTAAGCTTGGCAAATGCTGAGGAAAACGTGTATCTAGATTCAAGCATTGCATCCAAGTATTCGCCACAGGCGCTAAATGCGGATACAAACCTTCGCGCAAGTTTTTCACTATATCGGGTAAAGGGTAATTCCAATATTTATACTCACCAAAACCAAAGCGATAACGCTTCATATCCACGGTTTTACGATACTCACTCTCATTGTCATAACGTTTAATCAAGCTCTGACATTGGCTATCTGACAAAAAGCCAGATACGAGGGCATAACCTTTATCCTGCAAGCTTTGGCAAATTTTTTGCCAATCTAGTTGATTGATTTGCTGATTCAAATTCATATCACACCTTTATCTTCAACGGCGAATACCTAGAAAAGAGGCGCCACAATCTGCCATCGATTGCAGATAAGCCTAAAGCAATTAATCCCATGCCAACAAAATGTATGACCTCAAGGGATTCATCTAAGAAAAAATAACCCAATAAGATGGCAGAAACAGGAATTAATAGGGTTACAAGCATGAGGTTAGTCGCACCCGCGACTGCCAATATTCTAAAATAAAGCACATAAGCAACGGCGGTAGAAAATACCGCTAAGGAAATAACAGATAGCCAGCTTGTCATTTGTGGAAGTGCGAAATTAATAGGGCCGTCGAAGAAAAGAGCAATGGGAAAGAGCACCAAACTAGAGCCTGTCACTTGCCCTGCCGCTGTAATAATAGGGTTAATTTCCATCTGCTTAAAGCGTCGACCAAATACTCCGGCAAAAGCATAAGATACGGTTGCTAGTACTATCGCTAATTGAGCAACTAAACCACCCGCCCCAGCTAACGCAGGCAAACCTATCATGATGACAACCCCCATAAAGCCAATGAGAATGCCCACAATTTTTAGCAAATTTGCTTTTTCATCAGGTAATAAAAAGCCAGCTACAGCTACAGCAAAAATAGGCGTTGCCGCATTTAATATAGAGGCCAAACCAGAGGCTAGCTGAGTTTGCCCCCATACGATTAAAACAAAAGGTACCACATTATTCAGTAGACCCATGCCTAGAAACGCTAACCAAACTTTGAGCTCCTTAGGAGGCTTTAACCCTAAGATAAAAACGATGCTCCAAAGGGTCATAGCAGCAATGCCAACCCTTAATGTCACTAAAGTAAGAGGCGGAAAGTCGACTAACGCAACCTCTACAAAGAAAAATGAGCCGCCCCACAGTACGGAAAGTAGTATTAAGGCTCCCCACACGGTAAGACTCATTGACGAAGTGATTGTTGATGTCATCCATAAACTCCTAAAATGAATTGTTCTGACATCAAGTTAGCAAGTATCAATGGGTAAAAACATCTGATTCTTGCCTGCTATTTCTTAAAGAGTTTATTTACCTAGATCAGAAGTAAGCTCTAAAGCCTCTGACCAAGGGGAGTTGCGACAATCAAATTGAAGGGGTTCAGTGAATACATATCCCTATGGGGTATTTATCTATTAGTAACCCAAAGCTAGCAGTAGAAGCGACTAAAAAAGAGCTTGGTATAACAAATTCGCCCTATTTACATGTAAAAGAAAACAAAAAACAGAAACAGCTATTCTCGTATAAAATAAATATTCACATCCAGTTATATCTATATAGAAACATTATTTTAATTTTCAAAATACATTCTCTAAAACCAAAAAGATAATCACTTTATTAAATAAAAAATTAAATAATATTTGAAAAATAAATACTAATTAAAAAATCTCATTAAAGATAACCAAAAATAAAACTAAGTCACTCAATATCTTCAGAAATATCAACATTAAATTCTTTTTTAAATAGCGTTTTTGTATTTTCAAATGCCATTTCTAAATGTTCTCTATCTTCATCATCTCGCGAACCAAAGTAAGGGTAATGGTGTAAATAAATACCAAATATTGCCTGGCAATCCTGAACGTACTTTCGAGTATCTAATATATGATTATGCCAAACAGCATCTATGGCGAGTGTAGGAGAAATGTTTTTGTTATATTTTCTAATTAAGTATAAATACTGTCGATATTGATTAATTGCAAAAGCCGCGTCTTCTTCTTCCCATAGTAGGCCTAACTCCCCTGCGCACTCTTCATCTGTCATCTTAAAATAGATCATGGACATATCCATATTAAAGATATATTCCTTTACTTCTTCCAAACTTTCTAGCTTTGGAACATGAGAGAATGCCAAAGGAAGCTCTACATTGCCTTCAATATCTTTAACGTCAAATTCTTTAAAATCCATGTCACTAACCACCCATTCTAAAACAGTTATTTAAAACTCATTATAAGTAATAAGCACCTAAAAAAAGGTGCTTATTACTATATAATCAAAGCATTACTTTGTTGTATGTACACAAAGTCTGCCACAGAAAGCTTTTTTACCGCTATCTAGTTTGATTTTGAATTGTGCTGTTTTAGCACCTGCAATAGCAGGTTTAGAGAAAGACTGTTTTGCAACTTTAGTGTTAACTTTATTCATAATAATATTCCTTCATTTTTTGTTTTTATACATTCCATCTAAATGGAAATATTATGTAAGCAACAGCTTTAAATCCTGTCAAGACATTAGTGCCATTTATTATAAATAAATACAAAAAAGTTCTATTGTAATAACCCGTAATTGATAGATGATAGTTTGGGTAGGATTATTTAGAACTTTTTATTTTATGATAAAGAGATTAAATAGTACTAACTCCTTTACATTTTAAAATACCAAACTGATATTTAAATAATTTTATCGGCCTATAAACTCGACTCAATAGACGCCTTTTCTATTCAAAAAACATCTATTTATTAAGTTCTAGTTAGTCGAACTCTAGATGCTCTGCTAAAGAACTATTAATTTCGTACCAATCCGCTTTTTGTGATGTCCAGATATGGCTAATTTCTTTACTAGAAATCTCATCATCGAGTGAGCCTAAACGTAAAATAATATGATCAGCCTTATCTCGTTTCGCATAAATCTGGGTGCCACAGTTCGCACAAAAGTGTCTGACCTTTCCAGGAGAAGACTCAAAAGAATTAAGAAGTTGCTCATTCATGAGCGTAAAAGCACTCAAAGGTACCGAAGCCACGCTAGAAAATGCGGCACCATGCGCTTTTCGACAAGTAACACAATGACAGTGAACGATATCACCTAGGTCACCCGAAATTTCATAAGTAACATTGCCACAAAGACAGCTTCCTTTAATCACCTATTTCCCCTTTAAATGTTAAATATCTTTCGTTAATTAGCTTTATTTATTGGCAGTTCATAATAAAGATCAAATTCATCTTCATGAGTTTGAACAAAGCCATTGTTTTGATAAAACCCATTAGAACGGCTGCCTTTTAAAGCGCCTAAACGCAAGGCTAGGCCCTTTCTTTTCGCTAGCTTGATAACACGAGTGAGGGCCTTTTTGCCAAACTGTTTACTCTGATACTCAGGTTTAATATATAAATGATCCAACCAGATATGATCTGTACGAGTTCGTAGGACATAAAAACCAATCAGCTCACCCTCAAGGGTAAGCTTTATCGTATCTTGCGGGAGAAAAGTATCTAAAAAGCGATTTCTCACCCTGTCTTCATCAAACCGACCGAGTGCAACTAAGCTAGGTTTCATGGCTTGAGCCCTAAGGTCCGCTAAGTCATTAGCATCAGAATCTTTTGATTTAATATATTCCATTATTATCTTCCTATTACTCAATCTTAATTAGTTACCTTAACTCTGTCTGTGACTTAACTTGGAAGGTTAGCGACGGCTACTGCCAGGAGTTTTCTGATAATAACTTTTGTAAGCACGAGAGAAACTAGACGCGTCAGAGAAACCCGTTTCTGCTGCGATACTGACCAAAGGCATTTTGGATTGGGTGAGCAATAATTGTGCTTTTTTCATTCGCCTACTCATCAAATATTGCTGTGGTGTCATACCGATTTGCTGTTGGCACAACGCATAAAAATGACTTTCACTCACATGCATCATATTCGCAAGCTCCGCATTAGTTGGCGGCTCAAATAATCGACGATCAATGAATCGATTTAATAGCAACATATCAAGACGCTGACATAACATATCACTTACTGAATCAGCACTATAAAGCTGCGATAACTGAGTCATAAATAATGACACCAGCTGGCAGTTAATTTGAGGGTTAAGCTGTCCTGGATTTTTAGCTAATTGCCCTGCGGCAAAATCAAGTAAAGGAAGCATCTCAGCATTGAGAGAAATAATGTTAGCTTGCTGAAACAGCGTCTCTTTAAACGAAGTCTGACAAGCTATTTCTAAGGCATTAATAAAGGGGTCAAAAGGGGCTAAGTCAATAACAAACAATTCACTATCATCACTTAAGCCGCTAAATAAATGCGCCTCATCCGAGGGCACTATCGCAAGGTTACCACTACTAAGCTCACCCGTTTCACCCTCGAACTCACAGGCCATTTGACCATGTAAACCAAACAGAAGCTGGGGGAAATTGTGACAATGCTCACCGCTCTGACGTGCAATCAAATTGCGCCGAGCCATACTTTTATTCATTGCGAAAACGCCTATCTAAAGAGAGAAACATTAGGTTTCAAGAGTTTCAGTCAATAACTCCGTAGCCTCAGTCAATTATCAGTTTTTTCTTGTCGTTATCATGGAGCTAAGACTAACAATAAGAGATTCAGTTATGCAACTAAACGCCACTCAAGTTCAAAATGCACTGCCTTGGAGTGCTTTAATTTCCACACTAAACGATATCTTTACGCGTAAAGTTCACTCACCTGTACGCCACCATCACAACATTAAAGTCGCGCAAAACCCAGACGCAACTTTATTACTTATGCCTGCTTGGCTGGAGAATGAATATTTAGGAATAAAACAGGTTAATGTATTTCCAGGTAACGCAGCACTTAAGCTACCTGGATTAAGCAGTCATTACCTTCTTAGCTGTGGAAAAACAGGCCAACCTTTAGCCCAACTAGAAGGCAATGAATTAACCGCTCGTCGTACTGCGGCAGCATCTGCTTTAGCCTCTCAATTCTTATCAAAAGAAGACGCCAGCGAATTATTAATGGTTGGTGCGGGAAGAATGGGGCGCCGTTTAATTCCTGCACATATGAGCGTTAGACCCATTACTAAGGTAAGTGTGTGGGATCGCAATGAGGATGCAGCAAAGTCTCTAGTTGATGAACTTAAGGCTGCCGATATTAATGCAAACTTCTGCCCAAAAGATGAACTTGAAACCTGTGCAGGTAAAGCCGATATTATTAGCTGTGCAACTATGTCGACTACTCCCTTAATTCAAGGTAAATGGTTAAAGCCTGGCGCTCATCTAGACCTAGTAGGTAGCTTCACGCCAACAATGCGCGAAACAGATAATCATGCCATGCAACATTGCGCTGTCTTTGTCGATACCAGAGCGGGTGCATTAAGCGAAACGGGTGACCTGATTATGCCGATTGAGCAAGGTGCTATCACTCAAGATGTCATTCTTGCCGAATTCTCAGAGCTTTGCTCGGGCCAACACTCTGGCCGTCATTCGCTTGCGGATCCACAAACAGCCATCACCTTATTTAAGTCTGTGGGTGATTCAAGGGAAGATTTAGCCGCCGCGATACTCGCTTACAAAACCCATTCACAAGAAAAAAACTAGCGCCAAAACTTAGCGCTTTTACCTCTGATAATAAAAACAATGACGAAGCTCTTTCGCTTTCTGGAGAACACAGATGCAAAAAAATAATGCCCCAAACTTAGCGATACCAAGCCTAGGTTTAGCTCTAATCCCTATCATTCTCACCATCGCTTTATTAGGTGTTCAGATCTTTTATTATGATGACTTTACACCTCATATTGCGCTAGCCATTGGCTTTGCAATTACGGCTTTAGTTGGCTGGTCTCAAGGCTATCGCTGGAAAGATATCGAGTCTGGTGCGTTTCATGTTCTGCATGTCGCTATGCCTTCTATCGCAACTCTAATTGTTGTAGGTATGCTGGTAAGTACATGGATTGCGAGCGGCACAGTGCCTATGCTCATTTATTATGGCTTAGAGCTGATAGACCCTAGCTGGTTCTTAGCGGCTTCTATGTTACTTTGCTCTGTTGTTTCGCTATCCATAGGTTCTAGCTGGACAACCGTAGGAACAGTGGGTCTTGCGCTAATTGGCATAGGCTCAGCTTTCGGCGTGCCTATTTATTGGAGTGCAGGTGCAGTGGTTTCTGGTGCCTTTTTTGGCGATAAAATATCTCCTTTATCAGATACCACCAACTTAGCCGCAGCGGTGACCGAAACAAATGTGTTCGACCATATTCGCAATATGATGCCAACCACCATTCCAGCTATGGTTATTGCCTTTGTTATATATCTAATTGTCGGTGGTCAAACTGCGACAGATACTGCTCAACTTGCTCAAATATCTCAATTTAAAGAAGGCTTAAGTACCCACTTTGATCTTGGTGTTCTACCACTAATCCCCTTAATTGTCGTGATGGCATTAGCCTTTTTTAAAGTCTCTCCCATCCCAGCCTTATTTACAGGTTTTATTCTTGGCGCAATAGTCGCAGCCGTGAACTATGACTATAACCTGAACCAGGTTCTGACTTTCGCTCATAGTGGCTTTAAAATTAACACTGATACAGCATCGTTAGACAGCTTGCTTAACCGAGGTGGCGTGTCATCTATGACCTGGGTAATTACCTTGATGATGTTTGCGTTAGCCTTTGGTGGTGCATTAGAACGAACCCGCTGTTTAGAATCAGTGGTCAGATCGATACTAAGATTAACGAAAGGCTTTAGAGGATTACAAACTAGCGCTATTTTAACCTCTGTTGCGACCAATGTTGTGTCAGGTGATGTCTATCTATCTATCGCCCTACCCGGCCGTATGTACGGGCCTGAATACAGCAAGCACGGATATAGCCGTCTAAACTTATCTCGCGCCATTGAAGAAGGCGGTACCTTGGTCTCCCCACTAATTCCATGGAATGCCGGTGGTGCATTTGTAATGGGGACCTTAGGTTTAACTGTCGTATCAGGTGACTACAGCGCTCTACTCTATATTCCCCTTGCTTTTGCTTGTTGGCTCTCACCTGTGATTGGGATAATTTATGCCCAAACGGGTTGGTTCTCGAAAAAATCCGATGAAGAGATCATGAAAACTCAACCCAGCTCTGAAAATTCAGCGCAATCCCAATCACTAAAAGGAAACATCTAATGCAGAACCTCGGCGCGAATAAAATTAAGCCTGTCACAGTAGGCGTTGTTGGTGCCGGGGTGGTCGGTCTCTGTACCGCATTAGAGTTACAACGAGAAGGTTTTCAAGTGACCTTAATCGACAAAAATGAACCGGGGTTAGGGGCGTCATTTGGTAACGCGGGCTACTTAGCAACTGAGCTAATTGACCCCTTATCCACGATTAAAACTCTACGCAGTGCACTTTCCATGTGGCTAAACCCACATGGACCCTTGTCACTTCCATTAGGGTACTTTCATCGTATTTTACCTTGGCTGGTAAAATTTATTACGGCCGCTCACCCAAGCACATCTGCAAAAGGACGCCTCGCCTTATCAGCATTAAACCAAGCATCAATTCCAGCTTGGAAAAAATGCTTACTGGATATAGGTGCTAGTGGGCAACTCGTGAAATCCGGTTACCTCTTAGTGTGGGAGTCGCAGAACAAACTAGAACAAGCCAAACAACATGCTCTTTATTTAAAAGCATGGGGAATACAAACAGAGCTTGTTCAAGGTGAAAGATTGAAAAAGCTAGAACCCGCTCTTTCCAGCACAATAAATCATGCGTTATATTTTCCCAACGCTTATCGCGTACAGGACCCTCATCTGCTTTGCGAAGTACTTTTTTCTGCTTTTCTATCAAGGCAAGGGAGCTTCATCAAAGAGGCAGTCAAGGATATTCAACCTGGCGATAAGTCCAATAAACTTATCACACAAGATGCCAGCTACTCATTTGACAAACTGGTTATTTGCACTGGTGCTTGGAGCAAAAGTTTACTACAAAAAGTCGGTCTTAATATTCCTTTAGAAGCCGAGCGAGGCTATCACCTTACGTTTAAAAATAATCCATTTAAACTCAATCACCCAATTGGTTCTGCTGAAAGAAGGTTTGTGATGAGCCCACTCCATTCAGGTTTAAGAGCTGTGGGAATGACAGAGTTAGGCGGACTTAAGCTGAAACCTTTTAAACGACGGTTTTTATCTCTCCGTTATCATAGTCAAAAGCTAATTCCTCGACTTAAAAGCACAAAAATTAAAACCAGTGATTGGATGGGGTTTCGACCGACTATGCCAGATTCATTACCTGTGATAGATAAGCACCCTGAGTATGAAAGCATCTTTTTTGCTTTTGGAAATCAGCACCTTGGATTAACTCAAGCGGCAACAAGTGCAGAACTATTAACCGCTATTGTTACCCAAAAAACACCTAAAATTAATTGTGACGCGTTTAAAGTGACTCGATTTTAGCAAGCCCTCAAAGAGTAAAAGAGGGGCTAACGACCCCCTCTTTCTTGTCCAACAATGTTATTTAACTCACAACACATTTAAGAGGAGAAATAGGTTTAACTGCCTCTTTAATCGAGCTAATCCGTGTCTTCAGCTTTGCTCCATAGGCACTTGCTCTTTGGGCTACTTCTTCCTTTTTATTCACGACATCTGGTATGTATAACATATTGCCACTGGCCATAGGCGATAGCCAGTGCATCCCACATAAGGCAGCGGTTTGCTCTAAGGGCGTAAATAAAGTCTCAAGGCTAAAGTTGTTATGTCCACCGACTTGATAAGAGGCGATATCTCCGCCCAATGTTGTTGAAATAAGCAAACGCTTATCTTTCAATTTATTCCCTGTACTGCCATAAGCAAAACCATAAAGCAGCACCTGATCCATCCACTCTTTTAAAATCCCAGGTACGCTATACCAATGGATAGGAAATTGAAAAATAATCAAATCAGCTTCAAGCAATGCCTGCTGTTCATTAGCGACATCAATTTTAAAATCAGGGTATAGCTGGTACAGATCTCGTATCTCCAAACCTTCTATCGCATTTAGGCTTTCAACTATGGCTTGGTTAGCAATGGAACGTGTCGCTAGGTATTTATGGGCAACTAAAACGAGGGTTTTCATCTATTTTCTCCAATCTACTTTTTCAATCTAATGTCTTCAATATATGACTATGAATTTCTCTTGCGAGAACATGAGTGTGGGAGCAGAATAAACAAAAAATTTGGCCGACATAAGAAGGCACTTTTTAAGAACTCAGTACCTTTTTGTATACCCTTGGACGTAAAAATGCCGCACACAGATTATGACTGTAACCTTGGTTGCCCAGTAGAAAGAGCGCTTGAAATCATAGGCGGGAAATGGAAAGGCGCAATTCTTTATCACCTGTTAGATAGCAGTAATCAAGATACTTCAATTCGCTTTAATGAACTGCGTCGTATCATGCCCAACATTACCCAAAGAATGCTAACTAAGCAGTTAAGAGAGTTAGAAGAAATAAAACTTATTTCACGCACAGTTCACCCTGAGGTCCCTCCTAGAGTCGAATATGCCATGACTGACTATGGCAAAACATTAGCTCCTGTTATTGAGTCCTTAAGGGCTTGGGGCATTTCTCATCTAGAAAGTAATAACACTCGTCAAGATTAGCCTTTAGAAGCGATTCATTTTTTCTCTTTACAAGTATTCAAGTTTTATCTAACATTCAATACATACCATACAGTATGGTATGTATTGAATGTTTTTAACTTCATACTATCGATGAGAGACAAAGGAATTACTATGGCTTGGCTTTTCTCCAATATTCAAACCTTAGAAGAACCCAAACAAGATAACCTTGCTGGTAAAGCTGAAGGCCACTATTTTCGTGATGCCCTCTCTATGCAACTCAGTAAGCCATTATTGAGCCCAAGCCAAGTACAGCACGCTATTTTTGCTCACATGCCTAGCTGGGTATCCAGATTAATGAGAATACGTAATCGGATAGTCAAACTATTTGGTTTTGAGGTAGGCGCAGATAACTTAGCCCCTAGCAGTGACGAGCTTGCAATAGGTGATAAAGCAGGTTTCTTAACTGTCATTGAAAAGACTCAAGATGAGATCATCTCCTTTGCTGAAGACAAGCATATGATCTTCTATATCTCTGTGTTAAAACAAGCTGATCAAGTCATCGTTTCCACCTTGGTGAATCAAAAAACATTGATAGGTAGGCTCTATGTAAATAGCATTTTGCCCTTCCATTACATCATCGCACGTACTGTGATGAATAACGCCCTTAAAGCTAAAAGACTATGAACACAAAAACAACTAAGAAAAACTTAAACAAAGCCCAATTAGATAAAAATAAAGATAGCAAAAACAGTCAGTTAGATTGGCTAGAATTTGCCTTAGAAACACTCGTTAAAAAGGGTCCTGATGCCTTAAAAATTATCCCCCTATGCGAATTAAAAGGCGTGACTAAAGGCTCTTTTTATCACCATTTTAAAAATAGAAACGTATTTATCGATACCTTAATGACACACTGGTATCAAAAAAGAACACTGGATTTTATCGAGCAAGCCAATACCCAAAGTTCTCCCATGGAAAAGCTAAATAAGTTAGACCAAGTGATCGCAAGTCAACAAAGTGAAGCCGAAATGCACATCCGAGCTTGGGCACTTAAAGAGCCCTCTATTGCGATACATTTAGGAAAAATAGACCAGCAAAGACAAGATTATTTAGCCCAATGTTATGCCGAACTTGGCCTTCCAAAAGAGGAAGCACAAGATATCGCATTAATGGCCTATGCCAATTTTTTAGGCATGCAACAGATACATCCAAGACCCTCTATCGAAACTGTATTAAGAGTCACAGCAATGGCATCTCAAGCCTTTTTGCCAATGCCCAAGGATAACTGATTTTAAATTGAAACCTTAAGGATAGAAGACCATGAAATATTCAGGATATTACCTAATCGCAACAGGCATACTTCACAGTGTTATTGGCTTAATTTTAGGTTGGGAGACTCTCCTAGCAATGCACCAAGATAATTGGCTTGCCAGCACCATGATAGGCGATCAGATATTGTTTGATCGCGAGGCAATTTCTTGGTTTTTACTGTCAGGGGTTTTCTGGATTCTATTTGGTTTGATGCTTCAAAAAGCGTTAGATGAAGGCTTTATTCCTCCCGTTTCCTTAGCTTGGGGCTTTATTCTAATAGGTATTATTGTCGCCATCATAATGCCTGTATCAGGCGCTTATTTCTTTATTATTCAAGGCATTGTTCTGCTGCTTGGTTGCAAGGCAAAAAAGCGTCTTAGATCATTAGCGACTAACCTTTCTTAATTACATAAGATGAGTCTAATTTATATCTTATCTATGTTTTTTTAGATATGTGCTTCAGCTTTGACATGCTAAAATATGCGCGCTTTATTTCGAGCGTTCAAACATGATTTTTTGTATTTTGTCGCTAAGCTTAAAGACGAGTTGTTCTAAATAAAGTGAGGGAATTTATTACCTCACTTTAACAGGTATAAATGAAAGGAAGTTAAGATGAAACTAATGAAATATTCAGGCTACTACCTAGTTGCAACAGGTATATTTCATTGCCTAATAGGAACCTATTATGGCTGGCAATCTCTGGTTAATATGCACAACGACCATTGGTTTTCGAGCATTTTTATCAATGACGAACCTATATTTGACCGTTTAGCGATCGTCTGGTTTTTGATCTCAGGAGTCATGATGATAATGCTGGGGTTATTCCTACAAAAAGCCCTCAAAGAAGGTTTTATTCCTCCGTTATCTTTAGCTTGGGGCTTGATAATAATAGGTATTATTTTGGTATTCCTTTCTCCTTTTGAGAGCGCTTATTTATTACTTGCCCAAGGCTTTATTCTACTGTTTGGCATTCCAGACCTTATCCATCAAAGAGTTGAAAAAAGCATGCAAGAGAGTAACTAATCTACAAAATATGAAGCAGGGTTTATCCCAAACGCCTGCTTGAAGGCATAAGTAAATGCAGAGGGAGATTGATAACCTACCTCTAACGCAACCTGAGTAACTGGCAAGCCTTGCTCTAACAAGTTAATTGCCTCTAATAAACGGACTTTTTGCCGCCACTCTTTAAAACCCATTCCCACTTCTTTGGTAAAAATACGCGTAATAGTGCGACTTGATAAGTTAAGCGTCTGAGCCCACTCCTCTAGGTTCATGGCATTACTTGGGGTATGAATTATCTGCCTAACTAATTCGGCTAACCGCTTATCTGAAGGGATTAGAATTGATAAAGCACTATCCGCCTGTAAACTTAGCTGATCAATCAAAACTTGCGTGAGTCGCTTATCCTTATCATCCAGCTCTTTATCTTCATGGGTCATTTCACCCACAGCTAAAATCAGTTCACGCACTAATGGGGTAACGCTTAGCACCTTACTCGTATCTCCAAGAGCCGAAACCGTATCAGGCCTAAAATACACGCTATGAAAATGCGCTCCTACAGGCACCCTTACCCTATGATCACAGTTCGGTGGTAACCAAATCGCTTTTTGCGGTGGCACAAACATAATTTGATTCTGGTACTCAACATTTAATACTCCGCTTGATGCATACATAAGCTGATACCAGATGTGTCGATGCAGTTGCCCTTTATACCCAGCTGGCATGTCGATCTGATGGGTAAGAACGAATTTATCACCCGCGTTTTCAATTTTTTCGTTCGAGGTTAACTTGACCATAATCTTTCGCTTTGTGATTTAGTGGACTTTTTTATTTTATTTACTTTCATTGTTAACACTCATTTTAACATTGTCCGTTTATCGACATTGATCGTCATAACATAGAAAGTAAGACTAAAAAATAACGAATAGACTGTCTCATATCAATTTATTTCAGAAGAGATTAGACAATGTTAATCAATAGAAATGCTTATTCTTGGCAAACCCCCAAGCATCTCCTCATGCTGATATCTATTATCGTGCCTATGGCATTTGCTAGCTGGCAGGCACTACTGAATAACTTTGTCATTGAAAAGGCACACTTTACTGGCGCTGAGATTGGCTTATTACAAAGTGTGCGTGAGATCCCAGGCTTTTTAGCCTTTACAGCCATCTTTGTACTCTTATTTTTAAGAGAACAAAAATTTATGTTGCTCTCACTCGTTATGCTCACTCTAGGTGTGGCGGTTACGGGCTTTTTCCCTTCGGTGGCAGGGCTTTTATGTACGACCTTGTTAATGTCTATCGGCTTTCATTATTTTGAGACCTTAAAGCAGTCATTATCACTGCAATGGCTCACAAAAGAAGAAGCGCCAGAGGTATTAGGCAAGCTCATTTCTGTTGGGGCACTCGCCTCGCTCATTACCTATTCTGGGCTTTGGGTTTTATTAGAGATATTCCAACTTGAGTTTAAGTGGGTGTACCTTATTGCTGGCAGCCTCTCATTAGCCATAGTGCTATTTATCTGGTTAGCCTTCCCTAACTTTGAGGCCAAGGTGCCACAAAATAAAAAGCTAGTGCTGCGCAAACGCTACTGGCTCTATTACGCCTTAACCTTTATGAGCGGTGCGAGACGTCAAATCTTTGTGGTGTTTGCAGGCTTTTTAATGGTGGAGAAGTTTGGTTACTCGGCGTCAGATATAACGCTTCTGTTCTTGATTAACTATGCCTTTAACTGGTTATTCGCGAAAAAAATTGGCAAGTTGATTGGACACTTTGGCGAACGTAATGCCCTTATTTTTGAGTATCTCGGCTTGATACTGGTATTCGTAGGTTATGCTTTTGTAGATTCAGCGATGCTTGCCGGTAGTCTATATGTCATAGATCACTTGTTCTTTGCTTTGGCGCTGGCGATTAAAACTTACTTCCAAAAGATAGCAGACCCAGCGGATATGGCCTCGACTGCAGGCGTGTCTTTCACTATCAGCCATATTGCAGCGGTCGTGATTCCAGTGACCTTTGGTTTAATCTGGCTTGTTTCCCCTGCCAGCGTATTTTTAGCGGGAGCCGCTATGGCTGTTGCCTCATTGGTATTAGCTTTTAATATTCCAGCCAAACCAGATGAGGGTAATGAAGTACGTCGATTTAAATGGGCATAAAAGAAAACTAACACGCACACCCAAAATAAGTATCAACTAGCTTGGCTTATTTTGGGTCTTCCATCGCCTAATTAACACTTACCTAATTAACATCTATCTTGGTAGAGTCCATTTTTTTGATTACGGCTTTTTGAAGAATCAAAGTATTGGGATAAGTAATTAGATCATCACCTCGCTTTATCAATACATGAAACAAAGCAATCTCAACTATCACGCCACGAATATCATCATCTTTATCCACAACTTGAATATGATCCCCTACTCGATATGGAAAACCAAAGAAGATAATTAAACTCGCTGTAATATTACTCAAAATGGACCATTGAGCAAAAAGCGCCACGCCAAGAACAGCAAATAAAGAGGATAAAAAGATAGAAATTTGAGAGTACTCTATGCCTAAAAAAGTCACGAGTAATATCAGGTAAAAAACGATTAAAGAAAGACTTAACGTTTTGGAAATATATTTAATTCGATAAGGGCTTACCGAACGGCTGATACCAATTTTTTCGATGGTTTTAGTGGTAATACGTATGCTTATAAAGAGTGCTAATAGAATGACTGATGCAATCAGGGTATTCATTTAGATTAAGCCTTTTATTCATGCTAAACGTTATCAAAGATGATCAATCTTAGTCCTAATTTTATGCTCTGAATAGATCAAAAATTAGAAAGTTGACGAATAAAAGGCTGTTTTAAGAGTGCTTTATAGGTGTACTTTATCAGTCTTCAATACCTGCCACTTCACCCACTGCAATAAAACTCCCCATGCCCAATAAAATCGAGCCAGAGACCTTATCCTGTATTACTTGCGCATTCTTATGCTTTAACAACCAACTGGCTACCTTACTGGATGACACGGCCACTAAAATATCACAAGGCAAGGCAGTTAATGCAGCAATCATACCTAAAACAAAAAGCTGTAGCGCAATCGGGCCTGATTCAGGCACAACAAATTGTGGTAACAAAGCGATAAAAAACAAGGCAGTTTTTGGGTTAGTGACTTCAACGATAATACTTTGGATGAACACCTTTTTAAGAGGCATGCTTTTTGTCTTTTTAACAGGCAAGGCCTCATCATCAGAGCCAGAACCAGAATGTGCACGCCAGTAGTTCACCCCAAGATAAATAAGATACAAAGCACCAATTAACTTCACCATCATATACAGGGTCGGCGAATGGCTAAACAAAACTGATAAGCCTAAAACAGCAGCAGCCACATGGATTAAGCTACCAACACCGAGACCAGCAGCTGCCACTAAGCCACCTTGTACACCTTGCGCAATGGATCTTGCCATGACATATAAATTAGATGGGCCAGGAGAGAGGCTCATTAATAATGAGGTTAGAGTAAAGGCTAATAAAATTTCGATTGATGGCATTCATCGTCCTCCGATAACACATCATGGTCAGAACATCATTTTCTGAACCTGATCTAATAAGAAAGAATGAAGGTTATCTGAGAAAATATAATTAGTTAAATTAATATTATTAAATAGTCATTAATTATTTTACTAATTTAGTACTAATTAAAGAGGCGAAGAGATAGCTATGAAGAACTCACACCACCATAAACATCAATGGTAAAACCTCTTTCTTTCGCATAACGCTTTGGTGTTTGTCCTAGCTGCTTTTTTAAATGTCGAATAAGGTGTGGCTGATCACTAAAACCAAACTCAAAGGCGACCTCAACCCAATCTATGTCTTGAGCTTGTTTTTGATATAAATGCTCAAGTAAAACCTCAAGCTTATTCATTGCTTGGTATTGCTTTAGACTTAACCCTGTCACCCTGATAAAACTGCGTTCTAAGGTACGCTGTGAGCAATTAAGCCTCTCCCCTAAAGATGAGATATTCGTTGTTGAAATAAGCGGTAAAACGCTACTCACCAGCTCACTATGTCTATCCTCTTTCACTTGATTAAGCCAAGGCAGTAAAAGCTTATCCAATTGATCACAACAAAGCTCAGCTTCTTCACGAGCAAATGAGAAGAGCTCCTCAACGAATAGATTTTCTTTCGTAAACAGCTTCTCTTTAATGAGTACCTGCAACTGAGTTGCTTTAGTTTGATTTAGTACCGCTTGGCTATCGAACTCATCATTCTCATTGAGGTTCAAACGATATAAAGCGCCTGGTCGGAATTTGATACCCAAATGAACAAATGCCTGCCTATGATCAAGTTGTAAAGTTTGCTGATGCGGATATAACCAGTGGCTTCCAAAGCCAAATGAAGTACTTTTATGCCTGAGTGCCAGAGGCTCTGTTACATCCGCCTCATGTAGATCAAGCCCATAAAAATAGGCCTGATCCGAAGGCGATAATATCAAATGAGCACTTGGGTCTGGGTTGAGCTTTGGATACGGGTAACTTGTGGCGTCTTTGGTTTTTTCAATAAACCAATAACACTCTATTAAGTTACTTAATCGCTCTGACTTAGGGGCTTGTATCCAATTAATCATGTCTTGTTAATACTCGATTTTTCACCTTGGCTAATCTCCAAGCTGACATCATATTTTCCACCTGATATGCATATTAAAACTCAAATTGAATAATACGGTGAGAGGCTGAAAGCCCCGCTCTTGATATGGCTTTTTGTGCAGCCAAATTGTCTGCTTCTGTCGAACAGATACAGGCAAGTCCTTTCTTTGAAGCTATATTAGTTAAGCATTTCAGTACTTGAGTCGCCAACCCTTTTCCTCGATGTGATTGACTGACTATCATGCCTAAGTCAGCGTACTCAGTTTGTATCTCATCAAATAAACGACATTCTCCTGTTGCAACAAGCTCATCATCAAGCCAATAACCAGACAGCTCATTACGACCAATTAAATTCCCATAATAGTCGTTTAACCACGGTTCTGGGGCGCCTATATTGATTGCCGCGAAACTAACAAAACGGGCTAATTCAGACTTGTCAGCTAGCTGCATCTCTAACTCAGTTTCAAGCACGCCTTCTATTTCTTGACGATACATTAGAGCATTAACCTTGTAACTCGCTCCGTTATCTAAACACAGGTTTAAATATTGTGTTTCAGCTGTACTGACAAAGGCACCTTTTATCTCACCAATGACAGAACTATTACCTTGGCTAATGAGTTTGAATAAATCAGGTCCATGAATATTGGATTTAGGCGAAAGGTAAAATTGGATGAGATATGACTCGCTATTCACACAGCAAAAACCTTCTAACTCGTCTTCGAAATAAAAGCCAAAATGAGCACTCATAGGCACAAAACCAAAGTGCCACATGCCGTCTAAAGGACCATTCGCTTGCTCAAAAAAACCTTGTTTTAAACGGCTCAATTCAGGGTGAGTAAGGTCGTCTATAGTTTTGATTTTTAACATGCTGTTTTCCTATTATCTGAAAGAAATCTTGATAAGGAAATAATAAAAAAATAGCCTTAAGAATGATTGAATAAATACGACAACTTGATTAAATAACGTAGCAACAGCGGCTTCTAGCTTATTGAGTTACACCCTTAACTTGTTTTAAATAGCCTGTTAAGCGTTCTTTATTCGCCACAAACTTATCACTGTGTTTCTTGGCCTCTGCTTTCGCTTCTTCAAGATTTTCCAGCTTGCCAGCATAGATAACACCAAACATGCCATAGTAATAATGTGGTGCGCATTTATAGAGATAAACCCCTTCTTTATCGATAGTCACTCTCACCTTTTTACCCCGTTTTCCATGCCAGGTTGCAGCTCCTTGTGGTGTATAAACAGAGACAGAGTCATGCCCTCTATCTTGTGGAATAAAAGTCACTGTGTCGCCCACTGCAACCTCAAGCACAGCAGGCTCAAACACCATATTGCCCTGCTCAGACACATTCAACATTTTCACTTCAAAATGAGCAGATAAGACAGGTGTCGATAATAGCAATAAGGGAACCGCTAAAGTGAATAATCGATTAACTTTAGTAAACAAGGAACTAGCTTCGAACATTAATTATTTTCCATCGTAACAAAGACATACATCACAGGATGTCTAGTCATAGAGGTGTCGAAAAAACGGCTAAATTAACAAATTTTAGTTTAGCGAATTTATCATTCTACATTTTTAGTTGAAGCAAGAATCATATGGCTTTTTTTAATAAAATTGGAGGGGTGTAGACCAAACATTGTTTTAAAAGTACGAGAAAAATGTGCGGAATCTGTAAAGCCAGCTTGATGAGCTGCTTGAGTTAACGACATATCATTTTTCATCTCACAATCAATTTCATCATGGGCATGCAAGCTAGCATAAAAACAGGCATCTAATAGCCGCTGCCATAATAAATAACGACGAATAGGAATACCAACTTCTTCTTTAAATAGATGACTTAGACGCCCCGTTGACAGGTTTACAGCTTGGGCAAGTTCATCGATATTTGCTGACTTAAATTCTGTCTGAGCAATATATTGAATCAAGGTTTCTATTCTAGGTTCTAGGGCTTGTTCACAATCACTTTGAGTCAAAATAGTCATTAATTGCTCAATCGGTTTTGTGATTTTAGCCTTGATAACATCTTCGTGTTCACTCATCAGTAATTGAATAAATTGTCTTAATTGCTGCAGAAGATCATCATCTATGGCCATGATGCCAGTAGTTTGATGATGACCTAAAATATGTTTTGCTTGATGTAGTTCAGGGTCTAATAACAAGGTAACAAAGGGACCTGTTTCTGCCTTTATACTATGCTCAATATCAGCCCCAATAATCACACCGTGATAAAATTCAGACACTCTAGCTGACTGACCCTTTTCTACCCCAAGTGTAAAGGCATCGCTCATGGAAAAAGTAACCTGTAAAGCATGATGGCTATGAGTATTCGCCTCAATATCTTGTGTGATAATTAACAAGGAGTTAAGGCTCTTAAATAAAAGGTTTTTTTCAAGTTTAGGCATGATTATTAAGTAGATCCTAGCAATCAATTAAGCAAGTTAAAAAGCAGTATAGTCCTCTGACAGATTCATTATAAATAAATTAAAACTAAAGAATTTTAATCCGTATACTGCTCTGCCCATGTGCTATAGGCACTCTCATTAGACGCTTCCATTTTGGCAATTAAAAAATCAACAAAGGCTTTTACCTTTGCTGGTAAATACTCTCGATTTGGGTAAATAGCGTACACTCCCTGTTTACTGTTTCGATAGTAAGGCATCACAACCTGCAGCTCTTCAGATTCTAGCCAATTTCGTGCGATAAAATGAGGTAATTGTGTTAGCCCTAATCCTTGAGAACAAAGGCTTGCTAGCGCTTCACCATCATCAACAATATATTGCTGACAGGTATCTAGCTGTAAGGCACGCTCTCCATTGGCTAAAACAATCGGCATCAAGCGACCACTTTGCTGATACTTAAAGCGAATCCAAGGATGATCAATTAACGTTTCGGGCGTAATTTTAGGGTGTTGTTCTAGGTATGTTTTCGAAGCACAGATAACAAAATCTATAGGACTAATTTTACGTGCTACTAGATTAGTTTCGCTCACTGTTCCCGTCCGTATGGTGAGATCAATCTGCTTTTCCATCATGTCTACATAACTGTCATTAAAAGAGAGTTGAAAGTCTATATCAGGATATTGCTGTTTAAACTTTTGCAGCAAAGGCATGACATAAAGTCTGCCATAGGAGACGGGCAAATTAATCCTTAACTGGCCACGAAACTCATTGTTATCCTGACGTAACTGGTTCTCGGTTTGTTCCAGCGCCTGCAAAGTATTAACGGCTGTTTTTAAATACTCACTGCCTGCACTGGTCAGACTAACTTGACGTGTTGAACGATAAAAAAGCTTGAACGACAGCTCTTTTTCTAATCGTGCAATACTTTTACTTAAGGTGGAGGGTGACTGCCCTAACTCGTTCGCAGCCGCCGCAAAACCACCTTGCTCTACCACGCAAATAAACTGCTTTAGTAAATTAAGCTTATCCATAATATTTTTTATTCGTGAATTTTATTCACAACTGTTAATAATGAATTGCCATTTAAGCATCAATTATCTCTCATTAAAATGCTTCCATTATTTATAGCAATGGAAAAATCATGAAAAAATCATTTGTAATCAGTATTTTAGCAGCCTCACTCTCTAGTGGTTTAGTAAACGCCAATAACTTTGAGTTTATCGATATGACTCATGCCATTCCCACATTTGAGCCATCTAAAGAGGATATGACTAAGCCAAATTTAAATAAACCCATTACTAATAGCACCCCGATTGCAGGTTTTTATCAGCAAGCTATTCTTTATCCTGCAGATTTATGGCCAACCAGCGATGGCGTGTTTAGCAGTAAAGCCATCTTAATTCAGGAGCATAATGGCACAAGTTTCAACGCACCTAATCATTACATAAATAATCATGAAAGCAGTGAAGCTGGTGCCATACCTAAAAATGCTCGAAAGTCAGCAGAACAACTTACAACAAGCCAACTGACAGGAGATATCGTATTAATAGATGTCTCTAAGCGAGTCGCCAAAGAGTTAGCAAAAAATAATGGCCAACCTAGTCCATATTTAAATATCACTGATTTTTCAGACACTTCGATGGCAACTATTCGTGCTTCAGATATTCGTGCTGTTGAAGACCAAATTAAACAAGGTGTTTGGCTTGTAGGACGAGTTGGCTGGGAACAATTTTACTTTTCAGGAACAGAAGATTGGGCTAAATCAGACTACACAAATAACCTTAATCACCCAGGCTTTACCGCAGAGGCTATTGAAGAAATTATTCGAATAATGGATGAGAAGAAAATTAAGATTTCTGGGATAGCAGCAGATAGTTTCAGTACAGATTCAGGCCAAGGTGCAAAAGGGACTGATGAGAATTGGAGTAATGCTTGGCCCGCCCATGTAAGGTTATATCAACGTGATATATTGATCGTAGAAAACCTTGCAAACCTTGATAAATTAGCCGCCAAAGCGGAAGGTAACTGCGCACTTATGGTAGGTGCGCTTAAACACACAGGAGGAACTGGCGGCCCAGCGCGAGTAATGGCCGTATGTGATTAGCAAGGCAGGTTTAGCCCCTTATTTTATTAAGGGGCTAATACAAGGCTTTATCATTTGAACGAGTAGTTAGTTACCAATTATTAATTGTCATTATTTACTCGTTGCCAAACGCGCCGCAAGGCCAAGAAAGATCAGGCCTAATACCCCGTCTATATACTGCCCTAATGTTAACTTTTTCCCCAAAAAGCGCCCTAGTTGGCTAAAGGCAAAAGAAAAAGCCAGATTAATTAGAAAGACGAACAGACTTAAAATAAGGCCTAGTATCAGGATTTGTGTGGTGAGGTCGGAGCCATCATGGGTGAATTGAGGTAAAAATAAACTAAAAAATAAGAGCGCTTTAGGGTTTAATAAGTTATTGAGTAAGCCCTTATTAATCAAGCTAAAACTCGATAATTTTATGGCTTTAGAGCGCCCTTCGGCACGAGTCAGAATGTCTTGATTTTGCTCATAATTAGCGACATTTTTATACCAAGTGAGGAGCATTTTGAGGCCAATATAAGTTAGATAAGCTGCCCCGACTAATTTAACTCCTAGGGCGATAATTGGCATGGCCATCATAAGTTCACCTAGACCAAAGGCAACCAAGCTAGTTTGTACAACACCAGCCAGTAACACACCAATAGACACCATGGCACCCGCCATAAATCCCTTACTTGATGAGTAACTCGATAGCAGTAATAAATCTGGTCCTGGGGAAATCGCTAAAAAGAAAATAGCGGTAAAAAAGAGAGGTAACACACTCAAATCTAACATTAAAAATCCTTGATCTTGTTAATCATTAACCTATATCAAGGACGCCATTTAGCCACTAAGTCGAAAAAGGAGCAAGTATTAAAACCTACTCCTTAAAATCAGTTTCTTACTAAGTTGGTTAAAGCCTCGCTTTAGTAAAATATTTAATGCTAGGAGGCGTTTCAAAAAAAGCGGCCAATTGCTCCAACACACCATTTTCTTCTATGTGTTTAATATAGGCATAATGTTTTTGTACACTAAGCCACTCTTCTTCGAGTAGCATTTCCCCATTCTCATCATCAAAATAAACCGCGACTCCTAAGCAGCCATCAAAGCCTCTTACATTTGGCAAATTAGCTGCTAAGAATGACATGAGTAACTCATTTCGCTTAGCTTTTAACACACAGTTTAAAGTGACTCTTACGCTCATAATGTGACTCTCCTTTGATTGAATAAGTATTAGATTCAATCAAACTCACAAAAGAGAACTACTCAAAAAAGCCAAAAATCCTGTTTTTTTGTCAAATCAATTGTTTAAGTTGCTTTGGTGTCACCTCATAAAGCGCTTTAAAGGCCTTAATAAAATGAGAGACATTGTCATAACCTAATTCACTAGCAATCTGCGTAACACTAAAATCGGTTGTTAACAGGAGCTCATTCGCTCGTTTTAAGCGTTTCTCCTGTAGCCATTTTTTAGGCGTCGTGTCATAAAAACGTTTAAAATCTCGGGTAAAACTAGAAAGGCTACGCCCTGACAAATTCGCTATGTCATTAATAGATAAGGCAAGTACTTCAGGGCTAGACAATAAACGTTGTAGATTACGTCTTGGTCCGCCTTCCATCTGGCTCACTTGATACAAACGTTCAGAAAAGTTTTTATCTGCCATAGCTAACAAGTGCATCAGTTCAAGCAATTTTGTCTGTATAAAAGCTTGGGATAAATGCGTGTTTGATTTCAATAATAAAAGGGATTGGAAGTAATGCTGAATAGACTGATCACATTGCACTTTATCAAGATCATGGGTGCGCTTTTCTTGAAAACGAATACTGGTAAGGAATTCACTAATTAGGTTGTAATCAAAAAAGACGAGAAAAGCATTAAGGGAGTCTGTGGATTTTACAAAGTCCGAATGTAAATGCATGCCTTTTGGTAACAAAAAGGCGGTATTTTCAGTCAAGGTTAATTGCCGATTATCTGGTGTAGTCAGCACCTCTTCGCCACTTTCAATATAAACAAGACAGGGCATTGTGCTATGAAACTCAACATCCAATAGATCTTTTGAAAGCTGTTTATAAAAAATACTTGAGCTACCACTAAACAACAAAGACACATCCTGCATCTCATGTAACGCCTGAGGGATCACCAAGATATGCTTTTCACAATACTCAGCTACTGTTTTCACTTCTTCTCTCCTCCCTGATATAAAGTTGGCCCCTCCTCTTGGGAGCTTGATCAATAGAGCAACCCTATAAGCCGCAACTCTTGCCTTAAATTTCAGGCATTTTATTCTTACATTGAGGCGGGAGGACTTATTCCTAGGTTTCTCTGAATAAGCCGCCTCAAATATAGCTTTATAGCCTAACTCTTTTTACCTTTCATCGACAATCAATGTCTTTGCATCTTGAACACCAAATTCAGGCTTTAACAAGGTATGTTTTATCTGGTATTCCGCCTTCAACACTTGGTTAATGTTCGCAATAACCTCAGAGGCTTCGCTGAGCTTAAGATCCTCTTTAAAATCTAAATGCGCTTCAAGGTGTATGTCTTTGTCATTAAGCTGCCACACATGCACATGGTGTAGGTTCTCAATAGCAGCTTCCTGCATAATACTGGCTTGAATCGCCTCTACATCTAGATTTTTCGGGGTGAATTGCATCAACACTCTCAAGGTTTGAGTCAGAAGACCAAAAGATGAATAAATCAGGTAGATGGCAATCAAAATAGACAGCAAACTATCCACCCAATACGCTTGGAAGTAGTACATGCAAATCCCACCTACCATCACAGCAATCGAAGTGATCATGTCAGAAAATAAATGTAGATAAGCAGAGCGCATATTCATGTTTTCTTCTGCTTCACTTTTCAGTAAAAGCACACTAAGGCCATTCACCAGAATGCTGGCACCCGCCAATAAGATAACCCAAACGCTTTCAATTTCGACAGGCTCATTAAAGCGTAAAATCGCCTCTTTACCTAACATCAACGCGATCGCGATAAGGCTGACAGCATTAATCAAGGCAGCGATAACCTCTGCTCTTTTATAGCCAAACGTTTGCTCTGAACTGTAGTTTTTTTGCGTCAACTTATCGGCGATATAACTAATAATGAGTGCGATAACATCACTAAAGTTATGTAGGGCATCCGTGATTAAAGATAAGCTACCTGAAAAGATGCCCCCTATTGCCTGAGCCACAGTGATGAAGACATTAAGTAGGATTGAGATACCTAACTTTTTCCCTTTCATATTACCGTGATTATGATCATGCCCATGTCCCATTATATTTCCCCTTTCAATAATTTAAATGAATGTGACCTTGTGATTGCGATATCAAATGTTCGCATGTCTTATCTGGTTCACATTTTTGTTATTCGAGTGCCTTATAAAATGTTTGAAGATAAACGCCTTAAATAAAGAAAGGTCTTGTTGGTGTTTGGCATACAGGGCATCGGGGCTATCGAATAAACCAAAATCTTGGTTAATGCCTAACTTTTGAATATAAGTGTCACTTTCATTCCATGTGATCTCTGGGGCTAATAAGTCTTCAGTAAAAACACCATAACCACAAAAATTTTGTCTTTGGCTTTCAAACTTCTTCTGCAACTTGGTTAAGTAGGTGAGATCCAAAATCACCCCTTCTAAGTTGTACCAAATATCTTGATAGTTAATTTCTACCCAGGTGTGCAAAATATTTTGAGGGGCAACTTGGTACCAGATACCCGTAAACGCACCTTTTTGTAAGGCCTTATTTATGGTGAAACCATGCAAACGACAAGGGATACCTGCCGCTCTTAATAGGGCCATTAACAAGGTTGATTTGGTATTACATTGGCCAATACCGTCTTGCAAAATTTCACTGGCACTTAACTCATCTTTTTCGTTATAGCCAAATAAAATCTCGTCTCTCACATAGTTATAAATTTGGCCAATGCGCTCTTTCTCTGGCAGGGTTTTCCATTTTCTCTTTTCAATAAGAGCTTGAATATTTGAGCGATTAAAATCGAGTAGCTCAGTTTCTTGGAGATATTTTGTTTCTTTCATTTTGTCACCCTATTCATTTTTCTGCTGGGAGCTGGCTGCTCTCTATGCCCATAGAATAAAAAACAAAAGAATTGAAAACTTGTATAAACTGGCTAACCTTTAAAATAGGGCTAAGAAATCGACATGCCCTTATTGTTTGCAAAGTAGTCTTTGATATACGCAAATAAACGCTTAGCTCTGGCACTCATCAAGCGCCCATCTGGCCATACAATAAACACATCTCGGCTCACCCCCTGCCATTGCGGCAAAATACGAACTAGGCTTGTGTCATTAATGTATTGCATGACTTCAGTCTCTGGTAATAAAGAAATCCCCAAACCTTCACGTACAAACGAAGTGGCAATATTCACATCATTAACTAGGGTAGAAAGCATAGGTGGCACATTAACGGATGCACCAGTGTTTACATCAACAAGCTGCCAATGAAAAAGCGATTTAGCACCTATTAACCTATGTCGTTTTAACTCTTCTAAATTTGTCGGTGCGGGATTTTTTTCAAGATAATCAGGGGCAGCAACTATCACAGTATTAATGGCCCCTAACCGTTTTTGATACAAAGGTGAGTCTTCCTGTGGGCCTACCCTAATGGCTAAATCAGCCTTTTCTGCAATCATATCTTCTACCTGATTACTCAGAATTAACTCTAGCTGTATCTCTGGATATTCCCGCATAAAACTCACCCACATAGGCTTTAAAAAGCCAGCAGACAAATTTACTGGCGCCATCACCTTTAGGTTTCCACGCATGTCATACATATCATCACTCAAGGAGCGTTGCGTCTGTTCAAACTGGTCTACTAAATGGCTATAAGCCCGAAAGTACACCTCACCTTCTGAGGTAAGTTCAAACCGTCTCGCTGTACGATGAATTAAGCGGCATCTCACTGAATTTTCAAGCCGTTGCAGCCGCCTAGTGACAGTCGCAACAGGCATATCTAACTCCCTTGCAGCGGGCGCTAAACCTTGTTGCTGAACAATATGAATAAATAACACTATGTCGTCTAACATGATTCCATTTCCGGAATTTAAGATTGATTAATAAAGCATACACATCATAAGCGCAACAATACAAACTGAGCCTATCTTAATTACCTAGACCAAGGAGCTTTTCATGACTGACTCTCATCTTTCAAATTCATCTTTTCTATGGGTTAGCGCTGGATTGACTGTCCCTGACGATAAAAGTCCAAAAACAGCCAGTGAGGAGTTAGCGAAATTAAGATTAGCGACGATAGAAGAAGCTGGATGCTTTCAATTTGAGGTAAAGCCCCATAATGATAACCCCCGTAAATTCACCCTATGGGAAAAATGGATCAATCAAGATGCCCTGACCCAACACTTTCAAGAGCCCCATACCTTGCATTATTTATCCCTAGAGCTAACCCAAGTGGATTACATCGAAAAGCTCGGAGATACCCTATGAAACAACGAATTCTATTCGCTTTGCTCATGTCACTTTTACTTTCTTCTCTTATGAGCTGTTGGGTGACTTGGATTAATCTAGGGCTTAACAATGAGTTTTTATCACATTGGCGACAAGCCTTTCTTGGTGCTTGGCCTGTAGCAGCAATTATTGCCTTCTTTATTGGGCCAGAGATCCACAAGCTATCAATAAAATTAGCCTGTAAATGGGAGGCACTAAAATGATCGATAAGGAAACAACAAAACAGAAAATCTTAAAAAATGAAATTATTGAAAGTGACATGATGGAAAATGAGTTAGTAGTTAAACCCATTAACTTTCCTGACCTTGGCCTTCCTGCTGGCCCCTATAGCCAGGCAGTCATTCACGGCAACACACTTTATACATCTGGTATGACAGTCTTTGGCACTCAAGCTCAAACTGGTTCAATATCAGAGCAAACAAAAGAGGTCTTCAGACAAATTGAATTTATGGCAAAAGCTGTTGGCAGTAGCTTAAGCAAGCTGATTAAAGTGACTATTTTTGTCACTGATTTATCTGATATGCAAGCACTAAGGCAAACCCTCAACGATATTTATCAAACTCACCTGCCTGCAAGTTCTCTAATCAAAATAGAGTCTTTATTTTCAGCAAATCTAAACGTTGAAATAGAGGCCATTTTAGCGATTTAAGAGAAGATAAGTCATGTAAGAATAGAGAGAACCTAACGGATTACTCAGTTAGGCTCTTCATCTAAAACTAAATTAATTAGATTAATTGAATCTGTTTTAAAGCGTGATCAACTAAAGACTTAGCTTGATCAATCGATACGGACTCTGCATAGCAGCGTAGCTCTGGTGCATTACCAGATGGGCGAAAGTGCACCACATCATCGTTGGCTAATGTCATACGCAATCCATCTGTCGTATCAAGAGAAGCAAGCTTGGCATCAGAGACATTTAGGCTCTGTAAAAATGCTTCAGGCGCATCTTTCGCTTGGGCTAAAATCGCTTGGCTTTTTTGTGTCGCAAAGTTTTGAATCCTATCACTATGAGTCACTCTTTGTGGCAGCGCATTCACTAAGCTCGCTATTCCCGTTTCTTTCGCTGCTGCAAGCAGCATAAGTGCTGGCAATACGGCATCACGGGTTGGCAGTGCCTTAATGGTTTTATCATTCACTATGGCATCAGAACCTAATAAGAAGCCACCATTGGCTTCAAAACCAGCAACACTCGCATAGTCTTTCGCTAAGGATTCAAACTCTGCAATTACATAAGGCGAGCCAACCTTAGTACGAGTAATATGTTCAAACGCTTGGCTCTTCTCAATAACGGTATTACAGCTGACAGGCACAGCCAAGGCTTCAATATCCATCACATCAGCACAGATTAGACCTAGTACGTCACCGCGTAACCAATTGCCTTTCTCATCCGATACTAAAGGACGATCTCCATCCCCATCGGTAGAGAAAATAAAATCTAAGTCATATTCTGCAGACCAGTTTTTCGCTTTCAGTTTATCCGCCTCTGAAACCGCTTCGGTATCAATAGGCACAAACTCATCGCTACGCTCTAGGGCAATGACCTCAGCACCCAAGGCTTTAAACATGTCAGCATATAAATCTCTACCAGCACTTGAGTGCTCATAAATACCAACACGCTTTCCTGACAATAAAGAAGAATCAAACAAAGCCGTATAACGCTCAATATAGACAGAGGCCGCTTTATGGTTAACCACCAGTTCAGGTAAATCGGTAATAGACTCGAACTCAGCCTCTACGCTCAAAATGCCTTTTTCATCTGCCTTACTAATTTCCCCATCAGGGCGATAAAATTTAAGTCCATTACGATCAAAAGGAATATGGCTACCGGTGACCATGATACAAGGAATTTCATTTTGCATTGAGATATAAGCCAAAGCAGGCGTTGGCACCACACCATAATAAATGGCTTCAAGACCCAGTTGCTCTAGGGCCTTCACACAGGCTTGCGCCATAGCAGGGCTACTTGGTCGGTTATCAATGGCAATGGCGACCTTGTCAAAATGAAATTCGCCTTGCATACAACGAATAAAAGCATGGGTAAACGCCGCACAAGCATTAGCGCTAAACTGGGTCACTAAGCCTCGTGCACCACTTGTACCAAATTGAATACCAGACTGCTGTATTACTGTTGAACTTAGTAACATCTTTGTTTTAAATCTTGTTTAATGAATTGCTTTTAGGTGAACGCTTTAATAAGCCGCCCCATCAATTTTACGAACAGGAATAGCATTTTTAATCTCATCATCGGCCATGCACATATTGATAGCGGTCACATTGGCATCACATTTATCTGTCGTTACATAGTGGGTAATACAGCCGCATAAAGTGCAATGATGAAAAGCGACTTCCTTATCGCCCCAAATATAAGCGCCTGAGGCTTTTTGAGTGTGAGAGATATTAACATCCTTTGGTTCGTAATAGGCCCAAGACGCGGCATAACGACGGCAAATGGAGCAATTACAATTGGCTATTTCTTTAGGAATATAAGCCGCTGTTAATTCGATATTGCCGCAATGGCAGGTTAGTTTCATTTTAATTCTTCCTTTAGCTAGCTTTCATCTCGTCCTTGCTGAAATGAAGGGATACCTTGCTGTAATTCACACCAGTTAGCTTTATATTCTGTATAAATTTGAGCATCAATTTTAATAGGAATGTCCTCATCAAATGTTGAGATTGCTAACTCAATCTCATCAATACTCGCATCTTTAATTCTAAACCCTAAACTCGAACCACAATCCTGGCAGAAACTTCTTTGAGTCCCATTCTTAGCTGTGAAGTGCTTCATTAATTCAAAGCCTTTTAACCAAGTTAATCCCGTCACACTCACTAGCGTTCCATATGCTGCTCCATGAAATTTTCGGCACATAGTGCAATGGCAATTTGCTGCACTTTCACTAAAACCAGTAACATTAAAGCTAATACCGCCACATAAACAAGAACCATAATATTTATGAGTCATAATCACCTCCACTTCATAATAGAATTCATGGTTTAGATAAAGCTAGCCTATCATTACCGTAGCGTTTTGCCCTAAACTCTCCCAAGTTTTTGATACAGCTTTTCAGGCAATTCAACCTTGATAGCATCCTCTATCAAAGCTGCCCACCCCTTACTGCAATCCTTATGATGGCTTGAAACACAACCTCATCACCCTCACCCTCTATAAAAGTGAAAGTGATGCTAGTTTATAATTAAATTAAACTTGAAAGGTTACAATTTCATCATAAGCGGCTTCTATATTTTTATTCGCTATGTCATCCCCCATGGCTAATCCCTGAACATAAACGAATTGAATATTATGTAGACCTATTAGCCCTAATATTTGTTTTAGATACGGAGTCATAAAATCATCAGACGTTCCTAAACTCATCCCTCCTTGCGTCATAATAATATAAGTATCTTTATTACTTAAAAGGCTCTCAGGTCCTGCTTCCGTAAATTGGAAAGTACGTCCAGCTCTTACTACAAAGTCGATCCAAGATTTAAGAGTTGAAGGGAGCATAAAGTTATACATAGGCGCTGTGATGATTAAAATATCGGCTGACTCTAACTCTTCAATTAAGTCATTCGATATGGTTAATTTATCATTAACACCTGACGCGATATCAGTTAAATCATCCTGGAAAGATTGAAATGTCTCTTCATCTAAATGCGGAATTTCATCTTTGCTTAAATCTCGCTTTATATGCTTTATGTCAGATAAGTGAGACAAAATTCTATCTGACAAATCATTTGCTAATTTAGATGATTGAGAGCTTTCACCCTTCATGCTCGAATTAATTTGCAAAAGCGTTTTCATTAATTACTCCATACTACCAACTATTAATAAAATAGGACTGTTGTCATTATTAAGTGTCCTAGAACTTGACTAGATTAATTAAAATTACAAATAGTAAAAAGTTAGATACTATTGAAAATATCAATAGTATGAGACGAAATAGATGACGAGCTTGGAGCAATTAAGAATGTTTGTGGCCGCAGCAGAGACTGGGAGCTTCTCAGCGGCTGGCCGCCAGATAAATAAAGGGCAATCGGCTGTTAGCCTTGGCATTTCTAGCTTAGAAACAGATTTAGGGATTGATCTATTTGATAGAACAACACGTAAACCAAGCCTTACCTTAGAAGGTAAAAGGCTTATCCCCCTTGCTAAAGCAACGCTAATGCAAGCTGAAGATTTTGATTTAGCGGCATCAAAGCTTTTTGCTGGAGAAGAGACATGTATTCGAATCGTGTTAGATGACGCAATTTTAGTTCCAGCTCTTAGTAAGCTATTGGTCGAATTTGGTAAACGCTTTCCTGCCACTCAGGTCGAGATTTTATCCGCTGTTAGCCCTGATATTCCAAGGATAGTCAAACAAGAAAAAGCAGAAATAGGCCTTATGTTTTCAGGCGGTAAAGTACAAAAAGGAGTAGAGCAGACTTATATTGGAAATCTCCCTTTTATATCAATAAGCCATCCTGATTACCCACTGGCAAAACTAAATTCTATCGGTGCCAATGAGCTATTACCCCATAGACAACTATTACTCAAAAGCCCTCAAGGTAGTGTATTAGATCAATTTCCAGCTTTATCATCTGATATTTGGAGTGCTGCGAGCTTTAATAATATTAGAGAGCTTGCCATAGAAGGCGTTGGTTGGGCTTACCTGCCAGAGCACCTAGCAGACAAATCGATTTCTTCTGGGTTGCTGGTTAAGCTTAATTTTCGATTCGAACATAAGCATTGGAGCCCACCAGTTGAAAGTATCACTCAAAAAAATATTTGTATGGGACCAGCACTCTCTTGGCTATCTCAACAATGTAAGGACATATTAAGCTGAGAAAAGAATGATAAATGATACCCAATAGCAGAGTGATCTCTTTTCACGCTTCTAGGTGTCTAAACTCTCTCAAGCGTTTGATATGGCTTTTCAGGCAATTCAACCTTAATGACATCCTCTATTAAAAGCTGTCCACCTTTCACGACAATCGCCATGATGCCTGCTTTGCGTATGAGATTGCCTTCTTCATCTTTATCCAACACAGCTTGGGTCAAGCCTTTTTGATAGTGATCCAATTGGGCACATGGGTTTCTAAGCCCTGTCACTTGCAATAGAACTTCATCACCTAAATGGAGTAAGGTATCTTTTGGTAAAGAGAGTAAATCGATTCCTTGAGTGAGGATATTCTCACCTAAAGAGCCAGCCTCAACATTAAAGCCTTTTGCTTGTAACTCAGTAAGAAGCTCTGAATGAATTAGGTGAACTTGGCGTAAATTAGGCTGGGTTGGGTCTGCTTTTACTCGAGATCTATGTTTAACGGTCTCGCCACAATGGGCATCACCTTCGACGCCTAAACCTGTAATCAAGGTAAGCTGTGTTACCGGCTTTTTAGAAAACTCATGTTTATTATCACAACTTAGAGATAAAACTTTCATTTTGCTGTCCTTAGCATTTTATGGTTAGACTCCTCTGCCTTTTTAACGCCAAGGTAATGGTGAAAAGTAATCTTTTAGATAATCTATAAGCGCACGTACCGTCGGGGATAAGTGTTTTCTAGAGGAATACAAGGCATAAGTAGTAAGCGTATTAGGTTGCCAGTCTGGCAATACTGCAACTAGCTCTCCAGACTTTATGTATTCGGTTGCCAGATAGGTTGGCTGTAGCGATATTCCTATACCTAGCAAGGAAGCATGTAACAAAGCCGTTGCTTCATTCGCCGTTAAGCGACATTTTACTTCAACTGATTCGAACATGTCCCCTTGAGAAAGGTGCCAGACATTTTGCTCAAAATTTTTGTAACCTAAACAATCTTGAAACATTAAATCTTGCGGTTCAAGGATAGGAGTATTGTTTGCTAAGTACTCAGGTGAAGCGACTAGCACAGACTCACATAACGCAATAGGTTGGCCAATGAGAGAAGGGTCTGGCGTGCTCGCAATACGAATCGCCAAATCAATACGGCTTTCAATTAAATCTGCCACTGAATCTTGCAGGTCTAAATCTATACTGACTTTTGGGTGCTTTTCCATAAAGCCTTTTACGGCAGGTACAAGCTGAGCAAAGCCAAATGACATGCTACTGGCCACACGAATTTTGCCAAATAGCTCACCATTGATTGCAGATGTAGATACGATTTCTTCTGATTGCTCCAGCCACTTTTCTATCTTACCAAGACAGGCTTCACCAGCACTGGTTAAAGAAACTTTGCGTGTTGTTCTATGTAGCAAACGCGTTTCGAGCCAGTTTTCCATTTCCTCCACATACCTTGTCACCATAGATCGAGAAATACTTAACCTACCCGATGTCGCCGTAAAGCTTCCTGAATAAGCAACATCTACAAACACCTTTGCCGCTGTGACTCTATCCATCTGTTTACCTAAATTATCTGCTCAATTTAAGAAATAATGATGCTGATTATTGTATCTTTTTCCGAACTTATCAATCTCCTATTATCTCGCTCACCCATTACCCACATATGATAGGAAACAAAGATGAATAAGTTATCCCTTTTACTTACCTCACTCGTTTTTAGCAGTGCTATCACAGCAAATGCGCAATCTGACCTTCAGTTTGATGTTTATAATGCAGACGATAAAAGCTTTAACGTTAACTCAACCCTTATTTATGGTGAAAACGATGCCATCTTGATTGATACAGGCTTCACCAAAGCAGATGCATTAAGAATCACGGCCAAAGTCTTAGACTCAGGTAAAAAATTAAAAACCATCTTTATCAGTCAGGCTGACCCTGATTATTATTTTGGTGCCGAAGTCATTCATAACTTTTTCCCAGATGCTGACATCATCACCACTAAAGCCGTGAGAAAAGTGATTGAGAAAAAGCTTGAAACCAAACTTTCTGTTTGGGGCCCAAGAATGGGAGCTAATGCGCCTATAAAGCCGATCATGCCGGAAGTGTATGACAAGTCGTTTCTAACACTGGAAGGTCATAAAATAGAAATCAAAGGCACACAAGGCGCTCTTGCTCACCGCCCATACCTTTGGATTCCTGACAACAAAGCGGTTTTAGGCAATGTCGCAATTTATGGCAACATGCATCTTTGGATGGCTGATACTCAAACTGATGAATCTCAAAGCGCTTGGGTAGCTCAACTTGAAGAAATGCAATTACTCAAGCCAACTAGCGTCATTCCAGGTCATATGAAGGCAGGTACTGAGTTAAATTCAACAAGTATTGCTTACTCTCTGCAATACATTGAGAGCTTCCAACAAGCAAAAGCAGAAAGTAAAAATAGTACTGAGCTAATCGAGAAGATGCTGGCTAAATATCCCGCTAACAATGTGCCGATTTCACTCAGCATTGGTGCGAAAGTACAAATGGGTGAAATGAAGTGGTAGAAAGAAAGTAAATTTACTTATCTTCTAAGCTAAAGCTTACTAAAGCTAGCCATTCAAGCTGGCTTTAGTTTTCTGACATATCTTATAAGTCTTGCTCGTACCAGCCTTGAATCATTTTTTGCTCATATTCTTTCAGTATGCCCTTAGCTTTAATTTCCATAATTCCTTTATTATAAATCTGCAGTAGTTCATCGGCATTTTCATTCACCTTAGGAAAGAGCGGATGCCCAGTAGGCTTTAAAAGAGCCCTCGAATGGTAAGTAATTTTCTCTGCTGACTCAGGAGGAAAGCGGTTATTTATTAGGTATAAACCTTCAAGGACAGTCATGGGGAAAATATCAATACGGCTGGCCAATAGCATATTCACATTATCTATATCACGTGTGGTGACATGGCTATTCAGCTCTCCTGTATTTACTAACTCATCAAGTTCAGGCGAATAATGATAACCCGCCGTTAAACCAACAAAATAAGGTTCTAGATCATCATAATCCTGCCAATCAAAATCTAAGCTTTTTAGATGAAAAAAATATATTTCAGACTGTATTAATGATTCACCACAATGAAAGTCTTTTTGCCTTTCTTCAGAGCAGAACCAATAGAAGGTAAGATCATAATCTCCTTTTTGCGCACTAACCATAGCTCGCTTCCAAGGCATGAAATCTATATCCAATTTGATACCTTGGCTTTCAAAAGCCAAAGTCAGCATATGAGTCGCATAACCACCGTGTTTTAAATTAGCACCTATTGTTGGTGAATACTCTCCAGTTGCCACTTTAAGAGTCTGCGAAAATCCGTTTACAGCAGGGAAAAAAATCAGAATGACAGATAGAAAAATAATATTTCTCACTTTCTTTGCCCTTTAGCATCACAAGTTAAATCAAGACAACCAAATAAAAGTCTCCTACAAAGTTATAGAGAAGAAGTTCGTTTCTAGCCACGTTATAACAAGTTAAATGCCAAAAAATCGCGTTTAAACACACTTATTAACAATAATGATCCCTTGTATCGTTCCAGATAAAAAACCTCAAATGTTAATGAGGCTTTTAGTAACTATGCTAAGGAATCTGCGATTAAGTCACCTCTTCTCAGTCTGCTCTACTAAGGTATATGGGAAAAAGTATCACACAAGGCGTCACTTTGACGCAATGTAGGCACCTTTCGAAAAGGGACAACACAGAATGACGCTTTTTCTGAAATGCCGTTTAGGTATTATTCAAAGACCCAAAGGGCGTGGTCTAAAAGCCCTATCTTTAAGTTGAGGGCCTTATCAATAGAATAACTATTAAGTTACGCCCCTCGCCATAAATCTAGGCGCTTTTATCCACACGCTGAGGCGGGAGGACTTATTCGCAGGTTCCTTAAGTAAAACAATGAAATAATTAAAAAAATGATATTAAGAAAATGACATAAGCTTAAATCGTTAAAAGCTAAAAGCTAAAATACTGATTTTTAATCCAATTTTTTGCATCCTGTAAACTAGCAACTATCTTAATCGCCTTACTCAAATCCTGATGCTGTGACATTTTTGTCGCAATTGCGACACAAGGAACATTCGCTGCTGCAGCCGCACTGACACCATTTGCCGTATCTTCTATAGCAACACACTCATAAGGCTCAAACCCTAACCTCTTTGCAGCTAATAAATAGCAGTCGGGTGCTGGCTTACTGTGTTCAACGTCATCCCCCGAAACGATAGTCTCAAAGTAAGTTTCTAGATCATTTTGCTTAAGTGTTTTCCTAGGTGCCTCGCCACCAGCGCCAGTCACAATGGCAAGCTTCACCTCTTTTTGGGCCAAACTTGCTATCACCTCTTTGGCTGAATCCACTAAAGGAAATGCCTGATTTGAAAGGTAATTATCTGTTGCCAGTGCCTTCGCTTTATTTAGTGCTTCTGGCGTATAGGTAAGACCATATTTTTCGACCATAGTCTTGGCATTAGCAGGGCTTGGGATACCGGCATATTCCTTGATGTATTCCTCCTCGGTTAGCGTCACACCATAGGGTTTTAAAATCGCTACCCACATTTGATAATGAATAAACTCAGAATCGACTAAGGTTCCATCGTGATCAAAAAGAATTGCTTTTATCGCTGCCATCACCTTTCCTCCCTTAAACTTCATACCCTTTACAAATCAAACTTATAATCTTGTTAACAATTTATAAAAATATACTGTGCTTTCTAACTTAACATTTGAGCCAAGCGCAAATTGTGGAATTTTACCTGCTTCAATGTAGCCAATCGAACGATATAAGTTTGATGCTAAATCACCTACTCTAGTATCTAATACCAAAAGTGTTAAGCCAATTTCGACAGCGACACATTCCATCAACTTCATCAGTTTTTTACTAATACCTTGGCCTCTTGAAGTCGTTTTTACCATGAGTTTTTCAACTTCCGCCCTATGGGCACCATTAGCTTTGGCACACAAAGAAAGCTGCACACATGCCACTAACTCATTGCCTTCAAATACAGCAAATAACTTTCGTTTAGCCAAGGCGAGACCTACCTCAACTTCGTTCCAATAGGTACTGATTTCAGCGTGATTAACGGGTGTAATAAAGCCAATTGATGCCCCACTTTCAATGCTATCAATTAACAACTCGCTAAACTCGTTTTCATGCCCTTTGATAGAGCTCAACTCTCTAAATTCCATACATATCTTCTTATTTGTCTTATATTTTGAATAAATTAGCTTTGCTCAATACCCAAACTTTCATTGCACCTTTTTAGTGCGATATATAGTAAATTAGCCTTACAAAACGGCTAAAAACCTTAGTATTAGATGTAGAAAAAGCATTAAACTAATCGCAGCAAAACCTATGCCATCAAATTAGATCAATAGAAGTCGTGCTATTGAAGACAATATAAGTAAGAGAGAAGAGTTTTTTAAAAATGAAGAGACGCAAATAACTTGCCTGCTTAAACAGCTCTTTCGACCCTAGACTTTAGAACCAAGCCTTTGAGTCAAAAGCATTAAAAACGAATACTTAAAAGCTATGCCCTTGCCTTGAGTTTTTGGTAATACATGCGCTTATCTGCGATATCTAAAAGTTTATCCATATTACCTCCGTCTTCAGGGTAAACACTGACACCAAAAGTCGCTGAAACCTGCAAATTAACCCCATTAAATGAAATAGGCTCAAGAATCTTATCGCTCAAAAGGTTAATGATGTCCTCTGAACTCACCAGATTATTAAATACGATTACAAACTCATCTCCGCCTACTCTCGCCACCAAGTCAGTGCGTCTTATCGTGCTATTGATTCGATTCGCAATCGCCGTTAAAACCTGATCTCCAGCCTTGTGGCCATAGGTATCATTAATTGCTTTAAACTTATTCAGGTCCATATATAACAAAGAGAACTCGGTTTTTTCTCGCTCAGATCGAGCAATAGAAAATGCAATACGTTCACTGAGGAAGTTACGATTAGCACACCCAGTTAGGCTATCGTAGAGAGCAAGTTGTTTAAGCTGCTCTTGCTGCTCACTTTGCTCTTCGAGTAGTTTTGTAATTCTTTCATGATCGAAAACATGCTGAAGCTCACTTTCAATCACCTTCTTTAGCTGACCTAACAGTTTCACAAAACTCTCTGAATAATTGCTAGGGGTGGTATCTATGACACAAATAGAGCCAAATAATGAATTATCAGGCCAAAAAAGAGGATAACCAAGGTATGAGCGAACAGGCCCTTCGCAGACAGGCGGCGCACTACACCATTCATCAGAATTTTCAGCGTCGTTCACATAAAGAACACTTCGAGTTTCCATAATACGACGGCAAAAACTTTTCATTTCCCAAGGCCAACTTGCATTCACTTCAAGAAAACTGCCTTCATTATTGCTGGCCGACACCACATTAAAAGAATCATTTCTAAACTGAACCACCACACCACTAGAAGCACCATAGATTTCAGCCATCATGTTGACTAAAACTTGCCATTTGTCGAAGTCGATATTGGGTTGCTCAAGAATACAGGTATTAAGGTTGATCATAGGATGAGGCTTCCTAAGTTAAGCGCTTATCAATCACCGTCAGGTCTAATAAGTCATCCCTCTCTTACCTAACACACGTCATTAATAAGCATAGTTATTAACCCTTATTGAGGCAAATAAGAGAAACAAATAAGAGAGGTAAAATGAGGAAGTTATAGGTGGTAAGTCAGGGCCATTTGAATACAAACTCTTAGCTCTTCTTCTGGCAGTTCGTCATCAAGCTTAAACACCACTGCTCTTGAGCCTTCAAAGGAAAAGGTATTAGGGAAAAGGGAGTTGTATGAGTCAATCAAACTGGTTTGGCAGTTCACGTAGAGGGCATATTGATCTGGGCTTTTCGCCTTCCAGTCGATACGAATTGTGGTGCCTGGAGCTTTTACTTTTTTCAGTTTGCCTGATTCATCTTCAAACTGTATTGGTAAGGTAATATAAGAAGGCTCACCCCATTTTAGGGTTTCTTCTAATTCTTCTACCTTATTTGTATTGGCGGCCACTTCTAGAATAAGCTGTCTTAAGTACTCAAGCTTTGCTCTCACCTTAGCAGGATAAGTATCAAACTTTTGTTTAACTGAGTCATTCATCATAGTTACCCTTCAAAGTATCCCTACTTAGGCTTTTTGTGTAACACAAAGTCAGCTTTTGATTTTAAGGTTTCTTTATCTCGAATTTGAGCAAAAGGATCGGGCTTGGCGCCTTCTCCATCCTTTTCATTTTCGGTTTTAGATTTTTTTTGGTCCGCTTTTGCTGTGACTTTTGATGTGGGAAGAGCTCGCATTTTTGCGATTAGATCATCTTCTAATTCGTCTTCTTCGTTTAATAACTGACCATACTTTTTACGCTCGGCTTTGCTCAGATTTTCTTTTTTAAATTTCTCTTGTTTAAACAATACATTCCAAGCGCAATACAAGCCAGTAACGCAGGCGAAGGCAAACCATTTAAGTCCAAAAGAAAGGGCTAGATAGCTAGTATCCTCATTGAGTTGGCTATAGCTCACGAAATCTTGGTGGATTTTTTCAATTAGCCATAAGACCAATAAAAGTAAGGCAGTAGAAAGGATAGTTTGCTTGTAACGCTTATAAATAAAGGTCACGAAGGTGATGCGAAATATTTGATTCATCATTAGAGCCAGCTCACACCTAATAGCGCTAGAACAGCCAGTAGGCCCTTACTCTTAATGTCAGACTTAAGCTTGTTTTCTTCCTCTTGTACCACAACCTCCAAGTCTTCCTGACTAAATTCTTCTGGAGTACGGCCAGCAATAATAATGCGTGTTTTCGCCCTTGAGATGGCCTTCTCACGGATGATTTTTTTATATTTTAGTTGCGGGTTATAAGCCTTTAAGCTTTTCACAATATCAAAATCCTTTACTGTTACATCCCTATGATATTGGTACTTTCCTTTCCAAAACAAGGTTAAAAAAGAATCAATTATTCGCTAACTCACAATAAATCCGTATGAAATACGGCTAAAAATTGTGCATAAGTCTGTTATTTAACCACACATTCATTCACATTCTCTGGAGTGCAGTAATAAAAGTCCTGATAGTAGATGTCTTTTTCAGGCAATTTGTTTTGAGTTAAGTATTGATATAACAGCTCTGTTCCTAAGCGTCCCATTTCAAATGGTTTTTGCCCAATGTTTATATTTGATAAGTGAGCACCCAACGCCTTTAGCTGAATTTCTTCTGCATCAGCAGAGATAATCACTGCCTCTCCAGATTTAATTTGCGCTTCATAGGATTTAATTCTTTCTATGTAATCAGGAGAGAACTGAGCAAACCCAGCTACTGCAAGAAAGATAGTTGGAGTTTCAAGGTTAAGTATGTGCTCTAGCTGTCTGACTGCCTGCCCTCTCTTACCTAAGGTATAAAAAGGACACCTTGAATATTCTGTCCAGCCATTCTCACCTTGTAACCGAGTCACATGAGTACCCGCTAAAGCATATCTAACACCATCAATTCTCGCATTCAAATTTGGCGTTGTATCATGACCAGACTGAATACATATTTGAGTCTCACCCGTTTTTTTAAATGCCTTGGCTTGATTACCTAGGGCAACACCATAATCGAAGTTATTCGTCCCCACATAAGCCAATCGATAAGCTTTATCTTTTTCTAATAAATCTGAATCAAAGGTGATAACGGGGATTTTTGCCTCTTTAACCTGCTTTAGTACACGGTTAACAAGGAAGGTTGAATCAGTCGTTGATATTAAAAAGCCATCAACACCTTTGTTAATATAAGACTCAATAATAAGTGCTTGAGAACGGATATTTTGAAAGTCTTTAGGACCATCATAAATACAATTAATGTCACCCACAGTTTGAGCAAACTTTTTACAGCCTTCATAGGATTGCTCATAAAAGCTGTCATTTTTTGTCTTGCCAATCACAACAATATTTAGCTCATGATTAGCAGCACCATGGTTAATATCTGTTGCAGAAAGCCCAGTCACATGTAACGCACAAGTAAGGAGAAAAGCACTGACAGAGTAATGAAAAGACATACACTTCCTCAAATAAGTTGCATCGAGAGATAAGAAATAAACCATTGATATTTAATAAAAATTTTAATTTATACATAAGTGAAAACTTAATTAAGACTAACACTTATCTCTCTCAATGCAACTTGAAGGGAAGAAAGTTTAATTTCTCATAATACGCTAATTAGCGTACCAAACTGTCTTGGTCTGCAAATATTGCTCAAATGCCTCTAGACCATTATCACGTCCACCGAAGCCAGACATCTTATAACCTCCAAAAGGTGTTGAGATATCGCCTTCAGAAAAACAATTAACCGAAACAGTCCCTGCTTTGATTGCCTTAGACATTCTGTGGGCACGACGAATATCCGCTGTATATAAAGACGCTGCCAAACCATATTCACTGTCATTAGCCAGCTTGATCGCCTCCTCTTCTGTGCTAAAGCTCACCACAGCGAGTACTGGGCCAAAGACCTCTTGTTTAAACAAGGTCATGTCAGGGGTAACCGCGTCAAAAATGGTCGGCTCAATACACATACCCGCTCCTAAATCAGATACCTTGCCACCCTGAATCAATTGCGCACCTTCTTGTTTAGCTATTTCTAAATGAGAGAGCACCTTATCAAAATGCACCTGTTCTACCATAGGTCCAATAGAGACATCTGAATCTTGAGGGTCGCCCAATTCCCAATCCTCAAGACGTCTTTTTAATACGGCTAACAACGCCTCTTTGATATCTTGATGCACGATCAAGCGTGAACCGCAGCTGCAGTTTTCCCCCATATTCCAAAAGGCTGCTGAGAGTACATCATCGGCAATTTCTTCGACAGAATAGACATCGTCAAATACCACTTGTGGGCTTTTCCCACCGCACTCTAGTACTACACCTTTTAAATTAGATTGGGCAGCATAAGTTAGGAACAAACGCCCTACTTCCGTGGAGCCAGTAAAAGACACCATATCAATGTCATTATGCAAACCTAGAGGTTTACCAACGTCTTCACCAAAGCCCGTAATCAAAGAAAGCGCCCCTTCAGGGATACCTGCTTGATAGGCCAGTTGCACCATACGATAAGCGCTCAAAGACGTTTGCTCGGCAGGTTTTGCAATCACAGAATTGCCCGCAGCTAAAGCTGGAGCCACTTTCCAAGCGAACATAAGAGCAGGAAAGTTCCAAGGCAATACAGCAGCTACTACGCCAACGGCTTCTTTCACCACTAGGGCAAGATTATCCCCATGAGTGGGCGCGACCTTTCCAAAAACCTTATCTATGGCTTCTGCATACCAAGCGAAAGTTTGAATCGTCTCAGGAATATCTGTCGCCAAACATTCTGCAATGGGTTTACCTGCATCAATGCAATCAAGTGCCGCCAATTCTTCAGCATGCTCCGTCAATAATGCCACCCAATTTTGCATCGCTGCTTTTCGCTCTGCTGGGTGTAAGCCCGCCCATTCGCCTGATTCAAAGGTTTCTCTTGCAACTTTTACGGCAGTATTTACATGGCTTTCATCGCAAGATTCCACCTTGCCAATGACACTATGATCGAAAGGACTCAGTGTCTTAAATACTTGTGTTTCAGCACGACTTGAATAACCTTTGATTAAAGCACCAGCATATAAAGCGTGTTTGCGCCCAAGCTGAAACACATCTTCTTTGAGAAGCTTTAAGCTAGAAGCAGAATTAGATGTTGAATTAAATAGCTGCATATTGACCTCCTATGCGGATAAAGCTTGCTCTAATAAAGCGATAAACTCAGCTTGAGATTCAGCACTCACAGGCAGTAAAGGGGCGCGAACATTCCCCACAGGCACGCCAACATGAGCACAACCTAACTTGGCTTTTTGATTATAATCTTCCGCTTCCTGATGCTTAATCACAGGTAAAATGGCTGTCATTAAGTCTCTTACTTTCGCAAGATCATCCACCTTAGCCGCTTCAATCAAGGCGACATGTTGAGAAGGTAAATAGTTTGCTGCACCGCCTATCCAAGCACGTACACCCCAGAACAAGTAGTCTGCCGCCTGATCATCACTGCCACACACAACTTGGAAATTATCTAGCTTGGCATTGATTAACGACAAGGCACGGCTAAAGTCACCACTACTTTCTTTAATCCCGACTATGTTCTTATCTGCACTTAGCTCGATCACCGCTTCAACACTAATTTCAACACCAGAACGCGCTGGGAAGTTATACATAATGATGGGCATATCAGCCTCTTGGCTGACCGTTTTGTAATGTTGAATAATTTCGTTTTCTTGCGGTAAGCAATAGATAGGGGGCGCTAACATTAAGCAGGTATAGCCTAGCTCTTTTGCCTGTTTAGCTTTCAGTACAGAGCCTTGGGTATACAAATCATTCACACCAGCAATTAATAGGGCTCTATCACCCACATGCTCAGCAATAAAGGCCATTACCTTATAACGCTCTTCATCATTAAAGGTGTAATACTCACCAGTGGTGCCACAAGCAACAATGCCTTTCACACCAGCATTAATTTGAAAATCTAATAAGTTAGCCAGAGCGGCAAAATCAATACTGCCATCTGTAGTAAACGGGGTAACGACTGGGACTAATACACCTTCAATATTCATTTTCTTATCCTTTTAACATGAGGTTTAAGCTTCTTTTAAAAGCCGATTTAAGCTTATGCTTTAATTAATGTATATTTTATACAATTTGTTTTTACAAAATTTTTTAGCGCTGTTTCATTTCTTATTCAGGCAAATCTATCGTGACGAAATGGCGTCATATCTAACTTAGGCTTTTGGTTGTGTGTTAAGGCATTCACCAACTCACCTGTCACTGCGGCTTGGGTTAAACCTAAATGCTGATGACCAAAGGCGAATATCACCTGCCCTTTGGCACCAACCTTATCTATGATGGGTAAGGAGTCAGGTAAAGAGGGCCTAAAGCCCATCCACGTTTGACCAACTTCAGCATCAATTTTAGGTAAAAGCACTTGTGCATGTCGTACCAACATATGCGCTCGCTTCATATTCGGTGAGCTGTGCAAACCGCCAAATTCAACGGTTCCAGCAAGGCGTAACCCGTCATTCATTGGTGTCATAATGAAACGTCTATCAGCAGAAGTAACAGGCACTGTTAAGCTATTATCGACTTTGGGCAACATGAGGTGATAACCCCTTTCCGTATCCAAAGGCACTTTCTTCTGAGTTAATGCTTGCACCCAATGTTTTGACCAAGCCCCTGTTGCTAACACGAGTTTAGGCACCTGATATGAAGCCCCATCAAGCGTCACCTCAACGCCATCATCATTCATGTCTAATGCTTCTACTTCTTGCTCAATCAGCTTGCCCCCCTGCTTGATAAAATGCTCAGCTAATACACGAGTCAATTTATGAGGGTCAGCCGTATGAGCCGTATTGGGAAACATGACGCCATGGCAAATATTGCCTGACAAGCTCGGTTCTAACTCTCTCACCTGACAACCCGAAAGTGATTGAGTTTTAATACCCTGCTCATTCAAAAAGAAATGAGTATCTTCATAGTCTAAAACTGACTTTTGTGATTCAAATACTAGCAGTGAGCCGTCCGCTTTAATTTGTTTTTGCTCTCCTAATTCTTCTAAAATCTTCAACCAAGCAGGTAAAGCTGCATTATTAAGCCCAGTTAAGGCATCCACTCCCTGACAAAAAGGGCCGCTTCTCGTATTGAGCATAAAACGAATTAACCAAGGAGCGATTTTATGTAGATAAGACCAGCGAATAGACACAGGCCCTAAAGGATCAAGTAGCATTTTAGGTATCTTCCACATCAAACCGGGTGTGGCGAGCGGTAGAATCTGTTCTGTCGCAAAGTGGCCAGCATTGCCTTTTGAGCAACCTTCCCCTACTCCGTCCCTATCAATTAAGGTCACCTGATGGCCTGATTTCTGTAAGGCTAGAGCACAGCAGACACCAACAACACCTGCACCTAAAACAGCAATATCCGCTTGCAAAGACTTCATAAAATATCCTTTCATCTGAACTCTGTATATTGTATAAAATATCCTTTGATCAAAAATAAAGCAACGCTATTCATTCTAAAAACCCCAATAACGATAAAAACGGATAAGGAAAATAAGATGAGAGAAGGCACCTTTTTTTGCATTGATGCTCATACATGCGGTAACCCAGTTCGCTTAGTTGCAGGCGGTTATCCTGATCTAGAAGGTCAAACAATGAGCCAAAAACGCCAATTTTTTCTTAATAAGTATGATTGGATTCGACAAGCGCTAATGTTTGAGCCAAGGGGACATTCCATGATGTCTGGCTCTATCGTTTACCCTCCTTGCTCTGAAGATGCCGATGCTTCAATACTCTTTATCGAAACCAGTGGCTGCTTGCCCATGTGTGGACACGGCACCATAGGTACAGTCACAAGCGCCATTGAAAATGGCATTATCAAACCAAAAGTTCCGGGGCAGCTCATTCTAGATGTGCCCGCAGGCAAAATTAAAATTGAATACAAACAAGATGGTGACAAGGTAGAAAGTGTGCGTATTTATAATGTGGCTTCTTATCTCGCTCACACAGATGTCGTGGTGCAAGTGCCTGAATTGGGTGAACTTGTGGTCGACATTGCCTACGGTGGTAACTATTACGCTATTGTAGATCCGCAAAAAAACTATCAAGGGTTAGAGCACTTTAGCCCTGATAAAATTTTGCAATTAAGCCCTATCGTACGCCAGCTTGTTGATGCAGCGGCAGAATGTGTTCACCCAGACGATGCCACAGTTAATGGGGTTTCCCATGTGTTATGGACAGGTACTCCCACACAAGAAGGGGCACGAGCAAAAAATGCCGTATTTTATGGGGATAGAGCCATAGACAGATCCCCTTGCGGTACAGGCACCAGTGCGCGAATGGCCCAATGGTTTGCCAAAGGCAAGCTCAAAGTCGGTGATGACTTTGTACACGAAAGCATTATCGGCAGTTTATTTCATGGACGGGTTGAATCTCTAACCCAAGTCGGCAGTCATATTGGCATCATGCCAAGCGTGCAAGGTTGGGCCAAAGTGTATGGTCACAATACCATTTGGGTGGACGATGAAGACCCTTATGCCCACGGCTTTGAAGTTAAATAACCTTTACGTACAAAATGAAAGAATCACAGGGTTTAAGCACTTAAAGGTGTTAAGTTTTATTAAAAGGGCTTTTAGAAATACTAAGCTGGGGGTTATATTAAACGTCAGCTTTTTATTAAGCTTTAAAGTGAAAGTGTTACAATAAACCAATAATGAGACTCCACCATACGACAGAAGCGCGGCCCCTACTCCATGATGACAAACTCTATGCCTGTTTATAAAACACGAACCCAAATGGTTGCAGACATATTAAGGAATAAAATTCTGTCCGGTGAAATCGTGGCAGGAGAAGCATTACGCCAGGAGGCCTTAGCCAAAGAATTCGACGTCAGCCGAATACCTGTTCGAGAAGCCCTATTACAATTAGAAGCCCAAGGCTTAGTGGCTTTCGAACCTCATAAAGGCGCCATCGCAACCGAACTCTCACCCGCTAAAATTCACGAACTCTTCCAATTAAGAGCCATGATAGAGTGCCATGTACTAGAACACTCTATCGATAATATGACAGAAGCCGACTTTGATGCGGCAGACAAGATAGTACAAGCCTTTGAAACGGCAGTAGAAACGGGATCTCAAGTAGAAAGCTGGAGCGATTTAAATTATCAGTTACATGCTGCCCTTTATAAGGCTGCTGATCTTCCTCAAGCCAAAGAAATTATCGAAAGCTTGAATTTAAAATCAGACAGATATATTCGCCTACAACTATTGCTTACTTCACGCATTGATAAAGCAGAACAAGAACACAGTGAGTTGCTCACACTTTGTCGTCAGCGCGATAAAGTTGCCGCCTGCGCCCTGCTTAAAAAGCATATTTTAGAAGCGGGCCAAGCCATTCATGACCTATTAGTTGAACAACAAGAAAACGCAAAATAAGCCATTCCTCGCCAATTTATCCCCTGATAAATTGGCGTTTACTTCTCACAAGCACAGATTCCCCATCTACTTATTCCATTTTTAAGCAAACCTGTGCATGAGTTTAAGCAGAAGCTCAAACAGCAAACGCTTTTAACTTAAGCCAGTATCAAGTAATTTAGCTAGGAAGCTGCAAATAAGTCCTCCCGCCTCAGCGTGAGGATAAAAGCCCCTAGATTTATGGCGAGGGACGAAACTTAATAGTCATTCTATTGATAAGGCCCTTAACGTAAAGATAGGGCTTTTAGGCCACGCCCTTTGGGTCTTTAAATTATACCTACTCGGCATTTCAAAAAAGTAACAGACTGAGAAGAGGCGACTTATTCGCAGGTTCCTTTATGGGACATTTTTGTCCTTTTAATAAGCTAAAAGCCTGATATATGGCCCTTCAAACTTGGCATCATTCTTTCATTAGCTTTATTAGCAAAACGGCTCATTAGTAAACAGCTGACACTGACTTAATACCTAAGCTCTTCCAAAACAATAAAAATAGGATATTTGGAAATGGCAATAAAACGATTTTACTGGCTCTCGCAGCTAGGGATTGGCAGTCGCTTATTTTTGGCTTTTGTGATGATTTCTTCCATCACAATCGTCTCTAGTGGACTGGCAACAAACACCTATTTGCAACTAAGCGATAGGCTAATGTTACTCAAGCATCAGGATATTCCTGGTCTAGATGCCGCAGCGCGCCTTAATGATAAAAGTCGTTTAATCGTCGCAACCGCGCCTTTAATCGTCACCAGTGACTCGAATGTCAGCCGTAATCAAGCCATGGATACTTTGAACATTGCGATTCAAGATATGGACGGTTTGATGCGTAATTTACCTGACTATAACCGCTATTTTTTAGAGCTCATCACCCAGATACAGAACAACTTAACCCTGTTAAATCAGAGTGTTGAGCGACGAGAAGTCATACGTAAAAAACTTACTCAACAATCCAAACTCATCTTCCCCTTGTTCCAAGATTTAATCGTTGAGTTCGATCGTCTAGAGCAAAGTGAGCAATTAGAAGAAGTCATCAGACGGCTTTATTACTTTTCAGGCCTTATCGAAAAAGTCAGTAACGAAGCCTCCTTTAACGACCTTGATTACACCTTTTTACGGCTTGAAGATTTAGGCCGAGAAATCAGTGCGCGTCTGCCTTTTTTGCCACAAATCCCCCGTTTAAAACGTCAGCTTCTTAGCCAGTTATTAGAAATGAGTTCACGCCAAGGACAACTCTTTTTATTGAAAAATGAAGAGCTAGATTTGCTCTATCAACAGAGCTTCTTTCTGGAAAATAGCCAGCAGCATATCCAACAATTAGCGGCGCAGATAAATCAATATACCAATCAAACCAATACCAGTATTCGTGGTTCTTTAGAAGGAGCGATTAAGTCCATCAATGCCAGTATTAGCAGCATTCTTTTGCTCTCCTTAGCCAGCCTTGCTGTTGCCTGTGCCATCTCTTGGTTTTACGTGAGACGAGATGTGTTACAGCGCATTATTGAGCTACAAAAAAACATGCGCGCCATAGCCAGTTCCAAGCTTGATACCCAGATATTAATCAAGGGGAATGACGAAGTATCAGGTATGGCCAGAGACCTGCAATACTTCCAAAAAACCGCCATAGAAGTGGAAAAAACCAACCAAAAACTCGCCGCCGAAATTGAAGAAAGACTAGCAGCCGAAGTCCAATTAAAGAGCACCCAAAATGAACTAGTCCAAGCAGGAAAGCTTGCCGCCCTTGGTCAATTGAGTGTGGGGATCACCCATGAAATTAACCAACCTTTAACCGCGATTGCTAGCTATTTGCATACAGCCGGACGCCATTTAGATAAGGCCCAGCCAGATAAAGCCAGACTCAATATCGAAAAGATGCGCCAGCTATTAGATAAAATCGCAGGCATTACTCGCCACCTTAAAGCCTTTGCCCGTGAGGCAGGTACAGAACTCAGTCCTGTGTTATTAGAGCCCGTTATTCTTGATGCCATAGAGCTAATGTCGAACCAAATTCGAGAACAAAATAGCCGTTTAGAGTATCAAAATGAAGTCAAAGATCTGAATGTATTGGCCGAGCCTATTCGCCTCGAACAAGTTCTGGTGAATCTCATTAGTAATGCGGTGGACGCCTTATCCAGTGCGCCTTTAAAGCAAATTAAAATAGCAGTAAAAGAAGATGATAATCAGGTATTTATCAGTGTCAGCGACACTGGCATTGGCATAGAATCCGATAAGCTAAACCAAATATTTGACCCCTTCTTCACCCAAAAAGAAGTGGGCCAAGGTTTAGGACTAGGCCTCTCTATTAGTTACAACATCATTCAAGATTTTAGTGGCCAAATCCGAGTCAGCTCAACCCAAGGACAAGGCAGTACTTTCACATTGGTTTTACAAAAAGCGAGCACAAAATGAAACAAGCGATTCGCATTCTTATCATAGATGATGAGCAAACCATCATTGAAGCCCTGACAGAGCTTTTAGAGCTAGAAGACTTTCAGGTAGACACCTTCTTAGATGCCCAACAAGCATTAGATTCTCTCAATAAAAATAGCCCAGTGGTTGCGCTTTGTGATGTAAAAATGCCAAAGATGGATGGTATGAGTGTGCTGGCCAAGCTCCAAACCTTAGATCCTGAATTACCCATTCTCTTGATGAGTGGCCACGGTGATATTCCTATGGCTATCGAAGCCATGAAAGAAGGGGCTTATGACTTTCTCGAAAAGCCGCTGCAACCTGCTAAGCTGATTAGCCAATTAGAAAGAGCCATAGAGAAGCGTCGTCTCATTTTAGAGAACCGTAGCCTCAAACAAAACCTCGCTAATCAAACAGGCCTAGAGAATTTTATTATTGGTGAATCCGCTGCCATTAAAGGCATACGCCAACATGTAACAGCCCTCGCCCAAGCCAATGTGGACACCATTATTTATGGGGATACCGGCTGTGGTAAAGATGTGGTCGCCCGAGCGTTACACCAGTTTAGCCGTCGTCATGAAAGCCGGTTCATCGCCATAAACTGTGGTGGCATCAGTGAAAGCTTGATTGAGAGTGAGCTCTTTGGTCACGAAGCAGGCTCTTTTACCGGTGCCAATAAACGTCATATCGGCAAGATAGAAGCCGCCAATGGCGGCACTCTGTTTCTTGATGAAATCGAAACCATGCCCCTGCCTGTGCAAATAAAACTTCTCAGGGTGCTGCAAGACAGGACCATAGAAAGAGTCGGCAGTACACAGCCTATTCCCGTTGAGCTCACTGTCATAGCCGCCAGTAAAGATGACCTTGCCCAATTAGGCGAAGAAGGGAAGTTTAGAAAAGACCTCTTTTATCGCCTCAATGTGGCAAGCCTCACCATACCGCCACTTAAAGACAGGCCAGAAGATGTACTGCCTTTGTTTCACTATTATGCCCGTAAAGCCGCCGAGCAATTCGATCGCCCTTTGCCTGAGCTTACCCCAGAGTATCTTGCCTTTTTATTGGAACATGAGTGGCCAGGCAATGTACGAGAACTCAAAAACGCCGTGGACAGATTTGTTTTAGGTATCACAGAAACCTCTCTCGCGACCCTTAAACGTGATGAAGACACTAATGGCAGTTACGAGGAACGCATGGAGCAATTTGAGCGCAGCATTCTAGAACAAGGCTTACGGGCATCGGGTGGTCAACTTAATGAGGCGGCCGAATTATTAGATCTCTCTCGTAAAACCCTTTATCGAAAAATGAAGAAACACCAATTAGATAAGCAGGTTTTTAAGGCGACATAAAAGGTTTATAAAAGGGGCTTAATAAAAAAGACACATGTGTCCCATTTAACAAAAAACAATGAGACTAAAGCGTCCCAAAGTAGTGACTTAGATTTTTAAAAATATCGTAAACACATGAAATTAAACAATATTTTAGACTTGGTATTGCTTTTGCTCTAACTGGGTCAGATCCACAACATTGTGGGGCTGACTCATCCCCGATCAGGGTCTTGCCCAATTGGTGATAAAAATAAAAATATCTAATGAGGAAAAGTGAGATGCCAAACAAATTGCTTACCGGTTTACTTTTAACCAGTTCGTTATTCTTAGGTGCCAGCGCTGTACAAGCAGAAGACTGTAAATACCGTGGCGTATTAGACGACAAGTTTTGTGATGATAACTACGACCTTGTTGCCGACACACCGAAAGACCCTAGCAAATGGCGTGATCCAAGCACCTTGGTTTTCACCTACACACCCGTAGAAGACCCAGCGGTGTACAAGGATGCCTTTAGCGACTTTCAAAAATACCTAAGTGATGTCACAGGTAAAAAAGTGGTTTATTACACGGTTCACTCGAATGCGGCCGAAGTTGAAGCCATTCGCTCTGGTCGTTTGCACATTGCCGGTTTCTCCACAGGCCCAACTGGCTATGCGGTTAACCTAGGTGGTTTAGTGCCAATCGCAGTAAAAGGCACAGCAGACGGTTTCCAAGGGTATAACCTGATTACTATTGCCCGTTCAGACAGTGATATTTATAAAATGTCTGATCTTAAAGGCCGTGTTGTTGCACATACATCTGCTTCCTCTAACTCTGGTAACTTAGCCCCTCGTGCTATCTTCCCTGCATTAGGTATTACCCCTGATCAAGACTACAAGGTGAAATACTCAGGCAAACACGACCAATCTATCATGGGCGTACTATCAGGTGACTATGAAGCCGCGCCTGTCGCATCAGACGTATTTAAACGTATGGTGGCAGCAGAACGAATTGATGCAGACGATTTTCGTATCATCTACACCAGCCCGCGTTTCCCTACCTCTTCATTTGGTTATGCTCATGACTTAAAACCAGAGCTAGTAGCAAAAATCAAAAAAGCCTTTACTGAATTCCGTTTCCCTGCGGATATGCAAGAAACCTTTGGTGGTGCAGACCGTTTCTACCCAGTTACTTATAAAGTTGACTGGCAAGTTATCCGTGACATTGCCCACGCATCTGGCACGGCTTACACCAAAACAGGCCTAAAACGTTTGGCTGAAGCTGACGCAGCGAAAGCCGCGAAAAAGCGTGCTGCCGCAGCGGCTAAAAACAATGGTTAATGGCTAACTTGCCAAATTAACCACCTCAGTTTTACCGCACATTTAATTAATTGAAATAGCTCATCAGCGACCTGGGAGACCAGGTCGTTTGCACCTCTTATTGCTTGTAGGATACAGATTATGTCTTCAACTCACGCGGCGGTTGATCGCTCCAACTTCCTTGAAATCAAAGGATTACAGAAAGAATACGTGCCAGGTAACCCGATTTTAAAGGGCATCGACATTAACATCAGCGAACCCGGCATTGTCGCCATTATCGGTCCATCAGGCACAGGGAAAAGTACCTTATTACGTTGTATCAACCGTTTAATTGACCCAACAGCTGGGGCCATCTTGTTTGATAATGCAGACCTTAGCCAAGCTAAAGGGGGCGAATTACGTAAACTACGCCGCCAAGTCGGCATGGTGTTCCAAGAATATAATCTGGTTGAACGTTTAACCGTGATTGAAAACGTATTAACCGGCCGCCTTGGTTATATGAGTGCGTGGCAGGCTTGGCGTCGTAAATTTAGCCAAGAGGACATTAATGGCGCATTTGAACTACTCGCAGCGGTTGGTCTTAGCGAACATGCCAATAAGCGTGCAGACAGTTTATCTGGCGGTCAGCGCCAGCGTGTTGGCATCGCTCGCGCCGTTATGCAAAATCCACGTGTGCTATTAGCCGACGAGCCCACTTCTTCCCTTGACCCGAAAACGGCGGTTGAGATCATGGAGCTGCTAGAACGTTTCTCAGAAGAGAAGAACATCCCTGCTCTGGTCAATATTCACGACGTTAAACTCGCCAGCCGTTTTGCTAAACGCATGATAGGCATGAGTAATGGTGTGGTCGTATATGACGGCTCTCCAGAAGGCATCACAGATGAACACCTTAAACAAATTTATGGAGGTGAATCATGGCTGGACTAAGCACCTCCAAAGAGTATGAGAATCCCTTTAAGCGTAACTGGGTAAGCACCGGTATTTGGGCGCTTGTTGGTGTCTATCTGGTTTATTCTTTCAATGCCATGGGCCTCACATGGGATAGATTCGTTCAGGGTTTAGGCCATGCGGATAAACTTTTAGATCGTATGTTCCCGCCAAACTTTGATCGCTGGGAACTATTATTAAGCGGCTTAGCAGAAAGCTTAGAAATTGCGGTTATCGCCAGTGTCTCAGGCATAGTACTGTCACTATTTTTTGGTCTCTTTGCAGCCCGCAACTTGATGCCAAACTGGGTCAGTGTGCCTATGCGAGGCTTCATTGCCTTGTGTCGTACGTTTCACCCTGTAATCATCGCTATTCTCTTTGTGAAAAGTGTCGGCTTTGGTGCTCTAGCAGGCATACTCACTCTGATCGTAGCCTCTATTGGCTTTATCGCTAAGCTGTTTGCCGAGGCCATCGAAGAGATTTCACTCAAGCAAGTAGAAGCGATTCGTGCCACTGGCGCAGGCTTTGTGAGTGTCATTCTTTTCTCTGTGATGCCACAAGTTTTCTCCCGTTTCATCGGTTTTTCTGTGTATCAGTTGGACTCTAATCTACGTAACTCCACCATGGTGGGAATCGTAGGTGCAGGCGGTCTTGGTGGCACCTTATTCTCTGCGTTCCAGCGCTTTGACTATGACTTTGTTGCTGCCATCTTAATCACCATTATTGCCTTGATCATGCTAGGCGAGTTTCTGTCTAACATAGTCAGAAACATCTTTAGATAAGCCTTTAGGAGCCAATTAAATGAATACAATGAATCATCACTGGCAGCGTTTTACCCTAAAGCAAAAGCTGTCCCGTTATGCGGTTTACCTAGTGCTTATCATGGCTATGGTGCAATCGATTCAATCGGTCGAGGTCATCCCTGAGTTCTTCTTTGATGCACCAGAACAAATGGCAGACATGTTCAGCCGTATGTGGCCTATTGATTTTGCTTACTATCCTGTGTCCGTTCATGACGCCATGATAGAAACCCTTAACATCGCCACCTTGGGTACGTTAGTTACCTTGATTTTTGCTTTGCCGTTAGCCTTGATGAATGCCAGCAATATTGTGGCATCGCCTTGGGTGCACTGGATCGCTAAGTTCTTCTTAGTCTCATCCCGTTCCGTAAACTCACTGGTTTGGGCACTCTTGTTTGTCTCTATCTTTGGGCCGGGGGTTATCGCCGGCGTGCTCGCGATTGCGTTTCGATCTGTTGGTTTTGTCGGCAAGCTATTAGGTGAAGCCATCGAAGAGGTAAACATGGGGCCGATTGAAGCGTTGAGAGCTACTGGCGCCTCTTGGGCATCCGTACTACTAAAAGGATATTGGCCACAAATCCTGCCATCTTTTTTCAGCATCGTGCTATTTCGTTGGGACATTAACGTACGTGAATCAGCGGTCTTAGGCTTGGTCGGTGCTGGCGGTATCGGTGTGGTATTAAGTGACTCTATGAATCTGTTTGAATGGCAACGAGTGGCTGTCGCATTACTCTCTATCTTTGTGGTCGTGATCATTGCAGAAATTGTGGTAGTGAATATCCGTAAACGTTTAATCTAACGATTTCATTTCACCGTTTCATTCTAAAAGGGCTCTACTTTATTCTAAAGGAGAGCCCTTCTCAGGTTTAATTAAGGCTTGAGACCATTCATCTAAAATGATTTTTCGCTTCATTTCATCCGTTAAAACCAAGAGCTTTAACCCTAATGCAATAGGCCTAGTATTGCCCGTATCCGATAGATCAAATGAGGTATTTAAGTAGTCTTTCCTGACCTTGGCATTGATGGGAAATAAGTTAGATTGTTGAGCAAGTACTTGCTGCCCTTGCTGTGATAATAAGAAATCTAAAAACATTTTAGCCAGCTTCGCATTCGGTGCCGTTTTCGGAATAAAAGCCGTACGCATAATCGCCACAGTGTAGTCTTTTGGAAGGACAAACTTAATTTGAGGGTAGGTTTTAGCCCAAGATTTAGCATAAGATCCTAACAAGTTATAGGCGATTGCTATCTCTCCATCTGCCAAGGCTTTCAGCATAGCAGCGCTACTTGGAAAAAGACGAACATCGTGAATACCAAAAGACTCTAATACCCGCCCATAACTGCTTGATTGCTGGCTATCATGCGCCCATAAAAGATAGCCAATGCCGACTTTTCCAATATCAAAAGTACCAATTAAGCCTTTTAATCTATGCGAATTTTGTCGAATGTATTCCAGCATTTGTGCTCGGCTTTGAAGACTCGGAGCTATAATACTGGAGTTGCGAGAAATAAAATCATGATTATAAGCAATCACCGCTGGTTCATAAGTAAAACCAAAAATCTCATCACGCCAATTCGCCCATTCAGGTAAGCTGCGAGTTTGCTCAGAACGATAGGTTTGCGCATGGCCATCGTTAACTAACTTGATTTGTAGGTCCATGGCGGAGCTTGTAATGACATCCGCATCAGCCAATTCGCCAGCTAGAAAGTCTTGGTATAACTCACGTGAACCTAGCTCTTCATATTGCACAATAATATTCGGAAAGCGGGCCATAAAAGCGTTAAACAAAGGCGTTATTTCTGGTGTATCAGCGGCACCTTTTACTTTTAAAATCAGCTTACTAGCGCTCTCATTCAAGGCATTTTCTTGCTTATTGGCCAGCACAGAGAAACTTATCATTAAGAGGATAAAAGCAGATAAAAACTTTATCATATTAAGATTCCAGTAATTCAAAGCTTATGTTCACAATAAGACCTGTGGGCGCATTATCAATTAGCGCTAAAGATGCCCCATGATGATCAACCACTTCTTTAGCAATCGCTAAACCTAAACCAGTACCTGATCGAGGATTATTGGCACTACGATAGAAGCGCTCAAATACATGAGGCTTTTCACTATCAGGTATCCCAATACCTTTATCTTGTACAGACAAGGCAATCTTAGACGTTGAGCTGGAATCAAGTTTGGCAAGACTTACCACAACAACTGAATGAGCTGGGCTGTATTTAATCGCATTTTCTAGAATATTTCTCAGCATTTGCTCCAGTGCGAATTCATCTCCTAAGATGTAAGCAGGGTTACCCTTGGCAAACGACGTCTCTCCTTCAAAAGCAATTTCAACTTCTTGCTGTAACGCCGAAACAACTACATGCTTACAGACAGATTTTGTGATCTTAATAAGGTCAATTTGGGTTAATTGTTGGCTTTGAAAGCGATGCGATAAAGTTGCCTGCATCAATAGCTGAGTCACAGTGTGATTCAGCATATCGCATGACTCAATTACACGTAATAGCTGCTTGTGCCTAGCACCCTCATCCTCTTCAGAAAGTGCATTTTGTGCTTGGGATTTTAACCCTGCTAATGGTGTCCTTAACTGATGGGCCGCTTCACTAGTAAAGCGTTGCAGATGATTCAAGTTATTCTCTAACTGCCCCATAAAATGATTAATACTTTGCACTAACTGCTCAAGTTCAGTCGGCACGGGTAAATCAATTTTCGACAGATCAAAACCTGTACGTGAAGAGAGCGTACGGTTTAGTTTATTAATGGGTTTAAGTAATTGCCAAATACCTAGCATCACCAAAATAAAACCGACAGAAATAAAGGGAAAGACGAGCTGAATGCCACGCCAACTAATTTCATTCGCTAAGGCTTCTCGGGCAATCACTGTCTGCCCAATTTGAATACTGACATCACCAGAATAGTTAGCTTCCGTCAGACGTTTTTTATAAATAAGAAACCTAACTGGCTCACCATCATAACTCGCATCAAAAAAGTAAGAATCAGGCTTATGCTGGGGGGCATCAAAGTTAGCTCTTTGCCGCTTTTCCTTACTGGTTGGCAAACCATCATAACCTGTTATTTTTTGCCCTGTTTTGTCTTTTATCTGATAAAAAACTCTATCATTTGGTGCTGACGATAATATTTCAAAAGCAGACCAAGGTAGATCTACAGTAATATTGCCTTCCTTCATACTGATGTTTTCAGCAACTTGTATTGCCGCACTGGTAAGCAGTCTGTCGTAAGAAATTTGAGCAGAGCGTTTGCCATAACTATTAGCTAAAAAGAACGTTATAAAGCTCGCAATGCACAAGAGTAGCAATGTCATTAGAACTAATTGTCCACGAATGGATCTGCCAGAACGGCTAATCATCCAAGGCTTCCAATATATAGCCTAGCCCTCTTAGGGTACGGATTTCCACCTGACTCTTTTGTAACTTTTTCCTTAATCTTGCCACATAGAGTTCAATCGCATTAGGGCTGGGAGGTTCATCAAAATTATAAAGGTGATCGATCAAATCATCCTTACTAAGTACCCAACCGGGGTGAGTTAAAAAGACCTCTAATAAACGAAACTCTCTTTGCTTTAAATCGACTAATACCTGATCCACATACACACTACAGGCTTTTCTATCTAAGCTTAAATTGCCATATTGGATAAGGTCATGCGCTTGCCCTTGTTGCCGCCTTAATAAAGCACGACACCTAGCGTCAAATTCACCAAAATCAAAAGGTTTAGTCAGGTAGTCATCCGCTCCTAGGTCAAGTAACTGAATCCTATCTTTAACCTCATCTCTGGCCGTTAAAATAAGCACAGGAGTTATGGTTTTTCTGATTCTGAGTTTATTTAATACTTGCTCACCATTCATGCCTGGTAAATTCAAATCCAATATCACAAGGTCATATTCTTGATGCCTTAAAATGTCATTTGCATCAGCGCCACTGGTCACAAGATCTACCCCATGACCTTGCTTTAAAATACGCTGATTAATGGCTTCACCTAATACATCATCGTCTTCGACAACCAGTATTCTCATATATTGCTACCTAAGTGATACTTATGCAGATCCTCTTTGTAGTCACATCCATCCTAGACCTATCTTCAATAAAAAGTATTACTGAATACTCAAAATATTAGCAGTCACTAATAGGTCTGTTAAGATAAATAAGTTTTTTCCGTGACAGCTTGCTGACAGCTTTGAAAACTATATGAGCTCGTTTTTAAAGGTCGGTATTTAGCCATCTTATGTAGGCTCTAAGCCCACGCTAAGCTAAGATTTCTTGCTTAATCCAGTCAATAAACTTCACCACATCGGCTCTTTGAGACAGGCTCTTAGTGCATATTAGGTGGTAGTTATATTTAGCTCTCAAAGATTGCGGAAAAAGTCGAATTAAACGCCCTGTTTTTAAGTCATCCGCCGCCAGAACACTGCTGGCCATCGCTACTCCTTGCCCATCAATTGCGGCTTGTAATACCATGCTCGACATACTGAATCTTGGTCCATGTTTAAAGGCGTCTTTATTTAGCCCATTCTCTTCAATCCATTCGGCCCAACCGGGAAAAGATTTGTCCGCAGAACGCCGTTCAAGATGCAATAAAGGATAATCACTTAGAGCTTCTAAACTGGCACATTGGGTCATCAAATGAGGGCTACAGACAGGAAACAGCTCTTCATGGGAAAGTGCTTCAACATGCATGCCCTTTTCTTTGATCGCGCCATAACGGATTGAAATATCCACATCATCATGGGCAAAATCGATTAGTCGAGTTGAGGCATCAATACGTAAATCAATATCAGGGTGTTTACGCCTAAACTGCTCTAATCGAGGTAATAACCATTTCGCGCCAAACGAAGGCGCCACACTGATGGTAATGAGCTTTTGTTCACTATAAGCTTGCGCTTTTGCCGCAGCGTCGCCTAACAATTCAAACCCCTGCTCTATCAAAGGCAGGCAGGCTCGACCCGCTTCTGTTAAGCGCACAGATTTATTTAAGCGCTTAAACAACTCAACGTCTAAATGCGCTTCCAACAACTTAATTTGCTGACTAATTGCACCTGTGGTGACACATAGCTCATCGGCTGCTTTTTTAAGACTTTGATGCCGTCCAGCCGCTTCAAATGCCTGCATCGCTTTTAAAGGAGGTAAGCGTTTCATCGTGTTTTCCAATTTTTCAGTTTAGTTATTCTATTACCAACTTATAATTTAAGAATACTAATTAATTTTTTGTTAGGTTTTTATGCTTAAAAATCGAAAAGTATAATTTTTAATTTTACTAAATCAAACCTCTAAAAACCAATCAGAAAACAATATACAAGCAATAAACAAAAAACATTTTAACAATTAAAAACAACAACTTATAAAACAAGTTTTCTTTATAATTTTTATAAATAAATTTACTTGTTTTATATTTTTAAAAAATTCGATTTAGTTTTTCTATCTCAAACATCTAATTCTTATCGTTTGTCAGTCAAAACCCTCCACGTTACTTTAGCCCACATCAGCAACAGCTAAATTGAAAGTAAGATTTTGATTTAGAAAATCTAAACAATAGTTCGAGGTGGTCTCATGCAAACATCCATTCCCTGTACCATGATGCGTGGCGGTACGTCACGAGGACCTTATTTTTTAGCGAATGATTTACCTAGGGATTGGGAGACACAAAAACAGGTTTTATTATCTGCAATGGGATCTTGTACTGGCCAACAAATTGACGGCATTGGTGGTGCCACCAGCTTGACCAGCAAAGCGGCGATCATTTCGGTTTCAGATAGTCCAGACGCAGATATTGATTATTTGTTTGCACAAGTCTCTATCGATGATATGTCCGTAGATACGGCGCCATCTTGTGGCAACATTCTCTCTGGTGCAGCTCCTTTTGCCATAGAGTCAGGTTTAGTTCGTGCTCAACTAGGGGAAACCTTAGTCAGAGTACGCAACCTCAACACCAACTCTTTCATCCATGTGCTGGTGCAAACCCCCAATGGTTTTGTCAATTATGAGGGTGAAACCCAAATTGATGGTGTTGAGGGCAGTGCTGCGCCCGTCATGCTCAACTTTTTGAATGTAGCAGGGACTAAAACGGGCAAACTATTTCCAACGGGCCAATTAAAAGACACGATTCTAGGAACAGAAGTCAGTTGCATTGATGCCGCTATGCCTATGGTACTTATCCCTGCGACAAGTCTAGGCATTAAAGGCAATGAGTCAAAACAGACGCTAGATAATGATAAAAATCTACTTACCCGTATCGAAGCAATTCGCTTAATCGCAGGCGAAAAAATGGGCTTGGGAGACGTAGCTAATCAAGTCATTCCCAAAGTGGGCCTATTAAGTGCGCCACAACAGGGAGGCAATATTACCTCTCGATATTTTGTCCCCCATAACTGCCATGCCAGTCACTCTGCTACAGGCGCTATTTGCGTTAGTGTTTGCAGCGCTATCCCTGGCACTGTGGCTGACGATCTAATTTTGCCTAACTTACCAAGCCAAAACGCCCAAAAAAATAAGCAAATCATTATCGAACATCCAAGTGGCAAGATCACTATCGCGTTAAATATGACACTTAATCAAGAGACGTCTCAAATCCACCAAGCAGGGTTAGTCCGCACTGCAAGACGCTTGTTTCGTGGTGAACTCTACGTACCGAGCAAAGTATGGACACCACTCACACTTCAAGTCGGTTAATTTCTGGGCTTATTTTCCAATTTTAAAAAACACCCTATCAAGACAGCTTGGTGACAGCTTGCCTTTTTAAGGTGGTTATATAGCAGCAACCCGACCACCTAAGTGGTCACCCTTAATACAAAAATAATTATGAGGCTAACCATGAATTATCATAAAAAGAGCTCAGTAACAAAGTTGATGCAAGGCATCATCACTAGTGCAAGTATCGTGCTTGCCACCCTTTCTATGCCAGCCCAAGCAACCGACTTTAGTGGCAAACGTGTTGAATGGATTGTCCCTTTCAAAGAAGGGGGTGGTTCAGATACTTGGGCGCGTTTCTATGCACCTATGATCTCAAAAAACCTACCGGGTGAACCTGTAGTCGTGGTGAAAAACATCCCTGGTGGTGGCTCTACCAAAGGCGCCAACCAATTCCAACGTCGCGCTAAAAACAACGGCCTTAACGTACTAGGCACCTCAGGTTCAACTCAATTCCCTTATCTATTAGGCGATCGTCGCGTTAAATATGAATATCAAGACTGGCATGCAGTACTTGCCACACCAACAGGCGGTGTTTTCTATGTAAACGCTGAACTGGGTATTAATTCAGCGCAAGACCTAGTGAAATTACGCAATCAAGAACTTAAGTATGGTAGCCAAGGCGCAACCTCGTTAGACCTAGTCCCACTACTTGCTTTAGACATGTTAGACATAGATGTTAAAGCGATCTTTGGCATGAAAGGTCGTGGCGCAGGTCGTCTCGCTTTTGAACGTGGTGAAGTCAATATCGATTACCAAACCAGTGCCGCTTACCTGAAAAAAGTGACACCTTTGGTTAAAGAAGGCAAAGCGATACCTATCATGACTTGGGGTATTTTGGCTGAAGATGGTAGCTTGCAAAGAGACCCAACTTTCCCAGACCTACCTCACTTTGCTGAAGTCTATGAAATGATTCATGGTGAAGCCCCTTCTGGTACTGACTTTAAAGTTTGGAAAGCTTTCTTTGTCGCAGGCTTTGCCGCTCAAAAAGGGATTTTCTTACCTAAAGGCACCTCAGAAGAAGTGATTGAAACTTGGCAGAATGCCATTGCTAAAACCGTTGAATCAGACGAGTTTAAGAGCCGTTCTGAAAAGGTTTTAGGCCTTTACCCGCAAGCGATTTATGGTGACGCTACCAGCGCCTTTAACACAGCTCTTTCTATCTCAGACGCAGATAAAGAGTGGGTCCGTAACTGGTTGACTAAAAAGTATAACGTACGCTTTTAATCCCTCACTATCTTTACTCTTTCACTTTGATAAGCCCTGTTTTCAGGGCTTTGACAAGCTCATTTATCGGAGAGCGCACATGCCTCACCTAACCAACACCAGTGGTCGAAAAACCGTTCGCCATTTCATTACTTTAAGAGGCTTGAGCGCATGATAGATGCATTCTTAATCGCCCTACAAACCATACTCACGGGCACTCATCTTTTATACCTTTCTGGCGGCGTTTTACTGGGTCTCGCTATTGGTATTTTTCCAGGTTTAGGTGGCATAGCAGGCCTCTCTCTCCTATTACCTTTTTTATTCGGAATGGAACCCGTTTCGGCTCTTGCCATGTTAATCGGCTTGGTTGCGGTCATCCCAACGTCTGATACCTTCACCTCAGTATTAATGGGTATCCCCGGCTCAAGTGGGTCTCAAGCCACCGTGTTAGATGGCTTCCCCATGGCTAAAAAAGGCCAAGCGGCCAGAGCCTTATCGGCGGCTTTTTCTGCCTCTTTGTTCGGCGGTTTATTTGGTGCCTTAGTCCTGACCTTATTTGTTCTTATTGCTCGCCCGGTCATCCTAGCGTTTGGCTCGGCCGAGCTATTTATGCTGACCTTACTCGGACTTAGTATGGTGGGTGTACTGGCAGGTAATAGCCTAATTAAAGGCTTAAGCGCCTGTGGCATTGGCTTGCTGTTTGGCAGCATTGGTGGCGCTCCTGCGACCGGTGAATACCGTATGAGTTTTGATAATAGCTACCTAATGGATGGTATTCCGTTAGTGGTAGTGGGCTTAGGTATTTTCGCTATTCCCGAAATTATTGATCTATTAAGGCAAAATCGTCCTATTGCTGAAGCCTCTAAATTAGGCAGCGGTTGGGTCGAAGGCATCACAGATTTAGTACGTAACAAATGGCTAGCGATTCGTTGCGCCATTATCGGCTGTATTGTCGGTGCATTACCAGGTTTAGGTGGTAGCGTTGTGGATTGGATCGCCTACGGCCATGCAGTACAAACGTCAAAAGACAAATCAGAATTCGGTAAGGGAGATGTACGAGGTGTAATAGCACCAGAATCGTCTAACAATGCAAAAGAAGGTGGCGGTCTTATTCCAACCTTACTCTTTGGCATTCCAGGCTCTGGCAGTATGGCGGTGTTTTTGGGCGGCATGGTACTGATTGGCTTAGAACCTGGACCCGCCATGGTCAGCACGGATCTTGATATCACCTACACCATCGTTTGGTCCCTTGCGATGGCAAATGTGATTGGTGCCGGTGCCTGTTTAATCCTATCTAAATGGGTCGCTAAGCTCACCACCATACCTTATGCCTTAATGGCCCCTTTCATGATCATGGTGATTTGCTTTGCGGCTTTCCAAGCAACCCGAGATTTAGGCGACCTGATGGCGCTACTGGGTATTGGTTTATTGGGTATTTTGATGAAGCGCTTTGGCTGGCCAAGACCTGCTTTTTTAATTGGCTTTGTGCTCGCCGGCGGTATGGAAACCTATTTATATCAAGCGGTACAGTTTGATGGTTGGGGCTTTCTACTTAAGCCGGGCGTTATCATCATTGGCGTAATGACTGCGGTTTCTATTTACTTTGCAGCAAGACACGCAAGTAAGTCAGATGATACTAGTGGCTCTGAAAGCGCTGAAAGCGCTGAAAGCGCTGAAAGCAATGAGAAAGACAATCTAACTCAAACACAAGCTAAAGCTCAGCACTCCATTCGCCCACAGGTAATATTTGCCGCTGCGGTTTGTCTAACCTTCGCCTATGGTTTGTACGACTCTTTACAGCAATCCTTTTTAGGGGGCGTGTTTACCGCAGGCTTGTCTGGTCTCATGCTCATATTGTCTAGTATTGTGCTTTATAAACTTGTTACTAATAAGTTTGACGACCCTGCAAACTTTGATAATGAAATCGTCGCAGGCTATAAGGGCGATCAAAGTGTTGCCAGCTTGATGCATTATATCTATTGGTTAGTTGGCCTTATCCTGGGTTGTTTTGTACTTGGCTATCTCATTTCTATCAGTCTCTTTTTTATTGCCTTCTTGGTCTTAAAAGCGCGTACCTCCTTTATAAAAACCGCCTCCCTAACTATGAGTGCCGTTTTATTCTTAAGTGCTCTATCTCATGTCATGGTGTTAGACCTTCCCCGTGGCCTGCTACAAGATCTAGTTCAACTTCCCTGGCCGATAGGCTAGGGAGTTTTCTCACGGAGATTTTTTATGATTACCCCAAAATCCTTATTAATGCCCTTATCTACCAGTGGCCACATTAATGAGCGCCTTGAAGGTGCGCTTTCCGTGGCTAACTACTTTGATGGTCATTTAGAAGTACTGCATGCTCAAGTTAGCCCAAGACAATTTATCCCAGAAGGTGCGATAGGTATTCCCACCAAACTAGTACGAGAATTAGAATCACTGGCGGGGAAGTTTTCTCAGTCTGAATCACAAACCCTACAGACAGAGTTCGCTAAATTATGTCGTAAGTTAGATATCAAACTGAGCGAAAAGGCATCTAGCAGAAACACAACGGCAAACTGGGTAGAAGTGAATGGTTTACGCAGTGAGCTAGTCGCAGAAAAAGGCAAGGTATCTGACCTTGTCATTATCCCTCAGTCTAAATCAGGTAGCTCTACCGCCACCTTTGAAGCCGCCATTATGCGTAGCGGCAAACCTGTTTTGCTGGTCCCTAGAACCATGACCCAATTTAAAGCAGATAAGGTGTTAATTGCTTGGAATGCCAGTACGGAAGTAGCCCGAGCAATAAGCCATGCACTGCCGATTCTAAAACGGGCCCAGCAAGTCATTATCACCACAGGTACTCGTAAAGGATATCGTCAACCAAGCCCCAATGAGCTAGCCGATTATCTTAAAAGCCATGGCATCAATACCATTATTGAACAGTTTGATAATAGCCATAGCGCCACGGGTGAAGCCCTGATGAGTTTCGCTAAAAATCATCAAAGCCAGCTCATCATAATGGGCGCCTACACAAGGCGACGTGTGCGGGAGCAAATTTTTGGCGGTGTTACTCGTCATATGTTGGCCAAGTCTGATCTTCCTATTTTTATGATGCACTAAAGCAAAAAAACGAACCTTCATCACCTAGGAGCACTAAGATGCAAATCCCTCATATCTCCATTAAAAGCAAACTTCTTTTGCTCTCAGTGCTTCCTGTGGTTGGCCTGTTTATTGTCGTCGCCACCTCCTTAATCCAACTAAAAGCAGCTAATCAAGGTGTCGAGAAAGTATACCAAGAGCATATGGTGCCTCTTGAAAACTTAAAGATTATTGCGGATGACTATGCCATTTATGTCACAGATTCAGTCAATAAGGCCAATGCAGGGTTGATCAATGCAACCCAAGCCTTAGATGGCATTAAAAGGGCACAGGTAGAGATAAACGAAAAGTGGCTTGCGTATCGTAGCCGTAACTTAAGTACAGAAGAGTTATTACTCGCTGAAGAGGCCGAAGTCTTATTTGTAAATGCCGACAAAGCCATAGAAAAAGTCACCCAGAAGATCACCAGATTAAGCGAGATGAGCCCAAAAGTTGCGTCTCGTTTAAATCGTCAAATTGGTCCTTTATATAAGGATATTGATCCTATTAGTCATAAAATTGCTGACCTTATCAATTTGCAAATGCGCCTAGTGGAAAAAGAAAACAAAGCACTTAAAGCAGATTATCAAGTCCACCTTATTTGGCTCACTAGCCTAAGCCTATTTCTTATCAGCCTATTAATTCTCCTCAGCTTTATTCTCTATCGTGCTGTTAAAAAGCCCATCGATGATTTAAGTAATAGTATGGAGCGCATTATTAGAGATGCGGATTTCACCACCAGTATCCCCATCGAAAGACAAGACGAAATTGGCACCATGGCAACCCATTTCAATGCCACTATTTCTATGATTCGCCATGTGATTAGAGAGCTCAACAATGTGACCGCTAAGCTTGCTAGATCCTCTTCAGAGCTCACTCAAATCAGTGCTGAAACCAAATTAAGAATCAATGCCCAACGTGATGAAGTGGAACAAGTCAGCAGCGCCATGCAACAAATGGTTGAATCCACCAATAAGGTGACACGTCAATCCGAAAGCGCCAATAAAGAGGCCCAAACAACTAGCCATCAAGCAAATGAAGGCTCTGAAGTCGTACAAGATTCAATGCAAACAACCAGCATATTGATTGAAGAAATAAATAAGTTATCAGGTCAAATCAGTATTTTAGATACTGACAGCAACAACATAGGCCAAGTGGTTGATGTGATCACAGACATTGCTGATCAAACTAATTTATTAGCCCTTAATGCGGCGATCGAATCTGCTCGTGCAGGTGAACTTGGCCGTGGTTTTGCCGTTGTCGCCGATGAAGTTCGTACCTTGGCACAAAGGACACAAGCCTCTACAGACCAAATTCGTGATGCCATAAAAAGCCTGCAAACTGGCACCCGTTTAGCCTCAAATATAATGCAACTGTGCTCCACTCAAGCCGATAGCGCAGAAAACAAATCTCAACTTGCAGCTGAGACGTTAACTCAGATAACCAAAGCCGTTGATCGTATGACACATATGAATTTAGACATAGCAGATGCATCGGATTTACAGTCTCATGTGGCTGAAAACATTAATACGTCATTAGTTACCATCAATACCCAATCCCAAGAAGTAAAAACCGGTGCCGATAAAGTCACCCAAGCAAGCCAAGAACTAGAAACATTATCTAGCGAACTTCAAAGGCTTTTAGGTCGCTATCAAGTTTAAGATATCAAACTCTGTCCCCTTTTAATGAGCAGTAAAAAGCTTTTTATAAACAGTGCCTTTTTTTACATAAATTCAAGCATGAGTTTATGTAATGCTTCTATGTCATTAACTCGATTGTCCCTTCCCTTACTTTCCTCTTTTATAGGCGTTTATATAACAAATATAAAAGAGGTTAAGTCATGTCAGCCAATGACTTTTCGTTAGACAGCTCGTTAGAAACGCGCATAGAAACAGATTTGATTGGCGCACTAGAAGTGCCTCTTGATGCGCTATATGGTGTACAAACTCAAAGAGCCATTGCGCTCTACCCGCTCAATGGTGAAAAACCCTTAAGTGATTATCCCGTACTCATTAAGGCTATGCTGAAGGTAAAAAAGATAGCAACTCAAACTAACCTGAACATAGGTGAGTTAGAGCCTATTTTAGCCCACGCTATCATTCATGTGATTAATCAGCTGTTAGACGACTTACCGCTTGAGCAGTTTCCAGTACATGCCTGTCATGGTGGTGGTGGCATTTCTACCAATATGAACATCAACGAAGTGGTCGCGAATCTAGTAAATCGTGATGCGTTTTTTCGCCAGCTAGGCACTTACTCTCCCGTTCATCCCAACGATCATATCAATCTCAATAATTCCACCAGCGACGCTCAAACCACAGCTTGCCACTTTGCTGTGATAGAGCAATGGCAGTTGTTAGAAAGTAGCATAGATAGGCTTATTAACGAGTTTAATACCCAAGGAGCGAAATGGCAGCATGAACAAAAAATTGCCCGCACCTGCTTGCAAGATGCTGTAGAGATCAGCTTTGCCGACCTGTTTAGTGGTTATCAAAGCCTGATAGAGAGAAACAAAAAGCGCCTTAACCAAGGGGTGATAGAACTTTATAAGATTAACCTTGGTGGCAATATTATTGGTCGTAAAGGAGATGTGTCCGAGGCATTTTTTGAAAACATCATAGACGAGGTGAATACCCAGATGTACACCCGTCTGTTTTGCCATAGTGACAATCTGTTTGATAGCTCTCAAAACCATGATGACCTTATTTCCATTGCCAATCGTCTTGAGTTATTTGCTCGTGGCTTGATTAAAATCGCCAAAGATTTTCGCCTCATGTCATCAGGCCCTGAAACAGGCTTTGCCGAGCTAAACTTACCAGCAGTACAACCTGGTTCCTCTGCGATGCCGGGTAAGGTAAACCCAACCATTGCGGAGTATTTAGTGCAGTGTTGCATGCAGGTATGTGGGCGCTGCTACACGGTACAAATGACGCAAGATCATGGCGAGCTAGATCTTAACGTATGGCAGTCTCTTGTTATTCACAACCTATTAGATGCCATGAGCTGTCTAGAGAATGGTATCCAAGCGTTCACCCAGCATTGCCTGAGTGGCGTGACCCCCAACAGCCAACAAAACCAACAGAACATACAAACCATGATCCCGACTTTGATTCGCCTTAAACAAGAAAAAGGTTATTCCTATGCCTCCAAAGTATTCAAGGAGAGCCAAGGTGATATTACAAAAGTCAGGGCGCACCTTATAAAAGATAAACAAGGAAGCTAACAAGCGAGAAAACGGAATGAGAGCCAAGGAATGAGTTTTTAGCCATAGCAGTATTCAATAATCTCAATTGTGGCTTGAGGCAGGGCTTTTTAAACTTAAAACAAGTCACCAACACACTATTTTTGACAGCAAGATCAAAATAAAAATTAACCAACAGGATATGAAAATGACAACAGCACAAGAGATCCCGCTAGCTTGGGCAAACGACTGGCTAACTAAGCCAAAACAGCAGTATATCAATGGCCAGTGGGTTCAAGGTGAAAACACGGATTGGCAGGTTAAGAACCCAGCCAATGGCGACACACTTTGTGCGATTAGCATGGCGAGCGAAACGCAAGTTGAAAAGACAGCAGAAATCGCCAAACATCACCACGACATGGGCACTTGGAATAAAGTTAGCCGTACAGAACGCGCTAACTTATTACGTCAAATTGCGCACTTAATCCGTAAAAATGTCGAAAAACTGGCCCTATTAGAAACCCTGCCTAATGGTAAGCTGTTCTCTGAATCCATGACTGATGATATCCCAACCTGTGCCGATATTTTCGACTATTATGCGGGCTGGACAGACAAGTTCTACGGGGAAACGTCACCTGTTGATGAAGGCTTTTTAAACTACACGCTAAAAGAACCTATTGGCGTTTGCGCTCTGATTGCCCCTTGGAATTTCCCTCTATACCAAGCCAGTTTAAAAATCGCACCGGCCTTAGCCATGGGCAATACAGTGATTATTAAACCGTCTGAGTACACGCCTTTAACCACTGTTTTCCTAATGGAATTGATCGATGAAGCACTGGATATTCCAGCCGGCGTGATCAATATGTTGCTAACTAATGGCAGTAGCGCCAATCAACTTACCTTGAGCCAAAATGTGGATAAGGTGTCTTTTACCGGTAGTACCGGTGTGGGTCGTAAAATTGTTCAGAACTCTGGCCAATCCAACCTAAAAGCCGCTACTTTAGAGCTTGGCGGTAAGTCACCTTGTATCTTCTTTGATGATACGCCAAACCTAGATGGCGCGATTGATAGAGCCTTTAATGTGATGTTTTCTCACAAGGGTGAAAAGTGCTCCGAGCCTACTCGCTTCCTGATTCACGATAGCATTTACGACTATGTACTAGACAAGCTAGTGGAAAAAGCCAATGCGGTAGTTTGCGGTGACCCGCTGGCAGAAGGCGTTGACCAAGGTCCACAATGTAATCAGGTCCAATTTGACAAGATCATGGAATACATTGAAATAGGTAAAACTGAAGCCAAAATAGTGGCGGGTGGCTATGCGGATACCCAAGGTGACAATGCCAAAGGCTACTTTATCAGACCAACTATATTTGCCGATGTTGCCCCAGATGCCCGTATTGCCCAAGAAGAAATCTTTGGTCCAGTACTTAGCTGTATTCGCTTCAATACCACAGAAGAAGCTGTCGCCATTGCCAATAGCACTGAATATGGTCTAGCGGCCGGTTTATACACAACCAATGTTTCCCGTGCTCACAAAGTTGCCGAACAATTAGACGCAGGCATGCTCTTTATCAACCGCTACGGTTGTTATGGTTTAGCAGCCCCTTTTGGTGGCTTCAAGCAAAGTGGCTGGGGCAAAGAAATGGCAATACATTCCTTATCTTCCTACACAAAAACCAAAGGGGTTTGGGTCTATTACGGGGATGCTTAAGCTGTTATTAGCTCTCTCATAACAGCTCTTAAAGCTGCAACACACTTACACCCATGTTAGCGCTCCTAGGAGCGCTTTTTTTATTTCAAAAATACATTCATAAACTTAAAAAAGCCGGCTCAGAAATTATAATTAATCATTTATAAATCAATATATTAGAAAGGCATTACTTAAAGTCATGCTAGTTTGAATTTAAGTGATTTTTAAATTAATTAAGGCTAGTTCACTCTTGGCGGGTCTTACGATAAAGCCATTTTAACCTGCTCAATAAATAAAATAATAATTGGAAGATCATATGAAAAACATTCGCCCTATTACGTTTTGGCCAGCCTGTATTGGCTTGCTGCTAACAGTAATATATACCATCTTGGATAAACAAAATTTCATTGCTGCTACCTCAGCAATCAATACGGCCATCATAGATAATCTGTCTTGGTTATTTAACCTCAGTGCACTCTTTCTAGTGGGTGTTGTTGCTTATGCTTTTTTCGCACCGGTTAGCAAAGTAAAAATTGGCGGTGAAGGCGCTAAACCTATGCTTTCACCGTTTCAGTGGTTTGCCATTTCACTAACAACCGTTATCGCTATGGGCATATTATTCTGGTCTGTGGCTGAGCCTATTTTGCATTACCACACACCACCTGCTTATCTTGGCATTACCCCAGAAAGCCCAGAAGCAATGCGCTTTTCCATGTCTACCATATTCGTACACTGGACTATCACTCCCTACAGCATTTACACAGTGGCAGGCTTAGCCTTTGCTCTTGCTTTTCATAACCTAAAACTGAACTTTTCCATCGGCTCCATGTTGCGCCCTTTATTAGGCCGTTGGGTTGACGGTGTTGGCGGTCAAATCATCGACGGTCTAGCGCTGCTATCGGTTGTATTAGGTATGTCAGCCACTTTGACGTCTGGCCTACTTGTAATTGCCGATGGCATGAACTCAGTATTAGGCATTGAAAAGAGCCCTTTCATTTACGGCCTCATCGCTATCGCTATCATTGGCTCCGCAATTATCTCAGCAGCATCAGGCTTATATCGAGGCATTCAAACTCTAGCGCGTATTAATACTTGGTTATATTTTATCGGGGCAGCCTTCATTTTCGTTGTTGGACCAACCGCTTTCATTCTCTCTCTTGGCGTTGAATCTCTGGGTGTTTATCTGTCTGAATTTTTCGCTCGTAACCTAGTCACTGGCGCATCAGGTAACGACCAATGGCCAGGCTGGTGGACAGTGGCTTTCTTTGCTAGCTGGTTCGCTTGGGCTCCTGTCAGCTGCCTTTTCCTCGGCAAGATTGCCCGTGGTTACACCGTTCGCCAATTCATAATAGTTAATATGTTATTACCTTCTGCATTTGGTTTTCTTTGGTTCAGTACCTTCAGTGGTTCAGCGCTTTTCTTCGATACCACCATGGGCGGCATCATGTATGACGCTTATCAAGCGGATGGCTTTGCTGCGGTTATCTATGTGCTATTCGACCAACTCCCTGGCAGCACCTTACTTAGTGGTCTGTTTGTTTTTGCCTGCTTTATCACCTTTATCACAGCCGCTGACTCAAACACGGATGTTATCGGTGGTCTTTGCACCAAGGATAATAACTCTGAAAACCAGAAATCCCCTCTTTGGGTAAAAGCCTTGTGGGGCAGTGCTATCGCTTTTGTGGCCTGGATTAGTGCCTCTTTCATTGGTGTTGATGGGGTCAAAATGCTGTTCAACCTATCTGGTTTGCCCGGCATGTTAATCGTCCTCGGCTCAGGTTTTGCCTTTATTCGCCTGGCTCAGAAAGTCGAAATCAATGGCCAAATAGTTGAGATCAAACCTTCGACACTTGCTGCTCTTGAGTCTCCAACCAAGGCTCAGACATCAGGTGTCACAACCCCTGCTAACTAAAGCAAACCACTTATTAAGATCAGGTGTCTGAGCACAAACTTGGACACCTTGTTAGGAGTTAACTATGCAATACGTTCGTCTTGGTCAATCCGGCCTAAAAGTTTCTCGCCTCTGCCTTGGCACCATGAACATGGGCTCAAAGGATTGGAAACCTTGGATTTTTGATGAAAAGGAAAGTGAGCCAATTATCCATCACGCACTCGATAATGGGGTTAACTTTATCGATCTTGCAGATTTTTATTCCATTGGTGCTGGCGAAGAAGTGGTGTGTAATGTGCTTAACCGTATTGGCCGTCGTGATGACTTAGTGATCACCACCAAGGTAGGTTATGCCATGAGCGATGACATCAATGCACAAGGTCATTCTCGCAAAAATATTTTTAAAGCGATCGATGCCTCCCTCACTCGTATGGGAATGGATTATGTAGACATATATATGCTGCATTATTTCGATACCGATACTCCAGTCGAAGAAACTATGGGCGCATTGAATGATCTCGTTCTTGCAGGTAAAACTCGCTATATTGCTGTGTCTACCATGTACACTTGGCAGCTAGCTAAGATACTACAAGTGTGTGATCAAAACGGCTGGGCACGCCCTATTAATATGCAGTTACAGCTAAACTGCGCTTATCGTGAAGAAGAGCGTGAGATGCTACCTTTTTGCCAAGACCAAGGTATCGGTGTTTCCGTCTTTAGCCCTCTGGCGCGCGGTATTCTTACCAGCGACTTACAGTCTACCCGTAACAAGACAGACTTCTTTACCGCTGAAATGTATAACGACGAAGCATCTCGAAACATTGCTCATTCGGTTGCGAAAGTGGCTGATGCCCGTGGTTGCTTGCCAGCACAAATAGCACAAGCTTGGGTTTTAAATAAACCTGAAGTGGCCTCTATGTTGGTGGGAGCAGACACTACCGCACAATTTGACAGCGCTTTAGCAGCACTTGAAATGCAGCTCACTGAAGAAGAAATTTATGAATTAGAACGTCACTATACGCCATGTGATCTTATCAATGATTACACATCAGGAAAGCGAACACCGAGATTTTCGCGTCCGGCTAAAGCGCCATTTGCTTAAAGCTTGAGGCTTGAGTTCATGAACAAAAAAAGCGTTTGTGCTTACAACACAAACGCTTTTTCAGTGACTTTTGGCATTTAAACTTCCAGTGAAGCTTGTTGCTTTAACCATTCTGTAAAACGCATGACCTTAGACAAACCTTGTTTTTCAGCAGAGACATCAAGCCAATAACCATAAGGGCCTTGTGTACTTATCTCACTAAACTGTACCAGTTCACCTCGACTTAACTCTTCACCTATCATGTGCTTATCAATGATGGCAAAGCCAGCTCCAGATTTAAGGGCATTAATCACCTGATCCAAAGTACTAAAACCAACCCCTCTGGCCGTATCGACTAACCCATCTAGCCCTGCAGCAACCAACCAATCCTGCCAGACAGGTAGCTTTTTACCTTCGTGCACTATGTTTAATAAATTACTGCTTTCTAGAGGTAATTGTGCCGCTCTAACTTGCATATCAGGCACACAAACTGGCAGGTGCTCTTCAAGGAATAAGAGCTCACTATTGGCTTTCGCTTTCGGGCCAATACCAAAGCGAATTTCACAATCAAATAACACCTGATCATTCGGTCTGTCATAGATGCTTAATTCGAATTCAGGAAAGCTTTGTCGAAACTTGGCCAGACGCTTTACCAACCAACGTGTCGCCAAGGTAGGAGGTAATAAAATGTTAAGTTTCTGCCTTAAATTAGGGTCACGAATATCGGCTATGGCGGTTTCAATCAGGTTGAAGGAAATATCCAATTTTTGCAGCAATTCTTGCCCTGCATCCGTGAGTTCTAATTTATGGTGTAACCTGACAAATAAAGGCACACCTAAATAGTCTTCAAGCTGTTTTATTTGTCGACTAACTGCCCCTTGGGTTACATGTAACTGCTTGGCAGCTAAGGTAAAACTAAGTTGTTTAGCCGCGGTTTCAAAGACACGTAACGCAGTAAGAGAAGGCAGTGAGCGCATAAATTTAAAACTCTAACTTAGGCTGAAATTAAGACCCTAAAGTCCCTTAGGATAATCCTCAAGTATACGCCTAAATATGAGCTGCTTGAATGCAAATTAACGGCATTTAAGGTAGAAAAACACCCTATCTTTCTTAACCTAAGAAATAATGTTTTAGCAGTGAATTTTATTCATAAAAAAACACCTATAATAACCTGTTATTGAATATGAAATTCAATTCTTATCGTCTCCTTTTCTTGCTAATTTGATGACAAAACAACGGGCACTTTTGATCATCCATATCTTTAAAAACCTCATAAAAACACTAAAGCTCAATTCATTGGGTATTAGGCTGAGTGCCAAACTCTTTGTAGATTTTATTGATAAATAAGTCTTTCTGCTTAATATTTACCAAGAAGTTAGCCGTAGTCACAGCAAAAGGGAACTGCATGATCCCTGACTCTTGTCCCGTGGGAATTAAGGCCATCAAGGGATTGGTTTTATATGCTTTAGTCGGTTTTCCGGCTAATTCAGCACAAATCACTTTACCCAAATGCGCTCCTTGCTGTTTCGCGAGATAACCTAATTTAGCTTCACCAACCTCGGCAATATCTCCAAGCGCAAACAAGTTAGTATGCCCTAGCACACGAAATTTATTATCGATTTTGATATAGCCTTGCGCATTCAAAATGTCAGATAAGTGAGTCTGTAAAAACTGATTATTTGGCTTTACTCCGATTGCTTCAAAAACAAGATCAAACGTGCTTACTTTACCGCTGCTCTTATCCAGATATACATCATCCTGCTTTTGGTATTTGCGATTAAATTCAATGGTGACGCCTTGCTGCATTAACTGCTCTTTCGCCTTACGCTGTGCTTTTGTTTTAAAGCCTTCAAGCAAAACATTACCTGAATGACTCAAGGTCACCTTTTTATCAGGAAAGGAGAAAGCAATCTCACCCGCCAACTCGACCCCCACAACACCACCACCCATAACCAAGATAGAGTCGGCCGCTTGTAAAGCATCATTTTGGCTAGCAAACTCTTGATTACGCTGTTCTAGGTTTAATGCCGTTAGAGTCTTAGCCACTGTCATACTTGGATAACTGGTCCCAGAAGCAATAATGACACGTTTAAATTTAACCACTTCTCCATTAGCTAATAAGGCTTGATGATCATCTAGCTGCTCAACGCTGGTTTGTATAAAATCACTCTTTAAAAAGTCCTGATATCGCTTTCTTGCTCTATTCTTTGTTTTATTCGGATCAGTTAGATTTCTTAAATTCGCGAAGGTCACCTCAAAATAATCTTTCTTATCCACCAATATGGTTTTTATGCCGTTTTCCGCCAACTTTTGCGCCGTACTAACCCCTGCAAAACCACCACCAATAATGAGTACATCTGTCGTATTTATCATCTTAAAATCGCCTATTCATTTGCACCTGCTCCCTTAACCTTTGAGAAAGCTAAGTACTTAATAACTAATTGATTGCATCTTAAGATGTTACATTTTTGCTGTAAATGAGCGATTATACGCACTATATGTGCATAAATATGACAACCAAACACTTACCTCATTGAGTAATAAAGTATGGATAAATGGAACGAAATTAGAACGGCTTACAAGCTGGCTAAACTCAAAACCTTAAGTGCTACAGCGCAAGATTTGGGTGTTCACAGATCCACTGTTATGCGACATATTGATAGTTTAGAAGAGGCTCTCGGCGTCACTCTTTTTCAGCGTAATGATAAGGGTTATATCGCCACAGAAGCAGGTTTAGATATTATGCGTTTGGGCGAAATAACAGAAACTCATTTCGCCCAATTACCCGATAGATTAAAGCAAAATGAAGCCGCCTTAGAAGGTAGCTTAAGTATTACCAGTGTTGCAGATATCGCCAGCATGATAATGCCTAGCATACTGAAATATCAGCAAAAATTTCCTAAGATGCGGATAGATTATCTCGATGATATTCGAAACTTTAAACTCGAATATGGTGAAGCAGATATTGCCGTTCGCGCAGGTAAAAAACCCACCACACCCGATAATATTGTACTGCCTTTAATTCAAGTATCACTCACGTTTGCAGCCCATAAATCTTATATCGAAAAACATGGTCTACCCAGCCTAGAGACACTCTCACAACATCGATTTGTCGCTCTAAAAGATAGACCGAATCACCTTGTTTGGAATGAATGGATTTATCAAAATATCGCCGATGAGAACATCATCTTTAAAAGCACTAACCACCAAGTACTCGCCCAGGTTATCAGTAAAGGTGGCGGTATTGGCGCTATGCCAAAGCACAGCCTTGAACAAGTTCCAGACCTTGTTGAGGTCCCTACCCCAGATGACTGGCAAGTACCTATCTGGATATTAGTTCATAGAGACATGTTTAACATGCCAAAAATAAAAGCCTTTATCGATCTACTAAAACAAGATGAAGACATGTTACTTTCTTTGATTTGATGCCTTAAGTTAGCATTTTATATAAATGCTTTATTCTTCTCGTTGGAAGGCCAATGTATGCCAGCTATCATGCAGCGCATACTGCCGCCAGACAGCTCCACAGTAGTAAGATCAACACTTAACAAGGTTGCATATTTTTCGATAGCGATTCGCTGCTCTTCTGTTAAGCAATTTCGCCCTCTTTGGGACATGGCCAAATAGCGACCTTTTGTTCCTGTTAACTCAATGGCATTGCCTGCAAACGCATTTATCTGTCCCTCTTTTAATATTATGACTTCTTTACCACTCCTTTCTAATGTCTGTATGACATGAGCTCGTCCTTTTTTGTCACTAATCATGTCGGCAGACAATAGAGCAAAGTCAGTCCCCACACTTAATATGACATTGGTATGATAAACCGGCTGTTTAAGCTCAGACTCTGTATTAAAGATAACTGGCGTAAGACTTAATAAATGACAAGCTTCTTGAATTAATTCCACATCAGCACGGTTAGACAATCCCACATAAGCTAGATGATTGATATGATCAATACACAAGACACCTGTTCCTTCTAGGAAGCGGTTTTCCTGTTCGTAGTGAGACAAGTCAATCAGCTGATTCATTTTGAATATGGAAGACAATTGCGCTTCTATCTTAGGGTATGCGGTTTTTTCCGTTCGTCTAGCAGGCGAAAACATAGGGTAAATAACACTCGCGCCACAGCCATGAGTGGAGAGCCAATTATTAGGAAAAATAGCATCTGGTTGATCTAGGCGAGCATCATCTTGAAATACCTTAACATCTACTCCGACCTCTAATAGCAAGGCAACCACGTTATCAAATTCAGCTTGAGCACTTTGCAGAAGCGCTGCGTGATGGTCTATTGAAAGAGCATGGGATTGAAAGCCATTACAAGCTTGCGTATCTGGGTTTGGATAAAAAGCGCCAGGTCTCACCATCAACACAGTTTTCGGTGCTTGAAGAATCTGTTCCATCTTGCTTCCTTTGTTATCTAACTATTTGAGTAATATAGAGTTTAAAAAAGTCGCTAACAGCCCACAATAAACAAGCTGCTCATCTTGTATCTGTAAATAAACATAGTGATAATCAAAGTTAACAACTTGTATATAAGGTTTCTTTTATGGATTCCATTGATAGGAAAATTATTCAAATTCTTAGGGAAGATGCTCGAAAACCAGTGACCTTGATTGCTGAGATATTAGGTCTTTCTCGTTTAACCGTACAAAAAAGAATTAAGGCGCTAGAAGAGCAAGATGTCATTCGAGGCTATACAATACGAACAGGTACAGGTTATGAATCAGAAAAGTTCCGTGCCCATGTGCTTGTCGAGGTGAAAAGTAACCTAAACCAAGGTCTATTAGGCTTTCTAAAAAGCTTTCCCGAAATTACGACAATACATAGTCTTGCTGGCAGATTCGACGCTAATATCATGCTTGAAGCAGAGAGCTCGGAAGGCTTAGATGAAGTGCTTGCTCAAATACTTCAGCACCCAGAAGTAATAACGACTGAGACCTGTATTTTGCTCTCTACAAAGCTAGACAGGCAGGTAATCAGCGTTTAATTAGAGGTTTATAAGTAGTTGATAGAAAAAGAATAAAGTGAAAACTCACCCTATACTAACAACTGCATTACCTAATGAATTCGACACAGTTTATCCAAGATAAAATAGGTTTCTTTGACCATAGCAGGATAATCATAAGGCGAGAGTTCTGAACCATCCTCAGAATGTAAGGCGAAATCGACCTGTAAACTCAATTTGGCACTATAACAGCCATCCAAATCTAACTTTTTCTGTACTAAGACAACATCAAGCGCTGACTTGAGTGTTTGTGCCTTAAAGAAGTCTTCTCCAACCTTATTAGCACCTTGGGCGATTATGTCGTCCATTACCAAGTCGAGTTGCTCCACAGCGTTATAAGCCAGTTCATAATCTTGCGTGCTTTGAAGAAAGCGTAAAGTATTAATCATTTCAGTGATGACATTGAGATGGCTATGATCGACTCTGCTCTCTGTGTGATCCATTGCAGACACTGGCAAAGGCAGTATTAGCAGGCTAGCCATAAAAAAGGTGATTAGATATTTGAAGATCATCAACTGGAGTCCACTTAAAACTTACACCCATAATATTAAAGGGATTCAGCTAATAAAGGTATCTCTTATGCTTTAAGCCGTTTCTTGTTAAGCCCTTCATTCAAGACTTAACAAGGGTTTTTACTTAAGGAACCTGCGAATAAGTCCTCCCGCCTCAGCGTGTGGATAAAAGCCGCTAGATTTATGGCGAGGAGCGCAACTTAATAGTTATTCTATTGATAAGATTCTCAACGTAAAGATAGGGCTTTTAGACCACGCCCTTCGGGTCTTTCAGAAAAAGTAACACCCTGTGTTGTCACTTTTCGAAAGGTACCTACATTACGTCAAAGTAACGCCTTGTGTGATACTTTTTCTGAAAAGACTGAGAAGAGGTGACTTAATCGCAGGCTCCTTAAGCAAACAGGATATTAAAGGTGAAGCCTGCGAAGACAGCCATGCTAAAAATCACCATTAAGAAGGCGACTAGCATAGGCCAATGGAAAAGGCGTTTTAGCAAAATTAGTTCAGGTAAACTTGCGCCACCACTACCAATTACCAAAGCCATAACAGCGCCAATACTCACACCTTTAGCTAAGAAAGAACCTACCAAAGGCAACAAAGTAGAGACTCGAATATAAAGCGGAATACCAATTAAAGCAGCGGTTGGTACTGCCGCTGGGTTATCTGCATTCGCTACTTGAGAGAAAAACTCAGCCGGTACAAAGCCGTGAACCAAGGAGCCAATCATCATGGCAATAATCATATAAGGCAGCATAGATAGGAATAAAGGCCAGGTCTCTTTCCAAGCAGTTTGCCAAATGCTTGTTTTTTTTGTACTAGCAGAGTAATCTGAGCCAGCACAACTACTTGCTTTAGTACTTGGTAATAACATTTCCTGTTTGATAAAACGGTCAAAGCCCAGTGACTGTAATAGAACCCCTGCAAGCACAGAAACCACCAAGGCTAGAGACGCATATAAAAGCGTTATCTTAAACCCTAAAATGGGCACAAATAGCGCGATAACAATGGGGTTTAATAAAGGTGATGTAAACAAAAAAGTAATGGTCGGCCCAAAGCCAGCCCTCGCTTTTAACAAACCGATTAACATAGGGATAGTCGAGCAACTGCAAAAAGGCGTAATCGCACCAAGCCCTGCAGCAGTGATATAACCACGGCCTTTTTTACCGCCTAATAACGCCTGAATCTTATCCGCTGGCAGCTTTTGGTTAATCACAGAGACCAAATAGCTAATCGCAAGAAACAGTATGGTTAGCTCAACAAATAAATTAATAAACATGTACAGGGAATCCATAAGCATTGCCTGCATGTCGCTTGTTAGGCCCAAACTAGATAGATCTATCATAACCACCTTCTCGTTAATCTCTTGTTTAAAGTTTATTTTTCAAAACACTTAAATATTTTTAAAAATATCGAAATGTAATTTTGAAAAAAATGACCAACTACTTCTAAGTAGTTAGGCCATTTTTTGTCATCGATATCTATTATCTGAAACCTATAAGCAGCTCAATTTAGCGCCTTACAAGGTACAGCACTCATCTTCCAGATAACTCATCACATCACGAAAAGCATCCAGTTGAGCCACACAATATAAACTGCGACCTTCTCTGTTTTGTTTAACTAAACCCACAGAAGTAAGCCTTCGAATATGGTGCGAGAGCGTTGGCCCCGAGATATCCAAATGTTGTTGAATATCACCCACCACTAGCCCTTTATCTCCCGCTTTGACTAACAAGCGAAAGACAGAAAACCGAGTTGAGTGGCCTAACTCACATAAAATATTAGTTGCGTTGTCTTGATTCATGTTCGCAGTATGGATCAATACAAATAACATTTCAATACTTTTGGAAATATTAAAATATAAAGCTAATTACTCACACTTAAACTTACCTGTCATGGTGAGTAAGTCTTTAGCTTGTTCACTTACCTGATCCACGTAGTCTAATACTTGTTGGCTTTGCTCCTTATTACTGGAGACGTTTGAGGCCACTTGGTCCATATTTTCGGCTATCATCTGGGTCGCTTTTGACGCTTCATCTATGCTGATGGCAAGTTCCTGATTACGCTCGTTCACATCAAAAACCAAACCTTTGATTTGCCCAACAGCGGTTGCGGCTTCATCACCTCGTAGCTTGCCATTATCCACATGATTGCTACCCTCTTGCATGACTTTTAACAAGGACTGAATACTCGTATGCATGGCACCGATAATGTCATTGATATTTTGTGTGGCGTTGACTGTTTTCTCGGCAAGGCTTCTTACCTCATCTGCCACCACAGAAAAACCTCGGCCAGCATCACCAGCACGGGCGGCTTCTATCGCTGCATTCAAGGCCAGTAAATTAGTTTGCTCAGCCAAACCATTAATCATTTCAGTCACCCCATCCACCTTGCGATAGGTGCCTTCAAGTTCGCTTACTTGCTCATTAAGATGCTCAAAAACTTGAGCTAATTGACCTAAACTGCCAATGGCATTAGTAATCACTTCACCCCCTTGTTCGGCAGATTCATGGGCCTGCTGTGTCTTTTGTTGAGCCAGATTCGTCGCACTTGCCATATTAGCAATGGTGGAACTGATCTCTTCGGTTGCGACCGCTACAGACCCTGCTTGCTCGTTAGTCTTGGTGCTCTTTTCTAGCATGTGTTGCAACTTAGAGGATAAGTCACTGGCCCCAAGGTCAAGGCTTTGGCTGGTAGAAGTCACCCGATTAAGAATTTGGTTTAGTGAGGATGTCATTTCATTAACCGCTATACCGACCTTGTCGAGTTCATCTTTACGGTCCTGATTTACCACAAGTTTCTGAGTTAAATCACCCTCAGCCAGTTGGTACATCACCCCTGACATACGCCCCAAACTACCTACCAAACTTCGGCTCGTCGCAATTAATAAACCGACCACCAGCAAGGCCACTGCAATCGCGACACTAAAAATTTGTGTCTGAGCTTGGTCACTCACCAAGCTAGCATCCTGTTTAGCCAGAGTAAGTTGCTCGGCAAAATAGGCATTGGATAAAAGCACGCCTTTAGCCAAGGTATGGTAAGCCTTGCTTGCCTTTATTGCTTGTTCATTCATACTAAACACAGCTGTTGAAAGCTCGCTCAAAAGGCCTTCTATCTCACTGATGTTAGCGCCATATAATTCCTCAAACTCCATTTCATAGGTCAGTGCTTTAAAGCCAGTTAGAGCAAGCTTTACCTTTTGATATTCAGCTTCATTTCTCTGATCCATAAAGCCTGTAAAGCTTTGCTTAAGCTCGGCAAAAGGCTTACGAAAGTTAGCAAATAAGTTTTCTTCTAAGGCGCTAAAACTTGCTTGTATTTGGCCTCTTAAACCGTCTTCGGCACTGGCTCCAATTTTTTTATCCTGAGCTAGCCAAAGCATTCGACTAACAGTAAAAGCACCAAGTGATAATTGAATCTCACTGACGATTTGGGCTTGCTCGATAGGGGCCTTTTGTACAATTTGATCTAGCTGGTCTTTATAAATTTCAGGTAAGGCTCTCAGTCTACCTTCATCGGTATTCTGATTAATTTGCAGCACTTCAATTTGCAAGTCTTTGAGTAGGTTCGCATCATAGCTAATATCATCAACTCGTTTTGAGGCGATTGCTAACGTGCTTAGCACATTGGATGAGAGCACTAGCAGCAAGGAGAAACCCATCAGTGCTAAGGTGATAACTGTGTAGAGTTTATGTTTTAAACTTAAGTGAAATAACATCATGGGTTTCTCCTGCATTTATCACATTGAATAAATTGCTATTTTTTAATTAAAGTTTGGCGCTCTTTTTTCTAAAAAAGCGGCCATGCCTTCTGTTTGATCAGGGCTTGAGAAGCTCAAACCAAACTGATCACTCTCCATGATGCAGGCGTTATCTAGAGGTAAATCCTGTCCTCTTTGTACAAGTTGTTTAATAAGTTGCAGGGAAGTCCGACTTTTACTCACTATGTCTAATGCCATTTCCATCCCTTTTGTCATTAAGGACTCTTGAGGGAAGATATGATTTACCAAGCCAAAACGTTGAGCCTCTTCCGCCCCCAAAATACGCCCTGTATAAAGCAGTTCTAAGGTCATTGGCCGACCAACAAGACGAGTTAATCTCTGGCTACCACCAAAACCTGGGGGAATACCTAAGTTAATTTCAGGCTGACCAAATTTGGAATTGTCTGATGCTAGAATGAGGTCACAGCTCATGGCTAATTCACAGCCGCCACCTAAAGCAAAGCCGTTCACCAGAGCAATCACAGGGAAGGTGGCATTTTCTAAGCGTCTCAATACACCTAGCCCAAAGGCAGAGAAAGCCTTAGCTTCAAGGGAGTTCAATTGACGCATTTCTTCAATATCTGCCCCAGCAACAAAGGCTTTATCGCCTGCACCTGTGATTAATAACAAGCGTGTATTCTTATTTGCTTCAAGCAGGTCTAAAGCCTGATCTATCTCTTCTAAGGTTGCCCTATTAAGCGCATTTAATACCTTGGGGCGATTAATCGTCAGACGCACAACACCCGCTTCGATCGGCTCAAGTAAAATATGTTGGTAACGCATTACTTGCTCCTAATAAGTATAAAAACCACGGCCAGTTTTACGGCCTAAATAGCCCGCATCCACCATTTGCACTAACAAAGGACAAGGACGGTATTTGCTATCATTAAAGCTGGTATATAACACCTGCATTATGCTCAAACAGGTATCTAAACCAATCAGGTCAGCAAGCGCTAAAGGCCCCATGGGGTGGCTCATACCAAGCTTCATCACCTCATCAATATCCTCTGCTTTTGCCAAGCCTTCATGCAGGCAAAAAATGCCTTCGTTGATCATGGGCAGCAGGATTCGATTGGCTACAAAACCCGGTGAATCCTTCACATCCACGGGTGTTTTTCCGATTTCTTTTGCCACTTGGGTGACCTGATCAAATACCGTATCTTGAGTTTGCAAACCGCGTATAACTTCCACCAGTGCCATCACAGGTACTGGGTTCATAAAGTGCATCCCCACTACGTTTGAAGGGCGTTTAGTCACAGCCGCAAGGCGAGTAATGGAAATGGAAGAAGTGTTGGTGGCTAAAATGGCATCTGGATGGCAGATATCATCCAGCTGTCGAAAAATACGTTGTTTAATGCTCTCTTGTTCGCTGGCAGCTTCTATCACTAAATCCGCTTGTGCCATTGAGCTAAGCTCTGTTGAGGCTGAGATATTCGCCAAGCAACCTTGCATCTCATCTATAGTGAGCTTTTCTTTTTTGATCAATCTTTGCAGGCTGGTCGCTATGCCAGATAAGGCCTTTTCGAGGGCTTCGCCGTTTAAGTCAAACATGATGACTTGATAGCCTGCTAGCGCACAGACTTGGGCAATACCTGCCCCCATTTGTCCTGCACCCACTACCCCAATTTGTTGAATATTCATGCGTTATTCCTTACCGATTTCTTAGCAATTGCTCGCTCTTTATTCACTCTTTATGAGAGAAGCTTTACCAAGAAAATTAAGAATTAAAAAAGGCGCATGGCATAACGCCATGCTCCCTGTAACCAAGGCCTTCTCGTATTAAGCTAAGGGAACGAGAAGGGCTAAAAGGGTTACTAAGACCGAAAGTTGAAATTTATAAGCACTCTTTTGTGCATGGTGATTGGTTCATGACTTTTTATTCATAGAGAGCAACATACGATTCACGGCTTCAAGGTGTTCTGGCTCGTTATGGCACATACCTTGATAGCTGGCGCACACATCTAAAAAGTCTTTTAATTCAGTGCGTTGTGCCATCTTCATCAAACGTTTTGTTAAGCGTGTCGCTTTAGGAGGTTGGCTAGCAATACGCTCAGCTAAGGCTAAAGCGGCTGGCATTAACTGATCGGGAGCAACCACATCCAAAACAATATCGAGGGCTTTGGCTTCATTGGCATCAATCACGCGGCCAGTCAGGGTAAGTTCGAATGCTTTTTGATAGCCAATTAAGCGCTGCATAAACCAAGCGCCACCATCGCCTGGGATAATGCCAAGGTTTAAGAAGGTCTCACCAAACTTGGCTTTTTCAGAGGCGATCCGCATATCCGCCATATTGGCTAAATCAAAACCTGCCCCTATAGCAGGTCCATTAACCGCTGCTATGATAGGCACTTCCACTTCTTGCAGGGCCAACGGAATACGCTGAATACCACGACGATAACGCTCTTCACACTCGGCAACATCGCCCGCAAAATCCCCAGCACGTTCCGCCATATCCAAAATATTGCCGCCAGCGCTAAAAGCTGACCCTGCGCCTGTCATCACCAGCACTGACACGGCTTTTTCTTGATTCACCCAGCTAGCCGTTGTCACTATGTCATCAATCAAGTGAGAGCCAGTGAGTGCATTGCGCAGATCATGACGATCAAAAGTTAATATCGCCACACCCTCTTCAAGGGTTAACTTAGCGTCTTTTAGTTGTGGGATTTGATAGTCAAATGTCATCTTTATTTCTCCTGAGAGACAATGATTCTGGCATCGACAATGGCGTAGCCATTGTCATAAGCAATCACAGGGTTAAGGTCTAATTCGCTAATGTCTGGGTGGTTTTCAACAATGGCTGAGACGATTAACAAGAGGTCAACCAAAGCATCTTTGTCTAGGGGTAATTCTCCTCGAACACCGTCAAACACCTTGCTAGCTTTGATTTGATCTATCATGGAAATAGCGTCATAACGACTTAGGGGAATGGCTCTAAAGGACACATCTTTTAATATCTCGACAAAGATGCCGCCTAACCCAAACATGAGCACTGGGCCAAAGATAGGGTCTTGGCTCATGCCGATAATGACCTCTGTTCCTTTGCGGGCCATCGGCGTTATCAAGACACCCTCAATATCCGCATCAACCTTATAGGCAAGACAGGAAGCCAAGATGGATTCTCTGGCGGTATAAAGCGCGTCTTTTCCAACTAAGTTGAGTTTCACCCCACCCGCATCGGACTTATGCAGTATGTCTTTAGAGACGACCTTCATCACCAGTGGGATATCACCGAATTCAGCAAAAGCCCTCTCTAACTCGCTTTCATCACGCACGATAATTTCTTTTGCCACCTCTAACCCGTAAGCACTCAGTAAGTTTTTCGCTTCATACTCAAACAAGTCTCGCCCTTGGCTTTTGGCGTTTGCTAGCGTATCGGCACAGGCTTGATTGATCGTTAAAGGGGCTTTTCGTGCTTGATGCTGATTGTTTTTAAGATAAGCACCACGTTCGCCTAATGCAGACATGATCTTGACCGCATGTTCGATAGAGGCATACACAGGCAGGCCCGCTTGGCGCAGTTTCTCAAGTGGCTCAGGTTTTATATGAGCATAAAGACTGTCGATAATCAGAGGCTTATCTGTCTTTTTCGCAAGGGCTATCATCTCATCCGCACATTGCAGCTCTTCTTCGATTAATTCCTTGGCAAAACGAATACCGTACCCACCAAACATGCCAACCAAAAAGACCATGTCGACATTCTTATCGGCGACAAGTATCTCCATGCATTTTGATAACAGGCCCGGCGCCGCATCTGTACTACCCGCCACATCAATTGGGTTCACCAAGGAAGCTTGTGGAAAGAGAATTTGGCTTAAAGCCAGGCGTGTTGCAGTCTCAAGTTCAGCAAGCTCTAGGCCAGCTTCAGAAATACGATCCGAGGCAATGGTTGCTTGTCCGCCACCATCGGCGAGCACGGCGACACGTTTGCCCGAAGCGTGTTGCATCAAACCTAAACCTTCAGCGACAGGCAGGATCTCATCGGAATGTGCCACCACGCTGACACCCGCTTGCTGAAGAAGATCCACTGTCATCTGATAACTACCAGCAAGTGCCCCAGTATGAGAACTCGCCGCTTTCTGGCCTGCTTCTGTACTGCCAGATTTATAGACAACAACCGGTTTTAGTTGGCTGGTTACCTTAGCTTCGTCTAAAAAGGCGCGACCATCTTTAAAGCCTTCCACATAGAAAGTTGCCACCCCTGTATGCTTATCACTCCCTAGGTAAGCCAGATAATCAGCAAAGCCCACATCCGTTTGATTACCCGGACCCACATAGGTACTAAAGCCAATATGACCATTCGATTGCGCCTCTAACGCAAGAGATAACAACATGTTGCCAGACTGAGAAATAATGCCGATATCACCGGCACTAACATTATCTAATGCTAGTAAGTTCACCTTTTTATGCAGATTAAAAAGACCAGATGTATTTGGCCCGATAATGCGAACACCCGCATTTTGTGCCGCTTGCAGCACCTCTTGCTCAAGACGGGCACCCACTTCATCAACTTCACCAAAACCACTGGCAAGAATAATCGCGCCTTTAACCCCGACGTCACCACACTCTTTGATCAAAGAAGGGATGGTACTTGCTGGCGTACAAATCAGCGCCATATGCACACCTTCTGGAATGAGGTTCACAGAAGCATAAGCAGGTTTACCTAAAATGGTGTCGGCTTTTGGATTAACTGGGTAAATATCCCCTTGGTAGCCGCCGTCTATTAGGCCCATCATGGCCTTATAACCACGTTTAGTCGGATCGTTTGAGGCACCAACTATGGCAATCGAATCTGGCGCAAGCACCTGCTCTAATGAAGAAAAGGATTGGGTGTTAAATTGGGTGTTAAATTGCGTGCTCATGCTTAGCACCCCTTAAACTTAGGTGTGCGTTTTTGTGCAAAAGCATCCACACCTTCTTGCCAATCTTGTGTGGTTGTACACACAAAAACCGCATCTAATTCATGGATGAGCTGGGCATCTAGATTGTTATAAGAGGCTTGATTCAGCAGCTTTTTCGCAGACCTCATGGAAACAGGCGCTTTGCTTGCTAACTCAGAGATAAAGTCTTGAGCGCTGCTTGCAAGTTCATCTGTCGCCACAGTCTTGGTTACCAAGCCAATACGAGCCGCTTCTTTGCCATCAATCTTGTTACCTAGAAAGATCAGCTCGCGGGCTTTCGCCAAGCCCACTAGACGAGGTAGAAACTGAGTCACACCACCGCCGACACATGTGCCTATGCTGATTTCAGGAAAACCAATTTTGGCGTCTTCCGCCATGATGACAAAGTCGCAAGCACAGGCCATTTCAGCGCCAGCACCTAAGGCGTAGCCATTTACCGCAGCCACAACTGGCTTACCTAATTCAAAGATGGTTTCACACACATCATTACCAAGTTGTAGATATTGGCGACGATCAAACAAGCTGCGCTCACCTGCCCCATGCTCTTTCATATCTGCACCAACACAAAAGGCACGACCCTCTCCGGTTAGCAGAATTGCGCGAACCTCTTCATCCGCTTCAGCATGGGCAAGGGCAGCAATTAACTCTTGGTAAAATAGCTCTACCACAGCATTTAGTCTGTGTGGGCGGTTAAAGCGAATCTCGACATAATTCGCTGCTTTATTATAAATTAGTGTTTCAAATTTCATGGTCATCTCTCATTTTTGGATCAAAGCAGCCCCTCTCACCTTATTTGGAAAAAGTAAGGTAAAAGTAGGATGGGATTTAGGCTTAATAAAAAAACGAGATGAACTAGTCGGTATTACCGCGACGGCTCCAATGGCCAGGTCGCATTAAGATGGGTAGCTTGAGTTGAAAAACGGACAAGTGAAAAACCATGCCTTTCACCAGTGACAGCCCTTTTATAGAGAAGCCGTTCAATGATAAGCACTGGGGTGATGAACAATAAGGCGAAGATGCAACAAGGCCTCTACTTAAGGCCTTTAACCTAAAGGAAAGCGTCAACTTGCTTAATGTTTCATTCAATCCTGACATACAAGATTACCCACAGCGTTATTTTTTTAATTGTTAGATAAACTATAGGACTCTGCTTGGTGGCTCGACAATTTCGCAATCAGTCAAAAACTGACGCAAGTTGACGCTTATTCAACGTCAAATTACTCACACAAGCCAAACGATCTTACCCAAAGGATAAGAGGACAAACCGTAATAACCTCTGTTTTCTCCCTTCATTAAATTAGAAAGTTAAAAATGAGAGCTTTTTGCTCTTTAACTCTGTCATTCCAGCAAAGAAGAAGGTGAGTCAATCGACGCACGAAAAGCTCAAACTTGCTTCAGGTAACCATAGAGGGCGAAATTGAACCCCAACTCACTCCAAGCCTATAGTGGAAACAGAGTTAGTTACCGGGAATCACCCACAGCTAACTCTACTGAAGTAGAAAATAAAACAGATAGAAACACTTCAAGATTAAAGGTAATGCCAGCAGGCTTACTACAAGAAAAGATAACAAGGTTAAGCCTTATACCTCTCTTGTAATAATGATGAACTTTCTAATCTAGCATCAATGCTAGATATCTTATTTTTACTTCTTTAGTACTCACGAATTTCTAACTTTTCTTTTTAATCAGAGAGTTAGGTAAATCAAGTGAAGTAGCCAGATTATGCCAAACTTAATAACAACAATTCCTGGAGAATCTAGATGTTTAACCTCAACACCCTAAGCAAAAATGTGCAAAGAACACTCTGCACTGGTGCTACCTTAATCGCACTTACCACTGCTATGTCGGCCTCAGCAGCAGACCTTAGATTAAAGTTTGCAGGCACACTGCCTTTAGATCATCCAGGCACCAAGATGATGAAGCAAATCGAGAAGGACATTGAATCAGCGGATGTTGGTCTAAAAGTTTCTGTTTTCCCAGCGAACCAATTAGGTTCTGGTGAAGAACTGTTTGAAGACAGTATCCGTGGCAACATTGATATGGTGGCAGGCTTTATTTACTCACATAAAGACCCTGTACTTGAGATCAACTCACTGCCTTATCTTGCTAGTTCTTGGGCTGAAATGGACAGCGTGGTACGTAACAAAAATTCTGCCTACAACCAGATCATGCGCGAGCGTTTAGACAAGCTCGGCATTCACCTAATGGAAAACATTCCTGAAGGCTTCACCGGTATTGTGGCAAACAAAAAGCCAAAGAACTGGGAAGGTGTTGGCGAGAAAGGCATGAACATACGTGTTTGGTCTTCTAACGTAGTGAAAAACCTCGTTGAAATGATGGGTTATCGCTCAACAACTATGGCTTGGGGCGATATTTTCCCTGCATTGCAATCAGGCATAGTCGATGGTGCGATTTGCTGTACTAGCCAAGCAACTTACACCATCTTCGCCGTCAGTGATGTGGGTAAATACTTTATTGCTAACGATGCCATTATCGATATCTCTTCTTACTATATTTCGCAGAAAACTTGGAACAAGATGACCATAGAGCAACGTACTGTTGTGTCTAAAGCCTTCACCAAAGCGGCGGATCAATTGTTCGATATGAATAAGAAGAATGACGAAATCTATCGCGCTAAATTAGTCGATAAAGGTTATGAAGTCCTTGTGCCTACTGATGCTCAAAAACTTGCCCTGAAAGAGAAAGTAAAAGCTGAAATCTGGCCTCAGATTGAACCCACTGTCGGTAAGGACACACTTGATCGCATCAAGGCTGATTCTCACTAATCAGTCCTATTCAGAGTATGGGAACCTCCCACCCATACTCTGCTTTCAAGTTATCTGTTCACTAAAGTAAGGCTCATTTCATGGCAAATTATACGAATCAACTCCCCTCCGGGCTGCGGATACCACTGGACTTATTGATGAAGTTAATGAACGGCATCATTATCGCGTCAGGCACCATCATGGCGCTCACTTTTTTCTTTGTGGTGATTTTTAGATATGGCTTTGGGGCGGACTTGTTTGCTTATGAAGAATGGTTGATGACAATCGCCTTCTGGATGTTTTTTATGGCAAGTGCTGTCGCCAGCCATGATAGAGCCCATATTAATGCCGATATTCTTGGCACCCTAATTAAAGACCCCAAGCTTATTTGGTGGCGCTCTATCCTCGTTGAGGTCATAGAGTTATGCATAGTTGTCGTTGTGGCTTACTGGGGCTTCTTAATGTGCCAGGAAGAGTTTAATACTTACCCTAACTGGCAATCGACTATCGCTTTAAAAATCCCATTTCTGGTGCCTCGTATTGGTATTTTCCTTGGTTTTCTAATGATGGCTATCTATACCGCGCTTCACCTTTATCTGCTGTTAAGCAATGGCCCTAAAACACAACAACAGCCAGCATTACAGGACGCTCTAAAATGATTATTGCAGGTACTCTTTTTATTCTTTGCATGCTTTTGCTAATTGGTGTGAGTGTGCCCATTGCCTTTGGCGGTGTACTCATGTTTTTGGCTTCCATGGGTGGCCACGAAGTGTCAGGTTATCTCCCGACTGGCCACTGGAAAATGAACTCCTTAGTCCTATTGGCTATCCCTTTGTTTATCATTGCGGGTGCGGTTATGGAGAAAGGCAGAATTGCCGCGCCCTTGGTGAGTCTGGCGGAGATGTTTGTTGGCCACTTAAGAGGTGGTTTATCCGCTGCAGCAGTGATTGCCAGTGGTATCTTTGGTTCCATCTCAGGCAGTGCCAACGCGACCCTGACTTGTATTGGTGGCATCATGATGCCCCATTTAAGAAAGGCCAATTACCCTAAAGGATTATCGGCAGCGCTTATTGTCAGTGCCAGCCCGCTAGGCTTACTGATTCCACCAAGCTCGTCCCATATTCTCTATGCTTGGGCAGCGCAGCAATCGGTACTGAAAGCATTTTTATCAACGGTTATTCCAGGCATTATCCTGATCACACTGCTGATTATCGTTAACTACATTTGCCTACGTCGTCAGAAAGACTTGCAACTAAACCTAGGGCAAAAAGTCGATAATTTCGGCCTTATGTTCCGAACTCGCTCCTTTAAAGCCTTCCCTGCGCTTATGATGCCAGCCATCATTTTGGGCGGCATTTACGGCGGTATCATGACCCCAGTAGAAGCGGCAGGAGTAGCGGTTATCTATGCCATTCCGATCGGTATTTATGTTTATAAAGGCCTAACTTGGCGCACCTTCTTAGACACCATGCGTAATGCAGGTGTCACCGTTGGCGTGGTCATGGTGATGATCTTTATGGTGCTAATTGTTAGCCGCTTTTTAGTCTTTGAAGACATCCCGAGCATTGCCCAAGAGTTGGTTTACTCTGTCTCGGATAACCCGATTGTGATTCTTTTGATGGTGAATCTGGTGATGATCTTAATCGGCATGCTGATGGATGACATCAGTGGTTTGCTACTCTCAACACCTTTGTTACTGCCAATTGTCACCGGAGTAGGCATGGACCCCATTCACTTTGCCGCCGTGCTTGGCGTTAACCTAGGGATGGCAAACATTACGCCTCCTACTGCTCCTTTGCTCTATTTAGGCGCCAGAGTGACACAAGTTCCGGTTAATAAGATGATGAAACCAACCTTGATTTTTATCGTTTTCGCCTGGTTACCCACACTTATGCTAACCACCTTTATTCCAGAATTATCACTCTTTTTACCTGAGCTGCTTTTAGGCTAGTCACTAAGATTTGAAATTCTTTTTATCAAGCAATTTTTAATAAACACGCTTTATTAAATAAACCTAATGGAGTCATTCTGGTATGCGTATATTAGCTTGTCAGATTCATATTCCGGCGATAGATAGCCGAGAAAAACAGCTACAACACATCGACACTGTTATCACTAAATTAGAGACAGAGTTGAAAGATAAAAGCGTGGATTTGGTCGTCTTGCCCGAGCTTTCCACCATGGAATATTCGGCTGAAAACTTTCAGAACATAGACACCTTTAGTGAAGAGCTCTATGGTGAAACCTATGACAAGTTCTCCAGTTTTTGTCGCAGAAATAAGGTGGCTATTTGTTATGGCATGCCTCGTAAAGAAGACGGTGATGCCTATATTAGCCAAGTGACTTTAGGCCGTAATGGTGAGTATCTCACCCATTATGACAAGATACACACAGCCGAATACGGTGATGCGGCTGAGCTTAAATACTTTAAGCGTGGCAACCACTTATCTGTATTTGAAGTGGATGGCGTGCGTGCTGGCATTATCATTTGTTATGACATGCGTTTTCCTGAACTCATCAGACGTCTGTGTGGCGAGTTCTCGGTCGATGTCATCTTGCATCCTGTGGCCTTCGCCCAAGACTTGTCCTTCCATACTTGGAAGCAATTTGTGGTGAGCCGCGCCCTAGAGAATCAGGTTTATTTTATGAGCATCAACCAAAGTGGCGATCATTTTGGCCAATCTATCATTTGCCCGCCTTGGGTGGATAATAAAGTACAACCACTCATCTTTGGGCAAGAGGAAGCTTTCCATCTTGTTGAAGTCGACAGAGAGGTGATCAGCAAGGTGCGAAAAGAGATCCCTTATCGTCGTGATACCTTAGCCGATTATGACGTTTTGCCAGTGCGCAGCTCAGAAAATAAATAAGCGAGAAATAACAAAATAAAAAGCCCTTTATCAAATCATTGATAAGGGGCTTTTTAGATTGAAATTGAACGTCAGAACTATTGAACGAGAAACTAAAGTGGCCTTGCGTAAAACACCTTCTCTTCAGGGTCGAGATCATTACTTATATGTTTGCGAATCTGTTCTTCTATCTCACCGGAATCCTCTTCAAAAATGCCGCATGCTTTTAAGGCGTCCTTGTGATTACAGTTTTTTCCTAAATAGGACAGAATAACCCTTTGGCTCACAGGTTCTCTAGCATCCGTTCCTGATACACCTAACATCAAACCCGATAACAGAGACACCTTATTCTTATAAGTCGGAAACAAGGTCACATGTATCATTTCGTTTTGCAGTAACTCTTCGTAACCACTGATAAAAATACGGTTACCTAAGCCTGTCACCATGCCTTTAATCTTATAAATAAAATCGTTATGGCTAGATTTGTCTTTTTGCGAAAGGCGCTCTATCCACTTAATAAAATAACGCCCATCTTCTTTGAATATCATGCCGTAACCCTTGAGGATCTGGGTTGGAAACGAGGTGGAGTAATAATAAATATGATAGCTGCCTTCGTACTTGGACAAATCCATGGTCGAACTTGTCATCAGCTGGTCAATAATATGCAACTCAGGGCGATTCATGGAAGCGAGATTCAACTCATGCACAGGCCTAACCCTGATGATCTCTTCGAACTCTTCATGGGGCAAATAAATCTCGTGCTCTTCTAACCCAAAGTAGTCACAGATACGGCGTAAATTATTGCCAGAAGGCGTGGTTTTAGCACTTAAGTATTTATTGAATTGTTGGCGGTTAATCTCCAACTCGCGGCACACTTCTGAGATAGATTTTTTATAATTGCAGAGTAATCTAAGGTTATCGGCAAAGTTCTGTTTATTCATCTCTCATTGGGTCCATAGTCGGATTTAGCTCAATTTACCTATTTAGTAACAAGACGTTAGTAACTAGGTACTGATATTTAAAGACACATCAGTTAATTGAATAATAGTACACTTTTTATCGTTCTAACTTAATGACGTTAAAGCAAAAATATAATTTTGATTCAGGCTCACCCAGAAATATTTTGGGAGCCAGATACTTTCTTCTGTGTTATCCCTGCTCACAACTCGTTCGTCACACATCTATATTCAAGATAATCGTCAGAAGCACTGGATTACTCTTTTACAGGAATAGAGTAGGATAGAATCAGCAAAGGCTTCATGAGAGAAAGAACAAGCATTTAAGCCAATGACTCGAACCGATTACTTAAGCCGATTAAGACAGAAGAGAAACACACCTAGGTATTGGATTTTATTTGAATGGAAAACAACAAGCCCTTCTCTTTGCTAGAAAAGAAATCTATCTATTTTCTTGTCATTACAGTGTCCATGTACTTTTTTGCGCTTGATTTATACGCCCCTTCGTTGCCGCAACTTAAAAGCCTTTTTCAGGCACCATTTTACCAAGTTCAGTTAACCATCACCCTGTTTGCCATTGGTTTTTGGAGCTGCCAACTCTTCTTTGGGGCACTCATTTCTCATTATGATAAGCGTAAAATTTTATTAGCCACAAGTGCCGTTTTCAGCCTGACAAGCCTCGCCATAGTCAGCACAAATACGATAGAAACCTTATATTTATATCGCTTTATTCAAGGGGCTTGCTGCGCCTCTATGTATGTTATTGGCTTTGCAACAGCGAGGGAGTTGGTCTCAGAAGACAGACTCAAAACCATCATGCCACTCTCTTCACTAGGCTTTACTCTCATGTCTGCTCTTTCTCCCATAGTTGGCGGCCTTATTATCCAGTTTGGCCAATGGCATCAAGTGTTTAGCAGCATGGCCTTTATTGGTTTTATCCTCTTTGTTTCGACCTATTTTTTATTCCCCAAAACGGCTAAACAAACCGATGAAGCAGTAACGAAAATAAGCTTTGCCTACTTTGCAAAATCCTCATACACAAACTACAAAGCCATGCTGACAAACTCAGTATTTACCATCAGCTCGTTTATCAGCATTAGCGCCGTGGTTGCCATGGTGATTTTTTATCAGATCGCCTCTTTCATCTTCATAGAAGAGGCGCAAGTCAGCTCGTTAAACTTTGGTATCATCTGCTTTTTATTAATATTGGTGTCTGTGTTCGCAAGGCTTTACTACCTAAGGTATTTGCGAGAAACGAATGTGATGCAAGGGCTATTTAAATGGAGCTCATTGTCTGTTCTAGCGGCACTGATTAGCTACCTGAGCACCTTAGCTCAAGGGATGGATTTTATTATTCTCTTTTCTCTCAGCTATTCGGCCTTTATTTTTGCTCTGAGTGTCGTCCACTGTTACGCCCTAGTCTATGCCTTCATGAAGGTAGATAAGTCGAAAACAGGCTACTCTGCCGCCATCTACGGCACCTTAACCTCATCTTATATCGTCATAGGCTCGGCCATCTCTTCTGAGTATGAACCTAGCGTTAACTATCTCATATTATTGATGATCGCCATGGCGTGTATCTGCCTCGCTGGTACGGCTTATATTTATTTTAAAACATTGATGGTAAAGCCAAGACCAGCACCAAATTAGGTGTCTCAATCTAGACGGTCAGATTCGACAACTCTGAAAGAATAAACCACAATAATATCTGTATTAAGCGAATGAAAAGCCTAAGTTAAACCTTATAAAATACAGTTTTTAAACCTGTTATTAAGATAAACTTATCAATCAATATTTTTTATTAATGTATTTATAGAAGTATTTAGATCTAATCAAAACATATACATTCTAACCTTCGCTTTAAGAGCATAAACTCGCTTAAACTAGTTTCAATTTACTTTAAATTCGCGAAATTTAATAACTTTTACGTCTTTGTATAATTACTCTTGTCTGTTTAGTTTTTTAATTCTAATAAATAAAATAATGAGAGAAATATATGATAAAACCAGAGTTTACTGATGTTGTTATAAAAAAATCTGACACGGGGTTTTATCAAAACTATAGTGTTCCAATCGCTCTAGGAAGTAAGAGTATTATTATTGCCCTAGCGCTTTGGGCTCTCCTATGGCCTGAATCAACAAATAATTTACTTGGAAGTATAAAGTGGGCCCTTCTCGAAAACTTTAATGCTTTCTATATCATCTTATTTGGCCTTTTTTCATGCTTTCTCATTTTTATTGCGGTTGTTCCTTCGATAGGAAAACGCGTAATGGGCTTGCCTGGTGATAAACCAGAATTCTCAACCTTCTCATGGTTTTCAATGATGTTTGGGGCCGGTTTAGGTGTTGGCTTGATGGTTTTTTCGACCGCTGAACCCCTAGGCCTTTGGGCATCTAACCCCGCAATATTAGCCCAAGATGTTGAGGCAAATACGGTTGAGGCTCTCTTACCTACTTACCGCTATACCTTTGCGCATTATGGGTTTCATACTTGGGGAGTGTTTGTCATTGTAGGTTTAGCATTAGCCTATTGTTCATATACCCGAGGAATGCCTCTAACATTAAGATCTACTTTAGCGCCTTTAATCGGTAAATATGCAAATGGCGTATTGGGACATATCGTTGATATATTAGGTGTTGTTGCCACTATTCTGGCTGTATCAACAACAATTGGTTTTGGTGTTAGCCAGTTAATTGATGGTATTTATACTATTACTGGCATTGAATGGATTATGAATATTAGTGGCGATGTACCAACACCCAGTAATGCAGGGTTAATCGCTGGCTTAGCATTAATCATGATTTTATCAATTGTTTCTGCTGTATCAGGTGTCGGAAGAGGGGTTAAATACCTTTCTAACCTTAATTTAATTTTATCTATATTCTTGTTATTAATATTCGTTTTCTTTGGTTCATTTTTCTTTGCGATGACCACCTATGGCACTGCGTTTGTTGATTATATTTTGCATTATATTTCTCTATCATTTAATGCCTATTTACCAATGAATGAATCTCAATATTTAGATCTCATCCCTGAATCTGCAAAAGCATTTTCAAGCGAACTATTCGCTAACTCAACGAATGCTTGGGGAAGTTATCAAAGCTTCTTATCAAGCTTATCCGATAATGCAGCAGCACTTGATGAAAGTACTCTTAAACAAGCCTATATAGCAGGAAATGAAGGCCGTCAATTTGCATGGCAAGCAGGCTGGACAACCTTTTATTGGGCTTGGATGGTGGCATATGCGCCTTTTGTCGGCTTATTCCTTGCTCGAATTTCAAAAGGTAGGACGATTCGTGAATTCATTTTAGGCTGTGTCATCGCACCCTCTTTGGTTTGCTTTGCTTGGATGACAATATTAGGTGCGACAGCGATTGACCTTGAATTAAGTGGCGTTGCAGACGGATCAATTATTGACGCTTCAAATACAAATAAATTATTTATAACGTTAGGCTACTTATTAGAAGGTGAGTTTTTAGCACTGGTTAATATTATGTGTGTCATTTTGGTTCTCACATTCCTAATCACTTCGGCTGATTCGGGTATTCTTGTTATGAATACAATCATGTCAGGTGGCGATCAAGATGCAGGTATTAAGCATCGAATTGTTTGGGGAGCCATCCTCACTGCCGTCATTGGTACTCTGCTTTTAGCCGCAGGCGATAACAACCCTATGGAAGCACTAAGAAATGCCATGATAATAGGCGCATTGCCCTTCGCTATGATCCTAGGCTTAATGATGATTGCCATGTGCAAAGCCATGTACGTCGATAGCGTGTTACTCAAGCAAGAAAAGTAGCGTTAACTCGTATCGGTGGAAGTAGAACTAAAAATTTAGCGCTAGAAAAACTTAAAAAGCGAGTGATTTAGTTAATCTCAAAAGTCCAATAGAGCCGTATATTTACCGCTCTATTGGTGGTTTATCGCTAACGACATCGTATATTACAAATCAAAAGAAATAATATTAATCAGCCCCCTCCAACATCAGAATCCAAGTGAGCATATTTTTCCTGACTTATAGCTTGAATCATCTAAAACAATTTACGGCTAACATCGACTCGCCTTCAATCAACCTGTGTTAGAAATTTATATAAGTCTCTTTTTTCGCTTAAGCAAGCAGCATATACTTTCCGCTCATTTCAGTAAGGGACTGCATTAATGTTTAACATCATAAAAAGATTGTTTAAGAAAAATAAAACAGAAGCTCAACACATTGATAATGATACCCAACGAATAATAGATAGTGGAAACAGGCTTGTTGAAATCATCAATGAGTCACTAATAATATCTAATGAATCAAAAAACCTTGATACTAAAATATCTCGGATTAGAGTTGTAAAAAATAACCTTAGTAGTTTGAAAGAACTCACCTCTAATTACTCATTCTTCAAAATAACTCAGCTGGATGAACTAGAAAAAAACATTGCTGCGATTGAAGAAGAAGTTGAAGAACTAAAAATAGAAAAAATATTGAATGAGTTATACGAACCTAACAAAAGTATAATAGAGCAATCAATTAAGGTCGCTAAAGTTAATTCAGATATTTGCGATGGCGTTAAATTCAGTGCAAATCTTGACTATACAACACCACTCAAATATTTGGAGTTTGACCAATGTGTAAAAACAGCTGAAGAAGCGGAATTGTTAAATATTCCATCAAAGTATGGATGTTGGATGCCAAAAGTAAAAGAGCTGTATTCGCTTGATATTAAGTCAACACGTGCCACAAAGTTTGGGCCAGTACCATCATGTAAAAATGAGAATTGGGTATTACAATCTCTAATTAAATTTAGACAAGTTATGGAAAAACCTTTTAAAGATACAACTGATTTAAAAGAGTTACACTCTAGATCTATAGAGATAGTAGCCGCTACTCCTGAGATTTGGGTATCAGTGCCGCATTGCTTACATTTTTTGTTTAAAGAGTTTGTAATTGATCTAAAACACATAACACCAGAAATGCTAATTCAGCTTTTAGAAATGGGATTCTCATCATTAAGCGAACTAAAAGAAGGGACAGAAAAAGACTTTCAGAAGCTAAATAAGATAGGCCCGAAAAAGGCTAGAGAAATAGTAGAGCAACTACTCGATTGATATAATTAAAGAAATTTAATTCCTCCAATTTACATAATTTAGATAAGTATCAGTTAAGCTATCGAAACTTAGAGGAAAATATTTTCAATGAGACCTGTATTTAATACGTTAGCAATTATTTTCCTTTCCTTGTTTGGTATACGCAGCAAGCCAAAGTTGGCAAGTATCAAGTAAGATCGATCCTTTCAATGACAGAAAAAGCACAAGTGCTTATGTTTTAACTAGTAATGGGGAAACTTTAAGCTCTGTTCGTTGTAACAGTCTTGGAAAATTAGATGTGATTTTCGAGTTTGATCACTTTCTAGCATCAAAATCACCAATTACAGTGAGTTATAGAATTGACAAGAATAAAGCTCAGATGAACAGAAGGTGGTCTGTATCAACAGATGGTACAGCGATATTCGCTGATAATTTAGATCAATTTAGGTTAGCTAAAAAAATGATGAGCGGACAAAGTTTATACCTAAAAACAAAAGATTTTAGAGGCACTACTTACTCAATGAGAATCTCATTAAAAGGTTCATCAATGGCGATTCAAAAAGTATTAAATACATGCGAAATGTCAGACGATTATTTTAAAAAGCTTGGAATCGAATAGACTTTTCTAGTGGTAACATATTTAAGAATGATTAAAAGAAACTATAAATTTTATTAGATGAGAAAGTAGAAACAGAACAGACAGTGGCTGCTTGAAACAAAAAGTGCTGCACTTCTAGCAAGAATTCAAGAGTATTAACAATAACCTAGACATAAAAAAACCACCTTTGATTTCTCAAAGGTGGTTTTTAATATGGTGGGCCTACCGTGACTCGAACACGGGACCTGCCGATTATGAGTCGGATGCTCTAACCAACTGAGCTATAGGCCCTAAAACGGCCGCCATTATATCTAGCTTATGAGTTTCTGCCAAGCTTTGTTTAGGCTTTTCTCTTTATTTATTTCAGCTTTTTATCAGTTAAGCCAAGTCTTGCTTATTTATTGTTCAATCTCGGCTAAAAAAGCCCTATTCAATTGTTTTCATTCAGTTTTCACGAAATCTGCTGCTAGCTAGAAAAGCTGGCTTTTATGAGGCTGAAGGCAGTTGCAGCCTTTCCTCTTTTTGCAGTTTGCGTACTTGCCCTGGAGCGAAGCCTAGGTTCTTTTTAAAGGCACGACGAAAAGCGGTTTCACTTTGATAACCTAACTCTAAACTCAGGGCGGCAAGGTTATGTTGGCCTTGTCTGAGTTTTTGGTTGGCTAATCTCATGCGCCAAAGGGTGACATATTCAAGTGGGGTGTAACCTAGCTTGTCACGAAAGGCATTATTAAAGGCGGTGCGGGACATGCCGGCTTGCTGGGCGAGTTTTTCCACTGTCCAAGCTTGTTCGGGCTGATCGTGTATCACTACTATGGCTCTTGCCAGTTTGTCGTCAGATAAAGCCGCTAATAAACCAAATGGTAGGCGCTTTTGCTGCATCAGTAAGCGTAAGAATTGCACCAGCAAGGCTTCGGCGAGACGCTCACTAACCACTTGAAAGCCACATGAGAGCCTCGCTAGCTCTTGTTGCAGCACATCGAGAATAGGTTGAATTGCTAGGGCGATATTATCTTCTTGATTAATGCCCACCAGCTTGGATTGAGTATCCAATAAAGGGTTGAGACTAGAGAGACCAAAGTCATACTCACATACCAGTATGGCAGCGTCTTGCTCTTGTTCTAAGGTTTGTAGCTTGAGTTCTGTGCCTGCGGCTAACCAGAGAATACTGCCTTGGGTAAACTCACCTGCGTTCTCTCCTAACATAAACTCTTGCTCTAAAAAACTGAGCTTCCCCTGACAGACACACAGTAAATAGGAGGACTCGGGAGAGAGGTGTACTCTTTTTTGTGAGGCTTGGTGTGTTTCTTCTGACGCATTTTCGATACTTAAGTCGAATTCTTGTTTGGTATTTTGCTCGTGAGGCATGTCTTCATGCTGTTGCAAAAAGGACACGGATTTCACTTGCGGTCGAAAGTGAGTCAATAAAGTGGTTAATCTATCCATTTTGTACTATCTGCTACAAATTTAATTTAAATTGATACAAATAAAATACACAAGATCCCCTATGATTACTACTAAGACATCAAAACTGATCATTTAATAGACAAATCAGTCTTTGGTGCCACACTAGTTGGGCCAGTGAGTCATGAGAATGAAAATAGGTAATCAAGTTAAAATCACCAAATGGAATGGGTGTCTTACTGCTCTTGAACTCAACCTTGAAAAAGTTAGGAGCTTATTATGACAGTTTTAAAACCTCGCCAAGCCATGCCTGCTTTGCAGTTCCATTCCTTGCAAGATAATTGGTCTTTGGCAGAACAAGAACCCGCTCAATTCACCATGTTAGTGGTTTACCGTGGTCTACATTGCCCTATTTGTAAGAGCTATTTGACTGAGCTTAATCGCTTAGCTGAAGATTTTAGTGCCAGAGGCGTTAATATTTTTACAATTAGTAGTGATACCCATGAAAGAGCGCAAACCGCTTTTGATGAATGGAAGCTACCAAGACTAAACCTAGGTTATGGATTAAGCGTTGAGCAATCTCAAGCCTTAGGTTTACACAGATCGAAAGGTCGTGGTTTAACCAGCATAGGCATCGAAGAGCCAGAAGAGTTTACAGAACCTGGTATCTTTATTGTTCGCCCTGATAATACCCTTTATTGGAGCAATATCAGTACTATGCCATTTGCGCGCCCGCACTTTAAAGAAATACTAGGTGCGATAGACTTTGCGATTCAAAAAGACTACCCAGCCAGAGGCGAGTTAGTTTAATCAACAGCAATATCTAGATAAGGTGTGAGTATTCACTATTTATATTCACACCTAGTTTATTCCCTGTCTTTATTTCTAAGCAGATCATATCTCTATCCCCACTCTAAATTGTCTCTATCCGGATGATCCGCTAGCTCTGCTAACATCCAACGACAAAAAGCATCCACTTTAGGTGTGATAGTGGCATTTGATAGAATCAGGTACTGGCCACCTTCTGCTGGCATTATGTGATCGTGCACCTTAACCACCTTACCTTCATCTAACGCCATGCGAAAACAAAAAGACAAACCCAGTAATAAGCCAACGCCTGCTTGTGCCATTTCTAATGCGGTAGAGGTGTGGTTACTTTCAAACAAGGGCTCTGGCTGAAAGCCCTCTTCACCCAGCTCACTAAACCAGTTACGCCAACCTAGCTTAAAGCCCAATGTGCTAATAAGAGGGAGGCTTTTCATCTGGTCTAGGTCATTAAACTGGTTTTCACCCTCTGGTAGGTGCGTTTCGATAAAGCTGGGGCTGGCGATCACCATCCAGTCTTCTTTAATAATGCGTTGTACTCGATAACCAGAAAAGCCCCCTTCCCCATGGCAAATTTCCACATCGGCATCATTAACACCCTGACCTGTTGGCCAAGCCGAGCTTAGCAGTCTCACTCGATACTCTGGATGCTTAGCAAAAAACTTGGGTAATCTTGGCATTAACCAACATTGGGCAAAAGTGGTACCACAGGCCACTTTAATAGTGGGGCGATAGTCGGACACAAACAGCTCGTTGGTGGTTGCCTGCATATTGGTAAAAGCTTGGGTTAAAACAGGTAAATAAGCTTTGGCGCTGTCAGTTAGTTCTAGCCCTTTTGCTCTGCGATAAAAAAGCTGGGTATCAAGGTATTGTTCTAACAATTTAATTTGCTGACTCACTGCCCCTTGGGTGACATGTAGCTCGGCTGCGGCCTTGGCTAGGTTCTGTAATCGCGCTGCGGCTTCAAATGCGCGAAGGGCGTTTAATGGCGGTAAACTTTGAGCTTGAGGCATGAGGTTACTTCCTTTTCTTATCCTGTCTCGATTTTAGCAATTCTATAGCATAGATAAGATAAAATTCTCTATTGGCAATAAAAACGTCATCAAAATGCAATATTTATGGTGTCGGATCACTTTTTAACATAATTAAAACTCAAAGACTTTAGAAATTCTATACTAGCACTTTGGAAATTCTCAATGTTTTTATCCCTGTTAGTTTGTCATCATGTTCATACAAATCACAAGCATGCTTAACTTGTGGTAAGGCAAATATAATGAGGTAGTGAAACATGAGTATTGCAATGGCAAATGGCCATAAGCTCTCAATAGCGCACGATAGCACTCAGTTAAATATTGAATGGAATGATGGTCATAACAGCGAGTTTCTCGCGGTCTGGTTAAGAGACCATTGCCAAATGCCCGAGAGTCGCGATGCCCACAGTGGCCAGCGCCTTATGAATGTGACTGACTTTCCTTTAGATGTGAGTATAGAGTCAATCACGCCATTGGATAATCAGCATGTTGAGATTATCTTCTCGCCACTTCATCGCAGTGTATTTAGCTTGGACTGGCTTGAGCAAAATGCGTATGACAAACACCTCGCCAATGATATTTACTCAGAACAAAATAAGGTGTTATGGGACTCAAGCTTTAGCACAGAAAAGTCTGTGTTCGACTATGACGCTTACCTAAGCAACAAGGATACTAGCCGCGCTTTATTCGATCACTTTGCTCTTTATGGTTTTGCCATTTTAGAGAATGTCCCTTGTAAAGAAGGCCAGATTCTTGATGTGATCGATACCTTTGGTTATGTCAGAGACACTAACTATGGCAAGTTGTTTGAGGTGAAAACCCAAGTTGAGCCAAACAACCTCGCTTTTACAAATTTAGGCTTAGGTCTGCATGCGGATAACCCTTATCGCGACCCAGTACCAACAGTGCAATTACTGCATTGTTTAGAAAACACGGTAGAAGGTGGCGAGTCGATTCTTGGGGATGGCTTTAAAGCAGCCAGTATTCTAAGAGAAGAAAGCCAAGCTGATTTTGACCTTTTAAGCCAAACTTGGATCAATTTTCGCTTTCAAGATAAAGACACTGACCTTCAGTCCCGTGTGCCTTTAATTGAAGTAAATGATAAGGGTCAGGTGGTCAAAGTTCGTTTTAACAACCGTTCTATTGCGCCTATCAATATCGATAAGCAAAAGATGAAAGCCTTCTATAAAGCCTATCAGCACTATGCTGAGATACTCAATCGCACCAGCATCATGATTGATTTTAAACTCACGCAAGGCCAACTTGTGATGTTTGATAACACCCGTGTATTCCACGCGAGAAAGGCTTTTTCAACCTCTGGCAGCCGTTGGTTACAAGGGGCGTATGCAGATGTCGATAGCTTATACAGTTTGCAATCTGTGTTATCTCGTAAGACAGAAACTGACGCTCGAGTCACATCAAACCCATCAGCTAAGAAGACATCAAACTAATCAGATAAGGAGACGTAAAAATGACAAGCGAAAACTCCATTCTAGCCAAGATAGAAGCGCTCTTTAGCGACCATGGTGCTGACTGGTACATGGGTGAACCTGTCACCATGGCTGAGCACATGCTGCAATCTGCCTTTTTTGCTATGCAAGCCGGTGCAGACGACGAACTTATCATAGCGGCCCTATTACATGATATTGGCCACTACACCAGCGAATATGCCGAAGATTGCCTACAAAAAGGCATAGATAACGAACACGAAGACAGTGCAGCGGACTTTCTTGCTGGGCACTTCCCACAAAGAGTACTCGATGCGATTCGTCTACATGTGGCGAGCAAACGCTACTTATGTGCGGTAAAACCTGAGTATTACGAGGTGCTTTCTGAGGCATCGAAAGAGTCGCTAGCGGTACAAGGCGGCCCAATGAATACGGATGAAGTGGCGCAATTTGAAGCCGAACCTTATCATCAAGATGCGGTAAAAGTACGTTACTGGGATGATGCTGGCAAACAGGATTCTCTTACTGTACCAGACCTGAATCATTACATTCCTATGATGCAGAAGCTGTTAACTCAGCCTGCTGCTTAAGTCAGTATAAGGAGCTCTGTCTATGAGTAAGCTTATCCTCATTATGATAGATGGCATCAGTGCCGACCTATTTGTACAAGCAAAAGCTTGGTTACCCAACTTGCATGCGTTGGCGAGCCAAGGCACCTATGTGAAAGCCTTAACACCTGAAGTCTGCGGTACTTCTTTTCCCGGCCGTACCTCTATGATTGCAGGACAAACCGCCGCCGAACATGGGGTGTATGGTAATAAGGTTTGGGATGGTACTGAGTTTCGTTGGGCGATTCCTGAAGATGTATTAACCACCACAGTGGCAGGCTATGCCAAGCAAGCTAACAAGAAGGTAGCAGGCCTAGGTTATGGCATGGTGAATACCCAAGATTGTGACCTTTACCTTGACCCTTGGTGGTCTGATGAGACGACAAATCGCGCGAGAACTGACGACTCCTCATCCATAGAAGAGCAGCAAAAAGCACAAGCTAATCAAGCTTTAAAGGATGCATTAAGTAAACGTACTCAAGCGCGATTAGCTGAACTTGATCAAGCCCGAGTTGATGCTAGGGTGATCAACCCTAATGGCGCAAAGTATCAAGACTATAATACGACTGAGACGATGACTTTTGGCATGTTGGCTGATCAGCAATTATTAGACATAGGCGCTGGCCTTGCATGCTCGGATGATGCGCCAGACCTTATCTTATTAGAAATTGCGGCGACCGATTACTTTCTGCATAAGTACGGAGCAGGTGATCCTATGATGGAACATTCGCTTCGCACAGCCGATGCGCAAGTCGGCACCTTATTAGAAAGGCTAAGACAAGCAGGCAAGTTAGATGAGTATAACTTTGCCATCATGAGTGACCATGGCCATACGGCGATGACAGAGGCAATTTATTGTGACCAGATTCTGCCTGAAGGCGTACGTTGGTCTAGTGAAGGCGGCATGCTGCTTATCGCCCCTAGATCCCAAACGGAAGCGGAGCAAGTCACCAAGATATTGCTAGAAGCGGGTTTAGAAACCTGGAATAAGGTCTTTATTCCTGAACATCAGCAAGATGAGCTTTTAGTTTTCACCTCTAAAGAAGGGGCGCTAACTAGCTTTGAAAGGGACTTAAAAGACACAGGGCAGATTAGCGGAAAATCTAAATATCAATCTAATCACGGCATGCGACCTGGTTCTCGTGAAGACTATCGTTTTTGTCTGTTTGTTGGTCCAAATGTGCCACAACAAGAGGTGGAATTTGCGACAGCCTCTCAGATAGCACCGACTTTAGCATCGATTCTAAAAGTGGATACCCCTTGGAATGAAGAGGCGCTTTGTTAGCAGCGAAGAGCCTCTTTGTTAGCAGTGAAGAGCCGCTTTGTTAATTCAGTAATAATCACTTTTAGGAAATTCCTATAAGCGCAATAGAGCGTTACTCAAAAGTGAGTAGCGCTCTTTTTCTTTATTGATAAAGACGCTTCAAAACTCTCCAACACATCCAATGCAAAAGGTATCCACCCCTCTGCGCTAAAGGCGATAGGCCTCACACTGAACACCTTATCCATGGCTTCTTTAGCTGTCATACCTTCAAATTGAATCAGATAAGCTGCCATGACCAAGCCTGTTCTATCCTTGCCTGAACGACAATGAATCATCACTGGGCCCGACACTTTTTGTGCCTCAATAAAAGCCATGGCTTTTGGTAAATTCTCCAAGCAAGTTTCTTTATCACCTGCTTGTACAGGCGCATTAGGCGACATAGGAATATTGACATGGGCTATTCCTACTTTATCCATTTCATTAGAATCAACTGATTCGGCAAAATTGACACTTAAGATAGCCGCAATGCCATGTTCTTTAAGCTCCGCTAGGTTCCAAGCATCTAAATTAGGGCCAGAGCGCCCTGCTATCTTGCCTTCGATTAACCAAAATACCTTTTGCATTCTTCTCACCTACTCCCTTTAACCCGTTAATTTTCAACCTTATTATCAAGTATCAGATCATCACTATTCATTAAATCGGTTTGCTCTTCACCAACTAGCTCTTCATCAACTGGCTCTTTATCAACAGCTAGGGCATCATCTAGTCTTATTTCAGCTTCTGTTTTATTCTGTTCGAGTTCAAACATTATGGGTTCTAGTACACCTTCTTCTGCACTGGGTTCAATAGGTTCAGCGTTATTCTCTAACAGTAAAAGATCTAGCCCTTGCTGAGTGTCGGCCTCTTCCTTTTCTTTCCAGAACATAAGCCAGTCCATCAACTGTTTAGAACTCGTGATGACCTGCCCGCCCACAGACACAAGAGAACCAGATAAATCAGCCACAGCGTTTCTTATTTTGCCATCGTCACAGATACCTTCTTGTTCTATCCAGTGGATTGTATTTCCAGCCACCACAATCGAACCAGAGACCACAACCGAAGCAGTAAAAAGAGCAGCAAGAGCAAAAGGTAAACCGATAAATCCAACTGGATTCATTTTACTGTTACTAAAATCAAGTTCCTTAAGCCCAACGGTAAGCTCTTTAGTAATCAACTCACATTTAGGTTCTTGGAATTCATGCGTTTTCGGCACCATGATGCAACCAGATAAAAAGCTGATTAGTGTCATATATACAAGAGAACGCCTTATTACGTTTTTATTCCATACAAGCTTATTTAATCTTCCTTGCTTACTACTCTGCACTAAAGTTCATCCTTAATTCTGTATTGAATTAATAAGTTACCTTTAATATTCAGATATTTCAAAAACACTCTTTAGTTAATTTGATACAAACCTAGCTAAAGCCACTTATCATTCGATAGTTATTTCAAATCAAGATTCTATATTAATTAAGGTGTTCGCTATTTAAGCTATTTTTAAGCGTTACGAATAAGGTTTTGTATCTTAGATAACGCTTATTCAAACATCTGCTGCGTGACTGGTGAGCAGCAGGCGTAACACCAAACTGTCGGTATAAGCAGGCAGTAAAATAATTAAAAACAGGTGATCATTTTGTTACATAAATTAAGCGTAAAAGGTCGAGTAAAAAGTCTATCTAAGTCCATTGGCTTAGGTGTGAGCACGTTAGGTTTAAGTCTTGGATTAACTTTGGGGTTGAGCGTTTCGAGTACGGTTCAAGCACAAGAGATCTCTCTGACAACAACCGATTGGGCCCCTTTTTACGGTAGCTCTTTGAATCGTGGCGGATTTGTTTCTGCCATAGTTGCGGAATCCTTAAAGGCGTCAGGCTATACAAGTAATATTGTTTTTAGCGATTGGACAGAAGCCTTTGAGAAAGTAAAAGTGGGCGAGAAAGATATGCTAGTAGGCGCCTATTTCTCTGAAGATAGAGCAAGAGACTTTCATATTTCTATCCCTATTTATTCACTCATGACAGGCGTCATCAAAAAGCAAGAATTCCCACTTAACTTTGTTAATTCATTCGATGAATTGAACAAATATAAACTAGGTAAAATTGACGGTTCAGTAGTAGGAAAAAGCTTTGATGCATACTCCTTTAATAGCCTAACAGGTTACCCTGGTGTAGCTGATGGTTTGAAAGCCCTAGACCAAGGTAAAATTGATTTATACATAGATAGTGTGGCGGTTGTTAAACAGGTTGCTACCGATTTAGGTATGGACTCATCACAACTACAGCTAGTACAACCCCCTTTAGAAGAAAACGATTTATATGTGCTTATCTCTAAAAACATTCCTAATGCGATTGAATTAAGAGATGCTTTTAATGCTGGCTTTATTCAGATTCAAGCCAATGGTACTTATGAAACGATTTTGAAGGACTTTAACCAAATCTAGGTATCAGCTAAAAACAAGTTATAACCTAAGCCATGGATGGCGATTCATCATTTTAACGCAAATATTCACTCCAAATTGCTCATTCCCTTCCCTCATTTAGTCTCTTCTTGTTATATTGTTAGGCGCAATTTCAAGCCCCTTTAGCAAGCCGCCGCCAGCCAATCTTTTTACTCTGATATATTCAAATTAAGGTTAAGATACGCAGGCCAATTGCCATACAAATACTCAAAGGTTATTAAATGAAAAAGTCCCGTAAAGCTCCTCTTCTTTGCACTACTGTGTTTCCTGGGGCGGGGTATTTTATTTTGGCAAAACCTTGGCATGGTGGCATGGCGTTATTAGTAACCTTGCTTTCGTTAATCATCATAATGAAAGACGCTATGTTCAAAGCCGATATCATCTCTAAAGAAATTTTAGCGGGAGATATGAGCTTTGACCCTATTCTAATCACTCAAAAACTCATGGCTGGCCCTTCTCTTTATGGCCCAAACTTCATTCAATACTTATCTCTTTTCTTATTTTCCACTTGGTTAGTTACCGTTTTAGACTGTTATCGCTTAGGTAAAAAGTTTGATAATGAAGCCAACAAAAGCTGATATTGAGACCGTGTTTGACACTTTTTCTGATAAGACTGAGAAGAGTTGACTTAATCTCAGTTTCCCTAGTTAACTCACTCTTTTTCAATAAATAAAAATGAACGCATTTATAAATCTGCTTTTTTTGACTATCTTTTATCTTTAGCTGGCTTATTGATTAGTAAATTCTCGTATTCATATAAGCCGATATAAATTAAATTTTATGAGGCTAAAGGATGAAACTTTTAATCAGTTTACTTGCCACTATCTGTCTGAGTTTTAGTGGCTTAACTCACGCAAAAGAAATCAGTTTAACGACAACAGATTGGGCACCGTTTTACGGCTCTAAACTAGATGACGGCGGCTTTATTTCTGTCATTGTGACTGAGTCTTTAAAAGCCGCAGGCTATGATAGCAACTTAGAGTTCACCAGTTGGGGGAATGCATTAGAGCTAGTCAAAGCAGGTGATAAAGATATTCTTGTGGGTGCTTATTTCTCTGAAGAAAGAGAAAAGCTTTACCACTTCTCCCTCCCTATTTATTCGGTATTAACCGGTATTATCAAAAAAGATGGGTTGCCGTTAGATTTTTATAATTCTTTTGAAATGCTTGATGAGTACAAGATAGGCAAGATAGATCAATCCGTTGTTGGCAAAAGCTTCGATGCTTATCCGTTTAAAAGTTTAACGGGGTATGAAGGCGTTGATGATGGCCTAAAAGCACTCAATTCAGGCAACATTGACCTTTATGTAGATAGCTTTGCTGTGGTTAAGCAAGTTGCTGCAGATATAGGAATGGACCCAGCTTCACTCAAAATGGTGCAACCGCCAATTGAAGAGAATGACCTCTACATTCTTGTCTCTAAAAACATACCTGATGCAGAAAAGCTAAGAGATGCCTTTAACGCTGGTTTCATACAAATTCAGGTTAATGGCACCTACGATAAAATATTAGCGCGCTTTAATCAGAGCTAGTCATCACATCTTAAGCAAATAGTTTTCTATTTATTATGCCAAGGAAGGCCACTCTCTTTGCAATCACAAACCTTATTTTAAGTGTGCGAATACACCTCTTCTAATGTTTTTTGAAATGCCTTTTTTGCGCCACTCTGTATCGGCACCCCATGAGATGGAACGAGACACTCAAAGTCTTCTATAAAAATACGCTCAAAGTCTGCTTTTGTCGGTTCGCATACTCGTCGCCATTCTGGACCAATGTTTGCCGGTCGTATAAAGCCCATTTTTTGCATCTGAGCCAAAGCATTAGCACTGAAATATTCATCTTCCAGCCAGTTTTGTAAGCTGTCAGCTGTTAACAGAACCCCATCATTTTGCTCTAGCAAGATGACACCTTCAGGCATTTTGGAACTTGGTATGGAGAGAAATTTCGCCCGACTAAAAGGCAGCTCTCCTCCCTCTAATAGCTCAACATCTGTGACAAGACCATTCATGTGAGTCATATTTGGCATAGCCCATAACTTAGCTTGATAACGATCTAAATAAAACGCATCGTCAAGGCCATTATTTTTTCCTAAATGATAATTTCCTAGTTTCATTAGGTGTTTGACTTGCCCTAGTTCATCTAGTGCTTGTAGCCCTGCTTCATCTAAGCGCACTGGGCTAATTAAAGTTAAATCAGCCCCTTCACGCACTATGATCATATTACGGCTCACTTGAAAACCAGGGCCCATCATCACACTGCCTTGCACAAAAAAGACATGATCAAATACTTTTTGAATCTGGCTATGGGGTGTGACCTTTGCAAAATTAGAATTGGATAAGGATTGAGATGATAAAACTTGAGACATGGGAGTTTCCTCTTCAATTTAATTAGAATTGGCTAAGCCATATAAAGAGAATAACGAACTCAAATATGATTGATAACTAGCTATAATTAACTAACTTCGTTCCACTTTTGCACCAGTCGATAGAATTCATAAAAAACGTCACTCCAGATTAAACGCCAAAAACAAAAAACCGCTCACTTCAGATAATGAAGAAAGCGGTTTGTTTGCACCTTACTAAAACACTAGATCAGGTTTTATTTTGCTCGTTTTAGTGAACTTCGGCTAAAGTCACTTTCTTTTAGACCTGTTTTAAACTGATAGTTATTCCACACTAGGCTAGTACTCTTACCCGTTTGATGATTAAGCATCTCAGACTCTAATGCACGCCAGTATTGGCCTAGGTAAAGTTCGAAATTGTTATAAGATAAGGTTTTCAATAAAGCATTTTTTCTATCGTAGAAGTCGATTTTGATAATGCGATATTCATCCTTATCAACCCATACAATACGACGTGTATACCCTGAGTTGTCATCCACAGGATATTGCTCCACCTTAAAGCTTTCTAGGCCATCAACTTTCTCATCAGCAAGGTATTGATAACGATATTTATCGATTTCAAAAGAACTTAAGTCTTCAAACGAAAACTCAGACCCCATAAAAGGGCCTGACTTATTGCTAGATGAAATACGCTTCACCCGCTTTATAGAAGGTAAAAACAACCATTGATCATCTGCCCCCACAACATGGGAGTAGCTTAAAAAGGCGGTTCCTTTTACATCTTTTGGTTTATTAAAGATGGTCAGACTTTTATCTCCATCGGTAAGCTGCTCTAGTGATTTCATCTTCACTTCACGAACACTTTCTTGGCCTTGGTCATTGCGCAATACCATCAACATATCGGCAGTAAAATCGACCCAGCCTTCGTCTCTTTTTTTAGTTTCCATAAATATCTGTCTGCCTTTTTCAGCCAAGGCAGGGTCAAATTGATCACTTGCTTGTGTCGTCGCAAAGCTTGGGGCACTGAATAGGCTAATAGATAACGCTGCGCCTAATAGGTAACTTGTTTTAAACATTTTATTCTCCAATATTTTCATTAGGCATTTGGTAGGTCAGCAAAAGGACCTTGCTTGCTATCTAATTCGATTGTGACTTTGTTACCACCTCGCTTCTCATCCATTAAGATGAGTAAAGGCGGTAACAGTAGGAAGTCGATGAGCAAAGCGACAAGTATGGTGATGGCGGTTAATAACCCCATATCACCATTTAATTTAAAGCTGGATTGGGCTAACACGGTAAAACCAGCGACTAAGACCAAGGTGGTAATCCATAGGGCACTGCCAACGTTGCCAAAGGCATAATGCACAGCATCTATAGCATCTGCTTTATGATTACGTCTGGCGTGGAGGTACTTACTTAAGAAATGCACGGTATCATCGACGACTATGCCTAGCGTCATCCCAATTACCATGGACATACTCATACCAATTTGACCATTGATGATGCCCCAAATACCAAAGGCCACAGCAGCGGGTAATAGATTCGGAATTAAGCTTATCAAGCCATAACGCCAGCTCTTAAGTGCAAAACCTAACAAGACAGAGATAAGAACTAACGCAACCAAGGTGCCAACTAGCATGCTGACAATACTTTTCTGGCCTATGTGAGCGAACATAAAGCTTGGACTGGCAACATCTAATTCATATTCGCTGGCATTCACTGCAAACCAGTTTTCGACTCTTTCCCCTAGCTCTACCAACTCACCACTGGTTAGGTTTTTGAAGGTCACAATCAACTTGGTAGATGATTTATCTACATTCAATTGAGTATTCAGATCTAGGCCATAAGGCAAAGACATTTCATACAAGAGCAAATATTGCGCCGACATTTCAGGTGATTCAGGCAAGCGATACCAACTTTCATCATCCCCATGCATATTCATATTCAAGCGCTTGAGCACATCGGTCAAAGTGTTTACATGGTCCGTTTCTGGTTGAGTTCTTAACCAATCGCTAAAGTCTGACACTTGTTTTAAATAAGCCGGATTATTAACCCCATTTGCCTCGCCGGATTTCACCGACAGCTCCATCACTGTCATGCCTGATAGGTTATCTTGCATAAAGTCAGTGGCTTCTCTAAAAGGCACACTCGTATCAAAGTACTTAACAAAGTCATCATTGATAACGTTTTTCGGGATAAACACAGTCAGCACTACAACCACCATACTCACTAGTGGTAATAGAAGACGGCGTTTAGCGATGACAAAGTCCGCAAACTTGCTCATCTTGTCTTGCTTCGCCTGAGCGTTCACCTTGACGCGAATCGGCAACACCAATAACAAAGCAGGAAAAATAGTCACAGAGAAAACAAAGGCCAGCATGCCACCCATAGCAACGATATTACCTAGGTCACGATAAGGTGGAATTTCAGAAAAGTTCATGCTTAAAAAGCCAATCGCCGTGGTAATACTGGTGAGGAATATCGGCTGTAGATTCACTTTCAAGCTAGTCAAAATAGCTGAACGTTTATCTGCGCCATTACGCATCTCATAAAACATAGAAGCAAGTATGTGAATACAGTCTGCGACGGCTAAGGTCAGTATGATGGTGGGTGCTGAGGCAGATGCACCAGACAAGAAGAAGCCCATCCAACCGGCTAGCCCCATGGCAGTCACAATACTCATAAAGATAATTAGAACTGTGGCTATGGTGCCTGAAATAGTGCGCAGCAAAAGCCCAATAATTACAATGACGGTTAAGAACATGAGTGGGATTAAGGTTGCACTGTCTTCCATAGAGGCTTCGGCAAATGCATTATTCAGCATCACCATGCCAGACAAATAAACTTGAGCTCCTGGATTAGTCGCTAAAAAGCCATCTCTTAATTGACGTACATGAGAAGCCACTTCTGGAATCTCTGCAGTCGGATCAAGCCCTGGCAATTTGATCGAAACATCAACCACAGATACATGCCCAGAGCTAGAGACTATCTTATTCACCAGTTGAGGCTCAGCAAGTGCGATCTCTCTGATATTTTCTAACTGTAAAGGCGTCAAAGACTCAGGGTTATTCACTAGATTCGACACTATCATGTCGTCTTCTTCGGCATAGGTATGCTGAAAGTTAGTCAGTGAATTAACTCTGGTTGAATAAGGTATTTGCCAGCTGGCTTTCGTCAGCATTGTGAGCCCTTTAAGATGCTCTGGGGTAAATACCGTGTCACCTTTTGGCACGATAATAAAAGTAACGTTGTCACTTTTATTATAAATTTTTTGCATGGACTCATAGGCCATTAGTTGAGGGTTCTCATCATCAAAAAATATTCGATAATCACTTTTAAACACTAATTTTTGCGCCCCAGATGCAGCAGCAAATGCAAACACTAAAAATGCCAGAATCACCCACACTGGATGCCTGACAACAAAATTAAAAAACTTATCTCTCATGAGTCCTCCATGAACTGGGTCATGGTTAAAAATGGTTTACATGCAAAGATTCCAAATCCCCTGTTAATGAAATAACAGAGGATTTGGGATCAACTTGCGTCATGAAGGCTAAGATAACGAATTCATTTTCAATACAGAACTAGCTATAATTGCAACTCATGGTTCCGTTTTTGCACCAGCGTTACATTATCTTTATAAAGCCAAACTTAAGGTGAGCAATGAAAGTATTTGAGTGGGATGACTTAAGAGTTTTTTTAGCGATTTATCGGGGACGATCTGTTCGCGCTGCATCAAAGCTAATGGGAGTGAGCCATTCAACGATTTCTAGACGCTTACAAGCAATGGAATCTCAGTTAGATTTGAAGCTATTTGTTCGCCATAACGAAGGCTTTATTCTGACTGAAATGGGTGAGGCCATGGTGGAAAGAGCTGAAAGGGTCGAAAGTGAAATTTTAAGTATGGAACGAGAAGTCTTTGGCCGTGATGCTCTTTTATCCGGTCCAATCCGTATCACCATGCTACCCCACATCGCACAGCATTTGATTATCCCTCATATTGTTAAGTTCACAGCCCTTTACCCTGATATCCATATTGAGATTGATGCCAACAATAATATCGTTGACCTAGATAGACGCAATGCCGATATTGCTATTCGCTTTCAAGCAGAACCAGAAGATCACCTAATAGGTCGTAAACTGCCTGACTTTGGGCTCGCGGTATATGCCAGTTTGGATTATGAAGCAGAACACAGCTTTACAGGTAAAAAACCCAGTGCACGCTGGCTGTCTTGGGAAAAAGCGAATCAAAATGGTTTATTATCCCGTTGGATCAAAGCCACCCCTTACGCCTACTGCCAAGTTCAGCACAGTATTGCTGACCCTTTAGCCTTACAACAAGCAGTAATAGCAGGACTGGGGTTTGCTTATTTATTTAGCTTTACTGCAGATCAGGCCTCTCAATTAAAACGCTTACCCAATATTGATATGCAATTTATTCCTGCTTGGATCCTTACTCATCCAGATTCAATTGCTACTGAAAGAGTAAAAGTGTTCGCTCGCTTTCTTTGGGATGCTTTAAATGAAGACAAAGATTTAATCCAAGGCACTATTAATTAAAATAAGGCTGATTAAACTCTGAGCAACAACTTATCTTATTCACTTCAAAAAACGCTTTTTTTATTAAACGCGCGTTCAATTTTTAATCAATTACGACCCACATAAAGCCAGTGAAGCCATTCACTGGCTTTTTATTGTATTCCTCAAAAAGTTTTAGGTTAGGCTGCGAAACACTTAAAACGCACCTTTTAAAACGTCGCGTATTAACACTGCTTTTAAAACACAAAAAAATAAAAAATGAGGTTTATTCATGAAAGCTTTAATCAATACCGCTTTTGCTTTATCCGTTAGTTTTGCCAGTCTCGCTCAGGCTCAAGAAGTCTCTATGACAACCACTAATTGGGCCCCTTTTTATGGCAATGAATTAGAGCAAGGTGGCTTTATTTCCACCATAGTCTCCGAGTCATTTAAAGCATCAGGCTATGAAAGCCAAATTGAATTCACCCAGTGGAAAGAGGCAATGAAGCTGGTTAAAAGTGGTGACAAAGATGTGCTTGTTGGCGCCTATTATTCTGAAGATAGAGCACAAGATTATCATGTATCGATTCCTATCTATTCGGTATTAACTGGTGTTATCAAACAAGAAGGACTCGATCTAGATTTTTATTCTTCTTTTGAAATGCTCAATCAATACAAGATTGGCAAGATGGAAGGTTCCGTCATCAGCCAAAGTTTTGATGCTTTTCCTTTTCAAAGTATCCAAGGTTATAACGGTGCAGAAGAAGGTTTAAAAGCACTAGCCAATGGTGATATTAGCCTTTATGCAGACAATCTATCTGTGGTGAAAAGTATCGCAAGCAAAATTGGAATAGATCCAAGCCAATTAAGTATGGTGCAACCACCAATTGAAAAGAATGATCTTTATGTGATGATTTCGAAAAATATAGAGAATGCCGAAAAAATTCGTGATGATTTTAATGCGGGTTTTATTATGATTCAGGCAAATGGTACTTATGAAAAAATTCTAAAACAATTCGAGCAATTATAATCACCTTTTAATAAATACACTCTGTTTGCTAAGTGAAAAATGGATCTCTAATCCCTTTGGCCAAGGATGGCATTTTTTAAACAATATTCGAACTAGATTCATAAACATAATTAAGAAGATAAATATCAATTAATTTATATAATTTTTACAGCAAGACTCACCATCTAAACCTTATTTTATTAAAACTTGATCCTTTATATAATAAATCAGCATCATTTTTCGCTCTTGGGATATGAAAAATGGTTAATATAAGGCACTATATTAGGCTTATATTAAATACTCTTAAATGGATTACATAAGTAAGGAAAGCTTAGATGTCTGAATCAATTTCAGCTGAACTCGACTCGCCTAATATCGACTCTAAAAATACCAATATTCTCCCTTTTGAATTTCGAGGAAAAGGCTTTGAATATTTCAAATTATGGGTTGTAAATGCACTACTCACAGTGTTGACTCTCGGTATTTATTCGGCTTGGGCAACGGTAAGAAACAACCGCTATTTACACGCTAACCTATACCTCAACAAGACTCATTTTCGCTATCTAGCGACTCCAATGCAGATACTTAAAGGCCGTGTGATCGCGATTATTGCTCTGGCTATTTACACTGCGGCAATACAATTCATTCCCGTTCTTGGTGCTGTATTAGGCATAGCGCTTTTAATTGCCATCCCCTACTTTGTTAACCAGTCATTAGCTTTTGATCGTCGTATGACCTCTTATAACAATATTCAATTTCGCTTTAGTGCGACTTATTGGCAAGCAGTAAAAGCGATTATTTTATGGCCTTTACTTGGTATATTCACCATGGGTATTTTATATCCAAAAGCTTTTAAAGAAATTAATGCTTACCTTGTTAATAATTCTTCTTACGGTAAAACACAGTTTCAATTTAGCGCTAAAGCTTGGGATTATGGTAAACCTGCATTAATCGCTGCGGCTATCATGCTTGTTTTAGGCTTAATTGGCTTCGGGGTTATTAGTGCTGTGCCTGCTTTTGCAGCCTTATTACCTGTAATCGTTCTACCAGCTTATCTATTCCTTATTATCTTTGCGATTGTGACACTCAATAATATTTTTTATCGAAACCTGCATATTGAAGAGCATCACTTTAATGCAAACTTCACCATGCCAGGCTTATTTAAAGTTATTCTCATTAATACACTTTTAACGATTGTTACTTTAGGCCTTTACCTTCCTGCTGCGAAAATTCGTATGATTAAATATTTAGCAGAAAATGTATCGTTAGAAGTGAATGGTTCTCTTGAAAACTTTAGAGCAGCACCAGCACAAGACGTTGGGGCATTAGGCGAAGAAATGGGTCAGGCATTTGATTTTGGCGTTTAGATTTTTACCGTTAGAGAAAAACGACAAATGAGAATTAAGGGCTACTATCTTGATGGTCAATCATCAAAACGCCATGAAGCTAGTTTAGAACTCAATAGTCATAAAGGTATCAAGCTATATCTTTATGGCCCGAGTGCAGAACATATTGGTCATGAGATTATCATGTTCGATGCAGACTCGATTAAGGTCGAGTCTCGCGTCGCCAATACCGCCCGAGAAATCACCCTAGAGAAGGACCAGCTCTTTATTAGCTATGATAATGAAGGTGTCGATACGCTCGCTAATAGCCTGTCATTAAAGCAACATAAAGGTTCTTTTTTACATCGCCTTGAATCAAACCTAAGTACCATATTGATTGCGACTTTTGCTTTGATTTCCTTGTCTTATATTGGCCTTGTTTATGGCATTCCCAAATTAACTAATGTGATTGCTCAAAGCTTACCAGAAGTCATAGAAACCAAGTTCGATCAAAGCCTCACCCTACTTGATAATAGCTTTTTAGAACCAAGTGAATTATCACAAGCAGAACAAAGTAAACTTAGGTATTTAATGAAGCCTTATTATCAGGACTTCGATAGTTTAAATATCAAAATTGAATTCCGCTCTGGTTTTGGCGCAAACGCTTTTGCTTTACCCGGTGGCACTATCGTATTTACTGACGAGTTTATTGAATTAACAAAGAATGATGATGAGATCATTGCTGTCTTATTCCATGAAATTGGCCATTTAAAACACAAGCATATTTTGAGACGCGCGATTCAAGCATCACTTATGACAACCTTTATTTTATTAGTCACAGGTGACCTTGATACACTCGATATTATTACGGGTTTACCTAGCTTATTAGCTGACCTAACTTACTCACGTGATTTTGAACGTGAAGCAGACCAATTTGCTCTAGAGCAACTTACGCTTGCTGATATTAATGTAGAAAGTTTTGCCTTAATTATGGGCCGTTTAACGCAAGCTCATCGAATGAATAGTGATGAAGAAGCTGGCGCTTTATCCGGTTTAGAAAATTACCTTTCGACGCATCCAGCACCAGAAGAACGAATTCAAGCGATTTTGGATTATAAAGAGGCTCATCACTAACCCTTCTTCAGTTCTCTTACATCACTCTAAATCAATACTCTGGATAAATTATTGGCACAAAAAAGCCCGAACAAGAAAAACTTGTTCGGGCTTTTGCTTTTATTTCTCACTTAAAAACTTAAGTGCATTAAGCTTTTAAGAAGTTCACCATCCATTGAGTCATCACAATATCATCCAACTCCTGCTCTAATGAAGCTTGTCCCATTTCAATCACATCATGGGGAATACGATCTCGACGGGATTCCATTAGGTCATTGGAATAGGACTTGGAAAACTCAGGGTGGCCTTGTACACACAAGAAACACTCACCCACACTGTACATATAAGCTGGGCAAAACTCACTTGCAGCAAGCACCTGACTGTCCTTTGGCAATTGCACCACTTGATCCTGATGGCTCACTATCAGCTTCATTTCAGCTTTAGCAGGTTGCATCCAAGCTTCTTGCTGCTGATTGCCATCAAGCACTTCATTTACGGAAACACCAACCCCCCAGCCCTTATCTGATTTTACCACCTGACCACCTAAGGCTTTGGCAATAATCTGGTGTCCGAAACAAATACCCACTAGTTTTTTCTTAGCTTGGTAGAGCGTTTTTACAAAGCTGATCAGGTCCGTAATCCAAGGCAAGTCGTCTTCTGCACCAAAACGGCTACCTGTGGTGACATAACCATCAAAAGCGTCAATATTTTCTGGGTATTCACCTTCAATCACGTTGAAGACAGTCAATTCTATACGAGTATCAATTTGCGCAAATAACTCGCTGAACATAGCGGGATAATTGCCATGCTTACCTTGTAGCGAATCAATCACAGAATCACATTGTAATAATCCAATCTTCATCTAAAGCATCCTTAATGGGCTGCAGCTTACAAGGTGCTAAAGCACACCTTGTACCGCATTTTTAAATAATTGGCTGTATTGAGCTTCGGTAAAGCTAATCGGATTACCACCAGCAGAAGGGTCTTCTGTGGCCATACGCCCTACTAGTTCTGCTCTTTCTTCATCTATGCCAATTGCCGCGAGTGTATGCGGGATACCTAATTGTTCACGTAAGTCTAATACCCATTGTAAGAAGGCATCAAAGCTGCCTTCTAGGCCAATATAAAGGGCTAAGCGAGACAGTTTTTCAGCGACTACTTCTTGGTTCGCGTTGAGCACATAAGGCATCAGAATGGCATTCAATAAGCCATGGTGAGCATCGTATAAAGCACCTAAAGGATGAGCTAAGGCGTGCATACCACCAAGACCACGTTGAAAGGCGGTTGCCCCCATAGAAGATGACACTAGCATTTGCATTCTGGCATCTAGGTTATCGCCATTAGCAACGGCTTGAGGTAAGTACTCTTTGACCAAGCGAATACCTTCGATCGCAATCCCTTCTGCCATTGGGTGATAAAATGGAGAGCAATACGCTTCTAGGTTGTGAGATAAAGCATCCATACCTGTAGCGGCGGTAATCTTAGCAGGTAGACCTTGGGTTAATACTGGGTCCAAGATCACCACTTCTGGTAACATTTTTGGATGGAAGATAATCTTCTTCACATGATTAGCATCATCAGTAATCACAGATGCACGCCCAACTTCTGAGCCTGTGCCTGACGTCGTAGGAACGGCAACAATCGGTGCGATACCTGATTCAATCGCTTTGCTCCAGTTATCGCCCACATCTTCAAAAGACCAAAGATCAGCTGTTTGGCCAGACATAAATGCAATGGCTTTGGCTGCATCAAGACCAGAACCGCCACCAAAGGCAATCACACCGTCATGCTTACCTTCACGAAAAGCGACTACGCCATCATTGACGTTTTCACCCGTTGGGTTGCCTTTGATATTGCTGAACAAGCGACAATCTAAGCCTGCTTCAACACAGGCTGCGATAGCGTCTGTCACCATAGGTAAACTAGCAAGACCTGGGTCAGTGACTAACAGAGGTGCTTTCATCCCTAAAGATTGGCAAGCATCGGCTAGTTCGCTAATGCGGCCAACGCCAGCGCGAACCGCTGTCGGATAATTCCAGTTCATTGTGTATTGAGAATATGTCATAAAAAGCTCCGACTAAGGCAGTTTAATGTGGAAAGATTTTGGACGAGTAAGATAGTCATACCCTAAAGACGATAAGGTACAGCCCTTACCTGAATTTTTTACCCCAGTCCAAGCTAGCGCTGGGTCTAGGTAGTCACAACGGTTGATAAAGAAAGTCCCTGTTTCAAGGCGTTCACCAACTGCAATACCGGCTTCTACATCTGTGGTAAACACACTGGCAGTCAAACCAAACTCACTGTCATTCATTAAGGTGATCGCCGCTTCGTCATCAGCCACTTTTTGAATGCCTACAACAGGACCAAAGGACTCTTCTTGCATAATACGCATAGAATGATCCACATTGGTCAGTACTTGTGGTGCTAGGTAAGGGGTACCTTTTTCAGCCATGGTAAAGGCTTTACTATCAATATGTGCCACTGCACCTTGCGCTATGGCTTCGTCTATTTGACCTTGAATAAAGTCAGCAGAACTCGCTTTAACCACTGGGCCCAAGGTTGTGCTTTCATCATCTGAGCGGCCAAGTACATAGCCATTTACCAATGCGACTGCTTTTTCAACGAACTCATCATAAACAGATTCCTGCACATAAATACGTTCGATACCACAACATGACTGACCTGAATTAAAGAAAGCACCATCAATGGCGGTTTCTACCGCTTGATCAATATTAGCATCCGCGCGCACATAAGCTGGGTCTTTACCCCCTAGCTCAAGACCTGTGCCTTTAAAGGTGCCTGCCGCAGCTTTTTCAACCATTTCACCACCCGCCACAGAGCCAGTAAAAGCAACATAATCCACCTTATCTGAGGCGATAATGCTTTCTGTATCTGCATGGGAAAGATGTAGATATTGGAATACGCCTGCTGGTAACCCTGCTTTTTCAAAGGATTCAACCATACGCTCTGCACATAAAGGCGTTTGCGCTGAATGCTTAAGAACCACGGCATTACCTGCCATTAAAGCAGGCATAACCGCATTGATTGCTGTCATGAAAGGGAAATTCCAAGGAGCAACAACAAATACCACACCTAGAGCTTCACGTTTGATGTAGCGAGTAAAACCCGCTTTCTCTTCAAGCTGCAACGGTGCTAGCGCCTCCTCTGCTGCCTCTATCATGTAACGAGCACGTTCTTCATAACCACCCACTTCGCCTTGGCTATAACGAATAGGACGTCCCATTTGCCAAGTTAGCTCTTTAGCAATTACTTCTTTATTCGCCACAAAAGCATCAACAGCAGCGGTACAAATTTGTGCACGCTCAGCCACGCTCATTGCTGACCAAGCTTGCTGCGCTAATTTAGCCTTAATTAAGACATCGTCTATTTCATTCACTGTAGCAAGCGGGCGTTCTACATAAACCTCACCATTAATCGGTGAGATGGTTTTGATCATGTTTGTCATTCTAATTTCCTGTATTCAAAGCAGTTATGCTCTTAACTTAAAATAGGTGGCTCTCAACTCAAAATAGGTGAATCTCAAGCTGATTAAATAATTTCGAAGTAACGCTCCATTTCCCAGTCAGTAATATGGCGGCGGAACTCTCGCTCTTCCCATTCTCTGGTTGCGGCAAAATGCTCAACAAAGGTTTCACCAAATAAATCTTTAGCAGCAGTTGAGTGCTTCAGCCTTTGTGCAGATTCCCATAGAGTACGAGGCAGCGCTAATTCTGGTGAATGGGTTTGCTCATAGGAGTTCCCTTTGACTTGTGCTTCTGGCTCTAGTTTATGCTCTATGCCATAAAGACCAGCACCTAAAGCTGCCGCTAGTGCAAGATAAGGGTTGGCATCAGCTGAACCTAAACGGTATTCCACTCTTTGAGATTTTGGCGAGCCTGGGATAACTCGAAGTGCTGTGGTTCTATTTTCGACCCCCCAAGTGGCATCAGTCGGTGCCCAAAAGCCCGGAATCAAGCGACTATAGCTATTGACTGTCGGAGCAAACATCGCCAGTAATTCAGGCATAAGGCGCTGTTGGCCTGCAATAAAGTGACGCTGAACCTTACTAATATTGTGTTTATTATTGGCATCGTAAAAAGCTGAACTGCCATCTGAACTATTTGTAAGCGATAGATGAATGTGGCCACTTTGCCCCGGATATTCACCGGACCACTTAGCCATAAAGGTCGCCATCATATTATTACGCTGCGCTAAAACCTTCATGAAGGTTTTAAAAAGTGCAGCTTTATCCGCTGCTTTAGTCGCATCGTCTACCGCAAGGGCAGCTTCTAATACACCTGGTCCTGTTTCTGTATGCAAACCTTCGATTGGGAAATCCATTAACTCCCCCATCCCCATGATTTGCTGATACAACTCAGAATGTACTGAATTTCGAATCACAGAATAACCAAAGAAATCTGGTGTAATAGGTTTTAGGTTACGAAAGCCCTTTTCTCGAATGGAGTCGGGGGTTTCATCAAACATAAAGAATTCATATTCTAGGGCCGCAAACGCATCAAAGCCCATGGCTTTACCCTTTTCAATGACCTTACGTAGGGTGCCACGTGGACAGACTTTTTCAGCCTCATCTACAAATTCGGAAATAAATAGCAATTGGCCCGGCTCATCGACAATGTCACGACAGGTGTGAGGTAAAATACGCACAGGGGCATCTGGATAGCCTGTTTCCCAGCCTGTTACCTTGCCATTATCATAAAGCTGATCTTTTGAATCCCAACCCAGTACAACATCACAAAATGCAAAACCACTGTCCAATGAAGAAAAGAACTTCTCCTTGCTCATGTACTTGCCACGCATAATGCCATCGATATCAAATAAACCGACCTTCACATGACTCAAATTACGTTCATCGACGATGCGTTTGGCATCTTCAATTGTGTTTACATCTTTTGCATTTAACATAATGTCGTACTCTTGTTCGAAATATTCTTTTTATGAAGTGTCAGCTCACCAAAATTGGAGGGCAAGCGACGCATTTAACTTCTTTCAAGAGTTAAAAGAGCTCATCCTAAGCTCCCTTAACCAGTACTCTTGGTACATCCTTGTATTGCTTTTTTCATTTATCTTTATGATCAAAAATCGCTTTATTTGTTAGTTTTGGACGCTTAGCTCAGCTCTTTTTCAGCATTTGCAATCGCCTCAAACTCTTCTTCTGGTGCCTGTGCTACGAGATGATGACGGCTATACAAGAAGAAGTAAGCCACCATGATGCCGTAGAAAACCGCCGACCACATCGCCGCTTCACGGCTAACTAGGAAGGTTGAAATGAACGCGATAACAGCTAACACACAAGCAATACCTGACGTGAACACTCCACCCGGTGTTTTATAAGGACGCTCTAGATCAGGCTCTTTTACTCGCAAGATAATGTGAGACAAGGTCATCAAGGCATAAGACAAGGTGGCACCAAATACCGCCATAGTGATCATCAAATCACCTTCACCGGTTAAAGACAGTAAGAAACCTAAAATACCTGGAATAACTAACGCTAACGTTGGCACTTTTCGCTTACCTGTCAAAGATAAGAAGCGTGGCAAGTAACCAGCACGAGACAAGGCAAATACCTGACGAGAATAGGCATAAATAATAGAGAAGAAGCTAGCTATCAAACCGGCTAACCCTACTAGGTTAACAAAGGTCGCTACCATGGAGTTTTCACCATAAACAGCCTGAAGCGCGCCAACTAATGGTGCAGCATGGTCTTTCATCAACTCTGCACTAGAACCGCCTGGCGCTAAAACTAAGACTAAACCACCGAATACCAACAGAATTACCATGGCGGTGATAATGCCTTTTGGTAGATCTCTAGCAGGGTCTGTTGCTTCTTCTGCAGCTAATGGCACACCTTCAACCGCTAAGAAAAGCCACATAGCAAAAGGAATAGCAGCCCAAATACCGATATAACCTTGAGGGAGAAACGCACTGGCACCAACGGCACTCGTGTTAACAGAAATATCCATTAGGTTTGCGACTTCAAAGTGCGGAATCATGCCGAGAATAAAAGCAATAATGGCAAGCGCAGCAATGGAGGTGATAACCAACATGATTTTTAGTGCTTCACCAGCACCAAATAGATGAATACCAATAAAAATCACATAAAAGGCGGCATAGACGCTTGCGCCATCCCAGCCAAATAACTCATTACAATAGCCACCAATAAAGACGGCGATCGCAGCAGGTGCGATGGCATATTCAAGCAGTATGGCTGTACCAGTTAGAAAGCCACCCGTACGACCCAATGCACGTCTCGCATAACTATAACCACCACCCGCAGTAGGCAGTGACGATGAAAGCTCTGCTAATGATAAAACCATGCACGTATACATGATCCCCATAATAACAGTGGCGATGAGCATGCCACCAAAACCACCTTGTGCTAGACCAAAGTTCCAGCCGGCAAAGTCGCCTGAGATAACATAAGACACCCCAAGCCCCGCAAGTAGAATCCACCCTGCGGCCCCTTGTTTGAGTTGCCTTTTTTGAAGATATTCTTGGGCTACTGAATCGTAGCCTAGTGCGCTATTACTGTCTGACATCTTGCTATTCCTTTTCTAATTATTGTCGGGATAAAGCGATTGTTCTGATTTTCAAATAGCGATTCAGCGCTGAAAACTGAATACCTTTCGATAGTAAGAGATTATTTTTAGTGCCTGCAAACACCATCATCTGAAATAAAACCGTACTATTAAAAAAATTAATAGTGTCGAAATATTTCTTTAAAAAACAATCACTAACAGAGAAAAAATTTCCAATAGGAAACTTAATCAATCACAATTTGGCCTTCCAACCAGGGCAAGTGTGCCCCTACTTCCTGTAAAAACTTCTCTTTTAAAATCGCGCGACTGTCCTTGGCAATCGTCTTAGGTAAATCGAGTAATTCATTATTTCTTGCGACCAAGGTTAGGGATCTAACAAAGCTATCCCCGGGTAATGGCAGACATTGAACCTGATGCATCTTGATACCAGATTGGAACAAACATAGTGGGCTGGTAATGGTCCAACCAGCACCTGCTGACACCATAGAAGCAATCGCATAGGAGTTATCAAGTTGGAGACGCATGGCGGGTTCTAATTGAATGCGTCTTAAATACCTTTCTATTGTTTGACCGATTAAAGAATGTTCTGAATAACGCACAAAGTCTAAATCTCGACACAAGCTATTTAGGTCAAGTTGCTTCACTTTATAGTCATTCGGCAAGGCAATAATGAAAGGTTCTCGCAAAATCGGAAAGCGACACAAATCAGGATGATCTTCTAACGCATCGTCAGATAATATGATGTCTAGCTGATGAGATAAAAGCCCATGGGCATGCATATGAGAAGAGCCCGTTTTGATACTCCACTCTCTGGTTCTATGCTTTACCGCATCTAGAATAGGACCACCTACGGCCGTCACTAGGGAGTCAACGATAGCGATGTTCACTTGCCTTAGCTGCTCATAATTTTCTTGCTTGATATCACGACTTGTCTGCGCCGCTTCTTTTAATAAATAAGAGGCTCTATCGTAAAAGTAGCGACCTGCCGAGGTGATCACTAACGGTCTCACGCTGCGATCAATAAGCTGTGTTTTAAGGTTGGCCTCTAGACTTGAAAGGGTTTGCGAGATAGAGGATTGAGTCGTACCAAGGCGCTCTGCAGCTTGTGACATATTGCCTGTTTCTGCTACTAGCACAAAGACAGAAAGTGCTTTTAAATCAAACCCTAAGTTAATATCCATCTTGCTAACCTTTTACCTAAGAGCCAACATCATGCCTGTACAAAAACAGACTCGCAAGCATAGAAATGGACGCCTTATTTGGAACACAAAAGGCGAAAAGGCAGACGCTTTTTAAAAGCCAATAAAATCAATATTGTTTTGCTCAATAATTAGACAGTGACATAAATGCTGATGATTAAAGCTATAGCATCAAGGTTATAACAAATTCACTAAGACAGCAGAAAAGCGATTTTGTTAGTCTTTTTAGATCAATTTTTTTCGTTTTATTGACTTTATCTAGCGAGTCTTTAAAAACGGTATCCATTAGCCCATAAGATGAGCCCCAGCAGGTAGAGAGTTAAAAAAAGTCGCTTTTTAAAACTTAATCTCTTATCTTGTCCGGTTGTTCAACATCTAAATATACGAATTTCCTGGCCAATATTAGCAGCTAAAAATAATACACTGGCTTACACTTTATTGACGAAGTCCTCGTGAAAAACTGTAATAGAGCGGAGTTTATTGTGAACAACTTGTTAGGTTTCGTTATGGGCAATTTCTTATTCAAGGCTTTAATAAAAAGCCAAATGAATCAAACGTTTAAAAAAAATGTTTTTTATTCGCTTGTCTGCGTTGCGTCACTACTGCCTTCTTTTTCGCTTTTCGCAAGTAGTATTAATGATGAAAGATTACTCAAATCATTAATAGATAGAGGCATCATTTGTGCTGAATTAAGCCCATCTGAGCAGCAGCAAGCATTGCAGAACTATCTACAAAAGAAAATGCAAAAGAAAGCACATAACAAACCATCTAAAGCTGACCCTGACATGCAAGCAAAAGCAGAGTGTCAGACAGTGCCAGAACAAGTTAGTCCCAAAAAACTCAATTAAGTTTCTGTTTCCAGTAAACAAGCTGGCGTTTTTTGTAAATAAAAACGTTCGCTTTAGCTAAAGGACTAACGAATGATTCCGGTTAAAACAACCCTGATTGCAGCTTCTGTGGCGGTAGCATTATCTAGCATGCCAACACAAGCTCAACCTGTCGCCGATTTGGCTATCGCCAACGAAGACAAACTTGCTCAAATGCTTATCAAAAAAGGCGAACTGAGTGCTGATGCTAGCGTAGAAGAGCGCCGTGCTGCAGTACAAGCGCTACTAGAACGTAAGCGTAAAGGTGGCCAAATTGATAGCCACACACCAGATAAAAAAATGCTTGAGCAACGCTCTCGTGTATTGAAAGCCATTGGCAAAAACCGTGGTCATAAACAACTAAGAAGTGCAGCATTAACTGAGCCAGAAATGCGCACAGATAAAGTGTTAGCCCTATTAATCGACTTCCCTGATCTACCTTGGGATGATAATGGTTTGACATCTGAGCATACGGAAATGCTTTATGACACTTACGGCACAGATCATTATCAGGACTTACTTTTCTCCCCAGCAGGATATGCAGGCCCTAATGAGGAGAACCTCATTTCAATGCGTCAGTATTATGAAGACGAATCAGGTGAAACCTATTCTGTCGATGGTGCTGTTTATGGTTGGTATCGTGCGAGTGAAAAAGCCGCAACTTATGGTGGCAACTCAGCAACCACAGACAATGATATAAACGCACAAGGTTTGGTCCGTGAAGCGCTTGACCAACTCGCGAAAGATCCAAACATTAACCTTGCTGATTACGATATCGAAGACAGATACGATTACGATGGCGACGGTAACTATCGTGAGCCCGATGGCATGATTGACCACCTTATGGTTTTCCATGCGTCAGTAGGTGAAGAAGCAGGCGGTGGTGTTTTAGGTGACGATGCGATTTGGTCTCATAGATACAATCTAGGCAATGTTCACTCCCTATCAGGCACATCAAGTGGCCTTGATCGTTATAACGGCGAATATGTTGCTTACGATTATACAATGCAGCCTATCGATGCCGCAGCGGGTGTATGTACTCACGAATACGGCCATGACCTTGGCTTACCAGATGAGTACGATACTCAATACACAGGTAAAGGTGAGCCAGTCTCTTACTGGTCTATCATGTCATCAGGTAGCTGGGCAGGTAAGATTGGTGGTACTCAACCTAGTGCATTCAGTGCTTGGGCGAAGGTTTATTTACAAGAATACATGGGTGGTAACTGGATCAATGATCAAAGATTCACCCTAGAAGAGTTAACAAACAACCCAACCCTTGTGACTTTGAACGAAACCACAGATAACAGTAAAGATAACTTGGTTCGCGTAGATTTACCGCTTAAACAGGTTGACGGTATTGCCCCATTTGAAGGTGCGAACCATTATTACTCAAATAAGGGTGATGATCTTAACTCTTCTATGTCTGCTAATTTGACAGTGCCAACTGCTGGCAAGGTTAGCCTTCAATTTAAAGCTTGGTTCACAATCGAGAAAGATTATGACTTTGCGCGAGTCTTAATTAACGGTGAAGCGATTGCCGGTAACATTACAACCATGGACGACCCTTATGGCACAGGTTTAGTACCTGCCCTATCGGGTTCTTCTGATGGCTGGGTTGATGCTGAGTTTGATGTCACTGCTTGGGCAGGTCAAGACATCACTTTAAGTTTTGAGTATGTCACTGACGGCGGCTTAACAGAAGAAGGTTTCTACCTTGATAACCTTCAATTTATTGCCGATGGCACTATTGAGCCAATCTCTGACGCTGAAACTGACAATGTATTTAGCTATAACGGCTATAACATTAACCAAGGTTTCCATACGGCTGAGCATTACTATCTACTACAATGGCGTAGCCATAACAGCGTTGATGAAGGCCTAGCTAACATCAAGCGTATGGATCAAATCATGGACTTCCAGCCAGGATTATTGGTTTGGTATGTTGACCTTTCAAGCTCTGATAACTGGGTTGGTAACCACCCAGGTGAAGGTTGGTTAGGTGTAGTTGATGCAGACCAAAATGCGCTACTTTGGGCTAACGATAATGCCATTGCTCAAACACGCTACCAAGTACGTGATGCGACTTTCTCTTTACAAGGACAAACGCCTTTCACTCTGACAGCAAGTGATGGTAACCAATTGATTGATAACAATCTTGAAGGTAACCACTACTTCTCAGACGATCAAGACTACAGCTCTCCTCAAGCACCAGATTCTGGCCGCTTATTAACAGAGATGGGGTTGTCTGTTGAGATTGTTGAGCAAGAAGGCAACAACGAATATGCCATTATTCGTCTTAATGTTAAGGGAGAAGAACCAACAGAGCCTGACAACATTGCCCCAGTTGCTAAAGCGAAAGTGAAGCATATTGGTCGCCTTGTGATGCTCAAATCTAAGAGTAAAGACGAAGATGGTAAGATCGTTTCTACTACTTGGACCTTGCCTAATGGCAAAGTTAAAAAAGGACGTTTTGTTCTTCATGTCTTCCCATCAAAAGGCGAGAAAATCATCACTCTTACCGTCACTGACGACGATGGCGCAGTGACGACTAAGGAAATCACAATTAACCTTTAGGACTCATCCTTAGGTAAGCTGTGATACATAAAAAGTCATGCATTTCGATGCATGACTTTTTTAAATAAGAAATGTCGTTTTTAGATAAGTAATATCTGTTATTCAGATATACCTAATTAAGAAAATGCTTTCATAATAGTGAAGCTAAATTTGATAAAAATAACAAAATTTCATCAAATGGCTGACTCAATATTTACCTAACGTTCACCTAAGCCAAGTAAAACTCCTACTTTATGTAAGCATATCCTGATATTTTGATTCAATTTATACCCCATTAAAATCAAACCTTACAACCCTTCCAACTTGTTGTCCTGTATAGCTTTATTTTCCTATAAGACAAAAACGACAATTCTTTCATATAACGGAAAATCCTCTAGAACAGCAATAACATTTTGTTTACAATTCAACCGCTTTTTAACAATGACTTACATTGATGTTTTATATAGTTTCGTTATAAAAGCAATAACCAGTTGAAATGCTTAGGCTTTTTCACTTCCCCACACAATATTGATTAAACTTTAAACAAGAGAGCTTTGTTAATGAAATCAATTCAGTTAAAAATCTCACTCTTCACTGGCCTTGCAACACTAATCGCCATACTTTGTCTTTCTGCTTTCTCTATTTTGTCGACAAAACAATTACAGGAGCAAGTACAGGAAAATACTCAGGACGTATTTTTCGGTTTATTTGAAGATCAACTAGAAGGTCGTTTAGAAAATAGCGCTGAACACATCACTAACTTACTACAGAGCGCTTTTTTAATTAATGAAGACCTTGCACGCAGTTTTATCAGCCTCAAACAAGGTGCTGACACCCAAGAAACACAATCGCAACTACGTGATAACTATAATGCTATCTTAAAAAGCGCCCTCAAAGACCGCCCTGAAGTATTAGGGGTTTATACTCTTTGGGAACCAAATGCGTTAGATAACCAAGATGAGAAATACCAAAACCAAAATCACCTTGGTTATGATGCTAGCGGTCGTTTTATCCCTTACTGGACACGTTCTAACATAGGCAGACCTCAGGTTGATGCTTTGGTCGGTTATGAAGACAATAGCCGTCCAGATGGTGCTGATCGAGTAGGTGAATATTACCTTTGCTCTAAAGATAGCCACAATAATTGCCTACTTGAGCCCTATATTTATGAAGTTAATGGTGTCGATACTTTACTGACATCCTTGGTAACTCCCATTTTGATTAACCAAAAGTTTGTCGGTATTACAGGTTTAGATATTTCCCTAAAAAGTTTAGAAGAAATTGCTAAGCAACTTAGCGACAAACTTTACAATGGCCATAGCCGTGTTTTGATTTTGAGTAATCGTGGTGGTATCGCATCAGATAGCCAAGGTGAAGAAACCGGCAATAACATCAGAGACTTCTTACCTAAAAAAGCAAATCACATCATTAATAATATGAGTAGAGATGGCTTTGAACTAGTGAACGACCCTGAAGATCAGAACTTCCAGGCTATGATTAGCATCAAGGTTGGCGCTAACATCCCTAACTGGTCTCTTTGGATTAGTGTGCCTAAGGCTATTGTTCTAGCTGATTTCATTGAGCTAAACGAAATGACTCAAGCTGAACAGTTTGAACAGAACATCAGCTTTATTCTAGTTGGTTTGCTAATTACACTTATTTCAATTGTTGTTATCTGGTGGTTGTCTAGCCAAATCTCTCGCCCTGTGCTTAAGCTAACAGGCTTTATGAAACAGGTTGCTCAAGGTGACTTTACCCATAGATTACAGCATAAGTCTGTTGATGAACTGGGCCAGCTAAGTGATGCTTGTAATCAATTCCTTGATCAAATCCAACCTTTGTTAAAACAGGTCATTGTCTCTAGTGATCAGATCACAGGGAATGCAACACAGTCTGCTCGAATTTCTGCAGAAACCCTAACAGGTGCAAGCCAACAGCAAGAAGATGTTATGCAGCTGGCTTCGGCGGTAACAGAGCTAAGTGCAACCGCTCAAAACGTAGCGGATAACACTGTCACGGCCGCTGACTCTACTGGCCAAATGAAAGCCATTGCCGCTGAAGGTCAAAAGGTACTGGATAAGGCGAATAGCTCAATTGAAGCACTTGCACAGGATGTTAAGCACTCTAGCGAAGTCATCAACCGAGTTAGCCATGATAGTAAAGAAATTCACACTGTGATGGATGTTATTCGCGATATTGCAGATCAAACTAACCTACTTGCTCTTAATGCTGCCATAGAAGCGGCACGAGCGGGTGAGCAAGGTCGTGGTTTTGCAGTAGTCGCCGATGAAGTACGCTCTTTGGCTAAACGTACGCAAGACTCAACGGCTGAAATTCAAGAGAAAATTGAGCGTTTACAGGCCAGTGCGTTAGAAGCGGTTAACTCAATGGAAGTAGGCAGTGAAAGAGCGCACGAGTCTGAAGCCATGACAACAGAAGCTAATGAGAAGCTAGTCAACATCATTCAGAATATCGATGAAGTAAACGACTTGATCATTCAAGTTTCAAGTGCCGCAGAACAGCAAAGAAGTGTGACAGATAGCATTAGCACTAATGTGAATAACATCACTTCGATTGCCACTCAAACAGCTTCTGGTGCAACTAACTCAAATGAAACTAGCCAACAGCTAGAGCTTCATGCTGATGAACTAAAACAACTTGTCACTAAGTTTAAAGTGTAAAACAGGTTAACTCTCCCATCAGATGACTCACTTTATGCTTGTTATAAAGTGAGTCATCTCTCAAACCTTGCTCTAGTCACTAAAGGAAAGCTAAAAGAAAAGTAAAAGAAATTCGAAACTTTACCTTTTAGGTCATAGTATTAAAGCTAAATTCTTCAGCTTAAAGACTGATACTATGTTTAAAAATTTCTGCCTATCTTGCCTTTTAGTTTTACCTAACGCTTTAAAAGCCGAAACAATCGAGCTGTACGTTCAGGCTATTCCTGGATTATTTCAATATGATAATCAAGGGGTTTACGACCAAATCATTCAACTTGCTACTCCAGAGCAGCATTCAATTTCGTTACAAGTGCTTCCTAATTACAGAGCAAGTAACGAGTTTCAGACTTGCATAAACTGCTGCTTATCCCCAGCTAATCTCAACCCAAATTTCTATTCTTTTGGAAAAGAAGTCACAGCGACTCAGCCATTAAATAGCGCTAAAGCTTATATATTCAGTCTTACAGAAGATGAGGTTTATACCGAGTTAACCCAGTTAGTTGGAAAAAGAGTGGGACTAGAACGTGGAATGAATTACGGCAAAGCAGTGGCTGCAGGCAATTTTACCCACTCAGTCACCAATAGTTTATTGCAAAATTTTAAAATGCTGGCGATTCATAGAATCGACACTATGATCGCCTATGCGCCAGATATTTATCAGGCATTTAAAGAAGTCGATCCTAATCGCTTTCACTATGACGAGATGCAACCTATCGCTATCCATAATGACGCACTCGTCTGTCGCGGCGTTGAGCCAAGCTTTATCAAAGGTTTCAATACAAAGTTAGAAGCATTAAGAAATACAGGGAAGCTAAAAGAAGTGCTAGGCGAACTGTATGTGGCACCTTAAACCTTCTTAAGCTCACAATACTATTTTCTCAGCATAAAAAAACGCCGCATAAAGCGGCGTTTTTCTATCAACTAAGAACTAGTTTAAAAGCTTAAATTAGTCTTGGTTGATGAAGTAGTTCACAACATAACTTGCAAGCTCTGCTGCAGGTACTGTGATTTGCTCCATAGTATCACGGTCACGTACAGTCACTGGTGCACCTTCTTTCTCGATAGAATCGAAATCAACAGTCACACAGATAGGTGTACCCACTTCGTCATGACGACGGTAGCCTTTACCTACGTTACCTGTGTTTTCATAAAGAATACGACCTAGACCTAGTTTCTGTAGTTTGTTCTTAAGCTCTTTCGCTAGGGCAACAATCTCAGGCTTGTTCTTTTTAAGCGGCATGATAGCGACTTTGATCGGCGCTAGATGTGGCTTAAACTTAAGTACAGTACGAGATTTACCATCACCTAGATCTTCTTCTGTGTAGGCTTCTGTCATCACAGCCAATACACCACGATCAAGACCCGCAGAAGGTTCGATACAGAAAGGCACTTCCCACTTGTTTTCAGCCAAGTCACGTACAGCAAGTTTCGCGGTAGAGTCTGAGTTCTCTTTCACATTCGCTGTGATGCCAAATTCAGCTTGCGCTTTAGTGTGAGAGCCAAGGTCGTAATCAGTACGGTTAGCAACACCTTCAAGCTCTTCAAAACCATGTGGAAACTTGTACAAGATATCCACAGTTGATTTTGAATAGTGAGATAGATCATCACCTGTTACATATTCAAATTCGATATTTTCTTCACCCAGACCTTGATCCAACCACCATTGCTTACGCAAAGCGACCCAAGTCTCGTGCCATTTTTCGTCTTCACCTGGCTTACAGAAGAATTCTAATTCCATTTGCTCGAATTCACGTACACGGAAGATAAAGTTACGTGGTGTGATTTCGTTACGGAAAGATTTACCAATTTGTGCGATACCAAAAGGTAATGCACGAGAGGTTGAATCAACCACATTTTTAAAGTTGGTAAAGATACCTTGAGCGGTTTCAGGACGAAGGTAAGTATAAGACTCTTCATCCACCATAGGGCCAACGTTAGTTTTAAACATTAGGTTGAAGTCACGTGGCTCTGTTACATCAGAAGAACCACAGTTGTCACATACCTTGATGTCTTTCATGTGGTCAGCACGCATACGCGCTTTACACTCATGGCAATCAACCATAGGGTCAGTGAAAGTATCTTCATGACCTGAGTACTTATAAACAAGCTTGTTTTGTACGATAGCAGCGTCTAGACCTTCAACGTCATCACGCTCATACACCATGGCACGCCACCAAGCGCTTTTAAGGTTGTTTTTTAATTCCACACCAAGCGGACCATAATCGTAAGCCCCTTGCATACCACCGTAGATTTCACTGCCTTGGAAAATAAATCCGCGACGTTTACAAAGGGAGACGAGTTCATCCATTGTTTTAGCTGGCATTTCTAAACACACCTATATAGAGAATTAGTAAATAAAGTCAGACTCTGGCTCGTTTTCATATGTCGAGAGAGTCGATAGCCGCTCATTGTACTCGCTGAGGGTTTTTGTCTCAATGCCAAGCTCGGCTTTAAGCCAGATAACTCTCACCTAAAGCGTATTGACCCATTTAAAACAGGAGAAAACTGAATATTAGAGATTAATGAATGAAATTTGGCCATAAAAAAGGCCCTCTTAAAACTAAGAGGGCCAACGGAGGTTTAAGGAAGGCACGTCCCTTCCTTTACTTCTAAAAGAGTCAATCTCTATAAAGGTCGATTAGCTCGCACGACCTTCAGACCAAGCTTTCAACAAGTCGTTGTAAGGTACGGTTACACCTTGTGGCTTCTCGTTTGAAAGTTTCGCTTTAGGCGAACCTGGCTGATTTAACCAATAAGATTCATCTTTAATTGGGTTCAACTGAGGTCCACATACTTTTTGCGCTTTAGCACGCTCAAGACGTTGTAGTACTTTATCTTGTGCTTTAGCCAAACCGTTCAAAGCTTCTTGAGGTGTTTTTTCACCGTTAGCCGCTTCTGCAATGTATTGCCACCATAGCTGAGCTAGCTTAGGATAATCAGGCACGTTCGCACCAGTCGGTGTCCACATTACACGAGCTGGACTACGGTAGAATTCAACCAAACCACCTAGTTTAGGCGCTGCAGCTGTCATCTCAGGAGAGTTGATATCAGACTCACGAATTGGTGTTAAACCAACCAGTGTTTTCTTCAAAGAAACTGATTTAGCAACCGTGAACTGAGCGTATAACCAAGCAGCTTGGCGACGATCAAGTGGTGTGCTCTTCATCAGAGTCCAAGAACCTGTGTCTTGATAACCCAACTTCATACCTTCTTCCCAATATGGTCCTTTTGGTGAAGGAGCCATACGCCATTTTGGTGTACCGTCTGCATTTACAACAGGAAGATCAGGTGATGTCATACCCGCCGTAAAGGCTGTGTACCAGAAAATTTGCTGAGCAACGCTACCTTGTGCAGGTACAGGGCCAGCTTCGCCAAAGGTCATACCTTGAGCTTCTGGTGGCGCGTACTTACGTAGCCAATCAACATATTTAGTCGTTGCATAAACAGCCGCAGGACCGTTAGTTGCACCACCACGAGCGACACTTGAACCAACAGGGCGGCAATCTTCCATACGGATACCCCATTCGTCTACAGGTAGGCCGTTTGGAATGCCTTTGTCGCCCGCCCCTGCCATAGAGAACCAAGCGTCAGTGAAACGCCAGCCCAATGAAGGGTCTTTTTTACCGTAATCCATGTGACCGTAAACTTTCTTACCGTCGATTGTGCCAACATCTTCTGAGAAGAATTTAGCGATATCTTCGTATGCAGACCAGTTTTGTGGCACACCTAGCTCATAACCATAGATAGATTTGAACTGAGCTTTTAGGTCTTCACGCTCAAACCAGTCAGCACGGAACCAATATAGGTTGGCAAATTGCTGGTCAGGTAGTTGGTAGATTTTACCATCAGGCGCTGTGGTAAAACTGATACCGATAAAATCATCTAGATCCAAATCAGGGTTAGTCACTTGTGCGCCTTCGCCTGACATGAAATCACTGATAGGCACAACTTTACCGTAACGGAAGTGAGTACCAATCAGGTCAGAGTCATTTACGTAAGCATCATAGATGTTACGATCCGATTGCATTTGTGTTTGCAGCTTCTCAACCACATCACCTTCTTGAATCAAGTCATGGTTAACTTTAATCCCTGTGATTTCATAGAAAGCTTTAGCTAACACTTTTGCTTCATATTCATGTGTCGCAATCGTCTCAGAAGCAACGTTAATTTCCATACCACGATATGGTTTTGATGCTTTAGTGAACCAATCAAATTCACTCATTTGTTGGTCGGACGATAAAGTTGAGACGGTGAATTCGTCACTGATCCAGCGTTTAGCTGCATCTTGATATTGGTCTGCATAGAGGTTCCAGCTCGCGCTGCAGGCTCCAATAGCGCTGGCGATTAGCACCGATTTATACACTTTATTTTTATTGTATTTCATATAATCCTCACTAGTTGACGTACTACTTGCTTCATGGTGTTTGAAATTTCTAATCGCTCCTTAAGAAGGTATAAGGAGCGGATTACATGTACCGAACAAAGAAGGTGAAAACCGCCTACTCAGCCCTTTTTAAGTACAAACAAAAGCCAAACAATTGAGATCCCGAAGGGATACCAAATACTGATTTCGCTAACTCCCACTACGAATAGATGGAAAAAAGCACTACTTAACAAACCGATAAACAACCTGTCTCCAGGTGTCGTCATAATCGGTAAGAAACCTTTGCGCTCGACCGCCGGATGACGAATCTCATTGATCGTCATGAGTACAAGAATGCCAGCGATGCAGGCGAAAAAGATTGCGACAGGTAAGGTCCAAGCCATCCAGTTCATATGCTTTCTCCTATACTCGACCAAGGGCGAAGCCCTTAGCTACATGGTTACGAACAAACCAGATCACCAAGACACCTGGCACGATAGTTAAACAACCGGCGGCGGCTAAGACGCCCCAGTCGACCCCGGAGGCGGTGATTGTCCGCGTCATGACGGCACCAATTGGCTTGGCATCAATCGAGGTCAAAGTTCTTGCTAATAACAGCTCTACCCAACTAAACATGAAGCAGAAGAAAGCGGTCACACCTATGCCTGAGCGAATCATTGGCAGGAAGATCTTGGCAAAGAAATGCGGGAAGCTATAACCATCGATGTAAGCTGTTTCATCAATTTCTTTAGGTACACCAGACATAAAGCCTTCTAAGATCCATACCGCCAGTGGCACGTTAAACAAACAGTGCGCTAACGCCACCGCAATATGGGTATCAAATAGACCCACGCTTGAATAAAGCTGGAAGAATGGCAGTAGGAAAACTGCTGGTGGTGACATACGGTTAGTCAGTAACCAGAAAAACAAATGCTTATCACCAACAAACTTATAGCGAGAGAAGGCATAAGCCGCTGGCAAAGCAACAACCAAAGAAATAATGGTATTTAGAGATACATAGTAAATTGAGTTTAAGTAGCCGTTATACCAAGTCGGGTCTGTAAAAATGACGCGATAGTTATCCAAAGTGAAATTTTGTGGGAAAAGCGATAAGCCTCCCAAAATTTCTTGGTTGGTCTTGAACGACATGTTCAACAACCAATAGATAGGCACTAAAACAAACAGCAGATAGCACACCATCCCCACTTGACCTTTGGTAAAAGGTAGGGCGATGCCTTTGTTTTTCTTTGCAGCTTGAGCAAAATCATTGCTGCTATTGAGGGTTTTAGTCGACATATTATTCCCCTTTCTCTACATGTGTCATTGCTGTGTATAACAACCAACTCACCAATAGGATGATTAGGAAGTAAATAAGGGAGAATGCACCGGCACGACCTAAGTCGAATTGGCCAATCGCCATGGTTGTCAAAGTTTGGCTCAAGAAGGTTGTTGAGTTACCCGGGCCGCCACCTGTTAATACGAAGGGCTCGGTGTAAATCATGAAACTGTCCATAAAGCGCAGTAAAATACCGATCAGCAATACACTTTGTAGCTTAGGTAGTTGGATGTAGCGGAAGATGGCCCAGCCTGATGCGCGGTCAATTCGCGCGGCTTGGTAATAAGCATCCGGAATAGCACGCAAGCCTGAGTAACAAAGCAGAGCGATTAACGATGTCCAGTGCCATACGTCCATTAACAATACCGTTGCCCAAGCATCACCTGAGTTACCTGCATAGTTGTAATCAATCCCCATCGCATTGAGGTAGTAACCCATTAGACCAATATCAGCACGACCAAAGATCTGCCAGATGGTGCCCACAACGTTCCAAGGGATAAGCAAAGGAATGGCAAGTAAGATCAAGCATAATGCTGACCAGCGCCCTTCTTTAGGCATCATAAGTGCAACACTGATACCCAAAGGGATCTCAATCAGTAATACACAAAATGAAAAGATAAATTGACGGATTAAAGAGTCATGTAACCTAGGGTCACGCAATACTTCTTTAAACCATTCCACTCCGACAAAATAGCGGTTGGAGGCATCAAATATGTCTTGAACCGAATAGTTAACCACTGTCATCAGCGGCACGACGGCACTAAAGGCTACCAATAAAAATACCGGTAACACTAAAAACCAGGCTTTATTATTTTCTACTTTATTCATTTCAAAAGTCTCAGCAGTGTTTGCAAGGTCATTGTTTAAAGCAACTTACGAATTGCGAATTAATCGACTAAATATTCGTCGGCATATACTTTTAACCAGTTACCAGGGAAGCGCACATATACGGAACCACTTGGTACAGCCTGCTCTTCTGGTAATCGCGCCTTAAACTCAGTGTTGCCTAATTTAAGTGACGCTATCTTGTAGGTACCTAGATCACTGACCGTCACAACGTCACATTTAAAGCAGTTGTCACAGCTATCTAAGAGAGAAGTATCAGCTTCTAGACTGTCGCTGTTTAATTTGTTCAGTAAGGGGCTATTTGCCTCTAGTACTTCAACGAATTCAGGGCGAATACCTAGCTTAAGCTCGTTATACGGCGTGATAGACAGCTTGCTCTTCATCTCTTTATCAAGCGCCACTTTGTGACCTTCTAGATAAAGCTCATTTTGCTGAAAGCTACCTTCAAAGAAGTTCATACCAGGGCTACCAATAAAGTAACCGACAAAAGTATGTTCAGGTTTTTCAAACAGCTCTCTTGGAGTACCGAACTGGACTACTTGACCGCCATACATAACGGCGATTTTGTCCGCAAAGGTTGACGCTTCTAGCTGATCATGGGTGACATACACCATGGTGATATTGAATTGCTCGTGTATCTGCTTAAGCTTACGGCGCAGTTTCCACTTCAAATGAGGGTCGATAACCGTTAACGGTTCATCAAACAAAATGGCAGAAACATCGTCACGTACTAAGCCGCGACCCATGGATACCTTTTGCTTTTCATCAGCTGTCAGATTTTTCGCTTTTTTCTTGAGTACATCTTCCAGCTCAAGCATGTAGGAAATATCTTTTACCTTAGCGCTGATTTCTGCTTCTGATTTACCCACATTACGAAGTGGAAAAGCCAAATTGTCATACACACTCATGGTGTCGTAGATAACAGGAAACTGAAAAACCTGAGCAATATTTCGCTGCTGCGGTGTTAATGAGTTCACCTCATGGCCATCAAACAAAATTTGACCTTCTGATGGTGTTACCAAACCAGAAATAATGTTCAAAAGGGTCGATTTACCACAACCAGACGGGCCAAGTAGTGCATAAGCACCGCCTTTTTCCCACACATGGTCCATCTCACGAATGGCGTAATCCTTGTGTCCTTGAGGGTTTTCGCTATAACTATGGGCCAATTGTTTTAAATGTATCTCAGCCATGTTGAACACCTCCTGAAATCTGGCCAGCTTGATTCACTATGGGCAACCGCGTTGGCACCTTGAGAATTTTGCCATCTTCATCAAATACAAAGATCTTATGAGTCGGCATATAAACCTTGATGGAAGCATCCACCTCGTATTGATAAATACCGGTAAGGTGTAACACCAAAGAAAGGTGCTTATTACGAACATGCAAGAAGGTTTCAGAACCACTGATTTCAGCCAGCTCCACTCTCACCGAAATTTCTAAATCGTCTTCGTTAACAGGGAAAAGCGCTAAATGACTTGGGCGTACACCAAAGATGTAATTACCACGACCAAGGCCAGCAAGGTCTGCATTAAGTGGGAAGTGAGTCGCTTGGTCCAAGGTCACTTCACTGTCTGAGATCTCACCTTTGGTCAGATTTAGTGGCGGCTCAGAGAAAAGCTCGGCACAAGCCACTGTGTCAGGGAAGTTATAAACTTCAGCGGTTTCACCATATTGAATTGCTCGGCCTTCATGTAAAACCGTGGTGGTGCCACCAAGCGCTAGGGCTTCGTTTGGTTCGGTCGTCGCATACACAGCGATGGTATTACGTACCTTAAATAACTCGCGCATTTCTTGACGCAGCTCTTCACGTAACTTGTAGTCAAGGTTAACTAGAGGCTCATCAAATAGGATTAGGTCAGCGTCTTTAATCAAGGCACGAGCCATGGCCGTACGCTGCTGCTGACCACCAGATAGCTCTAATGGCATACGGGTTAGGAAGTTTTCAATGCGAAGAATTTCTGCCGTTTCTCGCACTTTTCTATCTATGGTTTGCTTGTCATCACCTGCCAAGCGTAACGGCGAAGCGATATTGTCATAGACACTTAAATTGGGGTAATTGATAAATTGCTGATACACCATTGAGACATTACGTTGACGTACAGGTACGCCCGTCATATCAGCACCATTCATTAGGACACGACCTGATGTGGGCTTTTCAAGTCCAGCCATCAAGCGCATTAAAGTGGTTTTACCGGCCAATGTACGACCAAGCAAAACATTAAAGGAGCCAGGTTCGAAGTTGAGGTTCACATCATTAATGTGAAGTTCACCATCAACTACCTTAGTTATCTTATCAAGAGTCAAAGACATGGTATTTCCAGTTTATTTATTGTTGTTGTCACTGTGTGCAAAAAGTACTGCACTTTGTAAAACGTGTCTTAGAACTAATTCAAGGGTCGTGCCAAAAGTCACAAGATTGAAATAAACATATGTTTTTATTAGGTTTATTTAATTTTTACGAAGATTTAGCCGTTAAATTGGAGATGATAAGTGAACAGCTAATCAGTGTTCACCTTGTTCATGACTGTTCAGTTGAACAGTCGAATGAACAGTTTAGTAAGGAAGATTAGCTTGCTTTTGAATGGCTAGTTAAGTGTTTTTTGAGAAGGGTTTAAACGGTTTATTTACTAGAAATTAAAGTTGCTTTTGATAAAAGACTAAGCAGTTTGCTTAGCCTTAATGCCTTGATTAGGTAACGCAATCGCTATCATGCTTGCAATAAATAATAGAGCGACAGAAAAACCGATGCAGGCTTCTAAACCATAACTCTGGTAGAGGTATCCTGACATCAGGGTGCCAAGCAACCTCCCCATGGCATTGGCCATATAATAAAAGCCAACATCTAATGAAACCCCATCGTCACTGGCATAATGTACAATCAAAAAACTATGCAAAGAGGAGTTAATCGCAAAGGCGACAGCAAAACCTGCCAAGCCAATCATCAATACCCAAAATGCAGGTAATTCACTGACTAGACCCAGTGTAATTAAGGCAGTAATCAGCGTTAAAACTAGCCCCCAAAAACAAGCCATTTTGGCTTCTTTGTTGGATGCGGTTGCAGCCTTAACTGAAAAACGATTGATCAAACTAGGTGCGCTCGATTGCACTAGACCATAAATGATCACCCATGCTGCTAAGAAGCCTCCAACCCATTCATGCTCCCAACCTATTTCAGAAGCAAGATAAACAGGTAAAGCCACAACAAACCAAACATCACGAGCACAAAACAAAAACAATCTGGCTGCTGATAATATATTGATGGCACGGCTCTTCGAAAAGATCTCTTTGAACTTAGGTTTGTTTTTTGCTTTACCTAGGTCTTGTTTGAGACGAAGTAAACTCACAATCAAGATACAAGATAAAAGTACTAGCATTGCCAGTACGGCACCTTGGAAACCAAGGAGCGCCAATAAAACGCCACCCAGAAAAAAACCAACACCTTTTAGCGTATTTTTAGAACCCGTTAGCACGGCAACCAATTTAAACAAACGCGCTTCTGCTGCAGCATTCATCGCACTTGAAGTGAGTGTTTTATGCTGATCAAACTTAAAATTAGCCAGACTTTTCACTGCACTTTTGGCACTCATTTTATTCAAGTCTTTGGCGATACCCGATAAGGCTTGGGCTGCCATTACCCAAGGAACCGTGAGATATACCTGAGGAACAAGCAACATACCAAGGGCTAAAATTTGGATAAATAAACCAATATTCATGGTTCGATTAAGACCAATCCTTGCCCCTAACCAACCACCAAAGAGGTTAGTAATCACGCCAAAAAACTCATAAAAAACAAAGAGTAGAGCGATATCTAACGCGCCATAGCCAAGCTGGTAAAAATAAAGTACTACCAGCATTCGTAAGGCGCCATCGGTCAGCGTAAAGCACCAATAGTTTGTCGTGACCAAAAGGTATTGCCTGAATAATTCAGGCAATTGTTTAAATTTTTCTATCATCTGCATCGTCAAAGACTCTGAGTTAGCTCACTTATGATTGATCAGACAAACCAACTTTCAGGGCAAGTTCAGCAGCGCGGTTCGCATAACCCCACTCATTGTCATACCAAACATACAGTTTTACCTGGGTATCATTTACCACCATGGTTGATAAAGCATCAATAATGCCTGAACGCTTATCACCTTTATAATCCACTGATACTAATGGCTTTTCTTCGTAACCAAGAATGCCTTTCAAGTCACCTTCAGCTGCAGATTGTAACAACTGATTCACTTCAGCTTGGCTAGTCGCCTTATTCACTTCAAATACGCAATCAGTTAAAGACGCATTCGCTAAAGGAATACGCACAGCATGACCATTCAACTTACCTTTAAGCTCAGGAAAAATATGGGTAATCGCTGTCGCAGAACCCGTTGTCGTAGGGATCAAACTTTGACCACAAGCACGGGCACGTCGTAGATCTTTATGGGGAGCGTCCAAGATAGTTTGGGTGTTGGTAATGTCATGGATAGTTGTCATTGAACCATGTTTAATGCCCAGTGATTCATGGATCACTTTTACCACAGGGGCAAGACAGTTAGTGGTACAAGATGCCGCCGTAACAATTTTGTGCACGTCTTTATCATAGGCATCATCATTCACGCCCATCACCACATTGAGCACACCCTCTTCTTTAACCGGTGCCGTCACAACAACACGCTTAACCCCTTGCTCAAGATAAGCTTCAAGACGTGCTTTTTTATTCATCTTGCCAGAGGCTTCAATAACAAGGTCACAGCCAGACCAGTCAGTTTCTGAAATGGCTTTATTTTGTGAGGTTTTAATCACCTTGTTGGCAATGTGAATTTCATCATCTTGTGCCTCAGCATTATGCTGCCAAGTCCCCTGAACAGAATCATAATTTAACAAGTGAGCCAAGGTTGTCGCATCACCAGCTGGATCGTTAATTTGCACAAACTCTAATTCAGGCCAATCCCAAGCGGCACGTAATGCTAAGCGGCCCATGCGTCCAAAACCGTTTATACCTACTTTAATCGTCATCTTTTTTCTCACTTAGTTTTAATCATTGTGACAGCAATTTATGACACGTTCTGGTCTATCGCCCATATTTGCTAATCGTGCTTTATCAAGTGTTAACTCTTCTTGATAACCTTCTGCCGCGCTATCAATAATGCTTAATGCCCACTTAGGTAAGGCTTCATTTATTCGATAATGAATCCATTGACCTTGACGTCTGTCACTCAAAAGTTTGGCCGTTTTCATTAGGGCAAGATGCCTAGAAATTTTAGGTTGGCTCAAATCTAAGGCTTCAACAAGCTCGCAAACACATAACTCTGACTCTTCTAATGTCAAAAGTAAGATACGTAAGCGAGTTGCATCCCCTAGGCATTTTAATAATGTAATCGCGTCCAAATGCGCTTCCTTATATATGCTTTTTCAAATATACGAATAATCATATATATGAAAAAACAGATATACAAGAAAAATTAAATACCGAGCTAAATAAATGCGTGAGAAAGGTCAGGTAAAAGCAGTGATTAAGTGAGAAATGAACAGGGAGTGCTGATGATCTAAGCTCAACTCAGATCATCTTAATAATTAACTAGGGAAGCTTGGAATACGTTGTAAGCAACCTAAGCAAGTAAAGGGTCATCTTTGGGTAGCACTTTTTGGATCCAAAGTGCGAGCTTGTGTTTCATGTTTGGTAAATCTTCTTTATCCGGTGGTAAGGCAACAAGTAATTTATCCTGCACCAATAATCGATATAAGACTTCGATTTTTTCATTTGCCGACATAGTTGCTTGAAAGCCTGAATAACCTCGTTTTAGAGCATACTTTTCGCCCACTTCAACCGCTTTTTTCGCTAATTGGGCCTCATTTTTAATCTTTTTCATTTAGTACTCTCCAAAAGACAACGCTATTTATTGAATCCATTTAAATCAAGAAGGAGCAATGCGCTTCTATGCCCACTACTCTAGCGTCTTTAAGCAAGCTCTTAAAGGGTTAGTAGAGTAAGAACTTAATCCAATTAAATTAAGCGCTCAAAATGAACTAAAGGCCCAGCTCATCAGACAGAATGGTTTGATATCTACCCGATGCCATCAAATTATCTAAGCCTTGGTTAAAATCTTCTATTAATTTTTCAGCTTTAGGGTGCTGTTTAGACACAAGCAAATGATTCGAATACTTGAAAAAAACTTTATCTAATACTTTTATTTCATCTAAAGATTTAAATTGTTTAGATGCATAGCTATAGCCTTCGAGCTTATCAACGACAACTATATCGACTCGTTCAGCTTTGAGCATATTAAAACAAGTTGCGACATCCGGCGGACTAAAATGAACCGCTACCCCAGAATTCATCAATACCTGAGAATGGCCTTGTAGGGTATAACCCTGTGGCCGGCATAATCGAATGCTTTTTGCGGAGGCCGTTCTAGCCACATCAAGTTGGGTTTTGCTTAAAGCAAAAGCTCTTTGCTCAAAGATAAATAAAGGTTTGGAATATAAAAAATGAGCCTGCCTATCCGCTTTGACAGACCAAGCATAAGTCGCATCCACCCGTCCTTTATCCGCCATTTTTAAGGCTCTATTCCAAGGGTTAAAATCTATAAGGGTTTGATATCCAAGCTCTTCAAATGACAAACTTACAATCTGAGATAGGGGGCCTAAATGCTGACTGCTCGATGAAATATAAGGGGGAAATTCTCCTGTGGTTAATTTAAGTGTGTCAGCTGCTATCACTGTTGGGGTGAAAGCGAATCCGATAGCGCTGAAAAAAATCGATTTTTTTACATTGTCCAAAACATGATTAACGCTTCGCAGGCGAAATTCAAACATGCATCCCTCTTTATTATTTTTATATGATTGCTGCTAGCACATCTCTTTAGCCTACCTTAGAGCGCAAGTTTTTAAAAAAGCGCTTGCTCATGATCAAGACTAAAAAGCAGACAATTAAGTACTCAACAAATATCAACTTTTATGATTGAGATCAACCAAATAGAACATAAAAACGATATTCGATGTACTCGAATTGAAGGGATATTACACTAATATGTCTGCCTATTTATTAAGAATAACACAAGCAGCTTATCTCTTTTAAAACCAACCAAAAGCCCGTTAATCAAGGCTTTAAACTGGTAAAGGAGCGAGCTTAAGCAAGGCATTAGTAACACCTAATTAATAAATATGTTAGTCACGCTGTACGTTCTCAAATTAAATTCAATCGAATGATGAAGGGATTTAAGAAGGCGTTTCATCCCTAGATTACATTCTCATTAAATTATGGAAGTTTCTATGAAAATCTCGCTAAAAAGGATGTCTTTACCCAAGCAATTAGGGTTAGGTGCTCTTTTCTCTGTCTCCGTTTTTATTCTGATCCTGCTATTACTTATCATTAGGGTATTTAATACTGCCATTGACGAGATAGCTCAGGATCATCAGTCCCAAGAAGTAAAGCTCATTGCGCAGCAGTTAGAATCTGATTTTTTAGCGATAAAAATGAGCCTTGATGTTCAAGCTAAACAAAGCTTGCAACACTTCTCAACGTTGACACAAACAAAGAATACAGCGTCAGCGACACAGTCCAATCTAAGCTTGTCTGGAACTCAGCTAGATACCGCTTATTTAGCTAAGATGGCTCAACTAAGCGGCGCCCAATATAGCCTTTATACCAACACAAACAATGGCTACCAAGAAGCCTTAAGCAGCTTATCTACACCAGCAAATTTAAAGCAAATAAGTGCGACAGACGTTAGCTTTGCCCCACTCTTTCAAGGTCAAGACCTTTATTTAAAACAACACTTTAATAACGCCGATTTTTTGATTAAATATCAGGTTATTCGCTATCAAGGGGAAGCACCGGTATTACTTGCGACTTATTACGACTATAGCCAGTTACTTGTTAATATCAGAGAGAAGATAAATGACATAAAAATCGGTCTATCGGGTTATATTTATGTCACAGATACAGGGGCGCAAGAATCTGTTTTGACGATTCACCCAAGCCTTGTTGGTAAAAGCCTTTATACCTTATTCCCGCAGATAAAAAGTACATTTGAACAGCTTTATCAAAGCAAGCAAGGTAGCGCGGTTTACTCTTTAAAAATAAAAGGCAAAGGCGATGACGTTAGAGCCTCTAAGGTGTTTTTTCATCATGTTGAAGGTTGGAATTGGGTCGCTGTTTTAAAAACCTATGATGATGAATATGCCGCTGTGATTAGAGACAAACTTATGCCGATTATCATAATCAGTATTATCGGTGCAGCTTTACTCAGCCTCGCCCTATGTTTACAGATTGCCTATGCCCTTGCCCCAATGAAAGAGATCACCAAAGGCCTTTCTAAGCTAGGTAAAGGGCAACTCTCTTTTCGCTTTAAATCGTTAAATCCAAGAACCAGTCGTAACGAAGTTGACCTTTTAAAACGTGATATCACCGCCATGCGCGACGGACTAATCAATGTGATTAAGCAAGTACGAGGTTCAAGCGAACGATTGATAGCCTCTTCAGAATCAATTAATAGTGCTAACTCTCAACTCAAGAGCCAAGCGAGCCAAAGTGAACAAGAGAGCTTGCATGTGGCATCTGCAATCGAACAAGTTGCACAATCCATTGAAGAGGTAGCGAATAACTCTAACCAAGTTTCGCAAGAAACGACCAATGCCAGCATGATTTCTAGCCAAGGTAACTCTGCTATGCAGGCAGTTGAAGCGACTGTGGCACAGTTATCAGAAGCATTCCATCAAGCATCTAGCATCATTAAAGAAGTGGAAACCAATAGCCAAGGCATAGGAGAAGTGGTTGATACCATTAATGGCATAGCCGAGCAAACAAACTTGTTAGCACTCAACGCAGCGATAGAAGCCGCACGAGCAGGAGAGCAAGGTAGAGGTTTTGCTGTCGTGGCGGATGAAGTCAGAGTGTTAGCTCAGCGTACTCAAACATCAACCGAGCAAATAAGACAGGTGGTTGAAAAACTGCAAACGAATACACAAGCTGCGGTTGATAATATGGCTAAAGGTAATCAGCAAGTATTAGAGAGCATAGATAAGGTTGCCGATGCAGGACACTTACTCACCCAAATTCAGCAATCCATTAGCGAAGTTGAAATCCGTATGGGTTCTGTTGCAGCTTCAACAGAGGAACAAAGTGTCGCCAGCTCACAAATACGTAGCAGCACTCACTCACTCAAAAGCAGTGCCAGTGAAACATTCCTACAGGCAGAGTCCTCTCAACAACACACTAAAAAGATAAAGCAACTTACAAACCAGTTACAAAATGACTTAAGTACATTCGAATTAAGCTAGAAATACTCGGCTAAAGGTCTACTATAAAGGCCTTTAGCCTTCCTAAACAGGTTTTCTAACTTCTTTACCTTACAACCACGCTTTCCCTCTTAATACTTACCTAAAACCATACCTTATTGTTCTTAAAGCGAAAAAATAGAAAATTAAGCAAAATACCTAGTGCAAAAAATAAGCATAAATGTAAGATTGCTCACTTTTGTTACTGATTGTCATTTACATGTAAGTAAAATAAATATAAATTATAATCAATTGATAATCATTCTCATTAAATAGTGAAATTCATCATACAAAGGATAGGTAATGTTTAATTTTTATTCTCGCTGGTCGCTCCCAAGACAGCTAAGTATTAGTGCGCTTATTAGCGTCGTACTCGCAATCTCTCTATTTTTATTAGTTGTCTCTATGGTGTTCTACAAAGAGATAAATAAAATTTCCGATACTAATCAGGTAAAAGAAGTCAGCTTAATCACCTCGCAGCTTGAAGCTCAATACGATTCGATTATGCAAATGACTCATACCCTATCAGCAGTATTGAATGATGAATTTAAAGCACTAGAAGTCAATCCAGACGAAACGATCAAGGTTGGTGCATTCGATAGCCCTGTTGTGACCTTAGAAGGTGAAGTACTCAACCTAAATTTCAAAAAAATTGATCAGTTCACTCGTTCTACTGGTGCTTCTGCCACTATTTTTGTACGTGATGGTAACGACTTTTTAAGAGCAACCACCTCACTTAAAAAAGAGAATGGCACCAGAGCCATTGGTACTTATTTAGGTAATAAGCACCCTGGTTATCAAAAACTCATGTCTGGCCAAGCTTATGTAGGTAAAGCCTTTTTATTTGGCAAAAACTACATGACTAAATATGTGCCTGTGACCAAGTCAGGAAGAACCATTGCCATTCTTTATATTGGTGTTGCTTATGATGATATTCTGGCTGAGATTAACCACTCTTTAGGTAAGCTTACCTTTGGCTCATCTGGTTATGTCTACATTACAGATACGGGTAAGAATGAAGCCCAACTTTTATTGCACCCAACACTCACTGGGAAGAACCTTTACCAAGAGTTTCCTGAGTTAAAAAGCACCTTTGCTAAAATGTATAAAAGTAAGCAAGGCAACATCATTTATTTGGCAAAAGTAGCCGGCCGTGACCAAGAAGCACAGCATTCTAAAGCAGTCTTCCAACATATCGAAGGATGGGATTGGGTCGTTGCGATTAAGCTTTACCGTGATGAATACCAAGGATTGATTATCAGCAATATTATTAATTTAGGTATGCTATCAATTATCGGTGCATTGCTGCTTTCAGCGCTACTTTGGTTCATCATCCGACGTGCACTTCAGCCTATGAAAGAAATCACTCAAGGTTTAGAGTTATTAGGTCAAGGTCAATTAGATTTTCGCTTTAAAGCACTAAACAGCCGCGCCAGTAAAAACGAAATGGACCTTTTAAAACGCGATATTACGGCTATGCGTGATGGCCTGATTGGCGTTATTACTCAAGTGCGTAATTCTAGTGAGTTGTTGATTGAATCATCTCACTCTATCGATCAGGCTAACAATCAGCTAAAGCATCAATCTAGTAAGAACGAAATGGAAAGCTTACAAGTGGCTTCGGCGATCGATCAGGTAGCAAGTTCCATTGAACATGTAGCTAATACCGCTAATGAAGTGTCTGAAGAAACCGTCAATGCACGAGTCGTTACCAATGACGGTAATGATGCAATGAAAGATGTTGAAGTCACTGTAGGTGAACTTTCAAATGCTTTTACTCATGCCTCTAATGTCATAGAAGAAGTAGAAGCGAACAGTAAAAGCATTGGCGATGTGGTTGATGTCATCAACTCAATTGCAGAGCAAACAAACTTATTGGCCCTTAATGCCGCCATTGAAGCTGCACGAGCGGGTGAACAAGGCCGTGGTTTTGCGGTTGTTGCTGACGAGGTTAGAGTATTAGCCCAGAGAACACAGCAGTCTACTGAAGAGATTCGTAAGGTGGTTGAAAGCTTGCAACAAAACAGCCAATCAGCGGTAAACAGCATGGCGTCTGGCAGTCAGCAAGTTGCTGATAGTGTGAAAAAAGCGGGTAAAGCAGGTGAGCTTCTAGCTCAAATACAGGCTTCTATCAGCACAGTTGAAGCACGTATGTCTTCCGTTGCGGCATCGACAGAAGAACAAAGTGCGGCATCAGGCCAGATACGCAGCAGCAGCCTTGAAATGAAAACGAGCGCCAGCGAAACCTTCTCTCAAGCTGAGATATCAGGCCAACACAGCCAAAACATCAAAGCGTTAAGCCAACAGCTACAGCAAGATTTAAGTTCTTTCAAACTGAAGTAGCAGTATAAAAGGTCGAGTTCATGATTGAACTCGGCTGTTTTCTTTTCGTTATTAGATTCTTATCTTGCTTGAGCACAAGCTAGATGGGCGAGTATGATTAGACATCTTGATTATGCTTACCAGCTAACACCTATCTATGTCTGATATTAACCCTGCTCATCATCACCGTCATTTTGTACTGCTTGAAGGCGACCTTGATGCGTGTCTTGACCATTTTTTCAGCCTAACTGAAAACTTATGTCAGCCAATATTAGCAGCACCAGATCTTGATATATTTCATGCGATCAAAAACCCTCAGCTTGAAACCTGCACCAAGATTGCTAACAAAAAACTTAAGCAAGTATTAGGACAAAGCCATGAAGCGGTTTTTCTAGACATAGAAGCAGGCCTATCCGCTTCTGCTATCAGCCTTATCGCAGGCACAATTAAAGGCGGTGGCGTTCTGGCGCTCGCCTTAAGAGATTTAAAGCATTGGCTAAATAGCATAGATCAAGAGCAGGCCCGTTATCTGCCTTGGCCGCTTACTTCTGCTGATGCTAAGCCTAACTTTAAAGAATATTTTTTAGCCAAGTTAAAACTAAACAAGATACAGCATATTAAACTTGGCACTTTCACTAGCGCACCTCATGCTCTCGCTAGCATTCAAAAAGGCCCAAAAGACCTTATCCCCAGCAAAGAGCAAAACCAGCTTATCGAAGCCATAAAAACCTTTGCGATAAAAGCCAATGAGCAGAGAAAAACATCCTTAGAAAATAAATCCGCTAGCTTCGTTCTTGCCCATAGAGGAAGAGGGAAATCAACAGCGTTAGGCATTGCTCTGGCACAACTTAATCAAATGTCAGCAGAGATGAGTGTTGCAATAACAGGCCCAAATAAAGCCGCTATTGCGCAATTAGAGAAGAGTTATTTTCAAACATTAGACAATAGTTCAAAGACAGAAAATTTAGCGCATAACTTATTCTTTTCACCCGATAGCTTGATACATAGTCCAAAAAAACTAGACGTCCTCATTGTCGATGAAGCAGCCGCTTTGCCCCTCCCCATGCTGACGTCTTTATTCGGTATTTATAAGCATTTAATTTTTTCCTCAACAAATCATGGTTACGAAGGTTCTGGCCGAGGCTTTGGTATTAAGTTTATTGATTATTTGAAACAAGAGAGTCAGCGCTTTAACACACTGACCTTATCTGAGCCTATTCGCTGGCGTGAAGGCGATGCATTAGAAGCCTTTATCAGTGACCTATTACTGATAAAAGCTCAAACCAATGAAGAGATAACCCCACACCATAATCGTCACCACTCACTTGAGCAAACGCATACATTAAACCTTGAGAAAATCAGTCAAAGTGATTGGCAAGTTAACCAACAAGCATTGCTCCAGTGCTTCTCTCTATTAGTGAGCGCACACTATCAAACATCACCAGATGATATAAGATGGATACTAGATGATCCAAGTGTTAGTACTTGGATTTTGAAAGCAGAAAATCAACTTATTTCTACTTCAGTTATTAGCGAAGAAGGTCAATTGGATCCCTCTCTTGCACTGGCTGTCGCACAAGGTATTAGGCGCCCTAGAGGCCATCTCTTACCTCAATCACTACTCGCCCATGAAGGTCATTTAGATGCTGGAGATTATCGATATTGGCGTATTAGCCGTATTGCCAGCCAAAGTCATTTACAAAAGCAGGGTTATGCCAGCGAGTTACTAACTAAAATAGGTCAGGCTGGAACAGAAAATAGAGTCGACTTTTTATCAACTAGCTTTGCAGCCACTTTTGATGTGGTTAACTTTTGGCAAAAAAATGGTTTTATCTGCGTCCGTTTAGGGACATCAAGAGATCAAGCTAGCGGCTGCTATTCTGTCATGATGTTAAAGCCACTAAATGCCAAAGCAGAAAAGCTGAGCCGTTTATATCAGGCCTTCTATTTATCAAACCTTAAACAAAATTTAGACAGAGACTACCCAGATATTGAGCAAAAACTCGCACAAGCACTAGTGCAAACAGGACCCAATAAGGATCAGTTAGACTATATAGAAACAGCCTCATTCAAAGCAATTGAGGCTGAAAAAGATCAGCATGATCTTAAGCTCTTTGCTCACCACCACAGACCCTATGAAACCATTAGAGCTCAGTTGTATCGCAGCGTGATAGCAAAAGAAAAGGACCAAAGCAAAGAAATGGCATTATTGAGAGAAGCGGCACTAAATCCTCTAAAAGAGGCTAACTTTACTCAGTTTAAACTCCACTCTAAAAAAGCCATAGATAAGGCACTTAGACAGTCTGTGTCACTTCATCTGTTATAAGCTCAACTTTATTTTTCTTGATCATTTAACAACTAGAAAGCTATTTCGATTAACGGTACCTGTCATGAATCATTTCATAGGTACCATCTTCTCTAAATTCAGCGAGTTTTTTGTTAAATTTCTCAGCGATTTCTTTATGGTTTTCTAACTGGTTACTAAAGCAGAGGTAATACTTTCTCACAGGGATATCTTGCATCGGAATATAAGCAAGTTGATCACTTAGCCCTGCCTCAGAGGCCAAATACATCCCCGCTTCTAAACTTAAAAATAGGGCATCAAAACGCTCACGAGATAACATAGGAAAAGCATTACTAATGTGGCCAATCTTCTCAAACTCAATATCCGCATCTTTTAGATATTGGTTTGCCGCATAACCTTCCACGGTACCAATGCGTAAACGTTTAAGATCAGACACATAACGAATACCTGACACATCAAAGCCACGCTTAACAATGATACCTTGTGTTGCTGTACTTAATAGATCTGAGTAATAGGAATAAGCTTCCCTTTCTGGTTTATAAGCACAAGAAAAGTAGCCTGCTGCCTCTCCTTTTTTGACCGTATTAATGACTCGATTCCAAGGTACAAATTTAAATTGAGCATCGACATCAATGTCTTTGAAAACTCTGTCTATCACTTCCACATCAAATCCCAAAGCTTTACCCATAGGATTAGCAAATTCGTAGGGAGGAAAGTGATCTGCTAAAAACACCAAAGGTGCCGACCTTGCAGCAACGGTAAGATTAAAAGCGAGAAAAATTAATAGCAGGCTGGCTTTCACAAAACCAGGGAATAAAGCAGGCAACACAGAAGGAGCTTTCATAGGAAACCCATCATAAATATTTTTTATTTTATTTAGCATAGCTAACTTATAGACAAGATATTAAAGATTAATGACCTAATTATGTAAAGAAACCACATTTAACTGATAATAGTTCAGTTTAGGCATTTTAATGTCATATTTTTGCTCACCATAAAATTAACCCTTTGTTTTTTAATCGCTAATTTTCAATTGGGTGGAATTACCCCTATTTAAATTTATAAGCAAAAATTTCACTTTTTGGAACATATATCGACAATATTATTTACATTCGATTTTATGTTTTTCTCTAGATTTAAGGGTTTTATTCTTATGTTTCAGTTACTTAGCATTATCAAAAAAGGTGAATTAGGATAAATAATGATTATGGGTGACATCCCACCCATCAGCCTTATTTCATGAGTCATATTACCCCCAAGAAGAAAGTGAAGACGTCGACGAAAATATAAAATAAAAAATAATTACCCTTATTATTCAAGTAGTTAAGTTTAAAATAATAAGTTGGCACCCTTCCTGCTATGTAAGCTCCGTAACATAGAAGTTTATATGCCATTAATCTCATAGTTAAGGCATTAACAGCTTAAAAGAAGCCCATAAGCCTCTTTTAAGTCATACAGACAAACAATAATAAGTACCCTGTCGGAGTCTAATAAAAATGAAAAAATTTAATCTTGCTCTTTCTGCTGCTGTTCTAACACTTGCTGCCACTGGCGCTCAAGCTAGCTGTGAATCAGGTGAACGCGTTGTTAAATTTAGCCATGTAACGGGCGGTACAACTCACCCTAAAGTGGTTGCATCTAACAAGTTCGCTGATCGTGTTAACAAAGAAATGAACGGCAAACTTTGTGTAGAACTTTATCCAAACTCGACTTTGTTTGGTGATAGTAAAGAGCTAGAAGCACTGTTACTTGGCGACGTTCAATTGTTAGCGCCTTCCCTATCTAAGTTCGGTTCTTATACAGACAAGTATGGTGTTTTCGACCTACCTTTCATCTTTAAAGACATGGACCATGCGATTCGTTTCACTCAATCATCTGAAGGTAAAGAACTACTAACCGAGATGGATGAGTACGCTGGCTTTGTTGGTCTAGGTTACTGGATGTCTGGCATGAAATACTTCTCTGCTAACAAAAAACTTGAAGTACCAAGTGATGCAAAAGGTTTGAAATTCCGCGTACAAACGTCTGATGTTGCTAAGCAAATGATCTCTGCAATGGGAGCTTCACCACAGGCGATGTCTTTCTCTGAGGTATACGGCGCATTACAAACAGGTGTTGTAGATGGTCAGGAAAACACCTGGTCTAACATTTACACTAAGAAATTCTTTGAAGTACAAAACAGTGTCACAGAAACAAACCACCAGCTATTGGCTTACTTGTTCATGACGTCTTCTGAGTTCCTAGACAGCCTAGATAGCAGCACGCGTGCTCAGTTCATGCAAATTGCGAATGATGTGACTCAAGAGGCAAACCAATCGGTTAAAGCGAAAGAAGCGGCTAACCGTGCCAACATCTTGAAGGCAGGCGGTAAGATTAACACCCTTACACCAGCACAACGTCAAGAATGGGTTGATACTATGAAGCCAGTTTGGTCTCAATTTGATCAATACATTGGTAAAGATCTAGTCAAAGCAGCAGCTGAATCCTAAGCTGCTAATGATAGGTGGGACCCTCATCTCCCACCTATTGCCCAGTTTTGTGTACTGTTTCATCTCCATTAAGCACTAAAAGTACACTCCTTTTGGCCCTATCCCATGCTGACTCGATCCGTGGGGTAAGGTCCGTTTTAAGTTACCGTCTATCTGAATATGAGTCTGGAGACTGTCATGGCATATTGGCCACACTTCTATCTATTACTATTTATTCTGATTCTCTGGGGATTAGAGAAGCGCTATCCTAACGCCGTGGATAAGGCTGAAGAAAACCTCATGGTTTTGGTTATTACCTCCATTATGCTCGTTTCGTTTGGACAGGTTATTGCCCGATATGGCTTTAATACTGGCTGGCATGCAGCACTTGAATTTACCACGATTGCGTTTTCTTGGTTGATCCTTCTAGGCATGAGCTACGGTATTAAAACCGGCTTACACCTAGGGGTGGATATTGTCTTAAACGCGGTTCCGTCTAAAACTCGCAAATTTCTGTCCCTCACAGGTGCATTTGCAGCCATGATGTATGGCTTCATCCTGCTTGATTCTACTTGGTTAACCCTACTTAACGTTGATGTAAGAGGCGGCGCGATTGAGTACTGGAGCAAGATGTTCAAGATTGGCATTGGCTCTGAAGAGTTAAGATACCCTGTATTCCTGCAAGAGTTATTAGATATTAAACCCCGTGTTCACCGCTGGTTAGTCTTGGTGATCTTACCCATAAGTTTAGCCATGCTTTGCTTCCGCTCGATTCAAGCTTTCATTGCCATTTATAAAGGCGAAAGAGAGATGCTGATCAGTGGTCACGAAGCACAAGATCTGGTTGAAGAAAATAAAGACGTTTTAAAAGACTAACCTATCTAACTTGCGGCTAAGGAGCTCGTTGTGGAATCATTAATTTTATTCGGCCTAGTGCTAGGGTTACTCTTTATCGGGGTACCTGTAGGTATATCTTTAGGTCTATCTTCTATTTTATTCGTGACCTTTTTCTCTCACGATTCATTATCATCAATCGCCTTATCCTTATTTGGAGCAGGCCAGCATTACACCTTACTTGCGATTCCGTTTTTCATCTTGGCATCGTCTTTTATGTCCACAGGTGGTGTGGCAAAACGCTTGATTAACTTTGCGATTGCCGCTGTTGGTCACTTCCGTGGTGGTTTGGCAATGGCATCGGTACTCGCTTGTATGATGTTTGCAGCATTATCAGGCTCATCACCAGCAACCGTTGTCGCTATCGGTACAATCGCCATTGCGGGGATGCGCCAAGTCGGTTATTCAAAAGAGTTCGCCTCTGGTGTTATCGCCAATGCAGGTACCTTAGGTATTTTGATTCCGCCTTCTATCGTAATGGTAGTGTACGCGGCTGCAACCGACGTCTCTGTTGGTCGTATGTTCCTAGCGGGGGTATTTCCAGGTCTATTAGCTGGCGGTATGTTAATGCTAGCTATCTATGTGGTTGCTCGTATTAAAGGCCTACCGGCAGAACCTTGGAAAGGGTTTGGTAATATTGTACGCGGTGGTAAAGAAGCGGGTTGGGGCTTGTTCCTAGTCGTTATCATCATGGGTGGTATTTATGGTGGTGTTTTCACACCAACAGAAGCGGCAGTAGTTGCTGCGGTTTACTCTATCTTTATCGCACTCTTTGTTTATCGTGATATGGGGCCACTTAAAAACACGCCTTGGGTAGAAGAGTCAGACTCTGCTATTGCCCGTGTTGGCTTTAATGGCAGTGTTTATGGTGTTTCTTTCTTCTTAGTATGGGAGATCCTATCCTTCTTCGCGCTAGCCGATAGCGAAACCATTACCTCTGGTGATCGTGCTATCTGGGGCCTAATAATGGGTGTTGGTCTCGCTATTTTCTATATTTACAAACGTGGTCATGCGATTAACGCACCTTTGTTCAAATGCTTGTTAGCAGGTCTGCCTATCTGGGCACGAAACCTAGGTCAAATGACTCGCGCCTTCTTCCCTGCCTTGTTTGGCGGTGAGTCTCGTAAGGTAATGCTAGATGGTACAAAAACGACCATCATGTTGATGTTCATTATTGCTAACGCCTTGTTGTTTGCTCACACCCTCTCTTCTGAACGTATTCCGCAAATGATTACCGAGTGGATGCTAGGTGTCGGCTTTAACTGGTTCACCTTCTTGATTGCTGTCAACGTACTTCTCTTGATTGGTGGTCAGTTCATGGAGCCATCGGGTCTATTAGTGATCGTGGCACCCGTTGTCTTCCCTATTGCGATGCAACTTGGCATAGACCCAATTCACCTAGGTATTATCATGGTCGTGAACATGGAAATAGGTATGATCACACCGCCTATCGGCCTCAACCTCTTTGTGACTTCAGGTATTACCGGTATGAGTCTGGCGCAAGTCGTAAGAGCGGCTATGCCATTCGTTGCTGTACTAATGGTATTCCTGATCATAGTGACTTATGTTCCAGCACTATCAACTTACTTGCCTTACAGCATTATGGGGCCAGAGCTAATCAATTAGCCCCATTAAACAATCTAACTAATGGCTTCTTAACAAAAGGAGCCAACAAGTGAAGATAAAAAACGCCATGACACTGCCCTGTCATGGCGTTTTTTTATATTCGCTTTTTGAATCCTGCTTAAGTTAATACTTTCAAGTCAGTAACTTAAACTCATTTATCTCTTTTGATTGCACTTCAAGCCAAGCGGCAAAGGTGTTCAATGCTTTGTTTTTTGGCATGGCGGGATTAGAGACTAATTGGTAATAACAAGGGTTCTTTACCTCAGTATGAGTTAAAGCAATCAAACTGCCAGCCTGAATCGCATCCATCACTAACGAGGTTCGCCCTATCGCTATTCCATGACCTAACTCAGCCAGTTGCAGAGTGATATTAGACTGGGATTGTCGATCAATATGATCCAGCGACAAATCGATTCCAACTGCTTTAGCCCAATAGGACCAAGTATCGTCAAAAGGCGGTGGTACTGGGCTTAAATCACCTAATAGCGGCAAGTTAACCAACTTCTCAAGTTGTTTTTTATTTAATGGTGGATGCAATTTATGTTGCTCAGCAAACTTGACTGAGCAAACAGGAATAAGATGCTCATCAAACAGTTTGGCCGTTTCACCCTCTTTAACTTCTTTCGAGCCATAATAGAGCCCAGCTTGAGCATGATACAAATAGAAATCCAGTGGGCTAGTGACCGTATTTACGCTGATTTTAAGTTTAGGATAAGCCTGATTAAAAGCCATAATACGCGGCAACAGCCAACGTATTGCAAAGCCTGGTTGGCTTGATATGACGATCTCATTCGCCTGCTTTTTTCGCTTTTCAACTTCAATTGTGTGTTGAATGTGTCCTAATCCATGCTTTACTGCATCTAATAAGACCTGCCCAGATGAGGTGAGAATAACCCGTCGTCCAGTACGTTCAAACACATCAAAACCAGCTCTAATTTCTAAGTTCTTGATATGCTGACTAACCGCACCCTGACTGATCCCTAGCTCATCAGCGGCTTTAGTAAAGCTGGCTAACCTAGCGGCAGATTCGAATATCTTTAAGGATTGAAATGAAGGTAAAATAAACATAAAGCATTAGTTTTTTCTAATAGGTTGTTTAGCAAATTAGGATAGGGGATAGAATTTTCTTTTGCTAGCCTTAGCTCTCTAAATATAAAAATAAAGTGGGAGAACCCAGATGTCTAACCAGCTACAAAGTCCAAGTTTTAGGCAATCCTTTTTAACCTTTGGCGCTATCATTTGTGTCATAGGGGTAGGCTTGTTTTATTTAAAGGCCAGTTTGCACAGCTTAATGCTTATCTGTCTTTTGATCGCAGGTATTAGCGCACTTAAACTCAGCCAAGATGGCTTTAAGTCTATTCGTAATGCCATGAACTCAGGCATACAAGGCGCCCTATCCGCCATCTATATTTTCATTCTCATCGGTGTCCTGATTGCCGCCTTTATTCAAAGTGGTACAGTGGCTGCACTTATTTATTATGGCCTTGAGATCATATCTCCCGCGCTCTTCTTACCCGCAGGTCTGATCCTATGTAGCTTTATGTCGGTCGCGACTGGCACTAGCTGGGGTACTGTTGGCACTGCAGGTGTGGTGCTTATGGGGATAGGTGAAGCAATGGGGATTCCACTGCCTCTAGTGGCAGGTGTTGTTGTCTCTGGTGCTTGTTTTGGCGATAAAATGTCGCCTGTTTCTGACACAACCAACCTTGCAGCTATGTCTTCTGGTACTGATTTATATACCCATATTAAAGGCATGCTCTACACTACAGGTCCCGCCTATCTTGTTTGCCTTGTCGTCTTTTCTTTCATGGGAATGAGCTATGCCGAACACGGCCTACCAGCGTCAGAGCTTCACGCCATGTTAACTGGGATAGAAAGCACTTACAGCATTAACCTAATCTGCCTATTACCTTTCGTCGTAATGCTGGTAATGAGTCTTAAAAAAATCAGTGCTGAAGTTGCCATGATGAGCGCAGCCGTTGTTGCTGTATTGATTGCTATCTTGATGCAAGGTGCTCAGTTTACGACGGTTTTAAACTCACTTTTTTCTGGCGGTTCCTTTGAGACGGGTATTAGCACGTTAGACAAATTATTTAGTCGTGGTGGCATCTCGTCCATGATGTGGACTTTATCTTTGGCGCTTATGGCGTTAGCACTGGGTGGTATATTAAATCAGTTTGGGTTTTTACGTGTACTTATCTCAAGCATCCTAAGCCGAGTGAAACGGGCTGCCAGTCTAGTCACAACCACCATTCTCGCTTGCTTCCTTGGCAATATGAGTATGGGTGAAGCGTATATGTCTATCATTCTAGGCGGCCAGTTATTCGGTGATGCCTATGATAAACATAATTTGGATAGAAGCCTGATGTCGCGTTCACTAGAAGAAGGGGCAACCTTAACCACAGCACTTATCCCTTGGACTACAGGCGGCGCTTTCTTTGCTTCTACTCTAGGTGTGAGTGTATTGGATTACGCACCCTACGCCCTTCTTAACTGGTTTAACCCGCTACTTTCTATTCTGCTGGCCTATTTAGGGATTGCACTATTCAGAGCTAAAACCAGCACCACAGAGACCAAAAGCCAAGCTCAAACAGATGATGCCCAGTTAAAACAAGCGGCAAACTAAAACGACTCGTAAAGGTTTAACGCCTTTACTCAGGTGGCGCATAACTTGCGCCACTTTATTCCCAAGGAGCCCTCATATGAAAACAGCCCATTGGACTGTTCAAGAAGATGTCCTATCAGGTTTAAGATCCCTACCTGAAGACCTACAAAAAGATGTACCTGTTTTAACGGTAAATCGCCAAGGGGCTAGCCCTGAATCTTATATGCGAACAGAGAATTACCTTGGATATGTGCAGCCTAATAAGGTTTATCAATTACAACTTGATGGCATGTATGAAGCCGAAGAGCTTGCCGTTGCGCCTTTACCTAGCCCTATTGCTCCCCCTAGAAGCAAGCTTACAGGTGACTGGCAAACTAAAGTCGACCTAACCATAGATGATGCCAATATATTAGGCGGCAATGGTCGATATTTATTAAACAAAGGTGAGACAAGTCTTAACATTGCCATTGCTGAAGCGACACCAGAGCATCTGGCTTATTACCATTCTCACCTAGTTAAAATTGGCGACGCTATCCAGTTTGATGCCAGTGGCAACCTTCCTTTAACGGTCACCTCTGTTGGTAAGGATTATCCTCAAGAGTATTTGCTTAAACCCGAGTTGGGTGGTGGTGCTTACCTTGAAGTCCATGATAGACCTCACTTTCATATGCCCTTAGATGAAACCTGTGGGGGCTATCTCATTATTGGCAAACGCAATGAAGAAGGCCTTGATGAAGTATCTGCCTTTCAGGTGCCTTTTGGTTATGGGATTCACATGGCCCCTTGGGCAATTCACGCCGATGCCTATATTACGGGTCGCTTTATGGTGATTTACTCAGCCACACCAGAATTCTCTACAGTGATCGTCAGGCAAGAAAATGGAGAGCTAGCCAACATAGAATTTACCAATTAGCTAAAAATGGAGAAAAAGTGAAATCACCCTAGTTCAACAATGGCTTCATTTTTTCTCCTTTATTTTAATTTATAAATATCAACCTAATGAATAAAGAAAAAACATAAGCTGCCGTTATAGATAATAGGCTCAAAGTTTTTACTGCTGCCAAAGGATGGACGCAAAGCAGGACAGCATCAGAACAAGACAGATTAAGAAGGTTGATTTTATGCACAATACATTGAACTCTCAGCAGAAAGTGACAAGAATTTGCAAAAGCAAAAGTCTTCTACTCATTATCGCCTGCTGTATTCTGCCTTTTGTCCTGATATTTACTGGCTTTAACACCCCTACCTCAAATCAATACATCTTTTGGCAAACCTATCAGAATCATATGGTGATCACAGGCCTAACAAGCTTATTACTCAGCTATTGGATGATACTATTTCGCCCTGATTTCGTGATCAGACTTGTAGTGAAAGAAAAGGCACATCACTGAGTCAGTCTCTTATCAAAGCTTATATGAAAAGCGTCTTAGAAAAATAAATTCAGCTCAATACACATCCCAAGCTTGCCAAATCATTCGTAAGGCTAACCCAGTAAGAATCAGATTAAAGGTACGGTGAAAGCTCTTATCAGAGACATATTTCAATACCTTCAATCCAACAAATGTCCCTATGGCGCCACTTAATATCATGCACACCAACAAAGGCAGCCAGTCTAGTAGGGGAAATCCAACTTGATAAAATACGCTGATTTTTAATAAGTGCTGGCTTGTCATTGCCACAGCGAAGGTGGCGATCGTGGTGAATTTGCAGGCATGCATTTGCTTGATAAAGGCTGCAACCAAAGGGCCTGAAGCCCCAATAAACAAGGTTAAAAAACTGGTCACAGCCGCCGCTATTCCTGTGCCTAGTGTTCCCAATACAAGTTTAGGTAGCTTAGGCCCCCAACACAGATAGAGAATAAACAATGCCACGGTTAAATATATAGTCGATGGGGTTAAGCTGACCAAGAGCAAGCTACCTAGTAAGATGCCCACAAAAGCCCCAGGTAAGAATCGCGAGATTAAGCGCCAATCAATATAGCGCCAGCTCATTAGCGCACGACCAGAATTAGAACCTAATTGCACCACACCGTGTAAAGGGATAATCACTTGTGGTGGCAGAACTTGTGCCATAGCGCCTAGCATCATAACCCCACCACCTGCGCCAAACACAGCCGTGGTAAAGGAGGTAAAGCAGGCAACAGCAACTAAGATAACAAACACGTTAAGTGAAGTAGTTGCCAAAGCATAAGTCTCAAACCAAACTAGAAATGCTGTGACATCCATCGAAGACCTACTCTGTTAAGAGATAAAAGAAATGATATTGATTAAAACATAGCTGAGTTTAAAGACTTAGCTTTAGAAGTAGAGATTAGCTTTGTGCTTCCAGTATTTTTCTCTGTTCAGCCAATAACCGGCTCACCGTAATCGCATCCTGCTGCATATCAGCGCTACCTAAACGCACATAAGTCCCTTTAAGTGGGTCTGTTTTAATATAAATAGGCTTTTGTTCTGGCGGGGCCTTCGGGACCAGAATATGAATCATATTCTTCCCCATAATAGTCACTACCTTGATCCAATTTTTGGGGATTAAATTCATGTTAGTGACCGTCTTGTTATTCAATCCTTGCCATAATTCATCGATCACTTTTTCAGTATTTTCAATTCCGGCTAACTGGTAGGATTCATCTTCTAACTCTTTCAAGCCAAGCAAAATATCGCCGCCATCAGTATTGGCAAACGCACTGTAACTTTCCCAGATGTCGTCCGGTAATTGCCCCTTACCATCTCGTCCTTGAGCTAGCTTGCACTCCACCTCGGATGACTCCCTCAGTGTGGCAATATCTTCTAACGTTACAATGCTAACCATCTTTTCTCCCAATGATTTACTTATAAAAATCCTTGTCTAAATCATATTTTCGCATCTTGTCGTAAAGGGTTTTTCGCGGTAAACCAAGTGCATCCATCGTGCCTTTTATTGACCCTTTTTGATGAGTTAACTCTTGTTCTAAAAGCGTTTTCTCAAACCTTTCTACCTGTTCAGGTAAAGTCATAACACCTGGGTTATGCTCATTCGTTGTAATGATTTGATCAAATTCAAAGGTACATGTCTCTCCCATAAGTACATACCTTTCCGCCAGATTTCGCAATTCTCTGACATTGCCAGGCCATTCATAACTAATCAAACTATGCATACGAGAAGCCGTCACTGGCTCTGATTCACGCTTGTATTGTGCGGTTGCAACCAAACAAAAGTGCTGCCACAAAAGCGGGATATCTTCGGTTCTATCCCTAAGGCTTGGGATATCGACTCTGACGACATTGAGGCGATAATAAAGATCTTGTCGAAACACACCCGTTTCACTCAATTCTTTTAAATCCACCTTGGTAGCAGCGAGAATTCTAAGGTCGAGATCTATGCCTTTATTCGAACCAAGGCGCTCCACTTTACGTTCTTCAAGCACTCTTAATAAACGAACTTGCATGGACATGGGCATGCTTTCAATTTCATCTAAAAAGAGTGTGCCACCATTGGAGTGTTCCAACTTACCGATGCGTTGAGTTTTAGCGTCGGTGAACGCACCTTTTTCATGACCAAATAGCTCACTTTCCATGATGGATTCAGGTACAGCACCACAGTTGATAGCAACAAAAGGGTTGCCTTGGCGACCACTGTGCTCGTGTATATAACGTGCCACCAGCTCTTTACCTGTGCCTGTTTCACCATTAATAAGAATATCAGCCGCTGTATCTGCCACATGTAAAAGCGTTTGTCTTAGACGATTTACCCCTGCGGTATTGCCAATAATACGCGGGCCTGGGGCGTTTTGTGCCTGTAGCTCTTGTCTTAAACGACGGTTTTCAAGGGTAAGTTTGCGTTTCTCCATGGCATGTCTCACCACATCTAGAAAAGCGTCATTGGAGAAAGGTTTCTCGATAAAGTCATAGGCCCCATCTCGCATGGCGCTTACCGCCATACTGATATCACCATGACCTGTGATAAAGATCACAGGGATGCTTTCATCAACTTGCTTAACTTGCTCAAAAAGCGCTAAACCATTCAATCCAGGAAGGTTAATATCGCTTACTATAATGCCAGGCCAATCTATCGAGAGGTTTTCAATCACCCCTTTACCATTGGCATATTCCAACACGTCAAAGGACTCTAGCTCTAATGTTTGAGAAATGGCAGAACGCACCATAGACTCATCATCAATCAATAACACCTTTCCTGCACTACTCATGTTAAGCGACATCCTCCTATTCGATTAAACAGCTTTTAAAGTCACGCTAAACTCTGCACCTATATTAACATCTTTATAGCACTCAGAATGCTCACCTTGAGTGATATTGGCGGCACTAATAGTGCCCCCCATGGATTCAACAATTCTTTGGCTAATGGACAGTCCCAAGCCCAAACCGACACTATCAGACTTAGAGGTAAAGAAGGGTTCAAACAAGGAGGCTAGGACCACGTCATCCATACCATTACCCGAGTCTAAAATACGTATCGTCAACCAAGAGTCTTGTTTATCCAAGTCATTCACTGGTTGGTCAATTTTTATCTCAATACGCTTTTGATTATGGTCTGACTCCATGATGGCATCAATCGCATTGGCGATAAGGTTAACCAATACCTGCTCCAACAAGACCACATCACCAATCACTTTCTCTGCATTAATTTCGGGCAGAATACACTCTATTTCAGCGTCTTTAATACGCTGCATCATAATAGTCATGGCCCCTTGAATCACAGTATCAAGAGAGACTGCAGAGTGTTGAAAGTTTCCTTTCCTAGCGAAGACTTTAAAACGTGAAATAATGTCAGACATATGACCACACAAGTTCACTATCTTATTTAGGTTACCTTGTGCCTGAGTAATATTTTCGCGCGCTATAAAGGTCAGCCCATTTTCGGCAAACGCTCGCATAGCGGTTAAAGGCTGGTTTAACTCATGGTTAATCCCTGCACTTAATTGACCCAACACGGCTAATTTGGCTGTTTGAATTAACTCTTGCTGCGTTTCTTTATGGTGTTGAATCTCATCTCTCAGCCTTTGGTTGGCTAGCTCTAATTCCGAGGTTCGCTCGACGACCCTGTGTTCAAGTGCATTTCTGGCATGCATAAGCTCTTGCTCATACTGCTTGCGCTCTGTCATATCATGGAAGGTCACCAGATACTTTAAGCTGTTAGGCAGATTCATTTTACATAAGGTCATCTCAACCGCGACCTGCTGCTTATGTCGCTGAGCTTGGCTATTAAGATGTAAAAAACCTTCCGAGGCTGTCACAATAAAAGGCGCTGAAACTTCAGAAAATAATGCTTTAGACTGGCCTTCTGGATCGTCTGAAATCGGGGTATACAAATCACTAAACGGCATACCAATTAAATCAGTTAAAGGATGATCAATTAGGGTTTCCATTGCTGGATTATAAGATTCTATTTTTTGCTCTTCATCTAGAGTAATAAGACCCGCTTGAGTATTGGTAATAATCTCTCTGATATAGGCTTGATTGTGGCGGCTCATTTCTAACGCTTGAGAACGCTCACTTAACATGCGACGTCTTAATCTGGCAGTAATTAACACCAAGATAAGAATTAATAAGCAGGCCATAAAGATGGTACGCCAAAGAGCCACCTCTTCTTCAATCAAGGTGATCGGGATCAATAGGTCTACTTTAAAGCCTAATGAATAAATCGAACTGGATAAGTGTAAATAACTTATCCTGTCTATCTTCTCTTCTCCCTTAAGGTCGATACTAATTTCTAATAATTGCAGTAAATGAGCATCTTCATCAAATGACTCTTCTGCCACGATAGGCAGTTTTTCAAATGCTTGGGTTTTATAACGGCGGCTTTGTACTATGCGTTGCAATTCTTCATGGGTGAGCTGATTAATGGTTTTATATAACCATTCACGACGTGAGCTGCTAAACACTATGCCATCAGGGTCTAACAATAAGAAATTAAACTTATTATTTTTTAGGCGAGATTCAAACTGGCTTAAGTCAACTTTCACCACAGCCACACCTATAATGTCGTGGCCATTTCGCACTGGGTAAGAAAAGTAGTAACCGCGTCGATTGGTCGTGGTCCCTAAAGCATAATAACGGCCCGAAAGGCCCGACATGGCTTGCTTAAAATAAGGCCTAAAGGAAAAGTCCTTACCAATAAAGCTCGTTTCTTGATCATAGTTAGAGGCCGCAATGGTGACCCCTGATGGTGAAATAATATAGCTCTCTGACGCCTCAGTAATTCGGCTTATCTGCTCAAGCTCAGCATTAAGTTGTCTTATGTCATAAGCTCGGCCATGCTCCAATACCCGAATGACACGGCTGTTACTCGCCAACAAGGTAGGCATATGTTGGTATTTTTCGATCGCGCTGACAATTACCTTGGTTAGTTGCACTAGTTCAGCGCTGGAGGATTGCTTTAAATTTTCAATTTGTTTTTGCTTTAATATTTCCCCACCTTTCCACATAAGAACTAAACTCATGCTAAAGAGAACAATATATAACCAACGTAAGAGGTAAACGGATTTATTAGTATGTTTGAGGTAGGGCATAAATGGACAACTCGACTAGATTCATGTTCAACTTAATGCTTATATTTTATTTTAGCGTTATTAAATATATTGTAATCAATTAAATAGACTTTAAATTCAATCAATACTTAATTGCGCCATGAGCTAATAGAGAAAACATGCATAGTAAAAGTTTTCATTGTATCTCAATTCAAGATCTCGAAGCGGTATTAGCTAATTTAAAACAGCCTGATTTAATTCAGTTTTACGCCAATACTGATATTGCTCAAACTAGAGCTTGGGTTGATTTACTGACCCATTATTGCCCGAATGCCTGCCGCATCGGCATGTCTAGCGAAAAACAGATTTTTAGAGGTGAACCTCAGCAAACAGGCGTCACTCTTATTTGCAGTTACTTCGACCATGTAAAGCTCATACATAATCACACTAGCATTCACCCAGATAAAGCAGAAAATGCCAGCCAAGAACTTTTCAATCCTATTCTTGAGCATGAAGGCGAAGCCATTCCAGCAGCCATAGTACTTGCTGACGATTTATCAATAACCAGTCCTAGTCTCTTTAGTAAAATGGGATTGAGTAAAACTAAATTCTGCGGTGGTCTATCCGGTTTATTTAAGAGTGAAAAAACTTGGGTTCTCTATCAAGACCAGCTTTTACAGCAACATGCCGTTATGGTTGCTTTGGAATCAGACCATTTAACCGTCGATAACGATGCCTTTGTTGATAGCATAGACATAGGTAAAAAGATGCGTATCACAGCCATCAAGGGCAATATTTTACAGCAGATTGATCATTTACCAGCTCAACAGGTTTTCAACCGCTATTTAGGTAACGGTGGCAGCACTGACATTAAGGTCATGAATCTGTTTGCCCTAAAATACAAAACCAGTCATAAAGAAGTGCACTCTGTTCCTCTCAACTTCACCGATAATGGTGGTATTTTGATGAGCGAACCACTTCCCATAGGTGCCCAGGTGAAGTTTGTTTATTTTCATCCTTGGCCTTCATTACAAGGCACACTAGATAAACTAAACAACCTTTATCAACAACCACCAGAGAGCCTCTTCGTCTTTAACTGCATTAGTCGAGATCAGGGAGAGATACTAAACGAGAACAGTAAACTGACTCTTTTAAGTCAGGTTCAAGAGCTCAATGGTACCTTTTGTTTTGGTGAATTTTTTAGCTCAGAAGCCTCCACAAAAAGCTTACAACACGCTCTAACTTATATAGGATTGAGTGAAACACCAGTTGAGACACGGCGCCAAAGTGGTTGTATAAAAACGCAAGCCATCGATAACTCTTTAGCTTCTATTTTCAACTTGATGAATAATGTTTTTAAAGATTTATCTCAAGAAAAAGATGCTCTGATTCATTTAGCAAAACACACAGACTCAGACTCAAGAGATTGGCTCTATGATTCACAAACAGGGCTGATGAATCGCTTCGCCTTACTCAGCCGCTTACAATCACCAGAAGAAAGTGACCATAAAGCACACTTAACTCTCTTTAGAATCCGTAACTTTCGCTTAATCAATGAACAGTACGGTTACGATGTGGCCGATGATCTACTTGCTCAGTTATCCCTCTATTTAAAAAACAGAATGGGCGATACCTTTATCTCCCTCGACTTCTCTTGCTATCGCGTTTCTGCCAATGAAGTTGCAGTGCTCTTGCAAACCGATATGCCGCCTCGCAAAGTTAACAAGTTCATGAGCCGCTTAAGTGAGGATGTGGAAAACAACCCCTTCTTTACGACCAGTCAGGCAACCGATGAGATCAACTTGAGTTTGTCTGTTGGTATTGCCTCTATTTTTGGTAGCACAGGCAAGCTTCTCTGTAAAAAAGAGCACTTGTTGATCAAGGCAAACGAAGCACGACGTCACGCCCATGAAACTAATCACCTTACCTTTTGGAACGGGGACTTAGATCAGGTTGATAAACAAAAAGACAACCTTAATTGGATAGTTAAAATTAAGCAGGCATTGGATGAAGATAATATTTTTCCCTACATTCAACCCTACTTTGATGCTAAGACAGGCCGGTGCGCCGGTGGTGAAGCACTGATAAGGGCTAAAATTGACGGCAAAGTCATAGGCCCAGCTAGCTTCTTAGATCTGATTAAACAAACCCAGCTTTATCCAAAACTCACCGTCAAAGTACTAGAAACATGTGGAGAACTCCTCAAAAAGGACCCAATGAGCCACCTTGCTCTCAACCTCTCTGTGATGGATTTTAAGCACTATAATACGCTCAAAGCCCTAAGGCAGTTTTTTAGAGAAAATGATGTAAAAGGCAGAATTATATTAGAGATTACTGAATCGGAAAGTATACAAGATTACCAATGGATCAGTTCGATAGTGTCTGAATTTAGAGAGGCTGGTGCTTTGTTGGCAATTGACGATTTTGGTTCAGGTTATTCAAATTTAGAGAAGTTAATAGAATTACAGCCGGATGTCCTTAAATTGGATGGCAGTATTATTCGTACCATAGATGTAGACCCGAAATTACAAATATTGGTTAGACACATCAACAGCTTAGCTCATTCATTAGGAATTAAGACCCAAGCCGAGTTTGTCCATAATCAAGCGGTACAAGATATTTTAGTCGATATGGGGGTTAACTATTTACAAGGCTTCCATTTAAGTGAACCTATTAGCATTAATGCTTGGAATAATTTTAATACTGAACCTCACCCTTCATTCGATAAATATTAATACGCCGTATAGGAAGGGAAGTATTTATTCCCTTCCTTATCAAGCTATACCCTTTGCTTTGCAAAAGGCATCACCTCTTGAATATCCTCACACTCTGTTAACACCATAAGCAAACGGTCAATCCCAATAGCAACACCAGCACAATTAGGTAAACCGGACTCTAATGCCGCTATTAGGTTTGTATCTAAGACTCTAACTGGCTTGCCTTGGGATTTTCTTTGCTCATTATCCATTTCAAAACGCTTGGCTTGCTCTTGAGCATCGGTCAACTCATGATAGCCATTCGCTAGCTCCATCCCCTTCCAGTAAAGCTCAAAGCGTTTCGCCGTTTCAATACCATCAAAACCAAACTTTAACTTGGCTAAAGCTGCCTGAGAAGCGGGATAACTATGAATAAAGCATGGTCTATCTTGCCCTATTTTAGGTTCGATCAAGGCATTAAAAATGAGGTCTAGCAGAGCATCTTTGTCGATTTCTTCTAAACCATACTCAGTACATTGGTGAGCCAAGGCTTGTAACTCTGACAATTCAGCCTCGAAAGGGTCGATATTGGCATAAGTCAAAAAGGCTTCTTGGTAGCTTTTATAATCACAAACAAGCTTCGGATTTAAACTAACACTCACTAAAAACTCTTCAACTTCAGCCATAAGCTGTCTATCATCCAGACCCACTCGATACCATTCCAATAAGGTAAACTCGATACCATGTCGCTTACTAGCTTCCTCTTGCCTAAACACCTTAGATAGCTGATAAATACAACCAGACCCAGAAGCTAATAAACGCTTCATCGCAAACTCAGGAGATGTTTGCAAATAGTAGGTTTTCTCCTCGCCCAAGCATTTAGCTTTAGTGGTGAGCACCTCAATATAAGGGTCACTGATAGAGGTTAGGGATAAGGCTTGGGTATCTACTTCAAGAATCTCTCTTTGCCAAAAAAACTCACGTATGTTGCGTAACAATTGCGCTCTTTTTTGTAGCATTTTCATATTGGCATTTGGCTGCCATGAGTCTGAGTGAAACATAGGTAAAATCTTACTAAGCTTGAGTTAAAAGGATAAAAAATTATAACACTGTTTTTTTTAATCCTCGAAAACAAATACTTATTAAGGGACCTGCCCACACCAATCTGTGAAGGGATTAAGTAGATATCATGTACAAAAAGTAACAAAGCAATCCACACAAATCCTGAACATCTTCCTATAATTAAGTTGCGCAGCTTCAATTGCGCGATGGAAAGCACCAAGGGTCGATGGCCTATTGACCGCTTTATGCTTTCCCCCCAGCGAAGTTCTGGCACTGTCAGAGCTTTGCTATTTTTTTAAGTTTAAACACATGCGTTGGAGTAAAGTGGTTCAATTTAGCTGTGTTTAAAAGTCTACAAACGGCACAGATAATTGATTTGTAGACTAGGTGCTAAGCACCTGATGTTAAACATAAATTCATAAGTTATTAGATACTTTTTTTGAGCTTAGGTTTTTATGTTCGTCCTAGAAAGGCAAGTTAGTTCAGTATATTTGCCTTTACTGCAAACTAGTCGGGCTTATGTGGTTTGCAGACTGTGAAATTGATTATTTACATCACAGTAAGATAAACGACTTTGATGGTGCTCTCTAAAAGGTACTAGAGAAGTTGTGAATTCTAAAAAGGCAGCTAACAAAAGCGTTAACGCATTGAGTTAGCCAAAGCAAACACAAGCTAACAGTGAGGTTTGATCACAAAAAAATGATTAAATTGGCACGCCTAAGTGAAGAGCAAGAAATATCTTAATAACTAAGATGCTTGTTAACAGACTTGATAACAAATGGGACTGCCACTAAGAATATTAAAATGCCTAATATTGAAGAGTATTAGCCATAAAGTCGGCCTAAAACGCCGTCTCTCATTGCAGAAAAATTAACTAATTTGATGTATTAATGGTTCGGCTGTTAAAGCAAGAATCAATGAATAGCCAAACTAAGTTAAACATCCAGAACGAGTGTCTTTACACTCGTTCTTTTTGTTTGTCGCTTACAGAAATTATTTACCTGTTGCGCGTGACACATACTCACCAGTACGAGTATCAACTCTTAGTACTTCACCAATATTGATAAATAAAGGTACACGTACCATAGCGCCAGTGGTTAGATAAGCAGGCTTAGAGCCGCCGTTTGCTGTATCACCTTTAAGGCCTGGATCTGTTTCTGTTACTTCAAGTTCAATAAAGTTTGGTGGCGCAATAGCAAGTGGTGAACCGTTATATAGAGTAACCACATACTTTTCTTGCTCTTTTAGCCATTTAACATTATCGCCTACGGCTGTTTCATCTGCTGCATGTTGTTCAAAAGAACCATCTGTTGCCATAAAGTGCCAGAATTCACCGTCTGTGTATAAATACTCCATATCTGTATCCATCACATCAGCAGAATCTAAAGAGTCACCTGATTTAAAAGTACGTTCCCAAACACGTCCAGATTTAAGGTTACGCAATTTCAAACGGTTGAAAGCTTGGCCTTTACCTGGTTTTACATGTTCATTATCTAGTACTGCACATGGATCACCATCGACCATGATTTTAGTACCATTACGCATATCACTAGCAGAAATTCCCATTATGATTCTCTTCTTTCAATCACCCAGCCTGAGCTGCTGACGGTTAATATTAGATGGACAAGCTGAGTAAAAACTAGGCTCGTCGCATTCAAGTTGTTGCCGATTATACATTAGATGCAAGGCTATAATAACCCTAGAAAAACGGGCCTTTAGTTGTCTCAAAGAGACTTAATTTAATTAAGAACCAAGTAAACGGGTCGATAGCGGTGTTTTTTGCATTTTTTTTACATCAGCATGAGGAGTTCTACTTGCTTAGACCCAGATGCAACAGAGATAATTCTGTCACCTCAATTAATAGCTCTCTTATTTTATGCTCAATCCAGCCAAACAAGTTAATCGTTCTCAAGATAATATAAATCTAACAGCCTTAGACGATACCCCTGACTGGTTACTAGAAATCAAAGCAGCAATTAAAAGCTTTGACGCTTTAGCTAACGCCCTTGAATTGGATGTAAATACGATAACGAAAGGTCAACAAGCCCATCAAAGCTTTCCTTTAATGGTGCCAGCACCCTATTTATCTCGAATTAAGAAAGCTAACTTACAAGACCCATTACTGCTACAAATATTGCCCTTAGAACAAGAGATGCATCAGCTTCCTGGCTATGTAAAAGATCCACTGGCGGAGAAAGAGCACAACCCACAAAAAGCGCTGGTCCACAAATACTCAAGTCGCATACTTGTTATTACCTCTGGTAGCTGCGCCATTAACTGTCGTTATTGTTTTCGTCGTCACTTCCCTTATGCGGACAACCACCTCTCGTCTAATGAATGGTCATCGCTACTTGATTACCTAAAGCTTCATCCAGAAATTAACGAGGTCATATTAAGTGGTGGCGATCCTTTAATGATAAAAGATAAGCCGTTGGCTAGTCGCATTAAGGCTCTCGAAAGCTTGCCGCAAATTAAGCGTATTCGCATCCATACTAGACTGCCTGTCGTGATTCCGTCTCGGATAAATGATGAACTGTTAAACTGGGTTAATGAAACACGTTTAAAAGTTGTGATGGTGTGGCATATAAACCATGCCAATGAAATTGACCATGCCGTTAGTCAAGCCGCAGAAAAGCTTGTGAAAGCAGGTGTGAAACTCTTTAATCAAGGTGTAATTTTAAAAGGCATCAATGATACAAGTGACGCCCAAGTAGCCTTAAGCGAAGCGCTATTTGATGCTGATATTCTGCCCTATTACATGTTCACACTCGACCCTGTCGAAGGGGCCGCTCATTTTGATATTTCACTGCAGCAAGCTCAAGTTTTAATGGGAGAAGTCGCAGCTAGGCTTCCCGGTTATTTAGTTCCTAAATTAGCAAAAGAAATTCCTGGAAAGAGCGCCAAAACCCTTTTTGCTCCCATTCTTTAATCAATAATGCATAACTAATAAATAGCCAGGTAAATGAGCCCTCATCGATAATAGAGCATAAAGCAAAACCTCAGCATCTAGTCTGAGGTTCTCTTACCAAACTTGCTTAACCTTCTCAGCCACCAGAGCCAGTTTCAACAGCTCTGATTCGGTCTGGCTGACACAATCCTTCGGCCATTTATTTCACATAACAAAAATGATTGATCACTTATCAGATACATGAATCATATTTATTTTAAGTATCACCATTATCTATTACTAAAACCTGCCTCATTAATGCTATTAATACTGTAACAGAACAAAATTAATTATGTATAAGTGGTGAGCAAGATGAATTCAGGTGAACAAACACGTCGTGAAGTAATGGGTGATGCTTTTGTTGATAAAGCAATGGATCAAAGCAATTTGTTCACTGAAGATATGCAAGACTATATCAATGAACATTGCTGGGGCAGTGTATGGCAAAGCAACGCCATTAACCGTAAAACTCGAAGCTTATTGACCCTGTCTTGCTTGGTTGCATTAAGAGCACCAGAAGAATTAAAAGGTCACATTCGTGGCGCAATTAATAATGGCTGTACCCTAATCGAAATTAAAGAAGCGCTACTGCACACGGGTGTATATTGCGGCGCACCCGCTTTACAGCAGGCATTTCGTGCGGCAAATGAAGTCTTAACCGAAATGGACTTAATTCCAAAAGACATGACAAACCATGACTCGCCATAAGCAGTAAACTAAAAGCTTAACTCTTTTAAATTCCGTTTATAAAAAGCACTTGTTAAGTTATGACTTACAAGTGCTTTTTTGTCGCAAAGACACAATAAGACTCTCTGTTTACCTTAATAAGAACTCTACGGGAATTCTACTAATATAGTTCTGTCCCGAGGCTAGATGCGTTGGCGCAGGGAAAGGTGCTGCTCTTCTAACGGCTTTCAATGTTGCCCTATCTAAGCGCTTTAATCCTGAACTTTTCACTACCTTCACTTCGACTAATTCACCAGTATATGAAATCGTCACTTGCACCAGCACTAACCCCGTTTCGTTTCGTTTCTTAGATGCCCTAGGATAGACTTTTTTACTGGCAATTTTGGCCTTTACTAGGCTGCCATAAGAGGCTTCTCCCTTAGCCCCTCCGCCGCCACCCGCGGCAAAACTATTCGTCCCTATTCCTGTCGTCATCTTACTTTGAGTCAAACTGGCGTTGCCATTTGGACTCGCATCTAACGGCGAGCTTTGTGCTTGGCTTGTGCTGTCTACTGGCTCAGCCGTCTCTTCTGGTTCTGGTTCTGGCTCTGGTTCTGGTTCTGGCTCTGGTTCTGGCTCTGGCTCTGGTTCTGGCTCTGGCTCTGGCTCTGGCTCTGGTTCTGGCTCTGGCTCTGGCTCTGGTTCTGGTTCTGGTTCTGGTTCTGGTTCTGGTTCTGGTTCTGGTTCTGGTTCTGGTTCTGGTTCTGGTTCTGGTTCTGGTTCTGGTTCTGGCTCTGGTTCTGGTTCTGGTTCTGGTTCTGGCTCTGGTTCTGGTTCTGGTTCTGGTTCTGGTTCTGGTTCTGGTTCTGGTTCTGGTTCTGGTTCTGGTTCTGGTTCTGGTTCTGGTTCTGGTTCTGGTTCTGGTTCTGGTTCTGGTTCTGGTTCTGGTTCTGGCTCAGGTTGTGGTTCTTGCTTCACCTCCACTTGTGCGACCTGAATTACCTCACTTACATTTGGAATTTCATTTTCAATTTGCGGCGTTATATCTGCTTTTATGGGCTCTATTTTAGGTAGAAGCTCTACTTTTGGCTGAGGTATTATTGGCCTAGTTTCGGCTTTAGCAATACTGGTTACTTCACTTTCACCTAAATCGCCCTGCATACCGATATCGATTAGAACGCCCACCTCACCTGCCGCTTGAGCACCTTGAGTAGTAGGCCTTAAGATAAGCGCCAAAATTAAAACGTGGCAAACTAAAGCAAAAAAAGAGGCACCAAAAATGTGTTTCCATGTCATCATTTTTTACACTAACCTGCCTGCTTCAGCTTAGTAACAAGATAAACTCGCGTTAATCCTGCTAACTCCACTTGTTTAAATACTTGCTGTAAACGAGCCACAGGTAAATCTTGATCCGCACTAATTTGTACTAAAAAATCATCTTGAGATTTAGATTCAAGATAAAGCAGCTTAAGACGTTTAGATAATTCTTCTTGATTTAACTTATCCCCATTTAGGTAGACACCAAGCTTAGTACTGACAAGGATTTTAGCTGGGGATTCATCTTGTTTGATCTCACTTAAAGAATCAGGGGGAGTAATAGGTACGGCATCTGTCGCACGTATTTGGCCTGCTACCATGAAAAATATCAGCATCAGAAAAACGACATTAATCAGGGGAACTAGGTTATCGTCTGAGTTTTTTTTGTCCGTATTAAGGCGATTAAATTTCACGCTAATTTCCTTTTAACGCTGCCGCAATGGACACATTCTTAGCTCCCGCCAAGGTTAATTGATCCAGCAAGCCGACCAATATGCCGGTTTCTATCTCAGGTTTTGCTTTTATCAAAAAGACGGCATCAGGGTTTTCCATAACTAATGCTACAAGGCTGGCTCGATCAGACATGAAGAAATCTTTATTGCCAGAAACAAAGTGTCCTTGATTGTCTAGGATCTCTAAACGCATAACATCAGTTTGCGATTGGCTACTCGCCGTTGGCATAGACACATTGATTTGTCGCCAAGGTATAAAGCTTGACGACAACATGAAGAAGAGTAGGAGAATAAACACCACATCAATGAGAGGCGTAAGGCTAATGGCTTGACGTCGTTTTGAGTTAGACTGATTAAGCCGCACAATCTTGCTCTGGCATAATTTCAGGTTGTTCAAGCAGGTTAAGTTTAGCCTCCTCCACTTCTCCTTTATGAGTAAATACCTGAGTGACAGAATCACTCATCAAAAAGATGATACGTTCAACCTTACGCTCAAATAAGGCATGCATAGCCACAACAGGAATAGCAACAGCAAGACCAACCGCGGTTGTTAATAATGCCTGCCAAATACCACCAGATAAAACAGAAGGGTCGACCTGACTTCCTGCTGACTCCATATTTTGAAAGGCCACTATCATACCCAAAACAGTACCTAATAAGCCTAACAAAGGACTCAGAGTGGCAACGACTTCTAATGGTCTCAAGTAAGCCTTAAGAGACTGGATTTTCTCATCTGCTAAGCGTTCAATTTCTTCTTTAACTTGGGCTAAGTCATAGTCATTTTTAGATAATTCAATCATGGCAAAAGCCACAACAGAGGAAACGGGGCGCTTTGTTTTTAATGACTCAATAGCCTGTTCTGGTTGCGCTTTACGCCAATGAGATAAGGCGGACTTTAAATCTTTGTTCGACTCAGCTCTAAGGCTAATAAACTGCCAACTTTTTAGAAAAATGATGGTCAATGCAAAAGCAGAAAAAAGGCAAAGAATCCAAACAACAGGACCACCTGTTTGTAAAAATCCAACCACTGGGGCCAGGCTTTCATGTTGTAAAAGACCTGTTAATTGAGCATTAAAGTCTGATGCGACTAAAGCCTCAGTAGAAATATCTGCAACAACCTCGTCAGTTTCTGGAGGTGACACTTGAACACCTTTGGCTATCTCGGTAGAGACACTAGGATCGGTATTATTGTTGAGGTCATTTATATCGGGATTTGCTGCTGAGCTTGCCACTTTAATCTAGCCTATTACAGATCATAACATGCAAACAATAACTATTATCAATATCGTTTGCAACCCGTTTTACAACTAGCTCAATAACGTCTGATTATTCAGCCTATAACCAAATAACAAATCATTTATTTAAAGCACTTAACTTTCGTTTCTTTACATAAATACTGAAGGGTTTTCATCGTGAAATGTGGAGATTATTGGCTTTTAGCAGAATCCCCTGTAATTCGCCTAATTTATTCCATTACAATATGGAGATATTGTGCAAATGCTTTTATTTAGACAGATTAATCTTAGGTTTTAGCCACTAGCTCATGAGGTTAGCCCCCTAACTTTGTTTAATCCTTGACTACAATTAGTAACATTACTCAGCTTTCTTGCAGTCAGTAACCGTGAATAATGCGCAGAAAGATACAAAACCATCAGGGTAAAACAGCCAGTTTTTATTATATTTAAAAGCAATATAAACAATAAAAAGAACAACAATTTTCAAAGCACTAACAACAAAGACCTCTACTCTCAATTTTGAAGGATGAATAAGGGTTGAAGATAAGGACATTTATCATGGGTTGGTATGCTTCAACATACGTTAAATGAGATCTTATGATTTTTGCAAAATTAGCTCTTTTTTCATTACTGATTCTGTTCAGCAAAATAAGTTTTGCCGAAGAAATTTCAGACGCTATTAAAGACTCCAGAGACAAGGTCAATCAAGCGAGCCAGTTGGCCAGCCAATATTGGCAAGGACCTACGTCAGGTCCTAAAGCTGCAAATGATAAAAACATCATTTTTGTCGCTGCGGACCTAAGAAATGACAGTATCAAAAGCCTTGCGCATAGCGTCATTGATGCCATCGACAGCATTGGCTGGAATATTCGCTTTTTAGATGGCTATGGCTCAGAGAATGGCCAAGCCAGCATATTAACCAAAGCAATTTCCAGTAAGCCCGACGGTATTATTCTGGGCGGAATCGATACTAAGCAAAGACAGGAGCTTCTCAAAGCAGCAAATAAGTTAAAGATTCCCGTCGTTGGCTGGCATGCAGGTGAAGTCCCAGGAGAGTCTGCTGACAACTCAGTGTTTTATAATGTTTCAAGTGACCCTGTTGAGGTTGCTGAGCTGGCAGCCCATTACGCTATCATCGATGGCAATGGTCAATCCAATATAGTCGTCTTTACCGATACCAGCTTTAGCATTGCTAAAACAAAATCGGATGTCATCATTAAAACCATAGAAAGCTATTGCGCTATGTGTAATATCTTATCCATTGAAGACATGCCAATAGCAGAAATTCCGCAACAAATGCCGACCACTATAGCGAGATTAATCGAAGACTTTGATAACAAGATCACGCATTTTATCGTTATTAACGATCTTTATATCGACTTTGCTCTACCCTCATTATTGTCTTCTAAACTCTCTGCTCAATACTTACCACGCAGCATTTCAGCCGGCGATGGTAGCAAGGCAGCCTACAAACGTATTGAAACGAATACCTTACAAGTGGCGACTGTACCTGAGCCTTTAGTACTCCAAGGTTGGCAGATTGTCGACGAATTAAATCGCGCCTTTAATGGAGAGGAGCCAAGCGGCTATGTTGAAAGAGCCCAGATAATTAACCGTCAAAATATGAAAAAGTATGTCGACAAGAGCAATAACTATGATCCAGATAAGCAATATCGCAAAGCTTATCTTCAGCTTTGGCATTAAGGTTTAACCCATATGAATACACCTAAAATCACGCTGGGCTTTAGATTTATATTTTCTGCACTATTAGTCCTTGCTTTGCTTTGTTCGCTTGGCTTTTACGTTATTAACTCCCTATCAAATATTCGCAGTATTATTGATTACCAATCCAATCAGCATATTAATAAATTGGCGATAAACTCATCAGTTAGCCGCGAAATGTTTGTTCTTTCAAACCGTATACAGTTACTCGAACAATCACTCTTGTACGATAAAGAAATTCTCAATAAAGAAGGCCAATTTATTGAGCAAAAGCTGAATGAAATTAGAACGTTATCTGATTCCACTAATTTCTCCCAACTAACCGATGTATTTATTCGAAACTTTCATCGGTTTATCGATAACTCTTTGTCTTTAAATCAGATATTGAGAGAGCTTAAAAGCGCAGATGAAGAGTTGCTAGACATACTCGAAGCCTTGGACCTGTCTGTTAGTGAAAACCATTTAATGAATGTGCTACGCCATGAAGACTCGCACATCACCACGCCAGGCGATAACTTTCATACTAGTAATAATGTGTTAGAAGGGGCCATCACCCGATTACAAGTGACCTATTTAACAATAGGTAAACTGACAGCAACCATTAGAAGCAGAATCACGCCAGACACGGAAGAAGTCTTGATTATTGAGATTGAGAACCAGCTGGATATTTTTGAGCTCCACCTATCGAATCTTAATGGTTTGTACTCTCCCATTATTGAGAACAAACTGAAAACCAAACAAAGCCTTGAGCAATACCGTCAGGTTTTAAAGAAGTTGCAAAACAAGCTCGCTCAGCGCTGGCGGATTTTATCTTCTCTCGCAAAATCAGAAGATGAGCTATTAACACAAGTAGAGAAAACAGAAGGCAGTGTAAAGTTCAGCGCTATCCTACTGAAAAATCAGCTTAAAACCGAAATTCAAACATTACGTTTGGAAGTAATTTACTTCGCCGGTTTTATCCTTATTTTCAGCGGCATCATCTTTATTCGCCAAATCCATAAGCACATTAAGTCTCCTATCAAGACCATCATCACACGCTTTAATGAAATAGAAGCCGACCAATTTAATCAGGTCATTCAACTACAGCGTCAGGATGAATGGAATACCATAGAAAAAGCCTTTAACAAGATGAGCCGACGTCTTGATGAAACCTATCAAGAGTTACAGGCAGAGCGTATAAAGCTTAATCATCTAGCTCATCATGATGTACTGACAGGCCTTGCTAATAGATTGCAGGTTTACCAAGACATAGAACACTGCATCAAGAAGTCACAACAAACGGGAGCTAAGTTCGGACTACTCTTCCTTGATATTGACCAGTTCAAACACGTTAACGACAGTTTGGGCCATGGGATGGGCGATCAACTGCTTAAGCTTATCTCAAAACGCCTACGTGAAACGGTCGCCTCCGATGGCATAGTTGCTCGCTTAGGCGGTGATGAGTTTATGATCATCTACCCTGATGAACAAAACCGAGCCTCATTACAAGATAGAGCAGAAGAGCTAAACTGCATCCTTAACCTACCCTTTGAGCTCAATGCAAACAGTGTTTTTGCTGGTAGCAGTATCGGTGTTTGCCTTTACCCTGAACATGGTGACACCTTAGAGAACCTAGTCAGCAATGCTGACGTTGCCATGTATCATGCTAAGCGCAAAGGCCGTAATACCTATAGTGTTTATCAAGCTGAAATGTCTACCGAAGCCCACAAGCTACTGCAATTAAGCTCTGGAATTCGCAAAGCCATTGAAAATGATGAGTTCTTTATTCATTACCAGCCGCAATACAACCTAATTACAGATGAGATAGTTGGCGCAGAAGCCCTTATTCGCTGGAATCACCCAGAAATGGGCCTGATCACTCCGGACAACTTCCTGCCTATTGCGGAGAAAACCGGCATAATTACAGAAATCGATACCTGGGTATTTACCCGTGTCGTAAAACAAATTAGCCAATGGAAAGAAGAAGGTGTCGATTTAACCGATAAACTCTTTTCAATTAACTTCTCGGCGAGAAAATTCTTAAGCCCAGATTTACCGGATGAGCTAATACATTTGCTTGAGAAATATAATTGCCCAACAAACTGCATCACCATAGAAATTACAGAGCAGGATCTTGTAGCGAATTTAGATGATTGTTCAGAAGCCATTATAGAGTTGCAATACAATGGCTTTAGAGTCGCTATTGATGACTTTGGCATTGGCTATTCGTCACTCAACTATCTCAAACGCTTACCCGCTCAGTGTTTAAAAATAGACAAAACCTTTGTCTCGGATTTAGATGCTGAAAAACAAGGTACAGATTCAGCTATAGTTAACGCCATAATCAGCTTGGGTAGCAATATGTCGTTAACCCTTATCGCTGAAGGCATAGAAACAGAGCAGCAAAAACAGAGTCTAATCCAACAAGGCTGTCACCTCGGCCAAGGTTACCACCTAAGTTATCCAATTTTGCCGGATGAGTTAAGTAAGTTAATGAGGATTAATGTTAAAAGCGCTTGAAAAAGCGCTTAACGTGCCACATATATCCTTTAGCCTAGAATTATATTGATATAAGTCATGGCATCTAACTTGGTATTTTAACTAGTCGACCATGAAAATTAGTTAAACTGCCTCTTATTAGGACTCTTTTGGCGGCCTTTATGAACTCTGTGTCTATCATTTCTGACTTTACTCACTTGTTACCAGCTTCAACCAGTGCCAACCAACTTGCCTGTATCAAGGTAACAGGCCCTGACAGCGTTAAGTTTTTACAGGGGCAAACCAGTTGTGACTTTACTCAGTTAACTCATGATCAGGGCTTACAAGGAGCGGTATGTAATATAAAAGGGCGAGTGATTGTTAACTTCTACGCCTTTTTACAGGGTGAAGATATTCTCCTTGTCATGGGGTCCGACCTTGTTGAAAGCAGCCTTAAACACCTACAGAAGTTTGCTGTTTTTTTTAAAACGCAGCTAACCAGTGCCCAAGATAACTTTAAAGTCGAATATGTCTTTAGCCAAGATTTCCTATTGACCCAGCAAGACATACCTTTTGCTTGTGAGATGGTTGCACCTTCTCATATATTAGCTAGCCTGTGCCAAGCTGAGATAAATCATTATCTTTATATTCGCCCAAGTGATGAGCAAAGCGCAGTTCAAATCCCAAACAAGAATGATGATTTATTTGGCCTAAGTTTACTCAGTGGCCAAGCCTTGATACTCGCGGAGAATACGGAAAAGTTCATTCCACAAATGCTGAATATGCAGCATACCCATGGGGTGAACTTTAAAAAAGGCTGTTATACCGGACAAGAGATTGTGGCCCGTATGCAGTACCGTGGAAACCTGAAGAAGCACCTCTATCTATTAAGTGCAACAGGTACATTAGACCTCTCTGCAGCAATGAAACTTGCTAACCAAGACGGCAAAGAAGTAGCTGAAGTTGTGAGCTCAGTTAACTTAGGAGAAAGTACTTTAATCTTTGCAATCATTGGTGATGAGTCAGCTCTAGCGCCTTTGTTTTATCAAGACACCCCTCTTAACCTTGAGCCACTACCTTACAGTAACTAGCATCACCTATAGACACCTTATCACACTAGAAAAGTGATAAGGTCTGGCCCTGCTGAGGTTGTGCTTTACCCTCAGGCAAACACCAATCTATTTCGGTTTTACCCTGCTTCTTTAAGTACTTATTTGCTAAAGAAAAATGCTGGCAACCCAAAAAGCCTCGGTATGCAGATAAAGGCGATGGGTGAACAGACTCTAAAACCAGATGCTTACCCCTATCAATCGCTTTCCCTTTTTTCTGTGCATAAGATCCCCAAAGCATAAACACCAAGCCTTGATGCTCATTGTTTAATAACTCAAACACTTTATCGGTAAAGGTTTCCCAACCCTTCCCTTGATGGGAGTTAGCTTTGGATTTTTCCACACTTAGCACACTATTTAGCAGCAACACACCTTGTTCGGCCCACGCCTCTAAATTGCCATGTGCTGCAATAGGAATATCTAGGTCTTGTTTCAATTCTTTATAAATATTGACTAAAGATGGCGGTACTTTTATTCCAGGTTTCACCGAGAAAGATAAACCATGAGCTTGATCTGGTCCGTGATAAGGGTCTTGCCCTAAGATAACTAACTTAACCTGTTCAAATGGGGTTAACTTAAACGCATTAAAGCAGTCTTTTTCGCTTGGGTAGATTTCAACCCCATCTTGTCTTTGTGAGGCGAGAAAAGCCTGTAAGGACTGCATATAACTTGTATCAAATTCAGTCGCTAATTTTTGCTGCCACAAGGCTTCCAAAGACATAATTACTCTTACTCAATTCTAAACATATTAATGGTTAAAGCGTCTTGGCAAGATTGCTTTGAGCAATATCTTCCAGCACTTCTTGTTTGAAAGCATGATAACACTGTATCGCTTCGACATCTTGCGCCGTTGAAGCATGCTTAAGTAACAACCAAGCCATTTCTCGAATTTTATAAAGCAATTGATAGTTATCAAAATCATCAGCTAATGCGTCTAATGTCAGAGTGTCATCATAATGAGCAAGGAAAAGTACTTTTTGAGGAGTCGAAAAGTTATGGGATGAGAAAATTAATGCTAAATCAAATAAGGCATCGCCGACACCCGCATACTCCCAGTCAATAATCCAAAAATGTAGTTCATCAGCAAGACAGTTTTTCGGATTAATATCGTTATGACACATAACAGGCAGATAAGGACGTATTTTGTTCAAGTAAGAAAATGACAAATCTTGCAAAAAACTCACTTCATGTCGTAATAAATTATCTTTTGATAACCTTCTCTCACAGGTTTTTAGATAAGTTTCGATCACATTTTTAACATCATAATGCGCCTGATTAGAGGGCATTTTATGGATTAATCGTGTGCTTTTAGCCAATCTTACTATATCTAAATCCGTGTGATTCACCTGCCACTCAAAGGGCTTTTGAGAAACAAATTGGTTCACCATCAGGCCAGATTCTTGATCAAAATAAAGACAAGAAGGAGAGATTACCGCCTCTTGGGCCCTAGTTAAGGCAATTTTTTCAGAAATTCGGGAGATCTGAAAGTCTTTCTCATCTAGTCCAGGCACACGTAATACCCACCTAGGCTGTCCTTGCCAAGAGAGACAATAGGCCTGATTTGAGTAGCCGCCTTCCAAAACATCAATGCTGAGTTCAGTTGCAGGCGGAATGAGATGTTTAATTTTATCTAAATGTTCTAATAATGTTGTCATTTTCAATCATTTTATTGCCAGATTTAGATACGGCTGTCAGAATGACTAATAGTCGTATCTGAGTCAATAGACAGGCATAAGCAGAGCAATGAATAAACACGAAGACATAATTCGTAAAATCCAGGACAAACTGGACACATTAAGTAAATCTGAACGCAAAGTTGCTGAAGCAATTTTATCAGACCCTAAATCAACCATTCACTCTAGTATCGCAAAATTAGCGGCCAGAGCTGAAGTGAGTGAGCCAACTGTTAACCGTTTCTGCAGAAGCTTGATCGGTAGTGGCTTTCCTGATTTCAAAGTTGCCTTGGCACAAAGCCTTGCAACGGGCACCCCTTATGTAAACTTAAACGTTGAACCTGACGATGCACCTGGGGCTGTCACAAATAAAATTTTTGAAGCGGCTAAAAACAACCTTACTCGCGCACAAGAATTGTTACCGCCTTCTTTAATTAGCCGTGCGGTGGATATTCTCGCTCAGGCACGTCGCATTGAGTTTTATGGTTTAGGGGCTTCTGGTCCTGTGGCTCAAGATGCTCACCACAAGTTCTTCAGGCTAAATATGCCTGTAGTTGCCTACATTGATATTCTAGTGCAACGCATGGCTGCAGCAGGAACTCATCCAGGTGACGCTGTGGTTGTCATTTCTTATACAGGTCGAACCCTACCCTTGATCGAAACTGCGCGTGTTGCCCGCGAAGCAGGTGCAACCGTAATAGGCTTAACCAATCCGAACTCACCTTTGACTGAGCATTGCTCTATTGTATTGCCAATTGAAGAAACAGAAGATACGGATATTTATACACCTATGAGCTCTCGTATTGTCTATCTTACTTTGATTGATGCATTAGCAACAGGCGTATTATTAAAACGTGGTCCTGAGTTTAACGCACATCTGCGTAAACTTAAGACCAGTGTGCAGGATACGCGTTTACCTAAAGAATAAATAAAAACCTAATTTAAAGCCCGCTAACAAAATTGTTTGGCGGGCTTTTTGTCGTCTTCACGATGCATTTTTTTGCCAAAGCCTCAATAGCGAATTACTAAATTAGTATTTTGCAAAGAATAAGAGCATTTCGAAATTTCGCCCTCGTTTTATGAAAGACAGTTCACTCGTCAACCACCTAGACTAAAGATGAAGGCTTTTATCAATATGCTTAGCTGGGAAAATATATCCTTTTTTCTCTCTAGCACTTCATTTTGTAACCCACGTCGGTGCAGTGGTTTTCAACTCACATAAAAAATAATCAAAAAAACTTATTAAAAGTTAAAAGAACCAGGAAATAAAATGATAGAAAACAATTTAATAATCACCTTTACCTTTCTAGTTTACCTTGCGGTGATGCTAGGAATAGGTTTATACGCTTACAAACTTACCTCAAGTTCTGAAGACTACTTCTTAGGCGGTAGATCTTTAGGCCCTTGGCCAACAGCGCTTTCCGCTGGTGCTTCAGATATGAGTGGCTGGTTACTACTAGGCTTACCAGGCTATGCTTTTGCAGCCGGCATGGAATCTATGTGGTTAGCAGGCGGCCTATTATTAGGAACTTGGCTAAACTGGTTAATCTGTGCAAAAAGACTACGTACTTACAGTATTCAAGTCGATAATGCGCTGACTATTCCTGAGTATCTGTCACGTCGATTTAAAGATAACTCTAAATTGCTGCAAACGATTTCAGCGTTTTTCATCTTGCTATTCTTCCTTTTCTACACAAGCTCTGGCTTAGTAGCTGGCGGTAAGCTTTTTGAAACTGTATTCGGACTAGATTATTCTACTGCGGTTATCATAGGTACAGTGTGTGTTGTTTCTTACACTCTATTTGGTGGTTTTTTAGCGGTTTCTTGGACTGACTTGGTACAAGGCTTATTAATGGCAGCAGCACTCGTTATCGTGCCTGTTATTGCACTTGATGGCTCTATCTCTGACCTTAGCGCTAACCTTGAAGCGAAAAATCCTGAGCTTTTAACTCTTTGGAACAATGCTAAAGGTGAACCTTTAACTTGGATCAGCATTGCTTCTCTTGCAGCTTGGGGTCTAGGTTATTTCGGTCAACCTCATATCCTAGCGCGTTTTAAAGCCTGTCGTTCTAACAAAGACATCACCACAGCACGTCGTATTGCCGTGTCTTGGACAGCCCTTTCTATGGCTGGTGCTTTGCTGATTGGTTTTGTTGGCATCATCTATGTTGATGCGAACCTAGGTGGTAGCTTGGCTGATGGCGAAACAATTTTCATGATCTTGGTTAATGCCGTTTTCCACCCAGTTGTTGCAGGTATTCTACTCGCCGCTATCTTGGCTGCCATCATGAGTACTGCTGACTCACAACTATTAGTATCTTCGTCTGCACTTGCAGAAGACTTCTACAAGCAGCTAATCCGTAAAGATGCTAGCAGTAAAGAAATCGTGATGGTTGGTCGTTTAGCCGTTATCGCTCTGTCTCTATTAGCATTGATGCTAGCACTTAACCCAGATAGCTCGGTACTTGGCCTAGTCTCTTATGCATGGGCAGGTTTTGGTGCAGGTTTTGGTCCAGCTATTTTGTTCAGCCTATTCTGGCGCAGAATGAACCGCAATGGCGCTCTTGCAGGTGTCTTGGTTGGTAGTATTACAATCGTGGTATGGAAACAGTTAAGCGGCGGTCTATTTGACCTTTACGAAATCGTACCAGGCTTTATCTTAGCCTCTATCGCAATCGTTGTTGTTAGCTTGATGTCAGCGTCTAATGACGAAATCGAAAACACTTTCGATGAATATGAGAAAAAATTAGATACCATGGCGTAAGCCAACTTTTATCAATGGTTCGCTTCTCCCCTCGAAGCGAACCATTTTTTACCTATCTTCTTATAACGCTTTTATTCTTTTCTTCTACCTCTTTTGTCTCTTCTACTCTTAACTCGCGAATAAATACACTGTGGTTATAAAAAGGTTTCAATCACAGACTGCTGCTGTTTTCTGCCTTCTGGGTCCGCCTGAGTTTTCAACTCACAAAAACCATTAGACCAATCAGAAGTGCGTACTCTCACAGGTGGTTTAGGGTTATTAACACAGTCTAAAACAACATCTGCAACCTCATCACAAGTTTGATATACCCCAGTATCACTACGGCCTTGAACACCACCAATATACTTTTGCAAAATGGGTAGGTATTCATCTTCTAGCATGCCACCAGACTGCTCTACTTGAGCCAGCACATTGTTCCCAAATTCAGAGTTTATGCCTCCTGGCTCAACCAGTGAAAATTTAATATTAAAGCTTGGCTGAATATAACTTGCCATGGATTCGGTATAACCTTCTACAGCAAACTTTGCGGCACAATAAATTTCGTTAAAGGGTTGGCCCACCAGCCCGCCCACAGAAGAAATATTAATAATATGACCAGATCTTGCGGCACGCATAAAAGGTAAAACGGCTTTAGTGCAACGAACAACTCCCATATAGTTAACGTCCATTACCCATTGAATATCTTCTTCGCTAGCCTGCTCCGTACTTCTTACAAAACCCGCTCCGGCGTTATTCACGAGTAAATCAATTTGACCTTCTTGCTCTATGATTTCAGCCACGCAATGATTCACACTGACACTATCTTGCACATCCAATTGCTTGATGGTCACCGTCATATCTGAGGTGATTTTTGATTCTAAAACGGACCTTTTCTTTAAGTTACGCATGGTGGCATATACATGAAAACCCTGCTTTGCCAACATCAATGTAATACTTAAACCTAATCCTGTTGACGTTCCTGTCACTAATGCAATTTTTCTCATTTTCCTGCCTCTATTTTTGACTCAATCGTTTAAACACTTAAAGTAAACCAATTAGTGCACTTTAAAATCAAAAGCTAAAAAAGTAAACTCATTGGTTTACTTTTTTGACAAAAAAAACCGGCTAAGCCGGCTTAAACTCTTGCTGTGTGAACAGGTTATTTACATCCGAGTAAAATGATCTAATTGATGATGAATTTTTTTCGCAGAAACCAAAATACTATTCCCCTCTAGCAAACCATCATTTTCTAGGAATCTATTAGTACTCCCACCAGCCTCTTGCACGAGAATCAGGCCAGCAAGGCAATCCCAAGAATTTATATGAGGCTCGTAATAGCCTATCAGACGCCCCGCAGCCACATAAGCCAACATCAAAGCACCTGAGCCATTACGAATAAACATTCCTCCCTCATCCAATAAACCTTGTAGGAAGTGCAGACAATGGGTTGAAGATACGCGATGAGAGGTGCCAACCCCCATTACACCGGCTTGTACAGAATCAATATTTAGCGCTTTCACCGCTTTGCCATTCACCTGGCAACCATTACCAGACAGCGCCGTAAACAATTCATCAGCATTGGGATCATAAACTAAACCAAAGGCGATTTTATCGGCTTGCATCAATGCAATTGAGATACACCAACTTGGCATTCCGTGAACAAAACACGAAGTACCATCAATCGGATCAACGACCCAAAGGTAATCATTATCACCCTTTAAAATACCTTGCTCTTCACCTAAAAAATTATCTTTAGGATAAGCCTCTTGAATTTGGCGAAGAATAATCTGCTCTACGTTTTTATCAGCAATACTGACAACATCCTGTGGCTCAGCTTTGGTTTCAATCACTAACTCTTCACGCCGTTCAAAGTAATCTAACGCCAGCTCACCAGCCGTTTTTATCACCTGTTTCGCCAAGTCAAAACGAGCGACAACAGCATCCTCTACTAAGTGTTTTTCTAAAAACATAATTTTGCTCCAACTTAATTCGCTTTAACCAATACCAATCCACGATCAGCAAAACTAATCTTCACATCAGAGCCTGCCACCAGACCTTGCTTGAGTTGATAATCCACCACAAACAAACTGCCTAGTTCACACTCAACATCATATTGCATCTGATTTCCGAGATAGGTTGCGTGGCGAATATTCCCTGTTATTCCAACTTGATTCGCAGCGCTAGCGTCTAATCGAATAGCATCTGGTCGAATCGCAAGCTTGGCTGCCCCTAAGCTAAACTCGCGCGCAGGAAGATACTTCTGCATCCCTCCAATATCCACATTAGCCATGTCATTAGCGCGGTCAATAATCTCCACATCAACCAAATTAGCATCGCCGATAAAGTCAGCAATAAAGCTTGAGTTAGGCTCTTCATATAAGGTTTTTGGGCTGCCTTCTTGCGCTATAATTGATTTATTCATCACTATGATGCGATCAGATACTGCCATAGCTTCTTCTTGGTCATGGGTCACATAAACAGCGGTGAGGCCAAGTTTTTGCTGCAATTCACGTATTTCTTCACGCACCTGACGCCGTAATTTCGCATCTAGATTGGACAAGGGTTCATCCAATAATAGAACTTCGGGCTCCAACACTAATGCCCTTGCAACCGCGACTCTTTGCTGCTGCCCACCCGAAAGTTCACTAGGTAAACGCTGCCCATAACCATGCAAGCCCACCAGCGCTAACGCTTCTTCACTTTTAGCATTGGCTTCTTGTTTATTCACACCACTTGCCACTAAACCATAAGCGACATTTTGCACCACGGACATGTGAGGGAATAAGGCATAAGACTGAAATACCATACTCACATCTCTATCTGTGGCAGGTAGCTGAGTGACATCCTTGCCACCAATTAGAATACGTCCAGCACTCGCATGCTCTAGGCCTGCAATCATGCGTAACGTGGTTGTTTTACCGCAACCACTTGGCCCTAAGAGTGTGACTAAATTCCCCGGTTCGACACTAAAAGAAACATCATTAATCGCGGTGACATCACCATAATTTTTAATCACATGATCAAATACAACACTGCCTTTATCGCCGTTAGACTTCATTACTCAGCCTCCTTTAATTTCAATGGTGCATTAGTATTTTTCTTAATCGCATTTGAAAGACGATTACTGCGCCTTAACTTGCGCTCACCCACCAATAAATTGATCGCTAAAATCACGGTCAACATGACTAGAATAAGCACACTGCAATAGGCAATCGCGATACCAAATTCGCCATTTTCAACTAAGCCAATAATGTAAGAAGTCGCCATATTATGATCCGCGCTCACTAGAAATATCACCGCACTAACCGAAGTAATTGCCCGTACAAAACTATAGGTTAGTGCGGCAATAATGGCGGGTCTAAGCAGAGGTAAGATGACATTTTTAAAAGTACTAAAGCTATTCGCACCTAATGTTAATGAGGCTTCATCTAGGCTTTTATCTAGCTGGCTCATGGCCGCAATACCACCACGTACACCTACAGGCATATTTCTAAAGACAAAGCAGATAATTAGAATGACGCCGGTGCCGGTCAACTCAAGCGGTGGCACATTAAAGGCCAATATATAACTGATCCCGATGACAGTCCCTGGAATGGCAAAGCTAAGCATGGTGCCGAACTCAAACCCAGATTTCCATTTGAAGGATTGGCGAACTAAAAGGTAAGCGGTTAATAAACCAACCGCGGCGGTTAAAGGGGCGGCGATAGCGGAAATACTCAGCGTGGTCCAAAAAGAATCCCAAGCAGCACCTTGCCAAACAAGGCCTAAATCAGTCCAACTTAAAGCAAAGGCATCTTCATAATGCTGCATGGTAAAGCTGTGATCATAACCCCAGCTCTTCACGAATCCTCCAAACATTATCATGCCGTAAATCACTAATGTCAGAAGAGCCCATGGGAGCGCAACGCTGTAACAGCTAATTTTTAACATAGGGTTTAATCCCATATGTGCACCAGAATCAGCTTTGCCTGAGACGGTGACATAGGATTTTTTACCTAGCCAAGCTCGTTGTGCAAAGAAAGCACTTAATGTGAAGGTTAACAATAAAATAGCCAAGACTGCGGCATAACCTTGATCATTTTGAGCCCCGACAATAGCGAAGAAAATCTCTGTGGACAGCACCTCAAAGTTACCTCCAAGCACCATAGGGTTTCCAAAGTCAGCCATACTTTCAATAAAGCTAAGCAGAAAAGCATTCGCTAATCCCGGACGCATCAAGGGTAAAGAGACATTTTTAAAGGTATTCCAACGATCAGCCCTTAAGGTTTGAGAGGCTTCTTCCATGGATGGACTCACGCCTTCAACCACACCAATTAGGACTAGAAAGGAGATCGGCGTAAATGATAAGACTTGTGCAAACAGCACCCCAGGTAGGCCATATAACCAGCGGCTGGCTTCCAAACCAAATAGATCAGCAAAGAACTCAGTGACAACACCAGAACGTCCGAATAACAGAATGAGGGCTAAACCGATAACAAAAGGTGGTGTAATGATGGGCAATACCGTTAATAACCTTAATTGTTTTTTCCAAACAAAGCCGGTGCGTGTAACGATAAGCGCGAAGGCCAAACCTAGCCCAGTAGTAATCGTGGCGGTTAGTAAAGCAAGTGTCAGTGAGTTCCAAGCAATACCGCAAGAGACAGAACTTGTCGTACAGCCTAAGCCCCAGATTTTCTCATCAAAAAATTTATTAATAAAAGAGGTGCTTGAAAAAGCGCCCTGATTATCTTGAAAAGCACTGATTAGTACTTGGCTCACTGGATAAAAGACAAACACACTGACAATCGCAATAATCAGTCCTATGCTACTGGTGACAAATACATCCCCTTTCATCACGCCTCGTGCAGCAAGCCCAGTGGTTAATATCATCAACATGGAAAGGCCATATAAGAGAGCGCCGTACCCCATTCCATATTGATTGAATTCTGAATCTAAAAAGAAGCTAGTAAACAGACTCAGCTGCCAACCACTTACACCAATAGCAAAGCCTTGTAATATTAAATAAGCCAAACCTAGTGCACCTGAGCAAATCAAGTATGATCCATAAGCTTGATCAGACTTTTTTAGTGACAGGGCTTTTAAAGGTAATAACAGACTTATGAGTAAGGGTAATAACCAAGCTTTATCAGCGCTAAACACTTGAATAAATGCTGGGCTATAATCCTCATCAAAGGGATAACCATCCAATAGCCAATCAAAGGAAAATAGGCCTTCTTCGAGTAAATACCAGGGCAATATAAAGTAGCCAACCCAGCCCACAAGCAGCCATAGAATTAATGATTTTTTCACACTCTTCCCCACAAAATAAGTGCCGATTAGGTGGTAAATCATCCCACCTAATCGGTAATACATAGCCAGTTCTAACGTGCTAAAGACTTAATTTCGTCATCCCAACGTTGTAACAAGTGCCGGCGAGTGGCGACCGAGCCATATTTGGCAAAATCGTAATCAATCAGTTTTAGCTCATCAAAATTCGGCGCTTCTGGGGGAATTGTAGATGCCTGATTTGAAGGCACCTGAAAAGCATTCACCGATTGAGCTAGCGATTGAATATCAGGCCTTAATGCGAACTCAGCCCACATTTTCGCCTCTTTAAGATGACGTGCACCTTTCACGATACTCATAGACCCCACCTCATAGCCTGTTCCTTCACAAGGCGCGACAATTTTAAGTGGGAAGCCCTTTTTAACCTGCTTCATAATGTCATGCATAAAGACAATACCAATAGCAGTCTCTCCACGTGCCGCAGCCTTAATCGGTGCTGAGCCTGATTTAGTATATTGGCTTACGTTCTTATGAAGGTCGGCCAGGTATTCAAAACTATTTTCTTCACCAAACAACTGCACAAAAGTAGCTAGCGCCGTGTAAGCTGTACCGGATGAATTTGGATTAGCGATCTGCACTTCCCCTTTATAAACAGGGTCAGCTAGATCCTTCCAACACTGAGGGACAGGTAATCCCTTTTTCTTGATAAGATTTTCGTTATAACCAAACCCTAATGCACCTGCGTATATGCCAACCGTGCGATTGTCTGACACTAAGGATTGGTTTTGTGCCCAAGCTAATAAATTAGGAAGCTCTTTTGCGCGATAAGCTTGGGTGAGGTTTTCTTTCGCTGCTTGTAAATGTGGGTCACCTGTTCCTCCCCACCAAACATCTATTTTTGGATTTTTCGATTCTGCTCTTAATTGGGCATAACCTTCCCCAGAGCTTTTTCGAATTAAAGAAACCTTAACGCCGGTTTCTTGCTCAAAACGCGTTTCCATCAAACTACACCAATCGGTATCTGCCGAACAAAGTACGTTCAATTTTCCTTTCGCTAACGCGCCTGAAGACGCCGTCGTCGCGAGTAGTGCAATAGCCATACTTGTTATAAGTGGAGATTTTTTCATTTTTATATTTACTCCTAAGTCAGTTGCAAGGTTGTGCATACGTATGAACAACTTATTTCATACTACCTATAAAATTTTATTTGTAAATATAAATTTCATTTCTAAATTTTTATGGAATATTTATTTCAATAATGGAATAGCTCTTTTCTCACAATTAAACTCGTAAGCATCGAGCACTTAAGAAGTCAATGTCTCTCGGCTTACAAACTCAACAGGAACCACCTGATACATGGCACTGGTAGTCGGTTTTTCCAGCCTTTTAACCAAACTGTCTACCACAGCTTTAGACACTAATTTAGGACACTGTTTAATCGTCGTAAGAGCATAGGATTGGTAGCTTGAGAGACGAATGTCATCAAAACCAATCAGGCTCATATCTTGGGGAATAGACAATTGGAACTCTTTGCGAGCCGCATCCATGAAGCCACAGGCAATATGATCCATACAAAAGAAAATACCATCAGGCATAATTTGCTCAGCAAGTAACTGACGAGCTAACTGGTAACCCCCCTCATAATCACCTGTTTCACATTCGACCTCAGTAACACTTAGGGTTTTAACGGCGCTATGAGAACTCACCGCCTGGATAAATCCCCTAGTACGCATCAGACTGGAATAGCTACTGGCTTTTGCTCTGACGACCATTACCTTTTTACAACCTGATCCTATCAAGGCTTCAGCAGCCAGCTCTCCCCCTTTAATATTGTCAATATTAACAATATCAACGCCTGACAAATCACTTTCTTGATCCGCACGGTTTACTAAAATCACAGGTACAGAACGGCTAACAAACTCTTGTACTATGCTTTCACTTGGCGACCCTGAGGTAATAATGACACCACTTAATTGATACTGCATCAAAGCCTGAAGGGAGTTATCTATGCCTTGAGTCTGGGTAACATCTATCACCATAGGACGAAAGCCTTGTTTCTGTACTTCAATCACCAGCTGGTTAAGAAACTCAGATCGAAAAGGGTCCTCTAACCCCGCTGTCACCAAGCCAACTAAGTCACTACGTTGCTTTATCATGGTTTGAGCAGCCTTGTTTATTTGATAACCAAGCTCTTTTGCTGCTGCAAAAACACGATGCCGTGTCGCCGCTGATATACGACTGTTTTCATCAAAACTGCGTGACACGGTTGATTGAGAAACCCCGGCCAATGCTGCAACATCAGCTGATGTTGCCTGTCGTTTATTCATCATTTTCTCTCAAGATTGTGAGCCTGCCATTCTATACAAAACACACCTCATAATGACAGTTAGCATTTATTTTAAGCAAAAAAAAGGCCTACAAACGTAGGCCTAAAACACCAGACACTAACACAAGTGTTAGTCGTCAGAGGAAAAGTTATGACAAGTTAAGAGAAGGGAACAAACTGCTTGCGCCTTCTTCTGCACCTGTCACCATGGCTCTTTGCGCCATAAATAATTCACGCCCCATACCTTGATGTGATGCATCAAGGTCATGTTTAGCTTGTTCGCGATGAGCAAGGTTTTGGCTATCAATTAATAAGCTTAGTTCACCCGTATTCGCATCAAGACGAACCATATCGCCATCTTGAATACGGCCAATTGCACCACCTGCCGCCGCTTCTGGCGTAAGATGAATCGCCGCTGGTACTTTGCCCGATGCACCGGACATACGACCGTCAGTTACCAGAGCAACCTTGTAACCTTGATCTTGAAGGTTTCCTAGGTATGGCGTTAGTTTATGTAGCTCAGGCATACCGATCGCTTGAGGCCCTTGAAAACGTACTACAGCAATACAGTCTCGTTTTAATTCACCACTGATAATGGCATCTGCTAACTCATGCTGGCTGTGGAAAACTGCCGCAGGTGCTTCAATCACACGGTTTTCTTCTTTCACGGCTGATACTTTAATCACAGCGCGACCTAAGTTACCGGTTAAAAGAGATAAACCACCCTCTTTACTAAAAGGTGCAGTGATAGGTCTTATGACCTCATCATCTAAGCTGTCTGGAGTGCCATCACGCCATACTAGCTTATCGTTATCTAAGAAAGGTTCTTTGGTGTAATGCGCCAAACCTTGGCCCATTATAGTGTTCACATCTTCATGTACTAAACCGCCCGCAATCAGCTGCTTAACAAGGAAAGCCATACCGCCTGCAGCATGGAAATGGTTAATATCAGCAGGACCATTTGGATAAATACGAGTCAATAAAGGCACCACTTTACTCAGTTCTGCAAAGTCATCCCAAGTCACTATGATGCCAGCAGCACGAGCGTACGCCACAATATGCATAGTGTGGTTAGTTGAGCCACCGGTTGCTAACAAACCCACAATTGAATTGACAATGCTGCGTTCATCCACAATTTCATACATAGGACGGTAGTCACTGCCTAACGCAGTAATTTTTGTTGATAGCTGAGCCGCATAAGTGGTTAATGCATCACGTAGTGGATCAGTAGGATTAACAAACGACGATCCAGGTAGCTGCAATCCCATTAATTCGACTAAAAGCTGGTTTGAATTAGCAGTACCATAAAAAGTACAAGTACCCGCACTATGATAAGAAGCCGATTCTGCTTCTAACAGCTCATCACGGGTCGCTTCACCAATGGCAAATTTTTGTCTTACTGCCGCTTTTTGTGCGTTGGTAATACCAGAGTGCATAGGACCAGCAGGAATAAATAGGCTAGGTAAGTGGCCAAAGCGTAACGCCGCAATTAAAAGCCCTGGTACAATTTTGTCACAAATACCAAGGTAAACAGCGGCATCAAACATATTGTGAGAAAGGGCTATCGCTGCGCCTTGCGCAATATTGTCACGGCTAAATAAGCTCAGTTCCATGCCATCTTGGCCTTGAGTCACCCCATCACACATAGCGGGTACACCACCAGCAACTTGAGCGACAGAACCCATCTCATGTACCGCTTGACGAATTTTATCCGGATAAGCTTCATAAGGTTGATGTGCAGACAACATGTCATTATAAGAAGTGATAATGCCAATATTGGCTTCATTCATCAGGGTTAGCTTTTGTTTGTCACCTGAATTACAGGCAGCAAAGCCATGCGCTAAGTTACCACAAGATAATTTGCCTCTATGTGGCCCTTTAGCACGAGCCTGTTCCATATCCTTGAGGTACTGAGCTCGTAATGTCTTACTGCGCTCTATAATGGTATTGGTAACTTTTAACACTGTGGGATTCATAAGGTCACTCTTCTTTGCTCACCCTGATAAAGAGGGATTGCCTGCTTAAATTCTCAATTTCGTAACTTTACTACAAAAAAATCATAATTTCTTTATTTTTTCAGAATAAAACCTTTGTTTTTGTAATTAATTTACGAAAAGAATTTATAATTGTCACATTTAGCGTATAATATGCCCCATTGAGTATGCTTATTTGATGACAGTCGTCTTTAATTAAATAAATAAAACGACAAAATAAGCGGTTTTTGTCAGCTATTTGCTAAAAATCGATTAAAATGTTGTATTTTTACATCAAAAATCAATAGAATTCGCACATATAGTTTTCGAAATCGAATTTATTTATAAATTTCACAACAAGTTTTAGAGGTGTGTATGACGATTAAAGTAGCCATCAACGGATACGGACGCATTGGACGCAATATTTTACGAGCTCTATATGAGTCAGATAAACGAGACCAGATCCAAGTTGTTGCTATCAATGACCTAGGTGACTCTAAAATCAACGCTCATCTAACAAAATACGATACGGTACACGGCCGCTTTAATGCCAAAGTAGATTTCGATGCTGAAGCACTTTATATCAATGATGATAAAATACTAACGCTTTCAGAACGCGACCCAGCAAACCTACCTTGGAAAGAAATTGGGGTAGATGTGGTTTATGAATGTACTGGTTTCTTTGCTGAAAAAGGCAAAGCAAGTGCTCACCTTGAAGCTGGCGCGAAAAAAGTAATTATCTCAGCACCAGGTAAAAACGTTGATGCCACTGTTGTATACGGCGTAAACCAAGATGTTTTAACGTCTGACATGACAGTCATTTCTAACGCTTCTTGCACCACAAACTGCCTAGCACCTATTGCTAAACCACTTAACGACCAACTGGGTATTGAAAGTGGCTTGATGACAACGATTCACGCTTACACAAATGATCAGCGTCTATCTGATGTTTATCACGAAGACCTTTACCGTGCCCGTGCAGCAGCAATGAACATGATCCCAACTAAAACTGGTGCAGCAGCCGCTGTTGGCCTAGTTGTTCCTGAACTAGCGGGTAAGTTTGACGGCATGGCAGTACGTGTACCAACAATCAACGTTTCTTTAGTTGATCTAACTTTCTTAGCACCTCGTGAAACAACGGCAGAAGAAGTTAACAAAATTATTGCAGACGCGATTGCGAACGACGCAACTTTGGCTCAAGTATTAGCGGTTAACAATGAACCTCTAGTATCTAGCGACTTTAACCACAGCACTTTCACTTCAAACTTTGATGCGACTCAAACCCGTGTTCAAGGCAAACTTGTGAAAGTAATGGCTTGGTATGATAACGAATGGGGCTTCTCTAACAGAATGTTGGATAACACCATCGCTTTGATGAATGCTAAGTAATTAGTTGAAGGGCTGCTGACGCAGCCCTTTCCCTATCTTATAATCCCCTCTTCTAATTTTTTATCTTGGTAATATTAATATGACTCGTAGAACAAAAATTGTCGCAACATTAGGTCCAGCTTCTAGCTCTCCAGAAATGATTGAGAAGCTGATTAATGCGGGCGCAAATGTTTTCCGCCTTAACTTTTCTCACGGTCAACCTGAAGATCATATTAATCGTGCCAATATCGTCCGTGAAATGGCGGCTAAAAACGGCAAACACGTAGCTATTCTAGGTGACCTTCAAGGCCCTAAAATTCGTATTGCCCGCTTTAAAAACACTAAAGTAAGCCTTAAAGATGGTGACACTTTTGTACTAGATGTAGGTTTTGATAAGAATAACGGTGATGAAACCCGTGTTGGTATTGATTACCCACAACTTGCGACAGACTCAGAACCAGGCAACATTTTGCTATTGGATGACGGTCGCGTAGTACTTGAAGTACTGGAAGTTAAAGGCCAAGAAGTCATTACCAAAGTCATTGTCGGCGGTCCATTATCAAACAATAAAGGCATTAACCGTCAAGGTGGCGGCCTCTCTGCTGCGGCACTGACAGATAAAGACAAAGAAGATATCAAAACAGCAGCGGCACTTAAGGCAGATTATCTAGCCGTTTCCTTTCCTCGTAGTGCAGAAGATATCGAAGAAGCACGTAGCCTAGCACTCGCTGCGGGTCTTGAAACCGGTATAGTATCAAAAGTTGAGCGCGCTGAAGCCGTTGCAGATAACGAAACACTAGACGCTATTATCCTAGCATCTGACGCTGTTATGGTTGCTCGTGGTGACCTAGGTGTAGAAATCGGTGATGCTGAGTTGATCGGTGTACAAAAACACATGATCAAGCGTTGCCGTCAATTGAACCGCCCAGTGATCACAGCGACGCAAATGATGGAAACCATGATCACAAGTGCTATGCCAACTCGTGCGGAAGTATTTGATGTTGCTAACGCCGTACTTGATGGTACTGATGCGGTTATGCTTTCTGCTGAAACAGCAGCAGGCGACTACCCTGAAGAAGTTATTCAAACCATGGTGCGTGTTTGTAAAGGGGCTGAGAAGCAACCTGCAATCAACCGCTCTAAGCACCGTTTAGATGTCACTTTCACTAGCATAGATGAAACCATTGCTATGTCTGCTATGTATGCAGCTAACCACCTTGAAGGTGTGTCTGCTATCATCAGTTTGACCGAATCTGGCACAACACCACTATTAATGTCTCGCATTAGCTCTGGCTTGCCTATCTATGCGCTTTCTCCAAATCAAGAAGCCCTTAACCGTGTAGCACTTTATCGTGGTGTAACACCGATTGCTTTCCCTTCTAAGGAATACAATCGTGACAACCTAAACCAAGGTTTGGTTGATGCTCTTAAGGCGCAAGGTTTAGTGAAAGATGGTGATCTAGTGATCCTCACCAAAGGCGACCACCTAGTAAGCTTTGGAACAACAAATGCGATGAAGATTGTTCGCATTGGAGACGTTCACTAAGCACAAGACGACGTTAGTTGTTATGATAAATAGCCCAGTTTGGTAACAAACTGGGCTATTTTGCTTTTAAGAGCGGAAACCTGCTGTGTTTGGAGAATAAAGATGCAAAAGAAACAAGCGACTACTAGTGCGATTAAAAACATTGCCCTAGTTGCCCATGACAATATGAAGGCAGAATTAATTGAGTGGGCTGACATCCATAAAGAGAAGCTGGTTAGCCATAAACTATTAGCCACAGGCACTACAGGAAACCTACTCCACAAGCAGCTTGGAGTTTCGGTTACTCCTTTAATCAGCGGCCCTCTTGGGGGCGATCAACAGCTTGGCGGCATGATTGCAGAAGGTAAAATCGACGTGCTTATCTTCTTCTGGGACCCCTTTGAACCTATGCCACATGACCCAGATATCAAGGCACTGCTTAGGGTTGCTGCGGTATGGAATATTCCAATTGCCTGCAGCGTGAGTTCAGCTAACTTTTTGATCTCTTCACCATTGTTAGCGAGTGAATATGAAAGAGCCGTACCTGATTACGACGCTTATCTTGCTGCTCGAATTGATGATTAGCTTTTGATGGTTTTTAACTTTACCTAGCTAATAGTAAATAGAGTCAATGACTAGCTGTCATTGACTCTATTTACTACCTATTCACTATCACGGCTCAGTTTTAAGTACACTCCTAAACCAGCAAGTAAGCCCACACCAGAGAATAGCATCCACACCCCATTCATCAGCTGCCCATTAGCAGGATTCAGCACAGACTTAAACATAAGTAAGAGCGCTTCAATCGATACCGCAATGATAATCGCCGACATAAAGCGCATTATGGTCCGTCTGGTGGAGTTATAGTGGTTAATATCCTTACTCACCAGCACTTCCTCTTCTAATATGGTTTTACCTAGGTCAAAAATAGCCAAACCTAAGGTAATCATAACCACTACACTAAATGAGTTGCCCGTCGTATCCTCCAGCAAAGAAAACCCTTTCACTAATGACATGAAAGCAGCAACTAAAAGCCATAGAGACACCAGAATCAAAGAGCCACCAATCAAACTATAAATAGCCTGAAAAAGAGGGTGCATCCGATTTCTAAGCCCGTCTCCTAATAAATAGGACAACAGCCGCATCAGGCTGAAATTGACCACTAGATAACCCATATCTTTACCATCAGCCGAAATGACATGCTGTACAGAAGAAAGCGCCAACTGATGTGTCGCTGAAGACAAATAAGGCTGAGTCACTACTACTTTACTTTGGCTTTCTTGGGCGGCTAAAAAGTAAGGCCGTCGACTACGGTCACTGCCCTTACTAAAAGAGCGTCGCCCTCTTGCACTCACCATTGGGCTATAAACCGTCTCTTGTTGCTGAATACCATTCGCATCCAGACAATAAATTAGCTCCACAAAGGGATAAGCACGACTCAACTGAGAAATGGTTTCAGCTTGAGACTTGGGTTCATTTAACAAGGCTTCACTATCTAAGCTAGTTAATATGGAGGCCAATAGATCGTGAATTACATCCTCATATGCACGATATTTATCTAATGATCGAAAATAGTTCTGTGTTGTCATTTCGCCCTACGCTTTTGCTAAGTTATTAATTCTATTTGCAAAATATAAACATCAATAAAATAAATATTCAACATTCATTTTAATGATATTTAATTTTTTTATGAATCAGACTTAAACTCCCTGTTTCTCTCGCCCACAAGCCCATAATCGGCTATATTAGCGCCGCAATATCCTTACACCTGAGCAGCAGCCGGCATTCACTGCTTTTTAGGCGTAAAACAGCTCGACCGAACAATCTATCTATCACATATAAACGTTTCGACTCAGTGAATAGAACCCCCACCAGGTTGGAAACGTGCTATAGGAGAATTACTTTGCAAGCTAAAGTTGCCCTCATCATGGGATCAAAAAGTGACTGGCCTACTATGGAAGGCGCCGCTCAAATCATGGACCAGCTTCAGGTCCCATATCATGTGGAAGTTGTCTCAGCCCATAGAACACCAGTAAAACTGGCAGAATTCTCTGAACAAGCAGCAGACAAAGGTATTCAAGTTATTATCGGCGGTGCAGGCGGTGCAGCACATTTACCTGGCATGGTAGCAGCACACACTCACCTACCTGTTTTAGGCGTACCAGTACAAAGCAAAGCACTCAGTGGCATGGATAGCTTATTATCTATCGCTCAAATGCCTAAAGGCGTCGCAGTGGGCACTTTGGCTATCGGTACAGCAGGCGCATTTAACGCAGGCCTTCTAGCTTGCCAAATTTTAGCCATTACAGATCCAGAGCTTACTGCTCGCATTCAAGCTTTCCGTGCAGAGCAAACAGAAACAGTACTTGCTAATCCAGATCCTAGGGAGGCCTAATGTCTAAGATATGGGTATTAGGTGCTGGTCAACTAGGCGCTATGCTGAAACAAGCTGCCAACCCGCTTGGGTTAGACGTTGAAGCTGTTGATATTGAAAGCCAAGCACAGCTTAACTTAGCGGCCGACGACATTGTTACCGCGGAGAGAGAAGAATGGCCTAGCACACCAGCAACTAACCAGTTAGCAACACATGCTAATTTTGTTAATTTGCAAACTTTTCCTCAGCTTGCAGACCGTTTAACGCAAAAGCAATTACTCGACAAACTTGAGCTTGCTACTGCGCCTTGGTTCCCGGTCACGGAAGAAACCAGTGCAGAGCAACTACACCAAGATTTAGGTGAGCGCGTTTTATTAAAACAACGCCGTGGTGGTTATGATGGTAAAGGCCAACATTGGCTAAAATCGTCTCAACCTAGCCCTGTTCCAAGTGATTGGAAAGGCTGTGCCATTGCTGAGCAAGGCATTAAGTTTGATGAAGAGGTATCTCTTGTCGGCGTAAGAGGCAAATCTGGTGAAACTTTTTTCTATCCTTTGACTCTAAACCTTCACATTGACGGCATTCTTTATGCCTCTATCGCACCTTTAAAGCGCTTAGTTGAGCTACAAGCTAAAGCAGAAGGCATGTTAGCTAAGTTAATGAACGACTTAGACTATGTGGGTGTGATGGCAATGGAGTGTTTCCGTGTTGGTGATCAGCTGATGATAAATGAGCTAGCCCCTAGGGTGCATAACAGTGGTCACTGGACTCAAGCAGGCGCAAGTACTGACCAGTTTGAAAATCATATGCGTGCGGTAGCAGGCTTACCACTTGCTCAAGCTCAGATTAAAAACCAAAGCATGATGGTCAATCTAATTGGCGTGCCCGTTAACTATAATTGGTTGGCAATCTCAGGTTTAGAGCTATATTGGTATAAGAAGGAAGTACGAGTGGGCCGTAAAGTGGGCCATTTAAACTTCTGTAGTGGTGATAACACAGCTCTTATAAAAGCACTAACAGAGCTTGAAGACTTACCTGCACCCTATGATCAGGCTTTAGCTTGGTTAACAGAGCATTTGTCAAAGTAATGAGGTTGGGACACATTAATTAGTAATGTATAATATACATTAATAACGTGCTCCCTTCTTTCGCCCTACCAAGCAGGTATAAGCTTGGTAGGCAATTGTAAGTTCGCCGTAAAGAGAATAACTTTTTCACTATAGGACGCTATTGGTCTTTATCTTTTACACTAAACCAGTAGAATCAAAAATAATGGAATAACTTATTGATTACAAAGCGAAGACAGTCACTTTGCTCAATATCTCTAAGATGTTAGTTTAGGAGAGTACATGCAAGCTATAGAACTTGACCATTATGATTGGAGACTTTTAAAGGCGCTGCAAAAGAACGCACGTCTATCAAATGTCGCCTTATCAGAAACAGTCAGCTTATCCCCATCCCAGTGCTCTAGACGATTACAGCGTCTTGAACAAAGCGGATTGATAGAAAATTATATTACTCACTTAAACCCTAGTAGTCTTGGCTTTAATGTTATGGCCTTTGTGAATGTCACCTTAGACAAAAAAGGTGATAAAACCGCCATGGCCTTCCAAAACGAAGTCAATAAAATAGATAATATTTTAGAGTGTTACTCTGTGACAGGTGATACAGATTATCTATTAAGAGTAGTCAGTGCTGATCTTAAAAGTTTTTCAGATTTCATGATGGATAAACTTGTCTCTCTTTCTGGTGTTAGCCAAGTAAAATCAACCGTTATACTTGATCAAATCAAACATCAAACTGTGCTTCCTCTCCCTGCGTAGCGAACATTTATATTCGCCATAATCCAAACTTGGTGTATGGCGATTATTCCTTCTTAGCAAACCCTCATTGAAGACTATTTTTACAGCTCTTTTTTTGATTATTTCGACATAGCGTCACTTGCGACTAAAAACGACCTCTACAGGTTAAAACAGATAAATTTACGTCGTTTTTGAACATTCCCATAAAAACCACTCAAAGCGAGAATTCACGCAGTCGCACACACGCTTTTAAAGCAACCAATTGACTCAAAAACAAACGTGTCAATATACAAATAATTACTATAATCGAGAGAAGGCGACGACGCTTTACACCTTTAATTTTGCTTGAACTCTAAGTCATTCAGGCCCCTATATTTAATGAGGAAGTCGCAATGGGTAACACAATAAAACTAACAGACATCACTAACCCTTCCCTCTCTCGAGAAGACGTAAAGGCGTTAATCGAAACTCGTAAACCGAATTACAGTTTAGAAGCCCCCTTCTATAATTCTCAGGAGATTTTCGACTTAGACATGTCCGAAATATTCTGTAAAAGCTGGATTTTTGCTGGCCTGACATGTGAAATTCCTAAAACAGGTAACTATATGACCTTGGAAATAGGTCAAAACCCTATTTTCTTGGTGCGCGATAAAGAAGGCAAAATTCAGGGCTATCACAACACTTGCCGTCACCGTGGCCACAAGGTAGTTCTTGGGGATGCTGGTAAAGTCGCTAAACTCGTTTGCCCATACCACCAGTGGACATATGAACTTGATGGCCAACTTCTTTTTGCTAACTCTATGGAGCAAACAGAAGGGTTTGAGAAAAAAGAATTCAGCCTACACCCAATTTCAGTCGAAGTTCTACAAGGTTATATTTTTGTTAGCTTGGCAGAAGACCCAGAACCATTTGGCGCATTTGCGGAAAAAGCGCAAGCACACATTGGCATCCATGACTTAGAGAATGCCAAGGTTGCAGTTGAAAGCCATATCATGGAAGACGCTAACTGGAAGTTAGTTGTAGAAAATAACCGTGAGTGTTACCACTGTAATGGTTCTCACCCTGAACTATTAAACTCTTTGATTGAGTTTGATGACACCACAGACCCAAGAGCGACTGATGAATTTAAAGCCTTATGTGCAGAAAAAGAAGCAAAATGGGAAAAGCTTGGTGTTCCTTATAAGCACATTGAAGAAGGCCTAAGAAACCGTATCGTCCGTATGCCATTACTAAACGGCGTGGTGTCTATGACAATGGACGGCAAACGTGCTTGTAGCAAACTACTTGGTAATATTCCAGATGAAGATATGGGCGCAATGCGTTTCTTGCACCTACCTAACTCTTGGAACCACTTCCAAGGTGACCACCTGATTACCTTTAGAGTATTGCCTTTAGGGCCACAAAAGACCTTAGTAACAACAAAATGGATTGTTCACAAAGATGCTGTGGAAGGGGTTGATTATGATGTGGAGCGTATGCGTCACGTTTGGGATCAAACTAACCAACAAGACAGAGACCTTGCTGAACGCTCACAAGAAGGCATCAATTCTATTGCCTATCAGCCTGGTCCATATCACCCAACTTACGAGTTTGGTGTTATCAACTTTATTGATTGGTATGCAGATCAGCTTGCTAAAGACCTATAACAATCACCTAGTAGGCATAGCTCTTTAGTAAAAGACTAGAACAACTAAGTAGATTGAAAAAACCGGAACTATTATGAATGGCTCCGGTTTTTTTATTCAACCAAAAATTTTATTCAACCGCATCATAGGCCGCTATTTCCCACTCTTCTTCTTGTGCTGCTCGCAACCATTCTTGCATAGCAGGTAATGCAAACATGGCCTCAGACCAAGCATCAAACTCATCACTGACAGATAGTCCATAGTTTCTAATACGCCACATAACAGGCGCATACATGGCATCAACAATTGAAAAGGCACCACACAAAAATGGCCCTTCACTTCGACTTGCCGACAACACCTCATCCGCTTGATAAAACTTTTTCCATAGAGCGGCTAATCGAGAAATGTCCTTCAAACTCTCTGCATTAGCAGTCACCTTAGTTTGACGACGACAATTCATCGGAAACTGGCTTCTTAATCCCATAAAACCAGAGTGCATTTCGGCAGAGGCAGAACGCGCGAGTGCTCGCCACCCCTTAGATTTAGGCCATAAATTTGCCTCAGGATAGGTATCAGCTAATACCTCCATAATTGCCATTGAATCCCAAACTATTTGATTATCAACTTTTAAAATAGGCACACTTGCAGGTATCGCCTCTTGCTTAGCAAAATCTGTTAATGATGTATCGTGATAAAAAGGAAAGATGGTTTCTTCGAAGGCTAATCCTGCCACCTTCATAGCCAACCAAGGCCTTAAAGACCAAGAAGAGTAGTTCTTATAAGCAATAAACAATTCCATTTATCAAACCTCTTTATTAAGTTTGTGATTAAGTAAAGTCTCATGCTAGGCTGAAAAAACATCACATAAAAGCGAATAATACCGAACATACTGTTCGTAAAAAGCGAAACATAGGCACTTATCATGACACCTAAGCAAGTACGTAGCCTGTTAACCGTGATTCAATATGGCAGCATTAATCAGGCTTCGAAAGTTCTACACTTAGCACCATCAAGTATTTCTGCTCAGTTAAAAGAGTTGGCAATTGAATTGGAGATCGACCTATTTGAAACGAAGGGGAGAAACATTCAGCTAACTCAGGCAGGACAATCTTTATTACCCAGCTTTCAGACATTCTGTGCCCAAGAACTTCAAATAAAGCAGCTTGCTCAAACCTATCAAACAGGTCTAAAAGGGAGTATCAGGCTCTTCGCTCCGAGCTCCTTATGTATTTACCGACTACCAGCGATTATCGAAACCTTACAAGTAAGTGAACCTGAGCTTGAAATTATACTCATCCATGAACCTTATGATTATGAAACTGCATTAAAGCAAGCAGACATTGATGCGGCCCTTATCATGACAGAAGTCTCTAATCTCACCAAAATACAAAAGGAATGGTCTTCAAGCCTGCATCTTGATGAACCAATTATTTATGTGGCACACCCTGCATATTTAACAACTCAAAAACAACTCTCATTAGAAGAGCTAAACCAATACCCTCTTATCACCACAGAAGAGGCCTGTAGTTATCGAAAATCTGCTGATAAACACTTTTATAAAGCAGGGTTAACGCTCTCCCCTAGACAGAGTTTTTCTAATGTAGAGGTGATAAAACGTTGCTTGATCGCTAAGATGGGAATCGGCTTATTACCTGAATGTGTTGTGTCCGAAGAGATCACTCAAGGTCGTTTAGTAAAAGTACCCGTTGCAGGTGCCCCTTATCTATTTCAATCCCATATTATTTCGTTAGAAACGCCTCTAATAAATAAGCGCTTAGAAAAGCTTATCAGTAGAATAAAATTAAGTTAGATCGCTAAGTGCTTGCTTTAAATTAGTAAATACTAACATTCATTTTTTATAGGTTGCATGTTTTAAAGCCTTGATCATTTCTTTTGCAAAAGGTTTAATGTGCGTTTTTTAGCCACTACATTAAATAAAAATAACATTCTCCTCTTTAAGGTGAGCTAAATTCACTTTTATTTTGATCGAAAATCAATCTAAAAGCGGAATATTAAGGTAAAAATCGATAGAAACTCCTGCTTTCTCCATCTTTTATGATGAGTAATCTAGAGTACTTTATTCTTTTTTTACATCAAGCAGTTACAATTTTAAGTACTAACAAAGAAAAAATAACCTAAAATAGCGCCACAAATTAACTTCCTATTTTTGCGGTCTAAAACCGCCTATTAGGCCCCCTAACAATCACAGGAATCATAATGTCAATTTTGAAGCGACTCACAATCAAACAACAGCTTGTTTTTGGCTTAGCTTTACTTATTTCCATCGTTATTGCTCTTGGCTCATTTTCCTTTTACCAGATATCTAATCTAAGCCATTTGACTGAAGAAGTATTTGATCACCCTTTCACCGTGACGCGTTCTTCATTAACAGCAGAAGTTGAATTAACACAACTTGAGCTACTCGTTGAAAAGAATCGCCATGCATTGATTCAAACACAAGAATCAAAAGACAAGATTTATCATTTAGAAGATCTCATCATGAAGGATCTCCAACTGGTTCAAGAACGAGCAATGGGGAATGAAGCACAAAGACAAATTAAAAGCAGTATTGAGCATTTCGAAGACTGGATTCAGTTGGAAGAAGAGATTCTTGCGATCAAAGACCTTTCAACAAAGTCTGCCCAAAACAAAATAGATTTAGCAGAAGACAAACTACACGACCTTGATAAAGAGCTGGAAAGAATCATCGCCTTCTCAGTCCAAAATGCTGAAGCTTATCGTAAAAAAGCAGGTCAAACTCGCGAAAGCGCCATTACAACAGGCATAATCATTGTTGCTTTTGCAGTTTCGTTTGGCGTTTTAATTGCTATTGTTTTGCTTAACAACATATTACGCCCACTCAATACACTAACTAGCAGCATTACGCGTATCGAGACAGAATCAGACTTAACAGCAAGAGTGACGATCAATAATAAAACCGAAATTGCCCAAACAGCTGATGCGATTAACAATATGTTAGGTAAGTTTCAGAATAGCTTACATCAGGTGTCTGATGTGGTATTGCAACTTTCGGCAACCTCACAGCAAACCTCTGCAATTACAGAACAAACCACAGCAGCAGTAAAAGACCAGTCAGATAAAACACAATTACTGGCCACTGCATCTCATCAAATGAGCCAATCCATTAAAGATGTTGCTCATAATGCTAACTCAGCATCAGAGTCAACCGTTGATATTAATAGTCGTACCCAACAAGGCCTTGAAGCCATGCAAGACACGATTGAAGAAATCAGTGTTTTATCTAAAAATGTTGGCGAAGCGGGCGTGGTGATTGCGCAGGTAGAGAAGAATAGTGAAGAAATTGGCTCCATTCTTGATGTGATTCAAGGCATTGCCGAACAAACTAACCTACTCGCCTTAAATGCTGCAATAGAAGCCGCACGTGCCGGTGAGCAAGGTCGTGGATTTGCTGTTGTTGCGGACGAAGTGCGTAACCTTGCCAGTAAAACACAATCATCTACTGAAGAGATTAATCAGATGATTTTGAAACTACAAACAGATTCTAGAGAAGCGGTATCTGTCATGGAACAAAGCCAATTAACAGCAGGCACAGCAACGGATAAAGCAAAAACAACCAGTGATATCTTGATGGGTATTAACAGCGCGATTCACGACATTAACGAGCAAAACTCTTTAATTGCCAGCTCTACCGAAGAACAAAGCGCCGTGACCGATGATATTTATCAGAATGTTAATCAGATCAGTGAGATGACAAAGCAAACAAACATAGGGGCCGAGCAAACCAAAGAAGCCAGTTTAAACCTAAACCAGTTAGCGCACGAACTGAAAGACCTTATCAAACAGTTCAAAGTCTCTTAATTAATAAGATCTATCATAAAAAAGGCAGATGCATCGCATCTGCCTTTTTTATGCCTCTTGTCCCACTCTAAATAAAAGTCATCACATTAATTTCAACAAAGCCCTCATTCACCTTGTTTACTCAGAACAGTGTTGGAGATGTAGCGGCTAAATGCCTGTAATAAAATGGCATACCTTTGTGCTTCAATATGGCCTTCACTTGGCATCAAATAAGTCGCATTCACCTCTAGCTGTAAAGTCGGCACACCTCTTTTACTCGCGAATTTGGCGATTGTTTGTTGTTTGCTGGCACTAAAACGATTGTATGAAATATTAAAAATCCCTTCTTTCGCTAAGGTATCAATCAGATCTGTGACTAGACCTGCCTGCCCTAACAAAGAGTCGCCGTTCATCGTTCCTATATCAAGATCATAAGAACGCATTGGATTACTGCCATGAATATCTAGCACTAACACTGGATTAACCTGCTCTATTAGGCCAGCCAGTTCCCGCTTGAATTCATTATCATCTTGGTAATTTGGATCCGTGCCATTTTCATAATTTGCATAGATAACGTGTGCACCAACAAGTTCAGCAAGTGCAATAGCATAAGCGGCTGTTGCGCCACCATCTGAAAAGCGATATTTACCATTGCGAAATGGTCTAACGGAATGAGGGGCGGTAATAATAATGGGCTGGGTGCCAGCGACAATTTTGACGCTTTCTTCCCCTGGTGGCATAGGTACGCCTTGCCTATCATTCAATTGCTTCTCAATTACGATAGAAGAGCGCACTAGCTTAGGTTCAATAATGGCAGCTGAGTAGCTTTCAAAATGAGGGATTTGCTGCACCTGAGTTGCAGCATTACTTTGTGTTTGAAGGTGACTACAAGCCGTTAAGGATACGCTGGCAATAATTAATAGCAGTTTGAATTTAAAAGATTGGTTGGACATGATCACTTCCTGTATTCCTGTCTAAGTTGTCTATCTAGCACGTTATCACATTCCTCCTTACGTGAGAAAGCGCTTCATATTTCATTCAATACTTAACCTGTTTCAGCAGATAAAATTGGTTCGTCTTTGTATTGCAATAATTGCAACACTATAATGAGAATATATCAATATACACAAGACAAAGCTTTCTGTAGAGTGAGCCCCATATTGAGGAAAAGTGATCTTCCCCAACACAAAACATTTACCATTTTTTAAATTTTTAGGATAGTTTCATGTCTAACAACTATTTCAATACTTTGCCGCTACGCGAGCAATTAGAGCAATTAGCAAAATGTCGTTTCATGTCTATGGACGAGTTCGGTGACGGCGTTGAAGCCCTTAAAGGCAAAAAAATGGTCGTTATCGGCTGTGGCGCACAAGGTCTAGCACAGGGTCTTAACCTACGTGATAGCGGTTGTGATGTTGCTTACGCTCTTCGTCCTGCGGCAATTGCTGAAAAACGTCAGTCTTGGAAAAATGCTTCTGAAAACGGTTTTGTTGTTGGTACTTATGAAGATCTTATCCCAACAGCGGATGTTGTTCTTAACCTAACACCAGATAAGCAACACACACCTGTTGTTAAAGCAGTTATGCCTCTAATGAAAGAAGGCGCTTGCCTTTCTTACTCTCACGGCTTCAACATTGTTGAAGAAGGCATGCAAATTCGTGATGACCTAACAGTAATCATGGTTGCACCTAAGTGCCCAGGTTCTGAAGTTCGTAACGAGTATGTACGTGGCTTTGGTGTTCCAACACTAATCGCTGTTCACGAAGACAACGATCCTAAAGGTGAAGGCCTTGCACTAGCAAAAGCTTACGCTGTTGGTACTGGTGGTCATAAAGCTGGCGTTCTTATGTCTTCTTTCATTGCTGAAGTTAAATCTGACCTTATGGGTGAGCAAACTATCCTTTGTGGTATGTTGCAAACAGGTTCTATCCTTTGCTTCGACAAAATGGTTGAAGAAGGTGTTGACGCAGGCTACGCATCTAAACTTGTTCAATACGGTTGGGAAGTTGTAACTGAAGCGCTTAAATATGGCGGCGTAACTAACATGCTAGACCGTCTTTCTAACCCAGCTAAGATCAAAGCATTTGATCTTTCTGAAGAGTTGAAAGTAATCATGCGCCCTCTATACAACAAGCACCAAGATGACATCATCAACGGCACTTTCTCTCGCGTTATGATGGAAGATTGGGCTAATGATGACGTTAACCTACTAGGCTGGCGTGCAGAGACTGCTGAGACTAACTTTGAAAAGACTCCAGCTGGCGATGTTGAAATCACTGAACAAGAATTCTTCGACAATGGCATCTTGATGGTTGCTATGGTTAAAGCGGGTGTTGAACTTGCTTTCGAAACTATGACAGCTGCTGGTATCGTTGCTGACTCTGCTTACTACGAGTCACTGCACGAAACACCACTTATCGCTAACACCATTGCGCGTAAGAAACTTTATGAAATGAACGCAACTATCTCTGATACTGCAGAGTACGGTTGTTACCTATATAACCACGCTTGCCTACCTCTTCTTGCTGACTTCATGAAAGACATCAAGACTGACGTAATTGGTCGTGGTCTAGACTCAAGCGAAACGGGTGTTGATAACGCTCGTTTGATCGAAGTAAACAAAGCACTTCGTTCACACCCAGTTGAAGCAATTGGTGATACGCTACGTGGCCACATGGCTGACATGAAGAAAATCGTTTAATCGATTTCTTTAAGTAGATTAAAAAAGCCAAGACCTAGGTCTTGGCTTTTTTTTGCAAAAATTAATTCGCATCAATCACGCTTCGTCTTTCTTCTATTTTATTCCCTCTTAGACATCAGGGCTCATTGAAAATAGCCACAACGGCTATCCAGCCAATAAACAAAACGAAATGAAGCTTTCTACTTAACTCCATATAACGCCAATACTTATTCGTTAGTTGGTGCGTGGCACATATATTTTTATATTCTTGCAACTGTTCTTTCTGCTTAACAGGGCTAAAGTACTCCTGATAATCTGCGCCATACTCTTTTAATGTCGGCACAATAATTTTTTTTCGTATATAAATCACACGCCCGAATGCTGCTGCAAACAAGAGGCAGTAAGCAAAGATGATAACGTCAGTATTCATAATAAACTCGTCTTTAAATTTAACGCTATTCTAGGGATCTGCTTATAAAGAGAAAACAACTTTCACAGTTATCATCTCATAAGGCAAAAAACCACAAGCAAATAACAAAATGAGAATCCACTCAGAGCGCTAGCATAAAGCGCTCAAAAACTTTCATATCTTGATTTTAAACCACTATATGAAATCGAGATTTGGGATAAGAGTTATGATTACATACCAATTAAGACCTAGTTTCACTAAAATGAAGCCATTATTGATGAGCTGTAAAGGCTCTAAGCTAGGAGATAAAAATGCAATATAATGTTTATTTATCCGGTGAGATTCACTCGGATTGGCGTGATCAGATTAAAAAAGGCATCGCTGAAAAAAATCTTCCTGTTACCATTTTTGCCCCTAACTGCCATCATGAATCAAGTGACGAAGTGGGATCTGTCATTTTAGGCGAAGAAGATAAAGCCTTCTGGAAAGACCATAAAGCCGTCAAGATTAATGCAATTCGTATTAATAATATGATCAAACAATCAGACATTGTTGTGGTACGTTTTGGTGATAAGTACAAACAATGGAATGCGGCATTTGATGCAGGCACAGCCGTTGCACTGGGTAAGTCTTTAATTACCATGCATTCTGCGGAGTTAACCCACCCACTCAAAGAAGTGGATGCACAAGCGTTAGCGGTCACAGAAACACCAGAACAAGTTGTCAGCATACTGGAGTACATTTGCCAGCCTTCATAAGCTGATAGCAATACCTACCCATAAAAAAGGAAGCCAAGCTTCCTTTTTTATGCTAGATATCTGATAACTAGATTCTGACTAATGGTGGAGTCATAAGGCTTTAAATACTTAGGCTATATTAAAATTGATCAACAACCTCCCTTACCTCCTGATAATAATTTGATGCCAGCTCTTTTTTAAAGCTAACATTTTATATGTCCTTTATGGTCTCTCGCTATTTTTAGCGCTTTATTTGATAACGCAAACCTTTAAGCCTTCTGGCTAAACAATGATGCTAGGTAAATTGTAAATTAAGATCTGGGTTAGCCGGTAAAACGGGGTAACGACTAGAAATAGCAACTCTGTTCCAAGTATTTATAACAATACTAAGCCACTCTATTGCGGCAATTTGTGCTTTTGTTAATACCTTGGTAGCAGCTTTGTAGACAGTATCAGGCACTTGGCCTTGAGAAATTAATGTGATGGACTCTAGCAACCCTAAGGCCGCCTTTTCTTTATTATCAAAATAAAGAGATTCCCTCCATGCGGAGACTAGACTAATTCGTTCAATAGGTTCACCGCTATCTGAAGCATCTTTACTGTGCAACCGGATACAGAAAGCGCATTGATTGATTTGAGAAGCACGTAATTTTAATAGATGACTAAAGCCCTCATCTATTCCCGCATCTTCGATGAACTGAGTTGCAATGCAATCGAGCTGCACCACAGACTTATACATAACAGGACTTGCTTTACCTAAATTGACTCGATCTTCCATTTTCTACCTCAACATATTCTTCAGTTAAATAAATGAATACGAAACCATATAAAGTTAGTACTATTTACGTTAATTTACATAATCAAATATTTAAAAAAATTCAGTTAGCAGAAAAATACGTTACCACCAGCCCATTTTTGTATCAACTAACTAGCAGACATTGAGCTTTTTGCGAGTAACATCTACAAACAACCTGTAAAATTATAGTCAAAATACCGAAAGTATTTAGAAAACTATTTCTTAATATAACTCAGGGTAATTACGCTAATCTTATTATTCGTGATTTCCCTTCTTTTCAATAAAATTAGCATAGCATTCAGTTTTTATTTTTCAACTTACACATAGAGCAAGAACTAAAAGATAAAATGTATAAAAATATGTCATATATGGCTGTTTTTTTCTATTACATTCCATTATCACCGTAAGTGATTCCTATCTCAAAAAGTATAAAAACGCGAAAAAGAAGGTCATAAGGTGACTTAAAGTGAAGCCATCTAGATAAAATCTCGTTGTACCAAGAGGTATAGCCATGTTATAAATTTTTATCTTCAGACGGTCTGAAGCCTTAAGAGAAGAATCAATTACAATGTTACTTGTCACTCTTTTAATCACATCTTTAGCGCTTCCACGCCCTGTCTGGAAGAACTACCACCTGCAACAACGTCAGCGATAACCCTCTTATCGCGCAATCCTGCTCGCCTAACGAGTTGAAATAATCTTTTAGTTTTTCTATATCCCGTTAAGTTAGCGCTTTTTTTTCTTACCCCAATTTCAACATTTTTGATGTATATCAGCCTATAAAAGCATCTTAATTATGCTGTTTATAAATGGGGAAGTTACTCACAATTTTATACGGATAGACAATTATGACTTGGATAACCACCCTCTCCTTTGAAGAAGCTACTGGCAAAGTTAAAAAGCTCTACGAACGTATTAAAGGGCCGGATAATAATGTTGATAATATTATGATGGCTCACAGTTTAAGACCTCACACCATGGAAGGTCATATGGCTATCTATAAAAATGTCATACATCACCCCCGCAACACCTTACCTAAGTGGCTATTAGAAGCGATAGGAGTCTATGTCAGTTTATTAAATCACTGTGAATATTGCATAGAGCATCACTATGTTGGTATGGCCAGACTCCTTGGCGATGAAGAGCATGCCTCTAAAATACGTCACTCTTTAGAAACTCACACCCCTTCAAGTACGCTACAAGGCCGTGATTTAGCTGCATTGAATTATGCCAAGGCATTGACTCAGGCGCCCTCTTCAATCACACAAGATGATATAAATGAGCTCAGGTTGTCAGGCTTAGAAGAGGGTGAAATACTCGAAATAAATCAAGTCATAGCTTATTTTGCTTATGCCAATAGAACGGTTCTGGGACTCGGCATTAACAAAGAGGGCGATATTATTGGACTATCACCCAGTGATGGTGACGATATAGATAACTGGAATCACCAATAGCTTAATTAAATAGGACTAGCTCAATAGAGATAAGTAAGCTCTATTGGGCAACTTAATCGACATGACTGAAGCAATTTGCCTGCAATAATGACTCCCCTTGTTATTGTCTTAGATAACAAACACGTCACTATTAAAGCTCATCCTGATCTGAGGCAATTTAACAGATCACTATATTGCATCTTTAGTCTAGAGATCATTGTTTTATGGTTCCCTTCATACATCCAAGCACTTTATTTCGCCATCTAATCAATCTCTATCCTCCTTATCTTTTTACTGGAATTAAGGTGTCTTCAATTAGTCGTGACTTTCAGCTCTTACAAGTTGATATGTCACTTCGTTGGTACAACAGGAACTATGTCGGCACACATTTTGGCGGCAGTCTGTTTGCGATGACGGACCCGTGGTTTATGCTGATGTTAATGCAAATACTAGGAAAGGATTATCTCGTTTGGGACAGCAAAGCTGAGATAGACTTCATCAAACCTGGAAAAGGTAAAGTGTCTTGTCGCTTTCATATTAGCCAAACCATGCTAGATCAAATAAAACAAAATACAGATTCTGGCGCTAAGTATTTACCAGAATATGAGGTGCATATTAGAGATGAATCTGGCGAACTTGTGGCTAAAGTAAAAAAAGAAATCTACATTCGAAAAAAGCAAAGAAAGTAACCAATAAAACGTCCCTACCAAACGGCTACCTGATTAAGCAGATAGCATCGAACAAGCATTTTAGAATATAGAGATGTCGCTTTTAGATAAAACATAATAAATATTGTCGTTATTTAGTACGCCTTAATTAAAGTACTCAAATTTACACCAATAGAATTAAACCCTGAACAAACCGAGTCTACTAAAAGAAATGACTGTTATTTAAGACAAATACAACAACTGTTACTGGTAGGTTTCGGGCTACAATAGGTTATTTGAATTTTTTGATTAAAGAGAGATAAATGTACACCATTAAAGCTCGCGACCTATCTGTTCAATTCGACAATGACTTTACATTAAACACCATAAACTGGACGATAGAACCAGAGCAACACTGGGTTATTACAGGAAGCAATGGAGCAGGAAAATCAGCACTTGCAGCCAGTTTATGTGGTTACGGAGATATCCGTTCAGGTGAGCTATCAGGTTTACCAGAGAAAGTTGCGATAGTCTCATTTGAAGCACAGGCTGAGCTGATTGCAGCAGAACTAAAAAAAGATGATGCTGACATCATGGATGTCGTTGCCCTTGGTACGCCAGTTAGAGAAATATTGGAGGGAGAGCAAGCTAAGCCGACAAACCCTGTTTTAGTAGAACGCTTAGTTAATGAGTTCAAACTTGATTACCTACTTGATCGCGCGTTTCGCAAGCTTTCTACTGGAGAAAGCCGAAAGGTCATGTTAATTAGAGCTCTAGCAAGCGAGCCAGATTTACTCGTTTTAGATGAGCCTTTCGACGGTTTGGATGCAGATACATTAGAAATGCTTCAAGGTTACCTAGATCAAATTAAAGATAAAATTCAAATTGTCATGGTGCTCAATCGTTTTGACGAGTTTCCAGCCTTTACCAGCCATGTGGCCTATATCGAAAATGCTCAACTCACTCACCAAGTAAGCACCCAAGATAAAGAGGCCTATGCCGACCTTTATCAATTGATGCATTTAAAAACGACAGAACTTAGCATTCCACCCGCTAGCAGCGCTTCTCTATTAGAAAATTTAGATCCTACAGAACCTCTTGTGGATCTAAACAAAATTCAAGTGAAATACGCTGATACCACCATCCTCGACGGTATTGATTGGCGTATAAAACAACAAGAACATTGGCAATTAAGTGGCCCTAACGGCAGTGGTAAAACGGCCCTCTTATCTCTCATTACTGGCGACCATCCTCAATGTTATGTGAATGATATCTTTGTGTTTGGCTTTAAACGAGGCAACGGCGAAAGTATTTGGCAAATCAAACAGTATATAGGGTATGTTTCAACCGCCTTGCAATGGGAGTACAGAGTAGGTACTAGCCTCAGAAATGTCATTATCTCAGGCTTTTACGACAGTATTGGTTTATACAATAAAAGTAGTGATGTGGAAAAAGACATCGCCAACAAATGGTTAGCCCTTCTCGGTATGAGCCACAAGGCAGATCAGCCTTTTAACCAGTTATCCTATGGTGATCAAAGACTTATTTTGATTGCCCGTGCCATGGTTAAACACCCACCTCTACTAATTCTTGATGAACCTTGTCTTGGCTTAGATGATATCAATAGACAACTTGTATTAGCTCTCATTGAAAAGATTTGCGCAGGCAGTGAAACCACTGTTATTTACGTCAACCACCACGCTGAAGACAAGATCAAAGGTATCAACAGACACCTTAAATTAGATAAAAAGCAGAGCTAGTCTCTCAGGAAGGTACAATTACCTTGTGCCTTCCTTCTATCACTCCAGTAGCCACAAGGCACGATAACTTTCATCTCGCCGATAACTTTAATGTCAACTTTTGCGACAAAGGGGTAATCATAAAAGAGATCACCATGGCTAACGGCCAAGCAAAAGAAAACGCTTTAAACCAGCTAAACACAAAAACTTCAGTCCAGCCTAAATTGAACCAAGTCACCCAAAAACTCATTAATAATGACAATTGAAAAGACATAATTAGGGTAAAGATTAAGCGCTCTTTCATTGTTTTTTCCTAACAATTTGAACAGGCTTAAAGTATATTTATTTGCATTAATGTTTTATATAGACAAAATTAGAACTACAAATTTCATATTTGAAATCATAAATATTACCTGAGCCCCATATGTACGATGACCTCAACCTTTTTATCCAAATTGTTCAGCACCAAGGTTTGGCAAAAGCCGCGATAAAGCTGAACATGTCTGCCGCCACTATCACTAGGCGCTTACAGAAGCTTGAGCAAACTCTCAGCACCCAATTGGTACATCGTTCAGCAAGACAGTTTGTCTTAACACCAGAGGGACAAAACTATTATCAAACCTATGCCCCTTTATTCGAACAGTTAGAAGCCTCTAAAAATGCCCTTGATATAGAGAGCCAAGAAACCTTCGGCAGTTTAAAGGTATTCACGCCTACAAATATTTCATTAGGTTTTTTACAGCCCATGTGGTCAGCCTTTATCAAACAATATCCAGATATTCGATTAGAACTCCAACTAAACAACCAAAGAGAAGATTTACTCTCTGCTAAAGCTGACATAGCTCTGCGTGTTGGCCCTCAAAATGACTCACAACTTTATCAGAAAAAATTGGGAAGCCTGTCTACTCTATTTGTTGCGGCGCCCAGCTATTTAGAGCAAAAAGGTGAGCCCCAAACATTAGAAGATTTAGAAGAGCACACCTTACTTGCCACCCATACTTTACCTAACTGGCAACTAAATCAAATTAGCACAGGAAAAAGCTGTGTATATCATCCTAAAATATCCACACTGACAAACGATATCAGCCTGATAACACATTTTGTCTGTGATGGACTTGGTGTTTCACTTTTGCCCATTAATGAAGCAAGAGACCATCTAGCATCGGGACGTATGGTTCAAATATTAAAAAACTGGAAAGGACCAGAAAGAGAGTTATATGCGGTTTGGTCAACAGGGCGCTTACTTAACCCTAGAGCCAAGCGCCTTAAAAAATATATGCAAGACTATATTCAGCTAAAACTCAGTGAACTTACCTTAGAAAAATAGACAAAATACTTTTTTAGATCCGTGAGGAGGAGACGCTATTCGCGACGACTCTAGCTTGTTATTATGCGCCCACAATTATAATGGGAAGTTAAAGTGCATACTCTAGAGCAATTAAAAAATGGTGAACTAAAAGGGACTGTTCATTTAAACCTAAGTGAAAACCTAAGCCAATTCCCCAGTGAAATTTTTGACCTTGCAGATAGCCTAGAAGTACTGGACCTATCCAATAATCAACTAAGTGAACTCCCCCAAGATCTAAATAGATTAAAGCATCTAAAGATTCTGTTTTGTTCAAATAACCAATTCACTTGCCTACCTCCTATGTTATCTCTTTGCCCAAAGCTTGAGATGATAGGCTTTAAATCGAATAAAATTGAACACGTACCAGCAAGCTCATTACCACTAAAGACTCGCTGGTTAATTTTGACCGATAATAAAATCTCAGAGTTACCTGAGTCATTAGGCCAGCTTGTGAACTTAGAAAAGCTTATGTTGGCAGGAAACCTGCTCACTAAGTTACCGCAATCTATACACTCATGTCATAAACTCGGATTGATTCGTTTATCCGCAAACCAACTCACTGAATTCCCTGATTTAATCTTAGATTTACCTAAATTGGCTTGGTTGGCTTTCTCTGGCAACCCTTTCTGCCAAGGGGATAAAACTCACTCTCAAATCCAGAAAATGAGTTTAGATAGCTTTAAATTACATGAAGTTTTAGGGCAAGGGGCCTCTGGTATTATTTCTAAAGCCAGCAGCTCTGATGAGAATAATCTTCCAATCGACGTTGCTATCAAAGTGTTTAAAGGTGAAGTCACCAGTGATGGCTACCCTGAAGATGAATTAGATGCTTGTTTATCTACAGGGCTACACCCTAATCTTGTGAAGCCCTTAGCACACATTAAAGAAGTTGATTGCTCTGCCCTTGTGATGGAGCTAATACCTGCGGACTATATAAATTTAGGCCAACCACCTAGCCTTAAAACCTGCACCCGAGACACATTCACACAGGGACAAAGCTTTAGTATTAAACAGATTGAGCACATAGTGCAGCAATTAGAAAGTTTAGTAGATCACCTAATTAAGCATAAAGTTAGCCATGGTGACCTTTATGCTCACAATGTCCTTATCAATCATCAAAGCGATATCTTATTTGGTGATTTTGGCGCCGCATCAAAATATCAGATGCTTGAGGACTACCAGCAATCTGGTATCCAAGCGATAGAAAAACGCGCACTAAACTACTTTATCGACGATATGTTAAGCCTATGCCAACCACAGGATCGCGACACTCAGCCTTACCTTCAGCTAAAAAATAAACTGTCCCTTATCACAGAGTAAACCTTCCTAGCTTTAATCTTAATCGTTACTCACCAAAATGCTCTTTTGGCCTTTAAATGATTCATATAAGGCCATATGAGCTACTCTGGAAAAACAATCTGTACGGGTATCGTAAGCTTTCATCCATTCAATCAAAAAGTTTAGATTGTTATCTTGAGCTTGCTTGCTCTCATACTTATGGGGTTCCCAAGGCCTATTTTTAGCGTTTTCAATACACTCGTTCAAAGGCAAATTCAAAAAGAAAGCTTGATTCGCTTCATGGCTAATCAAAGATAATAAGTCGCTATAACAACCTTCAATTATCCACTCATCATGTTGTTCTATAAAAGTATCTATCATTTTTTTGGATTCATCGAGAGGGCGTCTTTGAGGTGTTTCTCCTCCCTCTTGCCAAGCTAATGTATCCAAATCTAAATGGGCCAATTTATCGATCACACTTAACTTTTTTGCCAAGGTCGACTTGCCCGATGAAGAGTTTCCAAACACTATAATTTTTTTCATAAGTCCCGCCTTCAAGTAAAACTTCTGTAAACATAAAAGCAAGCTCAATCGCTATCCCTTAATATAACCTTAAGCTTACGTCTTTAAGATGTTGAGAATTTCATAATGGTCTTGGTAAATTAACTATGTTTATTGCTATATGCATCCTTATCACAACTTGCTTAATCATACCCGGTTTAGGTGTGATGCAAAGCTATTCTGGTGTGCCCATGGATGCGGCTTTCAGTCAATATTTAGGACTCGTGGCATTATTAGGTATGTCCTACTGTTATATTTTAGCGACTCGCTTTAAGTTAGTGGAAAGCTTATTTGGCGGCTTAGACAAATCTTATGTATTTCACAAATGGCTAGGCCTTGGATCACTCGCCGTCATTTTTTTACATGACCAAATAGATGCTAAGATCAAAAGCCTAGGCTCCCCAAGTATGGGTGAACTGGCAGAGGATTTAGGTGGACTTGGGTTTGATGGTCTACAAATTTTACTGCTAATTACCGTGATTACTCTCATTCCTTACGCACTATGGAAGTTTACCCATAAATTTATTGGCGTACTCTTTGTTTTATCTGTTTTGCACTTTGCTTGGATGCCAAAACCCTTTGACCTCACATCTCCGCTTGGTCTGTATATTTTAAGTATATGTGGTTTAGGTATCCTATCTTATCTTTACACCCTGACATCTGGCTTTGCCAGAGGCTCAAAAAGCCAGAATCCTTTAAAGGGCACTCGTCCATATAAGGTGATCAATAAAGAGCTTACAGGAGACATAGTTAGCTTCGAGTTAGCACCAATACAAAAAGGCATTCGCCATCAGGCTGGCCAGTTTTCTTTCATTTCTTTTGATCACACTAAACTGAAAGAAATTCATCCTTTTACGATTAGTAAAGCGCCTAACAAAGAGGGAAACCTCAGATTCAGCATTAAGGCTTTAGGAGATTACACTAAAGCTCTGCCTAAGCACTTAGAAGTTGGCATGACTGCTAATGTCAGTAAAGCTTACGGCCATTTTGGTAAGAAGCTAGGAAAACGTAATGAAATCTGGATTGCAGCAGGCATAGGTATCACGCCTTTTATTGCTATGGCTCAAGCTTTATCAGAGCAACAAGATTCAAGCGATAAAGAGACTCATCTTTTCTATTGCGTTCCAAACAAGGAACAAGCAGTTCACCTAAAAGAGTTACAACAAATTTCGACTCAGTGCTCACGCTTTCATGTGCACCTCTGTGAGTCATCACTAGGCAAACGCATTAATCTTAAGCTCATTAAAGAAAGTATTAGCTTCGAGCTTCAGAAAGCATCCATTTCTTTCTGCGGTCCAAGTAAGCTAAGAAAAACCTTACAAGACTGGTTTAAAAGCGAGTCAGTACCGAGTCGTAACTTCCATTATGAAGTATTCGAAATTCGCTCTGGTATCGGATTGAACCCTATTATCAGCTGGATATTAAAAGTTCTGCTCGCACGTTTCCCAAGAGTTAAACAAGCTTGGGCTAAATTGCCTTTCACTCAACAATAATTTTTGGATGAATAACAACCTCTTTTGTTAATACTCCCTTCAGTTATTAACAGAGCATCAGCCAAAGCAGAACCTGCTTTGGCTGATTTTTTTACATCCACCCTATGACACCAATTCTTTGACACCTGACTTAGTGAATAAGTCCTCATAGCTTCGTTGACCTAAGTTAGCGGCTTAACGCCAGCTATTTAACTTCTTATGAATATCCTTTTTAGACGTCTTACAAAGTAACTGTATTTGCTCAAAACTCAAATCGAATAAGCCATAGCGTTCACCAATACTTTCAAGCATCGCCAGCCAAACTTTGGCTGTCATTTGCGCATCATATAAGGCTCGGTGAAAGTCACCTTCAACCGGAATATTAGCGAAACCCACCAAGCTTCCCAATTTATGATTAGGTGCGTCTTGAAAAATTCGTCGAGCTAATAATAATGAGCAAGCAAACTCACCTTGATAGTCTAAAGATAATCGTGCGAGTTCTGCGTCTAAAAAACGACGGTCAAATGAAGCGTTATGAGCAATGAGGTTATCCTTGCCAATGAAGTCTGTGAAGTCACTCATAACCTCAGCACATGGCGCCGCCTGAGACAAAAGACGGTTACTAATACCCGTATAGTCTTCAATAAAAGAACTCACCCTAAAGCCTGGATTCATCAGTGCTTGAAACTCAGCGACGACCTGTCCCTCAGACAGCTTTACCGCACCAATTTCAATGGCTCTGTCACCCTGATCGGGCGACAAACCAGTGGTTTCAAAATCTAGAATGACAAGTGTATCTGCGCGCATTTAGCCCTCATAAGCAAGCCATTCGGTCTCGCTATTCAAAAATCACTAGCCTAACAGACTTAGTCAATTAAAGACCAAACTATGTTGGAGATTTAAAGCCGATTTAAGAGAAGAAGTAATTACAAATACGTCGATACATAGAGATAGATTCAGGCGGGGTTATACCTTGCTTGGTAATTTGATGGCCCTTACCAATCTGCGCGTACATAAGCTTGCTTACGGCACTCATAGCGGCAACCTCAGCTTTAGTAATTGTCAGGGAACGACCCTGATTTTTAACAAGTCTTGCTATCATGATGCGCATAGTGATTAGGTATTGTCGTGTCATAGGCGCCTTAGTACCGACAAACTTAAACCAATCCTCATTCATCTTGTTCATTACTGGCTTTAGTACCTCGGGATTATTAACGGTAAACCCAGCACCATTAAGAGTGCCTTTAGGTGCAGCTCGCATTAAGTCATAAATTAAATGCTCTTTTTCTTTAGCCACCAGCATACCTTTAGTATTCAACTGGAGTTCACCTATGATGCCGTTGTCCATGGGAAGGAAGAACTTAACATCTTGATAACCCGATTTAAGTGCGCCGGAATTATGAGGGTCACTTTCATCACCACCTGATGAAGTTCCATAACGGTTCTTTAGAGATTTGGCATATTGTCGAATTTTTTTAAATTCATCACTGCCTTCTACCTTTTGACGGGCCATATTCATATCAAATTCATTATCAAATTCGACCGTCATTCTGGCGATATCTTTTAGGTCGCCAAAGTCAGACTCTCTTTCTCGATTGGTAATTTTATCAAGTGCGCCATTAAAACTTTTAAGTCCTTGAAACGCACCTGGTGGACAGGAAATACGACCGTGAAACTCAGCAGCGAGATCTTTGGATAAAGAGACAAGCTGAGCCTGTGCTAACTTCATTCGCTCAAATTGCATAAAAAGAGACTTCATTTTGAACTTAGTATTGGCCACATAACGCCTATCACGGCTAGTAAGCGCGTAACCTTCTTGTAATCGCTTGCGGGTTTCATCTGGCACATAATTTTCAATGGCACTTGGGTCCGTCAGCATAATCAGAATTTTTCGATCTGCTTCAATATCCACTTGAGGGCCAAATAAAGACAGCCACCTGGCACAAACACTATTATCATGACCACGGATCTTTTCTTGCAGCATTTTAACTGCTGAAGCATAAGCATCTTGATTAAGTAAAGGGTAACCCTGACTGAGGTGGGCACTTAAATCTAAACGCTTCATTACTTTGCCATGACTTTTACGTGCAGCCACTTCGATTTCATCCAATCTTAATGACTGTTTAATCAATTCCTCAGGGGACTTTTTTTGCAAATATGCCCTTTGCCCAGAGTATTTTTTTCGCATGGAAGCATTTAGCTTCTGCTGTAGCGCGTCCTCTTTTTGCGAGGCCAATACACTACTGGTAATTGTCATAATTGGCTGCCCTTATTACTCACTCACAGTCACCTGCAATCCTTGAATTAAATCTGACTAAATCTGGCTAGATTGTCTCTATTAAGCACTGGACTAAGCTATTAGAAAGCTTGATAAACTTGCCCATTTTCATTGTATTAGAAGTTTATGGATTAAATGTGCAGTTGACTAGGGAAGCAGAAGTTTAACTAAAGAGTTTTGTAACTAGGATGTAGAAATTTAACAAGTGATTAACTGTCAAAAGTATATTTGACCTTTGGCAGTTAATCACTTTAAGAGCTAGGGGAAAAAATAGCTCGATACTTTAACATACATTGATGCTGAGCTTGGTTTCTTGGCATCTGAGCTAGGCGGCTTTTCACCTTTACCTATAATGGCATACATTCTTGTGCTCACTATATTCATTGCTTCTAACTCTTTCTTATTAATTGTAAAGCTAGTTAATGAATTGGACATTTTCTTCATCATTGCTTGCATTATGCCTAGTTCGGCTTCAATTCCAAAGGTTCTTACTTTAATAAAGTCAAACCAACTCTTATCAAGTTTCTCTACAACGTGCTTAAGTACCGCTGGGGTTGAAATAACAATACTGCCTGTCCCCTCGTCCAATTTTCCAGCTCTTGTTAAATCATAAATGAGATGCTCTTTCTCTTTGGCAATTAACATACCTTTTGTATTTAATTGAAGCTCTCCAATAATGCCATTGCTTAACTGTAAAAAGAATTTAATATCCTGATAGCCAGAATCTAAAGCTGAAGAGTTATGTTTATCTTGAGATGGGGAGGTACCATATCGGTTTTTAAGCGATTTTTTATACGATTTTAACTTCTTAAATTCTTCACTGCCCTCTAATCTGACACGTGCCATATTCATATCAAATTCATTATCAAACTCTACGGTCATTCGCGCAACATCTTTTAAATCCCCATAATCAGAGGACCTTTCGCGATTGGTAATTTTATCCAAAGACCCAGAGAAGCTCTTTAATCCTTGAAAAGCACCAGGAGGGCAAGATATTCTGCCATCAAACTGAGCAGCAATATCCTTTGACAGTGAGACCAACTCAGCCTGCGCAACTTTCATTTTTTCAAACTGCATAAAAATGCTTTTTAACTTAAATCTAGAGTTCGCAATCAATCTTTTATCTGTATAAGTTAAGCTAGCAGGATTAGCCATACGGGCCCTAGTTTCTTTAGGAACAAAGTTCTTTATAGCACTAGGATCAGTTAGCAATTGCAGAATCTTACGATCAGCTTCAATATCAGTATAAGGACCAAATAGAGTTAAGAATTTTTTACAAATGCTACCATCATGAGCATTAATTTTTTCTTGCAAGGCTTTGACCGCTTCAGAATATGAAGCAGGGTTGATTAGTGGGTAACCTTGAGTCAAATATTTTGTTTGATTTAATCTTTGTATTGCCTCGGATTTCCTATTAACAACATCACTTCTCATTTCAGCTTTTAAATTAAGTAACTCTTTAATTTCTTTAACTGTAAGGCCTTTATCAATATCATTATTAGACATATCAACATGCCACTTTTTACCTTTATAAGTTTTCGCTTTGGATGCTTCAAGCTTCAGTTCTAATGCAGTTGGCATAATTCATTCCTCTTCAATAATGGGCTCTGACCGTAAACACCACACTCTAGATATACAGATTGAACGGTCGACTCACACCAGTTTTCATCACAGTGTCATTTTCTTAATGAAACAGACTCTAAGCCTGATTTGTGGATTTAAAGTGCAATTAGCCAAAAAATAAAAAGAATCGTTATCCATTAATTAGATAATGATTAATTAAAAGAAAATCGTTTAAAAACATTCGCTTTTTTAACCTCATTGAGAGGTCTAAAAAATATAAAAGTAAATAAAACACTTAAATTCGCCTACCAAACACCTACCGCACTAAAAAAAAGCACAAACGCCCCTCTCCCTAAGCACAAGCCATAAAGTGCACCAATAAAGCGCCATTAGTACAAACATGTTCAATCAGTTTTATTTGAAAACACTAACCTGGTGCGCTAAACACTCGCTATCGCTAACAAGGATACAAAAATTTCAAGTTTTATATATGTTGGAATATTAATTGCTAATAACAGCCTATCTAACGATTTACTTTCGCAAGGATAGTTACAGCTGAATGAGTTTAACCTTAGTAAATACAGACGATACTCAGTATCAAGATAATGCAGTTGAAGTGAGTGGAAAAAGCAGCCAGTGGCATGCCTTTCTTGACCTTAAATTGGCATTAACCCAACGAGGTGTAGCCTTAAAGTCTTGTGCACATCAAGGCCCTCTTTATGTACAGAAGCCGTTTTATCCTGAAGGAAAGGATCTCGCCCACCTTTATATACTGCACCCACCCGGTGGTTTAGTGTCTGGCGACACGCTAAATTTTAGCTGCCATCAAGAAGCAAATGCTCACTTGCTTTTAACAACACCTGGCGCAGGGCGAGTTTATCGAGCCAGACAAGATAAAAGCTTACAGTCACAAAACAATCTCTTCCATGTTAGCGAAAATGCCAGCCTAGAATGGTTACCTCAGGAAACCATTCTTTACCCCGAAGCCAATACCAAACTCATGACTCGCGTTGATCTCGCTGCTAACGCTCGCTTTATAGGCTGGGAAGTCACTTGCTTTGGTCTCCCTGCAAGCGATCAAGCCTTTAGCAGCGGGCAAGTCTGTCAAACATTCGAGATTCGTCAACAAGGCCAAATCAAGTTCAGAGAAAAGAACTTAATCAACAAAAATTCATTTCATTTATTAAGCCAACATGCAGGTTTTAATAAACAAAGCGTTAATGCCCTTATGGTGGCAGGCCCTTGTTTGGATAGCGCAATCAAACAACAAAACACAGACGCTTTAGACAAGGTTATTGCTCTATTACAGCAAGATTGTGAGCAGCTAAACCAAATAGAGAGCCATGCCATGGCAAGTGTCAGTTTAACCGGTGACTTTTTATTAATTCGTTACCTTGGCGACTCATCAGAACAAGCTAAGCAACTTTTTCTAAGCTGCTGGCAAAAAATACGCCCTTTGTTATTAAACAGAGATGCCTGCATTCCTCGCATTTGGGCCACTTAATAAGGATAACAAGATGGAATTACTTCCTAGAGAAAAAGATAAATTATTAGTCTTTACTGCAGCTTTACTGGCAGAACGCAGGCTTAACCGAGGTTTAAAACTTAATTATCCAGAAGCCATGGCTTACATCACGATGGAGATCATTGAAGGTGCAAGAGATGGACAAACCGTTGCCCAGCTCATGAGTTTTGGCAAAACTTTATTAACAGCAGAACAAGTGATGGACGGTGTCATTGAGCTTATTCCAGAGGTGCAGGTTGAAGCGACATTCCCGGATGGGACCAAGTTAGTCACTGTACATAACCCCATCAATTAGCGGCGCTGTTAACTGCACATAAAGGAGGACACATGATTCCAGGTGAAATTAAAGTCGGTCAAGACAAGATCATCCTAAATGAAGGCCGTAAGAAAATAAAAATCACAGTACAAAACACAGGCGATAGACCGGTACAAATTGGCTCACACTATCACTTTTATGAAGTTAACCCTGCACTGTCCTTTAATCGCGAGGTGACTAAAGGTTATCGCCTGAATATTGCATCAGGTACAGCAGTCAGGTTTGAGCCAAGCCAAGCCAGAAGTGTAGAGCTAGTTGAATATGCTGGCAGTAAAACTATTTTTGGCTTTCGTGGCGAAATCATGGGACCGCTTGCAGAAAGCCATTCAAACACCTTTGGGAATGAGCAAATAAAAGACTATGCCAGCGACCATGAAGCGAGTATGGATAGAGAAAGTTATGCTCAGATGTTTGGTCCAACCACTGGCGACCAAGTCCGTCTAGCTAATACCGATATCTGGATTCAAGTTGAAAATGATCTAACCACTTATGGAGACGAAGTTAAGTTTGGTGGTGGTAAAGTTATTCGAGATGGCATGGGTCAAAGTCAGGTTACAAGAGAGCATAGTGTTGATCTCGTCATTACCAATGCTTTGATACTAGATTACTGGGGGATAGTAAAAGCTGACGTTGGAGTGAAAGATGGCCGTATTTATAAAGTCGGTAAAGCAGGTAACCCAGATATACAAGACGATGTCACTATCAACATAGGCCCAGGAACAGAAATCATCGCTGGTGAAGGCTCTATTTTAACCGCCGGCGGTATAGATGCACATATTCACTTTATCTGCCCCCAACAAATAGAAGAAGCTCTCACCTCTGGTGTCACCACCATGATAGGTGGCGGTACAGGTCCAGCGACTGGCACCAACGCCACCACAGTAACGCCTGGGGCTTGGAACATGCATAAAATGTTGCAAGCAACCGATAACATGCCGATGAATTTAGGCTTTTTAGGAAAAGGAAACACCAGCCTCCCCGATGCATTAGAAGAACAACTAAAAGCCGGTGCTTGTGGCCTTAAGCTTCATGAAGACTGGGGCACAACACCTGCCTCTATCGATAACTGTTTAACCATTGCCGATAAATATGATGTGCAAGTGGCTATACACACGGACACCTTAAACGAATCAGGCTTTGTTGATTCAACCTTAGGCGCTTTTAAAAATAGAGTCATTCACACTTATCACACAGAAGGAGCTGGTGGTGGTCATGCACCTGATATTATTCAAGCTTGTGCTCATGCCAATGTACTACCTTCTTCGACCAACCCAACACGTCCTTATACACATAATACGGTTGATGAACATTTAGACATGCTGATGGTTTGCCACCACCTTGATTCAAGTATTGCTGAAGATGTTGCCTTTGCAGACTCTCGAATTCGCAAAGAGACCATAGCAGCAGAAGATATTCTGCATGATAGAGGGGCATTCAGCATGATTTCATCCGACTCCCAAGCAATGGGACGAGTGGGTGAAGTTGTTACCAGAACATGGCAAACCGCCCACAAGATGAAACAGCAATTTGGTTTTTTAAAGGAAGACTCAGAACTGGGCGCTGATAACTATAGAGCAAGACGCTATATAGCTAAATACACAATAAACCCAGCGATTACTCATGGTATTGCCCATGAAGTGGGGTCAATCGAAGCTGGAAAACTGGCTGATTTGATATTCTGGAAACCCGCTTTTTTTGGAATAAAACCTTCTCTTATTATCAAGGGAGGCATGATTGCTAATGCACCAATGGGCGACCCGAATGCATCTATCCCGACACCTCAACCTGTGCATTATCGCCCTATGTTTGGTTCATTTGGTAAAGCCAGTGCTAAGACTTCTCTCACCTTTGTCTCACAAGCAGCACTTGATAATGGTATTCAAGAGGAACTGCAATTAGATCGCTCATTAGTTGCTTGTAAAAACACCCGTAACCTTTCCAAAAAAGACATGATATTAAACGATTGGTTGCCAAACATTAGCGTAGATTCACAAACCTATGAAGTAAAAGCAGATACTGAATTGCTTACCTGTGAACCCGCTAAAGAGCTGCCATTGGCTCAACTCTATTGCCTATTTTAAGGAACTAAACATGTTAGAAATTTATCAAAGACTAGGCACTCATTGCCACCAGCCACTTCATACTCAAGTTGAACTAAGCCATGAACAAAGAACAAAAGGACGGTTGAAACTATTTGGCAAAAATGGCGAGGAAGTTCGTATTTTTTTAGAAAGAGGCAAGACCTTAGAAGTCGGTGAATATTTAAAATCCGAATGCGGTAAATACATTCAGGTGCAAGGTATGGTTGAAGAGGTTTGTCATGCAAGATGTGACGACTGGCTTACCTTTAGTAAAGCCTGTTACCACTTAGGTAATCGTCACGTCAAAATAGAAGTTGGTGAGCTGTGGCTACGCATTAGCCCAGACCATGTACTGGAAGAAATGCTGCAAAACCTTGGCCTTAACACAAGCCGAAAGCATGTCATATTTGTACCTGAATCCGGAGCCTATAAAGATGCTCACCACGGACACTAGCTTACTCAGGTTACTGCAATTAAGCAGTGCCAGCCTGCCAGTTGGTGGTTATGCTTTCTCTCAAGGTATGGAGTTCGCAATTGATTTAGGTCTGGTTAAAAACCAAGAGCAAGTACATGACTGGATCAAAACACAATTAGAGCAAAGTGTTAGTCAGCTAGATTTGGCCGTCTTACAACATGCAATGAAAGCGATAAAAACTGAAGACTGGCGCACTCTTTTAGAGCTGAATCAATTATCCCTTGCTTGTCGTGAAAGCAAAGAATTAAGACTCACAGATACGGCTATGGGCGAAGCCTTGGGTCGTTTACTGACTAGCCTTAAGATTGATACTCACTTTAATCGGGGCGATGAAGTCAGCTTTGTCAGCCTATTCGCTATCGCATGTGTCCATTGGCAAATAGATTATCAGCTTGCCGCACTTGGCTTTAGTTGGTCTTGGTTAGAAAACCAAGTTGCTGCCGCCACTAAACTTGTGCCATTAGGACAAACCCAAGCACAAGTCTTACTAGGCCAACTGCAAGCTTATATCCCAGATGCAATCAATCATGCACAGACACTTGCTACACAAGATATCGGGGCAGGCTTACCTATGCTTGCCATTTTAAGCGCTCGACATGAGCGACAATATTCAAGGCTATTTAGATCCTAAATTAGCCAGTTAACACATTTAAAAGGAAAGACTATGTCAGCAACAAACAAACAATGCTTAAGAATTGGCGTGGGTGGTCCGGTAGGTTCAGGAAAAACGGCATTATTAAGGTCTTTATGTAGCGCTCTACGAGAGCATTATGATCTCGCTGTGGTGACCAATGATATTTACACCCAAGAAGATGCTAAATTCCTCACTCATCACGAAGCCCTATCCGCAGATAGAATTATTGGCGTAGAAACTGGCGGTTGTCCTCATACAGCCATTCGAGAAGATGCTTCAATGAATCTAGCAGCCATAGATACCTTAATGGAGCGTCATGGCGAACTTGATCTAGTCTTTGTTGAAAGTGGTGGAGACAACCTCAGTGCGACTTTTAGCCCAGAGCTTTCTGACCTTACTATTTACGTTATCGATGTCTCTGCGGGTGATAAAATCCCACGCAAAGGCGGCCCAGGAATAACCAAGTCTGACTTATTGATTATCAACAAAACAGACTTAGCCCCTTTAGTTGGCGCTTCATTAGAGGTGATGGATACAGATGCGAAAAGAATGCGTGGTGATAAGCCTTTCATTTTTGCCAACTTGAAAAAAGCAGAAGGCTTAGACGATATAATTCAACTCATCATTCAGCTAGGCATGTTAGAATCTAAAACCATTCCCGCTGCCAAGGCTGTGGTCTAATTTAACACTTTATTATGGAGAATCTCCCAATGAGAAAGAGTCACTTTCTTGTGGTTGCTGCGTTAGCCAGCTTAACGTCTGGCGCTTTTGCTCACTCAGGCCATGAGGCTAGCATGCCTTTTATATCTGGCTTCCTACACCCTATGATGGGCTTTGATCATCTAATTGCCATGTTTGCAGTCGGCCTTTGGGGTGCTCGTTTAGGTGGAAAAGCCATTTTTGCCGCGCCTTTTGCCTTTGTTGCAACCATGATTATTGGTTTTAGTTTAGCGATTGCCGGTATGAGCATTCCTTACATTGAACAAGGCATCATAGCGTCTGTTATCTTTTTAGGGTTAGTACTCGCCTTCTCTGCTCGCCTTCCTTTGGTATTTAGCAGTGGTTTAGTTGCTGTATTCGCTTTTTTCCACGGCGCAGCACATGGTATGGAACTTCCTGCTGATGCACATGCAACAGGCTTTGCAATGGGATTTGCCGCCGCATCAATCTTCTTCCACCTAATTGGCGTTGCTTTCAATAAAGCGATTGAGCCACTTAATCAAAAGATTGTTTCTCGCATGACAGGCAGTTTGATTGCTTTATCTGGTGTTTTCCTTGCTATTGGCGCTTAACACTTAAGTAAAACCAGAAAATCCTCCATAAATCCATAATAATGCTAAGTTTATAGGCATTATTATGGATTTTTTTTCGCTAAACTAATGTTCATTATCCTCATGGATAAACTGAAGCACTTATATCGAAACCTGCCCCCTTTTAGGACACTGTATGCATCGCAAAGTTGAAAGCTCTATATTAATTGTTGATGATGTATCTTCGGTTAGACAGTTTCTAAAACAGTCACTGCATCATTTAGGCACCTATGAAATCCACGATGCAGCCGATGCCAAGCAAGCGCTTCGCACTATGACCTATTTAAGGCCTGATATCATTTTTCTCGACATCGACCTACCAGATCAGCAAGGCACCACGCTTATTCCTAAGTTTTTACAGCTTTCTCCTAGCACCAGCATCGTCATGTTTTCTGCTAACAATACGGTAGAGAATATTGTTAAAGCCAAAAAACTCGGTGCAAAAGCCTTTCTAGTAAAACCCTTTACCCTGAATAAAATTGATTTTATTTTGAAAAAATATGGCAGGAAGTAATCCTTATGGCAAGCAAGATTCTTGAGATTTTAGATAAATGCGAAAGACGTCTGAGCAAGAAAGCGAAACGTGCAGATATCGAACTAGACATAAGTGGGCAAAGTGTTTTTAACTTATGTGAAACCACCCAGGGAGATGATTGGCAGAGGCTTTTCATTGCGATTATACAAGTACACTTAGAAAGCTATTCAGTCACTGCTAACAAACTCCATTTTCAGTCAATCACCTCACAACATACACGCCTTAGCATTGAAAATTTATCAGCCGCGATCTGGCAAGGCGAAAACATGGAGAAGCTAACACAAAGCAGCGCAGTTATAGATGCACTTACAATCACAAAATGTGAAACAAGCATCGAGCTAAACTTTAATTTAGATATCCTATCTGAAGTCAAAAACCATAAACTCATACTCTGTGCCGATGACAACCCAGATAATCGCCAAATCATGCAATTATTGTTAGAAAAAATGGGTCATAAGGTATGCACAGCAGAAAATGGTGAGCTTGCATTGCAAGCAACGCTAGAGCAAGAATTTGACTTAATTTTCCTCGATATTCAAATGCCCGTAATGGATGGCATAGAAGCATTAGAACTGATTCGCTCAACCGCCTGCGAAACGCCTATTATCGCTTTTACTGCCCAAGTGTTTGATCATGAAGTGAGTCACTTATTGGATTTAGGCTTTAATGCCTGGCTAGCTAAACCTATCGATAGACATAAATTGGACGAGATTTTAGAGCAATATCTTGATAGTCAAAGTCCTCAGGAAAGCATTGAGATAGACTCAGCTGAACTAGATGCATTAACTCATACCTATCAACAAAGTCTGCCGCAATATATCGACGATATTAATACCGCGTTAGAGGCACAGAATTCCTCTGAGTTAGCCCGTCTAGCCCATGCACTAAAAGGTAGTGGAGGCAACTTTGGTTTCCACGATATTACCCAAACCGCAGGGCAATTAGAGCAAGCCTGCTACGCTACTCCTGACATAATCCCCACAGAACTGACAGAGACATTAACTGCACTGTTAAAAAAGTACAAAAAATGATCAAAAGTTTCTTAAAATACTGAATATAACGTCATTTTCTCTGCAAATGCTCAAAAACTAAGCACTATCCTCTAGATAGATGTTGCTTATTAGAGGTTGTTTTTGAAATAATCGCCGTCCTGCACATTAAGCCCCCCATAAAGGGTGCTAAAAACAGCGTGTCATGTGGGAATGTCACACCTTGATTTTAGCTTTAGCTGATTTGCTGCAACCTTAAAAACTCATATATAAAAATGAGATAACTGATAATAAGTTGAGATAACTATGCAAGAAAAACAATCTATACACGGCACATGGGCGAGCCGTTGGATCTTTATTTTAGCAGCAACAGGTTCTGCTGTTGGCCTAGGTAATATCTGGAAATTCCCTTACATCACAGGTGAGAATGGCGGTGGCGCATTCGTACTTATGTACCTAGTATGTATTCTTCTGGTGGGCGTGCCTATCATGATGGCAGAAGTTTTTATTGGCCGACGCGCTCGTAAAAGCCCAATCAATGCAATCACTGAACTAGCACAAGAAGCTAACAAGTCTACCAAGTGGTCTATTCTTGGCTTAATGGGTATGCTAGCGGGTGTTATGATTTTCTCCTTCTACTCTGTTGTAGCAGGTTGGGTTCTTCATTATATCGCCCTTATGGGAAGTGGTGAGTTTGTTGGTGCAAGCTCTGATAAAGCCGGTGAAATCTTTAACGGTTTACTAGGCGATCCAAAAACCATGCTACTTTGGCACACAGTGTTTGCCATTATGACAGTTGTGGTTGTAATTGGTGGTGTAAATAAAGGTCTAGAACGTGCAACACGTATCTTAATGCCTGCATTGTTTGTACTACTTGTTATCTTGCTTGGCTACTCAGCAACGACGGACGGTTTCGCTGAAGGTTTTGACTTCATGTTCCATTTTGACGCGAGCGAGTTGTCTTGGGATGCTGTTCTGATTGCCCTTGGTCACTCTTTCTTCACCTTATCGCTAGGTATGGGTACCATCATGGCATACGGTGCGTACATGCCGAAAAAAGCCTCTATTGGTAGTACTGTTATTACCATAGCTGTACTTGATACTGTTGTTGCTTTGATTGCGGGTCTAGCTATCTTCCCAATCATCTTCGCTAACAATATGGATCCAGGCGCAGGCCCAGGTTTGATGTTTGTAAGCTTACCAGTTGCCTTCGGACAAATGCCTGGTGGCCAAATATTTGGTTTCATGTTCTTCTTGTTAGTGGGTGTAGCGGCATGGACATCAGCTATCTCTCTACTAGAGCCAACAGTTGCTTACCTAGTTGAAAAACTAAAATGGTCTCGTGTTAAAGCATCAATTATTCTTGGTGTAATCGTGTGGGCAATTGGTATTTCTTGCCTACTAGCCTTTAACGAATGGTCTGAGTTCAAACTGTTTGGTAAGAACATGTTTGACCTACTTGATTATGCAACTGCTAATATCATGTTACCGCTAGGTGGTATCTTAACTGCTCTATTTGCAGGTTGGGTTGTTTCTAAGAAAGTCAGCCTTGAAGAAACAGCAATCTCTGAAAACCTTCATACAGTATGGATGTTTACAGTACGCTTCGTAGCGCCAATTGCAGTAAGTATCGTATTTGTTTTAAACCTTAAATAAATACCTGATACACATATTAAAGCCCCAAGCTTGTAAAAGCTTGGGGCTTTTTTGTTTCTAAAAAATGCCCATGTCTATAGTATAAATACAGGATCATTTCATGGCATAGCTTTCATAGCTTTGTATTAACACATCCACTAAACCATTTAAAAATCTGAAGCCTTCGTGCTTGGTTTCTTGCTCTGTTCGTTTTAATTCCATTATCACTTACTCCTGCCGATGCCTGTAATAATTAATACTAGTAGACAAAATGCTATATGGATAATGGATTTTTTTAATCGGCCTAATAGCCTGATTAGCTTACAAAATTAGTATAAAGCTCAAGTTAAATTAGCAGGAATGATTAAATGTTATTTACATTTTATCCGCATTTGAATAAATTTAGTTACGACTATAATATTTTGATATCTAATCATTAGTATTGAATGCTTTTATTAGTTCTAAAACCTATTGCACCGTTCGCACAAAACCCTATAATCCGCGAACTATTTTTAACACTCATCTTAAGCTGTATAGAAAGTAATTATGCCTGATTCACAACAATTACATGATGTGCTTATTAACTTACGCCGAGTAATAAGAGCAACTGATTTACAATCCAAGCGGGTTGTTAAAAAGTGCGGCCTAACCATACCTCAAATTATGGTATTGAGTGCTATTCATGAATTAGGAGATGTAACAGTAAAACGCATCTCCGATAATGTCTCATTAAGCCAAGCGACTGTGACAACCATCCTTAATCGCTTAGAAGACAGGGTGTTAGTGGAGCGTGTTAGAGCACAAAAAGATAAACGTATCGTCAATGCGCGCCTAACAGAAGAAGGTCGCTGCATGTTAGACAATGCACCACCACTTCTAAATGAAAAATTTATAGACCGCTTTGAAGACTTAGAAAGTTGGGAAAAAAACCAAATTCTTTCTACCTTACAAAGAATTGCCAGTATGATGGATGCGGAAAATATCGACACAGCTCCACTGAGTGAAGTTTCAAGCGATACTTTTTAATAGCATCTCTCCTTTCTAGACTCAACAAAAAAGCCCTTATTTTTAAGGGCTTTTTTTTATTTGATCAAAACTTACCCAATCACGACTAACCTTTAACAAACAACGTCTTGCCCGTTTACTGAATTAATTTGCGCACTAATAATTAGAGATGTAAACTATTCAATGTTTTGAACACTAATCATCTCCTTAAATAGAACAATTAAACAAAAAGGTACCCCTCTATGCATAAACAAACTTTTGTCGCTGGAGCTATGGTCTTATTAAGTTCTGCAAGTTTTGCTGCCGATTCATGTGGTGCGATCTCTATCGCTGATATGAACTGGAACTCAGCCTCTTTGATGGCGAATATTGATAAATACATCCTCGAAGAGGGTTTTGGTTGCGAGATCGAGCTTATCCCTGGCGATACTATGCCGACAGGGGCTTCCATGATTGAAAAAGGCGAGCCTGATGTAGCACCAGAAATGTGGAGTAACGCGATGCGTGATGCCCTACAAAAAGGTGTTGATGATAAGCGTTTACGTTTTGCAGGTAACTCATTATCAGACGGTGGTGAAGAAGGTTTCTGGGTACCTAAGTATCTAGTAGAAATGGACAGCTCATTAGCAACCATTGAAGGTGTGTTGAAAAATCCTCAACTATTCAAACACCCTGAAGACGATAGCCTAGGAGCTCTATATAGCTGCCCTGCTGGCTGGAACTGCCAAATTTCAACTAACAACCTTTATGTTGCCTTAGGCATGGAAGAAGCAGGATTTGATATTATTGATCCAGGCTCTTCTGCTGGTTTATCAGGTTCGATTGCTCGTGCCTATGAGCGTGGTCAAGGTTGGTTAGGTTACTACTGGGCACCAACAGCCGTACTGGGTAAATATGAAATGGTTAAAGTTGACTTTGGTTCAGGCATCGATGAAGAGCACTTCACAACATGTTTGACACAAGAAGACTGTCTTGATCCTCGTCCAAGCATGTGGCCACCAGCACCTGTTAAGACAATGACAACAGAAGACTTCGCTAACCGTGAACCTGCTGCTTATGATTACTTCACTAAACGTTCATTTACCAACAATAAAATGAATATATTGTTAGCTTGGATGGAATACAACCAAGCAGATGGTGAGATCGCAGCTGAGTACTTCCTTAAAAACAATGAAGAAATGTGGACTACATGGGTATCTGCCGATGTAGCTAACAAGATTAAAGCTTCATTAAACTAATCTTCCATACGCAAGTCCCCCCTATCTAACTTGGTTAGGTAGGGGTTTATAAATAGATTTTTTTGCAACAAGATAAACGAGGCGACATTCACTATGTCAGATACTTCTTGGTTAAGTAAGTTTCCACAACTAGAACGTGGCGATCTGATTGCCATCCGTAAAACTCTCGATGGTGCTTATAGGGAATTCTCTCGCAACTACGGCGACACGATTGAAAGCCTTTTCGACCCTTTACTTACATTTTTAATTTGGTTCGAAAAGCTTCTCATTGCGTCACCTTGGTGGCTTACCATAGGCGTAATCCTTGCGATCGTATATGGCGCTAGTCGCTCTTGGAAACTTTGCACAGGTGTTCTTGCATCTCTATTAGCCATTGGCGTATTAGGCATGTGGGACGACACTATGCGAACACTCAGTATTATTACTGTCTGTACCCTACTCTCCATTGGTATAGGCATACCAACAGGCATACTCATGTCTCGTTCTAACAAAGTGCAGGCTATTGTGACGCCCATACTCGACGTCATGCAAACGATGCCAGCATTCGTTTACCTCATTCCTGTCGTTATGCTATTAGGTATAGGTAAAATACCAGGCGTTATCGCGGTAATCATATATGCGGTACCACCTGTTATTCGACTTACAAACTTAGGCATACGCTTAGTTAATAAAGAAACCCTTGAAGCGGCGACTGCATTTGGTGCTACAGCTAAACAAAGACTCTTTGGTATTCAGCTTCCTCTTGCGATGCCAACTATTATGGCTGGTATCAACCAAACCATTATGATGGCACTTGCCATGGTTGTTGTTGCTTCTATGATAGGTGTTAAAGGCCTTGGGCAACCGGTTCTAAAATCTATCACTAACCAATACTTCACCCTAGGTTTATTCAATGGTTTAGCCATTGTCGCATTGGCAATCATATTTGACCGAGTATCCCAGACTTATGCAAAACGCACTCAAAAACACCTAGGAGGCATGAACAATGACTGATTTAAATAAGGCCTCAACAGAAGACAACGAAACTCTGATCGAAATTAGTGGTTTGTATCAAGTATTTGGCAACAAAGCTAAGTCTGTATTGCCTATGGTTAAAGCAGGCAAAAGTAAAGATGAAGTGCTTGCTGAAACAGGCCATACGGTCGGCCTAAGAGATATTAATTTAGATGTAAAACGTGGTGAGATTTTCGTAATTATGGGCCTATCTGGCTCGGGTAAATCGACCATGATACGACACTTCAACCGCTTAATTGACCCGACAGAAGGGCAAATTAAAGTTGAAGGTGAAGACATCATGAAGCTTTCGGATGATGAATTGATTCAATTTCGTCGTCACAAAATGTCTATGGTATTCCAACACTTTGGCCTAATGCCACACCGCACTGTACTTGATAATGTTGCGTATGGTTTGGCCATTCAGAACGTTGATAAAACAGAGCGTTTAGCAAGTGCAAGCCAGTGGTTAGAAACCGTAGGTTTAGCCGGCTATGGTGATCAATACCCAGCGCAACTATCAGGTGGTCAGCAACAGAGGGTTGGCCTTGCCAGAGCTTTATGTACTAATGCTGAAATCCTCTTGATGGATGAAGCTTTCTCGGCGCTTGATCCCCTGATCCGTAGCGAAATGCAGGATCAATTGATTGAGCTACAAGCGAAACTGAAAAAGACGATCATCTTTATCACCCATGATTTAGATGAAGCGTTACGAATTGGTGATCGTATTGCCATCTTAAAAGACGGTATTCTTTCACAAGTCGGCAAGCCTGTTGATATATTACTAAATCCAGCTGATGACTATGTTGAGGCTTTTGTTAAAGACGTTAACCGTGCTCGCGCTTTAAGTACGCAAACTCTGATGCAAAATGTTAACAATACACTAGAGTCTCAAAGTGTTGAGTCTGCAATCAACTCATTAAACGCAAGCCAGCAAGAGTACGGCTTTGTTAGTAATAATGATGGCTATCAAGGTGTCGTTACTCGCTCTCAACTAGAGCAAGCAGCGGCCAATGATAACAATACAGATATTTGCTGTGACGAACTCTTAATCAAAGTGCCAAGTGTATCGCCAACACAATCCTTGCAATCCGCTATTCCTGAAGCATTGAGTCATAATTTTGCGCTACCTGTTACTTGTAAAGACGGTAAGCTAGTTGGCACGATTCCAAGATCAGAAATTGCTCAAGTGCTAGAATCCTAATCTAGTCATAGCCAGTTTGGGTTAGCATGGTGCTAACTCAAGCTTGGTTAAACCAATTTATTCTCTCAAATATCACCCTTTTCTTAAGAACTGAATACTAATTCTTCATCTCCTAAATATTTCGCTTATAATAACCTAATTGAAACACGAAGTTAGCTCTCAAACCTATCTACCTAGGCAAGTCTACTCGAGGGGAAGTTATGGATAATCCAGCATTAGAACCAAGACATAATTGGCGAGTTTTACTTCAATTAAGAGCCATTGCCATAATGGGACAAGCCGCTTGCGTCCTTGTCATCTTTCTATATTTTGATAGTGTCGAACATACTGCTCTCATGGCAGCTGTGATTGCTGTCTATGCTTTAATCAATGGCATACTTTGGGTTCAACTACGTAACCCTGAATTACCCGGAAACAAGTCATACTTGTTTCAAATTCTATTAGATATTGTTGAGCTCAGTGCCATCTTTTATTTAAGCGGTGGTAGTGATAACCCCTTTATCTTTTACTTCCTTGTCCCTTTAAGCATTGCCGCTGTCGTTTTACCTTTAAGCTATGTTGCTTGCGTGGCGATTAGTGCCATTATTGCCTTTAGCTTTTTAAGCCTTTATAACCTTCCACTACCTGAGTTTACTGAAGAAAGCCAAAAATTAAACCTGAATCACTTTGCGCTTTGGTTTAACTTTGTTATGTGTAGCATCTTCATTGCAGGCTTTATAACCCATATTGTTGGCTATATGAAACGTCAGCAAGATTGGCTATCCGACAGCCGTGAACACCTACTACAAGACGAGCAAATATTAGCTATTGCAACTCATGCCGCGGGGACGGCTCATGAGTTAGGTACGCCATTAAATAGTATGAAGCTCATCATCGAAGAATTGATTGTTGATATCAAAGACAACGAAACAGCTCATCAAGATGTTCTACAATTAAAGAACCAACTAGATAACTGTACAAAAATTCTTCGAAACTTATCAGAAGAAGCGAGAATTAATGAGCACTGGCATAACGACATTACTGTTGCGACTCATTACATGGAGAAAATTTTAGATAAATGGCGCATTTTAAGACCCGATGTCAGCCTTGATTATCAGGTTAAATCAGGTGAGTCACCTTATATCCGGGTTGATCCGACATTGGACCAAGCATTTTTGAATTTATTAAATAATGCCGCCGATGCAAACCCAAATTCGATTGAAATTAAAGCTAAGTGGAATCTTGAAGAGTTTATTCTCATTATCAAAGATCATGGCGCAGGGATTTCTAATCAAGTTTTAGAGCGTCTGGGACAGCAGCTTACAACAACGAAAGATGGCATGGGCATAGGTTTTTTCCTTTCCAATGCCTCGGTTGCAAGACGCGGCGGCACTGTCGCGCTTTACCCCGTCGATGAAGGCGGTACTTTAACCCGTATAACAATACCTTTTGCTGAAAAGCCATAGGACTGTTTGGATAACGAATTAATAAGATGAATACAAACCTGCTAATCATTGACGATGACGAAGTACTTACTTCTACATTAAAGCGCGCCATGGAAAGACGCGGACTAGAGGTATCAACAGCAATGAATGGTGAAGAAGCTTGCCTTGCTTTAAAAGAGAAAGCCTTCACCTATGCCACCTTAGACTTGAAACTAGAACAAGAATCTGGCCTTGCCATTTTAACCAAACTACTTGAGATACAGGCTGATTTAAAAGTCGTGGTTTTAACAGGTTATGCCAGTATTCCCACAACGGTCGAAGCAATCAAACGAGGCGCTCAAGACTATTTATGTAAACCCGCTTCAGGAGATGATATTTATGGGGCTCTGCTTGGTAATAATACGGAAGAGGTCAGCATAGCCAGTAAACCTTTATCCGTTGATCGTCTTGAGTGGGAGCATATCCACCGTGTCATGGCTGAAAACAATGGCAATATTTCAGCAACAGCCAGAGCTCTAGGAATGCATAGACGCACATTACAACGGAAACTCCAGAAACATCCAGCAACACACTAAATGAATTTAAATCCCACATAAACTTTAAGGAAGCTATGGTGAGGATCTAGTTCGAAAACGTAAGAGAGAAACAATGGCGAAAGCACAAGTTCCGTTACAGAAACTAGTATTAGTTAGCGTCTCTCTTTTATCTTGTCTGCCCGCTTTAGCACTATTTATTTGGTTTATTGTGAGAGCAAAAGCGCTAGATTTTGAGCATACCTTTCTGACGATCGATTTTGCTTTTATTGCCATGCTTATAGCGTTCAATATTCTCATTGCCAAAAAGCTTGCATTTACTTTAGATCGTTCAGTCCAACCTTTTGTTGAAGTTGCAAAAAACATACATCAATCTAAGGATAAAATTCCTTTAGAGACGTTGCGCACTAAAGAGTTTTATCAACTTGCGATTGCGTTTAACTCTTTATCAGATCAGGTAGAACAGCAGAAACGTCAACTCAAAAAACAACAAGAACACGATAAAACCCTGTTACTTCAAAGGGTCGCAGACAATTTACCTGGCATGATCTTTCAGTCAAAGCTAACCTCATCAGGCTCTATTCTTACTTACTTTTTAAGCTATGGCTTAGAGCATATCTACGCCAATGCAGAAAAAACTCAAGAGCAAAGAGTGCATGAATTAATCGACTCATTCAACGTCACAACATTTCCAGAATTACTTAAGGTCATGCGTAAATCAGCTCACTCGATGCAGCCTTACCACTTTGATATTGAAGCAACTAATCTTGTAAGCGAAACCTATTGGTTATCCATTTCAGGTCAACCGTCTATTAAGAAAGGGGAAGTTCACTGGGATGGCGTAGCGCTTGATATCACAGAACGTAAAAACTATGAGACTAAAATGTGGCAACAAGCTCATATTGATGCCGTTACTCAACTAAATAATCGCTCATCCTTTAATGAACACCTTAAAACGCTTTGCAAACAAGAGTCCCTACGCCCTTTCTCATTACTCTTTTTTGATTTAGATGGCTTTAAAAATATCAATGACAAACATGGTCACCATATTGGAGATCAGGTTCTTATCACATTTTCACAACAGCTTAACCAAGCGTTTGCAAAATTAGAATCAAGCTTTTTAGCTAGGGTAGGTGGCGATGAATTCTGTGTCATTGCGACAAGTAAGTCAGACTTAATAAAACAAACCGATAACCTACTCGAAAACTTATCTCTGCCAGTCGATATCAATGGTATTCAGGTCTATATTAAAGTGAGTGTTGGTATGGCTAACTGGCCTGAAAGCGGGCACAGCGCTGAAGCAATTCTGCATAAAGCGGACATTGCCATGTATGCAAGCAAACAAGTTGGCGGGCATCAACTACGCCAGTAAGCAATGACATTTGGATGACTCATGTCAATCTGATAAACTTGCGCCAAATTTACGACGATGAAGGTTTTCGACCTGTTTTTCTCCGAAAATATTGAATTTTTAGATGAAGCAGACTAAAAACTGAACTAAAATCATCGCCCTTCCCTCCTAACTCAATCAGGATTCTGACTAAATGTCTAAATCGAATATTAAGAACGATTTATTATCGGGTCTTACGGTTGCACTTGCGCTAGTCCCAGAGGCTGTTGCATTTGCGTTTGTTGCCGGTGTTGCTCCACTTGTTGGTCTATACGCTGCAGCTATTGTTGGTTTTATTACGGCTGCATTTGGAGGTCGTCCAGGTATGATCTCTGGTGCAACAGGCGCACTAGCCGTTGTCATGGTAGCCTTAGTTGCAAATCATGGGGTTGAATACTTGTTCGCGACCGTTGTCCTAATGGGGATAATTCAAGTACTTGCTGGGGTATTACACTTAGGTAAATTCATTCGAATCGTACCTTACCCTGTTATGCTAGGCTTCGTTAACGGCCTTGCAATTGTGATTTTCTTAGCGCAACTAGGCCAGTTTAAAGTGCCAGATGCTGAAGGCGCGCTAGTATGGATGCAAGGGCCAGAGCTTTATATCATGCTAGGATTAGTCGCATTAACGATGGCGATTATTCACTTCCTGCCTAAGTTCACGACAGCGATTCCTTCATCATTAGCCGCAATTGTATTTGTTACCTTCCTATCAACTTTCTTGAACTTAGAAGCAAGAACCGTGGTTGATTTTGTGGCAACAATGACAGGTGATATCAACGCATCTATTGCAGGTGGGCTACCAAGCTTCTCTATCCCTATGGTGCCTTTCAACCTTGAAACCTTGGCTATCATAGCACCTTACGCCTTTATTTTAGCGGCAATTGGCTTGATTGAGTCTCTATTAACATTACGTCTAATTGATGAAATGACTGAAACTCGTGGCCGTGGTAATAAAGAATGTATTGCCCAAGGTTCTGCAAACATAGTGACAGGTTTCTTTGGCGGGATGGGCGGTTGCGCCATGATAGGCCAGAGTATGATTAACATTAACTCAGGCGGACGAGGCCGATTATCGGGTATCAGTGCCGCTGTTGGCTTGATGTTATTTATCTTATTTGGTGCCTTCTTAATCGAACAAATTCCGCTAGCGGCGCTTGTTGGTGTTATGTTCATGGTGGTTATCGGTACGTTTGAATGGTCTAGCTTTAGAATCATTAAAAAGATTCCAAAACAAGATGCTTTCATCATTGTGCTTGTATCTGCTGTGACTGTCTTTACCGACCTTGCCATTGCAGTTTTTGTTGGTGTAATCGTGGCAGCCCTTGTATTTGCATGGGAACACGCTAAGCATATTCAAACCAAATCTTACCTTGATGAGAATGGCTGGAAGGTTTACGAGTTAGATGGTCCATTATTCTTTGGTTCAGTTAGCAACTTCATGGAGCTATTTGACCCTAAGAGTGATCCTGACGATGTCGTAGTTGAGTTTTTACACTCTCGTGTTGCAGACCACTCTGGCTTAGAAGCCATTGATGCCTTAGCAGATAGATATGAAAAAGCAGGTAAACGCTTGCATATCAGACACCTAAGTCGTGATTGTCAGCTACTACTTAAAAAAGCAGGTAACCTAGTAGAGGTTAACTATATAGAAGACCCAAGCTATGCAGTTGCTTCAGACAAACTAGGCTAATCACCACAAGTAAATCATAGAAACTAAAAAGGCCGCATTCATTGAATACGGCCTTTTTTATGACATTCTTTTAACCTAAGAAAATAGCGAGGCTATTTTAAGTCGAGAACATCTTGCATATCATACATGCCTGCAGACTTACCTTTAAGCCACTCAGCAGCTCTCACAGCGCCCTTGGCAAAAGTCATGCGGCTACTTGCTTTATGCACTATCTCGATACGTTCGCCTTCTGTAGCAAACCAAACGCTGTGATCACCTACAACATCGCCGGCACGAATCGTTTCAAAGCCAATCTCTTTTTGTGTTCTCGGGCCAATTTGCCCTTCACGGCCATAAACCGCACATTCTTTTAAATCACGGCCCAGTGCATCGGCAACCACTTCGCCCATTTTAATCGCAGTGCCAGATGGAGAATCAACCTTATGTCTATGGTGAGCTTCAACAATCTCAACATCATACTCATCCCCTAAAATCTTAGCCGCCGTAGCTAATAATTTAAGCGTTAGGTTAACGCCAACACTCATGTTTGGTGCAAATACCACCTGAGTTTGGTTCGAACACTCATCAAGTGCTGCTTTTTCATCCTCAGTCAGTCCAGTTGTACCCACCACTATCGCTTTTTGATTAGCAGCGCAAAACTGAGCATTTTCAATTGTTAATGCTGGTGTAGTGAAATCTATCAGTACATCAAAATCATTTACACAGGCGGCTAATGAGTCAACCATAGCGACGTTAAGTTTTCCTACACCTGCGATTTCACCGGCATCAGTTCCCACTAAGCTGCTACCCGTTTTAACAATTGCAGCACCAACAACACAGCCTGCTGCATCATTCACAGCCGTAATTAAGTTTTTACCCATACGCCCAGAAGCGCCAATAATTGCCACTCGCATCATCTTTTTATCCCACATTAATTATGTCGCCAACAATAACAAAAACAGAATAAAATCTCAGCTATTTCCGACAGCATTTAGGATAAGATAAGGAGTATCTGTTAAAGCCACGGAAAGCAAACATGAAGACCTTATTAATCCTATTTCTCAGTGTCACCCTAACAGCTTGCAGCCTAGGAAGCACAGCCTATAAAAACCTAGATTATGTGGTGCTCTGGTATGTGTCTGACTATGTTAGCCTTAATAAATCACAAAAATCACACCTTTCACAAACCACCAAATACTTTATTGCTTGGCATAGAAGTAATGAAGTCGAAAAATATAAAGTGATCCTTCGAGAGTTTAAACAAGATATAGCTCAGCAGACAATGACGGACCAAAGAGCGGATTATTATCGTCAGCAGATTCGATTATTCTTAAGCAAGATAAGATTCTATCTAAGTCCAAATTTAACGCCCTTGCTCGATAGCCTATCTGATAGCCAATATGTCCAAATAGTCGAAGCACTAGATGAACAAATTAATTCAGATAAAAAACCACCCACGTCTGATGAAAAAATAAATGAAATGAAAGAAGAGTTAGAAGAATGGTACGGCACTTTAAGGCCTGACCAAATTGAGGTTCTAATTAAGATTAACGAAAAGAGAAAGGTACAGACCCCCATCTGGCGTGCGGCAAATCAAGAGTGGTTAGAAAACGTTAATAGGGCAATTAAGATGGATCCTGAGCAAAGATCGAAAGAAATTAAAGCCATACTATTAGCAACACTGACGCCATCTGATTCACCTAGTTATTCAGAAAAAGAAGAATGGATGCAAATTTGGCGGTTAGCAGATGATAAACAAAGGGAATCAATTCTAGACAAGTTATCTGAATATCAAACCTTGCTTGATGACATTTCAAATTAATGCCATGCCATCAAGCTTGTATACTTAAAATATTTCGTCTGGTGTCAGCTCAAAGGTAGCTGCATCATCATTATCACCTTCCACTTCAGAGTTTTGGAAAGCGTTATTAAAGCTATCAAAGGCATTATTAAAACGCGCTTCTGAAAGATCATTTTGCTTAATAATCAATTCAACACGACGATTACTTGCCCTGTTAAAAAAGGTGTCATTCGGTGCTAGCGGCCTAGTATCCGCATAACCTGTAACAGAGAAGCGCTTTTGCTCAAGTTGGCCTGTTGCAAATAGCTCTTCCGCCACTGAGATAGCACGGGCAGATGATAACTGCCAGTTTGATCCAAAACGACCGCTGACAATCGGAATATTATCCGTATGCCCTTCAACTGCAATCGTTCCTTGTATACCAATTAGCACATCTCTAATCATGTCGATAATTGGGATAAAGTCGAAATTCAGCTCGGCAGAGCCAGACTCAAAAGAGCCTTTCTCTTTTAATCGAATTGTAATCGTCCTTTCTTGGGTTTCAACCTCAACGGTACCTTTTGAAATCTCTTCCCTTAATACAGAGGATATTTGCTGCGCATCTTCTTCTGTTTGTTTTACTTGCTCTTCTCTTTCAAGGTCAGCAGATGATTTATCAACGAGTTGTTGGCCTTGAGCACCCGCACCCTCTTTTTCATTTAACTCAGACTCACCAGGCTTACATAATACTTCAAGCGTATTTTCTGGTCTTTCATCCACTTTCTGACGAACTTCATTAATAGGCGTAGGTTCAGGCTTACCCGGACTAAACTCTTGAGCAATAATAGAAGTACCTGTCGGGATAGACTTAGCTTCAATTTGCTTTTGCACACCAAAAGCTTCTCGCATAGAACCTGCAAGCTGCTTGAACTTTAATACATCCATTTCGGCAAAAGACAGTAGCAATACAAAGAAACACATTAATAGCGACATTAAGTCGGCAAATGTTCCCATGTAGGCAGGAAGCCCCTCAATACATTCGGGGCAATCCGGTTCTTCTTCATCACTCATGAGTTAGGTTATCCAGCGGCTAAATTGCTTTTATTCACGTTCAATACGTTTGCCTTCGGCAATATAGGTTTTCAATAAACCATCAATTACACGAGGGTTTTGACCTGCTTGAATAGCAAGCAAAGCATCAATAATAAGTTGTTGTGCCATTAATTCTTCATGGGCACGCTTCTCAAGCTTAGCTTGTAATGGTAATGCCAACATGTTCGCTAACATGGCACCATAAAGCGTTGTTAACAGAGCAACCGCCATCGCAGGGCCGATGGACTTGGGGTCATCCATGTTTGCTAGCATCTGTACCAAACCAATTAGTGTTCCTATCATTCCCATCGCTGGGCCTGTGTCACCAAGGGCTTTAAAAACTTTTGCACCGGCATCATGTCGTTCAAATGCCATTTTCATATCTTTGCTCATCTGGCTTTTAACCACAGAGCCATCATGACCATCCACAAGCATCTGAATACCTTTAGACATGAATGGATGACTAACATCCATTCCCTCTAAGGATAAAAGACCGCCTTTACGGGCTGCATCAGCAAGGTTAAAAATTTCATCAATCAATGCATCAAGAGGAACACTCTTGAACATAAAAGCTTTCGCTGCGACTTTACCTGCGCCAAGGAACTGACTCAGTGGATACTGCATTAATACAACAAAGGTAGAACCTATTAAAACAATTAGGATAGAAGCAGGGTCCAAAAACATCCCAGCCGATCCACCTAATATAATTGCCGAAATGATGATCGCAAAGGATCCAATCAAACCGACTAACGTTGCTAAATCCAAACTAGTCTCCTAACCGAGTAGATTGCTATGCCAAACTTGGTACAATTCTAAACTAAAGTAACGAGATAGGGTTAGACCCTTACTTTAGATTTTTGTATTACTTACGACAGAAAGCTCGAAGAATTTTCGATTTTCTGTTACAAAATGTAGTCTTTTATAGAGAGCCAGCCATGTCACGTAAAACCAGCGTTCGACACTTCGAAGATAATTTGGTCGAATTAGACAGCATTGTCAGTCAATTAGAGTCAAATCAATTATCCTTAGAAGATGCTTTAAAAGCATTTGAAAAAGGTGTCAAACTTAGTAAAGATTGCCAAACAGTGCTCACTCAAGCAGAGCAAAAAGTACAAATTTTGCTTGAACAACAAGGCAATGAAAGCTTAGAGCCTTTTGATCCGGAAGCTAATCAGTGAACCTAAAGCAATTTTCTACTTATACTCAAGACCGTGTCGATCAATATTTAGAACAACAACTTAGCGATTATGAAGCTGCAAATCAACTACATAATGCTATGCGTTACAGCCTTTTTAATGGCGGTAAACGAATTCGCCCTATGCTAGCTTACGCGAGTGCACAGCTTATGGGTGATATTTCTTCACTTACTGACGCCGCTGCAGCAAGCATTGAATCCATCCATGCTTACTCTCTTATTCATGACGATTTACCTGCCATGGATGATGATAATCTTAGGCGCGGAAAGCCAACCTGTCATATACAATTTGATGAGGCGACGGCAATTTTAGCAGGTGATGCACTGCAAACCTTTGCTTTTGAACTATTATCTCAGGCAGATTTAAATAATGTGGCTAAGCAATTAACCCTTATTCAAGAGCTCACTCAGGCATCTGGCCGCCATGGCATGATCACAGGTCAGATGATTGACCTAAGTTCAGAGAATAAGAACATTAGTCTTGCTGAATTAGAGTTAATGCACCTTCATAAAACCGGTGCTCTTATTAAAGCCAGTGTTAGAATGGGGGCGTTATCAACCGCTAATCCTGACCCTGAGGTATTAGCCAAGTTAGACGCCTATGCCCATGCCATTGGGTTGGCTTTTCAAGTACAAGACGACATCATTGATCTAACGAGCGACACTGAAACACTGGGTAAAACACAGTTTTCAGATGCTGAAGCGAATAAAGCGACCTATCCAAAACTATTAGGACTAGATGGCGCAAAGGCCTTAGTTTTAAGACTTCATCAGGAAGCGCTTGCACAAATTACAGAGTTTGGTGATAAAAGCCGACCATTAACAGAGCTAGCTAACTATATTATTGACCGTAACCACTGATATACTAGCGCGCCAATTTGACATTAAAGTGAATAAATAACTTGCCCATGTTCGAAGAAATTCCTACACAGCGTCCTAGTACGCCATTATTAGACCAAATCAACTCACCAGCTGATTTAAGAGAGCTATCTAAAGATCAGCTAACTGTACTTATCAGTCAGTTACGTGAATTTATGTTGTACAGTGTTGGTCAAACAGGTGGGCACTTTGGCGCAGGTCTTGGGGTCATCGAACTGACTGTGGCACTTCACTATATTTATAACACCCCAGATGACAGACTTGTTTGGGATGTGGGCCATCAAACCTACCCTCATAAAATTTTGACTGGTAGACGTGAAGAACTTCTTAACATTCGTCACGAACATGGCATTTCAGGCTTCCCGAAGCGAGATGAAAGTGAATTCGACACCTTTGGGGTAGGTCATTCGAGTACCTCAATTGGCGCAGCTTTAGGCATGTCGATTGCTGCGAACCGCATGGGGATTGATCGCAAAGCCGTGGCTATCATTGGTGATGGCGCTATGTCAGCCGGTATGGCATTTGAAGCCCTAAATCACGCAGGTGATGTCAATGCAGACATGATGGTCATACTGAATGACAATAAAATGTCCATCTCTAAACCGGTAGGCGCTTTATCTAAGTATTTTGCTCGTATTTGGGCAAGCAAAACCTATGATACTGTGCGTGAAAGTGGTCGCAAAGTTTTAAAAGGCCTGCCTTCAGCACTAGAACTTGCCCGTAAAGCAGAAGAGCATATGAAAGGCATGGTTGCACCTGGTACCTTATTCGAAGAGCTCGGTTTCAATTATATTGGCCCTATTGATGGTCATGATATCGATCTTTTATTGACCACTATATCTAACATGAAAGACAGATCTGGCCCTCAGTTATTGCATGTCATCACTCAGAAAGGCAAAGGGTTTGAGCCAGCTGAAGGCGACCCCATTGGATACCATGCAATCAATAAGATTGAGCCAGAAGCAGAACCTGCAACCAAAGCAAAATCTGAAAGCACTAAGAGCAAACCTAAATACAGTAATATTTTTGGCCGTTGGTTATGTGATGCCGCAGAGCAAGATAAGAGCTTAATGGCCATTACTCCTGCGATGAAAGAAGGTTCGGACTTAATCGAATTTGCAGATCGCTTCCCTGACCGCTATTTTGATGTCGCTATTGCAGAACAACACGCTGTCACCTTAGCTGCAGGTATGGCATGCGATGGTGTTAAACCTGTTGTCGCTATTTACTCGACCTTCTTACAAAGAGCATATGACCAGCTAATTCATGATGTCGCACTGCAAAATCTTGATGTGTTGTTTGCCATTGATAGAGCAGGCTTAGTGGGTGAAGATGGACCCACCCACGCAGGCGTTTATGACCTAAGCTATTTGCGTTGTATTCCAAACATGCTTGTTATGGCCCCTTCTGATGAAGATGAGTGCCGTAAAATGCTGCACACAGGCTATTTGCACAAAGGCCCAGCTGCTGTTCGCTATCCAAGAGGCACAGGAATTGGCGCTGACATTGACCCAAGTTTAAGTACTTTAACGATTGGTAAATCTCGCACCTTACATACCGGAAAAGCAAACATTCTTATTTGTGGATTCGGCAGCCCTACGCATGCAGCTATGCAAGCGGCTCAAGCGCTTGATGCTACATTATTGGATATGCGTTTTGTTAAACCGCTCGATGAAGCTACTCTTCTCAAGCTAGCGGGCGATAAACTCGTCGTTACCGTCGAAGAGAATGCTGTAATGGGTGGCGCAGGATCAGCCGTTAGTGAGTTCTTACTTTCTAAAAATATTCAGTGTCCAACCTTGCATATTGGACTTGCAGATCAGTACGAAGAACATGCAAGCCATAGCGCTATGCTAAAGCGTGTTGGTCTTGATAAAGATAGCATTCAGAAAAGTATTGAAGACAAGGTAGCAAGTTTAAAGAGCACCCAAGCAATGCCAGCTGTTGAACTATAAGCTCTAACAGGCAACATTCACGAAGCAGCATTCTTTAAAAAATGGCTCTAGGCTCTAACTAAGAACAAGAGCAACCAGAGCCATTTTTTGTTAAGCACAAACCTTTTTCAAAGCTGTCATTAATGTTTCCATTTCAGCATCAGTCCCTATCGTAATACGCAAATACTGTTCTATTCTGGCTTTCTTACCAAAATATCTCACTAGTATGCCTGCATCTTTAAGGGCCAAATAAATATTTTGTGCGTCGTAATCCGGATGAGTCACAAACACAAAGTTGGTTGAAGAAGGAATAATGGAAAAACCTAACGCCTCAAGCGCCTGACTCGTTACTTCTCGCGTTTTAATCGTTTTATTACACAAGTCAGCCAGATAATCACTGTCTTCAACAGATGCCGTTGCACCAGCCAGTGCAACTCTATCAATTGGGTAGCTATTAAAAGAGTTTTTAAGCCTTTCTAAACCCTCAATTAGATCTGGGTGCCCTAATGCATAACCGACTCGAATTCCTGCCAAAGCGCGCGATTTAGACAAGGTTTGTACTACTAACAAGTTTGCATACTGATTCACTAAACTCGCAGCACTTTGAGCACCAAAATCGACATAGGCTTCATCCACAAGAACCACTTTATCTGGGTTAGCAATCAGCACCTGCTCAATATCAGCCAAAGGTAATGCTTTACCTGTTGGGGCATTAGGATTAGTAATGACAACACCCGATACATCCAAATTTTGATAGTGTTTGATATCAATATCAAAACTTGACGTTAAAGGAATCAACTTAGGCTCTATGTCATACAAGTTTGCGTAAACTTTATAAAAGCTATAGGTAATATCAGCAAATGCGAGTGGTTTAGTTTGACCTTCATTTGAGGTGAAGTACCCCATAAAAGCCAATGCCAATACTTCATCAGAACCATTACCAACAAACACCTGCTTGGTATTAAGTTCATAAGCATTTGCTAAGGCGGTTTTAAGCTGCATGCAGTTAGGGTCTGGGTATAGACGTAAATCATCACTCACTTGCTCTTGCATGGCCGCAATCGCTTTAGGCGACGGTCCATAAGGACTCTCATTGGTATTAAGTTTTATATACTGCTTATCTTGCGGCTGCTCACCTGGCACATAAGGGTCTAGGTTTGCGATTTTATTGGTCCAAAAACGACTCATTATCCTCTCCAAAAGAACCCAGATACGAATAATGCATTTGGGCTAATCATATTTTAAAAAACGGTAGTAGAAATAAATAAGGCCTCAAAAGAGGCCTTATTGTTTAGCTTAAGGGCTCTCTAGACTAGTCTTGGCGACGCATATGCGGGAACAAGATAACGTCACGGATAGAAGGCGCATCAGTAAACAACATAACCAAACGGTCGATACCAATACCTTCACCAGCAGTTGGTGGCAAACCATGCTCAAGTGCATTGATATAGTCTGCATCAAAATGCATGGCTTCATCATCACCGGCATCTTTTTCAGCAACCTGCTTATTAAAGCGATCAGCTTGATCTTCTGGATCGTTAAGCTCAGAGAAACCGTTAGCAATCTCACGACCACCTACAAAGAACTCAAAACGATCAGTAATGAAAGGGTTATCATCATTACGGCGAGCCAAAGGAGACACTTCTGCAGGGTAAGCTGTGATAAAAGTTGGCTGGTCTAACTTAGATTCAGCAGTCTCTTCAAAGATTTCAGTTTGCAGCTTGCCAAGCCCCCAAATAGGCTTAACCTGAATACCTAATTTTTTAGCTACTTCTGTCGCTGCTTCTAGCGTACTGATATCTGCTTCGGTTAGTTCTGGGTTGTAGTGCAAAATAGACTCAACCATGGTCATACGAATAAATGGTGCACCAAAATCATACTCAGAACCTTGGTAAGTAACCTTGGTTGTACCTAGTACTTTTTCAGCAACATCACGCAGCATAGCTTCTGTCAGATCCATTAGATCTTTGTAATCCGCATAAGCCTGGTAGAATTCAATCATAGTAAATTCTGGATTATGACGAGTTGAAACACCTTCGTTTCTGAAGTTACGGTTAATTTCGAAAACTCGCTCAAAACCGCCAACAACCAAACGCTTTAGATAAAGCTCAGGAGCAATACGCAAGAACATTTGCATGTCCATCGCATTATGATGAGTCACGAAAGGACGCGCTGAAGCACCACCTGGAATCGTTTGCATCATAGGCGTTTCAACTTCAGTAAAACGACGATCTTCTAGAAAGCGACGAATAGTAGACACAATTTGTGAACGCATTTGGAAAGTCTTACGAGACTCTTCATTAACTATAAGGTCTACATAACGCTGGCGATAGCGAGTTTCCATATCTGCCAAGCCTTTATGCTTATCAGGTAATGGACGTAAGGCTTTAGTTAATAAAACAGCTTCTTGCATATCTACATAAAGATCACCTTTACCAGATTTATGCACAGGACCTTTAATACCTACGATATCACCTAGATCCCAAGTTTTTTGATCAGCAAGTAATTCTGGACTTAAGGCTTTACGGTTTACATACGCCTGAATCTGACCAGACATATCTTGTAGCAACATAAAAGCACCACGGTTACGTACAATACGGCCAGCAATACTTACTTTATGATCTAACGCTTCTAGTTCTGGTTTTTCTTTATCAGCAAATTCTTTTTGTAAATCTTCTGCGTATGCGTCACGACGGAAATCGTTAGGGTAAGCATTTCTCTGCTCACGAATGCTATTTAATTTAGCGCGACGCTCTGCAATCAATTTATTATCTTCAGTAGCGTTTTGTTCTGGGCTGTTTTCATTGGCCATGGTGTTTTAAATTCTCATATTAAAATGTTTTAGTCGGGGTATTTCAGCTTAAGCTACAAGCCCTGCTTCAAACTCGCGACAATAAATTGATCTAGGTTTCCGTCTAACACTGAACCTGTATTTGAACTTTCAACACCGGTTCGCAAATCCTTAATACGGGATGAGTCTAGTACGTAAGAGCGTATCTGGCTGCCCCATCCAATATCAGATTTTGTATCTTCCACAGCTTGGGCTGCTTCGGTACGTTTTTTCATCTCAAACTCATAGAGCTTGGCACGTAACTGCTTCATGGCAAAGTCACGGTTCGCATGTTGCGAACGCTGGTTTTGACATTGTACAACTATCCCTGTGGGCATATGAGTAATACGCACAGCTGAGTCTGTGGTGTTTACGTGCTGACCACCCGCACCAGATGAACGATAAGTATCTGTTCGAATGTCTGCTGGATTGATCTCAATTTCCACATTGTCATCAATTTCAGGCGATAAGAAAACTGATGCGAAAGAAGTATGGCGACGACTACCAGAATCAAAAGGTGATTTTCGAACAAGGCGATGAACCCCAGTTTCTGTTCTTAACCATCCGAAGGCATACTCACCTTCAAAACGTATGGTGGCAGATTTTATGCCTGCAACATCACCGGCAGAGACTTCCATTAACTCAACTTTAAAGCCTTTATCTTCACCCCAACGGAGGTACATACGCAGTAACATATTGGCCCAATCTTGAGCTTCTGTACCACCAGATCCAGCCTGAATATCAAGAAAGGCATTAGTTGGATCCATCTCTTGAGAGAACATGCGTCTAAACTCTAATTTGGCTAATTGTGCCTCGAGTTCTTCAAGTTCTAGAGTGACTGCTTCAACCGAATCTTCATCGTCTTCTTCAACGGCCATTTCCAGTAGTTCTTTAGCATCCACTAAGCCACTAGACATGTTATCTAACACACTGACAACATCTTCAAGTGCAGCGCGTTCTTTCCCTAACTTTTGGGCATAATCTGGGTCATTCCAGACATCTGGGTCCTCAAGTTCTCGGGTTACTTCTTCAAGTCTTTCTTGCTTTGTTTCATAGTCAAAGATACCCCCTAAGAGTCAGGGAGCGCTCAGACAGTTCTTTTATCTTAGATATGATCGGATTGATTTCCATACTCGGCTTCAATTTGCTATAAATCAGGGTAAATATTCGTAACTTGCGATTGTAACGAATTTACCAGCATCATAAAATCCTATTAGCCTTACAATGCTTAAAAATAAACCATTTTTTAAGGCCGGATTAATAAAAAGGTATCATCATGGAAAAACCAACTGTCTCAGTCGACATTCTGGGTCAAGAATTTAAGATAAGCTGCCCTAAAGGGCACGAGTCAGAACTGCAAGATGCGGCAGAATATCTTAATAATCAAATGCGAGAAATTAAAGCGAGCGGCAAAATTATTGGCATGGAAAAAATCGCTATTATCGCAGCCCTAAACATTACTCACGACATGCTTTCAAGTCGTAAATACACACGCAAAAATGAACAACAGTTGCGAGAATTAACCTCACAACTAGACACAGCGTTAACAAATAAATCTAAAGCGGGTTAACTTTTAGCTAACTCATTGATCAGGCTTTAAACAGCCTTGATTACAAAGCATTCAATCAGAATATTTTATGTTTTAGAATGCTTTGAAAAAAGTGTATCACTGGTGTTTTTTTATTTTTTTTACATTATACTCTGCCCGTTTCCTGGGTTGTACGAATCGGCTTAACGCCCTTGAGCCTATGAGTATACTCCTGGAAAGAGTCTGTGGGTTTGGTGTGCATGTCCGTGCGTCGGAAAGCCTTAAAAATCTCGATTCTTTCCTCCTTGAACCACTGGGTTCAAGGCCTATAGTCGGTGCGGCAACTTGGGAAACCCTATCATGACTCTGCGCAGTACTTTACGCTCTCAATTAAGACAAAATCGTAACGCTCTTACTCAAACACAACAAGAATCCGCTGCACTTAATTTATTCGAACAGCTAAAACAAAATCTTGATTCCCCTCTCACTCAGCTTAAGGCTAACGACAAGGTAGCACTTTACTTAGCGAATGATGGCGAGATATCACCTCACCATATCTGTAACTGGTTATGGCAAAAAAATATAGACACTTACCTACCTTGCATCAATGGCGAAACGCTAGTCTTTGCTCATTATCACGACAAATGCGAATGGCAAAAAAACCAGTTTAATATTGCCGAACCTATCGATAAAAAACCTCTAACGGGTACTGAGATGCAACTAGTATTTATGCCATTAGTTGGATTTGATGTATTAGGAGGAAGATTAGGTATGGGAGGAGGATATTATGATAAGACTTTTGCCAGCCGAAAATCACACCTTGTCGGATTAGCGCATGAATGCCAGAAAGTTGAATCTTTACCTATTGAGAGTTGGGATGTACCTCTAGATGCCATCGCCACAGACTCTCTCTATCTCAAAACGAACAAGATTTAAGGTAGAGATGTAATGCGTTTAATCCAAGGTTAAACGCATATCCACCATACCAAGCTCACGACTTGCAAATTGAACACTAAAAATAGCTACTTTATTTTTGGCAAGCTCTGCTAACCACTTACTAACTTCTGAGTACGAGGTATTCTCAACCCACACTTGTAAACGACTGTCACCATCTAGATTCATACGTTGTGCGACCAGTTTTTGCTTACGCATAGTACGACTTACTAACGCTTGTAAGGCTTGGCCACTTCTATCCTCTAACACTATGCCTTGATCTGCCTGATTAGCATTTAATAAAGCCGCATTCTCAACTAATAAATAGTAGGTTTTTAAATTGGCATCTAATTTTTTTTGAGCAGCAATTTGCCTTTCATGAATAGGTAACCAAAGACTGGCGTAAATCAAATAAAGCAGTATCACAAGAGACATGACTGCCACCAGCTTTTGCTCTCTTTTCGAAAGCGCTTGATACTTTTGAACGATGGGATAAAGCAGGCTACTGTTTCGGATTTGTGCCTCTAACCAAGCCATTATTTCGTCTCCGCTTTCAATTTAATTGAAGCCACATACTTTTCACCTCGTTTTGCTACTTGTTCAAAAACCACCTCTAATGGCTCTTTCTCAAGAGCAGACTGAATTGCATCTAGCACTTCCCTTTGCTCAGCCTGCCAGTCTAAACGATACTCTTGATTGGCATAATCGAACTTAGTAATACGATGTTCACCAGCGACCTTAGCTCTAACTTGGTCAACCATAGCCATCACTTCGTATACAGTTAAGGATTTCTTAGTTTGCCCTAGGCCTTGCTTCGCCCTTTGAATCCGTCCTTTAATCTGCCTATCCAAATATGATACTCGCCCTTCATCCGGCGCGAGTTTTAAAAAGGCTTGACTGGATTTCTGATAAATAGTGTCTGCTTGTGCATTCAATTCATTGGTTTTCTTTATCGTTAGATAAAGCTCTGTACCTAAGCTAAACAGGGCAAAAACAAGCACCCAAATCCATGGTTTTAATCGTGTAAGCACTTGAGTTTGCCTTCCGAATTCACCATGGCAAAGATTCGACATAAAGAATTGGCTATTGGTCTGTACTTTAGTAGCCACGACATATAGCCAAGTTTCTAGTTTGCCTTTTTCATTAGCGCGATGATTTGACCATGGAGAAACAATATCAAGCGAGCCAGCCAATACCTGAAAGTCTTCTTGAGTATCTAGATCACAACAAACTTGATACTTTTCTCGTTTCGGTAAAAATGACTGAGCTGATAGAGGTAAACAGGAAACGGAATCCTGATCTTTATAAAGTAAATTATCAGTTGAGGTAAAAATAAAGTCTATGTCACCATCTTGTTCAGGCCAAAATGGCAACATATTGTTCACAGCTAAAATACAAGCATGCTGCCACCCCATATCCGTTAAATCTTGTACCCAAGAATTCATCACCTCTTTTGCAACCACACTCACCCATTGATGATCTTTATCAGATTTATTCAAGAGAGTGTAATGCAGTTCATCAGGAGACTGACCAAGGCTCTCTTCTAACAAAAACGGAATGACTTGCCCTGCATGACGATGCTGCCCTTTAGCTAATTCAACTCGTCTTACTTGAACCCTATGCTCGGGCGGTATAAAAATCAGCTCGCCATAGGTTAGGTTTAGCTCTTTCAAGGCCTCTTGTAATTGAGCCGCGGTTTTATCCTTACCTGCATTAAGTACATCTGAACTTGGCGCTAACAATAGCCATTCAAACTGATCGGCAAGAGCATAAGTACGCACCTCTTCCTCTGAGTTTGTTTCAGATTGGGCTTCAATAGTCCTAATATAAAGGCGATTCATTTCCCACTACCTAATTGCTGCTTCATTTAAAGATTCATCCTATTTAACCATCGTGCATTACTCTTCTAATGCTTCGATCCCAAACATTTTTTGCAGTTTCTTATTCGGCCCATAAGCACGATAATAACTAATCACTGGGCCATCTTCTGATTGATATAACTTGCTATGCAAAGACATAGAACGATCATCTAAGGTGACATCAACAAAGACATCGACCAACAGAATATCTTTGCGCCAATCCGTTTTTTCGAGACTATAACTGGTGAGGTTCGTATTATTTAAAAAGTCATCAAGTGTTTCAAAGCCGCTACTTTCCATTTGCGCTAATATAGCTTCTTTGTGTTGAGTACTAATGTTGTCAATCATAGACACCAATAGTTCTTCACTCATACGATTCACATTAATGCCTAGGTTCTCAGGCCAAAGGCAAAGCCAAGGTATTAAACTCGTTTTAGTTTCATCATCCCATTGTAATAAATCAAACTCAGTCTCACTAATCAGTCGGCTATCTGAAGTTCTATAAGCTGGCGTTAACCCCAGATAATATTCATCTTCATGACCATCACTTCCCGTAATGTCCTGATCTTTATCAAGCCAATCTTTTAATGGTTCCGCTAGAGCACTATCGACACTTAAGCTGGCAAACAAACGCTTAACCTCAGATAACGCGGCATTACTAAGCGCTTCATCAGCTAGACGGTTTACGTTATAACAACCCTGCCTATCAACCACGACAACTCGCATTGAGTCACCTGGATTATCTAGTGCAAAGTTTTGATCTAAAAGAACCCAGCGAGACCCTTCAAGATTCGGTAACTCAGACTCATCTAACTTTGCAAAAGCATACCTAGCCCAAGACTCACCGCCCAACAACTGTTGCTTCAAGGCTGCGGTAGATTGCATCTGATCAAGCAAGCTTCGCTCTCTTGCTAACTGGGACATAATGCTAGCGGCAATTGCGGCGACTAAGGCAAAAACCATCAAAGCCATAATTAAAGCAACACCTCGGCTTTGGCTAGCACTTATCAAGCGATTAGGTCGCTTCACTCTTTTAACCGTCATCTTTTTCATCAGCATCATAGTTAAAAGGGTAACTAGGTACAGCAAACATACGGCTCACTAACCCAAGACCTTCTGTAGCCATATTAATTTGCACTACCCAAGGCATATCAGCGGGCTTTTCAGCCTCACCAGGCAAAGTACCATCACTGACTGGCGGCCAAGTATCTGTCCATTCAACATCGGTATTAAGCAGGTTAATGCTAAAGCTCGAAACTCCGTCAAACTCTTGAACCAGAGTTTCAACATCCTGCTCTTTATCTAGAACACGCCAAAAAGTGCGCTTTAATAAGCCCTCTGATTCATCATATTCATAACGGACTCTTTGTAGCTCAGATCGATTAACGCCTAAAGGATTAATCCAACCCGCTTTAGTAAAGTCTAGTTTGCCATTGTCTAATTTGAGGGAGAACTCGTACTCACCCAATTCATCTCTAACAGTACGATCAACAAGCTGCTCCATATCTCGTTCAATCCATTGCCATAAACGAATACTATCGAACATGACTTTTTCTTGATCAATCAACGCCCGTTTAACTCTGACACCCATGCTTGCCATATCAAAACTTGCTAAACCAATAAAACCTAAAACCCCCACTACCACTAGCATCTCAACTAAGGTGAAAGCGGAAACTTTCTGTTTAGATCTCAACCCATTTCTCCCCATAATAGGAAGATTCTGCACAGGATTAGCCATCAACCATCATCCTCTGTTCGTGCTGCGACAAATCCCGTCATACGATAAATAGAGTTCTCAGCACTAGGAGGTTGAAAGATCGCCACTTCAATTGTAATGACGCCATTAGCTGTCTTAGTGACTAAGGCTTCACTTGACCAAGATAAATTAGCTTGTTCAACCTCTTGATCTCCAAGCTCTAGCTCTTGTCCACTAATTGAAAGCAGTTTTAAGTAAGTTAATCTATCTTGAGCAATCCAAACAGCTAACATTTTTCGCTTAAGATAATCAGCCTGACTGGTCGACTGGCTCGTCACCTGAACTAACACCAAGCTCACAAAAGCCAATATAACTAAGGCCACCAAGACTTCCATGAGGGTAAAACCTGCTTTAGTTTTCGCTAAGTTTAAGGGCATTAACGCCATCTCCCTCTAATAGAAAACTATGGGTATCAGAAGTATCGTTAACAATCTGAATACTAAGCTCAAAAGGTGAGTATTCACCACTGGCAACAAAGGCCAAATCAACCTCCCTGGCCAAGCTACTTTTAGCAATATCGCCACGTTTTTCGGTATCAGACAACAAGAGACTAATTTCCACCTGTTCAGCATCAGGCTCCCAATTAATAGCTGTTTCAAGCCAGACTTCGTTCTCTAAATCAAACTCAAATAGATTAATCTCTTTGGCACTAACTTTAGCGCCTAAGGTTTTACCATCGAGCCAAGACTGATCAATTTGATGCTGTAAAAACAACTTTACAGACTGAGCATCTAACTTAATGACCTCTTCGTCATCATCAACTTGGTAAGCCACTGTCACCATACCAAGTAGGCTGCCTATGATGACTAACACCACCATAAGCTCAAGCAGGGTAAAACCTTTTTGTTGAAAAGCATTAGAGGAGAGTTTCATCATACGTTTCATATCACCTTCCTCAGCTTAGTCATGAGAAAATTGCCAAGACCTTAAAGGTCGTCCTGACTTAGGTCTGCTGCATTTTCATCACCACCTTCACGGCCATCTGAGCCTAGTGCGATCAAGTCATAGTCACCTGTTGCGCCAGGGCTGATGTAAACAAAATCATTACCCCAAGGATCTAGTGGTAGTTTTTTCACATAACCACCTGATTTCCAGCTCTTCGCTTCAGGAAAGCCAGTAGGTTTGCTTACTAGAGCGTCCAAACCTTGCGCTGTCGCTGGATAATTACCATTATCTAATTTATACAGATCAAGCGCTGACATCAGGTTACGAATTTGAGTCTTAGCAACCGACACTTTGGCATCATCAGAGCGCCCTAGAATATTAGGCGCAACCATGCCAATCAGAGCACCAAGAATAACTAAGACCACCATCAGTTCAAGTAGGGTAAAGCCTTTCTTTTGGGCCTTTGAGCGTGGTTTTTTCATTGCCAAATTACGGTTTACTAGATTCATATATCATTCCTGTCAAAAAAATTAGTTTGATTTATCTCCTTATCTGGCAATAGGAAACCACCAAATAAGCTTTGTTATTAATTCAGTAATTGGTTCATATTCATGATTGGCAGTAGGATAGCCATGACTATCATCATCACAGCACCACCCATTACAAGCAGCATTAATGGTTCAAATAAGGCAACTAAAGTGCCTATCCATGCATTCGTATCATCTTCCTGTTGCCTTGCTGCTCTTGCTAACATTTGGTCTAATTCGCCACTACGCTCACCACTTTGTATGAGTTGTAACATCATAGGTGGTAGCAGTTTTGTTGCCTCAAATGCTTTACCCAAACTTCCCCCCTCTTTCACTTTCTGCTGGCAATCTCTTAAGGTTTCTTGCATAGCGAGATTATCAACAACTTGAGAAGCGATATTCATCCCTTCTACTAGAGGTACACCACTACTAGAAAGCATGGCCAAAGTACTAATATAACGAGTTACTTGGGAGACTCTAATCAGGCTACTAACACCGGGTAGCTTAAGTACTAATTTATCTTTTATCTTTTTAGGTGCAGGTTTTGACACTAACCAAATGTAAAAACTAATGACGACAGCAACGACAATGACAAACCGCGCACCATAACCTGTGATTAGGTTACTTAAGCTCAGCATAAATTGAGTGATACCAGGTAATTCAGCACCTTGAGTATCAAACACTTGAACAATGTCAGGCATCACACTTCCCAATAAGAAGCTCACAATACCAATAGCCACAAAAGTTAAAATGGCTGGATACATCATCGCCATTTGTATTTTTTGTGCGTTTTGTTTCTGTCTCTCTGTAAAGTCAGCTAATTGCATTAGCACACCATGTAAGTGTCCAGACTGCTCTCCTGCCTCGACACTGGCTCGAAACAAGATAGGAAAAGCTTTAGGGTAACTGGCTAACGCCTCAGCCAAACTATGACCTTCCATCACTTTAGAACGAATAGAAAGCAACATACTGCGAATTTTATTCTTGGTTGCCTGTTGAGCAACACCCGTTAACGCTTCCTCTATGGGAAGGCCTGCATCAATCAAGGTAGCAAGTTGTCGTGTTAACAATGACCTTTCTTTGATATTAATACCAGGGCTAAAGAAACTGTTTGCTTGCTTCTCTTTTGCCTGACTAATTTCTAGCAATACCTTGCCCTGTTCACGCAACATTTGGCGTACATGGCGTTCATTATCTGCTTCTAATACGCCTTTTTTCTTCTTGCCCTTCGCATCTAGAGCAAGGTATTCAAATGCTGCCATTTATCATGACCTCTTTCATCATAAAAGCTAAGTCATGTATCATATCAACCATGAGACACTCGCAGCACTTCTTCTACAGTGGTATTACCGGCTATTACCTTCTTCATTCCATCTTGTCGTAAGCTCGGCGTTGTTTGACGCACGTGCTGTTCCATCGCTTGCTCACCTACTTGACTATGAATCAGAGTTTTCACACCTTCATCAATCAGGATCAACTCGTAAAGGCCAATACGACCACGGTAACCTTGATCAAAACAACTATCACATCCTTTCGCATGATAAATAGTTACTGGGGAGCCCACCTCTAATAAAGCTTGTGTCGCTTCATCTGCTTGAATAGGTTGCTTACAGTCATCACAGAGTTTGCGCACTAGCCTTTGCGATAGAACACCCACGATTGAAGAGGATAGTAAAAAGGGCTCTACTCCCATATCTTCTAAACGAGTAATCGCTCCAACCGCACTATTAGTATGAAGAGTAGAAAGAACTAAGTGGCCAGTTAAAGACGCTTGCACTGCAATTTCAGCCGTTTCTTTATCCCGGATTTCACCTATCATGACCACATCAGGGTCTTGACGTAATATTGCCCTAAGTCCACGGGCAAAAGTCATATCCGCTTTACTATTAACTTGTGTCTGACCAATACCTTCTAAGTGGTATTCAACAGGGTCTTCAACCGTCATGATATTGCGACGCCCGTTGTTTAAGTAACCTAAAGAAGCATAAAGAGAGGTTGTTTTACCTGACCCAGTTGGGCCAGTCACTAAAAGAATACCATGAGGGTGGCTGATCACGTCTCGTAACCTTTCACGGTCAGATTCATTCATACCTAAATGGGTTAAATCTAAGCGGCCCGCCTGCTTATTAAGCAAACGCATTACAATACGCTCCCCATGAGATGAAGGCAGCGTTGATACCCTCACATCCACTTCTTGTCCTGAAATCCTAAGCACAATACGCCCATCCTGAGGCACACGTTTCTCAGCAATATCCAGCTTTGCCATCACTTTAATACGAGACACCAGCATAGGGGCTAATGCTCGTCTTGGCTCTATCACTTCACGCAAAATACCATCTACACGAAAACGAACAACCAAACGCCTTTCAAAGGTTTCAATATGCACATCCGAAGCTTCTTCTTTTACCGCCTCGCTCATAATGGCATTAATTAGACGAATAATGGGCGCATCGCCTTCTCGCTCTAATAGATCTTCACTTTCAGGCAGAGCTTCGGCAACACTCGCTAAATCCATATCATCACCGATCCCTTGTGCCATAGCTAAAGATTGCCCGCCTTCTTGCTGATAGAAGCGCACGACAGCTTCATCAAAGTCAGTATCACTCAAACATTCAATTTTAGGCTCTTTAGGTGAGATTCTTAATGCCTCAGAAATCGCCTTAAGGTCAGTTCCCTGTTTATGCACGAGCACCCACAAGTCTGCGTCCTGTCTTAACAGCACACCGGATTGTTTAACGAATGAATAGGGCAATGACGACAAAACACTTCCTTATAAATCAGATACTAGAATCACTTTTAGTACAAAGACCTAGTACAATTACATCAATTTCAATACCACTCAAGCTTCAAGCAACACAAAGCTTACCTAGCCAGCATAAGAAAACAAAAAGTCTCAAAATGCTGACCTATAAAACCACTTTAAAATGCTGACTCTATCCCTAGATTAACAAACAAGGATCTCGGCAAAGACTTTCCATCAACTTTAACCGTATCCAAAGACCAACCAAAATCTAAGTTAGCTCGATCGAAAAAAGTAAAACCAAGATTAATATAATCTAATTGGGTTCCCGCAAGATTGCGGCTATAACCGACTCGAAAGCCGGGTAACAATAAATCCCCATAATAGCTTGAAGACACAACTAACCATTGGTATTCATCATCGACAGCATCAACAACAGTATTTAAGTCTAAACTAGATTGCACACTCCAAATCCCATTAGCAAACGAACTTGAAGCTTCTATACTAAACTGACGCTTTGCTACATAAGTTTCATCGTGAGTTAGATCATTTGAACTAACGAAAGTCGCAACAGTATTACAGTTGGTTAAAGCCGCACCTGTTTTTAAAGCACAGCTACCACCTAAAGTATCGTAATAATAAATAGGCTCATTAATATTGGTGACTTTAACCCCGTACAAAACATTTTGAGTTAACCAGATCGCCCCTAGATCAACACTATAGTTAGTCGAAAGCGCTTCACTCTCTTCAAACTGACTATCATTATCTATATTCTCAATCGTACTTAAGCTTCGTTCCAGCTTCATTCGAGTCAGATTAAACTTGGAGCCTAAGATTAAGCGTCCCTGTCGAGTCCGCAATACTTGTTTGCTATAACCTACACCAAATACGGCAGCCAATGCCGTCTTAGAGTAGACAGATGAATCAGTTTCCAAAGTCGTGCTACCACCGCTCACAACGATATTAATATCGTCATCAAGCACTTTCATTTTCCCTTCCCCTTGAAGTATCAAATCAAAGGCCAAGGTACCAAATTTAGGATGTTTATAAAAAATAGGAAAAGCAGGAACATAGCCAGCAGTAGAAACTTTTATATAGCCTTGCTCACCAGCATTTTTCAAAAAAGCATTATATTTTGTCTGTGCGGCAGCCGCTTCAGCACTCGTCAGACTGGTATCATTTAGAACAGATTCAAGCCCATCAAGTTCGTCCGATAAAGAATCAAGTTGGCCAACCTCAGCACCAAATCCGCCAGGCCCTAATATACCAAAACGAAATAAGCCTCTCGGATTATCACGGCTCTCATTCTCATCAAACATTAGAAATGGACTGGCAGGGTTTGATAAGCTACTTGATATAAAACCACTATTTGTAACAGAACCTAAAGTCGATGCAGAGCCAATAGGGTGATAAACTGGTTGTCCAGAAAAACACAAAGCACTGTAAAAACACGCTAGCACCAGATACAGCTTTCTTGCCATTAAATCCTCTTTATGAGTAAATCGACTTTGAAAGCCCCAACGTTATCAGCAAAGTGGATTTAAGTACTAGCAATCATAGACACTTTATCCAGATATGTTATTCATCTGATAGTTCAGGTTCAAACATACCTTCAAGACCACCTTCTCTTGGTGAGCTCATTTGTATCTCAACGGCTCTAAAACCTTGATACTGTTTATTGGTAACACTATCAACATTAGCTTTACCGCGAATAATGGTAGGGCGAATAAAAACTAGAAGGTTTTTCTTATCAATACTAAAAGAGCTACTTCTAAACAAGGCCCCAATAAACGGAATATCACCTAGAAAAGGCACCTTCTGTTTTGATTCTGTAATATTGTCTTGAATCAAACCACCTAGCACTATTGTTTGCCTATCACCGGCTATTACTACTGTCTCCACCTCTCGAACTGTTGTTATAGTACCTAAAGAACTAGCTTCATCTGAGGCAGATTCAACCGTTTGAAACACCTCCATTTTAACTTCATTACCCGAATTAATATGGGGGGTTACCTTCAGGGTCAAGCCCACATCTTCTCGGGATGTAGTAACAAAGGTACTACTGCTGCTTTCAGAGTACTCACCTGTTTGAAAGGGTCGAGTTTCACCTACCAGAATTCGTGCTTCTTGATTATCTAGGGTTAATATTTTTGGAGTTGAAAGAAGGTTGGAATTGGTTTTACTCTGCAGTGCTTGAATAATGGCACCTAGATTAGTATCTCCCAAAATAGCAGTACCGCCAGTAGCTAAAGTATTAGCCGTACCTGCACCTACCGATGTAAAGATTGAGTTTGCTGAAGTTCCTGCTGTCGTAAAATTTGAACCTGAATTCAGACCATCATTGCTGCCAATTAGCCATTGCACACCAAGTTCTTCTGTATCTGTCACTGTAATTTCAACAATTACAGCTTCTATTAAGACTTGCGCTCTTGGCACATCAATTCGCTGTAACACAGAATTAATTTCTGTCATCACACCAGGTTCTGCATTGATCAACAGCGCATTAAGGTCGGTGTCAGCCTGAATATTTGTCGTTAAAACTGGTGCTGAACCTTCTTTCTTCTCAATATCACCGACAACCCCTTTGAGTAAATCAGCAACTTTGGTTGCATCAGCGTATTGCAGTGGAATGTATTGTAGTCGACTCGATTTTTCAGCGGGAATATCAAGCTTTATGATCAAGTCTTTAATCTGATTAAGCTCGCCTGGCTTCCCCTTTAGGATAAGACGATTTGTTCTTTCATCTGCCACAATTGTTGTGACATCGCTAGATCTTGCCCCTTTACCTGTTGTCGTTGTTGTCAGTTGCTGCAACAAAGTAATGACATCGCCAGCCCAAGCATGCTTGAGTGGTACGACGGTCATTTCACCTTCATTAGTACTGTCTAAACGTTCAACCAAATCTTCTAGACTTCGGATGTTATCTGCATGATCACTAATAATCAGAGCATTCATTGTCGGCACAGCAGCAAGGTGACCGTACTGAGGAATTAATGGGCGTAAAATTGGAACAAGTTCAGAAGCGACCGCATTCTTAATCGCTAATACGCGGGTAACCATTAACTCACCGGGGGCGCCGCCTGAAGGGTCAAAGTTCAATCCACCTTGCTTCGCAATATTTTGCGGCAATATTTTAAAGCCTTCAGGAGACTCAAGAACCGCATAGCCATGAACGGTCAGTACAGATAAGAATAAACGAAATACAGCATCTTCATCCAAGCTAGCGTTTGAAATAACCGTCACTTTACCCTTAACCCTAGGGTCAACAATAAAACTTCTATCTGTCATTTCAGCGACTTGTCGAATAAAAATGCTAATATCCGCCTGTTGCAAATTAACTTGCCAAGTTTTCCCGATTGCCATCAAAGGAATAAATAAACAAAGAGATACAACTAACTTAAGCAGTTTTTGCGTTACAACAGAATACATCTACCATCCTTTATATTGTTATTTAATCGGATATGACACAGAAAAGGTCCGACTTCCCCGTTGGATTTGAAAATTAGCGACACTTTGTTTGCGAACTAACTCACCTAAACCCGCATCACTCTCAATATTGCCTACACTTTGCCCATTTACCGCGACAATCTTATCTCCTGCTTTAAGGCCCATAGCAATCAAAGAACTCGATGCAAGCACTTCATAAGATGTTCCATTTGAACGTAGCCCTGTAGTGGCTAAAAGGGTATTAGGGTCTTCTTCAAATAAGGCTTCATAGGTATCCAAAATCTCGGCTGGAGATAGAACACCTACACCAATTTCATTTGTGTTTCTTCCATCCGTAAGCACATTAGTAGAAGTTGACCGCTGATTTACTAACACTTGATCATCAGCAGTTTCAATTAAGGTGAGTAACTTAGCTTCATCAAAATATAAGGATTCAGACTTACCAGCACGCTCAATAATGACGTGATCGTTATAGACTTCTTTAAGTAAAACGCCCCGAATGATTTGCGCATCAATACGGTAGACTTCATCTTTTTTACTTCTTGAACTGATGATTGCCATAGAGTCTTTCATCTCTACAGCAGGCATAACCCCTTTAAGGGTGAGTTTTAGTTTGGTCTTTTTAGTAGGCTCTACGGTTAGTACTTCAGCTTTAGCAAGGTAACCAAACAAAGAGGATGAAGCCATTTTCACTTGAGCTTTATTGCTTTGAGTGGTTCGAAAATCAATTGCAGCTAACGATTGTTCTGGCATTGGCGTAAAAGACCAGAAAACCTGAGCAGCAGAATAAGCAGAGAGGCTAACAAAGCTAAATAAAGCTAAATATCGAAACCAAGCTTCCAAACGCAATGCCCCCATAGCCATCACCAACACCTCTTGGGTGAAGCTAACACTTGCTGACGGCTTCTTTTTAGCATGATTTATCTCATCTACTTATTATTGTTTATATTCAGTTTGGCAAGATTTAATTTATCAACTAAGTTGAGACCTATAAGTGATAGATCCGTTTAAACTCACCTTAATCAATATGTTACACATTATTCATTATTACTAATATATCAAAAAATCTTATCTGTCATAACAAAAACGGGCGCATCCATATCACCTGTCCAAGGTTGATTTATTAGTTCAAACACAGCAGGCATAACGGACAATTCCGCCTCTCCTTGCCGGCTCACACTGGCATTAATAAAAGGCACACCTTTTACAGAGGTAACTTTTAACTGATTGACTGAATTAATATTAATCAACTCAAACAGCACCTTATCTAACGAAACACTGTCTCTTTGCCTAGATATGACAAAATCTAAATCTCCACCTTCCCAGTAGCCATTACCTCTTAACTTGCTAGGAGTAGACTCTACATAGGGCCATTTTCCATACAATTTTTCCAGTACTATGTTACCGCCAGAGACTTTTGCTTTATAAGGCTCTAAAACTGAGTTCAAAAGTTCACTTGATAAGCTCAGACCATCTATCCACAAAGACACTTCATCCACTTCAGGCTGAAAACTTCCCCACGCTTTCATATCTCTATGTAGCACTTGAAAGTCTATCGGCTCAAAAATGCCATTCAACTTCCATTGAATTAACATATCCCCGCTAAGCTGGCTAACTCTAAACTTAGCTTTTCCTTGCCAAAAGCGCCCTTCAAGCTGCTCAAGACGTACGCCCTCTTCTGTTAGCGCTTGATTTAGACTTGCCCGCCAAAAGTGCAAAGGTGCCAGTACCACTCCCGCCACTAAAAAGACTAAAACAAACCAGATAAAGAGAAAGACTTTAGCCTTCATCACTGTATCCCTACTCTTATATTAAGCTTGGCCTTCTATTAAGCGATTTAACTTAGCCAAATCCTCTTTTGTATCTACACCATGCGGAGGCATCCCTTCAGCATAAGCAACTTTTATTTTGACACCCTGATGCAAAAGCCTTAATTGCTCTAGTTTCTCCCATTTTTCTAAAGGAGACATAGGCATTTTACAATATGCAGACAATAATCTTGCTCTGTATACATACATACCTATATGTCGATAAGCTGGCATCGCATCATTAAGCGCTTGTTCCTGATTAAAGCCATCTCTATCCCATGGAATAGGTGCTCGGCTAAAGTACAAAGCATGATCTTTTTCATCAACTACAAGTTTCACCACATTTGCATTAAAAAAGTCATCTTTATGTTGAATACGACAGGCCATAGTTGCCATATCAGCTAGCGCATCATTCGCTAAAGCAGTAACTGCATCGTGAATAATGGCAACAGGCAAAAGAGGCTCATCACCTTGCACATTGACAATAATTTCATCATCGTGCCATCCCATGATTTGAGCAACTTCAGCAAGTCGCTCTGTACCATTTTCATGGTCATCTCTTGTCATCACAACATTGGCGTCAAAGTCAGATACAGCGCGATAAATATCTTCATGGTCAGTTGCAATAACAACCGTGCTCGCGCCAGCTTTAAGAGCCAACTCATATACCCACTGCAATACAGGCTTACCTGCCAATGGTGCTAGTAGCTTTTTAGGAAAGCGCTGTGAGGCATAACGTGCGGGGATAACAATATGAAATTCTGGCAAGATGTTAGACATAATTGAAGTAGGCTCAGATATAAAATAATTCGGTAGTTAAATGAAATTAACGCCTAAAGGCTAGCTTGATTTACTTTCAAACGCTGGTTTTTGGGCAACCTCATAAGCACTTTCCAACGGCATCCTGGAAGATAAAAGTAAGTCACAGACTTCTCGAGCAACACCTTCTCCAGCCTTGCTAAGCAAGGTCATATCAGAGTGTCGTTTCACCAAGACATGCGCATCATTAGGACATAACGCTAGCGACACCAAAGGCATAACTTGCAGGTCGATAACATCATCACCAACATAAGCGGCTTTATCAGCCGCTACATTAAGGCGTTTTAACAAGTCTAAAAATGCGTCTTTCTTGTTATGACAGCCCGGATAAAAGTGCTTAATAGACAAATCAGACATGCGCTTACGCAGAGGCGCTGAATCTTTTGCTGTAATAATAGCCACCTCAACCCCCCATTTTGGTAGGAGTTTCAAAGCCACGCCATCTTTCACATTAAAACGCTTTAATTCTTCTCCATTCTCACCATACAAGAGACCGCCATCCGTTAATACGCCGTCCACATCAAAAACCACCAACGTTAGCGTTTGTAGTTTTTTTAACAGGCCCTCAGGAAATTCTCTGGCTTCTTCTAGGTATGATGATAAGAAACGCTTATCCATCATGTTGCACTCGTATCCAGCTCATCAAAGCCTTTTACCAGTTCGTCAATTTGCTTCAACTGCTTTAAAAATGGCGCTAATTTATCTAACGGCAATGCACATGGGCCATCGCATTTTGCCTGATTTGGATCCGGGTGGGTTTCTAAGAAAAGACTAGAAAGTCCTAATGCCATACCTGAACGCGCTAGTTCAGCAACTTGAGCACGACGACCATCCGCTGAATCCGCACGACCACCTGGTCGCTGCAAAGCATGAGTCACATCAAACATGACAGGATACTCAAACTTTTTCATCAAACCAAAACCAAGCATATCGACCACAAGATTGTTATATCCCATCATGGTTCCGCGCTCACATAGCATCAGCTTGTCATTACCTGCTTCTTCGCACTTAGTGAGAATATGCTGCATTTCATGAGGCGCTAAAAACTGTGCTTTCTTGATATTAATAACAGCATCCGTTTTAGCCATAGCAACAACAAGATCTGTTTGTCGTGACAAGAAGGCAGGCAACTGAATAACATCTGCCACCTCTGCGACAGGGGCACACTGATCGACTTCATGTACATCCGTAATGACAGGTACATTAAAGCCTGTTTTAACCTCTTCTAAGATACGTAAGCCTTCTTCCATTCCAGGGCCACGAAACGAGTTAATTGAAGAACGGTTAGCTTTATCAAACGACCCTTTAAATACATAAGGAATGTCCAAAGCTTGGCAAACTTTCACATGTTCTTCTGCAACCTTCATTGCAAGATCACGAGACTCCAATACGTTTACGCCACTAAAGAGCACAAAAGGTAAATGGTTAGCAACTTTTACATCTTGATTAATTTCAATTATTTTACTTTTTACTGTCATCTTATTTTCCATTAAAAGTCAGTTAGTTAGCGATCGTAGATTTCAAGCAAACCAACGACATTATTATCATCATCAACGGCAATCAATAGGGTAATTTTGCCCTGTAACATTTGTTCTTCTGCCGTCGCAATTAACGTATCTTGATGTATGGTTTTAGGGCTGGCTGTCATTACTTGAGAAATAGTTTTATCCATCATTCCCACAGCATCTGTCAGCATGGCACGGCGTAAATCACCATCAGTGAAAATCCCAAGCAGTTCTTTGCCTTGTTTTACCAATACCATGCCCATACGGCCAGTGGTCATTACCCCAATCGCATCTTTTAACAAGGTACTTGGTTCGCATTCAGGGAGATTATCCTTATGCATTAAATCTTTAACGCGGGTTAAGAGCTTACGCCCTAAGCTACCACCAGGATGGAAGCGCGCAAAATCCTGCGGTTGAAAATTACGACATTCCATCAAAGCGACCGCTACGGCATCACCCATAGCTGTTGTCATTGTGGTTGAAGTGGTGGGAGCCAAATTATTTGGGCAAGTTTCTCTATCCACTGAGATATCTAACACACAATCACAATGCTTCGCCAAGGTAGACTGCAAGTTACCAACCATAGCAATGCATGGGTTTCCAAAGCTTTTTAACGAAGGCAACAATCGAATCAGCTCTTCCGTTTCTCCCGAATAACTAATCAAAATCAAGGTGTCTTGAGGGTCAATCATACCCAGATCACCATGAAAGGCCTCTCCAGGGTGAAGAAAGAAGCTAGGGGTTCCTGTTGACGCCAGGGTAGCCGCAATTTTGGCACCGATTAAACCAGACTTCCCCATACCACAAATAATGGTTCTGCCTTGGGTTTTCATGATCAGCTTGATGGCATTAACAAATTCACTTGTGACAGACTCAGACAACTTAGACAAAGCATTAGCCTGAGTATTCAATGTATGTTGAGCGCTTGTAATTAACTCATCATCTGTTTTATTAAGGACTTGTGATGAGGAAGGCATAATTTCTGTTACGTCAGCCATGTCTGGTCTCTACAAATTAGAATGACTAGCATTATACCCAAAAACCGAATTCAAGATAGAAATCTTATTGAACAGATAGCTAACAAAGAAGCACCTGAAAAGCACTTACCTAAAGGCATTAGCTTACTTTTAAGTTTGGATAGAATGAGTAATCTAGTTTGTTTCTAGTCTACGACTAACATAAAGAAGCGAAGCAAATTTTTAACCGTATGAAAGATGACCCTCGAACTAAAGCTAAATACTTAAAACGTGTAGGGTTAAATGGGAGAGGGTATGAAAAAAGAGAAGAAAATTGAAGATAATAAAGTGAGTAGTCTACCCACTTTATTATTGTTGATATCAAGATAGAAGGAACAAGTAACACCTCAAAAGCCGATCTTTAGCCTTAAGCCTGACATTTTGAAAATTGTTGCCCCAGTTGCTTAATAAAGGCAACATATGCCGCTTCATTAAGCACAATATTTGCACCCAATGGATCAATTTCAATGGCTTTAACATTAGTATCTTCTACTAAGGCATTAACGATTGCTGGGTTAAATTGTACCTCACTAAAAATACAAGCAACCTTCTCGTCTTTCATCAAACGTCTAATCGAAACAACCTTTTTGGCACCAGGCTTACGTTCTGGACTTAAGCTAATGTTTGCAATGTGAGCAATATCATAATGCGCTTCAAAATAGCTGTATGCATCATGAAACACGACATAATTCAGCTCTTTAAGTGGCGAAAGCGAGCGTTTATTTTCAGCATCAGCTTGCGCTAATGCCGCTTCAAAACGCTCTAGGTTTTGTTCAAAATAAGAGGCTTGTTGAGGAAGCATAATAGAAAGTTTTTCTGTCACAGCATCGGCAAGCAAATGAGCATTCTCTAAATCCAGCCATACGTGTGGATCTAGACCATCATGATGATGCCCATGATCATGACCATGACTTTCAAAGCTTTTCATAGTTTTAGGCTTATCTGTTTCATGGTGATCTCCAGCGTCTTCAACTAAAGACATCCATTCAATTGCAGTATCAGCATGCTGGCTATTAAGCAGCGGTTTTTCTAAAAATGGCTCTAGAGACTCACCTACCCAAACCACTAAATCAGCATTAATGACTTTTCTTAAATCAGATGGGCGCAAGGCAAAATCATGAGGAGAAGCGCTATTCGATACAATTTGCTCTATGTTTACTTTATCGCCTGCAATCGCTTTTACCACCATAGAAACAGGCTTTATGCTAGTTGCGATACTCGGTATCGTCTCCGCTTGCAACTGACCATTTATCGCGAACAACCCCATCAACAAAAAACCTAAAATAGACTTCATTTAAACTCTCAAAAAACGTTATAACATAACAGGCATATTAACATTGATATATAAGTGAACACAATTGAAGAAAGAGAGCTAAAAGTACTTTTGAAGGAAGGGGTGTAAGTAGGAATCCCCCCTAGTTATATAACTTCTAGGGGGAAGACGATCAAACAAATAATGTAACTTTAATTAAGTTCAAGAGATGATAACGCCACCTCACGCACCATAAGTCCCGCTCTTTGGCCAACAGGTATTTTAGCGTTTGGAAATACCAAGGCATCCCCATCTTGCTTAACCAAATACTCAGAAAGTTGAGACTGGGTTAACTTGAAACCAGCATCAAATGACGTAAAGTTTTCAAAATCTGCATCTATATTAAGCTGATAATCATCGGCATCCTTATTCAAACCATCTATGACTTGGAAGATTTTCATATTTCCATCATGACTTCCTATCAACTTTTCATCCTTAATCAAGGTTCTTAGAGTGTGTCTGATAGCTGTTAATTTTGAGTGATCATTTTCACCGAAAGGCGCCACCTGACCCAATTCAACAGTAAAAGCACTGGCATTATGCTGCTCAGATGAGAAGTAAGACAAAGTTGTCGTACTTTGGTGAGACAATAAAACAGCCTCAATACCAGAGGCTTCTAAAAAGCCAATCTGCTCAGCACTGTAAGGACGCTCATGTAAATAAGGATAAACCACAAATTTAGGGTATTTTGATCCCCTTATCGCGGTATGAAGGTCATAATGAATTCTTTGAGCACTATCTGGTCCTTCATTAAAAAAGTCTGCAATTGTTTTCTCAATCAAACCCGCTCTTTGAGCTTCAAAGCCTTCTTCTTTTTGCCAAGCGCCAGAAAAGAGGCGGTTCATATTTACTTGAGTAAACCTTTTTCCAATATTTGCAGCAGGCAAGTTTCCGAAAATAACCAGTAAACGTACTGAGCAAGCAAGCTTTTCATCTAAAATATCTTTTAAAATATCATTAGCCATTTCCATCGGTGCGGTTTCATTGCCATGAATGCCTGCACTTAATACTAAGCTAATCTGCGCCTTTTGCTTTGGTTCGATAGTGACGATGCCAGTTTCCAATAAGGAAACTTCGGCAAATTCATAATCTTCAACTTTTTTTTCTGCATGTGTAGGGTTGGCTAAACTAAAGGCTAATAGGTCATGTTGCTTAATCAAGAATTCATCCTCTGGAACGGGGGTTTACTATCTAGTTAGTGAGTTATTGTTAACAAGATATGGTAGTAAATCTAGACTTCAAGCCGAAAAAGCAAAAGCCATCATTTGCCAAGCTTACACGAAATTTGTTGTCGCAATTTGGAAACTTTATATTAATAATTCATACAAAAGTCTAACTTGCTAAAATACTACTTTTACAGGCATTTTATCCTTATAATTTCGCCATAAAAATACCATGATGCCAAACACAAAAGAGCCTTTTTATGAGCGACGAAATCATCAGTTTAATTGATAAAGACAATAATTTAATTGGCAGCGTAGCAAGAAAAGAAATGCGTTTTGGTATTGATTACCACAGAGCAACTTACATTTTAGTATTCAATAAAAAGAAAGAACTCATCGTACAAAAGCGTACTTTAAACAAACATTTTTGCCCCGGCTATTACGGCATAGCGACCGGAGGCGTCGTTGCCCATGGAGAGAGCTACCACCTATCAGCCCAAAGAGAACTTCAAGAGGAGCTTGGCTTAGATTTAACACTTACCAATCATGGGCTATTCTTTACAGAAGGAGAAAGCTATCGAATTTGGGGAAAAGTATTTAGCTGCACCTATGATCCAAACCAAGACGGTAAGATCATAATGCAAGCAGATGAAGTTGCTGCTATAAAAGAGATAAGCATTGAAGATATCTTAATTAACAAAAAATGCTTAAAATTCACTCCAGACACCTTAGATGCGTTACATCATTATGTTGAAAATCGTCTTAGCATACAGCCTTCTGACCCTGATTAGCCTTGGCTTCAGTCAGGTATCTTATGGACAAACACGATGGCAAGATACCGAATACATTAAAGCTAGCTTTATCGATATAGCCTTAGGCAGAGAGTACGAGAAAAGCAAAGAGAGCCGCTTGGTTCGCTGGAAGAACCCAATCAAGGTGCATGTTACCAGTGACACAGGTGATGCTTACCTACAAAATGACCTTTTATCGGCACATATTAAGCACTTAGCAAGCATTACTAAACATCCAATTTTATTGGATGTTCCTCAAAGCCAAGCCAACATCACCATCATTTTTACCCAACATAAGCAAATGAGAGACAAGGTTGCTCAATATATTGGTAACCCTAAACACTATGAGGTCGCACTCAAAGAAGCAATTTGCATTGGCACCTTTAAAAACAACAAACGAGGCGAGATTTTTAAAGGAGTCATCATTATTCCCGTCGATTTTGCTCGAGAAAACTCTCGTTTTTTAGACTGTATTATTGAAGAAATCACTCAGCTACTTGGCCTGCCGAATGATTCTGATAAGGTTTACCCTTCTATTTTCAATGACAACAGCATCGACTCTTACCTCAGCCCTCTAGATTATATTTTACTCAAGATACTTTATTCTCCTAGGTTGAAAGCGGGCATGTCACAGCAACAAGTAACTCAAGCATTAGACAGCGCTTTAGCTGAACTTAATCAAAATAACGAAATTGCTGAAGCCACTTACAGGGTCAATCAACACAGCTTGAAACGCTATTTAGGGGATTAAAAAACTGGGCATATTAAAAACGGCTCAGTTTTTCTACAAAAAAATACGTTATCAACACAAGAAGCTAACGGTTAAACACAAAATTAGATTTAGGCTTATAACAGAATGATTGTTTAGTTTCCCGAGGCCTAATATGTTTAATCGCAACAAACATCAAGACACTCAGCAAAAAGCAGCAGAACTAGCCCAAGAAAGCCAAAGTTACTTAACCGCAATAAAGCAAAACATAGCGGTTATTGAGTTCTCTCCTCAAGGCATCATTCTAGAAGCTAACGAGCACTTCCTTAATGCATCCAAGTATCAAAGAGATGAGATAATTGGTCAGCATCATAAGATTTTCTGTGAACAAAGTTATTCAACTAGCAAAGAGTATTCGAACTTTTGGCATGAATTAAGCAGAGGAGCAAGCCATAAAGGCGTTTTTAAACGAGTCAATAAAGATCAAGAGATACTCTGGCTTGAAGCAACTTACCTACCTGTTATTGAAAGCGGAGAAGTAATCAAAGTCGTTAAGCTAGCGAGTGACATTACACAAGCCAAAGAGCGCTTAGATTGCCAATCAGCCATTTTAAATGCACTAAACCTATCTATGGCTGTGATTGAGTTTTCCCCCAATGGAGACATATTAAACGCCAACGAAAACTTTTTAACCTGCATAGGCTATCAAGCTAATGAAATCCAAGGTCAGCATCATAAGATGTTTTGCTTTGATAGCTTCTACCAAGAAAACCCGTCATTCTGGCAAGAGCTTCAACAAGGGCAATTTAAGTCGGGGCAATTTGAACGAAAGAATAGTCGAGGAGAAAGTATCTGGTTAGAAGCTACCTACAATCCTGTCTATGATGAGTATGGAAAAGTTTATAAAGTCATTAAATTTGCTTCTGATATAACAGAGCAAATAAACAAACGAGATTCTAGCCAAAAGGTCTCTAAAATGGCATATGAAACCTCGATTGAAACAACAAATGTGTCAGAAAAAGGGGCTCAGGTACTGCAGCAATCTGTCGATATTTCCTCTGATATCTCAAGTGAAATGGATAAAGCATCCAACCTAATTGAAAAACTCAACATACAGTCCGATGAAATCTCTAAAATCGTAAACACCATAGGAAGTATTGCAGGACAAACTAACCTATTAGCACTTAATGCCGCTATAGAAGCAGCGCGAGCAGGAGAGCATGGTAGAGGTTTTGCAGTGGTTGCAGATGAAGTAAGACAACTTGCATCAAGAACAAGTAGCTCAACCATAGAAATAGAAGAAATGGTAAAACAAAATACCCTATTAACCCGTGACACTAAAATAAGTATGGAAAAAGTTCGTGAACAAGCCGTTGAGAGTAACGAACTAATTAACAACGCTTTTGTGATCATAGATCAAATAAAGCAAGGCGCAGAAAACATATCAAATACAGTCGCTGAGCTAACAGAGAAATAACATCATCTCTGTGAAAGGGATAATAGAGGCCAGTTCAAATAACTTTATTGGGTGATTTCTGTCACTCAATACTCTATCCCCTCCTCTTTTACCGACAAAATACTGACTCAACACAGTCCTTTTTCAATTTAAAGCCATAAAAATGATTTATAGATTCCGCTTTTCTCGTCAAGTTAGGTAAAATGCTTAAAATTTTTACATCGGAGTCACTGAATGTTCCCTGAACTCAAAAATGATCGTTTTATTCGCGCCCTTTTAAAGCAGCCTGTCGATACCACACCGGTATGGATGATGCGCCAAGCTGGACGCTATCTTCCTGAATATCGTGCAAGTCGTGCTCATGCGGGTGATTTTTTGAGTCTCTGTAAGAATGACGAATTTGCTTGTGAAGTTACCCTACAGCCTCTGGAAAGATATGAACTTGATGCCGCAATTTTATTTTCTGACATCTTAACGATTCCAGATGCGATGGGCCAAGGACTTTACTTTGAAACGGGTGAAGGCCCTAAATTCAAGAAAGTTGTTCGCACCGAAGCAGACGTAGAAGCGTTGCCTATTGCCAGCGTCAATGATCTAGATTATGTCATGAAAGCGGTTACAACCATTCGTAACGCACTAGGCGGACGCGTTCCATTAATTGGCTTTTCTGGTAGCCCATGGACACTTGCTACTTATATGGTTGAAGGTGGTTCCAGTAAGGACTTCCGCCATATTAAAGGCATGATGTATAAGTCACCTGAAATATTGCATGAATTACTACGCAAGCTTGCAATCTCTGTTACTGACTACTTAAACGGTCAAATTAAAGCGGGTGCTCAAGCGGTACAAATTTTTGATACTTGGGGTGGCGTGTTAAGTGGCCCTAAATACCAAGAGTTCTCCTTGATGTACATGAAACAAATCATTGATGGTCTGATTCGTGAACATGAAGGCAAGAAAATTCCTGTTATCATGTTCACAAAAAATGGCGGCCAATGGTTAGAAAACATGGCAGCAAGTGGCACTGATGCACTTGGTCTTGATTGGACCACGGATATGGCCGAGGCAAGAGCACGTGTTGGTGATAAAGTTGCGTTACAAGGAAATATTGACCCTTGCGTACTTTATGCTGATAAAGAGGTTATTCGCGATCAAGTTGGAGAAGTCTTAGCAGGATTTGGTCATGGTACGGGACATGTATTTAACTTAGGACACGGTATTCATCAGTTTGTCGATCCTGAGCAACCAAAGTATCTAATCGATGCAGTGCATGAATTAGGTGCCAAATATCACCAAACCCAATCTGAGCAACTAGATCAACTGAACGATCTAAAGTCATAGTGCGTCACTAACGCCTTGATAAGCACTGGACTAAGATAACGTCTTCAGTCCAGTGCATTCCTCTCAAAAAGCCCATTTCTACTCACATCTATAGATTATCCGTCTTTATTTATCGTTACTTGACCGAGCTAACTAGCCGGAAAGAGTAGAGAATGTTATTTTTATCTAATTGATTTATTTTTGGCCTATGGAGAACATTTATGAAACTCGTTACCGCGATTGTTAAACCATTTAAGCTAGATGAGGTGCGCGAAGCACTGTCTGAAATTGGTATCAATGGCATTACAGTGACAGAGGTAAAAGGGTTTGGGCGCCAGCGTGGACATACTGAACTTTATCGTGGTGCCGAATATGTAGTTGATTTTCTACCTAAAGTGAAACTTGAGCTCGCAGTAGAAGATGATCAAACTGATCGCGCTATCGAAGTAATTCAACAAAGTGCCAACACAGGAAAAATCGGTGATGGCAAAATATTTGTTACCTCACTTGAGCAAATCATTCGTATCCGTACCGGTGAAACAGGCGAAGACGCGATTTAATCTTACAGCCGATTAATTTAAGCGTTTACTGAATATAAAAAAACCTCAAACTTTTGCAAGCTTGAGGTTTTTTATTTGATTAGAAAAAGCGTTTAAAACCGCCCCCTCTGATCAGTTAATACATTATAGCTGACTCAATACATATTCTGCTGAGCTCACTTTAAACTCACCAGATTCTTCACGCCAAAGCTGAGTCACAACACCATTATCTACTAACATGGCATAACGACTACTGCGCATACCAAATTTAGCAGATGATAGATCCAACTCAAGGCCCATTGAAAGGGTAAACTCTGCCATGCCATCCGCAGCCATAACTAGGTGCTCAGCATTTTGAGCTTCTCCCCAAGCATGCATAACAAAAACATCATTCACCGAAAGACAAACAACCTCATCGACGCCTTTTTCTTTTAGCGCATCAAAGTTCACAACAAAGCCTGGCACATGACTAGCACTACAGGTTGGCGTAAAGGCTCCAGGAAGAGCAAACATCACCACCTTTTTATTACTAAAGAATTCTGCCACCTCAATTGTTTTAGGGCCATCGTCACCCATTACTTGAAACTGAGCAGCTGGTAGCGTATCACCGACTTGAATAGACACTTAATTTAAACTCCTTTATTGAAATATAACGTTCTAATTATCAGCAAACATAACAAGTAACTCCTTGTTAAGATACTTTGAATTGGCTCAATAAAGTATTTTGTTGCTCTGCAAGCTTTGATAAGCCTTCACTATTCTGAGCGGTTGAATCCGCTGCAGTAGAGGCTTCATCAGACATTTTGGCAATATCATGCACGCTAACACTAATCTCTTGCGCTACGGCAGACTGTTGCTCTGCTGCGGTAGCAATTTGTGTGCTCAGATCTCGAATACCCGTCACAAATTCCTGCATTTCCTGCAATGATTGCCCAACTTCTTTCGCTTTATCAACACTCTGTTGAGCACTGTTCTGGCTCTGAGTCATACTAGAAACTGTCTCTTTCACCCCTTGTTGTAAGCGGCTAATTACTTTCTGAATCTCTTCTGTTGAACTATGGGTTCTTGTCGCTAAGGTTCTTACTTCATCCGCGACTACAGCAAAACCACGGCCTTGCTCGCCCGCCCTTGCCGCTTCGATGGCTGCATTTAGCGCCAATAAATTAGTTTGTTCAGCAATATCTTGAATAACTTCTAAAATCTTACCAATATCCTGAGAGTAGACATTTAACTCATTCACTACCTTGGAGGAACCTTCAATTTCATTTGCCAAGGTTTGAATCGTTTCGATATTCACATCCATTTGCGAACGGTTTTCAGAGGCTTTAATGTCGACTGTCTGCACCTGCTCTAATGTGGTTTCTGCACTATTAGCAACCTGATGCACGGTTGCCGCCATTTCTGTCATAGCCGACGCAACAGATGTGGTCATATCGTTTTGAGAGCTCATTAACTCTTTAGATTGCTCTGCGGTCACTACGCCAGATTGCGCGGAACCTGCAACCTGTACTGACGCTTGACGAATTTCACGAATAACAGACTCAAGCTTACTCGCAAGATCATTAACCCATCGAGACAGCTCACCAAATTCATCTTTCGATTTAATTTCAGCACGTAAAGTAAAGTCACCTTCAGCAATTTTACCTAAAACGTCCATAACAATAGATAAAGGTTTCCTAATACTACGACTCACCCAAGTTGCGACTAGAATCGCAATAATTGCAGAGACAATAATCACTATCACAGCACTACTAACGGATAAATTAACGGCAGACTTAGCTTCGGTCAAAGCGCTTTGACGTACTTGAGAAGCTTCGTTTAATAACGCCGCCGTTGAAGCATTAATTGAATTCATGGTGCTAGATAGCTGATTCGCTAAAGTAATGCCTTTTTCTTGGAACACTAGGTAATTGTAATAAGCCTTAATCACGCCTTGCTCAGATAAAACATGCTCTTCAATTTCTTGAATCAAAATATCAATATTTTCGTCTTCAAGATTAGCTAACTTGTCTTTAGCCCCCTGCAAATTCGAATTCATTGATTTAATCAGGTCATCTAATGTGCCAAGTTCAGTTTGGTCAAAATAGTCATTCACAGTGTATTGAATGCTTTCTATTTGCCCCAAAATATAAGATGCAGCAAATTTAACATCGGTTTTATAACCTGACTCTTCTAAAATGGCTAAATCTTCGACCGCAAATAAAATAGAATCTTTTAAATCAAACTTTTGTTCAAACACTTGATCACGATTAGCAATCTCTTGTCTGTGGTTGACGGTTGCCTGTTTTGATATCTGATAAAAAACGCCTGTTTCACGTTTAATTTCAATCAAAGATTCGGTCATCACAGGATAGTTTTGAATCAAGCCTTCTAGGGAACTCGATAAACTCAAAAAGTCCGCCTCTTGTTGCTCAAGAGCCGTCTCTAAATTAGTTAATTCATCATCAGGATAAGTAATAAGGTGCTGTAATAAAGTGGCATTTGACGTTAACAAGGTTTCGTTAATTTTATTACTTGACGCCACAACACTCGCCACTTCACCAGTGACAGTATTTAGCCCTTGCTCAACTTTCTTTATGCCTGTGAACCCTGTTGCAGCCACAACAATGAGCAGCACCAACAAAATGGCAAAACCTAAAAGAATTCTCTGTATCACAGATAAAGACATTATCTCACCCCAATTTTTTTACAAAACATTTGATGTGCATCACGCTTTTATGGCTTAGATAAAGGCTAACACTATATTTTTATACATGACTTATCACAAATAAGGTGAAATTAATCAACCAATTATCTTACAAAGTCCTTACACGGTTACAAAATGTAAAGTAAGGTCGTTTTCAACCCCCTACTTTTATTAAAAACTGTTACAAAACTAGGTTAACACTTTTAATATTACAAACTAACCTCTTGGTCAGTTTTAATTCGAATTATTTTGCTTACTGTCTCCATTCTGTTAAATTTGACATCCTTATTCTTGCGGCTCTTTTTAGACTTATTATGGAACAACCTCTCTACGAGAAAATTGCTGATCAAGTAGAACTACAAATACAAGAAGGGGTGTTTTTACCTGGCACTAAAATTCCTTCTGTACGTAAGTCTAGTAAACAAATGAGCGTGAGTGTAGCAACGGTTTTACAAGCTTATAGTTTGTTAGAAGACAGAGGTGTGGTGAAAGCAAGACCACAAAAAGGTTACTTTGTACAAGACAATCTCCCGGCTCCAGAATCCAGCCCACAATTTGAACCAAGTCAGGCACAAGAATCTGTTCCTGAGCTCATCCGTTCTTTACTTCATGCATCACAAAGACCCGATATCATTCAGTTTGGTGCAGCGATTCCACACACCCAGTTTTTACCTATCAGACAATTACAAAAATCTGTTGGGCGATTAATGAGACTAGAACCTGAGATTTGTGCCGCTTATGAGTTCACGCCAGGGTCTTTAAACCTAAGAAGACAAATAGCTATTCGCATGCTAGATGCAGGCTGCAATGTTCAGCCAGATGAAATCACCATCACGTTAGGCTGTCAAAACGCCATGATACTGGCATTAAGAGCCATCACAGTGCCAGGTGATACCATTATTATCGAGACGCCAACTTATCATGGTCTTCTCCAAGCAGTTGATGAGCTAAAACTTAAAGCGATTGAAATCCCTTGCGACTCTCAAACAGGCATAGATTTAGATGCACTTGAACAAGTCCTAGCCCAGTGGAAGGTGAAAGCCTGCGTAGTAACACCAAGCAATCAAAACCCTACCGGTGCCACACTGACTCAATCAGCTAAAACGCGTTTAATCAAACTTTGCCAGCAGCAAGACGTCACCTTAATAGAAGACGATGTTTACGGAGAGCTTAGTTACAGCGAAACCAGAGCTAAAGCGTTAAAAGCAGAGGATGCTCAGGCTGAAGTTATTTATTGCAGTTCTTTCTCTAAAAGCATTGCCCCTGGTTTTCGAATAGGTTGGATTATTGGCGCTAAATATCAGCAGCAAATAGAACAACATGCCTATGTAGAGTCTTTAGCTATTCCAACCCTAACCCAGAGAGCAATTGCTAATTTTCTGGAAAATGGGGCATATGATAGACATTTACGGAAAACTAGGCACACCTATGAGGAAAATTTACGCCGTTGCCAACACAGTATTAATAAATATTTCCCCGAAGGCACCTATACTTCAGACCCTAAAGGCGGTTTTTTACTCTGGATAAGCTTACCACCAGAAATAGACGCTTTAAGTTTACACAAGGCAGCACTGGAACAAGGGATAGGCACGATACCAGGCCTTGCCTTCAGCTTGAGCCACAGCTTCAATCATCATCTCAGAATAAACTACGCTATTAACTGGGATAACCGTATTGAAGGTGCATTGCGTTTATTAGGGAAGATGGCAAAACGGTTAAGCCTCTAAATCTTCAGTTTTTAATTTTTTATTAAGAACCACCTATAAATGGCATATATACTGCTTCTTTTTAATCTAACAAGAATAATTTAAGACCAAGTACAAAGAATTAAATTAAGATTCATTTGTTTCTATTTAAGTTAAACGAAAAAACAGAATCGAATCTTGAAAGAATAGCTTCATAAGCGAATATTATGCTGATTTTACTCTGTACAGATAGCGTGAAAAGCGTACAATTCCCATTCTTTTTTAATACTTTTGTATTTCGGTCGATAACCTATACATCTGAGTAACTTTTTGGCACGTCCTTATGGAATTTGTAGCGCATCCTAAAGACATACCACTTCATATAGAGGAAGTGGACACCCAGTCTTTCCAAGCAAATAGTTTGGAAATGAATGGGTTTGCCGGCATTATTTGCTTGACGCCTCAAGCCTATAATCCAGGCCAGTGTGTGCAATTAAAACTCGCTGAAATTGACCCTAACTTTTGCGTGACCGGGCGTATTGTATGGTGTGATAAAGAAGCAGATGAGTTCCGTATTGCTATCGAGTTCCCCTGTAAAGATGATTGTTATTGCGTCCGTATGGTAGAGCAACTCTCCCATATTGAGCATTATCGACGACAAGCAAAACAACAAGGACGAAGATTAAACTTTAATGATGCCGCAGCAGAATGGATTCAAAAATTTGCAGCATCCTTCCCCGCATTTACAGCCTAATAAATAACTTATGACACATCTAAGCGAAAAAGACATTGCCATTATTACGGATCAAATTGGCCGTACACCTAATGGTATAGCCAAGATAGCCCATTACTCTCCTGCTGGTATCCCTCAATCTTTGCAAATGCAAAGTTGGGTATTTAATCAGCCTTTTCCTACTTTATTCTGGCTATCAAGCAAAGCCATAGATAAAGCACTGGCTAAAATTGAAAGCCAAGGTGTCGTAAAAGAGTTAGAGCAAAGAATCCAAGATGACCCTGAGCTAAAAGAAGCACATCACCAATCTCATCGCGATTATATAGCGAGACGCTGGGAAGGAATGACAGAAGAACACAAAGCGATTATCGAAGAAAAAGGTTTCACCCCTTTATTTGAAAACTTAGGTATTGGCGGAATAAAAAGCTGGGATCAGGTACGTTGTCTGCATATGCAATATGCTCATCACCTTGTTGGTGATAATGCGATCGGCAGAATTCTTGACGCTGAGTATGGCATTAAAGCTATTGCAGACGCAGAAAAATAAAGGCACAAAAAAACCATCATTAAAGAATGATGGTTTTAAATAGATATTACTAAAGGCTAGTTATTATAAGTTAGCCTTCTAAAGACGCTTTTAACGCGCCACCGTCAGCAACACCTTTTTCTAGTATTTCTCTAATTTTATTAAAAGAAGCCGCAGCAATTGCAGGCCTTTGTGCGTATGTTGTTAAAGCGCCACCAGTCCATCCAGCTGCTTTAAGTACTTCTTTCTTAAACTGATTCCCTGTCACCCCAAGTCCGCCCATCGCCATGAGCTCGTCTTCTATTAATAAATAACTTGGGCGCTCGCCACCGAATTTCATAAAATCATCTGCCTGAACTGGCTCAAATTTGTTCGCCATATTTATCTCTCACCAATTAAAAGCAACTTTGGCTCTTTTAGAGAAAGAGCCGCCATGAACTAACGTTAGCCATAAGTCAGTTTTGAAACAAGCGAAAAGCTGTATAGAAACGTAATTTTTTTAATCTTTCGTTTTCACCCTATTAACAGCGTCTAGCCATCCGTGATAGAGAGCATCTTGTTGTGACTCAGGCATTTCACACTCAAATGCCTTATCTGACCACCATAAGGATGTAATTTCCTCTAAAGAAGAATAGACCCCTACTTTTAATCCTGCCAAAAATGCTGCACCTAAAGCCGTTGTTTCAGTTACCTTAGGTCGTTCAACTTTTACACCAAGAATGTCAGCCAAGAATTGTACAACCAAATCATTCACCACCATGCCACCATCAACTCTTAAAGAATTGAAAACCGCACCATCTTTTTCCATGGCATTCACAAGGTCTTTGGTTTGATAACAAACAGAACGTAAGCCAGCACTTACTATGTCTGCAACACTTGTATCACGAGTTAAACCTAACATTGCACCACGAGCATCAGGATCCCAATAAGGTGCACCTAAGCCAGTAAAAGCAGGCACAAGATAAACAGAGTCTTGGTTTCTAGCTTGCTCGGCCAATGTTTTTGTCTCTTTGGCATCATTAAAAAGTTTTAGTCCATCTCTTAACCATTGAATAGCTGCCCCAGCAATAAAGATACTGCCTTCAAGTGCATAAGTAACTTTACCATCAAGACGATAGCCCACCGTTGTCAGCATTTTATGTTCTGATTTAAGTGCTTCTTCACCTGTGTTTAATATCATGAAACAGCCCGTACCATAGGTACTTTTGACCATCCCTTTTTCAAAGCAAGCTTGACCAATTAAGGCTGCCTGCTGATCTCCAGCCATACCCGTAATTGGAATTTCTCCACCAAATAAATCACTCGATGACATACCGAAATCAGCGCTACAGTCCATGACTTCAGGGAAGAGAACGTCACCAATCCCCATTACCTCAATAAGTTCATCATCCCATTCTTGGCTATGAATATTGAACGCCATTGTCCTTGCCGCATTAGTTGCATCTGTTTTATGAGATTTACCCGATGTTAAATGCCATAACAAGAAAGAATCTATCGTGCCAAAAACAATATCGCCGGCTTCGGCCTTTGCTTTCACCCCTTCTACATTATCTAAAATCCACTTGATTTTTGTAGCAGAGAAATAAGGGTCTATTAGCAGACCTGTCTTAGCTTGAACTTTATCTTGCCAACCTTGATCCGTTAAAGTCTGGCAGTATTGACTGGTTCTTCGGTCCTGCCAAACAATCGCGTTATAAACAGGCTTACCCGTATTTTTATCCCAAAGAACGGTCGTTTCTCTCTGGTTAGTAATTCCTATCGCGGCTATATCTTGAGCAGTTAACCCTGTATCCTTGAGCACAGTGCGACAAACATTTAAGCTTGATTGCCAAATCTCTTCAGGATCATGTTCAACCCAACCGTCATGCGGAAATATTTGGTTAAACTCCTGCTGAGCTTGCCCAATGCGCTTACCTTTTGCATCGAACACTATGGCTCTGCTGCTAGTGGTTCCCTGATCAATTGCTAGAATATAATTAGTCATGGTGAGTCTCTATGGGCAAGTTTCATATTTAATTAAGTATGAAAGAGTTTACAATATTTCGAACATTAAATGTTCGTCTTTGAATCCTTTATATTAAAACCACAACTGCCTTCATTGGCAAGTCATAAAATTAGGAGCCTTTGACAGAATGGGTCAACAAACTCGACATGAAAAAATCACACTCTTTGTCAAAGAGCGTGGTTATGTAACCATTGATGAGCTTTCTGCACACTTCAATGTCACCCCACAAACAATACGCAGAGATATAAATACGCTTGCCGATGCTGATAAAATTCGACGCCATCATGGCGGTGCTAGTATTGATTCAAGCACAACCAATGTTGCCTATGCGACACGTCAAATTCTGCAACTCGATGCCAAGCAAGCTATTGCTCAAAAAATTGCGTCTGAAATTCCTGATCATGCTTCACTCTTTATTAACATAGGCACGACAACAGAAACCGTTGCTAAAGCATTACTTAACCACACAGGTTTGCAAGTAATCACTAACAACTTAAATGTCGCCAGTATTCTAAGCAGCAAGGAAGACTTTACTGTTATTATTGCTGGCGGCACAGTTCGCGCTCGAGATCGCGGCGTTATAGGCGAAGCGACACTCGACTTTATTAATCAATTTCGCGTTGATTACGGCATCATCGGCATTAGTGGTGTTGACCCACAAGATGGCTCGCTACTCGACTATGACTACCAAGAAGTAAGAGTGGCACAAAGCATCATTAACAATTCTCGTACTGTTTTTCTTGCCGCAGATAATGCCAAGTTTGGTCGTAATGCCATGGTAAGACTGGGTAGTATTAGCCAAGTAGACACCTTGTTTACAGATGTAGAACCACCTGAAGCTATTCAAAAGATCCTAAATGAGCATGATGTTGCCCTGACTTTATGCTTAGCAGACAATTCAAAGTAACCACGAATATCTAACATTTTCACCTTTTTAGTAAAGCAAACTTGCGAAATGAACAAGCTTGCTTTACTCTTTCGTTATTGAATGTTCGTTTTTGAACATTATTATTCAAAACTGACCAAGTTTACTAATATTGATATGTGGGATTAAGCAATGCCAGAAACAAACTTTGATCTTTTTATTGTAGGTGGCGGTATTAATGGCGCGGGAATAGCTGCTGACGCTGCTGGCCGTGGTCTATCTGTTGCGCTTTGCGAAATGAACGACCTAGCAAGCGCCACATCCTCAAATAGTAGTAAACTGATTCATGGTGGCCTCCGATATTTAGAGCATTATGAATTTGGTTTAGTTAAAAAAGCCTTGAACGAACGTGAAGTATTATTGAAAGTAGCACCACACATAGTGACACCTCTGCGCTTTCAAATGCCACATAGACCTCACCTTAGACCAGCTTGGTTAATTCGCATCGGCCTATTTCTTTATGATCACTTAGGCAAAAGAGAAGCATTAAGCGGTTCACATGGCGTTAAATACGATACTTCTAGCCCGCTAAAAAGTGAAATTACTAAAGGCTTTGAGTACGCAGATTGTTGGGTAGATGATGCAAGATTAGTTATCATTAATGCTTTAAGCGCTCAAAAAAATGGCGCTAAAATTTACGACAGACGCAAATGCATCAATGCTAAACGTAAGAATGGTGTTTGGGAAATCACGCTTCAAAAAGCAGGATCTACTGAAACAGAGACAGTGACGGCTAGAGGTTTAGTCAACGCAGCAGGGCCTTGGGTATCATCATTTATTGAAACCAAGCTAGAAAGAAAAGCGCCTTACAGTATTCGTATGATAAAAGGCAGTCACATTGTGGTACCTAAGTTATACGAACAAGATAATGCCTTTATCATGCAAAATGAAGATCAGCGAATCGTCTTCGCCATACCATACCGTAATGATTACACCTTAATAGGGACAACTGACGAAGAGTTCACTGGCAATCCATCTGAAGTCAGTATTTCTCAGGATGAAACAGATTATATTCTATCCGTTGCCAACCAACACTTTAAAGAGCAACTCAGCAATGAAGATATCGTTTGGTCCTACTCAGGTGTAAGACCTCTATTAGAAGATGAGTCTAGCGATCCATCCGCAGTCACTCGTGATTACACTTTGCACGTAGAAGACGAAGCAGGAAAAGCGCCTTTATTAAGTGTGTTTGGCGGCAAGATAACCACATATCGACAACTAGCGCTCTCTTGTATGGATGACCTTAAAGACTATTACCCAAATATGGGCAAAGAGTGGACACATTCAAGCAGTTTACCTGGTGGTGACCTTAACACTAGCCTTCAGGGTTACGCCGAATTACTACAAAGCAAATATCGCTTTTTAAACAAGAAGCTTGCTTACCGATACGCTAATTCCTATGGCACCTTATGTGAAACCTTCTTAAAAGGGGCGAATTCAATCGAAGCATTAGGACAAAGTTTTTCCAACGATTTATACCAAGTTGAAGTCGACTATTTAGTTAAACACGAATGGGCTTACTCTAGCCAAGATATTCTATGGCGCCGTACTAAATTAGGCTTAGAGTTTAGCAATGAAATGACAACTCAACTTGACCAATACCTTGCTAAGCAAGGTCTAGTAGCCGCATGACTTGAAGGATCTACACTCGATCATTCTCTATGAACCTAGTGTTCATTTTATAGCCGCACTTTCTTCATGAAAGTTGCGGCTTTTTTTTGAATAAACCCAAGAATAAATAAGGTTTCATGTTACTTTATAGGCCTGTTTAACCCCTCCTAGCTGGACCTCACATAAATGGATTTTATATTTTTCGATTTTAGCCTAAGCACCTTACTTATTTTAACTGGTGTGGCTTTTTTAGCGGGCATCATAGATGCTATTGCAGGTGGCGGCGGCCTTATTACCGTTCCAGCACTTTTATTTTCTGGTGTAGAGCCTGCACAAGCTTTAGCAACCAATAAACTACAAGGTTGTGCGGGCACTTTATCTGCCTCATACCATTTTATAAAACGACGAAAAGTCGACTTAAAGGCATTACTCCCAGCGATTATTACAACCGCTGTCGGGAGTGTATTAGGCACCATCTTAGTGGCTTATCTAGATAGCAGCTTGCTTCTTAAAGCTGTTCCTATCATTTTGATTTTAGTCGCCATTTTCTTTCTATTTCTCAATAAGCTACAGCCGTTTATCAGCAGTAAGGTGCAATTTTCCACCTTTGCTTTTGCACTTATTATTGGTACATCATTTGGCTTTTATGATGGTTTGATCGGTCCAGGCACGGGCGCATTTTTCACAACAGCTTATCTTTGCCTAACTGGCATGAATCTTATTTCGGCAACAGCAAATACCAAGGTGTTAAATGCAACCAGTAATGTCGCATCATTGGCGATCTTCTCATTTACAGGCCACGTTTTATGGGGATTGGGTTTTTGTATGGCAGCAGGTCAATGGTTAGGTGCACAGATTGGTTCTCGATTAGTTGTCACCAAAGGAAACGTTTTAATACGCCCTATGGTGATTACCATGTGCCTGCTAATGTCAGCTAAATTAATCCATACTAATTGGTTCTAATCTATAAATGCCGAGGGAGAGGTTAAGGTTGATTCTGGCTCATAATCAAAGCAGCTTTGTAATAACCAGATGAGTAAATCCTTTACCTCTCGGCGCAAACTTTGTGCTTGAGGGCAAACAAACAAATAACTCAAGCCATCATCCAATTCAGCTGTAAAAGGCTTAATCAGTTGCCCACTTTGAATATCATCCATGACTAAGGGAGTACGTCCTAATGCGACACCTTGGCCTGCTACAGCAGCCTGTATCGCAAGATCACCACGATTAAAACTAATCGCACGAGAGGGTTTCACTCCTTTTACATTGGCTTTTTGCAACCAATTTTCCCATTCAACATATGGGGTACTAAAGCGACTTTCAGAGTCATCATTTAATAATGGCAAACCAACAAGCTGCTGTGGTTCAAGTAATTTGTGCTGCTTTGCAAACTCAGGACTACAAACAGGGAATACCTTATCTTTAATTAATGGAACCTGAAAATCAGTGCCCTTATAAAGATGACTATGGACAATGGCAACATCCACCCTATCACGACCAAAATTTACTTCTTTATCATTAGCCTGTATCCGTAATTGCATATCAGGATACGCAGCTTGTAGATCTCCTAGCCTAGGAATTAACCACTTACTCGCAAAAGAAGGCATAACGGATAAGGTAAGAATATTAGATTGTTTATCTTCTTTTAATTCAGTTAGTAATGAATCAATTTCGGTAAAACTATGATTAAGTTGAAGGGCTAACCTTGCCCCTTCTGAGGTCAAGGTTAAACGCCTGTGATAACGCTCAAATAACTTAAATCCTATCCTATCCTCAAGTTGTCGTATTTGTTGGCTGACCGCACCTTGAGTGATATGGAGCTCTTCAGCTGTTTTGGTAAAGTTCAGGTGCTTTGCAGCAACCTCAAAAGTGAAGAGTGTGGCTAATGGAAGTTGTCGCATTATAAGGAACTCTCCAATTTATACTTAGGTGATCTACACCAAAAACGATAAAGAAAAACATAAAACCTTTATTAAAAGCATTACTTATTACAAAAGTATCAGATACAGACACTATAAAACTTAATTTTTATAGTTTTTTCATCTCCATATTAATGATTTTAAGAGATAAAATGAAAAATGGACTTTTTAAATAAGAATGTTTTTTAGATTAGCATAACTAATGCTAAAAATTAATTTATATCGTTTGTAGTTAGCTTAAAAATACCTAAAATACGCACATCTTCTCGATCTGATCGAGATGGATAAAAGCAGCCCTAACTGCTTTTATCTGGCCAAATTATGCCCCCACAGACATAGTTTGGCAGGTAAAAATGCTACCCACATGCATTTTTACCAGGCAACTGCTAGTTACTTTTGTATTACCGGGCAAACTTAGGTTTGCCCGGTTTTTTTTGCTTAAAATTTATGACTAAGACGACACGGCATCTTCACTACTCGGTTCTTTATCATGAATAATTGATTCAAATGCTTTTAAGCGCTTATAAATAGAAATCAATTCGACAATGGTACTCCAAGAATTCACAAGGAACTGGAAAGAATTTTCTACCTGCCCAAATGCACGTGAGATTTGCTGTAATAAACCCAGCGTAATCGCGCCTGCGACTATAGTTGGTGCCATAGCAATATAGGGAATTAAAACGGTAAATTGCAAATAAGACCACTTAGCCACATCAAAATACATATAGTGTAAATACAGGTTAAAGTAATTCTTACGAACATGAGTAAAGAGCTCTTTGACCGTTGGCGGATCAGCTCTTTCACTATTATCTTCACCGATAACTAACTCTTTTCGATAAGCCGCTTCCACTCTTTGGTTCTTAAACTCTAACCCGGGCAGTTTTACCCCTACAGCAGCTAGCAGCACAGTACCAAATAACGCAGATAAAATGGCAATGTAGACTAACGAATGATCTACGGGTCCAAAATAAGGTAATTCAGTCACATTTTCACTCAATACCCATAACAGAGGCAAAAACGCGACTAGGGTCATAATAGAGCGAATAAAGGCAACACCCAATCCTTCCATAATACTGGCAAAACGCATGGTATCTTCTTGAACACGCTGAGCAGCACCCTCAACATGGCGTAGCTTTTGCCAATGGCTCATATAGTATTCGTTCATCGCTGTACGCCAGCGAAAAATATAATGCCTAACAAAGAAGCCGAGCATCACGGCAATAAAGACATACAAGCCTGCAATTTTGGCGAAGGTAAAGCATTTACTAATAAACTCTTCTAACGAAACACTGTTTGGCTCAGCTAATGCCTGTTGTAAGGTATTATAAAAGTCACCAAACCATTCATTAATTTGCACATCTAACTGCACCTTATACCAGGTCACGCCCAAGATTAAAATTGAACCGAATAATGACCAGAGCAGCCACTTCTTATTAAGAAAAAAAGACTTAAACATTATCTACTTACCTATTCATTGTTGCGGCAACAAGCCACTTGTTAACTCTAATACACCTTATTTACAGCTGTCTCGTCAACCTTAACATCTTAATAAAATCAATTAGTTCAGCTTTATTTATTTAAAGACTAGCAAGTCACTGGAAAGGTTCAACTTTGACTTTCTTTTAGACAAAAAAAACGGCAACCAGTGGTTGCCGTTTTTTTGAATAACGAAACTAAGACATTAAGCAGCTTGGTTTTGCTCTTCTTGCTTTACCTGAAGGCCAACTTGAGACAAACGCTCCATTAGGCGAACTACCTGGCAGCTGTAACCGTACTCATTATCGTACCAAACATACAAAGTCGCTTGTTTACCACGAACTTTAGTCGATTGAGAATCTAGAATGCCAGCATTTTCACAACCAATGAAGTCAGAAGAAACCGCATCAGGTGCATCGCTATAAGCAATTTGACCTGTTAGTTCAGATGATGCAGACGCATCTTTAAGAAGTGCGTTGATTTCTTCAACTGATGTTTCTGCCTTAAGGTTCAAGCTCAATACAGCGATTGATACATTGATCACAGGAACACGAATTGCGCTACCGCTCAATTTACCTTCCAAAGCAGGAATCGCTTTAGAGACTGCTTTAGCAGCACCTGTTTCAGTGATAACCATATTCATGGCAGCCGCACGTCCGCGACGATCACCTTTGTGTACATTATCAATCAAGTTCTGATCGTTTGTGTAAGCATGTACCGTTTCAACATGTCCAGACTCAACACCGTATTTGTTTTCTAAAACAGATAGGATTGGAGTAATCGCATTGGTTGTGCAAGAAGCCGCTGAAAGAATTTGATCTTGGCTATCGATATCAGCATCGTTTACACCGAATACGATATTCTTCATTTGCTTACCAGGAGCAGTCAAAACAACTCGCTCAATGCCTGGGCGTTGTAAATGAACACTCAAACCATCATGGTCACGCCAGATACCTGTATTATCAACAAGTAGCGCACCATCAATACCATGTGCCTGATAATCAACTTCACTTGGATGTGAAGCGTAAATAATTTTTACTGGTTGACCATTAATGATCAATGTTTGCTGATCAGCATCAACCTTAACCAAGCCATCATAAGTACCGTGTACTGAATCATACTTAAGCAAGCTAGCACGCTTCTTAAGGTCTTTATCACCAGCTTTACGTACAACAATCGCCGCTAGCTTCATGCTTGGTGTTGTGTGACCAATGCTACACATACGACGTGCTAGTAGTCGACCGATACGGCCAAAGCCATAAAGTACAACCGGTGTTTGTTCGCCGCTATCAACGCTTGTTTGCAAAATAGCATCAAGTTCATTTTCAGCAATCAGTGCTTCTAGATCAACAACAGTATTAGATGCATTGCTATCTTTTAGCTCATTTAAAAGCTCTACGATTTGCGCAAGGTCAATCTCTGGATACTGATCAAACACTGTCATTAGACTTGTCACAGAATCAGCTAGAAGGCTTTTGCCTGCTAGTTGTACTTTAACGTTTTGTTCACGGCCCAATTGACCTAAAACAGGAATCATAGATTCAACAAGTGAAAGAGAGGTAAGCCAAGCGTTTGTCATTAGTTTCTCCGAAAGCAGTAACATAAAGCGATATTTGCGCGAATATTAGCTGGCAAAACGTCTCATTACAAATTGAAAGAAGCCTACGAAACGCCCTAAAAACGGGAGCTTAGGTGCATTTTCGTTATGAAATAACGAGAAAAAACCAGGCAGTTATGAAAGTTTACGACATGAGCAACTAATTATTACAATATTTATGAATATTACTCATTTTATGTAGTTATTAGATCACGTGAAAAGGGATTAACTTTCACGTTTTTTTTCTATTTTTTTTATAAATGACGCTTTCGCTCCGCCATTACGCCTAAAAAACAGAAGATACTAATCACCAGAATCGCAAGATAGTTTGCTGAAACTTGCCTTAACAAGGACTCTATTAAAGGTTGTAGCCATAAGGTTAAAATACCATAACCAAATGTACACATAAGGATAAAAACAAGAACTCTCGCGACAAAGTGCCATCTATAAACTAGTTGTTTAAGCAGTTTATTAACATTATCGCCGTAAACGACTAAACAAGTTGCAACTAAAGCGAGAGAAATATCAGCCAGATAAGGCCTCATCAAGGAAACCAGTTCGTGGTTAAGTTCTAAAATAAAGTTCATGGATGATTGGTATTCGCTTATCTGCATTTATCTAGTGCAGAAAATTAATTTAGGGTCATGTTCTCAAATAAATAGCATAAAAACATGACAACTAAAAACCCATTCCTTTATAAGCTGTAAATGAATGATCAAAGCCTATCTTTTAATGCCTGAACATTAATTTCACCTGATACCGATTTTCTTTTAGGGATTAAATCACGATAAGAGATGCTAACTTCATAAGTTGTATTATGCAGCTCGACTAAAGTGCCATCTGCAAAACGCCATTGTGCTCGGCCAAATCCATCTTTAACAAAACCCGCCATAGGGGGCCCATATTTCTTAAAGAGTAGATTACCAAGAGAACTACGCTGTTTTACATTTTCAACCATTCCATGCAGTTCAATTCTCTCTACAAAATTATAGTTATTGTAATGCACTGAAATCTGCCTAATACCCAAGATCCCTTTATCGCCCAAACTGTAGTTTGCTTTTCCTGCTTGATAACTAGGGTAAGGTGACATACCCATGCTTCTTAGGTGTTTTTCAAATTCTTCTTGGCTTAAATCATTAATAAGTAAACCAAATAATTCAGCAGATTTAGCATAGCTCGGTGGTGGGGCTGTTTTCCCTAACTCGACTTCTTCAGCATTAACAGTAATAGAAACAAAAGCGAAGCTCATTATGCTGAGGCAGCATAAGGTGCGATAGAAAAACCAAGTGTTCATGAGAATAACAGCCGCAAAAAAGATTTGAAAAAGATTAGTATCTATAAGAGTAGCAAGGAATTTTAACCTTGCTTCTGTTATATTACATCAAGGACTTCCAACACAGGAGTTCAATCCCGTAAACAACTGTAAAATGAGGTAATAAATGGCGCTAGTTATTGGCGTTACTGGTGTATCCGGTAGCGGAAAGAGCCGTCTTTGTTCGCTATTAGCGGAAGGTCATGAAGATAAAATCACGGTTCTATGTCAGGACAATTTTTATAATGGCTGTGGCAGTATAGATCCTGATGTTTATAATTTTGATGACTTAAGCTCTTTAGATACAGAAAGCCTCACTTTAGCTATTCATAATTGTAAAAATCGTCAACAGCCAAATGAAATACCGATTTACGATCACTCAAAACACAGCCGTGTTGGTTATCGTAATCTTGAGCCAACCCATGTTGTTTTGGTTGAAGGCCATATGATGTTCCAAGATTCAGGTATTCGCGATGCCGTTGATTATCTACTGTTCGTTGATACTGATCTTGATATTGCAGTGGTACGACGCTTAAAGAGAGATATCTCTGAGCGTGGCCGTAATGTGAACGAAGTCACAAGTCGCTATATGCGACATGTTAGACAAGCAGCATTGAAAACATTAGATATCCGTAACAAAGCGGACTTTATTATTCCTAATAATAATAGTTTCACTAATGCTGCAAACCTTTTCCGTAATCATATTGATTACCTTCTAAAGGAAAAAGGCGCGATCTAATCTAGCTTGCCTAGCAAGCTAAAAAGCCGTGTAACAGAGTTACACGGCTTTTTTAGTTTCTGGTGTTAGTTCTTTGATATTTAGTTGTTAAGCATGGCCTTTAAAGCAGATAAAGACGCTTTACCCTGCTCCTTCTTAATCTTATCAGATTCATCGCCACGACCTTCCCATTGCACCACATCATCAGGCAGTTCATCTAGGAAACGGCTCGGCATACAATCAATCTCTTCCCCATACTGACGCCTTTTCGATGCTAAGGTAATGCACAAGGTGCGTTTTGCCCGAGTAATACCAACGTAAGCTAAGCGCCTCTCTTCTTCAATATCATCATTTTCAATACTGTTTCGATGAGGCAGTAACTCCTCTTCACAGCCAATCAAAAAGACGTGTGGATACTCAAGACCCTTAGAAGCATGTAAGGTTAATAGCTGTACCTTGTCCTCGTCTTCCTCTTCTTCTTGTCGCTCCAACATGTCGATTAATAACAATTTACTAATCGCCTGATCCAACTCTGCATTAGGATCTTCTTCCCAAGCACTTTCCATCATGCGCTGGATAGATTCGAGTAAGAAGCGTACATTCTCAATACGCCTTTCAGCCGCTTTTGGAGAGCTAGATTGTTCCTGAAGCCAGCCATAATAGTCCATATCATGAATCATCTGCTCTATCACAGGGACAGGAGAAGCGCCGGACAAGCGCCGTCTCAAAGAACTGATCCAATGCTCAAACTCACGCAAACTCTTCAAAGAACGGCCAGTAACCCTTTCTTCTAACTCAGCAAGCTCACAAGCCGCAAATAAGCTGACTTTATGCTCGGTCGCTAAGATCCCGACCTTCTCTAAGGTGGCAGGTCCGATCTCTCGCTTAGGCAAGTTAATAATGCGTAAAAAGGCATTATCGTCTTCTGGATTCACCAATAAGCGTAAATAGCTCATGAGATCTTTGATTTCTGCACGGGCGAAGAATGAGGTGCCACCATTCATTTTGTAAGGAATTCGATAAGCTTGCAGCTTAATTTCTATCAGGCGCGCCTGATGGTTACCTCGGTAAAGAATGGCAAAATCTTTATAGGGAATGTCATGCCTTAAATGACGAGATTGTATTTCAGCAGCCACTCGATCTGATTCAGATTCTTCATTTCGTGTCACCATAATTCGAATAGGGTCACCAATGCCCAAGTCACTCCAAAGAGACTTGTCATACACATGGGGATTATTCGCTATCAAGGTATTAGCTGCCTTAAGAATGGTCTTTGTGGAGCGATAGTTTTGCTCTAACTTCACCAATTTAAGTCCCTTGTAGTCCGTATTCAGACGCTCAAGGTTTTCAGGTCTAGCACCACGCCAAGCATAAATAGATTGGTCATCATCACCTACTAAGGTAAAGCATTTACGAGTGCCCGCTAAAATACGTATTAGTTCATATTGACTGTTATTGGTATCCTGACACTCATCCACCAGCAAATATCTAACCTTGCGCTGCCAACGCTCTCTTAAATCTTCAAATCCACTTAGCAAGCTTACCGGCAAGAGGATTAAGTCATCAAAATCGACAGCATTGTAGGCCCTTAAATAGCGTTGATACTGGCCATAAACATGAGCAGCTAACAGCATTTCATCTGAGTCAGCATTCACCACTGCTTCATTCGGCGGGGTTAAGTCATTTTTCCAGTTAGAAATGGTCATCTGACAAAAGTTAGCTTCATCAGCCTGTTCATTAAACTCTTTATCAAGAATCTCTTTAATCAGAGTAAGAGAGTCTTGCGAATCAAACAGTGTGAAACCCTGCTTTAAGCCCGCTTTCGCATATTCTTTACGCAGTATGGTTAAGCCTAAGTTATGGAAAGTTGAGATCTTCAAGCCTCGGCTTTCATCTTTACTCAACATACTAACAACCCGCTCTTTCATCTCACGGGCCGCTTTATTGGTGAAGGTCACAGCAACAATGTTAGTCGCCTTATAGCCACACTCTTGTATCAAATAAGCGATTTTAGTTGTGATTACGCTGGTTTTACCACTACCCGCACCTGCCAATACCAACAGGGGACCATCAATACGTTTTACTGCATCTAGCTGACGATCATTAAGGTTTTTCATTCGCTGGCGAATTGTTGGCGGGGCTTCTGACATGCTGTTAACTCAAAAAAGGACAATTGGGCAATTTTACATGAGTGAGGCATCAGCAACTACTTAAAAGCATATAAATTCCACCCTTTAACTTTATCTAATTTCATAAAGATACATTCAACTCATTTAGAAACGATTAGCTACAAATTCCTAACAACAGCGGCATATACGTAGCAAATAAACTGAACTAGCCTTTATTCATAGTCATTCAAAGGTCATTTATGTGAAGAAAAGAGCGAGCAAGATACTCATTGTTGACGATTATCACTCTAATAGGGTCTCTTTGGAGCGCTTGCTTAAACCTATCGATAATATACAGATCTTTCATGCAGAGTCTGGCAATCAGGCTTTAAGTTTAATCATTCACCACCAGTTTTCACTTATCCTACTCGACGTTAACATGCCAGAAATGGACGGTTACGAAGTAGCTGAGCTCATCACAAGTACCGAAAGTCATAAACATACGCCTATCATAATGCTTACAGCCCATACAGGTAACCAAAGCGCGCTAAAAGCCTATGATTCAGGAGCCGTAGACTATCTTACCAAGCCGATAGAGCCGACCATCTTGCTTAACAAGGTTGGCTTATATGTCACACTCGACCAGCTACAAAATAGGACTGAAAGGCTGAAAGCAGAAAAAGACGCCATCATAGAATCGATAGGCCAAGGCCTCATCAAGGTATCCCAAGAAGGGATCATTGAATTTGCCAATGCAGCAGCCCTAAGCTTACTCAATCAAACAGCGACTGAGGTTTTATCAACGCAATTTAATAAGTGGTTTACTCAAACAAACTGCACCGAAAATTTGTTTACTAAGATACAAACCCAGATTGAAGCCAACAGTGTGCTACAGCAAAAAGTGACGCTTAAACCATTTAATAAAGACGTCCATAAAATTGAGATAACTTGCTCGCGCAAGCAAACAGATCAAGACGATGATGTCATTATCTTATTTCAAGACATCACACAAAAGCAGGCCTATGAAGCAGAGCTAACACACCTAGCTAATTTTGATAGTTTAACCAAGCTCGCCAACCGAAATCACTTTAACCAACATCTGAATAAAGTACTGCTGGATACCCAAGACAAAGAGTCCAATTTTTTCTTATTAATGCTGGGGTTAGATGGCTTTAAAAAGATTAATGACACCTTAGGCCATAGCATAGGCGATAAACTATTGGTTGGCGTTGCCTCTAGAATTACGGAGAGTTTACCTTCTAATGCCTTTGCTGCTCGCTTAGGAGGCGATGAATTCGCTATCTTAATTCAGCACCCAGAAATTCATGCAGCAGAGAATCTAGCAAAACAGCTAGTACAACTTATTTCTAACTCATTCATTATCCAAGACCATGAAATTTACATAGAAACCAGTATTGGCATTGCAGATGCAAAAACCGGTCATTACGATAAATCCGTATTATTAAAATCGGTCGATATTGCGCTTAATGAAGCCAAATTAGCCGGTAAAAACCGCTTTAAACTATTCATTTCAGAAATGGCAGAGCAAAGAAGCTTACAAGCAAGCATTCAAAACAAACTGAGACACTTATTAGAGAGCCGTGCTCTAGTCGTCCATTATCAGCCTCAATTTAGCGTCAATTTAGGTGAGTTTGTTGGCTTTGAAGCACTCGCACGTTGGCCAGAACAAGGCTATGGTGAGCAAATTTCGCCAGGTGTCTTTGTCCCTATTGCCGAACAGTCCATCTTGATTCAAGAAGTAGGCAAACAAGTACTCATTCAAGCCTGTGATCAACTGGCACTTTGGCATCAAGAAAACAAGAATAAGCACCTGACTATTTCGGTTAACTTATCCGCTAAGCAACTTAATCACCCTCTCTTTTTAGAAGAGTTAAAAGACATTCTTTTAAAATACCATTTCCCTCTAGAACGGCTCATTTTTGAAATTACGGAAACCGCTATTTTAAGCAACAGCGAATCTATCATCACCAGTATACACAACTTAAAAGCCATGGGAGTTCGCTTGGCTCTTGATGATTTTGGTACAGGTTATTCATCACTAAACTATCTTCAGAAGCTGCCTTTTGATGCGATTAAAATAGATCAGTGCTTTGTAAGGCGACTAGGCTCATGTAAAAAAACAGAGGCTCTGGTAAAAGCCATAATCACCATTGCCGATGCGTGTAATATGGATGTGATTGCAGAAGGGGTAGAAAGCACAATGCATCATCAACAAGTGGTTGCTTTAGGGTGTAATAAGATACAAGGCTATTATTACAGCCCAGCTTTACCCATTCATCAGTTAGATGAATACTGTGTTCAAGCAACTCAGTTGCAATAAAAATGCGTTAAAAGAGCAGATAAAATAATAAGGCGGTTAAAACAGCTTTTTACGATAGATAGAGTTAACATCCTCCAATACCCTTTCAAAAGCGCCCAATTCATTAGTACATTCCAGACTTTCCCTATCACCCATCATGAAAAAACCTCGTGGAATAATGCTTTCATTAAGTACTTTGAGTGCACGCTCTTTTAAGCTGCTATCAAAATAAATCAACACATTACGACATAACACCAGATGCATTTGGGCAAATGCACCATCTTTCATAAAATTATGGTGTGCGAAGATGATTTTATCTCTCAAGGTAGGTGAAAATATAGCGGAGGTTTTATTGGTGCGATAATAATGAGATAGCTTTTTCTCACCACCACACAGCGTATAATTCCTTTGATACTCATTAAAGTTCGACAGAGAATAAATAGCCGCTCGAGCACTTTTAAGAGAGTCATTATTGTAATCCGTGGCATAGATACGACAACGATCAAGTAATCCAGCCTCCTCTAATAGAATAGCTAAAGAATAAACCTCTTCGCCTGTGGCGCAACCCGCATGCCAGATGTTAATTGAGGAGTAAGTGCTAAGCTTTGGAATGACTCGCTCTTTAAGGAGACGGAATAACTTAGGGTCACGAAACATACTAGTCACTGTGACAGACATATCTTGCAGAAAGCGATCAAAGAAATACTCATCATGCAAAATACAGGGTATAAGCTCACTCACATGTTGCTTCTTCTCTCTGGCTAAACAGTTCAAGATACGCCGATGCAATGATGGCTTAGCATAATGTCGAAAATCATAACCATACTGTTTATAGACAGCATCTAAAAACAGATCTATTTCTAACTGTTCAATCTCAGCGCTTAATAATAAACGGCTTTCTGAATCAATCTCTGCATATTCTGCCATCAGCTTTACACCATACTGGGTTGGTATAACCAAACACGTAAAATAGAAAGCAACATATCCATGTCTAACGGTTTAATTAAATATTCTGAGCCACCCGCATCAAGGCATTTTTGTCTGTCTCCAGGCATAGCTTTGGCGGTTAGCGCAATAATGGGAATCGATTGATAATCAGGCATGCCTCGAATGATTTGAGTCGCTTCCAAGCCATCCATTATTGGCATCATGATATCCATTAAGATTAAATCAAACGTCTCATCCGCATTGGTCACAGCATCAACAGCAGCTTGACCATTCTCTGCTTGAGTAATAATTAATCCCGTCTGCTCAAGCACCCGAGTAATGGCAAAAACATTACGCATATCATCATCAACAACCAAAACACGACGCCCTTCAAGCATGCTATTTTCATCATGAAGCATCTTGAGTTTTTCAGGTTGTACAGGTGTATGAGAACCGTCGATATGATTTAAGAATAAGGCGACATCATCTAATAACCTTTCTGGCGACTCAGAACCTTTAATCACAATCGAGATGGAGTGGTTTTGTAAGATTTTTTGCTCTTCCGAGTTCAGCTCCTTACCGGTATAAATGATAATAGGTGTTTTGAAGTTTTTGACCTTATGGCTTACTGCTTTCACTAGTTCCATACCACTTACATCAGGTAAACCTAAATCTAGAATGATGCAGTCAAAGCGTTTTTTATCTAGCTGTTCAAAGGCGTGCTCTGCATCATTTACACAAGACAAAGCAACTTCGTTTTTATCAATCAGATGTTGAATAGCGACTTGTGCATCCCGATCGTCATCCACAAGTAGAATCTGTTTAATTTCAGTATCAAGCGGTTCATCAGAGTCTTGTAGTAGATTGCCTATTTTATCGATTTCAGTCGGCTTTTGCAGATAGTTCATCGCACCTAAATGCATTGACGCTACCTTGTTATCACTCGCAGATAACACATGTACAGGGATGTCACGGGTTTCAATATCAGCTTTCAATGCCTCCAGTATTTCAAGACCATCTGCATCAGGTAAACCTATGTCTAATAAGATTCCCTTTGGCTTATATTTTTTCGCTAATATCAGCCCCTCTGTTCCTTTATTTGTTGCTATGACTTTAAAGTCGATCGACCTTGCATACTCGATGAGCACCTTAGTAAAAGTTTGATCATCTTCAACAATTAACAAACTCTTATCATTTTGTTTAAGCTGGTCTCTATCATCATCAAACCAAGTGCTAGTCACTTGATTAATAGGCTCTGGCGGAATGGCATTATAAGACGTCGTCACATCAGCTATAAGCGGTACATCCTCTCCTATTGCGCAAGGGATAACGAGTGCAAAACAGCTGCCTTTACCTTCTTCACTTTTTAAACGTATTTCACCTTTCAGTAACTGGCTTAACTCTTTTGATATAGACAGCCCCAGTCCTGTGCCACCAAACTCTCGGCTAGTTGAGCCATTAGCTTGTTTAAAGCTTTCAAAAACCAACTTTTGTTTTGATTCCGGAATCCCAATACCAGTATCTGTGACAGAAAATATAACCGCACGGCCATCTTGTAATTCAGTTGAACTGATATCGAGTTTTACTTCCCCTTGCTTGGTAAATTTAAAGGCATTAGATAAAAAATTCTTTAACACCTGCTCCACCCTTTTTTGATCTGTTTGAATCAGATCGGATATCGCTGGGTCTAAGGCAATGCTAAAACCAATATTTCGATCTCTTGCTATTGGAATAAAAAGGGACTCTAAACTATGACAAATGCCATTAAGGGAGGTCGTTTCAATACAGATATCTAACATGCCCGCTTCGACTTTAGACAAGTCCATAATATCGTTAATTAACTCTAACAATGAATGGCCACTTTTATTGATAATACTGGCCTCTTCCACCTGATCTGAGGTGAGATTACCCTGTTTATTTTCAGATAAAATCTTCGACAGAATTAATAAACTATTAAGCGGTGTTCTTAGTTCATGGGACATATTTGCTAAGAATTCAGATTTGTACTTGCTGGCTTGAGTCAACTCCGAAGCGCTTTCTTCTAATTCTTTTTTCGAAATCATCAACTCTTGCGCTTGCATGGTGAGAGACTCTTGCTTCTCCTCCAGCTCAACATTACTAAGTCGTAGCTGCTCACTCTGTTGTATCAACTCTTCTTCTGACGCCTTCAGCTCTTCTTCTGAAGACCTTAGCCTCTGCGCCTGAGCTTCAAGATCACTATTGACTATACCAAGCTCTTCTTGCTGAGCTTTCAACTCCAACACCTGGAATTGATTCAAAATCAATAACTCGTCCGTCTTCTCTCGGGAAATGGTCGTTTTTAGGGCGATACCTATAATCAAAGCGATATCATTTAAAAACTCAAAATGAGTAGCGCTAAAGCTACCTAAACTTGCAAGCTCCATCACTGCCAGTAACTCACCCTCAAACAAAATAGGGTAAAGCACTATCATTTTAGGCTCACCTGCTCCTAAACCTGAATCTAAAACCAAATAATTTTCAGGGATGTCTCTCACCACTAACATCTTTTTGTCAGCGATAACTTGGCCAACTAAACCCTCGCCTTTTTCATATTTCTGCTTGGCTCCTTCACCACGAGACAAGGCATAACTTCCAGTCAGGGTATAGGCTTGATCTTCTCTTGCTAGAAACAGTGCTCCTTGTTGGGCCCCTAGAATCGGAGCTAAATAACTTAAAATAGATTGACTCATCTGTGAGATATTTTGCTCTCCACTCATAGCATCATTAAGCCCATTTAAGCTCTCTTTTATTAACGCACTTTGCTCCAACTTAATCGCATCTTTTTTCATACGAATTACGAAAAAGCTAACACTCAGCACACCCAGGATAGAAATAGAAAACAATAGCCAAAACACACCTAATAGGCTGTTATTCGAATACTCAATAATTTTATTGAGAGGTAATGTGACTTCTAATATTCCCCTAACATCGCCTACCTGCCAGTTTTTTTGAGGCGAGTCTGGGTGTGAGTTATGACAGGCTAAGCAGCTTTCAGTCATCACATCTGCAGTGGCATATTTAAGTACAGGCTCTCCATCAAGCTCAAAAAACTCAGAATAAGCTCTGTCTGGGTTTGCTTGTAAATAAGACCATGCTTTTTTAGCAAATTCGCCTTTTAAACCACCAGCATCTTCACGAGAAGGAAACGGGTAAGGGCTATATAGCTTAGAGCTTGCATCGCTCTGAGCTCCAATCTGTTTACCAATTAACATACTAAAGGTAGCAGGAAGAGGGATAGCCCCGTCTTGTTTGTCATAATCATGGGTAACCAGCATTCCATGTTTGGAGGCAGCATCAACCACTTCAGACGAGTAAAGCGAGCGGATTTTTTTAAGTGCTCTAGTGTAAATGGAGGCACTGTTTAAGGCAGATTTCTGGGTGAGCTCTTCACTCAAATAGAGGGTATAGGAATAAAGGCCAAAGCCAGTAATGGAAACAAAGCAGAAAAGTGAAACTAGCAACTTAACAAAATGATTGAGATCTTTCTTTTTTTTCAAAGCACTCACTTCACGCGTCATAGAGTCACCACTATTTACCGATAAATGTATTAGCTTGAATTATATGAAATTAATTACATCTTGCTTGGCGTGGCAATAAATTCACACAATTCAGCCAGTAATGTCGCCTTTTGCAATAAAACAAAACAATTGGAAACAATCACTGACCAAAGAGAGTGAATATAAAAACCTTAACAATCCTCCAATATCATCTGGGCGCCTTTTTCAGCCACCATCATCACAGGGGCATTGATGTTGCCCGAAGTAATATTAGGAAAGATAGATGCATCTATGACTCTCAATGCGCTGATACCATAAACTCTCAGCCTATCATCGACAACAGCATCGTCTGGGTTTGGCCCCATTTTGCAAGAACCGCACAAATGATAGATAGATCCACCTTTCTCTCGAAAGTACTGCAACATACTCTCATCATCATTTACCTGGGATAAGGTTGGAATCACTTCCTCTTCGGTAATCTTCTGCAAAGCTTTGGCCTGCATCATTTTACGAATCAAGCGGCTTCCTTGAATAACTTCATCCTTATCTTTTTGGGTCGACAAATAATTTGGCTTGATCAAGGCCGCGTCCAAAGGATTATTAGAAGCAAGCTCAATGGTGCCCGTACTAGTAGGGCGACAAGCATTAAATGCCAATAAAAAACCAGAATAAGGCTCGGGCTCTAAGCTGGCATTAGGATCCACCGGAATCTGATAAGACATAGGGTTAAAGTAGAGCTGAATATTAGGTTCAGCCTCTTGCTCATTGCCTTTAAAGAAGCCACCTGCCTGATTCACACTCATAGATAAAGGACCCGTGCGATTAATCACATATTCAATCCCAGCTTTAATCTGAGAAGAATAAGATAAAAACACATCATTTAAAGTCTTCACCTTAGCGCGATAGTAATAACTCACACACAAATGATCCTGTAGGTTCTTCCCTACTCCTGGCAAATGCTGCACAGTCGCGACGTGTTTGGCCTCAAGTTCGTCTTTATCGCCAATACCTGATAGTTGCAGAAGCTTAGGTGAATCAACAGCCCCCGCACACAGTATTACCTCTTTGTGAGCCTTAACCTCGACTAGCTCGCCTTCATGACGTACCACTACACCAGTTGCACGGTTAGCCTCATCTAGCGCTGCCTTTTCATTTAGCACTATCTTTTCAACTTGGCTAACACGCCAAAGAGTGAGGTTGTCTCGCTTCAAGGCTGGCTTTAAATAAGCAATGTTACTGGAGGATCGTTGACCATTTTTGATGTTGGTCTCATATACCCCAGCGCCTTCAAATTCAGCCCCATTAAAATCATCATTTAAGGAATAACCCAACTCTTTCGCCGCCGCCAGATAATCTTGGCAGATGGGGTGGGCCCCATCTTTCATTGGGAAGATACCTATCTTGCCTTGATCAGAATGATATGGTGTCTCACCAAGCGGGTGCTGCTCTAGTTTTTTAAAGTAAGGCAGTACATCTTGATATGACCAACCTTGATTGCCGGCCTTTGCCCAATCATCAAAGTCAGAGGCTTGGCCACGCACATAAATCATGGCATTGATCGAGCCTGAGCCACCTTGCACCTTACCTCTTGGGGCGTACAATTTACGTCCAGCCATTTCCTTTTCGGCTTCGCTGTAATACATATAATTGTATTTTGGGTTGTAGTAAGTTTTACCAAAACCCACAGGCAGCTTGATCCAAGGAGAGACATCTCTGCCCCCCGCTTCGATCAATAAGACCGAGTGTCGTCCAGATTCGCTCAACCTGTCTGCCACAATACAGCCAGCAGACCCAGCGCCCACAATAATAAAATCAAATTCCATCATCACTTCTCCGGAATATGTTTCCACTCGGTCCCTGATTCTCGTTTCACATCATAAGGCCTTGGATCCATGGAAAGGTGCAAAGTTTTACCACGATAAGGAGAGCAAGCTTTGACTGTCTCCATATTAAGCTCAACCCCTAAACCAGGCTTATCAGAAGGAATAATATAGCCATCCTGCCAATTGATCTTTTCTTCCAGCACCTCGGCATGAAAACCATCCCAAGTGCCTATGCTTTCTTGGATCAAGAAGTTTGGCAAGGTCGCCGCTAATTGAATGCTCGCAGCCGCACCTACTGGACCGTTATAAAGATGCGGTGCGATTTGGGCATAATAGGCTTCGGCCATTCCGGCAATTTTCTTACCCTCTAAAATGCCGCCTACTCGGCCTAGGTTCATTTGCAAAATCGAAGCCGCATTGTGTTTTAGAACATCATGGAATTCATACTTAGTCGTTAGCCTTTCACCTGTCGCCACTGGAATGCTAGTTTTAGCTGCGACTCTTGCCATCGCTTCACTTTGGCCTGGCGGTACTGGTTCTTCAAACCACATAGGGTCAAAAGGTTCCAAATGCTTCGCCAAACGCACCGCTGAAGCGGGTACCATCTGCCCGTGTGTACCAAAGAGTAAATCACAGCTATTACCTACAGCTTCACGAATACGACGACAAAAGGTGGCGGACTTTTCCATGGCTTCAAGGGAAATCATCTGTCCAGAATAAGCACTATAAGGGCCAGCTGGATCAAATTTTAAAGCAGTGAAACCACGCTCTTTTTCAGCTAAAGCACATTCAACAGCCAGCTCTACATTGTCGTAGTTATAGTCACCGTTTTTATCCTTAGGATAGAGATAAGTGTATGAGCGTAGTTTGTCATTCACCTTGCCCCCTATCAGCTCGTAGACTGGCTTACCCGCTGCCTTACCAATAATGTCCCAGCAGGCCATCTCCAAACCACTGACAATCCCCATCATGGTTAAGTCAGGTCTTTGGGTAAAACCGCTTGAATAAGCTTCCCTAAAAAAGCGTTCGATATGATGCGGATCCTGCCCTTTTAAAAAGCGCTCAAATACGTCTTCTATGGCTTTCACCATCACCTCTGGGTGAAAGGTAGCAGCGTAGACTTCACCAACCCCTTCGATGCCAGCATCTGTTTTCAGGCTAACAAAAACCCAATACATACCCCCTACATGAGGCGGTGGCGTGGCAACAATATGAGTATCGCAATGGGTTACTTTCATGATTAAGACTTCTTCTTAGCTGTCATTGATTTAAGTTTAAGGGCTGCTAGCGTGCCTAAAGCACCCATTACTGCAATATAGCCAAAATACAGGTTATAGACGGTAATACCTTCATAGCGAGCAGCAAAATAACCGTTGATTTGAGGTAGAAAGATATCGGGTGTGTAAGCAATTAGGGAAATTACACCTATAGCAAGACCCGTTACCTGTAGAGGGATGTCACAATCATCCAAGATGGCCCAATAAAGACCACGAATGGCATAGGTTAAAACACCAATTAGAAGCACTATCGCCAATAGGAAATAAACCGTATTAAGCTGAGGGAAAACGATCATGACCACCAAGCCCAAGGTCGAACCTGCAAGGGCAACCGCTAGGATGTTTTCTTTGCCGTACTTATCCCCTAAAAATCCCGCCCCTATGCCGCCTATCGGACGCATCCAAAGTTTAGCCACGGTAATAAAACCTGCAGTCACCGCACTCACTTCATAACCAAGCTGCATAAATGAAGAGAAAGAGTATGTCGCCCAAAAAAGCTGGTAACCACAAAAGATAACCGCAGCGACCATCCACAGTTCAGGAATAGAGGCAAGGAACTTCAAATCCCTAAACAAATTCTTACTCGTCATTTTTGGCGCTGACGCCTCTTCCTTGTTTGCCTCTCCACGGAAAAAGAAAAAGGTCAGCACACCAATCGCAATACAAGTATATGAGTACATATAAATCACTTGTTTAAGTGCAAGCGTGGTACTTTGCCCCTGACTTTCAATGGCATAGGCAAAAATGGCGATAGCAATCGTTGCTAATACGGCCTCCACCAAACCACGACCACCATCCAGCACACCAAAGAATCGACCTTGCTCGTTCTTATGAGCCAGCATTTTCACACCTTTAATCATAGAGGCCCAAAAGGTCAATCCTGCTGCTATGCCCCATGCCATAAAGATGTAAACCAATACTTCTTTGGATGGGATGCTAGCAAACCACAAACCTAATGCCCCTGTGCCAACCATAGATAGGGTGACCAAAAGCCTTGGTGAAATCTTATCGGCCAACCAGCCACTAGGTACATAACAAACAAAATACACTACCCCTAACATGGAGTAATAATTGCCCAAATCGCCCGAGGTTATTTGAAAAACCTCCAAAATCGAGCTTTCAAAATTCTGCCTTAAATACAACAAAGGGTAGATAGCCCCTGCGGCTAAAAGTAATAAGGTGAACTGGAAATAACGCTTTAAGTTCAGGTTTTTACCTGATGCCTCAGGTCTGGCTGTCATGGTGTCACTCATAGTCTTAATCTCTATTTATTCGTGTTGTTTTTGTTATGGTTTTTTTAAGTGTCTACAGGTGTTTCTAAGGCAAAAAATGCCTCTTTATTACTTTTTTAAGCGAGCGAAAACCTACCTCTCTTTTTTAGGCATATTTAGTTAAGGGAAAAGTTAGTCGGTTAGCGGTAACGTGACGCTAGCAAACACTAACGTCACTCACACTCACTAGTAGTTAAGAACAACTAATCGGGTTTGTGTATATTCCAACATACCGTGCTTACCATCATCGCCACCTAGGCCAGAACGTTTCCAACCAGCATGGAAGCCTTGGTAAGGATCAGCAGGTGTACGATTAATATAAATCTCACCCGCTTCGATATTGTTGGCGACCTTCATGGCAGTACGATAATTTTCTGTGTAGATAACCGATGCCAAACCAAACTGGTGATCGTTTGCCAGCTCTAAGGCTTGATCCGCATCGGTATATTTAAGGACAGGTAAAACTGGGCCAAAGATCTCTTCTTGTACGATTTCCATATCTTGGCGGCAGTTAGTCAATAAAGTAGGAGGATAGAAGTGACCTTTACCTTCTGGGATATAGCCACCGACCTCTAGAGATGCGCCATCATCAATGGCTCTTTCAACCATTTGATGTATGTTTAAACGAGCATTCTCATTAATGAGCGGCCCCATAAAGCTGGCATCTTGTGCGCGATCACCAAACTGACGTTCGCTCATCTGCCCTTTTAGTAAGGCAACAAACTCATCATAAATGGCCTCATGTACATAAACCCTTTCGATCGCAGTACAAAGCTGACCACAGTTAGTCGTTTTAGATGCCACTATCTCACGGGCCGCTTTTTCAAGGTCGGCATCTGCTTCAACAATGGCTGGCGACTTTCCACCTAATTCTAAAGAAGATTTAGCAATATTTACCTGAGAATACTCCAACACTTTACGGCCAGCGCCTACGCTGCCAGTAAGGGTAATCATGCCAACTTTAGGGTGAGTACATACGCTCTCAGCAGTGGCGTGATCCATAGTTAGAATATTCACTACACCTGCTGGAATGCCTGAATCTTGCAAAGCTTTCGCAATTTCAAACGCTGAGCTTGGGGTATTGTTACTTGGGCGTACCACCACACTGTTACCAGTAATTAAAGCCGGGGCAATTTTGCGCAACAGGGTATAAACCGGATAGTTAAAAGGGATTAGGCAAGCCACCACACCGATCGGCTCTCTTTGCAATAAGAGGTTTTCTGATGGCGAATCACTAGGAATAATTTCACCTTCAATACGACGCGCCCATTCAGCGTGATAACGGGTAATATCTGCCGCGTAAACCGCTTCGTTAGTCGCATCTTCAAGGCTTTTACCTGATTCTAATGCCAACGCTTGACCAATGGCTTCTTTACGGGCCAACAAAGCATCTGCCAATTTATGAAGGAAACCAGCACGCTCAATACTGGTCAGTTGACGCCAGCCTTTCTGGGCTTTGGCAGCAATATCAACAGCACCCAGCGCATCTTCGGCACTGGCTAGTGCAACCTGAGCAACTTGTGCTTCATTTACTGGGCTATAAACAGGCATAGCCTTGCTTGTGATAGATGGGACAAATGCATTATTGATAAAATTTTGATCGCTTCTCATGGGTTCACCCTTTTACTGAATATGGCCATGCTAAAACCTCTCACCTGCTTGAGTCAAAAAACATTCCATATGAGAAATTTTTATTCTATATATGGAATAATATCTTGAAAGCCTTATAATTCGGGTCTTTAAGCTTAGCTCAGTTTTTCGATAATCAGTCACTAAGTTCACCCTTAAAGAGAGAAGAGCAGCGCAAGCCAGTTATCGTCTATGGTTAGCCAAAAATAAAAAAATTGTATTTTTTTCACTTTATTTTCCCTCAGGGAATCAGGTTTAAAAAAGTGGGATTAATTCAGAGAGTTTTACGCCAGTTTTTCCATATATAGAATTTTAATCTATGAGTCACATCACTTTTAGGATCAAGCTATGTCAGAGAAAGAGAAGTCGAAAGCCCCAGCAGTCGATAGTTCAGTACTTATTATGGACCTTCTTGCCAGCGCGAATTACCCTATGACATTGTCTGAAATCTGTGAACAAACCGGCATTCCTTCTGCCAGTGGCCATCGCATTATTAATACCCTGTTAGAACATCAAATGGTGGCCCATGACCCAAGTCGCAAAAAGTCTTACTGCATAGGCGCAAAGATCTTTCAAATTGCCTCTACCATTTACAACAAACAGAGCATCATTCCCTTCTTTTATCCTATTGCAGAGATTCTTAAAAACGAGATCCATAAGACCATTTTTTTAAGCGTGCCTGTGGGCAATACCATAGTGGTGGTATCTAAATTAGAAACCTCATTAAACAGTGCATTTAATATCTTTATTGGCCAAACCATGCCTCTTTATCAATCCGCATCAGGGAAAGCGATCCTCTCTATGCGCAGCACTGAGTTTCAGCAAACTTACCTAGCCTCAGAGAAAAAGGTTAACCCGCAAATCAAGCAAGAGTGGCAGACAGTTCAAGAAGAATTAGATAGAGCAAAACGCTTAGGCTATGCCGTCACTCACGGGGAAATAGAGGCAGGAGTCAGTTGTATCTCAGCACCGATTTTAAACTTACGAAATGAGCCAGTTGCCGCCATCAGTGCCAGTATCAGTGGTGATTACCTAGACCAACAAGAAGCCAGAGATAATGCAAAAAAACTCATACAGGCAGCTCGACAACTGTCATCAAGGATAGGTTGATCTAAATACATATATTCGCTCGCCACCAACACTTAAGAAGGTGACAAGCGCCATAGTATTTTTTACTTTGTCATATTTATACCGAGTTCTTAGAATCTAATCACGGCTTGACACTGTAGTTCATTTCCAGTGGTGCAGCACCCTCATATGGCCCAATTAATTGTTCCATTTGTAAGCGAAAACGCTCTACTTTATCGCGTTTTAACATAAATCGGTGAAAGTCTGCAGGCGAGGTATTGTAATGGCGTACCTCTTTGTAGCCACCTGGTGATGCGACATCCATTCTAGCCGGAAACTGTAACCACTTACCCTGAAACTCTTTAGAAAGCATCCAGTTTAAATAAAGCTTAGCCGCGGCTTTATTCTTGGCTTGGACTGGAATAGCCGCGACTTGAAACCAAGTAAGAAAGTAATCTTCTTTTGGCAACATAAAACGGGTATCACTCTCTGGCCAAGGTACAAATGCCCAAGATGATGTAAAGCTGGCACCATACCAAGCATTATTGATAGCAACGTATGGCATTGACGTACCACGAACCCAAGTTGGCTCAGTCGCGATCAATTTTTCTAGATATTCCCAACCGTATTTTTCCTTCAAATTCCAAAATTGATAAAGCACAGCATCATCCGTATGAGGATAGGTTAGAATAATTTTTCCCTTTAGCGAAGGGTCTAAATAATCCAATGCATCTCGCGGCGCCTTATCTTCTGCAATCACCTTAGTATTGACCACATTACTAAAGGCGACGCCAAACAGCCCTACCCAATTGCCGTGTGGATCTTTATAGTCAGGATAAACTTTATCCCAATTTTTAGGTTTATAGATCTCTAACAAACCATGCTCGGCGTAATAATCAAAATCATGCAAGGTTTGCAGTTGTATAATGTCTGGAATATTAGCTCCATCGTTCTTCTCTAGTGCGTTATCAAAACGTGACGCATGATAAAAACTTAAATCGACACTGTGTGTCAGTTTTATCTTAGGGAAGCGTTTTTTAAACATATCCAGATAATAATCAGCTTGATCATCTTTATCGCCTCCTGCTCGGAGCACCAGCTCTCCTCCTTCAGACACTGCCTCAGCGTATAACTCTTCTAGAGAACGAGTTTCGATTTCTGCAGCGAATACACTCGAAACTGTCATTGCTAATGTGATAAACGTAGATATTAATTTATTCATCATTTTCTCCTTATCATCACTTTGGTCAGTTTAAACATAATCAGGCGCATCTAGGGTCATTCCGTGTGCCGTTCCCATCACTGCAGAAACATAGGCTTTTGCCGTATCATCTGCCGATAAACCACTGCTGGTATCCATCCCCATCATGGCCATGGTTTCTTTTACAAAAACAGGAGACACAACATTTAGCCGAAAGTTATTCAACTCTATAGCGGCAGCTTTAACAAAGCTTTCTAAAGCACCATTAACCATGCTGACAGCAACACTACCTTGCATCGGCTCACGGGATAGCACGCCAGACGTTAACGTAATTGAGCCACCTTGATTCATATAACCACGACCTAGACGTATAAGGTTCACTTGCCCCATCAATTTATTACTTAGAGCCAGTTGATATTCATCATCTGGCAACTGGTCAAATGCTCCAAAATTAGCAACTCCAGCGGTTGAAATTACCGCATCTAAGTGACCCACCTCAGTGAACATAGATTTGATCGATTCGATACTGCCGAGGTCGACCTTCACATCGCCATCAGAAAAGCCTGCTCGAATGAGTTCATGACCTTCGCCAAGGCGGTTAGCTACAGCCTTACCTATCGTGCCGGATGCTCCAATTAAAAGAATTTTCATCACCTTTACTCCGTTTTATATAAAGACCTTTTTCATATTGTGATTAAACTCGACATGAAGCAGATCTATTGATTTACCATTAGGTTAAGAGCACTATAACTACGAACTTTTCCATGAAAAATAAGCAAAATATGAAAACACTATTCTTATGATAAGAAAAATAGATCTTATTAAAGCAATACGAACCTTCCTTATTGTCTCTGACAAAAAAAGCTTTAGTCAGGCAGCAAGAGAGCTAGATTTAGTCGTATCAGCGGTGAGCCGACAGGTATCTGATTTAGAAGAGCACTTTAATTGTCAACTGTTATACAGAACAACACGCGCCATGCACTTAACGGCGGAAGGCTCGTATTACTTGGAAGAGTTCAAAGAGTTGGTTGATCGATTAGAAGCACTTGAAAGTAGGGCTGATCAAAATCAAGAGCAAATGACAGGCCATATTCGCATCACAGCCCCGCCAAATGCAGAAAGATTAGGCGTAACTAAACTTATCAGTCAGTTTGCTAAATTAAACCCTGCGGTCAAAATCACCACCCTACTGGTAAATCGTTATGTTAATCTCATTGAAGAAGGTATCGATCTTGCCATTCGCGTGCATGAACTACCAGACTCTCGGCTAGTCGCTCGCCGCTTTGCGGATCTAAAGGTGATGTATGTGGCCAACCCAAGCTATTTAAAAGAACATGGGTTGCCGAAGCACCCTAAAGAACTTATTCATCATAACTGTGTCACCAATTCAACTATTCGTACTCCTGGTCGATGGCGATATTTTGAAAGCAATAAAGAACGGCATGTCAATGTCACAGGTACAATGGAAGTAAGTCAAGGAAGCATAGCGGCCGAGTTTTCTGCAGCAGGCCATGGAATTGCTTTTCTACCTGATTTCCTCGTCCAACCTTATTTAAACAGTGGTGAGTTAATATCAATCTTAGAGCCTTTTCAAGGAGAGCCTGCTCCAGTATCTCTTGTCTACCCATCCAACCGTTTAAAGAATCCAGCTCTCAACCAACTAGTACGTTTTATGCTTGACAACAATCCAAACTAAAATCTAACCTTTACTCCCATATAAAAACTCCCTCACTCAAAAAAGCGAAGGAGATTTATTCGACCAAAAATAAACAGTTAGCTTAAAAACCCCATTCAAAGCCAGCACTAATACGGTCTGCCTCATCAAATTGCCCATAGAGTCCACCTTCGTTGCCATAGAAGATATCCATCCCTAAGAAAACATCAAAATCCGACTCTAAGTTATAGCTAATTTGCGGCTGAACAACTCCATCACCATGATCGGTTGAATGTAGGTGTAGCCATTTAAACAATAAGGTTTCGTTAAAGAGGGTTCGCTCCACCAGAAGGCTCAAGGTATTTTCTTGGCGATTTTTCACCAAGTTTTCCGTTTGCCCCACAAGATTAGATTGAAACCACTGTACCGAGATCAAATAGTCCGTCATACCTTGATAGTCTAAACCAACCAAGATGCCCCATTGATCGGCTTTATCAACACCCGGTATTGATGCCGTTGTTCTATGGTACCTATCTGTTTCATAAGCAAATTCTGTTCTTAGTACCCAATCACCAAAGACACTAGAAGCAGAGCCACCCAGTAAATGACTACGCTTATAATCAGGCGTTAAAATGAGAGAAGAGCCACTTAAGTTTGCGCTAATCACCGCCTCATCCACATAGTGATAGAGGTAATTAAGAGAGAAGTCCCAGTTACCAATAAAGCTGGTATAACGTAAACCAAAATCACTGTTTTCAAGTGTCATGGCAGGTGTGTTTGCCTCTTCTAATATGGCAGTAACACCTGCTGGCACAGCGGCGCTATTCGGCACTAACACAGGGCTAGTAAAGGCAAAAGGCGAACTGGACGGTGCTAACTCATGGGTGCTGTTATCCAATACCCATAGAGCCTGCAAAGTGCCCTCTTCCCCAACTTGAAACTCCCCATTTACCATCCACAAAGGAATACGAGAGTCATCAAAGTCATCCAGAATAAACTCACGATAGCTCTGTGGATTAATCACATCTAATAGTTTGATGCCATCAGCTTCCCCCCAGACCACTTGCTGCTTACCAACTCGCCAATAACTGGTATCAAAGCCTGCTTGCCAATACAGTTCTCTTAGCTCGACCCATTCATGATCACCAGCGGTTAGCGGCTCAGAGTGGGCGCTATAATTATTCAGTGTTTGATCCGAGTTAAGTTTATCTTGCAAGTCAAAGCGGCTGCGTAAAATACCAGTAATCTCACCATTCTCTAAGCCTTGATAAAGTTCACTATCAAGGCGCCAATCAGACTGCTGCCACTCACTCGTTCCGGTACCATAACTGGTTTGACTTTTAAGGCTATGACTCATTTCAAGCGCCAAACTCAGACTGGGAATAAGCGTCAATATCGCCCCTAATAATTGAGGTTTCATTTTGGTGCTCCTCGGCTTAGGGCCTGACGTGTAAAGACGCTATTTTTAATTTTTTTGCTGTAATTCATATTAGAGAAAATAAACTCAGAACTATGACCCGTTTTATGATTCACCATTTTTAAATTATGACGAGTCCAAATGCCCTCAACCTTACGTACATCACTGATAGTTAAGGTTTTTAATGGGTTCATCTTGATATCCCAATATTCAGCCTTTTGGATTATCCAATTGCTCGGATCCACCCAAACCTCCTGGCGGCCATAACCTAGCTCTCGCGAGGTTTTCTTATCTATCGGCATAGCTTCTAACTTAATGGTTTCCACACCATTTAGAGTCTCTTTGGCTAAGGTTTTAAACTTGAAATCAGCGGTTTCAAACTTGCCCTCTTTTTTAATATCCTCGTAACTAAAGTCCGTTCCTAAGAAATAATCACCGCGATCCGATGCAGAAATGCGACGAGCTTTACGTAGTGCAGGTAGATACAACCATTGATCATCATCACGCTCAGCTTCTGGAAAATCATGGATCAAAAAGGCTGTGTTTTTCACGTTTCTAGGGGATAAGTAATAAAGTACTGTCTGCTTTTCTAACCCCACATATTGGCGAAAGCTCACGGTTTCTCTTTGTCTTACCTTGCCGCGTCTATCTATCAAGGTCATGGATAACTTGCTGGAACTCTGACGACCCTCTTCCACATGGTTAATTTGCTCTACTATCCAATTTGCATCAGGTAAAGCCGTATCGTTCTGGCTAGCCTGCGCCTTATCTTGATAGAAAAGCCCAGCTCCCACTAAGCCAACTAATAACAAAGGTGTCGCATTTGATAGCCTTATGCCTGATTTAACGGCTTTTTCTTGCAGAATAAACTTAGGTCTAAACAGCATGATAAGTGCGGGCAATAAGGTCAGACTAAAGAGAAAGCTGGTGACAACAGAGATGGCGACAATGGCACCAAAGTTATTAAGAGGCACCACCTTACTAGAAATCAGTACACCAAAACCTAAGGCGATTGCGAGTAAGTTAAACAACAGAGCGCGACCTGTTGAGGGATAAAAACGAGCGAAGGTCTTTTTCATGTCTTTTTCTACCTGATATAGGGCTCTCATTCTTTCTATCGTATGTATGGCAAAGTCGACCCCAAGGCCAATGGCAACCGCCGCAAACATAGAGGTGCCTATGCCTAATGAGATAGAAAACAACACCATGGACGAGTAAACCAGAAGGATGCTCATCGCCACGGGGATCAAGGTATAAAACCCAGCAACTGGGGACTTCAATAACAATGAAGAAACTAGCAATACCAGAAATAAAGCGATCCCCATGCCGAAGAAATGACTTTCACCCAGATCTTTAATCCAGTGGTAATTCAGAGTCACTCGGCCAGTTAACGTAGCATTCACCTTGCCATCATTAAATTGCTTATCCAGATAAGATTGCAGGTCTTCAACCACGTCCTTGGTATTAACATAAGAACCATTATTTAGGGTTAGGCGAATATTGGCTCTTTGATAGTCATAATCGACTTCTTCTTCAAAATCCGTTGGTTCAGCTGAAGCGGAATACAATAAGAAGAATTGAGCAATTAAATCCTGATCTTGAGGCAAACGGTAAAAGGCTTTATCACCGTCATTTAAAGAACGGTTCATCTGCTTCAAGTAATCAATTAATGAGGTGGAACCCTCGACATAATCAAGACCTTCAGCATAGACCTGTAGTGCTTCCATTTTAGCCAGCACCTCAAGATCGAATATACCTTCAATATCCTGAGTATTTACCACAATATCCAGATAGTTTGAGCCGTCGAAGCGGCTGTTTATCACCTCATCCGCCGCATAAAGCGCCTCACTTGGGTGGAAGGTTTTAATGCGTTCTTCATCCACCACCAAGTGGCTCGCTGCAAATAGACCTAGAACAAAAACAACCAATGACAAAGCAAGAATAGTCTTAGCAAAACGCGCAGTAATACGGCCTAAAAAAACCATGAAACGCGCTGTCATATCATGCTTTTGTGAACGTACTTTAGCTGCAAATCCGGGCCTTACTTCTGTCTTAATAATACTCATGGCCGCAGGTAATACCACCAGTGAATAAAACCAAGCCACAGACACGCCAACAGCGGTAAAGAGACCAAAAAACTTAAATGGAGGCATATAAGCGGCAAAGTACAGACCCATAAATCCAGCGACTGTGGTTAATGTGGTCAGTGTAATAGGACGCCACATTTCCATCATGGTTTGAATGATTGACTCTTTGATCGATTCATTTGGATAAAGAGCACGACGCTCAAAATACTCACTGTAAATGTGAATACTGTCAGCCACAGAAATACCAATCAAAATCACAGGTAAAGCATTAGTAATGACATAAAACGGCACACCAACAAACGCCATAACCCCTATCGTCATTAATACAGATGCGGCTATTACTAGGTTCCCCATAATAATGGGACCAAAGCGAACAAAGGCGATAAACACGATCAAGGTAATAATGACACCAGCAAGCGGGTTTAAGCGCTTTGCATCCGCATCAATATAGCTGCCTAGATAACCAGAAACAGCCCCTTCACCTGCTACATAAAGCTGAATACCTTGTGGCAAAGTCAGCTCATTCATCGCAATGACCATGTCATCGTAAGACTGCTCCACGAGCTTCTCATCTAAAAGCTCAGCCACCACCAAGGTAGCCGATTCATCTTGGGCAACTAGGCTACCCTGATAAAGCGGAAAGTCGCGAATCGCATCTCGCACTACTAAGGCTTCTGCCTGACTCTCTATTTCATACTCATAAAAAGGCTCAACCTCCATGCCTTCTTGAGTGCCAAATATATTGTTCTCTGTGGCCAAACTGGTAATGCCGTCTGGGTCAATATTGTTTAGATCCATCACCACATCTGTCACAGCTTGTACTGCATTTAGCCCTTCAGGGGTAAAGATGCTGTCTTTAGCAACCACGGCGATAACCAAAGGGTCACTTAAGCCAAAGATTTTTTTCACCTTTTCCCGATACACGAGCGCGCTATTATCATCAGCTAAAAAGGCATCAGCGCGAGTATCCTTGGTAAGCGAGGTAATTTGGGAAATGACCAACGCCATAAGAAGCAAGCCGAAGATTAAAACCCGCTTGGGGTGTGACACTATCCAACTAAACAGCCGGTAGCCTTGGCTCCTATTCAACTCTTTTACAGCGTTAGGTGATGCCGCACTGACGGCGGCTGGGGCTGAATCTTTCATCTTAAACTCCCGTTACAGAGATCTGTAACAAAACAAAAATGCATATGCATGTATTTATATAAATAAAATGAGTAACAACTAAAAGCCACTACTCATTGCTCAATATCCCTATCGGTGCGTCAAATCACCGATAAAATCGACCGCCTCATCCTTAGCTGAACGCCACCAGCTTCTTGCTTCTAAACGTGTTAGCCATGCCACTAGATGTGGGTAATTATCTAGTGGCATGCCAGCTTCTTGATGGAACATGAAAAGTGCAGCGACTGAGATATCAGCCACACTCACGTCATCGCCACATAAATAAGTATTTTGGGCGAGTACCTGCTCTAGCACTTGGCAACTTTTAGAAAACTTACCTAGCTGCTCTTCATCGGGTTCATGGGCTCTGTTAACACCCCAATGAGGTAAGAGAACACGATTAAAGTGATAACCCCCCCTATCGATACCCGTATCGCTTGCCTGCCAAAACAACCAAGACATAACATTAGATCCTTGACTTAATTTGGCTAGTTCAGGCACTGCCTGAACTTGAGGAAGGCCAAGTAAATACAGCAAGATTGCATTGGATTCTGTCACTGTTTCTCCACGTGCAGCATTCACTAAAACGGGAATTTTCCCCTTAGGATTAATCGCTAAAAAATCCGCCTGACTCTGCTCTCTTTTTTTTAACTGAATTAGCCTTTGCTCTATGCCTAAATCGAGAAAAGGCTTGATATAAGCCTCTAATAAAGCCACTTTCAGCGCATTTGTCGTAACAGGATAAGTGTATAGCTGCATTATTCACCTCGATTAAAAATTAAAAACTGAATGCATATGCATGTATTTACTTGTTTATTAAAATACTCGTTCATTTTCTTTAAAACTTAACAATTAGCTCTTAAAAGATACGATTTTGTTACTTAACTCATGCAATAGCTGGCTTGTTTCAGGCCCTAAATGAGCGGCTAAATCATCCTGTGCTTGTCGCCAAGGAATCATACACTGATCAAATAACGTCTTACCTTCCGGCGTAAGCGTCAGCCACTTTTCCTTCTTGTTTTTGCCTTCACTCACCAGAATATAACCATCTCTAATCAAGGGCTTTAATGCCCGAGAAACAGTCGGTTGCTCCATGGAAAGGTGTTGTTGTAAGTCTTTAGCACTGGCTTTTTGCATCACATCTATCACTCTCAACACAGAAAACTGAGTTGAACGAATACCTAAAACAGACAAACGGTCGTTATAGGCTTGGCTGATAATACGGTCAGCACGGCGAATAGATAAAGCTAAGCAAGGTTCAATTTTATTTTTCATTATTTAAAAATACATGCATACGCATTAAACTGCAAATTATTTATCCTTCCCATCATAAATAAACAGGACTAGAGCTTGTCTATTTCCGCCGCAATTTGGCTCAACCAAGACTTTAACGCTAAGGTAAATTCATTCATTTTCATCGACTTAGGATAAATAAGGCCATATTCAGTACCATCCTCTTTAAAACCATAAAGATCGATTAATCGGCCATCTTGCACATAGTCAAAGGCGATTACCTTAGGACATAACGCCACGCCCAGACCACTTGCGGCCCCTTCAACCATGAAAAAATGGTGATCAAAATAGCGCACTTCTTTTGGCTTAGGCACATCTGGATGTTTAGCTAACCAATCTCTCCATGCTTCTGGGCGAGTTTTAGAACCAAGGCCAATATAGTCACCGCTTTCAAACGCCTCAAGCATACTCGGCGTCATCACTGGCCCCATTTTTTCACGCATTAAAACATCGACTTGATAATGAGGATCAATGGCAAAATCTAATCGACGCAACGCGATGCTGGCTTTATCTTTGGTGAAATCCAGCTCACCACCCCCAAAGGATAAGTGCAAATCCGCTTCAGGGTATTGAGTTTGAAAGTCACTCAACCTTGGCATTAACCAACGCATCGCCACTGACCTTTCACAGGATAAAAGAATGGGACCTGCTTGCTCAGGAGCTTGTATCTCAGCTAACGCCTCTTGGATTAACTCAAAAGCATCAGTCACAGCTCCTGCTAACACTTCACCCTGAGAGGTTAAACGAATGCCACGCCCCTCAACCTGAAATAACTGAACCTCAATATAGTCAGCTAGATTACGAATACGTCGACTCACAGCACCATGGGTGACGGCAATTTCATTGGCTGCAGCACGCACTGTACCCAACCTCGCAACGGCCTCGAATGCTCTTAGATCATTAAGAGATGGTATTTTTACCTGCTTCATCCTTCCTCTCCTAGGTTCTACTTACGCTCACATTCTGCCATATAAAGCTTTAATACAAGATAGATTGTTGGTGATTTTTTATCACCAATAATGGTTAAAAAATATGGCTTTTTTTAATTAATAGGTTCACTAGAATCACCAGTATGAAAAACTTAAATGCGACTTCAGCCAATATTGCCATCATAGCAGACGACCTAACCAGTGCCGCAGATGGTGCCGCCCCCTTTTTAGCAAAAGGGCTCTCTTCCCTTGTTCTTCGACAAGACTTTCTTGAACTAGAAACAACACAACAAAGCGAAATAAATACCCAGCTAGTTGCACTTGATACAGGCAGCAGACAAGTTAGTGAACAAGCCGCTATAAAACGTGTTCAGCAGGCTATCCACACATTTTCTAGCCAGCAGATTATCTATAAAACAATAGATTCCACCTTAAGAGGTCATATTCGAGCTGAATTAGAGGCCCTTTATCAATCGGCTGAAAAAGATAGGTTTCACAATATTATCATCGCTCCCGCCTTTCCTGATGCAGGGCGAACCACACACAATGGCATACAGTTTGTGCAAGGCAAAAGCGTTTCCACCAGCCAATACGCTAACGACCCTGTGCATCCGGCCAGAACCAGTTCAATTAAAGACTTGATTGCACCTTCTTTAGGTCAAGCGACAATCATATCGACAACGGCAAGCCAAGAAGACATAACAAAGGCAGCTAGACAGCAATTTACGCTTATTCTAGATGCTAAAACCCAAACTGAGCTAAACCAGCAAGTTGCGCTTATCCCCAATAAACACAAGGTACTTTGGATAGGCTCTCCCGGTCTTGCGCAAGCACTGGCTAATACCCTAGACAAAACAGCTAGAACTTACTCTCACTCTAACAAGGAACCCCTTTATCAAGCTCAGACCCAAGTTAAAGCAAAAAAATGCTTAATTGTAATAGGTAGTGCTAATCCCGTTAGCCAATCCCAATGTGAATACTTAAAGAGCAAAGGTGTTCCCGTGGTATTTAACGCCAAATCACTTTCTAAGCATGATAAAAAAGATGCTCAAATTGCTTGCTTAACTGTGCCTAAATCACCCCGAAATAATGCAAAAACTGTCCTCAAAAACCTCACATCAGAAGCGCAAGACGCCATTCATAAACAGGAATTTGATGCTCTGATAGCAACAGGTGGGGAAACGATGGACGCCATACTCAGCACACTTTCGGTTAAGTCATTTCAACTTATAGGTGAATTTGAGGCGGGCTTTCCCCTCGCAAAAGCCATAGATGAAACAGGCACGCCTTTAGCGTTAGCCATGAAAGCAGGCGGCTTTGGTGGACCGGACGTACTTTATCAAGCCGCTCATTCACTTCTCACCACTCACGACTGAGGTATTTCTATGCAAGATGTTAAAGCCCCCATTGCCATAACAATGGGAGACCCGGCCGGAATAGGGCCTGAAATCATCGCTAAAACACTCACTGCACCCACATTTACGACTCAATGTGTGGTGATAGGTGATCCTCTTGTGATGCAAGGGGCAATCCAACAGGTATCGGTAAACTGGTCGATCCATGAGATACAAAGCCCTGAAGAGGCAAATTTTAGCGCTAATACTATTAATCTGATCGCGAGCTCGCACTTCACCCAATTACCCAAGGTGGGTGAAATCAATGCAGATAATGGCAAAGCTGCTTTTGACGCCATAGTCACAGCGATTGAATTAGCAAAAACAGATAAGGTATCAGCACTTGTCACCGCCCCTATTCATAAAGAATCCCTTAGTTTGGCGGGTATCAAATACCCAGGTCATACTGAAATCCTCGCTCATTATTGTGACTCTGACAAAGTCGCCATGATGCTTGCAAATCAAGAGTTACGCACGGTATTAGTCAGTATTCATTGCTCCATGAGAGAGGTGTTAGACAGGATTAATTTTGATGGACAAATACAAGCGATAGAACTTGCTCAACAGGGCGCTAAGGCCTTGGGGTTTCAGCAGCCTCGTATTGCCGTTGCAGGGCTCAACCCCCACGCGGGAGAAGGCGGTCTATTCGGTCGAGAAGAAATCGATATTATCCAACCAGCCATTAAAGCGTCTCAAGAAAAAGGATATCTAGTCAGTGGCCCTTGGCCAGGGGATACGGTTTTCATGCAAGCAAGACAAGGAAAATTCGACATTGTCGTCGCACAATATCATGACCAAGGTCTGATCCCAGTGAAATATATGGGCATAGAAACTGGGGTTAATATCACTCTGGGACTAACCTTCATACGTACAAGCCCAGATCATGGCACGGCATTTGATATTGCAGGTAAAGGTATTGCAGATCACGCAAGTTTAGAAACAGCCATTAGCTACGCAACAAAACTCATCAATTGTAAAAACCAAGGGGCCAACCATGACTTATAATTTTATCTTTATGCTTACCCGTAATGACCGCACTGTGGCAGACGCCAAACAACATTTAATAACAGCAATCAACGCTGGCATCAAGCACATAGGATTTAAAGATATTGGCCTGCCTATTGAAGACCTAAAAGCATTAAATAAGCTGATAAAAACGGGCGGTGCCACAAGCTATATTGAAGTTGTTTCTCTTGATACGGATAGCGAAATTGCATCCGCTAAAGCTGCTGTCGAAATTGGAGTCGATTACCTTTTAGGGGGCACAAGAGTTGAGCATGTTCTACCTCTACTCAAAGATAGCAATATTCAATATTACCCTTTCCCAGGGCGAATTGAAGGCCACCCAAGTAATCTTATGGGTAGCATAGAAGACATAGTTCAAAGCGCTATTTCACTCACTCAACATGAGGGTGTACATGGGTTAGATTTATTAGCTTATCGTTCAAGTGAATCCGTACCAGAACTCATGGCTGCGGTAACAAGTGCCATCAATAAACCTGTGATAATGGCAGGCTCTATTGCAGGACCTGAACGAATTATTGCGGCCTATGAAGCAAATGCCGCAGGCTTTACCATAGGTACGGCTGCATTAGATGGCCTTTTTCCAGCCGCAAATACCGACCTTTCTAGCCAATTAGATGCCATTCAGACCTGTGTCGCTAAGCTGGCTTTAGACCATTAACTCAGTAATCTTTTAGACTTAGCCGATTCGAAAAAATTGGCTAAGTCAAAGTACTAAAAAATTGACTGTGTTTCAGCAGGAGCAGGCTTTAGCGGGCGCATTCGAATCGGGTGTGATAACACAATAGAAGTACGGGTTTCACCAAAATGGTTAATCGAGCCAACAAAGTCTTCAAGGTGCTGCAAATCCCGTGTTACTACTCTTAATAAATAAGAATCCTGTCCTGTTACATGCAAACATTCAATCACCTCTGGCATTTCATTTAACTCTTGCATCAAGCGAGTTTTATTAGGCTGTAATGTGGTCATGCCGATTATGGTCATCACCTTATAGCCGATGGCTTCAGGTAATATGGTGGCGCTATAACCACTGATAATGCCACTTTCTTCTAACCGCTTTAACCTTTCTGAGGTTGCGGGTAAAGACAAGCCAACTTCATTCGCAAGGGCTTTTAAGGATATGCGCCCATCATTTTGAACCGCCGTTAAAATTTTCCAAGATAAAGGATCTATTTTCATAATTTCGGTACTTTTGTTGTTTTACCTAAATAGTTTAGTTCAATTCACATTTATTCAGAAACTTCATTATTTAGCCCCTTCTTCTCTTTTGTCAAAATATGCCTATTCATTTACTGACTTAAAGGAGAGGTCCGATGGACTTTTTATTATTGATGAAAGCCGCTGTCATTGGTTTATCCATTGCAGCTCCCGTTGGCCCTATTGGCTTATTATGCATGCAACGCACTCTAACCAGTGGTGCAAAAGTAGGCTTTGCTTCCGGCTTAGGTGCGGCATCTGCCGATGCGGTTTATGGGGCCATTGGGGCTTTTGGACTCGCGGCGGTGACTCAAGCATTTACCTCCCTTTCGGCCCCCTTGGCACTATTTGGTGGGCTCTTTTTAATTTGGTTAGGCCAAGGCTTACTGAGAGCCAAAACACCAGACAGCACAGCTAGTACAAGTAAAAAAGCAGCAGGTATTTTCCGCGCTTTCTTTTCGACTCTTGCACTAACACTCGCGAGCCCCATGACAATACTGTCTTTTGTGGCAGTTTTCTCGGCTCTTGGCGGCAGTATCTCTCTGACATCAAGTTCAGCTGGCACCATGGTCACTGGGGTCTTTTTAGGCTCTGCGGCTTGGTGGCTGATGCTAGCAATTGGAGTCACCATGGTACGCCATAAAATTAGCCCAGAATGGATGCTAAAAGTCAGTCAGATTGCGGGCGTTTTGTTGATTATCTTTGGGGGCTGGCAGCTAATCAGTTTGATTTAATAAAAATAAAATTAGACAAACAGTCCAATTATAGATAAATTGTAAAAATCTAATTTATCTATTGGTTAATATATTGGAAACTAAGATGTCTGATTCTCTTCAAAATTACAGAGTGTTATGTAAAGCCATTTCACTCTTATTGCCCAATCAACTTGAGGTCGTCATACACGATTTAGGCTCAGGCAAAATTGCGCATATCGAGAACCCTTATTCCAACCGAAAAGTGGGTGATGATTCATTGATAGATGAAGATGAGCTCACCACTGAAATTGATAACAAAGCCATTATTGGGCCCTATTCGAAATCCACCCCAGAAGGTGAAAGCACAAAATCGATTACCAGCGTATTAAGAGATGATAAAGGCGTCGCAACCCACCTTCTTTGCATCAATATGAAAACCGGTTTATTCGCGCAATCTGCCAAGCTACTGGCGTCGTTAATCGATATTGAGTCAGAGCAACAAAGCCCTGCCCTGATGGGCTCAGATTGGCGCGAAAATGCAAACCAAATCATAGCTAAAACCTTGGCCGAACTTGGGATGGCAATGCATGCAACAAGCAAAGCAGACAAGCTCAAGATAGTGGCGGCCCTAGAAGCCAATCAGATTTTTCAAATAAGAGGTTCTAGCGACTATGTTGCCAAGGCTTTTGGCATCTCAAGAGCCAGTTTATACACCCTGTTACGAGATGTTCGACAGCACTGATCATTCAATTAATGCAACAAATACGCTATTCAACATTTAGCTTAAACGGAGAGTTTGATAATGACGTCCCCAAAACCTATGCGTGATTTTTCTTTAGAAGTCTTTTTCTCTAAGTGGGAATTTAAAGCCAAACACCATATGACAGCCTCAGATTTAGAAACCCTGACATTGAGCCAACTATTGGCCATGGCAAGTGAGGAAGACAGAGAAAAGTACGACAACCTCACATTGGGTTATACGGAAACCTGGGGCGCGCCTGAATTACGTGAACTCATCGCGGGCACTTATCAAAGCATGCAAAAAGACAATATTCTTTGCCTAGCAGGTGCAGGCGAAGGCATTTATGCCCTAGCAAGATGCTTACTTACAGAAAAAGACCACGTCATAGTGCCTACTCCAAATTACCAAAGCGCTGAGACGATCCCTTTAGCCATTTGCGAGGTAACAGGTGTCCCACTCATAGAAGATAACACTGGCCAGAGCAAAGGCGGTTGGAAACTGGATATTGCAGGGATTAAAGCCGCTATACGCCCTAATACCAAGCTATTATCAATCAACTTTCCACATAACCCCACAGGCTATGTGCTGAGCGCAAAAGAGCTCGAAGACGTTATCACTTTATGCCGAGAAAATGATATCTACCTTTTCAGTGACGAAGTTTACCGTGGGGTCGAGCTCAATTCAGATGATCAAATGCCACAAATAGCCGATCTCTATGAAAAAGGCATTTCCCTTAATGTCATGTCTAAAGCCTATGGATTACCCGGCCTTAGAATTGGTTGGATCGCCTCACAAGATAAAGAAGTACTTTTAAAAGTAGAGCGTTATAAGCATTTCTTGTCTATTTGTAACTCAGCACCTTCTGAGCAACTGGCCATCATTGCCTTAAAAAACAAAGACGCGATTTTAGCTCGCAACCTTAACTTGATGCAGCGTAATGTAGCAGAGCTAGAGCAACTTTTTGCAGACTACCCGGGCATCATTGATTGGCAGCGTCCTTTAGGTGGTTGTGTGGCCTTTCCTCGGTATATTGGCCCTGGCAATGTGGAAGACTTTTGCAAATCACTCCTTGAAGAAAGTGGTATCTTATTGTTGCCCGCCTCCATTTATGCCTCTGACTTGAATGAGGTATCTAAAGACAGATTCCGACTTGGTTTTGGTAGAGACAAGGTATTCACTGAAGGCCTCAAAGCCATGCGCCAGTACTTTGAAGCTAACTTCTCTGATCTGTAACCTTCAACCTGTAACCCTCAACCTGTAACCCCGAGATTCAGGATTATAAGGAGACTAAGATGCACGTTATTCCGTTAGCAGATATTCGCCCAGCTTTATCTTTTACAGCAGCAATAGATGCCGTAAAAGAGATCTTTATTGATTATTCAAAGGGCCTAATTGAGCAACCAGAGCCAATGCAATTTCTATTTAAAGAATTCAATGGTGCTTTTTTTGGTGACTGCCATGTTAAGGCGGCTCAACATGCTCAGCAGCCTTATTTTGTCATCAAGGTGGCCTCTGGTTTTTATCAGAATACGGCAAAAGGCCTTCCGGCTAACAATGGCTTAGTGCTTGTGATGTCTGCACAAACAGGCGTGCCCGTAGCATTACTCCAAGATGAAGGCTGGCTAACTCAGGTTCGTACAGCGGCAGCAGGTGCCTTAGCGGCTTCTTTAAAGCCTGTATCCAAGGATGCTTATTTAGGCTTAGTCGGCGCAGGCACCCAAGCTTATCTACAAGCCCAAATGATTAGCCAAAATCTAGGCATCAAAAAAGTGGCTATCTATGCTCGAAACTTAGAAGAAAGCCAATCATTCAAACAAAGGCTCGAAGCAGAATCAGGGCTCATAGTCGAAGTTATGCAAAGTGTACGAGAGGTGTGTCACACAAGCCAAATACTGGTCACTGCCACGCCTTCAAGTACTGCACTGGTTCAAGTTGAAGACCTTCCTAAAGAACTTCATATTGTGGCGGTTGGCGCTGATAGCCCGGGGAAATCTGAAATCGCGCCAGATGTACTGGCTAACGCCGATATTCTGGTCACAGATAACCATGAACAATGCCTACACCATGGGGATTTTGGGAATGCGGTACGCGCTAGCGCAATTGCTGAAGACAGTGATATTGAGCTAGGGCATTTACTTGCAGGCAAGAGGGGCGATATCGACTTTGCTAAGGCCAATATCAGTGTCGTAGACCTCACAGGCATTGGTGCTCAAGATCTTGCGGTAGCAAGCGTGGTGGTTGATCAACTCGCTTTATAATTTATTATCGCTAGGCAAGCGACAAAGCAGCCAATCACCCCAAATGACAAGCAAAAAACCAGATTGCTTAGGCCAGACGGTTAATGGTTTCAGCCATTTTAACCAAGCTCTTTTGGTTCATCTTTTTCAGACAAGGCAAATAAACTAAATCCGCTAATTTACCTGCGGTATTTGCCTTTTCTGCATCCTGATGAATTAAAAGTAAGTTAGTACGATCAAACGCATCAAAGCCTTGCAGCCTCAAAGCATTCATTAAGGCTGCGCTATTCTGGCTTCTCACTGCGAATAACCAAAAATGAGTACTCTCATCCTTCGTATACTTTTGATGTGCATAGCTTTTATTTACAAAGCTAATGTGAGAATCCAACTGCTTAATGAGACTCTCATACTTATTCTCACCTTGTAATTCGACAGGCAATTCTTTTTCGATCAGCATACGCTTCAAACTTGAGCAAGGTTGGAGCCGAACAGACTCAATGTCAAAAGGCCCTGAGTTCGTTTGCGATAATCTGTTTACTACAGATGTGAGCTTATCCCCCAATAAACGAGAGATAAGTGAATAGACTTGTTTATGCAAAAGTAAATGAAACAGATAGAACTTTATCACCTTGGAAACATAGGTTAATTCAGCTTGTTTAGGGTAAGAAAGCAAGGCTTGCTGCATTCGCTTTAACAAAGCTTTGTCTTTCAAATAGACGATACCACCACCCACGAGACTAGCCGTTTTTAATGGTCCAAAACTGTAAAACGCCGCATCACAATAGGGAGAATGCCGTTTTAAGTTGCCTTGGTAAGCTTGTGATAAATCTTCCACCACAAACACACCTTTGGCCTGAAACTTCTGAATCAGAGCATCAATATTTTTATAGCCACCAAAAAGCTGTGCTATCACGACCAGTTTAGTATTTTCATCCAAATACTCATCAATATCAGCGTCAATATCTAAGTCGTCATCCAGTGAAATCAATTGAATACTTTTGTGGTTTGCTTCAACCACATCCACCATGCCTTTAATGTTAACTTCAGACATAAGTATCTTGTGTTCAGGCGCTAACCCAAGACTATTAATCAAAAGATCAAAGCCCGATCGCACAGAAAAACAGGCTAAATAGCCCTCTTGCTCGAATCTAGCCCCCTCTTTATCTTTATTAAAAAGGATATTTTTAAATATTTTAGCGAAGGGAATATCGAGAGTCTTCCTTGGGTACATAGCTGTATTCTTCCATCATGTCAGCGATTAAGCGGCAAGCTCGACTTAGAGCTAATTTAATAACCAACTTACCCCTGCCCTATCACTTTCGCAAGCTTCTGCTCCATTTTACGGTAGGCGAGAGACTCCATAAGATGCCGGCGCTCTACCAGATCAGCTTGGCTTAAATCAGAGAGAGTGAGTGCGACTTTTAACACTCTATGATAGGCCCTTGCGGATAAACCCAGCTTGTCTAACGCCCCTTGCATAAAGGCTTTATCACTTTCATTTAAGGCACATATTGCTTCTAATTCACGACCATTTAGCTGAGCATTTAAGCAGCCTTGGCGTGCTCTTTGTCTTGTCACAGCCTGCTCGACCCGTTCTCGTATTGAGGCACTGCTTTCCCCCGTTTCATCGGCATTTACCAAAACATTGGAAGGCAAAGGTGGCACTTCAACATGGAGATCTATGCGATCTAAAAATGGCGCTGAGAGTTTACGCAAATAACCTTGGCTGGCTCTTGAACCATAATAATCATCCCCTTGGTAAGCTTCATTGCTCGCATTCATAGCAGCCACCAATTGAAATCGAGCGGGATAACAGACTTGCCCTCGTGCCCGGGACAAATGAATTTCACCGTTTTCTAAGGGCTCTCGAAGTACTTCCAACACTTTACGGTCGAACTCAGGCAATTCGTCCAAAAATAAAACACCACAATGGGCCAAAGAGATTTCACCTGGTTTTGGCACAGATCCACCACCCACTAAAGCGGCGGCAGAACTTGAATGATGAGGTGAACGAAAAGGTCTTTCTTGCCAAAACCAATCAGCACCTATTTTCCGTCCTGACACTGACTGCACACTGGCAACAGCAAGGGATTCGGCCTCTGTCATACTTGGCATAATACCAGGAAGGCGTGAAGCCAACATGGTTTTACCTGTGCCAGGTGGGCCAATGAATAAAAGGTTATGACCACCCGCAGCGGCAACTTCTAAAGCACGCCTAGCTTGAAATTGGCCTTTTACATCGGCCATATCCTTATATTGTTTTTCACTTCTTTCAGCCAGCTCAGCAATACAAGGATTTAAGAAGGACTGCTTCATTAAGAAGCTGGTAACTTGGGTAAGATGCAACGCCGCTAGGTGATTAGATTCAACCAAGGCTGTTTCCATTTGATTATCGATAGGTAAGATAAGCTGCCTACCCGCTTTAGCTGCTGTAATGGCTGAAGGCAATAAACCGGGCACTCCTCGAATATCACCAGAGAGAGCTAACTCTCCCACAAATTCATATTCATCCAGTTCGACCTTACCCAATTGCCCTGAGGCAACCAAGATACTCACAGCAATCGCTAAATCATAACGTCCGCCTTCTTTGGGTAAATCTGCAGGCGCTAGATTGATGGTGATGCGCTTAGTAGGAAATTCAAACTTACTCATCATAATCGCGCTGCGCACTCTGTCTTTAGACTCTCGTACCGCCGCTTCTGGTAAGCCGACAATACTCAACGCAGGTAGTCCGTTTGATATATGAGTTTCAACCGTCACTAGGGGGGAGTCGACACCAACACGGGCACGACTAAACACTCTCGCTAAACTCATGATCACTCCTTGATCAAAAAGCCTGAAAACAATAAGAAAAAGGAAGCAAGATGCTTCCCTCAGAATGACACTTAACCACTCCCTGTGAGTTAAGCCTCTTTTTAAGCATAGCAGCTAACTCATAGATTTCACTGAATTATTTCTAAATAACTACTTAATACTTAAAGGATTATCACCCATTTTTTAAACTAGTTTTTTGATTTAGCCCCTGTACATTGTCTTTGATAGTGATAAAGTGAATGCTCAATGGAGTTAATATTATTGATCAATTCATAACTAATTTAAGGAGGATTCTATGTCTTTGTGGTGTGTTACCAACCCACGCCTTTTTGGTATTCGTATCCGCTCAAGAGTTTTTGATATCGCGCTGCGATAATCTCGACTTGAGCGAAATTTTTACGACTGAGTTATTAACTGTCTGAAGACAGTCTAAAACCTCACCCGAACACCTTCCCTCATGTTCGAAGAATTATTGTCAGCTTTGACAACGGCCTTTTGCGCCAAAAATTCTTGAGAATATTATGAGCACTTTTTTAACAGCACAATCCCTAACACTTGCACACTCAACCAAACCTTTATTTACTGCGCTAAACTTCACCATACAAAGTGGCGACAAAATTGGTCTTATCGGCCATAACGGCTGTGGAAAAAGCTCTCTACTTAAGTTGCTCAATGGCGAATATGACGCCAGTGAAGGCAATATCGCCAAGGCGAATCACTGCTTAATGAGCTATGTAGAACAACATATACCCCCAATCTTAGAATCTAGCAGTCTAATTAATGCCTTAGCAGAAACTCTCGACGAGACAGAGCATTGGCGCGCAGAGTTAATGCTATCTGAATTGGGCTTTGCTGAGCATGAATATCAGATGCAAGTCAGTCATGCCAGTGGTGGCCAACAAATGCGCCTTCTACTGGCTCGCGCCATTATTAATGAGCCTGATTTACTCCTGTTAGACGAACCTAGTAACCATTTAGACCTCGCCTCTCTGATGTGGTTAGAACGCTTTTTATCTCGCTGGAAAGGCTCATTCATTCTTGTATCTCATGACCAAGTACTACTTGATGTCATCACCAATACCACCTGGATTATGCGTGATAAGTCTTTACATCACTTCGCTCTAAGCTGTACTCAAGCAAGAACTGCACTGGATGAAAAAGATGAACAAGACAGACAGAGGCATCAAGGCGAACAAAAAGAAATTGATAGAATCGAGAAAAGTGCAAAGCGTTTAGCCACTTGGGGCAAGGTCTATGACAATGAAGATCTCGCCCGAAAAGCAAAGACTATGTACGCCAGAAAAGAGCGCTTAGAAGAAGAGCAGACAGAGCTTAGCGAGGGAACGCCTTGGCACTTACAACTTGAGGGAGAAGCCTTACCAGCCAATCGCCTGCTCGAAACCATACCTTTCATGCTAAAACCGCCTCAAAGCGAACTTAGCCTTTTTCAAATGCCTGAAATGCGTATTAAGAGTGGTGATCGCATCGCGGTACTAGGTAACAATGCCTGTGGTAAGTCCACCTTACTCAATCTTTTACATGCTTTTTATCTTGAGCAAACATTGAATCAACAAGCGATATTTCAGCCAGACGTTAACTTTCACCCTAGCTGTCGTTTAGGTTATTACGATCAATCTCAAAACCAGCTTAATGATGAAGACTCTCTCATAGAAGCATTAAGTCATTTTAGCGCCCTGAGTGATGAACAAGGCAAGCGAGCCTTGATTAGTGCTGGGTTTGAATATGCCCGCCATATACAAAAGGTCTCCTCATTAAGCGGTGGAGAGCGAGCTCGTTTGCTGTTTATCGGCCTGACTTTGGCTAAGTATCATCTAGTGTTTTTAGATGAGCCGACCAACCATCTAGATATGGAAGGCAAAGAAGAACTCATAGACACACTCAACATCTTTAAAGGCGCCAGTTTAATCGTCAGTCATGATAGAAGCTTAATCGAGCAAGCCTGCAATCGATTCTGGTTTATTCAAAACGGCGAACTCACTGAATACCTCAATGTTGAAGAGGTATATCAACAGATTTCAGAAAAAAATGAGCTTAAGTCCCTTAAGGAAGAGACTACTGATAAGGCGAAATTTTCTCAAAATGGTTCCGGCACAACTCAGTTGCAAAACCTTAATGAAGAAGCCATGTTAGAGCGCTTAATTGAGCTTGAGACGTTACTTGAAGAGGATTTAAAACGAAAAGCAAAGCGGCAAAAACCTAAACTACAAGCACAATGGCAAGATGAGATAAAACAGCTTCAAGCTAAACTCTAAGAAAACTGAGATTAAACCGTTAAGGGTTAGGTACAAACAAAGAAATATCTGCGTTTGTATCTAATTTAAGGTGAGAAAACGACTCGCTTTTAAGAGAGAAAAGATGCGACTTAACCACTCCCTGTGAGTTAAGCCTCATCTTAATCATAGTCACTAACTCATCAATTTCACGGAGATATTTCACTTTATGAGAAAAAATCATTTTAAGTCACTTAGTTCTTTATAAGCTTTGGCCAAGTAAAATAGAAAGCCGAACCCTTACCCACTTTTGATTCTAAATATACTTGGCCACCGTAATGTTCAACGATCTTTTTAATCAGCGCTAAGCCCATGCCGCTACCCTCTACTTCATCTCTTGGTTTAAGGGTTTTGAACATTTTAAAAATTTCTTTAAAGTAATCAGCTTCTATGCCAGGCCCATCATCCTTGATCATAAAAGTGTAATAGTCGTCGATTTCTTCACAGCTAATCTGTATTTTCCCAGCACTCTTATCATGGTGTTTAAACGCATTATTGAGAAGGTTACGCACAACCTGTTCAAACGGAGACTTTAATGTTTCAAAAACGGGTAAAGAAGAGATTAGCTCTAATTCAAACTTGTCATTAGGTGAATAAAGCGGAAACAAACCTTGAATAAGTTCCTGGCTATCCAGTAGCGCTAAAGTCGCTTGTTGTCGATTGGCTCTAGAGTATTCCAGTAAATCACTTAATAAGGTATCCAAACGCTTAACCCTGTTATTAATCAGGGTAAGGTTCTTGGGTATGTCCTCAAGTTTGCCCTCTTCAATATCTTCCAGAACCCAGTTAGAGAGTTGGCTAATACCTCTTAAAGGGGCTTTTAGATCATGGGATGCGACATAGGCAAAATCATCAAGATCACGGTTAGAACGAGCCAGCTCTTGCGCCAAGTTTTGTGCACTTTGTTTAGCTGTTTCAGATTCTTGCATCAGTAAAGAAAGACTGGTCTTTTGTTGCTCCAAACTTTTTACATGTTGGTTTAAAAGGGTGTTTTGCTCTGATAGTGCAAGTGTTCGTTCTGCCACCGTTTCTTCTAATTCGCGATTGTGCACTTGTAGCAATTCACTTAAATTGGTAACTCTACGAGACTTCATGACTGCCACTTGCAAGGCATAAAAAGACAGAGCCAATAAGAAGCTAATCAAGCCACCACCGACTAAAATCCAATTTGCTATGCTTGGCGATTCAATTTTTTGTTTTAATTCATCATTTAAAGAAAGGTTTAACTGCCAATGTCTATCAGGAATTTTGATATCAAAACTGAAGGCGCTATCTGACTGAGTTTGTCCATAAAGCAGACTTATCTCATCTGTTTCAATGTCATGCAGGGTAATCTTTAAACCAATTTTATCGGCTTGTTCACGGGCATTGTTCATCAGGGTATCAATTCTAAAAACACCGGTAACATAACCCACTAAAGACAAACGTCTTTCTTCAGCTGTTTTAGGCAGACTACCTTTGGCAAACACAGGCGCTATAATCAGAAATCCGTAAGATTCACCCGTTTCCTGGACCAAACGAATTTTAGAGGTCGCTGTCATTAAGCCAGTATTTCTCGCCATGATTAATGAGGCATTCCTCGTCGCACTACTACTCAGATCAAACCCTTGAGCGGCCTTATTAATTAAATAAGGACGAATATAAGTCACAGGCGTGTAGGTGGCTTTGCGCTGACTTGCAGCCAAGACCCCCTTTTCATCGCGTGCTTTAATTAAAAAATCACCTTGCTGACGCCTTAGTCTCGCTTCAAATTCGTCTCGATTATCATCATGTACCAAAGGCACCCAGCTTAGTGCTTGAATATAGTGACGTTGCTCTATACTCAGCACGTCCATATATTGATTAAATTCACTCTGGGATGAAAGTTCAGGCTTAGCTGAATAAAAAGCTTGTAGGGCGGCTAAGTCATTAGTGGACTTATCAATCGCACCTTGAAAATGAATAGAAATCTGTTTGGCGACATTTTCTAGCTTAATAAATTCCTGATTAATTAAACGAGCACTGACTGCCATAGTGAGGTTATAAGCGCCCACTAAGCCGACTAAACCTAGGATAATCGCAAAAAAAAGTGCTTTAAAAGACACCTTACCCATTAGCTAACGTCCCTTTCGATTCTTAACCACCAAAAATTTTAACCAGATGTAAATAGGCCCCATATAAGATAAAAGAGAGAGAAAATAAGGCTGCTATTAACATTAGACTATAGCCAACTTTTCACTTTTATCTTGGTAAAAATTTAACAAAGACAAGAAGTAGGCTAGAAGAGCATTTAAAGTGTTTGAGTAAAAAAGGGAGCCAAGATAGGGAAGAAGATAGAGCGGAAAGCAAGGGAAAAGTGACTCGATTTTTAGTCATCAAGTCACAGACAAGTAATTCAGTAATGGATAGTTCAAGTTGGCTTATTCGTACCAGCCATGCCAAGGAACAAAGCCAAGTTTCATTAAGCTTTGCTGCGAAATAGGGCTAACAATTGTTTTTGCAATCTCCCCGATTTCATCAAGGTCAGTCCAACCTTTTTGCAATATCCAGCCGGTTTCGTTATCACAGCTAACGACAATTCGAGAGTAGGAGATATCACCCGCTAATTTGGCATCATAAGAGTCAAAAAAGACCCAAACCTTATTGCCTAAAAAGTAATTTGGCCAATCCTTGTCCGCTTCTCTTAGCTCATCAATATACACAAAATCCCTTGGTTTCTTGCGGGTAAGTGCCATATTTCAACCTCCAACCTGTCGTCTTGTACCATTTGAGTTTTCAATAAATCACATCATACAAGCCAGTATCAGAAGAAAATAGAGACAAATTGTCGCTATAACCCTTATAAGCTAAAGCTGATAAGAAACAGATTAAAAGCAAAATATACCTTTCTGGGTATATCCTGCGAATGGGGGCAAGACGTATCTTATGAATCATGGAGACATGCCCAAATGATTCGGTTATGTCGAGGCCAATAATGCTTACTTAGAAACTGTTCTGGGTATAAAGGTAGAGAAAGATTATGTCACAGTCTTCACATACAACATCTTATTACGCTGCATCTGCAAATGATAAAGTACAGCGCCCAAGCCTAAACCAAGATATCAGCAGTGATATCTGCGTTATTGGAGCTGGCTTTACTGGCATGTCTAGTGCGCTACATCTCGCTGAGCAAGGTTTCAGTGTCACTGTACTAGAAGGGACTCGCATTGGTTTTGGCGCGTCAGGGCGTAACGGTGGCCAGATAGTTCATAGTTACAGCCGTGATGTCGATTTTATCGAAAAACATTATGGCAAAAACACAGGCCAAGAAATGGGCAAAATGGCCTTTGAAGGAGCCAAGGTCATTCGTCGTTTCGTCAAAGATTACAGCATTGATTGTGATCTAAAAGACGGCGGCATCTTTGCTGCTTGTAATCCAAAACAAATGCGAGACCTTGAAGGCAAAAAGAAACTTTGGGAATCCCACGGACACAGAGATCTTGAACTTTTATCCGCAACCGATGTGCAAAACTATATTGGTAGCGATAGATACACAGGCGCTTTGTTGGATAAATCAGGTGGTCACTTTCACCCACTGAACTTGGTGCTAGGTGAAGCCGCTGCCTTTGAAGGGCTTGGTGGTGTTATCTATGAAGACTCAAAAGTAATAGGTATAGAAGAAGGCGAAAGAGCTGTCGTACGTACCGAAAATGGCAGCGTCACAGCCAATTATGTGGTTGTTGCGGGAAATGCTTATTTAGAAGGTCTAGTGCCTAAACTTCAAGCCAAAGCCATGCCTTGTGGTACTCAAGTCATCACGACAGAACCACTAAGCCAAGCCCAACAAGATGCTCTACTGCCAAATGGCCAGTGTGTGGAAGATTGTAACTACCTACTCGATTATTACCGTCTTTCTGGTGATGGCCGTCTTATTTATGGCGGTGGTGTGACTTATGGCGCCCGTGAGCCAGATAAGATAGAAGCGCTTATTACCCCTAAAATGCTAAAAACCTTCCCAGAACTTGAAGGTGTCAGAGTCGACTTTGCTTGGACAGGTAACTTCTTGCTAACCCTTATGCGTCTGCCTCAGCTAGGCCGAATTGGTAGCAATATTTATTATGCTCAGGGCTATAGTGGCCATGGCGTCACTTGCTCGCACTTAGCTGGTAAAGTCATTTGTGATGCGATCCAAGGAGACGCTAAACGCTTTGATGTGTTCGCAGGTTTGCCACAATACCCATTCCCGGGCGGGCAAGCACTGCGTATTCCTTATACAGCTATGGGTGCTTGGTACTACAACCTAAGAGATAAATTAGGCATTTAGAACCAACAGACTTATGTCAGTTCTGATAGAGGTGAGCTTTTGTCCAATAAGCTCACCTTTTTATTTTGAAATGAAGACGGATTTCTTAGGCTTTAACTATGGCACTTCACACATCTCGTTTGGCATTTATCATACTTTTTTCTGTGGCCTTCATTTGGGGTGCCGAATTTGTTCTGGTGGATTTAGCCGTGGTTAAGGTCTCAACCAACCTATTCAATGCCTTGCGTTTTGCCCTTGCTAGCCTCGCCCTACTACCACTTTATTTCATCAAGAAAGAAGTAATTGACACTGATGTCCTAGGCCGTCTTTTCTTAGCTGGCTTTAGTTTAGGCTTTCTGCTCTTTGTTGGGTTTTATGCGCAAACAGAAGGAATGCGTTTTACCAGTGTAGCGAATGCGGGCTTTATCACTGGCCTTAGCGTGCCACTTGTCCCTGTACTGGCTTTTCTTGTGTTTAGGCAGAGTGCCAGTTGGAATGTTTGGTTAGGTGTTGTGTGTGCCACATTAGGCCTTTATCTACTCACAGTCGGAGATAAACTCAGTTTTAACCAAGGCGATAGTCTGGTATTTGTTTGTGCCTTTGCCTTTGCTTTTCATATTCTACTCACCGACAAATTTGTGGCGAACTTGCCGATTATCAGCTTAAGCATCATACAAATGGCGGCGGTCGCTATTTATAGCCTGATTGCCTTAATGCTAGTCCCCGAGCTAATAAGCCAAGAAGCCACGAGCAATTCCTTCGATATCAGCATCTTACTCGACCCTATCGTACTCAGTGGCATTCTAGTCACAGGTCTACTTGGCAGTGCATACGCTTACTGGGCACAGTCAGCCTGTCAGCGCCATTTGGAACCTGCCAAAGTCGCCTTAATTTTTGCGACAGAACCTGTCTTTGCATTTCTCTCTGCTTGGGTCTTTTTAGGGGAAGTTTTAGGCTTTCAGGGCAGCCTAGGTGCCCTGCTAATTCTAGTGGCGATACTCGTATCCGAATTAGGACACAATCTGACAGATAAAAGCTTATTTAAAAGTATGCGAGGTCAGAAACCTAACTAAGATGCTGCTTTAACAAAGCAAGTAGCATGAGTTTAAGATCCGCCAGAGTGCGTTTTGCGCGCTCTGGGTTTTGATTAACCACCACCAAGAAAGCACTGTGGCTAGTCTCAAGGTACAAGCGCCCGAGCCTTTCTCTTTCTTTAATATGAGAGTGAATACCCATACGTTTAAATAATGCTGCCATATGAGAGATGACTAACTCGTCATGCTCTGTATCTAGGCTACGAAGCTCAGGGACGGAAAACATTGCCTGCACCAAGGTTAGAATGGCTTTTTGTTTTTTGTAGGCTTTCAGGTTGAGAGCCAATATTTGCTCAAGCAAATCATCAAGAGGAATGGTTTCTATTTCCCAAGCACTGATCTTGGTTAATACCTTTTCTATTTCCTCTAACCATTCACTGGCCATGGCATACAAGATGGCATGTTTATTAGGAAAATAGTGGTATAAAGATCCCACCGAAATGCCCACTTCTTTCGCAATTAATACTGTGGTGAGGTCATCCAAACCTACCCTCTCAAGTAGCTCACTCGTCACATCCATAATCTTTTTTGAGCGTTCTTTCGAACGTCCCTGCACAGGGGCAGAACGACGGGTGAGATCTTGTTTTTTCACTTTATCAATAGAGGCTTGATTAGATGACACTTGCGGCATTAAAGAGGTTCCGGTTTCACTTTATATTAGGTTGGTGCAATTCTAAGCCATTATAAAGCAAACAGGCTAGGAGAGATTAAACTCTCTCCTAGCTTTTCTAGAATAGTCTATCTCTTAATGAATAATAGAGCATGCCTGCGACCAGCCCAGGCCAACGTAATAAAGTACCACCAGGAAAACTTGGAGATGGCATTTGCGCAAAGACATCAAAGCCACGGCTTTGTCCTGCAATCGCTTCGGCCATAAGTTTGCCACCTAAGGTCGCCATGGCTACACCATGGCCCGAATAACCTTGCGCTACCAAAACATTGGGCTCAATACGTTGGAAAAATGGCATCCTATTTAACGTGATTGCTAAGGTGCCACCCCAGCCATAATCTATCTTGGTTTGGCTAAGTTCTGGGTAAAATTCAAGCATATACTTACGGACAAACTGACCAATATCTGAGGGGAACTTAGCCGTGTAATTTTCACCGCCTCCCCATAACAATCTATTATCCGCAGACAATTTAAAGTAATTAATCACAAATTTTGAATCTGCCACAGCCACATCTTGCGGATTAATACGGGCGCACATCTCATCGCTTAAAGGCTCTGTGGCTAAGATAAAATTATTAATCGGCATAATTTTACCTGCGATTCTTGGCTCTAAATTCCCCAAGTAACCATTACAGGCTAATAAGACAAACTTGGCTTTCACACAGCCTTTTTCTGTGTTCACTTGAGCTTGCTTTCCTGTCTGATAGTCAGTTACTCGACTGTCTTCGAAAATTCTGACCCCAGCTTTTTCAGCCGCTTGCGCCAACCCTAAGGCATAATTAAGTGGATGAAGATGTGCACCTTGCTTCCAATACTCTCCACCATGGTATTTATCCGAACCTAACATGGCAGACACTTGAGCCTTATCTAGATACTCAATATCCTGATAGTTAAGTTTGCTCTGTTTGTAATCCACGCTCTGCTTAAGCTCATCGCAATGTTTAGCTTTATTCGCCACATGCAAAACGCCTTGTTTAAGATCACATTGGATCTGATGCTTTTCAATCAGGTCTTTTACCAAATCGACCGAATCTAAGGACATTTGCCATAATAGGTCTGCACTTTCCTTGCCAACCTTAGCGATCATGTCTTCATGGGACATATTATGCCCTTGGCAAACCTGACCACCATTTCTCCCTGAGGCACCCCAAGCCACTTTATGGGCTTCTAACAAGATCACTGAATAACCCTTTTCAGCCAGATGTAACGCCGCTGACAGTCCAGTAAAGCCGCCACCGATAATACAAACATCACAATCTTCATCACCAACTAGGCTGGCATAGTCTTTTTTGCTATTCGCAGAATCAAGGTAATAGGATGCTTGGTAGCCAGTTAAACTCATTTAATGCTCCAGAATATAGGGCTAAAAACTTTATAAACCTTAAAACGAGTAAGATCTAAAACAATAAACCGAATGATAATTCGGATTTATTCTAGTTACAAGCACCATTTTTCGTGTTTTTTATTCACTTAACTATTGCTTTAATAATTTCTTTAAAATAATCTAAAAGCGAATGATGATTCGGTTTAATGTTTTTAATCATCATCCAGAAGATTACAAATTGGCATTAGGCATAGCGATACGCGTCTGCCAAACTATGAACCAGAGTCCATACAATAAAGGTGATTTATGGAAGCCATAAAGCGGTTTCTCACAGACAATCTAATTACAGAAGTTGAATCCACCCTGCCTGACATGACAGGCAATGCCCGTGGCAAGTTCTATCCCACTAAAAAGTTTCTTGATGAAAAAGGCGGACGCATTCCTGAAACCTTATTAGTGCAAACAGTTACCGGTGACTGGGCTGACAATCATTATGATATTGTCGATCCAAGTGATAGAGATATGGTGCTAACACCTGATGCCAATACGATTCGTTTGGTACCTTGGGCGAATGAGCCGACTGCGCAAGTCATCAATGACTGTTACACAGTTGAAGGTGAACTTCACCCGCTTGCTAGTCGCTCTGTTCTCAAAAAAGTACTCGCACTTTATGATAAAGAAGGTTTACAGCCAGTTATTGCCCCTGAGGTTGAGTTCTATCTTATTCAAAAAAACAATGACCCTGATTCAGAGCTAAAGCCTGCTATTGGTCGTTCTGGCCGTCGTGAAACAGCACGTCAATCCTATAGCATAGATGCGGTCAACGAGTTTGACCCTGTCATTGATACTCTCTACCAATACTGTGAAGCACAAGGTTTAAACGTGGATACACTCATCCATGAAACCGGTGCAGCACAGATGGAAATTAACTTCTTGCATGGTGATCCACTTGATCTTGCTGATCAGGTTTTTGTTTTTAAACGCACCTTGAGAGAAACGGCGATTAAACACGGCATCTACGCGACCTTCATGGCTAAACCCATGCAAAATGAACCTGGCAGTTCAATGCATATTCACCAAAGTTTGATTGATGTGAAAACCGGCGAAAACATATTTGCCAGTGATACCGAGCAGTTCAGCGAACGTTTTTATCACTACCTTGGTGGATTGCAAAAATTCACGCCTCACGCCATCAGCTTTTTTGCACCAAACGTCAATTCATATCGTCGTTTTGCGCCTGAAATCTCAGCGCCAATCAATATGAAATGGGGCATAGATAATCGTACCACTGGCCTTAGAGCACCTGCTGCACCTAAGCCAGCAACCCGAATTGAAAACCGCTTTCCGGGGGCTGACAGCAACCCTTACCTTGCGATTGCAGCGAGTTTAGCGTGTGGCTATTTGGGCCTTAAAGGTGAATTAAAACCGACTAAACCCACCTCAGATGCGGCGGCTGAAGAAGGCGATACGGTCGAGCTAGCGCGTTCTCTTGAAGAAGGTTTACGACTCCTTGAAGAATGCCCAGAACTGACTGAAATTATGGGACCTCAATTCGTAGAAGCCTATATCGGCGTTAAGCGAGCAGAGTTTGAGACCTTTCATAAGGTAATTAGCTCTTGGGAAAGGGAGTTCTTATTACTCAATGTATAGGTTTCACTTAGTGTGACCTATGCGACTTTCAGCTTTGAAGCAATAACAATAAAAAACCAATGCTATGAAACGGCGCTTTCATGGCACATATAGAAAGAGGCTATTCAGATGAAAATCAATTTAACATCTCGTTTTACCCTAGGTTTATCTAGCTTGACCTTGGCTTGCACCTTAGCAGGCCAAGTTCAGGCACAAGAAGAGCTCAAGCTTTATAACTGGTCTGACTATATCGCCGAAGATACGATTGCGAATTTCGAAAAAGAAACCGGTATCAAGGTTACCTATGATGTCTACGACAGTAATGAAACGCTTGAAGCAAAACTACTAGCCGGTAATTCGGGTTATGACCTTGTTGTGCCCAGTTCTTACTTTATGGAGCTGCAAATCAAGGCTGGCGTATTTCTACCACTTGATAGAAGTAAGCTAACAAATTGGCATCATCTGGATCCTTTTTTAATGTCTTCTCTTGAGAAGAAAGACCCTGATAATAAATATGGTGTACCTTATTTATGGGGTACAACAGGCATAGGTTACAACCCAGAAATGGTGGCTAAAGCCTTAGGTGAAGACGCACCAGTGGATAGTTGGGACCTTATTTTCAAACCAGAATATATGGAAAAATTGGCGAACTGTGGTGTGACTTATTTGGACTCTCCCGATGAGATGGTCACCATCGCGCTTCATTACACAGGCCAAGACATAGGCAAAACCAAACGCTCTGACTTCAAGCCATCAAGTCCAGCAGGTAAAGCCTTAAAAAATGCGAGACCTTTTATTAAGCAATTCCACTCTTCTCAATATGTAAATGATCTTGCCAATGGTGATAGTTGTGTCGCTGTCGGTTTCTCTGGCGATGTATTCCAAGCAGCTGCCAGAGCAGAAGAAGCCGATAATGGTGTGGAAGTTGTATATAGTATTCCAAAAGAAGGCAGTGAAATCTGGTTTGATATGCTTGCTATCCCTGCAGATGCGAAAAACCCAGACAATGCCCATAAGTTCATTGACTATATTTTACGCCCTGACGTGATTGCCAGTATTACCAACTACGTTTGGTACGCAAACCCAAATCCGGCGTCAAATAGCCTGATAGATGCCGAGATCATAGAAGACCCAGCCATCTATCCTAATGATGAAACACGATCAAAACTCTATATGAGTTCTCAATTACCTTCTAAACTCGCTAAAGTTCGTAACCGTCTATGGTCTGATTTAAAGACAGGTCGCTAATGGTATTTAGACGTATCTTTAAGAGAGTGGCGATCGCTGCTTAGTTAAGTTTCAAGTGATGTAACTTGTCGGCCCCTTTTGTAGGGGCCTTTTTTTTGCTTTTAAACTAGATGTAGACAAATCCTCTTCGCTATATTTCCTATTATTTTTTCTAGAACAGCTACACTGAATTAACATAATTAGTAAAACTAACTTACGCCTATTCTTATGCTCATATAGGGACTTATGCATAAAGGCTTAAAAGGTACTGAATGAGTCACCCTATTACTTCCACTTTAGTTTGCCTTATTTTGTCGCTGAGCTTGCCTAGTATGAGCTATGCAGATGCTAAAATTCCCTTACGTATCCTGACTTGGGAAGGGTATGTCACAGATGAAGAGCTCACCGAGGTAAATCAAACGATTGAAAAGCTTGGCTATAACTACGAGGCCCAAGTGATTTCCCCTTATTCAGAAGGGGCTGAGCAGATGTTCTCCCAGATTAGAGCTCATCAGGTGGATGTTGCTTTTCTCACTTTGTTTTTTATCAAAATGGATTTAGAGCAAACCTCTAAATTACTTCAACCTATCAATATTCACTCTCCCAGATTAAAAAATTATAAACATTTACAGCCTACGCTTACCCACTTACCTATGGGCCTTAATGCAAGTAAACAGCCTCTCTATATCCCTTGGGGTGGCGGTACTTACGGATTTTATGTTGATAGAAATAAGGTATCTAAGCGTGATGTTCCAGCATCCATAAAAGACTTATGGCAAGCCCGCTGGAAAGGAAAATACTCACTGAATAAAAGCCAAGAGTGGTACAACATAGGTTTGAGTTTAATGAGCCTAAATAAATCACCTTTCTTAATATACGAAGCCGTACAAGCAGGAGAGTTTGAAGTTATTAACCAAGAAAGAAGTATACTGGAAGAGCAGCTTACTAAGCTCTATAACAATGCGGGAGACTTTTGGCGAGTCTCACCAAAATTTAATGACGGGTTACATATTGTCAGTAGTTGGGGCCCTGAAATAGCACGAGAAAATGCCAAAGGTGCCAACTGGCAAATGATACATTTTGAAGAAGGGCAAATGGCTTGGCTCGATACGATTAACTTCACCAAGGAAGTCAGCGGTAGAAAGTTAGAGGCCGCTGAGATATTTGCAAATTTTTTCATCGGCAAAAAAGTACAAAGTCGTATTACTCAAAAACTGTCCATGGTAGCAGCCTCTTCAGAAGTCACACCAAACCCAAATTTAGGTGATCCTAGCCAGGTGTTTAAAGCCGATATGTTTGTCCCTCCCTATGACAAAATAAGTTACGACATAATGGAAAGGTTCGTCGAAAAAGCCAACCAACAGATAAAAAATAATACCCTTGATTAACCCATGAAAAAGATTTATCCAAAAATTAAAATAGTTTAACGATAGCTAAACAAACCTTTTTAAAACAATGATATAGAAACCATAAAGTTATTGTAAATTTTAACTAAATCGATATCTATAAAAATAAATTTTCCTATACTTTATCAAAATGAGTGCGAGCTCATTTCTAAAAGCTCACTCTAGGAGAACGCCATGTTATTAAGCCATCTCAGCATCCGCAGCAAACTAATTATTAGTTCCTTACTTCCGTTATTCAGTATTGCCATCATTATTTTTGTCTCTATGGCGGGCTTAAAAAAGGCAGATGAAGGTGTCGGAAGAATCTATGAAGACAGAGTCATTCCACTCGAAGATTTAAAAAGTATTGCTGATAATTATGCAGTATTTGTGATCGATGCGGTTAATAAAGCCAACGCAGGCATTATGACATCGCAAGAAGCTTTACGTGGAGTACAACAAGCACGTAAAGAAATCGCCGAAAAATGGAATAAGTATATGGCGACCAGTCTCACTGCTGAGGAAGCAAAATTAGCCAATGAGGCAGAAAAGCTTTTCATTGATGCTAATCGTTCTTTGGATAAGTTAGAACAGAAACTAGAGACTGCCAAAGTCCAAGGTATGACAAACAAACTCGCTGACTTTGATGGCCCCTTGTACGACACAATTGACCCTATCAGTGAAAAAATCACCGAACTAGTGGCATTACAACTTTCAGTAGCGAGCGATGAAAGGCAGCACATCAAAGAAGTTTATCAGAGCCAACAAGTGCTTATGTGGTCACTTACCGTTATCGTCATTATCATCTTGATCATCACCAGCTATTCTACGTTTAAATCAATCAATATCCCTTTAAATGCGCTTAACAAAGCCATGTATAAAGTGGCCACTCACTCAGATCTCACCTTGCACGTCGACAGTAAAGGAAATGATGAGCTGTCTAAAATGTCTCAAAATTTTAACAGCATGCAAGAGCAGCAACGTAAGCTTATTACTGGGATCAGCGAAGCAATTAAACAGCTATCAAATGCTGCATCTCAAATGACAAATGTAAGTGAACTTGCAGGTCAAAACATTAATAATCAAAGAATCGAAATTGAGCAAGTTGCCAGTGCAATGAATGAGATGGTGTCAACGTCGCAAGATGTTTCCAGCCATGCAGAGCAAGCGAACCAAAATGCTAAAAGCATGCAAGATCAGGCAGTTGATGGTAATACCGTCATGGAAAATACGGTACTGGCGACAAATACCTTATTGGAAAACATGGTTAACGTATCCAACCAGATAAAAACAGTCGATGAAGACAGCGTTAGCATAGATTCGGTTGTCGATGTGATTAACGACATTGCCGAGCAAACAAACCTATTAGCACTGAACGCAGCCATAGAAGCCGCTAGAGCGGGTGAGCAAGGTCGCGGTTTCGCCGTGGTTGCTGACGAAGTAAGAACACTGGCCCAGCGAACCCAAACCTCAACCACTGAAATTCGTAATACCATAGAAAAACTACAACAGGGAACACGCACAGCTGTTGAAGCCGTTCAGGTCAGTCGTCAAGAAGCGGAGCAAGTGGGTACTAAAGCATCTGAAGCAAGTGAGAGCTTCACAGGCATTACCCAATCAGTGAGTAAGAGTACTGAAATGAACACCCATATCGCCCTTGCTAGCGAACAACAATGCTCTGTTTCTGAAGAGATCAATGCCTCACTCGTAAGAATCAGTAGCTCTGCTCAGGATGCGGCTGATGGCGCTCAGCAAGTATCTACTGCCAGCGATCAATTGATGTCTCTAGCCTCAGAACTAAGTGAACAGGTGAATAAGTTTAAAACCTAATATTATTAACTATTTAAGCAGCCCTTGAGTTTAAAATAAGGGCTGCTTTTTAGTCTGTACTGACTTAATTTACGTTAAAGCTTTTTTCTGCCAACAGAGTATCTTGATAATAGAGTTGGTAAGTCCACTTACCCTTTACCAGCTCCCAATCATATTCAAAGGTAAAGGCTTTAAATGATTTATCCCCATCTTTATATTGATCTTTAACTTCATAGTAAGATTGGGTCAAACCAGAGTCTGGATCAGTCATTTCAGGAAACTTCATTACTTCACGAAAAGTAATTTTTTTATGCGATGGCAATCCATTTACTTCAAAGACAACACCAAAAGTTGTTCCTACATCAGCACTAATTTCATCTGTTCTTTCTTTCAATATATGCAAATTCGTAACTAAACTCGACCCTGCAAGATACTCATCATTCTTAACCTCTCTTAAATCGTCAGAAATAATATACTTTCCAAATTCCAAGACTTCAGCATCTATCTGATTTGCTTGGTCAGCAGTTAGTTCTGTTGTGCTCGCACAAGCCGTTAATAACAATGCTAATACAGTAATTCCTGAAAATTTAACCTTATTGATCATACTTAATCCTAATTGAATGAGAGTTTCTTTTTATTAAATTACTCTTTGCGCAACAATCTAATTAATTTAGTTTGCAACTATTTTCTGTACTAAGCGCAGTTAGAGCTTTCTTCTACTAGCAGTTATCGCTAAATACACACTTAATAAAGTGCCGAAAAGAGTCACAATAATAGCGGTATATAAAAGCAGGTCTTGCAGTAAATATACGCCCGCTAACAAAGCAACGATCAGTCCAGCCAAGGGTTGTGCTAGATTATTCAGCAAAATCAGCACTCCCGTACTTTTACCGAGATTTTCTATCGGTATTAACTCTTTACGCAAGCTTCGTAAGAAGACACCAAACATTTTATCAAAGCCAACTATGAGTAAAAAACCCATTAGATAAAGTAGGTAATCTTGGCTTAATGCCGTCATAAAGGCCCCTATACACATAGCGATAAAGGCTGTCGCCCCCATAACAACAAGGCTCAGGGAGTAACGAGCAATAAAGAGTAAAATCAATAAACTGACAAGCACAGCTAGGGTCTGTAAAAGTGCATAGGCAGATTCAGATTGGGCAAATATGCCGGTATAAATAGGCGCCATAGTAGACAAAGTCATGCCTAAAATAAGGTTGATGCAAAATGCCACCAGCACAACAGGCACTAAACCTGGTAAACCAACTATTTGCTTACAAGCTAACGTCAGTTGAGTGTAGAAAAAGATGCGCCAAGCTGAGACTGACGTCATTTTTGCAGGGAGACCTTTTACCTCTTCTTGCAGTCTAAAATGGGCAAAGCGCCACCAATACTTTAAGCCTAAATCTGATAGTAAAAACAGCAAGATACATAGAGAGATGCTCGCCTGCCAATTAAAATACACAAGTAGTAAACTGGCTAAAATAGGCCCTAACACCATCCCCATTTGGCTCGCTAAGCTTGAATAAGACAAAACTTTCTCAAACCTTGCTGTTTTAAAGGCTTGCACCAAAATCATCTCTCTCGCCATTAGCGCAAAACTGGTTGCGACGCCGACTAAAGCCGCCATCCCCATCAACCAATAGATACTCTCAGCAAAATTGAAACCCAGTAACCCGAGAGGAATAATGACAGCTCGCACGCGTTGGCTCACTGATACTATGCGATAAGGCGCAATCAGGTCACATAAGATTCCAGCAATAGGAAAAGCCAAAAAGCGCGGTAAGGTTTCAAAGAAGAAAGCCAAACCAGATAGAGCCCCACTGCCAGTCATCTGAAAGATAACCAAAGGCACCATAAATAAAATGATCTGATCGGCGAGGCGAGATAAGAACAAAGATGAAAAAAATAGACTATCCCTAGGGTTCACTGGTACTCCTTGTTGAGTGTCATCCTAAATGAAGCCTATTCATAGTATCAGAAACCTTCTCAATTCAATCAAAGAGGCATAAAAAAGCCCCACTCTGTTAATCAGAATGGGGCTTTTTAGACTCTCTAAAATAGACCTGAGCTATTTAGCTGTGCCTTTAATTTCATCAATACGGTTAGCAATCTTTGTCAATTCTGGTCTGTTCTCACGAATTTCGTCTGTACTTAAACCATCAAACTCATGAGGGAAAACTAACCACTCATCCGTTTCATAAACATAAAAATCAGGAGTACGACCAGACTTATTGTTTTTAGGCTTGTAGTAAGGAGTAGCGATACGAATTTCTGGCGTATTCTTTTTACAGGCTTTTTGAATATCAACTATGGTTTGTTGAATACTTAAACCACTGTCATGTACATCATCAACAATTAGCAGGCTATCCTCTGCTTCTAGACGCTTAATCAAGTAAGTTAGGCCGTGTACTTTCACATTCTTATTACGCTCGCCAATCGCATCGTAAGACGAAGTACGAATCGCTATATGGTCTGATTCCACACCTAGCACATGCAACAATTCTTGCACCGCTATCCCCACAGGAGCACCACCACGCCAAACACCCACTATGTAATCAGGACGAAAGCCACTGTCGTAAATTTTTAGAGCCAGCTCAAACGAGTCTTCTAATAATTTTTGAGCACTGATAAATACTTTATCCATGATATTACCCTTTAATAAATATTCGCCGTCATCATTTTTCAATCATAACAGTTTCTGGTTTTAGTGATTTAGCGACACGCACTCAATACTGAAAGATGCTGACTAAACTGTTTAATAAATAAGCAATCTAGGCTAAAAATTTTAAAGGCGCAAAGATAAAGGAATTAGCAACTAAAACCAATGTTAAAGCGACATTTTTACTATTTTTTTTACCCTTAATAACCGACTTATCAGATGAATTGATTAAAAATCTCACCTTGTAAAAAATCCGTCAGTATATGAGAGAAAAAGCAATTAATAATAGGTTCAGCTTTATTAAGTCAAAAGCTTACTCATATAGATCTCATCTACGTACTCACTCTCAATTTTGAGCGACTGACGCTTGATGCCTTCTTGTTCAAAACCATGGGAAAGGTAGAGTTTTATTGCCTTATGATTATGGGCCATCACAGTCAGCTCTAACCGAGTAAAGCCATGCTGAACAGCCCATGATTCAAGAGAGATTAATAGCTCTCGCCCTAAACCTTTGCCTGTATAAGCAGTTTGAATTCCCATTACACAATATAGATTATGCTTATTTCGTTTTGCGATACTGCCTACGCCAATACAAAAGCCGACGATAGAGCTATCTACCTCTAGCACCCAGAAAGCTTTGCTATTCGAGAGTGTGAAATCAGACAATATAGACTCTTGTTGTGCGAGTGTTAATTGCTGCTCTCCAACTTCATGCAGCATAAAGTTGCTTTCTTGTGCTAACTTCTCACTCAAGCTTAAAATTTGCTTTGCATCAGACTTTTTAGCTTGTCGTATCATTTCAATATCCTTATTGAATATCTTATCCTATCAACTTAATTACTCATCTAAGGTATTACTTGGGCTGAGAGTCTAAACTCTCATCATTTAGCGGATTCAAATGCTTCGATCACACCTTCTTCAACGAGTTCATCATAAGCCCTATTCACCTTATCAATAATCTCTTGAGAAGTTCCAAGGCTAAATGCCATGTATGGACTGAACTCAAAGAGAGCCATCACCTTAGAAAGAGCGTCAGGGTCTACCCCCACTTGCTTAGTACTAAAGACAAAGTTTTTTTCGCTGGCGGTGACTAGATCCACATGGCCTTTTAAAAGATTGTCTAAATTCACATGCTGATCAGTACTCACAGGCACAAGAGAATCAGAGAAATGATTGTTCTTCAGGTATAGGTAGCTCATGCTGTCTTGCACAACACCTACTTTGAATTTCCTAGCATCCTCCAATGTAGATACTTGAATATCTTCTCTATCTTTTAGCTTAAACAGGGAACTGACATCTTTTTTCGCTAACGGTCTGGACCAAATAAAAAGATCTTCCCTGACAGACATTCGCACTATGGTATAGATAAGAACATTCTCTTTTTGCTGAGCAATCCGATAAGTACGAGACCAAGGAAATAAAGTAATTTTATAATCAACACCCGCTCTATCTAATACCTTGACGACAATATCCGTTGATTGACCTTTGATCTGCCCTTTATCCTCATAATTATAAGGTCGCCAATCTTCTGTTAAGACATGCAAAAAAGGCTCGGCAGACGAGAGAGCAGGTATCAATAAAAGGCCCAAAAAAACTAACAAATATTTCAACATCTATTCCTAGTAATTGATCGCAGGCGAATACTTAGCTTAAACAAGGTGTAAAGAACTAGCCTTATCTTACAGTATAAGACTAAAGTCTAATGCTGATCGGGTAATTTTCACTTTTTAGCTATTTATCAAAGGGATAATAAAACTCTTTTTTTGAAAAAAACAAAGGAAAACCTCGTTCATATTCTCTATATCAACAGGCGAGCCCTAATCTCCTTATCAATGATTAGATTTTCTATAGTCAGCCTTTGGAAATACTCGATTACATTTAAAGCTAAAATTTGTCATGCTTCTTTACGTCAAAACACCCTATCTATTTACCTATTCGAGCGTTAAAAAGTGTCCCTGGAAACTGCTTTCTATCTATTCATAACAGGCCTTGCCTGTGGTGCCATTAATGCGATTTCAGGAGGCTCTAGTTTATTAAGCTTTCCCGTTTTAATCAGCACGGGCTTACCTGCAAACATCGCTAATGCCAGCAACTTTTTAGCGACTATGCCAGGTTATGCGGCCGCCATTCCTTTTTATAGAAAAGAGTTTAAACGTATAAAATCAGCGCTTTTTAGCATTCTATTGGCAGGCCTATTAGGCGCAATAACAGGCTCCTTAATTTTACTCGTAAGCTCATCAGCCTTTTTTATTAAACTTACGCCTTACCTGTTACTCAGCGCCACCTTGTTATATGCCCTGGGTGATAAAATCCACCAGCTCATTATGAATCGCTGGCACAATCTGGCACTAAAAAATGGCAAGTCAGGGCAATTTCTGGTCTATATATTTTCCATTTATGGCGGCTTTTTTGGTGCAGGCATGGGCATTATCATGTTTTCGTTATTACGCATTATGGGTTATAGCGATTTCCACCAAGCCAATGCCATTAAGAACTTGATGATTACACTCATGTCCTTGATCAGTGTGGCTATCTTCATAGTCGGCGACTTAATTGCCTGGCCCGAAGCGTTAATCATAATGTTAGGCTCAGGCATTGGCGGCTATCAAATGGTGAAATATGCCCATAAAGTCCCTCAGAAATTGCTGAGTTATTTCATCATTATGCTAGGGCTAAGCTTCTCTTTATATTATTTTTTACAGCCTCTTTAACATGCAAAAAAAGTAAGAGGGTTAGAATAACAACCCGCTTACTTTCATTTGCCACGTTAAATAAAATTGCTCTGACTCAGCTTATTTCCAAGGCTTATCAGGGTCTATTTTAAATAGATACTCCATAAAGATACGTGTGACTGGCGCAACGGTCTCAGAGCGAGCATGATCCCTTTGTAATTCAGCAGGTACCACATTCCAAGTAATACGTTCAACACCCGCTCTTTCCATACGTTTCATACCATTTTCATGGCTAAGTTCGGTAATGCTCCCCACGGCATCTTCAGGTACATATACATCATAACCATTGTTTTCCGCTTCAATAGCAGGGTAAGCCAAACAGACATCTGTCCATAGGCCGCCCATAATTAACTTCTTACGACCCGTCGCTTCGACAGCTTTTACAAACTCGGGTTCTTCCCAAGCATTAACATTGGTTCTATCAACAAACACGGCATTAGGAGCAAGCTTTATCAGCGCTTCCATCATAGGCTTAGAATCATTCAAACCCACACCCACATGAGAGAAAATGATAGGTAGATCGTACATAACAGCCGTTTTAATTAAGCCAGTTAAGTTATTCATTAAATCTTTATGATCAATATTACGCACTCCCATAAGAATGTGTGGCTGATAATCAATCAAGATAAGTGCTGAATTTTCTGGAGATAAAAATGGATCTTCGCCAACCGCTCTTTTCGGTGTGCCTTGATAGCCAGCTGGGTAGTTTGCAACACCATTGACTGTGTTAATTTCTGGAAGTGACTGACTGGCAAAAGACAAGTTTGCCAGAAGCGAAAACGCAATAGGAAAAAGCAATTTCATGGGTTTCATAGTAGCCTCGATATCATCATATTATGAGCGTTCAGGAGTTTGGTTGATCGACAATATAAAGCTTAAATTGTTTCCAAAATTAAATTAATAAGGCAAAAGGAAAGAAATTAGTTCTATATCGATAGGTAATAATAAGATCTAAAATACGTTATTTTTATCGGACTACCCTGATTAAAAACGGGCTAATTAGGGTTATATTCACCCTAATTAGCCCATTTAAAGCAGATTAAAACCTATGAGTACCTTGCTCTATTTCTGCCTGTAACTCTTGTGTCAAAGGCACATAAGCTTCTGTATTTGGTAAGCGAACATACAAAGGTTCTTGGACTTTATTAAGACAAAAACCATCTTCTTTAAGAGGGACTTTTTTATGCTTAAAGGTGCCTGTCATTTCCACCCCTTTACTAATACGAAGGAACAGAGGAATGGCATAATTTGGCATGTCTTTTTTCAGTTCATTCAACATGTTATTGAAGTCAAATTCCTCTAACTGACAATCAAGGCGAATAGATGCCATGCCAGCACGGCCATTAGTATTAGGTATTTCAACTCCGTAAACGACTGTCTCACTGACATTATCAACCGCATCAATGAGCATCTCTACTTCGGTAGTCGAGACATTCTCCCCCTTCCAGCGGAAAGTATCCCCAGTGCGATCCACAAATTGGGCGTGACGAAAACCAATATCACGCATTAAATCGCCTGTATTAAACCAAGCATCTCCCTCTTTGAAGACATTACGCATGATACATTTTTCGCTTTTCTCAGTATCTGTGTAGCCATGAAAAGGGCTTTTGGCAGTGATTTCGCCGATCAATAAACCCACTTCGCCTCGCTTCACTTTTCGTAACTTGCCATTGGCATCGGTCAAGGCTTTATCATTTTCTTTATCGTACTCAACAAGGGCGTAAGGGTAAGGCGAGAAACCCACTGTACGATCAAAGTTCAGTACATTGGTAAAACCAATATTACCTTCACTTGAAGCGTAGAATTCCATGATTTTTGGGATATCAAAGCGCTGTTTAAATTCATCCCAGATAGAGGCTCGCATACCGTTACCAACAATAATTCGTATGCTATTTTCTGCTTCGTGGGGCATAGGCGCTTGCTCCACTAAATAACGACATAACTCTCCCACATAACCAAAGGAGGTTGCCTGATACTTTTTCACATCAGACCAAAAGCCACTGGCACTGAATTTCTTAGTCATCACCAAACAGGCATTACCGGCAAGCACTGAGCTCCAGCAAATCGCCATGGCGGTGGCATGATAAAAAGGTAAAGGCACATACATACGGTCCGACGCTTTTAAACGCACAGAAGCAAAGCCAAATGAGCCATAGGCTTTCATGTAACGGCCATGGTTAAAAACAACCGCTTTTGGCATCCCAGTGGTACCTGAGGTATAGATATAAAAGCAGGGATCATCTGGGTAAATAGACTGGCACTGACTGGGGTTATTATCGCTCTGACCTTGAACCAATTCAGCCAGATTCTGCCAACCTTCTGGTGCTTGGCTTGGCGTCGTTAAGGTATTTTGATCGGCAAGGTAATAATGTTTATCTTCAGGAACATGGCTCTCTTCCCTAATAGCTTGATATGCCTCTAAACACTCTTGTCCCACCAGCATCATCTTAGGTTCAACCAAGTTAATGCTATAGGATAAAACCTTACCCTTTTGAGCCGTATTCACCATAGCCGCAATCGCACCAATTTTGGCACAGGCTCCAACGGCTGCAAGTAACTCAGGACGGTTATCTATCATGATCGCAATACAATCCCCTTTTTGGATTCCTTGCGCCAAGAAGTAATGAGCTAAACGATTAATCCAGCGATTGAATTCTAAATAAGTAAGCTGCCTGTCTTGGTATAAAATGGCCAAACCATCAGGGTTCTCGTTAACACATTTTTCAATGCAGAGCCCTAACCCTACACTTTTCGATTTGTCAGAGGTGTTGGCAATTTTTAATCCTTTAACCAAACTAGGTAAACCCGCCAAAATACTTGGGACCTTGCTAATCATGTTCCTTTTGCTGATCAGTGTCTGTGTACTCATTACCGACTCCTAAGCTTTTTACGCACTTTTTATTGTTATTTTCTAACGAGACCCAGCTAAACCTCAGGCCCGCTTTATCAGGAATTATCATTACTTAGAGTATAAAAATTGCTCAGCATGACTTATGTCATTATGTTGCAAGATACTGGCAATTTGTCTCACTGCGCTTGCAGAGATGGCAAAAAGTAACAAAAGCCGGAAGAGAATCTAGGGCGAATTCTAGGTTCCCAAAGGCTTAATATTTGAAAGTTAAAGAAGAGATAAGATGAAAAGAGGCAAGAGGGTTTTAACTTAACGCTTCCCTAACCCCGAAAAGAAAGAGAAGAAATAAGCGAGCGCTGTTTCATCAATTGACGGTATTTATTTGGTGTCATATTAAACCAAGATTTGAAGGCGCGATAAAAAGCACTGGGTTCTTTAAAACCTAATGCCTCACTAATTTCATCGAACACATGTTGGTCAGAAATGAGAAAGTGCACCACCTTTTCCTTTCTCACTTCTGCTAAAATCGCTCTAAAATTCGTGCCTTCCTGTGCCAGTTTTCTATGCAAAGTCTGTCTGCTCATATTAAGTTTAATTGCCACTTCATGAGAGTTAAAACGGCCAGTCTTAATGCCTTCAGCGATAAGGTGCTTTACTTGACTGTGTAAACTGGATTCCGTTTGGTTTACGCCATCCATATTCCTATCTATATAACCTAACAGAGCATCTTTAATAAATTCATTCGCCGTTTTTATCGGCAGCGCTAGCATGTCATTGGCGATATCAATAAAGGCAAACTCTTGATCAAAATTAACTTGAGGACCAAAAATCTCATGATATTGCATCGCATAATCAGGCTTGGCGTAGGGAAAGCCCACCCGTATAGGCAGAACTTTTGTATCAGACAAACGGCTTGCCCAAGTAATGGCAGCACTTAAGCTTCGCTCTATTTCGCTAACCCTTATGCCCTTTGGATAGGTATTTTTATACAGAAGACGGCAACCCCATTTATAGGTTTGTAACTGTACTTTTTCACACTGATTCATCAATGCGATGTTATCAACAAAGTTTTGCAGAGCTTCTCTTAAGTTTGCAGAGTGTATTAATAACTGAGACAAAACACCCACTAACTTAGTATTGATTTGAGTGCCAACTATCAAGCCAATATTAGGTTTCACCCCATCTGTCATCGCCAAATCCCAAAGCCTTTCTTGTAGCTGAACAGGCACACGCAATGACACGTCATTTAGCTGTTCTCGGCTATAACCTAATAAGGATTCAATATCAGATGAGACTATGCCCTCTTTATTGAGCACTTCATAAAGGTCTAATAAGGCGGCTGATGATGTGGTGGCTTGCAACTAAATTCTCCCTGATCAAGCTGTCATAAATCTGGCAGCCCATCTAGTAAAGCAAAAATAAGAAGCTTAAAAGTACCCTACAAACCAAGGAATGTTAACGGTCAGAAAAAGTGTCATGACTGTAAGACATATGAGGAGAATCAAAATTTAAGCTAAAACAGCACTTTCAAACACCTTCACGCCCAAGATTACAATCAGAAAAGAACCCAGCATTAGCTCCACACTCACTCCACATAGGGGCTAGTTTTTAACATTTAGCTGATACAAAGCCTCACATAAGCCCAAGGATTGAGGAATTTTCTGCGCTTTCAATAAAAGAATGAAATAAGACTGATAGGGTAAATAGCATAGTAAGTAAGTTCGATTTCAAACCTTCAATTAATAACGTTTTATTAAGGATGATACTCCATGATTATTTCTGCCGAAAAATTTAAAGCACATGTGAAAAGAGGTAAATGGCATACTAAAAGTAGTCGCCTTAATACTGTGATTACCAAGCTAACAACTTACCATACAAGCAAAAGTGACCTTAACTTAAGAGCCTTGCAAGCCAGTGTCGTTGACTGGGCTAAACAAGACCCTAAAGAGTTTCTCGCCACTAATTTAAACTCAAAAAATGCCGTTTATGACTTTTATGCCGAAGTAAATTGCCAGTTTTATTTAAAGAAACTTGGCCCCTTTCAAGGCAAGGCTCAGCCTAAAGGCTTAGTCTTTATTCCCTTTACAGGGCAAAACTCAAAAGAGTTTAAAGTAAAATCAGAACAGTGGAATGAAGCTGAAACAGTAAACCTTTCAGGTGGTATAGATGCTAAAAAATATCGCCAATTTGATATCGTGATTTGGGAAGATAAAATTGTCAGTGACGAGATTAAAGACCTACCAACGACAAACTCAGAAATTTTTATCCGAGCACACGGCTCTATTGGTGCCACTCATGTCAGCACACGTAATACACCAGTAGAGAACGAAGCAAGCATCACCACGGCAGTTAGTGTGACAGAAGTGTGTGATAGGTTAATCAGCAGTGGCTTGAAAACCAGTTACGCCGGTAATATTCATTTCTACTCTTGTTACAGTGGCGTCGATATCATCCCTCAAAAAATGAAAGAGACCCAAGCAAAGCAAAAAACAAAAACCGAAAATGGCCAAACAGTCAAAAAAGAGCACCTAGTAGGGCCAGATTGCATCGCCCGTATTGGTGCTAAGTACTTAAAGTCTAAGGGGTATGTCAACGCTAAATTCTTTGGCTACTTGGGTCCCTTAAAATCTGAATACTCTAAGCCTGAGTTCGAAGAGGACAATATCAGAACCCCAGTTATCAAAGAGGAGATTGATGATTTCATGCACAGATATGTCCAGATTTGCCCCCAAGGTTATAACATCTTAGGCGCTACTGGGGTGTATATGGGTTCAGGCGATGTGGCAAAAACCTATCGAGCAAGAGCCGGAAGACGGGAGTTTTAATCCGTTACCCTACTCACATTGATCAAGCGTTTTAAGCAACCTTAAAACGTTTCACCAAGGCTAATAACTCATCAGACAAACTTAACAGGCCATCACCTTGAGCGCTGGCCTGTTCTGCGCCTTCTTTGCTTTCCAGCATGATGAGATTGATCTGACTAAGGCTCTGGCTGATATCAGCCACTGTGAGTTTCTGCTCATCGGTCGCATTGGCCACCTGAGCATTCATGTCTCGCATCTGGCTAACAGACGTTAAAACCTGTACCAACTGTTGCGTATTCTGTGACAGGTTCTGGCTGCAGGATTGCGACTGTTCGGTACAGAACACCATGCTTTTTGCTGTTTTTTCTGCCCCTAATTGCAAACTTGCCACCCGAGCTTCGATATCACTAATCGAACCTTGGGTGCGGTTAGCGAGGCTTCTTACTTCATCGGCAACCACAGAGAAACCTCGTCCACTTTCTCCCGCTCGTGCCGCTTCTATGGCAGCATTTAAGGCTAACAAGTTAGTTTGTTCGGCTATTTCTTTAATCACATGAATAATATTACTAATGGCATCACTGTTTTGTTTTAGGCTGGTCACCTCTGCCATCGCCATATCCACTTGATTCGCTAAGGTCTGAATTTGTTCACTGTTTGCAATCAAGCTTTGATGGCTATTTTGCAAAATTGATTGGGCTTTTTCGGCTTCTTCTAAGGTAGTTTTAGCATGCTGAGCCACATCTAAAGCACTGGCTTCCATCTGTGTTGCCGTAGCAGCTAATCGCGCACTTTGCATACTCTGTTGCTCTACACCTGTCAGGCTTGTATGGCTTATATCACGACTAGTATTGGCACTGGTATGAACGGCGGTAACTGTATCTAGAATCTGCTTAACAAGGCTACGCCATTCACGGGACAAGGCATTACTACTTTGCGTTAACTGGGTTAGCTCATCATGGCCTTTTTCTTCTACCTGACTGACTAGATCCCCTTCACGCATATGAGACATACCTAAAACCACACGCTTTAGCGAAGTTTGTATATAACGCACTAAGGTAAAACCAAGTAACAAGGATAACACCGCCGCCAGTACAGCCCCTAAAATGAGTAAAAGTTTACCTTGGCTGACACTGGTTGCTGTCTCATTCGCTAAGGTATCCGCATGGATAGCTGCGCCATTAGAGAAATCTGCTATTTTCACACTATTCTGCGCAACCAGACCTTCTATTTTTACTAACAGTGAACTTGATTCTGCCAAGGCTTGCTGGGCTTTAAGCTGCGACATTAGGGTTAAATTTGGTTCAAAAAGCTGGGCTTCAAACGGCTGCCAAATTTCAATCACAGACTCATAAGCGTCAGTGTCCAGCGCCTTTAATTCTTGGATTTTGGCATTAATGCGTTCGGCATATTTTTTCACCTCTGCCATACGCTCAACATCCGTCAGCTCAGACTCAAGCACTGCCATGACTTTATTGATCAAAAACGCCATATCATTATGTATCGGCTTTAGTAGCTGTAAATAATTAAGGCGGTATTCTTCATGCAGTAAGTCTTCTATGGTGAAAGGCAGTTCATCCACTAAATAGCGAAACTCTTCATCCTGTTCCGCCATGATGGCTTTGGCCTGATTAAATTTTTGACGCTCATTTATCATGCTCTGAGCATGTTGGAACATGGTATGAGTTAAGGCTTTAATCTCATTGATCTGCTCCCCATCGGTTAGGTTTGCCAAGCTGTCAAAATTAGCGGTGAACTTGTCGTTTAAATTCTGCAGTTGCTGAGCCACATTCTGCGTTTCGTCCGTTTCGGTATCCTGATGCAAAAAGGCCAATAATAAGTACTTGGTTTGGGCTAAATTGGTTTCTAGATTGGCACTCATATACATGCGTGGCGAACTGTCATTCACCACGGCATTCACCGTTTCACTCACTTGATTGAAGCTTTTAAATGACACAAAAGACGTCACGAGAAATAAAAATAGGACACTTCCCATAGTGATAATAATGCGCTGGCTGACACTCATTTTCATCTGTGACTCCTGCCTTTTTGGGCATTTTAAGCGGCCGTATCCCTAACCAAGGAAATACTGGTCCTAATTAAGCTGAAGGTTTATCTGGGGATTGGTACGAGAGTCAGACTAAATAGATGAGTTAAGCTATTTAGTCTGTTGGTTTATACGGCTAGCTCGCTCGCAGTCGTAAAAAGTCAGCCATCCAATGGGCAATCATGACGGAGTCCGTTGCGGCCCCTTTCTCACGAACTTGGGTCAAACCGACTTCACACACGTCTAGCGGAATGACGTCACCTTTTCTTAGGTCGATCAGCTCATCTTCATACTCAAGGTTGAATTCTGGATGAGCTTGAAACGTTAAGATTTGATCATCATAGACGAGACCCGCATAAGGACAGAATTCGGACTCAGCGAAGACCTTGGCATTTTTAGGCAACGCTAAAACTTGATCCTGATGCATGGCGCTAATGGCAAAAGACTCTGGCGCACCTTGAATAAAGTCAGCCCCAGACGTTAATTGATAAGCATGTAAGCCAACACCCCAACCATCAGGGTGTTTATCAACCACGCCACCAAACGCATCGGCAATGATTTGATGACCGAAACAGATACCAACCATAGGGCGACCTGTCACTGAGATTTCAAGAATCAAACTCTTAAGACGCAACATCCATGGGGTGTTTTGATAAACATTAAACTTAGAGCCAGTAATCACCCAAGCATCACATTGCATAGCATCATCCGGGAAATGATCTTCTCGAACATCAAATACCTGATACTCAAAATCAGTCGCCACTTGATCAAATAAAGCCACAAACATGTCTGCATAAGAACCATGTTTTTCTAATAACTCATCCGGTGTGATGCCTGTTGCCAAAATACCGATTTTTATTTGCTTAACCATTTGGGAAGTACCTGTCTTAAAACCTATTTTTCATTACTTTTTCGCACTGGGTTAACCTAACCCTATGCTATTTTTCATCTAGCTTAACGGTGAGTGTTGCCTGTCGACGCATCTGGTAAATCGCACCTAATACACCAATGGCCACAACCGCTATCATCAAGGTCGCTAACGCATTAACCTCAGGTGTTACCCCTAATCTCACTTTCGAGAAGATAACCATAGGCAAGGTGCTGTTACCTGGACCTGATACGAAGCTAGCGATAACCAGATCGTCCAAAGACAAGGTAAAAGACAACAGCCAACCTGAAATAATGGCAGGCATGATCAAAGGCAAGGTCACCAAGAAAAAGAGTGAACCAGGTTTCGCCCCTAAGTCCATCGCCGCTTCTTCTAAGGTTTCATCCATAGAAGCTAAACGTGACTGCACTATCACAGCCACATAGGCTAAACAGAAAGTCGTGTGGGCAATAATGATGGTCAGCGTGCCACGACCTGATGGCCAGCCAAACAAACCTTCCATTGCCACAAATAATAAGAGTAATGATAAACCTGTGATGACCTCAGGCATGACCAAAGGCGCGGTTACCCAACCAGAAAGAATCATCTTGCCTTTAAAAGGACCAAAGCGGCTTAAAACAAAACCAGCCATGGTGCCAAGTACTACCGCCAAGGTAGCGCTGATAAAGGCGATTTTCAGGCTTAATAGAGCCGCATTAATGATCTGTTCATTTTCAAACAGCTCGCTATACCATTTTAATGACCAGCCACCCCAGACAGTTACCAGCTTAGATTTGTTAAAGCTGTAGATAATCAAAGAGAAGATAGGTGCATATAAAAACAGATAACCTAAACCTGCCGTTACGGTTAAAAAGCGTGATTTAGTTTGCATTAGACTGCCTCCCCTTTGCCCTGAGAATTACGAATCAACATTATGGGTAAGACCAAGACCACCAGCATCACAATGGCAACTGCCGACGCCATAGGCCAATCACGGTTGAGGAAGAACTCATCCCAAAGCACACGACCTATCATCAAGGTATCCGCACCACCAAGCAGTGCAGGAATAACAAACTCACCCACCGCAGGGATAAAGACCAAGACACAGCCGGCAATCACACCTGGCATCGCCAAAGGTAAGGTGACTAAGAAGAAGCTTTGAGTCGGCTTACTTCCCAAATCTTGCGCGGCTTCTAACAAGGTGCCATCCATTTTTTCCAAGGCGCTGTATAAGGGCAGAACCATGAAAGGCAGGTAGGTATAAACAATACCGATATAAACAGCAAAGTCAGTCTGCAACATGATAAGTGGTTCATCTATGATGCCGATTGTCAGTAAGAATTCGTTCACTATGCCGTTCTTTTTCAAGAACTCCATCCAGGCGTAAACCCTTAAAAGGAAAGAGGTCCAAAAAGGCAAAATCACTAAAGCCAATAACAAAACACGTGTAGAGCCATCTGATTTTGCGATGGCATACGCAATAGGAAAAGCCACTAACAAGGTAAAGAAAGTCGATAACACAGCGATTTTTACCGAACTTAAATACGCATCAAGATAAAAGTCATCCTCGAATAAAAACAGGTAATTACCTAAGTTTATCTTGATGGAGATATAGGCTTCTTCCAGATCCCAATCTAATAATTCGGAGTAAGGCGGAATCGCAATCGCCGCTTCTGTTAGCGAGATTTTAAAGACGACAAGAAAAGGCACAAAGAAGAAGAGACCTAGCCAAAAAGTCGGGATACCAGCAACAACGACTCGCCCCCAGTTCACCTTCTTCACGAAGTTATATTTTTGCAACTTGGCTGCCATGCGGTCCATCACAGCCGAACCTAAGGACATGCTCATGATGTAAGTACCACGCTGCTATCTTCATCCCAGTGTAAAAAGACTGCATCATTCCAAGTAAATCTGTCGCCCATACTGCGAGTGAAGTTAGGCTGAGTCACCCTGACTTCTTTACCTGATGCTAATCGCACTCTAAAGACAGAAAGGCTGCCCATATAAGCGATTTCTTCTATGATACCTTGTATGCAATTTACACCTTCTTCTGGCTCTTTCTTCGTAATTCGAATCTTTTCAGGACGAATCGCCACATTAACAATCTGATCAGGTGCACAGCTAATACCGTGATTCACAAACAAGGTAGTGCCCGCTTCTTTCGAATCTATCTGCACGCTGTCTGGCTCGTCTTGAATCACCTTACCTTCAAACATGTTAACCGAACCGATAAAGTCCGCCACAAACTTACTGTTTGGATACTCATACACATCATGCGGTTCATCGGTTTGAACTATGATGCCCTGATTCATTACGCCAATGCGGGTCGCAAGCGTCATGGCTTCTTCTTGGTCGTGGGTTACCACCACAAAGGTGACGCCTAACTCTTCTTGTATATTGATTAACTCAAACTGCGTTTCTTCTCTCAGCTTTTTATCCAAGGCACCAAGGGGTTCATCAAGCAATAAAAGCTTAGGGCGTTTTATCAAAGCTCGGGCAAGTGCCACACGTTGTCTTTGACCACCCGATAACTGATGCGGTTTACGCTTACCAAGGTGGCCAAGCTGGACCATGCCTAGCATTTCTTCCACACGTTTTTTGATTTCTGCTTTTGCAACGCCTTCACGCTTAAGACCAAAGGCCACATTGTCAGCAACAGAAAGGTGAGGGAATAACGCATAGGATTGGAACATCATGTTAACGGGACGCTCCCATGGCTGAATACCTGCCATGTCCACACCATCAATCAGGATACGACCACTTGTCGGCGTTTCGAACCCAGCCAACATACGTAATAAAGTACTCTTTCCAGAACCTGAGCCGCCTAATAAACAAAAAAGCTCTTTTTTATAGATATCCAGTGAAATATTATCCACTGCTTTGAACTCACCAAAGTTTTTGGTGATATTTTCTATCCGTAAAAATGGCTCAGCACCCTCTTGTTTCCAAAGTGGTAGCTGTTCAGCTGACGTTGAACTGGGCACAATCTGCTCAGAGAAAGACATGGCAAACCCTCGATTAATCTTTTTATATTTATGGCTCTAACAGCATTCACACTGGCTTGAACAACAGCCTGTCGAAGATGAAATACTGCTTACGGAATCTCTAACTAAATATTTACGGATAAACACTTAGCTAGTCATTCAGTGACGCTTGCTCGTTATAAAGTTAACAAACTTTTTATTTCCAAGACAATTAGTTATCTCAATGTTTAGGAAAAATAAGGGAGGCTATTTCGCCTCCCTCCTGATTTACTAATTACGTGCTGTTTTAATGTTAGTCCAAGCACGAGTTAATAAACGGTCAAACTTCACAGAGTGTGCTTTTTGAGTGAAAAGCTTTTCTTTAACTTCATCCGTTGGGTAGATGGATGGGTCATTTTTCACTTCTTCTAATAAGTAAGGCTCAACCTTGTTATTAGGTACCGCATAGAAAGCATAGTTAGACACGCCTGCTGCGTTTTCTGGCTGCAGGATAAAATCAATAAACTTATGGGCTGCTTCTTTATGTGGTGCATCCGCTGGAATCGCCATCAAGTCAAACCATACCAAAGAGCCTTCTTTTGGGATGATGTAGCTAATATTAATACCTTGGTCAGCTTCAACCGCACGGCTTTGAGATTGCAGCACATCACCGTTGTAGCCCATAGAGACACACAGTTCGCCATTAGCTAGATCAGAAATATATTGTGAAGAAGAGAACTTGGTGAAGCTTCCGCGCGATGCTGCGATTAGCTTAGACGCTTTTTTAAGATCAGATTTTTTCTCAGAGTTCGGATCAAGCCCTAGATAATTTAATGCGACTGAAACCACTTCAGCAGGTGAATCTAAAACACTGATACCACAATCAGACAGTTTTGCTGCAATAGTAGGGTCAAACACTAGGTCCCAGCTATTCACTGGCATGTCACCTAAACGTGCCTTAACCATATCGACATTGTAACCAAGACCAATCGTCCCCCAAGTGTAAGGCACATTATGCTTGTTACCTGCATCGTGTAATGCCACTTTGCCCGCCATTTCGACATCTAGGTTGCCAATGTTTTTTAACTGGCTTCGATCAATTTCAGCATATACGCCAGCAAGTGCTTGGCGCTCTAAAAAAGATCCTGTTGGCATAACAACATCATAACCTGTCGAACCAGACATCAACTTAGCTTCAAGCACTTCGTTAGAGTCATACACATCATAGTTAATTTTGATGCCGGTTTGAGTTTCGAATTTTTCTAGAATGGCTGGGTCAATATAATCAGACCAGTTGTAGATGTTCACAACCGTATCTTTAGCCATTGTCATTGGCGCTGTCAGCGTTAAAGTAAGAGCGGCAGCTAAGCCAAGTTTCTTATGATGCATGTTAATTTCTCCAATTAGTGTAGCCTTAGCTACGCAATTTATATGATGATTTAAAAGCAACAATGAGGCCAAGAAAGGCTCAGGCTTCTCCTTCCATATCTAGCTCATCAAAACATCGATTTTTTTTATTTTTTTATAAGAAGAGAAACTTTATTGCCTCTCTTCTTTAACACTCTTCATCTGCAGTATTAAATTTACGCCAGCCCTATCTGTATCTATATACCCCTTTAAGGGTATTTTGAAAAGCCATTATATTTCAACAAGTTAAATAGAATAAATAGCTATTCAGGGCGTTTTTTATAAATATCCTAGGTAAGACTCGTACTCGATATCTGAAATCTGTTCATGTAGTTTTCTCTGCTCCTGACGTTTAGCAGCCGTAAAAACACGGACAAACTCTTCACCTAAATATTCTCTTAGTACATCACTCTTAAAGAAGCTCTCTGTGGCATCGTCCCACTTATTAGGCAGCACCAGCGCTGGGTTCACTTCGGTGTAGGCATCACCCGTGATAGGAGAAGGTGGCATCAGCTTATTCTCGATACCATAAAGAGCACCAGCAAGAATGGTTGCCAGCACAAGGTAAGGGTTAGCATCCGCACCTGACACCCTGTGTTCGATACGACGAGCCACATTTGGGCTATCTGGAATACGAATCGCGACAGTGCGGTTTTCATAACCCCAGCTGGCACATGTTGGTGCATGAGCACCTACCATAAAGCGACGATATGAGTTCATATGGGGCGCAAACGCTAGCATGCTATCAGCCATGGTATGCATCAAACCTGCAACAGCATGCTTAAGAACATCAGTGCCCTCTTCGCCACCATTATCAAACACATTATCACCGGCTTCATTTAACAGACTGAAATGCACATGGAAGCCGTTACCACTCTTCTTGGCATAAGGTTTCGCCATAAAGGTAGCAAGATGGCCATGTTTACGCGCTAGGCCTTTGACAAGACGTTTAAACATAATCGCCTGATCACCTGCTAGCATAGGATTATCAACATGCTCTAGATTAATCTCAAACTGACCCGGTCCAAGTTCAGATATGATGGTGTCAGCCGGTACGCCTTGCTCTTCACAGACTTTTCTTACTTCAGTAAAGAAAGAGGATAAGCCATCCATTTCATCAATAGAGTAGCAGTCAGTTTCGATTAAACGACGGCCATGACCTTCTACGAGAACCGGAGGCTGAGGGCGTTGAGTTTCTTCGGATTTTGCATCCATCAAATAAAATTCAAGCTCAGTCGCCACCACTGGCGTTAAACCAAGCGCTTTAAACTTATCAACAACACCTGCTAATACCTGCCTTGGATCAGCGCCAAAAGGGGTTCCATCTGGGTTAAACATGGTGGCCAGTATTTGTGCTCGCGGGGACTCTGCCCAAGAAACAGGAATAGGCTCTTCATGAACTGGCATACAAATACCATCACTGTCACCGGTTTCAAATACCAAACCATTGTCCAGCACATCATCGCCCCAAAAATCAAAACCGATCACAGATCGAGGTAGCTTAACCCCCTCTTCCATCACCTTATTGATTGAATTGGCAGGCATGCGCTTACCACGTAAGTTACCGTTTAAATCAGTAATAAACAGATCGAATTCTTTTTCGCTATGAACAGGCATTTTAGATTCTCTCTAATAATCTTTGTCGCAGCATGAGTGCGCAAATTTATGTCATTTTGTAATGTTATAATTCACACTACTACTTTCGTGATCACAAATACACTAAGCAAAAGCTTTTATGTAATATTGGACATCATCTGTTATTTATTCAAAATAAAGATTCAACCAATAGCATGATCGTTTTAGAATATGATGAAATTTAGCCAGAAATATAAAAACCATGGATAAGAAATCACCGATAAAATTTACCTTAACTGAACGAGATGAGAGTGTAACTATCTCTAAATGGGTATATGAAACATTACGCCATGCCGTAATGAATGGGCAGATCTTACCTGGGCGTGCACTCACCATCCGAGAACTCGCTGGCATATTAGGGGTTAGCCCTATGCCTGTACGTGAAGCACTGCGTCAATTAGCAACGGAGAATGCATTAGAGATAAAAGATAATCGTCGTGTCATGGTACCTAACATGACGGCAATGAAGTTCACTGAACTTTGTGAAGCCAGAATGGCACTCGAATCTCATGCAGCTTCTCGCGCCTTACCTTATATAGACAGCCCTAAATTAAAGGAATTGAGAGAATTAGATCGACTTATTGATGCGGCTCAAGAAGAAGGTAACTTAGAAAGGATCAACCTATTAAACCAAGACTTTCATCGTGCGCTTTACACTGCTAACCCACATCAAATTAGCATGCCTCTCATCGAGAGCCTTTGGTTACAGCTTGGACCATTTTTAAGTTTGGCTAGCCGTCATCTAGAGGAGCACTATGTGATAGACCGCCATGACGAAGCAATGAAAGCCATAGAAAACAAAGATGCCGTTGCATTACAGCTCGCTATCAATGCCGATATTCGTGAAGGGATTGCCTTTGTTTCCACCCCAGAAAGGCTTCACCACTTTATTGAAGAATGTGCCTACGCAGGCCGTAATTAACGCCTCTTTTACGGCTTTGTTTTCTTTATTTTCATCTACCTAAACCCTCCCTCTATTCTCCACTTCCTCTCTTTATTTAGTGTAAAAACAGCATGAGACCGATTCAGTTTTTCTATATTTTTGTTTGACTTTTAAATATTGTGATCACAAAATGAAAATGGATTAGATTAAATAATCATCAAAAATTTTCAATAGTTACCAAGCACCAGACTGACTTTTGCCTGATAACAGAATAAAACAACAACAGCCTTTGTGCGGCTTTGCCCAAGGAGTAAGTGATGCTAGACCTCAATGATCAAACAACTTTTAGCAGACAAGATGTGCAGGAAATGGATGCCACACACCACCTTCACCCCTTTACCAATAGCCAAGCACTCAATGACAAGGGCGCTCGTGTTATCGATAAAGCCCAAGGCATTTATGTGTGGGATCAAGATGGCAATAAGATGCTAGATGGTATGGCTGGACTTTGGTGCGTCAACATGGGTTATGGTCGCCAAGAGTTAGTGGATGCTGCCACTAAGCAAATGCAGCAACTACCTTTTTACAATACCTTCTTCCAAACTACCCACTTACCTGTTGCGAAACTAGCGAAAGAAATTGCCAGCATTACACCTGAAGGCTTGGATCACATCTTTTTTGCCAACTCAGGTTCAGAAGCGATCGATACCATTTTACGCCTAGTAAGGCACCATTGGGTGCTAAAAGAACAGCCTGAAAAAAGCATTATCATCAGCCGTGAAAATGCCTATCACGGCAGTACACTCGCTGGCACAAGCTTAGGCGGCATGAGTGGCATGCATAAACAAGGTGCGCCTTTAGTACCTGATATCGAACGTATCTGCCAACCTTACTGGTATGGCGAAGCGGGCGATATGAGCCCAGAAGAGTTTGGCCTTGTCTGTGCTCAAGCACTAGAAGAAAAGATTATCGCCCTTGGCGTCAATCGCGTTGCCGCTTTTATTGCAGAACCTATCCAAGGGGCTGGCGGAGTCATAGTACCACCAGCAAGTTACTGGCCTGAGATTCAAAGAATTTGTCAAAAGTACGATATTTTATTGGCAGTCGATGAAGTTATCTGTGGTTTTGGCCGCACCGGCGGTTGGTTTGGTAGCGATACCTTTAATATCAAGCCAGACATTATTTCCATGGCAAAAGGCCTGTCTTCTGGCTATCTTCCGATTGCGGCTGTGGCAGTAGGAAAACGTATTAGCCAAACACTGCTCGCCCATGATGATGATTTCAACCATGGTTATACTTATTCAGGCCACCCTGTTGCTGCGGCTGTCGCATTGGAAAATATCCGCCTGATGAAGCAAGAGAATATCGTGCAATATGTGAAAGACGACATAGGCCCTTACTTTCAAAAGCAGCTTAGAAATGTCTTAGAAAACCACCCGCTTGTTGGTCATATTGAAGGGGTTGGGCTCGTTGCAGGTATTGCCCTAGTAAAAGATAAAGACAGTAAAACCTTCTTCGGCGATGATGTGGATGTTGGCTTAATTTGCCGTGATCACTGCTTTGAAAACGGCTTAATTATGCGTGCCGTAGGCAGCCGTATGGTGCTATCACCACCCCTTGTCATTAGCCATGAAGAAGTCGACGAGTTATGCGAAAAAGCACGCCATTGCTTTAACCTAACCTTGTCGGATGTAAGAGATCGCTAAACTTACTCGTTATCAGAAGTATCATAGAAGATGAATGGCAGGACGCCATTCACGGAGAACACCCATTTTGTAAAAAGCCGTTATAGTAAAGGGAGGACTTAACGGCTTATACACTCAAAGTCATAACGAGAAACTTGCCATGCATAACAGATACGCTCAAGACAATGACTCCCTACATAAGGATCTTGCCGCACTCATTGACCATATCCGCCTGCGTAGTTTCCCTAAAGCCCTAGCCGATTTTTTAGAGACCCAATGCCACTTTAACAGTGCCCTCATGGTGACTTATAAAAAGTCTTTTAAGCCGATTATGCTCTTCCCTACTGACCCGGCTGAGCAAAGCCCAACCTTGCACCAATATATTAATAAAGCCTTTATCTTGGACCCGCTTTTCAACAAGATACAAAGCGGTGCGAATGAAGGCGTGAGCCGACTGGCCGAAATCGCCCCAGACTCCTTTGATCAAACAGAGTATTACCAAACCTGTTATAAGAATTTTGACCTAGTGGATGAGGTCAATCTCATCATACATCTCGACGAAAAAGTCACCTTTGCTATCTCCCTAAATCGCAAAACCAGCCTAGGCACAATTACACGTAATGAGATGCACCACCTACAGGATATCTTCCCTGTTATTGCCTCCCTAGTGAGACAATTCTGGTTATCTCAATCCCATGAATATGTGCAGTACGAAAAGTCCGACAGCGTCATGAAACAAGCCCTCAGCAGCTTTGGTCGAGGCATACTCACAAAGCGCGAACAAGAGATATCAGGCCTTATATTACAAGGCCACTCATCGAAAGTGATCGCTAACCAACTAAATATTAGTTTAGGCACAGTTAAAGTACATAGGAAGAATATACATACTCGACTCGATACCTCGACGCAGTCGGAGATCTTTACCCTCTTCCTCGCACATCTTAACGAGCTTGACTCTCATTGATTTGGGGGAAAACGCCTGATCATCGGCCATGCTGCGTTAAGTTACTTCTCAAAATGCTCACTTATCACGATAAGCTCCGCTTTTTCGTCGCAACTTGCCTTGCCTGACCTTCGCTCAGATCGCTTTTGGAAGCACCGAGGAAAAGAACAAAGAAAACAACCTCAAAAATCACCGCGAATTCAACTCATAAGATACGACAAGCTTTTCAGCCAAACATACGTACCTCAAGAAGATAGTCTATTAAAACTCTAGCCCTAGCCGGAACCTGTCGCCTGGACGGATAAACTAGGGTAAAAACAGCACTAAAAGCACTCATCCCCAATCCAATCGGCACAAGTAGCCCCGCCTTACATTCTTCCTTCACTGTCAGAGGTAAAAGCACACCTATACCATGGCCAGCCAGTGTCATGCTTTGGGCGACTAAAGGTGAGTTAGTTTGATGATAATGGCTTGGGGTGAAGTGATAATGCTGCTCTTCATGTTGTAAGTTTTGCTCGCCGTTTTGGCTCATTTGAGTCAAAGATATCCATTTATGCTGAGCAAGTTCCTCTATGCTTTTAGGCATACCATGCTCTTTAAGATAAGTAGGGCTTGCATATAAGGTAGAGCGTTCTTCATACATGACGCGGCCAATCAAGGAATCGTCATTCGGCAAGCCAATACGTATCGCCATGTCGATTTGTTCGGCGATAAGGTCCATCTTCTGATCCGAAATAATCAGATCAACTTGTACTTTAGGATAGCGTCGCTGAAATTCATTCAACACAGGGATCAGATGCTTAATCGCAATATCATGGGTAGTACTAATCGCCACGCGGCCGCTTGGCTCGGCGGGGGACGCAACGGCTTCTATTTCATGGATAAGTTGAGGCAGCATTTTCGCCTTGGCATACACCTTCTCCCCTTCTGAGGTTAAAGCCAGTTGGCGTGTTGACCTATGTAATAAGCGCATACCAGCAGCGGCTTCAAACTGAGCAACCTGTTCGCTCACTCTAGATCGGCTGGAATGAAGCTTACGAGCGGCTGCAGCAAAGCTGCCTGCTTCGACTACTGTGACAAAGATCGCCATATGCTTAAGATGTGAAAAATCAATTGTACTCAAAACCCGAACACTCCATTAGGTTTTAACCCTCTATTCGACACAATCATTATTCCCCATACTTTGCTGCATTACTAGGGCGAGCCCAAAAGCATCAGCCTTAACACTTTAAATAAAATATTGCGGAGAAAATTATGATTGCTGTAACAGGTGCAAATGGACAACTAGGCCAATTGGTTATTGCTGAACTACTTAAGCGCGTTTCTGCGGATCAGGTTATTGCGTTAGTACGTAGCCCAGAAAAAGCAGAGGCACTTAAAGCACAAGGGGTTCAGGTACGTAAAGCGGATTATAACCAAGCTGATACGCTAGCAACTGCGTTACAAGGCGTAGACAAGCTATTATTGATTTCTGGCAGTGAAGTAGGCCAAAGAGCGCCGCAACACCAAGCAGTTATCGATGCAGCAAAAGAAGCGAAAGTGAGCTTTTTGGCTTACACCAGCCTGCTAAAAGCCGACACATCAAAAATGATTTTAGCTCAAGAGCACAAGGTCACAGAGCAAGCGATTACAGACTCAGGTATCCCTGCGACTGTTCTGCGCAATGGCTGGTACAACGAGAACTACACAGGCAACATTGCGGCTGTGCTAGAGCACAAAGCCGTTGTGGGTGCCGGTGGTGAAGGTAAAATCACCCCAGCATCTCGCCTTGATTATGCCGAAGCCGCTGCAGTTGTACTCACCGACTCACAAACTCATATTGGCAAGGTATATGAACTAGCAGGTGATCAAGCCTTTACTCAAGCAGACTACGCCGCTGAGATTGCTAAGCAGACAGGTCAAGCTATTGCTTATCAAGGTTTAAGTGAAGCAGACTATACCGCTATGTTAGTAGAAATTGGTTTACCTGAAGGCTTTGCAGCGGTATTGGCAGACTCTGATGCGCTAATGCTAGAAGGGGCTTTGTTCGACGATAGCCACACTCTAAGCCAGCTAATTGGCCGTCCAACCATCATGATTCAGGATTCGATTAAAGCCGCTCTTTAAAGACTCTTAAGGCTTTTATCCTAAAAAAACGCCACGCTTTTGGGTAAAAAAGCGTGGCGTAAACCTAACTAAAATTCATTAGGATGCTTAACCTAAATTCAAATAAATTTGTTCTCTACTATCTCGCTTTCCCATTGCTTAATAATGTCCCTTGGGCGAGTTGATCCATAGAGAGCTTCTTCTTTGCCTGTTCGATAGGCCCATAACTGATTACCAAAATCATAATGCCACCATTCACTGGGCAGGTTAGTAAACCCCACCTCTAACATGGCGTGATACAGGATGCGTCGATTTTCTTTTGCCCTGCTTTTATCACCCTCTTCGGTTTCAAGGGCATCAGTCCAAGAGCGTTCATTGGCTTCATCGAAATGAGTGCCCATCTCTAAAAAACGCCCCATTTCATCACACAAGGTCACATCTACCGAACCTCCCGTAAGGTGGGGGCTAGGTGATTTAACATCTGCACTGGGTGGCGAAACGAGCCGCTTTGCTTTTTCATGCAAATGGCTTTCAGAGTGATCTGGGAAACTCTTCTTCAGAATATTCATCAGGGTGTCATACAAGTACTGCTGTACCGAATAAGGACGCCAGCCATCTAACACCACTATCTTAACGTTCGACGGGATAAGCTTGGTTGCCTGATGTAACTTTTCGAATACCCCTTCTCGCACAAAGCATTCTGGCATGGCGGTGGCTATGCCCATTTTTGCGTAAAAAGGATAAGTCACGAGTCGATCCGATGTGCTTAAGGGGATTAAATCCTCTCCCGTATCAAGTATCGGAATCTCTTTATAAAGCTCCCAAGAAAACTCTGAGGTACTCGGGATTGGCGTCTCTATTAAATGCTTCATATCAATTAAAAACACCTGGTAAGAACAAGGTTAAACTAGGTAAAGATATCACCAGAATTTGGGCACAAATTGCCACTAACACAAAGGGCCAAATACTCTTAAACATTTCAAGAATATCCAGTTTGCTGACCGCTGCTGCCACAAAGACACAAGCTCCCATAGGTGGCGTGATCAAGGCGATAGTGATATTCACGGTTATCACGACACCAAAATGGATAGGATCGATACCCGAGGCAATTGCCACAGGAAAGAAAACGGGGGTCAGCAGCATGAGTGCGGAAACCTCTTCCATCAACATGCCAATAAAGAAAGTCATCAAGCTAATAATGAGCAACACTGTGGTTGGGTTTTCTTTAAAGGGCGCTAATAAAAGTGCTAACTCTGAAGGTAACTGAGCATAGGCTAATAACCAACTCACCACAGAAGATGCCGCAATAATGACAAAGATACTGCCAGTTAAAATCGCGGTATCTGCGATCGCCTCACCAATCTTTTTCAAAGATAGACTTCGGTTTAGCAAGCCTAACAAAAGCGCATAGGCCACAATCAGTGCACCTGATTCAGTGGGTGTCACAAACCCAAATACGATACTGGCAACTATGATAAAAGGCGCCAGCAATGCTGGGGCAGAATACCAAAGCGCAATTAAGACGCCTTTCAGACTGGATCTATCTGTTTGGCTTTTAAGACCTACCTTTCTCACATAGAGATAGTTCATCACAATAAAGGCGCCGCCTAACAATAGGCCGGGAATCACACCTGCTAAAAACAAATCCCCCACGGATGTATTTGTTAATGACGCATAGAGAATCATAAAAATACTCGGCGGAATGATAGGCCCAATTAAGGAACTAGCGGCGGTTAACCCTGCCGCATAACTGGTGGCATAACCTTCTTTTTTCATGGCAGGCACTAACAAAGAACCTAAGGCAGAAGTATCAGCCACTGCTGAGCCATTTACGCCAGCAAAGAAGACACTGGAAACCACATTCACATAACCTAGACCGCCACGTAAATGTCCAACCAAAGAATTAGCCAAGCGGATGAGCTGAGAGGTTAAGCCTGAAGAGTTCATCAGGTTACCCGCCAAAATAAAGAGCGGGATCGCCATGAGCGCAAAAGAGTCTATGCCGCCAAAAAATTGCTGAGGCACCATGCGATATGCAAGAGAGAAATCGACAAAATAAAAGCCAACTAACGAGGCGAGAATCAGACAAATATAAAGCGGAATACCCAGCAGGATATTAATTAAAAAAGTAATAATAATGGCGGTTAACATGCCTCATCCTCTTTTTTCTTAGTTGGAAAAGGTCCTTGTAATAACACCATTAAAAATAAAGCGGCAAAACCAATCGGCATACTCAGAAGAGGTAAGGTTTTACTGACGCCTAAGCCCATACTGGTGAAACGCCCCATGGATAAAGAGTACTTAGTGCTAATAAAGGTAAAGAATAAAGCGACCGCTAACACGACAAACCACTGATAATATTTAATCAAACGGCGGGTAAAATCATTGACCATTTCTTCCAGAAAGGACACCTTCATATGCCTTGCGTCCACATAGGCACAAGACATAATCAGCATGACACTGGCAATAATGGCGTACCTTGACAGCTCATCCGACCAGATAGGTGCAGAGTTTAAAATATAGCGGGTAAACACGCTGTAGAGTATCAGTAACACATTTAAAGCGAGTATCGTCTTGGATAAAGACATTAACAGGCGATAAATACCTGAACGGATAATATCTAAGGTCATAACAGCCTCAAAGGCGCCGAAGCGCCTAACCAAATAAATTACTGATTAAAACCAACATCTTTTAGAGCAAGATCAACCCATTTCTGGTCTATGCCCTCATCTTTCAACCACTGGAAGTAAGACGGTTGGCCAACTTGGCGAAACTCTTCTAGTTCAGCAGCGGTTGGCCTATAAACCTGCATGCCCTTTTCTTCTAGGTAAGCAATACGCTCATTTACCTTACTTTCAACTGACTTACGGTTCATGTCGTTAGCTTCTTTTACCGCCTCTAATAAAGCCGCTTTTTCAGATGAAGACAAGCTATTAAGAAGCTCATCATTACCCACCAAGAACTGATCAGAATACTGAATATTAGCCAGCGTTAGGTATTTTTGTACTTCGTATAGGCTACCTAAAATGATGTACATAGGTGGGTTCATTTGCCCATCAGCGACCCCCATTTTTAGCCCCATATAAACATCAGTCCATGGAATCGGTGTACCGGATGCACCAAATGCGTTGTAAAGCGCAACTTGGCTTTTATCCATGGCACGAAACCTTAGACCATCAAAATCTTTAGGGGACTTAATTGGCTTTTTGTTATTCGTAAAAGCCAGTAACCCACCCTCTTCGACTACCGCTAAAAGGTGTCCTCCTGTACGAGCGTAAAAGTCTTTCTCCACCGCTTTCCAATAGTCACCCTTATCAAAAAATTCACGGGCTTTATCAAAGTCGCTGAACATAAAAGGAATCGCACTGACAAAAATCTCAGGGAATAAAGGTGAGATGCCGCCAAAAGAAGCAATGTTCAAACTCGGTATATTTAATACCTGCTCCATACGTTGCTCTTCATTTCCTAACATGCTGTTTGGGTATAGTTTTAGCTCTAACTCGCCCTGTGTTTTTTCTGACACTAGGGTTTTCAAGTTTTCAGCAAAAAGGTGTACCGCATTTTTATTCGCATCTGGTGCGCCGTTGTAACTCAAGTTGATGGTTTGAGCACTAACCGCAAGAGATAGGGTTGAAAGTGCGGCGCCTAAAGCTAGGGATTTGAACACGCTAGTTGCACCAAACACTTTTTTTATAATCGTCATTTTAGATTCCTCTAAGCATTTTTATTAGTTTGATAGTTCTGTGTATTTTTGATCATTTTGTAGCCCACCTTTTACAAACTAAACTTGAGCTGTTGACACCACAAGCCCCAAACTGTTGCATTTTAAGCAACAGACAAAACCAAGGCATTACAAAGCCTCTTTCAGTATTAGGTATCAGACAAAAAACGCATCGTTTCTGACAGGTGATCAAGTAGGGCTTGGGCAGCAAGCGTCAGCTCTCGGCCCTCTAAACTCAGCACACAAACCTTGGCTTTTGCAAAAACAGGGTTATCCATAGGCACAACGTCTATCTTGCCTTGCTCTATCTCTTCCCAAATCGTCAGTCTTGGCATAAAGGAAATGCCTAGGCCAGACATGACATAATTTTTCAGGGCGGAAACAGAGTTAGTCCGTAAACTTGGCGTTAATTTAAAGTGATTCAATTCTTCTGCCAAGGTGACTAAGCGGCCCATTCCCGTAGATTTATCAATCAAAGCAATGGGATATTTTACCACTGACTTAAAGGTCGCTGGGCCTGCCAACTGAGTCAGTTCATGGCCTGGTGGCACGATTAACTCTAACGGATGTTGGGTCTCTAAATGGCAATGTAATTTAGGATGGTTCGCAGAGGCATAGGTTAAAGCGAAATCAATATGCTCTTCTTCGAGTAAGCTAACAGCATCCTGTGCGCCAGCCATTTCCACAGTGAGCTGGATATCCTTATGTTTCTTTAAGAAGGATTGCAGTGGAGAAGAGATTAAATCCCCTATGATTCCCTCACCCACAGCAATTCTCACCTCGCCTGAACGCAAATTAAGCATGTCATCTAAGCGGGACAAGGTGGCTTGTTCACTGGCACACATCTTTCGATAGTATTGCAGCAGCTCTTCGCCAGCTGGGGTAATAGGATTACGACTATTGGTTCTATCCCAAAGAGGGAGCAATAAACTCTCTTCCAATTGAGAGAGCAAACGACTCACGGCTGACGGGTTTACATTGAGCCTAGCGGCCGCTTTTCTAAGGGTTTTATAACGTGCGATGGCATTGAGATACTCAAGTGCACGAGGCGGAAGTTTATGCATAAATCACCTTAGAAACTAAAAACTGAACCGAATTAGAGAGAGGAGTTTAGATCGAACTATAGCCTAAAGAGAACTAAATTCGATTGAATTTAACATTCAATGAAAGACTTTATAGGTCTTTATCTTCGTAAATAAGAGCCTAACCTTAGCTATTAGTGAGTGTCTAAACGGCTCTCTTGTCGAAAGGTTTTAGGTGTTTTTTCAAAGGCTAATTTAAACTTTTTGGCGAAATAAGCAGGGCAATTAAACCCTGTATCGTAGGCGACCTTGGTTATAGGTTTATCGCTTTCTACCAGCAGATGTGCCGCCATTCTGAGACGATAGTTCAGTAAGTAATTATTCGGTGTGCTTTTTAGAGCATTGCGGAATAGCCGATAACATTCACTCTCACTGATATTGGCAGCATGGCTGATATCAGCAATTGAAATACTGTCACTGTGATGCTCATGAATGTAATTTAGCAAAGTATGTAGGCGTTTTTCATTGGTACTTGAAACATGGGTATCAGACAAAATATCAGGTTTATTATCAATAAATAAATGCCAAAATTTCATCAATGCCATAGTCATCACAAATTCATAATCCTCACGTTCATCCTGCCAAACTTGGAACGCTTGTTTAAGTTCATTAATCGCGGCTTGCTGCCAAATGACCTGATTAGAAAACTTAACACTCAGTAGCTGTTTATTCTTTAATACAGGTAAAACATGCTTTTTATAAATACGGCTAAAGTTCATTCCTCCCAACATTTGCGGATTAAATACCGCATTGAGAATACGACAATCTTCCTCTCCAACATCGGTTAATTTATGCAAGGCACCCGCATTCACAAAGATCATTTCCCCTGCTTCTAAGGTTTCACTTTTGCCAATGCATTCCACCTTAGTTCGACCTCTCACCACCAGCACAATTTCCACTTCATCATGCCAATGCCAAGGGACTTCGCCCCCATAAAAAGCGGAAAACACTTCATCATAGGAGGAACAAGGAAAGTCACTGGCGCCATGAGTGGTTAACTCTCTGCCATTTTCATCGGTTTCAATTTTATAAATTTGCATATAGACAAAACCTTTGAGCAAAACATTTAATTTGGAAGAATCGTTATATTTTAGACTAGTATTTATATATTTTTAAATAGGTACTGGCAGTATTGTTATCACATCATTAAACGAACTTATATTTTGATTGACCTATAAGGGAGCGCCAACTTGCTACTATTGCTTGTCATTATCTATTTAGCTTTTATTAGCCTTGGCTTGCCTGACGCCATCTTAGGGTCAGCTTGGCCGATCATGAGCAAAAACCTCAATGCAAGTCTTGAATTTGCAGGGGCGGTTTCTCTGGTTATTAGCTTAGGCACTGTCATCTCGAGTCTGATGACAGCCAAGCTTATTAATCAGTTTGGTATCGGCAAGGTGGTTGCTTTTAGCGTGCTATTAACGGCAAGCGCACTACTGGGCTTTAGCATGGCGAACTTTGCCTTAGCATTAATGCTACTGGCAATTCCTTTAGGCATAGGTGCGGGCGCAGTGGATGCTGCCTTGAATAATTATGTGGCGCAAAACTACGAGTCTAAGCACATGAATTACCTGCACTCTTTCTGGGGTGTGGGTGCAACGGCTGGCCCCCTCATTATGGCTAACTATCTCATGCTAAATGAAGGCTGGCGACAAGGTTATATGGCCATTACGTTAATTCAATTTGCCTTGGTCATCATACTCTTTGCAAGCTTGCCTCTTTGGAAAAAAGCGCTCTCAGCCAAGCAAGAAGAAGCCGGCTCTACCCCTTTTATTTCTAATAGAAAGGCTCTTGGTATTTTTGGGGTCAAGATTCAACTTGTCATGTTCTTTTGTTACTGCGCCCTTGAAGCAGGCACAGGTCTTTGGACTGCCAGTTATTTAAGTATCGAAAAAGGTCTAAGCCCAAAAGATGCTGCCTTTTGGACCGCTATGTTCTACCTTGGCATCACCGCCGGTCGTTTTTTATGTGGCTTTGTCTCGGGAAAAGTTTCAGGAAGATTCGCAGATAAACTCAATGAAGAGAGCCTTATTCGCCTAGGCGTTATCACCATCATATTAGGCGTGATTGTACTTATCTCTCCACTCCCTATTTTGCTATCTCCCATTGGATTGATGCTGATCGGTTTAGGTTGTGCGCCTATTTACCCAAATACGATACACCTAACACCAAAACGCTTTGGCGCATCAGCATCACAAGCTGTTATAGGTTTATCCATGGCATGTGCTTATATTGGTACAACCTTGGTTCCACCCATTATTGGGGCTTTAGTGTCTTATTTCTCTTTCGCTTTATACCCTGCTCTCTTGTTACTTTTGGCACTTGGTTTGCTTATCACCACAGAGAAACTGAAACGCTTATGTAAATCAGCGAATATGGAAACGGCTTACAACAGCAATAACGAGCACCTTTAACAGGCGACTATGCCAAGGAGTTTGCTATGAATAACAGCCATGATCACAACCAACGGCTGCAAAAAATTCTGTTCTTGATAGCACTAAAAGGCAAGGTATCCAGTGCGGAATTATGTCAGCGATTCCAGCTAACGGATAAAGAGGTGCAGCAGGATTTTAAATTATTAGAAAAAGCGCATTTACTTAAAATATCCCAAGGAAGTGCCTATCAAGCCAAGCTTAAGGAATAGCGCTTATTTCTTAAACAAGGTAATTACATCATGTTCTAACAGAGACTCCATCACCACAAAGGTCACGTACTTACAATCTGGATGAGCTTCCAATAAAGCATCTATGGTGCTGGCAATGTACTCCACCGAACTTGCCACAATTTTCACAATAATATCGTCTTGTCCAGCAAGGCGAATACACTCGGTAATTTCGGGGATTTGCTTTAACGAATCCACCACGGATTTAAACTTGGTTTGGTTTACAGACACTGTCAAATAGGCAGAAATTGGGTAACCCAAGGCCTTCAAATTAATATTGGCGCTATAGCCGGTAATGATATTGGCTTCTTCTAAACGCTTTACCCTTTCAGCAACTGCAGGCCTTGAAAGCGATACCTTTTCACTTAGTTCAGAAAAGGACATTCTAGCGTCCTTTTGCAGCTCACTTAAGATCTTCCAATCAAGGGCATCCGGCTCTTTTTTTAAATGGTAAGTCATACTCGGGTTTCACCTTCACTTTGTCGGTAAATCACAGATTAAAACAGCAATGCGTCATGTAAGGCATCAAACCCTCAAATTATACTTTAATCAAGCTTAAGAGATGCCTTAATGATGATAACAAGGTCTTTCAAAAAGCTAAATTGAAACCCTATAAAAGGCTTACTTTTCAACAAACAAGTCAATGAGTAAGTCAACAATAAAGAAAGAATTCTAAACCAATTAATTGATAAATTAGAAAGGTGAAAGACAATGACAACAGCGCAAAAGACGACCCTTGATGTCACATTCGCAAGACAGCAGTTTCCTTTTTTCCAGCTAGATAAGCCCGCTATCCAAGGCTTTTTTGACAATGCTGCTGGCACCTTTACCGCTAAAGCTGTGATAGAAAGGCTCAATCACTTTTACCTGAATAATAAAGTACAGCCATACTCTAACAACCCAATAGGCAAGGCCGCTGGCGAACAAATGGATGCGGGTCGAAAAGCCATTGCCGACCTCCTAGGCCTAGACGAAGACACGATTACAATAGGTGCATCTTCTACTCAAAACTTTAATACCCTAAGCCAAGCTTGTGCTGGATTCATCCATGAAGGGGATGAAATTATCGTTACCCAACAAGATCACGAATCTAATATTGGCGGTTGGGAAAGATTAGCCAAAGCAAAAAATATCAGTCTTAAACTTTTGCCTATCAACCCAGAAACAGGCGAACTTGAGCTTGATGTATTTAAACGCCTACTGAGCCATAAAACCAAACTGGTTAGTGTGACTCACTCTTCCAATATTATTGGTACTGAAAACCCTATCAATGAGATCGCCGATCTCGCTCATAAAGTGGGAGCCAAAGTGGTTGTTGATGGGGTGTCTTTTGCCCCTCATGCCTGGCCTGACATTCCCTCTTACAAGGTTGATGCCTACTGCTTTAGCACCTATAAAACCTTCGGGACACACCATGGCATCATGTATGTTGCACCTGATTTCATGTCACTACTGACTCCCCAATGCCACTTTTTTAACGAGCAAACCAAAAACTGGCGTTTACTCGATTCAGCAGGCCCTGATCATGGTTCGATTGCCGCCCTTGCTGGGTTAGAAAGCTTCTTCTTAAGCATGCACCAACATCACTTTGATCAGACCGAAGCGCAAGATAAAAGCAGTTATGAAAAAGCACAAGAGATAGCCAAACTCATGCAAGACCATGAAGACAAACTTGGCAGTATTTTCTTAGAAGGGATAAAGAATCTACCCATTAAACTGCTAGGTAAAAATACCATGCAAGGGCGAGAAGCGAACTTTGCGCTTGAGATTCTAGAGCATTGCCCTACCAGTATCACAGCCCATTTGGGAGAGGCAGGCATTGCAGTAGCTAACAGCCATTTTTATGCTTATCGTTTACTTGAAGCCATGGGGATTCAAGACCTAAGCAAAGGGGTTATTCGCATCAGTATGGCTCACTACAATAGGGTTGAAGAAGTAGAGCAATTAATTAGTTTATTACAAGAATACTTTGCTAAAAATTAGACTAGCTAGCCGTTTAATTAACCTATATCTCCACGCTCAATCGATCTTTAATGTGGAGATATAGGCTTTTAAGCTTAGCTAATAATGAAAGATACTAACTAAGCCTTATGAATAGCCCTTTCCAGTAATTTAAAGAGCTGATCAAAGTCTTCATAGATATGTTCGTGAGTCCACTCAGGCGCATGCAAAGGGTGATGATAACGAACCGTCGCAAAGAATAAGCAACGAGCAGTAACCTCACTTTCTTCAAACTCAAACTCATCCGCTTCTTTACCGTCCTCTAAAATTGCTTGGATCATTTTGAGCATGGCATTAATGTGAATCGCCTTTTTCTCTTCTGGCATAGTCTGGGCAAGTGCAGAATATGACTCAAACATTTCAACTTCGTTTATCACTAGGTCGTGCTTAAGTTTCATCAAGGCCTCAAACCACTCACGTAATCTTGCTTTAGGGCTGGATTTCTTTGTAGAGATTGCAAGTAACGGTTGAGACACTCTTTGCAGCCAACGGCTAGTAATCGCTTCGTGAAGATCTACCTTGGTTGCAAAATGGCGATATACGGTGCCATGGCTGACATCTAATGAGCGCGCGACATCGACGACGGTAATTTTTCTTGGTCCATATTTACGTAAGACCTCTTCGGCAGCATCAAGAATTTTATCTGTCGTTAACACACATTCTCCCTAGTTCAAAAATAGCTTTAGATTCTATTTTACAACGAATGACACTCGACATTTTCTGTTATTCGTACAATTTTTTTAGATGCTACCGCCATGATAAAACCCTGTCAAACAGAGCGTTTTCACCACTCATCCAGTAAAAACGATGCTAGCGCTTAGGTTTCATTGCGTTGACAAACTGACAAATGACATTTATCGTAAAATGTCATTTGTCAGTTTTGGAGATACATATGCCCTTTCAGCACCCTCATAAAGCACCGTTGAAGAATAAATACTTTCGCGTTTTTAACTGTATTTTAGGCCAGAAAGGGAAAACCATTAGCTGCCCGAAAGAACCTCGCCTTGATGGTAAACGAGTACTGGTAACGGGTGGTGCTGCAGGGGTCGGCGAGTTTATTTCTCGTGATCTCATTGCACGAGGAGCCAAAGTAACAGCCATGGCAAGAGGAATATCTCAAGGCACGAATACGATTGAGGGCCTTAAAACAATACAAGCAGACCTAACAAATTCTGCCAGCATAGTGACAGCCGTAAACTCACATATCAATGAGCCATTCGATATTGTCATTTGTAATGCAGGTCTAGTCTCCAGAGAGGCAGAAGTGACTTCAGACGGTGTAGAAAGAACCTTCGCTGCTAACGTTTTAGGACACCATATCCTTTATCGACTTTTAATTGATCGAAACCTATTAGCCACAGATGCTCGAATTATCATGACAAGTGGCGATATTTACATCATGGAAGACGAATGCAATGCAAACGCAAGCTTTGATCAGATGCAAAAAGCCTATTCGAGAAGCAAACTAGGTAACCTTTGGCAATCACTAGAGCTAACAAGCCGCTATCCAAGCCTTCACCCTATTTCGGTTCACCCTGGGGTCGTTGCAAGTGGTTTTTCGGGTGCCAAAGTAGGCTTTGCCGCTTGGCTTAGAAACCGTTTACTCATTTCAGAACAAGCTGGCGCTCAGTCAGCTCTAATTGCTGCGACACAAACCTTACCCAGAGGCAGTTATTGGCATAACAAAATGGGGTTAGTGAACCTGCCCAAAAGTGACCCTGCACTAGACCAAGAAAAGTCTGCGCGCCTATGGCAGCAATTAGAGTCACTTGCAGCGCCTTACCTTTAATTTTCCCTTACTTACTACTTCAGGTTTTTGATTATGAAAATGCCCTTAATTCTACTCTTCTGTATTTTGTCTGTTGCTTGTGCAATTAACAAAACAGATAACCGTAACAACTCAAAAAACTTTAAAGATGGCGCCTTTCACAATAGCACCAATGTTAAAACAAGTTCATTTTGGGATATCGTCTGGGGAGGATTAACCAGCGATATAGAACAGGCTGAATGGCCAGAATGGATAACCACAGAAGAAGATAAAAATCCATTAGAGCGTGTACAGGGCGACAATACACGGATCACATTTATCAACCATGCGAGCTTTTTGATTCAAGGCGCTAACCTAAATATTTTAACGGACCCCGTCTTTTCAGAACGTACCAGCCCAGTTTCTTTTGCTGGCCCTAAACGCATCCACAAGCCTGGTATAGAGCTTGAAAACTTACCTCAAATTGATGTCATCATTATCAGTCACGACCATTATGACCACCTAGATTTAAGTTCAATTAACCAACTTATTGAGCGTGATAATCCAAAAATTTACATGGGCCTTGGCGTCGCAAGCCGTTTAAAAAGATCAGAAAACACCTTAGAAATGGACTGGGGTGACAGCGCACAAATTGGTGATAACTTTAAACTCTGGTTCTTAGAAGTTCAGCACTTTTCAGGTCGTACACTATTAGATAGAGACAGCACTCTTTGGGGTGGTTTCTACATGCAACTCGCCGGCAAGAAAATATATTTTGGCGGCGATAGCGGCTATGCCGATCACTATAAGAAAGCCTTTCAGCAATTTGGGGCCATGGATATTTCACTCATTCCTATTGGCGCTTATGCTCCAAGGCAATTCTTTAAACCTGTCCATTTAGACCCGTTTGAAGCAGTACAAGCTCACCAAGATTTACACTCTGGTGTTTCGATTGGCATGCACTATGGCACCTTTCAATTAAGCGCCGAATCACGAACAGATCCAGTCACATTATTGGATCAAGCAAAGATAGAAGCCGGTGTCGCCTTGTCTGACTTCATCACCTTGGAGATCGGCAAGCCTGTCACCTTCTCAGTAAAAAGTAGTCAATAAAGAAAGCAATCTAAGCGTTCACCTCTTATAAAAAGTACGCCTAACTCACATTAATCAGGCTTTGTAAAAAGACCATCTTATAAACTCCCTCTAAAGAGTTTATAAGATGGAAAATAAACATTACCCTATTTGATAATTATTAATCTCTGGGTAAGCAAGCATGTGGATTCAAAAAGAAATAACCATTAAAGCCAAGTCACGAGGCTTTCACCTGATTACGGATGAGCTGCTAGCTCAATTACCTGAACTTAGAAAACTCAACATAGGTTTGATGAACCTCTTCATCAAACACACCTCAGCATCTCTTACCATCAACGAAAATGCTGACCCAAGTGTGCGCACGGACATGGAATCACACTTCAATGTGATAGCGCCTGAAAATGCCCCCTATTACGAGCATATTTACGAAGGCCCAGACGACATGCCGGCCCATATCAAAGCCAGCTTATTAGGGGCAAGCCAAAGCCTGCCTATCTCTAATGGCAAACTCAACATAGGTATTTGGCAAGGAGTGTATTTATGTGAACACAGGGACCATGGGGGCCCAAGAAAAATAGTAGTAACGCTGCAAGGGGAGTAATGCTTTTAAGTCATGCCTTTGAATAACTCAAAGGCATGTTCATAATAAGAACTCGCTGAAATGAGGCAAATACGACCTTATGAAGTCATGAGTTTTCGGCACAGTTTTATCATTTGTTCCGCTTCCGCTTTATCTAATCCAGTATTACAAAAAGCCTGCTCTGTGATGGATTCACTTTGTAAGGATAACTCTCGTCCTGCACTCGTTAGTACGATACTTTTTTGGCGGTCATTTCCTTCTATCGCATCTCTGCGTATCAAGTCTTTTTGCTCTAAGCGCTTTAACAAAGGCGTCATGGTGGCCTTACTCAATCCAGTCCTCTTTGCTAACAAACTAATTGAAATCTGATCTTCCTGCCAAAGCGACATAAGCACTAAAAATTGCGTATATGTGAGTTCTAACGGCTCCAATAACGGCCTATAAATACTCGTTAGGTAATTAGAGGCTGAATAAACGGCAAAACAGAGCTGGTTATCTAATTGAGCAACGGACAAAAAATCACCTTTTACGAATAGTTTATATAAAAACATTTTGCCGTTTAATTATTAACAACACAATATTTAGTTGACGAATAGTTAGCGCACGAATAGTATTCACACAAATAGTTTGATCATAAATAAAAACATGAGGTGATCTTTATGCGTAAGTTAGCTTATATCGGTGCGGTATTAGTCGCGGTACAAACCTTGCCAGCAATGGCTGATAAGACGGCACTTTCGACAGTAAACTCTTTCGAGAAGCTCTTTGGCGTAACCGAAGGCGAACGCCGAAACCATAGTAAAGGTTTCTGTTTTACAGGGACGCTACAACCTATGGATAAAAGGATGGCTCTCTACTCGACCAGCCCCTTGTTTAAATATGAGTCACAGGTCATTGGTCGACTATCCCATAAAGGGGGCAACTTTCATGCCGCCGACAACAATCCAGCAGAATATGGCATGGGGTTATCAATCAAACCTGCTACAGGCAAACCCCATATGATGTCGATGAATACCCTCGACTTCTTTCCTGTTTCAACTCCAGAAGCCTTTGCTGAGCTAATGAAAGCAAAAGCAGAAGGCAAAGCAGCGGTTAAAGCCTTTAAAAAATCAAGCAAAGAACTGCAAAATTTTAAAGCTCACAATGCCACTAAAACCAAAACACTCACCCCTTACGAAGGCACTCAATTTAATAGCATTAACAGCTTTTATCTTGAGAATGATCTTGGAAAAAAGACAGCCATTAGATGGTCATTTAAACCTGTGAATGAACAAGGTGTCGTGTTGGAGCCTACTCATAATTTTTTCTATCAGAACATGCAAAAAAACCTTGCAGCAGGGGAAGTTAGCTGGGATATGGTCATAACCTTAGCCAATAAAGAGGATGCAATTGATAACGCGGCAATGCCATGGGAAGGAGAACATACTCAAATTATTGGCGCTAGGTTAAAAGTGACGTCTATTAGCCAGCAAGAAACCGGCGCCTGTAGGAACCTTAATTTTGATCCATTGGTTTTATCCAGCGGATTCCAGCCTTCTGACGACCCTTTGTTACAAGCAAGACGTAATGCCTATGCAATTTCGTTTGGTCGCCGTTTAAGTGAGCAATAACCCATCCACCAAACAGAACCTTCTAGCAAAAAAAGAGGAATACAAAATGAGCGATCAATGGTTAACCAGTTTATTAACAGATGACCCACAAACAGGCTATGAGTTAGCCATCAAACTATCCAGAATGGGCGTAAAGTACACTCAACCAAGCGATGATGTGCGTAAAAAACTACGTCCTGTTTATGAGCAAGATGCCGATAGTCTTATTGCCTCTTCACAGGTAATAGCGACTAATTTTCAAACTGTTGCCCAAGCGAACAACTTCTGGCAGAAATAATAGTCTAGCGACTCAAAAAAGAGGTTTAAACTCGGCTTAAACCTCTTTTTATATCTATTTTTGGAAAGCTGGCTATTTCAAACCACTCAGTAAGGCATCAAATACAGCGTCCATGACTTTTTGCACTTTCGCTTTGGCGGCCACCTGTAAAGTCAGTAATTCAGCTTCTTGGATCTGCTTCTCCCGTTCAAGCTCTTCTTGGAATTCCTCTAGAGTCAGCTCCCCTTCTTCTCGCGCTTGAATCAGCTCGTCTAGCGAGACACTATTTTTAGCAAAGCTTGCTTCTATTGCACTTGATAACTCACTCGTTAAGTCTTCTTTAGCAAGTGTTTGCTTTATACTCGCTAACGCATTTTCTAATTGATGACTCATGCTTTAAACCTCCATGATTAGTCCGTTATTTTTTTCGCCATTTCAGCTTCAAGCATGCTGGAAATTAAACGCTGATATTGGGCTTTCCTACGCTTAATCATAAAGTCGCTGAGCGTAGTTTTTTGCTTATGAGTTTGCATGTCTTGTTGCCACAAGCTTGCAAGAATGGCGGCTTGTTTAATGCTTTCTTCATTCTTTTCGCGCATTTGTTGACGCCTTTCATAAGCTCTAATATCCACATCAATATCTACATAGTTTTGTTGAAAATGAGAATAAGTGCGCTGAACTTCAGGCTGCATTTTCATCGTTAAATACAGTCGGTCTATTTTTTTATTTATGAGCTCTAATTGATTCAAACTTTGTGGGTCATAATTGGCAACCAACTTCATGCTACATCCTGTGAGAAATACAACAAAAAGTAACAGCAGAAAGAAGGTTGAATAGGACTTAGTCAATGTGTTCTTCATTTTCGATTTGTTCCTTAAATTAATGTTCAAAGAGCATATCAAAAAAACAAAAATAAAATCGGCAATAAAAAGGTTAAACACCTGTTTTTAAAGGTTATTAAATACTAAACCAGTATCAATTATCACCCTCTCAATAAACTTAAAATCAGGCCTTAAAAGTCACTGTATTAAAATCTATCCAACCGTTAGCGAGTAGTTCCATAGGGTTTAACGTATCCGCTTGGTTAAGCTGTTGCTGCACATGAAAAAGAGGTAAATAAATACCTTTCTCCACCAGCTCTGATTCCATTTTCTCGAACAAAACAGAGCGTTCTGTTTCATTTTCTTGTTGGAATATCTGCTCTAACTCATTATCGCGCCATGCTCTTTGTGCTGAATTAAAGCACTCTTCAAGCGCGGAACAGCCTTTAAACCAACCGATCCAATTCATATCCATGATGTTTTCGCTAAAGACCTCACCTGAAATAATGATATCTGCTTTTCGCTGGGTTTCATTACGACTAAAAATGGGGAATTCTTCTACCCTATAATCACAGGCTAGCCCCAGATTATTAAGTTGTTCATAGTAATGTTTGGCAATGGCAATATGCTGTGGCAGTGGATAAGTGAGTATCTGTAGACGACTATCGTCTTGATTGGCTGTTTTTCGATCGTTATCATCTCCAGCATCTCTATCGTGAATTATATTCTTTAACAGTGTTTTTGCGATTTTCTTAGCTGTCTCTTTTTGTATTTTTGGTAAGGAGTAAGGCGGTGCTTGAGGGATGGATAACATACCTGTGGCGAAGCTGACTAACTCACCTTTATCTTCTAAAATATTCTGCGGAACACCTAAGGCCTGTAGTAGGGTTTGCAATAAAAGCCTGTTCTCTTCAGTCTCTAAAAAGTAACTTTTATTGGCATTGATCAAGACATATTCACAGCCTTTTTCCCATTGGACCTTTTGTTCAAAGTCAGGCCTTTGATTCATTGAAATTTCGGCAAGTGGGTGCGGGTGTACTAGGTCACAATGAAGTTTAAAGTCCTTTGCTTTGTCACCAATATTCCAAATCTCAATACCATCCATCCAAGGCCGAAAGCCATGAAAATGTTCAAAAGCAGTGAGTCTGGTTAACCAGTTATTTTGCTCAGTTAAGACAAAACTACCGCTGCCGATAATGTTTGTTTTCTCGCCATCCAAGACTTCTTTCGAAATGCCTGCTGGGGTATTTGTGAGTAACGCAGGCAAATGCCCAGACAGTGATTGCATGTGAAACACTAATCGTAACGGATCTAGCACTTCCACCTTTTTGATACAGCTAAACAATTGGCTATTTTGGTGATCTGCCGCTGTTAGCCGATCAAAATGAGCTTTAACATCTTGCGCTTTAAGCGGACTAGCATCATGAAATTTAAGCCCTTTTCTAAGGGTGAAAAACCAAGTATTGCCATCTCGATTCCAATCAATAGCAAGGTCACCTTCAATGGTGCTTTTTCGTGGATCAAACGTTAATAGATTGCTATATAAATAGCGTGTGATATGGCTTTCTGTACGCCTTGCAACATAGATAGGGTCAAGGCTATGAGTGCCGCGATAAAAAGGTATTTGCAGTATATCCCGATCACTATTTATACCTAGATTTTCACTCTGAAAACGCTCTATGTAAGATACTAAAAATGCGTCCCTTTGATCTGCTTCAATTAATAACAAAGCTTGATCTAGCTTATTATCGCGAATCAAAACATCCGCTTGATCCTGTAGAACCTTATGCAAAGGTTTTATCAGTTTAATACGCGGTAAGTTGCCACGGCCAATGCCTGCTTGCCATTCAATCCAACCCTCTTTTTCTAGCTTTTTGATGATGAGTTGGGCGTTACGACGTGTACAGCCTAGGGCTTGAGTCAATTCATCTAACGAGAGTGGAGTGACTTGGTTCAAAATTAATCGAGACCTTAAAAATGCCAGCGCTTTCCAATAATGCATAAAAGGTGAAATCCTTATCTTATCTTTTTATTTTTCTTCATCTTTTAATTTCGATAATAGAAGAAACCGCCAAATTTGAAAAGGAAGATAACAATGGCAGCAAGTAGCCACACTCAAGACAAGACTCAAAACCATGAAGGTCAGAATAAGAACCAAGCTAATATTTGGCAAAATAGCCGTTTTTTGATTTTGTTCTCTAGTGCTTTTTTTGTTGCTTTTGGGGCAAAAATCTATGATCTCGCCCTGCCCTTACTTGTCTATGAACTGACTCAATCAGCCCAAATGATGGGCTGGATGCGAGCAGTGGAGTTCTTACCTAATCTATTGTTAGCACTCTTTATTGGTGTCTGGGTTGATAGGTTCAATAAGAAGCGCTGGTCCCAATGTATGCTGATAGGCCAGATAGCCATGCTCGTCACCTCTTACTCGGCCGTACGCTGGCTTGATAATCCACTCATCGCCCTTTTTCCCTGTGCTTTTTTGATGATGGCGTTTAACTATGGCTATCACAATGCCCGTATGGGAATGATGAAAAACGCGCTACCACAGTCATTACAAAACACGGCCACTGCCCGCATGAGCTCTCTCTACAGTTTGCTTGAGACCATAGGGCCTGTTTTATCTGGTGCTTTGCTACTTATGTCTGCGCTACATAACGTCTTTTTGCTAGTTTGTCTTTTTTACCTAATCGCCTACTTTCAACTTAATCGCCTTCAAGTAACGCCTTTAAAAATACAGGTTAAAGCCTCCATTTGGGCATCTTTAAAAGAAGGTTTTATCATCCTCTATCGCAATAAAAACATGTGGTATATCACCTTAGCTGTGATGGTCATCAATACCACTGGTGCTATTTTTTGGATACAGGCAATCTACTATGCCAAAGCGACGCTGGCGCTATCACATCTAGATATAGGTTACCTAGCTGCAGCGTCAGGAATAGGCGGATTGATTGGTTCTTTTACGGCAGATAGAGTACGCAAACATATGGGCATAGGCTTATTGCTGATTGTGTCTATTTTTCTAGAATCGATTGGCTTTATTATGCCGCTTATCTATACCAATACTTGGGCGCTTCTATTCGCCTTCTTCTGGATCAGCGCCATTGGGCTTTATGGCAACATTTGCATTTGGAGTTACCGACAAGAAGCTTTTGATGAGCATCAATTAGGACGTGTGACAGGAATCACAGGCTCTCTCTTTAAACTTTTGATGCCAGCAGGACTTGCAAGCTCTGGTTACCTAGTTACTGCGTACGGTATTGATACCATCTTTATTCTTTGTTTTATTATCCAAGCCTTTACCGCGGGTGTGTTATTTATGACAAGGGTGAGTTATTTGGAATAGGGTGAGTGCTTTAAACTTAAGTGCTTAGAATGAAAGTACTTTTAGAGAAATTAGCTCCCATCCAATTTGATGAGAGCAAGGCAGATATTTAACCTTTTAATCTTGCCTAATACCCGAATAGCGAAAGGCTTCTTTGGTATAGGCATCAAGCTCAAAATGGGTCATTTCATCATGTACTACCAGAATTCTGCCTAGGTAACGTTCTGGTATATCGCCTTCTCTTTTTTGGATATGCAGTTTAATCGACTCGGCCGTTGCGACACCTAAGTCATCACTCATTCTCATGGGCGTTGCACTGAGTTCACCCAGTTTTATTTTCTCAATTTCTTTTGCTGTTCCGCCCCAGCCTGTCACAAACATATCAGCCAGTTTGTTCGCTTCTCCCAATGTATCAACCGCACCCATTGTCATTGCCGTGTTGGCGTTATGAATCATTTCTATTTCTGGGAAGTTATCAAGAAAGAGTTTAACCCCATCTGAGCCACCCAATTTTTGATACTGACCAAAATGTTCGTAGTTGTTTATCCAGTTTGCTTTTTCCTCAACACAATCGATAAAACCCTGAGATCGTTGCGTATCGGTAATACCAGGAATCCCTCGATTAGCAGCAAATTCAATACCATTTCCTAGGCGCGCAACCACATAGTTGCACAACACTTCTGCCCCCATTGCACTTGAGAAATCAAACCAAGCATCGGGTTGATGTTCCCAGCTTGGGTTTGGCGTATGAAAAGCCCAAATAAAGGTTTTAAATTTGTCGGATGCTGCTAGCTTTTGAATATTGTTAGATTGCAGTTCTAACTCAGAAGGGCCAAAAATAACAAAGTCATACGTATTTGTATTATTTAACACTGTGCGGGTATGTTGTGTTTGTAAAGAGTGCTCTATTTGCCTAGACGTATATTGATCAATTACGAAAGGCAGCTCTAACTCCATCAAACGTTTCGTCATCGCTGTGTAATTTCTCACCCAAAAATCAGAAATATCTGCGCTTGGATATATGATGGCAATACGAACTGGGTCTTTCAGTTTTACATCTATTGGTGCCGCTTCTGCAGTAACCGTTAATTGGAACGCTTTTAGTTTCTCTTGCTCATCTTGGGCCTTTTCCAATCGAGTTTGATTGGTGTCGTAAGCGCTAAGAAAAGTCGGAAATGTGAGGAAAGTCAGTAAAAAAACATTACAAAAGTAGCTAAGAGTACGTATATACATGGTTTACACCAACTAAACAGATTGTGGAATATTCTTATCTTATACTATTAAAATTGATAAATTAAGCTTATATAAGAAGATGCTAATTAAAAGATTCTTAACTATTATAGCCATTATTTTGGGCAGCTACGCTTCGTATTCTCACGCCAATAATTCGTCAGAAAGTTATTTAGATTATGCGATTAAGAAGGTTGAGCAAGCCACCAAAAGTAGCCAAGTTTGGGATGGCCCAAAGGAAGGCCCTAAGCTGGTTAATAACAAGAAAATTATCTTCGTCGCATCCGACCTTCGAAATGGTGGTGTATATGGCGTTGCCAAAGGAATATCAGAAGCCATCTCAAACCTTGATTGGCAATTGAAATTTATTGATAGTCGAGGTTCAGAGATTCGCCAAGGCGCAGGATTAAGAGAAGCGATTAGTTTTAAGCCTGATGCCATTATTTTAGGTGGCATAGATGCTCTCAGACATAAGGCAATTTTAGCCCAAGCAAAGCAACAGGGTATCGTAGTGGTTGGTTGGCACGCGGCGGAGTTAGCTGGGGGGAATGACGAACTTGGGTTGTATACCAACATTACCACAGACCCTTTAGAGGTCGCCGAGGTAGCAGCATTATTAGCCGTAGTTAATTCAAAAGCCAAAGCCAAAGCCATCGTCTTTAGTGACCCTAATTATAAAATCGCCTCCATCAAGGCAAGAGTCATGGTGGATACCTTAAAGCAGTGTAGCACTTGCCAAGTGTTAGAATTAAAACCGTTAGCTTTAGATCAAATCGCTGAGAAAATGCCAAATACCTTAAATACACTTTGGCATTCATATGGCGAAGACATCACCCATTTCCTAACCATTAATGACCTCTACATTGATTATGCAATCCCTTCTTTTGAATCCAGATTAGAAGAAAGAAAAGGCATTCCTCTCAATATTTCCGCAGGTGATGGTAGTAAAGCGGCTTATAAGCGTATCAGCCAGCAGCAGTTTCAACTTGCCACCGTACCAGAGCCATTATATTTACAAGGCTGGCAAATTATCGATGAGCTTAACCGGGCCTTTAGCAACCACCCTCCCAGTGGTTACTCAACGCCGATTCACTTAGTTATTCCGGATAATGTTGATGATCTAATCACAAGTGAGAGCTCAGGTATTTATGACCCGAAAAATGGTTATCGTGATGTTTATTTGAAAATTTGGGGCGGTGAATGAAATTAAGAGAAGTTACGATTACACAGCGTCTTATCTTTTCTAATTTACTGTCATTAATGATAGTGAGCTTTGCCATTCTGATCGTTATACGCTCTCTCTACTATGTTGAATCAACATTAAAAACCCAAGCCCATGAACATATCACCGTACTTTCTGAACACTCTGATATTAGTCGTCGGGTTTTCAAACTTACCTCTCGAGTTAAGCTGCTTGAACAAACTTTCTTGTTTAGTGAAAGCACCCTATCAGAAGAAGCTTTTCATATTGATTTAGAGTTGCAAACACTGCGCGAATTATCGACAAACCGAGTCCTATCGCAAAAAATGGACTCTTTTATTGATAACTTTCACCGTTTCTTAGGCAGTTCCTTATCTCTCAATCGAATACTTAAGAAAACCCAACAAATAGATGGTTTGCTTGCCGAGCAGATCGATGAACTTGAGTTCTATATTTCTGATCAAAAACGAGTGAAAGCGCAAGATGCAGAAAATTGGAGTTACTTTAATAAGCTAGATCTCGTTTCCATGTTACGTGAATCATTTTTAATGACAGGTAAAATGGTCGGCAATATCCATAGCCGAATTACACCAGAGACAGAGCAAGTATTGATCATAGAGGTTGAAAAAGAGCTAGATATTCTGCTTTTACACTTAGAAAATGTTGATATAAAAACCCCTAAACTTACGGCACAACAGCAAAAAATGAAGCAGACACTTCATAAATACAATGCAGCACTAAGACGTATAAAGGCGAACTTAAAGCAGCGCTGGTTAGTAATGGATGCCTTGGTTACCTCTCAGAACGAGCTGTTGTCCATGGTTGAGCTAACCGAGTCGAAAGTGCAAACGGATGCTTTGGCCCTAGCAGAAAGTTTGAAAAAGGAAATTGGCCGATCAAGACTTAATGCCATTTTAATTAGTGTATTCGCTTTTTTACTGTCCATTTTACTCGTAAGTTTAGTGGTTAAACGGCATATCCAAAAACCACTAAAAGACCTAAGTGAAGGCTTCGATCGGATAGAGTCAGACGGTGTTAATAAGCCGATTAACTTAAACCGTACGGATGAATGGAGCCACATCGAAAACACATTCAACAAAATGGCACTGAGACTGACTGATGCGTACTCGGAGTTAAACGAAGAAAAGAAAAATTTCGACTTTTTAGCACACCATGATCCACTTACAGGCTTAGCCAATCGTCTTTTAGGAACAAAAAAGCTCAATGAAAAAATCACTAAGGCGAAAGAGCAAGATTCATCTTTCTTATTAATCTATCTAGATATCGATGAGTTTAAAACCATCAATGATTCTCTAGGGCACACCTCTGGCGATAACTTACTTATCAATGTCTCAAAAGTACTAGAGGAGTTAGTACAAGGTATTGGTTTCGTTTCTCGCATGGGTGGCGACGAGTTTATGATTGTGGTGGACGATGAAGAAACCGTGAAGCATGGTGAAATCATTTTAGAGCGCATCAATAAATCTCTGCGTAAAGCCTATTATATCGATGATAAGAGCGTCTTTGTATCAGCTAGTATTGGCGTTTGTCAGTTCCCAAGTCACGGTAATGACGACGAAACCTTGATTAGAAATGCCGATACCGCCATGTACCATGCGAAGCGAAATGGCAAAGATCAGTACCGCATTTATGTGGATAAAATGACGTTAGAAGTCACAGATATTATTGAGACAAATGTAGGCCTACGCCAAGCGATTAAAAACGATGAATTGGTTGTTTTCTTCCAACCCAAAGTCGATCTTCACAGCAAACGTGTCACAGGAGCAGAAGCCCTAGTAAGATGGGAACATCCAAAATTAGGTCTGCTACAACCTGTCGACTTCTTAGAGATTGCAGAGAAAACGGATCTTATCGTCGATATCGATAAATGGGTATTTAGAAAAGTAGCTACCTTGATCAGCCAATGGCAAGAAGAAGGCGTTAACCTAGAAGGGATTCTTTTCTCCCTGAATTTTTCTGCTCGTATGTTTTATATGCCAGACCTAGCAGAGCAACTTAAGAGCATCCTTGATCAAACCAGTTGTCAGCCTCATCAACTCATTCTGGAAATCACCGAAAGAGATATGATGCGAGATTTCGTAACCTGCGTCAGAACCATAGAAACACTGAGATCTCAAGGTTATAAAATCGCCATTGATGACTTTGGAACAGGTTATTCATCACTTTCTGTAGTGAAAAACTTATCCGCAGATTATCTAAAATTGGATCGCAGCTTCATCCAAGATTTAGACACATCACAGTTAGACTGCGAGATCACTAGCGCCGTTCTAAAGCTTGCTAAGATATTAAACTTATCTGTCATTGCAGAAGGTGTTGAAACACATAAACACTTAGAGAAGCTCATACAATTAGGCTGTAAACGTGCCCAAGGCTATTACTTCTCCAAACCTCTACCTGTGCCAAATTGGTTGGAATACTTTGAGGCAAATAAGGGTGATCAACAATAAAAGCTAGGCTATTAACGCTTTATATAAAGAACCAAAAAAGTGCACCTAAAAATCTTCAGGCTATTAATGAGATAAAAAGGTGCGCTTATCACTTTGCGTCATTCTCAAGCAAACCTATATATTAGAAATTACTCACTTACCCTACTCGATTACGCTACTAATTTATTAAATTCACTTACTTTTTAAGATCTTAAGTTAATTTTCAAAACCTCATTCCATTTTTCTTTTTATCGGCATCAAACCTGCATTAAGTCACTTTAAATATCACATTAAAGCTGTCTTTTTCAGCAGTTTCATCCGTTCAATAAAAACAAAGGCCGAACAATAATGGAAGAGATTCAACCAACACTCGATATCATCTGGATCATGATTTCTGCTGCACTCGTCATGTTCATGCAAACAGGCTTCACTGCATTTGAAGCTGGCCTGACCAGAGCCAAAAACTCAATCAATGTCGCAATGAAAAACATGACAGATTTTGTCGTCGCTATTTTTGCTTTTTGGTTTATTGGCTATGGCTTAATGTTTGGTAGCGATGCTTTAGGCTTGTGGGGAACAAATGCATTTATGCTAAACGGATTAAGTGAGCCTAGCGATATTGCCTCTTTCGTCTTTCAGGCAACCTTTGCAGGTACCGCTGCGACTATCGTCAGTGGCGCTGTGGCGGAAAGAATGCAATTTATGTCCTATGTCGTTGTATCTCTCATTTTAACCGCGGTTATTTACCCTATTTCAGGCCATTGGATCTGGGAAAGTGGTGGCTGGTTAGCAGAAAAAGGCATGATAGATTTCGCAGGCTCTACCGTTGTGCATTCTGTTGGGGCTTGGGTTGGTCTCGCTGGCGTTATCATGCTTGGACCTCGTATTGGTCGTTTTGATGCTGACGGTAAAGCAAAGAAGATTCATGGCCATAGCCTTATTCTGGCCGTTATTGGTACCTTCATTCTTTTCTTTGGTTGGTTCGGTTTTAACGGTGGCAGTACCCTTGCAGCAACCAAAGACATTGCCGGTATTATGGCGAATACCATGTTGGCGGCATCAGCATCTGCCATCATGTGCTTTATCATTGCTGTCTCGACAAAAGACAAGACAATCGACATTGAAAAGATTTTAAGTGGTGTCATTGGCGGCTTGGTCGGTATTACCGCAGGCTGTGCGGTCGTTACTCCCAGTGGTGCCATTATTATTGGCTTAGTGACTGGTGCGATTGTCTACTTTAGCGAAGAAATTATGCTACATGTGTTCAAGTTGGATGATCCTGTTAATGCCATTACGGTTCATGGGGTAGCAGGGGTTGTCGGTACCTTAATGCTAGCATTTGTCGCCCCTATCGAGAACTTAAACAACGCCAGTCGTTTTGATCAGTTCAGCATTCAATTAACCGGTGTATTAGCGGTCTTTGCTTGGTCATTCTCCACTGGCTTAATTATGTTTTGGGGATTAAAAACCTTTAATAAACTTAGAGTGGATCCAGAGCACGAAAAAGAAGGCCTAAATATCGTTGAGCATGGCGCAAGCAGTGGCATTATTGAAACCCTAAGTGCGATGCAAGAGTTCGTCAATGCCCATAGCAACCCTGATGCGATTGCCGATTTAACCAAGCGCCTTGAGGTTGAGAATGGCACAGAAAATGGCGACATTGCTGTGATGTTTAACAGACTCCTTAGCCAAGTGGAACAGACTTATGCAAACTTTTCTCATGGCGTTGATAACCTAAAACATCATACGAATAATATGAACCTAGACTCGTCTGATATTAGTTCGGCCGTTAAAAAGCAATTAACAGACATTGCAAATATCACCAAATCAACGGCTGAATTACATGAGTCATTACACAATTTTGCCAATCTCACTATGGATATCACACAAAGATCAAACCATGTAAAAAGCAGCTCTTCAGCATCTCTAAAGATGATAGAAGCAATGAAAGCGACTATGCTTGAAATGCAGTCTAAAGCAGATGAAGCCTACGATATTATGCAGGCTCTAAGACAAGACAGTGGTCAAATCGTCAGTATTCTATCTGGCGTACAAGAAATTTCAGAGCAAACAAACTTACTTGCTCTTAATGCTGCGATTGAAGCTGCACGCGCGGGTGAGAGTGGTCGAGGGTTTGCAGTCGTTGCCGATGAAGTACGTCAGCTATCAAGTAAAACGAGCCATGCGACACAAGAAATCGGTGTTGTCATTGATAATCTGCAAAGCAGAACCACACACGCTAACCACTTAATGGATGATAACAGGCTCAAAGTAAGAGAAAGTAACGATCTTATGAGCCAAGCCATCGAACGTTTGTCTCGAAGCAATGAAGAAATAATCAAGGTACAAAGCGCGAACAGTATCATTAACGAAATGGCGCAAAGTGAAAAAGAGAATATTTCTCAACAACTCAGCGCCGTGGAAGATATCGAAAATGCCTGTACGACTAATTTAAGCAAAATATCCTCTATTGAGAGCTCAAGCCTAGCCCTGACAAATGTGTCTCAATCGTTTGAGGAAGTAACCTCTAGCTTTAAAACCAGTACAAGGCTTCATTAAACCTTACCTAGGCCAGCATCGATGAAGATACTGGTCTAGATACGCTATCTTCTCATAAGGCACTAAGATTAAATCTAAGCCTCTAGGATGGAAAAATGATCAAGATATTCGTATTTGGCACTCTCAAAGAAGGCTTTCCTAACTTTAATGCCAACAAAGGGATTCGCTTTCGAGGAGACTTTGTCACTAAAGAGGCCTTTCCTCTTGTGTTAGTTGGCGAACGCTTTTCTCCTTGGCTGATTTTGCCTGAGACTAAACTTTCTGAAGAAATAGACAAAGGCTTTGATACTCACCCCATTAAGAGTCAGGTATTCGAAGTGGATCAAGAAGCCCTTAGTGAGATGGATAAGCTAGAGCGTATTCATGAAGCAGACGGCTATCATCGTGTTGAAATAGATGTCTTCTGTGAATCCAGTGCCGAGCTTTATACCGTATTCGTTTACGGCAAGCCTAACGAGCAATGCAGCAGTTCTGCCTTTGAAACATCTGTGCGACAAGTACTTAAGGGAGAGTATTTGTTAGAGCACTCCAAGCTCTACTCTAGCCGCCACAACCCCTAACCGAATCTCACTCTTACCAAACTCAATAAAAAAAGCCTGCTCTGGGAGCAGGCTCTGATCATGTTTACTCTAGCTTAAATTAAGCTGTTTTTTCCAAGACTAGCACATCAATTTTGCCAAATAGTGCTTGGCTTGAGGCTTCCATTTTGCGGATATTTTCAACGATATGATTACGTACATTCATATCCGCTTGCCAATTTTCATCTCTGTGATTAAGTGCTTGGCGAATCGATTCATGTACATTTTGATAAGGGGATTCGATCGCACTAAAACTGGCTCTATTATTAAAGTGCTCGCCTTGTTCTCCGTAATACCATTGGCCAAACTGACACTCATGATAATCAAGACTAACCAGTTCGCGACTCTCTATCGCATCATCATTAGACACAGCACGATAAGCGTTTTGCTTGTACACCATGAGGTCCGCTTTCACTAAGGAGCCTGAAGCTTGGTCTTTCGCGGTATTCACACACTCTGTTGTCTCTATTGCAGAGGCTAACAAGGCTTCTATGTTCTCATCCACATTACCCATTAAATCATTAGCTGAGGTCGTCAAGTGAACCGATTGCTCCGCTTGCGTGGTGATTTCTCCCACTCTCTGTGAGAAAGAGTGCAGAATACTTGAGATGCCATCAGCGATCTCTTTAGTATTGGAAGACAGGGCTTTTACTTCATCTGCGACCACAGCAAAACCTCGTCCGTTTTCTCCCGCTCGGGCTGCTTCTATCGACGCGTTAAGCGCTAATAAATTAGTCTGATCCGCAATGGCTGTGATTGAGGATAAAGCAGTGGCTATCTTTTGGCTGTCTTGATTTAGGCCATTCACCACTTCCACTACAGAAGCTGCATTATCATTAATATTCTTTAACGAGGTGTTTATTTCTTTTACTGCTGCTCGGCTGGTTTGTGTATTGGCAACATTGTCTTTTGCTAACTTATCCACTTGAGACACTTCTTTCGTGATTTTGGTAAAATCTTCCTGAGTGCTGTGTAAATCATTGATTAGGTTATTAATATTAAGCTCATACAAGTCACTGTTGAGGGCATTTTGAGAAATGTATTCAACATTTTTGCTCATAGCATCGAGAGACTTATTGATATGTTCAAGAGAGAGTTTTAACAGCCCAGGTAAGGCAATTGGAAAAGTAGGTCTTGAAAAGTTGTTTTCTACGGCATAGCTAAAACAGGTATCTACTTCGTTAAAGTAGTTTTCTAAAATATCGAAAAACTCGTTTAGCTCCCACGCAACTTTGCCTACTTCACCCTGCCCTTTTATTCTGGTAATACGTTGATTAAATTGCCCTTTATTGGCGTTAATCAATATCTCGTTGATGTTATTTAACGTGATCAGATAAGAACGAAAGCCTGTGTACATTTTGGCTGATATCACAGAGACAACTAAGGCTGTGGCAATTAAAAACCAATCTAACCCATGTAAAAAAAACACATAGATATACATACTAAGCGCTAGGATGGCGAGTATGGCTGAGTAAATTTTTACTTTGGTTCTCAATAGAGGAATATTGGCAGATACTTTGGCTGCTTTACTGATTTTGGCTGAATAGGTATTAGACATCTTGCTTACGACTTCCTGTGAAACAAGTTAATAACAAAGTCCTGATAATCTAGGTTCTGGCTTTTTAGCTCTTCTTGTAAAAATGCGAGAGACCTTTCTGCTGCATCTTTATTTGAATTGGCTTGCCTTTCTATACTCAACATCTGTTGGTAAATAGGCTCTATTACTTTAATGGCAGACGCTGGCGGCTTGCGTCTTACCGAAAGGTAACCCAGTAGATTACCCTGTTGATCGTATTCAGGGGTGATATTGGCAAACACCCAATAATAACGGCCATCGCTACGTAGATTTTTTACATAACCAAAAAACTCTTGGCCTTTTTTAATGGTTGACCAAACATACTTAAACACCCCTTTTGGCATATCAGGATGGCGAATAATATTATGGTTAAGGTTAATCAGTTGATCTTCGCTCAGTAGGGATATTTCCATAAAGACCCGGTTAGCATAAATAATATGACCACGGACATTGGTTTTACTGACGATAAACTCTTCATCTCCTATAGAGACTTCTTCATTTACCAGAGGGAGTTGCTTCATTAGCCCTTTCTTCTTTGGCATATACTCGACCTTTTTTAAGCGCAAATTGAGATAGGTTTGCACATATTCCGTTACCCTAGATTGGATATGTTTAGGGTATTTAGGTGCTAGAAGTAAGTGGCGCTCTCACACTTACCTAAGATAAATATGATATAGATTTGACTGGGGTCATGGATTGACATTAGACAGGGATATTCGTCATAAACTGAGCTTTTCTATAACAAAGCTCAGACAATTAGATTGAATAAAGTGAGTATGCGGGTGATTCTAGGAGACTTAAACAGGAGAAGGAAACAGACCTAAACAAGCGCCTGCTCCCTTCGATTCAAGTGATACAAATTATAAACAACAAGAATCAATATCAGTGCGGCATAAGCGGCAATACGCCATGAATCCAAGGGTTCACGGTAGAGGTATATACCTAAAATCATACCTAATACGGGAGAGATAAATTGATATAAGGGTAAGATTTTAAAGTTAACCCTCTTGGCACCACTGACGAATAAGGCAAGAGGGGTCACGGTTAAAATACCAAGTAAAAATAAAGCAGAAAGTGACTCTATCCCTAGAACTGTCAGCCCTTTGTCGTTAAAGATAGTATTGTCATACATAAAGCAGATGCCAATGGATACGGGCAGCATAAGTAAGGTTTCATGCAATAGACTTTTAATAGGGTTTAATTGGTATTTAGTGTGCCAGAGTGCGTACCCTAAAAATGAAAGTGAAATACCAAGGCCAATTAGGGGAAAGACACCGCTTAAAAAACACTCTATCACGAGAATAATCAAAGTCAGGGTGACACAAAGTTTGGTGCTGAACTGCCTGTCTTTCCCTAAAACAAGGTTAACTGACAAGAGCAAAATAGGCAGGATTAAATAGGCATAACTTGCTTCTATCACAAAGCCTGATTTAACCGCAAAAGCATAACCTCCCCAGTTAATCGAAAGCAATAAGGCAGGTACGAGACTTAATCTCAAATCCTTAAGTTTGATGCGGATTGAGGTAAAAAAGTAAGTCAAAAAATACAGCGCAACAAAAGCACTGCTGATCTGCACTGTTAATAAAAATAAAGGCGTGTACTCTCCAATAAAGAAGAAATAGAGCGGTAAAGAACCCCAAATAAGGTTCGAAGCGAGAATTTTAAGGTGATATTGGAACATAGATCTCTGAGCCTGTCATAGTCATCACACAAGGTTTAACACTGTGCGAAATTGAAGCTTGAACACGTGCTTTTATGCACAGGTTCATTAGCCATCAAGACTACAGACTCGCTATATCAATTACTCAGACAGCAGATGTCAGAAAATAGGACAACTGGTTTCTAGACCTTAAAGAGCAGGCATATGCTGGACAAGAAATTCGACAAAAGTTTTAACTCGCAAAGGAGTCTTGTCTCTCCTTTGATAAAGCGCACTTAAAGGGATGTTATAAGTCCAACCTTCGAGGCAGGTTTCAAGCTTGCCCTCAGCGATATATTCACGACAGGTGAAATCCAATAAGGTTGTGACACCAGAACCATCTAGGGCAAAAGAAAGCAGCATTTCATCAGAATGGCACATATGAGATAGACCAATATCTACTAAGAACCTTTCACCTTGGTCACTAAAACTCCACTTATTACCGGTTCTACAATGACGGTAATTAATACAAGGTAGGTTTTTTAGTTCATTAGGATGAGAAGGCTTTTGTCTGTTTTCCCAAAAGCTTGGGCTAGACACAACATGGGAGCCAACACTGAGTAACTCACGGCTGATATAATTCGTATCTTCAAGGTCGCCCAATACTAAGGCCACATCAATATTATCTTCTACCAAGTCACCAAGTTCTTGCCTCACCACGATATCAAGTACCACTTGAGGATAAGCTTGCTTGTATAAGCTGAGTATTTGATGGAAGTTTTTAGTATCGAGTACACTGTGGATTTGAAGACGTAACAGGCCTTCGTGGTTATCTGAGAAGCTGGATAACAAAGCATGGCTATCAAATAAAACCTTGTTTAGCTTTTGGCAATGTATTAAAAGAGCGTCCCCTTCTTGGCTTAAAGCAAAACTGCGTGTCGTACGGTTTATTAGGCTAACAGAGTAAAGCGATTCTAATTCAGCAATATGATTCGTTAAGGTGCTACGTGATTGTCCTAGCGCTTTCGCTGCCTTTGAAAAGCTACCTATGCTGGCTATATGATAAAAACTTTGCAGCCAAATACTCAGCTTGGCTTGTTTATCATATAGATTATTTCGCATTTAAAACGCTCCTGTTAAACCAAATTAGCAGCACTCCATTTTAATCTTTTTAACGCTGTTAAAAGATGCTGCGCTTGTCATGGCCAACTTTATATTTTAAATACGCATTTATCCATTAAACAAATTAGAATTGATTTCTGATACTAAAATTTATATCCGAATTGGATGGAAGGAAAAAGCTGAATCTCATCGGTTTCGTAGGTATCACCTTGGCTTTCGACCTTGTCACCGTCATAAAGCAGGATATCCAACGCTAACCAGGGAGTGATGGTAAAATTATTATTTTTAACAAAGCGATAGCCAATTCTTGGTGCGGTCGTGATGACAGTGCGATCAAATACTTCATTGCTCTTGGTATGGGTATAAGTCACATCTGCAAAGTTTAACTCCCAGCCGATAAAGACACCTTCATAATGATTAAAAAGGTGATCATACTTAATACCAAAGCCTTCAAACTCCATATCGAAGTTATCATTACCGTGGATATCATCGTCAGCTTCTAGCCCGAAAATTCCAATTTCAAAGCGCTTATCACCAAAGTTTTGTGCCAAGCTCAAAGAGTAACCCTTTAAAAGAAAAGGCACAGGGTCAACAGCGACCTCAAAACTGTGGGCAGAATTAGCCAGTAAAGCGGATATCAATAAACCTAGCATTATTATGTGTTTCATTATTCTTCACTCAGTGTGTTGCTCATGAATACAAGACGAATACCTTCTGATTCTCCTTCATGGGCAATTCATTTTATCGAGCTATGATATTGAACAAAGAATAAGTTGAATAGTTGATTTAGTTGCAATCTAATTAACCAAATCACAAGAGGAATTTAAGCCTTAAAATTCATTTACTATGAATTTTAAGGCCGTTGAAAAGAAATATTAAAAAGAGAGTTTATCCGAATCGGCTTATACAAGTGTTAGTACTTGTTCTGTTGGTCTACGAAGTTTTTGTGGCCAGTTCCCTTCAGCTGGGTATCCAACTGTAACCAGCATTACTGGCACACTTGCATCATGAATTGAGAAAGCCGCTTTTACCGCATCGGGATCAAAACCGCCCATAGCGCCAGAGACTAAACCTAGCTCTTGTGCTGCAACCATTAAGCTCATTGATGCTAATGACCCTGAACGCATGGCTTCATCCCGCCTTACTTGAGCATCATTTTCATGAGATTGTGTGACCATATCAACCCAAGTTTGCTGTACACCCGAGTTAATAATACCCGCATCGACAGACGCTTGAAGAACCTCGCCTAACTCTTTATAACCTTCGGTTTTACCACACACGATAAATGTTACTGCCGCATCCAGAACTTGAGGCTGATTAAAAGCAAGTGGGAATAAGGTTTGTTTTGCTTCATTTGAATGGACTGCAACAAACTCCCAATTTTGAAGATTAAACGCACTTGGTGCTAAGCAAGCTAATCTCACTAACTCCGACACTAACTTGGCATCAATGCTGCGAGACTTGTCATATTTACCCACTGATGTGCGCTTTTCTAGTACTGATTCTGTACCAGTTTGCATAAGGTTTGTGTCTTTAAATTCGGCTAAATTTGTCATCGTATTCCCTACCTTAAATTTTGGTTTTTAGCGTGATTTTCATTCCTAATTTAAATGTCTAAATGACATATAATGGAAAGCTCTTGCTAGATAATTAAATTTATCTTGAAGTTAAGATATATTTAGGATGACAGCTTTTTATCTTGATATCAAGATAAAATTCCAATTAATATTCTTGCGTTAATTTTTTAATTGAATCTTCAACTTTATTGATTACATCAGCCATTGCGACTTCTGCCTCATTGTCTAACCCCTGAAACTTTGCAGTAGATAGCTTCAAAGATTCGAGCACGTCTATGTAGGATTTAATTAATTCTTTATTCCTGACCGAAAACTCGATTAATTGGTTTTTACTCATATCAAGCGCTTGATAAGCCTTTAGATAGGATGAGGTAACTATAAGAAGGTCGTTATACACTGTGTCGTTATCTTGTTTTGGTGCAGGGATCTTTTCAAAATCAAATTTTTGAAAGCAGCTAATCACTCGCTTGAACTCCTCTATCTGTGCACCGTATTTTTCGCGATAGAATTTATGCAGCCTTTTTTCCATCAAGCTAACTAACGAGTAGATAAACAAAAGGTTTAACAAGACTAATAAAACAGCATCAAGCATGGCCATATCACCAAGTATTTAAAAATGAAAAACTAAATTGGCAGTACTGACTCCACCAATTTAGCCCCTTCTTACCTTGAATTAAGCGCTCGCCTTTATAAGAATTCCTGCCAATCGCTTAAGCCATATTTCGCCATAATATTTTTAATTTCACCGGATGCTTTAAGCGATTTCATTCCCTGATCAAAGTAATCCATCATTTCTTTAACATCTGAGGTTTGCCCTGCATCGGGTGTAAAGGCCATATAAATTTTTGCTGTGGTGGTGCAGCCAGCTTCTTTAAACTCAGCATCAAGGTTTCGCTTAATTAGCTCATATTGAGTGGAGTTATAAGTGAATAGAAATGTGTCTATCCTATCGAACTTGGTTTTCTTGAAGCTGATATCCAAATAACTGTCGCTATAGGGGATAAAATCGAACTGATCTGGATTATCAGCAATAAAGGAGTTTAGTTCTTCTATCGAGGTGTCTTGAGCGAGACCCACTTTTAAGCCAGCTAGAGACTCAGGCCCGGTGTATTCCCAGTCAGAGTGTGACTTAGTAAAGAAACACATTCTTTGAATTCCCACTTCTTGTGTAGGAAACATAAGATTAGGTGCTTCTTGCTTTGCTGGCGCTAATAGGGCCTGAGCTTGGCCTTTCTCAACAGACTTAATCGCACGGGACCAAGGAAAGGTTTGCACATCAACTTGATAAGGGCTGTCTTTAAAAATCGCCTTTACCGTGTCCATTACATATCCTTCTTTATCACCTGTACCACAAAGCTGAGGGCACCAATCGATTGAACTAACCAATAAGGGTTCTGCTGCATACGTTTGCTGAGAAAGCAGTATGAAAGATGACGCAAATATCATTGACTTAGACTTTAAATTAAACATGAATACACCTTTTAATTTACACGGAATTGGGAAGTGTTTTTCTCTAATTGTTTAGAAGAAGTAAGAATATTTTCTGATCTATTATTGATATCGTAGAGTTGTTCTAAACTTTCTTTCCCTGCCTCTACAATTTTCGAAATGTTATTAGCAAGGTCATCCGAGACCATATTTTGCTCTTCTGTCGCGGAAGAGATGTTGTCTGTCATTGAACTAATTTGCGACGTTGCACTGAGGATACTTTCAATCAAGCTATCTGCATTTTGTGCTGCATCAACTGATTCTTCACTCACACCATGAGATAACGCGATTATCTCAATAACGGAGTTTGTTCCTTGCTCAAGTTTTTCTATTGTTCTTTGAATCTCTGTTGTGCTTTCTTGAGTTCGGTTAGCCAAAGCCCTCACCTCATCAGCGACAACCGCAAAACCTCGACCTTGCTCTCCTGCTCTTGCCGCTTCAATCGCTGCATTCAAAGCCAGTAAATTTGTTTGTTCTGCGATAGCACGGATCACATCTAATAAGGCACTGATACCTTGCACATCATTTTCAAGCACACTCACCGCTTGAGTCGCACTGTTTAAATGCTCGGATAAGGTTTGATTAGCAACAACGCTAGATTGAATCACGAGAGCAATGGCTTTCGTTTCTTTACTTGCAAGCTGGGCTTCATCTGCCGTCTGCTTCACATTAACGGCAATTTCACGAGATGAGAGACTGAATTGTTTGGTGGCACTCACCAGATTATCTGTTTCTTCCTGTTGGAACTCTAACAGTGACTTACCCTTGGTTGAGACCTCTTGAAGCTCATTAGACAGCGTGTTTGTCCCCGCTGCACTGACCTGTATTTGTGCTACAAGCTTTTGAATTTGATCAACAAAACTATTAAAAGAAATCGCAAGCTGACCTATTTCATCTTGATTTAAATGCGCAATACGCTGAGTAAGATCACCTTCACCTGAGGCAATATCTTCAAGTTTATTGGCGATTAGCTTAATGGGTTTAATCACCATATAAGACAGTAGAAAATGTACGAGCAGGACAAGAATACTGATTAAGAAGATCGCTTTAATAAACTCAGTAATGAGTAGCTGCTTAAGCTTTTCTTTAATACTGGTATCATCTTTGGTGATATTGACGCTACCTACCACGGAATTCTTACCTGAATTCTGGTAAGTCAAAATAAAGGTATATTCTGCTGAATTTTCACCTTTTAGCTCATCTCCTCCTTCTGTAAAGGTGATGTCTGAGATGAATTCGAGGTTTTTCTCTGAATTTAAAATAGATTGAGTAAGGTCTTCATTAAAGTTCCAAATAGAGCTTGGTAAACTAAGCTGTAATCTTTGCCCAGAATTTAAAATTTCTTGATGTTGCCTTTCTTTTAACTCGGATTCTTGTTTTTTATAATCATAGATTGAGAACATTATAATTAAAACAGATATTGCTAACCATATAGATACAATTAGTTTTAGAGAAATTGATTTATTCATCCTTAATACCTAAACAAATATAATTTTAATTAAGCCAATAAAGTTCCGCATCTAAACTTTTTGTTTAAACGTTAAATATGGCTGTTTGAAATCATCTCGAGTGCATTAACAGAAAAATTTATTTCATAATAAAAATATTATCCATTCATTTTTGCATAGGGTTTATTCATATTTTTATATATATTATTTATGTATGAATATGTATTATTCGAATTCGAATATTAGTTTTCAAAATTTATAATAAACTAAAAACTGAACTCTTCTATAGTATTTGGTATCTCTCAGTTTGCTATTTGGTTACGAGGGGTTATATCGCAACAAAAAAGCAATTTTTTTATTGATCAGGGGAATTTAATGCAAAAATATGAGAATACGGTTTCTTCTGCATCGGTTCTTAGTTTGATGGAGTCTGCAGCCACTCTGTCCCTTATTTCTGAGAGTGACTACACTCTGGATAAGCAAAATTTCATCAATACTGAAGGCAGATCAAATGAGCAAATACTCATTGATTTATGGCAGTTTATTGACCAAACCACTCCCATTAAAGGTTACGGTTTAATATTAGGATCCTATATAAACCCAGCATTTAGAGGTTTATTGGCGAGCCTTATTAGTCAATGTGAGACCATCAAAGAGTCCTTAGACAATTATATTAAACACCTTGATTGGGTGAGTTCTTCTGAGCATTGGGAAATGAGAAGTTATGATAATTTAGTAGAACTACACTTCTCTATAGATCCAAATAAAGGATACCCAGATGCTCTCATAGAGAAAAATCTCAGCTCACTTGTCCACTGGGCCAGAAAGTTGTCCCGCCAAGATGTGCAACTTGTAGCAGCTCAGTTCACTTTTGCAGAGCCTGCTTATGTGGATATGTACCCTGATACTTTTGGTGGCAATATTAGTTTTTCTGCACCATCAAACATGATTACGTTTAATAAAGATATATTAGAAAGAAAAGTGGTCAGTTTTAACCCTTATTTAAAATCTTTATTAGAAAGCCGTCTAGCAGAGACTAAAAAAAGATATAAAGAAGAAAGTAATATAAAAGTAATCAATAAAGAGAGTGTAGAAAATTTAATATTAGATTTATTACCTCTTAAAAAAGCAAATATAGATGAAGTTTGTCATCATTTATTTGTGAGCAGACAAACCCTTTACCGCCATTTACAAAAAGAAAACACAAGTTTTAAAGAGATATTAAATCAAGTCAGAAAAAGGCAATCCGCAAAACTATTAGCTAATACAGACATTAGTATTTTAGAAGTGAGCGAGACCTTGGGCTATACCGAAGTCAGTAGTTTTTATACTGCTTTTAATAAATGGTATGACTTAAGCGTGAGCCAATTTAGAAAGCAGCTCATCCACAGCAAAGTTTAAGAAAGAAGAGGGCAAGAACAAAAATAACAGCCCTTATTTTTTACCAAGTTACTGCTATACTCCCGCCATCGCACGTCCTCCTGATCTGCTCCCTATCGAGACCTATTTTATGTCATTCGCTAAACTTGGACTAAGCACCCCTATTCTTAATGCGGTTGCTGAGTTGGGTTACACCCAACCTACGTCTATCCAAAAACAAGCCATCCCAGCCATTTTACAGGATAGAAACCTGTTAGCAGCGTCTCAAACAGGGACAGGTAAAACCGCCAGTTTTGTCTTACCACTATTAGAAAAGCTTTTCCGTAATCGTCGTTATGCAGGCCAAACTAAGGTCAGAGGAAAACGTGTTCGCATCTTGGTATTAACGCCTACACGAGAACTGGCTACCCAGGTTGAAGAAAGCATCGCTGAGTATGGCAAAGAGTTAGATTTTACCTCAATGGCACTTTATGGCGGTGTTGATGAAGCGCCTCAAAAAGAACGTTTAATTGAAGGTGTCGACTTTTTGGTTGCAACACCTGGCCGCTTGGTTGATATGGTCCACCAGCGCGCACTACATTTTGATGAAATTGAAACCTTAGTACTAGACGAAGCCGATAGAATGCTCGATATGGGCTTTATTGATGACATCTATAATATTATCGATCGTTTACCTGACGATAGACAAAACCTGTTATTTTCCGCGACCTTAAATGACCATGTTCGCAATTTATCTACCACCTTTTCAGGTGTGGGCATGGAAAACAAAGAATTTTATGATGACCTTTTAGAGATCAGCATATCTCCTAAAGAAACCTCAGCATCAAGCATAGATCAATGGTTGATTACCGTAGATAAAGATACCAAGTCTGCCCTTTTGAGCCATTTAATCAAAGAGCAAGAATGGGATCAGGCCCTTATCTTTATTGAGAAAAAACACGGTGCGGCTAAGTTGGTTAGCCAGTTAGAAAAACGCGGTATTAAAGCAGATTGTATCCATGGGGATAGAAGCCAATCAATGCGTGAAAAAGTTCTTGCTGAGTTTAAGTCGGGTGAGCTTAAGTACCTTGTGGCAACCGGTGTTGCAGCACGAGGCATAGACATTGGCGATCTAACTCGCGTGGTTAACTATGATCTACCTTTCAAGCCAGAAGAATACATCCACAGAATTGGCCGTACTGGCCGTGCTGGCGCTGCGGGTGAGGCGATCTCCTTCGTCGCTATGGGAGACTTTAAGAACCTATGTGCGATTGAAAGCCGTTTAGGCCATATTGTGAAGCGTAAAGAAATCGAAGGCTTCCCTGTGCGTAAAACTGTGCCAGTTTCTATCTTGAATTATGTGCGTAAAGCGAACCGTCCTGATGCTGAAGGTAAACAAGCACCTAGCAAGGATACGTCACCAAAAAGAAGCAAAGGTAACAAACTTGTTGGCGACAAAACTGCTAATGCTAAACCTGAGAAAAAAAGAGCCCCAAGGCATAAATAGTTTGTCATGAAAAAAACAGACAAGAAACATGAAAAAGCCATAGTCACAGCCCTTACTAAGGTCTGTGACCAAGCCATGGAGACCTTTGACGGTTTCCAGTGGCTAACGCATCAAGTGGATTTCAATGATATGTCTCGTTCTATCAAGGTGACTTGTGTCTTTGAAACTCGCGCTCAGGTAAGCCGCTTTATAGGCAGCCCGACAGGTGGAGAAAAGCGAAAAGAAATGAGCCAGCTGATTCAGTCTGAATTAAAACCACTCGGTATCCAGTTGCAAGATAGCTTTAAGCAAATTAAATTTGATAGTGAAGAGGCCTGTCTTGAAGAACACCAAGGTAAATGGAACCATAGGCTAGGACCCCTTTAAACGGCTAACAATGGGAGGAACATATGAGTCACGTCACAGATGTTTGGTCAGCCCACTCTCATTTGGATGGCAGTCTGTTAATTTTGCCTGATGGCTGTCGCGATCTCATTATCAAAACCCACCAAGCGAATAATCAAGCTGAGCCAGCTTTGTGGTTTGTTTCCCCTCTATTTGAGCATACTCAAGCGGTTCAAACTCAAGCAAACACTCATAGTCTTGGCTTTCGTTTAAAGCCTGGTATGCAGATAGAGCAAGAGAAGCTCGTCAAATACATGCCACTTTTTAAGTTTGATAATGAAGCCATTAGCCACGATAAAAAAGCCATTAGTCAACTCGAGGACATACTCAATGAAGTCACGTCTATTAAGCCCTGTGTCGAAGAAGCGCTAACATCGTTAGCCAGCGATTTAACCAATATCACTCAAGTAGCAAAACAGCTCGGCATGAGCTCTCGCAGCTTACAACGTATGCTCATCAAGGAAACAGATAAAAGCCCTAGCTATTGGTTTCAGCTAGCCAGAGCACGCAAGGCTGCCAAGCATTTAGGCCAAACAAACGCCATGGCTGACACCGCTGATTTATATGGTTATTCGGATCAATCCCATATGTGTCGAGAGTTTCAACGCTGGTTTAAGCTCAGTCCAACACAACTGCTCAATGACGCTATGCTAATGGCTCAACTAGACAGTACTGGTTATGGTTTTGACCCTTTCTAAACTTATCAGCCAAAATGCACTAAAGAGTAATTGGCGAGCACAACTCCACCAAGAAACCATTTAAATCTTTCACATAAGCGGTCGTTTGACCCCAAGGCATGGTTTCCACATCTTGAACCATACTCGCTCCAGCCGCTAACGCCTTCGTTAAAGCCGCTGGTACATCTGTGGTTTCAAACGCAATTTCAAAACACGCATTTAAGTCTACTTGTGTCCCCGGTTTTTTACCCAGAGAAGTCATCAAGGCTATTGATGAAAATGACAGTTTAGTATTGCCTGTCACTAGCTCGCCATAATCACCGCTTTCATGCAGCATCCCTTTATTAAACCCAAATGCAGCCTCATAAAAAGCCAAGGTTTGCGCCACATTTTGCACATATAAAATCGTATATTTAAAAGTTAGATCTACCATATTCCCACTCCATTAATTTGCTTGATAATTAAGACTCAGCGCTAACAAAATTACAAAAAAATCAGTGTGTTAGTACCTCTTCTTGCCTTTCACTTTTTCTTTAAAGAGTACAGCTTAGCTTGGTGTATTAAGGCTGTCTTGAAGATATGCGACACAGATTATTTTTCATCAGCCTCTTGTTTTTCATTTTAGTTTGCATGTAAACTATTTTTAGTTCATATGCGTACTATTTAATTATTAAGGGTATTTTTAGTTTTGGATAAGCGTCTCTTTTTTCTACTTAACATGGCTCAACGCAAACTTTTTAATCATGTGGATAAGGTCTGTGAGCAAGAGCTTGATACCCCTGTGACTCAGTTAGCCGCACTGCTCTACATAGTGAAACATGAAGGCTGTGTGCAAAAAGAGTTAGCGAAAGCCATATGCCTCAATAAGTCTGCCATTACTGGACTGATTGCCCGTATGGAAAAAAATGATCTAGTCGAACGTATTGTCGACGCTGAGGATGCGAGAGCCATTAGGCTTTATCCAACCTCAAGTGGCTCACAAAAATCTCGAGATCTACTGCCCTATATTGAGCAGTTAAATAACACCTTTAATGATGAATTCAGTGAAGAAGAAATCCAAACCGTGCTGAAGTTTTTAAACTTTATTATCCAGCGCTTTTAACCAATATCGAAAGGAGCAGGCTTTGCTCTGATGAGAGGTCATGATGGAAACAAGAATCTTAGAAACAACGGCAGGACACACAATTACCGCCCAAATATTCTCCCCACTAGGAGAAAGTAAAGGCGTTTGTATTATTGCCACAGCTACGGGTGTAGCTCAGCATTTATATAATGATTTTGCCAACTGGTTAACCGAGCATAATTATACCGCAGTGACCTTTGATTATGATGGTATTGGCCAGTCGATTGACCGCCATGTTAAGTATTCAAAAAGCGATAAGTTAAGTTGGGCCAAACATGATTGCCCTACGGTTTTAAACTTTGTGAAACAAGCCTACCCAGAGCAGAAGATCACTTGGATAGGTCATAGTGTTGGCGCTCATATGCTAGGTTTTATGGAAGATACCAATGCCATAGATAAAGCAATTACTGTTGGTGCAGGTACCGGAACATGGTGGTATAACGCTAAGCCAACTAAACGTGCCGTTTGGTTTTTATGGTATTTTCTTGTGCCAATTGTTGTGCCTCTCATGGGCTACTTCCCTGGAGATAAGCTCAAGGTGATGTGTGACTTACCTAAAGGTGTCATCATGCAATGGCGTCGTTGGTGTTTAAAAGAAGATTACGCCATTGGCTATGAAGGTGATTGGCTAAGAGAGCGTTTTGCCAATACCAAGATGCCAATTACTGCGTTTGCTTTTAGTGATGACGATATGATGTCGATGAAAAACATCACCATGCTACACAGCTTTTTTACTGGCTCGAAACAAAGCATGGTAAAAATCACACCCTCTGATGTCGGGCAAAAACGCATTGGTCATATTGGCTGGCACAAAGAGAGATACCGCACCCTATGGGATAAGTACTTTTTAAATGCGCTAGAGTCTTAGATAAATAATCTCATGCTAATTTGAAAGCGGCTTCAAGAGACTGAGCTGGTCTTGGCTTAAATTCTCTTGAAGTGCTTTTAATCTCTCTAATAAAACACTTTTCTCTATTCTAGACTTTCCAAACTGAGCTTCATTTAATAAGACATAGGTTTCAATTTCTCTGATCAAGAGTTTTGCCTCTAACCCTGTTGCTATTTCTTTGGCGTGGGATAGATACATGGCAGCCTTGTTATTCTGCATTGCCATGGCCAAACGTCCACGAATCAACCAAGCAATGGCAAGGTCATAGGGTTGTTCTAACTCACTGATAATATCGATCGTACGAGCTGCTAAATTGTCTCTTACCACCCAGGTTAAACTAGGTTTGAGACTTTGCTTTAACAAAAGTCGAAACAAGACAGGCTTGTGTCCTTTTAACGTAAGTTCTCTGCTTAAAGCTTCGAACTCAGCATATTCTAGGCTGGTCTGAGGTTTATCTGCTAACAGAGCAATCAGCTTGTCATGATTAAAGAGTGGCACATCTAATAAAGGCCCTTTTAATGATGAAACATCTTCATCAGAAGCGCTCAAAACAATATTGTCTTTGGCCATTAAGCGGTTTGATCGCAACTTATCAATTCTGTGCTGTAACTGGGATCTTAAGCTCTGTACAAGATCTTGCTGATTTGCCACATAAAAGCTCTGACTTGTATCTAGTTCGGCTTGCGCTTGCTCAAGTTCACCTTGTCGATAGTGAATAAGGGCTAACCAAAAATGAGCAGACTCTAAAATTGCGGCTTCTTTATTGTTATTCACAAGTTCTCTAAACACAGCTTCAGCCGCTTGCCATTCCCCTAGTTGGTATTGGCTAATCGCCTGATAAAGTACTGACCAAGTATGGCTTTTATCAATCTGCATTGAGGCTTTGAAATAATACTGAGCTAAAACATAGCCATCCGTTTGTAGTGCCTGAAGACCTCTGGCGAAGTCATGCATGGCACTAGGCACATAGGTATACGCATCTAGTTCGGTAAGTTGGCTATTCGGTCTTATCTCACGGAAGATCTCACTGGCGACATCCGGCATGGCCACCGCAAGATCTAGGCGTTTAATCTGCTTTCCTTCCTGCTCACCCTCTGCAGTAATCAGCTGATAGCTTAAAACTTGCTCTTCTTTCTCGAGTGAAATGGCGGCTGTTAGCACCATATCAGCTTGATACTTTGCCATTAAATCCGCAGACCAAGCGCTGTTGTCTTTAAGATTTAATGGTGTTCTGATTTGAGTCGGTGCGATCACTTCAATGGAATCAATCAAAGATAAATCATAGGTCAGCATCTCGCTTAAGCCATATTCAACCCAGTTCATTACCTGAGTGCCTGTCGCGTTTTTAAAAGGTAAAATGATGACTTTGGTTATGCCATTTCGACTCGCTTTGTACGGTTCCGCACTTGCCTGCAGTTTGGTCTCACCCCTTTTTTCAAACAATACAAAGTAAGCAGTTATCCCAAGCATCACAAGTAAAAGGAAAGCAACCAATATATGAGGGATTCGGATGAAACTAGAGAACCTTAGTGGCTCATCAGTGTCTAGCAAATTGTCTTCATTAGACGTTTCTTTGCTACTAGTAAGACTGACATCGAGTTCAGAGACATCTGCAGCAATCCATTGATAACCCTGATTCGGCAAAGTACGAATGTATTTAGGTTCGCTGGCAGAATCACCCAAGGCTTTGCGTAATTCAAGGATACTTTGAGAGAGGGACTTTTCTCGATATTGACCATGTTCCCACAGAGTGTCCAGCAACTCTTGTTTGGATACCACCCTTTGCTGGTGAGAGTGTAAATGAGCTAATAAGGCCACCAGCTTTTGTCTTAGGTGCACTTCTGTATCTTGTGTCAGATTCTTCAACCTACCCGATTTAGGGTCGAACTCAAAGCCTTCAAACTTCAACATGGTACAGATATCACCTAATTTTCAAAAAGCTTCACTATATAGCACAAGCCTTATAACTCAAGGGATTTGACTTTATTTGACTTGTCATTTGATAAGATTTTATTCCTAATCTGACTTATTTTGTGATGAGCGAAATTATTTGGAGCGATTTGGTTTGTTGCTCTCCCTCAAAGACGCCATGCTGCCGTCATTAATTAATCCATGAGGAAACAGATATGAAAAATATCATAACAAAATTGGCTGGCGCACTTACCTTAAGCATTGGCTTTTCTGGCGCTTTGATGGCGCAATCATCTCCTACGCTTGTCTTTGTACACGGTGCTCATTTTAGTGGTAATTCTTGGGCTAAAGTGCAACAAAAGCTTAATTCTAAAGTGACTAATATTGCTATTGATTTACCTGGGCGCAAGGATAATATCAGCCCAGATAAAGTTTCTCTTGAGCTTTCAGCAGCATCACTTTGTAATAGCTTAGATAAGATTAAAGGCGACAAAGTCATTGTATCTCATAGTCAGGGAGGAGCTGTTACTAATGCCTCTCTTGGTTTATGTCCAAGTGAAGAGATTAGCAAACTTATTTATGTCACTTCTGTTGCACCTCTAGAAGGTGAAGCAGCCTTTGATATGCTGTCAGACCTTGATGGCAAAAACTATTTTAATGGTGTGGTTTATGATGAAAGCAGCACTTTATTAAATATCAGTGATGCCACAAAATTTGCGGATACATTTGCGCCTAAAGCGAATAAAAATCAGCTTAAGTGGCTAAAAAAGCATGCTATTTCTGAGCCTTCTGTATTAGCAGAAAATAAACTGAGTCTAGACTCAGACCGCTATAATACTTTAGAAAAGTATTATGTTTTTGCTAAACAAGATCAGATTATTTCTTTAAGCACGCAAGAAGTCATTGCGAATAAACTTAATCTCACTCGCAGCTTTGAGATTGAAAGTGGCCATCTTCCTATGCTGACACATGCCGATAAATTAGCCATGATAATTGAAGAAATTGTTCAATAATCAACACTTTTCCTTGATGCCCTCTGGCAACGCTAGCAGGGCATCTTTTCACTTATCACGATAAAACTAGCCATTTAATTCGCCAATATTGCTCATACTGATTCTAGCCTTTTCCTCCAACTCAGATACCAATAGGTTCATTTTACGACCCTTTTTGATAGTTTAGATCCACCTTAGCTTTTCTCTATCATTTCTTTTTTCCGTTATGTTATATTGTAACGAATTGTTTAACGATTAAATTTATATCATGCTGACCTTGCCTTCTCATCTTAGAGCTTTTGCTATCCTTGCTCTTCTTTGCACGCTTTTTATAAGTGTGATGGCAGTTGCCCATGAAAGCAGTTTTGATGATGATTATCACCACGAACATCAATGTGAGATGTTTTCTGGTATTCATCAAGGCTTAGTGTCTGATCCTGCTTTACCTAGTATTATTCCAATGAAATCGCCTGCATTTAAGCAGGAAACCCTCATATTCCGTTCTTTTAACCCAGCTAACCTTAGAGCCCGTTCACCGCCATTATTCCTTAGTTAACTCACCTTTTATTACTTTGTTAATTTTAAACTGATGTTTTAGGAATAATTATGATTGTTAAATCTAAATGGGCTGCATTGGCAGGCCTATGTGTTTCTGCTGGCGCATTTGCTGACCACCACGGTGAAGAAGAAAAACGTGACCATAAAGCCCATGTACACGGTGAAGTAAGCTTCAATATCGCACAAGATGGGGAAGACCTTATCCTAGCCATTTCAGCACCAGGTGCTGACATTGTTGGCTTTGAACATGCACCAGAAACGGCGCAAGAAAAAGAAGCCCTAAAACAAGCAATCGCTCGCTTAGAAAACCCTGCAAGCTTATTTGTGTTTGATAAAGGCGCACAATGTAAATTAAGTGACCATTTGATTGAGCAATCCTTATCTGCCCATGATGAGCATGATGAGCATGATGAGCATGATGAAGATCATCACGATGAGCACGACAAAGACCATCATGATGAGCACGAAGAAGGCCATCACGATGAGCACGATGAGCACGATGAGCACGATGAGCACGATGAGCACGATGAGCACGATGAAGACCATCACGATGAGCACGGCGAAGACCATCACGACGAGCATGGTGAAGAAAGCCACGCTGCTTTTGAAATCTCTTACCAGTACGAATGTCACAATGTTGAAAAGTTAACTGAGATTCAAACTAACTGGTTTAAACACTTCCCTAATACGCAAGAAATTCATGTTAATTTGCTAACAGACAATAGCCAAAAAGTGCTTGAGCTGGATGCAAAACACGCTCACATAGACTTTTAATTAATTGCATGAACTCTCATCAAATGGGCTTAGGCCTATTTGGTGAGTATAGGGTAACAGCATGACAGATTTTCAAAGCCAAAATCACACAGACATAGGGGCACTTGAGCCTTCACGGGCAACCCAAGCGACCTTTGCCGTTGAACTTAATAATGTTCAATTTAGTTGGCCTAAAGCCAAACAAGCCATATTAGATATTGCTGACTTTAAGATTCAGGCTCAGCATCATTTGTTTGTTAAGGGACCAAGCGGTTCGGGCAAATCTACCCTATTGAGTTTATTAACGGCGATTAACACACCTCAGCAAGGTAGTATTAATCTGCTGGGAACAGATATCTGTCGTCTAAAACAGGGGCAAAGGGATCAATTTAGAGCGGATAATATTGGCTATATTTTCCAACAGTTTAATCTCTTACCTTACTTAAGCGTGATTGATAATGTATGCCTTGCCTGCGAATTCTCTAAGCAAAGAAAACAAAAGGTATTAGATGAAGGAGCTAGCCACAAAGACGCGGTGCGTATTGAAGCCAAGCGTTTATTAACGGCCCTGAACTTACCAGATGAAATTCAAGACAAAAAAGCCAGCCACTTGAGTATTGGACAACAACAAAGAGTCGCAGCAGCAAGAGCCCTAATGGGCAGCCCAGCGCTAGTCATTGCCGATGAGCCAACCTCTGCATTAGACCATGGTAACCGTGAAGCATTTATACAGTTGCTCATGCAAGAAGTGAGTCGTAATCAGGCCACTTTGATTTTCGTTAGCCATGATCCAACACTAGAACCTTTATTTGAACAAACCATAGACCTTGCCAAGCTTAATCAAAACCCACTAGAGCAAGCTCACTCTAATCAGCAAGGAGAGACGGTATGAAAAACCTCCTACGTCTCGCAATTAACAGCTTATTAAATCGTAAAGCTACCGTTCTACTGAGCTTGTTTACCATCGCCATTTCGGTGTTATTACTATTAGGCGTGGAGCAAGTTAGAACGCAAGCTAAAAATAGTTTTGCGAATACGATTTCGAGCACTGATCTGATTGTAGGCGCTCGCTCAGGTCAAATTAATTTACTGCTTTATTCTGTATTTCGAATAGGGAATGCCACCAATAATATTGATTGGAAAACCTACCAAGAATTTAAAGATCACAAGTCGGTCAAATGGACAGTCCCCTTTTCATTGGGTGACTCCCATCAGGGATTCCGTGTTTTAGGGACTAACCAAGATTATTTTAAACACTATAAGTTTGGTAAGAAGCAGCCCCTTTCTTTTGCTCAAGGCCAACCGTTTAATCAACTTTTTGAAGCGGTTATTGGTGCCGATGTGGCACAAACCTTAGGTTATGAACTAGATAGTCCTATGGTACTTGCCCATGGTATGAAGGACATCGGCTTTAGTAAGCATGATAACGCCCCCTTCAAAGTAATCGGTATTCTTGCTCCAACAGGCACTCCGGTCGATAAAACCATTCATGTGTCCTTAGAAGCCATTGAAGCAATTCATGTTGGTTGGGAGTCTGGCGCATTTTTAGGACATGCTCCCAGCGCAGATAGCTTAGAAGCAAGAGAGTTTGAACCTAAGCAAATTACTGCGTTTTTGATGGGGCTTAAATCTAAGATTCACACCTTTCATGTACAAAGAGAAATCAATGATTATCGCTTAGAGGCGCTCAGCGCCATCGTGCCTGGGATCGCCCTACACGAACTGTGGTCATTGATGTCTGTCGCTGAGCAAGCCCTATTAATTGTCTCAGTCTTTGTTGTGATAGCCGGTTTCTTAGGTATGTTAGCTAGCCTATTAACCAGTTTAAATGAACGTCGCCGTGAAATGGCGATTTTAAGAGCACTCGGGGCGAGACCTCATCATATTTTCAGCTTACTAGTAGTGGAAACCGGCATTATCTGTGGCCTTGGCATTATGCTTGGCATGGGTCTGCTCTATCTAATTCTCGCTATTGCTAGTCCCATCATTCAGCAGAATTTTGGCTTGGCGATTAATATCACAGCGCCGTCCCAGTATGAACTTATGTTAGTTGCTTGCATTCAGCTAAGCGGCCTACTGATCGGAATTATTCCTGCTATTTCAGCTTACCGCCAATCGTTAAGCGATGGCATGACTATAAGGATTTAATAATGAAAAACCGCTTATCGTTAACCCAAATAGGGAAAAACAGATTTCACTCTACCTTCATGGCACTCAGCTTATTGTTAGCTTCTTTTGCTTTTTCAAGCAATGCGACAGCCAGTATCTTAGAGCTTAAATGGCTGGATCTGGTACCTGAGTCTGAACGTATCGCTAGAGAAATGATGTCACAACAACTTGAATACGGTGACGATGCCTATGATGCTGATATGCAGTCAGAATTTGGGGCTGTAAGGCATGAACTCAGTGGCAAGCAAGTTAGAATACCAGGTTTTGTGATTCCTCTTGAAGGCGATGCTGATGAGGTCACTGAATTTTTGTTAGTACCTTATTACGGTTCTTGTATTCACACACCTCCACCACCACCGAACCAAATTATTCATGTCAGCTTTCCAGAGGGAGCACCTGATCAAGAGTTATGGGATGTAATTTATCTAGAAGGTAAGCTGATGACAGAGCAAAACATGGTCGGCATGATACAAACTGGCTATCACATCATAGGGTCGAACATCACTCCTTATGAATAAACCAGACTCAAAAACCTACGATTAGAAAGTTAAAAAGGGGATCAGATTACTGATCCCCTTTTTCGTTTGCCTGATTCGTCTTGAATCCGACTAGCCATGAACCACTTCTATGATACGTTTTTTCTCAGCTAGCTCTCTCACTTCAGCATGCATATGGGCTTTATTATAAATATCTAAACTGGCATCCCATTCATCTAGGTATAAGGTATCAATCTCTTTTACATGATGCAGAGAGTCAAATAACTTGCGCACACTTTCCCCATCTGACGAAGTGTTATCCCTTAAGTTTGAGAACTCAAGGTCTCTAAAGGCACTCGGCACAAAGACATACTTATCTCCTTCTACCAAACGTCTGAGTAAGGTTGATTTACCCGCACCATTCTTCCCTTGTATTGTGTAACGTCCATAGGGCTGGCGCTGAATATAGGCTTTTATCTCATCAATGCTATTAAACTGATTACCATTAATACTGATATCTTCAAGATTGATATATTGGCTTGTATCTTCATTTTTTAATTCAAGATGCTGATCAAGGTTTGACAGTTTGTGGGCGACGCCTTTCCACCTTAAATAATGATTAAAAAACATAAAGGTGTTTTGCATAATCTGCACTTGCCTTGGCAAGGTCACCAAGAATACGGCAACAGCATCAGCACTTGATAAACTCATTAGGTAAAGCGCATTGCCAGCGCAGATAAAAGCGAGTGCGAGCATGGCACTTACACTTGAAACCCCCATCAGAAATAATTCATTTTGAGCCGCTTTTTTCTTCCATACATAGGTGTTTTTTAAATAACTCTGTTGCCAGTTTTGAAACGTTTTAGGACTACCTGAAATCGTATTCACCCACATTCTGGATAGTACAGAAATTACGGCGTTTCGCTTACCTTGTACTAACTTAGCGTTAGCAGCGATTTTATCTTTTGAGAGTATTTTGATGCCTACCACTAAGAAAATAGCGAGGACATACCAGAGTAGGATACTGATATCTAAAATCATACTCACTATGATGATGGAAAGGAGAGTATTTAATACTGTGCCAAAAATACTATAGATAGACTCGGGGGCCTCTCCATAAAGCAACATAGATTCAGTGGTCACCCAGCCTTCATGCTCATCCTTATTTTTTTGCCTATCAAGAGAACGCTTGCCAAAGTTAAGCGAGGCGAAGCCAAGAATAAAACGTTTTTGGGCGCTTACTTTCCATTTTTCTAAATAAATCGATGAAATCGCACTGGGGAAATACACAAGAAACAACGAGACCACAAACAGCATCATATAAAAATAAGTCGTGTCTAAATCCGACTCAATATACTTCATACTTGTGGCAATCAAATAGGTTGATAAAGCAACAATAACTTGCATTATCAATAGCCAAAACAAAGAGATATAAGCATCTCTATTCCATAGAAACCGCATACTGCGTGTCATAATCCCCTCTCCTTCCTTGGTTCAGTCATACCCTATTTTTTAACATTCAAGCTAAAAAACAAGATAAGGGATGGGAATACTACAAACTAAACTGAACCCTGTTAAACAAAGCCATAACAGAATCAAAATCAAGAACTAAAGGTCTCAGTTTTTGAGACTAGATATGGTTTATTTGACACGAAAGTCTCATTTTCTGAGCTTAAGACACAAAAAAGCGAGACTAGGAAAACCTAATCTCGCTTTTTATCCCTTTTGAGTAGAATCAAAAGGCTATGTAAAGCTACTTAGTGAGGTAGTCTGTACCTGCACCTTTGTTAGCAGCCAAAACATATAAGTATTCAAGTGCAAGTGTCGCCCCTGCAAGAGACGTAATATCTGCATGGTCATAAGCGGGTGCGACTTCCACCACATCCATACCAATGAGGTCATGACCTCTTAAGCCTCGAATGACTTTCAAGCAAGTATCAACGGTCAAACCGGCCTGTACAGGCGTGCCTGTACCTGGCGCTACCGCTGGATCTAATCCATCAATATCAAAGCTCACGTAAACTTGCTTATCTCCCACTCGCTGATTAATACGCTCTAGAGTCGCTTTTGCTCCATGCTCATTTACCCAGGCGGCATCTAAGACTTCAAACGGATGGTTTTCATAATCGTAAGCGGTACGAATACCAATTTGAATACTGTGCTCAACGTCTATTAGGCCTTCAGTGACGGCATGGTGAAATAGAGTGCCATGGTCGTATTTAGTACCGCCAGAATAGGTATCCGTATGTGCATCAAAGTGCACCACTGCAAAAGGGCCATATTTTTTGGCGTAAGCACGAAGGATAGGCAAGGTAATAAAATGATCACCACCAAAAGTTAGCGCTGTTTTACCTGCGGCTAGCACCTTATCAATATGGGCTTCTAAATTGTCGACTAAGGTTTGCGGCTCACCATGTTTAAACAAAACATTGCCCGAATCTTCTACCTTAAGGTGATCATCAAGGGCAAACTGCCAAGGCCAACGCGCACCTTCCCACACAAGGTTAATAGAAGCGCTTCGCACACCTTCAGGACCAAAACGAGCACCTGAACGCCCAGAAGTAGACATATCATAAGGGACACCACTGACAATGACTTCAGCTTGGCTATTCTGCCAACTTGAAAGTAAAGGGAATTGCATAAAAGTCATTCCTAGACCGCCATAAATTGGCATATCGGCATCGGCAACCTTGCTTGCAGCTGGCTTATTGTCGGACATGGTGTCTTCCTCTAAATTGTTTTTGTAATTCATTAAGAGAAAGATTAACCTGACTAGCACAATTGTTGAAATGCATATTTCAGGTAAGTATATGCAGCGTATTCATATACTAAGTTTTAAACTTATCTTTTAAGGTGAAAGCCAACATGAGCGCTTTACGTCAATTCGACCTTAACCTTCTTATTATCTTTGAAGCATTGATCTCCGAATGCCATGTGAGCCGTGCAGCAGAGAAGGTTTTTCTGAGCCAATCCGCTATGAGCCACGCTCTCAATCGCCTAAGAACTCAGCTTGATGATCCCTTATTAGTCAAAACAGAGAATGGTTTAACTCCCACTCCTAGGGCATTGGCTATGCTGCCAGATGTTCGCCAAGCATTGAGCCTAGTAGAGCGAACCATAAGCCCAGCTGAAAGTTTTCAAGCCAGTTTGAGTGATAGAACCTTTCGTATTGCCAGCACGGATTTTTTCGAAACGGTCGTTTTTCCTGAATGGTTTAGTCAGCTGCAACTTAGTGCGCCCAATGTGAGAGTTGAGATAGATCTTATTTCAGAAGAAAGCGCTTTACTAAGATTGGAAAAAGGTGAGATAGATCTTATTGTTGGTATGGATAAAGAACAGAAGTTGCCATCACATCTTATCGTTCAAGATTGGCTCACTGAGAAGCAAGTTTGTTTGGCCAGTATTCAGAATCAAAACGCTAAAGGCTCTCTTAGCTTAGAGGCTTATTTGGCATTACCTCATATACGATTTTTTGATCTTGAAGGGAAAACTGATAGCAATGTTGATCGCTGGTTAGCTGATCAGACTTTAGAACGTAATCACATCGCCAGTACAACCAACTATATGGCCGCTGCACGCATTGTCGCAAACACTGAGGCGATTATTACGCTTCCCTATCATATGGCGAAGCTCTTCACCCAAATGATGCCTGTATCTATTGTCACGCCGCCTGATGGATTACCTGCCATTGATATGACCTTGGTTCAGCACCCGCTTTATGCCAAGGACTCAGGCATTATTTGGCTTAAGCAGGCTTTGTGTGAACATGTGCAGTCACTTTAGCGAGCCAAAAACTACTAAAAAAGTTACCAACAAGATCTCCCAGCAATAAAAACTCTCAGTAACAAAAAAGCATGGCCAGCACTTTTACCCAAAGATAAGAATGCCAGCCATGCTTTTTTGATGAGTATTTCTATCAATCATGCCTTAATAGGCAAGACTCGCCTCAAAGCATCATGTATTAGCCTATGCGTATCATGACGTTTTTCAGCTCAGTGTATTTCTCTAGTGCATGTAATGATTTATCACGACCATTACCTGATGCTTTAACGCCACCAAAAGGCACAGTAGTATCACCTTCACCCCAAGTATTAACCCAGACCATGCCGCTTTCTAATTGGCGACTAACTCTGTGCGCACGAGAAAGATTATCCGTCCAAAGAGCAGCACCTAGACCATATTTAGAGTCATTTGCCAATGCTAATGCTTCTTCTTCGGTCGTGAACTCGCTTACAGCTAAAACAGGACCAAAGATTTCCTCTCTTACAAACTCCATTTCGTTATTAGCTTTGTCAATTATGGTTGCTTGAGAAAAGTAACCTTGGCCTTCTTGGTAGTCTTTCACACCACCAAAAACTAGCTCTCCACCTTCTGCTTGTGCTGACTCAATAAAGCGTTTAACCGTATTCATCTGAACAGCATCAACCATAGGCCCCATCTTTGTATTTGGGTCCAGTGGATCACCTGCTTGATATTTGCCAGCCGCTTCAACCAAGGCAGTCATAAACTCAGCCTTGATGGTGTCTTGTACATACAGACGCGAGCATGCGATACACACTTCTCCCTGATTACTGAAAATAGAAGCCGCTGCTGAGGCGGCTGCTTTTTTCACATCGCAATCATCAAAAATCAACATAGGTGATTTACCGCCAGCTTCTAACCAAACTCGCTTCATATTAGATTTGCCTGCGTATTCCATCAGTAGCGCCGCAACACGAGTCGAGCCTGTAAACGCCAAAACGTTAACATCATTATGCATAGCCAAGGCTTTACCTGCCGTGTGTCCAAACCCAGGTAACACATTAAAAACACCGTCAGGTATACCCGCTTCTTTGGTCAATTCTGCTAAACGTAAAACACTTAACGGAGATTTTTCAGAAGGCTTCAAAATAACGCTATTGCCAGCAGCTAAAGCAGGTGCAAGCTTCCAGCTGGCCATCAACATAGGGTAATTCCATGGCGTGATACAAGCGACAACGCCCACTGGCTCATGGCTAATCAGCGCTAGAGTATCTGTCCCCGTTGGTGCAATCTCGCCATAGACCTTATCAATTGATTCAGCTGTCCACTGAAAACAATCTATGACATCTGGCATATCAATATTCACCATCTCACTGATGGATTTACCCATATCTAAGGTATCCAGCAATGCCAGCTCATCTTTATGCTGATCAATCAAAGAGGCTAACTTAAGTAAGATGTTCTTTCTTTTCTTTGGATGCATTTGCGACCAAACACCGGACTTAAATACAGTTTTAGCATTGGCAACAGCAATATCTACATCAGCTTGATCACAGCTGGCGACATTCGTTAAAAGCTGTTCAGTTGCTGGGTTAATACAAGCAAAGGTTTCACCATTTTGTGCTGCTTGGAATTCACCATTGATATAAGCTTGCCCATGAAAGGTCTGACTTTTACTTAACGCTTGCCACTCGGTATAGCTTTTCATTAATAAACTCCTGCTAGTTAATGCAATATTCCCTGATTCTAAAAGAACTAAACCATGAGCGGATATACACCTGAGTAGGTATAAAACGTGGATTTAATCTGTATAACGTTCAAAACAATCCACAGACGCAATGTTTTCATGCCAATCTCGACTGTCTTCCATGTAGATATGATTCTGTGGCCCTATGTTCGGTTCGCCATCTAAGGTACCTGCTGGCACAATTAAAGCGCGGCCACTGCCAGAAACATAAGGCACGGATGAACCGCATTGCGTACAAAAGACATTAGAAATTTGACGACCTGGTACATCAAATCGCTGAATCTTTTCTTCTCCTGATAGCCAGTTTATGGCTTCTTTATTTACAAATAGATTAGAAACATGGGCTGAACCAGAGATTTTCTGACATTGATGGCAATGACATAAATGAAACAATTTAAAATGGTTTTCTACTTCAAACGTCACTGTGCCACAAAGGCAACTACCATTAATTTTCTCAATTTGCTGACTTTCCATTCTTAACTCCTTTCAAAACTTGAAACGTTTCTTATAGTCACTAAAAGAATTCACCGTGACAAACAATATAATGGCCCTAGAGATAAGAAAAACTAATCTATAAATCATTGATTGATAAGAGAATAGGTTTCAAGCAATAATTCTAACCAGAATTCATCAGGCCCTTTGTTTATGCCATATCTCGTTCAAGTCATACTTCTTACCTTAGCTGCTGGTCTTGCCATGCCAGCGGGTGCTCTTATTGCACGTTTTGAACATATACAATCAGACTGGTTAGAACAAGAGTTACGACATTCAGTCGTTGCCTTTGGTGCCGGGACGCTATTATCAGCTGTTGCACTTGTATTAGTACCTGAAGCCATTAAAGAGCTTAGTATGACCAGCAGTGCTCTTTATTTTCTGATGGGAGGATTTGCTTTTATGCTGTTAGATATTCTTCTACAAAAGATAAACACTCCTGCAAGTCAATTAGCCGCCATGTTGACAGATTTTATCCCTGAATCAATAGCCTTGGGAGCCGCCTTTGCCTATGGCTCTAGTTCGGCTTTATTACTGGCATTATTGATTGCATTACAAAATCTGCCTGAAGGTTTTAATGCCTATCGAGAAATGCGAGTCAGTAAACGTCTCAGCAGTAAAATGATCATTTTGATGTTTGGTCTAATGGCCTTATTAGGGCCAATATCAGGCGTAGCTGGCTATTTATGGTTAGCACAGTCACCTATGGTAATTTCAGGCTTAATGATGTTTGCTGCAGGCGGGATTCTCTATTCCATTTTTCAGGACATTGCACCACAAGTGCCTCTGCAAAAACATTGGGCTCCACCTATGGGGGCTTTGTTAGGTTTTTTAATGGGGGTTTTAGGTAGTATGGCTTTGAGTCATTGACTCAAATTAAATTATGCTGATTCAAGCTAGTACCTAGTGTGAATAGAGCAAGCAACTAATCATGCTTACTCATATTCTCATTGCGCTTATGCCGTGGCGAGCGACTCTTGTCGACGATATTTATAAATCAGATAGACAATATAAAGCTGTAGGAGAGAAGTGAAAAGTAGCCCAATAATAGACTGCAACTCATCATATTTTTCGGTATAGGTAAACAAACACACATTACCTATGGCGAAAGACCCCCATGCACCAGGTGAAACACCACCTGCTGATTTTGATTTAAGTAAATGTACTAATTGGATTATGGTCGCTGCTGGAAACACAATAGCAGGCACAAAGCCGATTATTTCGATTAAACTCATATCATTCCTAAAACATTAACACCTAACATGGTTTTTTGAGATTCAAATAGTTATCTCTATTTGAACAACGTAAGCACTAGAAACGAAAAAACCAAAATTCTCTAATGCCAATCACCTAGACTCTTGTCAAAACATTTTCGACAGACGAAAAAAAGCCTGATCAGTGATCAGGCTTTTTGTATTTTAATCTTGATAACGACCTACTCTCACATGGGAACTCCCACACTACCATCGGCGATGCGACTTTTCACTTCTGAGTTCGGGATGGGATCAGGTGGTTCAGACGCTCTGTGATTATCAAGAAATTCTGTTTGTTGGATCTGTAAAATCAGAGACAACGAATTCTTTGAAATGCTCATACATCGATAAATTGATGTAGAATTTAACGCTTAAAATAATAATCTTGATAACGACCTACTCTCACATGGGAACTCCCACACTACCATCGGCGATGCGACTTTTCACTTCTGAGTTCGGGATGGGATCAGGTGGTTCAGACGCTCTGTGATTATCAAGAAATTCTGTTTGTCAGAACAAGCTCTGTTTGTGGCTTATTCATTGACGAATTTGCTTATGCTTTAACAATACTTTTTGAATAGTCTTCTCTTCATTAGAGAAGTTAACGATAACCAAGCCTCAAACCAGCTTGCGATGTTTTACCATCTTTTTAAATCGTAATATAACGCTAAACCATTTTGGCGTTATATGGTCAAGCCTCACGAGCAATTAGTACAGGTTAGCTCAATGCCTCACAGCACTTACACACCCTGCCTATCAACGTCGTAGTCTTCAACGGCTCTTTAGGGAACTTAAAGTTCCAGTGAGATCTCATCTTGAGGGAGGCTTCCCGCTTAGATGCTTTCAGCGGTTATCCCGTCCGAACGTAGCTACCCGGCAATGCCACTGGCGTGACAACCGGAACACCAGAGGTTCGTCCACTCCGGTCCTCTCGTACTAGGAGCAGCTCCTCTCAAATCTCAAACGTCCACGGCAGATAGGGACCGAACTGTCTCACGACGTTCTAAACCCAGCTCGCGTACCACTTTAAATGGCGAACAGCCATACCCTTGGGACCGGCTTCAGCCCCAGGATGTGATGAGCCGACATCGAGGTGCCAAACACCGCCGTCGATGTGAACTCTTGGGCGGTATCAGCCTGTTATCCCCGGAGTACCTTTTATCCGTTGAGCGATGGCCCTTCCATACAGAACCACCGGATCACTAAGACCTACTTTCGTACCTGCTCGACGTGTCTGTCTCGCAGTTAAGCGCGCTTTTGCCTTTACACTCTTCGCATGATTTCCGACCATGCTGAGCACACCTTCGTGCTCCTCCGTTACTCTTTGGGAGGAGACCGCCCCAGTCAAACTACCCACCACACAGTGTCCTCGATCCCGATTAGGGACCTGAGTTAGAACCTCAAACATACCAGGGTGGTATTTCAAGAGTGGCTCCACCAAAACTAGCGTCTTGGTTTCAAAGCCTCCCACCTATCCTACACAAGTAGGTTCAAAGTTCACTGTGAAGCTATAGTAAAGGTTCACGGGGTCTTTCCGTCTAGCCGCGGATACACAGCATCTTCACTGCGATTTCAATTTCACTGAGTCTCTGGTGGAGACAGTGTGGCCATCGTTACGCCATTCGTGCAGGTCGGAACTTACCCGACAAGGAATTTCGCTACCTTAGGACCGTTATAGTTACGGCCGCCGTTTACTTGGGCTTCGATCAAGAGCTTCGCCGAAGCTAACCCCATCAATTAACCTTCAAGCACCGGGCAGGCGTCACACCCTATACGTCCACTTTCGTGTTTGCAGAGTGCTGTGTTTTTAATAAACAGTCGCAGCCACCTGGTATCTTCGACCAATCTCAGCTTAAGCAGCAAGTGCCATCACCAAAATCGGCGTACCTTCTCCCGAAGTTACGGTACCATTTTGCCTAGTTCCTTCACCAGAGTTCTCTCAAGCGCCTTGGTATTCTCTACCTGACCACCTGTGTCGGTTTGGGGTACGGTTCCCATATATCTGAAGCTTAGAAGTTTTTCCTGGAAGCATGGCATCAACCACTTCACCCAAAAGAGGGCTCGTCATCAGTTCTCGGCCTTAAAGGCAACCCGGATTTACCTAAGTCACCAGCCTACCGCCTTAAACACAGACAACCATCGCTGTGCTGGCCTAGCCTTCTCCGTCTCTCCATCGCAATATATGCAAGTACAGGAATATTAACCTGTTTCCCATCGACTACGCATTTCTGCCTCGCCTTAGGGGCCGACTCACCCTGCCCTGATTAACATGGGACAGGAAACCTTGGTCTTCCGGCGGGGGAGTTTTTCACTCCCCTTATCGTTACTCATGTCAACATTCGCACTTCTGATACCTCCAGCCTGCCTTACAGCTTGACCTTCAACGGCTTACAGAACGCTCCTCTACCATGCCTAGTAAACTAAGCATCCGTAGCTTCGGTGTACAGTTTAGCCCCGTTATATCTTCCGCGCAGGCCGACTCGACTAGTGAGCTATTACGCTTTCTTTAAAGGATGGCTGCTTCTAAGCCAACCTCCTAGCTGTCTAAGCCTTCCCACATCGTTTCCCACTTAACTGTAACTTTGGGACCTTAGCTGACGGTCTGGGTTGTTTCCCTTTCCACGACGGACGTTAGCACCCGCCGTGTGTCTCCCGTAATTGCACTCATTGGTATTCGGAGTTTGCATGGGGTTGGTAAGTCGGGATGACCCCCTAGCCCAAACAGTGCTCTACCCCCAATGGTGAGATACGAGGCGCTACCTAAATAGCTTTCGAGGAGAACCAGCTATCTCCGAGCTTGATTAGCCTTTCACTCCTATCCACAAGTCATCCCCGCATTTTTCAACATACGTGGGTTCGGTCCTCCAGTTAGTGTTACCCAACCTTCAACCTGCCCATGGATAGATCGCCCGGTTTCGGGTCTATTCCCAGCAACTATACGCCCTATTAAGACTCGGTTTCCCTACGGCTCCTCTATGCGATTAACCTTGCTACTGAAAATAAGTCGTTGACCCATTATACAAAAGGTACGCAGTCACGGAACAAGTCCGCTCCCACTGCTTGTACGTACACGGTTTCAGGATCTATTTCACTCCCCTCACAGGGGTTCTTTTCGCCTTTCCCTCACGGTACTGGTTCACTATCGGTCAGTCAGGAGTATTTAGCCTTGGAGGATGGTCCCCCCATATTCAGACAGGATACCACGTGTCCCGTCCTACTCGATTTCATTAAAAGGGCATTTTCGTATACGAGGCTTTCACTCTCTACGGCGGCACTTTCCAGAGCCTTCTACTAACACCAATTTAACTTAAGGGCTAATCCCCGTTCGCTCGCCGCTACTTAGGGAATCTCGGTTGATTTCTTTTCCTCCGGGTACTTAGATGTTTCAGTTCCCCGGGTTCGCCTCGTATGGCTATGTATTCACCATACGATACCCGCAAGCGGGTGGGTTTCCCCATTCGGACATCTCGGGATTAACGCTTGTTTATCAACTCCCCCGAGCTTTTCGCAGATTACCACGTCCTTCATCGCCTCTGACTGCCAAGGCATCCACCGTGCACGCTTGGTCACTTGACCATATAACCCAAAAGGGTCTATATACCAACGAGCTTTTGTGTCTCGCTGGATTTACGATTTGAAAATCACTCTAGGTTAAAGAGTGTTTCCACCGGTTTGACGCTTGATTATCGTCTTTGAAACACAACAATAAGATCATATAAATACAATCAGATTCTGTGTTTCGATCTATTCAAAAAGTTAAATTGTTAAAGAGCAATTAGCGCAAAGCGCTAAGTCAGTGATTGTTTGTTTCTTAAAGAAGTAACAACAACTTGCTTAGGGCTTTGAGTAATGAGTCACAGATGAAGTAAGTAATGGTGGAGCTATGCGGGATCGAACCGCAGACCTCCTGCGTGCAAAGCAGGCGCTCTCCCAGCTGAGCTATAGCCCCATATACTACCTAAGTGTTTGGCCAATCAATTTGGGATAATTAATTGGTGGGTCTGGGCCGATTTGAACGGCCGACCTCACCCTTATCAGGGGTGCGCTCTAACCAACTGAGCTACAGACCCAAACACTTCTGTGCGTCTCTATAAATTAGTTACCAGATAATTTGTGTGAACACTCACCAGAGCTTCATATCGTTTAAGGAGGTGATCCAGCCCCAGGTTCCCCTAGGGCTACCTTGTTACGACTTCACCCCAGTCATTGACCACTCCGTGGTAACCGCCCTCCCCGAAGGGTTAAGCTAGCTACTTCTGGAGCAATCAACTCCCATGGTGTGACGGGCGGTGTGTACAAGGCCCGGGAACGTATTCACCGTGACATTCTGATTCACGATTACTAGCGATTCCGACTTCATGGAGTCGAGTTGCAGACTCCAATCCGGACTACGACGCACTTTCTGGGATTCGCTTACTTTCGCAAGTTCGCAGCCCTCTGTATGCGCCATTGTAGCACGTGTGTAGCCCTACTCGTAAGGGCCATGATGACTTGACGTCGTCCCCACCTTCCTCCGGTTTGTCACCGGCAGTCTCCTTAAAGTTCCCGACATTACTCGCTGGCAAATAAGGACAAGGGTTGCGCTCGTTACGGGACTTAACCCAACATTTCACAACACGAGCTGACGACAGCCATGCAGCACCTGTCTCATAGTTCCCGAAGGCACTAAAGCATCTCTGCTAAATTCTATGGATGTCAAGAGTAGGTAAGGTTCTTCGCGTTGCTTCGAATTAAACCACATGCTCCACCGCTTGTGCGGGCCCCCGTCAATTCATTTGAGTTTTAACCTTGCGGCCGTACTCCCCAGGCGGTCTACTTATCGCGTTAGCTTCGCCACTAAGTCATTACAACCCAACGGCTAGTAGACATCGTTTACGGCGTGGACTACCAGGGTATCTAATCCTGTTTGCTCCCCACGCTTTCGCACCTCAGTGTCAGTATCAATCCAGAGTGTCGCCTTCGCCACTGATGTTCCTTCCTATATCTACGCATTTCACCGCTACACAGGAAATTCCACACTCCTCTATCGTACTCTAGCCTGCCAGTATCGGGTGCAATTCCAAGGTTGAGCCCTGGGCTTTCACATCCGACTTAACAAACCACCTACGCGCGCTTTACGCCCAGTAATTCCGATTAACGCTTGCACCCTCTGTATTACCGCGGCTGCTGGCACAGAGTTAGCCGGTGCTTCTTCTGAAGGTAACGTCACAGCTAATGCGTATTAAACATCAACCTTTCCTCCCTTCTGAAAGTGCTTTACAACCCTAAGGCCTTCTTCACACACGCGGTATGGCTGGATCAGGCTTGCGCCCATTGTCCAATATTCCCCACTGCTGCCTCCCGTAGGAGTCTGGGCCGTGTCTCAGTCCCAGTGTGGCTGATCATCCTCTCAGACCAGCTAGAGATCGTCGCCTTGGTGAGCCTTTACCTCACCAACTAGCTAATCTCACGCAGGCTCATCTAATAGCGAAAGGTCCGAAGATCCCCTCCTTTCCCCCTCAGGGATTATGCGGTATTAGCCTGCGTTTCCACAGGTTGTCCCCCACTACTAGGCAGATTCCTACGCGTTACTCACCCGTCCGCCGCTCGACGCCTGTAGCAAGCTACATCGTTTCCGCTCGACTTGCATGTGTTAAGCCTACCGCCAGCGTTCAATCTGAGCCATGATCAAACTCTTCAGTTTAAAATCATTGCTCACTCAAATCTTTACTGCTGACTTTAAAACTCGATCCGAACTAACGAATCAAACATAAAGCGTTTTAGTATCGACTCTCGTAAGACTTCAATTTTTTTGTAGTCATTCGAACATCACTTAAAAAGTAACAACTCGAACAACTTGTTGAAGTCTCTAGCGAGTGCCCACACAAATTATCTGATTAACTATTTTAAAGAGCGTCTGACTTACTAAACGATGTTTCGTTTGTAGTGGCTTACTTGGTAAGCTGTCGGTGTAAGCTTTGTTTGCTACCCCGTGTCAGTGGATGCGTATAATATACATCTCAGATTTTATGGCAAGCGCTTTTTTCAATTTATTTAAAATAATTTAATCCTTTTGAATTCAAGCTGATAAGTCACTTATTCAAAACTTCATTGATCTTTCTTTCACACCAAGTGCAAAGCAAGAAAAAGGCCTTGATGCTAACGCATCAAGGCCTTTTTAAAAGACGGGGTAATCACGCTGATTTGATCAGCCCTATCACCTTATCTCGTTCTTACTAACCAACCCATTTACGAGCGTTTTGGAACAAACGCAACCAAGGTGCTTGTTCGTTCCACTCACTTGGGTGCCAGCTATGCTGAACGGTACGATAAACACGCTCTGGGTGAGGCATCATAATGGTCACTCGACCATTCTCGGAAGTCAGACCTGTCACGCCCGCAGCCGAACCGTTCGGGTTGAAAGGATAACGCTCTGTTGCTTCACCTTTGTTATTTACATAACGTAATGCTAACTGAGCTTTTTCAACTAGCTGATCTAGATCTTCAGCTTGCTTGTACTCGGTTTGACCTTCTCCGTGTGCCACAACAATCGGCATGGTCGAGCCTTGCATTCCAGCAAACAAGATGGAGTTAGATTCTTGCACTTCAACCTGTACTAAACGTGCTTCAAATTGAGCAGATTCGTTACGTACAAATTTAGGCCAGTGATCAGTACCAGGAATCAATTCGCTTAGGTTAGATAACATCTGGCAACCGTTACACACACCAAGCGCAAATGTATCTTCACGACGAAAGAAAGCTTCAAACTCTTGACGTGCTACTGGGTTAAATAGGATAGATTTCGCCCAACCTTCACCAGCCCCCAATACGTCACCGTAAGAGAAACCGCCACAAGCCACTAAACCTTTGAATTCAGATAGCTTAGTGCGACCCGATAAGATGTCACTCATATGCACATCAAAAGGCGCAAAGCCTGCTTGATGGAAAGCAGCCGCCATTTCAACCTGACCATTCACACCCTGCTCACGCAAAACTGCAATCTTAGGTCGGTTTGAAAGATCAATACCAGCTAACACATCTTCTTCAAGGTCAAAGGTAAGTGAAGCAGATAAACCTGGGTCAGCCGCATCTAATAAATTATCAAACTCTTGAGCAGAGGTATTTGGATTATCTCTGAGTGCTTGAATCTCATAACTGGTTTGCGACCAAGTACGTTGCCAATCAATACGCTTACCAGCAACAATTTCTGCACCATTGAAAGAAACTTTAATTTCATCGCTGGCATTTAGCTCAGCCACTTCAACGGCTGTAACACCCGCTTTCGCGTAAGCTGCTTTAACATCAGCAAGATCTGCTGTTGCAATTTGAATGACAGCACCTAGCTCTTCATTGAAAAGTGCGGCAGCCACACCCGCTGTATTTTGAACTAGCTGGGAGACATCAACATTTAAGCCCTTATGGCTTGCGAATGACATTTCAGCCAATGTCGCTAATAAACCACCATCAGATCTATCATGGTAAGCCAGTAGTTTACCTTCTGCATTTAGCGCTTGTGTTGTATCAAAGAAACCAGCTAATACGGCAGCATCATCAACATCAGGCACTTGCTCACCCAGTTTGTTATAAACCTGAGATAAGATAGAGCCTGCTAAACGGTTCTGTTTATTACCCAAGTCCAGCAATACAAGCTTGCTGTCCGTATCTTGTAGTTCTGGCGTCAATGTTTTACGAGCATCTGCAACGGGAGCGAAGGCTGTAATAACCAAAGATAGAGGAGAAGTAACGGCTTTTTCTTCACCTTCTTCTTTCCATACTGTCTTCATAGACATGGAATCTTTACCTACTGGAATAGCAATATCCAGAGCAGGACATAACTCCATGCCAACCGCTTCTACGGTTTTATAAAGTTTCTCATCTTCACCCGCATGACCTGCAGCGGCCATCCAGTTAGCAGAAAGTTTAATATGATTACGCTTAGTAATTTGTGCTGCGGCTAAGTTAGTTAACGCCTCACCTACTGCCATACGTCCAGATGCTGGTGCATCCAACAAAGCTAAAGGTGTTCTTTCACCCATAGTCATCGCTTCGCCAGTATAACTATCAAGTGATGATGTCGTCACAGCAACATCTGCAACAGGCACCTGCCAAGGACCAACCATTTGGTCACGAGCAACCATACCAGTAATGCTTCTATCACCAATGGTGATCAAGAAATTCTTACTTGCCACAGTCGGATGACTCAATACTCTTTGAGTTGCTTCAGCAAGATCAATTTCAGCACCATTAAAGTCATCACCTTGGATATCTGCTTTAACCGCTTCACGGTGCATTTTTGGTGGTTTACCAAACAAGACAGACATAGGAAGATCAACTGGCTCATTGGCAAAGATTTTATCAGCCACTTCTAAGTGTAGCTCTTCAGTCGCTTCACCAACGACAGCAAATGGGCAGCGCTCACGTTCACAAATTTCAGTAAACTCAGCAACACGTTCAGGCGGAACAGCCATCACATAACGCTCTTGAGATTCGTTACACCAGATCTCTAGAGGAGACATGCCTGGCTCGTCATTTAGCACATTACGTAGTTCGAATTTACCACCACGATCGCCATCTTTAACGAGCTCAGGTAAAGCGTTAGACAAACCACCTGCACCCACATCATGAATAAAGCTAATGGGGTTGTTTTCGCCTAGCTGCCAGCAACGGTCAATAACTTCTTGGCAACGACGCTCCATTTCAGGGTTGCCCCTTTGTACTGACGCAAAATCAAGGTCTTCATTACCATCAGCAGAGGCCATAGATGAAGCCGCACCACCACCTAAACCAATCAGCATGGCAGGGCCACCTAATACGATTAGAGAGGCACCCACATGAATTTCATCTTTTTCGACATGATCACGGCGAATATTACCTAAACCACCTGCCAACATAATCGGCTTGTGGTAACCACGCACCTCTTCACCTTGGCTTGAAGTGATTTTTTGCTCGTAAGTACGGAAATAACCTAATAGGTTAGGACGACCAAACTCGTTATTAAATGCCGCGCCACCAATTGGGCCTTCGATCATGATATCAAGCGGAGTCACAATACGGCTTGGCTTACCATATTGGCTTTCCCAAGGTTGTACAAAACCTGGAATTTTCAAATCAGAAACCGTGTAGCCAGATAAACCCGCTTTTGGTTTAGCACCAACACCGGTTGCACCTTCGTCACGAATCTCACCACCAGAACCTGTTGCCGCACCCGAGAAAGGCGCAATCGCAGTTGGGTGGTTATGGGTCTCAACCTTCATCAAGATATCAATAGGCTGTTGGTTAAAACCATATTCTTTCGATGCTGAATCAGGGTAAAAACGCCCTGCTTCATGGCCTTCCATTACTGCAGCGTTATCTACGTAAGCAGATAAGGTGCCGTCAGGATTATGCTCATGGGTATTCTTAATCATTTTGAACAAAGAACGTTCTTGATCTTCACCATCTAGTGTCCAAGACGCATTAAAGATCTTATGACGACAATGTTCAGAGTTTGCTTGAGCAAACATCATCAATTCAATGTCATTTGGATTACGGCCCAATTCAACAAAGGCAGTTACCAAGTAATCAATCTCATCATCGGCAAGCGCTAAACCTAAAGATTGGTTAGCGTCTTCAAGTGCAGCACGACCACCCGCTAAGATATCAACTTGTGATAAAGGGGCAGGCGTTGCTTGTGCAAAAAGTTGCTGAGCTTGCGCTTCACCAGACAAGACACTCTCTGTCATGCGGTCATACAACGCTGGAATAACAAGCGCTAATTCAGCTTCAGTTAAAGGCGCATCACTATGAATAAAGTACTCTACGCCACGTTCAACACGAGCGATATCTTGCAAACCACAATTGTGTAGGATATCCGTTGCTTTCGATGACCAAGGAGAAATAGTGCCTAGACGTGGAACCACCAGCACATTTTGTGAAGACGTATTCACTGTTTCAGACTTAGCACCATAAGTAAGTGCTTTGCTCAATACGGTTTCCTGCTCAGCAGAAAGTGATTGAGCATCTAGAAGTTCGACGAAATGCAAATATTGCGCATCAATATCAATTACGGCTGGTACTGACTTTTGAACATTGGCCAGTAACTTTGTCTTACGAAACGCGGATAGCGCCGAAGAACCTAGCAAGGTAAGCATGACGTTTATTGCCTCGATTTGTGGTTTGAAGTGATGGAGCGTATTCTAAATCAAGCCAGCAAACCTACGCTATAAAAGTCGTGTTTTTTTAACAGTTTTATGACGACTTTTTTTGTTCTTGGGCTAATTTAGTCGCGGTTCTGATCTTTTTCTTTTGATCTCGGCGATATTGAAAAAAATCGCTCAGTTTTTGTGAGGCTAAAGGCGCTAAAACACCCGCCTCAACCTTGACTGAATGGTTAAGAAAATCTTGTTCAAAAAATTGATTCTGAGACTCAATCACACCACTTTTTGGCTCAGTTGCCGCATAAACAACACGCGCAATTCTGGCATGCACAATTGCACCAGCACACATGGAGCAAGGCTCTAAGGTAACGTAAAGTGTCGCCTTTGGTAGACGGTAATTAGCCACATTTTTACAGGCATCTCGAATCGCTTGAATTTCAGCATGAGCGGTAGGGTCACAAGTCGAAATAGGCGAATTATAACCTTCACCAATAATTTCATTGTCTAATACTAAGATAGCGCCAACAGGCACCTCTCCCTCAGTTGCAGCCTTATCAGCTAAAACTAAAGCACGCTCCATCCAGTATTCGTCACTGAACATTGACTTACCTCACGAAAAACTTGATTGTTTACAGGTATAAACTAACTATAAGTTAGGCTTATACAGAATTTTTTATGGAAGGAGTTCACCCTGTGCAGACCGTTTCTGATCTTATGGTTACCAACTTAGTCACTTTGGCTGAGACCGCCTCCCTTGCTGATGCTAAAAAAATCATGCAGGACAAGAATATTCGAAACTTGCCAATTATTGATGATGAAGGAAAATGCATCGGCATGTTAACTCAACGAGAATATTTAAAACATGCTTTTTACCTTGTGAGCCAGTTCGGCACAGGTATGTTGAGCAAAAAAGAAATGCAGACCCCAGTTAGCAAAGCAATGAATACAGATATGCTAACCATAGAGCAAGATACTCACTTAGATACAGCTGCAGAGTTTTTTGTAGAAAACAAATATGGCTGCCTGCCTGTTGTGGATCAAGGCACTTTGGTCGGTATTTTAACACCAATAGATTTTGTGAAATTAGCCCGTAATCTGTTGAGTGAGAAAACAGAAAAATAGTCTAACTAAAAAGGCCTGACTCGTATTCATAAGTCAGGCCTTTTTATTATCAAGATCATTCAGTCGAAGATGTTGCAACCTCTTTAGCGTATAGTGCGACTTCACTCGCTTGCCGTCCAAAATCATTTTCAGTAATAAAAAAGGACACTGTTTGGCCTTTTTTTAGGGTTTTATGCCCCTCACTGACTATCGATTTGTAATGCACAAAAACATCGGTTTCATTGTCTCTTTGAATAAAACCAACGCCTTTGGAGTCGTTAAACCACTTTACTGTACCCTTTAGCTTCTCTGTCATTGATCGCCTCTTTTTATTATTCTCAATCAATTCAACTTACCAGACTTAACCAGCAAGTTTAGCTGTCACCTCGCGCTTTAAGATACACCTCTGTTTCTCAATAACAGAAGCATAAAAAACACCCCACCTATGATGGCGGCCATGGTGCCAGCTGCAAGTTGATTAGGATAAATTACCATTTGACCCAACCAATCTGCAAGTTGAAGGAAACCAGCCCCTAAAAGCGCCGATAACAATATTTGAACAGAAACTTGTCGAGCACCTAACAAGCTCGCTAAATGAGGCGCAACAATACTGACAAAAGCAATGGGACCGAGAATAGAGGTAACTAATGAACACAAGCTAACAGACAGAATTAATAACAATATAAAGGCACGTTTTACATTCACACCACGCGCCGCCGCAACCTCACGCCCCATGGACATTAATGTCAGCCATCTGTGTAAACTCAAACTAATCAGAATAAGTACACTCACCCCTAACATCAAAACCCATGCTTGATCTGGTTTTACCCGATAAGTAGAGCCTGCGAGCCAACGCAAGATGTCATAAACCTCCTCCGTTCCTTTCATCAAAACTCCCTGTACAAGCGTTTCAATAAAAGCAGACAAAGCTACCCCAGTTAAAATCATAGGGGCAGGAGCAAAACGAAAACGCGAACCTAATATAAGTAAAATGAGTAGAATTAAAAAGCTACCAGAAAAAGCAACTAAAGGGCCTAGTTCACCAATACGCCATCCTAAGAAACCACTGGTCGCCACAAGCGCCAAAACCGCCCCAGCCGATACTCCCAATAAATCAGGACTTGCCAGTGGGTTGTGAATTAAGCGCTGCATAATCACGCCAGAGACTGCCATACCAGCACCAGCAGAAAGGCTTGCTAATATTCTTGGCCAACGAATCGGCCAAGCAAACTCATCTGGCCATCGAAAATTTAATCCATCATCCATATGTGTGAGTAAAGCCAGCAATACAATAACAAGCAGTACCAAACCACTCACCAACAATTTAGTAGAGGTGAAAGGCGCTTTGTTATAATTAGTTAAATAGGCGATTTTATCTTGCTGAGAAAGGCGTTTTTGAATTAGCCAAATAAGTAGAGGCGCTCCTAGAAAAGCGGTAGTTAACCCAGTCGGTACCACTTCAAACGTAATCGTATTGAGGAATAAAGCAAGACTGTCGGCAACAACAAGCAATAAAGCACCCAATAAGGTTGAGATATACAGTTCTTTTCCAGCGGCTCTTGCACCTATTAGCCTAGCAAGATTAGGGGCAACCAAACCCAAGAATCCCACAATACCAACCATGGTGATCGCTGCCGAAAGCATCCAAAGCCCAACAAGCATAAGCACCAAAAACAAACCTGCAACATTCAAGCCTCGACCAGAGGCAGCACTTTGACCCATTTTTAAAAGGTCTAACGGCTTACCTGCAAACCCCAGTATTGCTAACCCAAGCAGGCAATGTGGCCATAACCAATGCACCTTATCCCAACCATTTTGACTTAGATCCCCAGCTCCCCAAATAAAGAGGTTCTTGGCATATTGATCATTCATTAAGATCAATGCGATAGCGATAGCACCAAATAACAAGTTCACAGCCATACCTGATAGCACAACAGATAAAACTGTCAGGTTTCGCACCCCACAAATCGTCAATACCAACGCCAAGGCGATACAAGCACCTAACATGGCGGCAAATACTTGATATTGGCTCTGCCCTTCTGGCCAAACCACAGCCAGCACAATTAACCCCAACCAAGCACCACTTGAAGAGCCAAGTGTGGCTGGAGATAACAAGGGGTTACGGGTCAATTGCTGTATGACGCTGCCAATTAACCCCATGCTAGCACCCACTAGAAGCGCCATAACAAGTCTCGGTAGACGCGAATATGCCCAATCTATTTGCTCATAACTTTGATCCAGGTCTTGGCTAATCAGAATCAGCCATTGCTGCCATAAAGAAAGATCACTATCGATTTGCAAAGACAAAACACAGATAAAAGGTAAGCTTGCAAGCAAAAGCAAAAAACGCATCATTGCTGCTTAGAAACCTCTAACAAGGAGTCTGTCATTGCTTGAGCTAAGTATTGTAAAGACATAGCGCCGCCATAAGTCCAAGTAGAGGCAACCGATGCCACGTTCCCTTGCTTTACAAAAGGCATGCTGCGCCAAAGTGGCGACTTAGCGAGCTTTTTCTCGAAGTGGAATGGCTTAAAGTAAAGGACAACACCTTCCTTAATACCTCGAAGAGATTTAAGGCGTTTTTGAGTCACCCCCCATTGTGTACTTGCTAAAGGCATAGCCGTTTGCAAACCTAAACGCTCAAGGGCATATTGCGGCATGGCATTATCACCATAGACATAAGCAGAGGTGGTGCTGGCAAAACGCAAACTGGTTACCTTAGGCAAGCCTGCTGGGAAAGCGGCATTAAGTTGACTTTTTAGCTGCTCAAATACCTCATGCCTAGTGGCTAGTTTCGCTTGGGCATGGCCCTCCTTATCCAAGAGTTTTGCCAAGGTTAGGAATACTTGATCTGCTTTTTCCTGATTATTGTGATCGCGCTGATAAGTATCAAAAAAGACAACTGGGGCGATTCTCTCTAATTTAGCTTGAATATCCTTAAGTGCTGCCCCAATCAGAATAACATCAGGTTTAAGCTGAGCGATTTTTTCAAGATTAGGCTCTGCTCGCCCTCCTATATCCACACTTGATGCAGGTAATACAGGCTGCGCCACCCATTCTTGGTAAGCTTCTCGCTCTGGAATCGCCACAGGCTCAAGGCCTAACTCAATCACATCTTCAACCAGCTCCCAACTCAGTGCAGCAATACGCACAGGTGTTTGAGCAAATACCTTTTCGCCCTGACTATCTTGGATTCTAACCTCTGCCAACCCTGCAAAAGAAAACACTAGAGCAAGACAACTAAGGCCCACCTTGAGCCAGCCAGACACTAAATTAATCATTAACATATAAGAGCCACTTTACTATCGTTTGAAGGGTGATCAATCAAAGACATAGGTACGCCGTACATGGCCTCTAAACGCTCTGATTGCATAAATTGGGCGGGAGTGCCCTGAAAGAAACATTGCCCTTGTCGCATGGCCAATATGTGATCCGCAAAACGAGATGCCAAGTTGATATCATGTAAAACAATAATCATGCCTTGGCCTGTTTCACGGTTTAATTGCTGCAACAAACGCATTAATTCATATTGATGAGAGATATCCAGCGCTGACGTTGGCTCATCTAATAAAAGGACGGGAGATTGCTGAGTAAGCAGCATAGCAACCCAAGCTCGCTGACGCTCACCACCGGATAAATCATCAATAAACTGATCAGCATAATGGGCGATTCCTACCTGCTCAATCGCCTTGTCGACTATGTCGTTATCCTGCTTCGTAAAGCGACCAAACGCCCCATGCCATGGGTAACGCCCCATACAAATTAGCTCTCTCACACTTAAGCCTGCTGCACTGGGCAAGCCCTGCGGCAAATAACCTATTTTTTGTGCTAATTGCCGCTGAGATAAAGTGTGTATATTTTGCTTATTGAGTAGCACCTCACCCTGATCTGGTACTAATTGATTTGCTAAACTTTGAATCAAAGTCGTTTTACCTGATCCATTGTGGCCCAGTACGACACACACTTGGTCACTAGGTAAACTCAGATGAGGAATTGAAAGAATGGTACGTGATGCCCGTTCAACTTTAATATTATTTAATTCGAACATGAGCTCTTCTTTTTTGATTTATGACGAGGACAAGCAACACATAATCCGCCATCCTCTCTTTGGTAATGTAAACAGCAGGTATGACGAATAAAGCGTACTTCACCTTGCTCACACTTAAATCCGCGCATCGCCACTAACGGTAGGTTTAGTGCTTTTGCCCACAAAGGTAGATCGTCAACAATTTGTTGAGAGGTAAGCAAAGAGAAATGAGTCGCCTGCACCAGAGATTCAATAAATTGATCCGCCAGTAAGGCTTGATACATCACAGGCTTTCCACCAAATAAACCTACAAACACATCGGTTAATGACAAAAGAATTTGATTCAATTGCAACCCAGCAAAATAAATTAACTGCCGCTGATTTCCTGCTTGCCACTCACCATCTTCTAATTCATACCCTGCAACATAATCTTGAGTTTGGGCTTGTTGTAGCCGACCCAGGCTGGTTGGCACACGTTTAAGTTGATACACACATATAAGGGCTAAAAAAATAGGCTGCCAATGGACCAACCCCCAACATCTGATGCGCCAATATGATGAACCCGCCTCAGGAAAGCGACGAGCCAACTCAGCATGCAGTGCAACTAAGTTCTGTGCAGATAAAGTCAAAGCCAATGCCTTATCGGCATTAGCTTCTCCTTGTGCTTGAGTGTTTACTCTTGTTTCTTTACCAGCCAATGCGGGGATACATTGACTGGCACTTAGAAACAAACGCTCCACTAATCTAGCCATGCAAACCTCTCAAAGTTTGCACTTCAGAGAACAAACTCCTAGAACTCATAACGCCCACTTAGCTCAAACGCTCTTTCATCACCAAACCAGCAATTACTCGCGTCATAACAGCTATAGTAAGTTTCATTAAGTGCATTTGAGACAGAAAGACGCACACTAGCACCCGCTAAAGAAGCCGAGGTATTTTCTAAATCATAGGCCATAGATAGATCGACTAAAGTAGCACTAGGTACTGTATTTGAGTTGGCTGCATCAAGTTGCATTTTGCCGATATAACGAACACCAGCACCCATTTGCGTACCTTGCATTGCACCTTGGGTTAGCTGATAGTTCAGCCAAGTAGACACTTGTTGTTCAGGCACCCAAATTGGTGTATTACCTTGGATACCACTGTTATCTTTCGTCACTTCCACATCTTGGACAGTAACAGCAACACGCACATCCATTTGTTCAGACAAGGTTTTATGCAGATCTAACTCAACACCACGAGATCGAACCTCACCAACCTGAATCTTGTCATAAGCCGTACCCGCTGGATCTCGCGTTAGTACGTTTTCTTTTAAAATTTGATAAGTCGTTAGGCTTGCTTGAGTACCATTACCTTCATACTTAACTCCAAGCTCTAACTGATTAGCGGTTGAGGTATCATAGGCTTTACCATTTTTGTCGCTACCTGAAACTGGCTCAAAGCTTTGCGCATAGCTAACAAAAGGCGAAAAGCCATTTTCCATTTCATAGAGGGCGCCTACTCGGCCTGTTAGCTGCTCTTGATCAACTTTGGTATTAGTATTGGCGCCATATTTAATTCCCTGCTCTTGCGAGTGGTAATCATCATAACGGGCACCGGCAATCATAACCCATTGGTCTATACGCATCTGATCTTGCAGATAAACACCTGTTTGCTCTTTTTCAATATCAAAGTCACTGGTATAACCAGAGGCTGCAAAATTCAAACTGCCAGCAGAAATCTGGTAGTGATTTGGGTTATATAAATCAATGCTGGGTGCTACGGCATCTTCATACTTGATGTCTGATTCCAATTTAAAGTAATCAACACCAACCAACACATTGTGCTCCACCTCTCCGATATCAAAGGCACCTGAGAATTGGTTATCTAAAGTAATGCCCTTGCTATCTTCATCCGTTAAATAAGCACGACGATTCAACGTTCTTTCATCAGCATTTAGGCTTGTTGAATAGGTATTTTCTTGATAAGCCGAAGCGTCCATCAAACGCACATTCTGCAAGAAACTCCAAGTATCGTTAAACCTATGATCAAACTTATAACCGAGTAATAGCACTTCTTTTTCAAAAGCTTCCCAATTAGCGTCACCAGCATAAGCGTCCGAATCTAGTGGGCCATTAATGTTGCTATAGACAGTCCCCTTAGAAGGCAAGGAACTATAAACGCCCATACTTGGGTCTTTCTGATAGTACATATTAAAGTTAATAAGTGTGTCTTCACTAACCTTCCAATCTAAAAATGGTGCGATAACAATACGCTCTTCTTCTGAGGTAACCGCTTGACCATCTTTACTTCTAACTAGCCCAACAAGGCTATAATTAAGAGAATCACTCAAGGCCCCGCGGCTTTCGAATTCAACTTCTTTTTTACTATCACTTCCAACAGACACTTCAACACTATGGGCGCTCTCTGCTTGCGGTGCTTTACCAATAACATTCACCATACCGCCAGGCGGCATAGCGCCATATAAGGTCGACGTTGGCCCTTTAAAAACTTCCACCTGATCAATCGCAATCGCGTCGATTTGTGGTTGCAAGTTCCAATCATTGAACAATAACTGCAAGCCGTCGTAATAATTTTGGTAGTTGGTGAAACCACGTATATTAAAAAGATCCAAACGAGTTACCGCACCACCACGAAGCTCAGTATTAATCCCTGACACATAGCGCACGGCTTCCGCCACGCTTTCTGTACCACGTACATCGAGTTCTTCTTCTGTGATATGAGAAATTGCCTGTGGCGTTTCAGCGAATTCAAGCTGAGTTTTAGTCGCTGTATTTCGATAGGCCTGCCCTTTAATCACTAAAGGGGACATGACATAGATATCTGATTCATCTGCTTGCACATCATTTGCAGATAACTGAGTGGATGCTAAGGCCACAGAAAAAGCGATTAATGTGGGGGTGAAACGCGCAGAGGTTTTCATTAAAGCTCCAAAGAATAAAAGAAAACATTGATAATGATTCTCATTTTATTAATTTGAGCTTTTAGAAACTTAACTTTTTGGTGCATCTTTATTCACTATATAAATATTATCGTGGCGTAATAGGAAGCCAAAATTCCATATAGCTTGAAGGAGAGTAAGGGTCATATTGGGGTGAGTACATTTCTAATTCATAACCTGTGACACCGTTATAATTAGATTCAGGTAACCAGTGGCGGATAAACCAAGAAACGGCTGATTCCAAAGAAGTCACCTTACCTTGCACAGGGATAACAGCATACTCCTGCGCTGGTACCTGTATAGAAGCATGATCACCAAGATTAAGGCCTTGATAACCTGCCCAGTATTGTAATTGCCCTGGATTTTGAGCATGGTCATGGGTATTGATCACACCAATTGGGTTAGTTTTAGACGCATCACACTCAGAGGGTAATTCAAGTGTTCTCCAGAGGTTAGGGACTCGTTCTAGAAAATTGGGTGTCGCTGAGAAAGGACCATTAATCCAATCAAATACCCCAGACAAGGCAAACGCCTCTTTGCTTTCAATGCGAATTTGCATAAAGCTTTTAGCATCTTGGGGCAGAGTATAAGCATGTTCTCGATATTGAAGCGGCGTACGTAACCCTTGGCGCTTACCCCGTTGTCGGTATTCTCTTGGGGAACAAGCGAACATTTGTTTGAAGGCTCGACTAAAGCTTATTTCAGAATCAAAACCGCATTCTAAGGCAATATCAAGGTGCCTTTGATTAGTTGAAAGAAGCTTCTCTGCAGCCTGACTTAATCTAAGCTCACGAACATATTGTGCGACAGTGAGGCCGGTTTCTTCACCGAAGATCCGCTGCAACTGCCAGCGAGACCAACAACTCTTCTCAGCTAAATTCACCACACTCAAGGATTCATCTAGGTGACAATGGATATAATCCAAAACCGCTTCAATACGTGTCAATCTGTTATGTACTGTTGGAACTGTAGAATAAGTCATGATACTAAATAATAACCCTCAATTGAGAACGATTATCATTTATTTATAAAAATTTGTCAAAACTGAAGCTTATTACACAAAAAAGCCCCTTACTCCTTTTTAAAGAGTAAGGGGCTTTCAATCAACTCAGACGATAAACTAACCTCTTATAGAGATTCGATACTCGCCTTTTGTTCATTTAGCTTAGCAACCGTCAGAGTCAAATCAGCCAGTTTGGCTTGCTCTTTTTCAACTACTGCAGCAGGTGCTTTTGCAACAAAGCTTTCATTGCCAAGTTTACCTTGGATGCGTTGTAGATCTTTGCTGGCTTTATCAATTTCTTTTTGCAAGCGAGCAAGCTCAGCATCTTTGTCGATCAAACCGGCCATAGGTACAAGTACTTCCATATCACCAACAAGTGCTGTTGCAGACATAGGCACTTCATCACCCTCATTTAGCCAAGTAACGCTTTCAAGTTTGGCTAATTTTTGCAAGAAGTTCATATTGCTTTGTAAGCGCGATTTATCTTGCTCACTACCATTACGCATAAGTACATTCAGGGCTTTCGATGGTGCTATATCCATTTCGCCGCGAATGTTACGAATACCAACGATGACATTTTTGATCCACTCAACATCCGCTTCTGCAGATTCGTCTTGCTTAGCCGCTTCCGCTTGTGGGTAAGCTGCCATCATGACGGTATCACCTTCAACACCCGCCATAGGCGCAATCTTCTGCCAAATTTCTTCGGTCAAGAAAGGCATCATAGGGTGTGCTAAACGTAAGAATGACTCAAGCACTCGAACCAAGGTACGACGTGTTCCTAGAAGCTGTGCTGGTGTTGCATTCTCATCCCAAAGTACAGGCTTAGAAAGCTCTAGGTACCAATCACAGTATTCATGCCACATGAACTCATAAAGCGCCTGTGAAGCAAGGTCATATCTATGGGTATCAAAGGCTTGGTTAACAGCGACTTCAGCTTTTTGTAAACGAGAAATAATCCATTTATCCGCTAAAGACAGTTCTGCATCACCACCATTCTGGCCACAATCATGTTCTTCTGTATTCATCAGAACATAACGTGTTGCGTTCCAAATCTTATTACAGAAATTACGGTAACCTTCCAAACGGTTCAGGTCGAACTTGATGTCACGACCACCAGACGCAAGCGAGCACAAGGTAAAGCGCAAAGCATCCGTACCATAAGCTTGAATACCCTCTGGGTAAGTTTCACGAGTGGCTTTTTCAACCTTAGCGGCTAGTCGTGGTTGCATCATACCTGAGGTACGCTTGCTCACTAGACTTTCAAGATCAATACCACCAATCAAATCCAATGGGTCAATAACATTACCCTTGGACTTAGACATCTTATCACCGCGCTCATCACGAATAAGACCCGTAATATAAACCGTTTTAAAAGGTACTTTGTTAGTAAACTTCAAGGTCATCATTATCATTCTGGCAACCCAGAAGAAAATAATATCGAAGCCAGTTACCAAAACATCTGATTCACTAAAAGCTTTAAAGTCTTCCGTTTCTTCGGGCCAACCTTGGGTAGCAAAAGTCCAAAGCGCGGAAGAGAACCAAGTATCTAGTACATCGTTATCACGATTCAAAGTAACATCAGCCGCCAAGTCATATTTAGCACGTACTTCTTCTTCCGTGTTGGCAACATATACTTTGCCTTCGGCATCATACCAAGCAGGAATCTGGTGGCCCCACCAAAGTTGACGAGAAATACACCAATCTTGTAGGTCACGCATCCAAGAAAAATAGGTGTTTTCCCATTGCTTAGGAACAAATTGAATGTCACCGTTTTCAACCGCTTCAATTGCTGGCTTAGCTAGCGTCTCAACCGCAACATACCACTGATTAGTTAGGTAAGGCTCAATAACCGCATTACCACGCTCACCACGAGGCACTTTTAGTTTGTGATCATCCACTTTTTCTAACAGACCTAAAGCATCGAAATCTGCAACAATCACCTTACGGGCTTCGAATCTATCCATGCCACGATATTTCTCAGGTGCAATATCATTAAGCGCAGCGTCATCAGTAAAGACATTAGTTAAAGGCAGGTCATGACGCTTACCGACTTCATTGTCGTTAAAGTCATGGGCAGGCGTAATCTTCACGCAACCTGTACCAAAGTCTTTATCAACATAAGAGTCAGCAATAATAGGGATACGACGATCAACCAATGGCAACATAATTTCTTTGCCAACTAAATCAATGTAACGCTCATCTTCAGGGTCAACAGCAACCGCTTCATCACCTATCATGGTTTCTGGACGTGTTGTTGCCACAACGATGTAATCTTTACCATCAGCCGTTTTAGCACCATCAGCCAGTGGGTAGCGGAAATACCACATGAAGCCATTTTCTTCTTCAGAAATAACTTCCAGATCAGAAATCGCCGTGTGCAATACTGGATCCCAGTTAACCAAACGCTGACCGCGGTAAATAATGCCTTCATCAAACAAGCGTACAAATACTTCTTGTACGGCAGCAGACATGCCTGGGTCCATAGTAAAGCGCTCTTTATCCCATGCAACAGAGTCACCCATGACCCGCATTTGATCAGAGATGGTTCCACCTGACTGCGCTTTCCAATCCCATACTTTTTCAAGGAATTTCTCACGCCCTAGATCATGACGTGTAACATTATTAGCAGCCAATTGTCTTTCAACAACCATTTGTGTTGCGATGCCCGCATGGTCAGTGCCTGGCTGCCACAAGGTACGCTTACCTTGCATTCTTTCACGACGAATCATGGCATCCATTAAGGTATGCTGGAATGCATGCCCCATGTGCAAGGTACCCGTCACATTCGGTGGCGGAATCATAATAGAGAAAGGATCACCCTCGCCCTGAGGTGTGAAATAGCCATTTTCTTCCCAGCGCTGGTAAATTGGCTGTTCAATGCTTTGCGGTTGGTAGGTCTTTTCCATTGTGATGTCTTAAACTTTTTTAAATTGCGTGAATTTGATATGAAACTTAATTGCCGACTAGTATAACGCGACAGACGTTGATAAAGAATATCCACGACTAATCGATGTTCAATGTTGCTAATAAATTAACGGATTTATTCGGACTTATTGTTTCTTAGGAGTCGTTGAAAGCTCTAATTCATTAACCACTTCTTCAATCAAGCTAGGCAGTAATTTAGCAAAGGCTTTTTCAATGGCCTGCTGCAACTTTGCTGGATCTATTTCTAGTGGTTCATCAGAGGGAGATTGAGGCTCTATGACACTCTCTGCTGCAGTTGAAGATGCTGCAATGAGTTCCTCCTTCTCTTGGGGATCGTCTAGCTCGGCATCAGAACCTTGCGCTAAAACTTGGGACAGGTGTCCTTCTTGGCTAACTTTTGGTGCTAACCCTTCACCAACCACGTCCATCAAGATAGGAATATCGTCTTGATTCCTAAGTGCTGACATGAGAACACTCTCATCCGGCTCAGGAATAAATTCTTCTTCTCTTGTGTGGTTAGACATAAAAGCACCCAAAAACGCTAACAAAAAATACATGTTAATAAACAAGCAAGCTGCGTTTCGCTCAAACTTGATGCATTTATCAACAGTGAACTAACACTTTCTCATTGGAGCAAGTAAATGTCTAGGTCAAGAAAATGAAAATGCGATATTTGTTAAAAATAACAAAGGTTCAGATTCTATAAGTACCTAAAAAGCAAAAAGGCCGCAATCAATGCGACCTTTTTATAATACGCTTGCCACTAATCCATATTAGATTAACAATAACAGTGACTAGTTTGCCTTAGACAACAAGTACTGAGTTAGCAAGGCAACTGGACGTCCACTTGCGCCTTTCTTAGCACCACCTGTCCATGCCGTTCCTGCAATGTCCAAATGTGCCCAAGGGTACGACTTAGTAAAACGAGACAAGAAACATGCCGCTGTAACAGAACCCGCTTCTTTACCACCGATGTTAGCAATATCGGCAAAGTTACTGTCTAGCTGCTGCTGATATTCATCATCAAGTGGCATTGGCCATACTTTATCTGCAGACACTTTACTCGCACCACGAAGATCGTCATGCAAGGCTTCATTGTTAGTATACATAGCAGAGTTCACGCCACCTAAAGCAACGACACAAGCACCTGTTAGCGTCGCAACATCAATAACGGATTTAGGTTCAAAACGCTCGATATACGTCAGGGCATCACATAAAACCAAACGCCCTTCGGCATCCGTATTCAGAATCTCAACGGTCTGACCCGACATAGTTTTAACGATATCACCCGGTTTTGAGGCATTGCCATTTGGCATATTCTCAGCAGCAGCAACCACAGCGGTAAAGTTTACCTTAGGCTTAAGCTCACAAATGGCTTTCATAGTACCGAATACACTGGCAGCACCACACATATCATATTTCATTTCATCCATGCCTGGGCCTGGCTTTAGCGAAATACCACCTGTATCAAAAGTAATACCTTTACCCAGCATGACATAAGGTGCATCACCTTCATCACCGCCCTTATAAGACATGACAATTAAATAACTTGGTTGATCACTACCGCGACCAACAGACAATAGGCAATCCATACCCAACTCAGACATGCGACTTTCGTCAACTAGCTCTACATCGATACCGTAATCTTCACCTAGCGTTTGCGCTTTAGAGGCTAGATAACTTGGCGTACAAACGTTACCTGGCAAATCACCTAGGCGACGAGCCACAGCAGAACCAGCAGCCGTTGCAACACCAACATCCAGGGCACCTTGGTCTGTGCCTTCAAACAAGATGCTTTCAATTGTTAACGCCTGATCGTCTTGCTTAAAACCAGTAAATTGATAAAAACCTTCATGTAGCCATTGTGATGTAAGGCTAAGTGCCTGAGCTTGAGAATGCCCTGCAATTGCCAGTTCAGCACCCGCAAACGCAATACTTGCGTATGGCAAGCTTTTTGCTTTTGCAGCAACAGCGGCCATCACTTTACGAGCGCTAGCATCCGATAGGGTTTCGTCTTTACCAATACCAACAAGCAAAACCGCTTGTGCATAGTCTTGACTAGCAACGGGTAGCAAAAGGGTTTCAGCTAACTTACCAGAAAACACTTTTGACTCGCGTAGTTGCGAAATAAGTCCAGCTGTATTTTCATCGACCCAACTGGTTGATTGGGGTAACGCTGCTTCAGTTGGTACTAGGGTAACGACCAAATCAGCTTGGACCGCAGATAGGCGATCGAATAACGCTGTATTCATGAGTGTTTCCTTTAAAAATTATTATAAAAAAACTGGATAAAGCCCTTATTACCAAGGGATAATGGGTACAAAGCTTCAACAATCAACCCCAAGCACTATACAAAATACTTAATGAGGTACGTTTGAAATTATTCAGATACTTGGCGAAAGAAGTGTTGGTGTCAACCATGGCCGTCAGTTTTATTCTTTTATTAATTATAGCCAGTGGTCGTTTCGTCAGTTATTTAGGCCGTGCAGCTGAAGGAAAAATGTCATTTGAATTTCTTTTCATCATTCTTGGGTTCCATATTCCGAGCTTTTTACAAATTATCATCCCTCTCTCCTTTTTCTTATCTTTGCTACTCGCGTATGGCAGACTTTATATAGAAAACGAGATGTCTATTTTATTCGCCTGTGGCATCAGTAAAGTCAAACTCATGCTTTACACCTTAGGTATCGCTTTTATTGCGACACTATTGAATGGCTTTATTAGCCTTTGGCTCGCCCCTACCAGTGAGTATCAATCAAAGCTTGCTGAGCAAGAGCAAAATCAATTGACTGTTTTTGACTTTATCCAACCCGGTCGGTTTCAAGGAAAAGGTTTCAATACCACCTATGTAGCTGAATTAACGCAAGAGGAAGGCTGGATGAAGGATGTATTCATTTCCAATACAGCTGTGGTAGACGGTAAAAGAGTTCCCACTCAAACTTTAGCAACCCACGCAGAACAACTTAAGCTAGAAGATGGCAGTACTTACCTTGTCTTTAAAAATGGTAGCCGTTTTGAAGGCACCCCAGGTGAAAAAGATTACAAGGTGACTCTGTTTGACACTTATGCGGTCTTAATGGACGAAAGTGATACGTTTGCCATCAATAATCCAAGCACAAAACCCTCCCATGAAATTTGGGCCAGTGATGATCTTAAGGACCAAGCCGAGTGGCAATGGCGCATCAGCCTTATCATCATGATTCCTATTTTAGCGATTATTGGTACCGCCTTGAGTCAGGTAAACCCAAGACAAGGCCGCTTCTTTAAAATGTTACCTGCAATTATTCTCATGATCCTTTATCTAGGCATGATGATTTGGGGTCGAACTGCCCTAGAAAAAGGCAGGATTCCGAGTGAAATTGGCCTTTGGTGGATTCATGGTATCTTTGGTTTTATCGCCGCCTTTTTATTCTTAAATTTTAATGAGGTTAAACTCTTCCAGAAAAAAAAGGTCACAAGCCCTAAATCAAACCTCTCTGGCACAGGTAAACAATCAGCATGAAGCAACTTGACTCTTATATAGGCAAAGGCGTTGTCTGGTCTTTTTTTGCTGTCGCATTTGTTTTATTAGGCCTAGATTACGCCCTAACCTTTATCGAACAAGTCAAAAAAATTAATGAGTTTTACACCATATCAAACTTATTAGAGGTACTTGTTCTAAGGCTGCCAGGCAAGTTCGCCGAATACATACCTATCGCTTCATTGATAGGCACTCTAGTTGGCCTAGGAGCGCTTGCTACCACATCTGAGCTTACCGTTATTCGAGCTGCCGGCATTCCTATTTGGCGTATTGGCTGGTCTGCCATTAAACCTATCTTAATCATCTCGTTAGTTGGCGTAGGCATTTCAGAGTTTGTCGCACCCGATGCAGATCAAAAAGCAGACCTTATTGAAAAACTGAGAAAACAGCGCACCTCAGAGAACATTATCGCAGGTGGGGTTTGGTTAAGGTCCGATAATAGCTACATTTACATTGGAGCAGCAGATAAAGAAGGCACGCTTTATGATATGCAAATATTCACATCTGAAGAGCAAATGCTAACGAACACACAATTTGCTAAAACGGTTCATTATGCCGATGGAGATAACTGGATATTAAACTCAGTTAAAAGCACCTTATTCTTTGAGGATAGAGTTGAATCCGTTGAGCTAGAGCAGAAAGACTGGAAGATGGAATTCAAGCCAGAGCACTTATATTTAGCCACACAAGAACCCGAGACCTTATCCTTAAGTCAATCTCTATCTTATCAAACCTACCTTGAAGATCAGGAACTTAACACTTCCCGTTATCAGTTAGAGTTTTGGACCAAAGCCCTTAGACCTCTTGCTTCAATTGCCTTGGTTATTATTGCTTTATCAAGTGTATTCGGCCCACTACGTTCATCGACCATGGGCAGCCGTATTTTCTCAGGTGTCATTATAGGCATCGTATTCCAGAATGGCCTTAACCTCTTTGGTCGCATGAGCTTAGCTGCGGATTTCCAGCCACTACTGGGTGTACTCATCCCTATCGCTATCTGTCTTATCATAGGGACAATTCAACTCAAGCGAGCTAAGTAACAAGCACAAAAAAGGGCCACATAAATCAATGTGGTCCTTACTAAAATTCGACACTCTGCCGGCTAGATTTTACCTAAAAGATTCGCTATTAGCCGTTCTTCTGTTTTTTATGATCGATAAAGACAAGTCGACTTTGACTTAACTTATCGTGCCAAGTCAGGCCTTCTTTATCAAACAATGACCATAAAAACCCCAAACCAAATACTGCCCAAGACAAAATAGCAAACACCATGCGAGCACTGGCTTGTTTAGCCGTTAAAGGGCCACCTCTTTCATTGACGACTTTAACTTTCCAAACTTGCATCCCCAAGGTCTGACCTGGTGCGCACCAAAACTTCACAAAAAATGCCCAACTGATAAATAGCAGCACCCAAAAAAAGATCGGACCTTCTACTGCTTCACCATCATTCAACATGACAGCAGCAAGAGTCGCCACAAAATAAAGCGCTAATAAAATAATACTATCGTAAACAGCCGCTGCGAGACGACGCCACAAAACCACTTGCACTTGATTCATTAACTCATTTTTCCTAATTTAAACTAGCTCAAATTGAGAGAGGGGCAATAATGCCCGCTCCCCCTCAAACCATTCAAGCTATTTTCTTGTATTCACCTGAATTTAATTCTTATTGTGACCCAATAGACATAAATCGCTTGATTCTAGCCAAGGCCTCTTTCAGTCGGTCTAAATCACAGGTATAAGCAAAACGAACATATTTATGTGCTTCTTCAACGCCAAAATCAGCGCCGGGTGTCAGTGCAACGCCTTCCGCTTCTAATAAAGCAAGACACCAGTCCATTGCATTATCTGTAATAGATGAGACATCAACGTAAATATAAAAAGCCCCTTGAGCAGGCACAGCTGGTGTCAATCCCATTTCACTTAAGCCTGTCAGCAGTAGCTGACGCCTTAAATCTAACTCACCTCGACGTCTTTCAAACTCTTGCATTGATGTGTCGGAAAAAGCATCTAGTGCGGCATATTGAGAAACAGTAGGCGCTGAAATAAAGAAGTTCTGCGCCAGTTTAGTTGCGCCCTCAATAGCCCATTCAGGTACGACAACCCAACCCAAACGCCAACCCGTCATGGCAAAATATTTTGAAAAGCTATTAATAACAAAAATATCATCAGATAAGGACAAGGCGGTAAAGTCTTCTCCTTGATATACCAAACCTTGGTAAATCTCATCCACCATTAGGTGGCCACCTAATTGATTCACTTCATCAAGCGCCGCTTGCAAATAGTTTTTAGAAAGCACCGCCCCTGTAGGGTTGGCAGGTGAAGCCAACCAAAGACCAGCACTTTGATCATTCCAATGAGTTTTAATATCTTCAATGGGAATTTCAAAATCGTGTTGAGGCTGGGTCGCTATCAAGTTTGCCTTCGCCCCCACTTGAATCAAGAAATGCCGATTACAAGGATAGCAAGGGTCAGGCATAAGCACATTTTTACCCGCATCTACCATGAGACTAGCAAGCAGCTGTAATGCCCCTGACGCACCTGGGGTAACAATAATACGGTTAGGATTAACCTCAATTTGATACTTATTCAAATAATGCCGAGCAATCTTTTGCTTTAACTGCGGCAACCCTGTCGCAGAAGTGTAGCCCGTTAATCCTTGCTCAATCGCACCTACACCGGCCTTTTTTACCGCCTCAGACGCCACAAAATCAGGCTCTCCCACCTCTAAATGAATTACATCAACGCCTTGGGCTTGAATTTCTTTTGCACGTCCCAATATAGCCATGACTTGAAAGGGAGAAATTTGCTCAACACGGTTCGCCAATTGATTCATCTATACTCTCTTAACATAATTAATAAACTTAACTGGTTGCTTTATTGCATTCACTTACTAAAAAAGCCATTAAATAAGTGGTTTCATTGCAAATAATTTGGTAAGTTTCCGGCCGCAATAAACACCACCCAAAAAATATATGTACAGGTTACCACACGGATTACCTGCGAAGTGAGGCGCTGCATATGCCAGATATGAGTTCTGAGTCGTTAATGAAAGACTTCACCCCTTACGAAGCGAAGGAAGGTGAAGAGTACATGAACGAGCAACAGTTAGACCATTTTAGAAATATTTTGCTTAACTGGAAGCAAAATCTAATGGAAGAAGTGGATCGTACTGTTAGCCATCTAAAAGAAGAAGCGGTTAACTACGCTGACCCTAATGATAGAGCCAGCCAAGAAGAAGAGTTTAGTCTTGAGCTACGTACTCGCGATCGCGAACGTAAGCTAGTGAAAAAAATCAATCAGACTATCGAGCTAATTGATGAAGATGACTATGGTTTCTGTAATCACTGCGGCATCGAAATAGGCATACGACGCCTAGAAGCAAGACCAACAGCGACTCTTTGCATCGACTGCAAAACGTTAGCTGAGATCAAAGAAAAACAGACTGGTAGCTAATTTCTTCTAGCTACTAGCTCTATATTTGATTATGCACTCTTCGTATGTAGGCCGGTTTGCACCTTCACCATCCGGCCCACTGCATCTTGGCTCACTCGTTAGTGCGTTAGCCAGTTATCTTGACGCCAAGCACAATGGCGGCAAATGGCTTTTACGTATCGAAGATGTCGACAGCCAACGCTGTAAACCTGCTCACAGCCAGGACATTATAGATACCCTCTCTAGCTACCATATGAGTAGTGATGAAACCGTCATATATCAAAGCCAGCAAACTGACATTTATCAAAAGCACCTATCCCATCTAATCGAAGCCAATAAAGCCTTTCCTTGCCAATGCACTCGACAAGCGTTAAAACAAACCCAAGGCAAGCACACCAAGATTTGCAACTCAAATACCGAGCAAGCACACTCATGGCGCTTTCTATCAACTTCAGATGACATATCTTTTGTTGATCGGCTTATGGGCCAACAAACTCAAAATCCACTCAAGCAAATTGGACACAGTATCATTAGGCGCAAAGATCTTGATTATGCTTATTTACTGGCAGTTGTCATAGATGACCATATTCAAGGGGTAAATCAGATAGTCAGAGGGACAGATTTGCTTGAGACAACAGCGGCCCAGATAGATTTATTGCAAACCTTTGGTTGGACGCTACCAGATTACTGCCATATTCCATTAGTCAAAAATGAGCACGACTTGAAGCTCAGCAAGCAAAACCATGCGCCTGCAATAAAAAAAGCCGATATCACCACATTTAAATTAGCACTCAAACATTTAAACCAAACCATCCCGACCTCAAACAACCTCACTGAAGCAATGCATTTCGCCATTCAAAACTGGTCCCTTAAAGCTGTTTTTCAAGCTCAAACCTAAACCCGAAAAGCCAGCTAGCCCAGCGTCAAGCTGTGTGTATAATGGTGACATCAGTAGTTAATGGTGATACTCAATGAAACACATCCTGTTCATTCATAACAATACTCCCTATTTCAACGACATAGCCAATTGGCTGCAACAGAGTGACTTTCTTATTTCTGAAGCCAATTCGATTGAACAAGCCAAAAGTTATTACCAAGTATCCAGCTTTGATGCTGCTTTCATTATTCAAGATTGTCTAAATTCAGACTATCAGCACGAAGCGAATACACTTGCACCTTGCCCTATCATAGTGCTTGATGACAAACCTAGCTTGAATAAAGCGGTAAGCCTGATGGCAGCGGACATCAAATATTACCTACCACTGCCTACGGACCCAGAAACCTTATTAGAGAAAACACTCGCGACCATCAATAAACAGGTGCAAGCAAACCTTTTAACACCGAATACATCCGTTAATACAAAATCAAAAAAACAAAGTGGCAAACCTCAAGCAGCCCCTTTTAGGCGCCTCATAGGTAACAGCCCACCGATGAAACAACTATTTAAAGACCTAGAAAAAATTGCTTGTACGGATGTCACCGTACTGGTGCGAGGAGAATCAGGCACAGGTAAAGAATTAGTCGCACAGGCAATTCATGACTTAAGTGAGCGCAGCAATGAAGACATGATCAGTGTTAACTGTGCAGCCATCCCAGAAAGCCTAATAGAATCAGAGTTATTTGGTCATGAAAAAGGCGCATTTACCGGAGCAGCTTCAACTAGGGATGGCCTCATTGCAGCTGCTGATAACGGTACGCTATTCTTGGACGAAATAGGTGAACTACCCATAGAAGCACAAGCTCGACTTTTGAGGGTGCTACAAGAAGGAGAAATAAGACGTGTAGGTGCAACGCAATCATCTAAGGTAGACATAAGATTAGTAACAGCAACCCACAGAGACCTGCGCCAAATGGTTGCTGACGGCCTCTTCCGAGAAGATTTATATTACCGCCTTTATGTAATGGAAGTACTTTTACCGCCTTTAAGAGACAGAGGGCGAGATATCAGTTTAATCTGCCAGTCTTTAGTAACTAAAGTTTGCCAAAGACACAACAAATCCGAATTCACTTACACAGAAGCATTTGATCAAGCCATCGTAGCTCATAACTGGCCAGGTAATGTTAGGGAGTTAGAAAATGCCATTGAGAGGGCCGTTATTCTCAGTGACGACTTTCTCGATCCAGATGCCCTAAAACTTCACAAGAGCCAAGCAAACCCTTTGCTTCCTAACGCTCAAAACACTGCAGAAAGCATAGCAAACACCAACCCAGAAACTCAGTTCTCACTCAAAGGAACCAGTCTTGACGACTATTTGAGAAGCTTTGTTTCTCATAATCAAGGCAAAATGACAGAAACTCAACTAGCCTTAAGTTTGGGGATTTCTCGAAAAAGTTTATGGGAAAGAAGGCAAAAACTTGGAATACAAAGAAAAGTAACACCTTAAGTAACACTTGATACCAAAAGAAACATGAAAAAATCTTTAAAAAATCACTTTTTTGCCCTTTAAAAATAAAAATCGTTACTTTTCAACAAGATATAAAAACTGGCACAACAAATGCCTTATAGTGATCACAACGATAATAAGATTGACCCATAATAATAATAAGTTAATCATCGAGTGTAGGTTCCTAAAATAAAAATAAAATCTTGGAACACTCTGACCTCTTAAAACAAAAATAAAACCTGAGGTCAGGGAAAGAAAAATTGCTTTGGATAATTGATTTTTTTTGATATGTCAGCCTTCGGGCAATGAAAACATTGCAAAAATAAAAATAAAACTTGAGTAGAACTGCAGCAGCAGCACCAACTTTGTTTTCGGAATTAATATCTTCATGTATCCAAAGCAATTATTTTGTTTTAACAAATCCCCTCTAGCAAGCCTGTGTAATAAATTCGTTTTCCCGTGTAGAATACTCACTTTCTTTAATTGAATAATTTGTACTCTAATGCTGACAAGTTTTAAGTCTCTGGTTCGAAAGGCAACTGACCTTTTCACCCCCAAAAACGCGCAAGAATATCCTTTAATCATAGCTCGTTCAGATCATACTCTGTCACGAAAGAACCTAAGCCCTAATGCGGTAAAAGTACTTTATCGCCTAAATAAAGCTGGCTTTGATGCATTTTTAGTTGGCGGTTGTATTCGAGATCACCTTATTGATTTAGCGCCGAAAGATTTTGATGTGGTTACCAATGCCACACCAGAAGAAGTGCATGCTTTATTCTCAAACTCTCGCTTAATTGGTCGACGATTCCGCCTTGTTCATGTCACATTCGGTCGAGAAATAATCGAAGTATCTACTTTTAGAGCAACGGCAAACCAAGATCAAAGCGCGAACACCAATGACAAGCAGAATGATTCTGCACGTTCGGCTCATGGCATGATTTTGCGTGATAATATCTTTGGCGACATAGAACAAGATGCTGAACGTCGCGACTTTACCTTCAACGCACTTTATTACGATATCAGTGATTTTAGCATTCACGACTATTGCGGAGGTTTAGAAGATATTGCTGCGCAGCAGGTACGTATCATTGGTGATGCTAGATTAAGATACCAAGAAGATCCTGTTCGTATGCTTAGAGCAATCCGCTTTGCTGCTAAGTTGGGCTTTGAAATTGAAGCGGAAACAGCTGCCCCAATTAAAGAAATGGCACACTTGCTCGATCACATTCCTCCTGCTCGTTTATTTGAAGAAGTTCTCAAGTTGCTCGGCAGTGGCAATGGTGAAACCACCTATAAGTTACTACGTGAATATGGTTTATTCCGTTACCTATTCCCTGAAACAGATGAATTACTGGTTAGTAAATGGCGTCGAAATGATATCGATCCAGAAAAGTTCATTCTGCAGGGTCTTATCAATACAGACAAACGTATTGCGGAAGGTAAAACGACAGCGCCTTATTTCTTATACGCCTTCTTACTCTGGCCTAAAGTACTCTTTCGCCATGAAGAATTTATGGCTCAAGGGTTACCTGCAACACCTGCATTACATCAAGCGGCGTCTTTAGTCTTAGATAATCAAGTAACAGCAACGTCCATTCCTCGCCGCTTCTCTACTCCTATGCGTGAAATATGGGATCTGCAGTATCGTTTACCTAAACGCTTTGGCAAACGAGCTTACATTTTAGAACAACACGCTCGTTTTAGAGCGGCATTTGACTTTTTATTGATACGAGAAGAAAGCGGCTACGAAAGTGGTAATCTAGGCGAATGGTGGCAAGCTTTCCAAGACGCGAGTGAAAAGCAACGCCGTGATCTGATCACGCTTGCTGATACCAAGAAAACTGACGAAAAAGGCCCAAGAAAGCGCCGCCCTAAACGTCGCACAAAAAGCAAAACGGACAATGCTAAGCCGAGGAAGGAAATTGACAATGAATGAGGCTTTTATTGGTTTGGGTAGTAATCTCAACACTCCAATGGAGCAACTTCAACAAGCCATCACTCAGCTAGAGCAACATGCAGAGATTACTAAAGTAACACTGTCAGAGTTTTACTCTAGTAAGCCTGTTGGCCCTCAAGACCAACCAGATTATGTTAATGCCGTTGCAATTATCACAACGTCATTAGCACCTATTCCATTGCTGGATGCTTTACAAGCCATTGAGAATAGTCAGCATAGGGTGCGCGAGCGCCATTGGGGGCCCAGAACCCTTGATCTGGATTTATTAAAATACAATAACGATAAAATAGACATGGATAGACTAACCGTGCCTCACCCTTTCATGCTTGAGCGCGGATTCGTCATTAAACCTATGGCAGATTTAGTGCCAGAAATGCTATTACATAACGGCTGCACTGTGACCGAGCAGCTCTCAAGTTTAGATACTTCTGACCTTATCTCGCTGTAAAAATGTTATTTAGGAAGAGCACATATGTATTCTGATACCTCGAAAAAATCATTGTCGCGTCCAGTTACCCTGAGTCGTTTGCAAGAGATGAAACAAAACGGTGAGAAGTTCAGCTGTCTAACATCCTACGATGCCACGTTTACCCACGTGATGAATGAAGCTGGTGTAGAAACCATCTTAGTTGGCGACTCACTTGGCATGGTTATTCAAGGTCAAGATAGCACCCTACCCGTTTCTATGGACGATATGTGTTATCACATTGCGGCAGTAAAACGCGGCAATACTAATGCCTTCATTCTTAGCGACATGCCATTCATGAGTTACAGTAAGCCAGAGCAAGCGCTTGATAATGCCGCACGCTTGATGCAGGCAGGTGCCAGCATGGTAAAACTAGAAGGTGGCAGCTGGTTATGCGACACAGTCCGCTTGCTTTCCCAGCGTGGTATTCCAGTTTGTGCTCATCTAGGTTTAACACCTCAATCCGTACATAAGTTTGGTGGTTACAAAGTACAGGGCCGTGGTGACAGTGCTGCGCAAACAATCAAACAAGAATCCATTGAACTAGTAGAAGCTGGCGCTGATATTTTATTATATGAGTGCATTCCGACAGACCTCGCCAAAGATATTACAGAAACCGTAGATGTACCAACTATCGGTATAGGCGCAGGCCCACATACAGACGGACAAGTACTTGTACTACATGACATGCTAGGCATTAACCTAGGTCGTCGTCCTCGCTTTGTTAAGAACTTTTTAATTGGTGAACGCTCTATCCAAATGGCTTTTGAAGCCTATGTAGATGAAGTTAAAAACCAAATTTTCCCAGCCCAAGAGCATAGTTTCGAATAATGAAAACCATACACACAGTTGCCGAACTTAGAAGCGCATTAAAAAGCATTAGATTAGCCGACAAGAAAATTGCTTTTGTACCCACAATGGGCAATTTACATGACGGTCATATGAGCCTAATTCGCCGTGCGACTAAAGAAGCAGATGTGGTGGTGTCTTCCATCTTTGTAAATCCTATGCAGTTTTCTGCCAATGAAGATTTAGAAAGATACCCAAAAACGTTAAAAGAAGATCAAGCTTTATTAGAAGCAAATGGCTGTGACTTTTTATTCGCACCCGATGCGTTAGAAATGTACCCTGATGGTCGTCGCAGTCAAACTCAAATAGAAGTATCAGGTATTTCCGATATTTTATGTGGTGCTAGCCGTCCAGGACACTTTGTGGGCGTGGCAACCGTTGTAACCAAATTATTCAATATGGTTCACCCTGATTGCGCTATTTTTGGCACCAAAGATTTTCAGCAACTCATGGTCATCGAAAACATGACGCGTGATTTGAGCTCAAGCATACGTATCATAGGCGAAGAAATTGCCCGTGCAGATGACGGTCTCGCCTTGAGCTCTCGCAATGGCTACCTTTCCACAGAAGAAAGACGTATTGCACCTGTCTTGTATCAAACCGCTTTGTGGGCAGTAGGCGCTCTCAAACAAAAGAAAATATCCGTCGAAGATATTCGTGAACAAGCACAGCAAAAGCTCGAAGCAGCAGGATTCATACGTGATTATTTTGAAATCCGCTCACGAGCGAACTTATTGACACCCTCAGAGGAAGAAAGCAAGTTGGTCATTTTAATCGCAGCTTACCTTGGTAGTGCGCGTTTGATCGACAATATTCAAATCGACTTAGATAACTAATACCTTTGTCATCTAGTTGGTATTTAATCTTAATAGGGTTTTCAGAATTCAATACCAACAGGATAACTGGGTATAGCTTATCCACTTATAAAGTAGGAGATTAGCATGGGGTCACCGGTTCGTTTGCCAGCTTGGCAAGCACTTACAAGTCATCACAACACTTTGACAGAACTCAATATGTCAAACTTGTTTCAAGAAAATCCAAATAGAGCAAAAGAATTTTGCGCAACAGGCGCAGGTTGGACTTTGGACTTTTCTAAAAACAGAGCCACCCAAGAAACACTTTCATTACTAACAAAATTAGCTGAAGAAGCCGGTCTAAAAGAAGCAACCGAAGCGCTTTTCAGCGGTGCTGAGATAAACAACACAGAAAACCGTTCTGTGCTTCACACCGCTTTGCGTGCAAGCCATAAGCAAACCAGTCTTATGGTTAATGGCACAAATGTATTGGATGAAGTTCGTGCGACTTTGGCTCAAATGAAAGACTTTGTTGCCCAACTAACGTCTGAGCAATGGCACGGTTTTAGTGACAAGGCAATTACCGATGTTGTTTCTATTGGCATTGGTGGATCTTATCTTGGCCCTAAAGTGGTTACTGAAGCATTAACACCTTATGCTGATACAGGTCTTAAAGTGCATTTTGTTGCTAACATTGATGGTTCAGACATCACTGGGAAGCTCGCACAGCTAAACCCTGAAACCACCTTATTTCTGATTTCATCTAAATCCTTTGGTACTTTAGAAACCCTTTACAATGCCAACGCAGCCCGAGCATGGTTCTTAGAGAATGGCGGTCCAGAGTCTGAAGTGCATCGTCATTTTGCTGCAGTTAGCTCTAACGTTAAAAAAGCCGTTGCCTTTGGTATTGCTGAAGAGAACATCTTCCCTATGTGGGATTGGGTGGGGGGTCGCTACTCACTTTGGTCGGCAATCGGTTTACCTATTGCTCTCGCTGTGGGCATGGACAACTTTGAGCAATTGCTTGAAGGAGCCAATGACATGGACGAACACTTTCAAAGTGCCCCATACGAACAAAACCTTCCTGTTATCATGGGCTTATTAGGTGTTTGGTATAGCAATTTTTATGATGCTCAATCCCATGCCTTAATTCCATATGACCACTACCTAAGAGCACTACCTGCGCATATTCAGCAACTGGATATGGAAAGTAATGGTAAGGCTAACTTCTTAAATGGTGACAAGGTAGATATTAATACTGGCCCGATTATTTGGGGTGGTGCAGGCACTAACGGCCAGCATGCTTATCATCAGCTATTACATCAAGGCACTCGCCTTATTCCTGTTGATTTTATTGCACCGCTAACAAGCCATAACCCTGTTGCAGACCACCATGCTCAACTATTTGCTAATTGCTTAAGTCAATCTCAAGCACTTATGTTAGGTAAAAGCTTAAACCAAGCTGAGCAAGAGTTAAAAGAGTCCGGCTGTAATGATGCGGATATTGCTAAGATCGCCCCTCATAAGGTGATTCAAGGTAATCGCCCTAGCAATACCTTACTGACTGAAAAAATGACGCCAAAAACGGTTGGTGCTTTGATTGCTCTTTATGAGCAAAAAACCTTTGTTCAAGGCACAATCTGGGGAATTAACTCATTTGATCAGTGGGGTGTCGAGCTAGGTAAAGTACTAGGTACTGATATCTACAACCGTCTAGCTTCCGATCAAGCTAACGATTCTCTAGACAGCTCGACTCAAGCCTTGATAGCTGCGTTTAAAGCTAATCAGAAATAAGTTAAGTTAGAGTGTCAAAAAGCCAGCTTTATGCTGGCTTTTTTATTTCCAAATCAATTAAATAATACAAATTTACACGATTTAACCTATTCCCAAATGCTCACTTAACTTCTATCTTTAAAAGAAAAGGAGAGAGGTATGAAGGGCGTCATTTTTAATATTCTCGAAGAAATGGTTGAAGATAACTACGGCATGGAAGTCTGGAATGAGATTTTAGACGCCGCCGACAAGCATGAGGGCATCTTTATTGCTGGCCAAAGTTATGCTGACGAAACTATTTTTCAATTTGTTCAGATTATTTGTGAGAAGTTACAACAACCCAGTGAAGTCGTTGTGGCTGCTTTTGGTGAATACCTATTTACTAAGTTAGTGAATCGCCATAAGGTACTGATGGAGAATCAAACAACGCTAGATAGTTTTCTTAAAAGTATCGACTCTATTATTCACGTTGAGGTCAGCAAACTCTATGTTGACCCTAACCTTCCACATATTGAGTGCTTCGATCATGATTCTGGCAAGATGACCATGCGCTATCGCTCACCAAGAAAGCTATGTCCATTAGCTGAGGGGCTCATCAGAGGTGCATCAAGCTACTTTGAACAGCCGATTAAGATCAAACATGAAACCTGTATGCATGAAGGTTCAGACTTCTGCGACTTAGAGATTGAATACTTATGAGTGATGATGCTTATAAAAGAGCCTATACCCGAGAAAAGATGGCTCGCTTAGAAGCCGAACAGCTGCTTGAGAATAAATCAAGAGAGCTGTACCTGAGTAATCAGCAACTCTCTGATGCTAACAATGAGCTAAAAGCAAAACATGAAGAACTGATTACCCAGCAAAGTGCCATGGTAAAAAATGAAAAGCTGGCTTCTATTGGCTTACTTTCAGCAGGTGTCGCCCACGAAATCAACAACCCTTTAGCCTTTGTAAATAGTAATTTGGAGATGCTTGAAAGCTACTGGCAAGCCATGTTTTGCCTTTATAAAGCAGTTGAAAGCAATTTACAGGGATCAGGTATCTCTGATGAAAAGCGCCTTTTACTAACAAAGCTTATTGATGAAAAAGATCTAGATTATATTTCATCTGATTTTAAAAATTTATTTGAAGATACCCATGATGGCTTAGAAAGGGTTACCAATATTGTTCAGAACCTACAACACTTTTCGAGAATACATGACGAAGATTGGGACCATGTTGATATCAATAGCAGCCTAGAAAGCACACTTAAAATCATCAACCATCAAGTTAAAAATTCCAATTGTCAGGTCTATTTTGATTTACAAGCTAAACAGCCTGTTTGGTGTAATTTAGGAGAGTTGAATCAAGTATTCCTCAACTTACTTCAAAACGCTATTCATGCAATGGAAGCAAGAGAAGAAAAAGTATTAAGTATCAGCACAACACAAGACGCTAAGACCACTTACATCAAAATCAAAGACACGGGCAAAGGTATTAAGCCTGAGCACTTTGAAAAAATTTTCGACCCTTTCTTCACTACTAAAACCGTTGGCCAAGGCACTGGACTTGGGCTATATATCAGTTACAAAATTGTTAAAGATCATAAAGGCGATATAAACATTAGCAGCGATTTAGGTAAAGGAACTGAATTCATACTCGAATTACCCACATCTAAAGAATAAAAAGAAAGTAAACTTTACCAACTGATTATTTTTTCTGGCATAACAAAGAGAAGATTAATTTCTCAGTTAGTAACAACATCAAGACTAACTGAGACGTCATTAATCATCCTTACTAATCATCTCTGCCTATAAGCTTTACGCTATCGCACTTCGACCATTTTTATCTTATTAAACCCAAAACAAAAAGCGACTAACTCGCTTTTTGTTGCTTCATCGCCTGCTTTTCTGCGGTTTGTTTTTCCCTTTGCTCAATTGCTAATGAGGATACTGTCATTTTCAGCCCCTTACCTAGTTCAACCTTAGCTTCTATATTCAAACCAACTTGCGCCTTCTTAGGTAGCCCTAGCGAGGTAAAAATATCACCTGACCTTGCTGCTTCAAATTCAATTTGTGGCGGTACACCCGATACAGCAAATAAGGTTTTCGCCAGTTGTAATATGGATGTGGAATGTCCTGTACATACGTTAAAGATCTCGGCATTTTCCGTTGCTCGGCTCATTGACCTTACGAGGTGCCTGACAACATCTCCTACATAAACAAAGTCTCGCGTTTGCCCTCCATTTCCATAAATAGTGACCGCTTGTCGCGCTAAAATTTTATCGATGAAAATTGAAATCACCCCTGAATAAGGTGACTTAGGATTTTGTCTTGGCCCATAGACATTAAAAAACCTCATACCAATCGTAGGCACACTATGATTTAACCAAGCAACCCTAGCATGCAGTTCACTGCCAAGCTTATCTGCGCCATATGCACTGATTGGCGTTGGTGTGGCCTTTTCACTTAAGGGTAGAGTTGCATTATCTCCGTAGACAGCTGCTGATGAGGCATAAACAACGGGAACAGCGCCGCGCATTTTATTCGCTCTAGCAGCATCGAACACATTGATTGAGCCAGTTTGATTTATGCAGTGAGTACCAGACCAATCAATATTTGATTGCTCAACAGATGCCACTGCGGCGAGGTGAAAACAGCCATCTTTACCCTGCATCGCATTCACAACCGCTTCATGCTCTGAAACATCAGCAATAATCAGCTCAGCTTTAGCTGACAGATTTTTTCTAAACCCTGTAGAAAGGTTATCCAATACTGTGACCTCATGGCCTAATTCAATCAATGCATCACACAAATGTGATCCAATAAAGCCGCAACCGCCTGTTACTAAATATTTCATTGTTGTCTCCTAGTGTCTAAAAATTAGATTCACTAAGAAACAGCAAAAACAAAGCCAATTATTTATCTGTTAAAAATCAATAAGTTAAATAAAGACATTAAATACTAAAGTAAAAATGACTCGCAAAATGCAAATTTTTATTCATTTTGAATTTCAGCAGTATGAAACCCTCCTTCTTCTATTAACTAAACAAAGCAAAAACAAAATAAACAGACTTAAAACTTATACTAAAAATCATAAGCCACTGTTTTATAAAACGTTTAATTATATTGGCAAATTTATTGCTTATTAAAGTAGGAATAAAACCAATAGATACTAAGAGGATATGAAAATGGAGATTAACCAAACAAGAATATATCAACTGGTAGACTCGCGCTCTTGTGGCGGTATTGAATCTCACATCCTTGAACTCTCTAGCTGGCTTGTCAGTCACCAACTCAATGTCGAGATTATCTTCTTACAAGATCATGGCGAGCATCCCTTAAAGCAACAATTAGCATTGGCTAATGTGCCATGGAGTATCAAATCATCCTGGCCCTCTTTGATGAAAAAAATCAAAGCCAATCATGGTTTACTCGCTACCCATGGATATAAAGCCGGTATTATGGGCCGAATCATGGCAAAGATTTATCAAATACCTGTTGTTTCCACTTACCATTCAGGTGATTTAGGCAAAGGAAGACTCTACCTTTACAGTAAGTTAGATGACCTTACCGCAGGTATGGCAAATGAAGTTTTTTGTGTCAGCGAAGAAATTCAATCTCGCTTACCTGTGAAATCGAATCTCATTGCTAATTTCACTCAATTGGCGAATCCCCCTAAGCATCTTGGCTCTAAAATAGCCTTTGTCGGCCGACTGTCCCAAGAGAAAGGCCCTGATAGCTTTGTTCAAATCGCTCAAGAGGCCTTATTGAGAACCAATACAAAGCTTAGCCATGAACAAATTTGCCTTTACGGGCAAGGCCCTATGCACGAAGAGCTGGCCTCTAACTACCCAAAAGACTGGTTTGCAGGTTATAGCAGTATGTCTGAGCACTGGCATGATATTGGCCTACTTTGCATTACTAGCCGTCATGAAGGCTTACCCTTGGTTGCACTTGAAGCTATGGCCCATGGCATTCCTGTCATGTCTTTTAAAGTTGGTGCATTGCCTCAGTTAATCAGTGAAGGAAAAGACGGTTGGATCATTGAAAATCAGAACAAGCGAGACTTCATTGAAAAGCTAGTGGAATGGAGCCAACTAAATGACGATAGAAAGTGGGAGTTTAGTCAAAACACCCGTCAAAAAATTCAAACTCAATTTAGCAGCGACACTCTCATTCCACATATTTTGTCTGTTTATAACCAGGCATTACAAACTCATTAATCCAGTTTAAAGATTATGAGAGAGACGCATCAACAAGAGTCGAGGGATAGAATGATAAGCCAACAGGAAAACGTCAAAACAGAGCTAAGTGCCCAATTTAAAACCCACATAATGGCTTTAAACCCATTATGTTTAGTGGCCATATTAGCCATCATAAATGCGATTTTACCAGCCATGTTATTAAGCTTAAAAGACATGTCATTTGTTGACGCTTTTTTATCAGGCTTTGGACAAAGCTTTATCATTTGGTTTAGTTTATTTGTTTGCTTTCAGCTTTATTTCAAAGCACTTGGAGCATCCCCAGAAAGAGGCTCTTTTTCCCATTGGCATTACTTTTTTGCTTTCCTGTTAAGCTTAGGACTTATCTTACCTTTCTCTTTAAGCAGTTGGTTATGTGCCACACTAGCCGCACTCACTTGGCAATTTTCTCTCACACCAAAACGACGAAAAGGAACGCTCGGCTATGCCGCTATTTTAGTCTTTGCACTTGCGATTAGAGAGCCGAGTGCTCAGCTATTCTTACAAGTCATGGCCGAGCAGGTATTAGCGATAGACGCAAAGTTAGCTTTTTTGTTATTGGATTTATTTTCCGATCAAGTTAGCTTACAAAATAATATCATTGTGAATAATGATGGCACTAACCTCATCATACTCACTGGCTGCTCAGCCTTTGGGAACTTATCTCTGGCCATGCTTTTATATTTAAGTTTAAAGCTTTTCTGGTTCGAAAAATTAGCTCAAAGAGACATGTTTAACATTGCGCTATTAATCATACTCGTCCTCTTAAGTAACTCTTCTAGGCTCGCATTAATGACATTGTCTAATGAAGCTTATCACTTTATACATGATGGATTAGGCGCGGACGCCTTCGACTTAATTGTGTTATTTCTCCCCGTGTTAGTCCTATTAATATCAACACCAAAAAGGGCTTAAGCTATGAATAAACATTTACTTTGGCTCAGCCTCATTCTGATACCTGCAATCATTGCAGCACCTGCCAGCAGAGTTTATAAAAACAACCATTATATCTCTGAGGAAGTTGGTCTTAATAAACAACTTGTGATTCAAGGTCTTAATCAGATTAATGCGTTTAACCCAACCAACGCAGGCCCCTATCAGGTTCAGGAGTTTTCACCCCAATATTGTGATGGCAGCATTTTATTATTACCTGTGTACCGTAATGCGGAAGGCACTCATATTCTCAAGCATTTTGTCGATAATAATGCCTCCTCTCTAGAAGCATTAAAACTCAAGCAAGGCATTATTTTTCAGAGAGAGATTTTTACGCAATTACCCCAGTGGCGCTTTACTCTTTTTCAAGCAAAACACAAATTACAGCAAGTTTTACAGCTGCCACAAAACGACTTACCAGCGCTCGTTTATGCTGAGAAAGGTGAATGCGACATTGCCAATTATCTCGCAAATAACTCAGTGATAACTTTCTCAAAATAAGAATATCTCTGAGAATAAAAAGGGATTTTCTCATTCTGAGAAAGCATATTTCCACCTTAATCCTATTAAAACAATCATTTAGCTTTTGGCCCTTATTTTGCTTTTCTATAAAAAGGAAAAAGTGAGGTTAATAACATGAATATTCAACAGAAGTTTTGTCTTGCATTATCAGTCAGTCTCTTGCCTAGTGCTGCACTTGCAGCTGACGACGAAACAGACAATAGAGTCATGATTACGTTAGAAGATGGCCTATTGGATGACATGAATGCTGCTTTACCAGAAAGCCAAGTCGCCAACCAAGAGTTTCTTGATTTTAACTACAACCCAAATATAGAGCTACAAGATAACAGCCAAGTCGGTGTCACCTTTCTATTAGAAGGTGCAGGTTACAAGAACTCATTAGGTTACTTTACCTTCGAAGACGATACCTTTACTGGCGCAACCTTTAGCGACTTTGATACCGACTCGTCCGGTAATGTCGGCATTCAAGAGCTTAATAGTGTCGATGGTATCAGTGCCGGTATGATCTTTAATAACTCTTCTGCTCAAGGTAGCGGCGGTGTTTTACAAGCTGGTGATACTGTCGTGTTAGGGGGAGGTACAGCGAGTCTAGATGAAAGCGGTGAGTTTGGAATGGAAGGCGGTACTGTATTTGAAGAAGGTACCAATGTTGGCTTCTTCCTCATTCAAAATGCATATAACTCAAGAACGGATACCGTTAAAGGTTGGGATGACAACCGTGACCCTCTTACTTTTTACTCTGTTGATTTCTTAAACCCTGAGAACTTAGCTACCGCCTCATTAGAGGCAATAGATGGTGACTCCCGTCATGTTGCCATGATGTCTGATGCCAACGATGAAGGACTTATCTTAGGTTTTGAGGACTTACTAAGACCTTATGGTGATAACGACTTTAACGATTCCGTATTTCTCATCCGAACTGACCCAGTTGAAGCCTTATATGCAGATGTTCCGGGTGTCGAAACCGTTATTTCGTTACAAGCAGCACCATCAAAAGGAGCAGGATCCGGCATAGTGGGTGCACTTGCCTTGTTTATTTTCCTTATGAGATCACCACAAGTTAGACAAAGAAAAAGCATGATTAAATCTGACTAAATTCACTTAACCCTATGAAGAGGGACAAGGCTGTCGTAGCAGCTGAGAAAAACTAAGGAGAGCAAAATGATTAATAAAATTGCGAATCTACCTAAGCCTTTAAGAGACAGCTTAATTTATGCCTCTGCGCTCGCTTTCTCTAAAGGTCTTGCTCTTCTCATGGTGCCTGTGGCGACAAATTATTTATCCCCTCAAGATTATGGTCGCCTTGATGTATTACAAACCCTTGCTGATTTGCTTAGTATCATCATAGGCATGGGACTTGCCGAATCCTTGTTTCGCTTTGCAGGCAGTGCCGCTAATACCGAAGAAAGAAAGTATGCTGCAGCCAACCTATTTGGCATGTCTATCGTTTCAGGCTTACTCACTCTCATTATTACTCAAGCCTGCGCTCCTATCATTGCGAACGCTCTGCCCGGTGATGTGAGTATTTTAGAGGCAAGACTCATACTATTTAGTCTTGCTCTATGCAGTGTTGTTCTCGTTCCACTTGCCTGGTTAAGACTAGAAGAAAAAGCGGGGTTATATTTCTTAGGATCAGCTGGCATGGTGCTACTGCAAGTCAGTATTGCTATCCCTCTATTAATTTTAGGTCTAGGCGTTAACGGCGTATTAATTGGCACGCTTATTAGTACTTTAACCCTATCGTTTGTACTCATTTACCTGCAGTTTAAGGACACAGGGATAGCCTTCGACTTCGCTCGCTTTAAAAGCTATAGCTGCTATGGTGGCCCACTTATTTTTGTAGGGGTGGCTGGCTTCATTCTTGGTAGCTTTGATCGCTGGATTCTAGCGGATGAAGTAGGTACAGCCGCCATGGCAGAATACGCACTTGCCGCAAAATTCGGCCTAATGACAGCCGTACTGATTCAACCTTTTGACCTTTGGTGGCATGCCCGTCGTTTTAGCTGTTATAAAGAAGTAAATGGTGCTGAAAATTGCGCACGCTATGCCAGTCTAGGCATAGTCTTAGCCTTATTCTCCTGCCTACTTATCAGTATGTTAGGTCCAACCTTGGTAAGAATACTGACGCCAGAAAGCTATTATGGCGCTATCCAATACATTCCTTGGCTCGCACTGCTAGCGGCGATTCATAATGCGACTTCAACATTGGCCTTTGGGGCAATGAGTGCAACCCATACAATGAAACCAGCTTTAATTGACTGCAGTGCTGCGGCATTAGCGCTTGTCGCCTACTTAATACTTATCCCGATTTATCATGCTTGGGGCGCAATTGCTGCAACCTATATTGCTATGCTAAGCCGCTTATTTGTCATGTACCTAGTCAGTCAGAAAGAACGTTTTTTGCCTTTCCCGCTACTCAAACTCATGAGTTTAAGTCTGTTCAGCTTATGCCTGCTGATTTTAACCCCAACCACAGAGCTAAGCTTAAGCGTTTTCCTTCAAAGCCTGTTATTACTGCTATCTTTTGTAGGGGCTGCAATATTTTTAGGTTTTATCCCAGTTAATAAAATCCAACTGGTCCTACTTAAAAGACAAAGGAAATAGCAAACTCATAAAAAGTTTTTGCTCTGTTTTAGGAGGGGAACCATGCCAACCGACCAACAAACCGCGAAATTTAAACAGGCGATGATCGCCACGATCGCTTGCTTAATATTGGCTAGCATTTGGTTTTTCATTCCTCACCCTGCTGTTGCTGCCATTGCTATTTTACCTGTGCTTGTTGCCCTCACTCTTAAGCTGCCTTTCTTAGTATGTTTAGGGTTTATTGTATTTTCTTTTTTCCGTTTACATGAAGTCTTTCCGGCTATTTACCCATTACGCATACCGCAATTATTAGCGTTAGGCACTCTCGCCTCTTTGTCGATCAACCTTGTAACTAAGCGCCTACCTATGTTTTGGAGTAAAGAACTTTCAACCTACGCCATTTTTTTTATCCTTGTGGTTATCGGTGCCTTCATGGCCAGTAACCGTGGAGAAGCCATGGCCGCTCTCACTGGAACCTATGTAAAAATAGCGATTATGGTGTTAGCCATTGCTTGGTTAGTGAAGGAGGAAGGGCAATTTAAATTCTTACATCTTGCTATGGTGATTTGCGGAGCCTGTGTGGGCTTAGTCGCTTTGTACAACAAGAGCATGGGGCTTGAGTTAGTTGAAGAAACCCGTGTCACGATAGGGAGAAGTATTGGCTCAATGCTAGGTGATCCAAATGACTTATCTCTCGTACTTCTTTTCCCTACCAGTTTTGCTGGTGCCTTGTTTTTAACCCCAGGTTATAACCGGCTTTTAAGACTCCTAGGTCTTATTGTTTTCTGTGTAGTCATCGCTGCCATTATTGCGACTCAAAGCCGTGGAGGATTGCTTGGCATATGTGCTGTAACAGGTATTTTTGCTTGGCGCAGGGTAGAGAATAAATTCTTATTAATCAGTGTCGGTGTTTGCGCGCTTATGTTGCTCATGGTATTGGCGGGAGTGAGTGACAGAGCCTCTGGTGGCGCCCATGAGGAAGGTATAGATGAATCAGCAATGGGTCGAATTTATGCTTGGCAAGCAGCATTTGGAATGGCCTTACATAACCCATTTACAGGGGTAGGTATCGATAACTTTTTATCTAATTATTACGCTTATAGTCCCCATTGGGACGGCCAAAACCACTCAGTACACAGCACTTGGTTTGGTGTAATGGCTGAAACAGGATTCTTAGGCCTGATTGTCTTTATTTGTCTAATCGTCCAAATTGCCCGTATTGGCATGCAGAGCATTAAACGCTTCTCGCCAGAAGTGGCTGGCGAACACTATTCACCTGTGCTTTATGCTAGCGCTCAAGCCTTAGAAGCGGGGTTAGCTGGCTTTTGTATTTCAGGTACATTTTTGACCATGGGCTTTACTTGGCCTATTTATATTTTGCTCGCCATCGCAGTCGCTACCTCTCAATATCAACTCGTACCAACCACCAGCAAGCCCTCTTTATTCAGGTTTAAAGATAGACCAACACCTTCGTCCAAACTTTCTCGCAACACGCCTCGCAAATTGAGAGAAAAGCAAATTATAAGCAGCATAAACCGAGACAAAAACGCTAACTAGCTGATATTTAATATCTTTTCAATTGGCATAAGGCGTGCAAACAAAAGACATAGCAACGAACAAATTATTGGAGAAGAACATGTGCGGAATCGTCGGATCAATTAACAAAGAAAATGTGGTTCCTGAATTATTAAACTCTTTAGGCAATATAGAATATCGAGGTTATGACTCAGCTGGCGTCTCTGTTTTAACAGGCTCAGGTATCGCGACTAAAAAACGTCCTGGTAAATTAGAATCCTTACGTAATTCACTGCATGAACACCCTTTATTCGGCACGATCGGTATAGGCCACACACGTTGGGCTACTCATGGCGAGCCTAATAAAACCAATGCCCACCCACACTCTAATGATGATGTGGCGGTGGTCCATAACGGTATTATTGAAAATCATCGCCACCTTCGTTCATGGTTAGAGTCAGAAGGCTTTATCTTTCAAAGCCAAACAGATACCGAGGTAATTCCTCACTTAATCAGCCATTTCCTAGCTCAAGGCTGCGATCCAGACCAGGCAATGCACAGAGCATTACAGCACCTAGAAGGGGCGTTTGCATTAGGGGTTTTATTCAAACTGGATCAAGATCATCTCTATGCAGCAAGACGTGGTAGTCCACTCGTATTAGGCAAAGGGGATTTAAGCGCATGCCTAGGGTCAGATAGCATGGCTCTTACCCAATCAGCACAAAAAATTCTCTATTTAGAAGAAGGTGATCAAGCCCGAATTGGTATCAATACTATGGAACTGGTGGATCTTAACGGTCATAAGGTAACACGAGAATTATTGGATAATGAGGATGCTCTACTCGCTGCAGATAAACAGAATCATCACCACTATATGCATAAGGAAATCCATGAACAACCCATTGCAATTAACAAAACCCTTTTTCATACCCAGCAACAAATGCATGATATACCAGTAGATTTCACCAATATTTCAAGGCTCAGTATCATCGCCTGCGGTACCTCCTATTATGCCGCTATGGTAGCCAAATATTGGTTTGAGCAGTTTGCACAAATTCCTGTCGATGTGGATATTGCCTCTGAATTCCGCTATCGCCAACCAATCATGGCTAAAGACGGTTTATCACTTTTCATTTCTCAATCAGGAGAAACGGCAGATACCTTAGCAGCACTCAGTTATGCTAACTCAAAATTTCAAAAGACCTTCGCCATTACCAATGTGGCAAATAGCAGCATTGCCCGCCTTGCAGACCATGTTATCCAAACTCAAGCAGGCCCTGAAATAGGCGTCGCCTCCACCAAAGCCTTCACTACACAACTTGCCGTCCTTGCCACTTTAGCAGTGAAAATTGGCTTCAAGAAACAGCTCTTTGATCTAGTTAAAGCGTCTGAGCTCTGCCAAAGCCTAGCGGAAGTCCCAACCGCTATAGAGTCAGTCCTTAACCTTGAGGATGAATTTAAAGCCGTAGGCGATAGTTTAAAAGACTGCCGGGATGCTTTTTTCATTGGTAGAGGCAGTAGCTATCCTATCGCGATGGAAGGAGCTTTAAAGCTCAAAGAAATCAGCTATATACATGCCGAAGGATTTGGCGCGGGTGAGCTTAAGCATGGTCCCATCGCCTTAATTGAGAAAGATGTCCCCGTATTTGTGATTGCACCTAATGATGGACTCATCGAAAAAACGCAGTCCAATATGGAAGAAGTCATTTCTCGCGGCGGTCGCTGCATTTTAGTGGGAGATGAAGCCAGCACCCAAGGTTTAGCAGACGATAATATTCGCTGCCTCACTCTGCCCAATTCTAATGAGCTGATCAGCCCAATCATCTACGTAGTGGCCTTACAGTTAATCGCCTATTATGCCGCATTTGCCAAAGGTACAGATGTTGACCAACCTCGTAATCTTGCTAAATCGGTGACTGTAGAATGAACAAATTGCAGCAATTTAAACAATGGGTTAAACAAAGCAATAACCCATTGGCTGCCACCATTAAAAAAAGCTTTTTTGCGATTAAGTCGATTGAAGTGCCTGCAATTTCTCTCTTTTATACTCCTTTAAGAGTGGTGTATCAGCTTATTCGCAGCAGTATATCCAGTCTGACACGCATTCTATTTTGGACTCCCATGTTCAAAACCCAACTAAGACAGGTTGGTAAACGTCTATATCTATTTGGCGGTATGCCATTAGTACAAGGCGCCTTACAGATTGAGATAGGTGATGATTGTCGAGTATCAGGTCAAACCACCTTTTCAGGCCGCTGGGCAGGAGATAAAACGCCACAACTTATCATAGGAAGCAACGTCGACATCTCTTGGCAAACCACCATAGCCGTGGGCTCAAAAGTGGTACTAGGAGACAATGTCAGAATTGCCGGCAAAGGCTTTTTAGCTGGCTATCCAGGTCATCCTATTGATGCCGAAGATAGAGCAAAAGGCCTGCCAGAATTAGACAGCCAAGTCGGCGATATCATCTTAGAAGATGATGTCTGGCTAGCTTCAGGCGTCATGGTGATGAAAGGCGTCACTATAGGCAAAGGCACCATAGTAGCGGCAGGCAGCGTGGTCACCCAAAATTTGCCCAGTGGTGTCATCGCCGCTGGCGTTCCTGCCAAGGTAGTTAGAAAGATTGATCCATTAAAAGATAAAGGCGCTAAGGCGAGCTCTCACCTACACTCGGTTAAAGCCACAAAAGTGACATCTATCCACAAGGAGGTGAACAATGAATGTTGATATGTTGGTATTTGGCGAAGACTGGGGAGCATTACCAAGTAGTACCCAGCATTTAATCCGACATCTATTACCTGAGATGAATATTGTATGGGTTAACTCTTTAGGTTTACGTCGTCCCAAGTTGTGTAAAAGGGATATGATAAGAGCGGCTAAAAAATTAGCCCGCATGGTATCTAAAAGTAATGCCATCGCCACGGATTTTGAAGCAAGCGGACTTAAGCCACATATCGTGAATCCTAGAGTGATTCCTTGGCCCGGAAACCCGCTTGCAAGAAGGTTAAATGAATCTTTACTCACCAACTTACTGCAACCTATTTTAGCCAGTAATGATACTCGCCCTATACTTTGGACATCACTGCCTTCAGCGGCCGATGTGGTGGGTAAACTCGGCGAAAGAGCCTGCATTTATTATTGCGGAGATGACTTTAGTGCTCTTGATGGTGTTGATCATGAGCCAGTAGCCAAAATGGAACAAGACTTAGTAAAAAAAGTAGACCTTATTATTGCAGCAAGCCATAAGATCGCCTCTAAGTTTCCGCCACATAAAACCTTAGTACTACCTCATGGGGTCGATTTTGAGCGCTTTTCAACCCCATCAAACAGAGCGGATGATTTAGGGTCAGGGCCTGTCGCAGGGTTTTATGGCTCGATTGCTGGCTGGTTTGATAAGGAACTCATGTTAGAAACAGCCAAAAAGCTTCCCCATTGGCGCTTTGTTCTCATTGGCCCTGCACACACCAATATTAAAGAGTTAACTGATCAAGCTAATATTGAATGGCTAGGCCCTAAAGCTCATAAGGACTTAGTTCACTATAGTCAGCACTGGGATGTGGGCATATTACCCTTCAAAAACAATGCTCAAATTCAAGCTTGTAACCCATTAAAATTAAGAGAATACCTTGCAGCAGGTCAACCAATTGTAAGTACTCAGTACCCAGCAGTTGATGACTATTCAAGCTTAGTTTCTATTGCAGGAGAGTCTGCCTCACATTTTGCAGACAAGATAGAAGAAGCCTATAAATCAAACAATAAGGGAGATAATCAAAAACGCCAAGCCAGTGTCGAACAAGAAAGCTGGCATATTAAAGCGCAGCAACTAAAAGACATACTCCTGCACCTCTAGATAGCGTGAATCATTTATTCTTGATACAGGAGTCTTACAAGATGCCATCTAGACTTAGCTTCAACCTACTCAGCATTTTATGCTTTCTAATCCTGTTCATGAACAACAGGCTTGAAGCACAGGTTTTATTTGAAGGAAAAATACATTTCCCCTCGGAAGAAGTCGTATCGCATGCAAATGAAACATCACGTGATGACACCTCTTTAAGCCAGAATAAAAAGCCGCTTAAAGGCTTAATTCCAATCATTAAAGCGGATACGGTTTGGCAGCTCACTGGTATCAATACCAGTCATAAAAACACATTAATTATTATCGAAATTGGTAAACATAAGGCGGCTTACCGCAACCGAATCAACCAAGAAAGAGGTGTATTGCCAGGGCCTTTTAGCATCCAAGTTTATCCCTATGGTTTTAGAACACCGAAAGGCAATAAGCTCACTTTTAGCGCGCAGACACGGGTTAAAGTATTTACCCTAGATAAAGAAGCAGAAATTGCCGAGTTTAAACTCAAGCAGCTCAACGCTTCAGCATCTAAAGCCTTGTACGCTTTTGACTTAGGACCAGAAGATCAAACAGTTTTACAAGGGTTTGAGTCTATGACGCCTTCACACCCATTATTAGCCCACACGCTAAAAGTACGACAAAAAAAACTTAATCCTTTTACCCGCTTATCTCTCGATCCCCTAGTTCGTGATGGTATATCAGGCATAACAAGCCTCAAGCTTCCCTTACCAGCAGGCAAGTGGCGTCTACATCTTTGGACGGAAGATGTGGGCTATTGGCAAACCCTGCCAGAGCAAGTTGAAAGGCGTATCAGAATTAATGGCCAAGACAGGGAATATCAGCACAACCCGCCTTGGTACTGGGTTAAACAAAGGTACACACAAAATAAGTTTCGTCTAAGCCAGTTTGGTCAATTAACTAATTTAACGAGCTGGCGTGCGATAGGCCAATACCGTGGAGGTTATAAAACCTTTGATGTCGAGGCAGAAAATGGGGATCTCATCATCGAACTTGCTGGGGCGAATAAGATGTCGACCACAATCACAGGACTTATGATTGAAAAGCGTGAACAGCACTATCTCACTGACGTTAATTTTACCCGAGCACAATGGTTTAATGCTCGCTGGCCGCTTTTACCTTTCTCTCAAACAAAGCAACCCAATTCACCTCGCCATTATCGTATCACTAAAAATAACCCCTTGTTCATAGCGTTACCGCTCGCTCAAGGGATGTTACTCGATAATCTTAGCTGGCGAGCATCTCCTCTGATTATTGAAAAGCGCTTATACCTACCCCAGCTTGAAAGAAATCTAGGTTCTTTTAACGCTAACCCAGCTGGCTCTTTTTTAGCCATTAAACCCTTACTTATCACGGCCAGTAATATCTATAAACAACACTTAGGGAAGCTACATTTAACAATCAAAGCACCTAATTATTTAGCGCCCGGAACCTATAAGATTCAACTGATAGATAAGCTATCGCAACAGATATTACACACTCTCTCGATTCAATTATTAGATATCGATTTAGCAGACTTAAATAAGCCTATTGGCGTTTACCTTGACCTCGCCCCTCACCTATTCCTTAGCTATGAAAGAAAAGGAATGGCGGATAAGCAATTACAGTGTGACCTGGAGACATTAGCCAATTTAGATTTCACTGGTGTTGCCCCTCATTTCCCAGTCCCCAAAAACGAGGTCTTGCAGCAGAGCTATCAAACACGTATTCAACGCTTATTAAGCCTAGGATTTCGGCCCCCCTTTTTAGATTATGCAGGACTCAAAAACTTGCGATATCAATTCGGTCAAGATGAAACAAGCCAGAAGCTTAAAGCGCTTAGCCAAGTAATTGATCACAAACCCAGATCCTTAGCCATTAGCATTGCAGATGAACCCTCTAATGCTAGTAGTAAAGGCTTTGCCCTTACTCAGATGGCCTCCTTGGTCGACAAAAGTTATGTACAGACAGAGCAAGCTCCGGCCTTATTAAAGGCAGCCCATCTGAATAATCCCAAAGATAGGCGCTGGCTGGGGGAGTTAGACATTGCTTTAATTAATCATGGCTATGGTGTTACCCGTCAAAGTATTCAAAATATTCGTAATCAAGATGTGCAAGTCTGGCTCTACAATATGACTAACAAGCGTTTGGCTGCCGGCTTCTTTTTATGGAAATACAAGCTAAATGGTTATTTGCAATGGCACGCACGAATGCCAACTGCTGACCCTTTTGATCCAACCGATGGACGAGAGGACGATCAACAGCTTCTCCCTGTTATGGCAGAACTTTGCGCCAAGGTAGCTGATCTTCACCCAGATCTGATTGAAATTGCCGAGGGCATTACCGACCACAAGTGGCTCAACTGGTTAGATAAAATGAGCAAAACCTCACCCCCTGCATTCAAGTTACGCCAGCAACTTCTGCAAAAAGTTCCCAATAGCTGGCAAAGAGCTGAAAATCTTACATCACAACAACTACAAACTTGGCGGAATGAGATTGAGGAACTAGCTTTATCTATAACAGAAAGAAACTAGCCACTTTTATGGCGGTCGTTTGTATTTGTCATACTGGTTTTTAATTTGGATGATTTACAGGGAATTGTCAGGGAAGCTTACTCTTCACACGGTTGTTTTTTATACATGTTTTTAACTCGCATTTTGCGACACAAAATCATAAAAATACAAAAAGCCTGTGATCAGGGATAATTTAATGCTTTTTGGAAAGCTGTAAGCTACTAATTTTTATAGCTTTAATTTTCTTATTTTGCATTGGTCTAAAGCTTGCTAAATACCTTGTATCAATCGTATTTAGAGGTAATTGATAATGCCAATGCTAAGCAATAAGTACTTCTCATTAAAAATAATATGCTTATTAAATGTAAGTATCTTATTAAGTGCTTGCAGCCAAATACCTCAAATTAATAATGCCAATACTGCGCATTATGACTCAGACACAAGCCAAGGTATTAGCATTGAAGAATTATTAGCTAATGCGCGAAACAATCAGGTCGCAGCACCGACTTATTCTGCTCCTACTCCTCAAAGCGCTAATAAAACTCAGGAAACGCAAACCAATTCAAACGAAGAAAAATTCGCTCTCGCATTAGAAAGAGAAAAAATGCGAACCTTACTTAAGCAAGCGGAACAAGGCGCTATCAATACAACGCCCGTCGAAGCCTATAACCCAGACATAACACACACTCAGCAAGCACCGGCAAAACAAGAGCAAGAAAATACTATTTCAATTTCAAATCGCGCAGAAAGAAACACGCTATGGTCTCCCTATGCTGATCGAGATAAAGGCTTAAATCTTTACCATAGGCAAAGAAAAGCCAAGGAAGAGGAGCTTAAATCCTTTTTAATTACCCTGAGTTTTCAAACTAATAGTTCCTCTATTGACAAGATTTTAGAAGAGGAGTTAGACCTTTTCTCTCGCTTACATAGGCGAGAACAGCTTGTAATTAATTGCGCTATATCGAATGAAGCAGATGCACAGCTTGCTTATGAAACCGCTATGATTCGCTGCCTAAGTATTGAGACCTTTTTCAAACAAAGAAACCACGTGACCATGTCTCAGGTTCTTAGAGACATAGAGCCAAACCAAGTACTTATTTTTAGTGATGGACAGGGCTTCTAGTCATGACTCGTAGCATGCTAGTCAAAAACGTCTCCTATCTTTTATGGGCAGCTTGGCGTCGTCGCTATCTCATCATTATTCCGATTTTTTTAACGCCAATTCTCAGTATCAGTATTGGTCTGATTTCGCCTAAGAAATATGAAGCGTCAACGACTATCTTGTTTCAAGAGTCATCTCAACGTAACCCTTTTTTAGAAGACCTATCCATAGATACTAATTTAAAAGAACGTATGCCTTCCTTAACCGCACTCCTTCATAGTCGCCATATTTTGGCTAACGTGGCTTGGAAGATGGAGCTGATTGATAAAGAGATGCCAGAAAAAGAAAAATCTTACATTATCAGTCAATTGTCTAAAGCTCTTTCCGCTAGGTTAGTGGGAGATAACTTGATCAAAATTGCCTACCGCGCGAATGATCCAAATAATATGGCCGCCTTGCTTAACGCCGTCAGTATTCATTTTGTTGAACGTGTACTCGCGCCACAACGCTCTTCCATTATTCAATCTGAAAATTTCCTAGGTCAAGAACTAGAAAGTCGTAAAGCCAGCTTGTTAGAAGCAGAAAAAGCACTGGCTATTTATAAGGATAAATTTACCAATGAATTGCCGGTTGTTCATTCAAGCAATATCTCACGCTTATCCCAACTGCACTCAAAGTTAGCACTGAGTAAGATTGAGTTAGAAGGTGCTATTGCTGCCCATGGCAGTTTAGCAGGGCGCTTATCTCAAACGAATCCCGTCATTGGTAAAATGGAAGAAAGTATTGTGTTAGTCATGGCGGAGCTGGCTCAACTAAGGGCGAGATACACAGATGAACACAGCCGAGTTCAGTATGTTTTAGCTCGTCTCAATGCGCTTGAAGGAGAGAGAAATCGTCTTTTAGCCGCTGCGCCGCAGTTCGATGCTAACAATTTAGATCAAGATCAACTAAAACGTTTATGGGCAATTGCAGCAAACTCAACTCAAGCCAGTGATCAAGCCCCAAAACAGCACCCTCTTCTCGTCTCTCAACTTGAGCGTTTACAAAAAAGTGACGATCAAATTCAAAAGCTAAAAAAAGAAGTGGAATCCCTACAAAGTGAAATGAGTAAGTTACAAAAAAGAGTTAATGGTTATGGCCAACATGAGCAAAAACTTAACGAGCTTAAGCGTGAAATTTTGGTCAGAAAGAAAATCTTTGAAGATTTATCCGAACGACATGAGTTGGCCAGCGTGACTGGCTCTCTCAGTAAAAGTGAAGAAAATGAAAGTGTTAAGTTGATTGATGCCCCTTTTGATCCATTAGGCCCTATTAATATTCCGCTCATCATTTTTGCAATAGCAGGTGTGTTTGGTGGCTTTGCATTAGGTCTAAGTTTGGCATTTGTGGCTGAGTTACTCGACACCAGCGTACGCCGTAAAGAGGCTGTTTCAGACATTATTAATGCCCCTGTATTGGCTCGTATCCCCCCTTTTCCTTTAGCAAATAACAAGGAGTCTGCACAATGAAAAACGTCATAGTTCAGGTAGTACAACATTTACAGCCCGGCGGTATAGAAACTATGGCGCTGGATCTAATGCAGGAATATTCAAAACACAGTGATGTACATATTATTTGTCTAGAGGGAAACAAGGATGAAGCTATTAAAGCTTGGCCCCGTTTGCAAGAGTGGCAGAGTAAATTACATTTTTTGAATAAGCCAGCTGGCCTTAACCCACTACTTATTTTTAAACTGGCGAAACTACTTTATAAATTAAAAGCGAATATTCTTCACTCACACCATATTGGTCCCCTCTTGTATGGTGGCTTAGCAGCTCGTTTTATTGGCATTAAACACCTGATTCATACTGAGCATGACGCTTGGCATTTATCACAAACTGCTCGTCGTAAACTTCAGGGGCAACTTCTCTTTTTAGTCCGCCCTATCATAGTCGCTGACTGTGACGATGTGGCTTCTGCCTTATTAGAAGCATTCCCTAATAGCCGTCCAAATGTGATTCTAAATGGCATAGATACGCAAAGGTTCACGCCTGTAAACGATCAAAGAAAAGCCATTTTGCGTCGTCAATTTAACCTCCCTGAGCAAGTGTTTTTATTAGGATGTGCAGCTCGATTAGAAGCAGTGAAGGATCATAACAGTTTACTTCACGCCTTAAGTTTATTGCCTGAATATGTTTGTTTGGCTCTGGCAGGGCAAGGCTCTCTTAAAGACCAGTTAGTACAGACATGTGCACAGCTTGGTATTCAAGATAGAGTTTTTTTCTTGGGAGCACTGGACAATATGGCAGAGTTTTACCCTTGCATAGATGTCTTTTGTTTACCCTCGTTAAATGAAGGTTTACCACTATCACCTTTAGAAGCCCAAGCATGTGGCATCCCAGCCATTGTTAGTAATGTAGGCGGCTGCCGCAATATTGTTGACCCTTCGACCGGCATACTGACCCCGCCAAATACCCCAAGTGCCCTATACGAAAGCATCTTAAAAATAATGAGAATGAACCATAAAGGCAGTCCAAGAGAATTTGTTTTAAATACAGGAGACTTGGTTAAAACAGCTAAGGCTTATCAAGCCTTAATGGCACCAAGCAGAAATCTAGGAGCTTAATATGATATTTTCAAATTTACAGGGATGGCTACTTATACTTTTCGGGCTCACTTGGTTTTTGATTATTTATCATCATCTGGTGTACCCCATTATTTTAAAGCTTGTTTATCGTGAACCAGCAAACGACAAACAAGCAGCACCTATCAATTCAGGTGAAGATCAACCACTGCCTAGTATTTGCATTCTAGTGCCTGCCTACAATGAAGCAGATGTGATTGCGGACAAAATTCGAAATGTCGCATCACTTGACTACCCTAAAGATAAGTTATCGCTAGTCATTGCCTGTGATGGCTGTTGTGATAATACAGCCGAAATTGTCAGACAAACCATGCTTGAGACTGAGGTGAAAGAGCTAGACCTTGATCTCATTGAATACTCAGAAAACAGGGGCAAGGTCGCGGTTCTTAATCAAACTATCCCTAAGATTAACTCTGACCTAATCGGCTTAAGTGATGCATCCGCCCTGATATCCTTCGATAGTCTTATTATTTGTGCTCGTCAGTTTGCCGATGAAAAAATAGGGGTACTTGCCGCAACCTATAAGCTCCTCAATCCAGGTAGCCAAGGTGAAAGAAGCTACTGGAACTATCAAACCAAAGTAAAGCAAGTGGAGTCTAGTTTAGGCGCTCCCATTGGCGTGCATGGGGCTCTCTATTTTTTCCGTAAGCACCTTTTTACGCTGCTTCCATTAGACACAATTAACGACGATTTCATTATTCCAATGGAAATCGTCGCCAAAGGCTATAAAGCAGAATATGACACCAATATTATTGCCCTAGAGTTAGAGCAGGCCAGTAATGAGATGGATCAAAAAAGACGCATTCGCATTGCTGCTGGTAACTTCCAGCAAGCTGTTCGCTTAACAAAGCTATTACACCCTAAGCATAGAGGCACGGCTTTCACCTTCTTCTCGGGGAAAGCGATGCTAGCACTCATGCCAATTATTTTAGCCTTACAACTGGTCTTAAGTTTTGCATTATCAAGTGTTTCTCTGATGTTTTTGGGGTTTGCGTTATTACAGTTAGCTTGCATTGCACTCGCTCGTATTAGTAATCGAATTCCCAGTAACAAGATACCCAAAATATTCACTGTTATTTTTTATCTTATCAATGCCTATTTTAGTAGCTTGATTGGCGTCATGAGTTACCTACTGGGCAAACAAAAAGGCGCTTGGAAGCCCGTTTCCACTAAGGAGAATCATCATGAATAATCCAAATCAAGATATACCAATGAATACCAATGAAAACTATATTCCCATCTCTGTGTTAATCACTAAGAGACTATTAGACATTAGTGCAGCAATACTCGGATTAAGTATCGGCCTGTGCTTATTGCCCATACTCGCCCTACTTATCAAACTTGATTCTAATGGGCCTATCTTTTTTAGTCAGTTGCGCGTGGGACAAGTTACACCCGATACCAGCAAGATGTTCTCCATGTATAAATTTAGAACCATGAGAACAGATGCAGAAGAAGCGACTGGCGCGGTATTAGCCACTAAAAATGATCCACGCATTACTCGCATCGGTCGCTTTCTTCGCTTAACTCGATTAGATGAAATTCCTCAGCTGTATAACGTTCTTAAAGGAGATATGTCGCTCATTGGGCCACGTCCAGAAAGACCTGACTTCTACAAAAAACTTGAAGATGCTATTCCATTTTTTACGGAAAGAACATGGGGCTTAAAACCTGGTATTACAGGTCTAGCTCAAGTAAATCAGGGATATGACGAATGCATTGAAGATGTACGTAATAAGGTTTCCTATGATCATGCTTATGCCTTGAGCCTCAGTAGCTTTATTTCATGGCTAAGAGCAGATATAGACATTGTCTTTAAAACTATCGTCGTCATGGTTTGCGGTCGAGGCCAGTAATCAAGGTAAATAATACAGCGGTACAAAATAATCAGTGTGAGGCTTTTTATTTTGTATCGCATTTTGAGAAAGATGCATTTTAAAACGTAATTATTCTATTAAAGAAACAGAAAAATTCAGCTAAAACATTAAAAATCAATAAGTTACCTATTGGCATATGACTTGCTCTATCTAGTTATAGCAAACAAACTTTATAGGTAACGCCAATGTCATTATTTAACAGCACATCTCAAGAGCAAACCATCCCAACCCTCAACCAAACCGTCATAAAAACAGACCTTCACCTTGAAGGTGAGCTAGATGCCCTCGCGATAGAGTCAATAAGAAGTGAATTAGAGCAGCTTGGTAACAGAGCTCAAGATGTCGATTTAGACTTCACTTCGGTCACCTTTATCGATTCCTCTGGCATTGGCGCTTTAGTGTTTTTATTTAAACGCTTGAGAACCTCAAACTGCACCTTAAGACTCCATCAGGTGCATGGCCAGCCACTTGAGCTTATCCAATACCTTCGTATTGATAAGTCCATTCAGGTGAATGGGTAGTCCTATGAATAACATCATAAAGCTGTCCTTAACCTTGCTTATTCTGCCTTCTTTGACAGGTTGCTTTTATATGATGAAAGAAGGTTCTGGCGGTGCAGCAGAGCGTTATGCCTTAGCGCCTGAATTAGATTTAGCTAACACTAAAGCTGATTATTTTGATGCCGCACATATAGAGAACAATAAACGTTTTATTGCCCGTATTAAGGAATGTGACCGAGTTATTTTAAATCACACAAGCGTGGGTTTAAGCCAGATGTATCCCGCTCTATATGTGGAAATAAAAGACTTATTAATTGTCAGCCAAAGACAAAAGGTTGGTGAGTTCGAAGATCAAGCAGAGGGAGCCTTACAAAGAGCAGAAAGCCTGCTAATGCTGATTGTACACCGCCATCCTGAAATGGAGCTTTCTGTATTAAGGAATTGTTATAACTTGAGAAATTGGGAGTTATGCACATGAATATTCATTCTTTAGCCAGTATTGCATGCTTAACTTTAAGCTTAAGCCAGTTAAATAGTGCCGTGGCAGTAGAGTACACATTAAAGCCAGGCCAAGTAATTAGTATTAAGCCCTCTTCAGGTCAAGCAACCTACCGTTTTGATTCAAATGGTATCAATGAAAGCTTTTTACGCTCAGGCACTAAAAGCAAACAAAATCTGCAAAAACGCATTCATAAATGTGATCGTTTGTTATTAGCCCATCAAGATGCAGGCCTACATAAGCATCACCCTGAACAATACTTTCAGGTGGAGAAACTCTTATCGGTAAGTAAAAAATACCAATTTAAGCAGTATGAAGAAAAAGCAAAATCTTCAATCTTCCAAGTCGAAGAAATTCTTAGAGATATTGAAAGCAATTACCCTGAACAAAATTTTTCATCCATAAGGAACTGCTTTAATTTAACACGCTGGGAGCAATGCATATGAAATCTTCAATTAAACTTTGGCTGATCCTAATCATAATGACTATTAGTCAAGCCGTGATGGCCAACTCTCAACACACACTTCGCCCAGGTGATGTGCTTAACCTTAAATTCCCAGGTGAAGCCGAGTTTAATGATACATTTCAGCTAGATCCTCAAGGCTATGTCACCTTACCTGAAGTAGGCAGCCTTTTTATCGAAGGGATGAACCCTCCTCAAGCACAAGCATTTTTAATTCGACGCTTATCCGTTGTTTATCGTGACCTATCCAAGTTCGAATTATTTTTAGTTGAAAGACGCTTATCCGTCATGGTACTAGGCTTTGTACAAACCCCCGGAGAAATCGACTTACCTCAAAACTCTAATGTTCAAATGGCAATCAATAAAGCCGGTGGACTTTCACAAGGGGCGCAATTAGATAAACTCCAGATTCGTCGCGGAGAGCAAACGATTCAGTTCGATTACAAACAATACTTGGATACGGGTAATCAAAACGTATTACCTGCACTACAACCTAAAGACGTTATTTTTGTTCCAGCTTCTCCTTTAATTGGTAATGTACAGGTGGATTTCGATGCAAGAACATTAACCGCAGCAGGTGATGCTAGCGGACAAGAATCTATTAAAGTATTTGGTGAAGTTCATCGCCCTGGTACTTTCTCTTATAAAGGCAAGCCATCTGTATTAGACATGCTAATGCGTGCTGGTGGTGTTACACGTTATGCGGGTATTGAGCAGATTCGAGTCATTCAGAATGGCGAACCCTTCCCTTTTAATATGCGCGAGTTTTTAGACACAGGCCAAACAGGCTTGTTACCTGAAATTAAACCAGGTGATGTTATTTTTGTCCCTCAAGCATCTGAGCAAGTGGAAAAAGGGTCTCGTACTGTTTACATCATGGGTGAAGTATTTAAACCCGGAGCAATGGAAATGAAGGATGACACAGGGTTTTATGACATTTTAGCCACTGCAGGTGGACCAACTCGTTTTGCGGAGACCCGTCAAATTCGGATTATTCGAGCTGATGGTCAAGTCTCAGCCTTTGATCTACAAAGCTATGTAGATGGTAATAGTGATCAAGGTTTACCGACTATTTTTCCAGGAGACGCTATTCTTGTACCTGAAAAAACGGATATGAACGAAAAAAGCTGGTTGAAAATCCACCCTAATCGTTCGATTCGTATCATGGGAGCCGTGAATCGTCCGGGTCGGTATGAATGGGCAGATGAAATGGGCTTGATGGATATTATTGCCCACGCAGGTGGTCCAACCGCTAAAGCGGATACATCACACTTACAAGTACTCTCAAGTGATGACACACAACAAGTCAGTTCCACAGAGTTTGATTTAAAACGTTTCCTAGAAAGAGGTGGAGACTTAAATTCACTGCCTAAACTAAAAGCAGGGGATACGGTAGTCATGCCCGAATTACCACAAGACCCTAACGACAACCGTTCACAATGGACGCGCCAATCTAGCAAAAGCTCAATCTATATTTTTGGCTCTGTTGGTGCTCCCGGCCGTTATGCTTTTAACCGTGATTTGAATTTGCTGGATTTGCTTTCTGCAGCACAGGGCCCTACCCCCTCAGCAGACCTAACTAATATACGTATTGCACGCCGTGGTGGAAACGAAGCAGATGTTACCAAGCTAAACTTGAATCTTTATTTTGAAACCGGTGATGAATCCCTATTGGCTAATATCCAAAATGAAGACGTAATTTACGTACCTAGCTTAAATAAAGAATGGTTACAGAAACCAAAAGAGAGAGTTGTTAGGGTATTAGGAGCGGTAAATCGCCCTGGTCGTTACACCTTTAATGACAGCATGACAGTACTGGACTTACTGGCTGAAGCCGGCGGACCTACCGTTATGGCACTTCAAGATAGGATATCGGTTGTTAATCGAATTGATGGTGAGGTCCATGCTCGTCGCTTTGATCTAGTGAAGTTTGCAAAGTCAGGAAACTTTACTAACCTACCCGTTATTAGAGCAGGCGACACTCTCTACATTCCAAGTAAAGAACAAAGTGCTTGGTATCAATTCTTAGAAGGTCTAAAAGATTTGGTAACCGTGGCATCCTTTGCTGTTCTCGTTGGCTTATAGAGGGGAGAATCATTATGCGTAGCATGGAAAAAACATCCGCGGTGGAAGCGATTTACTCCACCATAGTCAGAGAGTCTATACAGCAAATATGTATTACTAGTCTTACTAAAGATTCAGGCAATACCAGCCTTTGCCACACTTTAGCCACACGTGCGGCGCAAGCAGGTAAACATGTATTGCTGATGGAGCTAAATTTAGAAAACCCAACCTTGGACAAACTTGAAGATATTCAACAGAACCAATGGTTACCTCTCACAGGTCATTGGGAACAAGCGGTACAGGACAGTCAGACACCGGGGCTAAAGCTATTATGTGCACCAAGTGAAACAGGCCGTTGTATTGAGTTTAGAGACATTGAGGTCATGTCCTTATTTTTCCAAAACGCCATGACTCAATATGACCTTATCATCTGTGATGTGTCGCCACTTCTATGCCAAGAAGCCAGTGTTATCCCAACAGAAGCATTGTCATTTACCAGTCAGCACACTTTTTTAAATGTATTAACGAATGTCACCACAGAGAGCCAACTTACTGAAGCGAAGGAAATGTTAGAGCAGAATGGCGCAAGTATCTCAGCAGTCATTATGAATGATAGGTTCTCACCTTCGTTAAAAGATGAACTCATAAGGGAAACTCATAGGTTTGAACGCTACTTACCAAAAAGCATGGCATTTTTCAGAAGGTTAATCGAACGCTCCCTATTACTTAATCAAGACTTATAAGTTCCGCACTAAAGTCTTGATTCTCAGTGCCACTATTTTCCAGCAGGATAATGGTACAGTCATCACGTCTTTTCTCTTGCTGGCTTTTGGCAATAAAGAAGGCCATGAGATTATCCGCTAAACTGTTTAAACTTAATTGATTACCCGCTAAAAGTAGCTCTTCAAGCTTCAAAGGCACCTCTTCTACTGCATCTAACAGGCCATCTGAATAAATTAACAGTCTTTGTTTTGGTTCTAAATAAACAGAGTTTGCTTGGTACATATGGTAGCTCAAGCCAGGCAAAGCCCCATCAACATTGACCTTAGACACACAAGAAGCACTAATTAATAAAGGCTTAGGTTGCCCTGCATTAGCGATTTTAAGTTCATTTTGATCAAGATTAATGACCATCACAGTAGCTAATGTTCCGGCGAGTACTTGATCGGTTTCAAAGCCTTTTGCGACTAATGTAAGTAACTCTTCAGCGGGCCTTAATGCTTGGCTTAGCCCACTAGATAATCCTCTTAGATAACCTGCTAGCGCAAACACATAGGTTTTTGCCATCAAGTCATGGCCCATTAGATCTGCAAATACAATCTGCTGCCTTTGCTTTGCCTCATCTTGATTAAGTAATACAAAGTCCCCTCCGCCTGCTTGCGGAGAATGATGACGAACAGCTGAATTAAAAGCACCTAGTTTTTTGGGCAATCTTGGCGTTAGTCCTAGTGAGGCTTTTTGATAAATTTCTCGCTCTACCTGATCAGCGAGATAATGACGACGCTGCAATGTTTGTCGAACTACTTCTAACAGCTTTTCTTTACTAATAGGCTTATGTATTAGTTCATCAATAGGTCGTGATAAGGCGTTCGTTAACAAGGCCTTATCTGTTAGGCCGGTTAAGAAAATAAAAGCGATTTTAGCAGCTTTAGGGGTTTGCCTTATTTGATCAAAGAGGACTGGCCCATCTGCATCTGGCATCTTAATATCACAAATCACCAAACTTGGGTTATGTCTAAGCAATGCATCATATGCCTGGCCAACTGAACCTGCTTCAATAACCTCAAAATCAGCTTTTAGGTATAGGGCGATTAACTTGCGATAAACTTGATCATCATCGACTAACAGTATGGTTTCTTTGGGCTCTGTGGCTGATATCGCTTTACGCACCAAGGTTAAGTTCTGTGCGTCTTCTCGATAACAAGCGGGAATATAAAATACATCATCAAATTTATCTCTTAAGAGCTTAAGCCCCATACCGCTTTCATCGGCTAGTAAGGGATCAAATTCATTCATAAAATGACTAAATGAGCGAAAGCTACCACCGTTATCTAAGATTTCTAAATTCAAAAAATAGTCACTTTGCTTTAACGCCAATTGAACTTGATTTGGTTTGGGGTCAGAGTGACGACAAAGATTAACAATCAACTCTGTCACTGCTAATAAAAAGTCCGCAGGGTTAATTTCAAGCGAGCTTGTCGCAAAAAACTGAGTAAGGTTTTGACGTGCAATTGAGGCACTTGCCAACTCAGGTTCAAGCTGCCACTGGGCTAATAATCGCTCCATAAATACTCCCTTTACTTATCTAGCTTAGTAAGACATGACTAAATATCACGAAAAATTACCCTATTGAAGAGAAAAAAGTGTTAAATCTATTATGAATATAAAGTCTCTAGATCAATGTCTTAAAGTACTTTTTTTAGAATAGTCTAAACTTAATATTAAGCACACATGGAACCATTCAATATAGGATATTTCACTATGCAGCCCAATACATTCACTCAAGTACTCCTAGTTGAAGACGATGCTTCTATGGCCGCGGTGTATCGCAGTTACTTAAATGGCTTGCCTTATCACATTACTCGTGCCGAAACTGGCAAAAAAGCTCTAGAGCTTCTTTCTAATCAAGCCTTCACTGGCGTATTACTCGATCTTAACCTGCCAGATATGCATGGCTTAGAAATCTTAGCTCATATTAAAGAGAATGAAATTGAGACAGAGGTCATAGTCACAACAGGTGATTGTTCTATGCAAACAGTGATAGATGCAATGCAAGCTGGAGCAAGAGATTATCTAGTAAAACCCTTTAACAAAGACAGACTTGTCACTACCCTAAAAAACTTTCTAGAAAGCCAAGAGCTAAAACGCAAACTGCAAACCTATCAAGAAGAAATCGACCGTAAAGAATTTTGCGGCTTTATTGGCTCTTCTTTAGCAATGCAAAGAGTCTATCAACTGATTGATAGTGCTTCGGCATCAAAAGCGACCATTTTCATTACGGGAGAAAGCGGCACAGGTAAAGAAGTCTGTGCTGAAGCGGTTCATCAAACCAGTGATAGAGCTAATGGCCCTTTCGTGGCACTAAATTGTGGGGCAATTCCTAAAGACTTGATGGAAAGTGAAATTTTTGGTCATGTAAAAGGTGCTTTTACTGGTGCCATTGGTGAGCGAGATGGTTGTGCAAAAGCCGCACACAAGGGCACGTTATTTCTCGATGAAATATGTGAAATGGACATGGCTCTACAATCTAAGTTATTACGCTTTTTACAAACCAGTACCATACAAAAAGTTGGCAGTGACAAGACAGAAAAAGTCGATGTTAGAATTGTTTGTGCGACTAACAAAGACCCTTTAGAGCAAGTACAGGCAGGTAACTTTAGAGAAGACCTCTATTACCGCTTGCATGTATTACCCATACACTTACCTTCATTACGAGAGCGAGAAAACGATGTGGTTGAAATCGCTAACTCCTTCCTCAATCAGTATTCAAGAGAAGAGCAAAAAGACTTTATTGGTTTTGATTCCGAGTCAGAGCTCATCCTTAGTCAATACGAATGGCCTGGAAACGTAAGACAACTTCAAAATGTAATTCGTAACATAGTCGTGCTGTGTAACGGTGAATCCGTCATACCTTCCATGTTGCCTGCGCCTTTAGACTCAGATCTGAGTAATATGAAGGTAAAAGCGCCAGTTCATACAGAAAGCAATCAAAACACAGCGGCGGCTCCTCATGAGCAAAACATGAATATGCCAATGGACCACTCTAGTAGTCAGGTGATCAGCGAACTTATTCGCCCTATGAGTGAAGTCGAAAAAGAAGCAATCGAGAGAGCAATCGATTTATGCGGCGGCAACATACCGACTGCAGCACATTATTTAGGCATCAGTGCAGCGACTATTTATCGTAAAAAAAATCAGTGGAAAGAAACGAGCCTATAACGCTTTCGCTTTCTTCTCAGCCAAAGCATGTAATGCTTTTACACTATCGAGAGAAAGCGAAACAAACACATCAACTTGAGTCCTAACCTTAGCCATATTTTGCTGACACAAGGCCTCAAGCTCCCTTCCTTTGAGATGCATAGGTTGTAAACCATAAATGGCACAACTGCTACTTAAAGTATGTAGATGGCGCTCAATCTCTTGATCTGCTTCATCGTCTTCTTGCTCAACGAACTCAGTTAATGAGCGGGTCCTTTCCATCACATCCTGTTCAAATATAGCAATTAGCTCAGGTAGCACTTCCATTGAAGTATCATTGATTAATTGCTGCAACCCTTGATCTTCGATAAGTGGCTGGTCAGGTGTATCAGATTGAGTGACAGTTGCTTCATTATTTGACTCAGCATGAGTGACTACTTCAGGGCGAATATAATCAGCCACACAAGCGAGCAATTTGTGTTTTTCAATCGGTTTATCTAGGTATGCATCCATCCCTTTTGCTAAGAAACTATCAGCATCATCTTTTAAAGCATAGGCAGTCATAGCAACAATTGGCGTCTCAGAATTTAGACTCTGGACTCTAATTTTTGCACTTGCTTCTATCCCATTCATTCTTGGCATAGAAATATCCATAAGAATCAGATCGTAAGTATTTGCTTGGCATATCTCAACCGCTTCGACACCATCATTAGCCGTTGTTACTTCAAGCCCTGCTGATTCCAACATAACTCTGGCAACTAAACGGTTAGTTTCTCCATCTTCGACTAATAAAACACGGCCATTAAAACGGCTTTGCTCTGTTACTAGGGGCAAGCATTTCGCATTAGGTAGATCCACTTCATGCAGGTATAAATCAAACCAAAACTGACTTCCTACACCTTCTTGGCTGGAGAAGCTTAACTCTCCTCCCATTAAGCCAGTCAGGTTTCGACAAATAGCCAAGCCAAGGCCAGTCCCTTCTGTGGGTGCTCGCTTAACATTAGAGGTGGTGAAGAACTCTTCAAATAAGTGAGCTTGATCCTGCTCATTAATTCCTTCACCTGTATCAGTTACGCAAAAACGTGTACGTCCATCTTCACACTTTTCCGCCTCTATGATGACTTCACCTTGATGAGTAAACTTAAGCGCATTACTCACTAAGTTCATCAGCACTTGTCTTAGCCTTTGGCCGTCTGCATAAATTCTATCTTCGACTTGCTGACTAATTTTAGTTTTTAAAGCAATCGACTTCTCATCAGCCCTTGGTTTGAAAAGTAGCTGAACACCCTGAACAATTTCTTGTAGCGAACAAATTTTAGGGCTGATGTCTAACTTATCCGCATCAATTTTCGAGAAGTCCAATATATCTGTAATTATGGTCAATAAGCTCATACCTGAACTCAAAGCGACATCAGCAAAGTGCTGCTGCTCTTGATCAAGCTTAGTATCTTGTAGCAGTTGTAACAGGCCTAATACGCCATTAAGAGGAGTACGTATCTCATGACTCATCATAGCCAAAAAGCGAGCCCTTGCTTCACTGGCTTCTTTAGCAGAGGCAAGAGCATCCCTTAAGCTAAATTCGTTTTTCTTTTTTGCTGAAATATCAATATGAAAGACGATAATACAATCATTCTCAGCTCGAGTTTCATGCACTTCTATCCAACGCCCTGGCTCTATTTCATATTCAGCTGACGTCTCATTCTTCGTATAAATAAGAAAGTATTCTATCCAGTTATTTGGGTCTGATTTGGCCTCAGCAAAAAGTCCGCTCGCAATGCAGTCTTGTAAAAAATCACGATAACTAACCCCCTCTTTCGGACCAATAGAGCAAGCTCGATAAAGATCTTGAAACTGCCTATTGCAACGAATCAAACGACCATCAGAGCCAAATAGAGCAAACCCATCTTTACTGCAATCTAAAGCTCTTAAAAGCTGTTTATTATCACTTTCCGCTTGCGCCCATGCTGTGATGTCGCGAAACATATAGATATAAAGCTCATCGTCTCCTGCCAATCTGTGAATATTCAATTCAACGGGAAAGGCATCGCCACTTTTACGACGGCCAACAATTTTTTTTGCATTCCCCATAGAGGAGGTATTTAAATAACCTAGTTCTCTAATTCGCTCTTCTCTTGATTGACCTGTATTTCGTGTCGGCATCAGCATATTGACATGCTGACCGATAAGCTCTTTACCCTGATAACCAAATAAGTCCACCATGGCGGGATTGATACTTAACAGTTCACCTTGGGCATTTAAAGTGGCTATACCATCTTTAATAGAGTCGAGAATGGTTTGATTCAACGCTGGATTATACTCACCCAATACTGCGATTTTTTCTGGGACAGGAGCAGAAGCGTCAGTTACATTTGTAGCCTTTTGGTTCGAAGTGTTATCCCCTTCATGTTCCAATAAACTATTTATTTGCTCGACTAAAACAGAATTAGTCCAAGGTTTCGCCAGATATCTATGCACAGAGCCAGAGCGAATGGCTTGAGTGACAATATCAAAATCGGCATGAGCACTTAAAATAATACGAATGGCATTTGGTTGGAGTTTTTCGATCTGGCTAAGTAACTCTATCCCTGTCATGTGAGGCATAAGATAATCAGAAATGATCAGATCTACGCTACGGTCAGCTAAAATCGCGAGAGCATCTCCTGCTGAATTAGCAGTTAGAACAGTATGGCCAGTGCTTCTTAAAGTCCGTTTAAGCGCGAGTAGGATGTTAACTTCATCATCAACAAGTAAGATAGTGCTTGGCATCTGCTCTATTCCTTTTTATCAGTTTACATCCTAATAACTTATCGTCAGGTTGCCAGCTCTTACCAACCTATTTAACGTGGCCAGATAAAGAAAACGTCATATCTATAAAAGGCTTAAACTACCCATCTCCCTTTTGGGTAATATTATCTAGGCTGGACAATATTTTGCTGCCCGATTCAAGAACATTATCAAGATGGTTTTTTTGATCCAAGTCTAACTCAGTACTTTTCAGCTGCTCTAACGGCTCCATCACATCATCTTTCATAGGTGTCAGAATGTTATTTTGAACACTGTTTAGTACTTCTGCTTTCTCATCTTTAGCCTGTTTGGCATCAATTAACGCTGCCTGCAATGAAAGCTGCATCTGCTTTTTCTCAGTAATATCAAAATGCAATAAAATTTTAGCGCCTTCTGGTGCTCTTGTGGCTTTGATTTTGATCCAACTATCATCAACTAAACGATGCTCATTACTCCCCTCATCAAAGGTGTAAAATTTATCAAACCAAACCTCTTCTTCGCCCACTGCATCAGGGAAAGCACCATTTTCGATACAAGTATTAATGAAGTCTTTAAAAGACTGGCTCTTTTCTGGTTGTGAAAAGGTTTGATAAACATCTAGTAACTTGTCATTAAAGTTTCGAATATTGCCTGACTTATCAATCAGTATATAGGGCCCTTGTATACTGTTTAAAATCGAATCTAAGCCTTTTCCTTTATGGGCTATTCCTTGTAGTGGGGTAATAGAGCAAATGATTTTTTCAGCAGTAAATGCCATAGCAAGTTCAATAGAGAGAAAAGAGTTATGCTGTGTTTTACCAATACGCTTTTTAACAGGGAGCTGCCAATCAGATTGACTAGAAATATTTTCTTCAATAAAAATGAGATGCTGCTGATAGGATTTCTCTGTAAACAAAATAGCAATATCTTCTCCACAAATATCGTCAGCATTATATTCAAATAACTCAGCTAACTCAGGTGCGATACTTGTGATTTTATTATCTAGGGTTAGAAAAATGTCAAATGTCTGATTAAAGGCTGACCCTGTTACTTTTGGTTGAGCTTTATCATTCATTTGGGCTTTATCTTGTCCATCATCTGTACAAGAGCCCGTATCTAATGCCTTATTAATTTGTTCAATCAGGACGTCATTGGTCCAAGGCTTAGCTAAAAATTTATGTACGACACCTTCTTTAATCGATTCAAGCACGGTTTGGAAATCAGAATGCCCACTCAAAATAATACGAATAGAATTAGGCTGAATTTTTTCGGCTTGAGTTAATAGCTCAGTACCTGACAAGCCTGGCATCATATAATCAGATAAAATTAAGTCGACTTCATGCTGCTTTAAAATATCTAATGCTTCATGTCCATCATTGGCAAATAAAATTGAGTAACTCTGCTTGCGTAAAGCTCGCTTTAAGGCACTTAAAATTTGCGGTTCGTCATCCACTACTAATATGCTTTTATCCATACATTTGCCATCACACTCTTTTAATGTCTTTATGAATCTGTTCTAACAGCCTCATTCGAGGATATGCATTTATCTTAACGATTAATCTAACCTGAATTACTAATACAGTATAGTCATGGGATTCAGCTTGAGTCGATAATCTCTTAAATATAAGAAAATATTTATAAGCAAAACAAGGATTAAAAAATTTAGACATAAAAAAAGCCAGCTTATCTTAGATAAGCTGGCTTTTTAAATTTCAAATGTCTTGCCTAATTAAAGATGCTCAACACTTTCAATTTCATAGACTACTTCACCACTTGGAATCTTGATGGCAACTTCGTCACCTTCATTCTTACCAATGAGTGCTTTAGCAATTGGCGAAGCATAAGAGATTTTTTTATCTTTCACTTCTGCTTCGTCATCACCCACAATGCGATAAGTCACCGTTTCTTCTGTGTCCACATTAAACAAGGTAACTGTACTGCCAAAAATAACCTTGCCAGTGTGTGCAATGGCTTTAACATCAATTACTTGAGAATCCGAAAGCTTACCTTCAATCTCTTTAATGCGGCCTTCTGCAAACCCCTGCTCTTCACGAGCGGCATGGTATTCAGCATTCTCTTTCAAGTCGCCATGTTCACGCGCAATTGCAATATCATTAATGATACGTGGACGCTCCACAGATTTAAGGTGACCCAGCTCTTCACGTAAACGTGCTTCGCCTTCTACCGTCATTGGTACTTTTCTCATTATTTCCCCTGGTGCAAATCTTGTAATCTACGAACTTTCGTTTCTTCATTCCAGCCCAGCGCATAGCTAGTCGCTTCAGCGCCAGTTAATGTTGTAGTGTAACAAACCTTACGCTGTAATGCTGTACGTCGGATCACAGAAGAGTCAGCGATTGCTTGAGTACCTTCGGTCGTGTTGACAATGTAATCAATTTCGCCGTTTTTCAACATATCAACGATATGAGGACGACCTTCGTTTACCTTGTTAATCTTACGAACGGCAACACCTTGCTCTGTTAGATAACTCGCTGTACCGCTTGTTGCTACCAACTCAAAACCATTTTCAATCAAACGTTGTGCCACAGAAACCAGTTTCGGCTTATCCATGTCACGCACACTGACAAATGCAGTACCACCGGTTGGCAATACAGTACCGCCACCAAGAACCGCTTTACCAAAGGCTTCAGCGAAAGTATCACCCACCCCCATGACTTCACCGGTAGATTTCATTTCAGGCCCAAGAATTGGATCAACACCTTGGAACTTATTGAATGGGAAGACAGCTTCTTTCACACTTACATAAGAAGGAATAATTTCTTTAGTAAATTCTAGTTCAGCTAATGTCTTACCAGACATAACTAAAGCAGCAACTTGAGCCAAAGAACGGCCTATGCATTTAGAGACAAAAGGCACAGTACGTGATGCACGAGGGTTAACCTCAATCACATAAATTTCACCATCTTGAATCGCTAACTGTGTATTCATCAAACCAATAACACCTAACTCTAGGGCCATTTTCGCGATCATCTCACGAATATCGTCCTGTTGTGTTTGTGTTAGAGAGTGTGGAGGCAAGGCGCATGCCGAATCACCAGAGTGAACACCTGCTTGTTCGATGTGCTGCATAATGCCGCCAATCACAACTTGCTCACCATCAGAGATACAGTCAATATCAATTTCAATCGCTGCGTTTAGGAAGTGATCTAAAAGCACAGGGCTATCGTTAGACACTTTAACCGCAGTTGTCATATAACGAGTTAATTCCGATTCGTTATAAACAATCTCCATCGCACGGCCACCTAGTACATAAGATGGGCGAACAACCAGAGGGAAGCCAATTTCAGCGGCTTTAATAAGCGCTTGATCAGTACTACGTACGGTTGCGTTGTTAGGCTGTTTGTAACCTAGACGCTGGATCATGCTTTGGAAACGTTCTCTATCTTCTGCACGGTCAATCGCTTCTGGTGTTGTACCAATAATTGGCACGCCTTCAGCTTCTAATGCACGCGCAATTTTAAGTGGTGTTTGTCCACCGAACTGAACGATAACGCCTTTTGGCTTTTCTTTACGAACGATTTCTAATACATCTTCAAGCGTTACCGGCTCAAAGTACAAACGATCAGACGTGTCGTAGTCAGTTGATACTGTCTCAGGGTTACAGTTAACCATGATAGTTTCAAAACCATTATCACGTAATGCTAGCGCAGCATGTACACAGCAGTAATCAAACTCGATACCTTGACCGATACGGTTTGGACCACCACCTAAGATAACCACTTTATCTTTATTACTTGGCTCAGCTTCACACTCATCTTCATAAGTAGAGTAAAGATAAGCCGTATCCGTTGCGAACTCAGCCGCACAAGTATCAACACGCTTGTACACTGGGTGTACATTCATCAAGTAACGGCGTTCACGCAATGACTTTTCAGTCACATCCATTAATTGAGCTAAACGTGCATCAGAGAAACCTTTACGCTTTAGACGACGGATGTAATCGTAATCAAGATCCGCTAAGCCTGCTTTCGCTAAGCCAGCTTCTTCTTTGATTAGATCTTCGATTTGTACTAGGAACCAATGGTCGACACCGGTTAGTTCATACAATTCATCGACAGACATTCCCATACGGAATGCATCACCTATGTACCAAATACGGTCAGCACCTGGCGACTTAAGTTCGTGAATTAGTTTGTCTTTGCTGTTTTCTTCGGCAAAGTTTAGCTGAGGATTAAAGCCATCAGCGCCCACTTCTAGGCCACGTAATGCTTTTTGTACTGACTCTTGGAAAGTACGGCCAATTGCCATCACTTCACCCACAGATTTCATCTGTGTCGTCAGGCGATCATTCGCTGTTGGGAACTTCTCGAAGGTAAAACGAGGTATTTTAGTTACAACATAGTCAATCGCAGGCTCGAAGCTTGCTGGTGTACGACCACCTGTAATGTCGTTTTGCAATTCATCTAAGGTGTAGCCAATCGCTAATTTAGCGGCGATTTTTGCAATTGGGAAACCCGTTGCTTTTGACGCTAGCGCTGAAGAGCGAGAGACACGAGGATTCATCTCGATAACAACTAGACGACCTGTTTTAGGGTCCATACCGAATTGAACGTTAGAACCACCAGTTTCAACACCAATCTCACGCAATACTGCCAAAGAGGCATTACGCATGATTTGATATTCTTTATCTGTCAGTGTTTGAGCAGGAGCAACTGTGATTGAGTCACCTGTGTGTACGCCCATAGCATCAAAGTTTTCGATGGCACAAACAATAATACAGTTGTCTTTCTTGTCACGTACCACTTCCATCTCATACTCTTTCCAACCGATCAAAGATTCATCGATTAGCAATTCGTTGGTTGGAGATAAGTCCAAACCACGAGTACAGATTTCTTCAAACTCTTCCGTGTTGTACGCGATACCACCACCAGTACCACCCATGGTGAAAGAAGGACGGATAATACAAGGGAAACCAACTTCACGCTGAACACCGTGAGCTTCTTCCATATTGTGCGCAATGCCGGCACGAGGACACTCAAGACCAATGGACTTCATTGCTTGGTCAAAACGGTTTCTGTCTTCCGCTTTGTCGATCGCATCCGCAGTTGCACCAATCATTTCCACGCCGAACTCAGCCAATACACCGTGACGCTCCAGATCAAGCGCACAGTTCAATGCTGTTTGGCCACCCATCGTTGGCAATATGGCATCTGGGCGTTCTTTTTCAATGATTTTAGCAACGGTTTTCCATTCGATTGGCTCAATGTAAGTTGAGTCAGCCATCGCTGGATCAGTCATGATGGTTGCTGGGTTAGAGTTAACCAGAATAACGCGTAGACCTTCTTCACGAAGCGCTTTACACGCTTGCGCACCAGAATAGTCAAACTCACAGGCCTGACCGATGATGATCGGACCAGCACCTAAGATTAAAACGCTTTTGATATCAGTACGTTTTGGCATAATAATTTGTTTCCTGCTTAGGCTTTAGTGGCTTTGATAGAGTCAATGAACTGATCAAACAAAGGTGCAACGTCATGAGGACCTGGGCTAGCTTCAGGGTGTCCCTGGAAACTAAAGGCTTGCTTGTCTGTTCGTGCGATACCTTGCAAAGAACCATCAAACAATGATTTATGCGTCGCTTCCAAGTTACTTGGAAGGCTATCTTCATCAACCGCAAAACCATGGTTTTGACTCGTGATCATCACAGTGCCAGCTTTAATGTCTTGCACTGGGTGATTAGCGCCATGGTGACCAAACTTCATTTTCTTAGTTTTAGCACCACTTGCTAATGCCAATAATTGGTGGCCTAGGCAAATACCAAATACAGGAATATCTGTGGTTAAGATTTCTTTTATTGCCGTGATCGCATAATCACATGGCTCTGGATCACCAGGTCCATTAGAGAGGAAAACACCATCAGGATTCATGGCTAGAACATCAGCGGCAGGTGTCTGTGCTGGTACCACGGTCACTTTACAACCGCGCTCAACCAACATACGCAAGATATTACGCTTCACACCGAAATCATAAGCAACAACATGGAAATCAAATTCACTTGGTGTTGTGTGACCTTTTACTAGGTCCCAAGTTGATTCAGTCCATTCACATTGCTCTTTAACTGTTACTTCTTTGGCGAGATCCATGCCTTTAAGTCCAGGGAAGGCACGTGCTGCAGCTAAAGCTTTAGCCTGAACTTCTTCAGATAAAACGTCATCGCCCGCCATAATGCAGCCAGCTTGAGCGCCTTTTTCTCGTAAAATACGAGTTAGCTTACGCGTATCTATGTCAGCAATGCCCACAACGTTTTTACGTGTCAGGTAAGCATCCAAAGTTTCTTGCTTACGCCAGCTGCTTGCAACAAGTGGCAAGTCACGAATGATCAAGCCGTTACACCAGATGCTATCTGATTCTTCGTCTTCTTCAGTCACACCAGTATTACCGATATGAGGATAAGTCAAAGTAACGATTTGTCGAGCGTAGGAAGGATCTGTAAGAATTTCTTGATAACCGGTCATAGAGGTATTGAATACCACCTCGCCAGTTGAGGAGCCATCTGCCCCGATCGACACGCCTTTAAATATAGTGCCGTCTTCTAGAGCTAGAATCGCTGATGTTGCCAAAGGAGCCTCCCGTTTTATGCCTATCTGGTTGCAAAAAAGCGAGACGCTCCATAAGGTGCATCTCGCTTTTCTGAATAGCGGTTTAATTGGACAATCCCGCAATGAGAAACTGCCCAAAAATCTGAACAATTTTACTCTTATCTGGCTCAAGGGTCTAGCAAATAACCAATTTAATCCCAGTTATTTCAACTCTTTTTTAAAGATTCTATTGACCTTTAGGTCAAGATTAGTATACACCCCATTGTTTTAATAATGTACAACTCTAAAGAGCGCAAAACCTGAGTAAAGCTTGATTAACACAGAAGACCAGCAGCCACTTCTTGCGTTTCTTCATAGCCGATCAAGTTAGCTAGCAAACTTAATGAAAATACCATAGCTGTCGCAGGCCCTTGGCTTGTCATAATATTCTCATCCATCACCACAGGTTGATCTGCAACATACTGAGCGCCTGTTAAACCTTCTTCAAACCCAGGGTAACAAGTAGCCTGTTTATCCATGACAAAACCATGAGTTCCAAGCACTAAAGCAGGTGCCGCACAAATAGCCGCTAAAATCGCATCATGAATATCATGTTTTTCTAAAATATCCACCAACAACTCAGAATCTCTTAAATGTTCAGCGCCTGGTAAGCCACCCGGTAAGGCAATGGCATCAAACATGACATTTTCATCCAGTGCTTCACCCACACTGTAGTGACTACCATCAGCAAAGGTATAGGTTTCCAGTTCAGACAAAAGCACATCAGCTTCTATCTTACTACCTCTTGCTGCGGTTATTTGTAGACTGTCATGCACGCTGGCTACAACCACTTCCACACCGCCACGACGTAATACATCAATAATCGTAATAGCTTCGATATCTTCACTACCATTAGCAATGGGCACTAATACACTTGGCATGAGTTAATCCTTCATTAAATTTAAATTCATTAGAATGGCGGCTTCTTTACCGCTCTTTGTGGCGTAATAATTTTTACGCAAGCCCACTTGAGCAAAGCCGAGTTTTTGATATAAGGCTAAGGCAGCTTGATTGGACTCCCTGACTTCTAACATACAAAGATGAACAGGTATTGATTCTATGCTCGCAAACCAAGCTTGCATCAAGCCTTGAGCTAAACCTTGCCGTCTAGCTTGAGGAGAGACCATGATAAGTTCGAGTTCTGATTCGTCAAAAAGCGTTGATGCAGTCAGCCAGCCACAAAGTGTTTGAGCCTGATCCAATACCAGAATATTAATACGTTTTTGAGGCTGATCAAAACTTTGAGTCACTAGCTTTTCACCCCAAGGATGAGGGTTCGCGATTTGATCGAGTAACAGGATATTCGCTAGATCATCCCTAGAGGCTGGACGATAAACATATGTCACTGAGCTATTCCGCGTCTTTTTTCAAACAAGCCACTAGGCCTTCAACCAATATGTAGCCCATATTATCAAATATGTAATCAATTGATTCTTGGCTTTCCATCGAGAACACCATTGGCCAACGTTCCGTAATACAGGCGGATTGATTCATTTTCTTGGAAGAAAGCGCAGTCACCCCATGACTAAGACTCCACGCCATAAAGGTGCCTAAGGCTTCTTTTTCATTTGTCAGAGGAATACCACGCTCAACCAAAAGATCCCGGATAACATTACGAGTTGTTGCTTCTGCCAACATGCCGGCTTCGATCTGTTCAACGCCCACATATTCCGGCGGTATCACATAGTCGAACAAAACACCTGCCATATGAGGGAATTCACAAGTGAAGGAATAATAGGCTTTACCTAAACTAATCAGCTGATCAATCGGCTTAGCATTCTCATTATGTCCTTCTTCAAGGTATCTAGCAAAACGCTTCAGACATTCAACAGATACTGCGGCTAACAAAGCGTGCTTATCAGCAAAGTGGTTATATACTGCAGTAGGAGTAACCCCTACATGCTTGGCCAATTTGCGTAACGAAATCTCTTCTAATGTTTGTACTTCTAATAAGGACAACATTTCAACCACTAGGGTTTCTTTCAGATTTCCATGATGATAGGCGACTCTTTTGTTCACAGGATTCCTTGCTTACCTTCTGCGGGTAATGTCTTTAATTGAGTTAAAAATGATATGAATAACGCAACTTTACCACATCTTGCTCACGATAAGCATATAAGTCATCTGACTCAGAATCCGCACGATAAACCACATATTCTGAACCAATACTCATTCCATCTTGAATATCATAGTCTGCACTTAGCCGATATATTTGCCCTTCTCCTCCCAAGAGGTTTAATACACTAAATTGACTCGTTAGTTGGTCATTGAGTGTGGTCCACCTTGCTCTCGCAAAGTAGCCAGTTGTGTGCTCCTTTGCCGCAATCGTATCTGAGTAGTCATGGGTATAACTTGAATCTAGTTCGAAAGTAAGCACCCACTCATCAATACCTGAATATTCAAGAATCAAGGCTGCTAAGGTTTGGTCATATTCCTGCCACGGAGCCGAAGTCACACTATCTGGCTGTAAAGCCTTATCCCAATGTCGAGCAAGATCATATTTAAATAAATAGTCACCTTTTACCCAACTACCAGATACCCCCAACACCTTTACTCTTGAAGACTGAAACACCAACTCATTCATATTGATAAAGGCAGCGCCACTTACATCATCCCAGTTCACATCTGCCAAAGTAATGGCAAAGTCACCACCATTAAAACTTCGATATAAACGCCCTACGAACTCCAAGGATTGATCAGGCTCTTTCTCGCTAACCTTCAAGCCTGCATTGGTATAATTAATGTAAGGATCAAAAGCCTCACCTGATGCAGCCGTTTCATTCGCATCTGCATCATAAACAAGAGCAATTTCGGCCTGCATACCTAACCAAGGGTGAGAGGCGAATAAAACAGGTGCTTGCAGTCGAATATCTTCTAAATCGGCCTGCCCTAATTGCGTGAGATCCCTTGGGTTCACCACATCCGTAATAGCCAAAACCTCCGACTCCCCCCAAGCAAGAATTTGATTACCCGCCCTTATCCATAAATCATCTTCAGCCCAATCTAGATATAGGTCACGCCAGACAAAATCAGTATCATCACTATTGTAATTAAGCTCACCTGTTTGCCAGTTAGTCCAATCAAGAGACAAATCAAATGAGGCTTTTATCAAAACCTCATCAGACACATCTTTTTCTAATGCTAAATAAAGGCTGGTATCTAGCTCTTCAACGCCTTTGTCATCACGATCAAACCCCGAAGTAGAAGGTTTTTGCAGACCATAACTTAAACCCTGTTTAAAATGCCCTGTAATGTAATAATCATCAACAAGAGACGATTCCTCATCTTCATATTCAACGTCTATGTCTGCAAAAAAATCATCATTGGCATAAACAAGATTTGATGAGCAAAGTATCAAGCTGGTTAAACAGGTCAAGGCATGCCAGCTGACCTGCTTGTTTAATACGAGTCTCTTCATTATAAACCTCGCTGTAAGCGATTATTCTCAAACATCTTGTCATCAACCTTGGTTTGATAATCCACTGCATTAATTTTTAATACACTAGAGTGCTCAAGTTTATTGCGCTTAGTCGTCACCATTTGTAAGGTTTTCGCGGTCCAGATACCCTGAATTTGCTCTATATCCTTGGCTTGAAAGTATTTCACTCGCTTGCCTTTTTTAACCTTAATAATGGCCTTAACCTGCATAAAGATATCTTTACGTATCCAAGAGGTTGTCGTGAGGTACCCTGTCTCTTTAATAACGACTTTACTCTTGGGTGTCGACTCTATCACCCAGCAGTCATGACCATTTACCTCTTCACTTTCTTTCACTAAGCGATAGGTAAAATCTTCCACCTCTACCCCGTCAATATCCGCATAAGAAAAGTCACTGCCCATAAAGGCGCCCGACTTATCGCTGGCAGCAATTCGATTGGTCTTTTGCAAAGCGGGTAAATAAAGCCAAGAGTCATCTTCTTTAGCATCGTCATCCCAATCAAACGACATATAAGCAGTATCTTTCACATCGGCTGGCGACATAAAAAAAGACACACTCTTATCCACTTGCTCGTACTCTTTAGAAAAGAGCTTAAGCTGCCTAATTCTTTGGCGCTTTTTCTTATCAATTAAAATCAAAGCACTTTCGGACACTATGGTTTCACCTGTATCCCTATCATCTACTTTTTGCATGATTTGCTTAGCACTAAGTTCAAGAGCAGACACAGGAAAGCTGGTAAGACTCGCAGTCAACAACCCAATACCAAAGACTTTCAACATCGCTTTGCTCTCAATTGCTTTGTAATTAAATAGTTTCATTTCAAATAACTCCTAAGTATTAAATAAGCGGTTTAGATAAAGGTCTCACTATTTAGATAAAGGCTGAGACTGGGTTGGATTTGATATTTTCGCGGCCAATGCCTGATCTTTTTTGCCATCTATCATGTAAAGCAAAGCAGGTAAGACGATAAGATCCCCAACTAAAGCAAGCCCCATAATGATGGCGGAGAATAAGCCGGTGTTGATGTAAGGAATAAAGGAGCCTAGCAACATAACACTAAAGCCAACCACTAAAATGAGAGAGGTAAAGACAACCGCACGACCCGATTCATTCATGGCACGCCCTATCGCCTTATTCACATCTGCTCCTTGGGAGCGGGCAAGTAAATAACGACTCACCACATGGATTGCATCATCTACAGCTATCCCCATTGTCATAGCGCCCACTATCATGGTGCCGAGATCGAGTGAGATTCCCATTAAAGTCACGACGCCACCCGCCATCAAAATCGGCACAACACTCGGAACGAGAGCAATCAAGCCATATTTCACCGAGCGAAACAGCACAAAAAAGCTGAGACCAATGAGCAACAGCGCTATGCTAAAGGAGTTAAACATACCTTCATTAATGTATCTGTCCTGCACGTTATACATCACCATAGGGCCTGTAATTACTACTGTAAGGTCTGGATATTCAGCTTCTAACTCAGTATTGATTTGCGTTAATAAAAGTGTCATCTGACTAGCTGACATATTGATAACTGGCACGGTTAACCTTAGATGCCTTTGGTCAAAGTCTTTTAAATCAGATAAGTCTTCATCTGGGCCAGAGTTTTCATAAAGTAATAAAAGTTGAGCCGTCATTTGTGCAGAGTCAGGCAGAATAAAAAACGCAGGATCATCTTCAGACACGGCTTGGCGAATTTGCTTTAAGAAGTCCAATAATGAATTGGCATCCCCCGCGACTGGCAAACCTTCTAAATAATCTTGTAAGGATTCAACTCGTCGTAAAAATTCAGGTTCTTTGACGCCACCTTCGATGCCGGAGTCGATCATAATCTCTAGATTAGAAATCCCTTTAAAATGCTCATCGAAATAGTGCATATCTTGGGTAATCCAACTGTCCTTCTTAAAGTAAGTAATAAAGTTGGAATCCACTGTTATCTTACTGACAAAGAACAAACTAAAGAGTAAGGCGAGTGCGCCAAACAGCACGATAGGTAATCGTCGACGATAGGTAAACCCGGGGATGCTTTGAGTAATTCGCCCGACTAAATCGTTTTCAAACGCGGCTTGCGTTCTTTTAGGCAACCAAGGGATAAAACTTAATAAAGCAGGCAGGCTAGTCATCGAGACTAAGAAGATAGTTAATGGCCCCATTGCCGCTAAATAAGCATATTGTTTCACTGGCAATAGCTCGGTAATTGCCAAAGCAGCAAAACCGATTGAGGTAGTTAAAGCGGTAAATAAAACCGGCTGAAATAGATGAACTATGGTTTCATAAGCTGCCTCTTTAGGCACCAAACCCTTAGCTCGAAAATGATAAAACTCCACCAATACATGAACGCTTACTCCCATCCCTATAATAATAAGCGTCGGTACCAAGGCAGAATTGACCGCCGTAAAAGGCCAAGCAAAATAGGCTTGTATGCCAGTAATACTAACAATGGAAAAACCGATGACCAGCCAAGGAACCAATGTACCAGTAATAGAACGGAAGGTGACAAAAAGGATAACCAACATAACCAAAGCCATTGTTGGATTTATCCAAGCCATATCCTCTTTGGTTAAGGTTTCAAATCGCTCACCTATGACTGGGTTACCCGCTAAACGTAGCTGATAACCTTGCTCCGCAAAGTTTTGCGTTTCAATAAATTGAATAAGATCAGTAACAATTTTTACCTTATGAGAATTATCGCCTGCTCGGTATTCTGTTCGCGCTAATACCCTAGTCTGCTGAAAGTCCTCTGTAATCAAGGTGTTTAGGGCTAAGGTTTCACCTGTCATGACATCTCTGGCATTTAACAAATCTGCCTGAGTTACCGCATCTGGTTCTTCAAACAGATCATCGGTTGCCAAAATACCCTCATCATTATGGGTATATTGGTATTTAGACAAACTTCTTACCTGAGTCACCACTTCATGCTCTTCAAGCATTTGAGTTAATGAATCAATTAAATGAATCGTGTCCTGACTAAAGACATCTTTATCTTGATCTCTAGCTTCTATCCCAATAGAAAGGTATTCCGAATCGCCAAACAGATCCGTTAATTCATTGAAAGCCAATAGGCTTGGATCATTGGGTAAGAAGTACATTTCATTAGAGTTATCATAAGGAATTGGCTTATTCACAATTGACATAATTGCCAATCCTAATAGCAATCCAGTGACAGCAAAAATAGGCCAAGGTCTATTCACCACGAAGTGTGCCCAGGCTAACTTAAAACGATTCATTCCAGTCTCCTTGAGAAATTAAAAACAAATATTTACATCGTTTATTTACAATGAATATTTACATCGTATATATAAAATTCACACTGTCAATATAAAGATTAGGAATAACTTAATTAAGTTTTTGGGCATATCTTGGGCTTGACGTAAAGAAGCAAAAGAAATCAATCGGTTAGATTAATGCTTATGGTTAAAAGGAGACGTTAAATAAATAAAGAAGGCAGAAGTAAAGGCATGATGAATCAGCGCCCAATACAGTGAATGAAAAAGTGACAACAAGGCATTTTCTTTTTAAGAGGTCTAAAAAGGCAAGAAAAGGAACAGTTTAATAGCCACTAACTAAGGCTGAATACTTAGACAAGTAAACCTTGCAGAGCTTTCCAAGCGTCTGCTTTTAACTCTGGTATACGGTATAACTGAGGTAAGCTAACAATACTGGCTTGTTTAGTATTGGAGAATAAAGGCTGTGTAGAAATTTCAGCAAACACTTGCTGAATATTTTGCCCTGCTAGCACAATCCACAAAGGGGAGTCTTTATCGAGAGAGTGATCACCTAAACGCGCTTGTATATGGCTTTCAAGTGCACCTAATAACCAATCACTTCTATCGGCAAAAAAAGGATTCCGCAACTGGCCTGGCCAATTAAAGCTGCCTGACTGCCACTCTCCCACTGTTTGCTTAAGTAAGGCCTGGGCCATTTTCATCGCCAACTTTTCAATCTCTACCTGATCATGGAACCCCATAGGCACATCAGAAAGAATCAAAAGCTTATTTTCGATGAGCAAACTAAAACAATGCAATTGCTGAGGTAAGCCTTCTACTATGACAGGGGCAGGCTCTATGGCAACAGATAGCTCTTCTATCGGCTGTAAGTCTTCAACTATGACACCCGCTTCCGCTTCAAGCTCCTGTTTTAAGCCTGCGACGGTTTTATTCTGACTATCAGAATCAATTTTTGCTTTCGCTTGAGCAGGTGCAAAGCCACCATCATGGCTAGGAGAAAGGCCTAATTCTTGAGAGAAACTATCTCTCTGACTAGTCTCTTCTTGGTTAACGTTGAGATTGGGGATTTGCCAAGGATTAAGCGGACGATGAACCACAAAGGTATGTTCAGTTACGGGTGTTTGCCACCGCGAGATTCCCATCTGATCTAAGCAATAAGCTTGCTCTGACGATAAGTTTGCAACTGATTTCATTCAATCGTAATCCACATAAAGAAGTAAATGCCTCTGTTTAATGCGCTTTAGCATTAAACAGAGGCAAGTCTATCATAAATGGTGCGGCTGAGGATGGGCCTTATCAACTTCATTCCAAAGTAGATTCAAAGCATTAATATACGCTTTAGCAGAAGCGGCTATCACATCCGTATCGGCACTCATACCATTTACAATACGACCATCACGTTCTAATCGAACTGTCACTTCCCCTTGAGCTTCTATTCCTTGGGTAACGGCATTCACCGAATACAAGCTCAGCTTTGCATGAGAATGCGCTAAGGACTCAATACTCTTAAAGAGAGCGTCTACTTGTCCATCACCTGTCGATTCAACACTGTGTTCTACCCCATCAACATTCATAACGATACTCGCTTTGGGTAAAGAACCTGTCTGAGAAGACGATGTCATAGACACGAACTTAAAGTGATCTTCATTATCACTAAAGCTTCGCTCCGCTGACATAAGCGCCGTTAAATCCTCATCATAAATATCATGTTTTTTATCTGCCAACTCTTTAAAGCGAGCAAAGGCGGCATTTAATGACTCATCTGATTCAAAGGTTATATCCAGCTCTTCCATCTTTGATTTAAAGGCATTACGACCAGAGTGCTTACCCATGACAAGTTTGTTGTTTTTCCAACCCACATCTTCAGCACGCATAATTTCATAGGTTTCCCTATGTTTTAAAATACCATCCTGGTGAATACCTGACTCATGGGCAAAGGCGTTGGCTCCCACAATAGCTTTGTTTGGCTGAACGGGAAACCCCGTCACACTGGAGACTAAGCGAGATGCTGGCACGATAAAGCTCGTATCAATATTAGTCTCAAGTTCTAGCAAATCATGGCGCGTTTTTAGAGCCATAACCACTTCTTCAAGCGATGCATTCCCTGCTCTTTCACCTAAACCATTAATCGTACATTCGACTTGGCGCGCCCCATTGGCAACCGCTGCAATTGAGTTCGCCACAGCCAAACCCAAATCATTATGACAATGCACAGAGAAGATGGCTTTATCTGCATTGGGGATATTATTAAGTAGGTATTTTATTTTATCGCCAAACTCATGGGGCAAGGCGTACCCAACCGTATCGGGAATATTAATTGTCGATGCGCCAGCATCAATTGCCGCTTCAATGATCTGACATAAAAAAGGAAGCTCAGAACGCCCAGCATCTTCACAAGAAAACTCAACATCTGCCACTAAATTACGTGCACGTTTTACCGCATGTACCGCTTGTGCAACCACGTCTTCTGGTTGCATTTTTAACTTGTACTGCATATGAATCGGAGAGGTTGCAATAAAGGTATGAATTCGCCCTGAATTGGCATTTTTAAGTGCTTCTGCAGCACGGTCAATATCTTTATCTAACGCACGAGACAAAGAGCAAATGGTTGAATCTTTTACACTATCTGCAATTGCCTTTACTGATGCGAAGTCTCCAGGACTTGCAATAGCAAAACCCGCCTCGATAACATCCACTCGCATTTTTTCTAATGTTTTCGCGATACGCAGTTTTTCTTCTTGCGTCATAGATGCGCCTGGACTTTGCTCACCATCACGCAAGGTTGTATCAAAAATGATTAAATTATTATCTGCCATAATACTCCACCTTCATCTAGCCTTTTCCTACCCGAAAAAAGAATAGCCTGTCTGTTTTTATTCTAGTGCGGTTTGATTAACCCATGTCAGATTAAATCTAACACAATGAATAAAGTAATATTCTCTTTAACGTGAATATTTATCTAGTTGGATAAGTTGCGATGGCCATTGCAAATGGTTACTCTCTCGCATAATTAAACTCATAAACGAGTTTATCGCGTTAGGTGCTTTAAGTTTGAATCTAAAAATAAGATTTTATTATCTGATTTAAACAAAAGTTAAACGGGAAACAGGTGCACTTCAGGAAGAAGTAAAGCCTGTACTGCCCCCGCAACGGTATATAAGAGCAAGTAGCACTGTTCAATTCCACTAGCTAGATTAAGTAGCTTCTATTTAATCTAAACTGGGAAGGAATGAACCTATCTTATAAAGTCCGGAGACCGGCCTATACGTACTTCAGGGCGAAATTCGCCACCCTTTTAACATCATACGGGTGTGTATGATCATGATAATTGGAGATGCAAAGTGCATATCGAACCAGAGATAGTGACAGGAACAAAACTGCTTCTTAGCTACGCTACCGCCACAGTTTCCTTTGGCTTAGTTGCTAAATCAGCCTATCAAAGTATTAAAGAAAGTGGCTTAAATACACTGATAATCAGAAGCATGCTAGCCATTCTAGCGGTATTCGTCTTTTTCCAAGTCTTCCCGCACCATCCAGTGGGTGTTTCAGAAGTTCACTTAATTTTAGGCTCAACCCTATTTCTTATTCTAGGCCCAGCAGCTGCCGCTATTGGCCTTATTGGTGGTTTATTAGCACAAGGGGTTTTCTTTGCCCCATTCGACCTTCCTCAATTTGGCATGAATGTCACCACCCTGCTATTGCCACTCTTTGCTATGTCTATCGTCGCTCGTAAAATTATCAGTGACAATACGGCTTATGTGGACATCAAATACTCTCAAGCATTCAAACTGTCTCTCACTTATCAAGGAGGCATTGTCGCTTGGGTCGCTTTCTGGGCATTTTACGGTCAAGGCTTTAGTGCCGAAAATTTAGCCTCTGTTGGCGCGTTCTCTGGCGCTTATCTAACGGTTGTGTTACTTGAACCTTTTGTCGATCTCGCTATCCTAGCGGCGACAAAAGCAATGAATGCGCTACAAGGCTCTGCCTTGGTCTATAAGCGCCTTTATCAAGCAAATTAGTCGCTAAGTATCTATTTGATGATTGGCAAATGTTAGGCATTGCAATTTGCTTTGCCTAACCCCTTACTCACCTTAGCGAAGCGATTATGTCCTTTATTAAAGCAGAGCAAATTAGCTTGACCTTAGATAATGGGAAGACCCTATTATCCGATGTCAACTTTGAACTTGCCAAGCAGCAAACCCTCGGCATAGTTGGCCCTAACGGTGCGGGTAAATCATCACTCATCCACTGTCTTCTTGGGCTTAATGCCAATGCGACTGGGCAGATAAGTATCCAAGGCAAAGTACTTTCTTCTTTTAAAGAAAAGTCACGTGCAAAGCTCATCAGCGCTGTAATGCAAGAGATGCCAAGTGATATTTATCTAACCGTCGAAGAGGTAATTGAGTCAGGTCGAACCCCCTATCGCCATTGGCTCTGGGGTCACGATGATGATGCTCAAAAGTGGATAGAATACGCGATCAATAAGCTTAAACTGGATAACCTTAGGCATCAGGTTTTTCACACACTATCTGGTGGTGAAAAAAAGCGCGTCTTAATCGCTCGTGCCTTAGCCCAAAACACCCAGATTTTAGTCTTAGATGAACCCGCCAATCATTTAGATATACAGCATCAAATAGAGCTTATGTATTTACTTAAGTCCTTACCTATCACCTTAATCATTAGCTTGCACGACATTCAATTAGCGGCAAGATTTTGTGACAAGTTACTGGTGATGAGCCAAGGTAAGGTAATACAGCAAGGTCCTGCTAAAGACATATTAACCCAGTCATTGTTTGAACAGGTTTTTAAAGTGAAAGCCACTACCTATACCAATCAACATGACTGTTTAAGCATTCACACAGAGCCACTCAATAGTTATTAACCTTTGACTCTGTTTATATTTTGGATACCTATGAAATCGTTTAAACTGCTAAAACTACCTCTCCTATCTATGGGAACACTTGCCCTAGGAATAAGCTTCCAAGCACAAGCTAGTGACTTCCCTGTCACAGTAACCAGTTGTGATAGAAGTATTACCTTTGATCAAGCACCAACAAGAGCCGTCATTCATGATCAAAACATGTCTCAAATGGCTTTTGCACTTGACCTTCAAGATCAAATTGTGGGGCTGACAGGCATTACGGGGTGGTACAAAACCTCTCCTAGTTTTGATAAAGATCGCCAAGGTATTCCTGAGCTTGCTAGCAAGAATCCAAGCTTAGAAAATATCTTATCGGCTAACCCTGACCTCTTTTTTGCCGGCTGGAATTACGGCATGCGTATTGGCGAAGATGTGACACCACAAGGGCTTGAACGCTTTGATATCAAAACCTTAGAGCTAAGTGAGTCTTGTGTTCATTTAGACAAACAAGGTGAAGATGCAAAAATGGCACTTTTATACGATGACATGATTCGTTTAGGCGCCGTTTTTGGGGTACAAGAAAAAGCAGAAAAACTGGTTAACACTTGGCAGGATGAAATCCAAGAAATTCAAACGTCAGTAAAAGACAAACCACCAGTTAAAGTCTTTTTGTATGATTCAGGAGAAGATAAAGTATTTACTTCAGGTCGATTTGGTATGCCTACCGCGTTAATCAGAGCGGCAGGTGGTATCAATGTGATGGATCACCTAGATACGAGTTGGGGCAAGGTGAGCATTGAAGCTATTATGGACACTAATCCTGACTTCCTGATTTTGGTTGATTATGACAAAGGTGGTTGGAAACAATCTTGGAACTTCTTACAAAACCACCCATTACTGTCTCAACTAAGTGCGGTTAAAAATGAACGTTTCTTACCACTTGAATATGGGGAAATCACACCAGGGCCATTAAACATTGGCGCCATAAAAAAACTTTCTCAACAAATGTTCGCAGAGTAACTTAGTGTGAGCTTAATTCAGTCTCAAGGATCTCACCCTAACACAACGATAAGTAAACACTTACTTATCGTTGTGTTACTGGGACTGCTATTACTCGGGCTCTTTTTGAATATCAGTGAAGGTGTTTCTAATATCACCTTCACTGATATTGTGAATATTTTTAAGATCAAACTGTATCACTTACTTCAGATTCCAATAGACCCAGAACTTGCCTCTGCTGTTAGCCCTATACATACCAGTATTATTTGGCAACTAAGACTACCTAGAAGCATACTAGCCATACTAGCCGGCGGTGGTTTAGCGGTAGCAGGTGCCGTATTGCAAGCCGTTACACGCAACCCTTTAGCTGATCCTTTTTTATTAGGAGCCTCTTCAGGTGCGTCTTTAGGAGCGGTAATAGTCATAGCTCATATAGGCTTATTTGCAGGTATTTACTCTCTCACCATAGCAAGCTTTTTAGGCAGCCTATTATCCCTTCTCTTCCTCTTTGCACTACTTAGCAAAAAGACCAACCAATCACCAGATAAAATCATTCTAGCTGGTGTCGCTATTTCATTTTTACTCATGGCTGGAACTAACTTTTTGATCTATCTAGGAGATCAAAGTACGGCTAATTCTATTCTTTTTTGGATGTTAGGTGGCCTTGGTCGTGCTCAATGGGGGAACTTGTTATTACCCTGTATCACAGTCATTAGCACTTGCCTCTGGTTAATTTGGCAGGCCCCAGTACTTAACACTTTAATGATGGGTAGCCAAAGCGCTCATACCTTAGGCATTCCGGTAAAACGTTACCAGATCATTTTCTTATTATGCACAGGCCTACTTACCAGTGTTATTGTCTCTTTAACTGGCTCAATTGGCTTCATCGGGCTAGTCATACCCCATATTTTACGTCACTGGATTGGTGGCAATAACCGTACACTGATTCCTCTGAGTTTCCTCGCTGGTGCAGGCTTCTTACTTTATATGGATCTATTAGCCAGAAACCTCACAGCGCCACAAGAACTGCCCATCGGCATCCTATCTGGTGGCATAGGTGGAGCCTATTTTTGCTACCTGATTTTAAAGAAGGATTAATTTAGTTTCAGGTTAATGAGTTAATAACAATTACCTTGACTTACACTCCTTTCTCTAGCAATGTCCACAAGTCAAAATAATGTCAACAAAATGTATAGGATATACCTTTTATGAAATCGCTTTTTAATATGGCATTGACCGCTGTTATTGCTATTACCCTAGTTGGTTGTAAAACTGTGCTCCCGTCTCCAACGGGATCAAATTCTACGCTTGTTTTAGCTCCATTTGCTGCTGATACTTCATCAAAAACCTCTAGCGCTTGGATGTATGAGTATGTACTAAACAATGATATTGAACAAACAATACGCTTTAATCCTGAACGTATAAGAGGCTCATTCTCTGTAGTAACAAATTTAGCCGAAGGCGAATATAAAGTTACTGGATTAAAATCAGTTGCTCATAACAAAGGTAGAACAAGAGCTATAGGTGAAGGGCAGCACTACCAATTTGATAAGGATGAGTATGTATCTTTTACTGTAAAAGCAGGAGATATCACTCTAATACCTGCTATTTTCACCATGACCAAAGAAAAAAGAAATCGTGAATATTACTATATTCGCCCACATTACGCTCCGTTAAATATGGAAGAGCTCCAGGAATTTAAAACGAAAGTTGAGCAACTAGAAGGGTATGATAACTGGGCTAATTAAGGTTAGTTTCATCTAAGGTTGGTTGTTTTATCTGCCAGCCTTACCTCTATAACATAAACATTTTCAGTTACTTCACAAAGATAAACTCAATTTCAATTTCAATTTCAATTTCAATTTCGATTTCGATTTCGATTTATAATAATGCAGAATCTTGCGTTTCAGCGTATTATTCCTCACCGAATTTGAACCCTCTTACAATGTCGATAGGAAGATTATGATCACTATGCCATTTAAACGTCTTTTAGCACTTACTCTCGCCTGTGTACCGACTGTCTTGATGGCAAATGATTTGCCTGATTTGAATGGTCAAACCATAGTAGCAGTCACTGAAAATGCCTACACGCCGCTTAACTTTGCTGACCCAGAAACGGGCAAAGGCATAGGTTGGGAATATGACGCCTTTAATGAAATTGCGCAGCGCTTAAATGCTAACGTAGATTGGCAGCTCAGTAGCTGGGATACCATGATACAAGCCGTCAAACAAGGCCAATTTGATGTGGGAATGGATGGCATCACTATCAATGAAGAGCGTGAGCAGCAAATTGACTTTACTGATGCTTATCTTGTATCTCAGCAATACATGCTAGTTCGTGCTGATGAAGACAGATTCAATAATGCCGAAGAGTTTGCCAAAGATGATGATTTTTTATTTGGCGCACAACCTGGCACAACAAACTTCTATGTTGCGGTATACAATGTATTAGATGGCAACGAAGCTAACCCTCGTATTGTCCTTTTTGACAACTTTGGACCTTCTGTTCAAGCCCTAAAAACAGGTGATGTTGATTCTGTGTTAATGGATTCCACGTCAGCACAAGGCTATATGGGTGCTAACCCAGGTACGTTTAAAGTGGTTGGCGGCCCACTAGGGACGGAAGAGTTTGGCTTTATTCTAACACCCGGTTCTGAGTTAAAAGGCCCTATCAATGCAGCCCTTGCTAGCATGAAAGCCGATGGCACATTAGAAGCCTTGAATAAAAAATGGTTTTTTGATTACAAGAACAAGTAATTAAAAAGAATTACACTAGCGCCCCTCTGTCTAAATACGTTTAGAGATTGGGACGCTACTTGTTTAGGTTTAAGGCCTCTTCATTTAGCCAATAACATCATTCTATATATGACATCTAAATACTCATTCAGCCGTCTACCCTGGTGGTTACTCGCAATCATTGTCAGTGGCATCTTACTGACTTGGAATATTGCAGCCGATACGGGCTACCAAAAAATCTTTAACACCCTAAGCCAAGGAGTCGTGACAACCGTCACGGTTACCTTAATTGCTTTTTTTATAGCCTGTGCCATTGGCCTTGTGATCGCACTTGCGGGCTTTTCTCGTTATCGATTAATCAGGGAAGTGGCGCGTTTTTATGTGGAAGTGATTCGTGGCGTACCTGTTCTCGTACTGCTTTTTTATATCGCTTTTGTGGGAGCGCCCGAGCTAGTCGACTTTTACAACTGGGTAATGCAAAAACCGATTGAGTGGCAGTGGCTAGATAAAGCCCGGACGCGAGATTTCAATATGGTTTGGCGTGCTATTTTAGCCTTATGTATAAGCTATAGCGCCTTTATTGCAGAAGTCTTTCGTGCGGGGATCCAAGAAGTCGATAAAGGGCAAATTGAAGCAGCTAAAGCGCTAGGCCTTAATAGTTGGCAGAGATTTCGTTTTATCATTTTTCCACAGGCTTTTCGAAAAATATTACCACCGCTAGGCAATGACTTTGTTGCCATGATCAAAGACTCTGCCTTAGTGTCTGCCCTAGGCGTACAAGATATTACTCAACTAGGTAAAGTCTATAGTTCATCCAGCTTTCAGTTTTTTGAAACCTATAATGTGGTGGCCTTTGTTTATCTTTGTCTTACCATCACACTGTCCTTGTTAATTCGGGGGTTTGAGCAATATCTAAACCGTAAACAGAAACAAGTGCTTTGACCTAATACGTCCTATTTTAAATCCCTAAGATAAAATAGGACAATAGAACAGATACCCGTATAATTAACACTCACTTTCAATCACTATTTAGTAGACAACCTCATGACAAATAACGACGTAATTCGCCGTATCCGCTACATCCTTGATCTTAACGATAACAGCATGATTAAAATTTTTGCACTTGCTGAACATACGGTAGATCGTGCTGAAGTGAGTAGCCTACTAAAGCATTATGCAGATAAAGACTTTAAAGCCTGTAATGACAAATTATTAGCCTACTTTCTAAATGGCTTGATCGTGTTTAAACGTGGCCAAAGAGACGGCCCTAAAGCGCCAGTGGAAAGTAAATTGAATAACAATATGGTATTTACCAAACTAAAAATCGCTTTTAGCCTGACTTCTGACGATGTTATGGAATTGATGGCATTAGCCAACTTTAAATTGAGTAAACATGAGTTGAGCGCTTTTTTTAGAAAGCCTACTCACCAACATTTCCGTCCTTGTAAAGATCAGATCTTAAGACAGTTTGTGAAAGGCTTGCAGATCAAACATCGCGGCCCCATTACTGACAATGAGTATGACGACTAGGGAACCTGCTAATAAGTTCTCCCGCCTCAGCGTGTGGATAAAAGAAGGCCTATTAGAAAACTAATAGGCCTTCTTTGATACACATCCTTTAATGGTCAACTCAGTTTTAATCCACTTCACTGACCCAAAGAACGCCCACCTCAATTTTATCCACTTTTACCAAGGTGCCCTTGCTAATCTCATGCTGACTTTTTAGCTGCCACATGATGCCAGAGTATTGATATTGACTCTCACCCTTAATATCCACATTTTGCTCTAATACAAACTCTTTATCATTAAACTCAGTCTTACTCTCACTCACTTCTACCTTATTTTGCATCGCCTTAAGTGGCTTCCAAAATAAAACAGAAAGCAGAAAGGTAATAGCTGTAGTAGATGAAAAAGCCCAGATCCAGCTCGTTTCGATCAACTCAAATACCATTAAGCTACCTGATAAAATCATAGCAACACCGGCAAAGAGTAAGACAAAGGTTGATAGCCCTAACACCAAAACCTCAACCGTTATCAGAATAATTCCCAAGATAATAAAACCTTGAGCGAGATATTCGAGCATGCCTAATCCTTTTTATTTAAGGTATTAATAATCGTCATCGCTGATGCCACCATACTTGTCGCATCTGTGCTTGATTCTGGCAATAATACGACGGAAGACTCTTTAGCAATGGCTTGCTTAGCTTCAATGGCTTTCGTTGCAAGGTCCAGCTGAATCGCTTTTTGACCCGGTGTGGTATTGGCTGATTCACCGACAAGCTGTAATGCTTCAGCTTGTGCTTGAGCAACCGCTAGAATCGCTTTGGCTTCACCTTCTGCTTTTAGTACTTGTTCAGCTTTATCCGCTTCTGCAGCTAAGACCTGAGCTTGTTTCTGACCTTCTGCAACGTTAATCGCCGCTTGCCTATCCCCTTCGGACTCAAGAATTTGCGCACGCTTCACACGCTCCGCTTTCATCTGAGCTTCCATGGATTCCATAATAGAATTAGGCGGTACGATATCTTTAATCTCATAACGCAGCACTTGAATACCCCAAGGCTCAGCCGCTTGGTTTATGGCAGTGACTATGCTGGCATTCAGTTGATTTCGCTCTTCAAACGTTCGGTCTAATTCCATTTTACCCAGCTCAGAACGCATGGTTGTTTGCGCAAGTTGAGTAACAGCAAAGGTGTAATCATCAACCCCATAAGTGGCCTTATACGGATCTAACACTCGAAAATAAAGCACACCATCAACCGCTAAAGAGATGTTGTCTTTGGTAATGACAGACTGACTCGGCACATCTTGGGCCTGCTCTTTCAAACTGCGATCCGCTGAAACTGCATCTATAAAGGGAATAATAAAATTTAAACCTGCTTCTTTGGTTGACTGATATTTGCCAAAACGCTCAATCACCCAAGCACGGTTTTGCGGTACAAACTTAATACCACTTTTTAGCACCACTAATACAAAGATAAATAAACAAACACTGATAATCGTCGACAACGACAAATACATTTCTAATTCTTGCACCTTAAATTTCCTTTTATTAACTATCCATAGCGTTATTTGACATAATGTCACGTGACATTGTTATACGTGAATTTAATGACAATAACACTTTCTTCACCTGAATAACTAACCAAGAACCAGTAAAAAGGAGTGTTTCAGAGTGAGCAATGTGAGCGAAGTTAAGCCATTTCTTCTCAGCCTTATCAGATGCCATAACCAACAGCCTTTAACTCACACTTTTCTTAGGGGCTAATCCGCCTTCCTCATTAGTCTGCTTCTTATTAATCAATAAAATAGCAGCGAGAATCAAACCAGTTGCACCAAGTTCATAAAGACCAATCGCCTCTCCAACAAAAGCGCCAATCACTAAAGCAACTACGGGTGGAATATAAGTAACTGACGAGGCTACAACAGCCCCAGACTTAGCAATAATAAAATAGTAAATAAGATAGGCTAGCCCAGTACCAAGCAAGCCTAAACCAATGATTAAGCCCAAACTTGCATGCAGATCACCAACTATCTGGCTAATACCCTGAAAAGGAGTAATAACACTTAACATAATTAGACTTAAAGCTAGCTGATAAGTAGTGAGTGATGCCGCTGGAATGTTCAGCGGTAAAATGAAACGTTTGGCATAAATAAAGGAGGCACCTACGCTTATAGAGCCCAGTGTCATATAGAGCACACCTTCAAGATTGGTCGCAGCAATATCACCGGCAAAAGGCTTAGCGATTAAAATAACACCCACCAAACCAGAAACAAGTCCTAACACTCGCATTAAACTGGCTTTTTCCTCAGCGAGAAATAAAACACTAAACAGCAAAGCAAAAAGAGGTATGGTGCCACTTAGTGCCCCAGCGATACCCGAAGGTAATAACGAAGCACCCTTAGCAAAGCTAAAGTAATATACACTGGTTGCTAACAAAGACATGACAACAAAGTGAGGCAAATGCTTAATGTGAGCGAGCTTTAACACACCCAAAAAATAAGCGTAAATAAACACAGGCACAAAGCCAAACGCCACTCGTAAAAAAACGATCTGCAATGGGCTAAGGTACTCAGCGGCCATCTTCATATAAATAAAATTACTGCCCCAAATGATACCAAGGAGCCAAAACGCCATTAGGGGTAAATACTTCATCTTCTTTCAACCTCACAATCAATCAGGCTCAAGCACTTTGCGCCTATAAATACTCTCTTCATTATTGAGATTAGGCCCCTGAGTACAAACGATTTATCTTGTCTTATAGAATAGATAAACTATTGTATAAAAATATTTTAATGAAAGAACTTGATGAAAGAGGCTTTATGCAAAAACCACTTCCACCCTTAAATGCACTCATTGCTTTTGAAGCTTCCGTGCGTTTTGCTAGCTTTAAACTGGCAGCCCAAGAGCTACATATCACACCGGGGGCGGTTTCTCAGCAGGTAAAAAAATTGGAGGATTGGCTAGGTTATACCCTATTTAATCGTCAAGTTAGACAACTAGTGGTAACAGAAAAGGGGCTGACATATTTCGCCCAAATTGCGCCTGCCCTAGAACAGGTTTGTGCAGCGAGTCAAAACCGTAAAACGGATAAAACAAACTCTGTTTATTTATCTCTTACCCAGACTTTAGCGGCAAAATGGCTAAGCCCTAGACTGAGCCATTTCATGACAAAATACCCAGACATAGAAGTGCACATCAATGCGTCTAACAAGCCAGTGAATTTTCAAAACGAAAACGTTGATCTCGCGTTACGTCACTTTGATGGAAAAGATAATAATCTAGCGGTACAACTCATACTCGATGATGAAATTCGCTTATTTTGCGCCCCAAATTATTTAACACGACGTAATATCAAAGAAACCAAACAGTTAACTAGAGCAACGCTCATCTTCAATTCTTTGCATCCTTGTTGGGATGAATGGCTAGATCACTTTAGTGAGATTAACCAAAGTGAGAGACAGGCTATTACCAAAATTCATTTCGACCAAACGTTACTGGCTATCGATGCCGCCAAACATGGCCAAGGCGTAGTTCTAAGTAATAGAGCACTAGTACAAAAAGAATTAGAGCAGAAGGAATTAATTGAGCCCTTTGGTCATTGCCTTGCCAACAATAAGAACTTCTATCTCGTTCATCCTAAGCAAACAAAACTGAGCCCAGCGGCACAACAATTAAAGGCTTGGTTATTAGATGAGTTTGAGCAATCGAAATACATTTGATAGATAAGAGGAAGAATGGCTGTCAAAATGTCAATTGACGCTGACAGCCATAAAGATCAAAGCCCCATTTGAATCAAGCCCTGCAAGGCTGCGAAGGCAAGAATGCCCGCCAAGACATCATCTATCATGATGCCAAAACCGCCATGAACATGCTTATCGACCCAAGAGATAGGCCAAGGTTTTAAAATATCGAAAATACGGAATAAGACAAAACCTACGATTATATATAACCAGCCAGCGGGCGCTAAAAACATCGTAATCCAATAACCGACAAACTCATCCCAAACGATACCTGGATGATCATGTACTCCTAGATCTTTACTGGTTTTATCGCAAAGATAAACACCAACAATAAAACTGGCTAACAAGAGCCAAAAATAGAGCTGATAATCTAGGTTTTGCATTAATAAGTATGCAGGAATCGCCGCGAGCGTACCAAAAGTACCCGGCGCTTTATCAACGGTACCTGACCCACAACCAAACGCTAAAAAATGTATTGGATTACGCCATACGGACTTAGGGACATCATTTGCCATTTGTTCTTTACCTTAAAAAATGATCAGTATTGTTATTTGTATTTATTCGTGGGGCTCTTAAACGCACCTTTTTATACACACTTAAAGCCTAGAAGTGCTGCCAACCTTCAAACTCACCCTCATAACCCTGTACCACAAAGCCAGAATCCGTGATCTGGCCAATCTTTTTACAAGGTAGATGCAAGGTTTGTGTGATTAAAGCAATCTCTTCACGTGCAGACTCTGGCGCAGTAAAGCAAAGTTCATAATCATCTCCTCCTGTTAAAGCTAACTTAAGTGCGGAGCTTGGTTGCCATTGTAATAAAGCCTCAGACACAGGGATTAACCCCGCATCAATTTGTGCACCGACAGAAGAGGCTTTAAGAATATGTTGAATGTCTTGAACCAATCCATCTGAGACATCTAGCATGCTAGAGACAACACGCTTAAGCGCCATAGCGGCGATAAGGCGTGACTCTGGGCGCCAATAAGCATCATAAAAATGCTCATATATATCACCTTTAACCATCATTTCGCCCGTCATGATGGGTACCGCAGCCGCCGCATCGCCTAAAACACCTGTGACATAAATATCATCACCTTGTTTTGCACCCGCTCGACTGATAGCAAACTCTGGCTCGATATAACCATGAACTTGTAAGCTAATAGTTAATGGACCTTTGGTAGTATCGCCACCCACAAGCACCAAACCAATTGGCTCAGCTAATTCAGACATACCTTGAGCAAAAGCAGATAACCATTGTGGGTCTGAGTCAGGTAAAGTCAAACCTAACGTAAAAAAGGCAGGTTTGGCCCCCATAGCAGCAAGATCACTTACGCAAGTCGCAACAGCGCGATAACCTATAGCAGCAGGATCCGCATCAAAAGGAAAATGACGCCCTTCAACCAAGGAATCCATTGAGAAAACAAGATGCTGACCCGCGGGGACTTGAACTTGCGCACAGTCATCCCCTATACCTAAAATCAGATCTTGGCGGCCCGCTATACTTGCCATTTGGGCATTCTTAAAAATATTTTCGATTAACTCAAATTCTTTCACTCATGCCACCTAAAGATCGAATCTGTTAAAGCACTAAACCAGATAAAAATTCATGACGCAGTATATTTTCTTTGAACCTAATTAACACCCTTTGTTAGGGCTAAATTGGAGTGAATAAACAGAGTAAAGCCAAGATAACCCACTAAACTTAGGCCGTGATGGAACATTTTTGCAATTTACGCGTCTGATAAATTTATTAGGAATTTGGTTATTACTATAAGAGGTGAGTGTGAAACATTTAATTCTGAGTTTTATTCTGTTATTCGGTTTTACATCCGTCAATGCAGCCGACAAAGTGCTTTTTTGGGGAGAACTAGAAGCAGACTTTCGCTCTTGGGGGTCTGATGCTGTCGAAGGAGATTGGCGAATTAGCGAAAGGGGTGGCAAGAAATACATTCAACTATTAGACAATTTTGAAGCTAAGGAAGGTCCAGATGTTAAAATTTTCTTATCCAAGCAAGATGCAGCCAGTGTCAATGGCAATAACGCCACGGACGATGCGGTATTTATTTCTTTAGTAAATACCTTTGAAGGTGGTAGTGAGTATGAAATCCCTGCTGATATTGATGTGAATAGCTTTAAGTCTTTGGTCTTTCATTGCGAGGCATACAGCAAATTATGGGGCACTAGCCAAATACGCTAGCGATAAAAATTCACCATAAAAAAAGCCCCTACTGCGAACAGTAGGGGCTTTTTAACACGCAACTTATAAGTCAGTTTTACTTATTCGCTCTGCGCGCTGCAATCTCTTCACGACGAACTCTTTGCGCTAGCTTGTCTAAAATACCATTAACGTATTTATGACTTTCAGATGCGCCAAAGGACTTCGCAATTTCAACAGATTCGTTAATTGCGACACGGTAAGGCACATCTAAACGCTCAGCTAATTCGTAAGAACCAATACGAAGCGTTGCTAATTCAATCGGGTCTAGCTCAGCTAGCGGGCGATCTAGTAACTCTTCAAATAAATCATCCAAACTTTTAGCTTTTGCCGTCACACCTTGTAGCAATTCACGGAAATATGCTTTGTCACAAGTGCCAAGGTCGTGGTCAACCGCAAATTGCGCTTCAATTTCATTTACTGGAGCGTGGTTCATTTGCCATTGATAAACAGCTTGTAATGCGAAGCTACGTGCTGCACTACGTAATTGAGAACGTGAAGGCTTCTTCGCTTTACGCTTAGGCTGCTTTTTCTGTTCCGATGTTTTATCCACTTCGCTCATTTTTGCCTCAATATTGCAAATAGATGTACACCTAATGCTTTAAAATGAAAGCTAGGTCTACATCAATACTTGTCTTAGTCTATTCGATTTTTCTGTTTGTGCTGCAAGAATTCACAGCCCAAGAAAGAAGATGGGCGATTGTAGCAATTTTCATGAGACATTTCTTGGAAAATTGCTACAAAAAACGATAAATCTGAGTAGATTTATGAATATTTTTTAATCAGCAGAAAACGAATACACTTAGCCCTCTTCTTCATCTTCATAACAGGGCTTAAGAGTTAATTTAATGTCCTTACCCAACTGGCTTAAATTCACCATCTCAAAATCCACTGCCTGATCCATAGAATCTAATGGCAGCTGCATTAAAGGTCGCGCATTCGAGCCCAATAATTTAGGTGCCATATAAAGTACAACTTCATCCACCAGCCCTTCTTGTAAGAAAGAACCAGCCAAAACTGCGCCTGTTTCCACTAAGACTTCATTAATGCCTTGATCAGCAAGGCTCTCCATCGCAGCAACAAGATCAATACCACCCTCTTCAGCCTCTTCAGCATAAGTAACCTCTACTCCTTTTTTGACAAGAGACTTTTGGTGGTCTGCTTCGACAAGATTTTCAAGGCAGAATATTTGAACCTCATTGCTCGGATACAAGATCTTAGACTCAGGCGGGATAGATAAAGCCGTATCCATAATAATACGTTTAGGTTGGCGCACATTTTTACTTTTCGCAGGGAGATTATCACTGTCGATACGCACGGTCATACTCGGATCATCAGAGATAACTGAACCTATTCCCGTCACAATCGCATCACTTTGTGCTCTCATTTTTTGCACGTCAAGACGAGCATCTGGCCCGGTAATCCATTGGGACTCACCCGATTCCATTGCCGTTCGTCCATCAAGACTCATGGCAAGCTTTAAGCGCACATAAGGAAGGCCATCTGTCATTCGCTTGATAAAACCAGGATTCAAAGCCAGTGCTTCAGCTTCCATAACAGGACCAATAACCTCAATACCCGCTTCTTTAAGCATAGCTAATCCACGACCAGCAACTTCAGGATTTGGATCCTGCATACCATAGACAAGTCGGCTTACTTTTGCCTTGATTAAGGCTTTTGCGCACGGGCCAGTTTTACCCTGATGACTACAAGGTTCTAACGTAACGTAAGCAGTACAGCCTTGCGTATCGCCATTCGCATTAGCGATGGCATTCACTTCAGCATGCCCTTCACCAGCAAACTTATGATAGCCCTCTGCCACCAATTGAGAATCTCTCACCAACACACAGCCAACCCTTGGATTTGGGTGAGTGGTATAAAGGCCTTTTTTAGCCTGTTGAATCGCCTTAGCCATCCAATAATGATGGTTGTGTTGGGGTGCAGTGCTCATAATTCACCTAATGGAAGTTAACTTTTTTTATGGCTTGAAAGGCTCTCTTGAGAGTCATTTTCAAGGCGTTCAATTTCATCTTTAAATTCGCTGATATCTTTAAAACTACGGTATACAGAAGCAAAGCGTACATAGGCGACTTGATCCAGTTTTTGCAGTTGTTTCATCACAGCTTCACCCACAGCACGGGAAGACAGCTCCCTTTCACCAGTCGCTTGTAAGGTTTCTTTAATTCGAATAATCGCTGTTTCTATATTTTCTATACTGACCGGCCTTTTTTCTAAGGCTCGTTGAATGCCACGACGCAGTTTTTCCTCATCAAAAGGTACTCTACTGCCATCGTTTTTGATTAATTTAGGCATTTGCAGTTCAGCGAACTCAAAAGTAGTAAAACGTTCTTGGCAGGCATTACAAGTACGACGGCGTCGAACCTGTGCTCCTTCAGATACCAATCTGGAATCTAAAACCTTAGTCTCTTGAGCGCCACAAAAAGGACATCGCATGACTCATCCTATCGATTTTATTGTAGGGTCTGGCTGCTTAAAAAAGTGAATAATCACAACCATTTAATTAAGATTGATAATATCAACCCCAGCATCAGATAGCTACTAGATGGCCGCTCTCACCTAGGCTAAAACCAGACAGATAAAAACCTAGAAATTAAACTTCGCAATTGCTACCTTGGACCAGTCATCAACGGCTTAAATAAAGGAAACGGAATGTCATTAGTTGAGCTATCAGGTCTTGTCGCGGCGTTATGTTGGACCATCACCAGCCTAATGGCCCCCAAGCTCATTATCGAATTTGGCATATTCCGTTTTAATACACTGCGTATTGTCATGTCCAGCATTGTGCTTTTGCTCATAGCTATGGTAACGCAAACCTTTGACGCCAGTTTATGGGAGCACAAGGGGCAACTGATAATTTCAGGGCTCATCGGCATATTTATCGGTGACACCCTACTTTTCAGCTCGGTACATAGACTCGGACCAAGACGTGCTGGCGTCCTATTTGCCACCAATGCCCCCATGTCCATCATCATTGCTTGGTTTATATTTGACGAATCCTTGAGCTATATAGAGCTATTTGCCTGTGCACTGGTGACCTCTGGTGCCATGATTGCCATTCTTTATGGTAAACGTAAGAACCTACTGGAAAATAGCAAAACGGCCTCTTTAGAAGAAACAAAAGGCAGTTTATGGGTTGGAGTGGCAATCGCCCTGAGTGCGGCTTTATGTCAGGTATTTGGCGCCATTTTAAGTAAACCTGCCCTCCTCGCAGGCGCCGACCCTCTGGCTGCGTCAGCCGTTCGATCCACCGCCGCGGCTCTTGCGCTGCTTGTTGCTTACAACCTTTATTTTCACAAACAAAATAAAACTGCATTGTTTTCTTGGAAAGCCATTTCGTTTGCTTCTTATTCAGGTGTCTTTGCCACAGGGTTTATTGGCATGGTGATTGGTATGAGTGTGTTAGTTTGGGGCATAGGTAACGGCGATGTAGGCATAGTCACCACTTTATCTGCCACAGTCCCTGTCTTAGTCTTGCCAGTGCTCTGGGTTACCACACGACAAAGACCCGCAATAGGCGCTTGGATTGGGGCCAGTTTGGTTGTCATTGGCGCGGCTCTTATTGTGCTTTATTAAGGAGCCTGCGATTAAGTTGCGCTACTCGCCATAAATCTAGCGGCTTTTATCCACACGCTGAGACGGAAGGACTTATTCGCAGGCTCCTTAACCTTCAAATTACAGGCTTTCACAGATTATTGCGGTTAAAATATTTTGACCGCATTGCCCCTGTGCTATCCTTAGTCCACTTTCATATTTGCAGCGGGTTCTCGACCTTTCAGATAACTTCGAGAACACATATCAACCCATTAAAAGTAAGTATTCACTCATGGCTCAATTCGTATATAGCATGAATCGCGTAGGTAAGATTGTTCCACCTAAACGCGAAATATTAAAAGACATTTCTCTTTCTTTCTTCCCAGGTGCAAAAATTGGTGTTTTGGGTCTAAATGGCTCAGGTAAATCCACCTTACTACGCATTATGGCAGGTGTTGACCAAGAGCACGTGGGTGAAGCTCGCCCTATGCCAGGCATCAAGATTGGTTACCTAGAACAGGAACCGAAACTTGATCCAACAAAAGATGTTCGCGGCATAGTAGAAGAAGCTTTCGCCGATGTAATCGAAGCCATGGCTCGCTTGGATGCCGTTTATGCAGAATATGCAGAGCCAGATGCTGACTTTGATGCCCTAGCCAAAGAACAAGGCCAACTTGAAGCCCTAATCGAAGCAAAAGAAGGCCATAACCTTGATCGCGCTTTAGAAGTTGCGGCAGATGCTTTGCGTCTTCCTGCTTGGGATGCGAATGTCGAGCACCTTTCAGGTGGTGAACGTCGCCGTGTTGCCCTATGCCGCTTACTACTAGATAAGCCAGACATGATCCTTTTAGACGAGCCTACTAACCATTTGGACGCAGAATCTGTGGCTTGGTTAGAACGTTTCCTAAAAGATTACCCGGGGACCGTTGTGGCCATTACCCACGACCGTTACTTCCTTGATAATGCAGCAGGTTGGATTCTAGAACTTGACCGTGGCCATGGTATTCCATACGAAGGCAACTACTCTTCTTGGTTAGAACAAAAAGATGCTCGTCTTGAAATGGAAGCTAAACAACAAGCCTCCCATAAACGTGCTATCAAATCTGAACTTGAATGGGTTCGTCAAAATGCGAAAGGACGTCAGTCTAAGTCTAAATCTCGTTTAGCCCGTTTTGAAGAGATGAACTCTAAAGATTTCCAAGAGCGTAATGAAACTAACGAACTTTACATTCCACCTGGCCCACGCCTAGGTAGCAAGGTAATTGACATCGAAAATGTCAGCAAAGGTTTTGATGGCCGAGTACTCATCGAAGATCTAAACCTATCTATGCCACAAGGTGCAATTGTTGGGGTTGTGGGTGGTAACGGTGCCGGTAAGTCGACTTTATTTAAAATGATCACAGGCCAAGAGCAACCAGACTCAGGCACAGTGACTTTAGGTGAAACCGTACAGCTTGCCTATGTCGATCAAATGCGTGAACTAGATGGTGAGAAAACGGTATGGGAAGAGATCTCAGACGGTTCTGACATGATAATGATCAACAACTTTAAAGTATCATCACGTGCTTATATCGGCCGTTTTAACTTTAAAGGGTCTGATCAGCAAAAATTAGTGAAACACCTATCCGGTGGTGAGCGTAACCGTTTACACCTAGCAAAACTGCTAAAAGAAGGCGGCAACGTTTTGCTATTGGACGAACCGACCAACGACTTAGATGTGGAAACATTACGTGCTCTGGAAGACGCTCTACTGGCTTTCCCAGGCGCAGCGATTGTTATTTCCCACGACCGTTGGTTCCTAGACCGTATCGCCACTCATATTCTTGCATACGAAGGTGACTCTAAAGCAGTCTTCTTTGAAGGTAACTATGCTGAATACGAAGTTGACTACAAACAACGTACTGGTAACGAAGCAACACCAACTCGTATCAAGTACAAGCGTATTGATGCTTAAGCCACTTTGAAATCACAGCTAAGTCGCTAGATTAAGCCCTCAAACATGATATGTTTAGAGGGCTTTTTTTATTTTGGCATTCAGTAAACATTGATATTCATATACTCAAACACCTTAGTTCGTTTTTTTGAAAAGGATTTTTATGCAGCTATCCGCGCAAGAAGTTAAAGCAGCACTGCCATGGCAAGATCTTGTTGAAGCCCTAAGAGATATTTTCACTCGCAAGGTTACCTCACCTGTTCGTCATCACCATGTGCTTAATGTGCCTCAAGAAAAAGACGCCATGTTATTGTTAATGCCCGCTTGGCTTGAAGGTGAATACTGCGGAGTGAAACAAGTTTTTGTTTTTCCCAGTAATAATGATAAAGGGCTACCGGGTCTTACCAGCAATTACTTATTGAGTTCAGGTAAAACCGGTGCCAATCTCGCTCAATTAGAAGGCAACGAACTCACCTCACGTAGAACCGCCGCCGCTTCGGCGTTAGCCTCTTCCTATTTATCAAGACAAGATGCATCCCGTCTGCTTATGGTGGGCTCTGGGCGTATGGCACGTAACCTGATTGCCGCACATAAATCCGTTCGCCCTATTACCCACGTCAGTGTGTATAACCGCAATTTAGCCGGCGCAGAGAAACTCGTTGAAGAACTGATACAAGCAGGCATCACAGCCTGGGTTTGCAAACCAGACGAATTAGCCCAAGAAGCCGCAAGCGCCGATATCATTAGTTGTGCCACCATGAGCAAAGAGCCAATCATTAAAGGCGACTGGTTAAGCTCAGGCTGTCATCTTGATCTAGTGGGCGGTTTTACCCCAGAAATGCAAGAAGCCGATAACACAGCATTGAAAAAAGCCAAGGTGTTTGTTGATACCAGAGCAGGAGCGTTTAGCGAAGCAGGCGATATTATTATCCCATTAGAAGCCGGTGTGATTCAAAAAGAAGACATTCAAGCCGAGTTTACTGAGCTTTGCTCCAATACCCATAAAGGGCGAAACGCGTATTCAAACCCAAAAGAAATCATCACTGTCTTTAAGTCGGTAGGTGATTCAAGAGAAGACCTTGCCGCAGCGATATTAGCTTATCAAAGTTTAAGTAAATAGCAGCCTATAACAGCTTAAGTAAATAGAACCTAAAACCTCACCATAAAAAAGCCTGATTAAGTGACTTAATCAGGCTTTTTACTTTTCATGCAAACATGCAAGCAGTAACTAAAAGCTCGTGACCGCTAAAAGCTTCTCAGCGATGTAATCTATGTGAGCTTCTTGCATGCCAGCAATATTAATTCGCCCGCTATCAACAAGGTAAATAGCATGTTCCTGTCTCAAGGCTTGTGCATGTTCTGGGGTAATACCTAAAACCGAAAACATACCTTTATGCTGAGCAATAAAGTCAAAGTGTGGGTTACCACTCTTCTCTCTTAAAGCACCGGCTAGTTGCTCTCTTAAACCTTGCACTCGATGACGCATAACATCCACTTCATCAAGCCAATTCTGCTTTAGCGTTTGATCTCGCAAAATTATGTCCACCAAGGCAGCACCGTGATCAGGTGGCATGGTATAGGTACTTCTCGCACACTCTAACATGCGTGATTTGATCTTATTGCTTTGATCTAGGTTTTTGCCCACTATCACAGCCAGACCCGTACGTTCACGATAAAGACCAAAGTTTTTAGAGCAAGAACTTGCCACTAAGTAAGATTCAACTCTTTCAGCTAGGTAACGAAAGCCAGCGACATCAGCGTCCATACCATCGCCAAAACCCTGATAAGCAATATCAATAAAGGGTAAAAAGCCCTGTTTCTGAGCTAACTCAGTCACAGCTTGCCAATCTTCAAAAGATAAATCAGCCCCTGTCGGGTTATGGCAGCAGCCGTGTAATAACACCACATCATTCGCACCCGCTTGACTAATATCGGCCAACATAGCTTGGCTATTGACCAACTTAGTTTCAGGGTCAAAGTAGGCGTAATAACACACTTTGAGGCCCGCTGTTTTCATAATTGGCGCATGATTAGCGTAACTAAGGTCTGACAACCAAACGGTTGCATCTGGAGCAGAAAGTTTGATCACATCTGCCAACATTCGCAGCGCACCACTCGCTCCTGGTGTTTGAACCCCAACCGCACGAGCTTTACTCTCGCCCTCACCAATTAATAAGTCCATCATGGCAGCATTAAAGGATTCGTTTCCTGGCATGCCAACATAGACTTTAGAGCTTTGCTCTTCAAGCAAGCGCGCTTCAGCCTGTTTGATCGCCTGCATAACCGGAGTGTCACCTTGATTATCGCGATAAACCCCTATGCCTAAATCAATTTTATGCGTTCTTTCATCAGCGCGACAGGCTACCGACAAGGATAAAATCGGGTCTGCGGCAGCAGCATCCAAATTGTCTAAAATCATCTTATTACCTTAACAAGCTAATTATTTATTTTTTTAAAAACCAAATTTTGTTTAGTTTTACACCACTAGCACACAGAACACCAAAACAAATCAATGACATAGAGAGCACGCCGTTAATTGATAGAGTTTCAGCCAAAATAGGATAAGCCGCAATCGATGCAATCACAGGCGTTAAAGAACCAATAGCTGCCGTATTTTCTGCTCCAATTTGGCGAATAGCGAAACCATAACTAAAGCCAGTCACCAAGCCCACCATGACACCTTGAATTAAAAACTGAGTACCGATCAAAGTCATGTCCAATGCTTGAGTTGCACCGAACACACCAGAATCGAGTACACCTAAGGCAAAAAGAAGCATCAATAAACTACAAGAGACCAAGCCTAATAAGCCAGTGGCGGCAAGTGGAGGAAGGCCAGAAACACGCAGACTAACGGTAAATAAAGCCCAGCAAAAGCTTGCCCCTAAAAAGTATAAATCACCCGTTAATACCTGACCTGATCCGGCAAAAAATGATTCAGCAAGCAAGGTAACTATGCCTATCGCTATAGCAGCAAGTCCCATAAAACGCTGCGAACTTAAAGGCTCCTTGTATATCAGTACGGCAATTGCAGTCACAAATAGAGGGAAGGTGCCCGGTATCAAAAGCCCGGCATGAGAAACTGGCGCAAAATGCATACCTTGGGAGGCAAGGTAAAAGAAAGGCACTCCCGCACCTAGACTTATTCCACCTAAAATGTGCAATGGTACTTTACGAATTTGCGCGCGGGCTTGATAAGTGAAGTACGCAAACATCAGGGCAGGCATGCCGTAGCGCATCATAGATAGGTCAAACATGGTCAGGCTAGAGGTCGCTCCCATTTTGACTGAGATAAGCCAACTGGCCCAAATACAGGCGGTCACTAGGGCTGACATAACACCTAAATGATACTGTCTACCTTGGGCAAGAACGCGATAAGCAGGAACAGTGTTGGAACTAGACATGGCACACCTCAAGGTCGAAATTGACTTAACAAAAGACTTAAGTAAACTTTTTTAAAGCAAACTGAATTGACCTCATTATCAATCAAACTCGACGAGCATGTCCTTGCTAAGTTAGCCAGTATAAAACCCATAATTGGCAGATATCACTCATTTTAAATGCTAGAATCATCAAACATGCCAATATTCAATAGATAAGAGAGAAGTGAGATGGATGCAATTGATTTTAATATCATTCAAGCACTGCAAGAAGATGGACGCTTAAGCAATGTTGAATTGGCTGAAAAAGTAAATTTATCTCCCTCTCCCTGTTTACGTAGAGTAAAACGATTAGAGCAGGATGGCGTGATAACAAGTTATAGAGCCAATTTGGACAGGGAAAAGTCAGGTCTTCCCATGACAATCTTCGTGGACGTCACTTTAGATAACAATAAAGATCACGCCAGCACTGAGTTTGAACAGGCAGTCCTTGAAAAAGACTATGTTATTTCTTGCTTTCTCGTCTCAGGTAGCGCCGATTATCGTCTTGAAATTGTGACTAAAGATTTAAAAGGTTATGAAAAAGCCCTTAACCAAACCCAAGCACTACCCCATGTGAAAAGTATCAATAGTAATTTTGCCATCAGGGCAGTGAAAACAGCCGCTAGCCTGCCACTTGTTTTTGAAGGCTAGCGGTTCGCCACATAAGGAGTCTTGAGCTTAAGCTTCCTTATTAAAATTAGCCTCTAACTTGATACCCGATGGGTCATGAAAAAACACTTGGTATATCCCTATTTGAGACACTTCTTGAAGATGGTATTCAACACCAAGCGTTTCTAGTTTGTGGGTAAAAGTTTCAAGCCCTGTGAGGCTAAAAGCGATATGATCTAGCGCACCTAGAGCATGTTTTCTATCTTCATCCTGTGTTAAGTGCAGTATGGGGTTAGCGTCGAAATATAACCAATACCCTTGGTTAGAGAAGTTAGGCCTAAACCCCACCTCAAGTCCAAACAATTGAATATAAAAGTCTTTTACTTCCTCTAGCAACGCTTTAGGGGCAGAGATATTAAAATGTTCAAACTGCATTTTTTTAGTCCATTTAAGTTATAAGCAACACAATAAAATAGACTCATACAGAATGCAGCTTTTATTTAGCCAATGTTTAACCTAAACAGATTTTATTTTTTCCTTCCTCTTTAGCTTGATAAAGCGCTAAATCTGCCGCTTGGCACATTTGAGTAAAATCTTGAAAATCACTACATTTTGTCCAGCCTGCACTAAAACTCACATTGAACTGAACCTGATTGTGGTGAAACACCAAATTAGAAAAAACCTCTCTAATTTCATTCATAAATTGAAGCTGCTGTTTATGGCTATCTCCTTTTAAAACCAACATAAATTCTTCGCCACCGTAACGTCCAATCTTATCTGTTTTGTTCAAACGGCCCTTTAACAATTGGCTTAGGGCAACTATCACCTTGTCTCCGGCCGCATGACCATAGGTGTCATTCACAAACTTAAAGTTATCAAGATCGATCATCATGATGGAGGTCGACATTTGAGTCTGCCTAGATAAATTGAATGCTTTAAAGGCTGCTGCCACAATATTTTTATGGTTGAGAAGGCCTGTTAAACTATCTTGCATCGTCAGTTTACGAATATTCAAACTACGCTTAATGCGGCTTTTAACTTGCAGTACGATGGCTTCTATCGGTAAGTTCTTGGGTAATAAGTCATCACATTCCCCCTTAATCGCCTCAAGCTTATTATCCAGGGAGTTATCCGAACTCAAAAAGATAATAGGGACCGCACTAAAATGCTCAAATTGACGAATAATCTGAGCTAATTCTATTCCCGTAATTTCTGGCATATTAATGTCAAAAATAAATAAATCGGGTTCAAACGACTGCATCTCTTTTATCAAGACAATGGGATTGGTCGTGGCAAACACATCCAGACCTTCATGCTCTAACGTTGATTTTAAATAGTTTAATACTGAGGTTTGATCATCAACGATACACACCCTAGAGTTTTCACTTTTATCAAGCTTCAGCTCGGTACGGATATGATTAACAACTCGCGTTAACTCAAGCGGCTTCACATAATGCTTGCGAAAGTGTGATCTCACACTTCTTAAGCGGCTATAAAAGTCATCATGGGTCAAATATAAAAAGCAGGGAATCTTCTCTTGATGTAAGCGTTCAGCAAGGACAAATGCCTCCTCGTCTAGCCTATCTATGGCAGACTGGCCAATAATGACTAGATCAGGAGTTCGCTGCTTTATTGCTTCATTCATTTCAAAAAAGTCAGCAAACGCCTGCGCATCAAAACTAAATTCTGTGAGGGATTGAGCTAAACCTTGAGCCTCAGAAAAAATATTATCTATGATGGCGATAAAGATAGAAGAGTCAGTTACAGGTGCAGATGAGTCAATTTTCATTCAATGATCCTTTTGATAAACAAAACCATTCCTTGTCTCTAAAAATATAGTCTTTCTAAAGAGAAACGCTGAAAGTATTTAAAGATTAGTAAAATTTATAGTTTTGAGTATTCAAAAGGAGAAAAAACTGAATTGTTTTACAAAAAATCACCCGGATCGTGAAAAGAGCCACACTGTCATTATCCTTCAGTGTGGCATACGCTTATTACTTAGAAAGTACTCTTAAGCGGCTTTCAAATTCACCTCTATCCACATAACAGCCATGGAGGTAACGCGCGCCGGATTGAGGGTCAAATGCATCCCGGCCGTGCAACACTCGTCGATTATCAAACACAACCATTTCCCCCCCTTTAAGCATCACAGACACTTTATAATCAGGACTTTTAGTCATTTTCATAAAGGTTTGATAGGCCCGATAGTAGGCATGCATCAACTCAGGCGCAATATCCAAGGTGCTGGCCAAATGAGGGTTAAAGCAAATTTCATTTACCTGCCCTTGATCATCAAGGTTAATGACGGCTTTGCGGCTACGAATATCATAATCTTCGTCATGAAAACGACAAGGGATTTGAGTGTTCACTAATAAATCAAAAGCGACAACATCCGCACGGCGTAAATCTTCTGCCACAGCAAAACCATCGCAAAAGATGGAACCGCCTCCTTCTGCCTCATTGGTTAGACAATGTAGGAATTGATAGCCTGGTGGTAGCTCTTGATTGGTGAGATCCGTATGTAATGGCAAGGCGATAGAAGTATAAGCAAGATTATTTGGCTTAGGTTTTGACTTAACCTCAAACTCTACACCAAAATTGGTCTCTCTTAGAAAGCCAACTTTTTGCGCAACTTGAGTACCCGCTTTAACATCGTCTGCCAAGCCTTCAACAATTGATAGCCCATAAGCTTGGGTATCTCTTAGCCAAGATAATAAAGCACTATCCTGGGTTAAAATGTCGTCAGCATTGGAGCGAGGAATATCCACCCCAGTCAACTCGCTACGCCATAAAGCAGCTTCACTCAAAGCCGGGTCTGACACAGTTTTACCCGGTTGGTTTGCGTATAACCAAGCCAAACTAAATTCTGCAGTATAGGCTTCTTCTAACCAACTAAGACGTATGCTTTCTTGCTCTAAAGCAAAGTCACAAATATCGTCATCCAGATTAATACTGGTTAAATCAAACTGACGTTCTTTTGTGTCTGGATGAAAACCAGCAGGGTCATTATCTCTAAGCCAAACATAAGGAAAATAGCTAGACTCAGTGTCAGTCCAGTGAATCACTAGCATACGAAGTGAGGGGTCAAGCTGTGCGTTTAATACAGTCGGCACAGTACCGTTAAATAAAGAAGTTGGCATGAGACACCATTAAATAAATTGATTAATAAGAAAAATGTAAAAGATTCGCACAGGGGCGAAGTAAGCAAATTAATGCTGTGGAGAAGGCCACCAGTCGCTGGCTTTGAGATGAGGATGGCCTGCTCGTTGGCCAATCACAGTAATCATATCAATTCATTACTCTGTCATAAGGTATCTAAGTTTTTGAATGTAAATTTTCGCCGCTAACAAGTCAATCCATTATCTCTGATGATTTCACTTTTAAGGCGAAATTAAACATAAAAAAGAAACTAGGTTAAAGCTGCCAATTAAAGCAATTTCTATATTGGCGCTTCGTCAGCCCTAAGGGTTAATACTTCATAGCCAGTTTCTGTTACTAAAATAGTATGCTCCCACTGTGCTGAGAGTTTTTTATCTCTGGTGACCACAGTCCAACCGTCTTTTTTGGTTTTTACCTTTGCCTGACCTTGATTGATCATAGGTTCAATGGTGAATGTCATACCTGCTTCTAACACTTGCCCTGTTCCTGACTGGCCATAATGTAGCACTTGAGGTGCTTCATGCATTTCACGACCTATGCCATGGCCGCAGTATTCTTTGACGACAGAATAACCTGACGCTTGTGCATGAGCTTGAATAGCGGCGCCTATATCGCCAAGACGAGCACCAGGCTTTACTTGACGAATACCAAGACAAAGGCTTTCGTAAGTTTTTTTAACCAAGTTTTTAGCCATTACACTGGCATTCGGCATAAGGTACATTTTGCTAGAGTCAGCAATAAAGCCGTTCTTTTCTAAGGTGACATCAATATTGACAATATCAGCCCCTTTTAAGCGATAAGTACTTGGTACCCCATGACACACCACCTCATTAACGGAAGCATTTAAACTAAACTGATAGTCATATTGCCCTTTACTAGCAGGACGAGCATCAAGCTCATTTCGAATATAGCTTTCGACTTTTTGGTCTATTTCTAAGGTAGTTACACCAACGTTTATATAGTCATCCAGCATACTAAATACTTTAGCTAACAATTGGCCTGATTCACGCATCAGATTGATTTCTGCTTCAGACTTAATGTTCCCTTTATCCATTTTTCATTCCTTATGAAAACCCTTAGATTAAAGCCCGTAACTGAATATCTTCAACTTGCTCGGTTTGGCTGATTTCATCTTCTAACTTCAACTGCATTTGAATGATGTCATTAAAGGTTAAAGTTGGATTCATCTCTGCTAAACGCCCCATTTTTAACCAAAACTCAGCCTGTGAATTAATTGACCGTGACATGACATTGCTTGTCTTGCGAATTTCATCATGCAAGGGGTCCGAGATTTTTACTATACCCATAATCAAACCTTTTATACGATATGCTACACTTTATATATAAAACGAATCATAACGCTATATTTTATATTTAGATATAGTTTTGATCCTTTCATTCATTCAAAAGTTAAGTTGCAGAAAAAGTTAACCTTTTTGCAAATACTGAACTAATCTTAAATTACACAGCTTAGCTGGCGCGACGAAGCTTTTGAGTTTGCCTATCAAATAACAGGGAAAAATAAGAGCTTTAATTATTGATATGGTTTCCTTAGTTCACCTCTTCTTGCCCTCTATATCACTGATATAGAGGGCTTTTTTATATTAGATAAACAAAATATTGGCATACTAACTCTCGTTCTCATTAACAGCTGAGATCAGTCCTCATAATGATAACGAAAATCATTCGTAAGAGATTGAAAAATAACGTTTTTTTATAAAATTTCACTTCCTTTATTTATATTTAGCACTATAATTGCGTACAAACTTTAAACAATCATATCTGTGTTGCGAGGGTATTATGCAAGGTAGCAAGCAGGTCATTACGGCCTTAAACAAAGTACTTAAAACTGAGTTAACCTCGATTAACCAGTATTTTTTGCATGCACGCATGTGCAAGAATTGGGGCTTAGATGCACTTAATTCTAAAAATTACAAAAAATCGATTAAGGACATGAAGCAGTCTGATGACCTTATCGAACGTGTTCTTTTCTTAGAAGGTTTACCTAACCTTCAACAACTCGGTCACCTTAATATTGGCGAATCTCCAGTAGAGATCATCAGCTGTAATCTTAAATTTCAAACAGAGCAAATTACTGAGCTGAAAGACGCTATTGCCCTGTGCGAAAAAGAACAAGACTATATTAGCCGTGACCTACTAGAAGACATTCTTGAATACGAAGAAGAACACTTAGACTGGCTTGAAACACAAGAATATCTTATTGCCAATACTGGCTTAGAAAACTACTTACAATCTCAAGTTTAACAAGGAGAGCTTAGATGAAAGGCAACCAACAGGTTATCGATGCATTAAATAAATTGCTTGCCAACGAGCTGACAGCAATGGATCAATATTTCATTCACTCTCGTATGTATGATGATTGGGGTCTAAGCAAGTTGTATGAGCGCATTGACCACGAATTCGATGATGAAAAAGGCCATGCGGCTAAATTAATCGAACGTATTCTTTTCTTGGAAGGCACTCCTAACCTAGTCACACGCGAAGCTATCCGTGTTGGTAAAGATGTTCCTGAAATGCTAGAAAACGACCTTAAAGTCGAGTATGAAGTAGCAGCAATGCTAAAAGAAACCATCAAGATCTGTGAAGATGTACAAGACTATAACACTCGCGAAATGCTAGAAGTTTTGCTTGATGATACAGAGATTGACCACGCTTACTGGCTTGAAAAGCAACTTGGCCTTATCAAGATGCTTGGCTTACCAAACTACCTTCAGTCACAAATGTAAACTGAAAGTCAGTCTTTTTTAGCGATTAGACAATAAAAAGCCACCTTATGATCGAGATTCATAAAGTGGCTTTTTTGTGCCTGCTTGTTAACCAAGCTGCAACACTTTTTGACCTTTTGCCCTATATAACCCCTAAATAGGGCGACCTAACAGGCGGTTTAATTCTTGGTGTTTTTGCGACATAAGGTCTGCACATTTTGACATCAGAGCAGGCACATCACTTTCACTTAAGCCCTTCGTTGAAATAGGCGTCAGCATCTCAACTAATACCTTGCCATTATTCCAACGGTTCCAATTCACTTGTTTATGGGTATTACTACAAACGACAGGCACAATAGGTACACCAGCCTGAATAGCAGCATGAAAAGCACCGGCTTTAAAAGGCAAAAAGCCACGTCCTCGGCTTCTTGAGCCTTCAGGAAACATCCATATGGATAAGCCTGTCTCACGCATTTTATTAACAACTTGATCTATCGTTGCGATGGCTTGTTTACGATTAGATCGATTCAGTAAAAAGTTGCCTGTGATCCAATATAAAAGCCCAAAAACAGGAATCCAAACAATGCTTTTTTTACCGATAGTAACAGTTCTCTTTGGGACGGCATGAACCAAAGTACATAGATCAAAATTGTTTTGATGATTTGCGATATAGACAGCTTGTCCTACACTTTCAGCAACTTGATCTTTAATAACATTTACCTGCAAACCAAATACTCGGCTTGCTTGCTGAAACCACTTAGTAACAAGGTATACCCTGTTTTTAGACTTAAAATAAAAAGGAAATACCAATAGGCCATATAAAGTCACAGCCAGTAATAATAGAGTAAGTAGAATCACCCTAATAAGAAATAACATAAAACAACCTAATTAAAACTAATCAAGCATTATAGCGCCATTCAGTTTTATACATAAGTTTAAATGAATGTTAAGTAATAAAAAGTACTGGTTTGACACAAAAATAACACAAAGCAGCATTAAACCTACCTTTCGCAATAAAAAGGTACATAAGATTTCAAACTGTAAAAAAAATACAATTATACTTATGACTTAGTCATGGACATGACGTTATGATTATTAACATAATGTTAATCATTTTTAGGTAATGTCTAAATTGTCATTATCAGTTATCTTTTACACTATAAATCAATAATCTAATTGAGATATTAACCATGCTTAATCGTATTAAAATTGCTCATAAAATATATTTTTTAGGCGCTTCTTTACTAGGCCTTATTCTCCTTGTGGGGGTTATTGGTTTAAGTCAAATGAAGAAAGTTGGCGTTGAAGTTGTAGATATCGCTGAAGTTGATATCCCTTTAAATAATCTGATGACACAAATTACTGAGCACCAACTAGCTCAGGTGATCGAGTTGGAAAGATCTGTTTTATACGGCGTTTTAATCGAAACAAACAGCAGTGACTATAAAAAAGACAGAGATAAACACATCAAAAAAATGAAAACTCTTTCTAAAAAAATAGAACATGAAATTTTTGAAGCAGAAGAGTTGATTCAAGCTGCATTGAGCATTGCTCACTCACAAGCGGCCATTGAAAAACTTGAATCTTTAGCAGTTACTATGAAAGTAATTGAAAAAAGCTTTTTACAAACTGAAAAAGAGTCTTTTCAGGTTGCTGACTTATTGGTAGATCATAAAATGAAAGAAGCGTTAACTCTTCTGCCTACCTTAGAAAAGCATCAAGATGAACTTGATCATGAGCTAATCAGCGTTTTAGCCGATATTCAAGACTTTACAGCAAAGTCAGCACTGAAAGCAGAGCATGACGAAATTGAAGCCATTAAATTGATCACAGTGGCATTAGTGATTTCCAGCATTTTTGCGCTAATATTGTCTATTACTATCGGTCGCTCGATAGTGAATCCAATTAAAAACTTACAACATCGTTTAACAGAAATATCAACAGGTGACGGTGACCTTACATTAAGAATAGGCAGTAAGAGTCTTGATGAAATAGGTATGGTATCAAATTCTTTTGATACTTTTGTCGAAAGTTTGGCAAGTACTATTCGAAGAATCACAGATTCTTCCACAGCGCTCGCTGACTCATCAAATACTGCCTTAAGAATTATGGAAGAGACACACCAGTCCATTCAAACGCAACAAGGTGAAACAAGTATTGTTTCTAATGCTGTCTCTGAGATGAATACAGCCACTCAAGAAGTTGCACTTAACACAGCATCTGCAGCGCAAATCGCCGAGAAAGTGAAAGAAAGTGTCGATAAGGGCAAACGTTCTGCCAATGAAACACAAGAAATCATCCGAGAAATGGCAGATGAAGTGACACGTACTTCGAAAGACATTGAAACCCTAGCCAAAGAAACAGAAAGTATCGGAACCGTACTAGATGCCATTAGAGGCATAGCAGAACAAACTAACTTACTCGCACTTAATGCTGCGATTGAGGCAGCCCGCGCAGGTGAGACAGGTCGAGGATTTGCAGTTGTTGCCGATGAGGTTCGCTCTTTAGCGCAAAGAACACAAGAATCAACGGTTGATATACAGGAGTTAGTTGAAAAGCTACAACGTGAAGCAAGTCAGGCAGTTGCCAGTATGCAAAACGGTAATACCACCACAGAAGCTTGTTTAGCAAAAAGTACTGAAACCAGCCACTCATTTGAAGAAGCGTATGAAGCAGTTAGCCAAATATCTGATCTCAATACTCAAATTGCGGCAGCCGTTGAAGAGCAATCTCAGGTGACATCAGAAATTACCATTAACCTGAATAATATCCAAGAAATTGCATTAAGCACCACAGAAGGCGCCGAGAATACTACAGTCGCTAATCAACAAATATCTAACCAAGTAATTGAGTTAAATAATAATATCCATCAGTTTAAAATCTAATTATTTGTTAATAGAATTAAAGCCAGCTATGCCATGCATAGCTGGCTTTTTTAATGCGCTCTAATCACCTATTCCTTTCAAATATAAACCTATTTACTTTGACTTCTTCAGAGACAAGTATCTAATTACGTCAATATATTGCAGTATTATGACAGTAACGACATAGACACTGTTTATATCAATTAAGTTTGTTATGTAATAGAAGTGACATCTTTTGCGGTTTAAATAGCATCACTATTTCGTGTCGCAAGATGTTTACTAAGAAAAGCGTTACCTGACATTCAATAAGCGTCATACAAAATAATCATAAAAAAACAATCAAACGTTTGTAAGAGGGATATATGAATAAGCTCAGTAAAGCACTATTAACCGGAACCCTAATAGCTAGTTTACCAATGACATCTGTCGCATCAGAGATCAAAAATGTTATCTTGATGATAGGCGATGGCATGGGGCCTCAACAGGTAGGTTTATTAGAAACCTATGCCAAACATGCGCCAAACTCCATTTATAAGGGACGCACAACCTCCCTTGCTCAATTAGCAAAAGAAGGCGTTATTGGCGCCTCTCTGACTAATCCAAGTGATGCCATAGTCGTTGACTCGGCGTGCTCAGCAACCCAACTGGCAACCGGTATTTACACCGGTTCAGAAGTCATAGGGATAGATGAAGACGGCAACCATGTTGAGACCATACTAGAAAAAGCTCAACGTCTTGGTAAAGCAACAGGACTTATTTCAGATACTCGCCTGACTCATGCGACACCCGCTGCCTTTGCAGCACACCAACCCCATAGATCACTTGAGAACGAAATTGCTGTCGACATGCTAGAAACAGGTGTTGATGTGATGCTATCAGGCGGACTTAGGTATTTCATTCCGCAATCAACAAATGAAAAAGGTGCGGTTTATAACGAGTTAAAAGACATGACAGAAGGTAGTGTTCGCCTTAAGTCAAAACGTAAAGACGAACGTAACCTTTTGGTTGAAGCCGAAGATGCAGGTTATGACCTTGCCTTTAACCGCTCTCAATTAAACGCTCAGTCAGGTGATAAACTACTCGGCCTATTTGCATACTCTGGTATGGCTGATGGTACCGAACACCGCATGAAAAAAGACTCAGCGGATCGTACTCAGCCGACTCTAAAAGAAATGACTGAAAAAGCCCTATCTGTATTAGAGAAAGATGAAGACGGTTTCTTCCTTATGATTGAAGGTGGCCAAATTGACTGGGCTGGCCACTCAAACGATGCTGGCTCCATGCTAAATGAGTTAGTTAAATTTGATGAAGCTGTCGGCAGTGTTTACCAATGGGCAGCAGGACGTGATGATACGCTTATCATAGTCACTGCGGACCATGAAACAGGCTCATTTGGTTTTAGTTACTCTTCTGAAAACCTACCAGAAGCACAAAAACGTTCTGGTGAAGCATTTGAAGATCGCGACTACAAGCCTAATTTCAACTTTGGTAGCTTTGATATTCTAGATGCTTTGTACAATCAAAAAATGAGCTTCTATGCAATGACAAGCAAGTTTGGCAAGCTAGATAAAGCAGAGCAAACACCCGCAAACTTCGTCAAGATTGTTAACGCTAACTCAGATTTCAAAATTGATGAAGCTCAGGCTAAGCGCATCCTTATGGATAAACAAAACCCTTACCATACAGAAGGTCACAAGTACTTATCTGCTAAGACAATCCCTGCTATTACTGATTTCGATGCCTTCTTCCCTTATAACGATAGAGGCAACCTAATTGGTCGTGAACTTGCTACTTCACAAAACGTTGTTTGGGGCACAGGGACTCATACTGCTGTTCCGGTCAACATTTTTGCTTGGGGACCTGCAAATAAAGTCCTACCTGTCTCTTCTATCATGCATCACTCTGAACTGGGTCAATACATGAAGAATCAGATTAACTAATCTCAGTTTGAGGTTTTAACTTCCTCAAGCATGCGTTAAAAAGGTCAACTTAGGTTGGCCTTTTTTTATGGCTTAACAAATCTTTTATTAGCTAAATCAATAAGAAAAAGCTGTAACAAAAGTATGTTAGTAAGTTATTTAAACCTTGCTATTAAGGTTAAAGCTAGTTAGATTTATAAGTATTGTTAATTTTATAAACTTTTGTTAGCGAGATACTTTATGTCTGAACAAGAAACCAGAGTATTAACGGCTGTCAAAAAAAGCCCATTAGCTTCCCAGCAAGAACTCGCCAACCAATTGGGTATGAGTCGAGAGTCGGTTGCAGGCCATATCATGCGTCTGACCAATAAAGGCTTCATTCTAGGTAAAGGCTATATTGTTCCGGAAGACAATAATATCGTGGTCATCGGTGGCTGCAATTTGGATATTTGTGGTCGCTCTCAATCTGAGCTACGACTTGAAGATTCAAACCTTGGCCAGATACATCAAAGCCCAGGTGGTGTTGGCCGCAACATCGCTGAAAACTTATCCCGTCTAGGCCAAGATGTCTCGCTTGTCAGTGCGATTGGCCAAGATAAGTCAGGCGATTGGCTATTAGAGCAATGTCGTACCAGTGGTATTAATATGGATGCCGTAATACGCCATCCTGACTTTAGTACCAGTTCCTATTTAGCTATCAATGATCCCCAAGGTCAGCTAGTGACTGCGGTTTCTGATATGGCCATTATCGACACGCTTGATGGTGCACAGCTAAGCAACAAGCAGTCCTTATTACTGTCTGCTCAAACACTATTACTTGAAGCAAACTTGAGTGAGTCCTGCATCAGTTGGTTAGCTCAGCTTAATTGCCAAGGCAAACTTTACGCAGATGCAGTTTCCGTTCAAAAATCGACTCGCCTTAAGCCAATACTAAAAAGACTGACCGGCTTGAAAGTTAACCGTGATGAAGCAAAAGCGATCACAGGCCTAGCAGACGCCCATGACTCAGCTCTCATCCATGCGCTTCTCTCATTGGGTGTGAAAAACATCTTACTTAGCCTTGGGTCAGAAGGTGTGATCTTTGCAAATGCTCATCAAAGCGTTTCTTATGGCGTATTTGATATTGATGCTGTCAGTGATACAGGTGCAGGTGATGCGCTGTTTGCAGGTTTCATACATGCTCAACTCAATGGTTGGGAAGTGGATAAGTCATTAGAGTTTGCCAGTGCTTGCTCTGCCATGACATTAGAATCCGATGCCGCCAACAACCCAAATATTAGTCAAAAAAATATTGAAAAATGGATAGCCAAGAAATGAAACAGTATCTAGATATCAGCCCAGAAGTGGCAGAAGCTCTTGCTAATAACAAACCTGTTGTAGCCTTAGAAAGCACCATTATTTCGCATGGTATGCCTTGGCCTCAAAATGCTGAGACAGCAAAAAAAGTAGAACAAATTATCCGTGATAATGGCGCAGTACCTGCTACCATTGCCATCCTAGACGGTCGTTTAAAAGCAGGCCTTAGCCATGACGAGATAGACACACTAGGTCAAGCTGGCCTTTCTGTGATCAAATGTTCTCGTCGTGATTTACCTTTTGTTGTGGCAACTAAGCAACATGGTGCAACCACAGTGGCAGCAACCATGATAGTCGCAGCAATGGCGGGCATTAAAGTCTTTGCGACAGGCGGTATTGGTGGTGTTCATCGTGGTGCTGAAACCAGTTTTGATATTTCTGCAGACCTACAAGAATTAGCAAAAACTAATGTTGCTGTTGTTTGTGCTGGCGCTAAATCTATTCTGGACCTTGGTCTTACTCGTGAATACCTAGAAACTCAAGGTGTCCCTGTACTAGGTTTTAACACAGATAAACTGCCTGCATTCTATACACGTGAAAGTGATCACACGGTTGATTACAACCTAAGCAGTGCAACGCAAATTGCCGATTTCCTAAAAGCAAAATGGGATATGAAGCTAGAAGGTGGCGTGGTTGTAACTAATCCGATTCCACATGAGTTTGCTATGGATAAAGCGGCGATTGATCAAGCGGTTGAACAAGCCTTGGCGGAATCTGTAGAACAAAACATTGGCGGTAAAGAATCAACACCTTTCCTACTAGCCCGTGTTGCTGAGTTAACTGGCGGTAACAGCCTTGCTAGTAATATAGAGCTCGTTTTTAACAATGCTAAACTTGCCTCTAAAATCGCTGCTGACTTGGTCACTGACTAAGACTAAGCCATAAGCGATAAGCGATAAGCGATCGCGTTAAAACGAAAAAGGCGCACCCTGCTATAGGATGCGCCTTTTTTTATAGACTCTAACACTGGCTGTTTATTTCCAGTAATTATCCGCCCAATAATCTCTTTGGTCTGGCATTAAAAAGGTCCAAGCGACAAAACGACTAACCTTTTGACCTTGGGCCATTTCAACCGTTTTCACTTCCTTAGCACCCACTAGCTTTAACTTGCGGTATATACCCGTTAAGTTCGCTTGTTTAGAGACTAAACTGGTAAACCAATAACATTGCTCACCAAAGTCGACGCTCTGAGTAATCATGTCATTAATAAAGCGCTCTTCCCCACCTTCACACCAAAGTTCATTATCTTGGCCACCAAAGTTAAGACCTTGTTTAGATGGCACTTGTTTACCTTGGTTTAGACCTTTCCACTTACGCTGGGACTCAGCCTGCATTTTTGCATTAGAGCTATGAAAAGGAGGGTTACATAATGTCAGATCAAAGCGTTCATCCGCTTTCCAAATACCTTCAAACATTTGTCGATTAGACGTCTGTAAACGACAATCGATATTGCCATTGAGACATTTGTTCGAAGCCACTATGGCATTAGCGGTATCTATTGCGACCTTGTTAATATCACTTCCAACAAACTGCCACTGATATTCCCTATGACCAATAATAGGGTAAACACAGTTAGCACCGACACCCACATCCAAGGCTTTTATTCCCTTGCCTCTAGGTATTTCACCTTGATTACTCGTAGCAAGAAGATCAGCTAGGTGGTGAATATAATCAGCACGACCAGGAATAGGTGGGCACAAGTAACCTTCTGGGATATCCCAAAAGCTGACACCATAAAAATGATTCAAAAGGGCGCGATTAAGTGCCTTTACCGCTTTAGCATCCGCAAAATCTATCGACTCATTACCAAACTTATTGGTTCTGATAAAAGGCGCGAGCTCTGCACTAGAGTCTGCCAATAGTGCAAAATCATACCTCGCCCTATGGGGGTTACGAGGATGCAACTCTAGCTTCTGATTACGAGAACCACGTTTTGGCTGATGTTTAGCTTTGGTCATAAAGGCATCAATAACAATAAGAAAGGCCTAGTATACCCCATCACCAGTCTCTCTGGCAGGTTATAAAAAATACACAGCTCAAGGCCCTTAATTTTGTTCCAATCTCACAAGCCCAACCCAAATCAACAAAAACCCTTAACAGTTAAAAACTATTAGCCTTATTTATAAAATTTTAGTTTTTGACAAGGCATTTTAAGCCGACACCCTCTAAACTTAGGTTTAGGACAACTCTTACATATCAAGCTCTAAAAGGAGAAACAGTGTATGAAAGAGACATTGCAAATACGAGATATCATGTCTAGAGATGCTTATTATGTGACTCAGCAGACTAGCATCAACGACCTTATCCAAGGTCTTTCAAGACATAAATTATCGGGCGCGCCGGTGGCTGACAAATACGGTAATCTGATTGGGTTTGTATCAGAGCAGGATGTGTTGCCACAACTTCTACAGAATGCCTATTATTGCAACCAGCCCAATTCAATCGAGTCTGTCATGCAAACGGATGTGCTAACGGTAAAGCCAAGTGATACTGTGATGACTTTGGCAAAAATGATGTTAGATAGAAAGCCAAAAGTGTATCCCGTCGTAGAAGATAGACGCATTATTGGCATAGTGACTAGGCACCAAATAGCGGTCGCTTTAATTGAAAGCCAAAAGAATTGTGTGCCTGTCTAGACCATCAAGGTCTTCTTGGCTTTAGGCAATCAAACTAGCCAAAAAGGCCAAAGGGTTAAGCCCAGTACAAAGACGATGGCAACTAGGGTAAAGCCAAACTCAACCGGATTATGGCGGCATTGTCGCCATAAGGAAGGCAGCAGTCTCATATCAGGCATATTGGCTTGATAGGCTTCTCGCCTTTCTTTTTGATCCGCTTCAATTAGCGCTCTGGCCTTATCAAAGTCTTCATTATTGCGAATCCAAATGGCCGCTAATGAAATTTGCCAGCGACCTGCTGTGGTTTCATAAAACTCAATTTCATTCTCCATAAGCAACTGACGAATGTCATTCGCTTCATCCTCTTCCACATATTTTAGCGAGAAGATTATTTTGGCCATGCTGGAGATTCCTTCGACTGAGTTCTAAGGCGCACATAATAAGCAAAAGCCCCTGATAAAGGTATCTCTAAACATTCAATAGCAAAGGAAAAACATAAAAAAGGCCCATAGAGCAAACACTATGGGCCTTTGAAACACGTCTCTATTATTTTAGTAAGGCTTCAACCCCATCCGCATAGGCTTGATCCGCTTTGGCAAATTGCGCCAACATACGGGATTGAATCGACTCATTGGCTTGAGATAAACCACCAGCAATATTGTTTGTTAGCTGCGCTTTTTGATCATCACTCATCAAACGGAACAAGTCTCCAGCTTGAGTGTAATAGTCTTCTTCATCTTGGCTATGAGCCCCTATCCAAGCATCTTCAAGCACTGGCATCATAGGCGCTTGTATACTGGCGTTTGGCTTAGGTTCATTTGCTCTATCATTAGGATAGAAGTTCACCTCTGGTTGTGAACCATGACCATAAGGACAAGCGCTCGCTCCTGCATTGACACCCGCATAAGCCCCATCTCTTTGGTAATGGTTAACCGGACACTTAGGTGCATTAACCGGGATATGACTCGCATGCGCACCCACACGATATCTATGAGCATCTTGATAAGCTAATAATCTTGCCTGTAGCATTTTATCTGGAGAAGCCCCTATGCCAGGCACCAGATTACTTGGTGCAAACGTCGCTTGCTCTGTCTCAGCAAAATAGTTATCAACATTACGATTAAGCTCTAGTTTACCGACTTCGATCAAGGGCACATCAGCATGTGGCCACACTTTGGTCAGGTCAAAAGGATTAATGGCAAAGTTAGCCGCTTGGCGCTCTGTCATCACCTGCAGCTTGACCGTCCAACTAGGAAAGTCACCACTATCTATCGCTTCAACGAGGTCTTGCTGAGCACCATGGGCAGGTTTTAAAGCCGCCTCTTCTGCGGTTAAAGTTTTAACCCCTTGATCCGTTTTTAAGTGCCATTTAACCCAAACTCTTTCCCCATCTTGATTCCAAAAACTTAAGGTATGAGAGCCAAAGCCATGCATGTGTCTAAGGCTGGCTGGAATACCTCGATCCGACATTAGTATCGTCATCTGATGTAAAGATTGAGGGTGGCTTGCCCAGAACTCAAACATGTTAGCTGGGCTAGGCAAGTTCGTTCTGGCATCTTTTTTCTGTGAATGAACAAAATCAGGAAACTTAATCGGATCATTCAAAAAGAACACAGGCGTATTATTCCCAACTAGGTCAAAGTTACCTTCTTGGGTGTAAAACTTAACGGCAAAACCTCTAGGGTCGCGAGCATAATCTGACGAATCTTGGCCACCGCCCACTGTCGAGAAGCGAACAAATACAGGAGTTTGCTGACCTTCGCTTTGCAGGAAGTTTGCTATGGTTAAATCCGTAAGGCTTTTATTTAACGTGAAGGTACCATAAGCACCTGTACCACGGGCATGAACGACACGTTCCGGTAATCTTTCACGGTTAAAGTGCGCTAGCTTTTCAAACAAATAGTGGTTGTCGAAAGTTAACGGGCCACGGGCACCTACGCTAATGCTGTTATTATCATCTGCCACTGGCGCACCATTAGCAGAGGTTAGCTGTACATTTTGAGATTTATTATCTTGCATCTTGATTCCCACCTTATAGAAACGTTAATCCGCTGTAGCAAACCAGATAAGCCCTGATACGCTGCGACAACGTCACTATAAGATGAGAGATAAAATAGATAAAATTAATTATACAAATACATTCAATAGCAAAAAACTAACAACAACAAATAGCCATTAACTAAAAGCTCGTTTTTAACGACGAGCTAAAGGTTTCAGAGTATTCAGCCCTTAGCTTTGCCTTTTGTACCTTACCCATAGTATTCCGCGGTAACTCATCCAAAAATAAGATAGATTTAGGTCGTTTATAAGCAGCTAAAGATGTGTTGCACAGCGCCCTTATTCCCGCTTCGTCTTGGCTATTACCTTTAGCGACAACGATAGCCACAACCACCTCACCAAAGTCTGTGTGAGGCACGCCAATCACAGCACTTTCAAGCACAGATTCATGTTCATCAATCACAAGCTCAACTTCCTTAGGATAAACATTGTAACCACCAGAAATGATCAAATCTTTAGAGCGACCCACTATGGTCAAATAAGCATCCTCATCAAGGCAGCCAAGATCACCTGTGATAAACCAACCATCCGGTCGTACCTCTTCGGCGGTTTTTTCAGGCATCTGCCAATAGCCGGTAAATAAGTTAGGGCCTCTTACTTCTATTTGCCCCACCTCGCCATTAACCAAGCTCAAACTTGTTTCTGGGTCCGTTATTTTCACTTCGACTCCTGATAAAGCCTGCCCTACCGTACCAGGGCGTCGCTCACCGTCATAAGGATTAGAAGTATTCATATTGGTTTCTGTCATACCATATCTTTCTAAGATGGCGTGCCCTGTTTTTTGCTGCCAAGCCTGATGAGTTTCCGCTAATAAAGGAGCAGAGCCAGAGACGAAAAGACGCATATTAGCGACCCTGCCTTTAGTTAGTTCAGCATGCTTTAACAAGCGTACATAAAAGGTTGGAACCCCCATTAAGACACTCGCTTTAGGCAGACACGCCACAATGTCATCAAGATCAAATCGCCTTAAAAAGTACAAAGAAGAGCCGGCACACAAGGTAATATTTAAGGCGACAAATAAGCCGTGGATGTGAAAGATAGGCAAAGCATGGATCAAACGATCTTGCGGGCTAAACTGCCAATGTTCGACTAAAGTTTGCGCATTTGCGGCCAATGCCCCATGAGATAACATGGCTCCTTTAGAACGGCCTGTCGTGCCAGAAGTATACAAGATGGCCGCAAGGTCATTTGCCTCTCTTGGCACTGCATCAAACCCAGCGCTTTCTGATTCTCTTCGTTCAAACAAGGTCCCAGCCAAACCAGAGGCATCAAGTGTCAATAACGCCTTTACCTTAGCACGAGAGGCTATTGGGTCCATGGCCTGTTTAGCGTCTTGATCACAGACAAATACCTTAGGGCTGGCATCCGTTAAAAAGTACTCAACCTCGGTTATTGTATAGTCGGTATTTAAAGGAAGAAAAACACCGCCGGCTAAAATACAGCCTAGATACAGTTCAACAGTGGTGATGGATTTTCCCACCTGTACTGCGACTCTATCACCTGGCTCAACACCGGCTTTAATTAAGGCCTTCGCTGTTTTTTCGGCATTGGCAAACAAAGCCCTATAAGTCACTTCTTCGCCCGATTTAAGATAAGCAAAAATGGCGTCATCTTGCTTTAATGATGCCGAACGCAAAATACTTGCTAAGTAATTCGAATGATACAAGGTTCTCTCCATTAATCTGCGTTACCTAAACGTTTCACCTCTGACGACGCACTCACTATGCCTTCACATAAGAAAGCCTCATGGTTCTTCTCGATATAATCTAAATCATACTCATAGTTCACCATCACGCCCCAAGAGTTCGCCTGTCCCCGCTTAGATGGATCAGCCCAAACATTAATCTGCTGTAATCTAGCACCATTTCCTAAATGAAAGTTAGACACTGGGTCATAAGGTCTGCCTTTTTTATTTTTCGCTTCTAATAAGAAACGCGCCGCCAAGTGGGAAACAGAAGCCTTTTGTTGTGTCATAAAATCAAGGTCAAACAGTGTTTCTTGCTGATCCAATGTCTCAATCAAATCTTTATATTGTTCAGTCAATTCATCATCAGAGTGAGCCCAGCGCCTTAAGCCAGGAACAGGTGACATGGTGACAAAACGCTTAAGCTCTGGCAGTTCACGTTTTAATTCTTCCACTACCTGCTTAATTAAGAAGTTACCAAAGGAAATCCCTCTCAAGCCTGCCTGACAATTTGAAATGGAATAAAATACCGCCGTACTGGCTTCTTGTGGCATCAAGTTATCTCTTTCTTCCGCGAGAATCGTACCTATGGTGTCTGGCATATCCGAGGTTAAGGCGACCTCAACAAAGATCAGCGGCTCATTCACTAAAGAAGGATGAAAGAAGGCATAAAGCCGCCTATCTTGCGCTGCGACACGGCGCCGTAAATCATCCCAGCCCTGTATCTCGTGTACAGCTTCATAAGCAATGATCTTTTCTAGAATATTGGCAGAGGTTGACCAATCAATTCTTTCTAAGCGTAAAAAACCACGATTAAACCAAGAGGAGAATAAGTGACGTATATCTTTATCTAAAGCTGCTAGAGTTGGCTCTTCTTTCATATGTCGAATCAGATCTTCACGCATACGTACTAAAGCGGCTGTGCCGCCTGGAGCTAGATTTAAACGCCTGACTAATTCTTGCGATCTAGGCTCTGAAGCAAAGTGAATATTACGAGTACGTTCATCATCTGGATTTTCTTGCCAAGCTTCTAGCGCGGCTTTAAGAGTCGCTTGATCAACGCCAAACTCTTGGCAAATAGTCTGAAAGAAAGCCAGCTTTTGTGTTTGGTCTAACGCTTTAAAGTCATCAAGAATTTCTTTAGAACGGGCAAGCCCTGTGGCTTCCCCTAAGTTTGATAGCAGGGCTTCACACTTTTGCGTAAGTGTTTGCTCATTTGCCTGATTATTATCTAACATGGCACTGCCGATTTCAGTCACTCTCGAGACTAAATCTTCAATCATATTACTCCAACGTGGCATAAGCCTTACCCCTTGTTCAAACAATTTATCCTCTTACCTGAGTTTAACGGATTGTGCCGCTAACTTAACTAGAAGTTAACACGTCATCATAAATATTGATTATCACACTTATTAAACCGTGAAAAAGATTAAGGAAAGCGCCTAGAGAACCTGACTAACCCTTTGTTATAGCCAGTAATTTAGCGGGCATATTAGTGAAACTTAATTAGGGTTATACTCATTATTCTTCTATTGAGATAAACAAGGTTGCTTGTGACAAACTCAACAAAAAAAATTGCCATCTTTGTCGATGTTCAAAACATCTATTACACCTCAAGGCACACCTTCGCGAAGCATTTCAACTATCAAAAATTTTGGGATGAGATAGCTGCCCAAGGAGATATCGTTGCGGCTTACGCCTATGCCATAGACAGGGGCGATACCAAGCAAGCTCAGTTTCAGCAGATCCTTCGTGGCATCGGTTTTGAGGTAAAGTTAAAGCCCTTTATTCAGCGCCGCGATGGTTCTGCAAAGGGTGATTGGGATGTCGGTATTACTATTGATGTGCTCGCTGCTGCACCAGATGTAGATATTATCGTCTTGGCCTCTGGCGATGGTGACTTTGCCTTATTACTCGATGCAGCGAGAGAAAAGCACCAATGCCAAAGTCATGTTTATGGGGTTGATAAACTGACCGCTGCAGGCCTGATTGATTCATGCGATTACTATCGTCAAATCAACAGCAGCCTCTTAATGTGAGAAGAAGGTAAGGCGAAAATCGATCTCGTTTCCTCACAAAATGGCCTATTATTGAAATTAGCCAATCATGTTTTAATGCCGTCATTTTATAGGGGCTTATCTTATGTCGAACCATGAAAAGATTAACTATGTCGAATTACCTGCAAAGGATTTAGCCGTCACAAGAACTTTCTTCTCGACGCTCTTTAATTGGTCTTTTACCGATTACGGCCCTGAGTACACCGCCTTTTCAGATACAAGCGCAGGACTGAACGGCGGCTTTTTTAGGTCAGATCTTGCTAGCAATAGCCAGCATGGCGGTGCCTTGATTGTGCTTTATAGTGAAGACTTAGAAGAAACGCTGGAAAAAATAGACGCCTTTGAAAGTGGCAGTATCAATAAAGACATTTTTCATTTCCCTGGTGGCCGTCGTTTCCATTTTTTAGACCCTAATGGTAATGAGTTTGCGGTTTGGTCTGACATTGGCATCGAAGTCGCTTAACCCCTAATCACCTGATTAAGCTCTGATCTTATGTTATTTATACTGAACCATGCTCATTAACACTTTATGAGCTGATTTCGCTCACTTGTCGATAAATACTTTAATCGGGTAAACTTCGCTTCCATTTAGGGATCCTGTTCCACCTAGGGAGCCTGTTTTATCGACAAGAGAACCCCATGACTGCCCCTAAACTTGCCTATCAAAACAAACTCAAGCAATCTGATTTTATCGCGGACACAGCGCAACAAGAGGCACTTGAAGCACTCGAAGTTCGATATTGGCAGATCATAGAATCGTTAAAGCAAGCAGACCAAACTAGCCAAGTACAAAGTCCCGACACGCAAGCCGGCGCTCAGCTAGATTCCCAAAAGCCTTTGGTACCAATACAAGGCTTGTATATGTGGGGAGATGTGGGCCGAGGCAAAACCTTTTTGATGGATATTTTTTATCAAGGTTTACCCGAGCAAGGTAAGCTACGATTGCATTTTCACCACTTTATGGCTCATGTCCATAAGGAGATGCGAGCAATTAGCGGCCAATCTGACCCGCTACTTCAAGTTGCTGATAAACTCGCAAAGCAATATCAGATTATTTGTTTTGATGAGTTTTTTGTTTCGGATATTGCTGATGCCATGATTCTGGGCCAGCTTTTTAAAGGTTTGTTTGATCATGGGGTAACCTTAGTCGCCACCTCCAACATTCCCATCAATCGACTCTATTGGGAAGGCGTACAACGCCAGCAATTTGAGCAAACTATCGCGTTACTAGAAAACCATTGTCAGCAGATCAACCTACAAGGTAATGAAGACCATAGGTTGCGCCATCTTGACCAAGCTAAAACCTATTTTGTAAACGATGAAATCGACTTCTCGGCACTCTTTGCACAGCTCAATCAACAGCCTGATAGTCTGATTGAAAAACAGCAAAGTATCAGTATCTGCAATCGCCCTATTCCCACAGTACAACATGCTAAAAAGATAGTTTGGTTTGACTTTAATAGCTTATGTAATAGCCCTAGATCGCAACTAGACTATATCGAAATTGCCGATAAATATGACACCATCATGCTCTCTGGTGTACCTGCTCTTGGTGGCGAAGTTAGCGAACAGATTAAAGCCAGAGGCACAGAAGATGGTAGCTTTGAACCAAACCAAACCAGTGAAAGAAAGATTTCTTTTGCGCCAGAAGATGACTCGGCTCGCCGTTTTATCAGCCTAATTGACGAACTTTATGATTGCCATAAAACCCTCTATTTAATGGCAGAGGTTCCTTTGGATGAACTCTATCATGGTGGTGCATTAAGCTTCGAATTTCGCCGTGCTATTAGCCGCCTAGTCGAAATGCAAAGTAAACAATACCTTTCTAATCAGACATAAATAGACACAGACGTCTTCGTCTTTACCATGGAGCAGGCATACTTGAATCTGCTCCGTGACATAATTTAGCCATTAAACTGACACATTTTTGTCACCTCCCACCGCTAGCCTAAAGATTCGTCTTTTTCGATAGTGCTAGGAGCATGACAGTGATTCAAGTTGAACAGATTTTAGAAACTAGAAATCCTTACTTGTTATCTAAGTCCCCTTTACTGAAAAGTTCAGCGGTCAGTATTTTGAAACAACTGCTCCATCAAGATGAAGTCAACGCCTTTCTCGATGAACACAAAGAGGCTTCGGGTTTTGAGTTTATCGATAAGGTACTAGAGCACTTTAATTTTGCTTATCAAGTTAGCCAATTAGATAGACCAAATATTCCAGCAACAGGTCGAGTGCTTATCATAGCGAACCACCCATTAGGTGCCTTAGATGGGCTCGCGTTGGTTAAACTGATTAGCGAAATCAGACCCGATGTTAAAATCATTGCCAATGACCTCTTAGCCGCGTTTGATGCTCTAAAGCCCTTGGTTTTACCTGTAAATAACATGGAAGGCAAAGCGGGTAGAAAGCAGATACAAGAGATAATGCAAAGCCTGCATAATGACGAAGCCGTTATCATGTTTCCCGCAGGGGAAGTATCACGTTTATCGGGTCGAGGCATTCAAGATACTAAGTGGAACCAGAGTTACTTAAAGCTCGCTCAAAAAACGAATAGCCCTATCTTGCCGGTACACATCAGCGGCCGTAACTCATTCTTGTTTTATACCAGTTCCTTGCTGTATCGACCTTTATCGACCATACAACTGGCAAACGAGATGTTTAAGCAAGAGAATCGCAGCATCAACTTTAAGATAGGTCAGGCGATTGAGATTCAGCAGCTCGCTGGTCTTCCTATCTCAATTAAAGAAAAGAACAAACTGGTTAAACGCCATTTATATCGTATAGCCAAAGGGAAAAAGCCCTTATTACAAACCCAAAAAACCATCGCTCACCCTCAAAGTAGACAACAGATTAAACAAGAATTAAAGCAGGCTGAACTGCTAGGAAAAAGTAATGATGGCAAACTCATTTACCTTTTTGACTACCACTCTCAATCAGCCACTATGCAAGAAATTGGTCGCCTCAGAGAGATATCCTTTCGCCAAGTAGGGGAAGGTACAGGCGAAGCCTACGACCTAGATGACTATGACAAAATCTACCGACATTTGGTGTTATGGGATGATGAGGAATTAGAAATTGTTGGAGCTTACCGCATTGGTGAAACAGCACGTTATTTGGAAGAGGGTTTAGAGCACAGCATATATAGCGCTGAACTATTCAACTATGACAAAAAAATGGCCCCTTATTTTGTCCAAGGCATAGAATTGGGTCGCAGTTTTGTACAACCTAAATACTGGGGAAAACGTAGTTTAGATTACCTCTGGTATGGCATTGGCGCTTATTTAAACCAACACCCAAATATACGTTATTTGTTTGGCCCTGTGAGTTTAAGCAATCACTATCCGACTTTTGCCAAGGACCTGATCGTCAGTTTTTATCAACGCCATTTCATGGATAATGAAAAGCTTGCGCATTCATTTACGCCTTATCATATTAGTCATGAAAATAAGGCCGTAATAGATACGTTATTCAAAGGTGAATCCTACAAGGAAGATTTCACCACATTAAAAGAGCAGCTCAAGCATTTAAATGCCGTCGTTCCAACTCTGTATAAGCAATACAGTGAAATTTGCAAAGAAGGTGGTGTGAGGTTTTTAGATTTTGGGGTGGACGCTGAATTTGGCTATTGCATTGATGGTCTAGTGTTAGTCGATATCAATATGATCAAAGCCAGTAAAAATCAGAGGTACAGAGGCGAAAAATAAGCCTCTGTTGTGCTGTTAGGTTGGCCCGATATCTTCTGTCGGGCTTTTTTCTTGGGCTAGCTCATCTTGCTCAACCTTTTTGATCACGCGCTTGTAGACCACATAAACAGCCAACTTAATAACGATTAAAACAGCAACAACTGTATAAGCAATACTTTCAGGATCCATGACCATCTCCTCTAAACAGATGCCTTAAACATAAGATAAATTTATCTTTGAAACATTGATCTATAACAGAAAAAGCTAATATAAGATTAACACTGACTGAATCGGGTTAAAATAACTTCAAATCGCTTGACGCAAATTACCAAATCATTACGTACTGTCGAGTTATTCGATTTTAACATAATTGCTATTATCAGAGCTTATTGGGAAGCTGGATTATTAATGTTTAAGCTGGTGAAAAAAATAACAATTAAAGTGAGACAAAATGAAAGCGGATTTACTTATTCAAGTCGTGCTGCCAGCAGCCCTATTTATCATAATGCTAGGTATGGGTCTGACACTAAAGCCTATTGATTTCAAGCTGGTTGTCGCAAAACCCAAGGCCGTATTATTAGGCGCGTTAGCACAAATGCTAATGCTCCCCATACTGGCCTATCTCATTATTCTAAGCCTCAATATCCAAGGCCCTTTAGCATTAGGCTTGATGATTCTGGCTCTATGTCCTGGCGGCACTACCTCAAACTTATATACTTATCTCGCCAAAGGGGATGTGGCCTTATCCGTTACACTCACTTCTGTGGTTAGTCTGATTGCACCTTTTAGCGTGCCCTTCGTGCTACTTATTTTTATGGACTTATTGTTAGGCAGTGGCGAAGAAGTCAGCCTACCTGTGCTTAAAACGGTTATTCAACTGCTTGTGATTACAGTATTACCCATTTGTTTAGGCATGCTAATTTATCGTGCTAAACCCAAGTTTGCGATAGCCGCTGAAAAGTTTGTCAAAATATTCTCAGTCGCCTTTTTACTATTAATTGTGGCGGGAATTGTCGCGAAAAACATTAACCATATGGGCACTTACTTCGCACAAATGGGGCTTGCAACCTTACTACTTAATGTTATCTGCATGCTATTGGGCTTTACCTTGGCAAGACTGGCAAAACTCAACTTCGCACAGCAAAAGTCCATTGCCATAGAGGTTGGTTTTCAAAATGGTACCTTAGCCATAGTTATCGCTCTCACCTTGTTAGAGAACACGGAAATGGCCATCGCTGCTACCTGTTACTCATTACTCATGTTTGTCACAGGTGCTGTCTTCACCTTTGTTCTTGGCCGTTTCAACGGGTCTGAAACACCCAAACTAGCCAGTTAATAATCCTTTGCATTGGCTAGCTCAAGAGGATGGTAAGTATTCCACTTGTCGTCCTCATTGCCTTATTTGTGGGCAATCAAACCAAAGCTCAGTCTTTTTGCCCCAGTTTTTGCAATTTCTTTTAAACAAGAAAAATGCTCAGCGCTGCTTTTCTATTATCAATTCCCCACTATCATAATATTGTCCCTAATCTGTCACATTGACTAGATACCATCGATAAGGATTGCCTTTATCTGGCGCGAGAATTGCAGTAAAAAATCTAGGTATTTCTTGTTTTGTCACGACATGGAGTTAAGCATGATTGAAAAAAAATATTTAAAAAGTAAGCCTGTTTGCAAAGTAAAGTTCGCCCTGAGTAAAGAGCAGGTAGCCGATGCGAAAAGCATAACGCTAGTGGGTGAGTTTAATAATTGGGATGAGGCTGCCACACCAATGCGCAAACAAAAGTCAGGCGTCTTTGCCTCCACCATAGATTTAGCCGTTGATCAGACTTACCAATTTCGTTACCTGATAGATGGTAATATCTGGCTTAATGATGACAAGGCAGACGGTTATGTGGCCAGCCAAGTCAGCCATGAATCCAACTGCGTTGTTAATGTCTAACGCACAAATTGGCTGTCTTAAAATCAAACCCAGAGCGTTTGCCTCTTAGCTGCCTAAGAAGACATAAATAAAGACCACCTTTTGACATATCAATAGGTGGTTTTTTTGTGCCATTAAAAGGTTAATCTGAATGACAAAATTACGACCTAAGCTTAGCTATTAACACCAAGATTTAAACTGGAATTTCTTGCAGGACTTACCTAAAGCCAAAAACCGTGTACAATGTTTTTATTAAATGAGCGTTTAACAAAAGATATTTTTCTTAAAAATAGTCTAACGTAAAACGTATCTAACCTATTTTTGTCGACTCGCAAGCTTTCGTCAGGAGATTTTTATGACAACTCAGCAACAGTATATTCACGGTCAGTATCAAGCCTCTACTAGTGGCGAAACCTTCGATACGATCAACCCAGCCACTGGCGAAGTTATCGCAAGTGTCGAACTTGCTTTAGCTGCGGAGCTTGAAGCGGCTGTTGAATCAGCAAAAGCGGGCCAAAAAGTTTGGGCGGCGATGAGCGCAGTAGAACGTGGCCGTATCCTAAAGCGTGCTGCTGAACTGTTACGCGAGAATAACGAAGAGTTGGCTAAGCTAGAAGTGCTAGACACAGGCAAGCCAATGCAAGAAGCAAACTGTGTTGATATTTTAAGTGGTGCAGATGTTATCGAATATTACGCAGGCCTTTGCGACAAGATCCAAGGTGAATACCAAGACCTAGGCGACGGCAACTTTTTCTACACCCGCCGTGAAGCACTAGGTGTATGTGCCGGCATTGGTGCTTGGAACTACCCGATTCAAATCGCTTGTTGGAAATCAGGCCCAGCTCTTGCTGCAGGTAATGCGATGATTTTCAAACCATCTGAAGAAACGCCTTTAACCGCTCTTAAGCTCGCAGAAATCTATACCCAAGCAGGCTTGCCTGATGGCGTATTTAACGTGCTTCAAGGGGATGCTAGAACAGGGCAACTTATTACAGCTCATCCAGGCATTTCGAAAGTGTCTTTCACAGGTGAATGTGGCACAGGTAAAAAAGTCATGACCTCTGCAGCACAAACATTGAAGCAGGTCACCATGGAATTAGGTGGCAAATCACCTATGATTATCTTCCCTGATACCGCGGTAGATGTGGCTGTTTCTGGTGCAATGTTGGCAAACTTCTACACCCAAGGTGAAGTCTGTACTAATGGTACCCGTGTCTTTGTTCACGAAGATATGATGGAAGCGTTCAAAGCTGAGCTAAAAGAACGTACAGAAAAAATGATCATTGGCGACCCTCAAGACCTTGATACTCAGGTAGGCGCTTTGATTTCTAAAGATCACATGCACAAGGTGCTAGGTTTTATTGATGCCGCTAAAGATGCTGGCGCAACCCTGCTTTGTGGTGGCCATCAAGTCACAGAGAATGGCCTTGATAAAGGTGCTTTTGTTGCACCTACCGTATTTGTTGATTGCACAGATGACATGCCACAAGTTAAAGACGAGATCTTTGGCCCTGTCATGTCTGTTTTATCTTTTAAAGACGAAGACGAAGTCATCGCCCGTGCCAACGATACTAAATATGGTTTGGCTGCTGGTGTCTTTACCAAAGACTTTAGCCGTGCTCACCGTGTTATTGCGCAACTAGAAGCAGGTATCTGCTGGATCAATAACTGGGGCGCGTCACCTGCAGAAATGCCAGTGGGTGGTTATAAAGAGTCAGGGATTGGCCGTGAAAATGGCGTAGAAACACTGCACCATTACACTCAGGTTAAGAGTGTGTATGTCACATTAGAAGACATTGAGTCTCCTTACTAAGTAGCACATCCACTCTCTTTTCGAGTCCCAAAAGAATTATTATGCATTCATTCAACAGGATGAATGCAAGTAGGTTAAAGCATGGCAAACGAAACATTTGATTACATCATAGTCGGTGCAGGTTCAGCAGGTTGCGTCTTAGCAGACAGGTTAACCGCATCAGGCGAGCATAAGGTACTGCTACTAGAAGCAGGCGGTTCTGATAAAAGTATTTTTATCCAGATGCCGACCGCACTTTCTTATCCTATGAATACAGAAAAATATGCATGGCAGTTCCATACGGATAAAGAACCCGATGTTGATAACCGCGAAATGCACTGCCCTCGCGGCAAGGTATTAGGTGGTGGTTCATCTATCAATGGCATGGTGTATGTTCGTGGTCATGCGTGTGATTTTGACGAGTGGCAAGAACAGGGTGCACAAGGCTGGGATTACCAGAGCTGTTTACCTTACTTTAAACGTGCTGAAACTTGGGTGAAAGGAGCTGACACTTATCGTGGTGGCAATGGCCCTGTTGGAACCAACAATGGTAACAACATGAGCATGAATCCTCTCTATCAAGCCTTTATCAATGCTGGTGTTGATGCGGGTTATGGCAGTACCGATGATTACAATGGCTACCGTCAAGAAGGCTTCGGCCCTATGCATATGACGGTAAAAGACGGTGTTCGTGCATCCACTTCGAATGCGTATTTAAGAACTGCAATGAAGCGTAGTAACCTAACACTACGCACAGGTGTACTGACCCATAAAGTGATCTTTGATGGGGATACAGCAACAGGCATTCAATTCGAGAAAAATGGCAAGGTCGAAGTCGCGAACGCAAGTAAAGAAGTCATCTTGAGCGCAGGCTCTATTGGCTCTCCACAACTATTACAACTGTCTGGCATTGGTCCAAAAGATGTTTTAGAAAAAGCGGGTGTACCGCTTTTCAAAGAGCTACCTGGTGTGGGTGAAAACCTGCAAGATCACCTTGAAGTTTACTTCCAATATGAGTGTAAGCAGCCTGTTTCTCTTAACTCTAAGTTAGGTTTAATCAGCAAAGGCATGATAGGTACTCGCTGGATTCTATTTAAAGATGGTTTGGGTTCTACCAACCACTTTGAATCTTGCGCCTTTATCCGTTCTCGTGCGGGTCTTAAATGGCCAAATATTCAATATCACTTCTTACCTGCTGCTATGCGTTACGATGGTCAAGCTGCGTTTGATGGCCATGGTTTCCAAGTACATGTGGGGCCAAACAAGCCAGAGAGTCGCGGTAAGGTTTGGATTGAAAATGCCGACCCTAAAGCCAAACCTCGCATTGTGTTTAACTATTTAAGCACAGAGCAAGACAGACAAGACTGGCGCGATACTATCCGTCTTAGCCGTGAAATCCTTCAGCAGGATTCTCTAACCGAGTTTCGTGGTGAAGAAATTCAGCCAGGCATGGCAGTTGAGTCTGATGAGCAAATTGATGCTTGGGTTAGACAGAATGTCGAAAGTGCTTATCACCCATCTTGTACCTGTAAAATGGGGGCTGACTCAGACCCAATGGCAGTGCTCAATGCCAATTGTGAAGTACGCGGTGTGAACTCACTAAGAGTGGTAGATTCTTCAATCTTCCCTACCATCACGAATGGTAACCTTAACGGCCCTTCTATCATGGTGGCTGAAAAAGCAGCTGACATGATCCTAGGCAAAGCACCTCTTCCAAGTGAAAATGTGCCTGTCTGGATCCATGATGATTGGCAGAATAGCCAAAGGTAAACCGCTAGTTTGTGTAAAGAAGGCCGATTATTCGGCCTTTTTTTATGCTTGCTACTAGTCAGAAACCTTAAGATAGTCATATGATGACAGGTAATAGTTAAATATAACAAAATAACAAAAACACATTTACCCTATTCAAAAGGAAGCGCTATGTCTGACGTTAAATTAATCGATGATCGTGATATTGAATTTTTACTCTACGAATTTCTGGATACCCAAGCATTACTGGAACGACCTAGATATCAAGAACACTCACGAGAAATCTTTAACACCACATTAGACACAGCAAAAACCATAGCGCAAAAATACTTTGCTAATCACAACAGCAAAGGCGATGAGAACGAACCTAGCTTTGATGGAGAGAAAGTCCACCTGATTCCTGAGACGCAAGCCGCTTGGGATGCTTATGCTGAAGCAGGCTTTTTAGGTGCCGCTTATGATTTTGAAGAAGGTGGCTCGCAAATGCCAGAGATTATTCTGCGCGCGGCCATGGGCTATATTACGGCTGCCAACCCTTCTACTACCGTATATCCGTTTTTAACCCTTGGTGCTGCTAACCTAGTACGTAGCTTTGCTAGTGACGAGCACAAAACCACCTACTTGCCGCCTATGATGGATGGCCGTTTTGCAGGCACTATGGCGCTTACAGAGCCCGGCCAAGGTTCAGCCCTTGCGGATATTACCACCAGCGCAAAACCACAAGCGGATGGCACTTATCGCATCTTTGGTCAGAAGATGTTTATTACGGGTGGCGATCAATCTCTCACAGATAACATCATACATATGGTTCTTGCCAGAGTTGAAGGTGCGCCAGCGGGCACAAAAGGCATTTCCATGTTTATCTGCCCAAAAGTACTTCTCAATGAGGATGGCAGTTTAGGCGAGCGTAACGATGTAGCGCTAGCAGGCTTACTGCATAAAATGGGCTACAAGAATGCCACTTCTACCGTGCTTAATTTTGGTGAAAAAGACGGTGCTGTCGGCTATCTAGTCGGTGAAGAAAATAAAGGCCTGAGCTATATGTTCCAGCTGATGAACGAGGCTCGTATTAGCGTGGGGTCAGGTGCGAGTTTATTAGGTTACCAAGGTTATAACTACTCCCTTGAATATGCTCGTAACCGACCTCAAGGCCGCCCACCAACAGACAGAGACCCTAGCAGTAAGCAAGTGAATATTGTCGAGCATGCGGATGTGCGTCGTATGTTACTGGCCCAAAAAGCCTATTCAGAAGGCTCTCTCGCATTGTGTTTATATGCTTCCTCTTTGTTTGAAGACAGCCAAACAGGGGCAACAGAAGAAGACAGAAAAGCCGCGTTTACTCTATTGGATCTCATCACACCTATCGTAAAAAGCTTCCCTTCTAAATACGGTTTAAAAGCCAATGAACTGGCGATACAAATTTTAGGTGGCTCAGGCTATATCCGTGAATACCCAGTGGAACAGTATTATAGAGATAATCGCCTTAATGCTATTCACGAAGGTACTGACGGCATCCATGGGTTAGACCTATTGGCCCGTAAAGTACCCATGAAAGACATGGCGGGCTATCAAGCCATGTCGAAAGAAATGAAGAAAATACTCAAAACCATTAAGCAAGATGTCAACCTGCAAGAAGGCCGTATCCGCGAGTTTGCAGACGCACTCAAAGCCGCACTGAAAACCTTAGACAATACCACCATGATGTTGATGATGACCCTAGGCAAAGGGAAAATCGATCTAGGCCTTGCCAATGCGAATCTATACCTAGACATGTTTGGTCGCGTATTAGTAAGCTGGGTATGGCTTAAACAAGCGGTACTCGCACAGCAAGCCCTTGATCTCAAACCGCACGAAGCAGATGAGCATTTCTATCAAGGTAAACTACAAGCAGCGCAATACTATATTCGTTGGGAATTACCTGAAATAGAGCATCAAGCCAAACTTTTACAAGCCAATGACGATACTTGCTTAGCCATGCAGGATGATTGGTTTTAGACTCTTTAATTAGCTAATTACTCTAACTAAACCGAATCAGGAAGCTGGTTCGGTTTTTTTTATATCAACAAACGATTTATTTCTCTTTCCTAACATCAGCCGCCAGATTGGTGTTCACGTCATTCAGATCAGAGCCTAAAGTTATAGCGTCATCTTTATGCTCAATACCTGACTGGGAAACTTCGGAAGCAGCGAGCGTAATCGCTTTTTGCTCTGGCATGTCATCTGTCACTAATACTGACATGAGTACCTTGTCATAGAAGCCACCATGCCGGAAACCAGCTTGACGTTGAATGCCTTCATGATGGTAGCCTGCATTTTCATAAGCTCTGATAGCAGCCTTGTTATCCACAAAGGCGGTCAGCTCTACTCTATGTAGTCCCAAATCACGAAAAGCATAGCCTGTGACTAACTGAGTCACATTGGTCGCAACACCTTTGCCCCAATAATGTTTGTCGCCAATGAGGATAAAGTGTTCGGCACTGCGGTTTATTTGGCTCATAGACACTAAGCCTGTGTAGCCCACTAACTTGCCTGTTTTAATACAGCAGATACCAAACAAGACCATTTTCGGGTCCTGATTTACCTTGCTTAACCAAACACCAATATCACTCTGAGATTGAGGGTAAGCAAAAGAAGAGGTACTGAACTGGGTGATTTCTCTGTCTTGTGACCAGAGATAAAACACTTCGGCATCTTCAGCTTCGAGTGATCTAAGCGTAACCGCTTGGCCTTTCATAAACATACCCTTCTCCTTGTACTCATTATATTTTCTCTAAATGTCTTCCTTCTAAATTAGCCTGAAGCACAAGTGAAGTCACGTTCCTCTCAAACTTTACGCCAATAAAAAAGCCTTATTGGGCATGATTACACCCAATAAGGCTTTTCTTACTTAACTATATTGTTTCGCTTATTTTAATAAGAACTGAGCAAAACCATCATCGAGGTCTTTATCAAATTCAAGATTGTCTGACGCAACCGCTTTACCTTTAGGTGAGGTTTTAAACACGACTTTTGCATTCGCTAGTGTGTCTGCAAAGTGCCAGTTACCATCCGCTTTAGGCGAAATTGTTGTTTGCGATAATAAGTAGTTCGCGACCACATCACGGTTCTTATCTGGTGCATCAATCACAATTGTCGAACCATCTAGATTCGGGAAATGTCCGCCACCGCCAGCACGATAGTTATTGGTCGCAACCAAGAAGTCTTGCTTAGGATCAATCGCTTTACCTTGGAAGGTAACATTCGTGATTCGGTGATTATCCGCACTCACCATGACACCTTTACTTTCATAACGAGCAGGCTGAGTCACATCGATTTGATAATTAATGCCATCAATCACATCAAAGTTATAAGTTGGGAAACTGGTGTTCACCAATTGCTGAGCAGTACTCGTATTAGTCGTATCGATTTGATTAAACTGACCCGCAGAAAACTCAAGCCACTCAACGATTTGAGCACCGTTTAACTTAACCACTTTTAGATCGTTCGGATAAATATAAAGGTCGCTGACATTTTTAAGGGCGATATCCCCTTTTTTCACATCCGTATAATAATCTGCCCCACCTCGGCCACCCGCTTTAAATGGCGCGCCAGCCGATAAAATAGGCAATCCGTCAAATGAGGTACCTTGCACGATATTTTTCACATACCAAGTTTGCGCTTGGTTCACGACTTGAATAGAAGGGTCATCTTGTACTAACGCAAAGAAGCTATTGATATCCGCTGTGGTTTCGCCCACTTTCTTACGCATATAAGCCAAGGTACCTTGATGATCTTCTTCTACCACATTGTTGATGTCAGCCGCGGCTTCAACCAAAGAAATACTCTTACGCCCTTCACGCTTTGCAATAGCACGTACTGAACCAGTACCGTCAACCACTTCCCATTTACCGTTTTCCTGCGATAGTGTCAGATCAACCACACCTAGGTGACTTCCCCAAAAACCAGGCATAGTGGCAGCAACACCAAATACCGTGCCTTTTTCTGAATCAACCCCGTCGTAGGCATCAAGCGCTTTATCACCAGGGAAAACACGGTGAGAGTGACCAAACATGATGGCATCAATTCCTTCGACCTTTGCGAGGTAATAGGTCGCATGCTCATCCATGCCTTCACGAGGTGTGTCATACATACCAGAATGAGGGATAGCAACAATCACATCCGCACCCTTGGCTTTCATTTCTGGTACAAATTTTCTCGCTGTTTCCACGATATCTTTAGAGATAACCTTACCTGTTAGATTTGCTTTATCCCAAGTCATGATTTGTGGTGGGGTAAAGCCTATATAACCTATCTTGATGGTTTGCTTGTTACCATCAGAGTCGATCACTTCCTTATCTTTGATGATATAAGGCTGGAAGTAGTTTTGATCGTTGCTAGCGTCATCATCACCGTCATCAAAGTAAACGTTAGCCACCACATAAGGGAAGTTAGCGCCGTTTAAAGACTTCATCAAAAAGTCTAAACCATAGTTAAATTCATGGTTACCAATATTAGCAGCGTCATAACCCAGTAGATTCATGGCTTTGTATGCTGGGTGAGTTTCGCCAAACTTAAGCACCTTACCCTTAGCCACATAATCACCTAATGGTGTGCCCTGAAGTAGGTCCCCGTTATCAACCAAGACAGAGTTAGCGACTTCGGCACGTGCTTGGCGAATCAGGGTTGCCACTTTAGATAAACCCACTGAGTTACTTTGGCTATCTTTGTAGTAATCATAATCTTGGATATGCATATGAATATCCGTGGTTTCCATAACTCTTAACTCTACTGTTTGAGCTAAAGCACTCTGGCTTAGCAAAAGAGAGCCGGCAATAGCTGGACCCATTAAAAATGGTAAAGATTGACGCAACAAAGACATATATGAGCTCCGATTAAATCGTATTTATTATTATGTTAGCGATAGATTAATTTATGATTGATTTACTTTTATTAATTCTGACTAAAGAGACAGACTAACAGTAGAATTATCTAATGTGAACTCTTGTCATGACAATAATCTGACAGAATCATGAATTTTTATATTCAGATTCAAGTTCTTAAACAGGCATCACACTAGGGCTTTCTCGTTTAATCAAATTAACCAGTTGCGTCAAACCAAATTGGAATGCAGCGTCATCTGCGATCGCCATCAAAGAGATTCGAATACAAGAACTTTGCTTACCTTGAGCTTCAAAAAACACACCGCTACTTAATAATATTCCATGCTCTTTAGCCGTTTGCACCAAAGCTTCCACCAGCCAACTAGGCGGTAAGGTTAGCCAAATATGATAACTAGATGCTTGGCACTGAAAGATTACATCGGGCAAGGCTTGGCTTAGCATTTGCTGTGCAATTGCTTGCCTTCGTTGCGCAATCATTTTTTGCTCTGTTGCCATATCAAAGGCCATACCTGAATCAATTAACCTTTGCGCGCACTCGAACATAAAAGCAGAAGCATGCCAAACCATGGTACGGATATACTCACTCACATGAGACACCTGACTTTGCGGCGCTTTAATAAAGCCACATCTTAAACCTGGACTAATGGCTTTTGACAAACTACTGATATAAAAGCTTTTTTCAGGTACCAAGTTAGTAATTGCCGGCACGATTTCTTGGTTCAAAAAAGCATAGATATCATCTTCTAATAACCAGACAGGATGTTGCTGAATCACTTGAGCGATCGCCTGTCTTCGCGCCTTAGGCATGGTTACTGTGGTGGGGTTTTGGTGAGAAGGTACGACAACAACGAGACTAGGCTTAAATTGCTGACATATCTCATCTAGCGCCTCAGCTTGCATCCCATACTCATCCATAGAGACAGCGATGGGTTTGCGCCCTAAGCTTTTTATTATGGCAATCACACCAGGGTAAGTTTGTGCCTCTAAGGCAATGTAATCTCCTTCCTTGCTATAACATTCGATCAAACTAGATAAGGCATGTTGGGCACCATTACAGAGTAATATTTGCTCTGCACGGCTTACCTCTAAACCATAGGCTTCACACCATAAGCGCCCTGCCTCTTTATGGACTATAGAGCCTGTATCTTCTCGATAAGAGAAAAGCTGAGTCTGTATTTGTTGGCTAAAGATCTGACTAAAGGTAGCTTGCAATTGGCTTAATTGCTCTTTAAAGCAGGGCTGTAAAATAGAAAAGTTTTTATCTTTTTCTTCTCGCTCAGATTGAATCACTTGTTTTAATTGAGGTAATTTTTTGACATAACTACCACGCCCAACGAAAGACTCCACCAGCCCCATTTCTGTTAACAAATTATAGGCTTTTGCCACAGTCACAGCGGTAGTTGAAAAGGCATCAGCCAATGACCTATGAGTCGGTAGTTTGCTGCCTTCTGGGTATTGACCTACTTCAATTCTCGACTCTATTTTTCTAGCAATTTCGACATACTTTGCGGCTGTCACGGAATCTAGCCCCTCACATCTGACAATTTCAATAAGAATTAGCGTATTTTACTTGCACTATATGCAATTAAAACCTCTTCAAAGTGCTATCTAAATACAAATGACATAAAAAATCTATGGCAATATAACAATTGACATAGGTTAATTTGAAAATTAACCTTTACGCATCATCTAACTAGTCACTTTCAGCATAAGGAACTCACATGAAGACAATTAAAACTGCATTTATCGGCTTAGGCGTTATGGGCTACCCAATGGCAGGCCACCTAAGTAAACACGACTACCCTGTTACTGTCTTCAATCGCAGTCAAAGCAAAGCAGAAAAGTGGGCCACAGAGTTTACTGGCACATTTGCTAGCACGCCAAAGGAAGCTGCTGCAGGTGCTGATATGGTCTTTGTCTGTGTGGGTAACGATAATGATGTTCGCAGTGTTATCTATGGTGAAGATGGTGTACTTGCAGGTCTTAAAGCAGACAGCATATTGATCGACCACACCACCACGTCAGCAGACCTTGCGATTGAATTACAACAAGCCTGTGAAAAGCAAAACGTTAGCTTTATTGATGCACCGGTTTCTGGAGGCCAAGCAGGCGCTGAAAATGGGGCTTTAACCATTATGTGTGGCGGCTCTCAAGCAAGTTTTGATCAAGCATTGCCTGTTATGAATAGCTTTGCCAAGCAAGCTCAGCTACTTGGTCCGAATGGTCAAGGCCAACGTTGTAAAATGGTAAACCAAATCTGTATCACTGGGGTGTTACAAGGTTTGAGTGAAGCCTTGATGCTAGCGCAAAAAGCCGATCTTGATATTGCTCAAGTGGTTGATACCTTAAAGCATGGTGCTGCAGGTTCTTGGCAGATGGCCAACCGCCTAGAGACGATGGCAAAAGATGAGTTTGATTTTGGTTTCGCCATTGATTGGATGCGCAAGGATTTAGCCATATGCCTTGAAGAAGCAGAGCGCCACAATATCAAGCTACCTTTAACTGAAAAAGTAGACGCTAGCTATAAGAGCCTACAAGATCAGGGCTTAAATCGTATGGATACATCAGTACTAGTAAAAGCCGTTAAAGCTGAAAACAGCTAATCTGGCTTTTCTTATTAGCGCCTAAACCAGCGCCAGAAAAAGAGCACATTTAAAAGAGCTTGTGCCACATAAGTTAAGGCACACGCTGTCAAGATTTGCTTAATTTTAGGGTAGTCTTTTGGCGCTAAGTAACGTCCTTCCAACAAGATGGGTAATGCCTTGTTAAAACTGGCATCCCATTCTTCTGGTAACATAGCCAAATACACAAAGGCTAGACAAAAACCGCTAAGAAATACCATCATGGCATGTAAAGGCACGGCATAAGGAATATGGATAACCACAGAAATGGCCGGCCATAACATGAGTAAGAATAAGGCTAAACTTCTGACTACCCTAGCCAATGGCGCATAACGTTTACTCAGCAAGGTGACCTTATCATTATTATGATAAGCCAGAGCATGACCGACTTCATGTGCGGCCACGGCAACTGCGGTTAAGGATTTTGCTTGGTAGGATTGAGGGCCTAAACGCACTGTTTTCGAATTTGGATCATAGTGATGTTTATCCTTATCTAGGGATTCCACTTTTACATTATCCGCACCATGCTTATCCAATAAATGACGAGCGAGTTCATCCCCAGTACCGGCTAAATCTGGCCTGATATTACTATGTCGCTTTAAAACGTACCTCACCCACAGGGAAGGTGCGATAATCAACACCAGTAGGACAATAATTAACAGTGGCACACAATCTCTCCGAGGTTTCTTCTATCATAGGTTATTTTATTATGCTTGGCTTAGCCTAAACCCGAGCTAAGAAAAAATTTAACAAGCTAACCAGTAAGATAAGTATAAAAAATCAGTTAACCTCTTCATACCTTACTTAACAAAGGCTAAACAAAATTCACTTTTTTAAACCTTTTCCTGTCTTACACTTAGGTTAACTGCTTTATATATATTTTAGGTGAATATGTGAATAACCCATTAATTCAACCCATTCTTAGCATTCTCGAAGCCAACAGCCAAGGCATTAGTGAGTTTGAATTATTACGCTTATTAGAGCGAGAAACACCTATATTTGATGATTTAGGTGATGACCCAGACTTAAAACTCTTCCGCAAACACTTTTTAATTATGAATGCACTTTATCAATTGCAAAGACAACTTTGGCAAGAAGATGAAGTTCGACTATCTATCTCTCCTTTACAAATTCAGTTAGAGGCCGTAACTCAAATTGAGATCAGCCAATCCAGTGAAGTGGAAGACGGCGCCGAAGCTAAACTTGCCGCTTACTACCTAGATTGGGATGAGTATGACAATACGGATGCAGAAGATGTCGCGGCATTGCTAAAAGGCTTTTATAACAAGCTGTTTAATCATGAAGATACTGAGCAAGCCTTAGAAACCCTTGGTATCAAAGAAAACCCAACAAAATCAGAGATTAAGCAAGCTTATCGATTATTAGTGAAAAAAGCACACCCGGATAGAGGAGGCGATGCAAAAAAATTTATTAAACTACGAAAAGCCTATGAACACCTTATAAGTCAATCATATGCATAAAAATCACATGCATTAATACGAGTATTTAACGGCTTCTCCTACTTTAGTCCCTGTTGCAAAAAAGATTCTTAACTACACTTGAAATATGGTCTTTACAATTCTTTGACCAAACTTAAGGGAATAACGGCTAACCCCTTGATGATGAGGGTAAGCTTTAAATAAAGTTACCATTGGATGGTGTTAAATGTATAAGCTTCTCTTCCTATTTGTATTCGCTTTTTATGGACACATAAACGCGCAAGCGCAAACCTACCCCGTGCTTGATGGTAACTATGCTAATCAAGACTTACTCACAGCAAAAGAAGTTGAGTACCAAAAAAGTCTAAGAGAGCTCAATCAGAATACTCAATTAAGTGGCAGACAAGCATTGCAGCAACTCAGTTTTTCTACTGACACTTATGCTGAGTCACAAGGTTATTCAGATATTGCGTTTTGGCACCAGATCTCACTTCCTAAGGCTACAAACGAGACTCAAAAAATCCATTTGAAGTTCGCCAATGTCATGATTGATGAGCTAAATTTTTATCTCATCAGAGATGGACGACAAATTAAAGCTTGGCAAAGAGGCGCTCAACAAGAGTGGTTACCTGGCAATGATAAAGACGCTATTTGGCTAACCATTCCCCTATCTGATCAACTCGAATCTAGCTTATTAATCCGAAAAAGGTCCAACTCCAGCTTACTGTCTCCCATTGCCTTTTTCGAAGATAAAAAGGTAGCTGCTGCCAAACTAAAACAAAAAGTCACTTGGACTGTATTAACCTCGGCTCTGATCTTATTGCTCTTTTATAATATTGCGGTGTATTCATTCTTTCGCGCACCGGCCTTTATTTATTACATACTGCTTAATTGCAGCTTGATCCTAGGTATAAGTGTGACCAATGGCATGGGAATATGGCTTTTCCCCGATTCGGTATTCAGTTCTTTACATCAGTTTAAAGCGACAATTAATGCGATTAGTCTCTGGAGTGTTTTTCGCTTTAGTCTGCTGTTTTTCAACACTAAAAACAGCTTCCCCATCTTATGGAAAAAGCGTTTTTTCGGAGATACTATTCTGATAAGTTACATCTTTGCTAGCCTCGTTTTTAATTATCAGGAATTGATCACCAGCTTTTTAAGCCTACAGCTCATCGTCAGCTTTATGTGCATTTTTGGTTTAGTGCACACAGGCGCTCAAAAGAATTGGGCCATTAAGAGCTACCTTGTCGCTTGGTCTTGCGTCATCTTTGGTGCCAGTGTGGAGACACTTATTTTCTTAAATGTCATACCTTATACAGAATTTAGCTCTAATGTTTACCCTGTTTGCACCATTATTGAATTAATTGGTTTCTCCCTGGCTTTCGCAGAGAAAGCCCACAGCAATGAAATTAACCGTAAACATCAACTCATCACAGACCTACATACGGGGCTACCAAATCGCCGTTTTTATTTCACCCAGTTAGAAACCAAGCTAAAGAAATTGGCGCTCACTCAAGATAGCTTTGCGCTGGTGACGGTTCAGTTTACTAGCCAAGACTCGATGAACCATGTGTTTGGACCTGAGAAAGCAGACATTGCCATTCGCCAAACCGCACTAGTACTTAACTTGACTCTGCTACAAGATGATAAAGCGATTACCTTTACCATGCCGAATAAGGACATAGCCTGCCTAATTAAGACAAGCACCAATACCTTGGCTTTTCTTTGTAAGGATAAACATAAGCTGGATGAGATAGTCCACCAGCTATTAGACGTACTGGATGGCGTGGTTACCATAGAGCATTTTGATATGCAGCATCAATACAGCATAGGGGCTGCACTTTACCCTGAACATACCAACAATATTGATACTCTATTTCGTTATTCTTTAATTGCTGCAGACATTAATAACTTATGCAGTGACTCTTGGAGTCTGTTTAATCAGAAGTACCAGATTAATCATATTTATCAGCACAAGTTACTGGCTCGTTTAAAAGAGGATGTAAGAGAAGAAAGACTCACCTTTGAAATCCAACCACAGGTGGAGCTCAACAGCGGGCGTATTATTGGCGGCGAAGTACTCATTCGCTGGAACAATGAAGAAATGGGTAAAATCGGGCCAGATGAATTTATTCCTTTAGCTGAAAGTGCAGGGCTAATTTATATGGTCACCCAGATGATCGTTAATAAGGTATTTGCTTGGGTGGCAGATAATCGTCATATCATCGAAAACAAACACCTCTCAATTAATATTTCTGCGAAAGATATTTTGCGTAGCGACTTTGCCATGCAACTGATTAATGCCAGTGTTTGTCATGGGGTACCACCAGAAAGTTTTATTTTAGAAGTCACTGAAAGCAGCTTCTTTGAGCACAATAAGACGGTTGAGAATAATATAAAAACCTTAAAAGACGCGGGGTTCAGACTCTCGATTGATGATTTCGGCGCTGGCTATAGCTCTATGCACAGTGTGATGATGCTTTCTCCCGCCGAAATTAAAATTGATCGGATGTTTATCCAAAACCTACATAAGGATGAGACCAGTTTTACTCTGTGCAAAACCTTGGTCACACTGATTACTGAGCTAGGCGCACAGACGGTTGCAGAAGGTGTTGAGGGCCAACAAACCATTAATCAATTACTCGAATGGGGTTGTCAGGTTGGCCAAGGCTTTGGTTTATATAAACCTATGGCTCCCAGCCAATACAGTGAACTACTAAACAAAAACAATAACTTAAGCTTCATACATCTAAAACAAGAAATTTAGCTTCATATAAAGAAGCGCAGCACTTAACTAAAACTTTTTGCGTAATGCATAGTCCTATTTAGACGCTGTCGTATGGAAAGGACTTGTCCCTTACTAGTCATACGTCTATTCTGTTTTTCTTTTTTTAGTATTATTTAATATGTCTATTTCCAATCGCGCTATCAAGTATTTAAGTGTTTTCACCTTAGCCCTACTTACCTTCGCCTGTAGTAAGCAAGAGATACATGACAGTAATGACTTTGCTAATAATGGTCGGGATACCGAAGCCTTCGCCCGTCAAAGCCTGTACTTAGAAGAGCGACTTCCACCTGCTCTCGCCTTCCCTGAAGCTAGCTTTTTGGAAGGCCTTAAACAACAAGCCAGTTTTTTATCCCGTAAATCCGAGTCCGATAGCTATTTGTTAGAAGACTTCCAGGTGGATAATAAGGCACTTAATCAATCTATCTCTTTAATTGCAGATTGGCTGGCAAACCCTAAACAAGCTCACAATATCAAAGCCTATCAATTACGCGGCCAAGACGGCCGAGGTAATGTTCAAGTAACAGGTTATTACGTGCCCGTTATCGAAGTACGTAAAGAAGCTCAGGGTGAGTTTATCTACCCGCTTTACCGTAAACCACAAAAAAACAAAGGCGAACGGTTACCCGATAGAGATGAGATAGATTTCGAAAACGTACTAGAAGGTAAAGGTCTTGAAATCGCTTATAGCAGTAGCTTGATCGATAACTTTTTTCTACAGGTCCAAGGCTCAGGCGTAGTGCAATATGAAGATGGTAGTCAGGCACTCTTATCTTGGGGTGGCGTAAATGGCCATGAATACCGAAGTCTTGGTAAGGTACTTATCGAAAAAAATGAGATTCCCAAAGAAGATATGTCAGCACAGGCTATTAAAGATTGGCTGATTGCTCATCCAGAAAGGCAAAGAGAAATACTGACAACTAACCCAAGCTATCTCTTCTTTAAAGAAGGCTTGAGTAAACCTGTTGGCGCAGCGAACGTGCCTCTTACACCTAAATACTCCATTGCAGTTGACCCTAAAGTCATCCCGCTTGGCTCAGTATTGTTAGGCGAGCTGCCTATTTTGAATGATCATGGTGAGTTAGTCAGCCACGAATACCGTCTGCTTTTAGCACAAGATAAAGGCGGGGCTATCAAAGGCGCCGGACATATAGACTGGTATCAAGGCATAGGTGAAGAAGCCCACCATTATGCCAGCCAATTAAAGCATTATGGTCGCCTCTGGTTATTACTGCCCGATTAGATATAGCGACTGCACAAGATTGTTTTAAAAGATTGTCATCAGATTGCAAAACCTCTGAATTAAACTCTTTCCATAAACTAAATCAGGCTTGTGATAAGCCTGATTTATCTTCTTAGTAAAACAAAGCTTAAACTCACAAAAGCAATACCAATTCCCTATACGCCTTAACACCGCTTTGCTTTATCATTGATTTATCAACCTTTATTAGTCATGGAATGTTATGGAATTTATTTGGATATTATTTGCTTTCGTGTGCGGCTTGTTAGTCAAGCTGATCAACCTGCCTCCTCTTATTGGCTTTCTCATTGCAGGTTTTGCTCTTAATGCATATGGCATCCAACCTAGCGACTCATTAAATACCATTGCTGACCTAGGCATCACTCTGATGCTCTTTACCATAGGATTAAAGCTCCACGTAAAAGATCTACTCAAACGTGAAATATGGGCGGGTACCCTGTCTCATATGGTGCTCTGGTCAGGTCTCTTTATTGCCATGTGTCTTTTTGGGTTTGCCTTAAGTTTGCCTTACTTTACCTCTTTAGACTGGCAAACCTCGGCCCTTGTGGGCTTCGCTCTAAGTTTTAGTAGTACGGTTTGTATCATTAAACTGTTAGAGGAAAGTGGCGAACTTAAAACCCGCCATGGTCAAATATCCCTAGCGATTTTGGTTATGCAGGACATAGTTGCCGTCATCTTCTTAGTTGTTGCCACAGGTACCATTCCAAGTATTGGCGCTCTTGCCCTATTCGGCTTGATCTTCGCGAGGCCTTTATTTGGTATCGTGTTGAATAAAGCTGGCCACGGAGAAATGCTCCCTCTTGCGGGTATCTTCTTAGCACTCGCTGGCTATGAGCTCTTTTATTTATTCAATGTGAAAGGCGATCTTGGCGCGCTTATTTTCGGCATATTATTAAGCTCTCATCCTAAAGCAAGTGAGCTGACCAAGTCTCTTATGGGCTTTAAAGACCTTTTCTTAATTGCCTTCTTCCTATCGATTGGTTTTACCGCACTGCCAACTTTCGACATGTTAGTGTCCGCTTTCCTTGTCTCTTTTGCCTTGATCCTAAAGTTTGCCCTTTTCTTTGGTCTTTTCATTTTATTAAGACTAAGGGGACGTACCGCATTCTTAACCGCCCTTGCGTTAAGTAATTACAGTGAGTTTGGTCTAATCGTCGCTCAATTAAGTGTTGATTCTGGTTGGTTAGATAAAGAATTTCTTGTCATTTTAGCCTTGGCTGTTTCCATCTCCTTTGTGGCAACTAGTCTGCTTTATCGACGTGCTCATGATATTTACCATACTTACCAACGTCTCATTCGCCGCTTTGAAAAAGCAGAACCTCTCGCAGTGGATACCTTTGTACAACCTGCAAAGGCGGATGTATTAGTCGTTGGTTTAGGGCGTGTAGGTTGCGGTAGTTTCCATTCCCTTAATCGCATTATGCCTAACAGTGTTGTCGGTATGGATGCAGACAGACTGAGAATTAACCGTCTCCAAGCTGAAGGCCATAATGTTTTCTTTGGCGATGGTGAAGATGCAGATCTATGGGAGAAGTTTGATGTCTCTGAATATAAATTAGTCTTACTGGCACTGCCTTCCATTGAAGACTGTAGCAATATCACGATTCAACTTCGTAAAGCAGGTTTTCAAGGCAAGGTAGCCGCCATAGCGCGCTATCAGGATGAAAGAGAACCTCTTATGGCCTCTGGTATTGATAATGTCTTTAACTTCTATACCGAAGCAGGTAATGGCTTTGCAGAAGAGAGTATGCAATTGCTCAAAGACTATCACCCAGCTAACCGAGTAAACGTCTAGGCGAGCTAGAAAATCTAGAGGCTTTTATCCACCTGCTGAGGCGGGAGGACTTCTTCGCCAGGCTCCCTAAATAAGCAGCACATAAAAAAGGTCGAACAATCACAATTGTTCGACCTTTTTTATAATAGATTTCAAACAGTTTTAAAGACTATTTAAATACCACTGTCTTGTTACCGTCCAAGAAAACTCTGTGTTCGATATGCAGTTTTAACGCACGCGCCAAGGCAACGGTTTCTGTATCACGACCAACAGAGACAAGCATTTCAGGACTGTAGGTATGATCTACTGGCTGTACCGATTGCTCAATGATTGGGCCTTCATCTAGATCTGGCGTGACATAGTGAGCAGTCGCACCAATCAATTTAACACCGCGATGGAATGCTTGATGATAAGGTTTCGCGCCTTTAAAGCCAGGTAAGAAAGAATGGTGAATATTAATCGCACGACCACTTAGTTCTTTACATAGGCTATCAGACAGAATCTGCATGTAACGAGCTAACACAACAAGGTCAGTGCTTGTCTCCTTAACGATATCCAATAGAGCAAGTTCTTGCTCGCGTTTGTTCTCTTTATTAACAGGTAAGTGAACAAAACGGATACCTTCACGTTCAGCCATAGGACGAAGGTCCTTATGGTTAGAAACGATTGCTGTAATTTCCATCGGCAATTCGCCTTTACGATGGCGATACAACAGGTCATCTAAACAGTGGTCAAACTTACTCACCATCAGAAGAACACGTGTCATAGTTGATTTAGCGTGCAGACCCCATTTGATATCAAAAGGTTCTGCTACAGCAGAAAACCCATCACGGATTTCGTCTACTGTTTTTTCGCCGGTTTCAATACGGCATACAGCTCGCATAAAGAACTGTTCACTGTCTTCATCTACATACTGATTGAGCTCGGATATATAACAGCCTTGTGAGGCGATATAAGAGGTCACTGCGGCTACTATACCGCTTTTAGCAGTACAAGATGCTTTCAATACAAATTCGTTAGAATCAGAGTTTTGAATTGCCATATTTGAATAACCTTTAACTAATGCTGTTCATTGAATGCCCCAATATATTGAGGCGAGAAAAGTTTGGCAAATAAGCGAGGAGGATTTGTCTATTTTGGACAACTAGGCAGGGCAATCAGATAAAAACAGGTCGTTTAAGACGTTTTTAGAAAGGTGCTTCTACACCTTGTTTTCTGAGTTGTCGCTATCTGATACGGTTTTTTGGGCTGCTGCTTTTTGAGCCGCTTTCCATTCTCGCATCTCTTCATAGTAAGTATCCCACACACAAGGAGTGCAAGATGATTCACAACATTCCCATTCTTCTGGTCTAGTGGGTTTTTCAGCCATGACATCCTCTCTTGAATTCGCCATTTCTTGCTTACACATAGTAAAACAGCCGTTATTGAAAAACAAAAAAACCGCCCCTTATTTTGCTAAGAAAACGGTTTTTTTGTAAATATAATTTAGCCCTGTAAGTTAGGCTATTTGGGCGTTTAGCCTAACTAAACAAGACCCTATATATCTAGGTAATCCATGATACCTTCAGCCGCTTTTCGACCTTCATCAATGGCAGTTACCACTAGGTCAGAACCTCGAACCATGTCACCACCAGCAAAGATTTTTTCGTTGGTTGTTTGGTACATGAACTTATTGCACTTAGGTGCAATAACACGTCCGCGAGCATCTGTATCTATACCAAATTTCTCAAACCATGGCGCTGGACTTGGCTGGAAGCCAAAGGCAACCAATACTGCATCAGCAGGTAGAATTTCTTCACTACCTTCAACCACTTCAGCTGAGCGACGACCGTTTTCGTCTGGCTCACCCATTTGAGTTTGAACAACCTTGATGCCTTCTACCTTACCATCACCCACAATTTCAACAGGCTGGCGATTAAATAGGAAATTTACACCTTCTTCTTTGGCGTTTTGTACTTCTTTACGTGAACCCGGCATATTCTCTTCATCACGACGATAAGCACAATGAACAGACTTAGCACCTTGACGAATAGAAGTACGGTTACAGTCCATGGCAGTATCACCACCACCGAGTACAATCACTTTTTTGCCTTTCAAGTTAACAAAGTCTTCTTCGTTTTCTTGGAAGCCGAGATTCTTATTCACATTAGATACAAGGAAATCTAGTGCATCATGTACACCTGGTAGGTCTTCACCTGGGAAGCCACCTTTCATGTACTTATAAGTACCCATGCCTAGGAATACCGCATCGTATTCTTCAAGCACATGCTCAAACGGAACATCATCACCGACAGACGTACCCAAAACGAACTCTACGCCCATTTCTTCAAACACTTCACGACGACGAGTCATAACCGTCTTTTCAAGTTTAAACTCAGGAATACCAAAGGTTAACAAACCACCGATTTCTGGGTTTTTATCAAAAACAACTGGCTTAACACCGTTACGCACTAGGATATCAGCACAAGCAAGGCCTGCAGGTCCAGCACCGACAATCGCCACTGTTTTATCAACAGGGACCACTTTCGACATATCAGGACGCCAGCCTAAAGCAAAGGCCGTATCAGTAATGTATTTTTCAACTGAGCCGATTGTCACCGCACCAAAGCCACCTTCACCTAAGGTACAAGCACCTTCGCAAAGACGGTCTTGAGGACACACTCGACCACAAACTTCAGGCAAAGAGTTAGTCTGGTGACTCAGCTCTGCCGCTTCTAAAATATTGCCTTCACTGACGAGTTTTAACCAGTTAGGAATATAGTTGTGAACGGGACATTTCCATTCGCAATATGGGTTACCACACTCAAGACAACGGTGAGACTGTTCTTTTGCCGCTGGTTCTTCAAACGGCTTATAAATCTCAACAAACTGACCTTTACGTGTGATTAAAGGTTTTTTACTCGGATCTTCGCGATCCACTTCAACGAATTGAAATACGTTGTTTAAACGCCCAGTCATAAGCGGCATCTCCTATGGTCCTTGTTATCAGTTTTACCGTAACAAGTAACACTTTAAATTGTAGATTGGATAAACGAGGAGCCTAGCGTTTAGGCTCCAACACAAAGTTAGCGATTTATTCTGGACGCTCACGTGTATTATCAAGTAATGCACCTAAGCTCGCTGCTTTCGGTTTAACCAACCAGAACTTACCTATGTAGTCATAGAAGTTGTCTAGGATTTCATGGCCCCATTCACTTCCCGTTTCTGCAACATAACCCTCAATCACTGTACGTAAGTGAGAACGGTATTCTTCTGTTAACTCAGTGCCAATACGGTGGATCTCAACCAATTCATGGTTGTACTTATCTACAAAAGTACGATCCATATCCAGTACATAAGCAAAACCACCTGTCATACCTGCACCAAAGTTATGGCCAGTATTACCCAGAATGGTGACAGAACCACCAGTCATATATTCACAACAGTGATCGCCCGCACCTTCAACTACCGCATGGGCACCTGAGTTACGCACGGCAAAACGTTCGCCTGCTGTTCCGGCTGCAAATAACTTACCGCCAGTGGCGCCGTATAGGCAGGTATTACCGATAATGGCACTGTCTTGTGATTTGAATTCAGATGCTTTCGGTGGACGCACTACAAGCTTACCGCCTGTCATGCCTTTACCTACGTAGTCGTTAGCATCACCTTCTAGGTACATGTTAAGACCACCGGCATTCCAAACGCCGAAACTTTGACCCGCTGTACCAGTCAATTTAAGGGTAAGCGGTACATCATTCATGCCCTGATTACCATAGCGTTTAGCAATCTCACCGGATAAACGGCCACCGATAGAACGGTCACAGTTAGTCACGTTAAAGGCAAATTCACCACCTTCTTTCTCTTCGATCACCCCTTTAACCGCTTCCCACATTTTAAGTGCGTGTTCACCCTTATCGTGTGGTGGGTTTAATGGGATTTCACAGTACTGTGGTTTATCAGCAGGAATCAAATCATTATTTAGAATCGGAGTCAGATCCAAGCCAGCTTGCTTGTCGTTCTCACCGTCTAAAATGGTTAATAAGTCAGTACGGCCGATCAGGTCTTGTAGCGTCGCAACGCCTAACTTAGCCAACCATTGGCGTGTATCTTCTGCCATGAATAGGAAGAAGTTCTTGATCATGTCCACGGTACCCAAGAAGTAGTCATCACGTAGATGCTGATCTTGAGTTGCGACACCAGTCGCACAGTTATTTAGGTGACAGATACGTAGGAATTTACAACCCATAGCAACCATAGGTGTGGTACCAAAGCCAAAGCTTTCAGCGCCTAAGATAGCCGCTTTAACGACATCTAAACCTGTTTTTAGGCCACCGTCTGTTTGTAGACGAATCTTGCCACGTAGATCGTTAGCACGAAGTGCTTGTTGTGCTTCCGCTAAACCTAATTCCCATGGAGAACCCGCATGGCGAATAGAAGTAAGCGGCGACGCAGCAGTACCACCGTCATAGCCTGAAATAGTAATCAAGTCTGCATAGGCTTTTGCAACACCTGCAGCGATTGTTCCCACACCCGGTTCAGATACTAGCTTCACAGAAACGAGTGCTTCTGGGTTTACCTGTTTCAAGTCAAAAATCAGCTGAGCTAAATCTTCGATTGAATAAATATCATGGTGCGGAGGAGGCGAGATCAGTGTCACACCAGGAACCGCATAACGCAGACGCGCAATCAGACCATTTACTTTACCACCAGGTAACTGACCACCTTCACCTGGTTTAGCACCCTGTGCCACTTTAATCTGAAGTACTTCAGCATTAACCAAGTATTCGGGCGTCACACCAAAACGGCCTGAGGCAATTTGCTTAATCTTAGAGCGACGTTCTGTACCGTGACGGGATGCATCTTCACCACCTTCACCAGAGTTAGAACGACAACCTAGCTCGTTCATTGCTTGCGCCAGTGCTTCGTGAGCTTCTGGAGACAAGGCCCCTAAGGACATACCCGCTGAGTCAAAACGTTTTAAAATAGCATCAGCAGATTCAACCGAATCAAGCTCAATTGGCTTAGCATCATCAGAGATAGCAAATAAGTCACGCAACATAGAAGCGGGACGATTATTGACTAGATCCGTGTATTTCTCGAAATCTTTAAATTCACCGCTTTTCACTGCCGCCTGCAGATTACGAACCACATCTGGATTAAAGGCATGGTACTCAGCATCATGAACATACTTAAGGTAACCACCCTGTTCGATCGGCTTACGCTGTTTCCATGCATTCACAGCAATACGTGCTTGCTCTGCTTGGAAGTCAACGAACTTAGCTCCTTGAATTCGGCTAGCAACCCCTTTAAAGCAAAGGTCGATTACTTCTTGTGCCAAACCAACTGCTTCAAATAATTGCGCACCACGGTAAGAAGCGACAGTCGAAATACCCATCTTAGATAGGATTTTCATCAAACCTTTGTTAATACCCTTACGGTAGTTTGAATGGCAGCTAATTGGGTTACCTAACACTTCACCGTTATCAATCATGTCGTTGATCAAACGGAAACTTAGGTATGGATAAACTGCCGTGGCACCAAAACCTAACAAGACAGCAAATTGATGCGGGTCACGAGCAAAACCAGTATCACAAATGATATTAGTGTCACAACGTAAACCAGCTTGTGTTAAATGGTGATGCACTGCACCTGTCGCCATAGGCGCAGGAATTGGCAGCATGCCTTTTTCAATATCACGATCTGTCAGTACAACAATCACAGCGCCGTTTAATACGGCTTCTTCAGCACCTGTTTGCAAGTTTTTAATCGCTTGCTCTAGGCTAACATCATCTGGATTATAATTAGTGTTTAGACGTACCAAACGGAATCTGTAGTCATCCATTGCCAATAAACGGCTGAACTTACGCGGCGATAATATCGGCGAAGACATGATGATACGGTTTGCGTGTTTTGGTGTTTCTTCAAACAGATTACGTTCACGACCAATACAAGTTTCCAACGACATAACAATAGATTCACGTAGTGGATCGATTGGCGGGTTGGTTACCTGAGCAAACTTCTGTCTGAAGTAATCAGTAACAGGACGTGTACGACTAGACATAACAGCCATTGGCGTATCATCACCCATGGAGCCTGTCGCTTCGTGTCCACTTTCTGCTAGTGGGCGGAAGATCTGTTCACGTTCTTCAAAGCTTACTTGGAACATTTTTTGATATTCAAGCATCTCTTCTGAAGTGAAGTGTTCAAATTCTTGCTTAGACTCAACCAAAAGAGATTCGATACGAATCGACTCTTGCTTCAGCCATTTCTTATAAGGATGAGCGACTTTCAAACGGCTATCGATATCAGCTGTATGCAGTACTTTACCTGTTTGCGTATCAACCACTAGCATTTGACCAGGGCCAACGCGTCCTTTAGCTACAACATCTTCAGGTTTGTAGTTATAAGTACCAATTTCAGATGCGACTGTCATGTAACCATTTTTAGTCATAACCCAACGTGCTGGACGCAGGCCATTACGGTCAAGCATACATACCGCATGGCGGCCGTCAGACATAACTAAGCCCGCTGGGCCATCCCAAGGTTCCATGTGCATTGAATTGTATTCATAGAAAGCACGTAGATCTGGGTCCATGTTTTCCACGTTCTGCCATGCAGGTGGAATAATCATGCGTGCCGCACGGAAGATATCCATGCCGCCAGTAACCAACAATTCCAGCATGTTATCCATAGAAGAAGAGTCAGAACCTGTGGTATTTACCAAAGGTTTTAGTTCTTCCATTTCAGGGATAAGAGGCGAAAGTAGTTTGCTAGAACGAGCCAAAGCCCAGTTACGGTTACCATCAATCGTATTGATCTCACCGTTATGTGCAACCATACGGAAAGGCTGCGCCAATGGCCATTTAGGCAAGGTGTTAGTCGAGAACCTTTGGTGGAATACACAGATAGCTGTCTGCATACGCTCATCACCTAAGTCCTTATAGAAAGACGGTAGGTCAACAGGCATCATCAGACCTTTATAAGACAGAACCTTGTCAGATAAAGAACAGATGTAAAAGTTTTCATATTGAGTCAATGCAATTTCAGCACGGCGACGAGCAACAAATAAACGAGTCGCAAACGTACGAGCATCCATACGGTTACTATCAATAATAACCTGCTCAATTCGAGGTAGACAATCAATCGCAATCTCACCAAGACAAGCAGGGTCAGTTGGCACTTCACGCCAACCCACTAGCTTCAAGCCTTGATCTTGCAAAGTTTTACTTAAGACATCACGCTGCTCATTTGCCAGGGCTTCTTCCTGATCCAAGAACACCATACCCACACCGTACAAATCAGATAGGGTGTGATTAAACAGTTTATGTGATTCTTCGCGTAAAAAACCATCAGGTTTCTGGATTAATAAACCACAACCATCACCTGTTTTTCCATCTGCCGCGATACCACCACGGTGTGTCATACAAGTTAATGACTCAATGGCTGTTTTCAACAAATCGTGACTAGCATCGCCTTCCATATGAGCGATCAAACCAAAGCCACAGTTGTCTTTGAACTCACCAGGACGGTAAAGACCTGTATTCATACGCCAACTCCCACAAAATATAAACGTAAAAAACTAGATTAGAATTCTTTGAAGATATCGCTGACTGTATCGCAATATCTTTGTGCTGGCTGACTGACTCATTTTAAGAATGAGAATGACTGTCGATAAAAATTGCCAACTATAATTTGATGGCCATAGTACCTTGCAAACCCAGCATGCTCAAATTGGCGAAATCAAAGTTTCTGTTATTTTATAGGGATTTAGGGGTGTTTTAATGACAGAAAGCAGCAAAAGAAAGCATTTTATCTGGTGAGCTTTTTGCTCAGCAGAAAATTATTCTGTTCGTACAGAAATTTCAGTGGAAAATGGTTTTTTCTGTCGTTTACAGCAGATTATTGCTTATTTTTGGTAAATAAAGGGCGTTTTTGATTAAAAACCATACGATTTTGAGGTAAGAATCAGTTGATCGCCCTGTTTAGAGCAAAGATTTAGAGCATTTAAGATGTGATTACTGAGCTTTACGTATATCCTGCTGAATTCCACGTAATCCTCTAGCCCAAGGGGTTAAAGCACGTAAATCTCTTGGTAAAGCCTCAATTCCGGCAATCGCTTGGCTTCGATTACGGTATAAACCGTAAACAACAACAAACCATTCTCGACCATTATGTACTGTTTCAAAGTAGGAAAGGCCATCAAGACTACCCTGATCCCGAATAAAATCCTTCACGGTAGACAAGGTATGTGTACCTAATAGCTGTAAAGTATAACGGTTTGGGTTTTGCCCTAATAACCAAGAGGTTTTATCAAATCTATCTGCCTGTACATTCGATACAGCACTTTCTTGCTGGATCGGTTTCGCCGCGACTCTTGGCTGGGTGTTTTTAACAATCGGTGCGGCAACAACACTGGTACTTCTACCTTGAGTCGTCAACACACTAGGTTGGGTAGCCTTAGGCTCTGTGCTTTTAGCCGTCGCAACATTGGTATTGGCCAATGCTTGAGTTGCTAATGTTTTAGCCGTGGAGGCAATACTGGTATCCGTGGTTTTCTTTGGCTCTACCTTAGGCGCCACTCTGGCATCCATAGGAATTGGTGGCAAAGAAATCGCTTTGTTATTTTCCAGCCCTCTTTGTACCTGCTCAATTTTCGCTATGGTAGAAGAGGTTCGAGTTTGGTTGCTACTCAGTTGAGTACTACTCGTTAGAGGAATAACTTTTCCTGTCGTTTGTGTGCTGCTATTAGAGTCAGAATCATTAAAGATAACTGTAATAAGAATTGCCAGCATAACAACCGACAAGAGCGCCATGTGGACAAGCGGAAAACCTAGCCCCAAACCTAAACTAAAGTTGAACTTACTCTTTTCAGCCCCTTTCCCCATTAAGCGTCGGGCAACTTGGTTAATCGCACCAGGATAACCTGCTGATTCTTGGAAAATCGCTTTTAACTGACGCTCATTAAACGGCAGATTAATTTCACCTCCAATACTCCGCACTCTATGTAATAAATATGCTTGGGTTTGCTCAAAACTATAAGGAGCAAGGCTCTGGGAGTGGCTCAATTGGTCGAAGCGAGATTTTTGGTAAGTATCGAGGTTTCTTTGTATCGGCTGTTCACTAAAGAGAACGACATGAGGAACCGCTTGGTTTTCGTTAGCTAATGCAATCATATCTAATAGCATGGTTACCGCATCAGTATTTAACTCATGAGCATTATCTATTAGTAGTAAGACACTTTGGCCAACTTGTTCTCTGTCTTTAGCAAACTTTAATAAAGGCCCGAAGCTTGAATCTATGGTTAAGCCATTAACACCTTCGGGGAAACCTTTATATATATTTTCTAACAGTTGCCCTGCTGTCATCAGCATGCCGCCTTTTACACGACTGATAATCGCAATATCAGACTGTTGGCGGGCAAACTCTTCCATAAAGGCTGTTTTACCACTACCTTTAACGCCTTCAACAACAAACAGCATAGAGCTATAACGGCTTAGGTGTTCTAGTAAGGCAAGTTGTTGATTTCGCTCTTCAGTGGCAAAGTAGGGAGCAGACATTGAGGCGAAAGGGTCTCTCAGCATAACCTTAGGCTGCTGATCTAATGCTTCGTCTAAATCAAACTGAAAACTTGATTCAGCCATTCGTCCCCTTGCTAATCCTCTGCAATACTTATCCCAATACCTTTTATGTTATTGATTGGCTGAATTCTAACGCATCATTTACACCACTTTCAAACATCGCCATTGGAAAGTCAGATGTTACCATGGCATCACCCAGCGCTTTAACAAGCACCAAACGCAAACTACCATCAAGCACCTTTTTATCAACCAACATGCAACGCATAAAAGATTCAAGCGTCATGTCTGTTGGCGGTAAAGTTGGTAAGCCTGCTGCTTTCAAAATAGCTTGGCTACGGACCAAATCTTCATCTGATAGATTGCCCATACGCCAAGATAAATCTAGCGCCATCATGGTGCCAGCCGCAACAGCTTCACCGTGAAGCCAAACACCATAACCCATTTCTGTTTCTATCGCATGACCATAGGTGTGACCTAGATTCAAAATAGCGCGAATACCATTCTCTTTTTCGTCTTGAGCAACAACATTGGCTTTAGCAGCACAAGATCGATAAATCGCATCACTAATATGCTCTTGAGATAAAGCCATCAATGAATCCATATTGACCTCAAGCCAATCAAAGAACTCAAGATCACAAATCATACCGTACTTAATGACTTCAGCCATACCGGCAGACAATTCTCTTTTCGGTAAACTCAATAGAGAATCAGTATCTATGATCACAGCTTGTGGCTGATGGAAAGCCCCAATCATGTTTTTACCTAGCGCGTGGTTAACGCCTGTTTTCCCACCAACGGATGAATCGACTTGAGACAACAAGGTAGTTGGCACTTGAACAAAGTTCACGCCCCTTTGATAAGTCGCAGCAGCATAACCCGCCATATCACCAATAACGCCGCCACCTAAAGCAACAATCGTCGTCGTACGATTATGACGAACTTCTAACAAGCGTGTCATGATCATTTCATAGGTGGTTAAAGTTTTATAACTTTCACCATCAGGCAAAATACAAGTATCAACTTGATAGTCATCAGCCAATAGTGAAACCAAGGACTCCAAATACAAAGGTGCTACGGTTTCATTCGTGACTATCATGACTTGTTTGCCTTTTATCGCATCTGCAAACAACTCTTTTTTATGACGTACACCAGCGCCGATATAAATAGGGTAACTACGATCACCAAGATCGACATTCAAGGTTCGCATTAACAAGCACTCTCTTTATGTAAGTGACGCTTTATTGCATCTAAAACTTTATTAGCAACCACTTTTGGGTTACGGGAATCAGTTTCAACAATCAAACCTGCCACATCACGATACAAGGGATCACGCAGTTTAAATAGATTCGTTAAAACTTGTTTAGGATTACCGTTTTGTAATAGCGGCCTATGATTACTTTTTGAAGTACGAGATAGTTGCTGTGCAACAGACGCATACAGGTAAACTACTAAGCCACCTTTGCGTAAAATATCGCGATTCTCGTCTCGCATAACAGCACCACCGCCTGTCGCCATGACGATAGCAGAACCATATTCTTGGGTTAGATCATGTAAGGCTTGAGTTTCACGTCGACGGAAACCATCTTCACCTTCTTTATCGAAAATCCATGGGATATCAGCCCCAGCATTTTCTTCGATAACTCGGTCGGAATCAAAAAACTCACGACCAAGCGATTGTGACAATAAACGACCTATCGTCGTTTTTCCGGCGCCCATAGGGCCAACCAGAATGATATTGGGGGCATTATTCATTATGTTCAAATACATCAGAATTAAACAGAGATAGGCCTTAGCCTAGTAATAAGACATTTGTAGCAGTTTTGGGGTAATAAATACAAGTAATTCGACTTTTTCTTGCCTTTGAGTCTGTTGCCGAAACAAGGCACCCACTAAAGGTAAGTCCCCCAAAAATGGAACTTTACTCATACTCTCCCATACCTCATCCCTATATATACCACCCAGAATTAATGTTTCTTCGTTACCCACAACAACTTGAGTATTAATTCGGTTGGTTTCGATACTAGGTACGCCGTTATACATTTCTCCGACTGCATCCTGATGTATTTTCAAACTCAGCTGCACCTTGTTCCCTTTTTTAACAAATGGGATAACTTCTAAAGTGAGACCAGCTTGTTTAAACTCAACACGCGTCCCGTCATCATCCGTAGTTTGGTAAGGCACCTCTGTACCTGATTCGATACGAGCCATTTGCCCTTCGGCGGTCACTATTTTAGGTTCAGAGACGATATTCGCTAAACCATTAGACTCTAGAAAACTTAGGTTTAATGCCAACAGATCATCACTTTTTGTTACGGCAAATGATAATCCAGAGGTCGCGCTAGTCGTTGCTAAATCAACAAGGCCTTCAGCGGTCGATAAGGTGTCACCAAGCATTTGCCCCTGCCACTGTACACCTATCTGTTTCTCAGAAGCATTTTGCACTTGCGCAATACGCGCACTTATTTCTATTTGCCTTACGGGAGAGTCAAGCCAAGTAATAGTGTCTTCAAGTGCTTGCAGAGGCTTACAACTACGACTCACAATAGAATTGGTTCTTCTATCAAATGAGGTGACCAAGTTTGGATAGAGAAGCTTCAGATGCTGGCTGACCTTCTCAGCTAATGCATGTTCCAGATGCCAAAAACGAGTAGTACAGGCCACATGATTTTCATTTTGCCGTTCAAATGTGGATGCTTGATTATCAGGTGTCAGTCTTTGCGGCATCAGGATCGCCGTATTTTCTGACCAAGTTAAATCTAACTTATGTTGAGTCGCAATCGCTTGCATCAGCTCATGCCAATCAACTCCAGTTAAAGACAAACTTAAGTTTGATTGGACCGCAGGACTTAGCATAATGCTATTACCCGTTTCTGCAGCGAGCCAAGGTAAGAAATCTTGAATGTTTTTATCTTTCACCTGCACATCCATAGCCGAAATATGCATGCTAAATAAGCTGAAAAACAGAGTTAAATAAAGCTTAGATATCATCCTCCTGCCTCTCATATCGAAACGCTATTTGGGATGCAGCATCGGTGTTGCTCTGTGCATTTCGCTCTAGGTTGAGATCTAACTTTAAGCTCACATCAGTAAAGTCAGCCCTATTCAAATAGTTCAATACAAGATCGGATTGCGTATAGTCAGCTGAGAAGGCGTTAACATATTGCTGTCGAAAAGTAGCTTGTGTATCGTTTAGTGATACCAGATTAGCCGCTAAAGCAGGTATCCAATCACCTACCTTAAGAGTCATATTTATCTCTTCAATACGCATTTTAAGAAGATGCCTATCCTGCCATTTTAATGCCGCAAGTACTTCAATGTCTTTTGGCCATGTTTGATAAAGTCGATTAGGTAACGGCTGGTATTTTTTCACAGCAAACTTCTTAGGAACGAATTGCAGCTGTAGATTCATATCTAACAAACCATTTTCTAACCAATAAATTTGCTCATAATTAGGCCTTAATGAATACTGATCGAATAGCTTATTCAATACCAACATCCACTCCCTATAACTAGAAACACCTTGCAAAGAAATATAAAACAGCAAGGGCGCAGCCCCTCTCTCATTGTTATTGAATCCCTCTTTATTAAAGAAATCAGGCCTTTCAGTTTCTGCCTGCCAAGTTAGCCAAGAGTAGCTTTCCAACCAAGTGGGCTGATTGGATTTATCCAGTAGGTTTTGCAGCGTCTCACTTTGTCTCAGTACTTTTTTTTGATGCTGCTCTATGGCCAAGGTTTCCTCTTTTAAACTAGTAAAGCTTGGATACCAAGCCAAACTCGCCAAGATAAAAATGGTTATGGCGGCCACCAAACTAATGGGCGGCCAAACAAAGGCCTTCATCTGAATCGGGGAATTGCCAGAAGCCCTTACAAAAGGCTTTTCATCGCTGTTGGATCTGAATAACAACATTTAGAACACTCCTTGTTCTTGTCGCCGGATATTTTTGTTCAATATCTTCAAGATTAATAGGCTGCTGCCACTCATCCATAAGTGTCAGCTCTACATTTTTCCATTTTTGTTGCCAACTAGAAAACCCTGTTAGCAACTGCTCACTATCGATACTAATCCCTAACCATGAAGTATTTTTTTCATTTGAGATTGAATTTATACGTATGTCTAAAGGTAAAATCTGCATCATCTTTTTGGCGATAATACTGGCTTGATTAGGGCTCACTTTCGCCAAGGTCACACTATTGTATTGAGTCTGTTCAAGATGAAAAGCCGCCTTATCCAAACGCTGCTTTTCAGACTCAAAGCTAAAGAGTAAAACCAGCTGAGAGACAAAAACCAAACACAACAAAGCCACCCAACGACGCGCATATTGTGAAGCGGTAAAATTTGTTTGTTTAAAGCTAGGCTTGATGCTTAAGCTGGCCAGCTGTTTATGCGGGTGTTTCATAGTGTGATTCAGTAGTAATTGCTGACAATCTTGTTGGGGAATAAGCCCCTTAAAGCGCGATACTTTGGGGAGTTGTTCACTTATAAAATCATAGATGCCTTTGGGCGCGGTTGTCACACTAAGTTGCCACTCATCATCTTGTCCATTAACCCTATAGCGATAGCAAACTCGCTCGGGAGCTAAATGACTGACTTCAGATGCTAAAGCCAAGGCTGCGAGACTTTTAACTTGACGAGAATCGGTTAAGGGAAGCAGAGTTTCTATTGACCTGATCCAAGCATCCGGCACAAGCAAAAACACTTGGCAGAAAGGGGATGTCAGCAACTTTCTTTCTTGCTTGTTTAAATCAAGGCAAACATCTTGAGACAGATACTCATCCATCGACAAGTGTAAACTTTGTTGCAATAACAGCAAATCCGCTAATGATTTATAGCCTTGTTTGTTATTAAGGCTTAAATCATAAAAACAAATGCCTTCAGGTAAACACACCAGTAGGTAGTACTTTGTTAACCACATAATCCATCCTTGAATTTTGTGTTAATTCATAATCGTGTTTATTTACTGGCCACTCCTAGCAATAAACTCACCTATTATACTGACCAACATCAGGCTAAGTTCTTGCTGACCTTCTCTTTTTATAAATTAAATAAATGATTCTTCCACTCAAATAAAATAGTTTATTTTTCCCTATAAAACAAAAACGCATATCATGTTTTAACCTTTTACTAATAAAGTCCCTTAAAAATACGTGCTTTGTCGGGCTTTCATTCCAGAAAAGTGAAACCTTTTGCACTTAACAGACTCAAAACAATGACAAAATTGATACAGAGATAGATCAAGTTAATCCCCGCAAGCTAAGTACAATTAGGTATAATCTGGTCAATTGTTAATACTGTTCTTTTTACAATTTCTCCAACCTAGGTGAGACATGGCCCGTTTTTTAAAAATATTCTTATTACTATCTTTGTTTGGCGCAATCTCAGCAGTTGGTATCTCTTATGCTTTTTACAAAAGCGTTGAAGATAAAATCCCTACCGTTGAAGAAATGCGAGCGACCGAATTACAGGTGCCTCTGCGTATTTACACCTTAGATGGTAAGTTGATTGAAGAATTTGGAGAAAAGCGTCGCACCCCAATTTCTTATGAACAAATCCCTGCGATGTTAGAAGGTGCCGTACTTGCCGCCGAAGACAGTAACTTCTACGGCCACCCTGGTGTCGACATTATGGGTCTGGCACGTTCAGCACTACAAATTCTTACCACAGGCCATATAGTCGGCGGTGGTAGTACCATCACAATGCAGGTTGCGAGAAACTACTTCCTCACATTTGAACAAACCTTCGTTCGTAAATTTACCGAAATTATTATCGCGCTAAAAATGGAGCAAGAGCTCTCCAAGCAAGAAATACTTGAGCTCTACATGAATAAAATTTACTTGGGTAAAAGTTCCTATGGTTTCCAAGCCGCGGCGCAAGTGTATTACAACACCACACTGGATAAGCTAAATCTGGCCCAAATTGCCATGATTGCTGGTTTACCCAAAGCGCCTTCAAGCTTCAACCCTATCAACCGCCCTTCCCGTGCTTTGATTCGTCGTAACTGGATTTTGCAGCGCATGCTTTTCCTTGGCATGATTAATAAAGACAGCTACGAAGAAGCGGTAGCTGCTCCGATCACCGCTAAGAACTATGGTATCCAATCTGAAGTTAGCGCAGATTATGTGGCTGAGATGGTGCGTGCTGAGCTATTCCAAACCTTTGGTAAAGCCCTTTATGAAGAAGGCATGAGCGTTTACACCACCATAGACTCTCGCCTACAAGAGTCCGCTAATGACGCAATTCTCTTTGGCCTCTCAAGTTATGACGAACGCCATGGTTATCGAGGCTCAGATGAGACCCGCCCAGACCTTGTTGAAGCATCGCTAGAAGAGCAAGTTAAAGAGCTGAAGAAGTTCTCTAAAGTTGGCAAATGGCAATCAGCTTTAGTGTTATCGACTGAAGAAAAGACCGCCGAAATTCGTCTTGATAACGGCGAGAGAGCCGAACTTAGCTGGAATGCAATGAAATGGGCAAAACCCTTTATTGATAATGACCAACAAGGTGCTAAACCAAAGTCAGTTCAAGACATCTTGGTAAAAGGTGACATTGTTCGTGTCAAACCTGATAGCAAACTTGGTTGGAAGCTTTCTCAAATTCCATTAGCACAGAGCGCACTTATTTCATTAAACAGCAAAAATGGCGCCATTCAGTCCTTAGTGGGCGGCCTTAACTTTAGCCATAACAAATTTAACCGTGTGACTCAGTCAAAACGCCAACCTGGCTCTAGTTTTAAACCTTTTATCTACTCTAGCGCGATTTCATCTGGTTATAGCGCAGCGAGCATTATTAATGATGCGCCAGTGGTCTTTAACGACCCGAACCTTGCCAGTGCTTGGCGTCCGACGAATGATGGCGGCAAGTTTTATGGCCCCACTCGAATTCGCCAAGCCTTGTATCGCTCACAAAATATTGTATCTGTAAGATTGCTGGACGAAATGGGAGTGAGGCCAACGCTTGAGTTCCTACGTCGTTTTGGCTTTGATCCACAAGAGTTGCCCAACAACCTCTCCTTATCGCTTGGTAGTGCTAACTTATCTCCCTTACAAATTGCCACAGGTTACGCTGTTTTATCTAACGGTGGTTTCCAAGTTAAGCCTTATATTATCGACAAAGTATTAGGCCGTGACGGTGAAGAATTATATCGTTCCAGACCTATTACTGTGTGCGAACGTTGTACGCCACTTGAGCTAGAAGAAGAAACAGAAGAGTCTCTAGCAAGTGCCCTATTCGACACAGATGAAGGGGTTCAAACTCTGCCCGTTGCTCCTCAGGTGCTAGACCCAGAAGTCGATTACATCGTCTATGACATGATGCGTGATGTGATTAAATACGGTACAGGTCGACGTGCCCGTGTACTTAAGCGCGATGATATTGCAGGTAAAACAGGCACCACTAACGATGGCCGTGATGCTTGGTTCTCAGGCTTTAATGGGGATGTAGTGACCACTGTATGGAGCGGCTTTGACAACTCACAACCTCTTGGCCGTGGCGAATGGGGCGGGTCAGTTTCATTGCCAACTTGGATCGAGTATATGCGTGATGCCTTGGCCAACACCGAGCCCTCTTACATCGACAAACCCTCAAGCCTAGTCACAGTGAGAATCGACCCTAAAACGGGAGATCGTGCACAGCCTGGCCAAAAAGATGCCATCTTTGAAGTTTTCCGCGAAGAGAATGTGCCAGAGATGAAATTAGCCAGTACCCAAACCGGCACCATTAGTTCTGATAATGCCGGCATTAATGAAATCATTGAAGCCAAAGAAGAGCCTATTTTAGAAGAGCTCTTCTAATTCAAATTAGATTAACCCTCTTTCAAACACACCTTACCCACACCCTGTTGAAACCTTCAACAGGGTATTCACTTGCTAGCAAACGTTAATGAAAAGGATGGCAGCGAAGGAGAAAAGGCTTTTCGCAACAGCGCTCCAGTTTTAAATGCCCTAGAGCCCGCTGTTAAAATCCAGATTTCGCTCCCTAAAATCAGACCTCAAAATGAATAGATCACACTAACATTAGCGATCTAATCGCTTTAACTTCTCCTATCCCTAACCCTAGCCCTAACCCTAGCCCTAACCCTAGCCCAATCCCAATCCCTACTCTTAGTCCGTTTAGCAACAGGTTGCAACTTTTTAGAGGGTTTATTTTTCACACCCCCCCAATCTTTTCGGGTAAAAAAGTTCTTGAAGGCAAGGCCTAAACCTTTTAACAGGATGGGGAGGTTTTTAATATACTTATTCATCTTATCTTAGGCCTCCATGCCCGTTTGCATTAATAATATAGCTGTTATTACTTGCTCAACTTTAACAAAAGTCTTTATTTAAATACCTGAGGTAAATCGTAAAACCGCTAAGCATGCCTCATTTGCTATGCCTATAGAGTAAAGCTCTTTTTCTATAGACACAAAAAAACCGGATCTAAAATCCGGCTTTTTCAATACCTAATAACAGTCTTAGAAGCGTTCTAGATCTGTTAGTGGGTAGAAGTCAGGGTAAGGTAGAGACGCTACACCTGAATCAACAGCAGCTTGTGCAACAGCACCAGATACAACAGTCAAAAGACGGCTATCTAGTGGCTTAGGCAAGATGTAAGCCTTACCAAATTCCATTACTTCGCCATTGTAAGCAGCAACAACTTCCGCTGGAGCTGGCTCTTTCGCTAGATCTTTAAGCGCATGTACAGCAGCAACTTTCATTTCTTCATTGATCTTAGTAGCACGAACATCTAGTGCGCCACGGAAGATGAATGGGAAGCCAAGTACGTTGTTTACCTGGTTAGGGTAGTCAGAACGACCTGTTGCCATGATTAGGTCATCACGTGTTGCGTGAGCCAATTCTGGGCTGATTTCTGGATCTGGGTTAGAACAAGCAAAGACAACTGGGTTAGCAGCCATTTTTGTTAGTTGCTCTGCAGACAATAGGTTAGGACCAGATACACCGATAAATACATCAGCACCATCAATTGCATCGTCCAAAGTGCGCTTATCAGTATCGATAGCGAACATTGCCTTGTATTGGTTTAGGTCATCACGACCAGAGTGGATTACACCCTTACGGTCCAATACATAAATGTTTTCACGTTGTGCACCACAGCTGATGATAAGTTTCATGCATGCTGTCGCAGCAGCACCCGCACCTAGGCAAACGATTTTTGCAGTCGCAATATCTTTACCTTGAAGCTCAAGTGCGTTTAATAGACCCGCAGCCGTTACAATCGCTGTACCGTGTTGGTCATCATGGAACACAGGAATGCTACATTTTTCGATCAGCTGACGCTCAATCTCAAAACATTCAGGTGCTTTAATATCTTCTAGGTTGATACCGCCATATGTGTTCGCGATACGAGCAACAGTATCGATAAACGCTTGTGGGCTTTCAGATTCAACTTCAACATCAACCGAGTTAACACCAGCAAAGCGTTTGAAAAGTACGCCTTTACCTTCCATAACTGGTTTTGAAGCTAATGGGCCAAGATTACCTAGACCTAGAATAGCAGAACCATCAGAAATTACGGCAACTAGGTTACCTTTACCTGTGTAGCGATACGCTGTTTCAGGATCTTTTGCAATTTCACGGCAAGGTTCAGCAACACCAGGGCTATACGCTAAAGACAGGTCACGAGCTGTCTCTGTAGACTTAGTGATAGTCACACTTAGCTTTCCTGGAACTGGGTGTTCATGATATTCAAGCGCGGCTTGTTTCAAATCTTCGGCCATTGTATTGATTTCCGTTTAGGTGTTATTAGACAATTATTAGATTATTTTTTTAGTGCAGCTTTACTCTAACTTTATTGGCAAAAAACCAATAATAACTTATCTGTATATAGTTTCTCTTTTAGAGAATAAATACCAGAATAAAATTTTCATATCGTGAAAAAAACACCAATATTTTGCAATATTATTCTGGGACAGTCCTATTCTAGTACTAACTGCAAATCATTGGGGTGTTTTATCAACAAAACCCATGACTTATGTTCGGCTTTTTTAGATGCTCTAAAATACTGCCATCCTCTCACTTGAAGGCGCTGCCCCTCTAAATGAAAAGCGCTAGATTCGGACCACTGATCAGCATAAACTTTTGGTAAATTGATAACTAATCCCTGTTTGGTTTTTAGCCACCATCCACCACGGTTGCGGGTAACAGAAGTTATGGTTACATTTGCGACAACAAAACCCGCTTGTGGCTGCCATTGTTGTTTCTTGCGCCAGACTCCGAGCTGCTGCTCTTGTGCCTGCGCTTCTGCCTTAATTAAACAAGATTGGTATTTAATATTCGGCGGTATCGCAATTCGATAACCTAATCCTTGAGATATTAACTGACTTCCTATTGAAATTCGATCAATATCAAATAAGTAGTATAAATAGCGTCCATATCTATCCCTTTTATCAGGACCTTCTTGATAATAGATGTACTTATGCTCAAAGGACTTTAAAAATTGAAAGGCTTGCCAAGCGAATGCTTGATGTAAGCCCTCTTTATGATCAAGTTCGGGGGTGTTCACTCCCACCAGCCTAATGCTTTTATCCTTCTCCCCATTTTCTGCTTTTAAAATAAGCGTGTCCCCATCCACAACATGAGTTACAAACGCCTTCGTGACTTGGCCTTGAGCCAAACAAAAAGAGGGGGTGGCAGAAGCAAATAAAGGGGAGCTAAAAGCAGAAGTACTGAGCAATAGGCATAAAAAAAGCGCCAACCTAAGTTGACGCTTTTTTTGAGAGTTAATCATTCGATTAAATAATATCAAAATATTACTTAGTAGAACGACGAGCTCCGAAACGCTTGTTGAAACGATCAACACGACCACCAGTATCAAGCATTTTTTGCTGACCTGTGTAGAAAGGGTGGCATTGGCTGCACACATCAATGTGAAGATCTTTACCTAAAGTAGTGTTTAGGTTTAGTGTATTACCGCAAGTACAAGTTGCTGTAATCGCTGCATAAGTAGGATGGATATCTTTTTTCATAACGATCGCCTTTAAGTTTTGGTGTGCCGCCACATGATCTTGTCTATTAACATCAAAGGTTAAAAGAGAGTCAAGCACCGCACAATTCGTTGTACAGACATTGTACACTGGTTCCAAGAGCCGCGTATTTTAGGCCTCATTAGCACTTTCGGCAAGTTATTTTGTATTGATTATTGCGCTAATCAGGCGTTCACGCTAAAAAAAGTTTAAAATCCAATAAGATAACAAACTCAATCTCGATTAAGGCTAAGCCGTGTCTATGCATGAAGCGCTATTAACTCCTCATCCTTTTGTCAAAGTTGCCTTAGCAGTGCCTATGCGCACTTTGTTTGACTACAAGGTTCCTAAGGCAATTGCCTTAAGGCATGAGTTAAAAGTGGGCATGCGCATTAAGGTTCCCTTTGGCAATAGCACTCGCTTTGCCATCATCGCGGCCTTAAGTTATGACACTGAGTGGGATGAGAACCAAGTTAAGCCAATTACCTCATTGCACGACGATCAACCGGTACTGGATGATGAGATTCTAAAGCTCGCCACTTGGGCCCAGAGGTATTACCACCACCCGATAGGTGAAGTGCTTTTTCACGCGATGCCAGTCCTATTACGTAAAGGCGAAAAAGCGGACTTCAGAACAGAAAACTGGTGGTGTATTACAGAACTAGGTAAGTCATTTAACCCTGCTGAATTAAAACGCGCCCCAAGGCAGCAAGATTTCTTAGCCGCTGTGCAAAGTCATGCCAATGGCATTAGCCCACAACTGATGTCCTTAAACTCCCTCTCCGCCAGTGCGGCAAAAGCGCTAGAAGAAAAACAGCTGATTCAACGAGTGCAAAAACACTTTAGCAAAAATGTTGAGCATCACGGCCATCAAAAAGAAGTGCCACATACATTAAATGCAGAACAAGCCCAAGCATTAGATACGCTTATGCCCAAGCTGAATGAGTTTAATGTGTCTTTATTAGATGGCATCACAGGCAGTGGTAAAACTGAGATTTACTTACGCTTAATCGAAGCAATGATACAGCAGGACAAACAAACACTCGTATTAGTCCCTGAGATAGGTTTAACACCACAAACACTGAAACGCTTTGAAAACCGTTTTAATACCGACATAGTGCTATTGCATTCAAATATGAACGACAGAGAAAGGCTAGATGCTTGGTTGATGGCACGACAAAGTCGAGCCAAAGTCATCATAGGGACCCGTTCTGGTATCTTTGTTCCCTGCCCTGATTTAGGCCTTATTATCATAGATGAAGAGCATGATGCCTCTTATAAACAGCAAGAAGGTTTTCGCTATCATGCTAGGGACCTTGCAATAGTCAGAGCACAAGCGGCGAAAGTCCCTGTCATTCTTGGTAGTGCCACCCCCTGTTTTGAAAGCCTCTTAAACGCATGGCAAAACAAATACCAGTGGCTCAAGCTACGCCAGAGAGCGGGTAATGCCAAGCTACCAGAAATGACACGGGTTGACCTAAGAGGCGAGACTCTTTTTTATGGTTTTAGCGAAACGACACTCACCGCTATGCAGGCAACCTTAGCGAAGAAAGAGCAAGTCCTGATTTTTTTAAATCGCCGAGGTTATGCGCCAACGTTGATGTGCCACAGTTGTGGTTGGATTGCTGAGTGCGAACATTGTGATGTTAATTTAACTGTCCATAAAAAAGCGAACAAACTGCATTGTCATCACTGCGACCGACATCAGGCTTTAGTTTATTCATGCCCAGAATGCGGCAGTGAAAAGCTTTCTACCGTGGGCGAAGGGACTGAACAAATAGAGATTCAGTTAAACAAAGCGTTTAAAGATACCCCTATTCTGCGAGTCGACAGAGACAGCACACAGCGAAAGTCAGCACTGACACAAATTACCAATAAGATTCATGAGCACGACCAAGCAATTCTGATCGGTACCCAAATGCTAGCGAAAGGACATCACTTTCCTAATGTCACTTTAGTGGTCGTCATGGACGCAGACGTCGGTTTATTCTCAGCAGATTATCGCGGTATGGAAAGAACCGCTCAGCTCATCATGCAAGTATCAGGTCGAGCAGGTAGATCAAGTAAACCCGGTAAAGTACTGCTGCAAACTTACCATCCTGACCACGAGTCGATACTGACATTATGTGATCAAGGTTACCAAGCCTTCGCTGCGCAAGAGCTACAAGAAAGAAAGCGTTTAGATTGGCCGCCTTTTTGTCATCAAGTATTAATTCGAACAGAATCACATGATGAAGATGAGGCGTTTAATCTGTTGCAGCAAGTACGCTTAATGTTGGACCAACAGCAATTAGACGAAATAAATTATTTAGGCCCCTATGCTGCCATCATAGTTAAGAAGGCAGGACAGCATAGATATTTACTCTCGCTAAAATCAAAACAAAGAGCGCCTTTGCACCAGTTAGTTGAGCATTTGAGTCTATGGTTAGAAAAAAGCACGCAATCACGCAAAGTTCGCTTCGCAATTGACGTAGACCCACTAGAAACTTACTAAGCAAGTGCGCATAATGTGGCAAGTTTTTTAAACCTTAATGAGAAGCATGTTCGACTTTATTCAAATGGCCCGTAAAGGGACTCAATCCAAAAAAGGTGCCACTCGACATCAGGCTCCTGTGGCAAAAGCAAAACCCGTGAAATGGTGGATGTGGTTATTAATCCCTGCCGTGGTTTTAGCCTTTATTTTTGCCCTATTTAAATTAAGCCAAGTGTCTCCTGAAAATGACACAGCTCCCGTGGTGAAAAAAGAAAAAATCGCACCTAAAAAAGCCAGCGAACCTAAAAAATCCGCGCCAAAAACGGTTAAGAAAGAAACAAAGAAAACAGACGAAAAAGAAAACTTTGAGTTTTACCAAATTCTACAAGACAGTGAAGTAGATACCAGCCATGTAGACGCTTACAAGTCGACACCACGAGGCGAGCAAGACTTCCTTTATATGATTCAAGCGGCATCGTTTCGTAGTAATAAAGATGCGGATCGTATGCGTGCAGATCTTATCTTGTCTGGTATGGACACCAAGATTCGTAAGACCATAGGGGAAAACGGTCAGCCTTGGTATCGCGTTGTGATCGGTCCATTTGTTTCTCGTTCAAAAATGAACAGAGCTAAGGATAAGTTGGCCAACAAAGATATCCAAGCCTACTCCTACAAGATCCCTAAAGAAAACTAGGGAAGCTGCGATTAAGTTGCGACTTTCATCTAAAGTCTCAGGCGTTTTATCCACAGACTGAGGCGGGAGGAGTTATTCGCAGCTTCCTTAGCAACAAAAGAGCAAGACTTTTTCGCTATGTGTCACCTCTATCCTTGAAAAGTCCTTGCTTGCCCCCATTTTCTATTTTAATTGAATTTGGAGTAGATCAATGACAACCATTCTAACAGTACGTAAAGGCAATCAAGTCGTTGTTGGCGGAGATGGCCAAGTATCCCTAGGCAATACCGTCATGAAAGGTAATGCGCGCAAAGTTCGCCGCCTTTACCATGGTGAAGTTGTTGCTGGTTTTGCCGGTGGCACAGCAGACGCTTTTACCCTATTCGAACGCTTCGAAGGTCAATTAGAGAAATACCAAGGCGACCTCGTTCGCGCAGCCGTTGAGTTAGCCAAAGATTGGCGTTCAGATAAGGCTCTACGTAAGCTAGAAGCTATGCTGATTGTTGCTAATAAAAACAGCACACTCATCATCACAGGTAATGGTGATGTGGTCGAGCCAGAACACGGTGCCCTAGCGATAGGTTCAGGTGGTAACTATGCAGAAGCATCCGCACGCGCACTGATTGATAACACAGACTTAAAAGCCCAAGACATAGTGGAAAAGAGTCTAAAAATTGCCGCTGATATTTGTGTATTCACTAACCACTCTCTAACAGTGGAATGCATCACGATTGACCCTCAGCTTGAAGATAATACCCAAGCAGTTTAACGGTTATTTGCCCCCAAACATCTGGTGGGAAATTTGAATTTATACCCTCATGATGCAGATAAGATCATGATGAATAGCGAAGAGATAAGATTATGAGCAAGATGACGCCAAGAGAAACGGTAAACGCGTTAGACGAACATATCATTGGACAACAATCTGCCAAAAGAGCCGTAGCCATTGCTTTACGTAATCGCTGGCGTCGTATGCAGCTTCCTGAAGCGATGCGAGCAGAAGTGACACCAAAAAACATTTTGATGATAGGACCAACAGGTGTCGGTAAAACCGAAATAGCCCGTCGCCTTGCAAAGCTTGCCAACGCACCTTTCATAAAGATCGAAGCAACTAAATTTACTGAAGTCGGTTATGTCGGTCGTGATGTTGAATCCATTATTCGCGATCTTGTGGAAATGGCAATCAAAATGCTACGTGAACAAGCCAGTGAGCGCCTACAGCATAAAGCGGCTGATGCTGCTGAAGACCGTATTCTAGATGCTCTATTACCACCAGCACGTGGTGTTGAACCAACTGAAGACAGCAGCACTCGTCAAGTTTTCCGTAAAAAGCTACGTGAAGGCCAATTAGACGATAAAGAAATCGATATCGATGTGGCTGCACAAGCCGCTAACGTTGAGATTATGACACCACCTGGCATGGAAGAAATGACCAACCAGTTGCAAAACATGTTCTCTAACTTTGGTGGCGATAAAACCTCTAAACGTAAGATGAAAGTGAAAGATGCTCTTCGCCAAGTACGTGACGAAGAAGCCGCTAAGCTTATCAACGAAGATGAACTAAAAGCCAAGGCGGTAGAAGCCGTTGAGCAAAACGGTATTGTCTTCCTAGACGAAATCGATAAGGTGGCTAAAAGCTCTGAACGCTCAAGCGGTGAAGTATCGCGAGAAGGTGTTCAACGAGACCTACTACCCTTAGTTGAAGGGTGCACGGTCACCACTAAGTACGGCATGATCAAAACCGATCATATCCTATTCATTGCCTCTGGTGCTTTCCACTTATCTAAGCCTTCTGACTTAATCCCTGAGCTGCAAGGTCGTCTACCTATTCGTGTCGAGCTTGACGCGCTTACCGTTGAGGACTTTGAACGTATCTTAGTTGAGCCAAGCGCCTCTCTAACTAAGCAATATGTTGCCCTTGCTGCTACGGAAGGTGTTGCACTTAACTTCACTGAAGAAGGCATCCACCGTCTTGCTGAAGTAGCATTTAAAGTAAATGAGACCACAGAAAATATTGGTGCTCGTCGTTTACATACTGTCTTAGAACGATTGTTGGAAGAAGTTTCATATTCAGCAAGTGATATGCCAGAGGGCCAAAGCGTAGAGATCACGGCTCAATATGTTGACGAGCAACTAGGTGAAGTCTCTCAAGATGAAGATCTAAGCCGATATATCCTATAATAGTCTGCACTGAGACTGTCAAAAGAGGTTCAATTGAACCTCTTTTGTCTTTCTAGCCTAAAAAGTGGAAAGCCAAATGAGCAAGCCTTTACCTAGCAAAATCCATTACCATAAACAAAGCCGAGAACTTGAACTCATTTTCAACGATGGTTTTAACTTTCGTTATAGTGCCGAATATCTTCGTGTGCATTCACCCTCAGCCGAAGTAAGAGGCCATGGAATGCAGGTGCCTATTTTACAACATGGCAAAAAAGATGTGGCGATTATGAACCTCGAAGCGGCTGGAAATTATGCCCTAAAAATTAGCTTTGATGATGGTCATGATTCCGGGCTTTATAGCTGGGATTACCTATATAATATAGGTAAGAATCATGCTGAACTTTGGTCTCTATACCTACAACGCCTAGAACAGGAAGGCCAACAGAGACAATCAAGCAGCATTCAATTTAAGCAGCTATAACCCTCTAACTCTCACCTTATTTAGGTCCTATAATATGAGCCTTATTACGCTAGCTGGTTTAAAAGCCGTCGAACATGCAATCAATCTTGCTCTCGTGCAGGATGAACCTTCTCAGCAGAAACTGAGTAAGTTGGCAGGCCAGCAGATCTTAATTGAAGTCGAAGACTTTAATCTTTTAATCTTGATTCAAATTTTAGAGCAAGGCCTTGCCTTGGGTTTACCTGCAAATGTTAACGAAGCAGGGCTGGATGAGAATCAAGATACCCATGTTAAAGGCGCCTCTTCTGCTTACCGCAAACTATTGGATGGTGATGGTTTCTTTGATGGGGATTTGCGTATTCAAGGTAATGCCCAGACCCTCATGACCTTACATAAAGTCTCTGCCAATTTCGAACTGGATTGGGAAGGCATTCTAGCGGATAAAATTGGCGATATGCCCACTTCATTTATTGCCCCTTTACTACGTAGTAAATGGCAATGGACTAAAGAAACAGGTAAAAGCTTTAAACTCAATCTGGTTGAATATCTACAAGAGGAAGCAGACCTATTACCCACTAAGATAGAGTTTACCAACTTTGTCGAAGACCTTGAGCAATTAGAAACCTCTCTTGACCGTTTAGAAGCGCGTATGCGCTTTGTTAAAAATAAGCTTTAGCCTATTATGGGTTTGAGTATGAATATGAGATTGAGCATAAAAAAAAGAGAAGCCATTTGCTTCTCTTTTCATTATATACTGGTCAAGACACAATAAGTAAGCAGTTACTTACACACTAACATCGTATGCTAAAGGCTGCGTAAAAGTCTCTCTAATCACTTCCGGTTTTACATTTGTCGCAATCAAGAAATGTAGCTTGGCAAATGCCGCTTCATACGTCATATCTAAGCCCGAAATCACACCCGCTTTTACCAGAGCAGAACCTGCAGCATAAGTTCCGGCAGAAACCGCACCTGCGCCACATTGGCTAACATTAACAATAACGCAGCCTGAGTCGCTGGCCTTTTTCAACAAAGCTAAAAACTCTGGATTAGCATCTGGACCATTACCCGCCCCATAAGTTAACAGCACTGCCCCTTTTATAATGCCTTCTTTGCCTTGAGGGAAAAGCAAAGATTCAATTTGCGCAGCCTGCAATCCAGGGAAAATAGGCACTAGGGTTACAGCATCATTTTGCATTTGAGGAATCTGAATCAGTTCACCTTTTTTAGTGTGCATTTTGCGCCAATTCCACTCTATCCCCAGCTCGCCTCTTAGTAAGGCATTAGGTGATGAGAAAGCCTGTAATGCGCTAGTATTCGCTTTATGAGCACGAGCCCCTTCTATCAACTTACCACCAAAGAAAAGAAATACACCATTAGGCCCTTCTAACAAGGCATCCAAGGCGCCGTAAACATTATCTAATGCATCGTTACGGCTTTTAAACATAGGAATTTGAGAGCCAGTGACAACCACAGGCTTAGACGGATTCTGTAACATAAAGGCTAGAGCCGATGAGGTATACGCCATGGTATCCGTCCCATGTAAGACCATGAAGCCATCATACTCTTGCCACTTAGATTGCAGATCATTGGCTATCGCGACCCAATCAGACGGGGCGGCATTGGAACTATCGATAAGCTCTGGGTAACAGTGAACAGAAAATTCATGCTCTGTGCTGTATTGAGTTAACTTTTGCAAAACCACATCGGCAAAAGCGGCGTCTGGCACATATCCATGGTCGGATGGCACCATACCAATCGTGCCACCTGTGTAAGCCACATAAATTTTCATACTCTTCCCCTAGCAAATAAAATCAGATTAACGCGCTAGAAGCTTACCGATATAAAACTTAGGCGCAAGTTTTTGTCTACCATGAGATGATATGGTCGAACTAATCAGCCAACTGATACAGTGTTTTAGGTACGATAACCTCCCACCATTTGATTCAATTCACTTGCTAGCTGAAGTACGTTTTCACTTGCTTGGTCCGTCTCTACAATACCAGCGCGTGTTTTAACTGTAAGCTCAGCAATATCACTAACATCTTGGCTGATGTTCTCTGATGTTTGAATCTGCTGCTCTGATGCAGCAGAGATCGTATGATTTACTTCAACGATACTATTCATATTATTCACAATTTCACCAATCATTTCGATATTCTGCTGAGAACTTAAAATACTGGCATCCATATCTTTTTGGCTCGCTGTCATAACATCAACAGATTCCTTAGTTCCTTGTTGTAAACGTGCGATAAGGCGCTGAATTTCTTCCGTTGATTCACCCGTACGCCCTGCGAGGGTTCTAACTTCATCTGCAACCACTGCGAAACCTCGACCACTTTCTCCCGCTCGTGCTGCTTCTATCGCTGCATTTAAAGCTAACAGGTTAGTTTGATCAGCAATGTCTTGAATCACTTCGAGCACCATGCCGATATTGCCTGAATCTGTTTTAAGCTGCTGTATAACGCCCGATGCTTGTGCGATGCTCTGGGACAGAGTATTAATTGACTCCCCCGCCACATCGGACACTTTATGTCCTGAAGTCGCAACAGATTTGCTTTGCAGAGCTTGTTCAGCAGCACTATGAATATGAGAGAAAATATCTCTAGATGTATCCAGCATTTGTTGAGCAGCTCCAGCCACTTTATAAGCTTGAACTTCTTGCTGTTGAGTGTGGTCACGGCTTTGCTTAGCTGCTAAGGATGACTGCTCAGCCGCATTGACTAGCTGCGTTGAAATGTCCTTCGTATTAATAAAAATATGCTGTAAGCGACGCACAAATAAATTAAATGAGCGCCCCAATTGAGCAAATTCATCATTTCCCTCTTCATTTAATGATACGGTCAAGTCCGCATCACCTTCGGCAAAATCTTTTAAGTGATTTTGTAGTCTATCCAATCTATGCGTAATGGCGCGATTTATTAAAAGTAGTAAGGCACTACTAATCAAACTCACTAGTATCAGTAGCAACATATTATACCAATGAGATTCTTGTTTAATTTGCGTCAAATCCTGCCTTAAGTCTGTACTAAGTTGATCCATCAAGACTTCTAACTTGACTGCTACAGACTGCATTTCGCCAAGCACTCCTTGTCCCTTTAAGTGACCAAGACGTAACTGAGCGTTAACCAATTTCTCAAATGCAGCTCGATAAGCATCAAGTCCGTCATTTAATTTTTGTTTAGTGTCCACGGTCAGCTTAGTAGCTTTGATATCGCGTTCGAACAACTCGCTATTACCCTGATGTTTTGTTAAATATTTAGGGTTCTTACGGATTATAAAATCTTTTTCATTACGTCTTAAGGTGAGCATATCAACCATAAGAACAGGGCTAGCTTTAACTTCAGAAAGTAGCCCTTCTACCTGATGAATAGAGCGCCTTAGCTGCCCTCTCAAACCTTTTTTTTCATCTAATCCAATTAAGAATAAAAGATCAGCGGTACTTTCAGCCGCTTGATGATAACTCTGCAATAGACTTAAGACTTCATTTATCTGACCTTCCCTATCAATATCTAAATCAGAAAATTTACCCTTAATTATTAGGACTTGTTGCTGTAAATCCTTGCTACTTTGCTGCATTAATTCAAAGTCTTGCATGTCTAAGCCACTAACGAAGTTTTTCTCATCTCTAAATAAAATCAACATTTTGCTTTGAATATTGGCTAAGCGACTTCCAAGCGTTTCAACCTCACTCATTTGATTCATTCGATACATGCTGCTCATTGATAACAGAGCAAATGAGAAAACTACAAGCAACGCAATTATCCATAAGGTATTGCGAACAGATAAGCGAAACATAGCTTTAATCATGGTACTTCCTTTTTGAATTTTAAAAGAAGTACCTTATGTAACTTATATGACAAACCAGTGAGCCACCACATAAGGCTACAATTTTTAGGCAATGTAACCTTATGCAAACAGCATAAATGCCTACTTAAAAACACAGTTTAAGTGCGATAACCACTGACCATTTGGTTGAGTTCGCTGGCTAGATGATAGACATTTTCACTGGCTTGATCAGTCTCTACTATGCCAGCGGTTGTTTGCACCGTAAGCTCGGAGATATTAATCACGCTACGGCTGATTTCTTCTGAGGTTTGCGCTTGCTGCTCAGAGGCTGCAGCTATCTGAGTATTCATATCAAAAATGTTATCGACACTTCTCACGATTTGCTCTATTGCCGCCATATTCTGCTTAGTACGCTCTTCGCTTAAATTCATGTCCTGCTGACTCTCTGTCATGACAGCCACAGACTGACTCGTACCTGATTGCAGACTTAAAATCAGGTTTTGAATCTCTTCAGTTGATTCACTAGTACGCTGGGCCAAAGATCTCACTTCATCAGCAACCACAGCGAATCCACGCCCACTTTCCCCTGCTCTCGCCGCTTCAATTGCGGCATTCAAGGCTAACAAGTTAGTTTGTTCGGCAATGCCTCGAATCACATCTAGCACCATGCCAATATTGCCTGAGTCTAGCTCCAGTTGATGAATGACCTTAGAGGCTTGAGCGATACTGCCAGATAAAGTGGTGATAGAGGTCCCTGCTTGATCCGATAAATCACGCCCTTCAAACGCGGCATTCTTCGTCTGCTTGGCTTCATCCGCTGCACTATGAATATGTTGAGATATCTCTTTTGAGGTCGCTAACATTTGCTCTACCGCGGACGCAACCATAGTGGTTTGCATCTCTTGTTCCTTAGTATGTTCTCGACTCTGCTTAGCCGCCACAGAAGACTGCTCAGCGGCACAAACAAGCTGATGAGAGATATCCTTAGTATTAATAAAAATATGCTGCAGCTGGCGTACAAAGCGATTAAACGACTCACTTAACAAGGCGAATTCATCATTGCCTTTAGCATTAAGTTCTACGGTTAAATCAGCATCCCCATCAGCAATGTGCTTAAGGTGTTCATTTAATGAGTTTAATCGCTTAGTGATAAGTCGAGTCGTCATTAACAACAAACAGACACTAATAAAACTTACCCCAAGAAAGACCATCAGATTGAGCCAACTTGCTTGCTTCTCGACTTGCTGTATTTCTGCCTTTAAGGTCACATCCAGATTATTAACCAGATCAACAGTGGCCGTTGCAGACCCTTGCATCAAACCTTGTAGTCCTTGGGTTTGTGTCAGACCTAAGGCTTCATAAGCCTGTACTAGCTGAGTAAAGGCAGATTGATAACCACGTATACTTAGGATAAGTTGCTTTTTTGCCTGACTGGGTAATTTGCTTGTGGTGATATGCACATAAAACAACTTACTTTGACGTTTATGCTGAGCGAGATAAAGTGCATCTTTACGCAACATAAAGTTCTTTTCCAAACGACGTAAAGTCAGCATATCCAACATCAACTTTGAGTTTGCATTCGCTACTAGCAGAAGTTCTTCCGCCTTTAAAATGCTGCCTCTTAGCTTAGCTTGCAAACCTTGGTCTTGGTTTAAACCTATCTCAGTATGCCTTTGATAGATGCCAATAAAGTCTTGCTGATACTCTTCAAGGCTGGTTTTTAGCTCATTAAAAGCTTGTGACTTATCAACACCAAATTGATTAAATCCCTGCTCCACTTTGGCAATTTTATTTACTAAGGCTTGATACTCTTGCTCAAAACCTTGATAGCTAGTGAGATTAAACTCAGTTAGAAAGTCCTTTTCATATTGGCGCAACATGAGCATTTGACTATTAACTTGACTTAAATCTACCGCTAAATCCTGCAAATCAGACATTTGATTGGCGCGATATGTGGCCATACTAGATAAAAGTAAAAAAGAGCAGACGACTAACCCTGTGATAAACATTAGCTTAGCGCGCACTGAAAAGTTCAAACGTATCTTCATGACTATCCTTATCTTCACAACATAACTCACGAATGCCTTTACACTAGCTAGCTTGGTGTGTGTGAAATAGGCAAAAAGCAGCCAATATCCATGCCAATAGATGCAAAGTCTAAAGCCTAAGGTTAAAGGAATTATTAGTTCTGCTTATTGATTTAGAAGGAGGTTCAAATAATCAAAATGGAAGTTATGTCTGAACTTGATTCAAAACAAAAAAAGCCAACCCTAAGGTTGGCTTTTTATCTTCAAATACTGCGTTGGGGCAATACTTTACATACGCTCTAAGGTTTCTATCCCTAACAAAGATAGACCTTGTTTAAGAGTAGAAGCGGTATTTAATGCTAACTGTAGACGACTATTTTTCAGCTCATCTTCCGCATTCAGGATTGGACAAGCTTCGTAGAAGGTCATGAATGTGCCAGCAAGCTCGTATAGGTAAGCACATAAATTATGAGGCATACCATCATTAGCAACCTGCTGAACAGCTTCTTCAAATTGCATCAATTTAACCGCTAAAGCACGTTCTTGAGACTCGGCCAGAGAGATGTCGCCGGTCAAATTAGCTACATCAATTTCAGAGCGGCGCACTATGCTAGCAACACGAGAATAAGCGTAAAGCAAGTAAGGCGCGGTATTGCCTTCAAAACTCAACATAGTATCCCAGTTAAACACATAATCACTGGTACGGTTTTTCGATAGGTCAGCATACTTAACTGAGGCAATACCTACCACACGACCGATATTACGTAGCTCGTCTTCTTCCATTTCTGGGTTCTTTTCAGCCACCAGCTGATACGCTCTGTCTTGTGCTTCTGCTAGCAAGTCAGATAGCTTAGCTACGGTACCAGAACGCGTTTTAAATGGCTTACCATCAGTTCCCATTACGGTACCAAAAGGCATGTGCTCTAAGCTAGTTTCAGGTTTAACAAACCCTGCTTTACGGCCAAGAGTATAAATTTGCTGGAAGTGCAAAGATTGACGTGCATCGACAAAATACAAACCACGATCAAAGTTCAGCACATCTTGACGATACCTTAGGGCTGCTAAATCAGTAGTAGCATATAAGAAACCACCACCGGTTTTCTGTACGATAACAGGGGTAATTTCACCTTCTTTATTGGCAAACTCTTCCATGAAGACACATTGAGCGCCATTAGATTCTTGTAATAAGTCCTGCTCTTTTAGCGCGGCAACTACATTGTGTAGATCATCGTTATAAGCACTTTCTGGCATCACGTTTTCACGAGTTAAAGACACACCTAATGTTTTATAGGTTGCTTCACAATGCTCTAAAGAAATATTGATAAATTCTTGCCATAAAGCTAAGCACTGTTCATCACCTGATTGCAGGGAAACAACAAGTTCACGAGCACGAGCAGCAAAGGCTTCATCTTCATCAAAGCAGGTTTTCGCGGCACGGTAGAAGGTTTCTAAATCAGACAAGGCCATGCTGATTTCAGTATTTTCTTGACGCAGTCTTTCCATATACGCCAGCAACATACCAAATTGTGTACCCCAATCACCCACGTGATTTTGACGCACAACATTATGGCCTAAGAACTCTAGCGTACGAACAACCGCATCACCAATAACGGTTGATCTTAGATGACCTACGTGCATTTCTTTAGCTAGGTTAGGTGAAGAGTAATCCACCACAATCGTTTGGGCTTTTTCTACTTGTGCGATATCTAAACGCGCACTCTTACGCAAGCTAGCTAAGGCGCCTGACATCCAATCATTTTTCAAAAAGATGTTAATAAAGCCAGGACCTGCAATCTCAACCTTTTCAGCAACATCAGATAGGTCTAATAGGTCTAAGACTTTCTGTGCAAATTCACGAGGGTTCGTTTTAAGCTTTTTCGCTACGCCCATCATGCCATTAGCTTGATAATCACCAAATTGTACCTTGGCAGATTGACGAACAAGTGCAGGGGCATCATCAGCCGCGCCTGCCGCAACCATAGCCTGTTGGATACGGTTATTAAGAAGGGTTTGAATATTCACTGAAAGTCTTTCCTATTGACGTTGCACAAGCTGGCTTAAAGGTGTTTCAAGCCTCACTCTTTGGCGACGTTTTTGCTGTAAAATAATTGCACGTATGATAACCGATTTTACCCCTTCAGCTAAAGTGGCGATTCACATTTACAGCTGAGTTAAAGTAAATGAGTATGATCAGCTCAGCCTTCGCTGAGCTGATCATACTGCAAACTATCAGATAACCACTTAGCAAAAACCTGCATTAAAGGGGTACGCCCCTCGGGCCTTGTAAAAATAAGATGGTAACCATTATTAGAGCTATGACTGAATTCAGGGAAAGCCACCAAAATGCCCGCCTGAACCAAGTCATCTACTAAGGGCGACCAAGCAAGACTGACACCTTGCCCAGCTAAGGCGGCTTGAACTAACAGAGTAAAATTATCTGACTCTAACTGAGCGTTAACACCGTTAAGGGTCAGGCCGTACTCATGGGCTACGTCATCCCAATTAAGCCAAGGTTTTCCATTGAGAGCATTTAGCTTTAATAGGGGTAAACTTAAAAGATCAGCCAAAGAATCAATCTGCTTACCTTCGATTAAAGTCTTACTGCAAACAGGAAAGACTTTTTCAGTAAGTAGCTGATAGCTATCCTGACTATGATAATGATCTGCACCAAACAGTATGACGATGTCAGCTTCACCATTATTTTCTACTTCAGGCGCTTGAGAGGTTTGCAACCGAATATCCATATCAGGGAACTCATCCTGATACAAATTTCGAAACTCACTGAGCTTTGGCATCAGGCCATAAGTGGCAAAAGCAAAGTCTGTCGCGACAGTTATGCGATTATTTTGCGGTTGTTGGCGAATATCATCACAGACAGACGTGAGTGATTGCAGGCTTTTTTGTGTCGCTAATAGCAACTTATTTCCCGCTTCAGTGAGCTCTACCCCTCGATAAATACGCACAAACAATAAACAGTTTAAATTGGCTTCAAGACCCCTAACCTGCTGACTGATAGCTGGTTGAGTTGTTCCTAGCTCTCTTGCTGCACGGGTAAAACTTAGATGTCTCGCCGCTGATTCAAAAACGACCAAACTTTGCAGTGGCGGTAACGCTTCATTCGTTGGCATAAGTTCAACTTATTCGAGTCATAATATTTCAGTCAGTTTACAGGAGATTTCCTTAGGTTCAACCTAATACACAAGGCTAAAAGATGCATTAAACATTAGTTGTATTTATTTAACTTTATCACTATTTAACTTTCAAGCAGGTTGAGCTCATGAAAAAGAAACAACCCAATATATTATTCTTAATGGCAGATCAGTTAGCTGCATCAGCATTGCCCATTTACGGTCATAAATTAGTCAAGACACCTAACCTCGAAGTGCTCGCTAATGAAGGTGTCGTTTTTGATTCGGCTTATTGTAATAGCCCTCTTTGCGCACCTTCTCGATATGTTTTAATGACAGGCCAGTTACCCGCTAAAATTGGTGCATTCGATAATGCCGCGGATTTACCTGCCGATATACCCACCTTCGCCCATTACTTACGCCAGCAAAACTATCAAACCGCGTTATCTGGCAAGATGCACTTTTGTGGACCAGAGCAGCTACATGGTTTTGAAGACAGGCTAACCACAGACATTTACCCAGCTGACTATGGCTGGTTTCCTAATTGGGATGATCCAACAACACGCCCAACTTGGTATCACAATATGAGTTCGGTCACTCAAGCTGGTCCTTGCGTTCGTACCAATCAATTAGATTTTGATGATGAAGTGACCTTCCAAGCAAAGCGCTATCTACATGATTATGCTCGCGGTAAACAAGAAAGACCTTTCTGCCTCACTGTCTCTCTTACTCACCCTCATGACCCTTACGCTATTCCAGAAGAGTATTGGAACATGTATCAGGATGAGGATATTGAACTACCTAAAATAGATATTCCAAAATCTGAACAAGACCCTCATTCGTTAAGAGTGCAAGATGTGTTTGCCTATGATGAACAGCCCATCACAGAGCAACAGATTAAAAATGCCAGACGCGCATATTATGGCGCTATCAGTTATGTGGATGACAAAATTGGCGAGGTACTCAAATCACTAAAAGATTGCGGTTTAGATGAAGACACCATTATTGTCTTTTCTGGCGATCACGGGGATATGCTAGGCGAACGTAACCTTTGGTTCAAGATGTCCTTCTTCGAAGATTCAGTGCGCGTACCTATGATAGTTCACTCCCCTAAACGCTTTACGCCTAAACGTGTGTCTGAGTCAGTGTCGACCATGGACTTACTACCTACTTTTGTCGATATCGCGTCTAACAAGGCAAAACAAGATTATGCTATGCCAATTCAAGGGCGCAGCATAATGCCCCACCTTGAAGGCACAGGCGGCCATGATGAAGTGATTGCAGAATATTTTGGCGAAGGCACGATCGCGCCTTTATTTATGATTCGCCGTGGTGATTACAAGTACATTTGCTGTAATCAAGACCCAGACCAACTCTTCAACCTTAAGCTTGATCCTAAAGAACTAAACAACCTCACCAAGGACTCAGAACATCAAGAACTGGTTACCCAGTTTAGAGCAGAAGCCGCTGAACGTTGGGATCACGAAGCCTTAACGCAAGATGTGCTTATTAGCCAACGTCGACGTCGTTTAGTCGTAGGCGCGTTAAATAAGGGCAAAAGGAAGACTTGGGACCACCAGCCTTTCTTTGATAGTGGTGAGCTTTACATGCGAAATCACATTGACCTTGACGACCTTGAAGCAAGGTCACGCTTTCCAAAAGTCGATTAAGCAATTTAAAACAATAAAAACAGACCATTTAAACGACAAAGGAGTTTCCTCATGTTGCAGATTTTACTTTATCGTCCACTTGTTAAAAGTGTTGCCCTTGCGACCTTAGCGCTATCCGCCAGCCTAAGTTATGCCCAAGAGCCTAGCCAGTGTCAGAAAGTCACTTTCTCTGATCCTGGCTGGACAGATATCGGCGCCACCAATGGTATTACCAGTACTATTTTAGAAGGGCTTGGTTATCAAACCGAAGTGTTTTTATTAGGCGTGCCTGTTGGCTTTGAAAGCTTAAAGAGTGGTGAAATTGATCTCTTCATGGGGAACTGGATGCCAGCTCAATCCGGCTTTATTGATCAATATAAAGAGGATATTGACCAAGTTCGTACTAACCTTGAAGGCGTAAAATTTACCTTAGCTGTCCCTGAGTTTGTGTATAACGCAGGGGTTCAAAGTTTTGCTGATTTACACAAGTTTAAGAATAAATTTAGAAGTAAGATCTACGGTATCGAAGCAGGCGCGCCAGCCAATCAAAACCTGCAAAAAATGATAGATACCAATGACTTTGGATTAGGTGACTGGAAAGTTGTCGAATCAGGCGAGCAAGCCATGCTAACTCAGGTGAATCGCTCTGTTCGTCGTGACAAGTTCATTGTTTTCCTTGGTTGGGAGCCTCACCCGATGAATGTTAACTTTGATCTTAAGTACCTTTCTGGAGGCGATAAGTATTTTGGCCCCAATTATGGTGGCGCCACCATTCACACGCTGAGCCGTAAAGGCTACAGCCAAGAATGCTCGAATGTAGGGACCTTGGTACAAAACCTGAAATTCTCTTTAACCATGGAGAATGAAATCATAGGTGAGGTTTTAAACAATGCGAAAAAGCCAAAAGACGCAGCCAAAGAATGGCTTACGGCAAATCCTGATGTATTGAGCACCTGGCTTGAAGGGGTAACAACCTATCAAGGCGACAATGGACTGGCTGCTGTTAAGCAGCATCTTGCACTTTAATTTTAAAGGTTTAGGTTTGTTGGTCAGGGCAAGTTAGTCTCTATGCTTCCCCCTCTTTTTGTATAGCGCTAATACCTTTCCAACAAAAAAAGCCCGAAAGCTTTCACTTTCGGGCTTTCCTATTTTTAACATTCAAAAGCATTAAATCTAGCGCTTTTAAAGCGGTTATTTAAAGAACAGCTGACACGCCTGATTATTGGTTTCATCCTGATAAGGATAACCTAAAGCATCAAGATATTGCGTCACATCCGTCTCTTCTCCAACGGCTTGCAAGCCAACCAAAACACGACCATAAGCGTCACCATGGTTGCGATAATGGAACATGGAGATATTCCATTCACCACCTAAGCTATTTAAGAATTTCAGCAAAGCACCTGGGCGTTCTGGGAATTCAAAACTATAAAGCAGTTCGCCTTTTTCACTCCTTAAGTGACCGCCTATCATATGACGAATATGAACCTTAGCGGTTTCATCGTCAGTTAAATCGACTATCTCATAGTCTTTTAAATCGTTTAATAAGTTCTCACGACTATGCGGATGACCACCTAACTGAACACCAACAAAAATGGCCGCTTGTTCTGGGTCGCTGTAACGATAGTTAAATTCAGTAATATTGCGTGTCTCTAAGGCTTGGCAGAAAGAACGGAAGCTACCAGGGCTTTCTGGGATTTTCACCGCAATAATCGCTTCGCGTTTTTCACCTAACTCAGCACGTTCAGACACATGACGTAAACGGTCAAAGTTAACATTAGCGCCCGAGTTAATCGCAATCAGGGTTTGATCTTTAGCACCCGTGGTTTCTATGTACTTTTTAAGGCCAGCTAAAGCACAAGCACCAGCAGGTTCTGTGATAGCACGAGTATCATCGTAAATGTCTTTAATCGCAGCACACATTTCATCAGTGGTGACTGTGATGACATCATCAACATTATCTTTAGCGATAGCAAAGGTATTACTACCGATAATGCCAACGGCAACGCCTTCTGCAAAAATACCGACCTGATCAAGACGTACAGGCTCACCGGCTTCTCTTGCAGCTTTAAAGCAAGCGGCATCTTGTGGCTCGACTGCAATCACTTTTATGTCAGGACGCAAATACTTGATATAAGAAGCGACGCCGGCCAGTAAACCGCCACCGCCGACAGGAATAAAGACAGCGTCTATCTTGCCAATATGTTGACGTAAGATCTCCATACCAATGGTGCCTTGGCCCGCAATGGTATCTAGATCATCAAATGGGTGAACAAACACTTGACCGGATTGCGCCATGATCTCCTGTGACTTCGCAAAGGCTTCATCATAAGCATCACCATGCAGAACAACTTCAGCTCCCCAACCTCTAACGGCATTTACTTTCACGTCAGGTGTTGTAGCAGGCATGACAATTGTGGCTTTCACCCCTAGCTTTTGTGCGGCTAGTGCTAAACCTTGTGCGTGGTTTCCGGCTGACGCTGCTATCACCCCATTTGCTAATTGAGCAGGTGATAGCTGACTAATTTTGTTATATGCCCCACGAATCTTAAAGCTGAAAACAGGCTGTAGGTCTTCACGCTTTAAAATAATCTCATTACCAAAACGATTACTAAGTTGTTTGGCACGAGTAAGTGGTGTTTCTACTGCTACGTCATAGACGTTCGCCTGTAGAATTTTCTTGATGATTGAATGAGGCATAGTCTTTCCTAAAGAACATATATGTAGTGTTACCTTGGCATTATCGCCATCCATCACGAACAAAAGTTCAAAACAGAGCAAGAAATATACCGATTAACTGCCCTGCTATCAAAGGCGAAAGTCGTCTAACCTAATATTTTCTGGTGATATGAGTAACATTAGCGAATTTATCCCTTTATAATGGCCTGAATCTCGTATTTGGCTTATTTTAAGAGTCACTAAATCATACGAACCACCAGCCCTCTAAACAAAGGTTATGCAGAAAATGACGCAAGACGAATTGAAACTCGCCGTTGCCAAAGCCGCGGTTGAATACATACTTCCCCTTCTTGAAGACGACACCATTGTCGGTGTAGGAACAGGCTCAACAGCGAACCTATTCATTGATGAACTAGCTCAGCACAAACTTAAGTTTGAAGCGACTGTAGCCAGCTCTGAAGCGTCAGCAGAACGCCTGAAGTCTCACGGTATTCCTGTATATGATTTAAATAGTGTTGCAGATATCGCAGTTTATGTAGATGGTGCTGACGAATCTAACAACCACCTGCACTTAATTAAAGGTGGTGGTGCAGCTCTGACTCGCGAGAAAATCGTTGCAGCAGTCAGTAAGCAGTTTGTTTGTATTGCTGACCAATCTAAATTGGTAAATGTATTAGGTGATTTCCCGCTACCTGTTGAAGTGATTCCTATGTCACGTAGCTATGTTGCTCGTGAATTAGTGAAACTTGGCGGTGACCCGGTTTATCGTGAAGGTGTCGTGACTGATAACGGCAACCAAATTTTAGATGTATATAACCTAAAAATTGAAGATGCTGTTGGTTTAGAAAATAAGATCAACAGCCTAGTTGGTGTCGTCACCAATGGCTTATTTGCTAGCCGACCTGCTGATGTCTTGTTATTAGGCACAGAAGAAGGCGTTAAGACTTTAAAAGCCTAATTTTTAGATAATTCATTGTCTGAAACAGCCGACTACTTTTAGTCGGCTTTTTTATATCTCATCTTTTGCCACTCGCTTTGACTAAAAGCTACTGACACCTAAGTCTACCAGTGGCATAATTTCGGCAACTTTGACTCTCATCCCCACTATTAAGGTAGATTTCTGTCATGCAAAGCTTAAACAGCGTTTTAGCATCAAGTTCTGTTCCCGCGTCTTTACAAGAGGTTCTTCAACTTTTAAGCAAAACCTGCATTGATATTTCAGGCAAACTTCAACAGGGTTCTCTTGCCGGTATTCTCGGTATGGCAGGTAATGAGAATGTACAAGGTGAAGAGCAGAAAAAATTAGATGTCATCTCTAATGATATGCTTAAACTTGCGCTATCAGCCTCTCCTTCTGTTCGTGCAATCGCATCTGAAGAAGAAGATGACATAGTGCCGGCGAATACAGACGGCGAATATCTTGTCGCTTTTGATCCGCTTGATGGCTCTTCCAATATTGATATTAACTCAATGGTAGGCACCATCTTCTCTATCTATCGTCAAACGGGTGATCAAGCAGCGACTGAAGCTGATTTTTTGATTCCTGGTCGCGAACAAGTTGCAGCGGGCTATGTACTTTACGGCCCTTCAAGCATGTTGGTTTTCTCCACAGGTGATGGCGTATCTATGTATACCTACGACCCAAGCCAAGGCGAATTTATTCAAACGATTGAAAAAGTCAGTGTTGCACAAAGTACTCAAGAATTTGCTATCAATATGTCAAACCAGCGTTTTTGGGCACAAGGCATGCAAAACTATGTTAATGACCTTGTTGCAGGTGCAGAAGGCCCAAGAGAAAAGAACTTCAATATGCGCTGGGTAGCAGCAATGGTAGGTGACGTGCACCGTATCCTTTGCCGTGGCGGTATCTTTATTTACCCTTGGGATAACAAAGACCCTAGCAAAGCAGGCAAATTACGCCTTATGTACGAAGCTAACCCTATGGCAATGCTAATTGAGCAAGCTGGCGGTAAAGCACATACACATACTGACCGCATTCTAGACATTCAACCTGAAGCCATTCACCAAAGAGTGGCTGTGGTTTTAGGTGCAGCACAAGAAGTAGAAACTTGCTTAAACTATAAGTAAGTCTACCAATAACAAAAAGCCGATAATCAATCTCTGATTATCGGCTTTTTTAATCCTCAAAAACTGCCTCTAGAAATTCTCACACAAGAGGTTAGTTCTCAAACTCATCACTCTTTTACTAAAGGGTCCTCAGGCAAACTCATTTGCCAATAGCCCACATCGACCCACTGTCCAAATTTATAACCTACCTTCTCAAAGTGAGCGACTTTCTTCATGCCAATTTTTTCATGCAGTGCGATACTAGCGTCATTAGGTAGAGCAATAATCGCTAAAATATTTTTGATAGGTCTTCTACTGATAGCGTCTAACAAGGCTTGATATAAGCGTGTTCCGACGCCTTTACCTTGAGCTTCCGGTGCAAGGTAAATTGTGACTTCATGGCTAAATCGATAAGCACTACGAGCTTTCCAATGGGTACAATAGGCATAACCCAATATAAGTGAGTCTGTTTCTAGAACTAACCAGATACCTGCATTCTTATCCGCATCTTTAATACGCGATAACATAGTATCCGTGCTTATCTCTTCTTCTTCAAAAGAGATAAGCGTATTAGTAACGTAATGATTATAAATATCAGCTAATTTGGCTGCATCATTTACAGAAACGGGTCGAATCAATTTTTCACCCTAAGCTGTTATGGATTTAATCCAAAATGGCATGTTCTTCATACTGGCTCTTGGCTCGCCTCTATCTCTCCATGCAAACCTAGCGGTTAAGTCCGTTGCTTTGAAGCCTTGCAACTGCCAGAAATCATCCAGAGTATGGTAATTTTCAGGCTTTAACTCAGTGTAGTTTTGTCGGTCAACGGTACAAAATGCTAAGTACTCATACTGCTCTTGCTGAAGTGCTATCTCTTCTCGCAATCGGAAGAAAATAGAGCCAGCGCCTTGTCCACGGTATTCAGGTAAAAGAACAGATTCAGCAAAGTAAAAACCTTTGCTTAAGTCCCAACCCGATTTTAGGAAAGGTTGTTGGAACTCAGTTTTTGCATGGCTTAGCGGTAAACAACTAGATGCGCCAACCACAACACCATTATCTAATGCCAAAACAAAAAAGCAGTCTGGCTTGGCTAAATAAGCCTGCAGATAATCCGCCTCATATTCTATTTCTCCTTCATATAAATAAGGATAGTCATAGAATACCTTTAGTCTTAGCCTTGCCATATCTGGTAAGTAAGCTTGCATGGCAGGCCCAGTTACACACAAATAATCAGTAATCTGTTTGCTCAACTTGTTTTACCCACTCAGCTAAATTGTAATAACTGGTTACTCTGACAATAAGGTTGTCACGTAACTCAAAGAAAGTGCCGCCCTTGATCTTGTAATACTGACCGCTTGCTTCAGGTAGAGAAAACTCACTTTCTAAATAGCTCCCTTCCACCATAAATTCAGCCGCAGCTTTATTACGGGATTCATCAAACATAATCGCAAGTTCTGAAATTTGTTCATCATAATTACGATTGACGCGATTCATAAAAAAGCGAAAGGCTGTCTTTCCGTGTTCCTGTACACCTTCATTCACGTCATGTATGACATCATCTGCCAGTAAATCAAAAAACGAAATCATGTCCTTTTCATTCAGTGCTTGATAATAAGCACGAATAATCGATTCAGCTGTCTTGCTACTCATATTAAAAACTCTGACTAACGGTCTTTTGAGTAAAACATATTGCTCAATACTTAGGTCATGACATGCCGCAACCAGACAGATTTTCTTCGTTAATGAATAAACTAGCACGCTTTGGTGTGCGCTTCAGCACTTATCTTGATAGTCTTTAGTTCTGACTAAGCAACCTTCTCAGACGGACTTACCTTGGCTGGCAAGCTTTCTACGAAAGCAAAACTCATATCTAACCAATGCTTAAGTTCCTCATCAGATTCTATTAACTCAGCTTCTACACAAACAACATCAGCCATAGGTCGGCCTACAAAATCGAACTGTTTGACATAATTCTTGGCTAGCGATTTCGTATAATGCTCAGGTCCAATACGAGCTAATAAGCTGTTTCCTATTACACCGATACACATATGACGATTGTGTAAGAAGCAATAGCCGCCAAACATTTCTTTTTCTTGTAACTCTAGAGAGGGATCAAATATTGCTTTGATTCGTTGAACTAATCCTGTTTCATACTTCATGTGCACCTACCTTTACTAAATTAAATGTTTCAGTAAAACTGCGTTCCTTGGGTATAACTTCCTGTCCTACCTTTAAAATATGCGCAAATTTTCAGCAGATAGCCAATAGTTTTAGGTAAAAAAAAGCAATGACGACCTAAAGATCGTCATTGTTATTCAAAAGATGAACCAAGATGGGAGACGGGACTTACTCTTAATTTAGCTTACTTCCATAACGGCTTTTCTAGCTCATTAGCGACATCTGTCTGAGATAAACCTATGTCTTTTAACGCTGCTTGATTAAGTCTGCCAAGCTGGTTTCTTGTACGCCAATTGTGATGAACCTTGTCAATCAGTTTAGAAAAACGGCTCACAAGATTTTCTAATCTATTCTCTTTAAGGCAGTTTACTTGAGTTAAATCGAATTTTTTTTGTGTTGATACTAGTAAAGCCATAACTTTTTACCTCACAGTTGTGTTTTTCTATAGCGATATAATCGGTCAAAATATAAACACTGACAAACGAGAAAACTCAGGTCATAATTAAGAAAAACTTAACTATAAAGTAACACTCAATGAAAAATTTACGTCTACCTCCTCTCAAATCACTGCATGCATTTCGCCACGCGGCACAATGCTTAAGCTTCAAAGCAGCAGCAGAGCAGCTGAATGTCACCCAAGCCGCTATTAGCCAACAGATCAAAACATTAGAACAATCATTAGAGATAGAATTATTCGAAAGACACACACGTCAAGTAGTGCTAACCAGTGAAGGAGAATACCTATTCACTTATGTCGAGCAGGCTTTTAACTTATTAGAGCAAGGTGTAAGGGAAATAATTGAAGACCCCCATCCAAATAAACTGGTGATTAGCACCCTTCCATCATTTGCCAGCCGCTGGTTAGTTGCTCGCCTTGGTAAGTTCCAAGCAGAAGACGATATTAATATTCAATTAAGCCCTAGCCTTGCTGTGGCGAGCTTCCAAGATCAGGATCTGGATTTATCCATTCGATTTGGCCAAGGAAGATATGAAGGTTTAAAATCAGAGCTATTGTTTGAAGAGTGTTTAATCCCTATCTGCCACCCATCCTTGATTGATGCAACACAACCAATAAAATCTCAGCTCGCTAAACTACCTATCATTGCTGATAATGGCCCTGATATGGAAGCTATCTGGCCTTTGTTTCAAGAGCATATCGGTTGTAAAGATGTAAAAATGCCCTCTCGGCTTCAGGTATCCGATTCAACTGTATTAATTGAGGCGCTGCTTTCTTGCCAAGGTATAAGCATGATTCGATACAGCCTTGTCTATGAATTAATACAGAAAGGGCAGCTCATCAGCCCTTTGCCCTTATATATGAAATCACGTTACAACTTCTTTCTAGTCGCACCCGCACCACATTTTAAATACGACAAGATCAGTAAGTTCAGACGTTGGCTAAAGAACGAAGTAAAAGAAATTCAGCAAAGCTGGAAGCAGTATTGCGAACAAACAGAGGGGCAGTACGAAGTGTTATTCAAAGAAGACCATAACCCTTAAAAGGTTATGGTCTGATTAAGTCTAAACGTTAAAGCGAGACACCATGCTGGTTAAGTCATCACTTTGATGTTCAAGATTAGAAATAGCGTTACGGTTATCAGCAACGGCTTTAGAGGTTTCATCAGAGAGTACAAAAATACGCTGAATATTTGCACTGATCTCATCTGTAACTTGTGATTGCTCTTCAGATGCTGCTGCTATTTGCATATTCAGATCCGCAATAGTCTGCATTTCACGTGAAATTTCGATCAAAGCATTCTCTGCATTTTCAACAAGCTTAACAGCGCCCTTACTCATATCTTCACTTGATCCCATCACTTTCACAGCAGATTCAGTACCGGTTTGCAGACTCTCTATCATGGATCGAATTTCTTCCGTACTATGCTGAGTTCTCCCTGCTAATGTTCTCACCTCATCAGCAACAACGGCAAAACCACGACCTTGTTCACCCGCTCGTGCAGCCTCTATCGCAGCATTAAGTGCCAATAAGTTTGTCTGATCAGCAATTTCACCAATCACACCGACTATCTCACCAATACGATCAGATTGAGTTTTAAGATCAGTAATGACTGTCATGCCATTTCTCACCTCTACTGCTAGGTTCCCCATACCATTAGACGCTTCTGCTAGCGAGTTAGACCCTAAGTCAAACTCTCTCTTAGCGTGATCGACAGCTGTCACTGCGTCTGCAGTATTAGAGGCAACCTCATGTGCCGTGCTCGACATTTCTTCAACTGCTGCCGCTAACATCTCAGTTTCATCTTTTTGTTGCTGGGTGCGAGCTGCATTACCTTGAGCATTGCAGGTAATTTGCTCTAAACCAGATTCAAGATTCAAGGATAAATTACGAATATCAGCAATGAGTCGAGACATGTTATCCATGAACCTATTTATTTCATTTGCTAACCCACCAAACTCATCGTCCTTGTTGATTTCGATACGTTTAGTTAAATCTGCATCCCCTTCTGAAAGATTGTGAATTGCAGAGAAAAGGGTTTTGAGCCTGTCATTAACAAAGCGATTTAGCCAAAACACTAAGCCTAAAATAACGATTAAGGCGATGACTAATATTGTTAAGTTATAAAATGAACTGTTCTGAGTACTCTTCTCAAACTCTGCCGTTAAAATATCCACTCTTTGTTGATACTCAGTCTCCAAAGTTGCGAACCCCTTAATTGCAGGTGCATCAGATATCTTCACTGCTTTATCAAGCTGCTGTATATCTAAGCCTTGTTGTTTTAAGCCTTGTACCTGGTAGGTTGCATCTAGATACTTTTTTAAAGTGGATTCAATATCATTTAAGGCATTTTTCTCAGCCTGATTAATACCATTTAATTCACGATAGTTGTTTGCCGTTTCAACCACTTTCGCATAAGCAGTCTCTACTTGAGTGACATACTTTGGTGTCCCGCGTAATACATAGTTTTTAAAGCTGTGTATTAGAGAGCCATAACCCGCATCCCGTGACATTTTCAACAATAAAGACTGCCTAGCAAGCGCCGAATCTTGTAGCTCTTGCCAGCTTTTTTGGTGTGTATTTGAAAGACTATTCTCTATGATTAATAGTGTTGAGAAAGTAACAACAATCAATCCGATGAAAACGTAAAACCTTTGCCTAAGCGTCATTTTTGTTACCTCGCAGTCCGTATATTAGCCAAAGCAATAATAGAACATTGGGTAAACATAAAATTGAGATAGATCAAGCTTTTCCATTATCTCAGCTTATAGTTTATTACAGCAGATCAGATTCGATTTTTCATATAACGAATGTGCATAAAAAAGTTAGGGGTATTTAAAAAAAGAATTTCAGCTTTCAAATATAATAAGTTAATACTGATTCAAAGCCTTAACTGCTAGAATAGAGACAAACTTATCCACCTACTAAAATGGTTATCTATGAAACTACTTGTCCGTAATATTGCCCGTAATACTAGCGAAGAAGAACTACGTGCTCTATTTGAAGAGTTCGGCACTCTACAGTCATGCTCACTTGTACTCGATAATGACACTGGTGAGTCAAAAGGTTTTGGCTTTGTTGAAATGCCAAAAATCGGTGACGCCAAACTAGCAATCAAAAAGCTAAATGGTAAAGAGATCGATGGCTATAAACTTAGAGTAAAAAAAGCTGAAGATAAAGCAGCAGAGTAAGATAGTTAAGAGGTTAGATCTAAGTCTTATCTAGCCTCTTATTAAACGCATAGGCACAAAACGAATTCCGTTAAACTCAGACTCCACACCTTCCACATTAAACCCATAAGCCAAATAAAACGCTTTAGCATTAACAGAGGAGCGTAAGCTAATTTCTTCCTCTAATGTTTGAGCCAATACATGATCTAATAACAGCCTACCAGCACCTTGCCCCTGTACTTCTTTCGCTACAAACAAATGAGTTAGATAGTTCCCTTCTCGCAAAGCGGCATACCCGACAAGCCTTCCACCAGATACAAGTTTCACACTGTAAAAACATGTTCCATCGAAGGTTTTCTTAATATCAGGCAACACCCGACTCAAGTATTCAGACTTGCCTAGCTCATTAAAGAGCGGTAATACATCTTGCTCTGAGACAGAGCGAACCATCTCCTCAACCTCTTCAAGGTCTTGCCATGTCACTTTGCTTATTTGCACAGAAAACCTCCCTATAAAAATATCTATCCATATTGAAACCTTTAAAAGCGAAAGTCTAGACAGAACTAAATTAGGTGAAGGTTAGCCTAGTGCTTTGACTCAACCTGAGGGCTCGTTTCTATGCTCTGCGTGAGAATGCATAGCTTTGAACTCTAGCTCAAGCATGTTGGGTAGCATTGAGTGCCTAGCCAGCAGAACTGGCGAGTAGGCATTCCCACAGAGGAGCATGGGAACGGGAGCTAGGTCGCTTATGATGTGTCTTTCGATAAATTTCAGACAAAAAAAAGCCTGATCAGTGATCAGGCATTTCGTATTTTAATCTTGATAACGACCCCTTTGATCCCTTAGCAGCTCCAAGCTACCATCGGCGATACTTTATCGTCTCTACCTTTGCCTAGTTTATTTTAGGCAAAAAAAAGCCTGATCATAAGATCAGACTTTTTATAATTTAATCTTGATAACGACCTACTCTCACATGGGAACTCCCACACTACCATCGGCGATGCGACTTTTCACTTCTGAGTTCGGGATGGGATCAGGTGGTTCAGACGCTCTGTGATTATCAAGAAATTCTGTTTGTCAGAACAAGCTCTGTTTGTGGCTTATTCATTGACGAATTTGCTTATGCTTTAACAATACTTTTTGAATAGTCTTCTCTTCATTAGAGAAGTTAACGATAACCAAGCCTCAAACCAGCTTGCGATGTTTTACCATCTTTTTAAATCGTAATATAACGCTAAACCATTTTGGCGTTATATGGTCAAGCCTCACGAGCAATTAGTACAGGTTAGCTCAATGCCTCACAGCACTTACACACCCTGCCTATCAACGTCGTAGTCTTCAACGGCTCTTTAGGGAACTTAAAGTTCCAGTGAGATCTCATCTTGAGGGAGGCTTCCCGCTTAGATGCTTTCAGCGGTTATCCCGTCCGAACGTAGCTACCCGGCAATGCCACTGGCGTGACAACCGGAACACCAGAGGTTCGTCCACTCCGGTCCTCTCGTACTAGGAGCAGCTCCTCTCAAATCTCAAACGTCCACGGCAGATAGGGACCGAACTGTCTCACGACGTTCTAAACCCAGCTCGCGTACCACTTTAAATGGCGAACAGCCATACCCTTGGGACCGGCTTCAGCCCCAGGATGTGATGAGCCGACATCGAGGTGCCAAACACCGCCGTCGATGTGAACTCTTGGGCGGTATCAGCCTGTTATCCCCGGAGTACCTTTTATCCGTTGAGCGATGGCCCTTCCATACAGAACCACCGGATCACTAAGACCTACTTTCGTACCTGCTCGACGTGTCTGTCTCGCAGTTAAGCGCGCTTTTGCCTTTACACTCTTCGCATGATTTCCGACCATGCTGAGCACACCTTCGTGCTCCTCCGTTACTCTTTGGGAGGAGACCGCCCCAGTCAAACTACCCACCACACAGTGTCCTCGATCCCGATTAGGGACCTGAGTTAGAACCTCAAACATACCAGGGTGGTATTTCAAGAGTGGCTCCACCAAAACTAGCGTCTTGGTTTCAAAGCCTCCCACCTATCCTACACAAGTAGGTTCAAAGTTCACTGTGAAGCTATAGTAAAGGTTCACGGGGTCTTTCCGTCTAGCCGCGGATACACAGCATCTTCACTGCGATTTCAATTTCACTGAGTCTCTGGTGGAGACAGTGTGGCCATCGTTACGCCATTCGTGCAGGTCGGAACTTACCCGACAAGGAATTTCGCTACCTTAGGACCGTTATAGTTACGGCCGCCGTTTACTTGGGCTTCGATCAAGAGCTTCGCCGAAGCTAACCCCATCAATTAACCTTCAAGCACCGGGCAGGCGTCACACCCTATACGTCCACTTTCGTGTTTGCAGAGTGCTGTGTTTTTAATAAACAGTCGCAGCCACCTGGTATCTTCGACCAATCTCAGCTTAAGCAGCAAGTGCCATCACCAAAATCGGCGTACCTTCTCCCGAAGTTACGGTACCATTTTGCCTAGTTCCTTCACCAGAGTTCTCTCAAGCGCCTTGGTATTCTCTACCTGACCACCTGTGTCGGTTTGGGGTACGGTTCCCATATATCTGAAGCTTAGAAGTTTTTCCTGGAAGCATGGCATCAACCACTTCACCCAAAAGAGGGCTCGTCATCAGTTCTCGGCCTTAAAGGCAACCCGGATTTACCTAAGTCACCAGCCTACCGCCTTAAACACAGACAACCATCGCTGTGCTGGCCTAGCCTTCTCCGTCTCTCCATCGCAATATATGCAAGTACAGGAATATTAACCTGTTTCCCATCGACTACGCATTTCTGCCTCGCCTTAGGGGCCGACTCACCCTGCCCTGATTAACATGGGACAGGAAACCTTGGTCTTCCGGCGGGGGAGTTTTTCACTCCCCTTATCGTTACTCATGTCAACATTCGCACTTCTGATACCTCCAGCCTGCCTTACAGCTTGACCTTCAACGGCTTACAGAACGCTCCTCTACCATGCCTAGTAAACTAAGCATCCGTAGCTTCGGTGTACAGTTTAGCCCCGTTATATCTTCCGCGCAGGCCGACTCGACTAGTGAGCTATTACGCTTTCTTTAAAGGATGGCTGCTTCTAAGCCAACCTCCTAGCTGTCTAAGCCTTCCCACATCGTTTCCCACTTAACTGTAACTTTGGGACCTTAGCTGACGGTCTGGGTTGTTTCCCTTTCCACGACGGACGTTAGCACCCGCCGTGTGTCTCCCGTAATTGCACTCATTGGTATTCGGAGTTTGCATGGGGTTGGTAAGTCGGGATGACCCCCTAGCCCAAACAGTGCTCTACCCCCAATGGTGAGATACGAGGCGCTACCTAAATAGCTTTCGAGGAGAACCAGCTATCTCCGAGCTTGATTAGCCTTTCACTCCTATCCACAAGTCATCCCCGCATTTTTCAACATACGTGGGTTCGGTCCTCCAGTTAGTGTTACCCAACCTTCAACCTGCCCATGGATAGATCGCCCGGTTTCGGGTCTATTCCCAGCAACTATACGCCCTATTAAGACTCGGTTTCCCTACGGCTCCTCTATGCGATTAACCTTGCTACTGAAAATAAGTCGTTGACCCATTATACAAAAGGTACGCAGTCACGGAACAAGTCCGCTCCCACTGCTTGTACGTACACGGTTTCAGGATCTATTTCACTCCCCTCACAGGGGTTCTTTTCGCCTTTCCCTCACGGTACTGGTTCACTATCGGTCAGTCAGGAGTATTTAGCCTTGGAGGATGGTCCCCCCATATTCAGACAGGATACCACGTGTCCCGTCCTACTCGATTTCATTAAAAGGGCATTTTCGTATACGAGGCTTTCACTCTCTACGGCGGCACTTTCCAGAGCCTTCTACTAACACCAATTTAACTTAAGGGCTAATCCCCGTTCGCTCGCCGCTACTTAGGGAATCTCGGTTGATTTCTTTTCCTCCGGGTACTTAGATGTTTCAGTTCCCCGGGTTCGCCTCGTATGGCTATGTATTCACCATACGATACCCGCAAGCGGGTGGGTTTCCCCATTCGGACATCTCGGGATTAACGCTTGTTTATCAACTCCCCCGAGCTTTTCGCAGATTACCACGTCCTTCATCGCCTCTGACTGCCAAGGCATCCACCGTGCACGCTTGGTCACTTGACCATATAACCCAAAAGGGTCTATATACCAACGAGCTTTTGTGTCTCGCTGGATTTACGATTTGAAAATCACTCTAGGTTAAAGAGTGTTTCCACCGGTTTGACGCTTGATTATCGTCTTTGAAACACAACAATAAGATCATATAAATACAATCAGATTCTGTGTTTCGATCTATTCAAAAAGTTAAATTGTTAAAGAGCAATTAGCGCAAAGCGCTAAGTCAGTGATTGTTTGTTTCTTAAAGAAGTAACAACAACTTGCTTAGGGCTTTGAGTAATGAGTCACAGATGAAGTAAGTAATGGTGGAGCTATGCGGGATCGAACCGCAGACCTCCTGCGTGCAAAGCAGGCGCTCTCCCAGCTGAGCTATAGCCCCATATACTACCTAAGTGTTTGGCCAATCAATTTGGGATAATTAATTGGTGGGTCTGGGCCGATTTGAACGGCCGACCTCACCCTTATCAGGGGTGCGCTCTAACCAACTGAGCTACAGACCCAAACACTTCTGTGCGTCTCTATAAATTAGTTACCAGATAATTTGTGTGAACACTCACCAGAGCTTCATATCGTTTAAGGAGGTGATCCAGCCCCAGGTTCCCCTAGGGCTACCTTGTTACGACTTCACCCCAGTCATTGACCACTCCGTGGTAACCGCCCTCCCCGAAGGGTTAAGCTAGCTACTTCTGGAGCAATCAACTCCCATGGTGTGACGGGCGGTGTGTACAAGGCCCGGGAACGTATTCACCGTGACATTCTGATTCACGATTACTAGCGATTCCGACTTCATGGAGTCGAGTTGCAGACTCCAATCCGGACTACGACGCACTTTCTGGGATTCGCTTACTTTCGCAAGTTCGCAGCCCTCTGTATGCGCCATTGTAGCACGTGTGTAGCCCTACTCGTAAGGGCCATGATGACTTGACGTCGTCCCCACCTTCCTCCGGTTTGTCACCGGCAGTCTCCTTAAAGTTCCCGACATTACTCGCTGGCAAATAAGGACAAGGGTTGCGCTCGTTACGGGACTTAACCCAACATTTCACAACACGAGCTGACGACAGCCATGCAGCACCTGTCTCATAGTTCCCGAAGGCACTAAAGCATCTCTGCTAAATTCTATGGATGTCAAGAGTAGGTAAGGTTCTTCGCGTTGCTTCGAATTAAACCACATGCTCCACCGCTTGTGCGGGCCCCCGTCAATTCATTTGAGTTTTAACCTTGCGGCCGTACTCCCCAGGCGGTCTACTTATCGCGTTAGCTTCGCCACTAAGTCATTACAACCCAACGGCTAGTAGACATCGTTTACGGCGTGGACTACCAGGGTATCTAATCCTGTTTGCTCCCCACGCTTTCGCACCTCAGTGTCAGTATCAATCCAGAGTGTCGCCTTCGCCACTGATGTTCCTTCCTATATCTACGCATTTCACCGCTACACAGGAAATTCCACACTCCTCTATCGTACTCTAGCCTGCCAGTATCGGGTGCAATTCCAAGGTTGAGCCCTGGGCTTTCACATCCGACTTAACAAACCACCTACGCGCGCTTTACGCCCAGTAATTCCGATTAACGCTTGCACCCTCTGTATTACCGCGGCTGCTGGCACAGAGTTAGCCGGTGCTTCTTCTGAAGGTAACGTCACAGCTAATGCGTATTAAACATCAACCTTTCCTCCCTTCTGAAAGTGCTTTACAACCCTAAGGCCTTCTTCACACACGCGGTATGGCTGGATCAGGCTTGCGCCCATTGTCCAATATTCCCCACTGCTGCCTCCCGTAGGAGTCTGGGCCGTGTCTCAGTCCCAGTGTGGCTGATCATCCTCTCAGACCAGCTAGAGATCGTCGCCTTGGTGAGCCTTTACCTCACCAACTAGCTAATCTCACGCAGGCTCATCTAATAGCGAAAGGTCCGAAGATCCCCTCCTTTCCCCCTCAGGGATTATGCGGTATTAGCCTGCGTTTCCACAGGTTGTCCCCCACTACTAGGCAGATTCCTACGCGTTACTCACCCGTCCGCCGCTCGACGCCTGTAGCAAGCTACATCGTTTCCGCTCGACTTGCATGTGTTAAGCCTACCGCCAGCGTTCAATCTGAGCCATGATCAAACTCTTCAGTTTAAAATCATTGCTCACTCAAATCTTTACTGCTGACTTTAAAACTCGATCCGAACTAACGAATCAAACATAAAGCGTTCTAGTATCGACTCTCGTAAGACTTCAATTTTTTTGTAGTCATTCGAACATCAATCACCGTAGTAATTAACAACTCGAATAACCTGCTGAAGTCTCTAGCGAGTGCCCACACAAATTATCTGATTAACTATTTTAAAGAGCGTCTGACTTACTAAACATTTTCTAAATAAGAGTGAACGTTTGTAGTTAGCTACTTGGTAGCTTGTCGGTGTAAGCTTTGTTTGCTACCCCGTGTCAGTGGATGCGTATAATATACATCTCAGATTTTATGGCAAGTATTATTTTCAATTAAATCAAAATTATGCAAAAGAATTTGCTCCTGAAGTCATTTTGAGAGGCCAAGCCCCTTTGACGGAGTAAATATGTCAATTTGAAGTCATTATTAGCTCTTAATTAGATTAAATCGACATGCATGACTGAAACATAGTGCCCCTTATAATCCACTTGCTCAATAAGACTAAACCCAACTTTCGAATAGATCCCCCCATCAAGCTTTTCCGTCTGCAAATAAAGTTTTTTTATGCCAAACATTTTTGCTTGGCCAATAACCTCTTGGACTAAGCGTGCGGCAACGCCCTTACCTCTCTCTGAACTTTTAACATAAACACCCCCTATCCAATATTCGTAATCAGGGTAAATGTCCATTTCATGAATTTTAAGTTCAGCCGCCCCAATTAATTCTCCATCTAACTTTGCCAACATCAGTAATGGCGCTTTATCTCGATTCGTATAAGTCGCTAGCTTTGACTCTACTTTCCCAACTGTCATATCTGGGACATTCGATAACCACTGTTCAAAGTACCAACTGGCTACTTCTTTATAAGCCAAAGGATCATCTGCAAGTAATATGAACTCCATTTCATCACCTTTCTATTTATATTTATTACTTAAATACGTACAAACGAAAAATCTGTAGGGTAAGAATGAAGACCATCATAATCTCCCTTACTTAATACAGCACCATGCGCTCTTGCTATGGCATATACCATACTCATATGAAATGAAAAATTAGGGATAATATATTTGTGAATAAACTCGGATGGCGATAAAGCAACCTCAGTAAACCCCGCGTTGTCTATAAGCGTTTTACTATCATCTAGATTCTCAATCACAACAGTTTGCTCTAAGTACGCTTTGGTTTTCATTATTTGCTCAAGTACCGCCCTTTTTCCTGAAGTCTCTGAATAAAAAGAGACTAACTCAATACCGACTAGTGGACAGTAGCCCCTCAATAAAAAGTTAGCTGCCACCTTTGCATTCATTTCTAGAGAAAACATATCATCAGATAAAGACAGAGGAAAAATATCCACAGGCACTTTAGCTACAATGACTTCAAGTTGAGCAAGGTAACCTATGAACAAAGACCTAATATCAAGACTCATAATTAAAACTTCTCTCCTTCCATTTCTTGATGAAGCAAAACCTTAGCCATCTCTAGATCAATTAAACACGCACCCAACCTCTCTTCTTTCACTTGCTTGCCAGTCTCATCAAAACCCATATACCTATAAAAATTAACCGCACTCAAATTCGAGTCAAGAACCCATAACCGAACTTCTACAGACGCACTCCCAACACTTGCAAATAACGTCTCTTCAAAAACTTGATAAAGGCCACGACCGACACCGAAACCTTGATACTCAGGCATCACATATAAAGAAGATAAGCTAAAACAGCCATTTAACTGACTTTCGCAGCCTTTAGTTTTTTCATAACTTAAGAAACCAGCCAAGAATGAAGCCGGCTTCTCATCACTTTCGTCAGAAAGCACTTCAACAACCAGAACCTCAGCTAAGCTTTTAGATATTATCTTATGCCATAGGATCTCGCGGCGCTCTAAGCTATAACCTTGGATATATGCTTCAGGCATTAAACCTTGATATGTATCACTCCAAGTGGTGACATGAATTAACGCTATTTGAGTAACATCCTCTACAGATGCTTTTCTAAAATGAAACATAAGATCCCTTTATGTTTAAAGTGATGTGAACAGTAGACAACTCTACAAACAATCATCCATTGAAGTTAGACGCTTATTTATTACCTTTCAGCTAAAACCCATTCAACAAAAACCGATTTCTTTTCTCGGTATGCATCCAGAGATAAGTCTTCACAGGATAATTTAAGCTCATTGTATTGTTTTACCAGAGTTGCATTAGAACAAAGAAGATCTCGATATTTCAAAAAGCATTCAAACTCAGACCCATTTGCGACAACTTGAAGCGCGACATCCTCCTGTAAAATAGATTCCAGCATGCAGAGCTCAGCCGTTCTTAACGTATCAACTTTCTCTTGAAAACCAAGAGAAGAGAGCTGCTTAACCGAACTCTCAAATTCATCGGATTCAATGCCCACAAAAATATCTAAGTCACCTTTGGAAACAGCATACGGAATGGAAGATGCTCCTATATGCTCCACTCGAGCATGAGGAAGCAACACTAACACTTTCGACTTAATTTGAAGAAACAATGCTTCACAACCAGCCTGGTATTCATCAGGTTTATAGAACTTCATATTTTCCCTTGAAGATTATGCTAGAAAACTCGGTTAAGCATTCAGTAAGCTCTTCTCATATTAATAAAAATGTGCAAAATCAAACAAAATTCGGCCTTTATTTAAACGTTAGAATAGTATTGTATCAATCAAAAAAATCGCTCAACTTAAATCCCCTAAAACTAAGATTTAATTGATCTAAAGTGTCTTAGAAAGGAAGCGTAACCAATTGATTTTAAATATATTTCGACATTTTTCAATCTAAACAAGATGTACATATAAGATTAGATCTAATAACAGCTAGGTGATGTGTAGCGTATCTAATAAAGAGCTGCTTCTGTTATTTTTGTGGGGTGGGATCATTAACAATCCTGTGGTTATCAAGAAACTCTAATCAGGACATCCCCTCCACTATTAAGTTGCCGCTATAGAGGAGCACCTTAGTCCTACCGCCAGCAAAGCTGGCGAGTATGCATTCCCACTGAGGACCATGAAAACAAGAACAGAAACAGCAACGCGTGTTAGCGCGTCTAGTTACTAAATACCGTTACTGGCATCACTGTCTGACATTGTTAAGAATTTAGATAACTCAATGTGATGTTGGAGTCTACAAAGAGGAAGTCCCACACTAGCGTCGGCGATACTTCTGTATTTAAGTTCGGAAGTGGAATGGGATCAATCAACGACTCTGTGATTATCAAGAAATGCTAATAATGGGTATAGATAGGTTTAGAGGTTGAAGCCATCTTGATAACGACCCCTTTGATCCCTTAGCAGCTCCAAGCTACCATCGGCGATACTTTATCGTCTCTACCTTTGCCTAGTTTATTTTAGGCAAAAAAAAGCCTGATCATAAGATCAGGCTTTTTATAATTTAATCTTGATAACGACCTACTCTCACATGGGAACTCCCACACTACCATCGGCGATGCGACTTTTCACTTCTGAGTTCGGGATGGGATCAGGTGGTTCAGACGCTCTGTGATTATCAAGAAATTCTGTTTGTCAGAACAAGCTCTGTTTGTGGCTTATTCATTGACGAATTTGCTTATGCTTTAACAATACTTTTTGAATAGTCTTCTCTTCATTAGAGAAGTTAACGATAACCAAGCCTCAAACCAGCTTGCGATGTTTTACCATCTTTTTAAATCGTAATATAACGCTAAACCATTTTGGCGTTATATGGTCAAGCCTCACGAGCAATTAGTACAGGTTAGCTCAATGCCTCACAGCACTTACACACCCTGCCTATCAACGTCGTAGTCTTCAACGGCTCTTTAGGGAACTTAAAGTTCCAGTGAGATCTCATCTTGAGGGAGGCTTCCCGCTTAGATGCTTTCAGCGGTTATCCCGTCCGAACGTAGCTACCCGGCAATGCCACTGGCGTGACAACCGGAACACCAGAGGTTCGTCCACTCCGGTCCTCTCGTACTAGGAGCAGCTCCTCTCAAATCTCAAACGTCCACGGCAGATAGGGACCGAACTGTCTCACGACGTTCTAAACCCAGCTCGCGTACCACTTTAAATGGCGAACAGCCATACCCTTGGGACCGGCTTCAGCCCCAGGATGTGATGAGCCGACATCGAGGTGCCAAACACCGCCGTCGATGTGAACTCTTGGGCGGTATCAGCCTGTTATCCCCGGAGTACCTTTTATCCGTTGAGCGATGGCCCTTCCATACAGAACCACCGGATCACTAAGACCTACTTTCGTACCTGCTCGACGTGTCTGTCTCGCAGTTAAGCGCGCTTTTGCCTTTACACTCTTCGCATGATTTCCGACCATGCTGAGCACACCTTCGTGCTCCTCCGTTACTCTTTGGGAGGAGACCGCCCCAGTCAAACTACCCACCACACAGTGTCCTCGATCCCGATTAGGGACCTGAGTTAGAACCTCAAACATACCAGGGTGGTATTTCAAGAGTGGCTCCACCAAAACTAGCGTCTTGGTTTCAAAGCCTCCCACCTATCCTACACAAGTAGGTTCAAAGTTCACTGTGAAGCTATAGTAAAGGTTCACGGGGTCTTTCCGTCTAGCCGCGGATACACAGCATCTTCACTGCGATTTCAATTTCACTGAGTCTCTGGTGGAGACAGTGTGGCCATCGTTACGCCATTCGTGCAGGTCGGAACTTACCCGACAAGGAATTTCGCTACCTTAGGACCGTTATAGTTACGGCCGCCGTTTACTTGGGCTTCGATCAAGAGCTTCGCCGAAGCTAACCCCATCAATTAACCTTCAAGCACCGGGCAGGCGTCACACCCTATACGTCCACTTTCGTGTTTGCAGAGTGCTGTGTTTTTAATAAACAGTCGCAGCCACCTGGTATCTTCGACCAATCTCAGCTTAAGCAGCAAGTGCCATCACCAAAATCGGCGTACCTTCTCCCGAAGTTACGGTACCATTTTGCCTAGTTCCTTCACCAGAGTTCTCTCAAGCGCCTTGGTATTCTCTACCTGACCACCTGTGTCGGTTTGGGGTACGGTTCCCATATATCTGAAGCTTAGAAGTTTTTCCTGGAAGCATGGCATCAACCACTTCACCCAAAAGAGGGCTCGTCATCAGTTCTCGGCCTTAAAGGCAACCCGGATTTACCTAAGTCACCAGCCTACCGCCTTAAACACAGACAACCATCGCTGTGCTGGCCTAGCCTTCTCCGTCTCTCCATCGCAATATATGCAAGTACAGGAATATTAACCTGTTTCCCATCGACTACGCATTTCTGCCTCGCCTTAGGGGCCGACTCACCCTGCCCTGATTAACATGGGACAGGAAACCTTGGTCTTCCGGCGGGGGAGTTTTTCACTCCCCTTATCGTTACTCATGTCAACATTCGCACTTCTGATACCTCCAGCCTGCCTTACAGCTTGACCTTCAACGGCTTACAGAACGCTCCTCTACCATGCCTAGTAAACTAAGCATCCGTAGCTTCGGTGTACAGTTTAGCCCCGTTATATCTTCCGCGCAGGCCGACTCGACTAGTGAGCTATTACGCTTTCTTTAAAGGATGGCTGCTTCTAAGCCAACCTCCTAGCTGTCTAAGCCTTCCCACATCGTTTCCCACTTAACTGTAACTTTGGGACCTTAGCTGACGGTCTGGGTTGTTTCCCTTTCCACGACGGACGTTAGCACCCGCCGTGTGTCTCCCGTAATTGCACTCATTGGTATTCGGAGTTTGCATGGGGTTGGTAAGTCGGGATGACCCCCTAGCCCAAACAGTGCTCTACCCCCAATGGTGAGATACGAGGCGCTACCTAAATAGCTTTCGAGGAGAACCAGCTATCTCCGAGCTTGATTAGCCTTTCACTCCTATCCACAAGTCATCCCCGCATTTTTCAACATACGTGGGTTCGGTCCTCCAGTTAGTGTTACCCAACCTTCAACCTGCCCATGGATAGATCGCCCGGT
>NZ_CP130700.1:3630000-3712500 GCF_051623805.1 Marinomonas sp. PE14-40 | reverse complement strand
GTTCAATCTGAGCCATGATCAAACTCTTCAGTTTAAAATCATTGCTCACTCAAATCTTTACTGCTGACTTTAAAACTCGATCCGAACTAACGAATCAAACATAAAGCGTTCTAGTATCGACTCTCGTAAGACTTCAATTTTTTTGTAGTCATTCGAACATCAATCACCGTAGTAATTAACAACTCGAATAACCTGCTGAAGTCTCTAGCGAGTGCCCACACAAATTATCTGATTAACTATTTTAAAGAGCGTCTGACTTACTAAACATTTTCTAAATAAGAGTGAACGTTTGTAGTTAGCTACTTGGTAGCTTGTCGGTGTAAGCTTTGTTTGCTACCCCGTGTCAGTGGATGCGTATAATATACATCTCAGATTTTATGGCAAGCGCTTTTTGCTATTTTTATGAATTAATTCAAATAAATAGCAATTCGCTCATTTTCTGTTGCTTATTTAGTCAAGTCGACGATTCTTAGCTCTTTTGGGATAGAAAAAGAGACATTTTCTTCTTGGCCAGCCAATTCTTTTGGACTTTCACCACCTTCAGACTCTAAACGAGCAATAACTTCTTGCACCAACACTTCAGGGGCAGACGCACCAGCAGTAATACCAATACTGTCTATACCTTTTAACCACTCGCATTTAATTTCATCAGCATTATCGATTAGATACGCTGTTGCACCCATGCGTTCAGCTAATTCTTTTAAGCGATTAGAGTTAGAACTATTTACCGAACCTACTACCAATACTAATGAGGACTCTTCTGCCAACTTCTTAACCGCATCTTGACGATTTTGAGTCGCGTAACAGATATCGTCTTTTTTAGGCCCGCGTATTAAAGGAAAGTGTTCACGCAAAGAATCAATAACAATAGAAGCATCATCCATAGATAAAGTGGTTTGCGTAACAAAGGCCAACTTCTCTGGATTCTTAACTTTTAACTTGGCAACATCTTCAGGGCTTTCAACTAAGTAAATATGACCCCCTTGACTATAGTCATACTGCCCCATGGTACCTTCAACTTCAGGATGCCCATCATGACCAATAAGCACACACTCCATACCATCGCGAGAATAACGTACTACTTCTAAATGTACTTTAGTTACAAGCGGGCAAGTTGCATCAAATACTTTAAGGCCACGATTTCCTGCTTCAAGTCGTACCGCCTTAGAGACACCATGAGCACTAAAGATAACCAAATTATCGTCAGGCACTTGATCCAGCTCATCAACAAAAACTGCTCCGCGCGCCTTTAAGGACTCAACCACAAATTTGTTATGCACAACTTCATGGCGAACATAGATAGGCGCTTCGAATAAATCCAAGCAACGACTAACAATATCAATCGCGCGATCAACACCTGCGCAAAAACCTCTCGGGTTTGCTAATTGGATAGCAAAACTCATACAGACTCCGATACAGCTACGACTTTGACTCGGTAAGTTAACGTTCGCCCTGCTAGAGGATGATTAAAATCAACCGTCACCTCATCATCACCTATCAAAGCAATGACACCCGGCAATTCATTTTTACCAACATCAGAAAAAGACACTATCATGCCTTCTTCAAGATCCATATCGAACTGACTACGAGGCATAAGTTGAACATTATTCGGGTTATGCTGGCCAAAAGCTTTTTCTGGAGTCATCGCAAACTCACGCTCATCACCTTCTTTCAATCCAAGCAACACATCTTCAAACGCTTCCAGCAAACTACCATCACCAAATTTAAATTCAGCAGGCGCTTTATCAAAATTACTGTCAACTAACTGACCATCTTCTAATGCCAACTCAAAATGCATTGTGATCTGGCTTGTTTTTGAAATCATTATCATTTGCTCTTGTTCGTAAATTTTTTATTCAGATAGCCTTCTAGCAACATCACAATTACACCTAAAGTGATGGCCGAATCGGCAATATTAAAAGCGGGAAAGTACCAGGTTTGTTGCCAATGGAATTGTAGATAATCAACAACATGACCGTAGGCAAGTCGATCATAAAGGTTTCCTATCGCACCACCCAATATAAGAGTTAAGGATAAGGCCTCCCAGTAATTGGAAGAGGCAATTTTAACTAAGCGCCAACTAATTCCAATCACAACCACAACAGCAATAATAGAGAAGAACCATCGTTGCCATCCACCAGCATCTGCCAAGAAACTAAATGCAGCACCAGTATTGTATCTGAGAGTGATATCAAAAAAAGGCAAGACAGATATCTCTTGTCCATACCTTAAACTGGTATCAACCCATTGCTTAACCAGCCAATCTAAGCCAAAAATAATTAACGCCAGCGCCCACCAGCGCTGGAGTTGTTGCCATACAAAAGACTTAGTCATTAAGCGTAAAGGCGTTTTTCACCTTCTCCATCAGGCAAGTTACTGATACAACGATCACAAAGTTCTGGGTGAGCTTCACGTTGACCGACTTCTTCCCTGTGATGCCAACAGCGAACACACTTCGCTTTTTCACTTAGCTGCACACTTACTTTAAGACCTTCCATCTCAGACTCAACTGCATCATCGCCAGCTTGCGCCAAAGGTTTCACAGTAACGTTAGATGCAATAAGCACGAACCTTAGCTCGTCACCCAGCACATTCAAATTAGCCGTGAGGGCATCATCACAATAAAGTGTAATTTCAGCACTCAAGCTCGCCTTGATCTTACCTTCGCTACGAGCAGCTTCTAATACCTTATTAGTTGCTACTTTCGCTTCTGATATCTGTTTCCAGAACTCACGACCTTGCACTTCACTTCCATCTAGCTCTACTAAACCTTCATACCAAGTCTCTAGGAATACAGACTCAGCACGTTCACCAGGCATAGAACGCCAAATTTCATCAGCCGTAAAACTCAAGATTGGAGAGATCCAACGGGTAAAGGCTTCCATAACATGAAATAAAGCCGTTTGAGCTGAACGACGAGCAAGGCTGTCTTCTTGAGTCGTATACTGACGATCTTTAATAATATCCAAGTAGAAACTACCAAGATCTTCTGAACAGAAGTTTTGAATTTTCTGATTTACAGTATGGAACTGATATTCGTTATAAGCTTGATCAATCTCTTTTTGCAATTGCGCAGCGCGATCTACAACCCAACAATCCAAAGACAACATATCAGCAGGAGCAACCATATCAGTCACTGGATCAAAGCCATTCAGGTTCGCCATCATAAAGCGAGCCGTATTACGAATACGGCGATAAGAGTCAGCAACACGCTTAAGGATCTCATCAGACACTGTCATTTCAGTGGTGTAATCGGTTGCAGCAACCCAAAGACGGATAATGTCCGCACCTAGGCTATTCATCACCTTTTGAGGTGATAAAACATTACCTAAAGATTTAGACATCTTACGGCCATCACCATCAACAGTGAAACCATGTGTCAAAACTTGCTTATATGGTGCCACGCCACGAACAGCGATAGATGTCTTCAAAGAAGATTGGAACCAACCACGGTGCTGGTCAGAACCTTCTAAATAAAGATCAGCAGGAAAAGTTAGCTCGTCACGTTGATCAATCACTGAATAGTGAGTGACACCAGAATCAAACCAAACATCTAATGTGTCAGTAACCTTGCTGTATTTATCCGCATCGTCACCTAGCAGTTCCGCCGCATCTAAATCGAACCAAGCATCAATGCCTTCTTTTTCTATACGCTTAGCAACCTCTTCAACTAGTCGAGTTGTTTCAGGGTGAAGCTCTTGTGTATCTTTATTGATAAACAAGGTAATTGGCACACCCCAAGTACGCTGGCGAGAAACACACCAATCTGGACTATTTTTTAGCATACCTTCAATACGATTCTGACCCCAACTAGGCACCCAGCTTACGCCTTCTACCGCATCTAGCGCTTTATCCTGCAAACCTTCTTCGGTCATACTGATAAACCACTGCGGCGTTGCACGATAAATTAGCGGTGTTTTGGTACGCCAGCAATGTGGATAACTGTGGAAGATTTTATCTTGCTTAACTAATGCTTTATTTTCTTCTAGGGCCTCAAGGATAGCGGCATCAACTTTATAAACATGTTGTCCTGCAAAAGCACCCGCTGCATCAGTATATACACCACCATCATTAACTAGGTTAAGTGTACCTAAACCGTTAGCACGACCAACATTAAAGTCATCTACACCATGGTCAGGCGCTGTGTGCACTGCACCAGTACCCGCTTCAGTGGTCACATGATCACCTAAAATCACAGGCACCTGGCGACCAGCAAATGGATGCTGCATTAACGTGCCATTTAGCACATCACCTTTAGCACGACCAACGATACGATATTCTTCAACACCGTAACGACCCATTATGCCTTCAACCATGTCTTCAGCTAGGATAAGACGCTCTTTACCAGTGCCAAGGTCAAGCTCAACCAAAGCATAGTTAAATTCTGCATGTAGAGAAACGGCTTGGTTGGCAGGTAATGTCCAAGGTGTTGTTGTCCAGATAACTACAGATACCTGACCTTCACCTTCAACATCTGTAAATTTAGCCAATACAGCATCTTGATCAGCAACAACAAAACGAACATCAAGAGATAAGGATGTTTTGTCCTGATACTCAACTTCAGCTTCAGCCAATGCAGAGCCACCAACCACACTCCAATAAACTGGCTTAAAGCCTTTTACTAGATGGCCATTATCAGCAATCTTGCCAAGCGCTCTTACTATATTAGCTTCCGTCTCAAAATTCATGGTTAGATAAGGCTTATCCCAATCACCCATAACACCAAGACGAATAAAATCTTTCTTCTGTCCATTCACTTGCGTCAAAGCATATTCGCGACACTTAGCGCGGAACTCTTTATGAGTCACTTTAGTGCCAGCCTTACCTATCATTTGCTCAACTTTGTGCTCGATAGGCAAACCGTGGCAATCCCAGCCTGGGATATAAGGCGCATCAAAACCACTTACTGTTTTAGATTTAACAATAATATCTTTGAGGATTTTATTAACTGCGTGACCAATATGAATATCGCCATTCGCATATGGAGGACCATCATGCAAAATAAAAGATTTACGACCTTTACTGGTATCTCGAATTTTCTGATACAGGTCGATATCCTGCCAATGCTTAAGCATAGCTGGTTCACGTTTTGCCAAGTCTCCACGCATAGGGAAGTCAGTATTTGGCAAATTCAGAGTTGGTTTATAATCACTCATGGTTTTTCGATTTTTCCTCAAAGATCATCAGGGTGCTGATTATCAGGTTACTGATTTGCAAAGAAGTGCTGAGCGGCTTCTTTGTCACATTGAATTTGTTTAACTAGCTCATCTAAGCCAGACATTTTTCGCTCTTCTCGAATATAGTGGCAAAAATGCACCAATACATAATCATCGTATAAAGAGCCTTGATATTCGAATAAGTGCACTTCTAATATTGGTGTCACACCATTTACCGTAGGCCGACAACCTATATTGGCAACACCGTTATAAGCAACACCTTGTTTTACAAGCTGTACTGCATAAACCCCACTCATGGCAGGGCTCGCAATTTTCAAATGTACATTAGCCGTTGGAAAGCCGAGTGTACGACCTAACTTCTGACCATGAACAACACGCCCCGATAAAATGACAGGATGCCCCAATAAAGCTTCGGCTTTCACCATCTGCCCATGAGCCAAACTCTCTCTCACCAAAGAGCTACTAATTCGCTCACCTTCATCAGACAAGACCGAAGGTGTATTTTCAACAGCAAACTGATGTCGCTGACCGAATTCATTTAAATAACTAAAATCACCTTGGCGATCACAACCAAAACGGAAGTCATCACCTACAACCAAATGCTGCACTGCCAAGCCGTTCTGCAAAATAGTCTGACAGAATGCTTCAGCATCTAATTCTTGAATCTTTTTATTGAAAGGCATGCACAGAACGTAATCTATACCTTGCTCTTGCAAAAAACGTAATTTATCCCGTAAACGGCTAATCCTTCCCGGTGCTTTCATACCGGCAAAGTATTCTCTTGGTTGAGGCTCAAAAATCATAATGCAAGATGGCACTTGATACTTTTGTGCCAACTCTTTTACTCGTTTGAGAATCGCTTGATGCCCAAGATGTACCCCATCAAAATTACCAATGGTCAATACACACTGACGATGTTGTTGTCGGATATTATGAATACCCCGAATTAACTCCATATTGCCCCATCAAAGAGAAAGACGTTTCGCTGAAAAAATAACCGAGATTATATAGCAGTTAATTGAGAGACGATAGCCATGCCCCGAAATCCTATTAGTATATAGGGACTGTTAGGCCAAATTACTCAAAAATCATTAGAACTAAGCGATAGCAAAGGATTAGGCTTTTAGCATTCTCGGCCTAAAACCACCTAAAAACAGTCCAGCAAAATAAACCAACACACCAACAATAACCACTAACGCAATTCGCCATACTCGCTCCAAGTCAGGCAATTGAGTCCAATCAACTGCTAGAGCGTTGTGCCACAACAAAAGACCCGCCAAACAAGAAACGCCCAACAAAATAGCGAAACAAGGTTTAATCCAATCTGAGTTAAACTGATGCAGCGACCTTTTTCTCAAGCCGTGCCACAGAAGAAACGCGTTTAAAGCAGCAGACAGCGTTGTGGCCATAGCCAAACCAACATGCCCAAAAGGCCCAACCAAAATAAGGTTAAAAGCCATATTAGCCACCATAGCGATAATACCAATCTTCACCGGAGTTTTTGTATCTTGCCTTGCATAATAAGCTGGCGCCAGCACCTTAATGAGCATCATAAACACCAAGCCCACCGAGTAAGCCTGCAAACTCACTGCTGCCATAGAGACATCATGAACCGTTAGCGCACCACGATAGAAAATTGTCGCAATTAAAGGCTCAGCTAAAAGATAAAGCGCAAGCGAAGATGGCACAGCAATAAGTAGCACAGTCCTTAACCCCCAATCTAGAGTTGAGGTAAAGCGCTCAGATTCCTCACCAGCAAAACTGCGAGATAATGAAGGCAAAATAACTGTACTTATTGCAATCGCAAAAATCCCTAATGGCAACTCATATAAACGATCAGATAAATATAACCAAGTAATACTTCCGGTTTGTAAAAATGATGCCAGAATCGTGTCTAACAACAAGTTTATTTGACTAACAGACACACCAAACAGAGCGGGTAACATGAGCTTAAAAATACGCTTTACGCCCGGATGAGAGAACCCCAAACTAGGCATAGGTAATAAATTAAGTTTAGCCAGAAATGGCAACTGAAAAGCCAATTGCAAAGCACCCGCTGCAAACACACCCCAAGCAATCGCTGTTTCTTTCTGCAGCGCATCATTTGCAAAAAACACAGTCGCAATAATCAAAGACAAATTCAGGAAGATCGGGGTAATCGCCGGTATAGCATACTCATCATGACTGTTTAGTATCCCGCCTGCTAAAGCCGTTAAGGAAATAAACATGAGATATGGGAATGTAATAGTCAAAAGGTCAGACGCCAAGGCAAGCTGTTCCGTATTATCAGCAAAACCTGGAGCAAAGATATAAACAACCCAAGGCGAGAACGCCATAAACAAAGCACTCACCAACAACAAGACCAAGCCTAAAGAACCAGAGACAGCGGAAACTAACTCCCTCACAGCAGTTTGCCCTTGATTCACCTTATAGTCACTTAACACAGGAACAAAAGCCTGAGCGAAGGCACCTTCTGCAAATAAGCGGCGTAAAAAGTTTGGTATCTTAAAGGCGACATAAAAAGCGTCCGCACTTCCACTCGCCCCTAATACAAATGCAAGCGCCGCATCTCGAACCAAACCCAATACACGCGATAGCATAGTACAGATAGAAACAAGCACACCGGATCTGAGTAAAGATGGTCTTTTTTTAGCAACTTTTGATCCCGACTTATCTTCCAACTTTGGTGACTCCATACCCATCCAAAACATGATTTTTTTAAATTTCAGCAAGGATAACACCTCAACACCTAGGTGAATAAGCAAAAAGGGGGATGAAAACCGATAATTTTTACTCAATTAGGGGTTGTGGTAAGTGAAAAAACTGGTAAAATTTGCCGCGAGATTTTCAAGTATTACTTGACATTTATTCATCGAAACCGCAGAGTGCGGCTTCGTTTCATTTTAGAGAATTCAAAGGAGCCATAAAGTGGCAAATTCCGCCGGATCAAAAAAACGTGCACGCCAGGCTATCAAGCGTCGCGCTCACAATGGTGGCCTGCGCTCTATGGTGCGCACATACCTGAAAAAAGTAGATGCTGCTATTGAAGCAGGTAACCAAGCGGACGCTCAAGCAGCATTCGTTGCAGCAACGTCTCAAATGGACAAAGCTGCTGGTAAAGGTCTTTACCACAAAAACAAAGCGTCTCGTCATAAGAGCCGTTTAAGCGCGAAAATCAAAGCACTAGCTGCTTAATTGATTTTCAAGTCGCATTAAAAAAACCGGCATCAGCCGGTTTTTTTATGTCTAAAATATATTACTAAACCATATACTTTGGCACTAATACTAGCAACCAAACCGAACCCGCTAACACCAAGGCCAAAAACACAGCAGCAGAACCCATATCTTTCGCCCTACCAGAGAGTTCGTGATACTCATCCCCGACCCGATCAACAACAGCCTCCATCGCTGAATTGATCGTCTCAACGATAACCACAAGTCCCACAACAAAAATCAATAAAGCACGCTCAAGGCCAGTTTCACCGAAATACAAAGCCAAGGGCAAAGCAAGCAAGAACAAACAAACCTCTTGTCTAAAAGCCGCTTCGTACTGCCACTGAGCTTTCAACCCTTGGAACGAATAACCAGTCGCATCTATCACTCTCGCCAACCCAGTCTTACTCGGCTTCGCCATGCATATTCCCCATTTAATTTAAACAATAACCAAATCATCACGATGAATTAATTCAGGCTCACCTTCATAACCCAATACTTCACCTATTTTAGAAGATGGTTTTCCTAGTAATTTCAAAGACTCAGCAACAGAATAATTAACCAGACCTCGCGCGACTATTTCACCAGCCTCACTCACACAAACCACCATCTCACCACGAGTAAAATCGCCCGATGCGTCTTTCACCCCTACTGGCAACAAACTACTTCCACCCGACTTCAGCGCTTTAATCGCCCCTCTATCAAGTGTTAGTGTGCCACGCGCCTTAAGGTGCCCAGCTAACCACTGCTTGCGAGCAACAAGCCTCTCTTGCTCAGGCTGCAACCAAGTACCTAACAGTTCAGCCTGCATTAAGCGAGCAATCACATTTTGCTCTCGCCCTGAAGCAATCAAGGTATCAGCACCAGATCGTGCAGCTAAGCTTGCCGCTTTCACTTTCGTCAGCATACCGCCACTACCTAAAACACCAGCGCCACCACTGGCCATAGACTCCAGCCTTTCATCAGACGCTAAAGCATGTGAAATTAATGTCGCATCAGCATGGTCTCTTGGGTTTTTATCAAATAGACCCTGCTGGTCAGTCAATATAATTAAAAGATCCGCTTCAACCAGATTAGCCACCAAAGCACCCAAAGTGTCATTATCACCAAAGCGAATTTCATCCGTCACTACGGTATCGTTTTCATTAACAATAGGCACAGCCCCTAAGCTCAACAAAGTACGCAGTGCAGATCGAGCATTTAGGTAACGACGACGGTTAGACAAATCATCATGAGTAAGCAGTATCTGTGCTGTATGCAAGTCATGCTTTACAAAATGAGACTCATACACACCAACCAATTCCATTTGCCCCACCGCTGCAGACGCCTGCAACTCATTTACCTGAGTCGGCCTTTTGGTAAAACCTAAGCGTTTCATGCCAGCTGCGATAGAGCCAGATGAAACCAACACAACCTCTTTACCCATAGCGCGCAACTGAGCAATTTGCTCAACCCACTCACCTATTCGCTCAACATCTAACCCTTGCCCATCATTGGTTAATAAAGCACTACCAATTTTCACTACAATTCGCTGCGCCTGAGCAACTTTTTCTCTTGAAATATTCTGTGACATTCTCTTTTCGCCTTCCCCACCAAAGGACCAAAAAATAAGGCACCTTAACTAAAATCAAGATGCCTTATTTTCAAAACTTAATACCGAGCAAACACACCCTTAACGGACATATTCCACATCAACATCATAATCATCATCGTCGAAGTCATCATCGTCTTCTGCCGCTTCCTTAGCAGCATGCGCCTCGGCACGCTTAACCATACGGTATGAATTGATTCGTTCACGACCTTCTTCATCTATCTGCAAACGCATAGCTTCTTCAGCTTCACGCGCCTCTTCACTGTCTTCCAGTAACTGACGCATCTCATCCAGTTTGGTCATCAAGTCTAAACATAGAACTTGAGTACCTTCACCTGAAATTGCTGAAATACGATAAGTTTTACCTTCCCAGCCTAGCGCATCTATCACAGCTTGGCAGCGCTCTTCTAACTCTTCAGCTGGCACCATGTCGATTTTATTCAATACTAACCAACGCTCTCGCCCAGCCAGAACAGGGCTAAACTGATGCAACTCATTCACAGCAACCTGAGCAGCTTGAGCCGGAGTAACATCATCCCAAGGCGCCATATCAACCAAGTGCAACAAAATACGGTTACGCACTAGGTGCTTTAAGAAGCGAATACCTAAGCCAGCACCATCTGCAGCACCTTCAATAATGCCGGGAATATCTGCAATAACAAAACTTTGGTGCTGCTTTACTTTAACAACACCCAGGTTAGGCACGAGCGTTGTAAAAGGGTAATCCGCAACTTTCGGCTTTGCAGCTGATACAGAACGAATAAAAGTAGACTTACCCGCATTTGGCAAGCCTAGCAAACCCACATCCGCCAAAACTTTCATCTCAAGCTTCAGATTACGCTCTTCACCTTCCGTTCCTTTCGTTGTTTGGCGCGGCGCACGGTTAGTACTGGATTTAAAACGCACATTACCCAGACCTCTATGCCCACCCTGAACAACACAAAGAGTTTCACCATCATGAGTCAGGTCACCTAGGGTTTCACCTGTATCTTCGTCAATAATAGTCGTACCGACAGGCACTTTTAGTGTTAAGTCGGCGCCTTTAGCACCAGTACAGTCTTGACCCTTACCACCTTCACCAGTTTCAGCTTGATAGCGACGAGTATAACGATAGTCAATTAAGGTATTGAGCGCAGCATCTGCCTCTAAGATAACACTACCACCATCACCGCCGTCACCACCGTCAGGGCCACCTTTAGCAATAAATTTCTCACGCCAAAAGCTTAAACAACCGTTTCCACCTTTGCCCGCCCGCACATAAATACTGGCTTCATCAACGAATTTCACAGAATCACCTCTTAGGTGTGTATTACAATATCAGTGATGCAAACAAGCTCGCACCACTCAAAAAATCTATTATATAATTTTTCCAAAAAAAAAGCCCCGCCACAGCGGAGCTCTTTCTTACTCGGTCGAGTATTAAGCTGCTACTACAGAAACTGTACGACGCTTAAACTTACCTTTCACTTCGAACTTCACTTGACCTTCAGTCACAGCGAATAAAGTGTGATCTTTACCGATCTTAACACCTGCACCAGGGTGGAATTGAGTACCACGCTGACGAACAAGAATGTTACCTGGGATCACAACTTGACCACCGAAACGCTTAACACCTAATCGTTTCGACTCCGAGTCGCGACCGTTACGAGTACTACCACCCGCCTTTTTATGAGCCATAATCTACCCCTTAATTTTGAATTTGTGACGTATTAGCCAATCGCTGTGATTTTAACTTCAGTAAACCACTGACGGTGACCTTGACGCTTCATAGAGTGCTTACGACGACGGAATTTAAGAATCTTAACTTTGTCACCGCGGCCATGAGAAACAACTTCCGCTGCAACTTTTACGCCTTCAACAACTGGTGCGCCAACTTTAACGTCGTCGCCATTGCTAACTAGTAGTACTTCGTTGAAATCAACGCTACCACCAGCTTCAACTGCCAGTTTTTCAACCTTAAGGACTTGGCCTTCTTGAACACGGTATTGCTTACCGCCGGTTTTGATCACTGCAAACATGTATTTCTCCAATTAGATTTATCCGGCTACTGGATTTTATTTGACCTACTTCTAGTGGCCTAAATTTCAAAAAAGCTCATGAATTGAGACTCAAGAACTCACCAAAATTTAATCACCATATGATAGGGAGCAAAATGTGGATAAATCGGACGCAGGATTGTACAAAATCACACCAGTAAAAACAAGACATATAGACATTTATCACGCATATTTTGAGTTTTGGGTTGACCCTTTCCCCCTCCTTACCTAGCATGTGGCAATCTTGCGGTTTTCAGATCGAAAACTCGCTAGGAAAATAGCCAGCTTGGAAAAAATTTAATGTCGTCCAACTCTATACATGCGGTCGTTAATAACGAATTTAGTCTTGTTAATGACCACATTTTATCCCAGTTAAAAAGTGAAATTCCGCTCATCGAGCAAATTGGTTATTACATTATCAGCAATGGTGGCAAACGATTACGCCCATTATTAGTACTAATGGCTGCTCGTGCTTGTGGTAAACCTGATGACGCTAGCTATCAAGACAATATGGTCAAGATGGCAACCATCATAGAGTTTATCCACACTGCAACCTTGTTACACGATGATGTTGTCGATGAATCCGATATGCGCCGTGGCAAAAAAACGGCTAATGAAGAATGGGGCAACGCACCTAGCGTACTCGTTGGTGACTTCCTTTATTCTCGTGCATTTCAAATCATGGTTGAAGTTGGCAGTATGCAGTGTATGCAAATCCTTGCCGAGACAACCAACATCATTTCTGAAGGCGAAGTCCAGCAGTTAATAAACTGCGGAGATCCAAGCACATCAGAAGAGAACTACCTTAAAGTTATCCAATATAAGACAGCAAAATTGTTTGAAGGTGCTGCTTTGTGTGGTGCGATAGTGGCAGATGCCAATAAAGAGCAACAACAAGCTTTAGCCAACTATGGCACTTATGTTGGTACCGCTTTTCAGCTTATTGATGACGTGATGGATTACACTAGCACGGCAGAAGAGATGGGCAAGAATGTGGGTGATGACCTTGCAGAAGGCAAACCGACGCTTCCTCTGATCTATACCATGCGAACAGCACCAACTGACGCAGCAGATAGAGTTCGTAATGCAATTGAAACAGGTGGCCTAGAACAATTAGACGCTATCATTGCAGATGTTCAAGCGTGTGGTGCCATTGAATACACTGAGAAAGCAGCACAAGAGCAAGCACAACTTGCTATTGATGCATTAGCCCCTTTACAAGATTCACCTTATAAAGCGGCGCTTATTGACTTAGCCAAGGCATCGGTTAATCGCCGTAACTAGGGAACCTGCGATTAAGTGATTACCCAAAGAGCCAGCATTTAAACTGGCTCTTTTTTATGCTCGCTCAAAAATAAGTGTCAAACCTGCTCAATAAGTGTTTTCACTAGCGCAGCAATTTCATCAGGCCGCTCCAGCATAAAGCAGTGACCGCCATCCACCTCAAGCAAATTAATATTTCCATTCACTTTTGCCGCATGCGCATACGACTGTTTGAAAAAAGGCAGAGTATCTTTACCTGCAACAATGGTTGTCGGCACTTGCAACTCTGTCAGACTCTTCCATAAACGCTTAGGATAACTAGCAAAAATCGCAGACTCCATCCAAGGCGGGCAAATCAAACGGCTGCATCCAGCGGCATCTGTTTTCAAAGAGTTATCTAAGTAACAAGATAAGCTATCATCAGTCCAGCCTTTAAAGGTGCCTCGGCCAGTAAAATATTTACGTGCACTCTCTACACTAGGCCAACTTGCCTTGCGCCTTTTTGCTTGCTTAACCATAGGGACTTGCGTCATCAAACCTGAAAAACGCATCCCTCTAATTAACCAAAGCATTTTCGGCGGAAATAAAGCAGGATCAAGAATAATCAAACGATCAAAATAGCAAGGCGATTGTGCCGCCATCAACATAGTCAAACATCCGCCAAAGCTATGGGCAAAACCTATCTTTGGTTGATCCTTAGGCAAGTTCTGCTGCGCGGCTTGCAAACACCTTTCAGCCGTTTTATTCCAACCCATAAAACGTTTATCTGAATCACTTAGGCCGTGACCAGACGCATCTTGAGTAAATATAGGATATTCATTGGCTAGTGGCATAAGTAATTCGGCATAAGTTAAAGAAGCGAAACCATTACCATGCAAAAAGTGTAATATGGGGTTATTTCCACCACCTAAATGATCGCCTTCATCATTGTGGACTACCGAGGTTTTACCGCGCAGAGACATGTTCGCCTCTAACTTATACTCCCATTGCGCCAACCCAGCTTGCCACTCTCTGATTTTGGCTAATTTTGCACTTTCCATCTTCAACTCCAACATCAAAAATAAGCCTAACCAGTACGATTTAGTGTTTATTCATGAAAAAAACACCACAAAGTGAAATAACAATAACGAATGTAAGATAAAACATTTTTAACAAAAAAGTCATATCAAAATAAAACATACTCACTATAAAGATCACAAAATAGACACTAGTAAACCAAAAGCCACTTTTTAATTAGATGTTTTTTTAAGGAAATTGGTTTTTTTGCACTCAAACATTCATATTTTCGCCCTTAACCGATATAATTTGCCCGATTAAAAATTGATAACTGAACTACTGAAAAGCTTGTAGACACTTAGGTCAACCAGCTCAACGTAGCAATAGGAATATAATGACTACTCATTCATCGTTTGAGAAAGACGAACTTTTAAAGTGCGGCCATGGCGAAATGTTCGGCGCAGGTAATGCACAACTACCTGTTGGCAACATGTTAATGATCGACAGAATCACCAACATATCCGTCGATGGCGGTGAGTTTGGTAAAGGTGAAATCATTGCTGAGCTAGACATCAATCCTGATCTTTGGTTTTTCGATTGCCACTTCCCAGGTGATCCAGTAATGCCTGGTTGTCTAGGTCTTGATGCCATGTGGCAGCTAGTTGGCTTTTTCCTTGGATGGAAAGGCAATAAAGGTCGTGGTCGTGCTCTAGGTTCTGGTGAAGTTAAATTCACAGGTCAAATCCTACCTACAGCAAAAAAAGTCACTTTCCGCATTACTTTAAAACGTGTTATTGAGCGTAAACTAGTAATGGGAATCGCAGATGGAAGTGTTAGTGTTGATGGTCGAGAGATTTACACAGCAACTGATTTGCGTGTCGGTTTATTTACTTCAACTGACAATTTCTAAAGATTAAGAATAGAGAGGCACACCCTATGCGTCGCGTAGTTGTAACTGGTCTTGGTATCGTAAGCTGTCTTGGTAATGACAAAGAGAGCGTTCTAAACTCTTTGCTTGAAGGCAAATCTGGCATTCGTTTTGCGGATGATTACAAAGAAATGGGCTTCCGCAGTCACGTATGTGGCCGTATCGACCTAGATTCTGATGAAATGATCGACCGTAAAACACGTCGTTTCATGGGCCCTGCTGCCACTTATGCTTATGTATCTATGCAGCAAGCAATCACAGACTCAGGTCTAACAGAAGAACAAGTATCTAATGTTCGTACAGGTTTGATTGCTGGTTCTGGTGGTGCGTCCGCTGGCAACCTAGTTGATTCAGCAGACACATTACGCAATAAAGGCGTTAAGCGTGTTGGCCCTTACCGTGTTACTCAAACTATGGGTAGTACCGTATCTGCTTGCCTTGCAACACCATTTAAAATTAAAGGTGTTAACTACTCAATCACTTCTGCTTGTTCTACTAGTGCTCACTGTATTGGTAACGCTATGGAACTTATTCAGCTAGGCAAACAAGATGTTGTTTTTGCTGGCGGCGGTGAAGAAGAAAGCTGGACTCAAACCTGCATGTTTGATGCTATGGGTGCGTTATCTTCTAAATACAATGAAACACCAGAAAAAGCGTCTCGTGCTTACGATGCAAACCGTGACGGTTTCGTTATCGCAGGTGGTGGCGGCATGCTGGTTGTTGAAGAACTAGAACACGCTAAAGCTCGTGGTGCTAAAATCTACGGCGAGCTAGTAGGTTACGGTGCAACATCTGATGGTTACGACATGGTTGCTCCATCTGGTGAAGGCGCTGTACGTTGCATGCAAATGGCAATGAGCACAACTGAGGGTGATATTGATTACATCAACACTCACGGTACAAGTACTCCTGCCGGCGACATGAAAGAGCTTCAAGCTGTGAACGAAACTTTTGGTGGCGACATTCCAAAAATCAGTTCAACTAAGTCACTATCTGGCCACTCTCTAGGTGCAGCTGGTGTACACGAAGCAATTTACAGCTTACTAATGATGGAAAATGATTTCATCGTAGCGTCAGCAAACGTTGACGAGCTTGACGAAGCAGCAGGTGACATTCCAGTTGTTACTAAGCGCATCGACAATGCTAACCTTAAGCAAATCATGTCAAACAGCTTTGGTTTTGGTGGCACAAATGCCAGCCTAGTATTCAAGAAATACGAAGACTAATTCTGTAGTAGGCTTGACCTACGCAATAAAAAAGCCGCTTATGCGGCTTTTTTATTGCCCGAATTTTATCAAACCAAAATTCTAGATCAGCATAATTAGCAGATATAAAAAAAGGAGTGAACCGCTAAGCTCACTCCCTTTTTCTTTTCTTGACGACGATAGCTAAATAAACTTACTTTGTCGTTACCTTAGCCATGTTTTCTCGCATCCAGACTTCCATCTCTTCATGCATATCGCCAGTCTTTTTACCTTCTACTTCAATTGATTCACCTATGATGACATTGATAGTACCTGGCTGTTTTAACCACTTCTTACCCGGCCAAATCTCACCCGCATTATGCACTATAGGCAAGATAGGTTTGCCAGCTGACGTTGCTAGCATGGCAGCGCCCTTATTAAAGCTTTTCTCTTCACCAGCCTTAACTCGGGTCCCCTCAGGGAAGATAAGCACAGAGCGACCTCCTAAGAGACGCTCTTTACCTTGTTTCAAGATTTGTTTTAAGGCATTTGATTTTTGACTACGGTCGATAGCAATAGGCTGAACCATTCGCAGTCCCCAACCAAAAAATGGTACAGACAAAAGCTCTTTTTTGAGCACGGTAGAGAGCGGGGTCACTAACACTTGAAGAAAATAGGTTTCCCATTCACTTTGATGATTTGCAACAATCACATAAGAACGGCCTTTAACCAAGTTCTCACGCCCTTGAACATTCACCTTCACGCCACAAAATATACGAAAGGCGAAAAGCAAAATAGCATTGTGAACATTCAGGACCTTTTGTCTGTGTATACCTGGGAAGCACAGCGCAATGGGCGGAGCCACAACACCAGCAACCACAGTAGAGACAACATAGCTAATACCAAACAGCGTCGAGCCAACCCACGAACGAATGGATACACCTAAACTCATTCTTTGTAATACTCCTTACAGCAATCAGATCCTAACTCAGCAGCACCTATTATTAATGGTGGTTAATCTACCAGCTGATTTTTTTGAATCAATGGGTTTGCATACATTTGTAATAAAGTTTGCTTTAATTCTGGCGGACAATTTGCCATATAGTCTTCAAATTCTTGATCGTCTATCGATTCACCATTTAGCAAAGCAAGCGCGCTCTTGTTACTAGAGTGGATCTCATAGTTTGCTATTATTTGACGATCGATTTCAGCCACTAAATCATCCGGAGTTTCAAAGTCTTCGGTAATTTGATCACCAAAGGTAATCACTACCTTACCCTTCTTTCCAACAATACCATTCTTAATACTGTCTATATCTTCGAATTCAGACTTTTCATAATTACCGGTTTCTGCCTTCTCATGAAGCTCACCCGCTTTATCCAGGCCGCAAGGATCATATTCATAAGAAATAGATACAGGCACAATATTTAAAGATTTCATTGCCTCGGCAAAGCTCATCTTTTTCTTTTTGCACATGTAAAACATTTTAATGATGGCAGGATCTGTTTTATCCAAACCATCTTTAGCACGCCCTTCTTTTTGTGCTATCCATAAGTTACACAAATCACTTTCAACCGAGTGATTGATGTAACCAGAAAGTTGAGTAAAAGCCGCCATCATTTCACGCACACCATTTGCTGAGCGCTTGACGATGAAGCTTTTGTTTAAACGCATCAGGTCAGAAACAAAAGGTCGACGCAACAAGTTATCACCAATCGCAATACGCACTGTGCTTAGACCATTTAGATAAAGGCCATAATTCACAAATGCAGGGTCCATCGCTATGTCCCTGTGATTAGAAACAAACAAATGACCAACGTTTTTATCCAGCTTTTCAATGCCGCGATATTCAACCTCAGTCGTGGTTGTTTTAATCATTCTGTCCATGTATCCCTTCACAATGGATTGGAAGTCATGGACATTATGGATTTTTGCCATTTGCTTTTTAAGAGCAAGTTTGACAAAAAATGACAAAGGCCCTTTAAACATATCAGGCCAGTGCTTAAACCTAAAACCTATAATCGTATCGATAAAATCTTGTGTGTTAACTAAATTTGCCAGTACCTTAGCGACTTCATCGTCGTTATACGGGCGAATATCCTGAAACTGATCCATTAAGTTTTCCGCTAGTTGAAATGTTTATTAAAGAGTTTGAATGTCAAAATTTAACTCTTGTAAAACATCCTTGTTATTGGGTGAGCTAATGACAGCCACACTCTCGTTTTCTTTTATCAAATAAGTTTTCGCGACTTCTTTTAGCTGCGCTATGCTAACTTTCAGAATGTCTGACCTAAAGGCTTCTCTTTGCTCTTTGGTACGCTTATGCAGCGCTAAGAAATAATCACCTTGGGCTTCACCTGCTGGCGAGCCAGGTTTATCCATAGAACCAATCACACCTAGCACAGCTTCTTCTAACGCAAGGTCAGAGTGCTCTTCATTCAGCAACCACTCAATTGAAGCGTCAAAGTCATTCAGGGTCTCAACTAAACGAGGGTCTCTATAGCTATAGAATTTAAATGCACCTGAAGTAGGATCAAAACTTGCACCGCCACCATAAGCACCACCTTGCTCACGAATCACTCTATGTAAGAAGCCATTACGTAAGAAGCCACCCAATACAGTAAGAGGAGCGATGTGCGGATGTATACCTGACACAGTCGCAAAAGATTTGGCGCAGAAATTAACTTGTGAAGCCGTTAACCAAGCAACTTTTTGATTTTCGTCTACTGCAGGTAACGAGAAGTTTTGCTCACATTTTCCCGCATCAATACCTTGCCAATTTGCTTGAAGAGAGGTTAACAAATCAGTTTCATGCTGAGCTTCAGCCACCAGCAGCAACTGCTTTGAAGACGCTAATAATTTTGCATGAATCGCAGTAAATACATCCATCATAGCTTGGACATTTGCTTCATCATTCAATGAGTCATCTAGCGCTTTTAAGGCACGAATGCCAGTCATACCACCCCAAGCTTCTTGCTGCATGTTAAAACCGCTAGCACCACTTGAAGCCGCCATCATGGCAAAAGAATGACCTTGGCCCGTAATAGATTGTTCTCGGCGAGCACGACGCTGAGCAACAAGTTCGCGTAAGCGAGGCAGTTCATCAAAGCGAGGCGCTAAGAAAGTTTGTTTTAAGATATCACTCATATCTGAAAACTTATTAACCAATGCTTTACTTGATAGCACAAAGTAAGCTGCCACTTGCTGCTTATCATCCAATAGAGGACGAATAGAGTTTGAAGCGCCAATGCCGCCACACACTTGTGCTTGTGCTTCTTGTACAGCAAGGTAATTTTGTTCACCAGAACCGAGTTCTGCCAGGGCATAAGAGAAGAGCGGCAACAAGTCTCGTTCTTGCTCAGTCAATTCTGGTAGGTCTATAACCAATTGTTCGTAGACAAGACCATTTGTACCCTGTGGATAAAAAGTAACAGGGATATTGGCTGAGATCTTTTTACTTTCATAACTTGGCAATTCGGCTGGCACATCTTCTAAACCGACTTTTGGCAAGATGCTCATGTCATCTTCTTGAGATTGCCTTGCTTGAAGCGCCAAGCTCAAATCAATCACATCTTGTTTATCCTGCTCACTCAAAGACGCTTTGATTAAAGCAAGACGATCTAATTCAGCTTGATTACGACGCCCTTCTAATTCAGTATCTGGGCTTAACGTCAGGGTGACCCTATGCGCATTGCTTAACAATAGGTCTTTGATTAATTGACCAATATAACCTGGAGTTTGTATACGCTCACGCAATTCACGAATCACAGGCTCTACATCTAGCTGAGCAATAACGTCGCCTTCATGTACCGCGGTCGAAAGACCTGACAAGATGATTTGCAAACCATAAGGGTAGCTGTCTCCGCCAATTTCACGCTGATGCAATTCTAATTGATGTAACATGGCTTCAACCATCTCTTGAGCAACACCTTCTTCGGCTATTTGCTCAAGTGTCTCTAATACTAGTTTTTCAACCTTAGCATTATCTTCTTTACGTACACCTTCAAGGCCACACATAAAGCTCATTTCTTTATTACTATCTTCCAAACCACAAAGCGGAGAAGGCGCATTACCTAGATCCGTATTTTCTAAGGCACGGCGCAAAGGTGAAGCGCTGTTATCTAGCAAGACATTAGATAAAAGCTCAGCCTCATACTGTTGGCTTAAATCGGTACTTTCACCCAGCAACCAACCTACAACCACATGGCTAGCATCTTCCTTCGCTTCATCAGCGGCATAACCTTCTTCAACCCGAATCGGTGAGAAGTAGCGTTTAGCATTCTCCACGCTAACTTTTTGATCTAAACGTTCAAAACGAGATAGCACCTTATCTTCGAATTCAGCTTGTAATTCAGCGGCTGGTAGGTCACCAAACGTCATAAAGACAGCATTGGTAGGATGATAGTGAGTACGGTAAAAACTTAACAGATCATCATAAGACAGATCAGGAATATCAGTTGGCTCACCACCAGAGTTAAAGTGATAAGTATTATTTGGGAAAAGGTATTTTGTCAGAGTTTGCCAAAGCACTGAGTTAGTTGAGCTCATGGCACCCTTCATTTCGTTAAACACCACACCTTTAAACGTTAGGTCAGACTCAGGGTTTTCCATTTCCGCAAACTCAAGACGGTGTCCTTCTTGAGAGAAGTCCAGTTTATCTAGACGTGAGAAGAAGACAGCATCAAGATAAACATCAAGTAGGTTTTTAAAGTCTTTTTTGTTTTTGCTGGCAAAAGGATATGCCGTCCAATCAGATGAAGTAAACGCATTCATAAAGGTATTTAATGAACGACGAATCATCATGAAGAAAGGGTCACGAACAGGGAAACGTTCAGAACCACAAAGCGCGGTATGTTCTAGGATATGAGCCACACCACGAGAATCTGTTGGTACGGTTTTCAGGCCTACTAGAAAAACGTTTTCATCATTATCAGAGGCAATATGGAAATGCTTGGCACCGGTAACCTTGTGCTCAAATTCAATCACTTCAACATTTAATGCATCGATAAACTCTTTACGCACTTGGGTAAACGCTGGGTGATGCGCTGTATGTGTTGTCATTATCTACCTCTGAATTGAAAAAGACTAAATATGGTTGGCATGAATGTAAGTGCCACCATCTATATGAAAATTAAATCCGTTAACTTCTTGTGGTCTAAGCAAATTGCCAAGATTATAGCAAAAATGTCGTATTTACTGCACGAACAAAGACAGGCTTAGAATAAAACAGGTGAAATAACAGGAGAAATTACCAGATAACGACACTGATAAGTTAAGAATTAACGCTTTTGGTGTTGCTCCCAAGCTTCAAGACGAGCTTTTTCGCTTTTTTTAAAGAGTATATAAACCGCACCTAAGCCACCATGGTACTGTTGGGCCGTATGAAACGCCATGACATCATCCATTTCCTTAAGCCACTTATTAATATAACTCTTAATGGTTGCCTGATTATCAGGGGTGCGATCGCCCTTACCGTGAACTAAAATAGCCACTCGAATGTCATTACGCATGCAGTCGCCAACAAATTGATACACCAACTCTCGCGCTTGATTCACCGTTCTTCTATGTAAATCTAAACGGGACTCTATGCCATATTTACCCTGACGCAAACGCTTAAAAACCCCTTCTTGCACGCCATCTTTTTTGTAGGCAAGGACATCATTTATATCCACTTTTTCGACATAATCAGCAGATAAGTGATTGCTGTCTTTTTCAGGCGCTATCATGGCTGCTTTTTTGCGCTCGCTAAAGTCTACACTTGGCCCTTTTTTACCAAGATACACTTCGTCTTTTCGCATTTTTTTTATACCCGCAACTTCTTCCGCGAACAATGAAAAATCATCTTCTTCCACAACAACCTCAACCACTACCAAGATAACAATGAACTTTAATTTCAGTTCATTGCCGCTTTAAACACTGCCTTCTCAAACGCTTATATACAAGTATACAAGCCAGATAGAAGCGGAATTGTAGCGCTTTTTTAAAATTTACACGATGCATAAGCTCACCCAATTATTTTAAAACCTAACGGATTGATTAAGAAAGCAAAATTAAATAAGTCATCAAACAGCGCTTGACACCGGCAAGAGATAAAATATATTTTAAATATATTCTATAAATATAAATAAAATTGGTACTTACTATGAGCTATTGCCTCAACCTTCCGGCAGACTATAAATCCGACTTACCCTGCTTTGGTGACTATGATGTGGTTGTCACTGGAGCAGGCCCCGCAGGTATCGCATCAGCAGTCACTGCTGCTGAGCTAGACCTTAAAGTACTTATCATAGAGCGCTTGGGCTTTTGCGGCGGCGCAGCTGTCGCAGGCTTATCAGGCACTGTCTGTGGTTTATATAAATCCGTTGAGAACCCAAGTCAGGCGAAACCAGAGCAACTTGTATTTGGTTTTGCTGGACGCTTTTGTGATGCCTTATATGCCGCAGGCGGTTTAACTGAACCTCAAATTTACGGAAAAACCTGGGTTGCGACTCATGATTGCGCTAAATATAAAAAAGTCGCAACAGACATGCTACGCCAACCCAATATCACAGTGCTTTACCATACTCAGGTAGTCGATGTGATCGCTGCAGAAAACGCGGTCACTGGCCTAGCCCTCCACACCAAGTCTGGCTTTACCTCTGTTACAGCAAAACGCTTTATCGATGCCAGTGGCGATGCCGACCTAGTATTCAAGCTAGGCCAGAAGACTCGTAAAGGCCAAAACGGCATCATTCAGAATCCGACTATGATGTTTAAAGTCGGTAATGTGGATATGGAAACTTACCTAAACTATTGGGGTGAAAACACCATTTCACCGCCGAAAGTCGTTAGCATGTTAGAAGCTGAAGATGACCTATTACGCAAAAAAGTTTGGCTGTTCCCTACCGTTAATCCAGGCGAGCTACTCGTTAACGCGACCAAAATTACAGGTTTTGATAAACGTGCTTTAGATGTCACGAATCCGGTTGACCATACGGAAGCCGAGCAATTCTCAATTTATCAAGCTGAAGCTTTTTTCAATTTTATGAAGGAAAACGTGCCTGGCTGTGAAAACAGCTATTTTATTGATTACGCCACCGAAGTTGGTGTTCGCCAAACCCGTTCAATCGATGGCGTTAAGACCTTAACTAATAACGATGTTGTCTCAGGAACAAAATTCTCAGATGGCATGGTTAAAAGTGCTTGGCCGATTGAACTGCATTATGGCGACAAGCCAAGAACTGAATGGTTAGTGAATGACTACTATGAAGTTCCCTTTCATACCTTAGTGCCTAAAGAAGGCAAAAACCTCATTGTTGCGGGTCGCTGTTTAAGCAGTGAACACGAAGCACTAGCAAGCTGTCGTGTCACAGCTCAATGCTTTGAATATGGAAAAGCAGCAGCCCTAGCTGCACATATATCGATTAAGGAAACGCTTGATTTTCAAGCGATCGATGGTAACCGAATTGCCCAATTGATGCAGAAAGCTTAAAGCTTTTCATTCAAGTCAGGGTAACCATTAAATAATAACAATATGTTGGATAAAATATGAGCGTGTCTTCACAAAACCTCGGGGCATCAAACACCCGAAACCAAACAGCGAGCGTTGAAACAGATCGTAGAATGCAGGTCATTAGCTTGATGATCATTGCGGCGATGGCATTACCCATCATACTTTTCCCTGAGTCTGCAAAGACGACAATCAATGCGCTTTTTAAATGGATGACAAATAGCTTTGATTTTGCCTTTCTTGGTATCGGTCTTGGCGCGCTTATCTTCTTATTAACGCTAGCTTTCTCTCGTCATGGCAATATCAAACTAAGTGCTGATAAAAATGCAGAGGCGGAGTTTTCTAAAGGCGCATGGGGAGCCATGGTTTTCCTAGCGGGTATTGCATCTGGTTTATTGCTTTGGGGTGGCACCGAGTGGGGTTACCACTATGCTTGGACACCTTTTGGGATCGAAGCTAAAACGACTGAAATGTACACAGTGGCACAGGGTTACGGCATCTTCCATTGGGGTCCGACTGCATGGGCGCTTTATTGTGTGCCAACCATCGCTATTTCTTACATTTATTATGTGCGTCAAAAGCATATATATAAGGTAAGTGAGTCTTGTCGTGGAGCTTTAGGCGGTCTAGTTGACGGGCCACTTGGCACTATCATCAATTATACTTTTATCTTTGGCGTGCTAGGTGCAGCAGCAACATCTTTAGGCCTTGGAACACCTATGATAAGTAATGCACTAGCAGAAGTATTAGGTGTGAATGCAGGCATTTATATGGATATGTCTGTCATCCTTATCTGTACCGCAATTTTCTCTGTTAGTAGCGGTCTTGGGCTTTCTCAAGGTATTAAACGCCTCAGCACCTTCTCAACATTATTAACACTTGCCATTGTTGCTTATGTCTTTGTTGTCGGTCCGACAAAATTCATCCTAGGTTTAGGCATGGACTCTCTAGGATATATGGTTGAAAACTATATTAAGATGAGTACATGGACTGATAGCGTAGAGAAAAGCGGTTTCCCTCAAGCTTGGACTGTTTTCTATTGGGCTTGGTGGGTTGCCTACGCGCCATTTATGGGGATGTTTGTCACCCGCATTTCTCGTGGCCGTACTATCCGTGAAGTTATCTTTGGCATGCTAGTTTACGGTTCGGCTGGTTGTGCTATTTTCTACATAGTACTAGGTGGATATGGTATTAACCTACAAATGGAAGGCATATTACCTATGTCTGAATTGGTCAATACAAAAGGCGTTGCTGTTGCCATTATTGAACTCTTTAAAACCTTACCAGCGAGTGGCTTAGTCCTTATTGCTCTAGCGGCTTCTGGCATAGTACTACTTGCGACAACCTTTGACTCAGCTGCTTACGTGATGGCATGTGCAACAACAAAAGAGTTAGGCGAAGGTCAAGAACCAGAACGCTCTAATCGACTATTTTGGTGTTTCGCCATTGCAATTCTTCCACTTACTTTAATGTTCCTTGGCGGACTAAAAAGTATGCAAACAGCATCTGTTCTTGTCGGCCTACCTGTCATGGTGATCTTAGTACTTATGATGATCACCACCAGCAAATACATCAAAGAGGATAATGCTTAATATGTCTGTGCCTATTGTGAAAAAAGTTGAGCTTTTCGCAGTAGGCCCGAATGGAAAGAAGATCAGCTGGTCTTCTTTCCTTGGGCCTATGAGTGAAGCAATGATACTAACCCGCCTTACGTTTGATAATGGTCTAGAAGGTATTGCTGGTCTTACGACTTACACTGAGCATGAGTTCGACCAAACCGCATTTCATAGTGCGTCCTTGATGTCACCTTTTATTCTGGGTCGTCATCTAGATGAAATTCCTGAAATCCATCAAGATATGCAAGCTAAGTATGTACCACTCAAGCATATTTCCAGCTCCTTATTTGATATTGCATTACATGATGCAAAAGCCAAATCGTTAGGTTTGCCTATCTACAAGATGCTAGGGGCGGAGCAAGAAAAAATTCGCGCTTATGCATCAAGCCCTGTATTTGACACCATTGAAGCTTACTTAAATTATTGCAATGAAATGCTAGAGCAAGGTTTTAACGCAATTAAGATACATCCGCCTTGTGTCTACCAAACAGATAGAGCACTAGTAGAAGCCCTACAAGCTGAGTTTGGCAGTAGGCAAATTGGTTGGAGCCTTGATGTTGATGCCAATTACAGCCTAGAAGAAGCCATTAAAATGGGGCAACTGCTTGATGAATATGAGTGGGAGTTCTTCGAAGAACCCCTGCCTGATTCAGACTTTACAGGTTACCAGATGTTGGTTTCACGCCTTAATTTGGATGTTATCAGCGGCGGTAATAGCCTCCCTCACCCTTCACTGATTGAGTATGGTTTGAAACAAGGTTGCTGGGACAGAAGCCGTTTCGATGTCACCAGTATTGGCGGTTTTACTAGTGCCAATAAAGTGATGCAATTTACCAAAGCGCAAAACCGACTTGCTGAAGTACAGTCATGGGGTTACACCCTTACCCAAGCCGCTAACCTTCATATTATGCTAGCCCATGATAACTGCCATTATTTTGAACAAGCAGCGCCCTATGAGAAATACGAATTTGGGGCTAAGCAGGTATTTAGACCTGATGCAGACGGCTACATTCAAGCCCCAACAGCAGCAGGCTTAGGGGTTGAGTTAGATTGGGAGCAAATTGAGCCTTTTATCTATCAATCCAAAGTATTCGAGCTCTAGGTTAAACCCATGCTAAATCGTATCGAGAAAATTGACGTTTTTTGTCTACAGGACCCTCAAGCGGACTTTGTTCGCTTTGAGGGTAGTTACCAAAATGTTGTGGTTGTTGTTACCGCAGATAATGGCATGTACGGCATAGGTGAGAGTGACTCACCACCACAAATGATTAAAGCACTCATTGAAGCACCGAGTTATAACCATTTATCTCAAGGCCTAGCCTCATTGTTAATTGGTGAAACCTTAGATGACCCTAAACGTCTTTGGCAAAAAATGTATCAAGGGAGTTATTGGCATGGTCGTAACGGCGCGGTCATTCACGCCATCAGTGCACTTGATATTGCTATTTGGGATCTATTTTCCCAGATAAATAAAGCACCTTTACATCATTACTTTGGCGAACTTAAACATACAAAGTTACCTGCTTACGCCACCATTTACCCTTTAGCGGATACCGAAGACGGCATCAAAGCTCAAATCATGCCCTTGTTAGAAAGCGGTATGAAACGCATTAAAATTTGTGTTGAGCCTTGGTGGAGTGACTTTGATAAAACCCTATCCAACCTAAATTATCTAAGGCATCTAGTTGGCCGAAATATAGAGTTAATGCTGGATGTGGCACTAGAATTCGATTCGCTAGCACAATTAAAACCCTTTCTTAGCACCTTAGAGGCTTTGGATTTTAAATGGATAGAAGCACCATTTAATTTAGAAAATCTTGAAGATCATATTGCCTTAAAACAGCTTACTCATATTCCGATAGGCGTAGGCGATTTGGGCATGACAACCTGTAAAGAATTTCTACCCTACTTAAATGAAGAAGCATTTGATATTGCACAACCGGATATCACCCTATTTGGTGGAGTCAGTGAAGTTATCAAGCTAAGAGACTTAATTAGTAAACATAACAAACGCATAGTGCCACATGCCTATAATACTGACATTACAATTGCAGTGAATAGCCACTTTTTGTCGACCCAAATAAAACAGGAAGCACTTGAATATTCCACCAGCCCATCCCTATTACGCCAACGCCTCATCGAAAATCCTTATAGCATTGATCAGGATGGCATGGTTACAATAGAGGCAGAACAAGATGGCCTTGGCATTAAGCTGAACTGGGATATTATTCGATCATGCACAATCCGTTAGAGAAAAAAACGAAAGCAGAAGTTGCCGCTGAAAAGCTAGAAGAAGCAATTGTTGATTGCCTTATTGAACCGGGTTCTGTCATGACAGAAACCGAAATCAGTGAGTTTCTCAACTTAGGTCGCACACCAGTGCGTGAAGCCTTGATGAAACTAGCCAATGAAAACCTAGTGCGCTTATCCCGCGCAGGCGTGGTGATTCCTGAGCTTAATCCTATGACTATGCTCAAACTGCTGGAGCCAAGATCTCTAATTGAAAGTCTATGTATTGATAAAGCCATAGATAGAATGAACGAAGCTGACAAAAGAGAAGTTGAAAAAGTCATCGTGACCCTAAGCCAGCTTGATGCCGAAGACAGAAATAGCTTTATGGATGTCTTACGTCAAATGCATCATATCTTGGCCCAATCCTCTAAAAATGAATTTATTCTAGCCTCGATCAAAACCACCCAAGCACTCTCAAGACGCTTTTGGTGCTACTACGCCACAGCCAAAGACCAAGCCTACTGTACTGACCTTTACATCAGGCAGATGAACGCCTTGCTTATCTCTGATAAAGACACGGCCTTAAATGCATCGGCGGAATTAATTAGCTACCTACAGGACTTTACCAAAGCGCAGTTAGAAGCCTTCAAGTCCACTCATTAATTGATAGAACTTAGCCTACAGACTCAATCTCACCAAGATAATTCACGGAGAAGAATATGACCCAACAGCAAACCGCCGACGAGTTTCTCATCTGGCTAAAAGGGCAAATCCCTCTTATTAATCATATGGGCTTTGGTGATCTTGTTTATGATGGTCAGTCACTTCAAATGCCAGCTGCATTAGCACCTAATGTGAATGATAAAGGCACCGGCTTTGGTGGCTCACTTTCTACCGTGGCCACTCTATGTGGTTGGGGGTTAGTTACTCTCTACTTACGTGAACAAGGTCGAGATTGTGACGTCATGATCCGAGATAGCCAGATCAACTACCTCGCCCCTATCACAGATGATTTTTATGCCGAGACTTGCCTGCCAAACGAAACAGAGTTAACAACCTTTATGTCCTACCTCGATAACAAAGGCCGTGGCCGCCTCAATCTAGAAATCGAGGTCAAACAAGGTGATCAAGTTGCCATGACACTGAAAGGGGCTTACGTGGCTGTAGAGCGAAAACCTGATTAGCTGGACTCTACTTATCCCCTTTAAGCATTCGAAATACGTCAACCTGCTTACTAAATACCCAGGTACAAAAAAGCCCCGCTAATTTAGCGAGGCTTCTTCAAATCTAAATTCAGATAACACATTCCTTAGAATGACTTTCTAGAAAAACTCTCTAGAAAGGGATGTCATCATCAAAATCATCAAAGCTTGGAGCCGCTGGCTTAGGTGCTGGCGCAGCTGGGCGTTGTTGAGCCTGTTGCTGTGGCGCACGCTGTTGAGGCGCAGCTTGCTGTTGATTTTGCTGTGGAGCCGCTTGTTGTGGTTGCTGGCCCCAGCTACCAAAAGATTGCGGCTGAGCTTGTTGTTGCTGCGGCGCTTGCTGTTGGAAACCATTATTTTGAGGCTGTTGGTTTTGCTGCGGTGCTTGTTGTTGCGGTGCACGCTGTTGGAAACCATTATTTTGTTGAGGCGCTTGTTGCTGAGGTGCTTGCTGGAAGCCACCTTGGTTCCCCATATTGTTCATTGCTGGCGCTTGCTGCTGTTGACCACCAAAACCACCGTTTTGTGCATTGTTGTCAAAACCACCTTGGCCAGCTTGATCGCCACGACCATCTAGCAATTGCATTTCGTTAGCAATGATTTCTGTGGTGTAACGTTTAATGCCGTCTTTTTCCCACTCACGTGTACGAAGAGAACCTTCAACATACACTTTAGAACCTTTCTTGATGTAGTCACCGGCAATTTGACCTAGGCGGAAGTTACCACGGTCCATAAAAGAAACACGGTGCCACTCAGTACGCTCTTGCATTTGACCTGTTGTCTTGTCTCTCCAGCTTTCTGTTGTCGCTAGGCTGACATTTGCAACCGCGCCACCAGAAGGCATATAACGTACTTCTGCATCATTGCCCGCATTACCGATCAAGATGACTTTATTTATTCCACGTGCCATGACGTTCTCCAAGTTTTCCTATTCGTTTAGCGTTTTATGCACTTGCTGTTTGAAGCAAATGGACGCCAAATTCGTTTTTTCTAAATTCGTTTTCGGCCAAGGCCAATTATGTGCCCTAGTTTACACTGAAACAGTGGGTGCTAGCTGCAGTAATTTATCTTTATCTAAGAGTTTTTTATCAACCTTGAGATAAGCGGTTTTTTCGTCGCTAAAGATTTGCATATCTTCTACCCCATCCACATCAGATAAGTCATTGGCGAGCTTATCTATTTGAGCAAGGTCTAGATGCTGTAAGCTAAATGCAAGGCTGGTTAGGTGACGTGTTGGTGCTTGTCTCGTCGCAAGGAAGGTCCAAACAAACATAATCGCAGCCACAGTAATAAAGAGTGTTTGGCTAGAATAGTTTTGCAATATCCAGCCGCCACCAATACCGCCAACAAAAGCCCCTAAAAATTGGTGAGTTGAGAAAATGCCCATGGCTGTGCCTCGAAAGCCCACAGGGGAAACTTTACTGACTAAAGAAGGCAAGGTGGCTTCTAAGGTATTAAAACCAACAAAATAGAGCCAAAGGGTAATAGCAAACAAACTAACAGAAGAGCTAAAGCCCATCAATAAGGTACCAAATGCCAACATAAGAATGGCATAACTAACCACCTGCTTCATTTTACCTTTCGCTTCGGCCACTATCACCATAGGCAACATACCAACAAAGGCTAGCCCCATGACGACAAGATACAACCAGCTGTGATCTGCTAGTGCTAAATCAAACTTAGTTAGCAACAAGCTAGGGATACTCACAAAGAGAGCCGTTAGGCTGGCATGTAGTATAAAGATACTCATATTCATAAAGCGTAGAGGCTTATTAGCAAAGACTTGCGTGAGTGCTTGCAATGAGGGTGTCGTATCTCGCTTAAAGGTATGTTGTTTTACATTAGGGACAGCGAACAGGATTAACCCCATGCCAATCACAGAGAAAGCCAAAGACAAATAAAACAAACCAGCCAAACCTATCATGGAGAATAGCCAAGGGCCCATTACCAGTGACAACATAAAAGAAACACCAATACTAATACCGACAGTTGCCATAGCCTTAGTACGGTTTTGTTCACGGGTGACATCACTTAATAACGCCATTAGCGTGCTAGCAATCGCTCCAGCACCTTGAATTGCTCGCCCGACAATGAGACTGGTCATGCTATCGGCATTGGCACAGATTAAACTACCTAAAGCAAAAATCGTGAGACCGATTAAGATAATAGGCTTTCGCCCTATTTTGTCTGACATCATCCCCATAGGAATCTGTAACAAGGCTTGAGTTAATCCATATACCCCAATCGCGGCACCTATTAGTGCGGCATTAGCGCCGCTTAAGTCGTCCGCAGCAATGCTGATAATGGGCATAATAAGAAACAAGCCCAGCATTCTAAACAGGTATACGCTGGCCAGAGCCAGGACAGATCGACGCTCAAGTGCATCCATAAATAGGGAGACCAAACAAAATTAATGACAAAGGTTGGCAATTTTACAAAAAATACCGTTGAAGCTCCATTTGAACTACTGTAAAAATAGACAGTAATTTAAGATGAGTAGTAGATTAGTTGATAATATTCACTCTTTTACGACCTGTGTGATGCGCAAGCTCTGTTTTTAGCCTCACCCATCTCTCTAACATTCGCACTTTTGAGCATAATAGGCACAAGATTAATGGATACCATTACTATACGTGGGGCACGTACTCATAATCTCAAAAATATTGATTTAGATATTCCTCGCGACAAACTCGTTGTGATTACCGGCTTATCTGGTTCAGGTAAATCATCTCTGGCATTTGATACTTTATATGCTGAAGGGCAGCGTCGCTATGTAGAGTCTTTATCAACTTATGCGAGGCAATTCCTCTCTATGATGGAGAAACCCGATATTGATCATATCGAAGGGTTGTCCCCAGCCATTTCTATTGAGCAAAAGTCCACCTCTCATAACCCTCGCTCCACTGTGGGTACCATTACTGAGATCTATGACTATCTTCGCTTATTATTTGCTCGTGCAGGCCAACCGCGCTGTCCTGAACATGGTGAGCCATTAGAAGCTCAAACCATTTCTCAGATGGTTGATAAGGTTATCTCACTTCCAGAAGACAGCAAGATGATGCTGTTAGCACCGATTGTAAAAGATAGAAAAGGTGAGCACTTACACACTATTAGTGATTTACTATCAAAAGGCTTTATTCGTGCCCGTATTGATGGCCTAGTGGTAGATCTAGACGATGCTCCTGCCCTAGAAAAGAACAAGAAACACACGATCGAAGTTGTCATTGATAGATTTAAAGTGCGTCCAGATCTACAGCTGCGTTTAGCGGAATCTTTTGAGACATGCTTAGCTTTATCCGATGGTATCGCTATGGCAGTGAACATGGATGACGAAAAAGATGTGCATATCTTTTCTAGCAAATTCGCCTGCCCAGTTTGTGGATATAGTTTAACTGAGCTTGAACCAAGGCTCTTTTCTTTCAATAACCCTAATGGCGCCTGCGGTACTTGTGATGGTTTAGGAACTCACCAGTTGTTTGACCCTGAGCTCATCATAGTCGATGACTCTCTGACATTAGCTGAAGGGGCTATCCGTGGCTGGGGCCGAAGAAGTATCTTCTACTTCCAGCAACTTAACGCCTTAGCAGATCATTATGGTTTTGATATTGAGCTTGCTTATAAAGACATTCCAGACAAGTTTAAGAAACTGATTTTACAAGGCTCGGGTAAAGAGGAGATGTCATTTACATACATTAATGACAGAGGCGATAAGATCAGCCGCTCACATCCTTTTGAAGGGGTTCTACCAAACCTAAAACGCCGTTATCACGAAACTGAATCAGACAGTGTTCGACAAGATCTAACTCAATATATCAGTGTACAGGCTTGCCCTGATTGTAAGGGTACTCGCCTTAATAAGGCAGCACGTAATGTCTTTATTGAAGAGCAGACCCTCCCAGAAATTACGGTTATGCCTGTGGCAGCTTGCTTAGAGTATTTTGAGAACTTGCAGCTTGCCGGCGCAAAAGGCGAAATCGCGAGTAAGATTTTAAAAGAAATACGTGACAGGCTTACCTTCTTGGTTAACGTCGGTTTGGATTACCTTACTCTAGACCGTAAAGCGGACTCTCTGTCTGGGGGTGAAGCGCAAAGAATACGACTAGCAAGCCAAATCGGTGCGGGACTTGTTGGTGTCATGTACATCTTAGACGAACCCTCCATTGGATTACACCAAAGGGACAATGAACGCCTTATTGCCACCTTAACTCGCTTAAGAGATTTAGGTAATACTGTGATAGTGGTTGAACACGACGAAGATGCGATTAGAGTCGCTGACTTTGTGGTTGATATCGGTCCAGGTGCGGGTGTTCATGGTGGACAAGTCATCGCGCACGGTACACCACAAGATATCATGGACAATGAGAACTCTATTACAGGTAAGTATCTAAATGGTACTTTAGGAATAGATCTTCCTGCTATTCGTCTTCCCGCAAAAAACAATGAGTACCTTGAACTAACAGAAGCCAGCGGTAACAACTTGAGAAATGTTAACCTCAGGATACCAGCAGGCGTCATGACCTGTGTAACAGGTGTTTCTGGATCGGGCAAGTCAACTCTAATCAACAGCACCCTATATCCATTAGCGGCAACAGCGTTAAACGGTGCAACAACACTTAAAGCCTCTCCTTATGGAGAAGTGAAAGGTTTAGACCTATTTGATAAGTGTGTGGATATAGACCAGAGTCCTATTGGTAGAACACCAAGATCAAATCCTGCGACTTACACTGGCATCTTTACGCCAATGCGAGAACTATTCTCAGCCACGCAAGAAGCAAGGTCACGAGGCTATAAGCCAGGTCGCTTTAGTTTCAATGTGAAAGGCGGCCGTTGTGAAGCTTGCCAAGGTGATGGTGTTATTAAAGTAGAGATGCACTTCTTGCCAGATGTTTATGTGCCTTGTGATGTCTGTAAGGGTAAACGCTATAACCGTGAAACCTTAGAGATTAAATACAAGGATAAGAACATTCATGAATGTCTAGAAATGACAGTAGAAGATGCGAGAGGCTTCTTTGACGCTATTCCATCGATTGCTCGTAAACTTCAGACACTGATCGATGTGGGGCTAGGTTATATTCGCCTAGGACAAGCGGCAACCACGCTTTCTGGTGGTGAAGCTCAGAGGGTTAAGCTTTCTAAAGAGCTTTCTAAGCGAGATACAGGTAAGACCTTATACATCTTAGATGAGCCAACAACAGGCTTGCACTTTGAAGATATCAAACAGCTATTGAAGGTTCTGCATAGGCTGCGTGACCACGGCAATACCATAGTGGTTATCGAGCATAACTTAGATGTGATTAAAACGGCAGATTGGATTGTTGATCTCGGCCCAGAAGGCGGTAGCGGTGGTGGTTATATCATTGCAGAAGGAACACCAGAAGCGGTTGCTATGGAGAAAAAATCTCATACCGCTAGATTCTTGAAACCTTTGTTAAAGATGGACTAAAGAATCTAGGCAATTAAAAGGCCTCCTTCGGGAGGTTTTTTTATGCCTTAAGAAAAGAACATACACAAAAAGTGAAAATCTGAATTTAGAGGTTAGACAAAATTTAAAGCAAAAAAAACCGGACTAAAAAGTCCGGTTTTTCATGTTACATACTCGGCTTATTCAGCTGAGTCTGCCGCTTCGTCAGCAACTGGTCTGTCGACCAATTCAACGTAAGCCATTGGTGCATTGTCACCAGCGCGGAAACCACATTTTAGGATGCGGATGTATCCACCTGGACGAGCTTGGTAACGAGGACCAAGTTCGCCAAACAATTTACCTACAGCAGCTTTGTCACGTGTACGTGCAAAGGCTAAACGGCGGTTCGCAACGGAGTCAACTTTAGCCATTGTGATCAATGGTTCAGCAACTCGACGAAGTTCTTTGGCTTTCGGCAACGTAGTTTTAATAACTTCGTGCTCAAATAAAGAAGCAGCCATATTTTTGAACATCGCTTTACGATGCGAGCTAGTACGGTTTAAGTGACGACCACTCTTACGATGACGCATTTTAAATTCCTTACCGAACTACGGTGGTCAGGGAACAATGACCTAGCGAGCTAGTACCTTGCTGTCGTCTTTCAAACTAGCCGGTGGCCAATTTTCCAAACGCATTCCCAAAGACAAACCACGCTGTGCTAAAACATCTTTAATTTCAGTCAACGATTTTTTACCTAGGTTAGGCGTCTTAAGAAGCTCAACCTCGGTACGTTGAATCAAATCACCGATGTAATAAATGTTCTCTGCTTTCAAACAGTTAGCACTGCGAACGGTCAACTCAAGATCATCAACCGGGCGTAGTAATATTGGATCAATCTCATCTTCTTCTTCTTCAACAACTTGCTCGCTTTCGCTCTCAAGAGCAACAAACACAGCAATCTGTTGTTGTAAGATAGTAGCCGCGCGACGGATAGCTTCTTCCGGATCGATAGTACCGTTAGACTCGATGTCAATGACAAGCTTGTCTAGGTCAGTACGTTGCTCTACACGAGCATTATCGACGCTGTAAGAAACACGACGCACAGGGCTGAATGAGGCATCCAGTTGCAAGCGACCGATAGGACGAGTCTCATCATCACTTGCAATACGAGCATCAGCAGGCTCATAACCACAACCACGAGCGACTTTGATCTGCATATTAAGTTCTGCAGTATCATCTAAGTGCGCAATTACGTGATCAGGATTCGAGATCTCAGCATCTGCAACTAGCTGAATATCTCCAGCCGTTACAACACCAGGTCCCTTTTTACTTAAAGTAAGAGTTGCTTCATCTTGCCCGTGTAGAGCGATCGCAACTCCTTTAAGGTTAAGAAGAATTTCAATTACATCTTCTTTAACCCCTTCAATGGCGCTGTATTCATGCAATACACCGTCGATTTCTACTTCAACAATTGCACAACCAGGCATTGAAGATAAAAGAATACGGCGTAACGCATTACCTAAAGTATGTCCAAAACCACGTTCAAGCGGTTGAAGAGTAACTTTAGAGCGAGTTTTGCCTGCTTCTTGTACTTCAATGTTGCGTGGGGTTAACAATTCGCTCACTGAACGCTGCATAGATCCACCTATATCTAATCCTAATAGCCTGAACTTACTTAGAGTAAAGTTCGACGATTAGGTTCTCATTAATTTCAGCTGATAAATCGCTGCGCTCTGGAGCCGCTTTGAATACAGCTTCCAGTTTAGTCGCATCAGTTTCTACCCAATGAGTAGAAGTGCGATTTTTAGATAGCTCAATTGCATTTTGAATACGCAATTGCTTTTTAGCTTTTTCACGAACAGAAACAACATCACCAGCTTTAACTTGGTAAGATGCAATGTTTACTGTTGCGCCGTTAACTTGAATGCCTTTATGGGCAACAAGTTGACGAGATTCCGCACGTGTCGCACCGAAACCAGCGCGATATACTACGTTATCCAAGCGTGACTCAAGAAGTTGCAGAAGGTTTTCACCAGTTGCACCTTTACCACGAGCCGCATCTTTGTAGTAGTTACGGAATTGCTTTTCTAGTACGCCGTAAGTACGACGAACTTTTTGTTTCTCACGTAATTGTAAGCCGTAATCAGAAAGACGACCGCGACGTGCACCGTGCACACCAGGAACTGTCTCTGCTTTACATTTCGACTCAAGAGCGCGTGAACCGCTCTTCAATTGCAAGTCGGTACCTTCACGACGAGACAACTTACAAGTTGGACCTATATAACGAGCCATGTATCTGTCTCCTCAGTTAAACGCGACGTTTTTTCGGTGGACGGCAACCATTGTGTGGAATTGGCGTCACATCCGTAATGTTATTGATACGCAGACCTAATGCATTCAATGCACGAACTGCGGACTCACGACCAGGACCAGGGCCCTTGATCATAACATCAACGTTCTTCAGACCGAACTCTTGAGCAACAGCACCTGCACGTTCTGCAGCAACCTGTGCAGCGAACGGAGTACTCTTACGTGAACCGCGAAAACCAGAACCACCGGCAGTCGCCCAAGACAAAGCATTGCCTTGACGATCGGTGATAGTCACGATTGTATTGTTAAAAGACGCATGTACATGAGCAACACCGTCGACAACCGTCTTTTTGACTTTTTTCTTGGTATTGCGCGTAGCTGGCTTAGCCATATTGCACTTTCCTGTTTAATGCTCAGCTCTAATTACCTGTAACTAGAGCGAAACGCGTTAAGATTACTTACGAATTGGCTTACGAGGGCCTTTTCGTGTACGAGCGTTCGTTTTGGTACGTTGACCACGAACTGGTAAGCTGCGGCGGTGACGAATCCCGCGGTGGCAACCCATATCCATCAAACGTTTGATAGACATGCTTAGCTCACGGCGAAGGTCACCTTCTACAGTATACTTAGCAACTTCGCCACGTAATTGGTCAAGCACTTCATCGCTTAGAGATCCGATTTTAGCAGACTCTGCGACACCTGTTGACGCGCAAATTGCGCGAGAACGTGTGCGACCAATTCCGAAGATGTAAGTCAGAGAAATGACCGCATGTTTATTGTCAGGAATATTGACACCGGCTATACGAGCCATTCAACTTTACTCCGTTGTTAGGATGATAATTCATCACTTGCTTTCATAAGGGCGGCTGATTATGCCTAACTCTAGGCGAAAAATCAACCACCTTCCCATCATCGAGCGAACTCGACTCTAAATTAACCTTGACGCTGTTTGTGACGAGGCTCAGAGCAGATCACTCGAACTGAACCGTTACGACGAACGATTTTACAGTTACGACAGATTTTCTTTACAGATGCACGTACTTTCATGTTCAACTCCAACCTATGCTTAACGCATTAGGCCATTTGGACCATAACCAGTCAGATTAGACTTTTTCATTAATGACTCATATTGATGACTCATCAGATGACTTTGTATTTGTGTCATAAAATCCATAACTACTACTACTACGATCAGTAACGAAGTACCGCCGAAATAGAAAGGTACGTTCCAGAACACTACAAAGAACTGAGGCATCAGGGACACTAGCGTGATGTATAAAGCACCAAACAGTGTTAATCGAGTCATTACCCCATCAATATATCGAGCGGTATGATCGCCTGGACGAATACCCGGCAAAAACGCACCGGATTTCTTTAAATTATCTGCCACATCTTTAGGGTTGAACACCAATGCTGTGTAAAAGAAGCAAAAGAATACAATTGCTATAGCAAACAACAGCACATATAGAGGTTGCCCTGGTGCTAGAGCCAAAGACATACCTTGAAGCCATTCCATGCCTTCACCTTGACCAAACCATTGGCCAATCGAAGCAGGAAACAACAAGATACTTGAAGCAAATATAGGTGGGATAACACCCGCCATATTCACCTTCAATGGTAGATGACTCTTTTGTGCAGCAAATACTTTTTTGCCTTGCTGACGTTTAGCATAATTAACCGTTATGCGACGTTGACCACGTTCGATGAAAACAACGAATGCGATAGTCGCAATAGCCAAAATGCCGATCAACAATAAGGCAAGGATATTTATATCGCCTTGACGAGCCGATTCGAATGACATACCAAGAGCAGACGGTAATCCAGCAACGATACCTGCGAAGATAAGGATGGAAATACCATTACCTATACCTTTTTCAGTAACTTGCTCACCTAGCCACATAAGGAATACAGTACCGGCAACAAGAGTAATAACTGCAACAGCATAAAACTCTAAACCAGAACTAAATGATATCCCTTGGCTGGCTAGACCAACAGCCATACTGGCTGATTGGACTAACGCAAGAAGGACGGTACCGTAACGGGTATACTGAGTAATCTTACGACGCCCAGCTTCACCTTCCTTCTTAAGCTGCTCTAGCTGCGGGCTAACTACCGTTAACAACTGCATAATAATAGAAGCAGAAATATAGGGCAGAATACCAAGAGCAAAGATACTCATTCGTTCCAATGCCCCACCTGAGAATACGTTAAATAGACTCAGGATTGTGCCTTCATTTTGATCAAATAGTGCTGACAAACGATCTGGGTTAATACCCGGAACTGGTATATGAGCACCTATTCTGTATACAATAATTGCTAAGAATACGAAACGGATACGCGACCAAAGTTCGCTTAAACCGTTTTGCATTCCAGCTGGTAGTGAGCCACGCTTAGCCATCTATTCCTCGATTTTTCCGCCAGCTGCTTCGATAGCTGCACGAGCACCCTTAGTCACTTTAAGACCACGAACGGTAACAGCTTTGTCGATAGAGCCAGACAAGATTACACGTGCAGTTTTAATTTGATGACCAATGATGTCAGCGCCTTTCAAAGAAGCTAAATCTACAACTTCAGCATTAACTGCTGCTAGTTCATTCAAACGAATTTCAGCAACAAATTTAGCTTGACGTGAAGTGAAGCCAAATTTCGGTAGACGTTTCTGTAAAGGCATTTGACCACCTTCAAAACCAGGACGTACTGAACCGCCAGAACGAGACTTAAGACCTTTATGGCCACGTCCGCCTGTTTTGCCTAAGCCGCTACCCATACCACGTCCGCGACGTTTGGCAGTAGGCTTGCTACCTTCGGCAGGTCGAATAGTATTCAAGAACATTTTATTCTCCTACCACTTTAACCATGTAATAAACTTTATTGACCATGCCACGTACAGCTGGAGTATCTTCCAGTACACGACGCTGACCAACTTTACGTAAACCCAAGCCATTAACGCTTGCACGATGTTTCGGAAGACGACCGATCGGGCTACGGGTTAATTCTACTGTGATGGTATTTTTAGCCATTTCACATTACCCCAATATTTGATCGACAGTCATGCCGCGTTTCGCTGCAATCTGTTCAGGAGAGTTCATATCTTGCAAACCTTTGATGGTTGCACGAACAACGTTTACTGGATTTGTAGAGCCGTAGCACTTAGCCAATACGTTGTGTACACCAGCGATTTCAAGAACCGCACGCATCGCACCACCGGCAATTACGCCAGTACCTTGAGATGCAGGTTGCATGTAAACTTTAGATGCGCCATGTACAGCTTTAACAGGATACTGAAGAGTATCACCGTTCAACTGAACAGAAACCATGTTACGACGAGCTTGCTCCATCGCTTTCTGGATTGCTTGAGGCACTTCACGCGCTTTACCGCGACCAAAGCCTACTTTACCATTTCCATCACCAACCACTGTTAAAGCTGTGAAAGAGAAGATACGACCACCCTTAACAACTTTTGCAACACGGTTGACTTGTACTAGCTTCTCTTGGAGGTCGCTAGTTTGTTGATCATTAACTGCCATTTGCTACCCCTTAGAACTCTAGACCGGCTTCACGGGCTGCGTCAGCTAAAGCTTGAACGCGACCATGGTATTTGAAACCAGAGCGATCGAAAGCGACCGCAGTGACACCTGCTTCTTTTGCACGTTCAGCAATCAAAGCACCGACTTTAGCAGCCGCATCCTTGTTACCAGTTGCAGAAGAGCGAAGGCTTTCGTCCAAGGTAGATGCGCTAGCTAGCACCTGGCTACCAGAAGCCGAAATAACTTGAGCATACATGTGACGCGGTGTGCGATGAACAGAAAGACGATTCGCACCCAACTCACGAATATGCAAACGTGCGCGTTGTGCGCGACGAATTCGAGATTGTTTTTTAGTGTTCATGATGTCTACCTATTTCTTCTTAGCTTCTTTGCGACGAACATGCTCATCAGCGTAACGAACACCCTTACCTTTATAAGGCTCAGGAGGACGGAAACCGCGGATTTCTGCAGCCACTTGGCCTACAGCTTGCTTGTCGACGCCTGAGATTACAACTTCAGTCTGTCCGTTAACAACAGCACTGATACCTTCTGGTAGGTCATATTCTACAGGGTGAGAGAAACCAAGAGTTAAGTTAAGTACAGTACCTTTAACGGCAGCACGGTAACCAACACCTTGAAGCAATAATTTTTTCTCGAAACCTTGGCTAACACCAACAACCATGTTGTTGACCAAAGAACGAGTAGTACCTGCTAGAGCACGGCTTTGCTTTGCACCATCACGAGGGGCAAAAGTAATAACCTGATCATTAACAGATAGTTCAACGCTTTGATGCGCATTCAACTCTAAAGAACCTTTACCACCTTTAACAACAAGGTTTTGGCCTTTAAGAGTTACATCTACACCAGCAGGAAGCGTCACGGGACTTTTAGCAACACGAGACATACTAACTCCTAGAATACAGTGCAGATTACTTCGCCACCGATGCCTGCAGCACGTGCAGCACGATCGGTCATCACACCTTTAGAGGTAGAGATGATAGCAACGCCAAGACCAGCTTCTACTTTTGGTAGATCAACTGATGACTTGTATTGACGAAGACTTGGGCGAGAAGCGCGTTTAATTTCTTCGATTACCGGCTTACCTTCGAAATACTTAAGTTCGATAGTAAGAGTCGGTTTTGTTTCTTCAGTCACAGCGAAGTCGGTTACATAACCTTCTTCACGTAGAACAGAAGCAACAGATACCTTCATTTTTGATGAAGGCATGCTGACAGATGTCTTAGACGCCATCTGTGCATTACGAATACGTGTAAACATATCCGCAAGTGTATCTTGCATACTCATTGAAGAGCTCCTAATTAAAAACCATTGTGCAGCAAATAGAGCTCGCGCATAGTACACAGCAGCAGACAGAATGTCCAGAACTAATCCGGACACCCCACCCACTGCCGTGTATTATGATCGTGATCTACTTGCTTACCAACTAGCTTTCTTCAAGCCTGGTACATCACCGCGCATAGCTGCTTCACGTAGTTTGATTCTTGACAAACCAAATTTACGATAAACACCATGTGGACGACCCGTTACTTGGCAACGGTTACGCTGGCGAGAAGAAGATGAATCACGTGGAAGTGCTTGCAATTTAAGCGTCGCTTCCCACTTTTCATCATCCGATGCATTCACATCGCTAATTATTGCTTTTAGTGCTGCACGCTTTTCAGCGAACTTAGCTACTAATTTAGTGCGTTTTGCTTCGCGTTGAATCATTGAGATCTTTGCCATGATTCCTACCTCTTATTTCTTGAAAGGGAAACTAAAGGCTGCTAACAAAGCACGACCTTCCGCATCGGTACTAGCAGTCGTTGTGATGGTAATGTCCATACCACGTACACGGTCTACTTTATCGTAATCGATTTCCGGGAAGATAATTTGCTCTTTAACACCCATGCTGTAGTTACCACGACCGTCGAAAGACTTAGGATTAAGTCCACGGAAGTCACGGATACGTGGAATAGCTACGTCAACCAAACGGTCGAAGAAGTCCCACATGCGCTCACCACGTAGCGTAACTTTACAACCGATCGGATAACCGTCACGGATTTTAAAGCCTGCTACTGATTTACGAGCCTTAGTCACTACAACTTTTTGGCCACTAAGTGCTTCAAGGTCATTTACCGCATTTTCAAGAAGTTTCTTGTCTGCGATAGCTTCACCAACACCCATATTTAATGTAATTTTCGTGATTTTAGGCACTTCCATTACATTTTTGTAGCTAAACTCTTCAGTTAGAGCTGCTACAACTTGATCTTTATAAACTTGCTTAAGTCTCGCCATGGCTATAATTCTCGCTCTTAGGCGTCGATCGCTTCACTGTTAGATTTAAAGATACGTACCTTAGTACCATCTTCATTCACTTTAAAGCCGACGCGATCCGCTTTACCAGTAGCACCATTAAAGATAGCTACGTTAGAAACCTGGATAGGTGCTTCTTTCTCGACGATACCACCAGTTGACCCTTTCATAGGGTTTGGCTTCTCGTGCTTCTTCATCATGTTGATGCCAGAAACAAGAACTCGGTTTTCGTCTACAATTTTAACAACTTTACCGCGCTTACCTTTATCTTTACCGGCAATCACAATAACTTCGTCGTTACTTTTGATCTTACGCATTTATGGTCCCCTCTCTCTTACAGCACTTCAGGTGCAAGAGAAATAATTTTCATAAATTGCTCTGAACGCAATTCACGGGTAACAGGGCCAAAGATACGTGTACCGATCGGTTGGCCAGCTGCATTCAGTAGGACCGCTGAGTTTACATCAAAACGGATTACGGAACCATCTGGACGACGAACACCTTTCTTAGTTCTAACAACTACTGCGTTAAGAACTTGCCCTTTTTTAACACGACCACGAGGGATCGCTTCTTTAACAGTGACCTTAATGATGTCACCGATACCAGCGTAACGACGGTGTGAGCCACCCAGCACTTTAATACACTGGACACGCTTCGCGCCGCTATTATCTGCAATATCAAGCATCGATTCTGTTTGAATCATTTTGCTCTCCAATAATAATTAGATAACAAGTCTCACGATGGGGCAGCTTAGATAGCTGCCGCTTTGTTAACAACTTGAACCAGGTTCCAAGTCTTAGACTTAGAATAAGGACGTGTTTCCACAACCTTTACTGTGTCGCCAATGCGACATTCGTTGTTCTCATCATGAGCGTGTAATTTAGTAGAACGACGAATAAACTTGCCGTATAGAGCGTGCTTTTCAGTACGTTCTACTAGTACTGTGATGGTTTTATCCATCTTGTCGCTTACTACTTTACCAGTAGCTGTGCGAGCTTGAGTTTCTGCATTTGCCATTAGTTACCTGCCTTATCATTTAGCACGGTTTTAACACGTGCGATATTGCGGCGAACTTGAGGAAGCAAATGAGTTTGCGTTAGCTGGCCAGTAGCCTTTTGCATACGCAACGTGAATTGCTCTTTTAGCAGTTCAATCAAGCTTTCCTGTAGCTCAGCTACAGACTTTTCTTGTAAATCTTTTGCTTTCATCTACATCACCGTACGCGTCACGAAAGTTGTGGCCAGAGGAAGCTTAGCGGCTGCTAGTGCGAAAGCTTCGCGAGCTAGCTGCTCTGAAACACCCTCAACTTCATAAAGCATTTTACCAGGTTGAATCTGTGCAACCCAGTATTCTACGTTACCCTTACCTTTACCCTGACGAACCTCTAGAGGCTTCTGAGTAATCGGCTTATCAGGGAAAACACGAATCCAGATTTTACCACCACGTTTGATGTGACGAGTCATTGCACGACGCGCCGCTTCAATTTGACGAGCCGTAATACGACCACGTGCTGTGGATTTCAAACCAAATTCACCAAAGCTGACTTGGTTACCGCGTAATGCAAGACCACGGTTACGGCCTTTTTGCATTTTACGGAACTTAGTACGTTTCGGCTGCAACATATGCTACCCCCTACTTAGACTTCTTCTTTTGTGCGCCTTTATTAGCTCGCACTTGCTCAATACCGCCCAAGATTTCGCCTTTGAAGATCCACGTCTTAACGCCAATGATGCCGTAAGTTGTGTTTGCTTCATAAGTAGCGTAGTCAATGTCAGCGCGTAGAGTGTGTAATGGTACACGACCTTCGCGGTACCATTCTGCGCGTGCAATCTCTGCACCACCCAGACGACCACTTACCTGAACCTTGATACCTTTTGCGCCTGCGCGCATTGCGTTTTGTACTGCACGTTTCATAGCACGGCGGAACATTACGCGACGCTCTAGTTGACCAGCAATATTCTGAGCAACAAGTTTAGCGTCTAATTCAGGCTTACGAATTTCTTCGATGTTGATGTGCACTGGCACACCCATCATGTCAGAAACTGCGTTACGTAGCTTCTCTACATCTTCACCTTTCTTACCAATCACGATGCCTGGACGGGCTGTGTGGATAGTGATGCGTGCAGATTGAGCAGGACGTTGAATCTCGATACGAGAAACAGAAGCCTGAACTAATTTACCTTCTAAGTACTTACGTACCTGAAGATCGTTTAATAGCAACTTAGAGTAGTTTTGATTATTCGCATACCAAGTAGAAGTATGGTCTTTAACTATCCCTAGGCGTATTCCAGTTGGATGAACCTTCTGACCCATTGGGTTTCTCCTAATTAGTCAGCGACTTTCACTGTAATATGACAACCGCGCTTCAAGATGCGATCCGCACGGCCTTTGGCACGTGGCATGATACGCTTATACGTTGTAGCTTCGTCAACGTATACAGTTGAAACACGTAGGTCATCTATATCAGCACCTTCGTTATGTTCAGCATTTGCAACAGCTGATTCTAGTACTTTTTTAACTAGTACTGCTGCTTTTTTAGGGCTGAACGCCAAGATGTCAAGCGCCTCGCTAACAGATTTGCCGCGGATTTGATCTGCAACCAAACGGGCCTTCTGCGCTGAGAGGCGAGCACCTTTTAATGAGGCTTTTACTTCACTCATATTTATTACCCCTTATTACCGTTTGGCTTTCTTGTCCACGACGTGACCGCGATATGTGCGGGTCGGAGCGAACTCACCCAATTTATGACCTACCATGTCTTCAGTTACAAGAACTGGGACGTGTTGGCGACCATTATGGACAGCGATAGTCAACCCTACAAATTCAGGGAAGACAGTAGAACGGCGAGACCAAGTTTTGATTGGACGTCGATCATTCTTTTCTACCGCAGCCTCTACCTTTTTCAACAAATGAAGGTCGATGAAAGGACCTTTTTTTAGTGAACGTGGCACAGTCGTTTCCTCTTATTACTTAGTACGACGACGTACAATAAGTTTATCGGTACGCTTATTACTGCGTGTCTTGTAACCTTTGGTTGGCATACCCCAAGGACTAACTGGGTGGCGACCACCTGAGCTACGACCTTCACCACCACCATGTGGGTGATCTACCGGGTTCATCGCCGCACCGCGAACGGTTGGACGAATACCACGCCAGCGACTAGCACCAGCTTTACCTAGCACGCGTAAGCTATGCTCGGAATTGGATACTTCACCAAGAGTTGCACGACACTCAGTCAATACTTTACGCATTTCACCTGAACGTAGGCGAAGAGTAACGTAACGACCTTCACGAGCAACAAGCTGAGCAGAAGCACCAGCAGAACGCGCTACTTGAGCACCTTTACCTGGCTTAAGCTCAATGCAATGCACAACACTACCAACAGGAATATTTTGCAATGGCAAATTATTACCTGGTTTGATAGGTGCATCAGCACCGTTAGAAACAGTGGTTCCTGCTACCATGCCTTTAGAAGCAATGATATAACGACGTTCACCGTCAGCATATAAAACCAATGCTATGTTTGCAGAACGGTTTGGATCATATTCCAAACGTTCAACTACCGCTGGGATACCATCTTTGTTACGACGGAAATCAACCATACGGTAATGCTGCTTATGACCACCACCTACGTGACGCGTAGTGATGCGACCATTGTTGTTACGACCACCAGATTTGCTCTTCTTAGAAAGAAGTGGTGCATATGGTGCGCCTTTGTGTAGGTTTTCACCTACAACTTTAACAACGTGACGACGGCCTGCAGACGTTGGCTTACATTTTACAACAGCCATTGACCTATCTCCCCTTATTCAGCTAAGAAATCAATTTCTTGGCCTTCAGTCAAACGTACGTACGCTTTTTTAACGTCGTTACGCTTACCAAGACCACGAGCAGTACGCTTAGTCTTACCTTTTTGGTTCAAGGTACGAACAGTGTCTACTTTGACTTCAAATAGAGCTTCGATTGCTTGTTTAATTTCAGTTTTTGTCGCATCACCAACTACACGAAAAACATACTGACCATTGCCTTCAGCAACGATAGTAGCTTTTTCAGAGATGTGTGGTCCTAACAAAACCTTATAAATACGTTCGCCGATCATGCTAATGCCTCCTCAACTTGCTTAAGAGCACCAACAGTCACCAACACTTTGTCGTAAGCAATCAAGCTAACTGGATCGATAGACGCCGCATCGCGTACATCAACATTTGGAATGTTACGTGCTGCTAGGAAAAGATTCTCATCTAATTCTGCAGAAACGATTAAAGCATTCTCAATATTCAATTCAGCCATTTTAGCTTTGAAAAGCTTAGTTTTTGGAGCTTCCAAACTAAGTTCTTCAACTACAACAAGACGGTCTTGACGTACTAGCTCAGACCAGATGGTGCGCATTGCTGCACGATACATCTTCTTGTTCACTTTCTGTGAATGGTCTTGTGGACGAGCAGCGAAAGTTACGCCACCGCTACGCCAGATAGGACTACGAATAGTACCAGCACGAGCGCGACCAGAACCCTTCTGTTTCCATGGCTTGCGACCACCACCGGCAACATCAGAGCGAGTTTTTTGAGCACGTGTACCTTGACGAGCACCAGCCAAGTAAGCAGTAACTACTTGGTGAACTAGGGCTTCGTTGTATTCACGAGCAAAGGTAACTTCTGAAACTTCTAAAGTTCCTTCAGTTCCTGTTAGATTCAAGTTCATTGTCTACCCCTTCTAGCGAGCTTTAACAGCTGGTTGAAGAATAACATCACCATTAGTCGCGCCAGGAACTGCTCCTTTCACGATGATTAGGTTACGTTCTAAATCAACGCGAACCACTTCTAGTGATTGAGTAGTTACTTGAGCTGCGCCCATGTGACCCGCCATTTTTTTGCCTTTCCAAACACGACCAGGTGTTTGACATTGACCAATGGAACCAGGTGCACGGTGAGACAATGAGTTACCATGGGTTGCATCTTGCATACTAAAGTTATGACGTTTGATTGCACCCTGGAAGCCTTTACCTTTTGATTGACCAATAACGTCAACAGTGGCAATAGACTCGAAATCAGCAACAGTCAGTTCATCACCAACATTGATTTCTTTTTCGTCACCAGAAAGACGGAACTCCCATAAACCACGACCAGCTTCAACTTTCGCTTTTGCAAAGTGACCTGCAGCTGCTTTATTGACGCGACTCGCACGGCGAGAACCAACAGTTACTTGAACAGCTGTATAGCCATCAGTATCTGCAGTTTTTACCTGAGTTACGCGGTTCGGTTCTACTTCGATGACGGTTACTGGCACGGATACACCATCTTCATTGAAGATACGTGTCATTCCGGCTTTGCGTCCGACTAATTGAATAGCCATTTTATACCTCGTTTGCCAGTTGTGTAAGGGGCTATCACCCGCTACGGCTGATCATTCCAGATCATTCCACTAATGTGCATAAGCCGATTGATACCAATCGGTTCTCGCACCCCAATCTTTAAGAATTAACCTAAAGAAATTTGTACTTCCACGCCTGCCGCAAGATCTAGCTTCATTAGAGCATCAACAGTTTTTTCTGTTGGCTCAACGATGTCTAGAACACGTTTGTGAGTACGGATTTCATATTGATCACGTGCATCTTTGTTTACGTGAGGAGAAATCAGTACTGTATAACGTTCTTTGCGAGTAGGAAGTGGAATAGGTCCACGTACTTGCGCACCTGTACGTTTCGCTGTTTCCACAATCTCTTGTGTTGAAGCATCAATCAGACGATGATCAAACGCTTTCAAACGAATACGAATTTTTTGGCTTTGCATTTCCAACTCCAAATACAGTTTTTTGTGACGCTTTAGCCTTAATAGCTAAACTGCCTTCCTCTTTTGAGGACGGCGAATCTTATCGATTTGCAAACTGGTTGTCAAGTAACCAATTTAACAATTCATTTAACGCATATTTCTATTTCACATAAAAAAGGGCCACCCTTTCGGGCAGCCCTTTGAAACCATTAATATTTTACTATTTAACTAGTAAATTATTTGATGATTTTAGCAACAACACCAGCACCAACTGTACGACCACCTTCACGGATCGCGAAACGTAGACCTTCGTCCATCGCGATTGGGTGAATTAGGGAAACAGTCATCTGAACGTTATCACCAGGCATTACCATTTCAACGCCTTCAGGTAGCTCACAAGCACCAGTTACGTCAGTTGTACGGAAGTAGAACTGTGGACGGTAACCTTTGAAGAATGGAGTATGACGACCACCTTCATCTTTAGAAAGTACGTATACTTCTGCTGTGAAGTCAGTGTGAGGATTGATAGAACCAGGCTTAGCCAATACTTGACCACGCTCAACATCTTCACGCTTAGTACCACGTAGAAGTGCACCAATGTTCTCACCAGCACGACCTTCGTCAAGAAGCTTACGGAACATTTCAACACCAGTACACGTAGTAGTTGTTGTCTCTTTAACACCAACGATCTCTACAGAATCACCAACGTTAACGATACCACGCTCAACACGACCAGTTACAACAGTACCACGACCCTGGATAGAGAATACGTCCTCGATAGGCATGATGAATGCACCATCGATAGCACGCTCTGGCTCAGGAATGTAAGTATCTAGAGTTTCAACTAGTTTTCTTACTGCAGTTGTACCCATTTCGTTGTCGTCTTGACCGTTCAAAGCCATTAGAGCAGAACCAGGGATGATTGGAGTGTCGTCGCCAGGGAATTCGTATTCAGAAAGAAGATCACGAAGTTCCATGTCAACCAACTCTAGCATTTCAGCGTATTCTTCAGAATCCGCACCGCCACAGTCTTCAGCTAGTAGGTCAGCTTTGTTTAGGAAAACAACGATGTAAGGTACACCTACTTGACGAGAAAGTAGGATGTGCTCACGTGTTTGAGGCATAGGGCCGTCAGTTGCACCACATACCAAGATAGCACCGTCCATTTGAGCAGCACCAGTGATCATGTTTTTAACATAATCGGCGTGTCCTGGGCAGTCTACGTGTGCGTAGTGACGGATTGTTGAATCATACTCAACGTGTGAAGTCGCGATTGTGATACCACGCTCACGCTCTTCAGGAGCGTTATCGATACCAGCGAAGTCAACTGCTTCACCACCGAAAACTTCTGCACATACACGAGTAAGTGCAGCAGTTAGAGTTGTTTTACCGTGGTCAACGTGACCGATTGTGCCAACGTTTACGTGTGGCTTATTACGTTCAAACTTAGCTTTTGCCATGATACATACACCTTATAAGATCTGTAGGTAGATGATTAATATTCTTTATTGATGATCGCATCTGCCACACTTGACGGCGCTTCAGCGTACTTCTCAAATTCCATTGCATAACTTGCACGACCTTGCGACAAGCTACGTACATCGGTAGCATAACCGAACATCTCACCCAAGGGCACTTCTGCTCGAATTACTTTACCAGACGGAATGTCATCCATCCCTAACACCACACCACGACGACGATTCAGGTCACCCATCACATCACCCATGCAGTTTTCAGGAGTAACAACTTCCACCTTCATAACAGGCTCTAAAAGACAAGCATCGGCCTCAACCGCGCCCTTCCTTAGCCCCTGAGATGCGGCTATGTGAAAAGACATATCACTTGAGTCAACATCGTGGAATGAACCACCGACCAACACAACCTTTAGCCCCAAAATTGGGAAGCCGCCGATTACGCCGTTCTTCATTTGCTCAGATACACCCTTCTCTACCGCTGGGATGAATTCCTTAGGGATTTCACCACCAACAATCTCGTTGACAAATTCCAACCCTTCTTCAACAGTCGGGATAAGTTTCATTACAACGTGACCGTATTGTCCTTTTCCGTTAAATTCACGGATGAACTTTTGGTCAATTTCAACTTCTTTACGAAGCTTCTCACGATACGAGACTTGAGGGTTACCAATGTTCGCCTCAACCTTGAACTCACGCTTCATACGCTCAACAAGGATATCTAAATGCAACTCACCCATACCGGATATAATGATTTGACCCGTCTCTTCATGCACTTCCACACGAAACGAAGGATCTTCTTGCGCTAACTTAGCCAACGCAACATTCATTTTATCCTGATCAGCTTGTGACCTAGGCTCTACCGCAACTGAAATGACCGGTTCAGGAAAGTCCATACGCTCCAATACAATCGCCTTATCTGGGTCACACAAGGTGTCACCAGTTGTAATATACTTAAGACCAATTATTGCAGCAATGTCACCCGCCCGAACTTCTTTAATCTCTTCTCGATTATTCGAGTGCATTTGAACCATACGACCAATGCGCTCACGCTTCCCTTTAACGGAATTATAAACAGCATCGCCAGATTTCAACACACCAGAGTAAACGCGAACGAAGGTTAACGTACCTACGAATGGGTCAGTCGCAATCTTAAAAGCAAGTGCGGCAAAAGGAGCCTTATCATCTGCTTTTCGATCATCTGACGTTTCACCATCCTCTAGCGCCCCTTCAATAGCCTTCACCTCTAATGGTGATGGCAGATATTCAACTACTGCATCAAGTACAGCTTGAACACCCTTATTTTTGAAGGCTGAGCCACAAGTCACTAAAACGATTTCGCTTGCCAGCGTTCTAGCACGCAAACCCACTTTAATGTCTTCGATAGATAACTCACCTTCTTCAAGGTACTTATCCATCAGCTCTTCATTTGCTTCAGCCGCAGCTTCAACAAGCTTTTCACGCCACTCTTCTGCAGTATCAAGCAAGTCAGCAGGAATCTCTTCATAATTGAAGGTCATACCCTGATCAGCTTCATTCCACATAACAGCTTTCATCAATATTAAATCGATAACGCCTTTAAAGTCGTCCTCAGTTCCAATATTGATATTAATAGGCACAGCATTTGCTCCAAGACGCTCTTCAAGTTGCTCAACTACATTAAAGTAATTGGCACCAACTCGGTCCATCTTATTCACAAACACCAATCGCGGAACTTCATATTTATTGGCTTGACGCCATACAGTTTCAGTTTGAGGCTGAACTCCAGAAGACCCGCAAAGCACGACAACCGCACCATCCAACACTCGCAAAGAACGCTCAACCTCTATTGTGAAGTCTACGTGCCCAGGCGTATCAATAATATTGACTCTGTGCTGATCAAACTGCTTACTCATCCCACCCCAAAAACAGGTAGTGGCAGCAGATGTTATGGTAATACCGCGCTCTTGTTCTTGCTCCATCCAGTCCATAGTGGCAGCGCCATCATGAACCTCACCAATTTTGTGGGATAGACCAGTATAGAAAAGAACACGCTCAGTTGTCGTCGTTTTACCAGCGTCAACGTGTGCACAAATACCAATATTGCGATAGCGATTGATAGGTGTTGTACGTGCCACGATTTACTCTCCGAATTTTTAGAAACGGTAATGCGAGAACGCTTTGTTAGCTTCTGCCATGCGGTGAACGTCTTCACGTTTCTTAACAGCAGAACCTTTGTTTTCAGCAGCATCTAAAATTTCGCCAGCTAGACGAAGTGCCATTGATTTTTCCCCACGCTTACGTGAAGACTCAACCAACCAACGCATAGATAGAGCTGCACGACGTGCAGGACGTACCTCAACAGGTACTTGGTAGGTAGCACCACCAACACGGCGAGACTTAACCTCAACCATAGGCTGGATAGATTCCAGTGCTTTTTCGAAGATAGCCATTGGCTCTTCTGTTTTTGCGCGAGTTGCAACAGTTTCTAGTGCATTGTAAACAATGCTCTCTGCTACAGACTTCTTGCCACTAACCATTACATGGTTAATAAATTTAGCAAGAAGTTGGCTTCCATGTTTAGGATCTGGAAGTACTTCACGCTTTGCGACGACGCGTCTTCTTGGCATGTCTATATCCTTCTTCAGGTTAGTCCGAGACAAAAATTTGTGCTCGGCCTTACTGTATTAAAAATTTTGTCTAATCGTGCTTCTAAATAAGTTATTAACTTACTTAGGACGCTTAGTACCGTACTTAGAACGGCCTTGCTTACGATTTTGTACGCCTGAAGTATCAAGACTACCGCGAACTGTGTGGTAACGAACACCTGGCAAATCTTTTACACGACCGCCACGGATCAACACAACACTGTGCTCTTGTAGGTTATGACCTTCACCACCAATGTAGGAAGTTACTTCAAAGCCGTTAGTCAAGCGAACACGACATACTTTACGCAAAGCCGAGTTAGGCTTTTTAGGTGTAGTAGTATATACGCGTGTGCAGACACCGCGGCGTTGCGGACAAGCTTGTAACGCAGGTACGTCACTCTTTGCCACTTTACGTTTACGTGGTTTACGAACCAACTGGTTAATGGTTGCCATTAAACAAGCTCCACTGAATCCAACATTAAAAGGCGGAAATCGCCAATATTTAGGATGCGCAAGTTTAGTTTGCGCTTATAAAACAGTCAATAGGGAGGCGACTAAAAAATCGCCTCCCTACCCAATTTGCATCGAATTTTAGTCTTTTAGTGCCGCACTTAGTGCTTCTTCTACATCAGAAGCGCTAATTGTTGCTGAACCTTCTTTCTCTGCGCGCGCAAGTTCTTTCTTATTCTTGCGCTCACTGTGGTAAGCCAAACCTGTTCCAGCTGGAATCAGACGACCTACTACAACGTTCTCTTTCAAGCCACGCAAATGGTCTTTCTTACCTGTTACCGCACCTTCAGTTAACACGCGAGTTGTTTCCTGGAAGGATGCTGCAGAGATAAATGACTCAGTTGCCAAAGAGGCTTTAGTGATACCAAGCAATACACGCTCGTATTTAGCAATGAATTTCTGTTCAGCTTCCGCTTCTTCATTTGCTTCAAGTACTTGCGTTAATTCAACCTGATCACCTTGAATCAAGTTAGTATCACCTGATTCAGAAATATCTACCTTACGCAGCATTTGACGAACGATAACCTCAATGTGCTTATCGTTGATCACAACACCCTGTAGACGGTAAACCTCCTGGATCTCACTAGTGATGTACTCAGCTAATGCTGCTACACCTTTCAAGCGCAAGATATCATGAGGATTCAATGGACCATCGGCAATAATCTCACCACGCTCCACTTCTTCACCATCAAAGATGTTGATTTGACGCCACTTAGGAATCAAAGTCTCAATTGGATCAGATCCATCTTGAGCATTGATTACCAAACGAATCTTACCTTTAGTCTCTTTACCAAAGCTAACCACACCAGAAGCTTCAGCCATAACAGCTGGATCTTTAGGACGACGCGCTTCAAACAAGTCAGCAACACGAGGTAGACCACCGGTAATATCCTTGTTACCAATTGTTTCTTGAGGAATACGTGCAAGTACCTCACCAGACTTAATGCTGGCACCATGATCAAGACTCAAAAGAGCTTTCTCTGGAAGCATGTATTGCACTGGAGAATCGGTACCTGGAACAAGTACTGGCTCACCCTTCTCATCGACCACAGCAATCATAGGACGTAAGTCTTTACCCGCTGCAGGACGATCTTTAATCTCAAGAATTTCAATCGTAGTCAAACCAGTCATTTCGTCAGATTGACGACGGATAGTTTGACCTTCTTCCATACCACTGAATTCAAGACGGCCTTCCATCTCAGAGACAATTGGGTGTGTGTGTGGATCCCAGTTAGCAATAACTTGGCCCGCTGACACTTCTTCGCCGTCTTTAACAGTCAACAAAGCACCATATGGAAGTTTATAACGTTCTTTCTCACGACCAGCCTCATCAGCGATTGCCAATTCAGATGAACGCGAAACAATAACTAAGTTACCGTCAAAACGTGTGATCGCTTTCATTTTATGGAAACGAACGGTACCCGCACTCTTAACTTGTACACTATCAACAGCTGACGCACGAGACGCCGCACCACCGATGTGGAAAGTACGCATTGTTAGCTGAGTACCGGGCTCACCGATAGACTGAGCAGCAACAACACCGATTGCTTCACCAATGTTAACCAAATGACCACGACCTAGATCACGACCGTAACAAGTACTACATACACCATGCTTAACATCACAGGTGATAACAGAACGTACTAGCATCTCGTCTACACCAGCAGATTCAATTGTGCGCACGTGGTGCTCATCAATCAAAGTACCGCCAGGTAATACAACATTACCTTTACTATCCATTACATCAGTAGCAGCTACACGACCCAGTACACGTTGACCTAGTGGGATTACTACATCACCACCCTCAATCATTGCACTAGCAATCAAACCGCGCTCAGAACCACAATCTACATCTGTTACTACAAGGTCTTGCGCTACATCTACAAGACGACGAGTTAGATAACCAGAGTTAGCTGTTTTCAAAGCGGTATCGGCCAAACCTTTACGCGCACCGTGAGTCGAGGTGAAGTACTGTAGTACTGACAAACCTTCACGGAAGTTAGCTGTAATAGGTGTTTCGATGATGGAACCATCTGGTTTCGCCATCAGACCACGCATACCACCAAGCTGACGCATCTGAGCAACACTACCACGGGCACCGGAGTCGGCCATCATATAAACAGAGTTAAATGATTGCTGCTCAACAGTTTCACCTGCTTTGTTAGTAGTATGCTCTTTTGCCAAGTTTTTCATCATGGCATCAGTTACTTTCTCGTTGGTACGAGACCACAAGTCGATAACTTTATTGTATTTCTCGCCTTGAGTTACAAGACCATCAGCGTACTGATATTCGATCTCTTTAACTTCAGACTCAGCTTGTTCAATGATTTCTGCTTTTTCTGGCGGGATAACAAAGTCATCTACACCAACAGAAGAACCTGATGCTGTTGCATACTGGAAACCGGTATACATCAATTGGTCAGCAAAGATACAGCTCTCTTTCAAGCCGACTTTACGGTAACACTCATTAATCAGGTTAGAGATCGCCTTCTTCTTCATTGTTTGGTTAACAACAGAGAATGGTAGGCCATCAGGTACAATATCAAACAATAAAGCACGACCAACAGTTGTATCAGCAATAAAGGTTGAAGCAACCTTGTCACCTTCAATTGTTGTATCTACTTGATTGATACGAACCTTAACTTTGGCATGCAAAGCAACTTGCTTAGCACCATATGCACGATGAACCTCTTTAATGTCAGAGAACATCATACCTTCACCTTGCGCGTTAATTTTGTCACGCGTCATATAGTAAAGACCTAATACAACGTCCTGAGAAGGAACGATGATAGGCTCACCATTTGCTGGAGAAAGGATGTTGTTAGTCGACATCATAAGCGCACGCGCTTCCAACTGAGCTTCAATAGTCAGTGGAACGTGTACCGCCATTTGGTCACCATCAAAGTCAGCGTTATATGCCGCACACACAAGTGGGTGCAACTGAATCGCTTTACCTTCGATTAGCATAGGCTCAAATGCCTGGATACCTAAACGGTGAAGAGTAGGCGCACGGTTAAGCATAACCGGGTGCTCGCGGATTACTTCATCTAGGATATCCCAAACTTCTGGTGTTTCACGCTCAACCATTTTCTTCGCCGCTTTGATGGTTGTAGCCATACCGCGAAGCTCTAATTTAGAGAAAATAAATGGTTTGAATAACTCAAGCGCCATCTTCTTAGGAAGACCACACTGATGTAAGCGTAAAGATGGACCTACTGTGATTACAGAACGACCAGAATAATCTACACGTTTACCCAACAAGTTCTGACGGAAACGACCTTGTTTACCCTTGATCATATCAGCAAGAGATTTCAGAGGACGCTTGTTAGAACCAGTAATTGCACGACCACGACGACCATTATCCAATAGCGCATCAACAGATTCTTGCAACATACGTTTTTCGTTACGTACGATGATATCTGGCGCAGCCAATTCCAATAGACGTTTTAGACGGTTATTACGGTTGATAACGCGGCGATACAAGTCATTCAAATCAGACGTCGCAAAACGACCACCTTCAAGTGGCACTAGAGGACGTAGATCCGGCGGAAGTACTGGAAGCACTTCAAGCACCATCCACTCTGGGTTATTACCAGAATGATAGAAAGCTTCTACCAACTTAAGACGCTTAGATAGCTTCTTGATACGTGTTTCAGAGTTAGTTGCATTTAGCTCTTCACGCATTGTCTGTATTTCAACAGGCATATCAAGATCGCGTAATAGCATTTGGATCGCTTCAGCACCCATGCGGGCATCAAATTCATCACCAAACTCTTCTAGCGCTTCAAAATATTGCTCATCATTAAGCAACTGGCCTTTATCAAGCGTTGTCATACCCGGATCAATCACGATGAAAGATTCAAAGTACAATACGCGCTCAATGTCACGTAACGTCATATCTAAGATAAGACCTATACGAGAAGGCAAAGATTTTAGGAACCAGATGTGAGCAACAGGTGAAGCTAGCTCAATGTGTCCCATGCGCTCACGACGCACTTTAGACAAAGCAACTTCAACACCACATTTTTCACAAATAACACCACGGTGTTTCAAACGCTTATATTTGCCACACAAGCACTCATAGTCCTTAATAGGACCAAAGATTTTTGCACAGAACAAACCATCGCGTTCAGGTTTAAAGGTACGATAGTTGATGGTTTCTGGTTTTTTAACTTCACCAAAAGACCATGAACGAATCATATCTGGCGACGCTAGACCGATACGAATTGTATCGAACTCGTCTGATTGTCCTTGTGATTTTAGAAGACCTAATAAGTCTTTCATAGAAAATCGCCCCGTACGTAAGGCTGGGAGAATCACTCTCCCAGCAGGTCAAATATAATTCGTGCTTAATCTACTTCAAGTTCAATATCGATACCAAGAGAGCGAATCTCTTTGACCAATACATTGAAGGATTCAGGCATACCTGGTTCCATTCTGTGATCGCCGTCTACGATGTTTTTATACATCTTAGTACGACCATTCACATCATCAGATTTCACGGTTAGCATTTCTTGCAATGTATATGCAGCACCATAAGCTTCAAGTGCCCACACCTCCATCTCACCGAAACGCTGACCACCGAATTGAGCTTTACCACCCAACGGTTGCTGTGTAACCAGACTGTATGAACCAGTAGAACGCGCGTGCATCTTATCATCAACCAAGTGGTTCAATTTAAGCATGTACATGTAACCAACAGTTACTGGACGCTCAAAAGATTCACCGGTACGACCGTTGAACAATTTGATTTGTCCGCTCTCATTGATACCAGCAAGACGTAACATACGCTTAATCTCTGACTCTTTAGCACCATCAAAGGCACCAGAAGCCATAGGAATACCACCTTTCAGATTACCCGCTAGCTCCATGATGTCATCATCAGAGAAGCTATCAAGATCTTCTGAACGAGCACACTTCGCACCATCACCTTCATGACCGTTATAAACTTCATCAAGGAAGGTACGTAGTTCAGCAACATGCTCCGCTTTCTCGCGCTCAACTTCTAGCATTTCATTGATCTTACGACCAAGACCTTTAGAAGCTGCACCCAAGTGAGTCTCAAGTACTTGACCTACGTTCATTCGCGAAGGTACACCCAATGGGTTTAGTACGATATCAACTGGGTCACCATTTTCGTCATACGGCATATCTTCAACAGGCATGATCTTAGAGATTACACCCTTGTTACCGTGACGGCCGGCCATTTTATCACCAGGCTGGATGCGACGCTTGATCGCTACATAAACTTTAACAATCTTAAGTACGCCAGGCGCAAGATCATCACCGCTTTGTAGTTTACGTTTCTTATCTTCGAACTTCGCATCTAACTCTTTACGACGCTCAACTAGAGCCGCTTGCGCTTTCTCTAATTGCTCACTCGCTACTTCGTCGATAACGCGAATCTTGAACCACTCAGAGTGCTCAAGCGCTTCTAGATAATCAGCAGAGATAATTGAGTTCTTAGCTAGCCCAGGACCGCCTTCTACAGCTTGTCCCACTAGCGCTTCAGCCAAACGCTCAAAAGTTGCTTGCTCAACAATGCGGAACTCTTCATTCAAGTCTTTACGAACTTGATCTAACTGAGATTTCTCGATTGATTTAGCACGCTCATCTTTATCAATACCATCACGTGTAAATACTTGTACGTCGATAACTGTACCGCGCGTACCTGTTTTAACACGTTGAGATGTATCTTTAACATCAGATGCTTTTTCACCGAAGATAGCACGCAATAGCTTCTCTTCTGGCGTTAGCTGGGTTTCACCTTTAGGAGTTACTTTACCAACTAGAATGTCGCCTGGCTCAACTTCAGCACCGATATATACGATACCTGATTGATCAAGCTTAGATAGTGCACCTTCACCAACATTCGGGATATCCGCTGTGATTTCTTCTGGCCCAAGCTTAGTATCTCGAGCAACACAAGTCAGTTCCTGAATATGGATAGACGTGAAACGATCTTCTTCAACAACGCGCTCAGATACTAGGATCGAGTCCTCGAAGTTGAAACCGTTCCAAGGCATGAAAGCGATACGCATGTTTTGGCCAAGCGCCAATTCACCCATATCAACAGAAGGACCATCAGCCATGATGTCGCCAGAAGCAACACTCTCACCTTTCATTACCAAGGTACGCTGATTAATACAGGTGTTTTGGTTAGAACGTACATATTTAGTTAGGTTATAAATATCTACACCAGCTTCACCTGCAAGTGTCTCTTCTGAGTTTACACGAACCACAATGCGGCTAGCGTCAACTGCTTCGATCACACCACCACGTCGTGCAACAATACATACACCAGAGTCTTTAGCTACATTACGCTCCATGCCTGTACCAACAACTGGCTTATCAGCCTTAAGCGTTGGAACCGCCTGACGTTGCATGTTCGAACCCATCAAAGCTCGGTTAGCATCATCGTGCTCTAGGAAAGGAATCAATGAAGCAGCAACAGAAACGACCTGACGTGGTGACACGTCCATTAGGTTCACTTTCTCTTTCTGGATCAATGTTGTTTCATGCATGTGACGAACCTGAACCAGCTCATCAGTTAAACGACCTTCGCCATCTACTTTTACAGACGCTTGAGCAATTACGTACTTAGCTTCATCGATAGCAGATACATAGACAGTCTCATCTGTCATCTTACCATCAACAACCTTACGGTATGGCGTTTCTAAGAAACCATAGCTATTTGTACGCGCGTAAGTAGAAAGAGAGTTGATCAAACCAATGTTTGGTCCCTCTGGCGTTTCGATAGGACATACACGACCATAGTGAGTCGCATGTACATCTCGTACCTCAAAACCAGCACGTTCACGAGTAAGACCACCGGGGCCTAATGCAGAAACACGACGCTTGTGAGTAATTTCAGACAATGGATTGTTTTGGTCCATGAACTGAGATAACTGACTAGAGCCGAAGAATTCTTTGATTGCAGCAGCAACAGGTTTCGCGTTTAGCAAGTCTTGTGGCATTAGGCCATCAGCTTCTGCCATAGACAGACGCTCTTTCACTGCACGCTCAACTCGCACCAAACCAACACGGAATTGGTTTTCTGCCATTTCACCAACAGAACGAATACGACGGTTACCTAGGTGATCGATGTCATCAACCATGCCATTACCGTTACGGATATCAAGCAAGGTCTTAAGAACAGCGACGATATCATCGTTGTCCAAGATGCCCGCACCAGTATCTTCATCACGGCCTAGACGGCGGTTGAATTTCATACGACCAACACCAGATAGATCATAGCGATCTTCTGTGAAGAATAAGCCTTGGAATAGACCTTCAGCAGATTCTTTAGTTGGTGGCTCACCAGGACGCATCATACGGTAGATTTCTACCAATGCTTCTAGTGGGTTGTTTGTTGGGTCGATACGTAAAGTATCAGAAATGAACGGACCGTGATCCAAATCATTTGTATATAGCGTTTCGATTTCTTTAATGCCAGCCGCTACTAATGCTTCCAACAATTCAACTGTCAATTCAGTGTTTGCTTCAGAAATCAATGCACCCGTTGCAGAGTCCACTAGATTAGTCGCTGTCACTTTACCTAGCATATACTCTAGCGGAACGCTCAAGCGCTCAACGCCTGCTTTATCCATAGCTCGGATATGCTTAGCAGTAACACGACGACCTTCTTCAACAATAACCTTACCTTCAGTATCGGTAATGTTAAACATTGCAGTTTCGCCACGCAGACGATTTGCAATCAACTCCATCTCAAAGCCATCACGACCAAGATAGAATTTCGTTGTTTCAAAGAAAGTTTCTAAAATTTGCTCAGTGTTATAACCCAAAGCACGTAGTAAAATTGTTACTGGCAATTTACGACGGCGGTCAATACGTACGAATACGCAATCTTTTGGATCAAACTCGAAATCCAACCAAGAACCACGGTATGGAATTACACGGGCAGAATGAAGCAATTTACCTGAAGAGTGTGTTTTACCGCGATCGTGATCGAAGAAAACACCAGGTGAACGATGCAACTGAGATACGATTACACGCTCAGTTCCATTAATAACAAAAGTACCATTTTCTGTCATGAGCGGAATCTCGCCCATGTAGACTTCTTGCTCGCGAATATCTTTGATGGCTTTATTAGACGACTCTTTATCATAAATAATAAGTCGTACGCGCACTCTCAAAGGAGCGGCATAAGTCACACCACGAAGTTGACATTCTTTAACATCAAAAACTGGCTTACCTAAACGGTAATCAACATATTCTAGCGCTGCATTGCCGGAAAAGCTGACCATTGGAAAGACAGATTTAAAGGCCCCATGCAGACCTAAGTCCCCACGCTCTGCAAGAGGTTTCCCTTCCTGCAAGAAATTACGATAGGATTCAAGCTGAATTGCCAGCAAGTATGGCACATCCAAAACGGGCGGCAGTTTACCGAAATCCTTACGGATACGTTTTCTCTCAGTGTATGAGTAAGCCATCAGCATTCCCCAGCTTGTGCACATTGACGCAAAAGGCCCTCAATCAGGCCTTACCGAAATAAGAGACATTCTCTTATTTTAAAAATTCAAAATTTATTCAGGTGTAAACCTAAAAAGGCCGGTGACATAAAGTCACCAGCCATTCCGACTAAAAGTCGAAGTGCGAAAATACAAGTAGCATTACTTGATTTCGACAGAAGCACCAGCTTCTTCAAGAGCAGTTTTAAGAGCTTCAGCATCTTCTTTAGATACAGCTTCTTTAACTGTTGCAGGAGCACCATCAACCATGCCTTTAGCTTCTTTCAAGCCAAGACCAGTAGCTGCACGTACTGCTTTGATTACGTTTACTTTCTTATCGCCAACAGCAGTAAGAACAACGTCAAATTCAGTTTGTTCTTCAGCAGCCGCACCAGCATCGCCAGCAGGACCAGCAGCTACAGCAGCAGCTGCAGATACACCGAATTTTTCTTCCATTGCTGAAATTAATTCAACAACATCCATTACAGACATTTCTGCTACTGCATTGATGATATCTTCTTTAGATAGAGCCATGACTCAGATTCCTAGCATTTTTTAACAATATTGCCCGTAGGCAATTAAACAAAATAAATTCAAAAAGCGCGTGTAAATTACGCTGCTTCTTGCTCTTTCTGATCGCGAACTGCTGCAAGTGTACGTACGAATTTGCTAGTTGCACCTTGAATAACACTCATCAAGCGTGAAATTGCTTCATCGTATGTAGGCAGAGTCGCCAAACGATCAATGTCGCCAGCTGGGATCAACTCACCGTTGAACGCCAACGCTTTAACTTCTAGTTGATCATTTTCTTTTGCAAATTTCTTAAGCAGACGAGCTGCAGCACCTGGGTGCTCGTTAGAAAATGCAATCAGAGTAGGACCAACAAAGCTATCTTGCAAGCATTCGAAGTCTGAACCTTCAACAGCGCGCTTAGCTAGAGTGTTACGTACTACACGTACATAAACACCAGCTTCACGAGCTTCTTTGCGCAATGCAGTCATCGCACCCACGGTTACACCGCGAGAGTCAGCAACAACCGCAGACAACGCAACTTTGGCAGCTTCGTTTACTTCGGCAACAATGGCTTTTTTGTCTTCTAGACCTAATGCCACTGGTTTTCTCCTGGATTGACAGGGATATAAACATCCCCAATTTTACCAATTCTCCAACTAAATGTTGGAGTACTCACTGGTGAGCTGGATCCAGTTAATCTGAATCGGGACCACACCATCTGCGCAGGACAAACATTTCACAATGTTTAATTAAACCTTTCGATTCCTACGGTCTTTGACGGCCTCTGAATTATATTAAATATAAAACACAGAGACCCCAAAGTTTGATTTAGAAGCTCAAAGAGCCTAAATCAAGTACCAAACCAGGTCCCATTGTAGAGGACAAGGTTACTTTCTTCATGTAGACACCTTTAGCAGAAGCAGGCTTAGCGCGACGCAAGTCACCCAATAGCGCTTCAAGGTTGCCTTTAACAGCATCAGCAGTAAAGTCGATAGAACCAACACCTGCATGAATGATACCGTTTTTGTCTGTGCGGTAACGTGCTTGACCAGATTTAGCGTTCTTAACAGCCGTTGCAACATCAGGAGTTACAGTACCCACTTTCGGGTTAGGCATAAGACCACGTGGACCAAGAATCTGACCCAACTGACCAACAACACGCATAGCGTCTGGAGATGCGATTACAACATCAAAATCCAACTCGCCTTCTTTAACTTTTGCAGCTAGGTCATCAAAACCTACAACATCAGCACCAGCAGCTAGAGCAGCTTCAGCATTTGCGCCTTGAGCGAAAACAGCAACACGCACGTCTTTACCAGTACCGTTTGGTAGCACAGTAGCACCACGAACAGCTTGGTCAGATTTACGTGGGTCAACACCCAAGTTTACAGATACGTCTACAGATTCTTTAAACTTAACAGTAGAAAGCTCAGATAAAAGCGCTACCGCTTCTTCAACAGAGTACTGCTTAGTAGATTCAACTTTTTCAGCGATCAAACGAGCGCGTTTAGTTAGCTTAGCCATTAGTTAACACCTTCTACATCAAGACCCATAGCGCGTGCGCTACCAGCGATAGTACGAACTGCCGCATCCATATCAGCTGCAGTCAAATCTTCTGCTTTAGCTGTAGCAATCTCTTCAAGCTGCGCACGTGTAACAGTACCAACTTTCTGAGTATTTGGACGTGGAGAACCGCTCTTAAGGCCAGCTGCTTTCTTAAGAAGCACTGAAGCAGGAGTAGATTTAGTTTCGAAAGTGAAACTACGATCACTGTAAACAGTGATGATTACAGGTGTTGGAAGACCCGCTTCAACACCTTGAGTTTTGGCATTGAACGCTTTACAGAATTCCATGATGTTCACACCATGTTGACCTAGAGCAGGACCAACTGGCGGACTTGGATTCGCTTGACCCGCTTTAACTTGTAGCTTGATATAAGCTTCGACTTTCTTAGCCATTTTTTAACTCCGTTTGGGTCACAGCCCTAAGGCTACCCGGTTATAAATATCAGGACTTTTCGACCTGACTAAATTCCAAATCAACAGGTGTTGAGCGTCCGAAGATAAGCACAGCAACCTTGATTCGGCTTTTATCATAGTCCGCTTCTTCAACAACACCGTTAAAGTCAGCAAATGGACCATCAATAACTCGCACAACCTCACCCACTTCAAACAATGTCTTAGGACGAGGATTATCAGCACGATCACTAACACGCTGCAATATCGCGTCAGCTTCTCTTTCTGTAATTGGAGAAGGCTTATCAGCTGTGCCGCCAATAAAACCTAGCACGCGACTAGTACCTTTCACCAAGTGCCAAGAGTCGTCATTCATATCCATTTGAACTAAAACATAGCCAGGATAGAACTTTCTTTCGCTCTTGCGCTTTTTACCATCTCGAATCTCAACCACTTCTTCGGTTGGGACCAAGACTTCACCAAAATAGTCTTCCATGCCCATGATCTGAACTCGTTCTGTAAGCGAACGCATCACGTGCTTTTCATACCCTGAGTACGCATGTACTACATACCAATGTTTCGCCACGAACAACTCCTAACCTATTACCGCAGAGACAATCCAGCCAAGAAGCGAATCAACTCCCCACAGCACAAGAGACATAAAAATTACAACTGCCAACACGATCAAAGTTGTTTGAACTGTTTCTTGTCTTGTTGGCCATACAACACGGCGAATTTCTGTCTTTGCTTCACGAGCTAACACAGAGAACGCCTTACCTTTAACCGTTTGCAAACCTATAAAACCAGCTAATCCAGCTAAAACCAAAATAGCTATCAGCCTATACAGCAACGATTCTTCAGAAAAATAGTTATTACCGACCACAGCAACAGTGACCAGCAGCACAACAGCAACCCACTTAAAAACATCAGCGCGAGGTGCTTGAGCTTCAGTACTTGAACTCATATTTCAGGTGATCCCTAGCAAAGAATTAGGATGTGAAATTGGCAGGCCAGGAGGGATTCGAACCCCCGACATTCGGTTTTGGAGACCGACGCTCTACCAGCTGAACTACTGGCCTACATTCACATGGGCGGTGGATGATACCGACTTACAAAGTAATTCGCAAGTGGTTTTGCCCAAAAAACAGACAATAAAAAAGGCGTATCGCCACCCTATTTATTTTTTGAAGTAACACTGGAGCTCATGAGCAGATTTGAACTGCCGACCTCACCCTTACCAAGGGTGTGCTCTACCAACTGAGCTACATGAGCAATTGGAGCGAGTAGCGGGAATCGAACCCGCATCATCAGCTTGGAAGGCTGAGGTTCTACCATTGTACCATACTCGCAAATTGGTGGAGGGAGGTGGATTCGAACCACCGAAACTTTCGTGGCAGATTTACAGTCTGCTCCCTTTGGCCACTCGGGAACCCCTCCACTACTGCAACTAACTCTTGCAATAACCCCAAAAGGTGCGAGCCATTATATGAATAGAAAATGCAATTGCAACACCTAACAAGGATTTTTTTCTAACTTTATCATCATCTTGCCGAAATTTATTTGGCTAATGAACTTCTTCCACTCAGATTCATTAATACCCTGACTAATTTCTATCACTGAAAGCGGCACTTTTCTTAAATGCGGAAACACCCTGACATCAAAACCAGACAAATCACTAATTCGAAGACGCTCTTTTTCCGCTGTTAAGGCAACAGAATACAAACCTAATGAAATACGGTTTTTCATCTCTCCTCGATTAATAATAAAACTATCTACACTGCGAACTTTAAGGGCCCTTACTATTCTATTTGCTTGCTCACGCGTATCGGGCGCACTGATATACAACCAAAATTTCTGTCTCTGCCCTTCCATCTTAGACTCGACATATTGCCAACCTAAAGCATCAATTTGAGGCAAAAAAGCACGCTTATCTTGTTCTTTTTCAAATTCTATATGAGGGCAAAACATTTGATCTGCATCAATCGAGCTTAACTGCTCAAATGCTTCCGTAATTTCTCTTAGCTCTTCCTCTACCGCTTTAAATTCAATTTCTTTTACTGTTGGTTCAGGCTTTTTTACCACCTTTGGCACTTCACTTAGCGTGAGTATTTTTTGACTCACAGGTGGTGCATAAACAGGCTCAGCGGCGGCCTCTTTGTTCACAGCAACCAAATTAAACCAACCAAAAACACCAAGATTGCTAATCACTAGCAATAAAAACAACCACTTCATGCTTGGCTCACCCATTCATCGCCTAATTTTTTCGCCCCTAAAAGCACTAAATTAGGCTCAAACAGCCCTTTAATACCGAGTGCTTTCATAATCTTCTCACCATTTCCCCCTGTGAATACACAGCGGCTCTTTTTATTCTGACCATACACTCTCTCGACTAGAGCTAATGTCATTTCCCAACAACCTAGATGTACTGCCAAGCCAGTATTGTTAATAATGCCTTGATAGTCTTGTAAATCATCCTCATTAAAGCGAATTTTTCCCGTATTCGCCACCAGCATGCTTTCCATCATGGCCTGCCCAGGCACAATATAACCACCTTGATACTGTCCCGTTGCGGGGACAAACTCTATTTTTAACGCCGTTCCCGCGTCAATGATTAAGGTGTCTTGCATGCGATCATAGGCTGCTAGCACGGTTAACCATCGGTCAACACCTAATCGTAGTACGTCATCATACGAATTCGTTACACCACATGAAAAAGGTTCGCTTTTAAGCTCATGACAAGGAACACCAACAAACTGATTAGCAATAAAATCTCGCAATAAAGTTTCTTGCTCTGGACTTCTAACACTCGCGAAGTAAATATGATCAGGCTGGTAAGCTAATATGTCTTTTCCTGCCTCATCGATTGACTCAGCAGGGCACAACTGAATATCTCGTCCAATTCGCAATAAATCATCACCATCAAATGCAGCCCACTTTACACAAGTGTTCCCCGCATCAACCACAAGCACCTTATTGTTTGCGGACACTAACTTCACCTCCGTGTAAGGCCTTTACGATACCATCCTGTTCAAATAACAAAGCCCCTTTTGCATCAATCCCACGGGCAACACCTAACTCTTCAAGTTTACCACTGGTCATTTTTACAGGCTGATTCTTTAACACATCTTGCTGCATCCACTCAGTTAAATAAGCCGCTAAACCATCTCCCTGCTCAAAGGTTTTACAGACAATTTCAAGCTCGCTTACTAAATCCGCTAAGATTTGATTGCGACTCACTTTATGACTAGTTTGCTGCATCACATCTGTCCATGGCTGATCAACCTCTGTCATATCCTGTTCGGACATGGAAACATTTAACCCCACTCCAATAATGACGTCACATATGTCTTGATCGGCTACCATTTCCAATAATATGCCACAGATTTTTCGGCCTTCAACTTGAACATCATTTGGCCATTTCAAACCCACTGACTCAACACCATGCTTTTTTAGCACTCGCGCAACAACAGCACCCACAGCAAGACTTAGCCCTTCGACCACTGAAATACCGTTATCAAAGCGCCAGCCAAATGACATCATGATGTTTTTTGCTACGCCACCTTGCCACTGACGTCCACGACGCCCCTTTCCTTGATTCTGTATCTCAGTCGCAACTGCTACAGGCAACTCAGCACCTGAGGCGATGTGTTTTTTGACATCATCGTTAGTGGATTTGGTTTCAAAGCAGACCTTAATAGGCACATCAAGCCCCACCCCATCTAATTGAGCCTGATCTAAAAGCTCAATTTCATGCGGTAAACGGTAGCCTCGCCCTTTCACGGAATGTAGCTTTATACCTAAAGTCTCAAGTTTTTTTAGTTTCTTCCATATGGCTGCTCTAGTCACACCCAGAGCTTCACCCAACTCTTCACCTGAATGAAACTGACTATCTGCTAACAAGAGCAATAGATCACGCATGCTTTTCTCCAAACCTTTATGAACCCAGACGACTAGCCAATCAGTACTAGCAACTGCTAACGAAGCGAAATTTTATCGTATTTTCATGATTGGGTGTTGATGAATTGTGCTATTTGGTCAATCAAACGATTAAAGTCAGGATTCCAACTTAAGCGCCCACCATAGGGACTTTTTTCATTCAAAAGTTCGCCCTTTTCACCTAACCAATTCATGTTATCTTGCTTGCAGCTTTCTAATGCTTCGTCTTGATACCAAGAGCACACTCGATACTGTCCATTTTTGCCATAGTAGGGGTCATTAGGATCAATGTGCGCAGACATATGAGAAAGCCCTGTAATTCTTAAGTCTTCATTGTAAGCGTTAAATTCTTGCACTCTAGCATCATCGAAATCGACAGCCTGATTTGAGTAAAGCCACACTTTCGAGTGTGCATTCACCATGGTTCGCTTAAAGTAATCCAAGGTAACATGGCTATCTACAGTAGAGTCTTCTGCCGACATAACGACAAAAGTTGGCAATTTCATACTTTGCTCATCTAACCCTTCCCTTACTTCAGCAGCAAGTTCATAAGCTTGGGCGATAGCAGGTACAGGAATAGACGCGTACTTAGCATAATCGTCACTTTCCTTATGATCCAACCAAGTCAAGACCGGTGCAAGATAAGGCGACAACCAATCAATACTCGAATTAATTTTTAACAAAGGCGAAAATAGAATAAGTCCTTTCACCTTATCATTGTCTTGTTTGGCATAATCTAGCGCTAATGCACCACCCGTAGAAAAGCCAGCAAGATATAGGCTCTCTGTTTGAGCGGCAAAGTTTTCTATCGCCACTTTGGTAACTTGCCGCCATTCATCACGTTCAACATCAATCAAATCTTCAGCTTTAGTGCCATGACCAGGTAGCAGTACAGCCTGCACCCATAAGCATTGTTTAGCTAGCGCTTCCCCCATAGAACGTAAAGAGTATGGGGAATCGGATAAGCCATGTAACAAAAGCACGCCCGTATCTTGCCTTTCGCAACTCTCTGCGGGCTTAATTTCAAATGGCATTACTGCTGCTTTTTCAACTGCCTTATTGCCTGCGTCTAACCACTTTTTGTGATTAGACAAAAACGTATCTGCAGTCACTAAATAATCAGAAAAGGCCTGACTAGGTAAAGGTTCAACTGACTTAGCAGTCGTTACCTGTGAAAAACCTGAAACGCTTAACAGCATACCTAACACAAGCTGCTTTCTGACTTTAAAGAAGTGTTTCATTTACTCGCCTTTATAACTTTGATGTTAAAACAAGCAGCTAGTTAACCACCTGTTAAATTAATGTATTACTTCGCTGAACCTGCATCAGTTTTAATAAAACTCACAACCTTAGCCACCAGCTGATCGAAATTAGGGTTCCAACTTAAACGTGCTCCATACTCGCTTTTACTTGCAAGCAGCATCCCTTTTTCACCAGACCAACCTTGCTTATCTTTTTTACACTCAGCCAAATCCTTGCCCTTATACCACTGACATACACGGTATTCACCATTTTGCCCGTAATAAGGATCTTCAGGGTCCATGTGCACCGACATATGAGAAAAACCAGTAATTTTTAAACTCTCATTATAACTATTAAATTCAGTGATACGTTTATCTGGAAAATCGACCTTCTCATTGGCGTACAACCAAAGTTCTGAAGCTGGATTACGCATTTTCTGATTAAAGAGGTTCAATGTTGTCTCGCTGCTTACCGTATTATCCTCTGCTGACATAGCAACAAAAACAGGAATATCTAATGGTTTCTTTATTAGCCCTCTACGAACTTCTGTCGCTAGGTGAAATACTTGCGCCATTGCCGGTACCGGAATCGATGCATACTTAGCATAATCATCTGGCTTTTTGTAATCTAACCAAGTCACAAAAGGCGCTAATATAGGAGTCAGCCAATCAGCATTGGTATTAATTTTTAGCAGGGGAGAAAACAACACCAAACCAGACAAAGGCACCTCAGGGCGACTCATATAGTCAACAGCAAGCGTACCTCCTGTCGAGTAGCCAGCAACATATAGAGAGTCAGTTTGCTGAGAGAAATTATAAATCGATGCACTAACCGCTTCACGCCATTCTCGGCGATGGAGATCAATAAGGTCTTCCGCTCTAGTTCCATGACCAGGCAATAACACAGCTCTAACCCACAGACATTCTTCAGCTAAGGCTTTACCCATTGATTTCAAAGAATAAGTTGAATCAGACAAACCATGTAACAACAAAACACCCTTACCATTTGCTTCACATCCAGAGTGCGGTTTTATTTCAAATGGCATGACAGCGTCTTTCTCTACCTGTTTGTTAACGCTTACCAACCACTCTTTGTTTTGCTCCAAAAACAAACCTGTCTCAATAAGATATTCAGAAAATGCTTGGTCTTTTTGAGGGATAGGCCATTGCGACTGTGCATTTGCAAAACTAGAAATAACAACACCAAATAGACCTGCAACAAGTCCAGCGTGCTTAATAAACCTCAACATACCCTTCATTATTTAATCCCTGCTGTGCTCTCATTGAATTAAGCTAACTCCTTAACCTAATAAGAAGATTGTAAATCTAGCCTTAATCCTATCAAATATAAGCTTATCTAAACCTATTTATTTGAAACTCCATAATTCATACAAGCTCAGCCTCACATTATGCTAAACACCCTCAATCACAAGTTAATAGATAGATTGCATTTCCCCCTTGCTAAGAAGTTTTACCAAGCTTATTACCCGGCAGGCAAAGCCAACAAAGCAGACCCTATTTGGGCGCTTACTGAGGGTTATCAGATTCGTGTTTGTTTACGCTTAAAACAGTTCGAAGATTGTCAGCTTTTAACCGCCATGGTCACTCACCCTGACTTTCGTAAACAAGGCCTTGGACAAAGACTATTGACGGCATTAAATAGTGATAGCACCCAGCCCCTATCAACAAAGCCCTGCTATTGTTTTGCGTTTACTCATTTAGAGAGTTTCTACCAGAAAGCCGGCTTTACCAGCATCTCTGCTGATGAGCTTCCAACGCGTTTAAAAGCTAGATTCACAGCTTACACCCAATCAGGCAAAGCGCTTATTCCGATGAGGCATATCCCTTCTCTTACAATCACAACTTAAAACTTAATCTTCTTATTTTTCTTAATTCACTTAAACCTCTTAATTTAGATACTACTTACTTGCATCCTAACGCCCATTCTTTTTAACTCATTCCATTAAGTAGATACTAATGGAGCCCTTTACATGTCCATCTCATTACCAAGTAACTCCCCACTATTAAAGACAAGCTTTACCTTTGGCGTTGCCACAGCCGCCTTTCAAATTGAAGGAGCCAATCAACTCGATGGCAGAATTGAATCTATCTGGGATAGGTTTTGCGCGACACCCGGCAAAGTATTGAATGGTGATGACGGTACCATAGCTTGTGATCATTATCACAAATGGCAAGAAGACATAGACCTAATCAAATCCTTGGGTGTAGATGCCTATAGACTGTCTATCGCTTGGCCACGATTAATGGATGAAGAAGGTAACGCTAATCCAAAAGGCATTGCCTTTTATCGCAATTTATTAGAGCGGCTAAAAGCTAACGAGATTAAAACCTTTGTCACGCTGTACCATTGGGATTTACCTCAGCATTTAGAAGAAAAAGGCGGCTGGCTTAACCGGGAGACAGCATACAAATTTAAAGAATATACCCAACTTGCTGCTGAAGAGCTTGGGCAATGGGTTGATGTTTGGACGACCTTTAATGAACCTTGGTGCACAAGCATTCTCGGTTATGGAGAAGGTATCCATGCACCAGGTTTAAAAGATGACGTTAAAGCAAGACAAGCTGGCCACCATGTTTTACTCGCCCATGGTTTAGCTATGCCTATTCTTAAGAGAATTTGCCCAAATGCCCAAGCGGGTATTGTGTTGAATATGAGCAAAGCTTTCCCAGCTGATAGTGAGGCTAGTAGTAAGATGGCAAGCCTATATGCTGAAGCCTTGGATAACCATTTCTTTATTGAGCCTCTACTAAAGGGCCAATACCCAGACATTATCAAAGCCCTATCACCTGAGTTAATTCCTCAGATTAAAGAAGGCGACATGGCTATTATTAAGCAACCTATCGACTATCTGGGATTAAACTATTACACCTGCAATCATGCAAAGTGGCATTCAGAGCTAAAACGCCAGACAATCTTAAAATCGGCAACCGAGGTCGAATATACTCACATAGGTTGGGAGATTAACCCTGAATCCTTAACCCAACTGTTGCTCGAGTTACACCAGCAATATACCCTCCCCCCTATTTATATTACGGAAAATGGCGCCGCCTGTGATGACAAACTGATAGAGGGTGAAGTTCACGATGAACAACGCGTACGTTATTTAAATACTCACCTTAATGCGATTCACAATGCCATCACAGCAGGCGTCGATATTCAGGGTTACTTTGCTTGGAGTTTGATGGATAACTTTGAATGGGCTGAAGGTTACAGCAAACGTTTTGGCCTAGTATATGTAGACTATGAAACACAGAAGAGAAGTCTGAAAGCGAGTGCAAAAGCTTACTCAAATCTCCTCTTGTCACGCTAAATAGTTAACCTTATTTAGCAAAACAATTTAAAAAAATGTGCAAAAAACAATCAAGTTAAGGCTCTTTATTGTAAAGGTGCCTTTTTTGATAGGACATATCCTCAACTATTAGCTAGCCTTTTTTGAAGCCAAACGGCCTAAAACTCGATTTCTATTAGGGAGTGATGCAATGCAAGTTTCAGATTTATCGCCAAAAACTCACCCAAGTAAAGACTATAGGTTAGCTCCGGATCAGATCCCTCAAGAGGCATTTGATTGGTATGATGAATATGCTCATGGTGATATTGATAGACGTACATTTCTAAATCGATTAGGTGCACTTGGCGTGGCAGGGCTAAGTTTAGGCGTCATTGCCAGCGCTCTGACACCAAACTATGCATTAGCAGAGCAGGTCTCCTTTAATGACCCAGACATAACAGCCAGCTATCTCACTTTCGCCTCTCCAGATGGCTATAAAGAAGGAAAAGGCTATCTTGTCACCCCTAAAAACGTATCAGTCTCAGCTCCTGCGGTACTCGTCATTCATGAAAACCGTGGCCTTAATCCTTACATTAAAGATGTAGCAAGACGCCTAGCCAAAGCAGGTTTTGTTGCTTTTGCGCCTGACGCACTGCACCCCCTTGGAGGTTACCCGGGTAACGATGACGAAGGTCGCAGCATGCAGAAGAGTCTGGATAGAAGCAAGATAGAAGCCGACTTTATGGCGGCAGCTAAAATGCTAAAAGCTCACCCTGCAAGCTCTGGCAAACTTGGTGTGGTTGGATTCTGCTTTGGCGGATATGCTAGCAACATGTTAGCGGCACGTTTGCCTAATGTAATTGATGCGGCCGTTCCTTTCTATGGGACACCGCCAAAAGAGATTTATATTAAGGATATAAAAGCGCCCATCATGCTGCAATTTGCTCAGCTTGATAAACGCGTCAATGCGACTTGGCCTGCTTATGAAAAAGCACTGAAAGCTAATAAGGTAGATTACCAAGCTTTTATCTACGAAAAGGCAAACCATGGTTTTCATAACGACTCTACTGGACGTTATGTAGAAGCTCAGGCAGAACTGGCTTGGTCTCGCTCACTCGACTTCTTTAAGAAGCACCTCTCCTAAAACTGAGACATTAGAGCATTGGCGAAAAACTCCACTGGTGCTCTAAACTCGTTTTAATGACACTTAATTTTCTTAAAAGAAGCCCTATCGTAAAGCCATTATTAAAAAGTCATTACCAGATCTAGACCATTAAGCTTGGGGACCAGATACCAGGATACGTTTTCCTTTTCTATATCAGAAAAGTGTGTCTGATAAGACTGCCATTGCTGGGTCGCTTTTGTTGGCTGAGTCCAAATAGCTAGCTCACCCATACCGATTCCTAATGCTGCAGAACCCAAAGCATCATCACTATCACCCCAAGTGGCTATCGCTGCGGCTGCAATTAAGTTAACCCCAATGGTTGTCGCATGGGTTTGCCATTGGTATCTTTCGTCACTTCTTAAGGCTGTCGCACTTAACTGAGTTTCGTACTCTTTCAGCTTAACTAACTTGAGCGCACGCTGCTCTTCTACTGTGTCATTCACAAATCCGCTCATATCGGGCTCAGCTAGCAAAGGGACAGGCTCTAACAGCATTTTAGCCAAGGCTGCTGAGGACTTTAAACCAGATACCCATGCCAGCACTTCTTCATCATGATCCTCTTCATCCAGCGCTGTTGAGAAATTACTAATGGCGCTAACCGAATAAAGACCACTCCAGCCATATTGCCAATATGCATAAGGGCTCGAAACATCATTTATTCTTTGCTCTAGGTAACTTAATCTTTCATCAATTTCAGCATCACTCATTAATGCATGGTCTGATGCAAACAAGTTACCTGAAATCAAAACACTAACTCCAGTGCTCATTAGCCAGATCTTTTTTATTCGATTTAGTCTCATTTGGCCTTCCTCTTTATTTTTATAATCATGAATAGGTCAAAAAAGAAGCTATCACATTATTATTAAAACAAATATCTCTATACAAAATCATTACATATGGTAATTTTATTGGTTAATTATTTTTACCGTTTTTAGGCAAAAAATATCAATTGTTCCTCACCCTTAAGCCTATTAATCTGATTTGATCACCCAATCACTCGCTTAATTATGGAAGTCATCCTTATGCAGCAAATAGATCAAATTTACATAGACGGAGTTTGGCGTAAAACACAGAGCACATCCCTTTACTCACTCATCAATCCAGCTACTCAAGACGTCATAGCCCAAGTAACTATGGCATCGTCAAAAGACGTAGAAGATGCAGTAGCAGCGGCACACAAAGCATTCACTGCTTGGTCAAATACCAGCGCTCAAACCAGAGCAAACTATATGAATGCCATCGCTGATGAGATGCAGGCTCGCTATCAAGACTTAATTGAAGCTCACGTACTTTCTATGGGCTGCCCGGCTCACCTAGTTGGTACCTACCATCTAGATTGCGCTATCGATGCCATGCGTTACTATGCAAAACTTGCTTTCAACATGGATAAGGAAACCACTAGAGAAGGCGTCTTACTTACCCAAAAGGCCATAGGTGTCTGCGCGCTTATCAACCCTTGGAATTACCCTTTGCATCAGCTTGTAGGAAAGCTCGCTCCGGCCTTAGCAGCAGGTTGTACCCTGATTGAGAAACCAGCCGAGCAAACTCCGCTAACAGATATCATCATGGCGGAGATCATGCACAAAGTTGGTCTACCTGCAGGCGTTTTTAATCTAATCTTTGGTCATGGCCATGAAGTAGGCCCACTACTAGCAGAACATCCAAAAGTTAATATGATGTCTTTCACTGGCTCCACAAGAGCAGGTATAGAAGTCGCTAAGAGCGCAGCCTCAAGTGTTAAGCGAGTATGCCAGGAGCTTGGAGGCAAGTCGGCTTTTATCATCACCCAAGATGCTGATATCGACGCGGCTGTTCGTTATGGTGTAGAGGATGTCATGGCAAATACAGGTCAGACCTGTAATGCACTCACCCGAATGTTAGTACCCAAAAGCCAATACCAAAAAGCGATAGGCGTTGCTAAACAAGTCGCGCTAGAACAAACCGTCGGCGACCCTAGATTGGCAGAAACCAGCATGGGGCCACTTGCCTCAGCAAAACAGCATCAAGTAGTAAAAGACTATATTCAATTAGGCTTAGAAGAAGGTGCCAGTTTATTAACGGGAGGGGCTGAGTTACCTGAGCACCTAGACAAGGGCTATTACATAAAGCCCACCATCTTCACTCAAGTCACACCAGAAATGCGCATCGCACAAGAAGAGATTTTTGGTCCTGTCCTTTGTATCCTAACTTATGAAGAGATAGAAGAGGCCATAACAATCGCCAATGACAGCCAATACGGCTTATCTTCTGCGGTTTATGCCAAGGATCCAGAATCAGCCTTAACTATTGCCAAGCGACTAGAAGCAGGACAATGCTATATCCAAGGTAGCTACTTCTCTATGCATGCTCCTTTTGGTGGTGTGAAACAATCTGGCAATGGCCGTGAATGGGGAGAAGAAGCACTAGAGGAGTATGTTGAAACTCAGGCCATCATCTACCCTAGCTAATACAAGCGAAGAATCAGTGCCTTCAAGGAAGTAACGCAGGAACCCAAAAGGCTTAGTGAGCAAGAATCACTAAGCCTTTTTTCTTGAGCTGCAATTTAGTAATACTTTATTTGATAGCCCTTAGTTTAATAATCCATTCTTAGAGGAATCTGCACCTCATAACCTCTTTCTTCTTTTTCATCATCCTTCATTTGAGCGGGAAAACCTTGTCCCAATACTTTCACATCACAGGCTTCTTCTAAACGGCGAATGATATTTGGCGAGAACTCCCTGTCACCATAACGGGACTGGCCATCCTTAAAGATATCCACCACAAGAGGCGCTAGCTCTAACGGTAAACCATGACGTTTCGCCACCTGATCAAATAAACCGACATCCTTGGTGACTAAATCCATCGTAAAACTGATATCACGACTACCATTTAAAATGACTTGAGATTCGGTTTCATGCACAAAGGAATTACCAGAAGAAGCCTTGATCGCTTCGTAAGTCACGTTCATATCTAAGCCCATCACCTTAGATGCCGTTAAGGCTTCAGACAGCGCAATCAGATGCACACTACATAAGTAATTCGTCACTACTTTAAGCTTTGATGCACTACCCAATGGGCCTGTGTGAATAATACGACGCCCCATAGTAGTTAAAATAGGTAATACTCGATCAAACGCGACTCGCTCACACCCAGCGAAGATAGAAATATTTCCTGTTCCTGCTCTATGGCAGCCACCTGAAACAGGGCAGTCAACCGCCACTCCACCTCGCGCTTCTACCTCATCAGCAATGCGCCTGACTTCGGCCTCATCTGTGGTACTCATTTCTAACCAGATAACGCCTGCTTTCATCCCCGCTATGACACCATCATCTGCTTCCATCACTTGGGCACAAATAGCAGGTGAAGGTAAACAGGTAATAATCACATCACATGCTTGAGCAAGCGCCTTTGCCGACACTGCTGTCTTTGCACCTTTACCCGCAAAACTTGCCATTAAGCCTTCGTCAATGTCTCTCACCATGAGATCCATACCGTTTCGCAGTAAACTCCCTGCTAGTTGACCACCTACATTGCCCAAGCCTACAAAACCTACCTGCATAAGAACCTCCAAACATTTGATTAGAAAAGCTTTCTCGCAAAAAAATAGTCAGATAAACGACCTAATTCACAGCGATAGAATCAGAGTACCTGCCAAACGAGAAATGAAAAATTGATCTTTTTTTGACACTTCGGTAAAAAAAATCTTCCAATCATTTAGAGGAATAGATAACGTGCTTAAAAAAGCATTTGTGATAACTAATTAGAGTAATGAACAAATCAATATAGAGGTGAAAGTGAAAGAGCAACCAAATGAATCTGCTTTTGAACAAATCGACTTACGTAAGCTTCCCCCTCTTAAAGCATTAAAAGGCTTTGAAGCCACTGCTCGCCTAGCAAGTGTTAGAGGTGCGGCTGAAGAGCTAAACCTCACGCACCCAGCCATAAGCCATCAGATACAAACCTTGGAAGACAGCCTAGCCTGTAAGCTCTTTATACGGGAAGGAAGGACTATTCGCCTTACTGAAGCAGGCAAGCATTATTATCAGTTTGTTCGCCAAGCATTAACTATCCTCATAGCAGGGACAGAAGAAGTTAGAGATAACACCAGCCAACCCGCCCTTAGGGTTCAGACCTATGTGACAACATCGATTCGCTGGCTAGCACCACGCCTAAACAAGTTCCGTCAGCAACATCCAGATATCGCACTACAAGTCAGTACCTATAGTGCGGACTGGCGTTTCGATGAAAAACACGCAGACATTGCCATTATCTATAAAACCCACCCTCTACCAAACCACCTATACTGGCAACCCTTTTTCCAATCAAAAATCTTCCCGGTTTGCAGCCCTGAATTCTTAACAACACTGCCTAGCCAGATAGAACCCCATGACCTAAAAAATTATCCTTTGATTTCAGTCTATACCGAAAACAAATACTGGAGTTGGCAGAACTGGTTTGAATCAGCAGGCATTGATCATAAGCCTGACGACAAGACTCAAACAAGCTTAAACTGTATGGATGTGGACACCTTGGCAGCGGCTCTAGAAATGGCCATCATTGGAGAAGGTATCGCCCTCGTTAATGGGCCTTTTGCCGATAAAGATCTTGCTAGTGGCCATTTAGTTATTCCGGTTGATCATACAGCGAAGGGGCTTGGCGAATGGGGCATTGTTTGCCATAAAAACCTAGAAGATGATAAACGTATCAAGACTTTTATTACTTGGCTTTTAGACGAACAATAATCTCTTAAGGTATTCCTTACTTAGGATGGACACCATAATAACCAGTACAAAACTGAATTAAATTAAAGAGAGTTTCATTATGAAATCTTGGTTAGCTACATTAACATCTGCATTGTTTTTCTCCTCTGTACTGTCTATTTCTCTTTATTCCCACAGTCTACAGGCAGCCTCAACGCAAGCCACTTCAATAAAGACAAAAACACTTTATCAAGACACGCTATTAAAAGCAGATCTTGTGAGCGAATTAGATGGTGTTATCTGGGGGCTTGCGCTGATTAATGATACAGAGGCGGTACTTACCTTAAGAAAAGGCCAAGCCTTTCACCTAGATTTAATCACTGGCAAACAAACTAAGTTATCTGGCTTGCCTAAAATTGCCACCCGTGGCCAAGGCGGTTTGCTAGATGTTGCAGCTTCCCCAGAATATGACGAATCTGGCTGGCTCTATTTCACCTATAGTAAACCTATGACTCAAGGTGCCACAGTGACCTTAGGCAGAGCCAAGCTTAGTGGCTCACAATTAATCAATTGGGAAGATATTTTCATTACCCAGTCAGCCTCCTCTTCTGGCCAACACTTTGGCTCTCGTATTACCTTCGATAATCAAGGTTATCTTTACTTTGGTATCGGTGATCGAGGCGAAAGACCCAATGGACAGAACCTTCAAAACCATGCGGGGTCGATTCTAAGATTACATCCAGATGGTCGTATACCTAAGGACAACCCATTTGTTGAGAAAGCCAATGCTCAAGATGCCATTTGGAGCTATGGCCATAGAAACCCTCAAGGCCTATTTTTCGACAAAGTTACCAATACGCTTTGGTCTAACGAACATGGCCCACGAGGTGGAGATGAGATAAATAAGATCAAACGCGGCGCTAATTATGGTTGGCCTATTGTTTCCCATGGTAAAGAATACTGGGGGCCAATTAGCGTTGGCGATGGCACAGAAAAAGAAGGTATCGAAAATCCATTAAAAGTCTTTATCCCCTCGATTGCCCCAAGCGCCTTACACATATACCAAGGGCAATTATTTGAAGGCTGGCAAGGTAACCACATATCCCTAGCATTGGCTAAAAAGCACTTAAACCTAGTAACCTTCAACAACCAAGGCGAACCAACAGAAAGCCGCTATCTAGGTGAACTAGATGAAAGGTTTCGCTCTATTGCAGAAGACTCAAAGGGATATTTATACCTAGGGACAGATTCAGGTAAGTTGATTAGATTGTCTAGTTCTGAGAGGTAGATGGCTTTGGCGCGATAGGTTTAGTTAATCTGAACTTAACGCCTCAAACAGCAACGCGTGTTAGCGCGTCTAGTTACTAAATACCGTTACTGGCATCACTGTCTGACATTGTTAAGAATTTAGATAACTCAATGTGATGTTGGAGTCTACAAAGAGGAAGTCCCACACTAGCGTCGGCGATACTTCTGTATTTAAGTTCGGAAGTGGAATGGGATCAATCAACGACTCTGTGATTATCAAGAAATGCTAATAATGGGTATAGATAGGTTTAGAGGTTGAAGCCATCTTGATAACGACCCCTTTGATCCCTTAGCAGCTCCAAGCTACCATCGGCGATACTTTATCGTCTCTACCTTTGCCTAGTTTATTTTAGGCAAAAAAAAGCCTGATCATAAGATCAGGCTTTTTATAATTTAATCTTGATAACGACCTACTCTCACATGGGAACTCCCACACTACCATCGGCGATGCGACTTTTCACTTCTGAGTTCGGGATGGGATCAGGTGGTTCAGACGCTCTGTGATTATCAAGAAATTCTGTTTGTCAGAACAAGCTCTGTTTGTGGCTTATTCATTGACGAATTTGCTTATGCTTTAACAATACTTTTTGAATAGTCTTCTCTTCATTAGAGAAGTTAACGATAACCAAGCCTCAAACCAGCTTGCGATGTTTTACCATCTTTTTAAATCGTAATATAACGCTAAACCATTTTGGCGTTATATGGTCAAGCCTCACGAGCAATTAGTACAGGTTAGCTCAATGCCTCACAGCACTTACACACCCTGCCTATCAACGTCGTAGTCTTCAACGGCTCTTTAGGGAACTTAAAGTTCCAGTGAGATCTCATCTTGAGGGAGGCTTCCCGCTTAGATGCTTTCAGCGGTTATCCCGTCCGAACGTAGCTACCCGGCAATGCCACTGGCGTGACAACCGGAACACCAGAGGTTCGTCCACTCCGGTCCTCTCGTACTAGGAGCAGCTCCTCTCAAATCTCAAACGTCCACGGCAGATAGGGACCGAACTGTCTCACGACGTTCTAAACCCAGCTCGCGTACCACTTTAAATGGCGAACAGCCATACCCTTGGGACCGGCTTCAGCCCCAGGATGTGATGAGCCGACATCGAGGTGCCAAACACCGCCGTCGATGTGAACTCTTGGGCGGTATCAGCCTGTTATCCCCGGAGTACCTTTTATCCGTTGAGCGATGGCCCTTCCATACAGAACCACCGGATCACTAAGACCTACTTTCGTACCTGCTCGACGTGTCTGTCTCGCAGTTAAGCGCGCTTTTGCCTTTACACTCTTCGCATGATTTCCGACCATGCTGAGCACACCTTCGTGCTCCTCCGTTACTCTTTGGGAGGAGACCGCCCCAGTCAAACTACCCACCACACAGTGTCCTCGATCCCGATTAGGGACCTGAGTTAGAACCTCAAACATACCAGGGTGGTATTTCAAGAGTGGCTCCACCAAAACTAGCGTCTTGGTTTCAAAGCCTCCCACCTATCCTACACAAGTAGGTTCAAAGTTCACTGTGAAGCTATAGTAAAGGTTCACGGGGTCTTTCCGTCTAGCCGCGGATACACAGCATCTTCACTGCGATTTCAATTTCACTGAGTCTCTGGTGGAGACAGTGTGGCCATCGTTACGCCATTCGTGCAGGTCGGAACTTACCCGACAAGGAATTTCGCTACCTTAGGACCGTTATAGTTACGGCCGCCGTTTACTTGGGCTTCGATCAAGAGCTTCGCCGAAGCTAACCCCATCAATTAACCTTCAAGCACCGGGCAGGCGTCACACCCTATACGTCCACTTTCGTGTTTGCAGAGTGCTGTGTTTTTAATAAACAGTCGCAGCCACCTGGTATCTTCGACCAATCTCAGCTTAAGCAGCAAGTGCCATCACCAAAATCGGCGTACCTTCTCCCGAAGTTACGGTACCATTTTGCCTAGTTCCTTCACCAGAGTTCTCTCAAGCGCCTTGGTATTCTCTACCTGACCACCTGTGTCGGTTTGGGGTACGGTTCCCATATATCTGAAGCTTAGAAGTTTTTCCTGGAAGCATGGCATCAACCACTTCACCCAAAAGAGGGCTCGTCATCAGTTCTCGGCCTTAAAGGCAACCCGGATTTACCTAAGTCACCAGCCTACCGCCTTAAACACAGACAACCATCGCTGTGCTGGCCTAGCCTTCTCCGTCTCTCCATCGCAATATATGCAAGTACAGGAATATTAACCTGTTTCCCATCGACTACGCATTTCTGCCTCGCCTTAGGGGCCGACTCACCCTGCCCTGATTAACATGGGACAGGAAACCTTGGTCTTCCGGCGGGGGAGTTTTTCACTCCCCTTATCGTTACTCATGTCAACATTCGCACTTCTGATACCTCCAGCCTGCCTTACAGCTTGACCTTCAACGGCTTACAGAACGCTCCTCTACCATGCCTAGTAAACTAAGCATCCGTAGCTTCGGTGTACAGTTTAGCCCCGTTATATCTTCCGCGCAGGCCGACTCGACTAGTGAGCTATTACGCTTTCTTTAAAGGATGGCTGCTTCTAAGCCAACCTCCTAGCTGTCTAAGCCTTCCCACATCGTTTCCCACTTAACTGTAACTTTGGGACCTTAGCTGACGGTCTGGGTTGTTTCCCTTTCCACGACGGACGTTAGCACCCGCCGTGTGTCTCCCGTAATTGCACTCATTGGTATTCGGAGTTTGCATGGGGTTGGTAAGTCGGGATGACCCCCTAGCCCAAACAGTGCTCTACCCCCAATGGTGAGATACGAGGCGCTACCTAAATAGCTTTCGAGGAGAACCAGCTATCTCCGAGCTTGATTAGCCTTTCACTCCTATCCACAAGTCATCCCCGCATTTTTCAACATACGTGGGTTCGGTCCTCCAGTTAGTGTTACCCAACCTTCAACCTGCCCATGGATAGATCGCCCGGTTTCGGGTCTATTCCCAGCAACTATACGCCCTATTAAGACTCGGTTTCCCTACGGCTCCTCTATGCGATTAACCTTGCTACTGAAAATAAGTCGTTGACCCATTATACAAAAGGTACGCAGTCACGGAACAAGTCCGCTCCCACTGCTTGTACGTACACG
>NZ_CP130700.1:2850000-3627500 GCF_051623805.1 Marinomonas sp. PE14-40 | reverse complement strand
TCAATCACCGTAGTAATTAACAACTCGAATAACCTGCTGAAGTCTCTAGCGAGTGCCCACACAAATTATCTGATTAACTATTTTAAAGAGCGTCTGACTTACTAAACATTTTCTAAATAAGAGTGAACGTTTGTAGTTAGCTACTTGGTAGCTTGTCGGTGTAAGCTTTGTTTGCTACCCCGTGTCAGTGGATGCGTATAATATACATCTCAGATTTTATGGCAAGTACTTTCTCGAATATTTATCAATTAATCTCAAAAGTGATGATTAGATTAGCAGGGGTTTCAAATTTGGCCAGTTTTTATACAAAAAAAGCGAGTTTTGCTTTTAACTACAAGCAAAACTCGCTTTTTACTAGTCAGCTAGTGAACTAGTCTTCAGCTACTACCAACTTCGCGGCTTGCGCAGCTTCTTTACGACGCTTAAGTTCGTAAATAACAGCAATCACAACTGTTGTTAATATCATGATAAGCCCTAAAGCGTTTACGGCAGGTGTCAAACCTGTTCTTACTTTAGAAGCGATATAAACCGTTAAGGTAGTATCATAACCTTTCACGAATAATGTCGTGTTGTAGTTTTCAAATGACTGCAAGAAGGCAATTGCGGCAGCTGAGATAATAGCTGGCTTTAAGTACGGTAACAAAATACGGCGAAATGTTTGCCATTGGTTTGCTCCTAAACTTAATGCAGCATTTTCTAGCGTCCTATCAAAACGTTGTAACCTAGCTAATACCATCAACATAACGTAAGCGGCAATAAAGGTAGTTTGCGCAATGACCGTTAGCATAACCCCCCCACTCACACCCATACCTTTCCAGAATATCAATGTAGAAATACCAACTATGACACCAGGAGTTAATAAAGGCGACATCATCAAAGAATATAAAAAGGTTTTACCCTTGCCTTGATAAGTAGACAAGAACAAGGCACAACAAATACCAATAGGCACAGCGACAACTAGAACACCTGCGGCCACAATGACACTCGTCCAAAGTGCTTGCCACATGGCACCATCTTGAGCCAAAGCTTCAAACCACTTTAGAGTTGCACCCTTCCAAGGGGAAACAGTTGGGAAGCGACTATCATTAAAGGTTGCTGCTCCCATGATAATGAGAGGAATAAATAGGTAAGTAAAAAACACACCTATATAGAAGCGAATACCCCAACGCATAATGGTTTCTGATTTCATCGTGCGATATCTCCTAAACCAACTTTAAAGACACGCATTACCAATGCAATAAAACCAATACAGATAATCAAAAGTAAGAAGGCATACGCTGCACCTTGGTTCCAGTTACCACCTTCAAAGAACCAATTATAAATTATCTGAGTAAACCATCGACTACCTGGTGAACCAAGTAATGCCGGTACAGCGTAACTGCCTGCTGCCAACATAAACGTCATGATACAACCGGTTGCTATACCCGGTTTTGCATGAGGAATAATTACTCTATAGTGAGTTCTGATCCAACCCGCACCTAAACTTCTAGCGGCTTTAATTTGGTTCATGTCCAAACTTTCAATGGCATTGTAGATAGGGAATATCATGAAAAGAATATAGGCATAAACCATACCTATCATGACTCCAGTATCGCCAGACAAGAAACGAATAGGCCTATCAATGAAGCCCAATGCCAATAACATGGCATTTAGCGGTCCTTTATAGGCAAGAATAATGTACCAAGAGAAGGTTCTTAAAATTTCATTAATCCAAAAAGGAATAATTAAAAGAAGGATACATAATGCTGCTTGCCTAGGTGTCGCCACTTTTGCCAGATAAAAGGCCAAAGGGTAACTGACTAACAAGGTCAGTAAAGTCACTAACACACTCGACCAAATTGTTTTAGCAAAGATGGCAAGGTGAATCTGGTTACCAAACAGGGTTTCATAGTTTATAAGAGAGTAGGTATCTTTCGGACCACCTACTTCTCTAGGTAACAAGTTAGGTCTAAAGGAATAATCGACCATCAAGAACTGCGGCAATATAACAAGCACTATAAGCCACAGCATTATCATAGCGAGGATACCCAACGCCATGCCACCACCAAATCTTGCTTTTAGTTGGCTAAACATTCTCCCCCCTTGCAATTACCACTGCATCTTGGCTAATAAAGCCTAACTTAACCTTCGCACCAGCAACAAGATCAGCTGTATACTGCTCTGCACCAATTTGTACTGAGATAGATTGAGATCCCATTTGTGTATTTAGGGTAAGGTAAGAACCTTCAAAGTTAATTTCTGTGATGTTTGCCTCAAACCTAACATCACAACCTGCTTCTGCGGCTTGTCCAACACGAATCAGCTCAGGTCGGATAAATAAGTTAACGCTTTGACCTTTAGAAATAGCACCAATACCGCGACCAGTTAATAAACCTAGACCAGCGCAATTAACCGTTACATTACTGCCCTCTACGCCTTCCACCGAACCTGCAATCGCGTTGTTCTCGCCTACGAAAGAAGCTACAAACTCTGTTTTTGGTTCACGATACAGCGTAATAGGATCAGCAACCTGCTGTAGCTTACCGGCAGACATAACACCTACACGATCTGACATGGTTAATGCTTCACCTTGGTCGTGTGTAATATAGATAAAGGTAATGCCAGTTTTACGTTGAATATCTTTCAACTCTGTACGCATATGTTGGCGTAACTTTAAGTCTAAAGCTGATAATGGCTCATCAAGTAAAAGAACTTGTGGCTCTACTGCTAAAGCACGCGCAATCGCAATACGCTGTTTTTGTCCACCAGACAGTTCAGATACCTGTTTGGTACCGCTGCCATCTAGTGCAACCAATTCTAATAATCTATCTGAGGTTTTTTTACGTTCTGCTTTAGATACGCCACGCACCTCAAGACCAAATTCAATATTCTCAGCCACTGTCATAAGCGGGAACAAAGCGAGGTTTTGGAATATCATTGATGTTGGGCGTTTGTTAGCAGGTACACCACGCATGGCTTTACCACCAATTCTGACATCCCCTTCACTAGGGTCTAGAAAGCCACTAATCATGTTAAGTATGGTTGTTTTACCGCAACCAGATGGACCAAGAAAACTAAAAAACTCGCCTGATTCTATTTTTAAATCTGTTTTCTGAACGGCAGTGAAATCGCCAAAATTCATAACAACATTATCTAGGTGAACACTGCTATCCATTTTTTCTCTCTACTTTCATATACGCGAACCTGCTAAAAGCAATACGTTTTGCAGGTAAATAATAAGGGACAAAAAAAGCCCCCACCCCAAATTCTGGGCTAGGAGCTTTACTTAAAAGTTTCTATGCAGATAAGTAACGATCTTGGTATTCGTTACGCAAAGCCACATACCAAGGTTCTTGGATAGGCCACCACCATAGGTTTTTAAGTTCTTTCTCAGTGTATGAGTCTTGGAAAAACTGTTTAGTTGCTTCTGGTAGTAAAGCATCAGATCCTTTCGAAGTAGAGTTATAACCTGTCGACTCTACAAACATTGCGCCAGCTTCTGGTGTGTAGTACCAGTTAATGAATTCGTAAGCTGAGTCAACATTGTTAGCATTTTTAGGAATAACAAAACCTTCCATCCAAGCCAAAGCACCTTCTTTTGGTGCGGCATAAGCAACAGGCTCACCTTCTTGCTTAAGTTTGAACGCAGTACTATCCCAAGTTTGACCAATGATTGCACCATTAGTACGGAATGCACCTTGTGCTTCGTTTTCTGTCGACCAGTACTGAGCGATTGCAGCTTTGTGTTCAGTCGCTGTTTTCAAGATAACGTCGAAGTTCGCTCGCATTGCCTTTTCATTCTTATAAGAATCAAGTAGTGGATAAGGTAGTTTGCCCATGCTTTCAAGCCATAAACCTATACCAACCAATGCAGAGTGCCCACGTACGGTAACACCACCAGCATGCTCTGGTTTCCAAAGATCACCATAACTTAGGTTGTTACGATCAACTTTTGCGTAATCTGTGTTAAAAGCAATGGCCTCAGTACCCCAGTCAGAAGGGGCAAAGTAGCGTTTACCATCAACAATACCACCAACTTCTGAGCCTTTTACAGCACTCTCAAGGCAGCCGTCCCAGTTAACACGAGATGTGTCTAAAGGTTGAACTAGATCAAAATCAACATAACCAGGTACACGGTCTACTGTCGGCATAATAATGTCGAAGCCTGTACCGTCAGTTGCACGCAATGAGTTCATCAATTCGTCATTGGTACCATAAGGTGTGAAAGTTGCATTAATACCTGTTTTTGCTTTGAAGTCTGCAAGCATTTCATCTGTGATATAGCCGGCCCACGCATAAATGCGCAGCTCCTTGTTTGCTGCAACCGCTTTACTAATAGTAAAAGGTGTTGCCGCTACCGCGCCTGCTGCGGTCGCACTTTTAACAAAATTACGACGTGAAAGGGTCATGTTCTTACTCCGCTAAATCTTTATTATTAATATGGGATTGGACTTAAATCATTCTGTGTATTTAGGTCTGTTTAAACATTAACTGAACGCTCTTCTATCTTTAAACATTCATTTAATTATAAAAGAAGCTACAACACGATAATGACACTGAGATGAATTTGGAAGTCAATTTTGATATAAAAGTGAAAAAAAGCATAAATTGAAGTTATAAAAACCTATTATCAATTTGCGATATTCGACAATTTTTCTTCTATTTTGAAGATCTTATGTTCATTTCTCTTCAATAATCTTTGTTTTCAAATTTTTCGATTCTTCTTACTCTTTTCTTCGTGAATGTAACAAAACTGACATCTAGTTTTTATACATTACTTCACAATATCTTAATGTTTTGTAACATACGTAAACAAAGGGTAAGAATTTTGACAATTTCCCGTGTGACTAAAATAACGACTTTCACCTATCTTGTGATCACTAGCTTGCTAGCCTTAACCCTCACTTGGAGTATCCTGCAATTTCGTCAAACGATGGCGACAACCGATCAATATAATCAATTATTAACTCTGGCTAGCGTGTCACTGAAAGACAAGATTGAAAGTTATTTAAATTTTGGTGAAGCCACCAAACTGCAAGAATCAATCAACCTCATCAATACAGATATCAAACAGCAACTAACAGCACTACCTAACGAAATTCAAACTGACATAAATCCATTACTCGAAAGTATTAGCCTTAAATTAGATGGCGACATTCGTGCGGCAGGGAAACTGTCGGGAGATACCTTTGCTTTAATACGTAATAACCAACGTCAAATGTCACAAGCCATCGATACCTACTCAGACTTTATTCATCAGCCTCATACAAATCTAAGCTTGGCAGATAAAGTCACCTTGTTAGAGATGGACGCAAAACTTAAAAAGCACTTTATTAGTCTTAGCGATAATACCGAGCAATTCCTACAAGCCAATACAGCAAAGAACAAAGCAGCTTTAGCTTCTGAAGCAGACACCTTTTACAAAACGGTTAGTGCTATGTCTGCGTTACCAAATAATTTTTCCAATCAGGAAAAAGAGGAAGAAACAGATGATTTAAGTGCGTTAATGGGCTGGGCTGAAGAAGAGGAAAAAACAGAAAATCCAATCATAGAAATGCAGTCTGAGATTAGCTCTTGGGTTAATCGATACATGAAGGATGTAAATAACAGCTTGAGTGGTATTACTCATATGCAGAATGCGCAAGCAGATCTACGTGCTCAAGTAAGTAAACTACAAGCAAAACTTGAATTAGGTACCCAAGCTATCTCGATTCAATCAGAGCAAACTCAAGAGAAAATTATTTTTGCTTTTGCTTTGTTTATATTACTGATGGTGAGCGTAAGCGCCCTTACCCATCTATTCCTTTCTCGTATCGTTGTAAAAAGCGCTAAAAATCTTTTATCCGCTGTCACTTCTCTTGTTGAGACACAAAGCTCTGACCCCATCAATGTTGGTAAACAGAAAAATGAGTTATCTGAAACCGCTCATTATTTTAATCAATATTTGGCTTATGTTGAAAAGCAAAAACAGAAACGAGATAAAGAGCTGGCAAAAATTTCCGACTCCCTAAATAAAGTGCTAAATGCCTTCGATGACATTAATAGTCTTAATCAGGAATCAAACCATGAGTTAAGCAAAACCACGAGTATTACTGAGCAGGTAAATATTCTTGCTAATAAAGCAGAAGTAAGGGCTCAGGAAGTGGAAGGTTACGCCAGTGAAACTAGTCTTGCCATGCAAAGCAGTGTCGAACAAGCCCAAAGCCTGAAACAAGCAAACCAAATAGCAATGCAAACCTTAACCCAAAGCCGTCAATCTCTTAATGGCTTGGAAGATTCAGTCAATGATGCTTCATCAATTGTGTCTTCTATCCGAGATATTTCAGAACAAACTAACTTACTCGCTTTAAACGCAGCGATTGAAGCGGCACGAGCTGGCGAACACGGTAGAGGCTTTGCCGTTGTTGCTACAGAAGTACGTACCTTATCTAGCAAGACGCAGGATTCTTTAGGGGAAATCACCTCAATTCTTAGCCGCTTAACCTCTTCTACCCAGAATTTAAGCCAATCTCTGGATAAGATTGAATCAGCCAGTGATTCTCAAGTCAGCCTAACCGCACAACTGGGGGATTCTGCATTTGAGGTCAGTGAGAAATCGAAGCAATCTTCCGAGCTAGCTCAAAAGGCAACACGTTATGCAGCAGAGCAGAAAACTGAGATGCAATCACTTAATCACGCCATGTCCCAAGTAAAAGGCAAAGCCCACGAATCAGAACAGTTTTTAAATAAGGTTTCTGCCACTATTACTAAACGTGTAAATGAAATCTCTGTCAGCTTAGGTATTTAGCACTTAGAAATTTGGTTCTTAACATTAGCAAAAACAAAAAAAAGGGCGATCTAGATCGTCCTTTTTTATTTGCAATACTGACAGTTAGAACAAGATACGAGCGCGAACTGTACCTTCAACTTCTTTCACTTTTTCCAAAGCTAAGTCACTGTTTGCAGCATCAACATCCATCACCATATAACCAATGTTTTCACTGGTTCTTAGGTATTGGCCTGTGATGTTAATATTGTTATCAGAGAAGATGCCATTAATCTTAGTTAAGATTCCTGGGCGGTTCTCGTGAATGTGTAATAGACGATGATTACCATCTTGTGCTGGTAGCGCCACTTCAGGGAAGTTAACAGAAGCAATCGTTGTACCTACATCAGAATATTTAACTAGCTTTTCAGCCACTTCAACACCTATATTTTCTTGTGCTTCCATTGTGCTACCACCTACGTGAGGTGTCAGGATAACATTATCCAATCCACGTAAAGGCGAAACGAATTCGTCAGCATTACCTTTAGGCTCAACGGGGAATACATCAATTGCGGCACCATTTAAACGGCCTTCTCTCATGGCCGCAGCGAGTGCTTCAAGGTCTACCACTGTTCCGCGAGACGCATTCATGAAGATAGCTTCATCTTTCATGCGCGCAATCTCTTCAGCACCTATCATAAGTTTTGTAGATGCAGTCTCTGGTACATGCAAACTAATTACATCACAGGTAGACAATAACTTGTTCAGGCTTTTAATTTGACGCGCATTACCTAGAGGCAACTTAGTCACTATGTCATAGAAGTATACTTCCATTCCCAATGATTCAGCTAAGACACTCAACTGTGTTCCTATGCTACCGTAACCTATGATACCCAAGCGCTTACCGCGGGCTTCATAGGAACCAACAGCTGATTTCATCCATCCACCACGGTGACAAACCGCGCTTTTTTCTGGAATACCGCGTAATAATAGAATCAGTTGGCCTATAACTAATTCAGCAACACTACGGGTATTTGAGAAAGGTGCATTAAAGACGGCAATACCTTTCGCACTCGCTGCTTCTAAATTAACCTGGTTTGTTCCTATACAGAAACAACCTATGGCCATTAGCTTATTCGCGTGAGAAAGTACTTTCTCGTTCAATTGAGTACGGGAACGAATACCAATAAAGTGCGCTTCTTCGATTTTCTTGATTAGCTCATCTTCAGCCAACGCAGTTTTATGAAATTCTATATTGGTATAGCCTGCTTCATTAAGCGCATCTAATGCAGATTGATGCACGCCTTCTAGCAGTAAAATCTTAATCTTAGCTTTATCTAGTGAGGTGGTACTCATGACTTGTTTAACTTCTCTTCGTGGTGTGGGGAAAAATCACAAACATGTTAACACACAACATTGTATGTCGCAGACAAGATACTCGAATGTATTTCATTATGATAAGAAAATAATTAATACTGACTATTCAGCAAAACTAATTTGGCAGACACGGCCATATTAGAGTAAACTTATTGATCATATATTGTACAAAATGGCATTCTCATGGAAACTGGCATCCTACCTATAGCTGATAGATCGACGCTTGCGAGCCCGCAAAGCTTAGACTCGCTTAATGTCGGCACGCCAAATTCCAATACCAATCTTTCGTCCCCTTCGAGTACTATTGGCAGCCCAGATGTTAGAGTCGAGCTTTCTGCTGCAGGCAGACAATTAGCACAAGAAACGCTAGAAAGAGAGACAGTTCAAAGCAGCCAACAAAGCGAAGCATTTAGAGCTGAAATATCACAGACAGAAAAAAGCATAACCCAAAGCTTTAGAACGATAGAAATTAGTGAAGAAAGGTACGCTAACGCAGGGAATACAGAGCTTAGTGATTCTCAAACTGATAATGACCAAACCTTAAACATCGGCACACAAGAAGAGTTAAGACTTGAATCCGGACAGGTAAGAACACAAGCACCAGATGAAGCACCAAGACCAGAACCAAGAAGAGAAGAACCAGAGAGAAGTGAAAGCCGTACAGCGGAGAGCTCACCTCCACCCGTTCAATCCAGCCCAAATAACACCAGCAGAAGTGCCAGCGTGGTGACTCAATACAATATAAGCCCTGAGTCAGCACTAGGTCAGTCAATTAGTACACGAGCTTAACTCTAATCACAAACATAAAAAAAGCGACTATGAGTCGCTTTTTTTATGTCTTATCTGTGACCCTAAGATCGACGTACCAAATACACGCCCGTCTCGATATGATGAGTATAAGGGAATTGATCAAATACAGCGTAACGCTCAACTTTATGAGTGTCCGATAGCGCTTCTAAATTCGCTTTCAGTGTTTCAGGGTTACAGGAAATATAAAGAATCTTATCAACCTTACGAATTAACTCAACAGTATCAGAGTCTAACCCAGCTCTAGGAGGGTCAACTAACACAACACTTGGCTCTAGACTTTCCATACCCGCTTGAACCAGTTGCTTTGGCAGTTCAGTTTGGCCATTTAATGCAGCAGACACATCCTCACTCGCCATCTTCACGACTTGTACATTCGACATGCCATTGATAGCAATATTCAACTGAGCTGAATTCACTGAAACTTTGGAGATTTCTGTCGCGACGACACGATCAAAGCGACGTGCTAATGGAATCGAGAAATTGCCATTACCGCAGTACATTTCTAACAAATCACCAGATTCATTTTGAGTAACATCAAGCGCCCAGCTCAACATAGATTCATTAATACCTGCATTAGGCTGGGTGAAGCTATTTTCAACTTGCTGATAATGATATTTCTTACCGTTTATCGTTAAAGTTTCCATAACAAAGTCACGGGTTAAGATCATTTTCTTCTTACGGCTACGGCCAATAAAGTGACAATGAGGGAAAGCTTCATTCAAGGTTTGTGCCGCAGCAAACCACTCTTCGTCAATCGGCTTATGGTAAAGCATGCTAATTAAAGCTTCGCCGGTTTGCGTTGTCAGAAAGTCTACTTGAAACAGCTTATGACGTAGCACTGGCACTGTTTTAACAGCATCTAACAAAGCAGGCATCAATTCATTAATCATTAATGAAGCAACCGGGAATTGATCAACACGGATTGGCGTTCTTGGATCATTCGAATCGAACATGGCGTAATACATGTCATCACCATCATGCCAGATACGAAACTCTGCACGCATACGATAGTGACTTGCTTCACTTTCAAAAATTTCAGCAGCAGGTAAATCCAACGTCGCCATAAGTTCGTCAAGACGACTGATTTTTTCGGCCAATTGTGGCTGATATTGATCGATTTGAATTTGATCCGGTCTCATGCGTTTTCCAAGTAGTCAGGTGATGTTATTAGGCGCGGAATTATACGAGTTCCCTAAAGACAATGCGAATCTAGTTAAGGGAACCCGTTATGAAAAGATTAAGAAGGGTTAATTTAGTGCACTTAGCATTTCACGAACCATAGCGGAGGAGTTTTTAGCTGCGACAACAAGAAATTCTTCGAAGCTTTGTGATGACTCTTTACCCGCAATATCAGATAAGGCGCGAACAACGACAAAAGGCGTTTCAAACTTAACGCACACTTGTGCAACTGCCGCGGCTTCCATTTCAACTGCAAGTAATTCAGGGAAGTCAGCTCTCACTTTTTCTACTCGCACTGGATCTTGCATAAAGCTATCACCTGTACCGATAAGACCGACTTCTGCTTTAACTAAATCAAGTCTAGCGACAGCCGCTTTAGCTTCAGTAATTAACGCATTATCAGCGGCATAAGTTGCAGGCATGCCTGGCACTTGGCCCATACTGTAACCAAAGACAGTCACATCAACGTCGTGGTGACAAACTTGATCAGAAATGACGACATCACCCACGTTTAGACTTTGTGCATAACCGCCAGCAGAGCCAATGTTAATCACTTTTGAAGGCGCGAACTTTGACAGAAGCAAAGTGGTAGAAACTGCTGCATTTACTTTACCAATGCCAGATTGAAGTAGTACCACTTCCTTACCATCTAGCTGTCCTAGATAAAACTCACAACCCGCAATAGACTGGGTTTCAAGGTTTGTCATCCACCCTTTTATTAAGGCAACTTCTTCTTCCATTGCGCCGATGATACCGACCAAACTCATATATTACTCCTCAAACAGGGCGATTTTATTATGAACAAATTCAACTAGAGATTTCACTTGTTCTTTACGATAAGGTTTTTTCATTTGATATTGATTAACCCCAGAACTTGAGGCCGAGCTCAAAGACACTATCATAAGGTTAGGGTGCTCTTTTCTTAACCAAACAATGTGCTCATTATCCACGTCATCCAACAAGAGAACGGCTTTAACCTTTTGATGGCTAAATAGTGATAAATGCCCCTCTAAAGAAGGCACCAAATAAGGGGATATTTTAAGCTGGGTTAACTCTTCATACAATATAGCGCGACTGATACTCGAGCCACCCACAACCAGCCAAGCATCATCATCGGCCAAGCAGTCCTGCAAAGCGATGCTATCTAGGCTCAGAATCGGCTCAATAAATCGTGCTAGGCTATATTCATGAGCACAAGCGGAGAAGTTTGGATAACCATCTATCTCATGTTTATCTTGATTCCCCACCCAAGCAACCGGAATTCTCTGACGTGCCAATCGAGTTTTTAAAATAGCAGGCAACTCTCGCCACTCTGGCTGTAATTCGTCATAAGCAATTAATAAGATATCTATTTCATCAGTGCTGCCCACTTCGGTAAAGAAACTTTCTGCCGAAGAAAAAGCATGTACCGAACAATTCAGCTTTTTCAATACCGCTTCAACCTGATTAGCCATTGCATAATCATTTGCGAGCCATGCCACTTTAATATGATCAGGCAAATTAATACGGCCTAACGGCGTTTCTCCTAGAGGATAAACAATTGAAATTTGATTAGTTTTAATCCGTTTAGCTTCTATACCTAAACGCCCGCAAATGGTTTTATTTAGCCAAGCAAAAATAGGCCTGGTATCACTGATACCTACCACTTCAAAGCGTAATTGATTTTCAGTTACACAAATTGAAAGCCTTTTCTCTTCAATTAACTCACTAGCATGTACAGACATAACAAGAGCGTTAATTAATAAACCTAAATCTGTACTCCAACGACTTTGAACCAATGCAGAAGCTAGGTCACATTCAATCTTGAGATAACCAAAGCGCCCCAAGTTACAAGGGGTCAATAAGAGACGTTGTTGCAACAAGTCACCCAATGTAATTTGATCCATGCTGGTTGGCTCATTCAGCAACTCCCTTAAGCAAGTAATAATCGCTTTTTGCCAGTTTCTAGCTTCTACAAAAGACTCGGTATCAAAAAATACGATTTGGTGATTAATCTCGTTTAATATAAGGTCTATTTCAACTGAGCTTGATGGCCCATAACTTTCAACTTTTAATTCATTTAGCTGCCATTCAAGCTGCTGAATATGAGTCACATCATGCCCTATCAAAGCGACACCTCGATAGTGACTATCTGTCATATAGGGAATGAGCTGCCACTGATAAATGCTATTTACATTTGGAATCGTTAACTCAAACTCAATGCCCACTTCACCTTTAAGCGCTTTTTGCAGCGCTTGATGGCAAGCAACAGGCATAAAATCGAATACTGTTCGACCACGATTACTTTCCGAGAATAACGTGCTCGCTTTATGATTTATATTTTGTACCAAAGCCACATCATCACAAAAAATGATGGCCGCATTGGACGCATCCATTAATAAATTGAATCGGCTTAACTGATTACTGACCTGAGCACTCTTATCATTCATTTTACGCTGCAAGTGTCTTAGCTCAATGAACTCTGACTCATCATCAGAATCTAGCCCCAACTCAAACATATGTAGAGCGTGGTTAAATAAACGCTGTGATAATTGAACTAGAACAAAATATAAAAGAAACAAGCCTATGCTAAAGAAAACCATCCAATACAGATATCTTTGCCAAACGGTACTCGAGCTTGTCACCTCTTTTGCGATTTGCAGATCAAACGCCAAGCCTTCTTTGACAATTTGTAAATCAGCACGATAAAAGTTTAACTTTAAATTTTCAGGTAACGACAAATGACGTTCAGATAGCAGAATATCTTGTTCTGGGGATAAAAGTTTAATTTCATCAATTTCAGCACTTTTCAACAATCGGTTGGCTAAAGTGACATTGTTATTGAGGGAAATGAAGCCATACAAATAGCCTTTCCAGTCCCCATCTAAACTCACAATTTTTTTCTTATTAATCAGGATGCTTGCACCATCTTGAGTTTGCTGTAAGGTCCAACGCCCTAATTTAGACTTAGAGATAAGCCTGTCTATTGAGTCTTGAGTAAACAGATGAGTTCTAGGGTCGAGAATATTGCCTTGTTCAGCCCACTCCACATAAAAGAAATCTAAGCTGCCAAACAAAAACTCATCATGCCGATCAAATAATCGACCTAAATCTAGATCCATTTCTTCTTCTGTATTTAACAAGACTTGCACTGTACTGCTTAACTCATATTCCGCACTTAATAAGAAGCCATGCAATGCTTGAGATACAGTAAAATGCCTGACAGCCAGATCGGCTTGGTTATCTCGCTCAATCTGTTCTTTGGTAACAAACAAAAATACAATCGCCACCAAAATATAAACAAACATCAACACAAGAGCGATTTGCATCCTATGCCTTTTTCTGAGGCTTACCGCGACTTTATCCATTGCCATAATATCAATTCCCTTTAACGAGTCAGTGGCGATACCGCAGAAATTAATGCGGAAGAAGGAATATAAAGTTTAGGCAAATCATGCCCAGTTAAATCAGATTGAATCGTTTCTGCTATCACAAAACTAAACTCTTTTACATCTTTCTCTAGGGTCACTATCAAGGTTCCCTTATCTAAGGCCTTTTGCTCTTGTGATGTATAACGCCAGCTGTTTGTTGCAAGTTTAAGGCCTTTCTCATTGACAGCTTTCAATACCCCTGCAGCAATAGCAGAGGAGCAACTAAAGATAAACTCCGTTTTCTTCTTGTTACCAAACGTTTTTACCACATATTTATAGGTGTCTAATTCAGTCGCATCAGAATAGAAAATTTTAGAAAGCTTACGACCACGTGAATGCATAGCATCAATAAAAGCATCACAGCGTGTCTGGTTCACATAGCCTGCTGGCAACATAATAGCCGATATCTTAGTTTCTAAAGGGTAAATAGAGTCGATATATTGAGCAAATCGACGTGCGATTGCTCTATCATCTAAACCCACATACATTAAAGGCGGAGAATTTAGCCAAGAAATAACAGGTGTGGCAGCATCAAATACAATGACTTTCGTTTGATCTTTTATCAGCACTTGCTCAATGAGCTTACGATTTACCGACGAAGTTAAGGAAGAGATCAAATAGTCAGGTTGAAACGCCAAGCCTTGTTTAAAGCGCTTAATATATTCTTGGTAGCTGCTGCCTTCATCATACTGAATCACCATCAATTGATAATCCAGTTTCAGCGCCTTCATTCTTTGTTTAAACAACTCGATAGCAGGGAAGGCTTTTCTCGCCTGAAAAGCATTAGAAATGACCCACATGACTCGAATACTTCTTTCCTGAACAACAGAGTTAGGTGTCGGGCTAGCTTTTACTTTAAGTGACAGCTGCTCCATCAAAGGCCATTGATAAGGAAACTGAGAGAAAAAGGCCTGATTCGTTAGAACGGAAGAGTTCGTACTTTGAGGAAAAGCGTTAGCAGCCTGAACAAACAAGCAAAAAACAACCAATAGGCGCAGTATAAAGATAATATTATCCTCACAAGATCAAAGCTCCTTGCTGGCTGGAGCTCCCTAGATTAAGTTTTAATACAGCCAGAATGAATAATAATACCAAGTGAGCACCCTCTTGGTAAGCCGGGTAAAGCTAGAGCACAAAGATAATCAATCGCTTACTGACCTAAAGCCAGCAATATTAAACGAGGATAAAGAGAAAGGATCGGTTTTGATCAGGACTCAAGAAATATAAAATCATTCTCTACAGACAAAAAAACCAATACTTAAAAGCATCGGTTTCTTTGCTCTTTAAAAGGTAATGGCTTGATATTGAGGAGGTGACTCGACTTGTCTTTCATAAAAGGTCACGTCGTAAAGTACGATACCTAAAACTACTTACGTCTAAAAGCAGCGACACCAAATCTACTCAACTCATTTTCTACAAACGAAAAAAAACGATACTTAAAAAGCATCGGCTTTTTGAATTCGTGGCATTGGAAGGAAGACTCGACTTGTCTTTCATAAAAAGCCACGTCGTAAAACACTCATATCTAAAACCAGCCCTCAAATCAAATCTATTTTCTACAGACGAAAAAAAACCGATACTTAAAAAGTATCGGTTTTTTCGAATTCTTGGTGCGGAAGGAGAGACTCGAACTCTCACGCCCTAAAGCACTGGTACCTAAAACCAGCGTGTCTACCAATTCCACCACTCCCGCAAAGAGTGGGCGAGATTATAGGTTAGTTTGAATTTCAGTCAAGCCTTTTGTGAAAAATAGTTGAATTATTTTCCAAACTACTCAATGCCTAATAATTCAACCCCCCTCCCCTCTCTTTATAAAGAAAAACTGACACTTAAAAAAAATCAGTTTCTTTGATCTTTAAAGGCAATTGCTTGGTGCGGAAAGAGAGACTCGATTTGCCATAAATAAAAAGCCACGCCGTAAAGCACTGGTGTCTAAAACCAGCCCCCAAATCAAATCTATTTTCTACAGACGAAAAAAAAACCGACACTTAAAAAGTATCGGCTTTTTTGAATTCGTGGCATTGGAAGGAAGATTCGACTTGTCTTCCATAAAAAGCCACGTCGTAAAGCACTGGTATCTAAAACAAGCCCCAAAATCAAATCTATTTTCTACAGACGAAAAAAAACCGACACTTAAAAAGTATCGGTTTTTTCGAATTCTTGGTGCGGAAGGAGAGACTCGAACTCTCACGCCGTAAAGCACTGGTACCTAAAACCAGCGTGTCTACCAATTCCACCACTCCCGCAAGGAATGGCGAGCATTATATGCAAGTCAGATTCTTCGTCAATAGTTTTTTGCAATTTTCATGAAAAAACATTCAAAAAAGTTCTTACTTAGCGAATACTTACACCATACATCAAGATTTAAAATTTACGACCATTCGCGTATTCACCACGCTCATAGCGTACAGCCATTTCTTCAAGGTCAATAGTACGAATACGAGACGCTTGACCAGCACTACCAAATGCTTCATAACGATCAATACAAACTGTCTTCATTGCTTTAATGCTTTCAGTTAAATATTTACGTGGGTCAAAGTTACCTTTGTGCTCTGCAAGGCTACGACGAATCGCACCAGTAGCTGCTAGACGTAAATCCGTATCGATATTGACTTTACGTACACCATAACGAATCGCTTTAACAATCTCTTCTACTGGTACACCGTAAGTTTCTGGGATATCACCACCATACTCGTTGATAATTTCTAACCAGTCTTGTGGCACAGAAGAAGAACCGTGCAATACGATATGTGTATTTGGCAACAATTCAACGATTTTGCTGATACGTTCGATATCAAGTACATCGCCTGTTGGTGGACGTGTAAACTTGTAAGCACCATGACTAGTACCAATTGCTACAGCCAAAGCATCAATACCCGTTGCATTAACAAACTCAACGGCTTCTGCAGGGTCTGTTAGCATCTGAGCAAGAGACAATGTCCCTTCAGCACCAACACCGTCTTCTTCTCCGGCCTGACCTGTTTCTAATGAACCAAGGCAACCTAGCTCACCTTCTACAGATACACCACAGGCATGAGCAAATTCAACAGTACGACGAGTTACATCAACATTATATTCATAGCTTGCTGGTGTTTTACCATTTGCTAACAAAGAGCCGTCCATCATAACTGATGAGAAACCTAGCTGAATTGAGCGTTGGCAAATAGCAGGAGAAGTACCGTGATCCTGGTGCATAACAACAGGAATATGTGGGTAGTCTTCAATTGCCGCAGCAATAAGATGACGCAAGAAGTGAGAGCCAGCATATTTACGAGCACCAGCAGATGCTTGCATGATAACAGGTGAATTTACTTCATCTGCGGCTTCCATGATTGCTTTAACTTGTTCCATGTTGTTCACGTTAAACGCGGGTAGACCATAGCTATGTTCTGCTGCATGGTCCAACAACTGGCGCATACTAATTAGTGGCATAAAAGTTTCCTCTGACAATACGTCCGTAAGACATTAATAATGAGCTAAGTTTAATTTTATGACTCTCTAGTGTTTCTAGCTTTATATGATACGTTGCCACATAAAGTTGGCTTTCGCCTTATAATTGTAACTCTTACTGCTAACGTCACTATGTCAATGAGATAGCAGCATAATTTCTATAATTAGAACAAGCTTAAGCGCGAGACTCAAGCATAGCAACAGCAGGTAAGACCTTGCCTTCAACAAACTCTAAGAAAGCACCACCGCCAGTAGAAATATATGAAACTTTATCCTGTATTTCATACTTATCAACGGCAGCCAAAGTATCACCACCACCAGCAATAGAGAAACCTGAACTATTAGCAATTGCCATAGATAAGGTTTTAGTCCCTTCACCAAACTGATCAATTTCAAATACGCCTACAGGACCATTCCAAATAATGGTTTGAGAATCATCTAAAAGTCCTGCTAATGTTGCAGCAGTTTTTGGACCAATATCCAAAATCATGTCATCTTCCGCAACATCTGCAACATTCTTAATAGTTGCTTCTGCACTTGCTGAAAACTCTTTTGCTACCACAACATCTTCAGGAATTGGAATGGACGTTTTTTCCATCAGCGCTTTGGCTTGAGGGATTAAATCTTTTTCATATAAAGACTTACCCACTGGAAAACCAGCTGCTGCAAGAAAAGTATTCGCAATACCACCACCAACAATTAACTGATCAACCTTATCAGACAAAGATTCAAGCACAGTTAGCTTAGTTGATACTTTAGAGCCACCTACAATAGCAGCCATAGGGCGCTTAGGTTGCGCTAACGCTTTTTCAAGTGCATCTAATTCAGCCGCTAAAAGCGGACCAGCACAGGCAATAGGTGCATATTTAGCTACACCATGTGTAGAGGCTTGGGCTCTGTGTGCTGTACCAAATGCATCCATAACAAACACATCACATAATGCAGCCATTTTTTGCGCTAGAGCATCGTTGTCTTTCTTCTCACCGGAGTTAAAACGAACGTTTTCCACTAGCACAATTTGCCCAGCTTCAACCTCAACCCCATCTAACCAATCCTTCTGCAGAGGAACATCTTGTCCTAATAACTTAGACAGATGATTCGCCACAGGTTGCATAGAATAAGCTTCTTCGTATTCACCTTCTGTTGGCCTGCCTAGATGAGACATAACAATCACTTTAGCACCAGCTTCTAAAGCATGCTGGATAGTCGGTAACGCGGCACGAATACGTGCATCACTGGTTACTACACCATCTTTTACTGGCACATTTAAATCTTCACGTATTAGAACTTTTTTCCCGCTTAAATCAAGATCTAACATTTTTATGACTGTCATTGTTGCTCCTAGTAAAAAGTAAGTTATCTTTACGTTGTCGTTATTATGTTAAATAACGATCAGTAAGCAAGGTGATCTTCTACCTTACTTTTCTTGCAATTTCTGCGCCCAATAACTGGCGACATCTAACATACGATTGGCATATGCCCATTCGTTATCAAACCAACATAATAATTTCACCAATCGACCATCAACCACCTTGGTTTGAGTAGCATCTATAATGACCGACCTTGCATCATGGTTAAAATCAACCGATGCATGCGCTTCTTCCGAATAACCTAATATGCCAGCATATTTAGTTTGAGAAAGAAGCTTAAAGTATTCGTTAACACGTTCAACTGTGACAGGTTTGTGAGTTCTCACAACCATATCGATGACAGAAACATTGAGAGTTGGTACACGTACTGCGTTACAGGCAATTTTGCTACCTAGCTCCGGCAGCATACGACCAATCCCTTTCGCCAAACCAGTATCAACAGGAATAATGGAGCTTAATGCTGCACGCGTTAAACGCAAATCCTTAGTATGATAAGCATCAATAACAGGCTGATCGTTCATAGCCGAATGAATCGTTTGTGTGGTGCCATGCTCCACACCAACTAAAGAGCTCAAGGCATCTAATACAGGGATAAGACAATTAGTTGTACATGAAGCTGCGGAGATAACCTTCTGCTCAGGCTCAATATGCTTATGGTTAAAGCCATAAACAATCGTTGCTTGGGCATCAGCGTCAGCAGGTTGTGATAACAAGAGTCTAGGTACACCAGCATCAATAAATGTCTGTGCTTTTTCTACCGTAGAAAAACTTCCTGAACATTCCAGCAATAAATCGATATTCAACGCTTGCCAGTCAATATCATTAGGATCTTCTTGTGCTAACACCTGAATTTTATCGTCCGCTACAATCAAGCATCCTTGTTCAGTCGTTACCGCCTCAGGAAAACGACCATGGGTAGTATCGTAGCGAGTTAGATAACTAATCGTTTCCAAGTCGGAAAGCTCATTAATAGCGACAACTTGAATTTGATCTCGATACCCACCTTCATATAGCGCCCTTAATACTGAGCGACCTATACGTCCATAACCATTGATTGCAACTCTAAGCATATTCTCGTTAACTTTTATATTTAAATACAAAAAAGGGGCCGAAGCCCCTTTTGAGCGGTTTAAGCAGACAAGACTTTCTCAGCCGTCGCCACAACGTTTTCAACACTGAAACCAAAGTGCTTAAGCAGTACGCCACCAGGTGCAGATTCACCAAACGTAGTCATACCAACAGTTGCACCATCAAAACCAACATACTTGAACCAGAAATCAACATGAGAGGCTTCAATCGCAACACGCTTAGTAATAGCACGAGGCAATACAGATTCTTTGTAAGCTGCATCTTGAGCATCGAAAGTAGTCGTAGAAGGCATAGAAACCACACGTACTTTTTTACCTTGCTCTGTTAACGCTGCCGCAGAATCTAATGCTAATTGAACTTCAGAACCTGTTGCGATCAAGATAAGATCAGCAGTACCTTCACAGTCAGATAGTACATAGCCACCTTTTGCAACATCAGCTAGTTGAGCTGCTGTACGTGCTTGCGCTTTAAGGCCTTGACGAGAGAACACTAGTGACGTTGGACCATCACGACGTTCGATAGATGCTTTCCAAGCCACGGCTGTTTCTGCTGCATCACATGGACGCCATACAGACATGTTTGGAGTCATACGTAGGTTAGCTAATTGTTCAACTGGTTGGTGAGTTGGACCGTCTTCACCTTGACCAATAGAGTCATGAGTGTAAACAAAAACATTCTGAATACCCATCAAAGCAGACATACGTACAGCATTACGTGCGTACTCCATGAACATCATGAAAGTCGCGCCGTAGTTAATGAAACCGCCGTGAAGAGACACACCATTCATGATACCGCTCATACCGAATTCACGCACACCATAGTAGATGTAGTTACCAGCAGCATCATCTTGGATACCTTTAGAACCAGACCATAGAGTCAAGTTAGAACCCGCAAGGTCAGCAGAGCCGCCTAGTAATTCTGGTAATGCCGCACCAAAAACACCAATTGCATTTTGAGACGCTTTACGACTCGCAATATTTTCTGCTTTTTCTTGGCACTCTTGAATGTAAGCGTTTGCTTTTTCTTCGAAGTCAGCAGGTAGGTCACCCTTGATAACACGACGTTCATATTCAGCCGCTAGTTCAGGGTGTGCCGCTTGATAAGCTGCAAACTTATCATTCCATGCAGATTCAGCAGATGCACCGTTATCTTTAGCATCCCAACCTTGATAAACATCAGCAGGAATTTCAAACGGTGCGTGTTCCCAGTTTAGGAATTCACGTGCCGCTGCGATTTCAGCGTCACCTAGTGGTGCACCGTGACAATCGTGGCTGCCAGATTTGTTAGGTGAACCAAAACCAATCACTGTTTTACAACAGATCATAGATGGCTTATCTGTTACAGACTGAGCTTCTTCAATAGCGGCTTTGATTGCCACTGGATCATGTCCATCAACATCCGCAATAACATGCCAACCATAAGACTCAAAACGCTTAGGTGTATTATCAGTAAACCAACCTTCAACGTGACCATCAATGGAAATACCATTGTCATCCCAGAATGCAACTAGTTTACCTAAACCTAACGTACCTGCTAGAGAGCAAGCTTCGTGAGAAATACCTTCCATTAGGCAACCATCACCTAGGAAGCAATAAGTAAAGTGATCAACTAGATCATGACCTTCACGGTTAAACTGAGCAGCCAATGTACGTTCGGCAATTGCCATACCAACAGCATTACTGATACCAGCACCTAAAGGACCAGTCGTTGTTTCAACGCCTTCTGTGTAACCATATTCAGGGTGACCTGGTGTTTTAGAATGCAATTGACGGAACTGTTGTAGTTCTTCGATTGGCAAGGCATAACCAGACAAATGCAGCAGTGAATAGATCAGCATAGATCCATGGCCATTGGATAAAATAAAACGGTCACGGTCAGCCCATTGTGGATTGCTTGGGTTATGCTTTAGAAAATCATTCCAAAGTACTTCAGCGATATCCGCCATACCCATAGGTGCGCCAGGGTGACCAGAATTGGCCTTTTGCACGGCATCCATACTCAAGGCACGGATAGCATTTGCGAGATCTTTACGAGAAGGCATCTAATTCAGCTCCAGATAACAGTAAATGGTTACATTAAAAATACGGTCGCCCATTTTCACCTCATTCGACTCGGCTTGCAATCTCATTCAGGGGGAAACGCCCACATTTGACGTATAAAATACAAAAAAAAGATGAATCTACTACTTAATTATCATGTATTTCACCTTCTGAAATACTCGGCAGGCGCTTGATTTTTGATCTAACTTAGTACATTATCTCGACCGATTACTAAGCGTCGATTTGTCTCGGCTTGCGGACGCTATATAAATTCAGCTAAACAGATGCAACACAAGCCTGTTTAGCACCCTATTAAATGCTAAATGGGCTTTTTTGTGCCTATTTAGCCATTACTTAGCTAAAGAGGAGCACTTAAATGTCCGAATATTCTTTATTTACATCGGAATCAGTTTCAGAAGGCCACCCTGATAAAGTGGCTGATCAGGTATCCGATGCCATCCTTGATGCCATCCTAGCAGAAGACCCAGAAGCTCGTGTAGCCTGCGAAACTTTGGTGAAAACAGGCATGGTTCTTGTTGCAGGTGAAGTTCGTACTAATGCTTGGGTTGATATCGAAGAAATCACTCGTAATGTTGTTCGTGACATAGGTTATAACTCATCTGAAATGGGTTTTGACTGGGAGTCTTGTGCTGTCATGAATGCAATCGGAAAACAGTCTGCAGATATTGCGGTTGGTGTTGATGAAGCGGAAGATCACGAACAAGGCGCAGGCGACCAAGGTTTGATGTTTGGTTTCGCTACCAATGAAACTGATGTGCTTATGCCGGCTCCTATTACCTATGCTCACCGCCTCGTTCAGCGCCAAGCAGAAGTACGTAAAAACGGTACCTTAGATTTCCTACGCCCAGATGCAAAAAGTCAGGTAACTTTCCGCTATGACGAACAAGGTAAGCCTTGCGCCATTGATGCGGTTGTTCTTTCTACTCAGCACGACGCAAAAGTGACTCAGTCAGACCTACGTGAAGCAGTTCTTGAAGAAATAATCAAACCTGTACTACCAGAAGAATGGTTATCAAACGACACTAAATACTTCATCAACCCAACCGGTCAATTTATTATCGGCGGCCCAGTGGGTGACTGTGGTTTAACAGGTCGTAAAATTATCGTTGATACTTATGGCGGCATGGCTCGTCATGGTGGTGGTGCTTTCTCAGGTAAAGATCCATCAAAAGTTGACCGTTCAGCAGCCTATGCAGGTCGTTATGTTGCTAAAAACATTGTTGCAGCAGGCCTTGCTGATAAATGCGAAATCCAAGTGTCTTATGCTATTGGTGTTGCTGAGCCAACCTCTATCAGCATTAACACCTTTGGTACAGGCAAAGTAAGTGATGCAGTTATCAGTCAGCTTGTACGTGAACATTTCGAGTTACGTCCAGCTGGCCTAGTAAAAATGCTAGATCTAAAACGTCCTATTTACCTACCAACAGCGGCTTATGGCCACTTTGGTCGTGAAGACGAAAACTTCACTTGGGAAAGAACAGACAAAGCAGCGGCTTTGCGTCAAGCAGCAGGCTTATAAGTAGATAAAAAGTTAAGCCTATCGTTAAACAGGCAGTTTAAACTTTGTAATGCCAAGCCCCCTTTTATCAGGGGGCTTTTTTATGTCACTATGCCCTCTTTTAAGCTAATTAGCTTTAATCTTTAGAAACAGACTTAGAGACACTTATGCGTATACCTCGAATTTATGTTGACCTGCCATTACAAGAAAACAGCACTTTTGATTTACCTCAGGCTTCATTTCAACATGTATGCAAGGTGCTAAGGCTCAAAAACGACTATTCTCTTATCCTATTTAATGGTCAAGGCGGTCAGTATCAGGCCAAACTAATTAATGTGGAAAAGCGCTCTGCTCAAGTTGAGGTCCTCAATTTTCAAACACTCGATAATGAGTCACCCATTAAGGTCACGCTTGGTCAAACACTTTCTCGAGGTGAGCGGATGGATTACGCCATTCAAAAAGCGGTCGAAGCAGGTGTGTACGCAATACAACCTTTGTTTAGTGAGCGTTGTGAAGTAAAACTGAATTCTGAACGCCTTGATAAGAAACGCCAGCATTGGCAGCAAATCGCAATCAGTGCAGCAGAACAGAGTGGTAGAGGACATATTCCTCTCATCAAAGAGCCTGTTAATCTTCTCGACTGGGTGGTGGATTGTAAGGATATGTTAAAAATCACCATGCATCACCATAGCGCCAAGCCTATGAAAGATATGCCTGAGCCAACAGATAAAAGTGTGTCAGTATTAATAGGCCCTGAAGGAGGTCTCACTGAAGACGAAGTTGAAACATCTATAAAACAAGGCTTTCAGCCTGTTGCACTTGGCCCTAGAGTATTAAGAACCGAAACAGCACCCATTGTAATTTTAACCTGTATTAATTTAATCTGGGGCGATATTAAATAATATACTCGCCTATTATTTCATATACTTAAGCACTCATAATCAATAAACATACCTAACAGAACAACTACATATTCTGAAACTATAAACTCTTATTATTGTTAAATAGAATAAAACAATTTGGACACGGCTATGGTTAGATTATTACGCAAATCTTCTATGATACTGGCAACAGGCTTGTTTTTTAGCAATTACACTTTCGCCATAACGTTAGAAGAAGCGACCTATATTGCAATTGAAAATAATCCAGAAGTTCATAGAACCATTGCAAGTTATCGCGAGCGTGGCGCTAAAACCGAACTAGCCTATGACAAATATTACCCTAGCTTAGACTTAAAAGTCGGTCTTGGTCGCGAGATAACATACGATACAGACACCTCTTTAAACCGACGAGAAACCGCCCTCACCTTCACACAACCTTTGTTCAATGGTTATGAAACTGACTTAGAAGTTGAACGAAACACAGCAGAAACTGAAGCTGGCCGTTGGGAAGCACTCATTGCAGTTGAAAATACCGCACTAGAAGTTGCAGAAGCGTACGCCAATGTTTTGCGCCAAAGGGAACTTGTGCAGCTTGCTGAGATCAACTTAGATACCCACGACAGAATTTATAGTCAAATAAAATTGAAAAGTGACGCAGGTGTGGGCCGTCAATCGGACTTGAGCCAAATCACAGCACGATTAGCAAAAGCTCATGCAAACCGTTTAGCGGCCGTTAACAACTTACAGGACGCCAATAGCCAATATAACTTTGTTGTGGGCGAATTACCGCCTGAAGAGATGATTTACCCAGTACCAGATAGAGATTTACTTCCTATCTCTCTGGAAGATGCGATTGACCAAGCAATGTCAAAAAACCCAGCCATCGAAGGTGCTAACTGGGATGTTAAGGCCACTGAAAGCTTTCAGGAAGCATCTAAATCCTATAAATATCCAAAGGTTGAGTTTGTTCTTGAGCGAACCTGGGATAACAATCTAGATGGTTCGGAAGGTCCGTCTGAAGATTTATTGGCAATGATTCGATTGGACTATAATTTATATAATGGCGGAGCCAGTAAAGAAGAAGAAAATGTCGCGATTTATCAGAATCTTCAAGCGACAGAAATTAGACGTAATACATTACGCGGAACAGAGCTAACAGTCCGACTATCATGGGCTGCTTACATAGCAACAAGAGAGCAAAAAGAGCACATCAGAACCCATGTCATTGCGACCAAAGAATCGCAGATTGCTTATGAAAAGCAATTCCGTCTTGGCAGACGTACTTTGTTAGATGTATTGGACAGTGAAAATGAGTTATTTCAGTCTCGCCAAGACTATGTCAATGCAGACTATGATGAGCTTTTTTCAGAGTTTCGCCTATTTAATGCGAAAGGAGAGTTAATGCGTGCCTTTAGGATTTATCGCCCTACATTACTTGGCTTTGATGATGAGTTCGAAGACGACTCTTACATTCCAACAGGTCCAAGTGCTATTGAAGAGCTAGAAGCAGCTGAGTCTGAACTACCCCTTCCTGCTACAGACAATGACGCATTCAATAATACCCAAGGTGATGATGCTGAGTTATCAGAAGATATTTTCAATGTCGATCCAGAGTCTTTAGAAGGCGGATGGTAAAAGATGCGCTGGCATATCTTTACGCTATTATTGGTGTGCCTTTGTTCTTTTTCTGGGGTTTCTCAAGCAGAGTCCTTATACGGCAATAAAAGGGCTCAACATCACCTAAAAGATAACGATAAAGATGGTGTCATTAATATTCGGGATAGGTGTGCCAATACCCCTAAAGATGCTGCTGTAGATCACTATGGTTGCCATAAAAGCAACGATAAACTTCTGTCTGTTGAACTCAATATCTTATTCGTTTCTAACCGCTTTGAAGTCAGGCCTAGATACTATGGGGAAGTCAAAAAGCTTGCTGACTTTATGAAAGATAACCCAGGAAGCAGTGTCGTTATTGAAGGTCATACAGATAATGTGGGCAACGAGACACTCAACCAAACCCTCTCTAAAAATAGATCTCAAGCCATCGCAGCAATACTGATTAACACCTTCAAAATAGACAAGTCCCGCGTCAAAGCGGTGGGATATGGCGAATCCCGCCCAATAGCAAGTAACGATTCAGAACAAGGAAAGCGTCAGAACCGTCGTGTTGTTGCCGAAGTTTTTGCTCGTAGCACAGTCGATATCAACAAATGGAACATTTACAGTGTCGACAGACGCAATTAAATTTTCTTTTTATTTGCCCTATTAATTCTTCTCTGAGCCCTTATATTTCTATAGCATCAAAACTTATTTATTCTTTTAGTTAGCCTCTTGCATAAAATCAATGTCAGCGGTTTATTAACCCTTTACGCTAGGATGTCGCTCATGACCATTAAGCTAGGCATAGTAATGGATCCCATTGCTAACATTAATTACAAAAAAGATAGTTCATTAGCCATGTTATGGGCAGCCGCTGAAAAAGGTTGGCAGCTTACTTATATGGAACAAGAAGACCTTTACTTAGATTCAGGTAAAGCCTGTGCCATAGCAAAACCTCTTGAAGTATTTAAAGATCCTGAGAACTTCTACAGCTTAGGCGAGAGTGAAAAAATTGCGCTAGGCGATCTTGATGTCATATTAATGCGCAAAGACCCACCGTTTGATAGTGAGTTCGTTTACAGCACCATGATTCTAGAACAGGCTGAACGTGATGGCGCTATGGTTGTAAACAACCCCGCAAGCCTTAGGGATTGTAACGAAAAGTTATTCGCAACACAGTTTCCCCAATGTTGCCCAGCAGTATTAGTCACGCGTCGTGCTGATTTGTTAAAAGAATTCCATAAAGAGCATGGGGATGTTATTTTTAAACCATTAGATGGCATGGGTGGTAGCTCAATCTTTCGCCTACGTCAGGACGACCCTAATGTTAGCGTTATTATTGAAACGTTGACCAAGATGGGTACAGAGCAAATCATGGCACAGAAGTTTATCCCTGAAATCAAACAGGGCGACAAACGCATTTTGATTGTTGATGGTGAGCCAGTACCTTATGCTTTAGCTCGCATCCCTGCTGCTGGTGAAACACGTGGAAACTTAGCGGCTGGCGGCCGTGGTGAAGGTCGTGAGCTATCAGAACGAGATTTATGGATTTGTCAGCAGGTTATCCCAACCCTGAAGGAAAAAGGACTTATGTTTGTTGGACTCGATGTTATTGGTGACTTTTTGACTGAAATTAACGTCACTAGCCCTACTTGCATACGCGAACTCAATGATACTTATGGTTTAAATATTGCCATGGATCTCATGGATGCCATTGAAAAGAAATTAAACTAGATTGTTCTGAATGAATATTGCCGACAGATTCTCCATTGCACTATTTTTCGCTATTAGCGTACATGTACTCTTGGTGATGTTTGTCGGCTTTGATTTCGAATTACCTACCCCTAAAGCTAAAACCCTAGAAATCACTTTAGTTCAGCATAAAACTGAAAAATCCGAAGAAGCCGACTTTATTGCTCAAGCTAATCAATTAGGCAGTGGTACAGAGCTTCGCAAGCAGAAGCTGACAACCACAGAAGATGCTCGCTTTATTGCAGACGATATTTATGAAATCACCCCACCGGTACAACCTCAACTAGCTTCAAGCCAGCCTAAAGTCGATAATAGAACCATTAGTACGAAGAACTCTGAAGCGGTGTTTAAAGTCATTAACGAGGCAAGCAATGAAGCAAAAACACTGGCCGAACAGTTCTTAGGGGAAACCCAGATCCCAAGTCACTTAACAACGGATATCGCAACCCTTGAAGCCTTGCTAGATAAACAAAGGCAAGCTTATGCAAAGCGACCACGTATTCGCAGGCTTACAAGTGTATCGGCTAAAGCCGCAATCGATGCCCAATATCTAGATGATTGGCGTCGACGTATCGAAAGAATCGGTAATATTCACTACCCTTCCGAAGCTAAGCGCGACAAGCTTTATGGGCAACTACGTTTAGCTGTTATGATTCAGCCTAATGGCTACGTGGAAAACATTGAGATATTACAAAGCTCTGGCATTCTCATCCTAGATGATGCTGCCATGCGTATTGTTCGCTTAGCCGAGCCCTTTACTAGTTTTCCTAGCGAACTTGCAGCCGAAGTAGATAAATTAGAAATCATTCGTACCTGGCAGTTCATTCCAGGGCACACACTGCAAAGTCGCCAATAATGTGACGACCCCTTTTGAGTTATTACAGACCTAAAAAAAGCCTCATCAGAGGCTTTTTTTACAGTCATCAGCTTGCTTTAAGCAAACTGACCTTCACCCATAGACTGCCTGATTTTCGCCATGGCATTCTTTTCAAGCTGTCGAATACGTTCTGCCGACACCCCATATTCATCAGCCAAATCGTGCAATGTTGACTTAGTATCAGACAACCAACGTTGTACTAGGATGTTACGGCTGCGACCGTCAAGCTCTGACATAGCTTCTTGTAAGCGACGATTAGAGTCTTCTTCCCAGTTGCCATTTTCCATTAAAGACGCTGGATCATATCTGTGGTCTTCAAGGTAGTTCGCTGGTGCTTGGTATGCGCTATCATCGTCATCATCAGAAGACGCATCAAAGGTAGTATCAGACGAGCTCATACGGCCTTCCATCTGACGCACAACATCAGGACTAACGCCTAAGTCACCCGCTACAGACTCAACCTCATCATTACTAAACCAAGATAAGGTTTTCTTCGCACTGCGTAGGTTAAAGAACATTTTACGTTGCGCTTTTGTTGTCGCAACTTTAACGATACGCCAGTTTTTAAGAATAAATTCATGAATTTCTGCTTTGATCCAATGCACTGCAAAAGACACTAAGCGAACACCCACTTCTGGGTTAAAGCGTTTTACGGCTTTCATCAAGCCAACGTTACCTTCTTGAATAAGGTCACCTTGGTTCAATCCATAACCTGAATAGCTTTTGGCAATATGTACCACAAAGCGTAAATGGGACATGACAAGCTGTCTCGCCGCTTCCAAATCACCATCATAATAAAGACGTTCTGCCAGCTTATTTTCATCTTCTGCTGACAAAATTGGAATCGTGCTTACTCCCTGAATGTATGACTCGAGGTTTTGACCCGGTGTCATCATGTCAACTGGTTGCAGAGCTTTACCCATCTCTATCTTTACCTCTAAAATTAATTTCGTTATCTCTATGACTAGATACTATCAACAAAGTTGCCAAAAAAATGTGAAAAGAAAGTGTATACAAATAGCAACTTTAAAAATTTCGGTTCAATAACACTAAAAAATACGCGAGCTTGCAAGCTTTTATTGCAATTCTATATCGCTAATGTGCTTATTGACCGCTATCCAGGCCCCAAGTGTGCCAATAATGGCACTTATTGTTAAACAAACGACCACTTCACTGGCACTAAATGAGGTTAGTTGAAAATCACTGTGGTACAAGTCTATTAATTGCATTGCCGGACCACTGACCCAAAGACTCACAGCCAATATACAAATACAGGCGCATAAACCACCTAGGACACCAAACCAAAACCCCATGTATAAAAAGGGTCGACGAATATAGGCATCTGTTGCACCTACAAGTTTCATAACAAGCACTTCATCACGGCGGCTTTCAACAGCCATGCGTATGGTATTACCGACTATCAGCAGTACCGCAATCACCAAAAGGCTAGAAAGCGCGTAGACAAACCTTTCACCAAAACTTAAAAAGCTGGCAAGTCGCTGTAACCATTGAGCGTCCAACTCCGCGTATTCAACTTGCTCTTGTTCTTCTAATTCAATCCTTAAAGATTCTAAAATATCTAAGGTATCAAGTTGCACTGTCTCCATTGGAATCACTTGCAACACAATAGGCAGAGGGTTTTCAGGGAGAGAGGATAGAATTTGTTCGTAACCACTGACTTGCTCAAAGTACCTTAAACCTTCTTCTTTAGAGACATAAGACACAGATCGCACATCGTCTCGAGCAGAAATCTGATGAGATAACGCCAATGCTTGCGTATCTTCCAACTCAGAAAAAAGATAAAGGCTGATGACTGACTGTTGCTCCCATTGGTCAGTAACTGACTGAACATTTTTCAGCATTACATAAAGACCACCTGGTAGAGACAAAGCAATCGCAATGACCATTAGGGTCATAAAGCTCGCCATAGGGTAATTCAATAAACGTACAACACTTTCCATCAGTACCGCTTGATGCTGTCGCAGATGCTGACTGAGATTAAAAGGCTGACGTTTCGCTTTTTGATTTGGCTTTTGAGTATTAACGGGCTGATTAGCTTGGCGCGTTGCCCCTCTTTGAGGCGCTTTGTTAGTATTCGGACGAGCGCTCATTAACTAAAGCCTCCATCATTTACCATACGGCCTTGATTCAGCGTCAAGACTCTGTGCCTCATACGTGCAACTAGAGCGAGATCGTGACTCGCCACCAGCACAGTAACACCAACATGGTTAAACTCTTGAAACAGATTCATGATTTCTGCAGACAGTTTTGGATCAAGGTTACCAGTAGGCTCGTCCGCTAAGAGTAGTTGAGGCTTATTAACCACTGCTCTCGCAATACCAATACGCTGCTGCTCACCGCCAGACAAGGCCATTGGGTTATACTTTTCTTTACCCAATAAGCCGACCTTATCTAATGCGGCACGCACACGCTTGCCAATTTGGGCATGATCGGCACCAGAGACTTGAAGAGGTAAAGCGACATTATGAAAGACACTACGGTCAAACAGCAGTTGGTGGTTTTGAAACACCACCCCTACTCGACGCCTATGTTCAGGCACCATTTTTTTTGACAAATTTCTTAAGTCCCCACCATCGACCAAAATATTGCCTGAGCTTTGACGCTCAATCATCATCATAAGTTTCAGTAAGGTACTTTTACCAGCACCAGAATGGCCTGTTAAAAATGCCATTTCACCCTGCTGTAAATGAAAGCTAACTTGGCTCAGGGCTTCCTGACCACTGTCATACTTCTTTCCAACTCTTTGAAATTCGATTTCCACAAGCCAATCCTATTGGTCTATCTCTGCAAGCTTAAACGCTAACAGCTTAAATTAATCATCTACTAAAACGGTAGCTGCTAGTCCTGTTCGAACAAGGCATCTACAAAAACTTCGGCATCAAAGTCTCTTAAGTCATCAACTTGCTCACCCACGCCAATAAATCGGATTGGGATTTCAAACTCTTTCGCTATCGCAAAAATAATACCGCCTTTGGCAGTACCGTCTAACTTAGTTAACGTGATACCGGATACACCCACCGCTTCGCTAAAAAGCTTGGCTTGGCTAATGGCATTTTGCCCTGTGCCTGCATCTAGTACTAACATCACTTCATGCGGTGCATTTTGATCAAGTTTCTTCATCACACGAACCACTTTTGACAGCTCGTTCATTAGGTTACTTTTGTTTTGTAAACGACCAGCAGTATCGGCAATGACAACATCAAAGCCTTTTGCTGTTGCTGAATCAATGGCATCAAAAATAACAGAGGCTGAATCAGAACCTGTCTGTTGTGCGACCACAGGAACCTGGTTACGTTCACCCCATACCTGTAATTGCTCGACCGCAGCAGCCCTAAAGGTATCGCCTGCCGCCAACATGACTTTCTTACCTTGTGCTTGGAACTTCTTCGTCAATTTACCTATGGTTGTAGTTTTACCTACACCGTTTACACCCACCATCAAGATAACATAGGGCGCTTTTTTACCTTCTACTTCAGGTTCAGTCACTTCAAGTGGTTCAGCAGAGCCCGCTAGCATCTCTCTTAATTCATGCTTTAAAGACGCCATTAAAGCATCCGCATCTTTTAGTTCTTTGCGGTTCATTTTTTCTGTTAAGGTTGCAATTAGGCTTTGAGTTGCTTCAACACCCACATCGGCCATCAATAACTGAGTTTCTAACTCTTCAAGCAAGTCATCATCAATTTGCTTGCTACCCACAATCAGATTCGCAAGCCCATTACCTAGACCGTTACGAGTACGGCTTAAACCTGCTTTAACTCTTTGCGCCCAAGTAAGACCTGAGTCAGCTTCCTCTACTTGAGGCTCTGCAATTGGTGCTGGTGCTGGTTCCAATTCACTATTTGTTGTTGTCTCTGCAGTTTTTGGCTCTTGAACTTCAACATCTACGGTTTCTGCTTTGGCTTCTACTTGAGAAGTCTGTTCAACGCTTTCTGTCGTTTGTTCTATTACCTGAGAAACCGTCGAACCTTGTTTCGATTCAACCGCATCTAGTTGTTCTGTATCTTTTTTATCTAACTCGTTCGCGTCTGCACCCATTTTTTTAATGACACGAGGTTTAATTGCATACGCTAAGACAGCGAGCAAAGCACCGATAACGATAGGTGCGTATTGGGCATATTCCCCAAAATAAGGTGTAAAAAACGCAATAATGCTATTAACAAATTCCATTCAGTGGATCTCTTACTGGGCTAAAAATCGAATTTAGTCACGATGTTTCAGCGAATTGAATAAAATAATTTGATGACCTGTGGTAAAAAGGCACAGAAAACAATCAATTTTAACATTATTCCTGTGAGCAAACAGGCCCATAAGAATGAAATTTAGTGTCTAATTGAATTCTTTCAGGGAATATATCCCTTTTTAAGTAAATCATTAAGTATTCGGTAATTAACCATTAGCCTTATGAAAAAATCCGACAAGCCATTATTTAGTAAACCCGTCTTAGCAGGATTAATGATCTTCATTAGTCTGATGGTTCTCGTTCTTAATCTTACCGCGCCACCTTCAAAATACCCTGAAGCACACATAGAGTATTGGCAGACAGAGAATCAAATCCCCATTACTTGGGTTTACCAAAATACTTGGCAGGGCACGAATAAACTTGAATTACGGATTCGTTTTAATCATGGACGCAAAGACGATAGTAAACTTGGCTTAACCGATGCCGTGTTTTCATTATTGATGTTAGATACCTTGCCCCTAAGCACTAGCTCAATCAATCAACGCTTATCCGATGTCACCACACAATTAACCTACCATGTTAGTAATAAAGAAAGTGAGCTGGCTATCACATTAAATAGCGAACCCAGCTTTTTGAGTGCTAGTATGGATATACTTATCCCTTGGTTTAGCCAGCCCGATTTTAAAAACCGTACCTTTCAAAACTGGCAACAAGGCCACATACCTTACTATTTATCAAATAAAGCCCAGTTAGAGCAAAAACTCTTTCCTCAAGCGAACAACCTACCTTTAGATGGGGTGTTAGACGAATACAGTTTGACTCAGCAAGACATTCAACAACACTATCAAACACTGCTTGGCCAGATAGATAAAATCACACTGGCAGGCAATATTAATGGTGTGCAAGAGATGCAGGCTTACCTCGCTCAATTGACTAAAAATGCTGCTTACTCACCAACACCAGAAGCAAATAATACGGCTCAACGAATCGGCTTGCAGACTCAAGTTGGCCCCCAACTATTACAAAGTCATGGTGCATTTTCCTTCAACCAGGTGAACAACGCCAAAGAGTGGATCAGCTTACAACTATGGTTGCCTTATTACCTATCTCAGCTTAAACAAGCCAGCGCACCCAGCTATGTACAGTTGCATTTTGAATCTTCACCCCAGCAGAAATGGGCTTGGTGGAGTATTCAGCACGAGCAAAGTCCACTATTAGATGCCTCTAAACCAGAAGGTAAATACCGCCAAGATGAGTACTTTTCACGGCAGGTACTCGAAGATTCAATCACAAGTTTTAGCCAAGATGCATTCGAACAATCATTAACCCGCTATCAAGAGAGACTAACTAATTATACTCAGTCTCCTAGTTGGTGGGCTCGCATGGCAAGCCAAGAAACCTTGGCACTTGAAGAGCAAGAGGGCCTAACGCTGAGTCAATGGAATGAGTCCTATGCTGAGGCGATAGAAGATTTAAGCTTTAAAGAGTTTAACGCCAATATTCGTCGCTTAATCATGACGTCAAGCCTGCAAGAATTACAGCAAAGACAATAGTTAATAGGGCTTTCTTAATCAGGGTTGAGCCTTTAAAATAGCCAACCTTAAAAGCCCTACCAGTTGGAAGATTAGCCATGAACGCCCGCTCACGCGCCCCTAAAAAACTTGATCACGCAACCAATAAATCTAAACAGCAAAGAGCAAAGCTTAGAATTATTAGCGGCCAATGGCGTTCACGCATGTTACCTATTCCAGAACTAGAAGGACTTAGACCAACACCGGATAGAGTCAGAGAAACCCTCTTCAACTGGATTAATACCTATGTGCCAGGCGCTAAATGTGCGGACTTATTTTGTGGGTCTGGTGCTTTAGGGCTAGAAGCGCTTTCACGTTCAGCAAAGAGCTGTGTATTTGTCGATGCCTCTCGGGTTGTTACCCAACAAATGCAGCAAAATTTAGCAACGCTTGGCTGTAAAGACGCGCTAACACTCAATCAAGATGCACTGAGTCTATTGAAACTACCGATAGAAGCTCAACCAAACTTAGCCGATAAAGCCCCTTTTGATTTAGTCTTTATTGATCCGCCTTTTCGTAAAAGCTGGGTTGAGAATATCTTGCCGTTATTAGAGCAAGGTTGGTTAGCTGAAGGCGCTCTCGTTTATTTAGAAATGGAAAAAGAGACGCCTTTACCTAGCATTACTCAATCTTGGGACTTGTTGAAAGAAAAGACAGCAGGACAACTCACCTATCGTTTATTTCAAGTCTATAGAGATTAATCACAGTTTGACCCCTATCAGATAAAACTGAATCAGATTAAACTATGATTCTTCCTTTTAACCTTAGGCAAAGCGGAGCAGGATGCGCACGTTAAGCTCGACTTATACAGCGTCTAAAAAACTCTTAGTACTGCAATTGCTTTGCTGGTGCTGTTTTTTTGCCCTGCCTGCGATTAATGCTCAAGGTCAAGTCAGCGGTTATTGGGTTTCTTTATGTACCACTGCAGGCATTGAACTCGTTAAAATAGAATCTTCCAAAAGTGATTCTAAACAACATCAAACCACTCAATGCCCCTGTGTTCAGGATGTTATCAGTCTAAGCTTCCCTGAATTTCTCGCACCTTCTAATTTAACTTCTACATCCCTTGTTCGTTATGCAAGCCAAGTTTCACTAAAGAAACCCTATACGCTTGCCCATCCTAGAGCACCACCAAGCCGTATCGAGTTTTACCTTCTGCAATCAGCCTGAACACCTGATTGCTACTTGTAAGAGTACTAGCTGAGCACTGCTTAATTTTAAGCAGTGCTTTAGTGCGTGTGCGCGCACCTTTTTATCTATTTAGTTTGCCAATTCCCCATTGGCTTAAAAAATAAAGGTTTCCCATGTCTATTCCACTTTCCAGTCAAGAATCTAAACAAAAATCTAAACCCGTCTCACGACATTTTTATCACTCCGTTTGGCGCTGGCACTTCTATGCAGGGCTGTTTGTTGTGCCTTTTTTAATTATTCTGTCGGTTACAGGGCTCATCATGCTTTACCAACCGGTTCTTGAACCACAACTTTATCAAAACAAATTTTTTGTCGAGGTTGGAGAACAAAAAGCCTCTTTTGAATCCCAAAAAGAAAATGTCAGCCTTGCCTACTCAGGCACTATCAAAAAATTTATTCAGGGCAAAGCGCCTAACCAGAGCAATCAATTTATCGTTAAAACGTCTGAAGGTGTGAACCTCAAAGTGTTTAGCAACCCTTATACAGGGCAAATACTGGGTGATTTCAACCTGGATAATGGCCTCTATGCCCTAAGCAATGACATCCATGGCAGCCTAATGATTGGCGATATTGGTGACAGATTAATGGAGCTAGCTGCAAGCTTTACCATTTTGCTGGCAATCACAGGAAGTTACTTATGGTGGCCAAGAAATACACCCAAGAAACAAACTGGCAATCGTTTTATTCAAGCCCTTAAAATCAGAAAACAAAATGGTAAAAGAATGTTTTGGCGTGACCTACATGCCACCACAGGTCTAGCATCACTTGTCTTTTTAGTTTTCTTCTCGCTTTCAGGGTTAGCTTGGAGCGGTATCTGGGGCGGGCAATTTGTACAGGCATGGAGCAGCTTTCCAACGGAAAAGAGAGCATCAAATTTCAACTCAAACCCAATAACGGACTCTGATGATATTCATGCCAGCCACAAAAGTTTAAATACAGGTGTGATCGAAACTATGCCATGGAACCTCGAACTGAGCCCTTTGCCAGAATCAGGCACTAACTCTGGCTCAAAGGGCATTGAACAAGGTGTTGAGGTTAACCTTGATTCTGTTTCTGCTTTTGCACAGACAGTCGGATTTACTCACTTCACCATTAGTCTTCCAAGTAACGACACTGGGGTGTATACCCTCTCAGCAAATACTATGAGCGGCGACATTCAAGACGCGACTCAAGATAGAACCCTGCATTTAGATCAGTATACCGGCAAGGTCTTAGCCGATATTGGTTATGCAGATTACAATTTAATGGCCAAATCGATGGCGGTAGGTATTGCGCTTCACCAAGCTAACTACAGTCTTTGGAATCTTATTCTAAATACTGTCGCTTGCGCCATGATCATAATGCTAAGTGTCAGTGGACTTTATATTTGGTGGTTACGCCGTCCAAGTCAGAGCCGCGGTTTAAGCGCCCCACCTTTACCGCAAAATCTAGGGCGTTGGAAAAATGCCAGCATACTCATGTTCATCTTATCTTTATTCTTGCCTTTGGCTGCCATTTGCCTAGTTAGCTTGATGATTATCGATGCGATACTTGTACGCTTTGTACCAAGTATCAAGCGTGTTTATCAATAACCAAAGAACCTAGAAAACAAGCACTAATAAGGAGCAAAACAGCGTGTTTTGCTCCTTTATCAAGGCTTATTCACTTCTTATCTATCTTATGAAACGCTTAATAGACTAGATCACTTGAAGGCCTTATGCGCACAGGATAGACTGTGCCCACTATAGCCAAATATTAGACAGCTTAAAGGTCTTAAAACACGGGCTAATTTAGCTTTTCGAGTCACCCATTCAAACCAGGAAATCTATTCGTATGCCGGACAATATCCCAGCCGATTCCGTTGGTATTGTGGTTCCTCAAGTTGCGCACTTCGAACAGGCTTTAAGCCTAAGTTGCGGCACTGAGTTAGCCCAATATGACCTAATCTATGAGACATACGGCTCACTTAATGCCGAACGCTCAAATGCTATCTTGATTTGCCACGCACTCAGTGGTGATCATCATGCGGCGGGCTATCATGCAATGGATGATAAAAAACCAGGTTGGTGGGATAACGCGATAGGACCAGGCAAACCAATCGACACCTCACGCTTTTACGTTATTTGTTTGAATAACCTAGGAGGCTGTGGCGGAAGCACAGGCCCAACAACAGTCAACCCAGAGACGAATCAAGTTTGGGGGGCAGACTTCCCTATTGTCACAGTAGAAGACTGGGTAGAAAGCCAAGCACGCCTTGCCGATAAGTTAGGCATAGATACTTTTGCTGCCATAGTGGGTGGCAGCCTAGGCGGCATGCAGGTCCTACAATGGAGCATACGTTATCCAGATCGTTTAAAGTCAGCGGTTATTATAGCTTCTGCCCCTAAACTATCGACACAAAACATTGCCTTTAATGAGGTCGCACGACAATCCATTAGCCGTGACCCAGAATTCCATCAGGGTGATTACCATGCTCAACAAACGCTACCCAGAAACGGCTTAGGGTTAGCACGTATGCTGGGGCATATCACCTATTTATCAACAGACTCACTAGGTGAAAAGTTTGGCCGAACCATGCGTCATGATAAGTATCAGTACAATTATGATATTGATTTTGAAGTAGAAAGCTATTTGCGCTACCAAGGTGAAGCTTTTACAAAACGCTTTGATGCCAACACCTACATGCTGATGACAAAAGCGCTGGATTATTTTGACCCAGCAGCGAAAGCCGACGGTGACTTAGCCAAGGTATTAGCAGTTGCTAAATGCGACTTCTTGTTAGTGTCTTTCTCTACTGACTGGCGCTTTTCACCAGAGCGCAGCGAAGAGATAGTTGATGCTCTAGTGAAAGCCGGTAAGCATGTCAGTTACGCCAGAGTCGAAGCCAGCCAAGGCCATGATGCCTTTCTATTCCCGTTACCAAGATATATGGCCGCCCTCTCAGGCTTCTTAAACAGAACCCATAACACACTGCTTTCTAGCAAGAACAAGGGAGCAAACTAATGCGCGCCGATTTAGACATAATTAATGAATGGGTCCAACCCAAAAGCCGTGTTCTTGACCTAGGTTGTGGCGAAGGCGAGTTATTAAGCCATATTATTGGCAACAAAGAAGTACAAGGTTACGGCCTTGAGATCGATGCTGCGCACATTAACCAATGTATTGAAAATGGCGTGCCGGTACTAGAGCATGACCTTGATAAAGGTTTGGATAACTTTGATAACGAAAGCTTTGATCTCGTTGTCATGACGCATGCACTACAGCAGTTTCGCCGTCCAGATCTATTGCTAGACGAAATGCTAAGAGTGGGTAAGGAATGCATTATCACTTTCCCTAACTTTGGTCATTGGCGTAACCGTATCCATCTTGGGTTAAAAGGCCACATGCCAGTTTCCGAGTTCTTACCTTATAATTGGTATGATACGCCCAACATTCACTTTTGTACTTTTAAAGATTTTGAAACCCTTTGCCAAGAAAAAGGCATCAAAATCTTACGATCTGCTGCGGTAGATGGCCAACTGAGAGACAGATGGTGGATTAAAGCTATGCCAAATTTATTCAGTGAAACCGCGATTTTTCACGTAAGCCGTTAGGAAGGTACCATGAAACACATCATTATTTTCTTTTGCTTTATCTTCAGTAGCCTAGTTCAGGCCGAGCAAAAACAGAGCTTTGGTAAACTAGAGGTTCACTACAACACCTTTGAGTCCACCTTCCTTACCCCTAAAATTGCTCAGCAATATGGTTTTATCCGCAGCAAAGGTCGTGGTTTGTTAAATGTCGCAGTCATCAAGCCAAGTAAATCCGATTTACCCCAAACTTTACCTGCTATTGTGACAGGTAAAGTGACTAATTTAATTGGTCAAATCGTAAAACTAGACTTTGTAACCATAGACGAAGGCAACGCGATTTATTATATTGCCGCCTTCACAAAAACAGACGATGAGATTTTGCGCTTTCAAGTCGATGCAAAACTCGACGCTAACAGCGCTCCCATGACTGTTAAATTTAAAAAACACCTCTATGTTGACCGATAACAAAGGATCATTTGCATGAGTAAGACCCTTGTATTAGCCAGTAACAATACGGGCAAAATCAATGAATTCAATGACATGCTGTCTAACTTGGGATTTGAGGTTAAACCTCAAGGTGAATTCAATGTAGAGGAAGCCGAAGAGAACGGCTTAAGCTTTATCGAAAATGCCATCTTAAAAGCCCGTAACGCCTGTGCTCAAACAGGATTACCAGCCATTGCAGATGACTCTGGCATTGAAGTAGATTATTTAAATGGCGCACCAGGTATCTACTCAGCACGTTTCGCTGGCGAACACGGTAATAGCGAAGCGAATAATGCGCTTTTATTAGAAAAGCTTGAAGGCGTGCCAGAAGAAGAGCGTACCGCACGCTTTCACTGTGTACTGGCTTACATGAAACATAAAGATGATCCAACACCTTGGGTATTCCACGGTGTATGGGAAGGTTCAATCTTGACCGAAATTCAAGGCAAACACGGTTTTGGTTACGATCCTGTATTTTATGTGCCTAACCGAGACTGTAGCGCTGCTATGCTGACTAAAGATGAGAAGAATCGCATCAGTCACAGAGCCATTGCTCTTCAGCAACTGCTTGCTGCATTTGAGCAGGCGAAAGCCTAGTTTCAATGCCAGATTTATTACCGCCATTAAGCCTTTATGTACACTTACCTTGGTGTGTTCGAAAATGCCCTTATTGTGATTTCAATTCACATCAGGCAGACCGCTTTGAAGAGGAAGGTAAGCTACCAGAAGCGGCCTACCTCAAGCAATTATTAGCAGACCTCGAAGTCGACCTTGCCTATGTGCAGGGTCGTCAAATTCAAAGTATGTTTATTGGTGGTGGTACTCCCAGTTTAATGAGCGCCGACTTCTACTATCAATTGATGTCTGGTTTAAAGCAGAGATTAGATTTTGTCCCTGATGCTGAAATTACCATGGAAGCGAACCCAGGTACGTTTGAACAAGAAAAGTTTACTCATTTTCGTAAAGCCGGCATCAATAGACTCTCCATTGGCATTCAAAGTTTTCAGCCAAACCTGTTGAAAACCCTAGGAAGAATCCACAACCGCGAAGAAGCCATGACTGCTGTGGATAAGTCACGCCAAGCTGGCTTTGATAATATCAATATTGATTTGATGCATGGATTACCTGAGCAATCCCTCGAACAGGCCATGGAAGATCTAGAAATTGCCATTAAATTAGCGCCAGAGCACCTCTCTTGGTATCAATTAACGATTGAACCCAATACCGAATTTTACCGTCGTCCACCTGAACTCCCTGAAGATAATACCCTTTGGCACATTCAAGATATGGGACAAGCCCTGTTAACTAAACAAGGTTATGCGCAATATGAAGTATCAGCCAATTCGCAAGTAAATAGACAAGCAAAACATAATTTAAACTATTGGCGTTTTGGGGATTACCTTGGCATAGGCGCCGGTGCTCACGGCAAGATCACCTTAGCCGACGGTCAAATTTTTCGTACCCGTAAAACTCGTCATCCAAACCATTATTTAGGTAATTTACCTGCTGCTCTTTGTATTAAAGAGAGTGTCGAAAAAGACGATATGCCGTTTGAGTTCATGATGAACAGGTTAAGATTGTTTGAAGCGTTCGATCTGGCAGAGTATGAGCAGTTTTGCCAACACCAACCACCTGAAAGCTTATTAAAACAGCTACAAGAAGCCGTTGATAAAGGCTTACTAGAAGCACAGGATTGGCAGCAAAAGCGTATTTGCACCACAGAAAAAGGCAAACTCTTTTTAAACGAGTTATTGGAAATGTTTTTATAACATCAGCTAGGGAACCTAAGGAAGGATATGACAAAGTTTTTTCTATTACTTAGCCTAGGCTTAGCTTCCTCCGTTAGCTATGCCCAACAATACTTTTCGTTTGGCCTTAAAGAGAATAGCTGGCTTAAGCAATCAGACGAGCAAAAGTACGCGCTAGATCATAGCCAGTATCAAACCTTTCAATATGGTTATTCTGGCCCTATCAAGCCTGCTGTATTGGTCGATGTTAGCCTTGATAAAGACAAAGAGGTTCGTGAATTTTCTATTAGCTATGTCTGGCAAGAGCACTTCTTTCAAATAGACCAAGGCGTCATTGCTGGCACCACAAGTGGTAATTCAGATAACGCTGATGGCACTTTTTTTAATACCTACAAGCAACTGCTTATATTGAAAAAGCGTTTTAAAGGCTCAAGTGTGATGCTAGGAACAGGCTATCGAACCAGTGAGGTGCCGCACCTATTTAAATACAGCAATCAAACCTTGCAAGACGATGCCCTTAAGATCACCACCTTTGGTGTTGGTATCTATAATGATCCTATTTATCACTATATACATTCGGATGAGCAAGGAGAAAGGAAGGACTGGTACTTCTCTACCTCTGCTGTTTTAGGTTTATCGCAAGCCACAGCCAGTAATGCTAATGCCTTAAGTAACAAGGGTGTGAATGGTGAAAGCTGGTTATTGTATGGTGCCCAAGGAAACTACGAACTGGGTTATTTTTACGGTTTTAAAAATGAGAACTACTCACTCGCGGTGAATATTGGTTACCAAGTACAAAGTGACTTTTTACTCAGTGCAAGGCCTTTCGATTTATTCGACTCGACCAATAACGAATTATCACTCTCAAGTTTAAAACGCATCACCCATGGGCCAAGTGCGCGAATAAATTATGCATTTTAGGCTCGAAACTGGTCTATAAATAGTGTTAGAATCTCGACCCTCTTAAGGGAGTAATTTCCTTGCCAGTGGCACATTAAAACTGACAAGGTTCTTTATCAACATAATCGAACCTCAAGTTCGTGGTAAAGAAGTCCTACTGGGATTAATGAGACTTAAGACAAATTCCTGTTCCAATGTGGGCGACGGGGTTTTGTCTTATTGTCAGTTAGCCCACATTAGGAACCTTTATATGCAAGCCTTAATCGCATCTCTAAGCTCAGTCACTCTGGCTGAAATCGGCGATAAAACTCAATTACTGACTCTCTTTCTAGCGACTCGCTTTGCCTCCAAAAATGCCATCATAATGGCGATTCTATTAGCCACCTTAATCAACCATGGTATCAGTGCGTATTTTGGCCTCTGGTTAAGCTCTTTATTACCTGCCAATGGGCAAACCTGGTTAATTGGCTTGAGCTTCATTGCGGTCGGCTTTTGGTTACTAATTCCAGACAAAGAGGTTGACGATGAAAATAAGCTTTTTAAATACGGCGCCTTCATTACCAGCTTTATCCTGTTCTCATTGGCTGAAATCGGCGACAAAACTCAGGTCGCAACTGTCATTCTAGGCGCAAACTTCCCACAAACTCTTCAAGTTGTGATTGGTTCAACGCTGGGCATGCTGCTTGCTAACCTGCCTATGATCTATGCGGGCAATTATCTGATGCAGCGCATTAATTTAGATAAATCTCGCCGTCTCGCTTGCGCTTTATTTTTACTCTTAGGACTCGCCACCATAGGCTTACCTATGTTAAAGATATAACCCAAAGTTATTGATAAGGATAGGGAAATGCCTAAATTAGAGATTCATGCTGGTCCAGAAGCATTAACACAGCTGCAGCAAGAAGGTTTTCAGAGCCATCTATTTAGCCACTTTTTAGGTGCCAGTGGCGGCCCTAAATGGTTTTCTCATTACGCTTTGGATAGCTATTTAATCGCCGAGTTTTTCCAAAAAAGAGAGACTCCTCTACATTTCATTGGTTCTAGTGCCGGTGCATTTCGAGCCTCATGTTTTGCTCGTAAAAAGCCAGTAGACGCCTTAGAAAATCTAGCCCGAATTTACTCGCAAACTTGCTATTCAAAAGGGGCGAATGCTAAACAGATCAGCCAACAAACACGTGACCTTATCGATGAACTTTTTGCTGAAACAGGGGCAGAAGAGATCATCAATAACCCCCTCTATCAGGCCCATTTTGTCGTAGCCAAATGCCAAGGTTTTGGCGCGAGTGAACAGACAGGCCTACAACTAGCAGGTATGTTTTCGAGCTATGTAAAAAACCGTCTCGGCCGTCAACATCTTGCCAGCCAATCTCAACGTTTTATCTTCCAACCTGCCCACAGCAAGCTGCAAATCAGTGACCCTTTTAAAATCCCCACCCAACAGGTCACACTCACTCAAGAAAATATTAAAGATGCCCTATTGGCTTCAGGTTCGATTCCTCTTGTCATGGAAGGTATTGCCGATATACCAGGCACACCAAAAGGCATGTATCGAGATGGTGGTTTGATTGATTACCACTTTGACTTAGACTTTCATAATCAAGGACTTATCCTCTACCCTCATTATGATGCCAAGCCTAAAGCGGGTTGGTTTGATAAGTCGCTGAACAGAACGCCGCACGCAGGTAATTATGATAAAACGGTGATCCTTTGCCCTTCAGCTGAATTTATCCAATCTTTCCCTTTTCAGAAAATTCCAGATCGTAATGATTTTAAAAACCTGACGGATGAAGAACGTATCCCTTATTGGCAAAAAGTCATGGCCATGACACAAGTATTAGTCGATGAACTTGATAACCTCATTCAATCACAAGATATTAGCCGTATTAAGCCGCTAGCTCTGGTCTAGATTATCAAGGCGTTTAAACTCAGTGGGTGATTTACCATATCTTAAATAAAAGCGGCGGCTAAAATGCGACACATTTAAAAAGCCGCTTTCAATGCTGGCTTGGGTCACGCTCATCCCTTGTTTCAACTTGGTTGCTGCTACTTCAATACGCCTTTGAATTTGATACTCGCCAGGAGTACAACCTAGCTGTTGTTTAAAACGCTGGAAAAATTTAGAACGGCTCATACAGGCAAGCTTTTGTAGTTGCGCCATATCTAAGGGTAAATCAAGATAGTCTTCTATATGCTGCATCGCCCTATGTAGACCTGTGAGTTCAGGGTCATAATCCAGTTGTTTAAGCAAAAAATTACGAGCTTGCTGCTGTAGCATTCGCACGGTTAATTCAGAAATCCCCAGTTCTATCATCAAATCACGTTCGTCACTGTTTTCAGAATAGAGCGCGACTAACCTTTCTAATAAAGATTGAGTCGGTTGGGACAAATCCATATGCAAATGATCAGTATCACGGTAGCGCCACTCACCAATTTCAGCCATGGGCTTATTTTTCAGATTGAGCTGATCACAAATTTGTTGAATACGAGCCTGACTCAAGTTGATTGTTAAGCAGGTCGTTGGGTCTTGTTCTTTTGCCAGTGGAAAATCGATATCAATATGTTGGTTTGGTGACATAACAAAGGATTGCTGCGGTAAAAAGTCGAAGGCAACATCATCACAATGCACCACTTTCTTTCCCGTAAGCATGCCACATAGGGTAATACCGTCCGAGTCCAACCCAACTCTATTCGCACTTTCATAGGTGTCATAAATACTCAACTCAGACTCTAGCCCAGCAAAACCAATACGGTTTTCCACCATCTTTAACGGGTTGGATCTGGCTCTATTTATATTGCTATGAGCCTCTTTTAACACAGGTCTTGCTGCTAAAACTGCCATCAAATCGCCTCGCCATCTTTTTATTATTTTTAAGCTTACAAGCCTTCCTTGGTTTTTGCTCAGCTATTCAGTTTGGACTGAGACAACAAAGGTTAGGACTGTCAGAGCAATGGTTATAGAAAAACAAGCATAAGATGTTTTAAAGCAAGTCCAAAACATCGTCAATCATTTTGACAGAGATGAAAAAGATTACGACTAGCCATAAGTAGCAGATACACACCTTTAAACAAAAATAAAAAACGGAGTTACATTATGATTTATCAACCACCTGGCCATCCTGAATCCCCTATTCAATTTAAAGATAAGTACGCCAACTTTATTGGCGGAGAATGGGTTGCCCCTGTTAAAGGCCAGTATTTTGACAATGTTAGCCCTGTAACAGGCGAAGCGTTTTGCCAAATCCCTCGCTCTAGCTCAGAAGATGTGGAGCTAGCACTGGATGCAGCTCACAAAGCAAAAGACGCTTATGGCGCTTTATCCGTCACAGAACGCTCTAACCTATTACTGAAAATTGCAGATCGCATCGAAGCGAATTTAGAAAAACTCGCTGTCGGCGAAACCTGGGACAATGGTAAAGCGGTACGGGAAACCCTAGCGGCAGATATTCCATTAGCGGCAGATCACTTTCGTTATTTCGCGGGTTGCCTACGCTCTCAAGAAGGCTCTATGGCCGAAATTGACGGCAACACCGTGGCTTACCATGTACATGAGCCATTAGGTGTAGTGGGACAAATCATCCCATGGAACTTCCCTATTTTGATGGCAGCATGGAAACTTGCTCCAGCACTCGCTGCTGGTAACTGTGTCGTACTTAAACCTGCTGAGCAAACACCTGCAACCATCTTAGTCTTAATGGAATTGATTGCAGACCTAGTACCACCAGGTGTTATTAACGTTATTAATGGCTATGGTGCTGAAGCTGGCCGGGCACTATCCACCAGCAAACGTATTGCTAAAATTGCCTTTACAGGCTCGACCCCTGTTGGCCAAGAAATCTTACGTTGTGCCGCTGAAAATCTTATTCCTTCTACCGTGGAGCTGGGTGGTAAGTCACCGAATATCTACTTTGAAGATGTGATGCAACATGAAGACGAGTTTGTGAGTAAGGCAGTAGAAGGCCTAGTCCTTGCTTTCTTTAACCAAGGGGAAGTTTGTACTTGCCCTTCTAGAGCCCTAATCCAAGAAAGCATTTATCCAGAGTTTATCGATATGGTGGTTAAACGCACCCAGTCGATTGTTCGTGGTAATCCGCTCGATACGGAAACACAAGTGGGTGCTCAAGCCTCTCAAGAACAGTTCGATAAGATTATGAGCTATATGGATATTGGCCGTGAAGAAGGTGCTGAGTTCCTGATTGGTGGTAATGCGGAGCGTTTATCAGGCTCTTTCTCTAAAGGGTATTATGTGCAGCCAACCTTAATGAAGGGCAGCAATGATATGCGTATTTTCCAAGAAGAGATTTTCGGCCCTGTGGTAGGTATCACAACCTTCAAAGACGAAGCAGAAGCCTTACGTATTGCCAATGATACTGAGTTTGGTCTAGGTGCAGGTCTTTGGACACGAGATATGAACCGCGCTTATCGTATGGGTCGCAGCATCCAAGCAGGTCGAGTTTGGACCAACTGCTACCATGCATATCCAGCTCACGCAGCTTTCGGTGGCTACAAGAAATCAGGTATTGGCCGTGAAACCCATAAACTCGCGCTTGAGCATTATCAGCAAACAAAAAACCTACTAGTGAGTTATGACACTAACCCACTTGGTTTCTTCTAAGCTAATTGATTAGCTGGTAAGCAATGAATAAGCACGCATAAGTCACAGCTTATGCGTGCTTTTTTATGGGCAGCTTTCTCGTACTACAAGCTCAGTTTGCAATACTTCATCTTTCGCTTCTCTTAAGCCTAAAAAGAGTTCAGCTGCGACACGACCTTTTTCTTCATTTTGTTGATGTACTGTAGTGATAGTTGGATGAATACTGGCACTTTCAGGAATACCATCGAAACCCACAACATTCACATCCTCAGGTACTTTAAGTCCCATTTGCTGGGCAACCTGGACAGTGGCAATCGCAATGATATCACTCATACAGATAATAAGTTCAGGTCTATCCACCATACCCAGTGCTTCACGTGCGGCTTGGTGAGCAAGCTTATGACTACTCTCTGGGATATTCCAAATATTCTCAGAGTTGATTTCGTAATCACACTCTTTTAAGGCATCCATATAACCATGCAAACGACGAATCGAAATAGAGGCAGCAGCATCTAATAGCTCGTCATCACGAATACGACACACACGGTTAGTATCCAACAGAGCAAGACCTAAAACAGCCACCCCTTTTGGTTTATGTTTGAGGGCATGTAGAGTAATTTCTTTCGCCCCTTCATAGTTTTCAACATTCACCGAAGCACAGCCGGGAATAAAACTATCTACCGCTATCGTATGTTTATTAGGAAGAGACCAAGGTGCATTAACAAATTGCTGAGGTTTATGCCCATAGACAATAAAGCCATCTACCATGGAAGATTGCATACGGGTTTGTACATCTTGCTCGGCATCATGGGATGAGAGCAGCAACATGTTGTAATCATGGGCGTCGAGCACTTCTGCCATGCCACGTAAGAACTGGCTGGCCACGGGATCTGACATGCTGTAACTCAATTTGTCAGACAAAACGATACCAACAATACCCGTACGACCCGTACGTAAACTGCGTGCCGCCGCGTTAGGGCCAAAATAACCTATGTCTTCACACTCTTTCAAAATGCTGGTACGTAGTTCAGCCGAAAGTTGATCAGGGCGGTTAAAGGCATTTGAAATTGTCGCGGTAGAAACCTTTAATCTAGCAGCAACATCTTTAAGGGTTAATCGTCTAGGTAAGTTAGCTTTCATATTATCTTCTTATTATTAGTGGAAGACGTGAAGCCAGTGACGTGTCACTGGCTTCCTACTAACAGACTAAAAGCTGTTTAAATAAACCTTGTCAGGCTTACTAATCAATACGCGCATAAAAAGCTTGGTAAGCAGGTAAACTCACTACTTGCTCATTCAAACTTGCTGTAAAACCGTGACCTTCTAATACATCTGTCACTGGCATAGACAGCTCTGCTGTTTGCGCGTCTTTTGTCATGTTAATGACAACCAAAACTTTCTGACCTTCATACTCACGTACGTAAGCAATCAAATCTTGGTTGTTTACTTCAACTTGTGTCAGTTCACCATTTAACAATTCTGGTTGAGTCTGACGCCATTTAATCAATTGGCGAACCTTATGCAACAAAGAAGCTGGGTTAGCTTCTTGCTCTGCCACAGACAAAGCAAGGTGTCTGTCATCAACAGGCAACCAAGGCTCAATCGTAGAGAAACCACCTTGTTCTTCTTTATTCCACACCATAGGTGTACGACAGCCATCACGACCTTTAAACACAGGCCAAAGAGGAATGCCGTAAGGATCTTGAATACGCTCAAAAGGCACATCAGCTTCAGGTAAACCTAGCTCTTCACCTTGATAAAGGCACACGCTACCACGTAGAGAGGTAATCAACGCAAGGGCTACCAAAGGATAAGCGATAGTATCTTCACCTTCTCCCCAACGTGTTGCCGAACGTACAACGTCATGGTTAGAAAGTGCCCAGCAAGGCCATCCATCACCCACTATGTCCTGCATATTCGTCAGAACATCACGAATGTAAGTCGGCGAATGTGGCGTATTCAATAAATCGAAGGTATAAGCCATATGTAGCTTATCACCACCAGAAGTATATTCTGCCATGCGCTCTAGCGGATAATCATCCCCTAGCTCACCCACAGTGGTACTACCTGGAAACTCATCCATCAGGCTGCGCAAATCTTGCAAGAAGCCTAAGTTCTCTGGACGGCTAATATCATACACATGTCGTTGATATGTGTAAGGATTATCATGAGGCGCGCCCATAGTTTTTGGCTCACCTTCCGGTACTGGTGGGTTATCTTCTAAGCCTTCGCTATGGTAATAGAAGTTAACAGTATCTAGACGGAAACCGTCCACACCTAGCTCAAGCCAAAAACGCATATTGTCGAGCTGAGCTTGGCGCGCAGCAGCACAATGGAAGTTAATATCCGGCTGACTGGTTAAGAAGTTATGCAAATAATATTGCAAACGACGGCTATCCCATTGCCAAGCACTGCCGCCAAAAATAGATAACCAGTTATTTGGTGGTGAGCCATCCGGTTTAGGATCAGCCCAAACATACCAATCAGCTTTATCGTTGGTTTTATCTTGGCGGCTTTCTTCAAACCATGGGTGAGACTCAGCAGAGTGGCTCAACACCTGATCTACCATCACCTTAAGGTTTAATTCATGGGCACGAGCTATCATTTTTTTGAAGTCGTCTAAAGAACCAAACAAAGGATCGATATCACGATAGTTTGACACATCATAGCCAAAGTCTTTCATTGGCGAAGTGAACACAGGTGACAACCAGATTGCATCCACACCTAGGGAAGCAACATAATCCAGTTTTGTTGTGATGCCGGCGATATCGCCCACACCATCACCATTTGAGTCCATAAAACTACGTGGATAAATTTGGTAGATGATACCGCCTTTCCACCAGTTTAAGTTGGTTGTCATTAGACGCTCCAATAAGTAAATCAGTCGTTATTAATTAAGTTTGTTTTATAGCCGACGATAGTTATCGCCAGCTGCATTAAACAAATGCATTTTTTCGGGTTTAGTGGTTAAGGAAACGTTATCGCCTCGTTTGTACTGCAATGTACCTGCCAACTTAGCCACCACAAGATCCGCCCCTTCTTGAGTTTTCACATATAAAAGTGTGGCTTCACCTAGGGATTCAACAAAAGCAATCTCGCCCTCAACCAAGACAGTATCAGCCTCAGATTGACAAACGGTTAAATCTTCAGGGCGCACACCAAATTGAGCCGATAAGCCCATCTCGCTTGAACTCAACGTAATTGGCATTTGAACCTGATGATTCGTGTTCAAGGTTAACTGTGTTTCTTTACCTGCTTGTGTCACAGTCGCAGGCATAATATTCATCGCTGGCGAACCAATAAATTTCGCCACAAAAACGTTCGCAGGGTTCTCATACAGATCCAGCGGTGCACCAACTTGTTCTATGTTGCCCGCAGATAAAAGCACGATACGATCAGCTAAGGTCATCGCCTCAACCTGATCATGGGTTACATAAATCATGGTGGATTCAGGCATGCTTTCTTTTAAGTTGGCAATTTCCATACGAGTCGCCACACGAAGTGCTGCATCTAGGTTAGAAAGTGGCTCATCAAATAAGAAGACCTTTGGTTGACGCACAATCGCTCGACCAATCGCTACACGCTGACGTTGTCCACCTGAAAGCGCTTTTGGTAGACGGTCTAGATAGCTAGTCAATTGCAACATATCAGCGGCTTTACGCACCTGCTTATCGATATCTTCTTTACTTACCTTGGCAATTTGTAAGCTAAAAGCCATGTTGTCATACACAGTCATATGCGGGTACAAAGCATAACTTTGGAATACCATGGCAATGCCACGCAATGCTGGCGGAATGTCATTAACCACATCCCCATCAATCTCTAAAGTGCCACCCGAAATGCTCTCTAACCCAGAGATCATCCGTAACAAGGTGGACTTACCACAGCCTGATGGCCCAACAAACACAATGAATTCACCTTGTTTGATGTCTAGATTAATATCGCGCATGACTTCTACGTTGTTATCGTAGATTTTTTTCACATTCGTTAGTTTTAAATCTGCCATTTGTTGCCTCTTTATCCGCTTAGCCCTAGTCGGCTAGCGTCTTAAATTCTAAAAATTGTTAGTCGTACTTTTTCTTTCAGTGGACCTATTAGTATGGTCAAAACCTATTTCACTGAACCCGATAACAAACCTCTTACTAGGAATCGTTGCAATCCAATAAATACACCTAGCGGTACTAAGATGGTAATAAAGGCGGATGCGGTTAGAATTTCCCAATTGCCTCCTCGCGATCCTAATAACTCACGCAAACGGCCCGTTAGTACGAGTTGTTCTTCATTGTTACCAAGGAAAACCATAGCAATTAACAAGTCATTCCATACCCATAAGAACTGGAAGATAGAGAAAGATGCCAACGCAGGAAAAGATAAAGGCAGAATGATTTTTCTGAAAATATCAAATTCAGAAGCACCATCAACACGTGCTGATTCAATAATTTCTCGGGGTAATCCAGCAATATAATTACGTAATAAATAAATCGCTAAAGGCAAACCAAAGGCGGTATGGGCAAGCCAAATCCCAACATAGGTTTTCGAGCCAGTTCCCAAAAACTCACCAATCACATTATAAGAACGTAACAGCGGAATCAGAGACATTTGCAGTGGTACAACTAATAACCCCACCACAGCAGCCACCATTAAAGCGCGCCCAGGAAACTTCATCCAAGCTAAGGCATAGGCTGCAAATGCGGCCATCAAAATGGGGATGATGGTTGCAGGTATGGTCACGGTTAAAGAGTTAATAAAAGACTTACCTAAGCCTTCGGATGTCAAAACTTCACGATAGTTATCTAAGGTAAAGCGAGGCGGTACTTCAGCCGTATAAAAGACCCGCTGACCGCGACCTTTAAAGGCTTTAGGCGAGGTAATTACATAGTCACCGTTCGCTTGCACTATGAGAGTCTTACCTCTTTTCAGCTCAGCTTTTGTCCCAGCTTCAAAGGCTTGTGGCTTAAGTGAGCTATAACCAAACTGCTGGACACTGCTGTCACCAGCTTGAGTAAAAACATTGCCACGGATCACATACACACCGTTTTCCATGGTTTGATCTTTAGGTATCTCAATTCGTGTTACCAAACGCTGCTCTGACGCTGATAATGCTGTCCACCAACCAGAAACAGATAGCTGATCCTTATCTCGAATCGAAGAGATAAATAGGCCAGCAGTAGGAATTGTCCACATCACCACAAGGAAAAGAACCGTAAGGTGCACAACAAAAGTTAATGGGGAACGAGTATTTGCAGATGAAACCATATTAACGGCCCTCCATTTCAGCATTGGCACGGCGGATGTTCCAAACCATGATAGGAATAACAAGGACCATGATGATGATAGCGATAACAGCGCCACGCCCTGAGTCACCACCGCCTCTAAACATCCAATCAAACATCTGGTTAGCTAAGACTTGGGTGTTCCATTGGCCATTTGTCATGGCGAGTACGATATCAAATACCTTGAGTACCAAGATGGTAATTGTGGTCCAAACCACTGCGATTGTGCCCCAGATTTGCGGCACCATAATGCGGAAGAAAATCTGCACACCGTTGGCGCCATCTAGCACGGCAGCTTCAATGGTTTCTTCTGAAATGCCACGTAACGCGGCAGATAGAATGACCATGGCAAAACCTGTCTGAATCCAAATCAGGATGGCCATCAGGAAGAAATTGTTCCAAAAAGGCATGGTAATCCAAGCTTGAGGCTCGCCACCAAAGAAAACCACTATGGCATTTAATAGACCGATTTGCGCATCGTCTCCACTGCGAAAATCATAAATAAATTTCCAAATAACCGAAGCACCAATAAACGAAATGGCCATCGGCATAAAGATCAGACTCTTAGCAATATTGCCCCACCAAATACGGTCTGTCATGGTCGCGATTACTAGGCCTAAAAAGGTTGCAGCAGTGGGTACCACAATCAGCCATAGCATGTTGTTCTTGAATGACTCAAAGAATTCGGCACTCGAAAATAGCCAGCGGTAGTTATCAAAACCAATAAAGTTTTCACCGGTTCTGTCTAAAAAGGACAAACGTAAAGAATCAAACACAGGAAAAATAAGGTAAAAACCAAGTGCTAATAATGCAGGGCCAATAAACAACCATGGTCGAATGGTGTTGGTGATGCGCAGGTTCTTAGCTATGACTAAATGAGGGCGATTTTTCGTTGGAAAGCAAAGATCGAGTATTAGGTTTGAGCCATAAAAATAAACAGCACAGCCTAAAACACCGATAGACATAACAAACAAAGCAGAAATGAGTTGTCCCATGGGACCTCCATTCCGTAGAAACAACCAGTCGTGAAACCAGTCATTCAAAGGTGAGACGATAACAGACCCCTAGAGCATAGGATTACTAGGAGCCTGTTTATGAACTAAGGGTATTGCTAGGGTTACTTCAAGGTATCCCAGTTATTTTGGATCTCTGTTGCTACGGTTTTCGCATCTTTACCGCCAGCATAATCGACCATGCCAGTCCAGAAAGAGCCCGCACCAATTTTACCTGGCATCAGGTCAGAGCCATCAAAACGGAAAGTGGTTGAGTAACGTAAAATCTCACCTTGTTTCTTCGCTGATTCAGATGAATACAGATCAATATTGACGCCTTTATGAGCCGTCAAGAAACTCTTCTGCGCCATCCAAATTTCATGAGCAATCGGCGTACGGATAAAGTCCATAAAAGCACGCGCGCCTTCAGAGTCTTTAGTGATACTCAGCATAGTTCCGCCACCCAATACTGGGTTGCCTAACTCTTTAGACTCATAAGAAGGGAAGTAGAAGAAGTCAGCATCTAAGCCCAATACCGTGTTTTCTGGGAAGAAAGCCGGAATGAAAGATGCTTGTCTGTGCATGTAACATTTTGGTGGTGACGCGAATAAACCTTTAGGGCTATCACGGAAGTCAGTCGCCGCAACCGCTCGGCTACCGCCATCTACATTATCATCGTTACGGATAAACCAACCAAAGTCTTCGATGGCTTCAACCACTCGAGGATCATTGAATTTGATTTCATTACTTACCCATTGGTCATACACACTAGGCGATTGAGTACGCAACAATAAATCTTCTACCCAGTCAGTTGCTGGCCAGCCAGTTGCTGCACCCGAACCCAGACCGATACACCAAGGAGTACCGCCGTCAGCAACGATTTCTTGCGTTAATTCTTTCAACTCTTCCATAGTTTCAGGGATCTCATAATCAGCATCCGCGAAATTCTCTGGTGAGTACCAAACCAATGACTTTAAGTCAGCACGATAAAAAACACCGTATAGGTTTTCTTCGTTTTGTTTGTTTTTAAAGGTCGCAAGGTCTACCCAAGATTGTCCTGCTGCGTAGTTTTCTTTAACCCAATCGCCCGTCTTGTTATCAAGCGGCGTTAGTAAATTTTTAGAAGCTAGGTCAGCGGCTAATCCAGGCTGAGGGAAAATAGAAATGTTTGGCGCACTACCCGCCTGAGTATCGATAACGATTTGCTGCTCAAAAGAATCAGAGCCTGCATAGTTTACTTTTGCACCTGTCGCTTCTTCAAAATAAGCGATAACACTTTCAAATGAGGTCTTTTCATCACCTAACCATGGACCAAATACTGTCACGGTTTCACCAGATAGGTCTGTGGACTTAAGTGCCTCATAAGACGCCCAGTTAAAACGGGAATCTTCATTAGGTTTAAAAATAAGAGATTGCGCAGAGGTTTGAGCAGATACAGCACCTATTGCTAGGGCGATTGTGGCGGATAACAGAGACTTCTTCATTGTCACTCCTTCATGGCCTATTAGGTAAAACTAACTGACCTTTATTTTTATTATGCTTAAACAAGTTTTTGTATTTTATTTTTACGTTTTCACTCTTCTATAAGGATTAAGAAGACCCGTAAATTATTAACAATGAGGTTTGGGCTTTCAAGTTAACTGAGCACTTAAATTTGTCTTAATTTAAAGTTAAGTAAAGATAGAAAAAGAAAAGAGACTAGGTGAATATTTTTTGAGATAACACATCTAAAAATAAATTTATTAAAGATCAATGTGTTATAAATTCTAATTTAGAAGTTTTTTTATTTTTATGACGAGTACAATCAAGTTCAGTTTAAAGCTGCTTAAAATTTAAGCAGCTTTCTTAAGTTTTTACTTTTTCCTTTTGTCGTGGTTTTTAACTACTTTTTGCTTAAAACTGATCGTTTTTTATTCTTAATCGTTTTAAGAAAACTTAATTTAGTAAGCGTTTATCTACTTGCTCTTGGTTCGGTAATGCCGGATACGCACCAAACTCTGTTACCGCACAAGCGCCAGAAGCCACAGCATATTCTATGATGGTTTTCCAACGCGCTTCATCAAGTTCAGCACAGGCTTCAACATTAGGAGCAAGACGAATAAGTTGTGCTAGCAGACCACCCACAAATGCATCACCCGCTGCGGTTGTATCCTTCACCTCAACTTTAGGCGTTGCAACTTCACCTGTGTGCAAACGAGTAAAGTAACGCACGCTTTTAGCCCCATCAGTTAACACAAAGATTTGTGTCTTATTTGTTAAGGTTTGCTTAATCAGGTCCATCGGGTCTTGAGTTAATTCAGTCAGCTCTTCTAAGCTCGCCTTAATAACATGAGCCTGCATCATCCAGTCAATGACTCTTTGCGTATTAGGCTTATGGTCTGGCCACAGGTTACTGCGCAAGTTCACATCACAAGAGATTAACCAGCCAGCGTCTTCAGCCATAGCCATGCCAGCTAAAGTAGCCTGAGTAATGTTTTCGTCTGTTAAGGTATTAGAGCAGGTATGGAAAATCCCCTGATTCCCCTTAAACCAATCAGCGTTAAAATATTCAGCACGATATAGAATATCTGCTGAGGCTTGTCGATAAAACTCAAAGGTACGCTCGCCGTCTTTATCTAGGCTAACAAAAGCCAGTGCTGTCTTAGCTTCTTTACTAAAACGCATATTCTCAATTTGCACACCATAACCTGCTAAGCAATCTGCCAAGAAATGGCCAAAACTATCGTCCCCCACTTGCCCCACAAAATGGCTATTCACGCCTAGCTTAGCAGCTGCAACCGCCACATTAGCTGGTGCGCCACCTGGATACTTAACAAAGGATTCCTCTTGGCTTTCATTGGCCGCTTTATTGGAAAGGAAATCAATTAGGGCTTCACCAAAGGCGATTAGTTTTGTGTTTTGCATGGGCTCTCTCACATGGGCTAACTAGAAGTTCTGATTAAAATCTGAACGAAATTAATCTTATTTATTGAGTATGAAAGTTCAACTCAATTAAATCAACTTAATTTATTTAATTAGAGACAAATTGGTTATCCATTCAATTCTTGTTAAACTCTGAAGATGCCGCTATTCCTATATCAGCAGACGATCATCAATATAAATAGAAGAGATGTATGACTCGATCTAAAACGGTATTTGTCGTCGATGACGATGCAGAAATTCGCAATTTACTGAAAACATATTTAGAAAAACATCAATTTAATGTTCGTACTGCCGATTCAGGTGAATCATTTTTAGCAGATTTTGAACAAGATTCAGCGGCAGACCTTATCATCCTCGATATTATGCTTCCTGGAGAAGATGGTTTTTCTGTCTGCCGTTCGCTAAGAATGAAGTCTCTTGTTCCTGTGATTATGCTCACAGCGAATTCAGATGAGATGGATCGTATCATTGGTTTAGAGATTGGTGCCGATGATTACCTTGCCAAGCCTTTCAACCCAAGAGAGTTATTGGCCAGGATGAAAGCTATATTTCGTCGTATTGAGCAGATCTCAGTGACGAATCAAGACACTCAAGTTGATGCCCAGTCTGACGGCCCCAACACTAAATCCAATCCCTGTATTCAAAAGCATTTTCGCTTTGCCGATTTCTGTTTAGATACTCTATCTAGAGAGTTAAGCCATCAAGATGGTTCAGTCGCAGCGTTATCGGGTGCTGATTACAATCTACTTATGTTGTTTTTAAACAATCCAGGTACCGTTCTTAGTCGCGACTTTATTGCAGAAAATACCCGTGGACGAGATAGCGCCCCACTGGATAGATTTATTGATGTTCATATCAGCCGTTTGCGTCAACGCTTACATGAAGATGCAAGGCACCCTCAGCTGATAAAAACCATTCGCGGTGAGGGTTATATTCTGACTGTCGATGTAGACTGTAAAGATGCCAACTCAGTCGCACTCTAATTCATCCCTTAAAAGCAAAGCGAAGCATGCTTTAAGCAAGTTTCGCCGTTTACCTAGCTCTTTAACTGGGCAAATACTGATTATTCTTGCCTTAGGGGTGACTGTCGCCCAGTTAGTTAGCTCTACGATTTGGCTCAAGCAACTAGCAGCTGACGCTGAGCAAAACGTGAGAGAAGTGGCCCAACCTATGGCCTTTCGCGTCGCTTCTACTATTAGTTACTTTTCGTCTTTACCGCAAAACTATCGACATATTGTCATTGACCAATTGCAAGAAATGGGTGGCACTCGCTTCTTTGTAACCGTTAACAATGAAGAAATCCTCATTAATGAACTTGAAGAATCACCCTTACAAAATGTGGTGATCGAAGAGTTTCGTAATACTTTGGCAAAGCAACTTGGCATTACTAACCCTAAAATAGCCTTTTCAAGCCCAGATGATTTACATGTGATTAATAATCACACTCGCCTATCAGATCTACCCGAAAGATGGGGTCACCATAGCTTATTAGTAAAACCCTTAACGCCCCCTATTTTAGTGATACAAATCCCGATCAATGAAAAAGATTGGCTTTATTTAGCTACCCTAATGCCTGACCCTTATTTTCTGGATGGCTCATCCCCTATTTCTAATGACAGACTATTCTCACTGGCCATTTCTATTATGACAGTACTGTTATTAAGTTTTTTAATTATCCGTCGAGTAACCAAACCTTTGGCCAAATTGGCCAGAGCAGCAGAGTCATTTGGGCAAGGAGACTATCAGCCCGTAGAAGAAGTCGGCAGTGAAGAGATTCGTAACACAGCCCATGCTTTTAATGCCATGCAAACCCGGATTCAGCGTTATCTTGATGATAGGGAACGTCTTTTTGCCTCTATTTCCCATGATTTAAAAACCCCCATTACTCGACTAAGACTCAGGGCTGAAATGGTGGACGAAGAAGACACTCGAGAAGCCATGGTACGGGATCTAGAAGACCTAGACATGCTGGTAAAAGGAGCACTGCAAAGTGTGAAAGAGACAGATATTCATGAAAATCGCGTCGAGATTAACATTTTAAAAATGCTCAAAGATTTACAGAATAGCGCCCAACTAGCCCAAAGAGATATGCAATTAAGTGGTGAGTTGGATCAGCCTTATACCGGCAAACCACTTGCCATCAAACGCTGCCTAACGAACCTGATAGATAATGGTTTGTATTATGGAGAAAGGATTACAGTCGAGTTAGATAATGATGATGAGTTAGTCACGATTCGCATACTTGATGAGGGTCCAGGCATTCCAACTGAAAAAATGGAAAAAGTCTTTCAGCCTTATACTCGCCTAACGATTAAACACGCGAGTCACCCCAGTGGCATGGGACTTGGCTTAAGCATTGCCCGGAATATTGCACGAGCCCACGGGGGAGAAGTCCACCTCATTAACCGTCCAGAAGGCGGCCTAGAAGCCAAGCTCATCCTGCCATTACACTAAATCTAGGCGCTTTGATCCACACGCTAAGGCGGGAGAACTTATTTGCAAATTCACTAGTTTAACGGCTATCAGTGACTCAAAACCTCCTTATTGCCAAGCCCGTCTATACTTAAGTATTACTTTTAAGTTGGATTCGCATTATGTGGTTATTACTTGCGATAAGCATATTTATTATCATTTTTATTTTAGCAAACAGAAAAGAGCATCAAGACTCTCAAGAAGAGCCTGAGCAAGAACTACAAGAGAGTCGTACTCAAGATCACGCTTCTAGTCACAATCATAATCAAGATTTGGCTCAAGAAAAGAAGATGCAGATACATTCTGTTGTCACAGATGTTGTTCACCCAGAAAACCCCGTTTCGGATCAAGACGACTTAGACAAATATGTCTCTGAGGACCCCAAAGCAACAAAGGATGAATCAACTTCAGAAACATCTATTGATCAAAAAAGTACTGAAATGTCAGACTTTACGAGTCATTTATCAATGCTAAAACTAGAGTTTGATCTATTTCATGAGTGGCAATTATTTAGCTCAAAAGCAGCCATTTTTTGGCATCCAGATAATCCTCTTGTCACCATACTTTGTCTTAGTCATTTCGTTAAAGGCGAGGCTAAAAGCCTGATTTATAAAGAATATAAATTCAACACAGATTCTTGGTCATGGCAAGGCGCAAGCCCTAAAGGGGCAGCTAGTGAAGTTAAAAAGAAACTAAGCGAAACCTTTAAAGAGCAAGCTAAAAAATAGTGTGATCGCACGTTTTAGTCAGTAAATAACATCTTTTTTAAAATCAGAGTTTTTCTGCACCTGATAAAATAAGTAATAGATTCAGAGGATGAATATAATTTAAGATGAATTTATTCACTCGCGCAAAATTACTAATACTTGTTGAAATAAGATGCCTGATTCCCGAAAAAAACACACCAATAACCAAGCTAAAGCAGGCCTTAGTCTAAAAACTTTACAGTTAACCTTTTTAGAGCTTAAAGAGGTAATTTTCACGAATAAAGTCCTATTAAATGGTCTCTTGTTAGTGACTAGTTTGCTATTTTCCCTGTCCGTTTTCGCCCAAGATCAAGTAATCCGTATCGGTGGTGATGTAAATTACCCACCCTATGAGTTCCTCAATAGTCAGGGAGAACCTGATGGCTATAATACAGAACTTACTTTGGCGATCGCTGAGGTAATGGGAATGAAAGTTAAGTTTGTCTTTGATAGTTGGAGTAGTGTTCGTCAACAGCTAGACAACCAAGATATCGATATTTTACAAGGTATGGTCTATTCGGACTCAAGGGCCAAAACCTTATCCTTCTCCCCATCCCATGCTTTAATCACTCAGTCTATTTTCACCCGTAAAGGCCTACCTTTAATTAGTAACTTAAGTCGGTTTGACGGCCAAGGACTGGTCGTACAAGATCAAGGCATCATGCATGATTATCTGGTTGAAAATAAAGTTAATGCCGAACTCGTGCTAGTGGAAACCCATGCTGATGCCCTACGTTTAGTGGCGTCAGGTGCAAATGATTATGCCTTGGTTGCCAATTTGCCGGGACTTTATTTGGGGAAAGAGCTCGCTCTTTCTAATTTAAGATCTATCACTCAACCTTATGGCACCCAAAGATATGGCTACGCTGCCCTGCAGAAGAATGAAAATCTGATTGCTAAATTTAGTGAAGGGATGGCCATTTTAAAAAACACCGGTCGCCAACAAGAAATTTACGACAAGTGGCTAGGCCCTTTAAGTAAGCAAGGGCCAGATTGGAAGCTTATCGGGCAATTCACCCTTATCGCCTCCTCCCTACTTTTACTCTTTTTAGGCGGTTCACTCATTTGGAACCGTATGCTATCCAAAGAAGTACTTAAACGTACCCAAAAACTTGAATTACAGCAGCAGCAATTAATTCAAGCAGACAAAATGGCCTCCTTAGGTGTACTCGTTTCTGGTGTAGCACACGAAATTAATAACCCCTGTAGTTTGATGCTGCTTAACATTCCAGCCATTCAAGAAGTGCATCGGGACCTCGAAGAGATTCTCGAAGATCATTATCAAAATCAAGGTGAGTTTTATCTCGCAGGCATTGAATACTCCCTCATGCGAGATGAATTACCTAAGATGCTCAATGACATGATGGCTGGAAGCCAACGTATTAGCCGCATTGTCAATGACCTAAGGGATTTTGGTCGCCAAGAAAATATTGAGCTAACAGAGCATGTGGACATCAACCAGCTGGTTTCTACGTCCTATCGACTGATAGAACAAACCGTTAGAAATTACAGCGATAATGTCAGTATAAAATATGAAGACACACTCCCTACTTTTTTGGGTAGTGCTCAGCGTATTGAGCAGGTCATCATCAACCTCATCCTTAATGCCGCTCAGTCGCTCACCTCGAAAGAAAAGAGTATTGAGGTCCGAACCTACATGGATAGAAACAAAGGTTTGCTGATATTAGAAATTAAAGATCAGGGCTGTGGTATCGCCATAGAGAACTTAAAACGATTAGAAGACCCCTTCTTCACCACTAAAAGGGATCAAGGCGGAACAGGGTTAGGCCTGTCTATTTCTTCCAATATTGTCAGCGAACATGGCGGGCAACTTAGCTTTCAATCCATTCTGAAAAAGGGGACGACAGTCACTCTGACTCTCCCTATATTTAATCAAAAAGCTAACCAAAAGGCACATGCATGAGTAACAACCTTTACCCAGACTTTGGCATTCTATTAGTCGACGATGAAGATTCATTCTTACGCAGCTTAACCATGACACTCAAACGTCGCGGTGGTATTAATCATCTGTTCCAAACGAATGACAGCCGCAATGTGCTGGATATGTTAGAACAACATCCAATCGAGCTGGTACTCTTGGATCTCAACATGCCCAATGTGACGGGCATGTCACTACTTGAGCAAATTCTTGAAACACACCCCCATGTGCGTGTCATTATTATCAGTGGTCTCAACCAAATTGAAATTGCTATGCAGTGCATACGTTTGGGTGCCTTAGATTACTTTGTCAAAACCACAGACGAAGCCCATTTAATTGAAGGTATCAAGCGTACGATTCGCAGTATTGAAATGCGCTCAGAGAATGACAAACTCAGGTCTCGTTTTTTGAATGACACTTTAGAGCACCCTGAAGTATTCGAAAGCATTCTCACGCTAGATAAAAATATGCGTTCTATTTTCCAGTATTTAGAAGCGATTGCCGCCAGCAACCAGCCCATTATGATTAATGGTGAAAGCGGTGTGGGCAAAGAACTCATCGCCCAAGCCATTCACAAACTGAGTCACAAGTCTGGCCCCATTGTCAGTGTTAACGTGGCTGGGCTGGATGATAATATGTTCTCCGATACCCTATTCGGTCATAGCCGAGGCGCTTTTTCTGGGGCAGAAAAAGCTAGAGCAGGCATGATAGAGCAAGCCAATGGTGGCACCTTATTTTTAGACGAGATTGGTGATTTGAGCTTAATGTCTCAGGTGAAGTTGCTGCGTTTATTGCAAGAAGGTGAATACTATCCATTAGGCAGTGACCACCCAAAGCGTCTCAATGCCAGAGTTGTCGTTGCAACGCATCAGGATTTAACGCAAAAACAAGAAGCAGGCGAATTTAGAAAAGACCTTTATTATCGCTTACAAACCCATCAAGTCAGTATCCCGCCACTACGCCAACGCCGTGGCGATATTGCCATTTTGCTAGACCTCTTTTTAGAAGAAGCCGCTACCGAGTTGAATAAAACCAAACCAGCAATTCCAAAAGAATTACCTGTCTTGTTAGCTAATTATACCTTTCCTGGCAATGTACGAGAATTAAGGGCACTGGCTTTCAAAGCCATGGGATTACATCGCAGTAAGATGTTATCAATGGACTCGTTTAAAGAACTCATCAACCCTAAAGACTTGTCACAAGCTTGGTCTGATAGTGAAGAGGAGCAAGCCTGCATCAGTTTTAACCCAGAGCAAAGCCTGCCTTCTCTAACTGAAATTGGCGACTTATTGATTGATGAAGCCATGCTAAGAGCCAAGGGCAATCAATCAATAGCCTCTCGCCTTGTGGGGATTTCCCAACCGGCATTAAGCAAACGTATTAAAAAAGCGAATAGCCAATAGTCGCTCCCTCTCCCTAATTTAACCCCTATAACCTAGGTTATTTCTATAACCTAGGTATAACCCGTAAGCCACTGATAAATATACTTTTTATAAAAAACCATAAATACCTATTCCCTGAGTTATACCCCTTCCATCAAATTGGTTTTCTGTTTTTCTTATATATTTCAATAAGTTAAGAAATTATAAAAACTGGCCCCCGAATTGCAATCTAGTTCACTAATCAAACGCGGTGCTTAAGCCTTAAGTCGTTTGAAAAAGTCATAATAACAATGAGAACAAGATGCACACACCAGCGACAGAAACAAAGCTAGCCATGCGTAAAGAGAAAGATCTATTAGGTGAACTTGATGTACCTAACACCGCTTACTACGGCATTCAAACCCGCCGCGCATGTCAGAACTTTGATTTATCAGGCATACCTATCAAGCATTTTCCTGAGCTAGTAAACGCACTGGCTTATGTGAAACTTGCCTGTGCCAAAACTAACAATCAGCTGGGGCAATTGTCCGATAAGAAAACACAAATCATAGAAGCAGCAGTGAATAAAATCCTACAGGGTCATCACCATGAGGATTTTGTTGTCGACATGATTCAAGGTGGCGCAGGTACTTCCACCAATATGAATGCCAATGAAGTAATCGCTAACATTGGCCTAGAACTTATGGATAAGGAGAAGGGAAACTATACTCACCTTCATCCAAATAATGACATCAATAAATCCCAATCTACCAATGATGTTTATCCAACCGCGGTTCGTCTTTCCATTATTTTATTGCATAGCCAACTGGTTGAAGCCCTAACCTCTTTGCGCGATACCTTTAGCAATAAAGCGCTAGAATTTCACGACATCATCAAGATGGGCCGTACCCAACTACAAGATGCTGTGCCTATGACTCTAGGTCAAGAGTTTCAGTCTTTTGCCAGTACGCTAAACGAAGATATTCAACGAATTGCCGACCTGTCTCAGCTACTCAAAGAAGTAAACCTTGGGGGCACAGCGATAGGCACAGGCATTAATACCAACTCGGATTACGCACCTTTAGCCGTGCAAGAGTTAGCAAATCTAACAGGCGTAGATTTTATTCTTGCTACAGACCTGATCGAAGCGAGCTCAGACATGGGCGCCTTTGTTCTTTTCTCCAGTATGTTGAAGCGCCTTGCAGTGAAGCTATCGAAAATATCCAACGATTTACGCCTTTTAAGCATGGGGCCACGCTGTGGTCTTGCTGAAATTCAACTGCCTGCGGCACAACCTGGTAGCTCAATTATGCCAGGCAAAATCAACCCAGTAATTCCAGAAGCTATGAATCAGGTGGCTTATCAGGTTATGGGCAATGATCTTGCGATTACCTTTGCAGCAGAAGCAGGCCAACTACAACTCAATGCCATGGAACCCTTAATTGCCTACAAGGTACTTGAGTCTATTCGTCTGCTTACAAAATCAATGGGCATGCTAGAAACACGCTGCATCCAAGGTATTACAGCCAATAAAGAAAGATGCCAAGAACTGGTGAATAACAGCATAGGCATTATCACAGCCATTGCGCCAACTCTGGGTTACGAAACAGCAACCCGTGTTGCGAAGCAAGCGCTAGCCACTGGTCGCAGTGTGTTAGAGCTGGTGCTAGAAGAAAATCTCATGGATGAAAAAGAGCTTAAAACCTGCTTACAACCACAGAACATGGTTAAGCCCCAACACAGGGAAGTATAACGCTCTAACAAACCTGAAATTCAAATTACAACAATAACTTAAATAAGACCGGGCCTGTTAACAGGCTTAAATCTAATTATAAAAAAGGTAATCACATGTCTATATCTCAAGCACAAAGCCCTGCTAAGCCAGGTCTAGCCCTATGGCATAAAATTCTTATCGGTATGGTTCTTGGCGTAATCGCTGGGGCGATCTTGGGCCCTAACGCCGAAGTACTCAAACCGATAGGTACCCTCTTCATTAATGCAATCAAGATGTTGATTGTGCCGTTGATCTTCTGTTCTTTAGTTGTTGGTGTTACTTCATTAGAAGACACTCGAAAAATGGGCCGTATTGGTATGAAATCTGTTGCGCTTTACCTAGGTACAACAGCCGTTGCCATTACCATAGGTTTAACCTTGGCAGCAGTTTTCATGCCTGGTGCAGGCCTTAACATGGCTGTTGAAGCAGGCGCAGCAGCAGGTAAAGATGCGCCACCTTTGATACAAACCTTACTTAACATCATTCCTAAGAACCCAATTAATGCATTAGCATCTGGCAACATTCTACAGATCATCGCTTTTGCTATTGGTTTAGGTATTGCTCTGACATTAGTCGGTGAGAAAGCGAAACCTGCTATTGCTGTCTTCGACAGCCTAGCAGAAGCGATGTACAAGCTTACCGAAATGGTTATGAAACTAGCGCCATACGGTGTATTCGGTCTTATGGCTTGGGTTGCGGGTAAATATGGTCTTGAGATTCTACTACCACTAATCAAGCTAGTTGCACTGGTTTACATTGGCTGTATCTTGCATGTTGTTGTGGTGTACTCAGGTATTATCACTACTATCGGTGGACTAAGCCCAGTTCGTTACTTAAAAGGTGTTCTTAACCCAGCTGCCGTTGCGTTTACCACAACGAGTAGCTCAGGCACGTTACCAGCAACAATCAAAGCAGCCCGCGAAGAACTTGGTGTTTCTAAAGGTATTTCCAGCTTCGTTCTTCCACTTGGTGCAACGATTAATATGGATGGTACAGCCCTTTACCAAGGTGTATGTGCCCTATTTATTGCCCAAGCATTCGGCATTGATTTAACCACCTCTGATTACCTACTTATCATAATGACATCAACCTTAGCCTCTATTGGTACAGCCGGTGTACCAGGTGCAGGTTTGATCATGTTGTCTCTTGTTTTAACCACAGTTGGTCTGCCAATTGAAGGCCTAGCCATTGTTGCCGGTATCGACCGTATTCTAGATATGGCTCGTACTAGTGTGAACGTATGTGGCGACATGATGGTTTCTGCCATCGTCGGTAAGAGTGAAGGCGAGCTAGACACGGCTATCTATAACAAAGAAAGCCCTGTCAATCAGCAAGCTTAAGCACAGCTAAAGATTTCACAATTTCAGCAAGCTTTTATTCGTCAATTTAAGCTTTTGGGCAATCTAACAAGCCACCGTTAGGTTGCCCTTTTTTTATTCATCAAACCGCAGGAAAGTACTATGAAGAAAATAACGACCCTAAGTTCGATTCTAATCAGCCTAATTGGCTTCTCCTCTGCTGCTAACGCGGACGATTTGGATGATATTAAAGCCAAAGGTAAGCTCATTGTCGCAGTAAAAGCCGACTATAAACCCTATGGTTATCTTAATAACCAAAATGAAATTGTGGGATTAGAGATTGATCTTGCTAAAGATGTAGCTGACAGGTTAGGTGTTTCGCTTGAACTCGTACCAGCACAAAGCAGCAACCGTATGGAATTCTTGATTAATGGCAAGGTGGACTTACTGATTGCCACCATGAGTGACAAACCAGAACGTCGTGAACTTGTTTATATTGCTGACCAAGCTTACTACTCTTCAGGTAGTAATATTATTGCCAATAAATCGAATCAATACTCCAGTTGGGGTGATTTAAGCGGTCAAAAAGTTTGCGGTATCAAAGGCGCTTTTTATAATCAAGAAACAGAAAACACCTTTGGAGCAACGATAGTGCCTTTCGGCAGTTCTGAAGAGTCTTTAGCTGCATTAAAAAAAGGCCAATGCAGCGCATTTGTCTATGACGACTCTTTTATTGCAGGCAAGCTTAAAGACGCAGAATGGGCACAAGACTATGAAATGCCACTCCCGACCATCAATGATAACCCTTGGGGATTAGCCGTCAGATTAGGTGAAGACAGATTCCATAGTTTTATGAATAGCACCATTATAGAGTGGCATAAAACAGGCTTTATACTAGAACTTGAAAGCAAATACGGTCTTAAAAATACCCCTTTTGCTTTGGGCATGAATGGCTTGTATAAATAATGCTAGATAGAGAACGATAAGCTAAGCACCTAAAAAGTCTAGACACAAAAAAGCCGATGTACCTTATCAGTACATCGGCTTTTTTGTGTCTGACATATCCTTCATATAAAAAGGAAATAGACCCGTTTTTTCCACTTCCTTGCTGATGTTTTAGTACTCACTAAGTTTTGTAACCAAACGCTTTTACCCTGCCACTATGAGAAATATCAACTAAGCTTATTGGATTCACTATCTCAAGGAAGGGAAGAATCATGACGATTAAACAAAAGTGTCTCCTCATCTGCATCCTAATTGTCTTCGCCGTATTAATTTTGTTGGGTTTAGATTTTTACAAAATTAATAAGATCAGCACTTTTAACCAAGTCCAAGCCACTTTAGACCAAGTAAAAATCAGCACACTTGAACTGCGCCGTAATGAAAAAGACTTTTTGTCACGTCAGGATTTAAAGTACCTCAATAAATTTAATCAAGAATTTGAAGTTACTCAAAATAAGCTGGCCAAACTCAATCAAGCTGTCACAAATGCAGACATTAAAACTGATGGAATAGGGATACTGACACAAGAATTTAAACAGTATCATGCTTTATTTAATCACCTAGTGAATACCCAAAAGCATATTGGCCTGACACTAAAAGACGGCCTTTACGGCAATCTACGTAACTCCGTACATAGGGCTGAAGAGTCACTTGCCAAGACCAAGTCTTCGCAATTATTAGCTCAGCTGTTACAGCTACGTCGTAATGAAAAAGATTTCTTACTACGTTACGACCCAAAATACCTCGATACATTTAACCAAAATTACCAAGGCTTTATCCGCATACTCGAAGCAAGTTCTTTAAGCATAAGCGCACAACAAAGCATTCGTTCTAGCATGCAAGATTATGCCCTTAAGTTTCAACAAGTGACTCAAATGATGATTAGAAAAGGACTAAGTGAAGAGACAGGGATTCGAGGGGAAATGCGCGCTGCAGTCCATGCAACAGAAGGTGCTATCACCCAATTAAGTACTCAGTTAGAAACAAACATTGCCAAGGAAGTAGGCAGTATAGATAACCTAATACTAACCACACGTATTATTGCTTTTATTATTTCCGCATTATTGCTCAGCGCCATGGCTTGGATAGTAAGAAGTATCTTACTTCCTTTGAAGCAGCTATCCAGCACCATAACCAGAGCCAAGGAAGAGAATGACTTAACCATGAGGATCAATGTTAACTCAAATGACGAAATAGGCAGTGCTGCCAAGACTTTCAATGCCATGATGGAGCAGTTCCAAGGCATCATAATCAAGATATCAGGGGCGGCAAGTAATGTATCAGCAGCAACAGAAGAGATGTCCTCTACTGCGTTACAAAGCAACCTGAGTAGCCAACAGCAAGAATCTAAAATTCAGCATTTGAGTGAGGAAATGCAATCAATGAAATCCATGATTTATCAAACTCATGATAATGTTGCCAGTGCCGCAGCCATTGTCCATGAAGTGAATCATGAGTGCGAGAAAGGTAAAGGTATTATTAAAAATGCCAGTGATACCATGATGACATTAGCCAACAGTGTCGAAAATACAGCGGGCACAATCGATAAGGTAGAGACAGACTCGAACCGTATTGGCTCTGTGTTAGATGTGATTCGAGATATTGCAGAACAAACTAACCTGCTTGCTTTAAATGCAGCAATAGAGGCCGCCCGAGCGGGTGAACAAGGTAGAGGGTTTGCTGTTGTTGCCGATGAAGTCAGAACTTTAGCAGGCCGTACTCAGATGTCGACTGAAGAGATACAAGAAATGACTCAGTCATTACAAGCCGCCTCTCAGGATGCCGTTGCTCTTATCCATGAGAACCACAGTAAAACTCAAAGCAGTGTCACCGAGACAAACGAGGTCACAACCGCCCTTTCCAGCATTATTGATGCGGTTGAAAAAATCACGCTAATGAATCAAGACATTGAAGCCGCATCACAACACCAGAAACAGGTATCAGATGCCGTCAATAACGATGTGCTACACATAGCCCAAACAGCAAAAGAGTCGACCATGAGCTCAATGTCGATCGCAGAAACAAGCAATAATTTGGCAGAGTTAGCCGTTGACCTACAAACTATAGCGACTCAATTTAAAACCAGCTGACCAAGTAGCTAAAGGTGGAAAAACTTGCCTTAAGCAAATAAAAAAACGCAGCCTTAGCTGCGTTTTTTTTCACTAGAACACTTAAGGGGAGTTAAGTGTTTAGTATTCGAACTTACCCGCTGTGTACAGTTTAAAAGCGGCTTCCCAAACAGGGCCAACTTTTCCATTACCAACAGCTTGGCCATCGATAGTTGTCACAGGTGCGAGTTCTTTAGATGAACTGGTTACCCAAATTTCATCTGCATTGCGCACTTCTTCCATTGAAATATCACGTACTTCAACAGGAATAGAGCCATCTTTTTCAAGGATAGATAAGATAATGTTACGAGTAATACCCGGTAGGATTTGGTTATCCTGAATAGGTGTAATTACCTTGCCATCTTTGACAATAAACGCATTCGAAGAACTGGCTTCAGTCAGGTTATCTTGATCGTTATAAAGCAAGATCTCATCGTTACCACCTTCATAACCTTGTTGGAAATGTAGAACATTACCTAGCAAAGCAGTCGATTTAATTTGGCAACGCTGCCAGCGTAAATCTTGAGTGGTCGCCACAGAGAAACCTTTTGCAGTAGCGGCATTTGCTTCAACCGCCGGTTTGATCGGGTTAGCCATCGCAAAGATAGTGGGTGTTACACCTTCAGGGAAAGCATGGTAGCGTTTCACATCAGCACCACGGCTGATTTGTAGGTAAATACCTTGGTTACCACCACCATTTTTTTCCATCACACCTTCAATGATTTGTTTCCAATCATCTAAAGTTAATTCAGATTTGATACCAATTGCAGCCATGCCATCAAACATACGTTGCATATGAGGCTCAAGACCCACTGTTTTACCATCATAAGCTGGGATGACTTCATAGATGCCGTCACCAAACAAAAAGCCACGATCTAATGGCGAGATTTTCGCCTCATCAATTGGCATAAACTGACCATTAAGATAAACAATGCTCATTTTTGTATCCTCTATAATCTCTGTCTTTAATGTCTAATTTTTATCGATTTACAGCGGTTTCAGGCAAAGCCTGTGAGTTGGCGTAACTTAACAATAAGCTCATCACCTGCACTCGCTTCTAATCCATCTTCCGTTAACTGATTTAAGCGAGTTACCCCATCTACACTGCCTAAATTAGATAGGTACTGCAGAATTTTAATCGGGTGTATTTCACCTAATAAATCCCTTTCTTCCATTTGCCCTAATAAGGCAATCAAACCATAGCCGCCCCAATTAGAGACATCTGCTATCACCAGCTCATCACACTTGGTGGAAGCCGGTACTATGTTTAAATTCTCTAGCGCTGAGGTGACATTCCCCATGCCGATCTCATTGCCACCATCACCAATCGCAATGGTTGGGCATTCACACTCCAACATAAAGCTATCAAAACAAGCCGTGCGTGGGCTAATGTCTTCACCACGCATATTGTAATAACCACCATCAGCGGCCATACCAGGGCGTTCAATAGATAATAGTAGCTGAGGTTGCCATTTTGCTAAGGCAGCTTTGGCTTCGGCCACTCTATCATGCGCCGTGCCTAGCTTTAGTGGTTCAACGCGATACTCTTTTGCAATCGCATCAGATAAAGGTGGGCCACATACGATGACAGGCTTAGCACCCAACTTCTCTAGCGCTTCATATAAAGCAATCGCGCCCACAGGACCATCAGTTTCAAAGGTGTCAGTAACAGGAAACCCCGTACCAATAAAAACACAACCTTGAGTCGTTGCAACATCTGCTAAAAGACAAGCCGCTCTTAAGCTATAACCAGGTTTAAGGGCAGGTTTCACCTCAGCCATGCCTCTTAAATTACGCTCAACTAACAGCGCTTCTAAGACATAACTTGTTTCTTCAATCGACCCCATTGTTCGGTCTCCTAACTCTTTTAAATCAAAGACATGGCTACCTGTGGTTAAATCAAATGCTCGGCTTGACTTTCTCACGGCTAGACCACTTCAACTAGTGTAATTTGTGACTCTTTATATTTTTGAATCTGGTTTATGCCATGGGCATCTTCAATAGAAACCGGCTCAAAACGTAATTTTTTACCTTGGGTTAATTGCGCTAGTTTGGCCGTGTCTCGTGCCATAACTGAGCCAATTTTCGGATAACCACCAATGGTTTGCCTGTCATTCAACAAGATAATAGGTTGACCATCAGCAGGCACTTGAATCGCCCCATGGCAGATACCTTCAGACAACATAGCGCTTGTGCTTGAATGGATTTCTGGCCCTAACATGCGATACCCCATGCGGTCCGCTCTTTCACTGACAGTGTATTCGCAGCTAAAGAAAGAGGCTTTATCAACACGACTAAAGCTGGCTTCTTGATAACCTAACACCGTATGTAACACACACTCAGCGTCATAATTTGGAATAGCCAAACTTGGCATCGCCAAAGGGTTCATTGCCGACACTTTATGGCTGGCTAATATGTCTGTTTTCGCTAGACCTTTACCGCTAGAGTCGGCACCGGTTAAACCACCAACACCTTCACGCACAACGGTTGCAGTACTGCCAAATTGCGCCTCAACATCAAAACCACCCGCAACAGCTAAATAGATACGCGCACCTTGGCTAGCAAAACCTAATTTAATTTTGTCACCCGCTTTAATGTTAAGCGTCTGCCACATAGGCGAATCTTGATTATTCACTTTAACTTGAGTCACAGCTCCTGTTATAGCGATTTGAGTATCCACCATGGCTTCTAGCTGTAGGCCACCAATGGTTGTTTCTATCGCAGTCGCACCAGCTTCATTCAGACAAAGACGATTGGCCCAAGTAAAAGCAAATGGGTCCATAGGACCACCCACTGTCAGGCCGATATTATGTTGTCCAAATCGACCGGCATCTTGTAATAAAGACATTACCCCTGGGTTAATCACTTTAAAGGTGTTCATAGTTCACCTCCCATAGCGATAAATTCAGCTTTAGTGATGGGTTCGAACTTGATTCTGTCACCCGTTGTCATGGGCATACTCGGTGTTTTCGCCGCATCAAACATAGGAACAGGGCATAGACCAATAAGATTCCAACCACCCGGAGAAACGGATGGGTAAACCGCTGTTTGTCTATCTGCAATCGCGACAGCGCCTTTTGGTACCGCTTTTCTTGGTGTTGCTAATCTTGGAGCAGCAAGGCGCTCATCAAGTTCACCTAGATAAGCAAAACCTGGAGCAAAGCCTATGGCATAAACTCGATATTCTTGCTCATGGTGTAACTTAATAATTTCGTCAGTTGTCAGTTCTTTAGCACGTGCAAGGTCTTCTAAATCTGGCCCAGATTCCACGCCATAATAAGCAGGTAAAATAATTTGCTTACCCGTTTGTGACGCTCCCTCTTCTGCCTGCATAGCTGCTTCACGAATTCGCTCAAGCACAAGCTGGCGAGCTTGATAAAACTCAAGTTGGTTATCATCAAAAACAATCAGTAAAGAGGCATAGGAAGGCACTAAGTCAATCAAACTATGGCCGACTAATTCTACTAAGGCTTGCGTTGCAGCTTGAATTTGAGCGGCAACTTGAGCACTGGTTTGCTCGGCAAAGTAGAGAATAAACGCTTGCTCACCAGCGACTTTCAAACGTAAATGCGAAAGCATATGCGCTGAAACTTGTGGTGTTGTAACAGTATTCATTAGGCAATCAACTCCCGGATGGCCGCGATCGCGCGTACGCCTTCCTCATTGTCACCATGCACACATAGAGTGTCGACATCCAATTTTAAAGTATGGCCACTCACACTAGTGACAGTACCTTCGCTCACTAACTGCTGTACCTGAGCCAACATGCGTTCACGGTTATGCACAGCACCTGCTTTAGTGCGAGACAACAAGCGTCCATCATCGTCATAACAACGATCTGCAAAGGCTTCAAAGCTCACTTCAAGTCCTGCGGCTTGCGCTTCTTCTCTGTGTTTCACACTTTCTGGTGTTGCCTGCAATACCAAGCGTACTGGCTTATAAAAGCTTGCGACAGCCTGCATGATAGAAGCACGCACACTGTCTTTACTCATCATGTCGTTATATAGGGCACCATGAGGTTTTACATAGGTCATTTCTGAGCCATGGCTTTGAGCCATACCATCTAGCGCCGCCATTTGATAATGCATCAAACCGACAATTTCATCATGTGAACAGTTCATACTACGGCGACCAAAACCAACAAGGTCTGGATAACCTGGGTGAGCACCCACTTCAACCCCATTAGCAACCGCTAACGCTAGGGTTTTCGTCATCCAAACAGGGTCACCAGCATGGAAACCACAGGCAATATTTGCCTGATCTAAAAACGGCATAGCCTGCTCGTCCAGCCCCATTTTCCAAGAACCAAAACTTTCACCTAAATCACAGTTTAATTTCATTATGGTCTCCTTAAAGAATGGACAAAGAACTGTTACGAATATCAGTTACCAACATGCAACCCGGACTATGGGTAATACAAAATGGTGGTTTGGCTTGTTCTAGCGCTACTTGAGGCGTGACACCACAAGCCCAGAACACAGGCACTTCGCCTTCTTTAATCGTGACAGCATCACCAAAATCAGGGGTATTGATGTCATTAATGCCTATCATGTCTGGTTGGCCAAAGTGCAAAGGCGCGCCATGTACAGAAGGGAAACGGCTACAAATTTGAATTGCGCGAATGGCATCTTTAGGTACCATAGGGCGCATACTGACGACTGTCGTGCCCGAAAAAGGGCCAGCAGATTGGCATTCAATGTTAGTGCGATACATAGGCACGTTAACATTTTCCGTGATATTTCTTACTTCTAAGCCATCTGCGATTAATGGCTCTTCAAAAGAGAAAGAACAGCCTAGAACAAAGGTCACTAAATCTTCTTGCCAAAAGTCTGTGATGTCACTGACTTCTTGCTTAAATTCCCCATCACGAAAAATTTTATAGTTAGATACATCACTGCGAATATCAACATTCTCACCCACATTCGGTAACAAGAAGTCACCTGGGTTTTCTGACATACCCACAATTGGGCAGGCTTTAGGGTTAAGTGTGGCAAACTTTAAGAAATCATCTGCCCACGCTTTTGGCAGAATAACAATATTTCCCTGTACATAGCCTGAGGCTAAACCTGATGTATTTCTCCCCCATTGTCCTGATCGAATTTGATCACGAACTTGAGCAGGGGTTGATAGTGCATTCAGTGACATACAAACACCTTAAAATTGTGATGAGCGAATGTTGATTTAGGCCAACATTCTTATAAGAAAGACACGCTGTCAAACAAGATTTTTTTAATAGTGAATAACACTTCAAAAACTATACTTTTAAGTTTTAATTGCTTTTAAAGTTTATTTTTAAAGATATTAATACCTACCTTTTAATGTTTGACAGTTTAGTCAACTATAAAGATCAGCTTATAAAAAAGGCTGACAGACAAGCCTGGCAGCCTTTTTTATGGCTGTAATGAAACAACCTATATTATGCCTTAATGACCATTTTGTTGATAAACCTTACAGAGATGCTGCTGCTCTAGAGGCTTGATCATAAAGACTCGACAAAGCACGTAAATGCTCTGCCATTTCAGATAACTTTTCTGGTGAAAAATTAAAGTTTTTCAGTGAATCTGTTAGGCAGTCTTCACGCACGTCACGATAGGTTTCGCAAAATATACGCCCTTGCTCGCTAGTACGATAAAACATCTCCTTACCTATTTTTTCTCCTTGAACCAAATCCCGCTTAAGCAATTTTTTTAACGAGTAGTTCACCGTGTGAGCATCTTCTACATTCAGTACAAAGCAGATATCTGTTAAACGTTTAGCTCTTTCCCTATGATTCACATGATGCACCACTAAAATATCTAGTGGTGTCAGATCAACCGCACCTGCACTTTTAGCACAATGTTGCATCCAGCGATTAAAAGCACTATTGGCAATAATCAGTCCGAATTCATATTCACTTAAAGAAGCTCCCTTTTCAGAAGCTAGGTGTGAAGAAGAGACAATACGTTTATCAGACATGTTTTATTTTCCGCTCATATTATTAGGTAAGAAGGTTACGATTTCTGGGAACCATGTTATCAAAACTACAGCCAATAAAATTAACAAGAAGAAAGGTAATGAGGCACGTGCCACATATAATATGTTTTTCCCTGTTAATGCTTGTATGACAAAGAGGTTAAAGCCCACCGGCGGGGTTATCTGGGACATTTCCACCACCAATACGATATAAATACCAAACCAAAGTAGATCGATACCCGCCTGTTGTACCATAGGTAAAACAACCGCCGTGGTTAATACCACCACAGAAATACCATCAAGGAAGCAACCTAGAATCACGAACAATACAGTTAGATAAATTAACAGTTCAGTTGGTGATAATGTCATCGCAGAAATCCACAAAGCCAATGACTTTGGAATACCTAAAAAGCCCATGGCTAAGGTTAAAAAGTGTGCACCAGCAAGTATCAAACCTATCATGCAAGAACTTTTTACTGCGCCTAGTAAGCTGTCAACAAAGCTTTTACGGTTCAAGGCTTTTGATAACAATGCTAAGAACAAAGCACCAACAACACCTAACGCAGCCGCCTCAGATGGCGTAGTAACCCCACCATAAATCGACCCTAATACGAATACGATTAGTGCAACGATTGGCAAGAGTTTACGTAAAGCGATGACTTTTTCTGGCCACGAGATTTTAGTGCCGTCATGGGCAGGTAGCTCATTGCGATTCAACTTAGCCCAGATCATGGTGTAACCCATAAACATGCTAACTAGTAGAAGGCCAGGTAACGCACCCGCAATAAATAAACGGCCGATGGAAACCTCTGCTGCCACACCGTACACAATCAAAATGATTGAAGGCGGAATCAACAAACCTAATGTACCTGAGCCTGCTAAGGTACCAATTGCCATACGCTCGCTATAACCACGCTCTTTAAGCTCTGGCAGCGTCATACGCCCTATGGTTGCAGCTGTCGCCGCAGAAGAGCCAGAAACCGCAGCAAAAATACCGCAACTCAGTACGTTCACATGCAATAACTTACCTGGTAGACCATTCAATAAAGGCGATAAGCCTTTAAATAGATCTTCCGATAAACGAGTTCGAAACAGAATTTCGCCCATCCAGATGAAAAGCGGCAAAGCCGTTAATGACCAAGAGGTTGTTGCGCCCCAACTTGATGTCGCATAAAGCAAGCCTATTTGGTCATTACCCGAAAGTAATAAACCTAAGACTCCCACACCAATCAGAGACAATGCGACCCAAATACCACAGGCCAACATTAGCAACATAGCGGCGGCAAGGGTAATTGATAAAGTAATCGTATCCATTAGACCTCACCTCCTAAATCATTATCTAAACTTAATTCTTCATCTTCATGCTGCATATATTTAGGGGCTTTACCCATCAACATACAGATCAAGTCATCGGCAACTGCAATCGCGAACATAATGGAGCCTAACGCGACAGGAACTTGAGGCATCCATAATGGGATAGGAATATAGCCATAAGATACTTCTTCAAACTCATAAGATTCCCAAGCCAGATGCACCATATAAAACGCCATAAAAGCAGTCAGTAAGGTCGCAAAGATAAGAATTGCCCCTTCTTGAAAGCGACGAACTTTAGGTGGTAAAGACTTTATTGCTAGGGTGACTCGAATATGACCACCTTCATGGAAGGTGTAAGCAAGACCAAAAAACGTCGCTGAGGCTAGACTATAAACAGCAAAGTCTTCGGCTGACGGCACGATAAAACCGAATAATCGGCCTACCACTTGCGCCACTATCAAAAGGGTTATCATAAGGATACTAAGTCCTGATAAATAACCCGATGCAAGATAGGTATTATTTAATAATTTACGCATAACCAAAACCTTTAAAAACGACCTCTAAACCTTTGGGAGGGCAAGGCAAAGAGGTCTATAAAACTAAAATTACTGCTGATAGTTTTCTAACAAAGTTTTGATCGCTGGACCTGACTCATCAATCCATTCTTGCGTCATAGTTTCACCAATTTTGTTAAATTCGCCTGTCAACTGAGCGGTTGGTGTTGATACTGCGATACCGTTAGCAGCTAGGCTATCAGTGTCTTGCTTAGCATTGATACGGACTTGTTCCCAACCTTGCTTTTCAACATTTGCAGCGGCGGCCAAGATGATCTTTTGCACATCTTTATCAAGACGTTTGAAAGAACGCATGTTCACAACCACCATGTTTTTTGGAATCCAAGCTTGGATATCGTTGTAATGGCTTAGGTAATCCCATGCTTGACCATTTACACCTGTAGTAGGTGACGTAATCATGGCATCGATAATACCTGTGCTAAAAGCTTGCGGAATTTCAGGAACTTGAATTGTCGTTGGCGTGGTATCCATCAAGTCAGCAAGACGTGAGGTGGACGGGCTATAAGCACGCATTCTTGAACCTTCAATATCCGCTAAGCTATTAATGGCTTTCTTGGTATAAAGACCTTGAGCAGGCCAAGCCACAGTATAAAGTAACTTCATCCCTTCTTTTTTAAGCTGCTTTTCCATTTCTGGTTTCGCTGCTTGCCATAGTTTTTCAGCATCATCAAAGTTTGTTGCTAGAAAGGGAATGTTGTCATGTTTAAACACAGGGTGAGTGTTACCCATGATACCTATAAAGATTTCACCCATTTGAACCTGACCGGTTTTAACCGCACGAGGAATTTCGGTGTGTTTGACCAAAGACGCACCAGAGTGAACCGTGATGTTTAAATCACCATCTGTTTTTTGTTTAACTTCTTCGGCGAATTGATAAGCAAGTTTTGTCGGAAGATTAGCATCGCCGTAAGGGGTTGGCATGTGCCATTGCGCTGCATTCACAGTAGATAGGAAGCCACCAAATACAATGGATGTCGTCAGCAAGGTTTTTTTAAGCATCTTGTTTCTCCGTTATTATAATTTATGATCAGGCGAGTTTTTCACCTCTCATAAAATTGATTAAGACATAAACAATTACAATTCGCCAACGTTTTATCTGCGTTACATCTAAAAAACATAACAAATATTTAGTCGATAAAACTATAATAATTTATATTTAAAGTTTATTTCACTAGTAAAATCGTTTTTTATAGTTTTACTAATATTAGGCGACTTTAATACAAAGTTTTTACGACCTATTTTAAATTCTCTATAATGGAATTCACTTTCAGTCATAAAATGACAATTAACTCACTAACCAAGCTTAAAGTGGGTCTAAATAGAAAAGGTAGAAGCATTTATCGATGCATTCAGAAGCAAGAATTGCGGTAACAGCTTGAACTTCCATTTCATTTACCCTCATACTATTTTTCAAGCGAACATCAGGTCAGCAAGGTCGCTGGCAAGGTTCAGCATAGGAGAGATTTATGAAATTAACCCCATTCCACCTTGCGATTCCCGTTAGAGACATAGACGAAGCCAGAGATTTTTACGGTACTAAGCTCGGCTTTTCTGAAGGTCGTAGTACCAACGAATGGATCGACTTTAATATGTTTGGTCATCAAGTCGTCACGCACCTTAACCCCAATATAGGAAAAGATGGCAAGGTACAAAGTATTCATAATCATGTTGATGGGCATGGCGTTCCGGTCCCCCACTTTGGTGTGGTACTGGAATTTGACGAATGGCAGAAACTGGCTGATAAAGTCAGTGGATTTATCGATGAGTTTCTCATTGAGCCCTATATTAGATTTGAAGGCCAAGTAGGTGAACAAGGCACCATGTTCTTCTGTGATCCTTCGGGTAATGCCTTGGAGTTTAAAGCCTTTAGAGATATTGAAAACGAGCTTTTTGCCAAGTAAGTTATTCGCCAAATAGCTTAATATCAGGAATCAAGCTCATAAGATAAGCGAGCAGTGAAATAGGAATACATTTAGGACTCACACAAATCTGGAGAAAGGTATGATCAGTGATAAGGATATAAAACACCAATCTGATAAAGAGGCTAGACGTTCTAAAAATCCCATCGTGTGTTACGAAGTAGAGAGCCTTCCTCCCTTTGATGAGGCCTTTTACCAGCAAGCAAAAAATGGCATGGAAATAGTGTCGAAAGTCTTAATTCCCCCAAGAGATGGCAAGAGTTTCAAAGTGCCTGCGGGGCATTTCTTCCGTATTGTCAGTGTTGAAGGGCCACAAGTAGGCGACTTAAACTTATGGAATGCCAACAATATAAATGAACGTTTTTTTAGTGGTAAAACCCGTCAACTCCATGCCAGCCATCTAAACACAGGCGATAGACTCTGGAGCAATATGCCTTACCTTAGACCTATGGCAACCATCACTCAGGATACGTTAGATTGGTACGGTTGGGATGATGATGGCGCTGGAGTGCATGATGTCATCGGGACACGCTGTGACCCTTACACCAACCATATGCTTAAAGAAGTGGATTACAATTATTGCTGCCATTCGAACCTGACTCGCGCGCTCGCTGAATCTCAGCAACTGAGTGCCGAGCAAGCCGAGCCTCATGTTCATGATGTTATGAATGTCTTTATGTGTACTGGCTTTACCCGCGAGACTCACCAATATTTCATGAAAGCCAGCCCAGTAAGGCCGGGGGATTTTATCGAATTCTATGCTGAGATTGATTTATTAGGTGCTTTATCAGCCTGCCCAGGAGGCGATTGTGGTAGCAGTCATTCAAATGATGACACAGCTTGTTACCCTTTATTGGTGGAAATTTATAAACCCACAAAGACAAATAAAGTTGAGAAAAAGCCTTTTTTAACCAGTGGCTATCAAGGCCATCATGGTCTAGATTAAATTTTCTCTTTGTTTTTGCTGACACATTGCTTTTATTTTTTTGTTATTTTTAACCAAATAAATCAGTGTGTTAGCTTTTTCGTTAAGACAACATTAAGACTAAGTTGCATCTTGCAAGACTAAGTTACAATAGGTTGCTCTACTTTACCCCTTGTTCTAAAAGACTTTGCTAAATTGAATGACTATGAGTTATCAATCATAAATTAGCCATTTGCTTTTCGGCTTAATTCAAATACAACTCATACACAATTTTGACCCTCTCAATGAGAGACCTTAAGTTGGTACTAGATACCGAAATAAAAATAACAAGGGTTACTATCATGAAAAAGTTTGCATTCGCTCTAACTGCTGCCGCTCTAACTGTCGGTTCAGCCAATTCTTATGCCGGAGAAGTTGAAGTACTTCATTGGTGGACATCAGGTGGTGAAGCCGCTTCTATCAATGTACTAAAAGGCTTGATGGTTGAAGAAGGCCACACTTGGAAAGATTTCGCAGTTGCCGGTGGTGCAGGCGAATCCGCAATGACAGTCCTTAAATCACGTGCCATTTCAGGCAACCCACCAGCCAGTGCGCAAATCAAAGGACCAACTATCCAAGAATGGGGTAGTCTAGGTTTCTTAACTAACCTTGATGAAGTTGCTGCACAAGGCGAATGGGATGTGGTTCTACCTCAAGTTGTTAGCGATGTAATGAAGTACGAAGGCCATTATGTAGCAGCACCTGTAAACGTTCACCGTGTAAACTGGATGTGGGCTAACCCAGAAGTATTCCGTAAGTCTGGCGCTGATCTACCAACCTCTTGGGATCAATTCCTAGTCGAAGCAGAAAAAATCAAAGCGGCTGGTTACACACCACTTGCTCATGGTGGTCAGGCTTGGCAGGACGCAACCTTGTTTGAAGCAATCGCCCTAGAAAAAGGTGTTAACTTCTATAACAAAGCTTTCATCGCTCACTCTGACAAAGCGCTACGTAGCCAAGACATGATTGATGTTTTCAACACGTTCAAACAAGTAAGAAAGTATGTTGATGTCGGTTTCTCTGGTCGTGACTGGAACGTTGCTACTTCTATGGTTATCAATGGCGAAGCAGCAATGCAAATCATGGGTGACTGGGCTAAAGGTGAATTCACAGCAGCAAACAAAAAAGCCGGTATCGACTATGTTTGCCTACCAGCACCGGGTACAAGCGACTCTTTTACCTTTAACATTGATAGCCTAGCTATGTTCAAGGTTGACGGTAAAGACAATCAAGCAGCACAGCAAGACCTAGCTCGTTTGATCCTTGAACCTGAGTTCCAAGAAACATTCAACCTGAACAAGGGTTCTATCCCAGCACGTTTGAACATGCCTCGTGAGAAGTTTGATACTTGTGCTCACGCGTCTATGGATTCATTCCTAGCAAGTTCAACAACCGGCAACCTAACGCCAAGTATGGCTCACGGTATGTCTACTTCATCTATGGTGCAAGGCGCTATCTATGATGTAGTTACCAACTTCTTCAATGATGATTCAATGACAGCAGAACAAGCGGTCGACAAACTAGCGCGTGCTGTAAAAGCAAGCCTATAAGACCCTGTTTAAACAGCTGGGGCAGATGCCCCAGTTGTTATCTCGCACTTTTAATCAGTACGAGACGCGCTAATACCCGATTTAGTTCACGTTTATAATTACGAAACCTTTGCAGCCTGCTGTGGGTCTAGTTCATGTCATCCATGGATAACGCCAATAAGCACTGTCGACTGCAAAGGTTTTAACTAGATGCTCTACGGAAGCTCATTATTATGACAATCAAAGCCTCCTCACTTGAGTCAAAAGCTACAGCAGCTCAAGCAAAGTCCTTTTCACTTGGGGATCTGATTCCTAAGCTAGTGATGGCACCGACCATAGTGGTCACTATTATTTGCATGTATGGCTATATGATTTGGACTGCTGTCCTGTCGATGACCAACTCTCGCATGCTTCCTTCTTATGACTTTGTTGGTTTAAGCCAATATGAGCGTTTATTTAACAATGACAGATGGATTGTCGCCCTCACCAACTTAGGAATCTTTGGTGGCTTGTTTATTTTTACCTGCTTATTTCTTGGGGTAATGCTAGCGATTTTTCTCGATCAAAAGATTCGAAATGAAGGCGCTATCCGTACTATTTACCTCTACCCTATGGCGATCTCCTTCATAGTGACAGGTACTGCTTGGAAGTGGTTATTAAACCCGACCAATGGCCTTGAAAAGATGATGATTGATTGGGGGTTTGAAAGCTTCACCTTCGATTGGCTAGTTAACCCAGATAAGGTAATTTACTGTTTAGTTATCGCCGCTGTTTGGCAAGCCTCTGGCTTTGTTATGGCACTTTTCTTAGCAGGCCTTCGTGGTGTTGATGGTGACTTAATTAAAGCGGCAAACCTAGATGGTGCCAATATCTTTACCACTTATCGCCGTATCATTTTACCGTCACTAAAACCGGTTTTCTTTAGTGCCGTTGTGATCCTATCTCACATTGCCATTAAGAGTTTCGACCTAGTAGCAGCGCTTACTAATGGTGGTCCGGGTTACTCATCTGACTTACCGGCTAACTTTATGTATGCCCATACCTTTACTCGTAGCCAAATTGGTCTAGGTTCTGCCTCTGCTATGGTTATGCTGGGATGTGTCTTGGCTATTTTGATTCCTTATCTTTATTCAGAACTAAGAGGAGAGCGTCATGACTAGCGCAAACACTATGAATTCAAGCTCCAGTCGTCGTCAAAAGACGCCTTTAGAACACATACTAAGAGTTGCACTCTATATTTGCCTATTAGGTATGGCTGCTGTCTACCTAATGCCTTTTATAGTGATGTTCTTAACCTCACTAAAAGATGTTGAAGAAATACGTTCAGGCACACTTTTATCACTACCGGGCAGCCTTAATTTTGATGCTTGGAGTAAAGCTTGGGGTGGCGCATGTACTGGCAGTAGCTGTAATGGCATTGCACCCTACTTTATTAACTCGTTTCAAATCGTTTTACCTGCTGTTTTGATCTCGACAGTAATCGGTGCTCTTAACGGTTATGTGATTTCCATGTGGAAGTTCAAAGGCAGTGATATCTTCTTCGGTGCACTATTGATAGGTTGCTTTATTCCATTCCAAGTTATCTTGCTACCTATGGCACGTACATTGGGCTGGTTAGGCATAGCAAATACCACAACTGGTTTGGTCTTTGTACACGTAGTGTATGGCGTTGCCTTTACCACCCTTTTCTTCCGTAACTTTTATCAAGGTATCCCAAGTGATCTGATTAAAGCGGCAAGACTAGATGGCGCAGGTTTCTTCACCATATTCCGTCGCATTATTTTGCCAATCTCAACCCCAATTATTGTGGTAACCATCATTTGGCAGTTTACCCAAATCTGGAACGACTTCCTGTTTGGTGTGGCTTTCTCTGGATTCGATACTCAGCCTGTTACCGTGGCTTTGAATAACCTAGTGAATACCAGCTTTGGTGGTAAGGAATATAACGTCGATATGGCTGCAGCCATTCTAGCGGCACTACCGACCCTGCTGGTTTATGTTTTAGCCGGTAAATACTTTGTACGTGGCCTAACTGCTGGTGCAGTAAAAGGCTAAACAAACAACCTAGTGATTGATTGGAATGGGCGCATAAAACGCTATACGCCCAGTGTCTTCCAGTCCCCTTGATAATATTGCGGAGCAGCAAGATGGCAAATTTAATAATTGAACAAGTAAAGAAACGCTACGGATCAACTGAAGTCTTAAAAGGTATTGATATTTCTATTAAGGCAGGTGAATTCCTAATCCTCGTTGGCCCATCAGGGTGTGGTAAATCAACCCTAATGAATGCGATTGCTGGTCTTGATGATGTAAGTGAAGGCCGCATCATGATAGCGGATAGAGATGTGACTTATGCCGATCCTAAAGACCGTGACATCGCCATGGTGTTCCAGTCTTATGCGCTCTACCCAAACATGACGGTAGAAGAGAATATCTCCTTTGGTCTTGAGATGCGTAAAGTACCAAAAGAAGAGCGTGATGTGGAAGTGAAACGCGTGTCTGAGATGCTACAAATAGACCACCTATTAAGCCGAAAACCCGCTCACCTTTCCGGTGGTCAACGCCAGCGTGTTGCCATGGGTCGAGCCCTAGCGCGTCGCCCTCAGTTATATCTTTTTGATGAGCCTCTTTCTAACCTAGACGCTAAGCTACGTGTTGAAATGCGTACCGAAATTAAAAAGTTACACCAGAAGCTTGGCACCACTATCGTTTATGTAACCCATGACCAAATCGAAGCCATGACTTTGGCTGATCGTATCGCCGTGATGAAAGATGGTGAAGTACAGCAACTAGGTTCACCACAAGAAATTTATGACAACCCAGCTAACTTGTTTGTAGCTGGTTTCATGGGCTCTCCCGCCATGAACTTTATCCCTGCCACTGTGGTATCAACAGATAATGGCATCATGCTTGAGCTAGCAACCAAAACACCAACACTCTTACCTTTCCCTAAGAAAGAAACACTCAATGCATATCTAGGTAAGGAAATTTTATTAGGTCTAAGACCTGAAATGATCACTGAGCCGCAGCATCACAAAGAAGGCTTAGAATTTGTGGTTAAGTCACAAGTCAATGTTGAAGTTACTGAGCCTATGGGTGCCGATACTATGGTCATTACCCGCCTTAATGACAGCGAGATCAATTGTCGTTGTCATCCAGCTTATCCGGCAGCACCTGGTAGTGACATCGAATTGATGTTTGATACCTCAAAAGCGGTAGCCTTTGATAAGGATTCAGGCGAGCGTATCGACGCTTAAAATTGCACTTTTTATGGGTCACTTTTTTACGTGCTGGACAGCCTCGTTCAGCGCGTTTTTTTATTTATGTCTTGCTAATATATTGTCCTTAATATGGATTATTTCCTCTTTTTTTCTATTTTTCCTGCACAAATGGTCAATTTCGGCTTCCTAAGTATCGATATCTTAAGCTGAATGTTTTATGGTCTTGCGGGTGTGTTTAGAAAATAAAATAATGAAAGAGAATTTCATTAGCACGACCCTATAACAGAAAAGTATAAAACAAAGGGAACAATCAATGACTTCAATGAAGCGTTATATCTCGCATTTTGCCGTTTCAGGTGTTGCACTTGCTATTGCAGGTTGTGCATCTGTAGGCCAACAGGCTCCTACATGGGAAGCAGATCAAGAATATAAACTGACCATCCTTCACACTAACGATCACCACGGTCGCTTCTGGGAAAACCGTAACGGTGAATACGGCATGGCTGCTCGTAAAACCCTTATCGATAACCTACGTGAAGAAATTGCGCTTGAAGGCGGTGCTTCTCTACTATTATCTGGTGGTGACATTAACACAGGGATACCAGAATCTGATCTACAAGATGCCGAACCAGACTTCAAAGGCATGAACATGCTGCAATATGATGCGATGGCATTAGGTAACCACGAGTTTGATAACTCTCGTGAAGTCTTGATCCAACAGCAAAAATGGGCAGGTTTCCCATTCTTATCAGCTAACGTGATTGACGCAGAAACGGGTGATCCGCTGTTTGACGCTTATAAAATCTTTGAAGTAAATGATCTACGTGTTGCTGTTGTTGGTTTCACAACTGACGATACTATCAAGCTAGGTAACCCTGAGTATCTAGAAGGTCTAGAAATCAAAACGCCCGTTGAAGTTGCAACTGACCTGATCCCTGAGCTAAACAAAAAAGCTGACTTAGTTGTAGCAACCACTCACATGGGTCACTACAGCAATGGTAATTACGGCGGTAACGCACCTGGCGACGTAACATTAGCTCGTAGCGTACCTGGTATCGACGTGATTGTTGGTGGTCACTCTCAAAACAAACTAGAAAAACCAGATGAGCAAAACGGTACTCTTATTGTGCAAGCACAAGAATGGGGTAAGTATGTTGGTCGTCTAGATCTAGTTATCAAAAACGGTGACATCGTTTCTTCTGACTACCGTTTAATTCCTGTTAACTTGAAGAAAAAAGTTGTTCAAGCTGACGGTACTAAGAAACGAGTATTCATCGAGCAAGAAATTGCACAAGATCCAGCAATGCTAGCTATGTTGAAGCCTTACCAAGAAAAAGGTCAGGAAGAGCTACTAGTAGAAATTGGTTTTGTGGATGACCTACTCGTTGGTGATCGTTCTGTTGTTCGTAAACAGGAAACTAACCTAGGTAACCTTATCGCTAAAGCAATGCGTGAAAAAGTAGGTGCTGATGTTGGTATCATGAACTCTGGTGGTATCCGTGACAACATGGAAGCTGGCGTTGTTACTTATAAGAGCGTACTAAAAGTACAGCCTTTCGGTAACATGGTATCTTCTGTTGATCTATCTGCTGCTGAGCTAACTGACTACCTAACGGCTGTTGGTAGCAAGCAAGCAGGTTCTGGTGCGTTCGCTCAATTCGACGGTGTTTCTTTCGCAATGAGAAACGGCACAGCAACTAACATCAAGGTTGATGGTCAGCCAATTAAAGATGATCAAACTTACCGTATTGCAATCAACAGCTATGTTGCAACAGGTGGTGACGGTTATCCTAAAATGACAGGTCACGCTAACTACAATAACTCAGGTTATGTAGATGCAGATGTCTTGGTTGAGTACTTCAAAGAGAACTCACCTGTGCTCACTAACACGCTAGCACCAAGCGGTGCAGTGTCTCGTTAGTAAATCTGGTTAATAGAGAACTCGCTTAACCTTAGGTCATCCCACTTAAGGTTAAGACTGAAGACATAAAAAAACCGTTATCGAGTGATCGATAACGGTTTTTTTGATGCTGCTCAGAAAAGCCTAACGTCACAGCATCTAGGCTGGGGACCTTGTTACCACAATGAACTTATTGAGCTAGTTTATAGCTCAAGGTCCAAGTCAGAGGCTGAGGTAGTTTTTCAGACTCTATTGTTGCTGTGTACAGCATTTCACTTTCACTCACCATCTTCCACATATTAGTGCGAACACCCTTGTCACTGGTCAAGACAGTCGCAATAAAGTCATCACCACGGTTAATGGTGCCAGTAAAAGTGGAACCATCCTGCTTAGTCACAGCTTGATCTTTCGCTGTTGTCGCCAACTCAAACACCTCATCTTGGTTACATTGCCAAGAAAAATTATTGTTCAAAGCAGCAAAGTTCCATGTGTTGCAGACTTGTGCTTGCTCTTTAAGTTTGGAGCGAGCAATTTTACGGATGAAGAAATTCATTTCTTGTACCACTTCTTCTACCGCAGTATCTAAAGTAGCTTGCGTGTTTTCAGCACCTTGAACTTGCCAAACACCTTCGATCATTTCTGCAGAAGCAGACATGGATAAACTAGAGCCGATAATCAAGGCTGGTAAAATCGTTTTTTTCACATCTTTCCCCTTTTATTGTTTTTGTTGGTCTTAAGATTATTTTTTGCGTCGCGCTAGAGGCTAATACGCTAAGTTCTACACTAGTAAACAACATGATATAACCTAAAAGCAACAAAAACCTAAATGATATAACTAATATGAGATATGTTTATGTATTTCCTTCCCTTATATGACTCTCTCACAAGCAATTAAAGGAGAAAAGGAAGATATAAAAAAAGCGCAAACTCTTCACAATTCGCGCTTTTTATCGACATATTGATTAATTAAACAAGCTTTTTGATGCATTTTAGCTGCTGTTCGATTAATTAAATTACCCGTGTAATCACCATGTTAAACACTTTAATTACGAGTGTATGTCAGCTTCCAAGTTAATGGTTTTGGAATCTTATCGGACTCAAGTGTGGTGGTATATTCCAGTTCATTCTCACTCACCATACGCCACAAATTAGTTCGCTTACCTCGTTCCGATTCCAGAACAGTGGCCACATATCTATCACCTTCCTTGTATGATCCAGTAATTAAGCGGCCATCATCACTCATGGTTTCAGTTTGATTCGCCGTTAGAGCAAGCTCATTCGCTGGGATTTCGTCACATTGCCAAAGAAAGCTTTCATCTGTGGTTGCTAGCATCCAAGAGTGACAAACATGGGTTTCACGTTTAAGCACAGTACGACCAATTGCACGGAACAAAAAGTTCATTTCTTGCACCACACCCTCGATTGCGGAATCTAGCGTTTCTTGCGTATTATTGCTGTCCTGCAAGGTCCAAACACCAGACAGCGGTACCCCAGCCATACTTGGCATTGAAATAACAGACGCGAGTATTACGGCAGGTAAGATAGGCTTTTTCACAACATTCCCCTTTTTTATTTTTGTTTAAGTAATTTGGGTTTTATATGAATTTCCATGCCCCTAAGCACATTCAATTCATGCCTTTAAGTAAACACTATGTTATTACAATAAAGTAATATCACTTTGTTTTTACATAACGAAAACAAATAACATGAATACCTAGCCTTCTCTATACATAAAGTAACCAAAGGCAGTAATAAGCGGACATAAAAAAGCCCTCTATATAGAGGGCTTGAAAGGCTATTTTTTAGCTTAACAACAAAGCATTAGCGACGCGTCACAGCAAGCGCTGTTCCCATACCACCACCAATACAGAGTGTTGCTAAGCCCTTATCCACTTCACGCTTATGCATTTCATGGATTAAGGTCACCAAAATACGACAACCTGAGGCACCAATGGGATGGCCAAGAGCAATCGCACCACCATTTACATTCACCTTATCTGTGTCCCAACCTAACTCACGGTTAACGCTAATAGCTTGCACAGCAAAAGCTTCGTTCGCTTCGATCAAATCCAGGTCTTCAATTTGCCATTGGGCTTTTTCAAGGCATTTACGGGTCGCAGTGATTGGTCCTGTGCCCATAATTTCTGGTGAAATACCCGTATTTGCGTAACCTGAGATTTCAGCCAAGATAGGTAAACCGAGTGCTTTGGCTTTCTCTTCGCTTGCTACAATTACCATAGCAGCACCATCATTAAGACTCGATGCATTACCTGCTGTCACTGTGCCCTCTTTATCAAAGGCAGCCCTTAAGCTGGCTAGCTTTTCCAGCTTGGTATTTGGCTTAGGTTGTTCATCATGAGAAACAATAATTGGGTCTTTTTTACGTTGAGGAACAGAAATAGGTAATATCTCTTCCGCAAAACGATTCACTTCCATTGCGGCACCTGCTTTTTGCTGAGATGCCACTGCGAAAGCATCTTGATCAGCACGCGAGACACCATACTTCTTAGCAATATTTTCAGCAGTCACACCCATATGGTAATCGTTAAATGCATCCCAAAGGCCATCTTTCACCATGCTGTCTTCCATGGCCCAATTACCCATTTTGCTACCATTACGACTATTAGGTAACACATGAGGTGCGTTACTCATGCTTTCTTGACCACCGGCAACCACAAGCTCTGCATCACCCGCCAAAATCGCCTGGGCAGCAAGTTGTACTGCTTTCAAGCCAGAACCACAAACCTTATTAATGGTCATGGCAGAGACAGATTCAGATAGGCCAGATTTAAGTGCGGTTTGGCGTGCCGTATTTTGTCCACAACCCGCCGTCAGCACTTGTCCAAGTATGACCTCATCAATCTGATCTTTCGCTGCAGGTACTTTATTTAATAAGCCTGTCAGTAATTGGCTGCCTAGATCAACGGCTGAAAGACTCGCTAATCCACCACCAAATGCGCCTACGGGTGTACGTCCTGCTGCAACTATAACAAGCTTCATATTTTGCTCCTTCATTAATTCAAAAGTACGACTTCCTGATTACTTCTATGCCTAAACCAAGAAATAACTGAGTGATCAAAAAACACTCATCTTGCTAAGCCATTTCTTTGTAACACAGTAATCAAGGCAAATTTATGAAACTTTGAATTTGCCTCTTAAAAAGCCGAGAGAAACGTCATGGGTCATGTTTTAGCACACTAGGAAGCGAATAATAATGGTGATAAAAAGCAGAAAAGGTGACAAAAAAGCCGCTAAAATCGTCAATTACGCGGTTTCTCTTAATTAGAAGGGAGTGAGAAAAGTACAATCTAATTCAGTTTGTTTAGCAAAAGAAAACAAAAAACGCCCGCTTATCATAAGGAAGCGAGCGTTTTATAAAGTCTAATTAAGACTATTTTTCGAACAAAGCATCACGCTGTGCTTGTAGGATTTCATTGATCCCTTTGCGTGCAACTTTTAGCATGCCCATCATGTGCTCATCAGAGAAGGCTTCTCCTTCTGCTGTGCCTTGAATTTCGATAAAGCCACCCTTATCGTTCATGATCACATTCATGTCGGTTTCAGCATTTGAATCTTCTGGATAGTCTAGATCCAATACTGCTTCGCCCTTATAGACACCCACAGAGATCGCCGCGATTTGAGAGACAATCGGGTTTTCCTTGATCTTCTTTTTCTCAACAAGTTTTTTAACGGCATCAGCTAAAGCAACAAAACCACCTGTGATAGAGGCGGTACGAGTGCCGCCATCCGCTTGAATCACATCACAGTCAATTGTGATGGTATGCTCACCTAGCTTTTTAAGATCAACTGCAGCACGCAAAGAGCGGCCAATTAGTCGTTGAATTTCTACCGTACGGCCAGTTTGTTTACCACGTGCCGCTTCACGATCAACACGGCTATGAGTAGAACGCGGCAACATGCCGTATTCTGCTGTAATCCAACCTTGACCCTTACCTTTCAAGAAACGAGGTACGCCAGGCACCAAGGTCGCAGTACAAATTACCTTAGTATCGCCACATTCGATTAATACGGAGCCTTCCGCGTGCTTAGTAAAATTGCGGGTAATTTTTAGATCACGTAACTGATCTACAGCTCGGCCACTTGGACGCATACTCATCTCTCACTTCAATTTGGAAAACGCCAATTATAACCAAGCTCACGTCGAATGCACTCACTTAAGCTGACAAATAGGGCTTCAACTGAACCGGATTCATCCTCACTTTTAAGTACCATAAGAATGCCAGTCTTATGCACCTCTTTACTGTTCCTAGAATCAGCCCTGAGTTACACTTAAGCGCAATATTGAATCGACTTAAAACTATTGCAATGGATGAGATTATGACAGCAAGCATGACCGCCTTCTCCCGTCAGGAAGCCGTTTTCGACTGGGGCACAATCAGCTGGGAAATTCGCTCGGTAAATCAACGTTATCTTGAGCCGCACTTTCGCATGCCAGAAGGCTTTCGTGAACTGGAGTTTAATCTAAGAGATCAGCTAAGAAAGCAGCTCACTCGCGGTAAAGTTGAGTGCCAACTTAGATTCCAAGCGATAGATAAGGCCTCTTCTGGATTAAACATCAATGCAGATAACGCTCAAAGCCTAGCTCAAGCATTACAAGCGCTGGCTCAACATATGCCTAATTTAGCTCAACCAACAGCACTGGATGTATTACAATACCCAGGCATATTGGCGGACTCTGGTAACGACTTTGATACCATGAAAAAAGAAGTATTAGCGCTTTTCTCTGCCGGAGTAAAAGATCTGATCCAAGTCCGCCTGCGTGAAGGTAAAGCCTTAGAAGAAATGATCCACCAGCGCCTAGATGCTATCGATGCCATCGTCGTGGAAGTACAGGCTAAATTGCCTGAAATCATCGCCGCGCAAAAGCAAAATCTATTAGATAAAATGGCCGACGCAAAACTTGAACTTGAACCAACCCGCGTTGAACAAGAGATTGTCATTGTGGCGCAAAAAGCCGATGTGGCCGAAGAACTCGATCGTCTTGCTGCTCACACCAAAGAAGTACGACGTCAACTTAAGCAAAAAGGCCCGATAGGTCGTCGTCTCGACTTCTTGATGCAAGAACTTAATCGCGAAGCCAATACCCTTTCTTCTAAATCTATTGTCATCGAAACCACCCAAAGCGCGGTAGAACTTAAGGTTCTGATCGAACAAATGCGCGAGCAAATTCAGAATATTGAGTAAGGCTTAATCAAACTTTAGTTAAAACAAAAAAAGCCTTAAGTAGATAATACTTAAGGCTTTTCCTATTAGAATACCAAGTATTAGTTTAGTTACACCTCACGCTTTAGCGCATGGATAATCTCTTCGTACATGGCATCCACAGCTGTTGAGGATTTAGACTTTTTACTACGTACTAACTCAACTTCCATTGTCGGTAATTGAGGCAATCCATTTTGGCTACCCAAGACTTTTAATTTAGGCGTTAGACTGCATTTGGTGAGCACTGCAACCGCTATTCCACTTAAGGCAACAGCCACTTGTCCTGAGGTACTCGGGCTTTGATACACAATTCGATACGGCGTATTTTGGCTCTCTAAACGCGCTAATACGGTTTCTCTGATATGGCTACTTTCTTCGTGAGTTGCTAACGGCAAAGGGTCTTTCTCCCACACTTTATATTCTTCTGCTGCTACCCAATATACCTCTTCTAAAAAGAGTAATTCTCCACGAGTCACCTTATCTCTTGTGACAAGGGCGATGTCTATCTCACCGGCTTCAACCTTAGGTATTAAGGCACCTGTGTGCTCACAAGTTAAGGTAATCTCAGCACTAGGGTGACGAATGGCAAAAGCCCTTAATACAGGCGCAAGATACGCATTAGCATAGTCATCTGGAACACCCAAATGGATACGACCTCTTACCCCTTCTCCTCGGGTAAGCTCTAGTGCCTGTGATTGTATTTCCAGCATTTTACGGGCGTAACCTATTAAGTCTTTTCCTGTTGGAGTCAGCGTTAAACTTCTCGCATTACGCTCTAACACTGGCTTGCCAATCACGTTTTCGAGTTTTTTAATCTGCATGCTAACGGCTGACTGGGATCTATGAACTTGCCGTGCTGCATCGGATAACGTGCCAGCATCAACGGCGGCAACAAAAGCTTTTAGCCAATCAATCTGTAAATCTTGCATTGCCATAATTATTCACTCTAATCACTTAACCTATTCGAAAATCGAATTCTTACTAGATGAATTATTCGTTTTTATAATCTTAAAGACCTACTTATAGTTTATCAACCCAGTTCATACCGAATGAGAAGTAGATAGAAGCCCCTTATGTCAGAACATCAAGCATGCCATTCAAATCAAGCTACCTTGCTAATGGCATCAGGCGGTTTGTTATTAGGTACCATAGGCATTTTTGTTGCCAATACAGGACAATCTCCATTAGCCATTGTCTTCTATCGCTGCCTTTTTGGTTGCCTCGCCCTACTCGCTTGGGCTTATTTCTCAGGCAAGATAAATGAATTAAAACTCTCTAAAAGCCAGATGAAATACGTCAGTATTATCGGTGTTTTTATGGTGATTATTTGGAGTCTTTATTTCTATTCCTTACGCCTAATCCCTATAGGGATTTCGACCTTGGTATTTCATATACAGGCTTTTTGGGTACTGATTTTAGGCGCCGTTTTCTTTAAGGAGAAGATCACCCTAAGGTCCTGCTTTATCCTCACTTTAGCTCTCTTAGGGCTTGCCTTAAGCACAGGTTTATTAAATGGCAGTAGCGCAGAGTTTGGCCTTTCAAATGCCTTTTTAAAAGGCATAGGCATATGTATTTTAGGTTCATTTTTCTACGCTGTGACAACCCTAATTGCCAAGCTCGATACCGGTATTTCTTCTTTATCACTGACATGGTGGCAATGTGCTGTTGGTGCTTTAGTCACGGCTTGGATACCGTTTTTAAAAGGCTGGCCACTTGAGGTGTCTGCTTGGGCTTGGTTAATCGGTATAGGGGTCATTCACAGCGGCCTTGCTTTTACTTTGATTTACCAAGGTATCAGCCGCTTATCCACCAGCCGAATTGCCGTATTACAATTCGTTTATCCTGGTACAGCTATACTGATTGATTGGGCCGTTTATGATCATGCATTAAGCCTCATGCAATGGGTCGGTGTAATGCTTATTGCCTATGCATTATGGGCTTTGCGTAAGGCTTAAAAGGAAACTTGATTACCAAAAAATAACCAAGTCATCCCTATACTTAAGCATCAAATAACCAAAAATAGGATGGTTCGATGCAAGACACTCATTTAGACGTGAGCAGTTTTTTGATGCAAGCAAGCCTTGGAGCAGATGAGGATCTGATCAATCAAGTCACAGCACAAGGGATAGAAAATTGGCTTCATGAAGAGTTAAATACCCCACCTAGCCAATTAGGCCCATACCAGTCGAAAACCACAGAGATATGGCGGCACTTCCGCTCTCGTTTACTTAAAAAACATGGGCAAACAGCCATAGATGGGAATGGAAATAACCCAGCTTTACCCTACAAGTGGTACTTTCATATGGCATGGTGGCATCTTAATCTCACCGCTAATACTGACCTTCTACGCCATAGAATTGCTCAAGCTCTGAGCGAGATACTAGTCATCTCTGATAACTCAGTACTTGAACTCGATGCTATCGGATTAGCAAGCTATTACGACCTACTTTATAAACACGCCTTTGGCAGTTATGCCGACCTTTTGACACATATCTCTCGTCACCCTTGCATGGGTGTTTACCTAAGCCATATGAATAACCGAAAAGCTGACGAGTTTCAAAACACTCACCCAGATGAAAATTATGCTAGAGAAATCATGCAGTTATTTTCAGTTGGTCTGTACGAACTGAATCAGGATGGCAGTCGTAAAAAAGACCCTATAGGGAAGGATATCCCAACTTACGACAATAGGGATATCAAAGAGCTTGCCCGTGTTTTTACTGGCCTTAAAGCCTCAAGCTATCAATTTGAATGGGAGAACAGTTTCTGGGATAAAAGTTTTAATGGTTATCAAGTTAGCTTCGAAGATGACATAGATAAACGTTATAAAACAGTACCTTTCGTCAATATGACGAAAGCCATGCAAGTCGACGAAAAGTATCATGACAGACAAAGTAAATCTCTGTTGAAGAAACATATTAAACTAGATGCAAACCAGTCAGGCGAGAGAGAAATTAGCCTTGTCTGCGAGCGGTTAGTCGCACACCCTAATACCGCCCCTTTTATTGCGACTAAACTCATCAACCAACTGGTCACGTCCAACCCAAGTCCTGATTACGTTAAGGCTGTCGCAACGGCTTTTGGTACAGACGGTGATCTAAAAAAAGCAATAACAGTAATTCTAACTTATCCTCTTACACATACTGTTTCTAAAAAGCGCTTTTTATCGGCAACTAAAACCAAACAGAAATTAGTTCAATCGCAAAAACTCAAGTCACCAATTTTACGGACAACCCAAATTCTAAGGGCATTTTCAGCCTCCAATACATCTAAAAAGCTATGGCTGATAGGTGATGACATTGAAGAGCAATTACAACAGCACCCTCTTTCTTCACCTACCGTATTCAATTTTTATAAGCCTGATTTTACTCCTCTTGGGCCGTTGGAAGAGCAAAACTTATTAGCTCCAGAGTTTGAACTTCACAACTCGGCAAGCTCGATCGCTTATGTGAATTATTTGTATTACATGCTTTTTGCAAACTATTTACCCGCAGTCAGCACAGACATTAGCCGCCAGCGCGGCATTAATAACGTGGCAGAGCTAGATATAGACACCCTACAGCAGCGCCATGAAGATCGATTAAAGCTGAACTTTGATAAATACATTCAAACAGCGAAAGACCCATCGCAACACAGTGCCTTGGTTGATGAACTCAGTTTATTGTTAACCGCGAAAGCACCGTTAACCTCTAAACAGCACATATTGTCATCTTTCTCCGCTTATAAAGAACACCCTGAATGGGTTGTCCAAACCATTGTTTTCTTTATTGCCATTTCCCCCGAGTTTACAGTTCTAGAGGTATAGTTATGAGTTTATCAAGAAGACAATTCATCCGTTCAAGTGCTCAGGTCACAGTCGCTGCAAACCTAGCCATTGCGGGCGCTGCACCTGTATATTCAGCGCCTTCATCTTCGGCGAATAAAACCCCCATAGTGAGTATTAAGCCAGAGTCAAAAGCATTGGTGTTTATCATGTTAGATGGCGGTAATGATGCCTTTAATATGCTGGTACCTAGCTCTAATAACCATTATCAAGAATATAAGAAAACAAGAAGCAACTTAGCCTTAGACCAAAGTGAGCTTTTGTCATTAAGTGGATTCAAAGATCAAGACGGAAGACACTTTGGATTACACCCCAGCATGCCTGAAGTTAAGCACTTATTTGAGCAAAATAAGTTAGCCTTTGTTGCCAATATTGGCCCCATGATCACCCCAGTAAATAAGTCCCTTTTTTATAGCCAAAGCGCTAATTTACCTCTTGGTCTCATGTCTCATTCAGACCAATTTAAACATTGGCAAACAGCAAGACCTGAACTCAGAATTAATCGTGGCTGGTTTGGCTTACTCAGTGATTCCTTACAGGCAAGCCAAGCTTCCCCCCGTATTCCTATGAATATTTCCTTGGCGGGAATTAATATTATGCAAAATGGTTTTCAGTCTGGCGCTTACTCAATTACAGACGAAGGCAGCGTGGGTTTAGTCATTAATGAAGTCCCAAATCAACTTAACAAACTGCTGTTAAAAAACTTTGAAGACAGCCTAAATCAAAGCTACTCCAATGATCCATTTAGGCAATCCTATCTTTCCATGACTCGACAATCTCAAGCTCAGCATCAAATATTTAAAGAAGCTTTGGAAGGTTCCAAGATGAAAACTCAGTTCTCCAATAGTGAGCTTTCACAACAGCTTCGTAAGGTTGCACAATCGATTAAAAGTGCAAAAGCCTTAGGCCACAAACAGCAGACATTTTTCCTTAGGTATATTGGCTGGGATCATCACGATGAACTGCTTAATAACCAAGGTAAGATGCTAAAAGTGTTGAGTAAGGCCCTTGGAGAGTTTCAACAAAGTCTAGACGAGCTCGGTCTTGCGGATCAGGTCGTTACTTTTACTGGCTCGGATTTCGGCAGAACGCTCACATCCAACGGAAACGGCACAGACCATGGTTGGGGCGGTAATACCTTGGTGATGGGGAGTCAGATCAATGGCGGTAGAGTATTTGGACAATATCCAAAACTCAGCCTAGGTAAAGAAAACCCTCTGGATATTGGCGACGGTGTTTTAATTCCCACCTTAGCAACCGATGAGCTTTATGCCGAATTAGCACTCTGGTTTGGCGTAGAGAAAAACCAACTCGATTTATTGTTTCCTAATCTAAAAAACTTTCCAGCTAAACAGAGCAAGGGATCACTAAAAGAGTTAATTAGAGCCTGATAAACGCTCAAAAAAAATCAAATATGCTTTCAAGAATCAGACCTGAAGGCATATTTGAAAAATAACTTGGAAAAACTAATGTATAAACAAAGGGCTTTAGCTACGCCAGCTATTCCCGATTAAAAGAGAAATCCCTACAGAAATCCCAAAAGCTAACAAAATATTAACCAGTGAGAACCCCCATATAGCGATACACACAGCAAGCGTCACGACCATCCACAATAAGGTCTCTAAGATCCAGGTTCCCATATCAATACTCCAATGGATTAACTTAGATCTAAGTTTAAGGAGTCAGGGGTTAAGGTTTGGTTATCAGTTATCTTGGTGAGTGCTTGTTAAGAAAGACACGCTCGCAAAATAGCGATGCTTTTGTGCTTGTTGGATAAAATGCCAACCTTGGCTCTGGCATAAGCGTTCAATTAATATCAAACCAATACCAAAGGACGTATCAGAGTCACTGAGCTCTTGGTCATTTAATGAATTAGAGATGGTTAAACTATCAGACGATAACACAATGTCTATCTTGCCTTGTGCAGTATGCTGAAGCGCATTACGAATAAGGTTAGTGATGACAATCTCAACTAACACATGCGGTAAAGGGCCAACAGCAAACTCACTGTGCACATCAATGTCTGCCGTCACCTTCTTTTCATCAGCAAGGTAATAATGATTAGCCAGAATTTCTTGCACCAAACTTTCCATATTTATATGGCTAAGCTCTAAATCTAACAACTGGTTACGGCTCATCCATAACAGGCTGGTGATGAGATTATGCATTGTCACAACAGAACGATTAATACGTGCAACAGCCCGCTGCCCTCCTCTTGGCATCACATCAGAGAGTCTGGTTAGCATGTCACCACTCGCTGAAATGATTGAGACTGGCGTCCTCAATTCATGGCTTGCAGCACGGAGAAAAAACTCTTCTCTTTCTATCGCTTCCTGCTGAGATTTCACACTATCAACCAACTGCTCAGCGAGATGATTTACCTCGTTATAGCGAAAATGAGTCAGTTTTTCTGTGTCCTCTAAGTTTAGCGTTTGCGCCCATTGAGACATTAGAATAATAGGCTGAGTGAGCCGATGAATTAACAAACGTACCAGTACAAACACAAATAATAAAAGTGCTCCCACCATTAAAAATGCAGAGTTCAACTGATTGATAGACTCGGGAGGATTTTGGCTGAACAGCTCTAAATAAATGGCCTCATCATATTGCGACGCCACATAAAGGTAAGTATCTAAACTCATGACATAGTGAAGCGCGGCGTAATAATAATGGCCTGAACCTTCTTGCACGCCTGCCACATACTCTTCGTAAATGACATCAGGCTCGAAACTTTGCCAATCAAAGTGCATTTTAAACGCTGTTGGCAGTTGCTCAAACTCGCTATAAACCTGCAGCGTTTTACTCTGTGATTGAGGAGGAGCGCCATGAGCCAGATACTCTTGCTCAGCTAACGTTAACTCATATAAAAAGCCATACTTTACGGATTCATTCAGCCCGACTTGATAGCTCTGGCTTATCATCAAGACATAGACTGTGGTCAAACTCAATACTAGGCCAAACAAGTAAAGATAGATGTCTCGCTTAATACTCACCCGCTTCATTTTGAGACCTCTCGAATAGCCACTCCGACCCCATGAATAGTCTGAATCATTTTAGTTTCAAATGGGGCATCAATAGCCTGACGAAGTTTAAACAAGTGTACTTTTAAGCTGTCTGCATTTGGTAAATCATCCCCCCAAACTTGGTCTTCTAGTTTACTTTTGCTGACCACATTTGGGCTATTTTGCATTAAGCAAACTAAGATTTTCCAACACAATGGCGGCATTTTTAATACTTGCCCAGCACGGGTTACAAGATGCTTATCTAGGTCGATACTCAAGTCACCAACCGTTAAGTTAGTCACGACACCCTGTGCTCGGCGAACCAAAGCAAACAGCCTGACTTTCAGTTCTTCCATCGCAAAGGGTTTAACCAGGTAATCATCCGATCCAGCAGCAAAACCTGTTAATTTATCATCTAGCGTATCGCGTGCCGTTAACATCAAAATGGGGGTGGTGATTCCCTTTTGCCTGAGTGTTTGGCACACATTAATACCGTCCATTTTTGGCATATTAAGGTCTGTGAGAATAATGTCATAAGACTGATTTAGCGCCAGATTCAGCCCTGCGGCTCCGTTGTAGGCAAAATCAAACTCTATACCATCCAACTCCATATAATCGCTGATAGCTTCTGACAAGTCCTTATCATCTTCGATAAGCAAAACATTAATCGCCATGATGTAGTTACTTCCTTCTTTGCTCTTGTTTCCAAGCCCAAACCGGCGGCTTAACCAAGAGTTTAAAACGGTAACACCAAGTCGGTGCCTGCCAGATCTGCTTAATCAACTTAGTATACCCATGAAAATAGACTTTAAACGGATTGATGGAATTAATTCGAGGATAAACCCCATATTTCACTGGCTCTTCTTCTCTGGCAAAAGTACCAAACATTCGATCCCAAATAATCAGTATGCCAGCATAGTTTTTATCCAAATATTGCGAGTTTCTTGCGTGATGCACCCGGTGATGTGAAGGCGTATTGAATATGGCTTCTATGGGCCTTGGTAACTTTCGTACCGTTTCTGTGTGAAGCAATGTTTGAAAAACTTGCACTAAGGTTTCGCACAATAAAACAACGAAGGGATTAAAACCCATCAAAATCAGTGGCAAATGAAAGAAGAAGGGGAAAAACCAATCTAACGGGCCAAATCGATATGCTACAGAAATATTGAAATAAGGTGAGCTATGGTGAACTGAGTGGGTTCCCCACGCTAGACCATTACTATGAAAAAAACGATGTTCCCAATAGTAGGCAAGATCTGCCAATATCAAGCAACCAAGAATACTCCATCCTGTGATCGGCAATTGTGTCAGACTAAAGTTGTCATACACATAGGTAAAAGCCGCCACATAAGCCAGCCCAATAAAGAAGATGGTGACTAACAAAAATGACAAGGTAATTAAGTTGGTTGCACTATCGCCAACCATGTTCCAACTGAGCTTCTTCTTGAAAGCATAACGTATAAGTTCGACAGCAAACAAAGCCGTCGCAATAAGTAAGAAGTAATTGTTCACCCAAGATTCGGTGAAAATAATGCTCGCTTCAGAGAAGGCTTGAGACATAAACTCCATAAGATCTTTCCTGTAGATTCATTATTTATAATAGACAGACAACTGACTGGATTCAGGTTGCCCTTGCGGACTTAAGTAATGAACTTCCACTAATGCATCAACTGACTTTTTAAAATCAATTCGTCCCCAAGCATCAATAAATTCGGACACACTATATTGACCTCTACTGGCAAGAACATCCTCATTCCCCTTACCCAAAACGGGAAGTGCAATAAGGTCTTTAGATGTGGTTTGTTTCGGTGTGACATAACCAATTGTCACTGTCGCCTGAGTAAAGTCGCTATTCAAATCCTGATATAAAACCACAATACGATTGAGATTTTCAGGCAGCTTGTTTTGTTCAACCCATTCACCTTCAAACTCTCCCCACAGGGCAGACATGGACTCAAGCGCAATGCTTTTCGTCACACCATTCAAGTACTGTCGATCTATATTAGGCAACTTTGTCTCTACCTGAGTATGAGCCTGAGTCATACTCACACCTGGCTGTAATTCATCTGGTTTTGCGCTTTCGGCCATAACAGGTTGAAAGAGAACTAATCCCCAAATAGAGCCTGTAATAGCACCTGCTGTTAGTATTGATGCGAATAATTTCATCCTATCTCCCGTCGTTAAGTGCAACTTAGGAGGTAGAATATAGTTAGTCTGGTTAACAAAAGGTTATGAGATAAAAGAGAAAAACGGTAGCAAGCCACATTGAGGTGATAGCTTTTTGGCATACTTAATTGCCAGCTAATTTAGTAGTCAATTATGAAATGAAATCAGTGCGCAGCGAACTGGCCGACCATTATTTGAAGAAGTCTAAAATGTCTTTGAGTGAGATATCTTTCTTGCTGGGTTTTAACGAAGTAAATTCGTTTATTAGAGCGTATTCCGCTTGGAAAGGAGTCTCTCCTGGCCACTACAGAGAGACCTATCTGGCTTAAATAAAGTGTTCAAGTTAGAAGGCGTTAAAGCCTTCTAACTGCTTCAATTAATTGCGCTTTTTCTTGATCATTAATGATGGCGGCCCAACCGGTTTTCGCTAAACCAGAGGTTAGGTTAATTCGGTCACACACTTTGCTACCGCGAATAGCCAAACCTTGGCTTCGCTCTCCCATAATATAAAGGCCTAAAACAAATTTATGGCCAGCAGGTTGTTCGTCTGTATCATGGAGTATGGGCATATTATCTGCTTCCATAAACTCCTGCACGAGTACATTTTCCACCCCTATTTTAAGCAATTTTTGCTCTAGTTCAGCGTCACTATACGCCTTACCAACTAATACCCCTTGGCCTCTTGCACTGCCATTTCCTCTAAACAGATAATCATTTTTATGGGCAATAAAATGAGGCAATGTATCTTGAGATAAGAGGCAGGTATAAGGAAGATACTGCTTAATTGCTTGCCTTTGCTCTTGGGTTAAACGGGCTTGATAAGCTTCATCCCACATTAATGCTAACCAACGTTTGTTGCTTCTTAGCTCGTCTTCAAAGCCATGTAAAATGCGTGCTTCACTCTTTAGTAAGGCATGTAAAAATTCATCATATGGGTCAATTTCATTGAGCCCAAAACCGCGATAAACCAAAGTCTTTTTCGCCTCTTCTGGCGCTAACCAAGCTTTAGGGTAACTTTGCTCTGTGTGGGTAATCACAGGGAGTCTTACTCCCGCTTGAATGAAACTTAGCTGCATGAGTTCAAAGGACGGATAGCCTTTATCCGCATGGCTTTGCCAATCAAGAATCACCAATCTTTCATACTTTTGTTGGCGACACAGGGTTTTAATTTCTTCGGCTAAGGTGAGATAAGCGCTGACCTTGCCATGGTCGTAATAAGGCTCAAGCGAGAGGCTTTCCATCATCAAATCATAGGCATCACCACAGGCCATACCACCAACGCCTGTGTGCAAGTTCATTCCGCACACTGAGTAGCCTTTTTTATGAGGGACAAGATCTAGCCGAGCAATGGTTTGTTCGCCAGATAACAGCCTTTGCCAATTAATATAGGCACGCAGCACATTAGGAATCATAAAATAGTCGAGAATTTCTTGCTTACTTCTCTGTTGATAGATTTGATTCATTATGTTGGTTTGCGCATCTAAAAGGTGTTTTAGGTCATTCGATAATTTCTCAAAATCCGTTTGAGAAAAGATAAATGGGGTCGAGAAAAACTCATACCTATCCGCAGCTAAACCATTTTTAAAGGTCGTTAATCTCTCCTTTATCTGAGCTTTTTTTAGTTGGTCTGATTTTTCTATCATCAGTCCTTGCAGCTCACGGTTAAATTCACAAAACATTTGGCATCCATTCCTTAAGTGTCAAACAGGGCTACAAGTCCCCTAATTGTTTTAATATGTGGTAGCAGGCGACTAGGTCCAAGCTGCTATGACCTGTTGAGCTAAAAAGTGTGAGCTTAGATTTTAACGTGACATTAAAGGTCTCTGGCTCAGAACGTAAATCTAAAGCTTGAGTATGCTCGAACCCTGCTTCTTGCACAGCTGTGGCTCTGTCTTCCACCAGCAAAATAGAGTCGTTAATAATGTCTAACGACACTTCCCTACCCGTATAAGTAAAAGCCCCCATACAATTAATATGGCAGCAAGCTGGGTCTAAGGTTTCAATCAAGCAGGTTTTACAACTGGTTGCTGTGCTAAGAATCTGAGCGCCTTTTTGAGCATCTTGAATCGTATCGCAAACAACAAACTGCACCCGAGGGAAAGCCTCAGCCAAATGAGATGTAAACTGACTAGCTTTTAAAGGAGAGCGTGAATAGATCTGCACTCGTTTAATAGAACGAACCGCAGCCACACCCAAAAACTGCTGCATCGCTTGCTCGCCTGAACCAATAATCGCCAAGGTGTCAGCATCATCAGGTGCACCTAAATCTGTAAAATAGCCCGTAATCGCGGCGCTTTTTAAATTAGTAATCGCATTGCCGTCTAACACAGCTAAAGGCAAACCCGTCTCATAAGAGAAAGCATTCACTATGGCATGCACACTGGTTCGCCCTTTTTGAGGGTTGTCTTCGATAAAGTTAGCCGCTTTACAAATAAACAAATCCATCGGTTCACTCACGGCCATCATGGCTCCATAAGAGGCAGACTTACCTTCAGGCCTTATAATGTTCCGTAAGGGAGCTTGAATATGATTAAAGCCCTTACTCTCAACCAGATCTTGAATTTGCTTAACCATAAGCGGTATTACTTGCGCACGTTGAATATTGGCTTGATTCAAGTACTTCACACCTAACCCTCACATTGACTACGACAAGGAATCAAAAAGCTTCTTTCTACCAATAAACACACAGCCCCTTTCTGGTTAACACCTTTCGTCTCAACTTTCACCAACCCTTGATTTTCATCAGTCTCTGAAGAGGATTTTGCCAAAATCTTAGATTCAGCATACAAGGTGTCTCCCACATAAACAGGATGAGGCAAAGAGACATTTTTCCAGCCCAAATTCTCAACAGCAGGATTAACGGTACTGGCGAGACTTAGTTCATTCACAATAGAAAAGATCACTAGGCTAGAAACCAAAGTTCGACCACTTTCAATATCCTGTTTTAGTCTTGCGTTTGCTTGTGGTTGAAAGGTTTGTTGCATGTTAAGGGCAGAGTGCCAGATAGTATCTAATTCGGTCACTTTGCGACCTTGGTTATGTTGGAAAATATGGCCTGGGACAAAGTCCTCAAAATACAAGTCATGACTTTCCCAATAATGCTTCTCTTTATCCGCCGTGATATCGCTTATTTGCGCTTGTCCCATGCTAAATATCCTTATTAGTTAGCAAAGACTAATTAGGCACAATTCCCCTATGCTCTTAATATAATTAGCCATTTTAGTGATGAGAATGAACAGATAAAGCATAGTCATTTATGCCATAAAAACAGCTTGCAGCAATTACTGAATATTACGTGTTAATTAAAAGACAGGCATAAGGCAAAAAATAATTGATAACGACGAATAGAGATAAGGAAGCCAAGAAAGCACATAATTAAAACCAGCACCTCCTCATGTAGGGTGAAACCACCTAAAAAGAAAGCGCTGTCTTTTTGTTTTAACTCACACTCATGTTTTCTGGTGCCTTAGTGGTAACGACTAAAGCATTACGTTTAAGTTTGGCTTGATAAAGGGCTTTATCGGCAATGCTGTATAAACGTCCCTCTTCTACTTTGCTTGTAGGCGATAGGCTAAACATGCCAATCGAAATGGTTAAGAAATCACTGACAAGATTTTCCTTATGCGGGATTTCCAGCGACTGCACCTGCTCTTTAATCCATAAGAGTTTTTGCTTGCTGGTTTCAACACTCTGATCAACAAACACAATCGCAAATTCTTCTCCGCCAATTCTAAAAGCATAACAAGAATCGTCGACTGTACTACTAAACACACTCGACACTTTTCTCAGCGCTTCATCACCGACAGGGTGGCCATAAAGGTCGTTGAATTTTTTGAAGTAATCGATATCGAGAATCGCCAAATTGAGGAAAGAGGAATCACGTTGAGCATTATGGTATTCGCGACTTAAAATGGCATCAAAGCCACGGCGATTATACAAGCTAGTTAATTCATCAATGATAGCTAACTTTTTATTCGTAATACTGATCAGGGTATTGGTAAAACTCGTGATTTGATAATGCTTATCAAAGCTTGGTGCTATGGTTGATTGAGCCCAACAAGACTTGCCCTCACCATTAATATAATGCACTTCGCCACGCCATTCAGCACCGGTTTTTAGCACAGATAAAATCGCAGCATTTACCTTACTTGAGCGTTTGGAGTTATCAAAGAAATAGCTTTTTTGACCAATAATCTCAGATTTATGTTTACCTAAAAAACGGCATAAAGCATTACTCGCATTGAGTACCACACCTTCTTGGTCCAAATCAGCTAGCAAGATATTTTGATCGATTAAATGTTCTTTCTCACTTTGCTCTTTTTCAGACAACATGGCTCTTCTAATCGTGCGAGTCGCCAGTAAAAGGATGAAAATAATAGAAAAAATAGTAAAGCTGTAATTAATCCAAAGCGCTTCTAACTTTGCGACTTCAAACTCTTGCTGAAAGCTTTTAGCCTTATGATTAGCAAAATCACTCACCGTTTGAACATTCATCATCAACTGTTCAAGCAACACCGTTTCTTTACCCTTGGTGAGCACCATAGCTTGGGCATGCTCTCCTTGCCTTATCAGCGCAATGATTTCAGCCCGAATCGCCTGCCACTGGATAACCAGACGATAACAGGCATTAATAGCGTGTTTCTCACCTAAAAAGCGATCGGATAAAAGGTCGAAGTCCTTTAGCACTTTTTCTTCATGCTGCTGAATATGCTCTATTGCGAGGTTCAAATCTTGTATCGTATTTGCGGCAACAACATCTTTCATATCACCTTGCATAGACACAAGATTTAGCTTAATTCTTTGAGTGGTGTTCGAGACGATATAAGGATGCTCATAGAACTGGTTCATCGTATTTGCCATACGAGTCAGCAGCACTTTAGACACTATGCCCAAAACGACAATCATCAAAATAATTAAGGTAAAGCCAATGAACAGGGCTTTCTTTTGATTTTTAATTCTAAACTCCCTTATTGTCACCAATCACCCATGTTTGACTCTGTAAAAAAGAAGAGATCAATGAGCTACGAATTAAGGGGCCGATTTTACATGTATATTATTTGATCAGGGCTGATTTTTTATATGGTGAATTGTTAAGGGAGAGAGGACATCCGGGGCTAAGTGTTACATCATGTATATTTATGATTACTCAAAGTAATTTCCTGACAAAAAACTACCACTTTTCCAGCAAAGATAAGATATTTTTATCTCTAATTTTACACTCAGTCAAGTAGCTGACTTTATTGAGTTTACTTCATTTATTTTACATAAAATAAAAGTGTTTAAAAGTTCATCATCTTAGCTTTTAAATAAAGAGTAGCACTCTGTTTGATTCACATCATGAGGCGAATAAACAATCTAATCGCCTCACTAAATGAGGCGATTAGATTATAGGTTTAACTTGTATCGCGTACTACGTCCGCCCGCGCCCGTTTTCACCAAACAACCTAACTCAATTAAATGTGCCAAATGTCGAGTTGCCGTGGCGCGGCTTACCTTAGCGACCTTCTGATATTGACTACTATTAATACCCAACTCAAAGTCACCATCTAATAGCCTATTCAGTACTTTACTTTGCTCACTGCTTAATTGAGTTTGATCAAAGCCTTGCCAATATCGGGTTTTAGCAAGTGTCTGTTCTATATCTGCTAGGGTGTTAAGCAAGCTTTGATTCAAGGTTTGTAAAAACCAAACTAACCAACTTGTGATATCAAGCTGACCCTTTTGAACGCTTTCAAGCACGTCATAATAAGATTGACGATTTTCCAGAATACTCACTGACATAGCATAAAGACGAATGGATTGGCTTTCCCCTTGGGCTAGTGCAAGATCTGTTAACAGACGTGTTAAGCGCCCATTGCCATCATCCATAGGATGCAAGGTAACAAACCAAAGGTGAGTAATACCCGCCCGTAATACAGGGTCTAGAGATTCATCTAATAAAGACTGATTAAACCAATCTATAAAGAATGTAAGATCGGCCTCTAACCTTTCTCTTCCTGGCGCTTCAAAGTGCAGCGTTGGACGATCAATTCGACCCCTTTGTTTATAGGAAATGACCTGCATAGGAGATTCACCACGCAGCTCGCCACTTAACTTATCGAAAGAAATGTCATTTCTTATGTAACTTTGACTAGCATCACCAGAAAACAACAACCTATGCCAATGTAAAATACGGGGTAAACTTAGTGGGGTTCTAAGGGACTCAGCAGAGGAAGGCAGAGCATCTAACATCAAGTCAGCCAAACAATCCGATTGTTCAGATCGAGCATAAGGCTCACTCTCAGAAACACCGAGTTTATTAGCAAGGGATGAACGCACAGAAAAGGCATTCAGCTTCTCCCCTTCTATCGCACTGGAATGAATAATATTGGCAAGCAAGGTATCTAAAGTGGTATTCAGCGCTTCATCTTTTGATTGATGGCTCATACGACCCAACAACAAGCCTTGATTAAAATGCACCTCACGCAGCAAAGGCGCGAGCACATCAGATTGCCAAGTAAAATTAGGCCAATCCGCTTCTTGCCAAATCCACATACCACACCTCAAATGAGTCGAAAAACAAACCTATTCTACTCACCATATAAGGCGAATAGATGTTCGATTGTTACTAATATCTCATTTAAAATCGAAAAATAGCATTTAAAAACATCAACCTAAACGCTAATTCTAAAATTATAGAAGAATATACCTCAGACACTGTAAAATAAGCCTGAGTTTTTAAGACAGATATTACCAATTAAATTCACCATCAATAATCACAGCCTTTGTGAAAATAAAGCGAACTAAAAGCATCGATGTGAAATAATATTTATGCGATGATAGCTATATTGCTATTAAAAATTAAAATCGTCATTTTTTAGGAGATATTGAGTTGAAGCGCCCGATAATAAATGCTGTGGATCTGTTCTGTGGAGCTGGTGGGTTAACCCATGGATTAGAGAAAGCTGGCATTAATGTTGTAGCAGGATATGATGTCGAAGAGTCTTGCAGATTCGCTTACGAACACAACAACCAAGCTAAATTTATTAATCAGGATGTTACCAAGCTACAAAAAGACGAGATTAAGGCGCACTTACATGGAGGAGATTTCACATTACTCGCAGGGTGTGCTCCTTGCCAACCCTTTTCGACGTACTCTAGATCCACTAATTCTGCTAGACAAAAAGACAAGCGCTGGGGGCTACTAAATAGTTTTGGTCGATTAGTCTCAGAAGTATGTCCTGACTTTGTAACCATGGAGAACGTGCCTGGTCTAGTAAGCCAACCCGTATTCAATGATTTCCTCCAACAATTAACGAATGCTGGTTACCAATATGACTACCAAATAGTTTTCTGCCCTGCCTACGGTATGGCACAAACTCGAAAACGATTGATGTTACTAGCCTCACGGGAAAAAAATATTCAACTCCCAGAACCTTCACATACTCCTGTACAATACGTTACGGTAGCCGATGTGATTGCAGATTTACCGCCTTTACTAGCAGGGCAAACACTCGCTGACGACCCTTTACATCAAGCCTCTACATTAAGCCCTATAAACCTGAAACGAATTCAAGCATCTGTACCAGGGGGCACTTGGTTGGATTGGCCGGAAGACCTACGCGCATCTTGCCATCGAAAAGACAGCGGAAAGACATTTCCAAGCGTTTATGGAAGGATGTCATGGGACAAGCCCTCCCCAACTATCACAACACAATGTAATGGTTATGGTAATGGACGCTTTGGACACCCTGAACAAGATCGCGCCATAAGCCTACGCGAAGCAGCTCTGTTGCAGTCGTTTCCAAAAAGCTACCAATTTTCCCCTAGAGAAGAGAAACTATCTATAGGTGCACTAGCGAAAATGATTGGGAACGCAGTACCAGTACGACTAGGTGAAATGGTAGGCCTGAGCATAAAAGAAGCTCTGGCTTAGAGTAACGAAAAATACATCTAAACATGGGAAAGGTAATGCTCATTATTGATATAATTTTCATACGCATTCATCAAATGACTTAGATAGTCTTTCACAATATCAATTAGAATGCGAAATTCACTATATGCATGTCCTTTACCGCACTCTGCAAATGAGACACTGCCATGGCCTAGGCTATTACGTACTTCTTTGATATAACGCAATGGCCCTTGCTCATTACGAAAGGGTCGCCGTAATTTTTCTTCAACCGTACGAGGTAGTATCAACTCCACCCCGACGCGATTATTCAACTTACTAATTGCAACCATATCCCAATTACCACCTCCACCACGTGGGATAGTAATTTTAACTGGTTCGCGACCAACAGCTTGATCTAACAATTTCAGCGCCCGCTCAAGACGTTTTTCAGGTGTAAGGTTATCTTCTGGAGGAATCATGTGTTTTAGGTACAAATCACGTATCTTATCTGAAAGCTTAGTAAGATCATCGCTAATCCCCCTTTCACTATGCCGCCCAATAGCACTCAGTAATTGATTTACCGTCGATTCAACTAAGTTATATAGTTGTAAGTATGTACTGGAAAATAGAATTTTTTGCTGCTGAATAGTAACAGCGTAATAATTGTCATTTACTAAAAATTTAGCACCTCCGCTTCCAATTGCATCGCTGATGTTTCTAATGAGCTCAAAGTGCGCTTCAATGTCACTTACCCGTTCGTTATAGGTGTCTTTGACTAATTGCAAACTAAAAAACCTCTAACAATGCATCTTTCATGACATCAATTCTGCCAACTAATTTACTTTTGACGTTAGCTCCATCGGAGGTAACTTTCTTCAAGAAATCTTTGCTATTAACGATAGACTCAGCTTGCTGTTGAGTGATTGTAAGGTCAGGTTTGACCAGCAAGGCTTTGTATGAACCAATTGAGATAGATTCAAACCGAGCTCGAGGTGTAGTCTTTGCACCTGCAGATTTCCTAAACCCCAGAGGAAAAAACTTTTCAACAAAGTTCAGAACCTTGACTAATCGTTTACGATATAAGTCAGCTAATTTTGGGTTTGCCTCAAAAGCACTATTCATATTACGTGTGTAGATAAACAAAAACTCTTTTACTTTATCCTTGTACTCATCAAGCCCATCTGTGTAGGCAAAAAAGCGCAATGCTAACTCCTCTCGCTCCCTAGTCGCTTTCTGGCTAGTGGTTACATTTGCAAGACGGGTAAATTGCTCGTCTTTTGCGATATCAATAATGAATTCCATAAAGGGACCGCGCAGAGCACCACGACGAACTTCTGCTGGATTTGCAACCTTACTACCAGTGTTGATCCGCTCAAATAGGTCTATACGGGATTCCAGATCTGTTTTATCAGACAATACTACAGCTCGGATCGATTGGTTTTGGAGTTTGCGTTGCCGAGATAAAATCAAATCCTCAAATTTAGTTCCATTAAGAAAATTCAAACGATCTAACCCATCTAACCGTAATCGACTGTTCATATATTCTTCAAGGGTCCGTAAACGTTGTGATCCGTCAACAATTTCCAGTTGCCCCGTCTGATCATTCATCCAAAGGAATACAAATGGGATAGGAAGCCCCATCAATAAAGACTCAATAAAGCGGCATTTCCGTTTCGGTTCCCAAGTAAATTCACGCTGGTAATCAGGGACAGCAAAGTCCTGATTAGCTACTTTTTGGGCTAATATCTCTATGGTATATTCTGATGTATAAAAATCGATCTTCTTGCTGAATTCTTGTAACTGAAGTTCAGCCTGTTGTTGTTGCTCTTCTTGCGTCATATCTATATCCAATGGATCCATTTTCAAATATATTTACTGCGAAATAGAGTGCTCAAAAACCTCTAGTTCAACCAAGTTATAAAACATTATTTAGAGGATTTTTTGTTTGACCAACATCACTCATACAACTTTTAATTTGATATGTTCAAAATCCTTCTCTATCTCCATAGCACCATACAAAAAAACGCGGCCCATGCATACAAAAGCTGTCAGTAATTTAAAAGGTTAGAGCCTCATTAAAAACGAACTGAGTGAAGTTGAGACGAGGCAAAGATTTTACGAAATAGCGGAGTTTATCGTGATAAATGAGCATATTGAGTAAAAGCTTTAACAATGTCTCGGCAAACTCAGGCGTTTTAACCCCAATAAAAAGAAATATGGTACAATCCCTGTCCGATTTCTGATCGGGCTTCGCGCTTCGCGTTGTTATACTCTTATTTTTCCACTATTAGATCTTTATCAGAGACCCGAATGAATCAATCTCGCGGAAATCTTTTCATTCTTTCAGCCCCTTCTGGCGCTGGAAAATCAACCTTATATAAAGCATTACTGGCTCAAGATGAGCAGGTACGTATTTCTGTTTCTCACACCACCCGTGCTGCGCGCACAGGCGAAGAAGACGGCAGAGAATACTTCTTTATTGATGCTGATGACTTCTTAGATATGATTGCTGAAGATGCCTTTGTTGAGCATGCACAAGTATTTGATAACTATTATGGCACCTCGAAAAAAGCAATCGCAGATATGCTTGATCAGGGTCTAGATGTTATTTTGGAAATCGATTGGCAAGGGGCGCGTCAAGTACGTGAACTTTACCCTGATGCTTTGAGTATTTTTATCTTACCACCATCGACAAAAGCGTTAGATGAACGTTTGCGTGGTCGTGGTACGGATTCAAACGAGGTCATTGAGCGTCGTATGTCTAAAGCGGTTAGCGAAATGTCTCATTATGATGAGTACGATTATGTTGTCATAAATGACGATTTAGATCAGGCTCTCATGGAAATGCAGGCCATTTTTACAGCTATGCGCAATAGAAGACAGCTTATTGCACAAAAACATGCAGATCTTATCAATGATCTCTTGTCTTTGTGAGAAGCGGTTAAGTAGAATTAGAACATTCATGAATTAAATAGGTAGAGATCAAGATGGCTCGAGTTACTGTAGAAGATTGTTTAGAAAATGTTGATAACCGCTTTCAGTTGGTTATGGTTGCAGCAAAACGTGCTCGCCAGCTAGCAACAGGTGGTAAAGACCCAAAAGTTGCTATCGAAGATGACAAATTTACTGTTGTTGCATTACGTGAAATCGCTGAAGACGTTATCAACGCAGGTAATGTTGATCAGCAAGACCAACCGATTCACGAGTTTTAATTTATGGTATCGCTCGTTTCAACATATCTAGCTCACTGTTGAGGTGAGCGATGTATACCATAGAAGATTTAGCCTCTACCCTGATCCAGTACTTGCCATATGAGCAAGTCGCTGACATCAAACGCGCTTATTATTACGCCGAACAAGCTCACGATGGTCAACGTCGTAAAAGTGGTGAACCTTATGTGATTCACCCTTTAGCTGTTGCGCAAATTTTAGCTGAGTTCCGCATGGACTGTGATGGCCTAGTCGCCGCCCTGTTACATGACGTTATTGAAGATACCGGCATTAGCCGTGAAGCCTTAACAGAACAATTTGGTGAAGGGGTTGCGGCGCTGGTTGATGGGGTAAGTAAACTTACCCATCTCGAGTTTAATAATCAGCTTGAGAAACAGGCCCATAACTTCCAAAAAATGGCGATGGCCATGGCAGATGATATTCGTGTCATCTTGGTGAAGTTAGCCGACCGATTACACAATATGCGCACGCTGGATTCTATGCCAGCCCATAAAAAGCGTCGTATTGCTCGCGAAACCTTAGACATTTATGCGCCGATAGCCAATCGCTTAGGTATGTATAATGTTCGTATCGATTTAGAATCCCTCGCCTTTCAGGCTTATTATCCTATGCGTGCTCGCATGCTTAACCGTGCTATTAATAAGAAGTACGGCCAACGCATTAAGGATACTGAAAAGTTAGGCGATTATTTAAAGGCTGAACTAGCAGCAGATTATATTGAATCTGATATTAGTATTCGCGAAAAACACATCTATAGCATTTATCAGAAGATGCAGAAGAAGCGCCGTTCTCTAGGCGAAATTATGGATGTGGTTGGTGTGCGTATTGTCACTGACAAACATGATTCTTGTTACCGTATTCTCGGTGTTATCCACTCTTTGTTTAAGCCAGTTGAAGGTCGTTTTAAAGACTATATCGCTGTGCCTAAGTCCAATGGTTATCAGTCTTTGCATACCACGGTTGTGGGCACAAATGGCTTACCGATGGAAGTGCAGATTCGTACCCAAGAAATGAATACGGTAGCTGATAATGGCATTGCTGCCCACTGGGCATATAAGTCTACTAGTGTCGGCGCTAGCAATAGCCATGATAGAGCGACAAAGTGGGTTAAGAGCCTTTTAGAAATCCAGCAAAAAGCCGGTAATGCTATCGAGTTTGTCGATAACGTTAAGAATGATCTTTTCCCAGATGAAGTGTATGTTTTCACGCCTGATGGTGAAATTATCGAATTGCCAACAGGCGCGACACCGGTCGATTTTGCGTATGGCGTTCATACTGAAATCGGTAATACCTGTATTTCCTGTCGTATTAACCGACGCTTATCCCCATTAAGCACTCAGTTAGAAAGTGGCCAGACGGTTGAGATTATCACTGCGAAAAAAGCCCAACCGAATGTGGCTTGGCTAAGTTTTGCGATTACCGGTAAAGCACGTGCAAATATCCGTCATTATCTTAAAGACAAGCAACGTGAAAACGCCATTTCCATTGGTACCCGCCTTCTTAACCGCTCTCTGAATACATTTAAAACCAACATAGAACATCTCGCCCAAGAACAAATAGATCAAGTATTAGCTCATTATCAACTTGATTCTATGGACGATCTTTTAGAGTCTGTTGGTAAAGGCCGTCATGTGGGCTATTTGGTATCTCGCCAGTTGTTCCCACACTTCAACGAAGAAGAATTAATTTCTCCTAAGTCTTTCAAAGTGAATGGCTCTGAAGGCATGTTGTTATCTTATGCTAAGTGCTGTTCGCCGATTCCTGGTGATCCGATTATCGGATTTGTTCAGGTTGAAAAGGGCATTATTATTCACCACCAAGGCTGTCCTAATATTCAGGATCACTTAACTCAACCTGAGCGCTATATTCATATGGCTTGGGGTAAAGAGATAGAAGAAGATCTCAATATTAGCTTGATTGTCAGTTATGTGAATGAGCGTGGCGCGGTTGCTAAAATAGCCAGCTCGATCAGTGATACGGATTACCAAGTTTCTAACTTGGATATCATTGAAAGAGGCAGAATCAGTCGTTTACGCTTAAGCATTACTATTTCAAGTCGCGTAGGATTAGCCGATGTGATGCGCCGTATTAAAGCGGTACGCTGTGTTGAAAAAGTGACCCGCGAGACCATAGTTTCACGTTAGCGAGATGCCTCTCGCTAACTTTTAAGTCTGCAGTTGATTATAAAAAAAGCCTCTTGAAGGCCATAACATAATGAGGAAATAGAGATGTCCAAGCAAGTGATTCATACCGACAAAGCGCCACAAGCAATCGGCCCTTACTCTCAAGCGGTACGTGCAGGTAATACGGTTTACCTTTCTGGTCAAATTCCACTTGTGCCAGAAACAATGGAAATCATTAGTGAAGACGTATCTGAGCAAACCACTCAGGTATTTAAAAACCTTCAAGCTGTATGCGAAGCAGCCGGTGGCTCTCTAAAAGATATCGTAAAGTTAAACATCTTCATGCCAGACCTAGGTAACTTCAATGCAGTAAACGAAGTGATGATGCAGTTCTTTAGCATTCCTTACCCTGCACGTGCTGCGGTTGGTGTGCGTGCATTGCCAAAAAATGTAAAAGTTGAGATTGAAGGTGTGATGGTACTAGAAGATTAATCTTCTTTTCCTCAGATCTAAAAAAGCCGATGTTGAGACAGCATCGGCTTTTTTATTGCTTGTCGGCCAACCTATTGAACAAGCTGCTTGTTCAAATTTACTTACTTAAATAGTCTTTCAGTAAAGCTTGATAACCTTGCACATAACTTGGGTAGATAAACTGATAACCTAAGCTTTGCAATGCATTGGAGCTTAGTTGTTTGCCTTTAGCCGGTATCATGTCATTCAGGCTTAACTCTGAGCTTATTTCTTGTTCAGTCTCCATATGAGCAGCAATCCAATTCACTAGCTCCCACTGACTTACTGGTGCTTGGTCTGTGCCAATATAAATAGAGGCGAGTTTACTCCCTGCTAGTTTAACTTGGCCTAGAAAGAATAAGCTGGCGACACAGTCATCCCTATGAATACGGTTAGTCCATTGATTTGCTGCGCTAAACCCTTGGCCTTGGGCGATTTTATCTAGTGTTCTGTTTCGTCCCGGTCCATAAATACCCGAGAAGCGTACCACTGTGTGATCTAGTTGCCCCTCTAACCAAACGTTTTCAGCTTGATGTAATACCTTGCCTGTGACTGAACTGGGCAGAGCTTGCGTTGTTTCATCCAACTCTAAGCAGCCGTCTTGTTCGCTGCCATAGACACTGGTACTTGAGATAAAAAAGATATGCGGGCCATCTTGCGTCGCAAGCTTTTGGTAAACCTGTGACAATCTTTGGCTAGTTGCCAAATAAGCCGCTTCATACGCTCTCTGATTACGCCCTTGCGGGGTCATAATAAGGTAGACAAGATCCACTTTTGGAAAGGCTGCTTCAGGCAATTCACATATATCACCCAAAATACCTTTAACTCCTGTCGGGAATTCATTGGTAGAGCGTCGAATTGCGTGCACGTCATGCCCTTGTTCGACCAATTTTGTGGCAAGGCCACTGCCTAGATCACCACAACCTGCTATGAGTATGCTTGACATAAATGAAGCGTCCTTACGCGAAATAACGAATCTTAATATTATACTTTATCAAAAATTACTTTATCATAGTTATTAACAATCGATTCTATTTTATAGGCTTACTCTATGACGCTTACCGAACTTAAATACATTGTGATGCTAGCCAAAGAACAACATTTTGGCCGTGCAGCGGATGCTTGTCATGTTTCACAGCCTACCTTAAGTGTGGCTGTAAAAAAGCTCGAAGAAGAACTCGGTGCAGCCATTTTTGAGCGCTCTAAAAGTGCGGTTTATATAACGCCTCTTGGCCAACAAATTGTGGATCAAGCAGAACGAGTAATGGAGCAGGCGAATGTCATCAAAGAGTTGGCTTCTACTGGACAAAACCAGCTAAAAGGTCCAATTAAAGTGGGTGCAATTTATACTATCGCGCCTTATTTATTTCCTCATATGATTCCTTTCTTACATCAGCATACTCAAGGTATGCCTTTGATTATTGAGGAGAATTTAACTGAGAACCTAAGGCCTAAGCTAAGAAACGGTGAGTTAGATGCCATTATAGTCGCGCTCCCTTTTAGAGAACCAGATGTAGTGACTCAACCTATCTACGAGGAAGAGTTTGTGGTGCTCATGCCAAAAAACCATAGTTGGACCAAGCTGAGCCATATTGAGACCTCACAACTCAGTACTGACAACCTTTTGATCTTAGGCAAAGGCCACTGCTTTAGTGACCAAGTCACAGAAGCCTGCCCTATTCTTAATGAAGCCGATTATGATACCGCCAGAACCATAGTCAATGGCAGCTCACTAGAAACCATTCGTTATATGGTGTCTTCTGGTTTAGGCGTTACTGTATTACCTAAATCTGCGGCGACTAATATCAATTCAGACCTTTTAGAAGTGCGCCCTTTTGCTCATCCTGCACCAAAACGAACGGTCGCCTTGGCTTGGCGCGCGAGCTTTCCTCGCCCACAGGCAATTGATGCACTAAGTCAGTCGATTCGTGATGCTTATCAGCATTTCCCGGTCTAATTCGACCTATCTTTGATCGTTTGAACTCGCTTTATAAGGAGCCATATGGATTCGCTTGAATGTGTTGCAGTTACTGAGCTTAAAGGTGTCGGCGCGGCACTCGCTGAAAAGTTGCAAAAGCTGCATATCGAAACTCTGCAGGATTTAATTTTCCACCTGCCGATTCGCTATCAAGATAGAACCCGTGTGCTCCCTATTGGCCAACTCAAGTTTGGTGACGAGATAGTGGTAGAAGGCAAGGTTGCCAGTTGTGAAGTGCAAATGGGGAAGCGTCGTAGTCTGGTATGCCGTATTCGTGATGATTCTGGTTCACTATGCCTGCGCTTTTTCCATTTTAACGCCAGTCAGAAAAAACAGTTTGAAGCCGGTAAAGCGATACGCTGCTTTGGTGAAGTAAGACGAGGCAGCACGGGATTGGAAATGTTCCACCCCGAATATCAACTTGTAAGTGATGACTGGCAAGCTGAAGATGACAGACTCACACCTATTTACCCTTTAACTGAGGGCATAACGCAAAACAAGATTCGACTCTTGTGCGAGCAAGCTCTTGAGCATTTATCACCTTATAATTTACAAGAGTGGCTGCCAGAGCAAATTCGTCAGGAGTTTCAGCTACCTGCTCTTTATGATGCCGTACGATACCTGCACCAACCACCTACCGATGCCAATATTGAAGAGCTAAAAGCAGGATCTCATCCGGCTCAATATCGTTTATCTTTTGAAGAGTTACTCGCCCATCAATTAAGTTTAATTGGCAAGAAGTTTAAAGCCAAAGAAGACCTTTCAATCAGCTTAAATGAGCCCGGCGAAATTTTAGATAAGCTATTAAAAAGTTTACCTTTTTCTCCTACTAACGCACAAAAACGTGTGGTTGGAGAAATACTAGACGATCTTAAAAAAGGTCACCCTATGTTACGTCTGATTCAAGGTGATGTAGGCTCTGGTAAAACCTTAGTGGCCGCGATGACAGCGGCGGTCTTCGTCGCCCAAGATTTACAAGTCGCGATTATGGCGCCAACCGAGATTTTAGCCGAACAGCATCTGGTTAATTTCAGCCAATGGTTTGAGCCATTAGGTATAGAAGTCGCTTGGATGGTAGGTAAGCTAAAAGGTAAACAAAGAGAGCAAGAGTTAGCTAAAATTGCCTCTGGTGAGGCCAAAATAGTGGTCGGTACCCATGCACTCTTTCAAGACAGTGTTGCGTTTCATAATTTGTCTCTGGCTATTATTGATGAACAGCACAGGTTTGGTGTGCATCAAAGGATGGCACTTAGAGAAAAAGGCATGAATGGCCAGTTACAGCCTCATCAACTCATCATGACGGCGACACCGATTCCTCGTACTTTAGCTATGTCGGCCTATGCAGACCTTGATTGCTCGATTATTGATGAGCTTCCTCCTGGACGAACACCTGTCACGACGATTGTTGTTTCGGATCAAAGGCGTGATGAGGTTATTTCACGTGTTCAAGCCGCTTGTCAGGACGGTCAACAGGCTTATTGGGTCTGTACTCTGATTGAAGAATCCGATGCTTTACAATGCCAAGCCGCCGAAGATACTGCCACCATGCTCAGCGAGCAACTACAAGGTTTGTCCATTGGTTTGGTTCATGGCCGTTTAAAGGCGCAAGAGAAAGCGGACATAATGAATCGCTTTAAAGCAGGTGAATTACAGCTTTTAGTGGCAACAACTGTGATTGAAGTTGGAGTTGATGTGCCAAATGCCAGTTTAATGGTCATCGAAAACCCAGAACGCCTTGGTTTGGCTCAGTTACATCAGCTACGTGGTCGTGTTGGACGAGGTTCTGCTGCAAGTCATTGTGTGTTGCTATATAAAACCCCATTAGGGCAGCAAGGCAAAGCGCGACTTTCAACTATGAGAGAAACGTCTGACGGCTTTAAGATTGCGGAAAAAGACTTAGAGTTGAGAGGACCAGGTGAGTTGCTTGGCTCTAGGCAAACCGGTTTGATGGAGTTTAAGGTCGCCGATTTGCAAAGAGATAAAGGCTTACTTGATCAGGTTCAAGCTACAGCACAGCGTTTATACCACAATCACCCGGAAGCCATTTCGCCCCTGTTACAGAGGTGGCTGCCGAATATTGAGCATTATCTAAATGTTTAAGGTTTAGAGAATGTTAACGACTGTGGTGTTCTTCACTTCTTCCATGGCAACATAGGTACGTGACTCACGCACATGAGGAAGCGTTAGCAAGGTTTCACCTAACAATTGGCGATATGCATCCATATCTGGCACACGGGCCTTTAGTAGGTATTCAAAGTCACCAGCGATAAGGTGGCACTCTAAGATTTCAGGAATATTAGCAATGGATGCTTTAAATTCATTAAAACCTTCTGGTGATGTGGCTTTAAGGCGAATTTCTACAAATACTAATAAGCCCGCTTCTACTTTACGAGGATCGACTAAAGCGCAATAGCCTGTGATATAGCCATTACGTTCTAAACGACGCACCCTTTCTAAGCAAGGGGTCGCACTCAAGCCCACACGACTAGCTAACTCCACATTAGATAATCTGCCGTTTACTTGTAGTTCTCTTAATATTTTTCGATCTAACCTATCTAACGGTTTAGGCGAATTATCCATCTCTGTTGAATCTCCCCATTCAAACAAGGTCTTACGCTAGTCTAGCATGCGCTCAGCGAACAACAAAAATTACAAATCTTTGTATTTATTGATCTTAGCTTCAGTTTTAGAGCGTCTATATTTCACTGTTAAGCGAACAAAGTAAAACAATAACATTTTCAAGCCCTAAGTGATGGCTCAAAACAGACAATTATTCTGTACAAAAAGACATTTTTAGAAGATTCGACGAACCATTATGGTGCTTTTTTAAATTTTTAGTCTTAACTTAAACCTTACTAGTTGAAAGGTTTATTTTTGAAGTTGAATTCACTTTCTTTATCGAAAAAGAGTTAATCGATAAAGAAAAACTATAAAAAAGCAGGATCTACTCAAAATGCAGGGGTATTTTGTTAGTTTTCTCTTGACTCAGTACCTTAAACAGTAATTCTATAGAGGCCAGCCGAATGCTTTCAGAATATTCGGCTGTAATAATACAAAATAAAATAATAAGTTAATTTTGGCCTAAGAATTGCTATTGAAGAATTTAACTCACTAATAATTCGAGTTTTAACGCAAGTAAATATCAATAATCTATGTCTAAAAATTACGACCAATCAAAACGCCTGGGAGGCAAAATAAGATGAAATCTAACGTGGGTAAGTTAATTTCTACTGCAGCTGTTGCTCTAACAGTAAGTGCTGGTGCAACTGCTGGTACGCTTGACGATGTAAAAGCAAAAGGCTTTATTCAATGTGGCGTAAGCCAAGGTGTTCCTGGTTTCTCAAACGCCGATGACTCTGGTAACTGGACAGGTATCGACGTTGATGGGTGTCGTGCAACTGCAGCAGCAGTATTCGGTGATGCTCAAAAAGTTAAATTTACCCCTCTTTCTTCTAAAGAACGTTTCGCAGCACTAACCTCTGGTGAGGTTGACATGCTTTCTCGTAACACTACTTGGACTTACACTCGTGATACTTCACTAGGTCTAGACTTTACTGCGGTAAACTTCTACGACGGTCAAGGTTTCATGGTTCGTAAAGACCTAGGTGTGGAAACAGCATTGGATCTTGACGGTGCAACAGTTTGTACTGAACAAGGTACAACAACAGAATTGAACATGGCTGACTTCTTCCGTAAGCACCAACTAGAATACGTTCCAGTTGTTGTACAGAAAGTTGACGAAGCTGTAGCAGCTTATGCATCTGGTCGTTGTGACGTTTACACAACTGATAAATCAGGTCTAGCAGCACAACGTACTAAACTAGCTAACCCGAACGATCACATCGTTCTTCCAGAAACTATTTCTAAAGAGCCTCTAGGCCCAGTTGTTCGTCACGGCGACAACCAGTGGAAAGATGTTGTTACTTGGGCAATCTTCGCTCAGGTTAACGCTGAAGAAATGGGCATTAGCTCTAAAAACGTAGCTAAAATCAAATCAGAAACTAAAGATCCAGGTATCCTACGTCTACTAGGTGCTGAAGGTAATATGGGTGCAGCTCTAGGCCTAGACGCTAATTGGGCTTATAACATCATCTCTCAAGTAGGTAACTACGAAGAAGTTTTCGAACGTAACATTGGTCCTAACACTCCAGTTGGTCTACCACGTGGCGTGAACAAACTATGGACAGATGGCGGTGTAATGTACGCGCCACCAATTCGTTAATTCGTAATAGCCTCTCTAACATCAGGAGCTTTCGCTCCTGATGTTACCTCGCCCTACCATCCTACTGACGAGCAAACACTTTGCCTGAAACGAGATGAGCAATAATAATCCAACGAGTAATACCAGTTTTTTGAATGATGCTGGCAACCGCGCCATTATCTTTCAAGTTATACTGCTAGCCGTTGTAGTTTTTGTTGGTTACTACCTATTCAACAACCTACAATCCAACCTAGAGAGTCGCGGTATTTCCACTGGTTTTCGTTTTTTAAACGAACCAGCGGGCTTCCCCATTCTTATCCACCTAATTGATTACACAGAAACCAGCACCTACGGACGCGCCTTCATGGTTGCGCTGATTAATACCTTTGTCATTTCTATAATGGGTATTATTCTTGCGACTATCATTGGTGTTGTTATGGGTCTAGCAAGACTTTCTAACAACTGGTTAGTAGCCCGTCTGGCGACAGTTTATATCGAGACTTTACGTAACATCCCTTTGTTACTACAAATGTTCTTCTGGTATTTCGCCGTACTCTCTGCCTTACCTACCCCTAAAAACAGTATAGTTTTGGGTGATTTCATGTTGAATAAACGTGGAATATATTCACCTGATCCTCAATTCCAAGATGGTTTTGGTATCGTTATTTTTGGTTTCCTACTGTCTCTTGTGATGTCTATCGCATTGATTCGTTGGGCTAAAAAGCGCCAAACCAGGACAGGTGACTGGTTCCCTGCTTATTGGAGTTCTTTAGGTGTCATTATCGTCGTTACCTTTTTAGCCCTTGTTGTATCTGGCTTCCCGATTGAGTTTGAAGTACCGCAAAAAAGTCGCTTTAACGTAAAAGGCGGCATGGTGTTAACACCAGAGTTTGTGGCAGTTCTTATCGCTCTTTCTACCTATACAGGTTCATTTATTGCTGAAATCGTACGTGCCGGTATTTTGTCTGTTAACTGGGGACAAACTGAAGCGTCTCGCTCATTAGGTTTACCTGATGGCCTAACACAACGTTTGATTGTATTGCCACAAGCATTACGCGTTATCATCCCACCACTAACAAGCCAATACTTAAACTTAGCGAAAAACTCCTCTTTAGGTGCTGCTGTCGCTTACCCTGAACTTGTTGCTGTCATGATGGGTACAACCCTGAATCAGACAGGTCAGGCGATTGAGACAATTGGTTTATGTATGCTGGTTTACGGCACATTAAGTTTGACCATTTCATTATTTATGAACTGGTATAACAAAAAAATGTCACTAACAGAGAGATAGGAGGCGAATCATGGCGAAAATCTTTCAACCATCTCCAAGCCTTCCACCACCAGTAAACTCGGTAGGTGCAGTTGCTTGGGTCAAGCGCAATTTACTATCCTCTCCACTGAATGTATTACTTACCGTATTCAGTGTTTATTTAGTGTACTTGCTTATTCCACCCGTTATTAGTTGGGCTTTTATTAACGCAACTTGGGAAGGCACATCTAAAGCAGACTGTACTGCTGGCGGTGCATGTTGGGCCTTTGTAAATGTGCGATTTAATCAGTTCATGTACGGCTTATACCCACCTGAAGAATACTGGCGCGTTAATCTTGCCGGCATTATGCTAGTTGTTCTAGTCGCAGGTTATGCCATCAAAGCAATTAATAAAGCAATTTTAACCACTGTTATTATGGTTGGTTATCCTGTTATTGCTTACTTCTTGTTTGCTGGCGGCGTATTCGGTATGCCAGAAGTAGAAACAGCACAATGGGGTGGTTTATTCCTAACTATGTTGCTCGGTATCATAGGTATCGTTGCGTCATTCCCATTAGGTGTTTTGCTTGCACTAGGTCGTCAATCCGACATGCCTATTGCTAAGTCTGTATGTGTTGTTTTCATTGAAACTATCCGTGCAGTTCCTCTGATCACAATTTTGTTTATGGCGTCAGTAATGATTCCGTTGTTCTTACCTGATGGTATGAACTTTAATAAACTTATGCGTGTATTAATTGGTATCACCTTATTCTCTGCAGCTTACATGGCAGAAGTAATACGTGGTGGCTTACAAGCGATTCCGAAAGGTCAGTACGAAGCGGCTGATGCTATGGGTCTAACTTACTGGCAGTCTATGGTATTGGTTATCTTGCCACAGGCGCTAAAACTAGTAATTCCAGGTATCGTAAACACCTTTATCGGTTTGTTTAAAGATACAACTCTGGTTTACATAGTCGGTATGTTTGATTTCCTAGGTATTATCCAATTAGCAACTCATAATGCTAACTGGCTAGGTACTACCATCGAAGGTTATGCCTTTGCTGGCTTTATCTACTGGGCTATTTGCTTCGCTATGTCACGTTACAGTATGGCAATCGAGCGTAAGTTAGAAACCGGACACAAGCGGAACTAGAATTTTTTTGAGGCCTTTCAAATGACAGAACACAATATGGCACTCGCTCAGCTTGAGCCGGGCGAAAAAGCAATTATCGAATTTAAAGATGTAAACAAGTGGTACGGGGATTTCCACGTACTTAAAAACATCGATTTCAGTATCAAAAAAGGCGAGCGTATCGTTGTTTGTGGACCATCAGGTTCAGGCAAATCAACAATGACTCGTTGCATCAACCGTCTTGAAGAACACCAAAAGGGCTCTATCATTGTTGACGGCATTGAAATGAACGATAACTTGAAAAACATCGAAGCTATCCGTAAGGATGTGGGTATGGTGTTCCAGCACTTTAACCTGTTCCCACACTTAACGATTTTGGAAAACCTGACTTTAGCACCAATCTGGGTTCGTAAGATGCCTAAGAAAGAAGCTGAAGAGATGGCAATGCATTACCTTGAGCGTGTAAAGATAGCGAACCAGGCGAACAAATTCCCAGGTCAGCTTTCTGGTGGTCAGCAACAGCGTGTTGCGATTGCCCGTGGTCTTTGCATGAAGCCACGCATCATGCTGTTTGATGAGCCGACATCCGCACTTGACCCTGAAATGATCAAGGAAGTACTAGATGTAATGATTCAGCTAGCTGATGAAGGTATGACAATGGTTTGTGTAACTCACGAGATGGGCTTTGCAAAAACCGTTGCTGACCGTGTTGTTTTCATGGATGCGGGTGAAATCGTGGAAGCGAATGAACCACACGAATTCTTTGAAAACCCTCAGCATGACCGTACTCAATTGTTCTTAAGTCAGATTTTGAACCACTAATTGAGAAAAAAAGCAGTCATTGCACAAAAAAGCCCCTTTTAGGGGCTTTTTTGTTTTTCGATATTTGTTAAATTGCTTGCTTATTAACACTCATGACGCAAATTGAAATTTATGACTCAGCAAGAATCAGATATAACCCCAAGCCTAAAGGTTAAAATTGTTCACTTACAGGATTCAACCGGTAAGGTTCAAGCCATTTTCCCATTTGATTCTATGCTCGATATCGGTGCTATTACACGCGTTAGTAAGCGCCGCTTAGCCACGATAAATTCTTATAATGTCACCAGTGACCTACTGCTCAATACTCATAAAGTCATCACCTATATTGATGAAAGCCTCAAAGGTAAAACTAAGCTATCTCTGAAAAAAACAGATCTGACGAAATTTAACTCAATCGAGGCAATTGAGATTAATAAGATTTTTTCAGGCTCTAAATGTTACTTTGGCGATTTCTCCATCCCTCAAGATCAGCTTAAAACCGAAGTTGAAAGCCATGAGCAAGATGAAGAAAGCATGTTGAGTGCTTTAGGTGGATTTCAGTCCATTCGTCTTCGTCAACGTTTAGAAGAAACTCTTGAACTCCCTCCTTTACCAGCATCATCACAGCGCATCATACGTTTGTGTGCAGATGAGAATGCAGGCACTGATGAGTTATGTGAAGTGATTAGCCTTGACCCTAGTTTAGCGGCTCAGGTCGTTAGTTGGGCCAGCTCTCCTTACTATGGTGCGCCTGGAGAAATTGAGTCGGTAGAGGATGCTATCATTCGTGTGTTAGGTTTTGATATGGTGATGAACCTAGCACTTGGTCTATCAATGGGTAAAGCCTTAGCTGTGCCGGAAAATGGGCCTAGACACTATGATAATTACTGGCTTGAAGCGGTTTCCTTCGCCTCTTTAATGGAAGCGATGGTGAAAGCCATGCCTGCGAAAAAGCGCCCTAGGTTAGGCCATGCTTACCTAGCAGGCTTGCTACATAACTTTGGCTTGCTAGCCATTGGCGCCGTGTTACCACCTCATTTTAATATCTTGTCTCGTCAACTTGAAATTAACGCTCACCTTCCAACCAATTTAGTTGAAGTACAGTTACTTAAGCTCAGTAGAGAACAGATTGGGGCTTGGCTATTACGTCATTGGGACTTACCAGATGGTATCTGTAACGGCATTCGTTACAGTAAAAATTTGGCCTATGATGGAGAAAATGCCATCATAGCGAGAATGTTAAATGTATGTCATAACCTGTTGAATAAAGAAGATATTTCTAAAGCCAGCCAAGATATGATTGGGCTGGATCAGAAACAACTACAAAGCCTTTATAAAGACCTACAAGACAACTCAGAAAACATTAAGTTGATGGTATCTTTAATTAATGGCAATTAGGTAAGTCAGACTTCAATAGGAAAGGCTCTCTCTTTTCTTAAGCTCGGGTTATATTTTTAGACTATTGGGACAATATCCTTATTTTGATGCCAGTTATTGATCAGCCAAACAGCAACCCAAGACTCAACTTCACAGCGACCAAACAATTTGATTATGTTTGGTCATCTTTGAGCCGTGCTCACAGTAAAAATATTCCCGCTTTTATATTTCCATGGCTTACAGAGCAGGGTTCTTTAACGGCAAAAATTCAAACACTGGGCAAACTGACGGTCGATGTCATTTCAGATACTTGGGGCCAAACGACCCAAAGAGAAAGAAAAAAACTTAACTTAAAAGCCCGTGAAGCGGCTCGCATACGAGAAGTTATCCTTAACGTAGATGGTCAAGCCATTATCTATGCACGCTCCATCATTCCTGCAAGGTCATTAAAAGGCCATTGGCGCTATTTACCTAAGTTAGGTAATAACCCCCTTGGTGGCTTCCTTTATAAGCATAAAGGTCTGACTCGTGGCGAAATAGAAGTGGCCCAACTGCCTGCTAACTTGTTTTCTCATATAAACGAGCCAACTTGGGCAAGACGCTCTGTTTTCTATCAATATGGTCAAGGTATACTCGTCAATGAAGTGTTTTTTCCTGCAATCAAACCCTTTTTAAATTTAAAGGATGAATAATGAGTAAAATCATCGCTTTAGCCGAGTTAGCTCGACTAGATAAGCCGATTGGCACCCTATTACTCTTGTGGCCAACTTTATGGGCCTTGTGGCTTGCTGCTGATGGCTTTCCTGATTGGCACTTACTTCTTATTTTTATTGCTGGCGTCTTTTCTATGCGCTCAGCGGGTTGTGTTATTAATGATTATGCAGATAGAAAAGTTGATGGTTTTGTTGAGCGAACCAAGGGTCGTCCGCTGCCTTCAGGCAGGGTTAGCGAAAAAGAAGCCTTAGGCTTTTTTGCCTTATTATGTCTCATCAGTTTTGTACTCGTACTTTTCACCGATCTAAAAACCATTATCTTATCCTTTGTCGGTTTAGGCTTAGCAGCGCTATACCCTTTCATGAAACGAGTCACCCATTTACCTCAGTTATTTCTAGGATTAGCTTTCTCTTGGGCGATTCCTATGGCCTATGTAGCTCAAGGTGGCTCCTTAACTGACATTGAACTTTGGATGCTCTTTATGGCGAATGTGTTTTGGACGATCGCCTACGACACTTATTACGCCATGGTCGACCGCAATGATGATCTTAAGGTAGGAATCAAGTCCACTGCGATACTCTTTGCTCAATATGACCTTGTCATTATTTTACTGCTACAAGGACTTGCTCTGTCATTATTGGTTTGGGTCGGTGTTATCAGAGAGCTAGGCGCTTTCTTTTTTATCAGTTTGTTGATTAGCGCTGGCTTTTTCTTTCAACAATTTTGGCAAGCAAGAGAAAGGGAGCGATCTGCTTGTTTTAAATCATTTTTAGATAATAATCGCATAGGCTTTTGTGTATTTTTAGGCTTTATTGCGGGCTTTTTTGTACACTAAATTAAGTCATCTGTGACATTTTAACTAAACTGTCACAATTGATCGTTTTAATTAAACCGTTCCAGAGAAGAGGATAGATCCTGTGACCGGTAAAAAAGTATTAATAATTGACGATGAATCATCAATTCGAGAAATGATCGCCATTGCTCTTGAGATGGCTGGTTATGAATACCTTGAAGCGGATAATAGCCGTACCGCCTACGAGATAATCGTGGATCATAGACCCGATTTGATCCTTGTGGATTGGATGATGCCTGGTGGCAGTGGTATTGAGCTAACACGTCGTCTTAAAAAAGACGTACTAACAGCTGAAATTCCCGTCATCATGCTTACCGCAAAAAGTGAAGAAGACAATAAAATTCAAGGATTAGAAGCAGGTGCGGACGATTACATCACCAAGCCTTTTTCACCTCGAGAGTTAGTTGCTCGCCTTAAGGCGGTACTACGTCGAGCTCACCCTCAGGGTGTTGATGAGCCTATTGAGGTTGATGGTCTAAAACTTGATCCTCTAAGCCAAAGGGTTTCTATAGGCACTAAACCTTTAGAAATGGGCCCAACCGAATATCGTTTACTCAAGTTTTTAATCACTCACCAAGAAAGAGCTTATTCAAGAGCACAGCTATTGGATCAGGTTTGGGGTGGGAATGTTTACGTTGAAGAGAGAACTGTCGATGTTCACATTCGTCGCTTACGTAAAGCGATAGGTGATAGCCATGATTACCTTATTCAAACCGTTAGGGGTACAGGTTATCGATTTTCAAGTAAGCGTTTGGCTTAAAAACTTATGAAGACAGTTTGGAAAAGCGCCACCGTTAAACTTTTGCTTGGTTTTTTCACTTGCCTATTTATTGGCATGCTTAGCGAGCAAACTTTCCCTTTACTATTTTTATATGTTTTAAGTTTATTATGTTGGCAGTTTTACGAGCTTTATCGCTTTCATAGCTGGATTCGACGTTCTGGACGTTCATTACCTCCGGATTCTTCAGGAATTTGGGGGGATGTTTTTGACGCAGTTAATCGACTGCAAAAGAAACAAAGAAAGTCTAAAAAGCGCATGCAACAAGCTTTAGCTAGAATTGAAGACTCTACATCAGCATTGCAAGATGGCGTTATCATGGCCGATAACACAGGCCGCTTAGAGTGGTGGAATACTTCCGCTGGAGATTTGCTTGGTTTAGTTAAACCCACAGACCGAAGCCAGCCGTTAACCAACATTGTTCGCACTCCTGAGTTTTTTCGTTATTTTAGCCAAAAGCGATTTGGCGACCCTTTGGTGATTCAATCACCCGCCAAAGAAGGCACTTTTCTAGAGTTTCAAACCACGCTTTATTCAAAAAATGATCACCTTATTTTTGTTCGTGACGTCACACGTCTGCACTTACTTGAGCAAATGCGTAAAGACTTTGTTGCCAATGCCTCACACGAGCTAAAAACACCACTCACAGTGATTAAAGGCTATCTAGAAACACTGGATATGTTTAAAGAGTCTTTGCCTGAGCGGATGCAAAAAGGCGTGGTAAATATGAATACTCAGTCTAATCGCATGGAATTACTGATCGAAGACTTGCTCCTTCTTTCTCGTTTAGAAAGCAACCAAAGAGCAGATTCAGACCAATGGCATAATGTCAGTGATCTTATTCAGGTGATTTGTGATTCAGCTAAGGTGTTTACCACCAGCGAACACTTTTTAAGCTGGGATGCGGATGAAGAAAGCTCTATCTTTGGTAGTTACAGCGAACTTTATAGCGCGTTCTCAAATCTAGTCGTGAATGCACTCAAGTACTCACCCGATGGTGGTGAAATAGATATAAGCTGGCAAGTAAATAAAGACGGTGGGATTTTCTGTGTTCAGGATAATGGCTTAGGAATAGATCCTAGGTTTATTCCTAGATTAACCGAACGTTTCTTTCGGATTGATAAAGGTCGAGGTTCTGACACTGCAGGTACTGGCTTAGGTCTGTCTATTGTGAAGCATGTACTTCATCATCACGATAGTAAGTTGGATATTAGTAGTCAGCTTGGCTTTGGCAGTACTTTTTCCTGCCACTTCCCTCGTACAAGGGTAAGAGAATCAAGTACACCAGAGATTGAAGCGATTGATAAGGACGCCTCTTAGCGTTTATTGGCTAGTCCAATTCTATTTGGACTAGCCATTTATCTTTCTAGCAAGAAAACACTAACGCATATAACTCATGAAGTTAAACGTCTCGCTACAAGCTTTCAAACAAGGCTTTAATAAAAGTCTCTTTCTCTTCATCCTGATCAATTAACCCTAACGTGACGGTCAAAAAAGATGAGGTTGGTTTTTTCTCTGTTGTCGCTACGCCTTGCACATAATAGTTCAAACGGTTGACCTTACCTTTAAACTCTAAATCGAGCACGGCTTGATCTAATACGCTTGGAATAACATCGTCACTCTTAATCAAAAGACTGGCTTCTGTACAGCTAAACTGGATCACCATGGTTCTAAACTGCTTACCCGCAAAACGCACCATACTCGGCACTTTAACGTCTTTAATCGTGACTTTAGGGTGAGTGATTTTAGGTTTAGTAACCGTTGCTGCTTTCGGGCTTTTTCCTCCAAGTAAAACATCTAGAGAACCTGAAGTATGACTTGTCATGCCTTTAGGGCCAGAACCTGTCGCCGCTTTTGTTAGATTATCCAACACTTCCTTTTCAGCACCTGTGCCTCTAGCGCCTTTAGCCATCAGAGCGGAATCTAAATTATGCTTTTTCGCCGCTGATACTATTTTATTAACCAGTTGCTCACTGGAGAAAGGTTTACCTAGGTAATCCGTTACCCCAGTTTTTACCGCTTCCACTACATGGTCTTTATCGCCACGGCTGGTGATCATGACAAAAGGCACGTTTTCCTTTTTGTAATTATCTTGCTGACGACACCAATCAAGTAGTTCAAGCCCTGTCATTTCAGGCATTTCCCAATCGCATAAGATCATATCAAATTTGACCTTATTCATAAGTTGTTGAGCTTTACGACCGTTTACCGCTTCTTCCAACTGAGCTGATGGAAAGTGTTTTTTTAAAGTACGACGAATCAGATCTCGAGTAAAAGAAGCATCATCAACAACCAAAATTTTTATAGCCATTTATTTATTTCCAAAATTTTGTGCAAGGCTATCACTCTTTGAATAACTTGCTTTAAATGAATCACACCAAAGAATGGTAGAGGCCACCACCGCTAATGGAATGACCACAAAATTAACGAATGGAATAGGTAGTAGCAGCATGACTATGAAGCCAAAAGACCAACATAAAATAGGTTTTTGCCTAAGACCTACTCGCATTTCAGCAAAAGATACTCGGTTATTATCGAACGAGTAATCCATATATTGTATCGCTAACACCCAAGCGCCAAAGAATAGCCAAAGAAAAGGCGTAATGATGTTAACTATAGGTATTAAGGACAGGATAAACAAAAGTATAAAGCGAGGCAAAAAGTAGAGTACTTTCTGTAATTCGCGCACTACACTTTGGCTAATCAAGAGACATACTTTACGAAAGTCTAAATCAGATTCAACTGTCTCTCCCGATAATCTAGCCTCTACTTTTTCAGCAAGAATGCCGTTGAAAGGTGCTGCGATTATATTGACGCCGATAGAAAACGCATAAAATAGACTGATAGCACTTAACAAACTAAAGCCTAGATAAAATAGCCAACTTAAAAATGAAAGCCAATCAGGCAACCAGCTCATCAGATAAGCCGTTAAGTCACCAAAATAGCTAAATGCGACCATATATAGCAGCGCCATTAGGCCCATATTGGCTAATAAAGGTACCAGGATAAAAAGCCTTAAACCCGGCGAAAGTAGGATAGGTAACGCTTTTAAATAAGCCCCTATCACTTGAAAAGGTTGCAGTATCACAAATTTGTTCCATCAATTTTCTAGAAAATAGACATTATCATATTTTTATCTAACTTCCCTGTAATTATCACGCTTCCCAACCGATTTAGCAGAGCCTATTTATTCGTTTTTTAGATTAAACCTTTATTATGCGTATAGCGTAATGCGCAATTTCGATTGAGCCATTTACCCAATTAGTTAACTATCGAAGACTCAGACATTTGCTGCAATTAGAAAGTTTAGTGTCAGAGAAACAATGCACCATTAATAATAAATAACTTAAGTTAACTAAAGGGGCCTTTTATGAACCTGAAAAAAACTCTACTCGCTAGTGCGTTACTTAGCGTAGCCTTCGGCGCAGTACAGACTCAAGCTGCCGATGTTCCTGCTGGCGTTAAGCTAGCGGATGTTCAAGAACTTGTACGTGGTGGTGGCGCAGAACCTGCAACACTTGATCCACAAAAAGTAGAAGGAACACCAGGCTCTCACCGTACTCGTGAGCTTTTTGAAGGTTTATACAACCTTGATGGCGATGGCAACCTAACTCCAGGTGTTGCAACTAGCTATACAACAAATGCAGATAACACTGTCTATACATTCAACCTACGTAAAGATGCTAAATGGTCTAACGGCGACTCAGTTACCGCTCATGACTTCGTATTTGGCTTCCAGCGTGCTGTTGATCCAGTGACTGCATCTGCTTATGCTTGGTATGTTGAAATTCCATCTATTGTTAATGCGTCAAAAATTATTAACGGTAAAGCAAATGTGAAAAGCCTAGGTGTTAAAGCCGTAGACGACTACACATTTGAAGTAACACTGGAACGCCCTGTTCCTTACTTCGTAAAAATGACGTCTCACCAAACACTTTTCCCAGCACCACGTAAAACCATCGAAAAGCACGGTTCTGAGTGGGTTAAACCTGGCAATATGGTAAGTAACGGTGCCTACAAACTTGATTCTTGGATCGTAAACGAGAAGATGGTGATGGTTCGTAACGATAACTATTGGAATAACGACAAAACCGTTATCAACAAAGTAACTTTTTTACCGTTAGAAAATGATAGTGCTGACCTTAAGCGCTATGAAGCGGGTGAAATTGATATTACTTGGAACCTACCAAGTGACCACTTCAAGCGTTTGAAGAAAGAGTCTCCAAACGAAGTAATCATCACACCTCAATTGGGTACTTACTACTACCAGTTCAATACTCAGGTTGCACCTTACAACAACCCAGATGTTCGTAAAGCACTTTCTTTTGCGATCAACCGTGACGTCATTACTAAATACGTAACCGGTGTTGGTGAGCAACCAGCTTACTCTTTCACACCTTCTATCGTGAATGGTTTTGATCCAGAAACACCTGCTTATGCAACTATGACTCAAAAAGAGCGTGAAGCTGAAGCGAAAAAACTACTTCAATCAGCGGGCTTTGATAAAAATAACCCTCTGACTTTTAACCTTCTTTACAACACAAATGATGGCCACAAACGTATTGCGATTGCGATTGCTTCTATGTGGAAGAAAACATTGGGTGTAGAAGTAACACTTGAAAACCAAGAGTGGAAGACTTACCTAGAAACGAAAAAAGCAGGTGACTTCCAAGTTGCTCGTGCGGGTTGGATCGGTGATTACAACGAAGCATCAACTATGCTTGATTTGTTAACATCGACTCATGGTAACAACGACGGTAAATACTCAAACACTGAATATGACCGCTTGTTGAACGAAGCAAAAACAATGCAAAACCCTGCTAGCAACTATAACAAGGCAGAAGAAATTGCGATCAACCAAGATATGGCTGTCGCACCTATCTACACCTATGTTACTAAGCGTATGAAAAAACCTTACGTTGGTGGTTATCAGCCAAACCCAGAAGACAACATCTATAGCCGCGACATGTACATCATTGCTCACTAAGAGCTCTATGTATTAAGCGCTAGTAGCAGACTTACATTAGGTAAGTCTGCTACCTCCCTTACTTCTTCTAAGATCTAGTTTCCCTAGTATTAGTCAATGGTTAGAACCTTGGCCCATGAGGCTAATCAGGTATTATTATGCTGACATTTATTTTTAAACGTATTTTTGAAGCGATTCCGACTTTATTAATACTCATCACAGTTTCTTTCTTCTTGATGCATTCTGCACCAGGTAGTCCATTTTCAAGCGAGCGCTCTCTGCCGCCTGAAGTTTTAGCGAACATCAACGCTAAATACCACCTTGATGAGCCTGTTATTAACCAGTTCTTCTACTATCTCGGTGGCGTTTTACAAGGGGACCTGGGTCCATCCTTTCGCTACAAAGACTTTACTATCAATGAATTAGTAGCTCAGAGCTTACCTGTATCCGCTGAAATCGGTATCTGGTCTTTTATTATTGCCGTTGTCATCGGTGTGTCTTGTGGTATTTATGCTGCCTTAAGACAGAACTCATTAGTTGATTATTGTGTCATGGCCTTTGCCAATATCGGTATCGTGCTGCCTAACTTTGTCTTAGCACCTCTTTGTATCTTATTTTTCTCCATCTACCTTCAGTGGTTACCCGCAGGTGGTTGGAATGATGGCGCTTGGCCTTACCTTGTTATGCCAGTCATTGCCATGTCGACCAGTTACATCGCACAAATTGCCCGAATTACTCGAGGCAGCATGATAGAGACGATGCACTCCAACTTCATTCGTACCGCTAGAGCGAAAGGCTTACCGTCTTACCGCATAATTTTGCAACATGCGCTACGTCCAACCATGCTCCCTGTTATTTCTTATTTAGGGCCTGCATTTGTCGGCATTATCACAGGCTCTGTGATTGTAGATGTGTATTTTGGTACAGGTGGTATTGGCCAGCATTTCATTAATGGTGCGCTAAACCGTGACTACTCAATGGTTATGGGTGTCACCATTTTAGTTGGCTCACTTACTATTTTATTTAATGCCGTCGTCGATATTTTATACGCGGTTATTGATCCAAAAATTCGTTATTAAGGCACTCAATCATGATGTTAACTAAAGATAAAATCGAGGCCGTAGAAGATTTCGCACAACAAGTGACTGAAATTGAAGGCCGTAGTTTATGGCAAGATGCGAGACGCCGCTTTCTGTCAAACCATGCTGCGGTTATCAGTTTGATTATTCTTGGAATCATTGCGCTATTAGCGCTTGTTGGCCCTTTTCTAAGTGTGTGGAACTATGATGATATCGACTGGGAAGCCTTGTCTGATATTGAAAACTTAGGCCGCCCTAGCTTTGAAACTGGCCACTACTTTGGTACAGATGTTCTAGGCCGTGATATTTTTGTACGTACCATGCAAGGGGGCCAAATCTCCTTACTAGTGGGTATTCTAGGTAGTTTTGTGGCTATCGTTATCGGTACGCTTTATGGGGCTACATCTGGTTACCTAGGTGGTCGTGTCGACAGCATTATGATGCGTGCTCTAGAGATTCTTAACTCTTTCCCATTCATGTTTTTCGTGATCATCTTGATGACTATTTTTGGGCGTCATATCTTTTTGATCTTTGTCGCAATCGGTGCCATTTCTTGGTTAGACATGGCGCGTATTGTGCGCGGACAAACTTTAAGTTTGAAAAATAAAGAGTACATTGAAGCCGCGCATGCTTGTGGTGTGTCTTCATTCAAGATTATTACCCGCCACATTATTCCTAACTTGCTGGGTATCGTTGTGGTTTACGCCACCCTACTCGTGCCAGGCATGATTCTACTAGAGTCTTTCATCAGCTTCTTAGGACTTGGTGTTCAAGAGCCGATGACAAGTTGGGGGGCTCTTATTTCTGAAGGTGCAGGTACCATGGAACTTGCGATTTGGCAGCTTGCTTGGCCGCTAACCTTCCTGATTCTTACCCTGTTTTGTTTTAACTTCCTAGGCGACGGTTTGCGCGACGCACTAGACCCTAAAGATCGCTAAGGAGAGTTATATGAACTTATTAGATGTCCAAGATTTACGCGTTAACTTTAAAACGCCAGACGGTTCTGTAACGGCTGTTAATAATCTAAATTTCAGCCTTGCTGAAGGTGAAACCCTAGGCATTGTAGGCGAGTCAGGTTCTGGCAAAAGCCAAACTGCGTTTGCTTTAATGGGCTTACTTGCAGGCAATGGCTTAGTTGAAGGTAACGCTTTATTTGAAGGTCAAAACATTTTAGGTTTGCCTGAAAGCGCTATGAACCGCATCCGCTCTGAGAAAATCGCGATGATTTTCCAAGACCCTATGACCTCATTAAACCCTTACATGAAGGTCGGTAAGCAGTTGATGGAAGTCTTGATCCTACATAAAGGTATGACCAAGAAAGATGCTTTTGAAGAATCTGTACGCATGCTTGATGCGGTAAAGATGCCAGAAGCGCGTAAGCGTATGAATATGTACCCGCATGAGTTTTCTGGTGGTATGCGCCAGCGTGTCATGATAGCGATGGCGTTATTGTGTCGCCCTAAACTTTTAATTGCAGATGAACCGACCACAGCACTTGATGTAACGGTACAAGCACAGATTCTAACTCTGCTGAATGAGCTTAAGTCTGACTTTAATACCTCTATCATTATGATTACTCATGATTTGGGAGTAGTTGCCGGTTTATGTGACAAAGTATTGGTCATGTACGCTGGTCGTACTATGGAATATGGCACCACAGATAACGTCTTCTATCACCCTTCACACCCTTACACTCAGGGTTTATTAGAAGCGATTCCTCGCCTTGATACGGAAGGGGAAATCCTAGCAACCATTCCTGGTAATCCACCTAACTTATTACAATTGCCACAAGGCTGCCCTTTCCAAGAACGCTGTGTTCACGCTTCAGATAAGTGTCGTACTGAATCACCAGAACTTATTCAATGTGAGAACCATGGTTTACGCGCTTGTCATAAATCCATTAAGGAGCTAGTAGCATGAACAACAAAGTCCTAATGGAAGTAAATGATTTAAAGGTTCACTTTAACATCAAGAATGAGAATTCTTGGCCTTGGGAGAAAGGTCGCCCTCTAAAAGCAGTAGATGGTGTAAGCCTTAAAATTTATGAAGGGGAAACCCTTGGTGTTGTGGGTGAATCAGGTTGTGGTAAATCAACTCTTGCCCGTGCCCTATTACGCCTATTGCCAATTACCCAAGGCAATGTTGTTTGGTTAGGACAGGACCTAACCCAGCTCAATAAAAAAGACATGCGTGATAAGCGTCAAGAATTACAAATGATCTTCCAAGACCCGTTAGCCTCGCTAAACCCTAGAATGACTATTGGTGAGATCATCGCTGAACCACTTAAGACCTTTCAGCCTGACTTAAGTGATGATGCGATAAAAGAAAAAGTTCGCGCTATCATGACCAAGGTAGGTTTACTACCGAATGTTATTAACCGCTACCCACATGAATTTTCTGGTGGCCAATGTCAGCGTATCGGAATTGCTCGCGCACTGATTCTTGAACCAAAATTGGTTGTTTGTGACGAGCCGGTATCAGCATTGGATGTGTCAATTCAAGCTCAAGTGGTTAACCTGCTTAAGTCTCTGCAAAAAGAAATGGGACTTTCTTTAGTCTTCATTGCGCACGATTTAAGTGTCGTTAAACATATTTCAGACCGTGTTCTAGTGATGTACCTAGGTCATGCGGTTGAGCTTGCAGATAAGCATTCACTCTACGATTCACCAAAACACCCTTATACCAAAGCCCTATTATCAGCTGTCCCTGTGCCAGATCCTAAACTGGAAAGGGAAAAAGAGATTCAGCTGTTATCTGGCGATTTGCCATCCCCGATTAACCCACCGTCTGGTTGTGTTTTTAGAACTCGCTGCCCAAGCGCGACAGAAGCATGTGCTCAACATATTCCTCAACTGGAAAGTGTTACCGAGTCTCATGAAGCTGCGTGTGTGAGACTAAGCGACATTAACTAGACATTTTTGCAATGCCCTTTGATGCCTTCATTTATGATTAGATGAAGGCTTTTTTTTATTTTTCACTTCCTGCATTTAACGCCATCTAATTGATATACAATATTAATTTTCAACTATTGCTAGTTTATCGCTCGACTTGGTCTAAAATTCTTGGATTATTGTGTCCTTTATAAATAAAAAGAACCTTTATTCCATAAACTACCGAATTGTTACTGCAATCCATCATATTTTTAGACTAATATAATTAGTAAATTGATAATAAACCTTACGAAGGGACGCCCCATGCAAAGTTTGAAGTTTTGCTTAGTTTTAATAAGCCTAATTTTCTCTTCTGTATCCTACTCATTAGAACTGCCTTCAACTCGTACACTGTTAACAGTAAGTGGCCTAATAAGTAATACGAATAAAGATAGTAATGCGATTTTTGACCGCTATATGCTGGACCAACTACCTAGATCTAGTATCAGTACTCACACTCCTTGGAATGAAGGTAAACACACTTATACTGGGTTTAATGCTAAAGAGTTTTTTGATTTACTAGGGGTAGAAGGTGAAAGCTTAAGCCTTATTGCGCTAAATGATTATATGATAGAAATCCCAGTAAAAGATTTTACTGAGGTGGGTGCTATTTTTGCTACTCACATGGATGGCGTGCCTATGACGGTCAGAAATAAAGGGCCTATCATGATCATCTATCCATTTGATGATAAGCCAAAACTGAAAAATGAATCCTATTATGGAAAGTCTATTTGGCAAGTTAATCAGATAGTCGTTAATCAATAGCAAGTAACATAAGGATAGGAGCGAAATGTGAAGGGATTAACGAAAGACGTAAAATCAATCATGATGAAACGTCTCACGTCTTTCTTACTGGTGATTTTCTCATTCACCCTACTCGCTTCTGTTGTGCTCTACTTTTTAGCCAATTCAAACAGTACTAAGCATGTTAGAACCACCTACGAGAGTAGCATTTGGTCAAGCCTACAATTACAAGTACAAAGCTATCGTTTTGTCGACTACCTCAAACGCCTAGATAAAGATAATCCACCCGCAGCTGGTGATGTACTTTTTTATTATGACCTTTTGATGAGCCGCATTGATCTACTCAAAGTGGGCAGCGTCGGCAACCGCATTCATTATTATGGTGATGGCCGTAGCATTCGTATTTTAAATTTTATTAGTGCTGAATTAGAACTGTTACAACCCAACATTGTTCAGATCGAGAATAATGATCTATCCAATCTCAATAAGCTCGTCAATAAACTGCACTTACTAGAGCCTCAGATAAATAAGTTTGTCAGTCTCGTTAACCAAAGTAGCCGCGCCTATTCTGTCGAACAACGAGAACAAATTCTCGAAGAATTTCAGCTATTTAAGTACATAATGCTGATTTTCATCATTAATGCCATCGCACTTTTCTTGGTGCTAATGACGAATATTAGAAGCACTCGAATTGCCGTCATGAAAGCACAAGAGGCAGAACATCAAATTGAAAACATTGCTCAAGATAAAACACACTTTTTAGCGACCATGAGCCACGAAATTAACACCCCGCTAGATAGAGTGATTAATATGAGTAAGCTATTAAGAACCAAAGGTTTAAATAACGAGCAATGTCAGATACTGGATACCATAGAAGATTCAGGCACTCTGCTACTCAATCTGATTAAAGACTTTTCAGACTTATCTGATATTGCCTCTGATAATCTTACTCTGGATTATGCGCCTTTTAGTTTGGCGCAAGAGTTAGAGAAAAGTATCAAGTTTGCGGCCATGAGATCTAACCCTAAAGCCGTTAGGGTATTGAGTTATATCGATTTAACTCTACCTGACCAAGCGATTTACGATAATAGCCGTCTCCATCAGATCATTTATAACCTGATAGATAACTCTTTTAAGTTCACGCCATCAGGTCATATCAGCATAGTCATAAGAATGTCTCAATCTAAGGCGCCACAATGGCGACCTAGTCTTTATCCAGAAATACCTGCTAGCATGATTCAGGTGGTGATTAAGGATACTGGTATTGGCATATCCGAGAGTATTCTTGAGATGCTTCAAAGTCCTCTGGATAGTCAGGTGCCTAATTTCCCTGAAAACAAATACTGCTTGGGCCTTTATTTATGTCGTGCTCTCGCCCACCTAATGCATGGTGAATTAAGTTGTCATAGCCCTGAGTCTGGCGGCAGCGAATTTATTTTGGAACTGCCCATATTCCATCATCAAATTACACCGATTCAAGAAGGTAAAGCAGCACAAGCTTTAGTGAAATCATTAACCAATAAAAATATGATTATTCTAGAGGCGAGTGATTCAGTAGCGCATCTAATGGCCATGCAAGCCAATGGTTTGGGGCTTAATACGCCACTACATACTCACATGCTTAATCAGATACCAGAGCAAAAGATTCATTACATCTATATAGGTGATGACGCTATGCTAGATGACCTATCCTATATTAATTTACAAAAATTAGTTAATACAGGTAGCCAAGTTGTCGCTGATTCCAACTTAAGCCAGAACCGAACTAAAGCCCTTGCACATGCACTTTATAAAGGGCCTCTTTTACACTTAAATATGGGGCACGTTTTAAACGAGCTAGCCCATCAAGACTTTATATCTAGTCAAGCTTACTAGCCCTAAGCTGGATCTGTTTTATGACTCTGATGAGATAGAAAGATGGATGAACTTATCGATAAGCACACAATTACGCTTCTGATTAGCCAGCTTGGATTAGGCATGGTCAAAGAGGTATTTGAAGCCTTTGTTCCTAATGCAGAAGAGAACATACATTTCTTGCAGAAGAATTGGCATGTGGGACAACACCAGGATTTACGTATTAAGTCCCACTCTCTTAAGTCATCTGCCGCTAACCTTGGTTTTATGCAGCTATCAAGATTAGCGAAAAGTTTAGAAGAACATTGCGTTAATCATGAGCAACATGAATTCAATGCCAATCAAGATAAATTAGATGATCTCAGCCCAGCACTGCAAGCCAGCATAGATGAGCTTGCCTTGATGGGTATCGCAAGAGAGAGTTTATAACTGCCACTCAAACCGTGTTGCTTGCGTCAATGTACGTAATAGTGTTTCGATGCCCGCTTGGTCCTCGGCATCAAAGCGATTAGCAATCGGGCTATCTATATCTAAAACGCCAATCAGCTTACCCGCCACAACCATAGGCAGCACGATTTCTGATTCAGACGCACTGTCACAAGCAATATGTCCAGCAAAGTCATGAACATTCGCTATCCTTTGAATTTCTTGTGTACTGGCTGCTGTGCCGCATACACCGCGACCAAACGGAATACGTGTACAAGCCACTTTACCCACATAAGGCCCTAACACTAACTCTTCACCTCGTGCAAAATAAACCCCAGCCCAGTTAACGTCTTCTAAGCTTTGCATGAGAAAGGCAGCGAACTGTGACAGGTTACAAATCATGTCTTCTTCCTCCATCAACAACCCAGTTAATTGTAGGTTCAATGACTCATAGAACTCAGGCTTAGATGAAGATTGATCTGTTTCTAATGTAAACATGACGCTGTCCTTTTCCCTTTTAGAGGTGTGAATAATTAGCTTGGTCATGATAATCAAATATCCAAATACAGAAAAGGCCCCTAATCACTTAGGAGCCTTTCCTTAATCCATCAGACAAGAAGTATTATTCGATTTCTTGCTGAATCTCTTGAGCTGGTACATGGCGAACGTCGACACCTTTCACCATATAGATCAAATGCTGACAAACATGACGCGCATAATCGCCAATACGTTCAAGGGATCTTAGTACCCAAATAACATTCAAAATACGTGTGATACTGCGAGGGTCTTCCATCATATAAGTCGCTAAAGAACGTAGCGCTGTCTTATATTCCATATCAACAACTCTATCTTGCTTAGCCACTTTGATAGCCATATCTATATCTAGTCGAGCCGTTGCATCAAGCGCATCATGTATCATGCGAGATACCATGGTACCAATACGGTTAATTTCAACATAACCTCTTGGTGACTCACCCTCTTCAATCAAGGATAAGGTGAATTTAGCAATTTTCTTAGCTTCATCACCCATACGCTCAAGTTCACTGACCGCTTTAGAGATAGATAAGATCATGCGCAAATCAGAAGCTGCTGGCTGACGCTTAGCAAGAATACGAGTACATTCTTCATCAATCAGCTCATCTAGCTTATTCACTGTAGCATCCTGCTCACGTACATCCTCAGCTAACTCAGAGTTACTGTTTAGTAAAGCTTCAATCGCATCACTCACTTGCTTCTCAACCACACCACCCATAGTTAGAAAGTGTTGGCGTAAGTCTTCAAGCTCAGTATTAAACTGCTGCGATATATGGTGTGTCATTAGTTCTTTCATGATCTTCTTCCTTATCGACAGAGCTAGCCGTAACGACCAGTAATATAGTCTTCAGTTTGCTGCTTACTTGGATTAGTAAACAAAGTATTAGTATCACCAAACTCAATTAAGTCACCCATATACATAAAGGCAGTGTAGTCAGAAACACGGGCAGCCTGTTGCATGTTGTGAGTAACAATTGCGATGGTGAACTCTTCTTTCAGCTCATGGATCAATTCTTCAATTTTCAAGGTTGAAATTGGGTCCAAAGCAGACGCAGGCTCATCCAACAATAGTACTTCTGGCTTTACCGCTACAGTGCGTGCGATAACCAAACGTTGCTGTTGACCACCAGACATACCTAATGCACTTTCATGCAGTCTGTCTTTTACTTCGTCCCAAAGTGCCGCCGAACGCAAAGCCCATTCTACGGTTTCATCTAGAATACGTTTTTTGTTAATCCCTTGAATACGTAAGCCATAAGCTACGTTTTCATAGATGCTTTTCGGGAAAGGGTTAGGCTTTTGAAATACCATACCAACACGGCGGCGTAGTTCAGCGACTTCAGTCCCTTTCGCATAAATATTTGTATCATGTAGGTTAATCTCACCGGTAATGCGGCAAGTATCAACCAAGTCATTCATACGGTTAAAGCAACGTAATAGGGTCGATTTACCACAACCAGATGGCCCGATAAATGCGGTTACCTTCTTTTCAGGAATGATCATATCAATCCCGTTTAACGCCTGCTTATCACCATAGAAAAGCTCTAGGTTGTTCACAGTTAAACAAGGAGTTTCTGTTTCGATACGCAAAGTCTGTTGGCTACGCTGCATCGCCGAAATATCAATTGAGTGTGCTTTCATTTCGCTCATAATCGTCTCTTCTCTGCTATCTACATTTCCAGCGATTTATATTTTTCACGTAAGTGATTTCGAATAGTTACTGCTGATAAGTTCAATAAGGCAATAACGATCACTAACAATAAGGCTGTGGCATAGACAAGTGGTCTTGCCGCTTCAACATTAGGACTTTGGAAACCCACATCATAGATGTGGAAACCAAGGTGCATGAATTTTTGATCAAGGTGAATAAATGGATAGTTACCATCTAGCGGTAACGATGGTGCTAATTTCACAACACCCACCAGCATCAGTGGTGCAACTTCACCCGCGGCACGTGCCACAGCCAGAATGACACCTGTCATAATCGCTGGACTTGCCATAGGTAGAACAACACGCCATAAGGTTTCTGCTTTTGTCGCACCCAAAGCTAAGCTACCTTCACGTACGTTTCTTGGAATACGTGATAGACCTTCTTCTGTCGCTACAATAACAACAGGAACGGTAAGTAGTGCTAAGGTGATTGATGCCCACATCAAGCCGCCTGTACCAAATGTTGGTGAAGGCAAAGCTTCTGGGAAGAAGGCTTGGTCAATCGAAGACCCCATAAAGTAGATGAAGAAGCCTAAACCGAATACACCGTATACGATTGAAGGTACACCTGCTAGGTTGTTTACGGCGATACGAATAATACGTGTTAACCAACCTTGGCTAGCATATTCTCTTAGATAAACAGCAGCGACAACGCCAAACGGTGTTACCAAGATAGTCATCAATAGCACCATCATAATAGTACCAAAGATAGCTGGAAACACACCGCCTTCCGTATTCGCTTCACGCGGGTCATCAGATAAGAATTCCCACAGCTTAGCGCCATAGAAGCCGATCTTATCAAATACATTCATCGCATTAGGTCGAAAAGCACGTACCACTTTTGCAACCTGTAGTTCGCTGATCGTTCCGTCCATGGCTTCCACTACGAAAGTATCACGGTTGATCTCGCCATAAAGTGTAATCAACTGCTCTTGCAGCACTTTATACTCTTGATCAAACACGGCTCTATCAGAATCTAGGTCAGCTAGAATGGCTGGCGTTAAACCATCATTCAACTCTAAAGAACGTTGCTTCAGACGCAAACGCTCTAATCCATGGTTAATCGCACCTATATCATGCTTTTCAATTTGATAGATGTCTTCATGGATGACTAATGCTCTTTCGATACTTTTCTCAAAGCTTTCCCAAGTCGCTAACGCACTGTCAGTAACTTGCTTATCTTGAGTTTCAGCGATCACAGTGCCATCTTCTTTCACTGCTTTAAGGTAGCCGTAAAGGTTACCCCATTCGTGTCTTTCAGCAGCAATTAACATTTCAGGTTCTTTTACTTCTGTTAGGAAATCATCGATAACCCAACGAAAGTCAGAACCGTAGATATCGCGGTTACCTGTCTTCATTAGCGTACGAGAAACGATGTCCTTATCTGCGCTAATTTCGATACCCGCTTCTCTCACTTGCACTGCGGGTACTTCAAGACTTTCGACTCTCTCAGCAATTAAGTTGTAAGCAGGTTGACCAGGAACTTCATACTTAGCTTCAACAATATCTGCTGGCCAGAAATGGCCTAAGCCACGTACGGCAATAAGTAGTAACAATCCAACTACCATGATCACAGAGATAGCAACTGCCCCAGCATTTAGCCAGACCCATGGATCACCAGACTTAAACCAATTTGAAACGGATGGTTTTTGCATTTTTTTCTCTTTAATACTTGTCATACTGTTGCTCACTATAAGTTACAGAGAACCGTATTTTTTACGTAAATGTTGGCGAACTGTTTCTGCGATAGTGTTAACCACAAAGGTAAACAAAAAGAGCACAAATGCCGCTAAGAATAAGATGCGATAATGCGAACTATCGACTTCTGATTCTGGTACTTCAACCGCTAAGTTAGCTGCTAAGGTACGCATGCCTTCGAAGATGTTGAAATCCATGATTGGCGTATTACCTGTCGCCATTAGTACTATCATGGTCTCACCAACAGCACGACCCATACCTATCATAATGGCCGAGAAGATACCGGGACTCGCCGTTGGTAATACAACACGAACCATTGTCTGCCAATAAGTGGCACCCAAAGCAAGTGAGCCTTGTGTCAGTGCTTTTGGCACACTAAAGATGGCATCTTCAGTGATAGAGAAGATAGTCGGAATAACGGCGAAGCCCATAGCGAAGCCAACCACTAATGCGTTTCTTTGGTCAAACGTAATACCAAGGTCATTAGTAATCCAACCACGCATATCACCTGCAAAGAAATTAAGTTCAATCACAGGGCTCATCGCCACACAGAACCAACCTAAGAAGATAATCACAGGGATCAAGATGATTGGCTGCCAACCGTCAGGAAGCAACCAGCGAATCTGATTAGGCAAGCGCGACCAAATATAAGCAAACAATAGAATGCCTAGAGGCAATACCATCAGAATACTGAAAGCGGCTGCTAGGTTTTCTTCAAGGAAAGGCGCGAAAAATAGACCTGCCAAGAAACCCAGAATAACCGTAGGTAAGGCCTCCATAAGCTCGATCACGGGCTTTACCTTGCGGCGTAAACCTGGCGCCATAAAGTAAGCCGTATAGATAGCACCACAAATCGCTAAAGGTACCGCCATAACCATGGCATAAAAGGCTGCTTTTAAGGTACCAAAAGCAAGTGGCATCAGACTGTATTTAGGTTCGAAGTCATTATTGGCAGCAGATGATTGCCAAGTATAAGTTGGCTCTTGATAACCTTCATACCAAATCTCAGCCCATAATGACCCCCAAGATACTTCTGGGTGCTCATTATCGATTTTGAAAAAGCGAATACCTTGACCATCTTCTAACAATAAGCCGTTTGCTCTTGGAGAAAAGGCAATATTAGTCGCAGTCTCGTCACTCAACTTCTCATTGATCACTTGGCGTGAAGAGGTTGCATTATAAACAGCAACTACACCACGAGTGTCTAATGTGGCAAATCCTTTACGGCGTTGCTCCATAGCCACATCAATAATGCCTACCGGTTGAGATACGTCGCGGATAAAGGTGAGGTTTTCAACATTATCTTCATCACGAACATTAAACCATTGGCTCACTTTACCTTCAGAGTCAGACACCATGATAGATGATTGACCGAGTAAGTAGCTCATGGAGGTTAGTTCGCTACCTTCTTCCGTAAGCTGATGCTGGGCCTTTACTTTAATATCATCAATATCACGTAGATCAAGTTCTGTCATAGCCCCTGTTTTAGTTGCTATATACAAATACCTTTGATCACCACTGATAAGCAATGACGTCGCATTATTGATGAAAGGTAACGCTGCTTGTGTTTCTGTTAGCTCAACTTCTTCTGTTATGAAGTTGACATCTTTCTCAAGCTTAACGATACGGCTTTGGCTTTCTCCCATGACAACAAGCGTTAGCGCTTCTTCGCCATTTCGGATAGCGACTTGTTGAATAGGAAAGTCTGCAGCGTCAATTGCTTGCTCACCAAATGGGTATACAACCACAGGCGTGATCTTACGTTTACCATCTGGGTAGCTAATTTTGTAGTTATGTTGAGCAATTATAAGCTGACCATTGTCATAAGCTAACGCCATTATACGACTGGTATCATCTTCAATCGCAAACGCCGTCATATCAGCAGCAATCGTACTCTCTACTTGTTTAATAACTTGTCCATTTAAGTTATTAAAGAAGATGATGCTGCCATTTTGCGCAACACGCATTGCGACTTCATTCTGCTCTTCAACCGTTAAGTAATGACTAGCTCCCGCTTCTTCATACGGCAAGCTATATACGGCTTCTGCTTCGATTTCAGCACCAGCAAATAGCGGTACAACTTCATATAAGAGGTAAAAACAAATCAGTAGTACAGCAAGAATTACGCTGCTTCCACCTATTGCAATACCGGCTGTAGCAGCCTTGTCTTTTGCTCGCCTAATTTTTCTGTGGCGTAGCAAAGCTGGGCTGTTGAAATCCAAATCTGGGGCTTGACGGTCTGTTGTTTTACTCATCAGAAATCATCTTGTAATTTGTTGCATATTTGTGACAACAGCAAGCATAAGAAAAGCAGGAAAGATGAATCTTTCCTGCTTCAGATCTTGCTGTACCATTCAAATGTTATTGAATGCCTAGATCGCTCAAGTACTTGTTAGCAACCTTGCTAGGTAGTGGTACATAACCATCTTTTACGACAACTTCTTGACCAACTTGAGACAATACCATTTTAACGAATTCACGTTGTAGAGGGTCAAGTGGCTTGTTTGGCGCCTTGTTCACGTAAACGTAAAGGAAACGTGATAGAGGGTAAGCACCCGTCGCCGCGTTTAGTGGTGTTGCTTCGATGAACTTGCCACCTTCTTTTTTCGCTAGAGGGATAGCACGTACAGAAGAGGTTTTATAACCAATACCTGAGTAACCGATACCGTTCAAAGAGGTTGATACCGACTGTACAACAGACGCAGAACCTGGCTGCTCGTTTACACTGTTTTTGTAGTCACCTTTGAAAAGGGCTTTCTTTTTAAAGTAACCGTATGTACCTGATACTGAGTTACGACCGAACAATTGAACATCACGGTTTGACCAAGCACCCGTTAGGCCAGTTGTACCCCAGTTAGTGATATCTTGGTTGTATCCACCTTTACGAGTAGAAGAAAAGATAGCATCAATTTGTGGTAAAGATAGGCCTTTGATTGGGTTATCTTTATGTACGAAAACAGCTAATGCATCGATCGCTACTGGAACCGCTGTTGGCTTGTAGCCGTATTTCTTTTCGAAAGCAGCAACTTCTTTGTCTTTCATTGTACGGCTCATTGGGCCGAAGTTTGAAGTACCTTCAGTTAGTGCTGGTGGCGCAGTTGAAGAACCTGCCGCCTGAATTTGAATGTTAACATTTGGGTATAAACGTTTAAAATCTTCTGCCCAAAGTGTCATTAGGTTTGCTAGTGTGTCCGATCCAACACTTGATATGTTGCCAGATACACCGCTTGCCTTATTGTATGAAGGCAGCATTGGATCAACAGCAGCAACAGCACTTACAGATAAACTTGCGGCAGCAGTAAGAGCTAGACCGGCAACTAAATTTTTCATCATTACAATAGCCTCAGTGGTTACATCCAAATTCATGGGTTAATTCCCATATCTTGTTTGATGATTGATACTATAACGAGGGAATGTGACAAAAATGTTAAAGCTAAACGCCCCCTTCAATTTGCATCGGAGTTTTTTATCTAAAATTAAAAAAATCTTTAAAAATCAACACACTAAAATTTAAAACTATTTTATATTTTTTCAAAAAAGTACATTCCATCCTTTTTTAGCGTCATTATCCGTGTCATAAAAGTCTCTTAAATTAAGCGTCTTATCACAATTGTCATATTTGCCAATTTCTCTTAATAAGATAAATCCTTGATCTAATTAACACTTACTGTGTATTTGGTATTTGAAATCCCATAAACTTGAGCTTCAAAGGCGAAAATACGCCTTAAATCAATACATAACAGTCTGTGGACTTTGATCATGCTAAAAATAATAATCGACCTCGCTGAATCGCTTTCTTCTGCGGTTGGTAAGTGTGTTGCCTGGCTTACCTTAGGAATGATGGCGTTAACCTGTCTTATCGTTGTCATGCGTTATGGCTTTAATGCTGGCTCTATCGCATTACAAGAGTCTGTACTTTACCTACATGCATTAGTCTTCATGCTAGGTGCAGCTTATACCTTTAAGTCAGATGAACATGTACGTGTAGATGTTTTCTATCGTGGCTTTAGTGAAAAGAAAAAAGCTTGGGTAAACCTAGTAGGAGGCATTCTCTTCCTTTTACCTGTTACCCTTTACACTAGCTATTTGAGTTTTGATTACGTCTCCGCATCTTGGAGAGTATTGGAAACCTCGCAAGAGCCAGGTGGGCTACCTTTTATCTATTTATTGAAAACCTTGATTCCCTTGATGATGATCACCCTCATTATTCAAGGTCTTGCCGACATATTTAAAAGCATCGGCATAATCACTGGTCAGCTATCGTCACAATCAACACAAGGACCTCAAAATGACTGAGCTAATTCCACTTTGGCTCTTTGGGGCTGTTTGTATCTTTTTGCTCTTTGGTTACCCTGTTGCTTTCTCATTAGCGGGCACCGCCTTAATCTTTGCTGGCCTTGGCAGCATGATGGGGACTTTCGATCCTGTTTTTTTAGAAGCACTACCCAACCGCTTATTTGGCATCATTCGTAATGAAACCCTGATTGCCGTGCCTTTATTTGTCCTAATGGGCGTCTTGTTAGAAAAATCTAAACTTGCTGAAAAGCTGTTAGATAGTATGGCAATGCTATTTGGTACCTTGCGCGGTGGTTTAGGCATTTCAGTGATTCTTGTCGGTATGCTATTAGCAGCAAGTACAGGTATCGTTGGGGCCACTGTAGTCACCATGGGTATGATCTCATTACCGACCATGTTGCGCCGTGGTTATGATCCGTCCCTTGCAGCAGGTACGATTTGTGCGACAGGCACATTAGGTCAAATTATCCCTCCTTCGATTGCTTTAGTCTTGTTAGGTGATGTTATGTCCAACGCCTTCCAAAAAGCACAATTGGAAATGGGTATCTTCTCTCCTAAGACCGTCTCTGTAGGGGATTTATTTGTAGGTGCTCTGATCCCCGGCCTGTTATTGGTTGTGGCCTACATTATATATGTTGCTATGGTAGCTTGGTTGCAACCCCATAAAGCCCCTGCAGTTCCAAGAGAGGAATTATTAGCAGGCTCTACTGAACCTGTTGCTTTGCTACTTATTAAAGGTCTGGTACCACCTCTTACCTTAATACTGGCTGTACTTGGCTCTATCTTATCGGGTATTGCAACCCCAACTGAAGCGGCGGGTGTTGGTGCTTTTGGTGCTGCGATATTAGCGTTAGGAAGCGGTCGCTTAAACCTGACCACCTTAAAAGAAGTGGTTTACTCAACGACTCGCGTTACCTCAATGGTATTTTTAATCCTAATAGGAGCGTCTTTATTTTCCCTTGTCTTTAGAGGGTTTGGTGGTGAAGAACTCATTCATCACTTCTTTAGCCAGTTACCTGGTGGTGTCTTTAGTGCCATGCTAATCGTGATGTTAGTTATGTTCCTATTAGGCTTCATCTTAGACTTTATTGAAATTACCTTTGTTGTGGTGCCGATTGTCGCGCCTGTTTTATTAGCAATGGGATTAGATCCAGTTTGGTTAGGTATCATGATGGCAATTAACTTGCAGACATCTTTCCTAACACCACCATTTGGTTTTGCACTATTTTATTTACGTGGCGTTGCGCCACCAGAGCTTAAAACTCAATCAATTTATAAAGGGGTCATGCCTTTTATCTTGATTCAAGTTGCCATGCTGGTGCTATTAGCCATTTACCCAGAATTAGCCACTTGGTTACCGAGTGTCATTTACGGTGATTAAGCCAAGCATATAAGAGGACATTTTATGAAAGCGGTTCAAATACAAAATTATGGCCCAGCATCCGATTTAGCTGTGGTTGAAGCACCAAAACCTGCTATTACAGCAGGCCAGTTATTAGTACAAATAGGCGCAGCTGGCATAAACCCAGTGGATACTTATATTCGTTCTGGTACCAACAATTATCAAGCAAGCTTTCCTCATACTCCTGGTAATGATGGTGCAGGGACAATAGTTGAGGTAGCTGATGATGTCACCGAGTTTAAAGTCGGTGATCGTATCTACTTTAGCCGCTGCTTATCAGGCTCATCTGCTGAGTTTGCTTCTTGCTTAGCCGAAAAAGCCTTTCCATTGCCTGATAACATTAGTTTTGAGCAAGGTGCTTGCTTGGGCGTACCTTATACGACTGCTCATAGAGCCTTATTTGGTCGAGCGCATGCGCAAGCAGGCCAAAAAGTACTGATTCATGGTGGTACAGGCGCTGTTGGTATTGCTGCCGTACAGCTAGCTTTAGCGGCAGGTTTAGAAGTCGTTGCCAGTGCCGGCTCTGATGCCGGAGAAGAGCTTCTTAAGACACAAGGTGCGCACCTTGTCATTAACCATAAAGAAACCAATCACTTAGCGCCTTTTCAAAATTTAGAAAATGGTTTTGATATTATTATTGAAATGCTTGCTGACCAAAACTTAGATCAAGACTTAAAAGCACTAGCTCACGGTGGTTGTGTCGCGGTTATTGGAAATAGAGGTACGGTCGAGATCAATCCTAGAGACCTTATGGCACGTGATGCCGCTGTTGTTGGTGTTGCCCTTGCCAATGTGAAAACACCTGCACTTAAGCAAATTGGTAAGTCTCTATACCCATTACTTAATTCAGGCCTACTCACCCCTGTCGTTCGCAAAACTTACTCACTGGCTGAACTTGGCCAAGCTCATGAAGATGTTTTAAAAGCAGGAGCTCTCGGTAATCTAGTTGTCACTTTAGCGGATTAGACTCTCGATCATCGAGATGGGTTTCGATTTAAGGCCATTAATATCTTGTATTAATGGCCTTATTTTTAATTTGAAACTAGGCTCACTATATGAAATAGAAACTTTACTAATACGCTATTTCAAAGCAAACTTATTTGCTAGCCTAACTTATTAACGCACTTTAAAGGAGCCTTATATGAGTGTGACAGTTGTTGTAAGCTTTAAAGTTAAGCCATCTTTAGTTAATGAATTTATCGATCTATTGCAGTCTCATCAAAGCAGTATGATTCAAGCCGGTGCAAAAAACGTTACCCTCTTCACTACCCCAGACAGAGCAAACAAGGTTTTTGAGATAGAAACTTGGGATTCCGTCGATGATCACAAAGAATATGTTCGAATGATTTCAGAAAGCCCAGAACTCGAAAAGTTTAACGGCTATCTTGTTGAACCTTATAAAGTTTCTTATTTAGAAGAAGTCTCTAGATTGGATGCTTTCTAGCCTTCTATGAAGGCTTTTGCCTAAACAAAAGACAACAATACTTTACCTATTCTAGCCGCCATTGTATAAACTGATTTTATCTATACTAAATGGCGGAGAGAAATGTGTTAACGCCCTCTGATGTTCTATCCTTGCCCATTCAGGCACACACCCATGACCATGAATATCATCAGTTGGTCATAGTGCTTGATGGCGACACGGATTTTGACATTCAGGGACAAGGCCAACAACTCGCTCCTGGTGGTGGTTGTGTTGTGCCTTCTAGTGAAGGTCATGCTTTTGCAGGTTTAGGCGAAAATCGCATCATGGTGGTTAATTTACCCATCCCTCCTCAACAAGCCATTACCCAAGAAGAATATGAACTTGTTTCTCGCATGTTTGATCAAGCAAGCTTTTTCCAACTCAATGCCAGATTAAAACTATTGGCCACCAGCTTAAGCGGTGAGTTAGAACAGCACCCTGAAGACAAACTCTTAGCACGAGCCTGCGGTAACACATTACTCAGCGCCATACGCCATCAGCTCACCGAAACAGACATAGTCACTCCCATGACGGCAGGTCGTCGATTAGATATTGATAAACTAGATCAATATATAGATAACAATCTGTCTCGGCGGATTCAGATGCAAGAATTAGCACAATTTTGCTTTTTAAGTGTGAGCCAATTTCATCAGAGATTTAAAGAAAAAATGGGCTTAACTCCCCATCAATATGTACAGCAAAAACGCCTCAAGCATGCTCAATTTTTACTAGCTAATGGTTACTCTGCATCCCAAGCAGCCAGCCTTTGTGGCTTTTCTAGTCAAAGTGCAATGACCACACTTTTCTCTCAAGAACTAGGCATAAGCCCTGTTCGCTTTCAAAAGCTTTACCTCACTTAAACTTCCCTCGTTCGCCCAGAGTTTTTTGTAAAATTAGGCGAGCATTCAGTAAGACTGAAATCAAAAGTCATCATAAAGTAAACAAAATGTCATATTAGCACCTCACTGATACCGTTTGATTGTTAGATATTGTTCTAAAATCAAAACAGCGAGCGCTTGTATTCTATCTCCCCTATTGGGTATGGAGCTTACTTATGTTTAACGCAATTGATGTGCTTGATTCTTCTTTCATCAAGCAAAAACCTGCCCAGTTATGGGAACTTATCTCTCCCTTATACAATGTGGATGAAGCGAGCTGGTTAACACAGCTACTGCCTCTTGCTAAGCCTTCTAAAGAAACACTGCAAGCCACAACAGATAATGCGACTACACTGATTCAAGCGGTACGTGCTGACGATGAAGCTAGCAGCATGATTGACTCTTTGTTACTAGAATACAGCCTAGATACGAAAGAAGGCATATTACTAATGTGTCTGGCAGAAGCCTTGATGCGTGTGCCTGATGGTGAAACGGCTGACGCTTTCATTCGCGATAGACTTAGCGCTGCAGACTGGAATAGCCACTTAAAAAACTCTGATTCTTTCTTCGTAAATGCCTCAACTTGGGGGTTGATGCTTACGGGTAAAGTCGTTGGCATGAGTGAAAAAGATGATGGTACGCCAGCAAACTTAATGAACCGCCTCGTTAACCGTTTATCTGAACCTGTTATTCGTAAAGCCATGTATCAAGCAATGAAGATCATGGGGCACCAGTTTGTTTTAGGGCGTTCTATTAAAGAAGCCTTATCTCGCGGTAAAAGCTATCGTGATAAAGGCTATAGCTATTCATTCGATATGCTAGGTGAAGCCGCTCTGACACAGCAAGATGCAGACAAGTACCTCGATGCTTACCTGCGCGCAATTGATAGCGTGGCGCAAGATACTTACAAAGGTAGTGCAGCAAACCCAACTATCTCAATCAAGTTATCTGCTCTTCACCCAAGATACGAAGTGGCGCAAGAAGCTCGAGTAATGACAGAGCTATTTGAAAGCGTAAAAAACCTTATTATCAAAGCCAGAGAGAAGAATGTCGGTATTACTATCGATGCAGAAGAAGCTGATCGTCTAGAAATGTCTTTGACACTCTTTGCTAAGCTTTACCAAGACCCTGTTTGTAAAGGCTGGGGGTTATTTGGTTTGGTCATTCAGGCTTACTCTAAACGCGCACTTCCTGTACTAACTTGGTTAACAGCCATTGCTGCAGAGCAAGGGGATCAGATCCCTGTACGTTTGGTAAAAGGCGCTTATTGGGATGCCGAGATCAAACTTTGTCAGCAAAAAGGGTTTGATGGCTACCCTGTTTATACACGTAAAGAATCAACTGATACGTCTTACCTTGCCTGCGCTCATTACCTATTAAGCCAACATGCTAGACAGTGGATTTTTCCTCAATTTGCAACACATAATGCTCATACAATTGCAGCGATTAATGCGATTGCAGGTAATACAGGCGCAAGCACCGCTGAGTTCGAATTCCAACGCCTACATGGCATGGGTGATGCGCTTTATAATCGTGTCATCAAAGACCAAGCAGTGAATGTTCGTATTTATGCTCCTGTTGGTAGCCATAAAGACCTGCTTCCTTACCTTGTTCGTCGTTTGCTTGAAAATGGCGCTAACAGTTCTTTCGTACACAGACTGGTGGATGCTAAATGTCCAATTGAAGAACTAACACACCATCCAGTTGAAACCCTGTTAAGCCGTAAAACATTGGCTAACCCTTATATCAAGCTACCTATTGATATGTTCGAAGAGCGTCAAAACTCTTTTAGCCCAAATATCGACATCAGTTCACAATGGCTACCGTTTGAAAAAGAAGTGCAAAGCTATATGCAAAACACTTGGCAAGCAGGTCCATTGGTCTCTGGTGAAAAGCTAGCAACAGACATACAACACCTAGTACGTAGCCCATATAAACAAAGCCAGGTAGTGGGTGAGCTAAACTGGGCACAAGCAGATCAAGTAAGCCTTGCTATCAGCAAAGCGCAAGACGCTTTCCCAAGTTGGTCCGCAAAACCTATGTCCGAGCGTGCAGCTTGTTTATTAAAGATGGCTGATTTGTTAGAGCAAAATCTGGCTGAACTTGTTGCGATTTGCCACAAGGAAGCAGGTAAAACCATACAAGACAGCATTGATGAAGTAAGAGAAGCGGTGGATTTCTGTCGTTATTACGCTTGCTTCAGCCAAGATAATCTAGCCCAAGCTAAGCCTTATACTGACTTTAGAGGAAACCAGCAGCAACAATCATTTGAAGCCAGAGGTGTATTTGCTTGTATCAGCCCTTGGAACTTCCCATTGGCGATTTTCCTTGGCCAAGTGACTGCCGCACTAGTTGTGGGTAATACGGTTGTTTCTAAGCCTGCTGAGCAAACCTGCCTCATTGCTATGCGTGCTGTAGAGTTATTGCTAGAAGCAGGGGTTCCTGCTGATGTTGTTCATCTATTGCCAGGTGATGGCGCAACAGTCGGTAATGCCATTACTTCTGATAAGCGCATTGCTGGTCTTGCCTTTACCGGTTCCACAGGGACAGCACAACGTATTAACCGTGCCCTAGCTGCTCGTGGCGTTGACCCTGTTCCTCTGATTGCTGAGACAGGTGGACAGAACGCCATGATAGTGGACTCTACAGCTTTACCAGAGCAAGTAGTAAGAGATGCCGTTAACTCAGCCTTTGCGTCAGCCGGTCAACGCTGTTCAGCCCTGCGTGTACTCTTTGTTCAAGCAGACATCGCTGACCGTGTTATCACCATGCTACAAGGTGCGATGCAAGAGTTGGTCGTTGCAGATCCTCAGTTCCACAGCACTGACCTTGGCCCTGTTATTGATCAAACAGCTCAAAACAAGCTTGCTGCCCACATTGAAGTCATGAAAAAAGAAGCTAAGTTGATTGGTCAAACAAAGCTACCTGAAGCGTGTGATCAAGGTACTTTTATTGCACCAACCGCGTTTGAGCTAAGCAGCATTAATCAGCTAGGTGATGAGCAATTCGGTCCTATCTTGCACTTGGTACGTTACCAAGCTAGCGAGTTAGAGAATATGATTGAAGAAATCAATAACTCAGGTTTTGGCCTCACCATGGGTGTTCATAGCCGTAATGAAACAACCTGCCAACGCATTGCTGAAATTGCGCGTGTAGGTAACCTTTATATTAACCGAGATCAAATTGGTGCCGTTGTAGGTGTTCAACCTTTTGGTGGTCAAGGCCTATCGGGCACAGGACCAAAAGCAGGTGGACCTCATTATTTAGCGGCGTTTATGAAATAAAGTGTGACGCCACACTTTATTAATAAGCAGCCAATTCAGGTAAAAGAATTTAGGTACAGATATTATGAATACTAATAATAAAACACAAATTGATAAGGCAATGCAGGCGTTTCCATTATGGAACCAACTAGGTACTGAGCAACGCGCTGAAAGATTAACAAACAGCCTTAACACCTTAACTGGTGATGCAAGAAAAATGGCTCAGTGGCAGATCAATAATGCCCTAGCTCAAATTGCCGCTAAGCAGTTAATGCCTGGGCCGACAGGTGAGAGTAACCTGCTTTCAAATCAAGGTCGTGGTGTGTTTATCAGCCTTATCACTGATATACATGCTCAAAGAGAGCAGTTATTTACGGCGGTCGTGGGTCAGGTATATGCTGCTTTAGTAGCAGGAAATAGCGTTATTCATCATGGTGAAATGGGTCAAACCTTACTAGCAAGTTTAGACGCTTATTTACCTGATGGCGTCTTACAAGAAGCAGATCAGGCAGAACATCAAGCGAACTTGCTAGATATAAGACTGGCTGGGGTTTGCGCGTTAACTGATGATAAGAACTTGATTGAAATAAAACAGATACTCGCGAATAAAGAGGGCCTTTTATGTCAGCTAGTGAGTGAAACTGATTTCATCAATTACTCAAACCAAACTAAGCCGAGCTTTATTCACCAGTTCACCACAGAGCAGACCATTAGTACCAATACAACGGCTGTTGGTGGCAATGCAACGCTATTAGAATTGGGCAGTAAAACAGATTAGCCTCTGTTTCACAGGCATTAAAAAAGGCTTCAAAGTTAAACTTTGAAGCCTTTTTTTTATGACTTACTAGTAACCTAGATTAACTAGTCAGCATCACGAGCATTGATATAAGCACGCTCAGACACAGCATGCCATTTGCTCACTTTAGAGCGGAAATCCATGAAAGAGTCATATACTTTCTTACTCATTTCATCGCCTGCTGCCACTTCTTTCAAAGTCTCATCAGAAGCGGTACGCAATTGTGCTAACACTTCTTTCGGGAAAGGCTTAAGCTGAACGTTATGATCATTTACTAGGGTTACTAGTGCATCATTGTTCAGAGCAGTAAACTCATCAAGCATATCTTGGTTAGCTTGACGACCAGCGGCTTTAACAATCAGTTTAAGATCTGCTGGTAATGCTTCAAATGCTGTTTTGTTAACCATGGCTTCAAGCGTTGTACCTGGCTCGTGCCAACCTGGGTAGTAGTAGAATTTAGCCGCTTTATACAGACCAAACGCTAGGTCGTTATATGGACCAACCCACTCAGTCGCATCAATCGTACCTGTTTGCAAAGCGGTAAAGATTTCGCCACCAGGCAAGTTAACCGGTGTACCACCTACTTTTTTCAGTACTTCTCCACCTAGGCCAGGAATGCGCATTTTCAAGCCTTGGAAGTCATTAATAGAGTTGATTTCTTTATTAAACCAACCACCCATTTGTACACCAGTATTACCTGCTGCCATAGGGACTAGATTAAATGGAGCATATACCTCTTCCCACAGAGCCATACCACCGCCATGACTAACCCAAGCGTTGATTTCTTGTGCTGTTAAACCAAATGGAACCGCTGCAAAGAACTGTGCCGCTGGCGCTTTCCCTTTCCAGTAATAAGACGCACCGTGGCCCATTTCGGCTGTACCACGTGAAACAGCATCAAATACTTCTAGAGGTGGTACTAATTCACCCGCAGCATAAACTTTTACATTTAAACGTCCACCAGACATCTCTGTAATGTTTTTTGCTAGTTTCTCAGCACCTGTACCCAAACCTGGAAAGTTTTTCGGCCAGGTCGTTACCATTTTCCAGTTGATCACTTCGGCTTTAGTTTCAGCCTTTGCTTGCTCTTCAACTTTTTCACCACCGCCGCAAGCGACTAAGGTTGCGGCTGCTAACCCTGCAACCGCCCACTTTCCAAAACTTTTTGCTGTAAACATTTTGATTCCTCAGCTTTTATTGTTATTTATTTTGCTTTTATCAGCCTATTGATAAGGTCTAAAAAGTTAGCTTTGCCCATCTAAACGAAGCTAGTAAAACAAATACTAGGCGCACTAGCTCATTGTCTCAACTGATTTTTTTAACATTGTTCAAATTTATAGTGTTTGTAATTTAGCAAAGGCTAAGACAAGCCATTTTGTTCCTTCATCATCAAAGTTTACTTGTACTCTCGCTTGAGGCCCCTGACCTTCATAATTAATTACCAAACCTTCACCAAAAACAGGATGACTCACCCTATCGCCCATGCTGATATTGGTTTCAGGTACTTGATAACCCTCTAGCACTGAGTTGTTAGGACGTGCAAAATTAGGTCTATGGGTTGATACAGGTCGCGAGACTTGTGATCTTAGGCGCACTTCTTCCAGACAGTCGCTCGGGATCTCATTGATAAAGCGAGATGGGCTATTAAATGACTCACTGCCATGTAAACGGCGTGATTCAGCATAGGTAATATAGAGTTTCTCCATCGCACGTGTGATACCCACATAGCATAATCGTCTTTCTTCCTCTAAGCGCCCTGGCTCTTCAAAAGACATACGGCTTGGGAACAGGTTCTCCTCTACACCCGTTAAGAAAACAAGCGGGAACTCAAGGCCTTTCGCTGAATGCAAGGTCATCAACTGAATCGCATCTTGATACTCATCTGCTTGAGCCTCACCCGCATCAAGTACTGCTTGATCCAAAAAGGCCATCATAGGAGAGCTATATTCTTGCTCTTCCGTTTCAGTTTGAGTCCAGCTAAACCCACTAGCAGCACTGACCAGCTCTTTTAAGTTTTCAACTCTGGCTTCGCCTTTCTCACCTTTCTCTTTTTCATGGAAGGCTATCAGACCTACTTCTTGGATTAACTGCTCAAACACTTCACCTAAACCTAGATCATTACTTTGCACACTGTTCGTCATGCCATTCACTAGCCCAAGGAAAGCCTCAATAGCATTGGTCGCTCTTGCTGGAAGCAACTTTTGGCGTACAATTTCAGACGCAGCTTGCCACATAGAGCAGCCTTGATCTCGAGCTAGTTCACGAATTGTCCCTATGCTTCGCTCACCGATGCCCCTAGGAGGAACATTAATCACTCGTTCCATAGCCCCATCATCATTAGCATCTATCGCTAATCTGGCATAAGCCAAGGCATTCTTGATCTCTAATCTGTCATAGAATCGATGGCCACCATAAATACGATATGCCATTTGCTCACGCACTAAACATTCCTCTAAAACACGCGATTGCGCGTTAGAGCGATATAAAATGGCCATGTCTCTTAGGCTTGATCCATCATCACGCCATTTTTTAATAATGCTGAGAATAAATCTGGCTTCATCTTGCTCATTAAAACCAGCATAGAGGGAGATTTTTTCCCCTTCAGGGCTTTCTGTCCAAAGCTCCTTTCCTAAACGATCGTCATTATTCTTAATCAGACCGTTAGCCGCTTTTAGAATGTGGCCCGTAGAGCGATAGTTTTGCTCCAAACGAATCGTTTGTACCTCATTAAAGTGCTTAGTGAAGTTCTGTATGTTTTCAATTTTTGCCCCGCGCCAACCATAAATAGATTGGTCATCATCACCCACAGCAGTAATTGAGCCCTTATCACCCACAAGAATACGCAACCAAGCATACTGAATGCTGTTGGTATCTTGGAACTCGTCTACCAGCACATGTACGAAGCGTTCTTGATAGTGACGTAGCAAAGCAGGATTACCCAATAAGAGTTCGTGTGCACGTAATAAAAGTTCACCAAAGTCTAAGGTGCCATTACGTTCACAGGCTTCTTCATAGGAGTAATAAAGTTCACGCATACCTTTGGAAAAAGGATCATGACTATCAGGGACATGAGCAGCACGCCTGCCCTCATCTTTTTGACCATTAATAAACCAGCAAACTTGCTTTGGCGGCCAGCGAGTTTCATCGATGTTTTGTTCTCGCATGATACGTTTAACCATGCGTAGTTGGTCATCGCTGTCCATGATTTGAAAGTTTTCTTTTAGTCCAGCATCACGCCAATGAGCACGCAACAAACGGTGGGCCAAACCGTGGAAAGTGCCGACCCACATACCTTGAGGAGGTACCCCAACAAGCTGCTCTATCCTAGCCTGCATTTCTTTCGCGGCTTTATTGGTAAAAGTCACTGCCATTATGCTAAATGGCGAAACTTCATAAGCATGCATTAACCATGCGATTCTATGTACTAGAACACGTGTTTTACCACTCCCTGCCCCAGCTAGTATCAGGGTATTTTGCAAGGGAGCAGCAACAGCTTCTCGTTGTTTATCATTTAAAGAATCAAGAATAAAAGAAACATCCATTGAGCAGGTTCCGCCTTGCTAATTAAGTGGCTAAAAATTGATTTCATCTTTCTGTCACATAAAAAAACTACCATAGTGGTTGATTTTTGATCGATTTTACGGTCTTTTATGTGTTGTAACTTGTTGACCTCTATTTTGACTTTTTTCACCTGTCGATGACAGTGATCTGTGCATTTCATTGTCATTGAAATACATCAAAGGAAAAAACGATGAACAAACTAGCTACTGAGTTAAGTGAACTTAAAACAGAACTTTTACACGCATCTATCAGTTTTGATAATGAGAAAAGCGAGAAGCTACAAAAAGAAGACGGCGTACGCATGTTAAAAGCACGTCGTGCTATTGAAGCTTACCGAGAGCAAAAAAGCTTGTCTGATTCCATCTCAAGTGGATGGGATATTAACTAATTTCGCTCTGACAAGCGAAAAAAGCCAAGTTAATATCGGCTAATGCTCATTTTGTGATGTAACGTTAGTTTGCCTTAGCCAAATTAAGGTAACAATCAGAAACATCATGCCTTCCTATTGCTGTTTTACCCAGCAAGGTGTTTTTTCCGCCCTAAAAAAATATCTAATTCACTTACGTTTACATACGCTTTCCATTCACTGCAGACATTTGCTAGCGGTGCTAGACCTGTTGGAGTAACATAGCAGGGTTTTTTAAAGCGCTAATCAAATAGCACGCAATTAATAATTATAATAGAGCGAGTAACCCTTTTGGGGAGTCACCATGTTTGAGAACATTCAAGCTGCGCCAGCAGATCCTATTCTTGGTTTAAACGAGTCTTTTTCTAATGAAACTAACCCTAATAAGATAAATCTAGGGGTTGGTGTGTATAAAGATGAGCAAGGTAAAACACCCATTCTGCAAGCCGTTAAACAAGCAGAAGAAAGACTATTATCCAGTGAGACCAGTAAAAGTTATCTAAGTATTGAAGGCACTTCTCAATACCGTGAAGCAGTACAAAACCTTTTATTTGGTAAAGACCATCCAATTATTGCTAAAAAATTAGCCCATACTGCCCATACACCTGGTGGTACAGGCGCGCTGCGTGTCGCTGCAGAATTTATTAAAAAGCATATTCCAAATGCGACCGTTTGGGTCAGCAACCCGACTTGGGCTAACCATCAAGCCGTTTTCCAATCTGTCGGTTTAGAAGTGGCAAGCTACGCCTACTATGATGCAGTTAATAAAAGCCTAGACTTTGAAGCTATGCTTGCCAGTTTGTCTCAAATCCCTGAAGGGGATGTGGTACTTTTCCACGGCTGCTGTCATAACCCAACCGGCATAGACCCAACCGCAGAACAATGGCAGCAATTAGCCAACCTTTGTAGCAAACAAGGCTTTATGCCTTTGTTTGACTTCGCTTATCAAGGTTTTGGGGTAGGTTTAGAAGAAGATGCACAAGGTTTAAGAACCTTTACCCAGCAAGTTCCAGAAATGTTAATTGCCAGCTCATTTTCTAAAAACTTTGGTTTATATAATGAACGTGTGGGTGCTATTACTCTGGTTTGTGATACTGCTGAGCAAGTCGATATTGCGTTTACGCAACTGCAACGCACTATCCGTACAAACTATTCCAATCCACCAGCACATGGTGCAGCCATAGTGACAGAGATTTTATCTGATCCGGCACTGCGTAGCTTATGGGAAATGGAATTAGAGAGTATGCGTAAGCGTATTCATGAGATGCGTAGCTTGTTTGTTAGCACCTTAAGAGCTAACGGTGTAGATCAAGATTTCTCCTTCATTTCTCGTCAACAAGGCATGTTCTCTTTTTCAGGTTTAACACCAGATCAAGTTAGCCGCCTAAGACAAGAGTTCGCCATTTACATTGTTGGCTCTGGCCGAATCAATGTTGCCGGTATCACACATGAAAACATTAAACCTTTATGTGATGCGATTAGTGCCGTTGTTCAAAACAACTAACTAAAGCTATTAAAGTGCCTTAAAAGCAGCCCTTTTAATAAGGGCTGCTTTTTTTTTGCCTATCAATAAATTTCTTATGAATTCTTTTTTCTGACTTGTTCTAGATAGGCTTTAAGCATTATTCTGCCTTATCTAATTTAGTTAAGAACCTAAGGACTCTAACCTATGTCTGCTACTTTGATTTATTGCTACGACCCAATGTGTAGCTGGTGTTGGGGTTTTCAGCCCACTTGGAAAGCATTGCAGTTAGCACTTGAACCTTATATTGAAAGCGGAGAGATTCAAATCCAGCCCATGTTAGGGGGTCTAGCTGTTGATTCCAATGCACCTATGCCGTTACCGATGCAAACTAAACTTGCAGAGGTTTGGAAACAGATCGAAAACCAGTTAGGAACTAAGTTTAATCATAATTTTTGGCAAGACTGCCAACCTAGACGCTCTACCTATCCAGCATGTCGTGCATGCTTAGTAGCAAGGGACCAAAACTTAGAAAAAGAAATGTCAGCACAAATCCAGCAGGCCTACTACCTAAACGCACAAAACCCATCGGACCTAGGTACCTTAGCGCAATGTGCCACTAACATTGGATTAAAAGAAGATGGCTTTCTAAAAGCTATGGAACACTGCAAAAAAGCAGAAGTACTCGAACAGGAAGTTCAAATAGCGCGTCAATTAGGGCTTAATTCTTTTCCATCCATTGCCTTAGTAATGGCAAACCAAATGATTCAAATTCCGCTGGATTATCTTAATGCGGATCAAATGCTAACTGATATTCTAGCGGCATTAGCTCAATTAAAAAACGCTTAGTATTCAATCAAATAACTAAAACTCATTAGATATTCTAGTGAGTTTTAGGCTAAACCTAGTTTATTTATAACTTTCTCGTAAACCATATTAATAAAGATCTCCCCTATTCGATCGACTCGTATAAGGGGGTAAACCAATGTCTTTTTGCAAATGACTAGATAGGTTTGTCAACTGATCAAACTCTCTCTTAGATATATTTACTCCACTTAAATCATTGTTATTACTGTGTTTAGCAAGATTTTTTAAAATGTTTTTAAACGCTTTTTTAATAATCTCTAATATACTAATCAATAATGGGTACATGCTTGCATCTCCTTGTGTTTAGGCTTTTAATCATGCCTAAGAGAAGCGAAATACACGAACGCTAAAAACTAACGTTAAGAATAAGATAAACTTATGAGTTCTCAGCTATGGATACTAGAGTTACACATTTAAAAGCAATTCATTACTTTGCTGTTGCCAGTAAAACCTTAAGCTATACCAAGGCAGCACAAGAGCTGTTTGTCTCTCAAGCTGCAGTGAGCCAGCAGATCCGCCTCTTAGAAGAGCATCTTGGTAATAAGTTATTTTATCGTGCTGGGCGAGATATGCAGCTTACGACTCAAGGTCATATCTTAGCTGAGCACCTAGGAGAAGCTTTTTCTTTAATAGAGAAAGGTTTGGATAGAGTCAAAGCAGAACCTTTTGCAGGCAACCTAAGTATTATTTGTCCGCAGAGTTTTGCTTCTAGCTGGGTGATGCCCAAGCTTTGGCGCTTTACCGCTATGCATGATGAGATTACCGCTAGATTGCTCTGCTGTGATTACAGAGAAGACTTAAGAGCCGGTAATGCCGATATCGACATTACAACAGAAGTTGACTCTCAAAAGGACTGTCAGCAAATAAAGTTGCTGGAAACAAACCTAGTCCTAGTTGCCTCTAAATCCCTCGCTGAGAGTATTAAATTTCAGAGTATTGACGATTTACTAAAGTGTTGGTTAATACAAGCTGACGAAGCTGAATTTTCATGGTCTGCCTTTTTTACAGAATATGGAATTGATACCAATGTAAAACAAAAACTTTGGGCAGAGGTAGGCTCTTGGTATATGGGTATCAGCGCCGTAAAAGCAGGCCATGGAGTATTTATTTGTCCGGAAATAATGATTCAAGATGACCTTCTGTCCGGTGAACTAGTGCATGTTTTACCTCAACTTCCTTTTAGTAAAAGACTCACCTTTTACATGAATTATCAGGAGTTTTCGCCTCGTATCGAGCGTATCAAAGCATTTGAAAAATGGATTTTAGATGAGTTAGCAGGGGTAACAGTCGACCCATTTGACCACCGCCACCAAAGCTTAAAACCTATAACAGGCGAGCATTAGTGCTCGCCTGCCTAAATAGATTAACCAAAGTCGTGGTTAATTAGATCTAACATAGGGTTATAAAGGGGCTCATCTGTGCTGTCTTCTCGTTCTTTTTTACTACTTGTCGTCTCAGTACTTGTTTCATCTTTGTGAGTACTTACTTCTTCTTTAGACTTTTCAGAGCTTGTAAAACACTCTTTTTCTAACCAATTAAGGCTAACTTGAGTTTGGTTTAAACTTAGGTTAACAGCAAACCAATGATTAGCATCCTCAGCAAGACTTAGTAAATGGCCTGGTATCAAACCATGTAGATTACTCGCTTGATATGCTTGCCACTGGCTAATGCTAATTGGGCTATTACTGCGCACCCATAAGCTATGCCCGCCTTTATTAATAACAGCAGATAAATGCCCAGGGTTTAGCCTTTCTAAGGCTGATTTCATTTTCTCAGCATTCGCCCAAATAGATCGTGACATAGCGGCAAAGGCTTTTACAGGAGACTGATTTAATAATGGAATTAAAGCTAGCTGTAAATCTTCCCCAGGGCATAAACCAGCCACTGATAGCGCTTGAGCAAGTGGCTTTTCATAACGTCCCACTTGTAACCAAGCAATACTTGGTAAAGCATCATGTAGGCCTTCAAAACCGCCTATATAAGCAACTAAGCCAGTTTGATCTAATGACTTAAGACTCATAACAGCTTGCGGCCTATTCGGTAAATGTGAGCAAAGATCCCACTCAATACTAGGCAAGTCGTGCTTTTCTATCAGTGCATACCAACGACGTAAGCTAAGGTTACTTATTGCCTGTCCTGCGGGGAAAGAAAACTGACTAGGGAAGAGTAATAATTTAATCTCATCTTGTTCGATGATTTTATCCACCACATCGAGATCCACACCTCTTTCACCAGCATTTAGGCACACAGCTTCACGGCCTAGTGCTTGGACGGTATGCCTTAATCTATAATCACAGGGTGTTAAAATAAGTACCTTGTCACCCACTTGAGTAAGTGATTGCAGACTTTGCATCAGCAACTGGTTTGGATTATTTGCTAACCAAAGTTGATCTAACTTAGTTTGAACACCAAGTTGCTCTAGGTAATGGCTTAGCGCCTGACGTACAGCAGTTTCACCTTGAGGATGATGAATACTTAAATTATGGGGATTCAAAGAGAAAACATCTTGCTCTAACAGCTCGCTTGCCTGACAGGTCAGTGCCTTTTGATAGCTAATCTGCTCTTCTGGAGAAATGATATCTTTATCTTTAGAGTAATGGGGATGGTCTGCCGCCAACATAATAGCGGGACGAACCTGACTTTGATGGCAAACAAAGTAACCAGATTTAGGACGAGATTCGATCCAACCTTGTTGGCTTAGCAATTCATAACCATGAATCACTGTATTCAGGCTCATTCCTTGCTCTTTTGCCAGTTTTCTCAAGGATGGCATCTTATCGCCAGCCGTTAACTTATTTTGCTCGACTTGATCTTGAAACCAATCCACTAGCCCTTGATAAAGAAATTCAGCCACGGCGTTGTACCTTTTAAAATATTATTTGATAAAACTGTATCTAAAAGACTGGAAAAAACCAAGTAATGCCTGTTGGAATCAAGCAATATTTCTATTTAGGTCCTTAGAAACAAATTAGATAGCACCAGATAGATTCAAACTGGGTTACAATTTTGTCTCAGTTTTCGTTTTGTTAAGGACAGCTTTTCATTCATCATGATGCCATTTGACTCAATCAGCATACGTCAGCAGTTTCCTATTCTTGCTCAATTAGCCCATGGCCATCCCTTGGTCTATTTGGATAATGCCGCAACCACGCAAAAGCCAGAAGCGGTGTTAAATGCCATCATGAATTATTATCAAACCAGCAATGCCAATGTGCATCGTGGTTCTCATTTTTTAAGTGATAAAGCGACTAATGCTTTTGAACAGGCAAGACAAACGGTGGCTGATTTCATACAAGCACCTGAAAATAGTCATGTAATCTGGTGCAAAGGCGCTACAGAAGCCATTAACCAGGTTGCTTACGGGTTAGAGTCACAGCTAATGGCGGGTGATGAAATCCTTATCTCAAGCTTAGAGCACCATGCAAACCTTGTCCCTTGGCAACAACTAGCATTCAGAACGGGCGCAATACTGCGCTCGATTCCTTTTACCTCAGATGCCCAGTGGGAAACTGAGTACGCACACTATTTTAGTGATAAAACCAAAATACTCGCCTGTACTCAAATTTCCAATGCCATCGGCGTTAAGCTCCCTTTAGAGCAGCTCATCCAAGAAGCAAAAAGAGTCGGTGCGCTTACCTTAATTGATGGTGCCCAAGCTGTCGCTCATTACCCTGTTAATATGGCGCAACTAGATTGCGACTTTTACGTTTTTTCAGGGCACAAGATGTACGCACCAACTGGCATTGGCGTACTTTATGGTAAAGCAGCTGCGCTAGAAAAACTGACTCCCTTACAAACAGGGGGAGAGATGGTATTAAAGGTAAGTTTGCTTGAAACCGAATTTAATCAACTACCCTACCGCCTTGAAGCAGGCACCCCCCATATTGAAGGTGTCATAGGCTTAGCCTCTGCTTGCGAGTTTTTGATGCAACAAGACAGGCAAGCAATGCTCGATTGGGAGATAAGCCTAGCCAACCGTGTTAGACGTATTTTAATGAATGAGGCAGGTATTAAAGTCTATTCCCCCTCTAACAGCACTCTAGTTTCATTCTCCGTTAAAAATATTAACGTAACGGACCTGAACGCCTTTTTAGACAGTAAAGGCGTTGGCATTCGTTCTGGTAGCCACTGTGCCCACCCATTAATGGCTCAACTTGGTGTTAATGGCACATTAAGAGCTTCTTTTGCTTGTTATAACAATGAAAGAGATGCAGATCATTTTGTCGCAACTCTTTTGGATGCGATAGATTTATTGGCTGATTAAAACTTAGTGAATTGATATATAAAGAATTTTGGAATTTAAATTGAATACAAACGAGATCAAAGACACATTTAACCAATGTAAATCTAAAGAAGAGAGCTTTAGGGCATTAGTTAAAATAAGCAAAACGTTAAGTCGCTTAGATACAGATTTTAAAATAGAAGTGAATGCAGTGACAGGCTGTGAAAGTCAGGTGTGGTTGCTAGCACAAGAAGATAAAGAAACAGGTCTTTGGCATTTTCAAGCAGACAGTGATGCCAAGCTAATACGTGGTTTTTTAGCCATTATTTTAGCTTATGTAGAAGGATTAAATTCAGACCAGATTCAACAGCTTGATCTTCTCTCTCAGCTTAAAGATTTAAACTTAGAAGCCTATCTCACCAGCTCTCGTAACAATGGCATTCTAGCCATAATTACGAGAATAAAAGAATTAACGCAATAATCAGCGTTAAGCTTCTTGCGCAATTTCATCCGCTTTTTTTGTAAGCTTCTCCAATACACGACTCGCGGCCACAAACCCAAATGTCGCAGTAACCATGGTACAAGCACCAAAACCGCTGTTACAGTCCATCTTCTCGCCTCTTTCTATCTTACTTCTATCCATGCTAACACCGCCATCAGGGGTGGGATATCTCAACTGTTCACTAGAATATACGCAATCAATATCGAATCGGCGCTTAGGGTTACGGCTAAAATTATAGTGACGGCGTAAGAAGTTTCTTAATTTAGCTGCTAGCCTATCTTCCTCTGTACGAGAGAGGTCAGCAACTTGCACTTTACTCGGATCGACTTGTCCACCAGCACCACCAACGGTAATTAAGTTAACCTTATTACGCTTACACCAGGCCACCATAGCGGCTTTTGGCTTAATGCTATCTATGGCATCAATAACATAGTCATAATCACGGTCTAGGTGCTCCTGAACGCTTTCAGGGGTAACAAAGTCTTCAATGCAATCTATTTGGCAATCAGGATTGATGAGTTTTATTCTTTGCGCCATTGCTTCAACCTTAGCAACACCAATATTGCCATCTAGCGCATGGACTTGACGATTCACATTAGTAATACAAACATCATCCATATCAATCAATGTAATACGGCCTATGCCAGACCTCGCTAATGCTTCAGCGGCCCATGTGCCCACACCACCAATCCCCACAACACAGACATGTGCTTGAGTGAAATACTGATAGGCATTCACACCATATAAACGCCTAATACCACCAAACCTTTGTTCCACGCTCACAACCCAACCCCAACACTTATCTCAACAATAGGATCGCAACTTATTGCTAACTTGCTTAAAATGGAATTTTACGCAATTTTGTCGCGCAATCACAGCTAGCTTTTAGCTTTATGGAAGATGAGTGAATATGATTCAGCAAGCTTTTGATCAATTAGGCTTAAGCCCTAGAGAAACCCTGTTATATCAGACCTTATTGCAGCTCGGTCCAGCCTCTATCAGAGATATCGCAGATAAAAGTGGTATTAATCGCGGTTCAGCCTATGAATCTTTAAAACAGTTACAAGCCAAAGGGGTAGTGAGTTACTTTCCTAAAGGTAAACGCCGCTTTTTTAGCGCCGAGAATCCAGAAATTCTACTCAAACTTGCTGAAGAAAAACGCACTAACCTTGATAAGGCGATAGACTCCTTAAAGCATTCGATTATCCCTAACTTACACCAGTTACAACCAGATTATCACCATACCAATGTGAGGTATTATGAAGGGGATGAAGGTATTGAATGGGTACTAAGAGATATTCTAAATGTTGTTTCTGAGCAAGACAGTGATGAAAAAGAATATTGTGTTTTTTCTTCTAAGCCCATTCGACCTTTCTTGTACCGCCCTTTCCCTAACTTTACTAAGCAAAGAATCAAACTGGGTATCAAGGTAAATGTTATTGCGATTGGTGATGGTGGTGAAGATGCAGAACTTTCTGAGCGTAAATGGATACGGACTGAAGGTGCTGTTGACGCCAGTTACATAGCTATCTATCCACCTAAGTGTGCCATTATTTCTCTGGCCAGTGATAACTTCCCCTCTGCCGTGGTGCTTGAGTCTAAAGACATCGCTATGGCTCAACAAATTATCTTTAATACCTTGTGGGGATTGCTGTAAATTTTCATTATAAATCAGCAATAAAAAAGCCCCGTTTACCTAAGTAAGCGGGGCTTTTTTGAAACTCTCTTACGTAATCAGTTATTTCGAGCGAAATTGGCTGATAGTACGTAGTCGAGCAACGGCTTCTGCTAGCTGAGCGGTCGCACGAGAGAAATCGATATCTGAATTCTGTTGATTCAGCAATTCCTCTGCATGTTTCTTCGCTTCTAGAGCAGCCGCTTCGTCCAGATCATGGGCACGAATAGCGGTGTCTGCCAAGACGGTAATACGGTGTGGTTGCACTTCAAGGAAACCACCCGATACGAAGATAATATCTTCTTCACCGTTTTGTTTAACCACGCGAACAGGGCCTGGAAGCAGTGGAGTCAGCAATGGTGCATGTCCAGGTTTAATACCTAGATCACCAAAACTACCGGCTGCCACAAGAGTCTCTACCGATCCAGAGAAAATCTCTTGCTCAGCGCTTACGATATCGCAGTGTACTGTGATAGCCATAAGATGCCTCTCTATGTCAGGCTTAACCGGCAACTATCTAAGCCACCGGTTATGCATGGTTAAAGTTTCTTAGCTTTATCGACAGCTTCGTCGATGCTACCAATCATGTAGAACGCTTGTTCTGGCAATTCGTCGAACTCGCCATCAAGGATGCCTTTAAAGCCACGGATTGTATCTTTCAAAGAAACATACTTACCTGGCGCACCAGTGAAGACTTCAGCTACGAAGAATGGCTGAGACATGAACCGTTGGATCTTACGTGAACGGTTTACAGATAGCTTATCTTCTTCAGAAAGCTCGTCCATACCCAAGATCGCAATGATGTCTTTCAATTCTTTATAACGCTGCAATACAGTTTGAACGCCACGAGCTACGTCGTAGTGTTCTTGACCGATTACTAGAGGATCCAACTGACGAGAAGTACTATCTAGCGGATCGATCGCTGGGTAGATACCCAAAGATGCGATGTCACGAGACAATACAACAGTCGCATCCAAGTGCGAGAATGTTGTTGCTGGAGACGGGTCAGTCAAGTCATCCGCAGGTACGTATACCGCTTGGATAGATGTGATAGAACCAGTCTTAGTAGATGTGATACGTTCTTGAAGAACACCCATCTCTTCAGCAAGAGTTGGCTGGTAACCTACCGCAGAAGGCATACGACCCAACAATGCAGATACTTCAGTACCCGCCAATGTGTAACGGTAGATGTTATCTACGAAGAAAAGAACGTCACGACCTTCGTCACGGAACTTCTCAGCCATAGTCAAACCAGTCAAAGCAACACGTAGACGGTTACCTGGTGGCTCATTCATCTGACCGTATACTAGAGATACTTTATCGATTACGTTCGAATCAGTCATCTCATGGTAGAAGTCATTACCTTCACGCGTACGCTCACCAACACCAGCGAATACAGAATAACCACTGTGCTCGATAGCGATGTTACGGATAAGTTCCATCATGTTTACGGTTTTACCTACACCGGCACCACCAAACAGACCAACTTTACCACCTTTCGCAAACGGACATACAAGGTCGATTACCTTGATACCAGTTTCCAAAAGTGCGTTGTCAGAAGATTGTTCCGCATAGCTTGGAGCTTCGCGGTGGATAGCCCAACGCTCTTCTTCGCCAATTGGACCTTTTTCATCAATCGGATTACCCAGAACGTCCATAATACGTCCTAGAGTTTTGGTACCAACTGGAACAGATACTGGGTTGTTTGTATTTTCTACAACCAAACCACGCTTCATACCTTCAGTTGAACCCATGGCGATAGCACGTACAATGCCGTCACCTAGTTGTTGTTGAACTTCCAACACCAACTCTTTACCCTCGATCGTTAGGGCATCATATACTTTTGGCACATTATCACGTGGAAATTCCACGTCGATTACCGCGCCGATAATCTGTACGATTTGTCCGCTACTCATGTTCGGATCCTCTTAATACCTAAATACCTTAAACCGCTGCCGCGCCGCTTACAATCTCAGAAATTTCCTGAGTGATCGCTGCTTGACGAGCCTTGTTGTACACCAGCTGTAATTCATTAATGATATCACCAGCGTTATCCGTTGCGTTTTTCATGGCAAGCATACGAGCTGCTTGTTCACACGCAATGTTTTCAACAACTGACTGATATACTTGAGATTCAATATAACGAACTAATAAATCGTTCAGAATCTCTACAGCTTCTGGTTCATAAATGTAATCCCAGTGGTGCTGTAACTCTGCATTCTCTTCCGCATTAAGAGGTAGAAGTTGCTCGACTGTTGGTTTCTGAGTCATGGTATTCACGAACTCGTTAGAAACAACATAAAGACGATCAATTCGACCTTCATCAAATGCGTCCAGCATCACCTTCACACTACCTACTAGGTTTTCTGCTTCAGGTGCGTCACCTAATCCGGTAACAGCTGCTGTAACGTTTCCGCCGTAGTTTTTAAAGAATGAAACGGCTTTAGAGCCAACGGCACAGACATCGATTTCGACACCTTCGTTAGCAAACTGCTCCATATCTTTTAGGGTTTTCTTGAACACGTTAATGTTCAAACCACCACATAACCCACGGTCAGAAGAGACTACGATATAACCAACACGCTTCGCCTCACGCTCGGTAAGGTAACGGTGTTTATACTCAGGATTCGCATTAGCCAAATGGCCAATTACTTGGCGAATTCGTTCCGCATACGGACGAGAAGCGGCCATACGATCCTGAGCTTTACGCGTTTTACTTGCCGCTACTTTTTCCATAGCGCGAGTAATTTTACGCGTATTGTTAATGCTCGAAATCTGAGTGCGTATCTCTTTTCCGACTGCCATAATGAACTGCCCTTGTGAGAATGTTAATTCACAAACTGCAAATATAGACTGGTGGGAACTGCTAACGCAGTTCCCACCAATTTATTACCAAGTTTGTGTTGCTTTAAACTTCTCGATTGCCGCTTTAAAAGTCGCTTCAATCTCGCCGTTATAATTGCCAGTTTTGTTAATGTCAGCCATAAGATCAGCGTGTTCGCTGTTCATGTAGCTAAGCAAAGATTGTTCAAAACTACCAATCTTGTTTGTTTCAACATCTTCAAGGAAGCCATCGTTGGCAGCGTAAAGGATTACGCCCATATCAGCTATAGACATAGGGCTAAACTGTTTCTGTTTCATCAGTTCAGTAACCTGTTTACCGTGCTCTAGCTGTTTACGAGTAGCTGCGTCAAGGTCAGATGCGAACTGAGCGAAAGCCGCCAATTCACGATACTGAGCTAGGGCAAGACGGATACCGCCACCTAGTTTCTTAACGATTTTAGTTTGTGCAGCACCACCAACACGGGATACAGATACACCCGCGTTCATTGCAGGACGAATACCCGCGTTGAACAAGCTTGTTTCCAAGAAAATCTGACCATCAGTGATGGAGATTACGTTGGTTGGTACGAATGCTGATACGTCACCACCTTGAGTCTCGATGATAGGAAGAGCAGTCAAAGAACCAGTCTTACCTTTCACTTCACCATTGGTGAATTTCTCAACGTAATCTACGTTTACACGAGATGCACGCTCAAGAAGACGAGAGTGAAGATAGAATACGTCACCAGGATACGCTTCACGACCTGGAGGACGACGTAGTAGCAATGAGATTTGACGGTAAGCCCAAGCTTGTTTAGTCAAATCATCATAAATAATTAGTGCATCTTCACCGCGGTCACGGAAGTACTCACCCATTGTGCAACCAGTGTATGGTGCTAGGTAAAGCATAGAAGCAGGGTCAGAAGGGCCAGCCGCAACGATTGTTGTGTACTCTAATGCACCGTTTTCTTCTAGCTTTTGTACTACGTTAGCGATAGTAGATTGCTTTTGACCAATGGCAACATACACACACTTAATACCACTGCCTTTTTGAGCAATGATGGTATCGATAGCAAGTGCTGTTTTACCTACCTGACGGTCACCGATAATCAACTCACGCTGACCACGACCTACAGGTACCATTGCATCAATGGCTTTATAACCAGTTTGAATTGGTTGGTCTACTGATTGACGTTCGATTACACCAGGTGCAACCTTTTCAACTGCATCAGTAAGTTGAGCATTTACTGGGCCTTTGCCGTCGATTGGGTTACCCAATGCGTCAACAACACGACCAAGTAGTTCTGGACCAATTGGAACTTCCAAAATACGACCAGTACACTTAACTTTTTGACCTTCGACTAGATTTTGGTAGCCGCCTAATACTACAGCACCTACAGAGTCACGCTCTAGGTTCAATGCCATACCATAAACACCACCAGGGAATTCGATCATTTCCCCGTACATTACGTCAGCCAGACCGTGAATCAATACGATACCGTCTGCTACGCTGACAATTGTGCCCTCATTTTGGGCTTCAGAAGTCACATCAAGGTTCTCGATGCGCTTCTTAATAATCTCGCTGATCTCAGATGGATTCAGTTGCTGCATGCTAAATTCCTCAACCCTGGTTTCGATTTATCGAAACGCTAGGAGTTTATCGCCTCGGCCAGTTTCGCAAGTTTCCCGCGAACTGATCCGTCGATGATTAAATCGCCTGTACGGATAACCACGCCACCGATAAGGCTTGCGTCTGTTTCAGTCGCCAAGTTGACGGTACGGTCCAACTTTTTGCTCAATGAAGCACTGATTGCTTGCTCTTGTTCCGCTGAAAGTTCGTAAGCTGACGTCATATTAACGTCGACTGCTTTTTCGAAGTTCAGTTTGAACTGATTAAACAATTCGGAAATCGCTACCAATAAAGTTAGGCGGCTATTTTCCGACAATGATTTCACAAAGTTTTTACCTTGATCTGTCATTACTTCATTGCAAACATCTGCTAGCGCGTTTGCTTTTTCTTCAGCACTAAAAGCAGGATTTTGCACTGCCTGTGCTAATGTCGTGTCACTCGCAGCGGTAGCCAATACGCTAAGCATATTGGCCCATTCTGCTACTTGACCTTGCTCACGAGCAACTTCAAACGCAGCTTTGGCATACGGGCGAGCGACTGTCATTAATTCAGCCATTGGACCCTCGCTTAAAGCTCTTGTGCTAGTTTTTCAACTAGTTCGCTGTGGGCTTTCTCGTCAACACTGGCACCCAAAATTTTCTCAGCACCGATAAGAGCAAGTTGAGAAACTTGAGCGCGTAGTGCTTCTTTAGCACGTACAACGTCTTGTTCAATCTCAGAATTTGCTGCATCGCGCAAACGTTGGCCATCAGCCAATGCTTGTTCTTTTGCTTCGTCAATAATTTGGTTAGCCCGTTTGTTGGCTTGTTCAATAATTTCGGCCGCTTGTTCCTTGCTCTCACGTAACGTATGAGTGGCTTTTTCTTGAGCCAACTCTAAGTCACGTGAAGCACGGTTAGCTGCTTCTAAACCATCTGCAATTTTTGCACTACGCTCTTCAAGCGCAGCAATCACTGGTGGCCACACATATTTCATGCAGAACCAGACAAAAAAGGCAAACGAGATAGCTTGGCCTATAAGTGTGAGATTTAAGTTCACGCTAATATCCTCGCTCTAAGTCGTTTAAAAAATTTTTGCAATAAAAGCAAAAACTTAGCCAGCAACCTGAGCAACGAATGGGTTTGCGAAAGTGAAGAACAACGCAATACCTACACCGATCATAGTTACGGCATCAAGAAGACCCGCTACGATGAACATTTTAACTTGCAACATTGGAACCATCTCAGGTTGACGCGCAGCGCCTTCCAAGAATTTACCACCAAGTAGACCGAAACCAATCGCAGTACCTAGGGCACCTAGACCGATAAGAAGGGCTACAGCAATCGCAGTAAGACCAACTACAGTTTCCATTTTAACTCCTAATTTTCATAGTTTTAGATTGAAGGTTTAAAAAAACTTTATATAACTCTGTGCTCGTTTTACACCAAGATCTTAGTGATCTTCGTGTGCCATACTTAGGTATACAATTGTTAGCATCATGAAGATGAATGCTTGCAATACGATTACCAAGATATGGAAAATTGCCCATGGGACAGATAATGCCCACTGTACCCAGAACGGTAAAATAGCGATCAAGATAAAGATCAACTCACCTGCGTACAGGTTACCGAAAAGTCGCAATGCTAGGGAAATTGGTTTCGCAATAAGGCCTACACCTTCAAGCAATAGGTTGAATGGGATCATCCACTTACCGAAAGGTTGTAAGGTTAACTCACCAATAAATCCTGAAATACCTTTCACCTTGATGCTGTAGAAAACAATCAAGAAGAAAACAGAGAAAGCCATACCTAAGGTCGCATTCATATCTGTTGTCGGTACCACTTTAAAGTAAGGAATACCAACAAGAGAGGCTAGCGTAGGCAGGAAGTCTACAGGTATTAAGTCCATGGTATTCATCAAGAATACCCAAACAAAAATCGTTAGTGCTAGGGGTGCAATCACCTTGCTCTTACCATGGAAGGTTTCTTTGACGCTACCGTCAACGAACTCAACCATAAGCTCTACAAAGTTTTGCAAACCAGAAGGGGTATCAGCAGATGCCTTCTTAGCTGCTTTTCTAAATAGCCAAATGAACAACAACCCCAATCCAATGGAGAAACCCATTGTATCTAGGTGAATTGCCCAAAAGCCCATGTCGGCTGCTTCTGCTGCACCATGGGCAATACCCCATGTTCCATCAGGATGTTGACCATAGGTCAAATTCTGAAGGTGATGCTGAATATATTCAGAAGCTGTTGGATTTTCACTTGCCATATTATCTATCCACGCTCTTTAATGATTAAAAACTGTCATCCTTTTGTACTTAATTAATGCTTAAGTACAAAAGGGCTAAGCCAATGGCTTAAAACTGTCATTCCAAAACCCGCAAAAAAGTAACCTGCAGCTAATGGCTTTACTAGGCTAAAAATCAGACTCATCATAATTGCCGTGATGATTAACTTGCCTGCTTCACCTTTGTAAAAAGATTTCGCGATCTCTTGAGCCGGTCTAACCTTCTTACTTCCAAATACTCTAAACGCCATATAAGCACTTGGTATCACACTTGCGATAGCGCCTAAAAAAAATGAGTAGGCAGATAACTCACTATTCGCAAAATAGATAACCAATGAAATGACGCATGCCGCTAAAAACTGAAAAAAGACAAAACGATAGACTGCTGTTTTTTTCGCTTTAATAAGTTCTAAAGAACTTAGTGGCTTACTCTGTGTCATCGGTACTAAATCTCTAAAATTTTGTAACTAAACAAACCGAATATTTACCAGCTTATTTAACAAACTCAAATACTTAATTTGAATCTACAAAATACCCTAGAGGTTAAAAATTCGACGCATTATAGGGGGAATATGTGGCGCGTTCAACACTATCGAGCTATTCATGTCGATGATTCTTAAGTTTTATGGAAAAAATGCACAAAAAAAACGCATATGAGGCCCTTAGTTGGCCTCAAATAGTTCACTTAACAGTAATTCTAAGTGCTCAGGGTTACGGTACTCAATCACCAATTTACCCTTGCCTTTCGGGTTTTGTTGAATCTTCACGGCAGCATTAATTTTCTGGCTTATGCTTTCTTCTCTTTGTCTGAAATCAGGTAGGCTGACACTTTCTTGATCATTGTTCTGTGATTTAAACTGAATAGCCTTCACTAAACGCTCAGTTTCTCTTACAGACATACTTTTTGTGACTACTTGAGATGCTGCATGTATTTGATCATCGTGCTCTAGTGGCAGTAAAGCACGCGCATGGCCCATTTCAAGATCACCATGCTCTAATAAGCGTCTTACTTCAGGAGTTAAACTTAATAAACGCAATAAATTAGCGACAGCAGAACGTGATTTACCAACTGTCTCAGCAACTTCTTGTTGGGTCAGTTCAAACTCTTCAATTAAGCGTTGTAACGCGATTGCTTCTTCTACTGGGTTTAAGTCTTCACGCTGAATATTTTCAATCAGCGCTAAAACAACCGCATCAGAATCTTCCACATGACGAACAATAACGGGGACTTTTGATAATTCGGCGATTTTAGCAGCACGCCAGCGTCTTTCACCGGCAATGATTTCATATTTGCCACTTTCTATTGGACGAACAACAATCGGCTGCATTATGCCTTGTTGTTTGATAGAAATAGCCAATTCATCAAGCTGTACTGAGTTCATATCACGACGAGGTTGAAACTTACCTTTGCAGAGTAAGTCATGATCTAGATAGGTAAGCCCTGTCAGCTGTTCTACCACCTCATCTGTTTGCTCTTCATTAGCAACAACCTGAGGTGCTAATAAGGCATCTAAGCCTCGACCTAAACCACGTTTTTTAACCGTCATTTTTAAACCCTTTATACAAGTAATGCCCCTGTTGTTACAAAAGCATGCTTTAACTAGTGCTAACTATATTTACAAATAGGCAATATTTAAGCCTGATTTTTACGAATAAATTCGCCAGCTAATGCAAGGTATGCAATAGCACCTCGCGATTGCTTTTCATAATGAAGAACCGGTAGGCCATAACTTGGCGCTTCCGCCAAACGTATATTTCGCGGCACCACGGTATCATAAACTTTTTCGGCAAAGTGTTTAATCAGCTGCTGAGAAACATCATGAGTCAAACTCGGCCTTGGGTCATACATGGTGCGTAAGATTCCCTCTATGGCTAGAGTAGGATTTAAGGCTTGTGTAATACGCTCTATGGTCTGCAATAAGGCAGTTAAACCTTCTAACGCATAATATTCACATTGAACGGGAATAAGTACGCCTTGGGCTGCAGCTAGTGCATTCACAGTGAGCATATTCAAAGAAGGAGGACAGTCCAATAGGACAAAATCATACTCTTGTTCTACTTCGTAAAGAGCAGACCTAAGTCGCGTTTCTTTACTCGGCAAATCTAAGAGAACAACTTCAGCACCTGTTAAGTCACCATTTGCAGGTAAAACACTATATCCAGCAGGCTCAACATTCACCACAGCCTCTTTCACCCCATGGGTTCCTACTAGGACATCAAATACACTGATGCTCAAGGATTCCTTATCTACCCCACTTCCTGTGGTGGCATTACCCTGTGGGTCTAAATCAATCAACAACACCCTGCGTTTCATCGCGGTTAAAGATGCAGCAAGATTGACACAGGTTGTGGTTTTACCGACACCGCCTTTTTGGTTAGTGACGGCTATAATTTTTGCCATTACTCGCTTCCTTTACGTTTCATGACGACCAAGTGACGCTCAGCATCAACATGGGGAACAGTTAAGCTATGTACTGTATCAACATAGACATCTGCTGGTAATTCTTGAATCTCTTGCTCAGGATATACCCCTTTCATTGCTAAAAAGTTTCCTTCTTGTTTAGGCAATGGCAAAGTCCAATTAATCATATCTTGAATCGATGCAAAGGCTCTTGAAATGACATGATCATACTCGCCAGCAAAAGCATGTTGCTCGACTCTTTCATTGGCTACCGTCACATTATCGACAGCCAATTCCATTTTAACTTGGGTTAAAAAGCGCGTTTTCTTGCCATTGCTGTCTAACAAAGTGAATGACTTTTCTGGAAAACAGATAGCCAGAACCATGCCAGGTAAGCCTGGACCAGTTCCAACATCAATAATTTTGTCGCCTTGGATATAAGGAATCGTTGATAAACTATCAATCAAGTGTAAGGCAATCATTTGATCCACATCGCGGATGGCGGTGAGATTGTAGGCCTTATTCCACTTTTGCAATAATGCTAGGTAATCCACTAGCTTTTGAATAGTTGTCTCAGGAAGATCGACGCCCATTGTTTGGGCCCCTTTCTGAATAGTCTCAAAATGTGTCACAATCAATTCCGTAAAAAATAAGGTTAACGGCTGCTGATTCTAGGCACTTTTGCTCGCAATGGCACGTTTTTTAAGACTGATTAGCAATAATGAAACCGCAGCAGGGGTTATACCCTGTATTCTAGAGGCTGCAGCTAGTGTCTCAGGCTTGGCTTCGATTAGCTTTTGTTTCACTTCATTTGATAGACCTTCGATATTGGCGTAATCCATATCGAGTGGCAAAGGTGTATTTTCTTGACGACGTAACCTTTCAATATCTTCTGCTTGACGGCTAATGTAACCCGCATACTTAACTGATATTTGAACTTGCTCTGCAACTTGTTCAGAAACCGGTTCTTCGGGAGCATCTTTTAGATTTGCCACGTCAGCATATTCAACCCCAGGACGTTTTAATAAATCCATCAAGCTATATTCATGAGTAATTGGATTTTCTAATTTTGGGTTGATAGCCGCCGCTTCTTCCGTATTAGGAACAATCCAATTAGATTTCAATCTAGTTTGCTCGGTTTCGATTGCTTCTTTTTTAGTACAAAATGCAGCCCAACGCTCATCATCAATAAGGCCTAATTCACGGCCCTTCTCTGTCAAACGTAGATCCGCATTGTCTTCACGTAAAATTAGTCGATACTCTGCGCGGCTAGTAAACATGCGATAGGGCTCTTTCGTGCCCATAGTAATCAAGTCATCAACAAGCACACCAATATAAGCTTCATCTCGTCTTGGACACCAGGCTTCTTTCCCTTGTGCTAATAAAGAGGCATTTAAACCCGCCAATAGACCTTGAGCACCCGCTTCTTCATATCCTGTCGTGCCATTAATTTGCCCCGCAAAGAACAAGGCTGGCATATGTTTCGTTTCTAACGAGTACTTTAGATCCTGAGGGTTAAAATAATCATACTCTATAGCGTACCCAGGACGTGTGATATGAGCATTCTCAAAGCCTTTCATTGAACGAACAAGTTCGATTTGGACATCAAAAGGCAGCGAGGTAGAAATACCATTAGGGTATAACTCATGGGTTGTTAGACCTTCTGGCTCAACAAAAATTTGATGTGAGTTTTTATCCGCAAAACGCACAATTTTATCCTCAATTGAAGGACAGTATCTCGGTCCAATCCCATCAATTACACCAGTGTACATAGGTGATCTATCCATACCACCACGAATAATGTCATGGGTTCTTTCATTGGTATGAGTAATAAAGCAGTTTATTTGCTTCGGATGAAGTTCTCGTGAACCCATATAAGACATTACAGGGGTAATATCATCACCTGGTTGTGCTTGCATGACACTAAAATCGACAGAGCGAGCATCAATACGTGGTGGTGTACCTGTTTTAAGGCGATCAACTCTAAAAGGTAAAGCACGTAGTTTTTCAGCCAAACCAATTGATGGTGGATCACCTGCACGGCCACCAGCATGATTCTCAAGCCCGACATGAATAAGGCCACCTAAAAAAGTACCCGCTGTTAAGACAACGGTTTTACTTTGAAAACGAATTCCAGTCTGAGTAACTACACCACAGGCTTGACCATTTTCAACAATAAGATCTTCGACAGATTGTTGGAATAACCAAAGGTTTTCTTGATTCTCTAAGATGTCACGTATTGCCGCTTTATAAAGAATTCGATCGGCTTGAGCACGCGTTGCTCTGACAGCAGGTCCTTTTCGAGAGTTCAAAGTTCTAAATTGAATGCCAGCTTTATCTGTAGCAAGTGCCATTGCACCGCCTAAAGCATCAATTTCTTTTACTAGGTGAGATTTCCCAATACCACCAATGGCAGGGTTACAAGACATCTGCCCTAGCGTTTCTATGTTGTGGGTTAAAAGTAAGGTTTTCACACCTGTGCGTGCAGCAGCTAATGCCGCTTCAGTGCCAGCATGACCACCACCAACAACAATTACATCAAAGCGACTCGGGAAATCCACTTGAACCTCGGTATTACTAAATAAGAAAAACAAAACGAATAAAAAACGAACAATGCTCGAATTTGAGGGCGCTAGTATAAAGCCAAAATTTCAAAAAGAAAGCGAAGCAAGCTTGTTACCCCCGGTCATCATTAATAAAAATATAAGTATATATATGTCTATTCTTATATTTGTAGTTACTATATAACAGCTAAAATTCTGTTGATAAAACAAAAAAAACATTATAAATCATAAGATTAAAAGAATAGTAAACTGTTAAAAATAGACATATTAAGCTGTGATGTGGAAAACCTAAAGGTGTGTATAAAGTGCCTAGTTATACACTTGGATTTTTAACCCCCTTACTTGTTCAAAACTGTGCAAAACTTAATATTAGGATATCACCATACTTATTAACAAGATGTTTTTACCCTGATTTATGTGTGTAAGTGGCTGAATCAGTTGATAAAATAGGACTTTTGAAAGCATTGTTAATCTATTTTTAATATTTTTTTATCCACATTAAAAAACTTTAAAAAAATCGTATATTTCTTAAAAAAGATAAAAAATGTGAATAATACTTTCAACAGGTGGAGGCTTCTGCTTTCTTTTTTAGCTTATTACAGTGGATAAGGTGTTTTGAGCACAGGTTTTTTTATTCACAAAGCTAGATTGTATTTAAGAATGATAGATTAACGCTGAACTGAATGATTTAACTAAACAGCATAAAACTGAGGGAGGACTAGAATTGAAATGCGGTGTGGGATATGAGGAATTAATACAATATAATTAAGGCAGATAAAACCTCTTTATCTGCCTTAATTTAGCTACTTACCAATACAGAAGGAACCGAAAATACGGCCTAACAAATCGTCACTCGTGAAGGCTCCTGTGATTTCACTAAGGGCGTTTTGAGCTTCTTTTAAGTCTTCTGCTAATAACTCTCCTGCACCAAAGTCATGTAACTGTAATGAACCTGCATTAAGGAAGTCTTGAGCTTTATTTAATGCTTCAATATGGCGTCGGCGAGCGATAAAGCCCCCTTCTGTTGTACTGTCGTATCCCATGACATCTTTAAGATGTTGAGTAAGGTGCTCAACACCATCTTGATTTTTAGCAGATAAAGAAATAACAGGAATATCATTTACTTGAGTTACCCCAACGCTTTCTTCAGTGAGATCTACCTTGTTACGAACTAAGGTTAGATTATCTCGGCTAGCAAGCTGTGCAACAAATTCTGGCCAAATTTGGGCTGGGTCGGTTTCATTAGAAGATGACTTACTATCTACCATAAGCAAAATGCGATCTGCTTTATGGATTTCCTGCCATGCTCTTTCGATACCTATTTGTTCAACTTCATCAGGGCTTTCTCTCAGGCCTGCAGTATCGATAATATGAAGTGGCATACCGTCAATATGAATTTGCTCTCTGAGTACATCTCGTGTGGTGCCTTCTATATTAGTGACAATGGCAGAGTCTTTACCTGATAAGGCATTTAGCAAGCTAGATTTACCTGCATTAGGGCGACCTGCAATAACCACACTCATACCTTCTCGTATGATGGCACCCTGTTTGGCTTCTTTTTGAACTGCAACAAGGTTTTGCTGAATACCTGCAAGCTCCTTGGCAACCTTACCATCACCAATAAAGTCGATCTCTTCCTCTGGGAAGTCTATTGCCGCTTCTACATAAATTCGTAAATGGATAAGGGATTCAACTAATTCGTCAATACGCTTGGAAAAGGCCCCTTGCAGAGATCTTAAAGCGCATTTAGCTGCCTGAGTTGAGGCTGAATCGATTAAATCCGCAATGGCTTCTGCTTGAGTTAAGTCCATTTTATCATTTAAGAAAGCACGTTCAGAGAACTCTCCTGGACGGGCTAATCTCGCACCTAGCTCAAGTGTTCGGCTTAACAGCATATCTATAATGACAGGCCCACCATGGCCTTGAAACTCAATAACATCTTCACCAGTAAAGGAGTTAGGGTTAGGAAAATAAATTGCTATTCCTAAATCGATTTGCTCACCAGAAGCATCTTTAAATGGGCCGTAATGGGCATGTCTTGGGCTAGGTTTAAAGCCTAAGATTTGCTCTGCTATGGTTAAACTTAATGGCCCTGATAGCCTGATAATACCTACGCCACCTCTGCCAGGAGGAGTTGCTTGTGCTGCGATGGTATCTTTATCTAGGACTTGGCTTAATTCCGTCATTGTTCGCCTTTGTATTATAGAGCTAGGTAAATAGTGATTAAATTATCAGCTAGTCTAGGGGCAATCACAAGTTGCTAGAAGAGCTTAATAATAAAAGTGGGTCATAAAAAAGGACCTCATATGAGGCCCTTTTTAAACTATCTAGTTATAGAAAAGCTTAGGCTTCTCTTTCAATACGTTTAGTAATTACGTATTGCTGCATGATAGATAAGGTGTTGTTGACTACCCAGTAAAGTACTAGACCACTTGGGAACCACAAGAAGAAGAAGGTAAATGCAACCGGCATAATCTTCATGATGCGTGCTTGCATCGGATCTGGAGGTGTTGGGTTTAGCATTTGCTGACCTAACATACTGATACCCATAAGGATTGGCAGTACAAAGTAAGGGTCCATTGCTGATAGATCGTTAATCCATAGCATGAATGGAGCATGGCGTAATTCCACACTTTCCATCAATACCCAGTAAAGAGATAAGAATACTGGCATTTGGACTAGAATAGGTAAACAACCACCCAGTGGGTTTATCTTCTCTTTCTTATATAGTTCCATCATGGCTGCAGACATTTTTTGTCTATCATCACCATGCTGCTCACGTAAGCGTGTTAGTTCTGGGCCAAACTTACGCATTTTAGCCATAGAACGATAACTTGCTGCAGATAGTTTAAAGAACAAGGCTTTAACCACTACTACCACTAAGATAATGGCAACACCCCAGTTAACAACAAAAGACTGAATCGCAGTCAATAGCCAAAATAAAGGCTGTGCTAACCACCATAACCAACCATAATCTACGGTCAGCTCTAGATTAGCTGCGGTTTCACTTAGCTGATCTTGAAGCTTAGGTCCTATATATAGGGTTGAGCTTAAAGTACCTTGGTTACCCGCTGCAATTTCAACACTTGAGCCAGTAAAACCTATGATATTAAACTCACCTTTTTGACGAGTATATAGTGTTGCTTTATGGCCATTTTCTGGCACCCAAGCACTAACAAAATAATGTTGAAGTAATGCAATCCAACCATTATTTGTTGTTAATTTTGTTGGGGTTTCAGCCATGTCAGAAAAGCTAACCTTGGTATAAGGAGACTCTTCGGTAGATACCGCTCCACCTAGGTAAGGTTGTAGCCCCATACCACTAGACGCACTTGGATCTTCTGAATTATCACGTTTGATCTGAGCAAATAAGTTACCTTGCCAAGCCGTGTTTGAATTATTGTCTACCGTGATTTGCTGACGAACAGCATATTGACCACGCTTAAAGATATAGGTTTTTGTGTACTGAACACCTTGAGCATCGGTGAAATAAAGGTCTACCGCTAGGCTATCTTCACCGTCACCTAATTTATACTGGCTCTGATCTGCTCGATATACAGGGCGACCATCTTTATTCGCATCAGGACCATTTCGACCGACTAAACCACTTTGTGTTACATAAACACGCTCAATACCATTATCTAGTAGAACAAAAGGTTCGTTAGAGGCTTGTGCTTTTTTATATTCAGGTAAAGAGGCTTTAACAATGTCACCACCAACTGGGTCGATAGAAACAATTAAAGCATCTGTGACAACTTGAATTAGAGCTTCAGAAGCGGGTTGCTGAGAATCGACCACAATATCATTGGCAGCAGCTGGAGATGCAACCGTTGAAGGTATGTCAGTGTTGTTAGAGGAAGCTTGTGTTTGGGTTGTTTGAGCAACATTGTTTGTAGCCACTGAACCATAGTCTTGGTTCCACTGTAAAAACAGCATATAGCCAACAACAAAAAGTGCACCCCATAAAAAATAACGTCTGAAATCCATGGTATTCAACTAATATTGTTTGGTTAAAAAAAGGGCTAGGCCCTGAAACTCACGCCTTCTACATCCTGCCAATAATGGTCGCGCATGTCAGACAAAAGCTTCACGAAAAAAACTGGCGTTATTAAACCAGCCTTTCAAGCTTTTTTCAGCCTATTTCTGTTTGGCTTTGGTGTCTTTTGGCTGATTATTGGCTTTTTTAGACCTTTTAATAAGTTGATGCCATGCTTTGTCTATGCGTTTTGACAAAGTTGGGTTATCTAACTCTTTAATTCCTTGGCGCGCTAGAAAGACAATGTCGAATCCAGCGAGTTCGACTTTATGATGACGGAAGGAGTCCCGCACGAGTCGTTTGATGCGGTTTCGTCCTACTGCACGCTTTTCATTTTTTTTAGCGACAATGAGTCCCAACCTAGAAAGGTCGTCATCACGTTTTGTTGCCAAAAGCAGAAATTCGCCAGCAAAGACTTTACAAGAGGTGTGATTAAATACGGTTTGATAATCCCCAGCAGTCAGTAATCTGACCTGCCGGGGAAAACAAAAGTCTGTCATAAACGGCTTATGCGCTTAGAGACTTACGACCACGAGCACGACGACGTGTTAGTACAGCACGACCGCCTTTAGTAGCCATACGGGCACGGAAACCGTGGTTACGCTTACGTTTTAGAACGCTAGGTTGAAAAGTTCTTTTCATTTTCTTTCTCTCACTACTGAAGCAGTGTTTCAGTTTTGAGGGTTAGCCTTAGCCAAGCCTCTTCTTTTTGATTCAAAATCAGGCGGCGAATTTTATTGGAGTTCGCCAATGAATTCAATCGTTAAACATACAATTAGCCTAAAAAACTAGAGAAATAATACATCAACAAATTATTCACAGGGCTTATCAAATATGTGCATTAAAAAAATTAAAATACATAAAAGATATTCACATAACATGTTTTAATTATTTTTATTGTGAATAAAATCATGATCTTAATTTAAAAAAATCCTGTTGATAAAACAACTAACAAGGTCCTTTTTTTGTGTTGATAACTAGCTTGTTTATCCACATTTCATGTTTTTTATCTACCCTTGTGAATAACTGCCTCTGTTATTAACATTTTCTCACGGTTTAAGCTTTTCCTGTGTATTCTTAACTTATTTACATCTTTTTGTGGATAACTGATCCGCTCCGAGTTAGAATTTCGCGCTTAACTGTTTTTTATTTGCCCTGCAGGAGTAAAAGTTAGTGTCGTTGGAGTATTGGGATCTTTGCCAAAAGCGATTACAAGATGAGTTTTCTGCTCAACAATTCAATACTTGGATTCGTCCTCTTGATGCTGAAATCAACACAAATGGCGACTTAATCCTCTCGGCCCCTAATCGATTTGTATTAGATTGGGTAAGTAATAAGTATCAAACACGTATTAAAGAGCTCCTCACAGAATTTGCCGGAAGCGAACCCGCTCCTGTTTTATCTTTCACTGTGCGTGCTCAAGGTTTTAGTAAACCTAGTGCTCCACCAGCGCCAGCGCCTGTCATAGAAACCGTTGTGGCTCCTATGAGTGAAGACTTATCTTCTGGCGTAAGCTATCGTCCAGGCTTTAGCTTAATGGAAGAAGGCACAGAGAAGCATGCTGACCTTGAATTTGAAGCACCATTAAAACTCTCTGATAGTGGATTGATTGGTGATCTAGAACCCTACAAGCAGGGGCAATTACCTCTTTCTCCTTCATCTAACCGTAAAGTGGATGTTGAAGGGGGAATCAATCATGGTGCCAACCTAAACAACTCCTTCACTTTTGATAACTTTGTTGAAGGTAAATCCAACCAATTGGCCCATGCTGCAGCTTTACAGGTTGCTGAAAACCCAGGTGGTGCTTATAACCCATTATTTATTTATGGTGGCGTTGGTTTAGGTAAAACCCACTTAATGCAAGCTGTGGGTACAGAGCTTATGCGCCATAACCCGAATGCTAAGGTGGTATATCTGCATTCGGAACGTTTTGTGGCTGATATGGTTAAAGCATTACAACTTAACGCGATTAATGATTTTAAACGTTATTATCGCTCTGTAGATGCCCTATTAATTGACGATATACAATTCTTTGCTGGCAAAGACAGAACTCAAGAAGAGTTTTTCCATACCTTTAATGCCTTATTAGAAGGTGGTCAGCAAATGATTCTGACCTGTGATCGTTATCCAAAAGAGATCAAAGGATTAGAAGACAGGCTTAAATCACGTTTTGGTTGGGGCTTAACTGTGGCTATCGAGCCACCGGAACTTGAAACCCGTGTTGCGATTTTGATGCGTAAGGCAGATGAAAGTAATATTAAGTTATCTTATGATTCCGCTTTCTTTATTGCGCAAAAAATACGTTCCAATGTGCGTGAATTAGAAGGGGCGTTAAAACGTGTCATTGCTAACTCTCATTTTACTGGTCGTGCGATTACGCCAGATTTTGTGAGAGAGTCCCTTAAAGACTTACTTGCATTGCAAGATAAGCTTGTAAACATAGATAATATTCAGCGTATTGTGGCTGAGTATTACAAGATTAAAATAAGTGATTTATTGTCGAAACGTCGTAATCGTTCGATTGCCCGTCCCCGTCAAGTAGCCATGTCACTTGCAAAAGAACTGACTAACCATAGTTTGCCTGAAATTGGTGATGCTTTTGGTGGTCGTGATCATACAACTGCGCTTCATGCTATTCGTAAGATCAAAGAACTACAGGATACGGATTCGGATATTCGTGAAGACTATAAGCAACTTATGCGAATTTTGACGACCTAAGGTCGTGATTGATAAATACGAGGAAAATAATGAAATTTTCAGTTGTCCGCGAGGCACTTCTAAAGCCACTTCAACTCGTTGCTGGTGTGGTTGAACGCAAGCAAACGATGCCTGTTTTGGCCAATGTATTATTAGAGGTTAAAGACAATGTTTTAACCTTAACTGGCTCTGATTTAGAAGTTGAATTAGTTGGTCATATCACATTAGATGAGTGCCAAGAAGGCCGTATTACTGTTCCTGCACGTAAACTAATGGATATCTGCAAAAGTTTACCTGACAGTGCTGTGATTGAATTATCTGTTGATGATACTCGTGCAGTGATTCGTTCAGGACGCTCTCGTTTTACTTTATCAACCTTGCCTGCTGATGAGTTCCCAAATATCCAAGATATGCAGGGTGATCTAAGTGTGGTTGTGGCACAAAACAGTGTACGCAAACTGATTGAAAAAACAGGCTTTGCCATGGCGAACCAAGATGTTCGTTACTATTTAAACGGCATGCTGTTTGAAGTCGCTGATGGTCAGCTACGTGTTGTTGCGACTGACGGACACCGTCTTGCAACGGCTATTGAAGATGCACAAGTATCTGGTGATCTAACGCAAGTGATTGTACCTCGTAAAGGTGTACTTGAACTTAACCGTTTGTTGAGTGACACAGATGAAACTGTTGAGCTTCAAATCGGTTCTAACCATATCCGTGCGAAAGTTGCCGACTACATTTTTACGTCTAAATTAGTGGAAGGTAAATTCCCTGATTACCATAGAGTAATACCACGCAATAACGACAAAATTGTGATTGCAGATCGTCTAGAATTACGTCAAGTTTTCCTACGTGCTTCGATCCTTTCTAATGAAAAATATCGTGGTGTTCGTTTGATTCTTACCAATGGTATGTTGCAAGTGTTTGCTAACAACCCAGAGCAAGAAGAAGCTGAAGAATCTGTATTAGTTCAATACCAAGGTGAAAACCTAGAAGTTGGCTTTAATGTAAGCTACTTGCTAGATGTGTTAGGCGTGGTGAATAGCCAAGAAGTTCGTATTTCATTAAATGATGCGACAGCCAGTGCGCTAGTTGAAGAAGCAGATAGTCACGCGGCACAATATGTCGTGATGCCAATGCGTCTATAATCGATTTTCATAATACCAAGCCAAGTGATGATGAAACTTGGTTTGGTATTAGACGCTATCTCACAAGGTTTATCTGTATGCCCCTGCATCGCTTGGATATTTCCCAGCTAAGAAACTTATCCAACGTCCGTTTTCAACCTTCCCCCCAAGTTAATTTAATTTCTGGTGCTAATGGCAGTGGTAAAACCTCTGTTCTGGAAGCGATTCACTTATTATCTTTAGGCCGCTCTTTTCGAAGTCATAAGCATAAAACTTATATTCAAAAAGAAACCTCGGAATGTGTAATCTTTGCTTTGCTTGAGCAAGCAGAAACACCTATCGGCATGAGTCAACCACCTCAGCCAATAGGCCTTAAACGACAGTTAGATGGAAGCTTAGAAGCACGGGTATCAGGACAGAAAATTCAATCCTTGATTGAGCTAACCCAAGCCCTCCCCGTACAGTTAATTAACCCTGATGCCTTTCGATTATTAGAGGGTTCCCCTAAGATTCGACGCCAGTTTCTTGACTGGGGTGTGTTTCATCATGCAACAGGCTTTATAAATGCATGGCGAGGCTGGCAAAAAGCATTAAAACAGCGCAATTCCTTACTCAGACGTGGTAAAATATCTGATAGTTTGTTGTTAGCATTTGATCATGAGCTGATTCGATTAGGCTCAGAGGTAAATCAGTATCGTCATGATTACCTAGATCGCTTAATTCCTGTCTTTAAACAGGTTTTATTGAGCTTAAATGCTGAGCTAGAAGTGAATTTGCAGCTTTACCAAGGTTGGGATGCGCAAAAATCATTAGCTCAAGCACTAGATGCTAGCCGACCACGAGATATTGAGTCTGGGTATTCCAACACCGGACCTCAAAGAGCAGATTTAAGAGTAAAAACACCCCATGGTGATGCGCTTGATGCCCTCTCTCGTGGCCAGCAAAAATTAGTGGTATCTGCTTTGAAAATAGCTCAAGGCAAGCTGTTGATAGAATCAGGACGTTCGATCGTCTTTCTGGTAGATGATTTACCAGCTGAACTAGATAAAGAACACAGAGATAAACTCTGTCAATTATTAGAAGCGTTAGATAGCCAAATTTTTATTACAAGTGTCGGCCCAGAAATAATGGATTACAACTGGTCTGAGACGACCGACGTTCGTCATTTTGCGATGAAAGCAGGCGAATTGTCCCATTATCCGAGTGATGCTTTGCAGGAGAGTTAAATGAGCGAAAACAATTACGATTCATCCAGTATCAAGGTTCTAAAAGGCCTTGATGCAGTACGTAAACGCCCAGGAATGTATATCGGCGATACGGATGACGGCACTGGCTTACATCACATGGTATTTGAGGTGGTGGATAACTCAATTGATGAAGCGTTAGCTGGTCATTGCGATACCATTAATGTCATCATCCACCCAGATGAATCCATTACTGTGTCCGATAACGGACGTGGTATTCCCGTTGAAATGCACCCTGAAGAAAAAGTGTCTGCTGCTGAAGTTATCATGACAGTGCTACACGCGGGTGGTAAGTTTGATGATAATTCTTACAAGGTCTCTGGTGGTCTTCATGGAGTAGGTGTATCGGTAGTAAATGCCTTATCTAAAAGCCTGACTCTTACTATTCGAAAAGACGGAAAACTGTACGAGCAACATTATGCTCATGGTGACCCGCTTGCACCTATTGCTGCTATTGGCGAAGCTGAAGCAAATGGTACACAAGTACACTTTAAGCCTTCAGAAGATACCTTTAGTAATATTAAATTCCATTATGACATTTTAGCGAAGCGTTTACGTGAGCTTTCATTTTTGAACTCAGGTGTTGCGATCAATTTAAAAGATGAGCGTAGTGGCCAAGAAGAAGCCTTCAATTACACGGGTGGTTTACGTTCATTTGTAGAGCATTTGAATACTAATAAAACCCCGATTAACCAAATTTTCCATTTTATCTGCCAACGTGAAGACTTAGATGATGGCATTGCCGTTGAAGTTGCATTGCAGTGGAACGAAGGTTTCCAAGAAAACATCTATTGCTATACCAACAATATCCCACAAAGGGATGGTGGTACTCACTTAGCAGGTTTCCGTGCTGCTCTAACTCGTACCTTAAATAGCTTTATTGAAAAAGAAGGCTTAGGTAAGAAAACGAAAGTTGCCACAACAGGTGATGATTCTCGTGAAGGTTTGACTGCCATCGTATCGGTGAAAGTGCCTGATCCTAAGTTCTCTTCTCAAACTAAAGATAAGCTGGTTTCTTCTGAAGTGAAAACTGCAGTAGAGCAAGAAATGAGTCGTCGTTTGTCTGAGTACCTTCTAGAGTCTCCGAACGAAGCTAAAATCATTGTCAATAAAATGATTGATGCGGCTCGAGCGCGTGAAGCTGCTCGTCGTGCACGTGATTTAACTCGCCGTAAAGGCGCATTGGATATTGCTGGCTTACCGGGTAAGTTGGCAGACTGCCAAGAGAAAGATCCTGCACTTTCTGAACTATACCTAGTGGAGGGTGACTCTGCGGGTGGTTCTGCAAAACAAGGTCGTGATCGTCGCACACAAGCTATTTTGCCTCTTAAAGGTAAGATCTTGAACGTTGAAAAAGCCCGTTTTGATAAAATGCTCTCTTCTGCAGAAGTGGGAACACTGATTACTGCACTAGGTTGTGGTATTGGCCGTGATGAATTTAACGTTGAGAAGCTACGTTATCACAGCATTGTTATCATGACCGATGCGGACGTGGATGGATCACACATTCGTACCCTACTTTTGACTTTCTTCTTCCGTCAAATGCCAGAGGTGATCGAGCGTGGCCACATTTATATTGCCCAGCCTCCTCTTTATAAGATCGCTCGTGGTAAGCAAGAACAATATCTAAAAGACGAAGCTGCACTTGAGCAACATTTGATTGAAGTCGCTTTATCTGGTGCTCAGATGTTTGTGAATGATCAAGCGCCTGGAATTCAAGGTGAAGCCCTCGCTAAAATTATGCATGACTATATTGCAATATCGGATGATATTGAGCGTATGTCTCGTGTATATCCAACGGATGTGATGGGCAAACTTATGTATTGCGCAGAGCTGGCGCCAGATGACTTAAGTAATGAAGCCAAGGTAAACGCTTGGATTGATGAGCTTAAAGCTTTGATGCCACAAGATGTACGTACAGGCTTCCGTTTCGAGTTTAAAGTTGATCATGATGATGAGCGTGACTTGTATCTACCTGCAGTAGAAATCATGTCTCATGGTGTTGCCAACCATTACCGCTTTGAGCAAACTTTCTTTGCATCAGCTGAATACAGACGCATGGTTGCCATGTCTGGTTTGATTGATGAGATCTTCACAGAAGAGTCATTTATCAAGCGTGGAGAACGTACTCAACATGTTGATACTGTTGAAGATATGAAAGCTTGGTTAATGAAAGAAGCATCACGTGGCATGGCGATACAGCGTTATAAAGGTCTAGGTGAGATGAACCCTGACCAGCTATGGGAAACTACAATGGACCCAGATGCACGTCGTATGTTGCAGGTGTCTATTGATGATGCGATTGCAGCGGATCAAATGTTTACCACTCTTATGGGTGATGAAGTTGAGCCTCGTCGTAACTTTATTCAAGATAATGCTCTATCAGTTGCTAACCTAGACGTTTAATTTAGCTTTAGCAAAATCAAAAAAGCAGCCTAATGGCTGCTTTTTTTGTTTGTGTAATATGAGCTTATGATAGGAATTATATAGAGTCATACTTTGTTAGTGTCTTAAACTCAATATCCACTTCTATGCCAAAGATATCTTTAAGAGTGTTCATATAAGCATCTTTAGTATCTAAGTTGTATTCGGTAACACCTAACTCTGTTTTTACTTTCACCTTTCCATTTAAGAGTGTTGTTATGCCATCATGACTTCTAATTGTTGCGATACAACGTGATGTGAAAGCTGAGTTTGGGTGTGTCGAGGTATAATGGTTGGCGTACTCAATATCCCCTTTGCAAACATAGCTCATATCTAAGCTGTATAAATCTAACCAAGACTCCTCTTCTGTTTTTATCTGTAAGATTGCCCCATAAAATTTATCGTTCAACAAAACGAAATGTTTGGGAGTCTGTCTTTAGCTCTTCATTTAGCCTATAAGGAAGTGGTTCTCTAGGTGTCTGAGAACCAAAGCCCGCATCTAGTATCCATTGTTCACCTTCTAGGGTGACGAGTGTTACTTGATGGCTGCGCCCGCTTGGTTCCTCTGCTAAGTGTACTCTTGCCAACAGAGGTCTTGCTTCAAACCCCACCTGAATAAGAGCGCTTAATAACAAGCCGTTTAGCTCAAAACAGTAACCTCCCCGCTGGCTCATAACCAGTTTGTTAAAAAGCGCTTCTTCAGATAGAAGTATGAGATTGCCATTAACTATATCTAGATTTTCAAAAGGAATTTTTTTGTGTTGAGAGGCATGTAGCAGCTTCAAATACGCTCTATTAAGATCTTTTTGGGCAGTCATTCCAATTTTATTTAAATAGGCTTCTAACATACGCTCATTCATTTAGGTTAAACCTTTAATTGCTATTAATGGGGGCTAATTACTGACGTAATTTTTAACTTGATGTGAGTATAAAAGTTGAAGTTAAGTTTAAGTCAATAATGTTTAGTAAAACGCTTATTTGGCTATCAGTATGTGCCAAAATCTTTTTAAATAATGGTTTTTAAAGGCTTTCAGTTTTGCTTTCCTAATGCCTGATAATCAATCGCTTCCTTTATTAAGGTTAAGGTAGCTTCTAGGTTAGTAAGATCAACCGAAGCTAAGGCTAACCGAATAGCATGGGGTGTATGTTCTGTCGTTGAGTAAGGTTCTGCACCTGAAACGCAAATATTGAGATCTAATAAGGCCTTGATTAATAAGTCTGATCTCACATCCTCCGGTAAAGGTAGCCATAAAAAATAAGAGGCGGGATGAGATTGATAGCTCAATTCATGAAATACTTTTTTGACTATTTCTTGCCTTTTGATCGCATCTAAACGTTTCTCCTGCTCTAGGTGATAGATGCTGCCATCTTCAATCCATTGGCAAATTAGTGCTGACAACAAGCCTGCGGTGTTCCAAGTTGTAGCCCGAATACTTCTCTCAATTGATGAAACCCATTTCGTGGGTGAGAGGATAAACCCGACCCTTAACCCTGTGGCAAGACTTTTTGAGAAGCCGGATATATATAAGGTGATATCAGGAGCCAGAGTCACCAAAGCTGGTGGTGCTAGAGTCTCAAGAAAACTGTAGGCGGCATCTTCTATTATGGTGAGTTGGTGTTTTCTTGCTATCTCTATTAGCTGTTTTCTTTGTGCTAACCCCATTACTGAACCTAAGGGGTTATGTAATGTGGGCATTGAATAGATAGCTTTAATATTACGTCGCTCACAGGCTTGGACTAATGCATTGAGATCTGTGCATTGATTTAGCATAGGTATCGCAATCAGTTCCAAACCATGTACTTGGGCTAGGAGTTTAAAACCTGGGTATGTAATCGCATCAACTGCAACTAGGTCCCCTGGTTTTAATAAAGACATAACACTCAGTGCTAAGCCTTGTTGGGCTCCATTAACGATTGCCATGTTTTGTGTTTCTACACTGATATTATGATGAGCTAAATAGCTTTTGATGACGCTTTTATCACATTGACGACCATTATGAGGTTGATAACTTAATAAGGACTCTAAATCGCCTGAATAACTTAATTTCCTTAAGGCATCTCTTAACATCTTAGGTTGGTTATCTAAGAGAGGTGAGTTGAAATTAAGATCTTGCATACCTTCAGCTAATGAAACTTGTTTAATACCATGGCTAGGGGGAACCTGAGTTTCTTTGACAAAGGTACCTCGGCCAACTTCACAGCTCACTAGCCCCATCTTGGCTAATTCTTTGTACACCTTCGAAGCCGTGGCTAATGCAATCTTTTCTTGTGAAGCAAATTGTCTATGGGTGACAAGTTTAGATCCAGGGAGAAGCTTTCCGTGTCTAATATCTTCTACCAGTTTATCTAAAATACCTTTGTATTTTTGCGTGCTCATAAAATTGTACCTAGAACAATTTTTGTATTGTTATGGAAATAAGGATTAGAGTGCCATTTCAAACATTCTAAAGGATAAACACTGTGCATATCTCTATTCTTACCTTTGATAGCTTTAATGAACTGGACTCTTTTATCTCTTATGGCATTTTAAATCGAATCAAAAAGCCAGAATGGCGTGTATCTATTGCGGGTTCAAGCCCTCAAATCACCTCTATGAATGGCATGGTAGTAGAAAGGCAAATTGACTTAAATGAAGCTTCTAATACGGATGTGGTGCTGGTTGGCAGTGGCATGAAAACCCGTGATGTGGTGCTTGATCAAAGTATTATGTCGCAGCTTTCTTTAGATCCAAGTAGACAGTTAATTGGTGCTCAATGTTCAGGCGCGCTTGTATTAGCTAAATTGGGGTTATTAAACGAGGTGCCTGCTTGCACGGATTTAACTACTAAACCTTGGGTGCAAGAAGCAGGTGTCAAAGTATTAAATCAGGCCTTTTATGCGAGTCAAAACACAGCAACGGCTGGTGGTTGTTTGTCTTCCACATACCTTGCTGCTTGGGTGATAGCACGTATAGAAGGAATTGAGGCGATGAAAAATGCTATAGATTATGTTGCCCCTGTGGGTGAAAAAGAGGCGTATGTCGATCTTGTTATGCAGCAGGTTATGCCTTTTATAGAAAGAGACTCATCTTATAACTAGCCTCTTTCTACAGTTTGTATCTATTAAATTGATTAAAATAAATCTGTGTTATTAACTGTATTGATAAAGAGTTGCCAAAGTAAAGGCGGCAAGATCTGTATAAACCTGAAAATGACAGTCTATTTCTTTGTACTGAGTCTCTCTGCCTTTACCAGTAAGTACTAAGGCTGTTTTGCAGCCTCTAGCATGCCCAGCTTCCAAATCGCGTTTTGAGTCGCCTACCATAATCGCAGGTGTTTCTTCAAAGTTAACCCCAAGTTCTGCTTCAATAGACTCTATCATGCCGGCTTTTGGTTTACGGCAATCACATTGATCATCTGGACCATGTGGGCAATAACGAATCCCACTGATACTACCGCCCTCAGCTTTAACCAATTGAGTCATTTTATGATGCATGGCATCTAAGGTATCAATATCATAATAGCCTCTTGCTATGCCGGATTGATTTGTCACAACAAAGACTTTGAAACCTGCTTTAGACAAAGCTGCAATGGATTTAATACTGCCAGGAATTGGAATCCATTCGTCTAACGATTTCACATATTGATCAGAATCTTGGTTTATCACCCCATCTCTATCGAGCAAAATGATAGGTTTAACTTGAGTCATGTTGGTATCCTGGCCGTTGAGTTGAGGCATTATAAAGGCTTTGAAACAAGGTTAATAACATTTGTTTCACATCATTACTGTTTAACTAATCTAAACTAGGTCATATTAAGGCTGACAAGATAAAGGCAAGCAGAAGTCTGCTGAATCTTTTACAATAGCGCCCTTATACTTTATTAGATCTTGGTATTTATACCGTATAAATGCCTTAAAAGTACTGAATGGAATATTATGAACAATAAGTTAGGCTCACTTTTTATCTTTATTTTACGCTCTTTAGGACTACTACCTTTTTCTTTAGTGCAAAAACTAGGAGTCCTATTTGGATTAACACTTGCGAAGCGTAATCGCCGTACCATAAATGCTATCGACATCAACTTAAAGCTTTGTATGCCTGATAAAAACGCCGATCAAAGGCTCGCTATTCGTAATGATAGACTCAAAAATATGGGACAAACCGCTCTAGAGATGAGCCATGTTTGGACTAAGCCGAAGGAACAAGTCCTCGCCCTACTAAAACCAAATAACAATGATAACTCTGCCTTTGAAGAAGCGGTTAAAAGTGAATATGGGGTGCTAGTATTAGCGCCACACCTTGGCCACTGGGAAATGATGAACTACTATTTGGCGCAATTTAGACCTTTAACCGCCATGTATCGTCCTGTAAAAAATGCGAAGAAACTTGATGGCTTTATTCGCGATGCTAGGGAGAGAGCTGGTTCTGAGTTGGTTCCGACTAACCGTAAAGGCGTAATGCAACTAATGAAAGCCTTAAAAAGTAGTGGCTTGGTAGGGATTCTACCGGATCAAGTTCCAAAAGATGGCGGTGGTGTTTATGTGCCTTTTTATGGACAGCAAGCTTATAGTATGACCCTTACCTCGCAGCTGGTTAATAAAACAGGCGCTAAGGCTTTTATAGGTGCCGCTTTTAGGGTGAAAGGTGGTTATGAGGTGGCTATGCAACCAGTTGATGAAGGCTTCTACTCTGATGATATTGAAACGTCTGTCGCCGCGATGAACCGCTCTATTGAAAAACTAATTGAGCTACACCCAGAGCAATATCAGTGGGAATATAAACGTTTTAAAAAGCAGCCAGATGGCCACTCTCTTTATCCAAGAGGCTAGTTTGAGATTTAGCTAACGGAATTAAATTTCATTCAAAATAACTAAAAAAGGCGCATTAAAATGCGCCTTTTTTGTATTGCGTGTTTCAGCCTAAATAAGATATCCGGCTTCAATTATCGTCCTTTAAGTCTGCAAATTGCGCCCTACCGCAAGCGTTAATTAAGTCGCTAGGTTTAAGGCCAATATCTAAGCCCCTCTTACCACCACTAACGTAAATACTTACTAACGCTTTAGCACTTTGATCAACTGCGGTAATTAAGGCTTTCTTTTGTGCTATTGGACTAATTCCCCCAACCAAATAACCGCTGCTTTTTTGCGCTTCATTTGGGTCTGCCATGATGAGTTTCTTAACGCCAAAATGAGTGGCTGCTTTTTTCAAGCTTAAGGTGTGAGTGACAGGAATAATTGTCACAAACAACTTAGTGCCATCGCTCACTAATAAGGTTTTAAAAACACAGGCTGGTTCGAGTCCTAGTTTATCTGCCGCCTCCAAACCAAATTGAGTACATTGGCTGTCGTGTTCATACTCGTGCAAGCTGTACGGAATCTTCTTCTTTTTGAGAAAGTTACATGCTGGTGTCATAGGAGTCCTTACCTTTGCCAAAACATGGGGGTAAATAATACCAATAGCGTAAAGACTTCCAAACGACCTAATAGCATAGAGAAACACAACATCCATTTTGCAGGGTCACTGATAGAACCAAAGTTCGCGGCAACTTCACCTAAGCCCGGACCTAGGTTATTCAAAGTTGCTGCAACAGCAGACCATGCTGTGAGCTGATCTAAGCCTGTTGCCATCAAACCTATCATAAGTATTACGTAAACAAGCAAATAAGCTGAGAAGAAGCCCCATACTGCAGAGATAACTCTTTCATGAATTGCCTTACCACCAAGTTTGACAGGAATAATGGCATTAGGGTGGATTAAACGCTGAATCTCACGAAAGCCCTGCTTTAGGATAAGTAGGATACGAATTACCTTCATACCACCACCGGTAGAGCTGGCACAACCACCGGCAAAAGACGTGACGATTAATAAGAAAGGTAAGGTATTTGGCCAGGTTGAAAAATCTTCAGTGCCAAAGCCTGTTGTCGTGGCAATGGAAATACTTTCGAACATGGCGTATCTAAATGCGGTCGACCATTCATAGCTGGATGTCATCGCTAATACCAAGGTGGTAATGGTAATGGTACACAGCAAAATAAAGCCAAAAAACTTCACTTCTGAATCTTTGAAGTAATGCATGATGGAGCGACTACGCCAAGCGTAAAAGTGCAGCCCAAAGTTCAATGCTGAAATGATCATAAAGATCACTGTGATGGCTTCAATCATAGGGCTGTCAAAGTAACCTATGCTGGCATCATGGGTAGAGAAACCACCAATGGCAACGGTGGAAAAGCTGTGACAGATGGCATCAAATAAACTCATCCCCGCCGCCCAAAAACCTAATGCGCAGGCAATGGTTAAAGATGCATATATGTACCAAAGGGCTTTCGCTGTTTCGGCGATTCTTGGTGTTAACTTAGAATCTTTTACCGGACCTGGTGTTTCGGCACGATAAAGCTGCATACCACCAACACCCAACATAGGCATGATAGCTACAGCTAATACAATGATACCCATACCACCAAGCCACTGAAGTTGTTGGCGATAAAATAATAAAGCATGGGGCATATCATCTATGCCGGTCAGAATCGTTGCCCCTGTGGTTGTCAGACCCGAAATGGATTCGAATAAGGCATCGGTAAATGAGAGGGCTTGAGAGTCAACTAACATGAAAGGCACAGCACCAAATAACCCCAGTACTGACCAGAACAAGACCGTAATGATAAAGCCATCACGTATTCTTAATTCTTTGCGGTTCCCTTTAAAGGGAAGCCACATACAAAAACCACCAATAAGGTTAATGAGTAAAGCGTATAAAAAAGCATGAGTATCACCATCTTGGTAGATAAGGGACACGATTAAAGGCGGAATCAGGGTTAAGCTGAAGACCATAACCAGAATGCCAATAACGCGAAATATGACCTTGATGTGCATTTGCTTTCCTAATGTTGACGCTTCTGATTAATCTAGTGCGCTTTAGGTGATTGTTCTAATTCAATTAATAACTTGAGTGTCTTGTTAGCAATTTATTCTCTAGAAGAAGGTTAAGCCCACTTGGAATAATTGCTCGACAGCTGGGATTTGTTTTTTGTTCGAAACGAAGATAATGACATGGTCTTCTGCTTGAATCATAAGATCTCCCGTTGCTATCAATACCTCTTCATCCCTTACTACTGCGCCTATTGTCGCCCCTTCTGGTAAGTTGATATTGGCTATGGTTCGCCCTACTACTTTAGACGATTTATAATCACCATGTGCTACTGCTTCTAAGGCCTCAGCCGCGCCCTTTCTTAGTGAGTGAACATTTACCACATCACCACGACGAATGAAGGAAAGTAAGGTACTTATGGTCATATGTTGAGGTGAAATAACTATATCTATCATATCGTCCTGTACGATATCGACATAAGCTGGATTATTGATAATCGTCATTACGGTTCTAACACCTAATCGCTTTGCCAACATGGAAGACATAATATTTGCTTCATCGTTATTCGTAAGCGCGCAGAATACATCTGTAGACTCTATATTCTCTTCCAATAAGAGCTCTTGTTTAGATGCATCGCCATGTAAAACTATGGTGTTATTAAGGTTTTCGGATAAATAGCGGCATCTAGGTAAACCTCGCTCTACTATCTTCACTCTGTATTCATCTTCTAAGCTTTGTGCTAAACGCTCACCGATATTACCGCCCCCTGCAATCATGATACGGCGATAAGGATTATCTAAGCGTCGCAACTCACTCATCACATCTAGTACATCTCGTTGGGCTGTCAAAAAGAAGACTTCATCGTCAGCTCTAATATGGGTTGTACCGGCAGGTTGGATAGATTGACCATCACGATAAATCGCTGCAATTCGGGTTTGAATAGAAGGCATATGTTCTTTCAAGAAACTAATAGGTTGGTCAATGAGAGGACCCCCTACTTCAGCTCTTACTACCACAAGCTGAACCTTGCCTTCAGCAAACTCCATAACTTGTAGTGCACCTGGATATTGAATCAGGCGTTTAATATGACGAGTCACTTCTTTTTCTGGGCTGATGCGAACATCAATAGGCAGACCATTATAACCATAAATTTCAGGCCGACTGGCATAAGCATTAGATCTAACACGGCCAATTTTAGTCGGTGTTTTAAATAGGGTTTCCGCTATTTGGCAGGCAACCATGTTGATCTCATCTTGGTTGGTGACGGCAATTAGCATGTCCGCGTCATCACCACCGGCTCTTTCTAAGACATCAGGATGAGAAGCACTACCTTCTACTGTTTGAATATCTAACCTGTCTTGTAGTTCACGTAAACGCTTGTCGTCCATATCAACAACCGTTATGTCATTATCTTCATTCGCTAAGTTTTCTGCGAGAGTCGCGCCAACCTGACCTGCACCTAATATGATGATTTTCATGAACTATCCTGAGCTGCTCTAGGTGATGTGTGTCGACCTAGATGAGATGGGGCCACTGCCCTAATGTAAAAAGAAGTATCGTGTTAATTTTAAACAAGTCGAGCTAATTAATTAATGCTAATAAGAAAATAAACTGGATTAATTTGCTCTAGACCGCGAAATAATCATTATCAAATGACTTTTGATGAGGAAAAGTTTTGTCGAGAAACTATGTGGGCGATTTTCAGTGTTGGCTCAGAGATTAAAGTTAAATTAAGGTGAAAAAAGTGTGATGGTTTCTAGGGAAAAAATCTATGATAGGAAACAGTTTGCCCTTACTCCTTATTAATTTTAGTAAGAGAGATAAGGGCATACTTATTTATCCAAGCGCTTATTTAGCGCTTTTTCTAGAGAGAGCTTAGCTCTTCTCTAACAGGCAATAGTAGAAACCGTCATGGCTATTTTGTTTAGGGAACAATTGGATACCATGACTTACCTTTTTACCCCAAGACACATTAAGCGTGATTTCTTTTGCGTTTTTAGTTTGGCTTAAGAAGCTTGCCATTTGCTGTTCGTTCTCTTCAGGCATAAGTGAGCAAGTGGCATAAAGCATTCTACCGCCGGGTTTTAGTGTTAACCAAATTTTTTCAATTAACTGCTTTTGAATAGTGACGAGTTCATCAATATCAGCAGGCTTACGATTAATTTTAATATCTGGGTTACGACGAATAACACCCGTGGCAGAACAAGGAACATCTAATAAGATTTTGTCGAATCCGGTTTTGTCCCACCAAGAGTCTAAGTCCCCTGAGTCGGCACAAATTAACTCTGCGTTGAAGGCTAGCCTTTCTAAGTTCTCTTCTATTTTAGCCAGACGCCATGACTCTAATTCAACTGCGGTAAGATGAATGTCTGCGCTTTCTAATAAATGGCCTGTTTTACCGCCTGGAGCTGCACAAGCATCGAGGACTTTATCCCCTTCTTTTGGTGCTAAAATAAAGGCACTAAGTTGAGCCGCTTCATCCTGAACACTCATGTCACCATCAAAAAAACCGGGTAGTGATTGTACTGATACCGCTTGTTTCAAATAGATGGCTGACTCAGAGAATTCACCTTTCTCATTTTCTATACCCTGCTGAGATAATTTCTCCATTTGTGTTTCACGTGAAACACGAGAAAAATTAACTCTTAGGCACATCGGAGGACGAGCATTATTTGCTTCGACAATTTGCTCAAAGTCACTAGCCCAATGTTTATTGAAACGTTTAAGAATCCATTTAGGATGAACATGAGCAACAGAAGGCATCTCTTTCATGATGGCTTTAATATCGTCAGCTTCTCTTAAGTAGCGTCTTAAAATGGCGTTAACTAACTTACCTGCCCATGGTTTTCCAATCAGTTTGGCACTCTCAACCGCTTCATTAACTGCCGCATGTTCTGGTGTATCCATATAATCAATTTGATATAGAGCAACTAAAATGGCCGCGTAGACATCGTAATCCTTTTCTTGAAAAGGCTTATCTAACATATGTAAAGCAAAGCTATTCAGCTTTGGGTAATGACGACTCACCCCAAAACAAATTTCTTTTAATTGTGGGATATGCTCAGGTTTAACATCAGTTTGCTTGCGGGCTAACTGGGTGCTTAAAGAGCCCTTGTTGAGAAGAATGCTTTCAAGTATTCGAATGGCTACAAGTCTGACACTGCTAACTTTTTCGTTCATAATTTTCACTTACAAGTTAATAATTTAGCCTAGAAAATTAGATACTAGACTAGATAATAATTAGGCCCCTATTTGATTGCCAACAGCGAAAGCTGTTTTAAATTTTCCGTTTAGCGCATCTCTAATAGCAAGACGTTTACCTCCTGGAAATTGCACCATATGTAAGGCAATTGATCCCTCTTGAGCAGCAACGATGACGCTATCCTTATTTATCTCTATCACATCACCTGGCTCAAATGAACTTGACTCTATGCTATGAAGGCTTGCTTGATATATCTTGATATTACCTTTTTCAGTTTCAAGATAGCTGCCTGGCCAAGGTGATAGACCTCTAATTTTACGCGCTAGGTCCGCAGCTGGTGTATGCCAATCAATCAGACCTTCTTGCTTAGTTAACTTGCTCGCATAGTTAGCTAAAGTGTCATCTTGCTTTTCAGCTTGATGCTTGCCTTCTTTTATTTGTCTCAGTGTCTCCACTAAAAGTGATCCACCTAATGGCGCTAACCTATCGTGTAGATCTGCTGATGTATCTTCATCAAGAATGTCGCAGCTTACTTTGCTAAGCATATCACCTGTATCTAGTCCCACATCCATTTGCATTATGGTGATGCCAGTTTCTTTATCCCCTTCAATGAGGGATCTATGAATCGGTGCAGCACCACGCCATCTTGGCAACAAAGAAGCATGTACATTGATACAACCAAGTTTAGGCGTATCCAATACGGCTTTTGGAAGAATCAATCCATAGGCAGCAACAACCATGATGTCAGCGTCAAGATTAGCAAGTACTTGCCTATCTTCTTCAAGTTTAAAATTAAGAGGTTGATGTACAGGAATATCATGCTCTAAAGCCAATTGTTTAACCGGGCTTGCAACTAACTTTTGCCCTCTTCCTGCCGGTCTATCCGGTTGACTATAAACGGCAATGACTTGATGGTCTTCAATACCTGAGGAATCGATTAAAGCTTTAAGGCTGGCTGCAGCAAATTCAGGTGTACCTGCAAATACGATTTTTAACGGAGTCTTTTGTTGAGGCATGTTTTTGCTCTTTCAATAAAAATCAGGCCGAAGCCTGATTTATAAATGGGGGTAGTCTCCTAGCATTAATGCTCTTTAGTCTGGCTAGCTAGGATGAAGACTGACTAAAGGGTTAAGCTCGCATGCGCTTCTGGCTTTTTACCAGTTTCGTTTTAATGCGATTGCGCTTTAATGGTGATAAGTAATCCACCATCAGTTTACCGTCTAGGTGATCAATTTCATGCTGCACACAAACAGCAAGTAGACCTGTTACCTTCTTTTCGAACTCTTTACCGTGACGGTCAAGAGCAATAACCTTAACTCTTGCCGCGCGGTAAATGTGTTCGTAAAAACCAGGTACAGATAGGCAACCCTCTTGCTCTTCATTAGGTGCATCATCGAGCACTTCAAATCTAGGGTTGATAAAGACCATAGGGTCATTTTTTTCTTCTGAAAAATCCATTACAACGACACGTTGATGAAAATCAACTTGTGTTGCAGCAAGACCTAAACCGTTTTGATCGTACATAGTCTCAAGCATGTCATCTATTTTGACTTGCAAGGCGTCGTTAAAATCAGTCACAGGCTTGGCTACAGTTCGTAGACGTGGATCAGGATATTCAAGAACAGGTAGAACAGCCATTATTAATTACCGTATAAAATTAGTTAGTTTTCAGTTCCTATTTATTTGATAGCTTGTTTAACTCGAATCGCTTTTAAGGAAAAAGTGAGATCCAGCCAATACCAAGACTCAAATTAATAGGAGTTAGATCAAAAAATATTCTTATTATTGTACCGTATGTGAATTAATAGAGTAGTGTTTTACAGCCTATATCGAATAATTATTAATGATAAAGACCATTTGTTCACCCCACTCTTTGGGGCAAATAGACGCAAGGAATGCGCTAAATGGAAAATACACAGGAACCGCCATTATCAGGGTCCACTTGTTTATCAAAGCATGACTGGCTTGTTTTAAGTTTTATTAAGGGCGTTGGCCCTGCAAGACTAGATAGGTTATTTACTTATCTTAATGCCTTTGAACAAGAGCAAAGTCAGTTTGACTCTAAACAGACTGCTAACAGCCTCATTAGTTATGAATTACTAACACAATTAAAATGGCCAAGGGACACAGCGAATAAAGCCATTACATATCTTGTCCATGGTTGGCTTGAGGATGAGACTAAGACTCAGCTTAATCTGGCTCAAGAGTGGCTAGAACAAAGCCCACTTCATCATTTAGTTTTTCGTGGCGATCTTACTTATCCAAGTGCTTTAGGAGAAATCCCAGTACCACCTCTCTTCTTATATGTTAAAGGCGAACTGACAAGTTTACAGCAGTCTAAGTTGGCAGTTGTTGGTGCTAGAAAAGCAACTCAATATGGATTGGACACAGCATTCACATTAGCAAAAGGATTAACAGAACAAGGTATTAGCATAGTCAGTGGTGGTGCTATCGGAATAGATACCGCTGCCCATCAAGGTGCATTAAGTATTCAAAGAAGCACAATTGCCGTTATGGGAGCGGGCTTATTAAACCTATATCCTAAACATAATAGCTCTCTCTTTCGTTCTATCATTGAGCATCAGGGCTGTTTATTAAGTGAGTACCCGCTTAATACTAAAGTTCAAGCTAGGCTCTTCCCTGCTCGTAATCGCATTATCAGTGGTTTGAGTTTAGGTGTGATAGTGGTAGAGGCAAGCTTTAAAAGTGGATCTCTCATTAGTGCCAATTATGCGTTAGAACATGACAGAGAGGTATTTGCTGTTCCGGGCCGTATTAGCGACCCTGCTTCGGTTGCTTGTTTAGATTTAATTAAACAAGGGGCTAAGTTGATCACCTGTACTGAAGATGTATTAACTGAATTCCCCATTCTAAAATGTGAGTCTCAATTACTCTCTCAAAAGCATCATGATCTTAATTTTAAGAAAGATAAGAATGTGTACCCTAGCAGGAATGAGGAGTCGAATTCCTATGTTTCACGTGAAACACAGGCCAAAGTTGAAGTGATCCCCTCCTCTTTTTGCAGTGAATCTATCTCAGAAAATGCTCGCACTCTTGTAAACCTGATTGATGAAAGTCTGGTTAAAAAGAGTTTGAAAAATGAATTCGAACTAGATCAACTAGTAAGCTTAAGTGGTTTTACTATTGATGAAGTCATGCAGAGCTGTATGGAATTAGAACTAGCAGAAATACTTGATCCACTTATCACTGGATACGCACGGCAGCTTGAATCTACTACCTAGTTATTTGTATTCACTTAGGGAGGTTGCGAATAAGTCCTCACACCTCATTATGTGAATATAAGCCTGAGTACACAAAGCTCGTTTAGTGTTGAGGAATAAAGCTAAAAGATGAGGTAGAGGGAAACTGAATGGAGATAGAGGTGTAAAGAAAGGCTCTATTTAAAAGGGAATAAAGACCTAACGAAGAGAATAAAAACGGCTTATTGTTTTAAGCCGTTTGTGTCGGATGTTTAATATCAAGAGAAAAAGTTAGTGACCTCCAAAGATGTCATTTTTAAGCTGCTTAATATCGCGTCGCTCTTTCTTATTGGGTTTATGATCAGCCATGATACGCCCCCCTAGTGATTTATGTTCTAGGGCACGACGCTCACGTTTCTCTATCGATTCTTCAGTTTCTTCGTATAAGAGCCTTGCCTCAGGTGCGCCACGGCGCTGTTCGCTGATCGCTTTGATGATGAGGGTCTTTTCATCCCAACCTAATCTTAAAGTGATCGTTGCCCCAACTTCGACATTACGACTCGCTTTACCTTTACTGCCATTGTAAGAAACCTTGCCACCGTCAATTGCATCCTTACAAATAGAGCGTGTTTTGTAAAAACGTGCGGCCCAAAGCCATTTATCTAGTCGAACTGCTTGTGATTTTGGTTGTTTTTCTGGTTTACTCATACAATGATTATTCACTTTAAATTGGTTGATAACAGCTGAATTAAAATGGCTGTTTGATGTCTAGCTAAGACTAGATAATCTATTTTATGCCCAGCGTATGGGGTTAGTACTTTACTTAATCCTAACGCTTTTGTTATGAGAGATATTTGAGGCCATTATGCAGGATGTGATTAATCACCCTTTTTATCAAGCGTTACAAGAAATTATACATGATGCAGCGGATGCTATTATGGAAATCTATCAACGCTCTGATTTTGGTATCGAACAAAAATCGGATGATAGCCCTGTCACTGCTGCCGACCTAGCTGCGCATCATATTATTCTTGCAGGGTTAAATAAACTGACCCCTAACATTCCTGTCTTATCTGAAGAGAATGTCATTCCTTATGAAGAACGTAAAGACTGGCCATTATTATGGGTAGTCGACCCACTTGATGGCACGAAAGAGTTTATTAAACGCAATGGTGAGTTCAGCATAAATATCGCCTTAGTAGAAAACCATAAAAGTATTTTAGGTATGGTGTACTTACCTGTGACCCAAGAAGGCTACTTTGGGGTGACAGGTGATTGGCAGAATATGAAAAAGGCGGCGGTTAAGTGGACTCAAGATGGCACTGAGTTATTAAAAATACGAGAGCCTAAAACGCCCCTTATTGCGATGACAAGTCGCAGCCATGGCCCTAATCTACCTGAGTCTTTAAGAAAGATATTATTAGAAGATTTTGACCATATTGAAGAAATCGCGAAAGGTAGCTCTATCAAAGCGTGTCGCATTGCCGAAGGAGAAGCCGATCTACATCTTCGTAGAGGACCAACTTGTGAATGGGATACGGCAGCATCTCAAGCAGTAGTAGAAGCCGCTGGCGGCGTTCTCATGAGCTTTAACGGTGAACCTTTTAGATACAACGCCAGAGAGTCTTTACTGAATGGTCATTTCTTAGTGACAGGGTCTGAGCTTATGCCAGTTATCTTGAACTGGTATTTAGAGCAAAACTTATCAGAAGATTAGTTACCCCTTTAGATTAGGTTTAAGGCAGTCAAAATAACGGCCTTAAACTTTGCTTTAAAATAGAGAAAAAAATATCAAACACATGTGCTTCAAGCATAAAAAGTAAGTGACTATTTACTTATATAGTCACTTACTCATATTCAAAACTACTGTTGTCAGACTCTTTTCTTTTTCTATTTTGATACCCTTTAGCGTGCAAACAGCGCCGCAGCAGGGTTAGGGAAATCCGTAATACTACCTGTACCAAGTTCGGCGGCTAAACCTACAGATTCATGCAAGCTTGGGTGGGCATGAATAGTGAGTGCGATATCCTCAAGTTCAGCACCATACTCAATGGCTAAGGTTAACTCCCCTAGTAACTCTCCAGCATGTTCTCCGACTATGCCTGCCCCTAAAATCTTTTGAGTGTCAGCATCGTAAATTAACTTGGTTTTACCATGTTTAATTTCTGCAGCTATAGCTCTCGCACTTGCCTTCCAAGGAAAGCTCGCCACTTTAAAATCTAAGCCTTCTTCTTTGGCTTGTATCTCAGTCATGCCTACCCAAGCTACTTCTGGGTAGGTGTAAGCTATGCCAGGAATCGCTTTAGCTTGGAAGTAACTTGCTTTGCCCGCAATGACCTCTGCAGCAATATGGGCTTGATGACTTGCTTTATGTGCCAGCATTGGGCCATAAGTAACATCGCCAATTGCAAAGATATTAGGCAAGTTAGTACGGCATTGATCATCAATTAAAATAAAACCTCTAGCATCAATTTCGACACCGATTTCTGGAACGCCTGCTAATTTACCATTTGGACTACGTCCTACAGCGACTAAAACGGCATCAAAATTGTGGGTTTCAAGTTTGCCTTTGGCATTTTTATAATCAACAACCAAGTGCTCAGGCAGACTTTCTATCTTGGTTACCTGAGTATTAGTTAGAATATTAAAACGGCCTTTATTGGCTTGTTCAAACACCTTCACTAGATCCTTATCTGCCCCCGCCATAATTTGGCTAGACATCTCAGCTACACTGACTTGGCTACCTAATGCTTGGTAAACCGTAGCCATTTCCATACCGATAATACCGCCACCTAAGATAAGCAAGCGCTCAGGTATTTCTGCAAGGTTCAATGCAGTCGTTGAGTTTAAGATACGTTTATCTTCATAAGGGATAAAAGGTAAACGAATATTCTTTGAACCCGTTGCTAAAATGGCTTGCTGGAATGTCACTGTTAATTGACCATCGGCACCTGTTAACACCAAGGTATCCGCACTGGTTAATTGTCCTTCTCCTTGCAGTACAGTTACCTTACGTTGCTGAGCCATAAGCCCAAGGTTAGACGTAAACTTATTCACTGTATTGGTTTTAAACTCTCTCACTTGATCAAGGTTTACTTTCGCTTCTCCTAGTTCTACACCAGACAAGCTAGGTTCTTGTGTACTGCGTATTTGACCTGCCACATGCAGCAATGCTTTTGAGGGTACGCAGCCTACGTTCAAACAAACCCCACCTAGCGCTCCATACCTCTCGACTAATACAACATTAAGCCCTAAATCCGCAGCCCGAAAAGCGGCGTTATAACCACCTGGGCCTCCCCCTAAAACCAAAACATCATAGTTAATATCTGGGTTAAAACTTGTCATAACACCGCCTTTAAATTGCTAAAATTATGCTTTTCGATAGGCTTACCTATCAGTAGATAGATAAAATATAACTTGTATCCTCAGAGGGAGTCAATAAAATATCTATCAGTAGGTAGATAAAAATTCCAAGAGAATATTTGGCGCTCTTCTCTAATAAAATAATAAGCACACGAGTATGAAACTTTTATGAGCAAAACAGAGAAAAAAGACACTAAAAGTCTAATCATGGATTTGGCAGAAAATGCCATCATTGCGGGAGGTTTTAACGCTTTTAGTTTTCGTGAGCTAGCTGCTCAGATTGGTATTAAGAGTGCAAGTGTTCACTATCACTTTCCAACCAAGGGTGATCTCACTGTAAGCGTGCTGAGGCGCTACAAAGAAAACTTCGAAAGTGAGCTGCCTTGTGTAGCAACAACGCATGCTAGTTCCAGTCAATTACTCAATGGGTTTATTGATGGCTTTAAAACAAAAATCGTTGATAACCACAATATGAGCATTTGCACCATGCTCACCACAGATGTGCGCCAATTACCTGATGAAGTCCGTGAAGAGTTAGCAGATTTTTACCGTATCAAGCTGAATTGGTTAGGTTCAATCTTCATGCTAGAAGCGGATGTAGATAAAAAACAGGCACAAGTTAAAGCCAGCCAAATGTTAGCTAGCCTTCATGGGGCTTCAATCCTAGTGCAGGCCACAGGTGATGTGGAAAAATACGAAGATGCGGTGGGCTACTTGAGATAAAAGACATAAACTGAGCAAAAAAATGCCCCTTCACTTGATGAGTAAGGGGCAGAAACCGGAAGCTTTAGGGATAGTTAAATCAGGTTGGGTGGTGCCCGACTTAAGCTTCCAATGTTTGGCTAAAGACATACTAGGTGAGATAGGAAGTGTCTTAAATGCAAGAAAACCAATCTAAAGTTAAGGCAGCACAAAACATTCCTTAATACGACTTTCTCGTTTGATAAAGCCCTATGCTCCTTGTACTACTCACTACAAAAGAGTCGTGATTTAATTCAAAAGATAGAACAAAAGCATGGTATTTTAGGTACAGCTAAGGCAAACCTTGTTGCGAAAAAGAGCACTTACTTCAGAGGCATTATGAGCACTAAGAACTATTCACTTGGACAGATTGGCGATTATGAAATTAAACAACTAAAGGTGTTTAAGACGGTTGTCGATTGCGGTGGGTTCTCAGCAGCAGAAACGGCACTAAACATTGGCCGCTCTACCATTAGTCTTCATATCTCAAACCTTGAATCACGTTTAAACCTAAGCCTGTGTAAGCGTGGTCGTGCTGGCTTTTCGTTAACGCAAGAAGGGCAAATCATTTATCAAATGACCAATGAGTTACTCGACTCACTGGAGGGCTTTCGTACTACGGTCAATAATCTTAATGCCAGTCTGACAGGTAAACTGCGAGTCGCTTTATCGGATACAGTGAGTCTGGATGAACGTAGTCAATTCCCTGATTTGATTCGAGCGTTTGGTGCCCAAGCCAGAGAAGTCATGCTGCATACCAATGTGGCGCCTATGGCAGACATTGAACGTATGGTGCTAAACGATGAGGCCGATATAGGCTTTATTCCTTACCATAGACAATTGGACGGGTTGAATTACATTCCTCTGTATCAAGATACTTGTTACCTCTACTGTCATGCATCTCACCCCTTGGTAAGCATGTCTGAAGCAGAGCAAAAGCAAGAGGTGAATCAGTTTCCTACCACGCATGCTGGGGTGAAACCCCATGAGGGCATAAGTGCTCAGATTAATGAGATGAACCTCTCTGCAGTGTCTTATTTCTACGATACACGTTTAGCCCTAATTCTTTCAGGGCAATATATTGGCTTCTTACCTGACTTTTATGCGCAAGCCTATATTGATAAAGGGGAGCTGGTGGCGGTATTAGCAGAACAAATAAATTATGACTTAGGTGTGGCTGTGATTAGTCGTAAAACAGCCCAACCCAATAAAGCCCGTGAGCTTTTCATTGATATTATTAGTCAGCAGTTTGCCTAATAGAAGCAATCGCTATTTTTCAGCTTTGTAGAAACTAAAAAAGAGCCATAAGGCTCTTTTTTTGAATGCTGGACTGACTCAATGGCTTAGGTTAATTCAGCAAAACAAGCTTTAAGAATTGTCATACCTTCATCAAGAATGTCGAACTCTGCTGTTAATGCCGGCAAGAAACGAATCACGTTACCACGGATGCCGCATGATAAAAGGATCAAACCTTTCTCAGAGGCTTTTGATACTAACGCCTTAGTGAGTTCAGGGTTAGGTTGATTCACATCCCCATCCTTCACGAGCTCCAACGCTATCATGGCACCTGAGTTACGAATGTTGCCAACGAGATCTGTATGCATTTCTTTGATGTCATGAAGATGTGTCACCATATGCTTACCAATTTGAGTCGCACGCTCACATAACTTCTCTTCTTCGATCACATCAAAGACTGCCAAGGCCGCTGCGCAACCAACCGGTGAACCACCATAAGTACCGCCTAGACCACCAGGAATGGGGGCATCCATAATGTCTGCTTTACCGACAACCGCTGCAATTGGGAAACCGCCGGCAATACCTTTCGCTGCCGTCATCAAATCCGCCTCTACCCCAGATGTTTCGTGGGCAAACATGCTACCTGTACGGGCAAAGCCTGTTTGGATCTCATCCATAATTAAGAGAATGCCATGCTCATCACAAATAGCTCGCAGCGCTTGTAAGAACTCAGCTGGCGCTTGATAAAAACCCCCTTCCCCTTGTACTGGCTCAATAACGATCGCCGCCACACGAGAAGCTTCAATGTCACAGGTAAAGCGCATTTTAAGGTCATTTAGTGACTGCTCAATGCTCACCCCATGGTATTCATTTGGATAAGGCACATGGAAGATGTCAGATGGGAAAGGGCCAAAGCCAACCTTGTAAGGCGCAACTTTACCGGTTAATCCCATGGTCATATTAGTTCGACCGTGAAAACCACCATTAAAGGCGATCACACCCGGACGGCCCGTATAAGCACGAGCGATTTTGACACAGTTCTCTACCGCTTCTGCGCCAGTGGTGACCAAAATGCTTTTCTTAAGTGTTGGGCCAGGCGCTGCTGCATTTAGCTTTTCTGACAATTCAACCGCAGATTCATAGGGGCTAACCATGACACAAGTATGAGTAAAGCGTTCCACCTGAGCCATCACTGCCGCTTTTACCTTCGGGTGATTATGACCCGTGTTTACCACAGCGATACCTGCACCAAAATCAATATAGCGTTTACCCTCTACGTCCCAGACTTCGGCATTTTGTGCTCTGTCCACATAAACTGGCGCCATATTGCCTTGCCCGCGAGCCATGGCATTTTCTTTTCTTACTTGTAAGTTAGCGTTTTTCATTGTCATCTCCGGTCTACTCGTCTTATTAGGCGAGCTGTCATTAGCTGTTTGCTTTAGTAATTTCCGGGACAGTATTAAGTGAAAGCTTGGCTTTAACTTAAACCACCCATGCATAGGTATTTGGTTTCAACATACTCTTCTATGCCGTATTTAGAGCCTTCACGACCACTACCAGATTCTTTAACGCCACCAAATGGCGCGACTTCACTGGAAATGATGCCTTCGTTGATGCCCACCATGCCGTACTCAAGCGCTTCGGATACACGCCAGATACGACTCAAATTTTGGGAATAGAAATAAGAAGCAAGACCAAATGGGGTATTGTTTGCCATGGCAACGGCTTCTTCTTCGGTTTTAAAACGGAACAGCGGTGCGACTGGCCCAAAGATCTCGTTATGGAAAATATCCATATCTTCAGTGACATCAGTTAGTACAGTCGCTTGATAAAATTGGCTACCTGCTTGGCTGGCTTTATCGCCACCTGTTAGGACCTTCGCCCCTTGTACCACAGCACCATTTACCAACTCTTCTACCTTATTAACCGCTGCTTGGTTAATAAGCGGCCCGATAGCAACACCAGCCTCTAGGCCATCACCGACTTTCATTTCAGCAACTTTGGCTGCAAGCTTGGTTGCAAACTCGTTATAAATACCTTCTTGAATCAGCATGCGATTGGCGCAAACACAGGTTTGGCCTGCATTACGGTATTTAGAGGCAATAGCACCCTCAACCGCCGCATCGATATCCGCATCATCAAATACGATAAAAGGTGCGTTACCACCCAATTCCATTGAGGTGCGTTTCACGGTTTGAGCACACTGGCTAAGTAGTAACTTACCGACAGGGGTTGAACCGGTGAAACTTAGCTTGCGAATACTTGGGTGGCTAGTCAGTACGCCACCAATGTCAGCTGCACTTTTACCTACAACCACATTGATAACCCCTGCTGGAATGCCTGCTTGATGGGCAAGCTCTGCTAAAGCGAGTGCACATAAAGGGGTTTCATCAGATGGCTTGATCACTATGGTACAACCTGCAGCAAGCGCTGGGCCTACCTTACGAGTAATCATAGCGATCGGGAAATTCCAAGGCGTCACAGCTGCAACAACTCCCACAGCCTGCCTGATAGTCATGATGCGTTTGTCTTTTGCAAAAGTCGGGATAGTATCGCCGTAAATGCGACGCGCTTCGTCAGCAAACCAATCAATAAAAGAGGCGCCATAAGCGACTTCGCCCTTTGCTTCGGCTAAAGGCTTACCCTGCTCTAGTGTCATCAATAGGGCTAAATCTTCTTGGTTATCCAAGATAAGCTGATTCCAGCGACGTAGGAGTGTTGCACGCTCTTTTGCGGTTTGTGCTTGCCAAGGTTTAAGTGCGGCTTCTGCTGCAGTCACAGCGTCTTCTGTATCGCTAGCGCCGAGGTCTGCAACCTCTGTTAAAAAGGCGCCATTGGCAGGATTGGTAACGGCAAAGCTTTTGCCTGACTGGGCACTTACCCATTGGCCGTTAACATAAGACTCTTGTTTAAAAAGGCTTTGGTTCGCTAAATTAATTGCTGTTTGTGAAGTTTGCATCGTCTACTCCAGACTTAAATTCTTATCTCAATGTCTATGGGTCAGAATTTATGCTTCAAAATTCGATCATAGGGTTTAGGTACATTGATAATGACGTGTCTTGGATACTAGTCAAAGCGAAAGCGAAAGAAGATGCTGTTAAATCGCTTTAATGTTTGATGCTCTTCAAACTTATAATCCAAAGCCCTGACTTAAGCCCTGACTTAAGCGCTTAGTTTTAGCGGCATGCTTTTGACTTTATAGGGTGGTGAGAAGTATATTTAACCTATTGAAAAATAAGAAATAGATAATGATTTAAGCAATTAATAGCTCGCCTTATAGGTTGAGGTGACTTAATCGCAGGCTCCCTAGAGTTCAAGCCATAATGATAGTGATAGTTAGATCAAAGAGTCGTACGCTAAGGTGAAAGGTTAAAAGGCTGTTTGCCAATACAGTTTGTGATCAGCAAATGGTTAGCAAAACATCAAACTAATACTCCATTATGATGAATTAGGCTTTTACGCCTCCAGTAAGCAGGTTTATCAGCCCTGTTTTTGTATTGTCTAACAAGGTTTTCTGGGCATCAGGGTCTGTGATGTTACGGGCAATGGAAACCGTGCCGACTAAATTGACCATCAATTGCTGGGCTAGCGCTCTTGCCACTTCTATACCCTGTTTTTCTGCAGGTTTATCAGTGTATTTATTATTTGATTTTTCATTATTCGCTTCATCCACCATTAAAACTTGTTCTAATAATGCTTTGCTGAGTGTTTTTATCATGCCATTAAATACAGCCTCATAACTGGCTTTAACATGCTTGTCTCTATGAGCGATATCAGTACTTAAAAAAGCTAATGGACAAGGTGGAACCTCTTGATTTACATGCTCTAGGCTTAAGTATTGCCGAATTAAATTTACTATCTTGGCTAAGGTTAAATCGCCACTTTCACGGGTAAAAAGAGACTGTTCTGCCGCACTTTTTATGGCCTCAGAGTAAAGCGCACCCTTAGAACTAAAATGCGCATAAAAGGCCCCATGGGTCATCTTTGCATGCTTCATTACCTGACTAATGGAAACACTGTCATATCCTTGGCGACAGAAGAGATCAGCGGCTGCTCGTCGAATACGTTCACGGCTTTGCAGCTTATGGTCGGCTGAATAAGGCATTTGGCTTTCCTCTATAAGCTTAGTGCTTAAAATCTAAATATTATCTTGATCATATAAAGGCTTACTTTAGCATCTTCCCCATAGAATGAATAACCATGAGGAAAGACCATGCTTGATCGAATCGTAATAACTGGAATGGGACTCGTCTCACCTCTAGGCTGTGGTGTCGACAGCGTATGGCAGAAGCTTATCGCTAGTGAGTCAGGTATTCGTGCCCTTGATGACAACCTAAAGTTAAATGATAGCGTGAGTACACGAATTGGTGGGCAAGTCCCAATCCAAGGTAAAAATGCTAAGGCTGAAGAATTTAGCAACGCTCTAGTGGAAACAGACTATATGTCGGCCAAAGAGCGTCGTCGTGTGGATGCCTTTACCTTGTTTGCTCTCGCTGCTGCTGATGAAGCTTTAACTCAGGCTAACTGGCAACCAACGGATCTAGAAGATCAAGAAGCAACGGCCACCATCATTGCCACAGGCATAGGCGGCTTGCCAACCATTACTCACGCCAAAGAAGTACTAGATAAATCAGGGACTAGAAAAGTATCTGCCTTTACTGTGCCTGCATTTTTAGCCAATTTAGCTGCGGGAAACGTGTCTATCAAATACGGCTTTAAAGGGCCCATAGGTACACCTGTTACAGCATGTGCTGCTGGGATACAGGCTATTGGTGATGGCATGCGTATAATTCGCAGTGGCGAAGCCAAAGTCGCCTTAGTTGGTGGTGCTGAAGCCTGCATAGACTCTTTATCTTACGCAGGGTTTGGGGCCTTAAAAGCTCTCTCTACCAATAATGACAATCCACAAGGGGCTTCTCGTCCTTTTGATGAAAACCGCGAAGGTTTTGTGATGGGAGAAGGTGCGGGTTTGCTCGTTATTGAAACCTTAGAACATGCCCTAGCTCGCGGCGCGACGCCTCTAGCTGAGATAGTCGGTTATGGTACCAGTGCCGATGCTTATCACTTAACGTCAGGTCCAGAAAGCGGTGAAGGGGCTGCCAGAGCCATGAAAGCCGCTATGACGATGGCTCAGATAAGCCCAAATGACATTGGTTATGTGAATGCCCATGCGACCTCGACCCCAGTAGGAGATAGAGGAGAAATCAACGCCTTAAGACATGTTTTCAATGATGAGGTATTTACTGACGGAGTACAGGCTTTGCCTATCTCAGCCACTAAATCCGCAACGGGCCACTTACTCGGTGCCGCTGGTGGCATAGAGTCTATCTTCAGCGCCATGGCTTTGCGTTCAGGTGTGCTGCCTCCGACCTTAAACCTTGAAAATGTCGACCCGACTATGGCTGACTTGGACTTGATTCCTAACCTAGCCAGAGAAAAGCAAGTAGAGCATGTGCTCTGTAACGGCTTTGGCTTTGGTGGCGTGAATGCGGCTTTGATCCTGAAACGCTATCAGGGCTAACTGAATTCTAACTCGGTTAAAAACAAAGGCCTCAGTTGAGGCCTTTGTTCTTTTTGCAAACGCTGAAATGATAAATGTCTGTTATCTCACTCTCTTCGCTTTTCATCTGCCTGTGCTAATACCCTGCTCCTTCATTGAGTGTTAGACTAGCTGCCATTATTTTTATGGTCTTACTCAATTTCTATAAAGACCTTTAATTCGCTTTTTAAGTGTTATTTACTCGCTATTTTAACGACACTTTTATAGCCACGTTTTTAGATATTAGAACCGGAGTCTTCACCTTGTCAGCTTCAAACACACCTTCAAGTGAGAAACACCCAGGGCAAACCGCCATTGGTGCCAAAGAGATCGCCGATGTTAAAGCCTTTTTAATGGATTTACAGGACCGTATTTGTGCCTCGTTAGAAATGTTCGAGCCGCAAACGCGTTTTCAAGAAGATGCTTGGGAGCGTGAAAATGGTGGCGGTGGTCGTACCCGTGTCATCGCCGATGGTGAAGTGATTGAAAAAGGTGGGGTGAACTTTTCCCATGTCATGGGAAGTCAACTTCCTCCTTCTGCAACGGCAGCAAGGCCTGAGCTTGCTGGTGGCAGTTTTGAAGCCATGGGTGTGTCTCTGGTGATTCACCCTAAAAACCCTTATGCGCCGACGTCCCATGCTAATGTGCGTTTGTTTGTGGTCCATAAAGAAGGTATGGACCCTGTTTGGTGGTTTGGTGGTGGCTTTGATCTAACACCCTATTATGGATTTGATGAAGACTGTACCCAGTGGCATCAAACCGCATTAGAAGCCTGTGAGCCTTTTGGTGATCAATACTATGACAAGTTTAAAGACTGGTGTGATGAGTATTTCTATTTGAAACACAGGGGCGAGCCACGTGGTATTGGTGGTTTGTTCTTCGATGATTTCTCTGAATTAGGCTTCGAGCAAAGCTTTGGTTTAATGCGCTCTGTTGGTGACTCTTTCATGAAGGCATATCACCCTATTTTGGCAAAACGCTTAGATACCCCTTATGGTGAACGTGAGCGTGACTTCCAACTACATAGACGCGGCCGTTATGTAGAATTTAACTTGGTATTTGACCGTGGCACTCATTTTGGTTTGCAAAGTGGCGCAGGGCGTACCGAGTCTATCCTGATGTCTTTACCACCTGAGGTGAAATGGAGCTATGGTTATGACGCTCAAGCTGGCAGTGAAGAAGCGAAGTTAACTGACTATTACCTAACGGGCCGAAATTGGTTGAATCGCCCAGTAACGGATAAGGCTGAAGGAGAGGTTTAATGGACAAATATTTAGTGGTTGGTAACCCTATTGCCCACAGTAAGTCGCCTGATATTCACGCAGAGTTTGCCCGTTTAACCCAGCAAGATATTTCCTATGAGCGCTTTCTTGGCGACTTAGAGAGCTTTGAAACTCAGATAAAAGACTTTTTCGAGCAGGGTGGAAAGGGCTTTAATGTCACTGTGCCTTTTAAAGAAAGAGCCTTTGCTTTGTGTGATGTGCTAAGTAGCAGAGCGAAAACAGCCGGTGCGGTAAATACCCTATTACAGAATCAAAATGGTGAGATTTATGGTGACAATACCGATGGTATTGGCATGGTAAGAGACATCAAAGTGAATAATAGCCAAACGATGAAAGGTAAGCGTATCTTGGTATTAGGGGCGGGTGGTGCTGTACGTGGTATTTTAGAACCTGTTCTGTCTCAGAAACCTAGCGAGTTAGTCATTGCTAACCGTACTGTGTCTAAAGCCCAAACCTTGGTGGATATTTTTGGCCCAGAAGACTTCCCTGATACTAAACGTGCCGCTATGGGGTTTGCTGAAGTGGAAGGTGAATTTGATATGATCATTAATGGTACGTCCGCTAGTTTATCTGGTGACCTACCGCCAATACCTGACACTGTTATCGGCGTTAATACTTGGTGTTATGACATGATGTACGCGAAAGAGCCGACGGTCTTTCTAAATTGGGCGCAAAACTTAGGCGCAAAAGGTTGTGATGGTTTAGGTATGCTGGTGGAACAAGCGGCAGAAGCTTTTACCTTGTGGCGTAATAAACGTCCAGAAACCCTGAGCTTAATTAACAAGATGCATGCTGAACTATAGCTGTTTGTGCGAGTCTTTTTTAAGACTAAAGCTGAGTCGTTTACGTTTTGAATAGGTGAGAAGGTAAGTAATGAAAGCCCAGTGGTTTAATCAAGTGGAACAAATTGGTGAAGCAAGATGGCAAGAAGCCATTGGCAGTACCACTTACCCTTTTGCACAATATGGTTTTTTTCATGCTTTAGAGTCTAGCCAAAGTCTTGTTGAAGAATCTGGCTGGTATCCAGAATACCTCTTATTAATGGAAGATGATGATACGCCCGTTGCTATCGCCCCTACCTTCTTAAAGACCCATTCTCAAGGAGAGTTTGTCTTTGATTGGAGTTGGGCGGAAGCGTACCAAAGGCATGGTTTAGACTATTTTCCTAAGCGTATTTGGGCTGTTCCCTTCTCTCCTGTGACTGGCCCTAGGCTTTTCTCTGGACTGGATTCAACGACTCAAGCGGAAGAACTCGATCATTTACACTTGCTAGTAGCGCAAGTGCTTACTGACCGTACAGGCGAGCAAAAGCTTTCAAGTTGGCATCTTCTGTTTAATCAAGAAGAGCGTCTTGGTGGGCTAAAAAGCGAATATCTATTACATAGAACCGCGTGCCAATTTCACTGGTTTAACCGTGACTATCAGGATATGGATGATTACCTGTCTTACTTCTCTAGTCGCAAACGTAAAGTGGCTAAAAAAGAGCGTAAGAAGGTATTGGATCAGGGTTTAAGTTTAGAACGTAAATTGGGTAAAGATCTCAGCAAAGAAGAGATAGACTTCTTCTATATTTGTTATCAATCAACCTATGCTAAACGGGGCCAACAGGGTTATTTAACTCGCGACTTTTTTCAAAGTTTGATCAGCCATATGGGAGATCAAATTCTTCTGGTGCTGGCATCAAGAGGTGATGACTGGATTGCTGCATCTTGGTGTTTCTTTGATAACCATTCCTTGTACGGCCGTTATTGGGGTTGTGTGGAAGAGTTTGACTGTCTGCATTTTGAGGCTTGTTATTATCAAGGTATCGAGTTTTGTTTAGAACAAGGTTTGCAACACTTTGATCCGGGTACTCAAGGAGAACATAAAATTGCCCGTGGTTTTGAGCCTGTGTATAGCCATAGTCTCCACTATATTGCTCATCCTGGTTTTCGTGATGCTATCGCGCAATTCTGCACAGAAGAAGGCAAAGCTGTAGAGCAATATAAAGCTGAGATAGAACAACAGTTACCCTTCAAAAAAGCAGACTGCTAATTATTAATATTTAGATCATAGGCGCCTGCTTCAAAGTCATCAAAGTAGGTTTGATAACGCCCATCTTTGCGGTACTCATCTAATACTCGATTAAAGTTCTTGATGATCTGAGGGCTATCTTCTAAGGCTTTAGAGACCAATAAAAAACTATGATTCTCTAATAACCTTTTTGAGTGAAAGGTAATCAGGGCTTGCTGTTCTGGCGTGAGTTGTTCCCTGATGCTAGCAAGGCCAACACTCTTCTCTAGCGGTAATGCATCAATTCGCCCCGCTAGTAACTTTAAAAAAGCGACCTGATTATTAGGCGCTAAATCTATGCTGAGAATACCTTCCTTAAGAGCATCATCAAATGCCTTGCCATAGCTAGAGCTTAATATGCCACCAAGCTGGTATTGGCTCAGATCGGCAATTTTAGACCATTCAAACCCAGAAACTTTAAGATGAAAGAAGACAAACTCCTCGTTAAGTACTGGTTCACTGTAGTAAAAATCTTGTTCACGTTCGGCTTTGTGCATCCAAACCGCCGTTGCATTAGCACGACCTAGCGCCGCTGTTTTATAAGCACGCGTCCAAGGGTAAAAGGCAAAAGCAGGCGTATAACCCGCCTCACTTAAAACATCATGAATAAGATGGGTAACAAAGCCATTGTGCTGCTGACTTTCTGTAATAAAGGGTGGCCATTCACCTAAGGTAATTTTAACACTGGGTTTTTGGTCTGCATGACCTAAAGTACTGATAAACAGACAAAAGGTAGCAAATAAGAATCTAAGCATTGCTTCACCTCTTTTTTATTAAAGCTAAGTTTTAGGTTAGCAGGTGAAAGTAACACAAATGTAGTAATCGGTGAAAACTCAGGATTATCTTGTATTCTTTTATCAATCAATTTTGCTATACGTAGCTTTATGTGAACTGGTATTATCCCGCCTTGCAAAAATCCTAGAGTACATCTTCTCTTTGTACTCACTTATTCTTTTTCTTTCATAGCGTGGAATTTCCTATGGGCATTAGAAGTGCGTTTTATTTACTCTTATTAGCCGCCATTTGGGGTAGCTCCTTTTTATTTATGCGTATCAGTGCGCCAGTTTTTGGCCCTGTGTGGATGATAGAATTACGCATAGGTTTTGCCGCCCTTTTTCTAGCTGTCGTTACTTTAGCCTTTAAAAAACGTCTGTACCTAGCGAAACACTGGCGTCATTATTTGATACTTGGGTTGTTAAGCGCAGCCTTGCCCTTCTTATGTTATGGCTTTGCAGCAGGTGATTTAACCGCTTCCCTCATGTCTATTATTAATGCCACAACGCCTGTATTTGGTACTGTGATCAGTGCGATTTACTTCAAGCAAAAGCTAGCGCGTGACACCTTGATTGGCTTAGTACTTGGAGTTGTTGGTGTGTCTGTCATTGTAGGTTTTGATGCAGAGCTCTTTAAAACGGATGCTTGGTTGTCAGTACTTATCGTTCTAGGTGCACCTTTTTGTTATGGACTGGCCAGTACTTTTACGCAAGTCTCAAAAGGTGTGGAGCCTTTACCTAATGCCTATGGCACCATGTTAATGGGGACTTTGGTGTTACTGCCTATGTTGTTCTTCTATCGCCCATTGGCTGAACCTAGTATCGAAATTTCTCTGGCTGTTATCATGTTAGGTGTTGTCTGTACTGGAGTCGCTTACCTTATCTTTTTCAAACTACTTAATGAGATAGGCACCTCTTCTACCTTGACGGTCACCTTCCTTGTTCCTGTCTTTGGTGTGATGTGGGGAGTGATTTTTCTAGATGAAATGGTAGGCTGGCATACGCTAGCTGGGACTGTATTGGTCATCGCTGGCACAGTGAAGACAACAGGATTTAGTTTTAAAAAAGCGGCTAGCTAAGGCTTAATCTAGGCTTTCTAATTCAAAAAGTACGAATACAAAAAAGCAGGCTCTATTTAAGCCTGCTTTTTTAGTTGTTATCAGTGCACTCTATTTAATGGAGGCTTTAGATATTTTAGAAATCTTGATGCGGTCCAAAGACTTCGTAATGGATACGATCAGAATCTACCCCTAAATTCTGCAATTGCTGTTTGGCAAACTGCATAAAGCCCACTGGGCCACATAGGTAGAAGTCACCGTCCTCTAAAGGCAAGGTTGTAATTGTACTTAGGTCCATTAAGCCATGATGTACACTCTCCTCTGGATCATGGTCTTGGTTATACCAAGTGTGATGAGTCAGATTAAGTTTGCTCGCTAGCTGCTTCACACGCTTTTTGAAAGAGTGTTGTTCATGGTTTTCACAGGCATGAAGATAATGCACTTCAACATCACTTCTTTGTTCCGCAAGGTTCTCTAGTATCGCTTGCATAGGCGTTAGGCCTACACCCGCAGAGATGGCGACAACAGGTTTGCCATTGTTTTTAAAGACAAAATCACCCGCTGGTGCAAAAAGTTCTACCTCATCTCCCAGACGTAAACCATCATGCAGGAAGTTAGATACCAAACCCGGTACGCCCATGGCTTCACGTTTGACTGAGATACGGTAGCTTTCGCCATTGGCTTGGTCAGAAAGTGAGTATTGACGCATTTCCAAGTTTTCAGAGGTAATTGGCTTCACTCTGATACCAAGATACTGCCCCGGCTGATAAGTAATTACCGCTTTTCTGTCTACCGGTTCAAACACAAGACTTTTAACCAGCTCAGACTCGATACGCTTTTCAACGAGCTTGAACTGTCTTGGCCCTTGCCAACCACCTTCTTGGGCTTCGTTAGACTCATATAAGCCGTTCTCAACTGAGATAAAGACTTCTGCAAGTTGGCCGTAAGCGGCAACCCAAGCATCTTCTATCTCAGCTGTGAATACATCACCAGCAAGCTCTCTAAGTGTTTCTATTAGGTGCAAGCCTACAATGTCATAGTGAGCTGGTCTGATATCCAAGCTAGTATGCTTATGGGCAATACGCTGTACTGCTGAAGTCAGCATAGGTAGGTTATCTATGTATTTTGCATAAGCAGCTATGGCATTAAATAGAGCTAAAGACTGAGTGCCTTCGGCCTGATGGGCCATATTAAATACATCCTTAAGCTCAGGATTATGCTCAAACATACGCTTATAAAAGTGTTGAGTAAGAGAAGGCCCTACGCTTTCAAGCAATGGAATTGTGCTTTTTACTGTGCTTATTTGTTGATCAGTTAACATTTTGTATCCTTATTAATCTAACGCTCTGTGTGAGTGACGTATTTAGGTTGAGTTGATAAAAAGTGCGCTATAAACGCTGACGAATTAAGATGCTGCTGTAGTGCAGAATAAAGAGTGCAAAGGCACCTATCCAAAGGGCTGCACTGAATTGCCATGCTTCTATTACTAGGCCTAAAGCAGGCAAAAAAGTACGTGTTAGTGCTGCTCCAAGCATCATGACAAAAGCCAATGACATTAAGGGAGCCGATTGAATTAAGCGCCCTGTATGGCCAAGGGATACCCGAGACATAATGGCAAGTATCATGCCGCCGATAGCGCCGATCGCAATTAGGTGTAACGCGTCAGAAAAGCGAATAGCCTCAGTGAAAAAGCTTGCTCCTAAGCAAATAAAACCTATCCCAAGCGAGCCATACGTTAGGTGTAAGGACCATAAAAGTGGTACTTGTAAGCTGGCCCTTGGGTGCCAATGGTAAAGCTGGATGAGCTGCAGGCTACCTAAAAAAATCATGATGAAACCAGGCACAAGTGCAAATTCAAAAAATGGGTAAATAAAGGCGTATAGGTTATTAATTAAGGCCGTTGCTATCAGTAACTTAGTTAATTTTGGTGTAGCGACAACTTTTGCAGGCAGTGGCAGTGCCTTGGTGCCATTACGTGTGAACATAGGGATGAGACGGCCCCCTAATACGCCAGCTAAAAGAGCAAATAAAAGCACCCCAGTACGGCCAAAATGTAAGGCAAGCTCTGTATCTCCGGCTAAATCAGCCACTATGATGCCCATATTAATCAGCATCATGATGCTCAGTAGAGGCAATAGCATGAGATTACGGTTTTTAGCGCGATATAGAAGCTGAGCTAAGAAACCTATGCCGATTAGCCACCAAATAAGCTGTACACCAAAGGCTAAATATTGAAGCGACAGACTCTCTTGCCATAATAAGATGCGTACAGAAACCCAAATAAGGCACCATAGAAGCAGTGGTTTACCATGCAAGCTACGAAGTTGAGTCCATGTTTGCGATGCCGTTAAAAGGAATGACAAGGCCACAAAGGCTGCAAAACCAAAGACCATTTCATGGAAATGCCAAATGACATTTGATAGTCCTTGTTCTGGTAAGCTGAGTTGCCCGTTTAATACGAACAACCATAAACTTAAAGCAACTAAGGAAAAAACACTGGCCCCTAAAAATCCGGGGCGAAAAGCTAACTCAAATAGATCAAAGCCTGGCTTCCCTTGCGTTTGATTATGTTTGATCTGATCTGGGCGTATATTGCTCATCATAGAATTTCAGCCTTAATACCATTCTGGCCAATCAAACGCATCACATAACCCACTTTTAAAAAAGCAGCGAAAACTACTAGCGCAATATGGCTTACAACCTGAGTTGCTATGCTGAACAGTTCAGGTTGTAAGTAACCAATGAAAATGGTTGCTAGCACTATGATGACAGACGTTAGCATCAAGCTGTTGCCTGCAAACAAAACGCTTTTAAAGTTCTCTTCTAGCTCGTAATGAGTCAATCTTTGCTGGCTCATAATAGGTAATAGTTTGAAATGATGGCCTAACATTTTTGTCTCCTTTGATGCCTCTCTGACATCTAATCGTCATTTACATATCTTTCTTGTATTTGTTATTGCATATCTGATGCCAATTATTTTATTTGTTATTTATCAGTGGTTTACGTTTTATTTGAGTTTTTAATAAGTCAATATGACCTATTTAAAAAAGAGTTATAAATACCTATTAGAGTCAATATGACCTATACTCGTTTATAGATTTCATCTTAGGAGTGAAAATGTGATTACATCGGGTGACTTGCTTGAATTAGCAATTGATATGGCGCAAAACGTGACAACCAAAGATAGGTTTGATCGTTTGTTAAAAACCATACGTAATATTATCCCCTGTGATGCTGTCGTTTTGCTTAAGCGTCAGGGCCAAGAACTTAAGCCATTAGCCCAAACTGGGGTTAATCCTGAGCTATTAGGTCGGCGCTTTGAAATTTACTCCCAGCCTAGATTTGAAGCCATCTGTGAAAGCCAAATTCCAGTACGCTTTGCCAGTGATAGTGATTTACCAGATCCTTACGATGGCATGTTACAAGGGGTCGAAGGCGACTTACCTGTGCATGCTTGTATGGGCTTTCCTCTGTATGCGGACGAGCAACTGATTGGCATATTGACATTAGATAGCCTTACTCCTGGGGTGTTTGATGATATTGCTGCTAAAACCTTGGAAGTGATTGCAGCTGTATCTGCGGCCAGTTTGAAAACCGCTATTCTCTTTAAAAAGTTAGAGTCTCATACTGAGCATTTTCAAAATGTTGTGTCTGAGCTGACTAAAGAAGCCCTGATTAAGGATGGTGGTGAGCTGATTGGACAAAGCTTACCCATGCAGAAAATGCAGCAAGAATTGGGCTTGGTTGCCCCTTCTGACTTCGCTGTTCTGATTGAGGGAGAAACCGGTGTGGGCAAAGAGCTGGTGGCCCGTACTCTACATAGAAAATCGACTCGAGCAGAGGGGCCATTGGTGTATGTGAACTGTGCCGCTTTGCCTGAGAACTTGATTGAAAGTGAGTTGTTTGGCCATGTGAAAGGGGCGTTTACTGGTGCGGATAAAGACAGAGCTGGGAAATTTAGCCTAGCAAATGGCGGTACCTTGTTCTTAGATGAGATAGGTGAATTGCCTCTTTTAGCTCAGAGTAAATTGCTTCGAGCTCTGCAAAGCCAAGAAATACAGGCCGTTGGTAAGGATCAAGTCGAAGTGGTGGATGTACGCGTTATTGCTGCCACTAACCGAGTACTGAAAGAAGAAGTAGAAGCCAATCGCTTTCGATCAGACCTGTATCATAGATTAAGTGTATTTCCCGTCTGTATCCCTCCATTAAGAGAAAGACTGGGTGATATTACCTTATTAGCAGGTTATTTTACCGAACAATCTCGTCGTAGGTTAGGTCTACCCCACTTATTAATTGATGATGAAGTGATTGCCAAATTAGAAGCCTATGATTGGCCGGGGAATGTACGTGAACTAGAGCATGTGATGAACCGTGCCGCTCTGATGGCAAGGTCTGACAGGCAAGATCAGTCTGAGATGACGAGGATTAAAGCTTATCACCTTGGTCAGTTACAAAGCGCGTCTCAAGCCTTAGCGGAAACGACTAATCAAGCTTTAGTTCATCATACTTATACTTCACAAGAAAGTCAGGATAATCGTTCGGGTTTGGTACAAGAAGCTTGGCAAGTGAGTAATCTTAAAGAAGCAACAGAGGTCTTTCAAAGCCAGAAAATTCATCAAGCCTTGCTAAGTTCAGATTACAACTGGTCAAAGGCTGCTAGAGCTCTAGATATGGACAGAGCAAACCTAGTTCGACTTGCCAAACGTTTAGGTATAGAAGTGGTGAAACAAGTAAATAGATAGAAAATGGGTTAGATAAACACCCAACAGTATCTAGGTGTTTATCTTTAAATCTCGCTAAGAGGTTTTTACAGGAGCATTAGGTTTAAACTAAGATTCTTGTGCCTGTCTAGCTTGGCTAACTTGTCTGATACGTTCGGCAGGTACGGCAAGTTGAATCAATAAGTATTCCTTTAAGTCAGCGTCTAAGCCCTGATTATCCATCGCCATTGACATGCAATCTAACCAAGCCTGTTTATCTTCATCTATGACATCTAAATGCATATGCGCTCTCGGCAATTGGATAGAACCATATTTTTGACTATAGAGCTTGTCGCTACCCATCCAGCCAGTTAAAAAGCGGTAAAGCTTGTCTATGGATAACTCTGTATCGGCTGGGTGCATATCATAAAGGCGTTTGAACTGAGGTTCTGTCCCCATAAAGTGGAAGAAGTCTGATACCAGAGCATGCAAACCGTCTTTACCTCCAACCGCTTGAAAGGTGCTATCCCCTTCACCATAGGATTTGTTTGATTCAGACATCATCTGACTCTTTCTTTTCTGTGCTAGTTACTGAGGAAGATGGACCAGATCTTTTCGCTTTTTTCTCGGCATCCATCTTGATTGAGTTTCTAAAGCCACCGATCGCAGCTAAAATGCCTATAATTGCACTCATGTAATAGGGAATTTGAAACAGCATGGTGATACTGACAAAAACAATACCAACAGCTAGGCCTTCTGCGAGGGGTTTTGCATACTTTTTCATATAGGGCTCCAAGATGTTTTAATTTGGCGCGATCACCAATAAATTTGCCCTAGTTTAATCAAAACAAGATATGAATGCTCGTCTTCCTTGTTTTAGAAATGAACTCCTCTCTATTTGTGGATAACCTTTCTTCGTTATTTAGCAAAATAATATGTGGATAAATGAGATACTAATACACATTATATCTGTTATAGAAAAATCGAATGTGTATATTCGGCTTTATATGAACAAACTTGTGTGTAATTGATGTTTTTATCCACAGTGAAAACGAAACTTCTCGCCAAAATAGGCTGTTTTTAAGTATAAATAGCCGCTTTTTAGCCCATAATTCACACTTTTACCCAAGGTATTAAATTTAGTATGTCCAGCTTGTTAACTCTTATTCCTACTTTTCGTAAAGAGAAGCAGTTAAATAAACGCATTTGGCATATGGCTTGGCCTCCTATGTTATCTAACATCACCACACCGCTTTTAGGTTTGGTAGATACGGCTGTGGTAGGACACCTAGCAAATGAAAGTCACCTTGGGGCTGTAGCGATTGGCGCGAGTATTTTTAGCTTAGTTTTTTGGGCGTTTGGATTCTTACGAATGGGGTCGACAGGTTTAACCGCTCAAGCCTTAGGTCGTAAGGATGATCAAAGAGTATTAGAGCTTCTATTACAGTCTGTTTTGCTGGGTATCTTGATTGGCTTACTTTTGATCCTATTTCGAGAACCCATTATTGATGTCATGTTATGGATGATGTCTCCCAGTGCTCAAGTAGAACCTTGGGCAAGGTTGTATTGTGAGGTGCGTATTCTAAGTGCGCCAGCGGTCTTGGCTGGTTATGCCGTCGTTGGTTGGTTTTATGGGGTACAAAATGCCCGTGGACCACTTTGGATCATGTTATTAATTAATGTGGTGAACATGGTGTTGGATTATTACGCTGTTTACCATTTGGATATGGCCAGTGATGGTGTCGCTTGGGCAACCGTTTTCTCCCAATATGCTGGCTTGGCTCTCGCTTTATATTTGGCAAGTAAACAGTTGAAAAAACTGAATATTAATATCTCCACTGAGGTCGCAAAAAGTTTATTAAAACTCTCTGAATACATTGCTTTGATTCAGGTAAATCGCTATCTATTTGTACGAACTATCTTGTTATTAACGGTTGGTATTTTCTTTACCGCCCAAGGCTCGGCTCAAGGGGATAATATCCTTGCGGCAAATGCTGTATTGCTGACATTTTTAATGATCATTTCCAATGCTTTAGATGGCTTTGCCTTTTCTGTTGAAGCCTTATGTGGCGAGGCAATCGGCCAGAAAGACAAAATGCAATTCGAAAAGGTAGTGCTTTTATCGAGCGTTTGGGCTTTGGTGGCTGCGGTTGGCCTTGTCTGTGTTTTTTGGCTGTTTGGAAATCATATCGTTTCTCTATTAACCAGTATCGAATCGGTTAAAAGTATCGCGGCGATATATCTGCCATGGTTGATTATCTTCCCACTTCTGGGGATTTGGTCCTTTATGCTGGATGGTGTCTTTATAGGTGCCACTGAAGTGAAGCAGATGCAAGATGCCATGATAGTGTCAGTTGTGCTTGTCTTCTTCCCTTGCTGGTATATCACGCAGCAATTAGGCATGGGTAACCATGGACTTTGGTTTAGTCAGGCGGCTTTATTTGTTGCCCGAGGAGCGAGCATGTATTGGCTCTATCGCCGTAATCTGGCTCAAGGAAAATGGTTTGTCGATAATAAGACTGATTCAATTCTATAATAGATGTTTTGCCACAGATCTTATGACTGTGGCTTCTTTGTCATAGGTTTAAAAATGTTGGCTCAGGGTTTAAAAGGTGCTCAATTAGCATTAAAGCGTAAATGGCAGCAGACAAGTCAGTTAGTTTTGCTATGTGTGATAGGGATGCTTTTTCACTCCAGTGCTATCGCTAAGGATGTGGTTTTTAGTGATGATCTTGATGAATTTATATTACATAACAGTCCAGCGCTTATTTCTCAGATTAAACACCAGTCAGGTGTGGGCTTTAATAGTTTAAAAAAACAGCTTGAAAAACGAGGTTGTGAAGCAAACCTGCTCACAGATACCGCTTTGCTTGAACAAAAAGACAACTATGGATTTTTTCTCTATTTAAAAGCCAAAATAAATCAGTGCTCGAAACAAAATGAGGTGAGTGATAAAAGGGAATTTAGGGCAACTTTAGAGGGAAAATCACCCTATTTGTTAGTTGCCGACGTTAATCTAGATGCTCCTATGTCCTATTTTGGTCATTCTTTGCTTCTGTTTCTAGATGAGGAAGATTTTTACTTTTCACCTGTATTGTCCGTGTTAGCCCCGCTAGAAAGTAAGCAGCTTTTCTCTCAAACCCTCAAAGGTGGCTTCTCTAGTATCAAGGCAGAAATTAACCTGACACCTTTGCACCAAGTTATCTCCTTTTACAATAACTATGAATCACGCTCCTTACGTTTTATTAAGCTACCTGAAGATAAGTTTGATAGTGAAAAGCTAATAAACTATTTCGATCAGGCTTTGAATGACCCTTTAAGGTATAACTTTTTTGTTAAAAACTGCGCGACCTATCTTTATGAGGCACTTGATCAGGCTTGTGATTGTTTAGATGAAAACAGAAGCATAATCTCGCCTGCCTTGATGGAAGCTCAGGTTTATCAACAAGCTCCAGAGACTCAAGTTTTTGAACTTAAATCTCTGTTGGCTAGGTTCCACCAAGCTTATGAGCCACTAAACAGCTTTGAACAAAGAACGGTTCGACAAATGATTCTAGATCAGGGTTTTCAATATCAAGGTATTCATCAAGATCTAGGGGATGTCGCTGTGTTAGGCACTCGTTTAAGTTTTGAAACCTACAAAACACCTTACCCATCTTATTTTGGTTTACTAGATACTTATGGCAACTCAACTGGTTTATTAGATGGTTTGCCTGAAACCCAGCTACCCAATGATCAAATGCGAGATAAACTTAATCTTTCATCCTTTGGAGTGTCGACCAATAAGGATGAAAACTCTGCTCGTTTTGCTTTACTGGATTACCGTTCTTTTTATCAAAGACAAGAGAGCATTAATTCGGCAAGTTTAGCGGCGGGTGTCGTTGAGCTTTCTGGTATTGAGGATACGAGTCGAGTAGAGAGTGTTACCTTGTTAGAAATAACCAGTTTAAAACCGCTCAATGCTATAACTAAAAAAGCATCTTGGCGCTTTGGCACCGGTGCGCAGCGCGATCAAGATAATCAATTGAACGCTTATTTTAATTATGGGATAGGAGGAAGTATGTCTGCCTTAGGTGCAAAATTCTATCTCTTGCCAAGTATTGAGATTTCTAACTTAACTAACTTGCCTGTCTATTCTGGTTTTGAAACCAATATGGGTTTTGTCTCGTTAGCTTATGAAAATAAAGACCTGCTTGATCATGAGTTAAGTTTTTATAAAAGGCTAAATTCTGCATTCGCTTTTGAGTATCAGGCAGTGAAGCAGGAAAGAGAAGAAACAAGTCATACCGCCTCTGTGTTTTATTATTTTTAAAACCTTTCTTAAGGCATAAAAAAACGAGCTTAACCTAAGGTTAAAGCTCGTTTTTTATTGCCTAAATGCTAGCATTTAGGCAATAAAGTTCATGTATAAACCGATAATACAAATAACCAGTAAGGCAAAACCTAGCACACGGAAGAAGACTTTACTGTCTTGTGCTTGAATATGGTTATGGAATTTTTGCCCTAATAAATGACCAGTAAAGGCACAAGGTAATAACCAAATTTGATGGATTAACTGTAGATCGATACCAGCGATTAAAAAGGAAACCATTTTAATCATGACTAGGATAAACCAGAGTACAAATAAGGTGTCTCTTAGTTGGTGTCGAGCCACATGCGTTGCGTATACCGCTACAATTAAAGGCGCGCCAATTAACGATGTGCCACTGACATAACCACCCATCATCAGAAAAACATTATCTAGCCATTTATTATTACTTTTGAAGGGTTTATCCAAAATATAGGAAATGGCGAAGAAGATGACTATGCCAAAAATAATGCCGGTAATCAGGTTAGATGGCAGAGTTAATAAGCCAAATACACCGATGAGCTTTGGCACTATCATGATGCCCAACGACTTTTTGAGATAAGCCCAATCGATATTACTTTGACCTGAATCTGGATCTAACTTTGCTTGTTTTTTACTTTGTCTATGACCTTTGATAGCAATCCAGCTAGAGAAAATAAGTAGGTGAATTGCGATAACAGGTAAATATACCAAAGGGTCATTATGGATTAGCAATAAGAAGGGTAAGGCGAGGACTGCGCCACCAAAACCTAAGCCACTTCGGACAAAGCCGCTCCAAATAAAAACCAGACCAATGGCAATGTACTGCCAAAGAAATAAATCCATCATGGATAAGATCCTAATGTTTAGAAGAGATCATATTGAATAAAGAAGGCGAATCTTAACATAGGGGATGAGTAGAATTATGCAAAGAGGTGAACAATCCTCATAATATTGCAGGAGATGAAATCATTAGGGAAAACTGTTTCCCTAATGATGTTAGAAAGGCGGTGATTAAAATGCGTCTGGGAGTTTTGGTTGTTCAAAACTCACAACTTGCCTTGGGTCTGTTTCAGCTTGGCCCCAAGATTGTTCTAAGGGAATCACCCCAGCCCATACAGGCCAGTCATAGTCTTCCTCATCGTCAACTGGTGGCTCAGCTCTGACTTTTGTCGATGCTTCATTGATTGGAATCCTGACTAGGCCTGTTGCTTTAAGCTCCTGCTCGTTCACTGGTCTTAGGGCTTCCCAACGGCTTGGAGACACCTTATCGAGAAAGATTTTAAGTTGGCGCTCTTTTTCAATTGGGTCAGTAATTGTTTCTGGTGTACCAAATAAGGTGACAGAGCGATAATTAACCGAGTGATGCATGGCAGAGCGGGCCATTACTAAACCATCTAGGTGAGTTACATTGATACAGACTGGTTGATTAACTGCATTTTTGACGTTGCGAGCCGAAGCCAGTCCGTGCCAGTAAAAGTAATCCCCATCACGCCAATGGCAAGTAGGTACAACAAAGGGCTGGCCATTAATGCTTTGAGCAACGTGGCACATGAGGGATGTATCCAATATGTCAAACATAGTCTCTTTATCGTAACTTGCTCGTTTCGCTCCTCGCCTAACTTTGCTCTTCTCTGTTTTTAAAGCGTCTGTTTTTAGTTCGTCAGACTGGCTCATACTCACCCCCTAATCTGTTTTCTAGTGTCTCGTATTTTAATAATTTAGCCTGTAGCTGATTGCGAACTGCTGGCCATTCACTTTGGATAATTGAGTAGCAAACCGTGTCTCTTAAAGAACCGTCAGGCATGATTTGATGGTTACGTAATATGCCGTCTTGTTTTGCCCCTAATCTTTCGATCGCTGCCCTTGAGGCATGGTTCATAAAATGGGTTTGAAGCTCCACCGCAATAGCACTATGCGACTCAAACAAATGCTTTAGTAACAGAAGTTTACAGCGAGTATTAACACTGGTACGACGGGCTGAGGCTAGGTACCAGGTGTAACCTATCATGGCCCTTTTATGTTCAGCTTTAATGTCATAAAAACGAGTAGATCCTACTAGATCGCCTGTCTGCTTTAATCTAATTGCAAAGCAAATTTGATCTTTTGCTGATAGGGCCTGCTCGACATAAGTGGCTGCTTTTGCTTTAGTCGGAATACTGGTGAACCAGAGTTGCTCTGCATCTTGGTCAGAGACAACCTTTGCTATCTCATGACTATGCTGATGGTTTAGTCTTTCAAGCTGTAAAAAATCATCTTCAAGCTTGTCTATCTCAAGCCACATATCATCCTCCTTTGTATCTATTAACTATTCGACTCTTAAGCTGTAACTAAAGAATTTTGCATCTTGCTCAAAACCTATTTTTTCGTATAAGGCTTGGGCGTTGAAGTTGTCTTTCGCTGTACTTAGATCAACTCGAATGGCTCCACGTTCTAAAGCAAACTTTTTGACTCTAGCGATTAAGGCTTCAGCAACACCCTTTTTTCTGTGTTCAGGCATAACAAACAAATCATTTAAAACAATAATTTTTCCTAAAGAAGTCGAAGAAAAAGTGGTGTAATTCAAGACAAAACCTTGTGCTTCCTGGTGCTCGTCATAGGCAATAAATATGTCTGCTTCTTGGTTATCCAAACGTTCTTTAAGGTAAGTGCGATACTTGTTTGGGTTAGATTCTTTTTTATAAAAAATCATGTACTGGTTAAATAAAGCAGTGACTTGGTTTAACTCATCTTGAGTGACACTTTTAATCTGGGTCGTCATAAAACAAACCTCCTGTTAATTCGAATGATGAAAGGACTTGAACAGAATATGAATTTCTGGATATATTAAAAATATCCAGAATGAATAAAAAAAGGCATACCAGATTGAATGAATCAAATGCGATATTAAGGCTATCTATTGACCATCAATCAGGTGTCGCTAGGTATCGTCAATTACTGGAGCAATTTAAAGGGCTTTTTAGTGGCCAGTATTTACAGGAAGGAGACAAGCTCCCTTCCAGCCGTGAACTTGCTTCTATGTTAGGGCTGTCTCGCTCCACCACAATTAAGGTGTATGACATATTAATCAGTGAAGGTTATCTGGTAAGCCAGCCTAAAAAAGGCTTGTATGTTGCCCATATGGCAGCTTTGTTACCGGGTGAACTTGAGCTGACGAAGAGCTCTCCTCATAAGCTAGAAAAATCAAAAAAATTGGTGATGGATGATCCTATTCAATTAGGGTCAGGCATAGATGTAAGAGCTTTTCCCCATAAGGCATGGGCAGCGTCTATGCGCCGTAGCTGGCTAAATCCAGATATAGGTGTGATTCAAGGCGAATATCATAACGGTCTGCCTAGATTAAAAGAGTATCTAGCGGACTACCTCGCCAACGTGCGTGGATTAGAGTGTGATCAAGAACAAATTATTATCACATCAGGTAATCGAGATGCATTAAGTATTATGAGTCATGCTCTATTATCTGATTATCTAGATGAGACGAGGGTTTGGTTAGAAAACCCCTGTTTTCCTGCAATGTCGCGCTTTTTCCACTGGCTTGGACGGGATTTAAAGCCTTTACCTGTTGATCAAGAAGGGGCTTCGACACCTAAGCTAACGCCTGCCAAGCCTAACCATCTGCACCTAGCCTTGATTACACCTAATAGGCAGTACCCTTTAGGCATGGCGATGAGCTCTCTAAGGCGTCAAGAATGGTTAACGCTCCTGTCGCAGATAAATCATAGCTCAGCACTAGGTTCCCAAACAAAGGATGCTGGACTTTGGGTTATAGAAGATGATTATGACAATGAATTTTACTATCAAGGCCGTCTAGGTGTACCTCTGATGAACCTAGATGAGAGCCAGCGGACATTCTTATTAGGCAGTTTTTCTAAGATTATGTTTAGAGGTTTACGCTTAGGCTATATTGTTGCTCCTAAGGCCCATATTGAACGTATCAAGAAGAGCCAGAGGCAATTAGGTCCAAGTGCATCTCTGCCTATGCAGTCTGCCCTTTTAGATTTTATGGAACATGGCCATTTTAATGCGCATTTACGACGCATGAGACGCCTTTACCGTGATAAACGAGATTATCTTGATGTGAAAGTCGCTCATTACTTAGGGCAGTATTGCGATTGGCAAAAGCCAAATGGTGGTATGCATACACTTGTCTATCTAAAAGAAAAATGGATACAAAAATGGAGCGTCTTAGAACAAAATAAACCAGATTGCTTGGATCAAGCTTTGATGGAGAGTTTATTAGAAAAGGGGATGCATATTTCTGCTCTCAGTCCCTATCACTTTGAAAAAAGTAATATAAAACAAGGCTTTGTATTAGGGTTTACTGAGCCAAGTAAAACAGATATTGATACCTTGTTAGCTGCTGCTGAGAAGCAACTGAGTTCCTTTCTACAACAAAAATAAAGGTACCGAGGAAACTCGGCACCTTTAATGAACTTAACCAACCTTATCCATACTGGCTTCTATAGGAAGCTTTTGTAATACATAAGAGCCCGGGGCTGCTGCCAAGGAGGTATCTTTAGCAATGTCTCTAGCAGGTACTTTTTCGGACGTGTCTTGTTCTTCACTCCAGCATTGCCAGTGAGTCCACCAAGACCCTGTATGATGGTCTGCTGATTTCACCCAAGTTTGAGCATCTTGGGCATTGATATCACCACCTGCCCAATAGCCATACTTGTTTTTCGCTGGTGGATTAATCACGCCAGCAATATGGCCTGATTCACCAAGTACAAATGTAACCTTGCCTTTAAGGTATTTACTGCCGGTAAAGGTGCTTTCCCAACCTGCAATATGGTCATCTTTAGCAGATAAGAAATAAACGGGTACCTTGATCTTAGAGAGATCGATGCCAACACCGTCAATTTCTAACCCTTTAGGCTCTTTTAACAGGTTATTTAGGTAGAGTTTACGTAAAATATCGTTATGACAAGCCGCTGCAATGTTGGTCGAATCACTGTTCCAGTAGAGAAGATCAAAATCTAACGGACTTTCGCCTTTTAGATAATTCTTCACATAATAATTCCAGAACAAGCTGTTTTCTCGTAATAAGCTGAAGGTAGATTCAATCAAACGGCCATCCATATAACCACGTATCTTATTCTGGGTTTCTATGGCAGATATTGTTGGCTCATTGATGAAAACGCCAATTTCACCTGGATTACTGAACTCCAACATGGTGGTTAAGAGGGTCATACTCTTGATACGTTGTTTCATGCGTTTACTGACCATGTAAGCCGCTGTAGTTGAAAGTAGCATACCGCCAACACAGTAGCCGATAGCGTTAACATGTTGTTCGCCAGTTAAGTCTTCGATCTTTTCTAAAGCGGGAATCACACCTCGTGTTGCATAGTGACCAAATTCGTATTCAGCGAGTGATTCGTCTGGGTTAACCCAAGATATCATAAAAACACTGTGCCCTTGTGCGACTAGCCAGCGTACCAGTGAGTTCTGCTCGCGCATGTCCATTACATAGTATTTATTGATAAAAGGCGGCACGATTAAAATAGGACGTTTAGCAACGGTTTCTGTGCTTGGGTGGTACTGAAGTAGTTCAATTAGCTCGTTACGAAAAACAACTTCGCCTGGCGTTGAAGCAAGGTCAACACCTACCTTGAAAGCATCTTGCTTGGTCAAACGCACTTTTAAAACATCCGCACTGAGTTTCATGTCTTCTTGCAATTGAGACATGCCTTTAACTAGGTTCTCTCCTTTAGATTCAAAGGTTAAGCGAATCAGTTCTGGGTTTGTTGAGAGAAAATTTGTTGGGGAAAGCGCATTAATCATTTGACGCGTAAAAAAGTTAAGGCGCTCTTTTGTGGCTTTTTCAAGACCATTTGAACTGTCTATCATTTGCAGCATATTACGGCTAAAGAGTAGATAAGACTGTTTTAAAACATTGAATAAAACCTGCTCTTTCCAAGCTGGATCATCAAAGCGTTTATCGCCCTTTTCGGCGCTAATGGCATCATCTATTTCTGGGTGTACCGCTTGCATCAGAGAGGTTTGCCAAATATTCATTTGGTCATGCCACCACTGAATTTGAGTATCCATCATTTTTAATGGATTTTGTGCTGCCTCTTCAACCCACTGACCTAAATCTTGGCTGTTAAGTTGAACTAAGGCTTCTTGCATGGGGTTGTTGACGGGCTTTTGCTGCATATTTTTGACTATGGCAGCATTGCACTCACACAGTTTCTCGAAAATCTCTCCATACATATTTGGGCTGAACATTTGCACCTCCTGATTTGCTGTGCGTGCAGCTCATCTTGTAAAAAGGTGATAGGCAACAAAGTTTGCTGCCCCACCACCTACACGGGATTAGATTAAGCAGTTGGTGCTGCTTTCTTCATTGCTGTTGCCGCTAGTTCATCAAGGTTACCCTTGAATGACTGTGCGATTTCAGACATACGTTTGCCGTCTTCAATTAATGATTGGCTCAGCTCAGTGAAGGTTTCAGCTTGTTTGGTATTAAACTCAATTAAGCTAGTAACGTCTTTAACAGCCGTTGCACTTTTAATTTGGTTAATGCCAATATCAGCGTATTTCTTCATAGCTTCAAGCTGAAGGTTAGTGGTCTCTTCGATGTTTTTAACTAGCATTTCGTTATAACTAGTGAAAGGGGACATCATGTTTTCTGTTTGTGAAGAAAAAGTTTTAAATAGTTCGCTATACATACTGAATCACTCCTAATTGCTGGTATACGATGGTTTTTGCTATTTTTACTGCGCTTATTCCATAAATCATCTTTCTTGTTGGTATGTAGGTTGATTTGGTCCAGAGGGTTATTATTCATCACATTCATGCTGGCCAAACCTAGACACTCAATCCAAGAAAGGTTTTGGCCTGTTAAACAGGCCAAACTGGTTATCATCAATGCATGTATTGCCCGCCATTGATTGATAAGGTTTCACCTGTGATAAAACCGCTATCCTTGCTTGCTAGATAAGCAACGGCTGCCGCGACTTCTTTTGGCTCTGCCAAACGGTTAACCGGAATTTGAGCTGTAATTGATTCAATTACACTGGTTTTTAATTCTTCAACCATAGGTGTTTTTGTATAACCTGGAGCAACCGCATTGACGGTAACGCCTTTACGAGCACCTTCCATTGCGAGTGCTTTGGTAAAACCTATCATGCCGGCTTTAGCGGCTGCGTAATTAGTTTGACCAAATTGACCTTTTAATCCATTGATTGAAGAAATATTAATAATTCTGCCATAACCCTTCTCACACATAGCGTTAAAAACAGGTTGGCTAACATTAAATAAACTATTTAAATTGGTATCAATAACATCACGCCATTGTTTATAGTCCATTTTCTTAAATTGAGTATCACGTGTAATGCCTGCGTTATTGACTAATACATCAAAACGACCTAGCTCTTTGTGCAATTTTTCCAACTCAACTGAACACTCTTCATTATTTGTAACATCCATAAAGGCAAACTTTACACTCTCCTTATCAATGTCATAATCGTTCAACCACTGGGATAAAACGTCAGCAGGCTTTGGACGACATATAGCGACTACTTGGTAGCCTTCCTCGATTAACTTCTTACATGTAATGCTGCCTATTCCGCCAATGGCACCAGTTACTAGAGCGATAGGTGTAAAGTTATTCATAATTCCATCCTTTGACTCGTTATCAGACTAAGTTTTTTGGGTAATAAATCGTCTACATCATTTATACGGATAAAATATTTCAATTTATTGACATCTTTAGTCAGGCAATTTATAAGCCATTTTAAAATGATTGAGTAATATTTTATTTATATAGTGATTATTTTAGTGGTAAATTCTGTAACAAAAACATGAGCTTAAATTGATATAAACAAGAAAAAAAATTCAAATTTTTTTAAAAACATTAATTTCTTGCTATTTATCATTTAAAAATAAATACATATAAATGCACTTTATTCGTGCACTAAGTTATATGTAACACAATGTATTTATTTTGAATTTCTATTCATTGTTTGTTGTTTTTATTTTTGAAACTTATTAAAAATAGTGGTGCGGATTATATTTAATTAAAATGAAAAGTTGATTTTTATTATATAAAAGTCATGGTCTATCAAATTTGATACAAATGCTGATACTAGTGAAATAGAACAAAAAATTACTACTTTGTTTATATATTGTTGAAGTATTAATTTTTTTATTTTTTTTAAACTCCTATTTAAAATTGCATTTATCATTAGAGTCCAATGAGTTAGGTAGAAGCTGCTGAAAAATTTAACAAGTCTTGTTGTAAGCAAGGTAACTTTTATCAAAAAGTTGTGAATCTGGTTCAAATAAATACAAGCCTCTTAAGTAAACTAAGTTATGATAAGCGCAGCTAGTTCCTTACAGGGTTTAACAAATTTTGATTTTAATATTTAGAGGAATAAAACAAGATGTTTAAGCAAATGCTTACCTTTGTAACTGTATTAACCTGTACCCTTTTAACCTTTAATGCTACTGCCGCTGGTCACATGGGTGTGATGGTGATGGATGCACAAGCGAGAGCTATGCCTCCGGGCTCTAAAAACAGTGCTGCCTACTTTACCTTGATGAACCATAAGCAAGAGTCAATCAGTTTAGTCAGTGCTAAAAGTGATGTATCAAAAGTCACTGAATTTCATAATCATCTGATGATTGATGGCGCAATGAGTATGCGTAAAGTGCCTAGTGTTGACGTGGCTGCAGGCGAGAGTGTGTCTTTTCAGCCAGGTGGTTTTCATGTCATGTTAATTGGACTAACGCAAAACTTGAAACCGGGTGAGCAAGTAACCATTCAGCTAAACCTAGCCAATGGCGAAAGCATGATGGTTAAAGCTGACATAGTGATGCCAACGGACATTAAAGAAGCCCCCAAATCTGGTAAACACGATAAGCACTCGATGAACCATTAACTTAGGGAACCTGCGAATAAGCCCTCCCGCCTCAGCGTGTGGATAAAAGCCTCTAGATTTATGGCGAGGAGCGTAACTTAATAGTAATTCTATTGATAAGCTCTTCAACATAAAGATAGGGCTTTTAGACCACGCCCTTCGGGTCTTTCAGAAAATGTAACACCCTGTGTTGTTACTTCTCGCAAGGTACCTACATTACGTCAAAGTAACGCCTTGTATGATACTTTTTCTGAAAAGACTGAGAAGAGGTGACTTAATCGTAGGTTCCCTTAGACTCGGTATGTGCTTGTGCTAGAAAAAGCCCTGATATTGCATCAGGGCTTTTTTATACCTATGCACGATTTAAGTGCATTGATTTTAGCCTTTCTCAGTATTCATCTGACTATTTTTTAGCTAGATATCCCTTATTAACTGCTAAACGCGTATGATGGGCCTTATACATATCAGCTAAAAGGGCTGAATTCAGCACGCTTTTCACTAAATACGGGCTAAACAGTTTAAATACTCCTTCCTAGAAATCGGTTAGAAAGTAGATAGTTTTCATGACAAATAAAAATCGACACTTTATTTTTGGCTATGGCAGTTTAATTAATGCGACTAGTCGAGCAAAAACAGGTGAAACAGGACAAGTTTGGCCTGTTCGAATCGCGGGTTATCAAAGAAACTGGTCGGTTATGTCAACCGAGTTTGGTATGAGCTCTGTCGCTGTGATTCCCGTAGAAGAAGCCCATTGTAATGGGGTTTTGATTGAAATTGATGAATCAGAAATTCCTTCTTTTGATGAAAGAGAAAGAGGCTATGAGCGGTCTCAAGTTAGTTTAGAGCAACTTACTGCTTATCAAGGGCAAAGCCTACCTCAAGGTACTATCTGGATTTATCATAGTCATGAAATAGCACAACCAACCCAAGAATGCCCAATTGCATTAAGCTATGTTGATGTAATTTTGTCTGGTTGTTTGGCATTAGGCGAAAGTTTTGTACATGATTTTTTATCCCTAACACAAGGCTGGCAACACCCTTTGATCAATGATAGAAAAACGCCGCGTTATCCTAGGGTTCAGCCCGAATTGAATACTAATGACTTTATTTCATTATTAGAGTCTGTTACTAAAAAATCTAAACAAGAGTTATCTGTATCTTATGAGTCTTAATTCAACCAGTTTATTGCTTGAGCGCTCCGTTTCGCAATTTACAGGCAAGGTGTTATTTGCCAATCCGGAAGACAGCTTCCCACTTACTCTCCTTGATCAAGCAGACTGCTTTGCTTGGTGCCAATCTAAGACAGTGTTTAATCAATTGTCTCGTGCTGGTATGGATGAGAACAAAATGGCTTTCGCAGCTACTTGGGACCATGACACAACCGACTTTGACAATATCATTATTTATCAGCCGAAAGCGAAAGAGCTATTAGATTATTTGCTTGCTGCTTGTTTACCTCTACTAAAAATAGGCGGTCAAATTTGGTTAGTAGGAGACAACAAAAGCGGTGTTAAATCGGCTTATAAGAAGCTAAATGCTGGTTTAGAGAATGTTGGCAAGGTAGAAGGTGCAAAACACTGTTTATTATATGTGGGTGATAAACAGGCAGAACCCCCTGCTTTTAACTATGAAAGCTGGGTTAAAACTTGGACCCAAGAGGTTGCTGGAAAAAGCATTATTCTTAAGAGCCTACCGGGTGTTTTTGGTCATGGTAAGCTAGATTTAGGTACTAAATTATTTTTAGAACAGCTTGATCAACACCGATTTATGAGCCAAGTGAGTGATGCTCGCATGCTAGATTTCGGCTGTGGTGACGGTATTATTTCTATCTGGTTGGCTAAGCATACTAATGCTCGTATTACGGCATTAGATGATAGTGCTTTGGCAATTGAAGCAACAAAAATGAGTTGCGAAGCCAATGGCGTGTTAGAGAAAATGACTTTCTTAGGCTCTAATGGCCTGACTGAAGTGAAAGGCAGATTTAACTACATTTTTTCTAACCCTCCTTTTCATAAAGGCACGGATACGGATTACTCAATTGCTGAGAGCTTCATTATGAGTGCCAAACAGCATTTAACCTTAAATGGTGAGTTGTTTATTGTCGCCAATGATTTCTTACGCTACCCATCCATCATAGATGCGGCGTTAAGTACCCATACCCGCCTTAATCGTGCGCAAGGATTTGCTATTTACCATGCTCGCCAGAAGAAGCCTAAATAGGGTTTCAGGCGTTCAAGGTATAAAAAAAGCGGTTTGTTTTAAACAAACCGCTTTTTTATTGCCTGCAATTTTTAATCAAAGTTTTGTATTACACAAACTCTGCTAAACGACCTTCTTCAACCGCATGACAAGCAATCATTTGGTTTTCAGCCGCTTTTAAAATAGGTGCTTCTTGATGGCACTTGTCATTAGCATGCATACAACGACCATGGAAAGCACAACCAGCAGGTGGATTTAACGGTGATGGTAGCTCCCCTTCAAGCTTGATACGAGTACGACGTTTATCGGCATTAAGTTGAGGCGTACTGGATAATAGCGCTTGGGTATAAGGATGCTTAGGCGAACTAAAGATATCCTCTTTTTTGCCTTGCTCCACGACCTTGCCTAGATACATCACGATGACTTCATCAGCGATATGCTCTACAACGGATAAGTCATGAGAAACAAACACATAGCTCAAGCCAAATTCTTGTTGCAAGTCCATCATCAGGTTGAGTACCTGAGCTTGTACCGACACATCAAGAGCTGACACAGGCTCATCAGCAACGATAATGTTAGGGTCTAGCATTAGGCCCCTAGCAATGGCGATACGTTGACGTTGACCACCAGAGAACATATGAGGGTATCTATCATAGTGTTCTTGCTTAAGACCTACTTTTGCCATCATGCTTAAGGCTTTTTCTTTACGTTCTGCCTTACCCATCTTGCTATTGATAACCAGAGGTTCCTCTAGAATCGCACCAATCTTTTTGCGTGGGTTAAGTGAGCCGTAAGGGTTTTGAAAGATGATCTGAATTTTCTGACGCAATTTTTCTTGCTCAGATTTATTCAAATTAAGCAGATCTGCTCCTTCAAAGTCGATTTCACCTGCAGTAGGTGTTTCTATCATGGTAAGCATGCGACCAAGAGTCGATTTACCACAACCTGATTCACCTACCACGGCAAGCGTACGTCCTTTTTCCAAAGTAAAGCTAACGCCGTCTACCGCTTTAACTACGGCATCGTCTTTAAACAGCCCTTGCTTAACTTGGTAATGTTGCTTTAATTCACTGGCTTTAAGAATGACCTCAGCCGATGTATTTAACTGGCTCATAGACTTGGTCTCCCTTCTTGATTTAGAGGTGTATGACATTTAACTTGGCGGTCCAGATCTCCTTGGGTCGCAGGCTCAATCTCACGACATTCTGCACTCGCATAAGGGCAACGCGGACTTAATAAGCAACCTTTAGGTCTGTCATATTGGCCAGGCACCACACCCGGAAGGGCTTCTAATCGTGAAGCACCACTTGATGACTCAGGTAGTGATTTCAAAAGTGCTTGAGTGTAAGGGTGCTTTGGACTTTTAAACACTTCACTAGCTGGACCAGACTCAACAATTTGACCTGCATACATCACGATAACCTTATGAGCGACTTCAGCAACAAGCGCAAGGTCGTGGGTAATCAAAACCAGACCCATTTTCTTTTTGCGTTGAAGGTCGATAAGCAAGTCAATAATCTGCGCTTGAATGGTGACATCTAAGGCTGTGGTGGGTTCGTCAGCTATCAAGAGCTTAGGATTACAGGCAATCGCCATGGCAATCATAATACGCTGACTCATACCACCAGATAGTTGGTGAGGGTATGCGCTTAAGCGTGACTCTGGTGCAGGAATACCCACTTGAGTTAGTAATTCTATCGTACGTGCTTTAAGCTCTTTTTTACTGCCACCCTGATGGGTTTTTAGTGCTTCCATGATCTGATAACCCACGTTAAAACAAGGGTTTAAGCTTGTCATTGGGTCTTGGAATATCATGGCTATGTCAGAGCCAGTGAGCTGGCGTCTTTTCTTCTCAGGCATGCTGAGTAAATCTTGCTGTTGAAAGCTCAGTTCTTTAGCTTCCACCTTTCCAGGAAAATCAATTAAGCCCATGATAGATAAGGAACTGACACTTTTACCTGAGCCAGACTCACCTACTATACCTAATACTTCGCCTTCTTCTACTTTGTAACTGATATTGTCTACCGCTTTGAATTTACCAAAGGTGACGGAAAGATTTTCGAGTTGTAACAGTGACATCACAACCTCCTACTGTTTCAACTTAGGATCAAGAGCGTCGCGTAAACCATCGCCCATGAGGTTAAAGGCTAATACTGTGATAAGTATCATAAGACCTGGGAAGGTAACGACCCACCATGCACGTTGTACGAACTGCAAAGCATCTGCCAACATACTACCCCACTCAGGAATAGGTGGCTGAGCACCTAAACCTAGGAAGCCTAGGGCTGCCATATCGAGAATAGCACTGGAGAAACCAAGTGTTGCTTGTACGATTAATGGCGCTAAACAGTTAGGTAATACACATACAAACATAAGGCGAAGCGGACTTGCACCTAATACTCGCGAGGAGGTGACATAGTCTTTACTCATCTCAGCCAAGGTTGCTGCACGCGTTAACCTGACATAATGAGGTAAGGAGACTACCGAGATGGCTAATGCCGCGTTCACTATGCTTGGTCCTAAAACCGCAACAATAGCGATCGCTAAAAGTAAGCTAGGCATAGCCAACATGATGTCGACAATACGCATAATGGCAGTATCAACAATGCCACGGTTGTAACCGGCGATTAAGCCAAGAAAGATGCCGACAACCAAAGACGCTGATACTGCAACTAGTCCGACAGAAAGTGACAATCTGGCACCATGCATAAGTCGAGATAAAATATCACGGCCAACGTCATCAGTACCTAAGATATATTGCCAGTTTCCACCTTCTAGCCATGCGGGAGGCAGTAGCAACGCCGAGCGGTTTTGTATGGATGGCGTGTGGGGCGCGATCCAATCGGCAAAAAGGGCCATAAAACAGATAAAAACAATAAAGATAAAACCAGCTAGTGCGCCTTTGTTTGCACTGAAATAATGCCAAAACTCTTGAAATGGCGTCATAGGTGCGGGTGCATTGTCGTAAACTGCGTCTTGTTCTTTTGTACTTGCACTGTCAGATGTTTGTGTTTGATTCATCATTTATTCCTAGTGACTTTTCCTAATTGCATTGATAAGTAATTAATTACTGTGTCGAATGCGCGGGTTAATGATGCCGTAGGTCAGGTCGACTAACAGGTTAACTATGATAATAATGGTGGCAACAATTAGTATGCCCCCTTGAACTACCGGATAATCACGACGTCCAATAGATTCAATTAACCATTTGCCAATACCAGGCCATGCAAATACGGTTTCAGTTAAAATGGCACCACTTAACAATATGCCAACTTGGAGACCGATTACGGTTATCACAGGAATAAGCGCATTACGTAGCGCATGAATAACGATGACGCGCCAAGGAGCTATGCCTTTAGAGCGAGCGGTACGAATATAGTCTTCGCTTAATACTTCTAGCATAGAAGAGCGCGTCATACGGGCGATTACTGCCATCGGTATGGTGCCAAGTACGATACTAGGAAGGATAAGATGGGAAACAGCGGAACTAAAAGCCCCTTCTTCATCGGATAATAAGGCGTCGATCAACATAAAGCCGGTGACATCTTCTATCCAGAAAACAACATCTATTCGCCCCGATACCGGGGTCCAGCCCAGATTAACGGAGAACACCAGCATCAGAAGAAGTGCCCACCAGAAAATAGGCATGGAGTACCCGGTTAATGAAAATGTCATCACCGAGTGATCAAATAGAGTTCCTCGCCTTACCGCAGCAATAATACCTGCAGGCAAACCGACCAAGACAGCAAAAACCGCTGCACAAAAAGCAAGCTCTACTGTCGCTGGGAATAGGGTTAAAAATTCACTCAAAACGGGTTCACGGGTTACCAGTGAGTTGCCCAAATCACCTTGGAAAATCCCTTTTACATATTGAAAGTATTGAATGTAGAGCGGCTGATCTAAGCCAAGTTCTGCACTCAAAATGGCGTGTCTCTCCGCTGAAACGCCTCGCTCTCCAGCCATAACCTCGATAGGGTCACCCGGAATAAGTCGGATAAGGGTAAAAGTCAGTAATGTGATACCAATAAATGTTGGTATTACTAAGCTGAGTCGTTTGAAAATAAACTGAAACATAGTGAATCTCTAGATGGTGAGTTTCTTTGTAAGAAACAGATCTCTAAGAAAAGGGAGGGATAAGAAAAAAACTGGAGAACCAAGCCCCACGCTTGATTCCCCAGAATTCTTGCTACTATTTCTCTAGACTAACGCCTGAGAAGTAATGACCACCAAGTGGGTCAATTTTGTAGCCTTTAACTTCGTTGCGAATTGGCTCGTACACAACAGAGTGTGCCACTGTGATCCAAGGCGCTTCTTGCTTGAAGATTTGTTGAGCTTCTTCATAGTAAGCGGTACGTTGAGCTTGGTCAGATGTTTTCTTCGCTTTGATCAATAGATCATCAAACTCAGTGTTACACCATTGCGCACGGTTAGAACCCCCTACGCCGTCACAACCAAGTAGTACGTATAGGAAGTTATCTGGATCCCCATTATCACCAGTCCAACCTAGTAGTACGGTATCATGTTCGCCCTTCTTAGAACGGTTTAGATACTCACCCCACTCGTAAGACTTAATCTCTGCTTTAACGCCAACTTTAGCCCAATCTTCTTGCATAACTTCCGCCATACGACGAGCATTTGGGTTGTAAGGACGTTGTACAGGCATAGCCCAGATGTTGGTGTCGAAACCATTTTCATAACCCGCTTCTTTCAACAACTGCTTAGCTTTAACTGGGTCATAGTTGTAATCAATAACCTTGTCGTTGTAAGACCAAATTGTTGGTGGTAGTGGGTTTTTAGCAATTTTACCTGCACCTTGGAAAACGGTATCGATAATCGCTTGTTTGTTAGTTGCATAGTTCAATGCTTGACGAACTTTCGGGTTAGTGAAAGGTTCTTTCTGCGTATTGAAACCTAGGTAACCAACGTTTAGGCCTTCTTGACTCATCAAGTTGATGCTTGGGTCATTTTTCATTTGATCCAAGTCAGCAGGGTTTGGATAAGGCATAGCGTGACATTCGCCAGCTTTCAGCTTAGCGTAACGTACAGAAGCATCAGGAGTGATTGCAAAGACTAGACGATCAATCTCTGGCTTACCTTTCCAGTAGTTTTTAAAGGCTGTGTAACGGATCAAAGAATCTTTTTGATACTGAACTTTTTGGAAAGGACCCGTCGCAACAGGGTTGATGTCTAGCTTCTCTGGTGTACCTTTCTTCATCAAGTAATCTGCTTGTTCAGCAGAGAAGATAGATGCAAAGTCCATTGCTAGGTTAGCTAAGAAAGGAGCCTCAGGTTGGTTAAGGTCAAACCTTACTGTGTAATCATCAACACGAACTATGTCTTTGATCAAGCTATCCATACCCATACCTGTGAAGTACTCATAAGAGCCGCCAGATACTTTATGGTACGGATGGTTTGTGTCCCACTGACGAGCGAATGTGAAGATTACATCATCAGCATTGAAGTCACGGGTTGGTTTAAATGTTTTTGAAGAATGGAACTTTACACCTTTACGTAGGTGGAAAGTATAGGATTTACCGTCGCTAGAAACTTCATAGCTTTCAGCAAGGCCTGGCTCAGTCTGAGTGGTACCTAGTTTAAATTCAAGTAAGCGGTTGAACATATTCTTTGATGTGGCATCAAAGGTTGTTCCAGAAGTGTAAAATGCTGGGTTGAAACCCTCTGGGCTGCCTTCAGAGCAATATACGAAGGTAGACGCGGCACTTGCTGATGTTGAAATAGCTGAAGAGGCTAAAATAGCCAGCGACAATGCTGTTAACCCTTTTTTCATTTTCTATCTCCAAAACTTATTATTATGTGAAAAACGAAGAAGTCGAATCAGGTATTACTTTTGATATGCATTTTTTATAGAAGGAAGTTCGCCCTGAACTTAAACTAAAGCACCCTGCTCAGCACTTCGACATACAAAGCAGGGTGGTAAAGCTCTCATCCTTGAGCCCTCTTTAGCCTAAATCTAACCTCTCCTATGCAGAGACAAGATCTAAAGCCTGTTCGAAGACTACTTAAGCCCATCGCCAAGACCAATCGAAATAACGATATACGCTATGCAGATAATGAATAGAAAGAATGAATAAGGGGGACTAAGGTTCGATGGTTAAAGGCTTTGCCGATGTTTTGATAAAAACTGAAAGTGTCTCATTTTATTCAATTTAGCGTCAGATTCTGCAACTAATAAGAAAAATAGCGATAAAACAAAGGGTTTTAATCCACTTTTTAGATTAGAACTCGTCAATATCGCTTTTGTCTCTTGTCTTACTTTTCTGTATTGAATGAGATGTGGCTCATGTCATAATATTTTGCCTTTAGCATTAAATGAGCCTCTTAAAAACTAAAATTCCAAGTGATGATTTAAGTGAATATTTTACTCTTATACAGACAATTTAAGCTAAACTAGCGGCAACTTTTGACATGATTAAGGTAGAAGCGCTTTTACTTAGGCGTCGTTAAAATGAAATTTTATGGCGAAATACTTTAAGGCTTAGGCAAAAACTAGGCCCATTTTACCTGTGGATAAAAATGTTAACGAAATATCTGGTTAGTACAAAAAATATACACATTTGGCAGTCTTTTTAATTAGCTAACAAAATATTAAAAGCAGGGTTTTCCGCTTGAGAGCTTAACGGTAAGTACTTACTTATAAGTAACGCCTGAAGGCTATAAAGAAAAATTATAATTCTCAAAGTTTAAGTTAGTGAGAACGAAAGCAAGTTCGCTTTCATTCTCATTAGCTCAAATCAAGGATTGAAAAACAAAGAGTTAGGATCTTAATAGGTCTGCGATAATAGGAAACAAGGTGGCTGCAAGTGTGTTATTTCCTTCTGTGTCTAGGTGGACACCGTCTTGTACACTAGGCTGTAATAACCCTGCGGCATTCACAAAGATACAATCATTTTGCTGTGCTACCTTTTGATAAGCTTGATGGAAATCACGAGATTTCTCAACGCCACCTTTAAAAATATCAGCAGCTTCGCCTATTGGGGATAAAATGTTTGGTGGTGCAATGACTATAATATGAGGGCTAGGAAATTGGTGATTGTTTGGTTCTCGTACTTTCTTGATTATTTGCTCTACCCCTTTTGCTGCTTCATAAGCGCTGGCATTAAAATAACGTTTCAGGTCATTTGTACCTAACATTATGATCAGCAGGTCGACAGGGCCAAAAATTTCCATTGCTGATTGAACAAAGCGAGCGCCATTTCGGCCTTCATTAAAGGGGTCGTCCCAAATTGTGGTACGCCCTGGTAAGCCAAAGTTAATGACTTTATGTTGTACACCCAATAATTCATTTAGCATCTCAGGCCAGCGACAGTGGGCTGGAAAGCGCCCTCCGTTAGGTGATGCCCCCCAAGTTAAAGAGTCGCCATAACATAGGATAGTTGCCATAGTTAACCTCCAAGAATTAATTTATCTAATTGTTCTATAGAGTGTAGCCAGCATTTTTATGAATAGAGAAATTATAGGTGTTATTCCTAATAAGGAATATTTATATTAAATCTAGTTGCATACCTAATGGGCCATTAGGTATGACATGCGACTTGGTTACGGCCAAGCAATTTAGCCTGATATAGCGCCTTGTCTGATTGGCGGATTAAATGTTCTATATCATCTTCGTTAACCTGATGATGAGCGACGCCAAAACTTAACGAAATACGGAAGTGATCTTGGTTTATCTCATACTCATTGTTATGTATGTTTTCCCTTAATGTATCTGCCAAGGTACGAGCTTGATTAATGGTGCAATCAAATAGTGCTATCACAAATTCTTCCCCGCCCCACCTTGCGACCAAGCTTTCTTTGTTAAAATTAAGTTTGGTATGTTTTTTAAGTTCATGGGCTATCTTTTCTAATATCTGGTCACCATAACTATGGCCGTGAGTATCGTTAATGTTTTTAAAAAAGTCGATATCACAGGAAATAACCGCAACCTCTTGATAACGGCATGACTTAGTTTGGTACAGTTCGAAAAAACCACGGCGATTCAATAGACCGGTTAATGAGTCTTTCTTACTTAGGCTCCTTACTGCTTTGTAGTGGCTAAAGCTGAAGGCTGTCATTATGCCAAGGTTGTTAAGAATCAAAGAAATGGTATGGGCAACCACAATTATACCCAGTATCAACATAGGCTCTATGGATTCAGTTAATAAATAACAGCGCACGATTTCTGTGAGGAAAATAATAAAATGGGCACCAAAGGTAATAATGTGTCCTATATTTTTCTCTTTTCGAAACTGTCCGTAATACATTAATGCAAAATAAGCATGTACTAGACCAGACACTAGTGCTTGCCCGTAACTGCGTAAACTCATGTCATCACTTGCCCCCGGTGACCAATAAATGATGCTATAAGCTAAGATAAAGGCGGCAATGCCATAGTAATTTAGCGTGTGATTGAGGAACTTACTTGTTGCTATGTAGTAGGTGAGAATAGCAGCATAATAAAGGGCTGCAGCAAGAGAAATTGGCACATAAAAAAAGTCAAAGATACGACTGATATACAAAACCCAAGCAAACCCAAAGAGTATAAAGGAGATGCAGAAAACCTTTAGACTGTCTTGTTCTTCACGGTAGTAAGCCACTAGGTTCATTAGAATAATATTGGCAAAAATAATAATGCCTGTACCTAAGGTCATACCAATAGAGATTAGATCTGAAAGCGACATTTAAGCTCCCGTTAGTATCCACAGCAAAGGACAATAATGCTCTATCGAATTGAAATACTTATCTATTTCAAGAAGTCTAATGGGACTCACTCGGTTTTATTGTGCTATAACTTATTTGGATAATTTGTTGTTATATTATCCGTATAGGTTATGTGGTTTTTTGTATCTAAACAAGTAAAACTTATATTAATTTTTACTTAAACTCACTCAATTTCAGCGCACAAAATACTTTCATAATGTGGTGTTTTTTGAGCATAAAAAAGCCGGATGAATCCGGCTTTTAAAGTGCAGTGTCTAACCTGTTAGTTAGCTGGCTATTCAGCTGATTAGTGAGCTTGATCCCAAGTGTCACCAATCCCTGCTTCGACTAATAGGGGGACATCAATACTGCTGGTGTTTTCCATTATGTCTAAGATCTTTTCTTGGGCAGCACTTAAGTCACTTTCTTTGACCTCGAAAATCAATTCATCATGTACTTGAAGAATCATTTTTATGTCTAAGTCTGTGTCCTTCAACCAGGCATGCATTTCAATCATGGCGCGTTTAATAATGTCTGCTGCTGTTCCCTGCATCGGCGCGTTAATCGCTGTTCTTTCAGCAGCTTGGCGCATCATGGCATTGCTGGCTTTAATATCTGGTAAATATAAGCGGCGACCAAATAAGGTTTCTACATAACCTTTTTCACGGGCCATTTCACGGGTGTTTTCCATATAGGTTCTCACCCCAGGATAACGTTCAAAATACCTCTGTATGTACTTTTGAGCCTCAGGGCGGCTTATACCTAACTGTTTGGCAAGGCCAAAAGCAGACATGCCATAGATCAAACCAAAGTTAATAGCTTTCGCTCTACGCCTCTGCTCACCTGTTACCTCATCTAAGGTAACTTCAAAGACTTCAGCTGCTGTGGCTTTATGTACATCCTTGTTATTCGCAAAAGCTTCTAACAAACCAGGGTCCTGCGATAGGTGAGACATGATACGCAGCTCGATTTGAGAGTAATCGGCGGCGATCAGTTTATAACCTTCTGGTGCAATAAAGGCTTGGCGAATACGACGGCCTTCTGCAGTACGAATAGGAATGTTCTGTAAGTTCGGATCTGTAGAGGATAAACGACCTGTGGCTGTTACCGCTTGATGATAAGAGGTATGGATACGACCTGTCTTTTGAATCATTTCAGGCAGCTTGTCCGTGTAAGTGGATTTCAACTTAGACAGACTTCTATGCTCCATGATCAAACGAGGTAGTTCATAGTCCAAAGCCAACTCTTGTAAGATAGGTTCAGCGGTGGAAGGCTGACCTTTAGGTGTTTTCTTTAATACCGGAAGCTCTAGTTTCACAAACAGAATTTCTTGTAACTGTTTTGGTGAGCTTAGATTAAACGCTTGTCCAGCCACTTCATGGGATTTAATTTCTAATTCTTCAAGGCGAGTGGCGATTTCACTGCTTTGCTCATGTAGCAGGTCTGGATCAATCAGTGCGCCAGTTTGTTCCATTCTAGCTAGCACAGGGACGAGAGGTAACTCTATCTCTTTAAAGATGGAAACAAGCTCTGGTGTCTTCTCTAACTTAGACCAAATGGCCTGATGTAATCTAAAGGTGATATCGGCATCTTCTGCTGCATAAAACGCAGCTTGCTCTAGCTCTATCTGGTTAAAAGTCTTTTGTTTAGCACCTTTACCCGCGATTTCTTCAAAGCTGACAGACTTATGAGAAAGGAATTTCTTCGCCAAACTGTCCATATCATGGCGATTCGCAGTCGAGTTGAAAATATAAGACTCGAGCATGGTGTCGAACTCAATACCTTTAAGCTCAATGTCATAGTTAGCTAAAACATTGGCATCGTATTTTAGGTGCTGACCCACTTTTAATTGAGATGCATCTTCTAAAATGGGTTTGATTTGAGCTAAAACCCAGTCTCTATTAAGCTGTTCTGGCGCACCGTCATAATCATGGGCAACAGGAATATAGGCTGCTTTGCCTACTTCAACGCTGAGAGATAAACCCACTAATTCAGCCGCCATATAGTTGAGGCTGGTGGTTTCTGTGTCTAAAGCGAAAAGAGGTGCTTGCTGGATTTTATCTAACCAGATAGCAAAATGTTCTTTATCTAATACCGTCTCGTAACTAATTTCGACGGCTTCAACTTTGGCTTCTTCGGTTTCTGTGTTGTCTTCTTCATCTGCTGTTGGTTTATCTAGCTCTTTTAACCAAGTTTTAAACTCAAGCTTGCTAAACCATTCTTTTAGCTCTTCTTTGTTTCTTGGTGCGTTATCCAATGTTGTGGAATCAAAGTCTAATTCAACGTCACATTTAATGGTTGCCAGCTGGTAAGACAAGAACGCCATGTCCTTATTGTCTTCCATTTTTTTCGACAAGGTTTTAGCCCCTCGAAAGCTCAGGCCAGCAATTTCGTCAAGGCGAGAGTAGATGCTTTCTAGACTACCTAGGCCTTGTAGTAGGCCCAATGCGGTCTTTTCTCCCACGCCAGGAACCCCAGGAATGTTATCGACCTTGTCTCCCATAAGAGCAAGAAAGTCGATAATGAGCTCTGGACCAATGCCAAATTTGTTTTTCACACCCTCAATGTCCATAACCGTATCTGTCATGGTATTTACTAAGGTTACTTTATCTGTAACCAGCTGAGCCATGTCTTTATCACCGGTAGAGACAATGACCTCTCGGCCTGTTTCACCGACTATTTTGGCAATGGTACCAATAACATCATCTGCTTCTACTCCACCAATGCTGATTAAAGGCAATCCCATTGCTTTTATGATGCTATGAATTGGCTCTATTTGTAATCGCAAATCATCAGGCATAGAAGGACGCTGAGCTTTATACTCAGGGTACATGTCGTCTCGAAAGGTTTTCCCTTTAGCATCAAAAATGACAACTATAGGGGAGTCTGCATAGGTCTTAATTAAGCTTTTTATCATGCTAGTCACACCACGAATGGCATTGGTTGGCTGACCATCACTGGTGCTTAAAGGTGGTATGGCATGAAATGCGCGATATAAATAAGACGATCCATCAACCAAAATCATTGGGGATGAGGTATTCGCAGGCTTAGTGGTTTTGTCTTCGGCCGACATGGAAACTGTCTCCATCAGGGTGCTAATCAAAAAGAAAATAATCAAAAAATCTTGGCGCTTAGGTTAACACAGGGATGGGCGTAAGGCGTAACAAGCTTGCTGGATAAATGGCTTTTATAATATGCGAAGGATAAAACGAAATTATAGGCGATATGGAGTAGGAATTATGGCTTCTTGATTGACCTTTACAGGAAGATTGTGGAGCATAGGCGACTTCTTGGCTTTCGTTCATTTTTTAGGGCGATAAGTGCTTTTAACTTCGACACTAGAATAGGTAACAAATTGGCTGTTTACACTTCCCTCACGCAAGATGACATGTTGGCCTTAATGGCAGATTATGATTTAGGTGACCTAGTGTCATTTAAGGGCATTTCGGGAGGAGTCGAAAACACCAATTACTTTGTAAACACCACGCAAGGTAAATATGTTTTAACCATTTTTGAAGAGTTCGAAGCAGAAGAAGTACCCTACTTTTTAGATGTTGTCGCGCACTTTAAGCAAGGTGGCTTTAATGTGCCTGCTGCCATTTTAGATAAACAAGGCGAACGTCTTAAAACACTTAAAAATAAGCCAGCTATCCTAGTCGATTGCTTTAACGGTGACGAACTTGCGAAAACCTCTACTAGTGCATGTCATCAAATGGGTAAACAGCTTGCTTTACTTCATCTTGCAGGACAGTCTTTCCCTGATCAAAGGCCTTCTCACCGTGGTGTTGCTTGGTGGCAAGCTACCAGCCTGTCTTTGAGCACTCAATTACCAGAAGACGAAGCTAAGCTGTTATCAGAACAAGTGGCCAGCTTTGATGCCTTCCTTGAGAAAGCGAATACCTTACCAATGGGCACAATTCACGGAGACTTGTTCTATAACAATACCTTGTTTGAAGGTGAGTCTTTGTCAGCCATTATTGATTTCTACAACGCTTGTCACAGCTGGTTAATGTACGACCTTGCCATAGTGGTTAATGATTGGTGTACCGATAGAGCAACTGGCGAGCTAGATATGGAAAAATATCAGGCTTTAATCTCGGCCTATCGTGCTGAACGTGAGCTATCTCAAGATGAGATTGATGCGTGGGGACACATGTTAAAAGTCGCGGCTATGCGTTTTTGGTTGTCTCGTTTAGAAGCTTGGTATGGTGCCATTAATGATCCTGAGCGTTTAGCTCAACAGCATGACCCAAAAGAGTTTAAACGTATTTTACAGGCTCGTTGTGACTTTTCTCCTGCACTTTAATTAGCCTCATATTTGGCACTGGTGCAGTTTTAGTTAAAAGCAAATAAAGGATACAAACTCATGTTCCGATATTTTTTAACCACTGCACTTTTTCTTACTTTTCAATTTGCTCAGGCTCAAACATTAATAACCTTGGGCACTGGGTTCGATATCAGTGTTAATAAAGCGCAAATTAAGGCGTTTGAAGTTAGTTGGCATTTTGATAAAAGCGCGAGTACAAGCTTACTTATTGCGTATGATACAAATTCAGACGGTAAGTTTAGCGGCAAAGAAAAAGTCGAGTTAATCGCTATGCTAAAGCAGTTTGAGCCGCAGGATTACTTTTTACACTTGAAAGAAGGCAACGCTGATATTAAGCCAGAATCCATCACGGCAATTAGAGTGAGTGTGTTAGATACCCTAGTTTCTATGCAATTTGGCGTATCATTGGCTAAGTCTGTTAACCTGCAAACAACAGGCTTAAGTTTGGCATTTGCTTCAAGTAAGAGAGTGGCAATTGATCAAACTGCTATGAGGTTTCAACTTAATGGTATGTTGGCGCAAAATTGCAGTGTAAAAACACTCGAAAATCAGTCTGTGGACAGTCATAATTGGCAGCACGTTTTGTGTCGTCGATAAGAGTCGTGGTATCCACTAGTTTAAAGAGAAATGCTTATGTTAGAACAATTCCAATGGTTACCTTTCTTAGCCGCAATTACCCTGCTGACCATGAGTCCAGGTGTCGATACGATTATCGTTATGCGTAATTCTGCTGTCGCGGGTTATAAAAAAGGATTATTAACCAGTTTAGGTATTTGTTTGGGCTTATTTGGTCATGCTGCTGTCTCTGCTTTGGGCTTGTCCGTTATTTTATTAGGCTCAGCAAGCATGTTCACTGCATTGAAACTAGCGGGTGCGGCGTATCTTATTTATTTAGGTTATCAAAGTTTAAGAAGTGCGGCACGACCAACAGGTCTGATTGTCTCTCAAGAAGGCATGACAGGTTTAAGCCACATGGCAGCCTTTAGACAAGGCTTGCTGTCTAATGTGTTGAACCCTAAGCCAATCATCTTCTATATGGCATTTTTACCTCAGTTTATTAACCCTGAGTACTCTGCCTTACAACAGTCTTTGTTTATGGCGTTTATGCACTTCTCTATTGCCATGATTTGGCAGGGTGTATTGGCATTACTGGTTCATAGAGCGAAAGCTTGGTTAGCAAAGCCTCAAGTGTCTCGTGTAATCGATGGCCTGAGTGGGACCTTGTTATTAGGCTTTGGTACACGCCTAGCGTTACAAGAGTCTTAAAAAATTGATTCTTAGGGGTTATCTCCTTTAAGAATTATGTGACAGGCCCTATTATCCATAGGGTCTGATTTCATGGATGAAATAGTGTCAGATATTTAGCCATAAGCTAAATATGTATTTTATGAAATTCGATATGAGTTGTTCTAATGAGTTTGCTATTTGCTACCTGGATTAAGTTCTTTTTCCTATTTGCTCCCTTTTTTGTGTTATCCATGTTTTTAGCCTTAACCCGAGGCGAAACCACTAAATCAAGAAGACAAGTTGCTAATAAAGCGATTATTGCTGCAGCGGCGATTTCGGTTGTGTTGATTTTTTTTGGCGGCAGTTTATTCGCCGTTTTAGGCATCACCTTGGATTCCTTCCGTATTGGTTCAGGCATATTGCTCTTTATGTCTGCTTTAAGCCTTGTGAAAGACGGTACCCGTAATCACGCCACAGGCATGCCTAACGAGCAAAGAGAAGATATCTCTGTTGTGCCTTTGGCTGTTCCGACAATTATTGGACCTGCTACCATAGGTACTATCTTAGTTTATGGTGCTGATTTTCAGGGCTGGGACTTATTGATAGGTTTGATGGGATTATTTTTGGCCCTTCTATCCCTCGGTATTATCCTTTATTCAGGTTCCCTGATTGAAAAGCTGCTGGGGCCAACAGGGCTAAATATTTTAAGTAAAATTACCGGTTTAGTGCTGTCTGCTATGGCTGCACAAATTTTTATGGGTGGGGTAATGGGGTTTTTAACCCCTTTGGTACAAGGCTAGGTTCCCTAGTTAAACCACTTTATCGCTTTTGATAAAAGCCAGTGAGATAAGGTATCTCACTGGCTTTTTCTTGTGACACTATTTGTTATCTTATAACATAGCACGAATATATTTTTACCACCTGCCCTTTGTTTATGATGGGCTTGGAGACGCTTAATGACAGAAAACCATAACCATGATCATAACCATGGTGACTGTATTGAATCGGCATTAGTCACGGCTGAATCCATTTGTAAAAGTCAGGGGCAAAAGCTGACTAAAGTGAGGCGCCGATCATTAGAGTTAATTTGGCAAAGTCATAGACCATTAGGTGCTTACCAATTATTGGCTAAGTTAGCCGAAGAAGGTTTTAACTCAGCACCGCCGACTGTCTACAGAGCGCTCGATTTCTTATTGTCTGCAGGCTTGATTCATAAAGTAGAATCCATGAATGCGTATTTGGGCTGCGCCCATGCGGATAAAGCCCATAAAGGATACTTCCTGATTTGTGATGCGTGTCACAATGTTATGGAATTAGAGTATCAAGATATTCATAATTCATTGTTAGCCAAGGCAAAGCAGCATGGTTTTGAGATTAGAGCCAATACCATAGAGTTAACAGGTTTATGTGAATCTTGTTTAAACCAAGAGCTAACATCAGAGAACCTTGATAAGGCAGGTCACTAATGTCAGACGGTGCAAATAATGCCTTGGTTAGTTTTGATAATATCGGTATAGCGTTCGATGGTCGTACCTTATTAAGCGATATCAATATGACCATACATAAGGGTGAAATTGTTACCCTTATCGGCCCTAATGGCAGTGGTAAAAGTACCCTGATTAGAACCTTGCTAGGATTACAGCAAGCCACTTCTGGTCGAATTCAACGCCACGCTCAATTACGTATCGGTTATATGCCACAAAAGCTGCATATCGATCCAACTTTGCCATTAAGTGTGAACCACTTCTTAGGCTTGGTTAAAGGGGTTAAGAAACAGGATATTCCTGTTGTATTGACGCGTTTAGGGATAAATAAGCTGGCAAATAAACAGGTACACTTCTTATCTGGTGGAGAAACACAAAGGGTATTGTTGGCCCGTGCTCTGCTTAATCGCCCTAGTTTGTTAGTGCTGGACGAGCCTGTGCAAGGGGTGGATGTTAATGGCCAGATTGAGTTGTATAACCTTATTGCCTCTATTCGAGATGAATTAGGCTGTGGGGTGCTTATGATCTCTCATGATCTGCACTTAGTCATGGCGAAAACCGATACTGTGGTATGTATTAACCAACATGTTTGCTGCTCTGGTTCTCCTCAGCACGTTAAAGAGCACCCAGAATATCAAGCTTTGTTTGGCGTGCCTGGCGCGGAAGATTCTATTGCCATCTATTCTCACCATCATGATCACACCCATGATGAACACGGTAAGGTGATGCCTAATGACTCACACTCGCACTGCAATCACTAAGTAACCGACTTATATTTGGAATAACTCGCTATGTTTGATCTTTTGTTTAGGGCCTTGATTGGCGGTTTAGGGGTTGCTGCTGTAGCTGGCCCTTTAGGTGCCTTTGTGGTGTGGCGACGTATGGCCTACTTCGGAGATACCTTAGCTCATTCTGCATTGTTAGGTGTGGCCTTAGGTTTATTGTTTGATATCAACCTTAACCTTGCTGTTATCGTACTTTGCGTGGGTTTAGCCTTGGTATTAGTGACTCTGCAGAAGAAACACATTATCGCCACAGATACCTTATTAGGTATTCTTGCGCACTCTTCTTTGTCATTAGGCTTGGTTGCTGTCAGTTTTTTAGACAATATCCGTATCGACCTAATGGCTTATTTGTTTGGTGACCTATTGGCGATTAGTCAGCAGGATTTGTTTTGGATCTATGGTGGCGGTTTTCTGGTGTTGGCTTTATTAGTGGTTTTCTGGAAGCCATTATTGGCCATGACGGTCAATGAAGAGCTCGCTAAAGTAGAAGGTTACCCAGTAGAAGCTATTCGTCTTCTATTAATGTTATTGGTGGCGTTGGTGATTGCTGTTGCGATGAAAATAGTGGGTGTCTTGCTGATTACTTCCTTGATGATTATTCCTGCTGCAACCGCGCGTAAGCTATCACGTTCACCGATACAAATGGCGAGTGTTGCAAGCCTGATTGGTTGTTTAGCTGTCTCTAGTGGGCTTTTTGTGTCTTATCAATGGGATACACCAGCAGGACCAAGTGTGGTTGTGTGTGCAGCTGTTTTATTCTTACTTGCTTATAGTCTGCCTTTTGGTAATAAACGCAAGCACTAGCGTTTAAACCGGATAACTTTTTAGTACACACGTTAGAAGACAGTTTAATTGTCTATCCCATAAAAACGTGATTAAAAAGTTATCCGATAGTTTGGAAAAGGTCTATTGATTCAATCGCTTATCTAGAGCTTGCCAGTGTTTAAGATCATATGGCGCAATGATGCTTCCGGCAAACTGTCCCGACTTATTCACGATCAAAATACGATCAAAATGATTCGCATAACCTTCAGATCTTACCAATGACCAATAGTCACTGTGACCTTTCATTCCTTTCTTAATAATCTGTATCTCTAAACTTACCTGAGGCTTTTCTTCTGCTTCTGACGCGTTAGCTGTGTCTAATTTAATTTGCTCAAGCTGAGCCAAAGTACGTACGCACAAAGTATCGCATTGGCTGGGTTGAACATAAAAACTGGCCCATTTGTTTTGAGTTAAACCTTCAATTGGCATCATATTACGAGGGAACTCTAACAAGGATATTCCAAGTTCAGCTTGTTCCTCAATACTGATATTGATGCTATTAAAGTGCTTTTGATAGGCTTTATTAACAACCCAAGATCCAAGCAATATTAAAGCGATAAAAAACAATAAAAAGCGGCCACGTGAGACTATTTTGTAAGTATCTATCATGACTTGTCTGCTGCTTGTTCCGCTAGGTATTCGTCTTTCAGTTTCACATAATTAAGGCCAGCATATTGAAAGTAGGTAATTTCAGACTCTTTTAAAGCCCTTATCTTCTTAACGGGTGACCCAAGATACATAAAGCCAGACTCTAAACGTTTACCAGGAGGTACCAAAGAGCCAGCACCTATGATGACTTCGTCTTCCACAACGGCACCATCAAGTATGGTGGTCCCCATACCAACTAAAACCTTATTGCCAATTTTACAACCATGTAACATGGCCATATGACCTACGGTCACATCATCGCCTATTTCAAGAGGATGGCCTTCTGGCTTGTAACTACTGGCATGTGTGATGTGCAGACAAGAATTGTCTTGAATACTGGTGCGCTCACCAATGCGAATACGGTGCATATCACCACGAATCGCCACGAGCGGCCAAACTGAGCTGTCTTTGCCTATTTCAACATCGCCAATAAGAACGGCGGACTCATCCACCCAGACTCTTTCTGCAAGCTTGGGGGTATTACCACGAAAGGACTTCATCACCATGTTAATTGTCTCTCTAATAAAGGGTTCTAGCGCTTTCTGTCTCAATATAAAGAGCAGATTGCCATTCTTGACTATGATTTTAAATCACACTAGCCGTTGAAAATAGAAAATTATCACCAATCTATCTTAGATAATGAATTTTTACATATTGCTTTAATGCGATAAAGCCAAACAAATAAGGATACCTGTTTATGTCTGTATCAGTATGGGACGCAACAAAACTACCTGAGTTCTCCAGCATTAAATTGGCTGAAGTAGAGCAAGCGTTAGATGCTATTCTGGCGACAAACCGAGATAAAATAGAAACTTTGACTAAGCGTGAGCTAGACCAAATTAGTTGGGCAAACTTTGCCGCCCCAATGGAGACCCTAAGTGATGAACTTAATCAGTTTTGGTCCCCCGTAAGCCATTTAAATATGGTGCAAAATACCTCTGAATTAAGAGATGTGTATAACGCTTGCCTACCTAAACTGACTCAGTACTTTACTGACCTTGGGCAAAATAAAGCCTTGTATCAGGCTTACAAAACCTTAGCCGAACAAGACGTTGATTTAGATACTGCTCAAAAAGAGGCTCTGCGCCAAAATATCCGCTCCTTTGAGTTATCTGGTGTGGCGCTAGAAGGTGATGAAAAGCAAAGGTACGGCGAAATTAGCACACGTTTATCAGAACTTAGCAGCAAGTTTGGTGAGAACGTTCTAGATGCCACTCGCGCTTGGACTAAGTTGATTACGGATGAAGCAGAGCTAGCTGGCTTACCCGAGTCCGCTCTGGCACAAGCTAAGCAAATGGCGCAAGCAAAAGAGCTAGATGGCTGGTTGTTTACCTTAGATGCGCCTTCTTTTATGCCTGTGATGAGTTATGCGGACAATCGAGAACTAAGGTTTGAAATGTATCAAGCCTTCTCTACTCGCGCCTCTAACCAAGGGCCAAACGCTAACGAGTTTGATAATGCACCGCTTATTGATGAGATGCTGGCGCTTAAGAAAGAAAAGGCAAGCATTCTAGGGTTTGATAATTATGCTGAATTATCGGTCGCAACTAAGATGGCGGATAACGGTCAGCAAGTTATCGATTTTCTTGAAGATCTAGCGGTTAAATCTAAACCTGCTGCAGAACAGGACTTAGCTGAGCTAAGCGCTTATGTTAAGCATGAGTTTGCAGTTACTGAGTTAGAAGCTTGGGATGTAGGCTACTACTCTGAGAAGCTTCGCGAGCATAAATATGCCATTTCTCAAGAAGTACTAAGACCTTACTTCCCGATTGATAAAGCGTTGGCTGGTCTATTTAAAGTGGCTAATAGCCTATTTGATGTGGAAATACGCCAAGAAGTCGAATTTGATACTTACCATGAAGATGTGAAGCTCTTCACCGTAAGCAAGTCTGGTGTGGATGTAGCACGTTTCTATCTTGATCCGTTTGCCCGTGAAGGCAAACGTGGTGGCGCTTGGATGGATGACTGTCGTTGCCGTTACCGTATGGAAGATGGTCGCTTACAGTTGCCTGTTGCATACCTTGTCTGTAACTTTACCGCCCCGATTGATGGTAAACCGTCTCTCTTGACTCACAATGAACTGACAACGTTATTCCATGAGTTTGGCCATGGCTTGCATCATATGCTGACACAAGTGGAAGTATTAGATGTGTCTGGTATTTCAGGCGTGGCTTGGGATGCCGTTGAGTTACCAAGTCAGTTTATGGAAAACTGGTGCTGGCAGGAAGAGGCGTTAGCCTTTATTGCTTGTCATCATGAAACGGGTGAAACCTTACCTGCCGAATTACTGGAGAAGATGTTAGCAGCGAAAAACTTCCACGCAGCGATGCAGATGGTAAGACAAATAGAGTTCTCTCTTTTTGACTTTAGATTACACAGAGAATATCAAGAGGGTACAGATGTTCAGAGCTTGCTAGATGAGGTACGCTCAAATGTGGCTGTGATAAAAGCACCTGCTTTTAATCGCTTTCAAACGGCATTCTCTCATATCTTTGCAGGTGGTTATTCTGCTGGCTATTACAGCTATAAATGGGCTGAAGTACTCTCTGCTGATGCATTTTCTAAATTTGAAGAAGAGGGTATTTTTAATGCTAAGACGGGTTTAGCCTTTAGAAGTACAGTACTAGAAAATGGTGGCTCCCGCCCTGCAGCAGAGCTTTTCGCTGCTTTTAGAGGCCGTGAACCTAGCATAGAAGCCTTGCTACGCCACAATGGCATAGCCGCTTAAATAAAGCATTTTTAATAGCAGTTTTCCAAGGGCTAATTTAACCATTAGCCCTTTTTTCTGCCCAGCTAAAGGGCGGGATATGTTAATATGCAGCTTGAATTTGTTTTGCGCTTGAGAAAATAGCTATGACTGTTAAACGTTTTATCGCGGGTGCCGTGTGCCCACGCTGTAGTGAGATGGATAAGTTGCGCGCTTGGCGTGATGATGAGTTAGAAATTCAATATCGTGAATGTGTGTCTTGTGGCTACAGTGACGAGCAATCCACTGTGATTCAAGCTCAACCAACAGAGTTAAGCACTCGTGTTAATCAGCCTCATGTGAGTGAACCAGAAGCTGAAGCCTCTGTTATCCAGTTTGTGCCTAATCCAAGTACAACCAAACACTAAAAATGTATTCAAATAGGATCTAAGCGTTATTAAATTTCAATGCGCTTAGATTTGATTGAAACCTTTCCCTCCCCATGCCTTATTTGTCTATGACAACTGTGCTGATTTAGATAACTCGAATTTTCTTTTTAACTTACTGAATTGATGCAAACAGTTTACTTATTAGTTGCAAGCTACTCCTGTCTAATAAATATTTCACAATACTAATTTATTGAAATCTAAAGCAATTGAGCCAATTCATCTTCAGAGAGTCAGAGTGGACCTAATTTTGTAAAAAAATCGGCCGATAACTCAATGATAAGAGTAAAAACCTCACGTTATTACTCATAGAAAGGGAGAGCCAGTTATTTAGTGGGGCGATGTTTGATGTCTTTTTTTGCTGTATTTCGTTTTATTTTTTTGAGTGCTTTGCTGATACCTTTGGTGTCTTGCGTCGCTGTGCCTGATTTTGAAGCCATGTTTGGGCCCTATAAAAGTGCCAAGCTTGAAGGTCAAGATATCAAAATAATGGCTGAAGATAAGTCATTTGAAATCGTGTCGGGTGAATTTGAGCCGCCCTTTCAAACCTCCCCTATGTCCCCCATCATTTGGACATCTATTTATAGTGAAACCCTCCCTGATGGTTCTATTTATGACACCCGTCTCGAAGACTCTGCCGTTCATGCATTAACTTACGGCGCTAAAAAAGTGAGACTTTATCATCCTGTTGTCGATCAGCCTTTGTACGGAGTGTTACTTTTCAATCAAAAACCTGTCACGGCCGTGGGTCCTGCTGCCAACTTCTACTCCATTCAAATTCCAGAAGATAAAATTGAAAAGGTTAAACAAGGTACGGTGCAAGTCTTGTATGAATCGGTTGATCGAACCGATTACAGCATCAATATGTATGCTTGGGTGCTTTGGGTTTCTGCTGAACCTTTCGAGTAAAATGACTCTCCTTTCTAGGTGTTAATTTAAGCCTTTTTTGGGCAAAGCATGTATCTCAGTTTCTTTAGAGCGTATAGTGCAAAATAAAGTCTTATATAAGACCTGTTTTTTGCAGTTAGAAGCTATTTAGGGAAGAGACATGGTATTTGATCTCAACATCTTGTTTTTGCTGGTGGTTTTTGCAATTGGTAGCTATGTGCAAGCCAGTACCGGCTTTGCCTTTGGCTTGATTGTCATTAGCAGTATTTCGGCATTAGGGTTAGCACCAATCGAAGTCACAGCCTTTGTGGTGAGCTTGCTAAGCTTGATGAACTCCATCATAGGTCTACAAGGTGGGCAGTGGCGCAAAGCAAACTTTAAAGCCATCTTATACTTCTCTATCCCTTGTTTGCCGGCAACCTTTGTTGGGATTTGGCTATTAGCCTTTTTAGGCGAAAATCAGCTAAACATCCTTAAAATTATTTTAGGTGTGACTATCGTGGGTAGTAGCTTGATCATGATGTTACAGACTAATCTAGCAAAGAAAGGATCTTCGATTCCCGTTTTCTTATTAGGTGGTCTCTCGTCAGGTTTGATTGGTGGTCTGTTTTCTACTTTTGGTCCACCGCTAACCTATATTATGTATCGACAGCCAGATACTTTAAAAACCATTAGAACCACGCTTCTATTAGTATTCGCCATTACCTCTATTATGCGTTTATCTTTTGTTATGGCGACACAAGAGGTGAGCATGCAAACCTACTTACTCAGTGCAATTGGGTTTCCTGCTGTGGTGTTAGCGGCTTTAGCAGCGCGCTATTACCCTATTCCTATTTCTGTCGATACTATGCGCCGTTGTGCCTATGGCATATTACTGGCGTCTGGGATAAGTCTGATTGTACAGGGTTGGTAGCTCCCTAAAAGAGTGCTAATTAAGGTCCACTAGATAGTGAAGTTGTTCGCTATCTACGCGGCTGACTCGATATTCAACTAAACGGCCATCTAATGCTTTGGCTTGGCGTGTGACTTCTAATAAAGGCATACCAGGAGTAACACCAATCAATTCATAGTCAGTGTTATTGGCTATGACAGCGCGTATTCTATCTGCTGCTTTATTTATCGTGACGTTAAAGCGCTCTTGATAATAGTGATAAAGGGAGTTGGGTAAATCCCCTTCTATGTCTAGCTGAGTGAAAAAGCATTGAGGTAAGTATATTTGCTCTGCAATACAGGGTTTTTGTGCCAGTTTGCGGATACGTATTATCTTAATAACCGCATCCCCTTGGCAGAGCTCTAGCTGGTTAGCTAGTTCTGCATTAGCATCAATGAGTTCGATATCAATGAGTTCAGCACTGGGTAAGCCTTTCTCTTCTTCATCATTGGCCTTGTAATGAAAGAAATGAAATAGCATATCTTTTAGCGTGTTTTCAGATACAAAGGTGCCAACCCCTTGGCGGCGAAAAACGATGTTACTTTCTCCTAGGGAATTTAATGCTTTGCGAACAGTACCTTGGCTAACATTTAATATATCGGCCAATTGGAACTCGCTGGGAAGCATCTCACCTGGTTTCCATTCACCGGCAATAATTTTATTGGTAATCACCTGCTCTATTTTTTGATAGAGAGGCTGAAACTCACTGGCATTTTGTTCTTTAAGGCTCATGTTACTTAGCAATCTCTGGTTAAAATCAGGCAGCAAAACAAAGTATAAATAAGTTTTGGCGCTTTAAATACCGTCGATATTTTCATCTTTTAGTTTATGGCTTGATAACGTATTAAATTAAAGGCAATAAAAAAGCCCTTCAATACTCAGTATTAAAGGGCTTTTATTTGCCAGCTAAAGGCGATTAAACCTTTAGATTACACCAAGCTCAACAAGACGCTCGTGTAGGTAGCTACCTGCTGTGTGGCGTTCAGAAAGCACGACTTCAGAATGAGGATGTAAGAACAAAGGCAAAGAAATACGAGACTTAGTCTTATCCGCCCCTTCTGGGTTAATCACGCGATGTGAAGTCGATGGGAAATATCCGTCAGACGCTTCTTGCAGCATGTCACCAATGTTGATGATAAGCGTACCAAAGTCACAAGGAACATCCATCCAGCCGCCATCTTGTCTTTGAACTTGTAAACCAGGCTCATTGGCAGAAGGAAGAACGGTCAAAAGGTTAATATCTTCGTGTGCACCTGCTCGAATCGCACCTAGTTCTTCATCACCTTTAAGTGGCGGATAGTGCAAAACACGCAATAGAGTTTGTTCGCTATCTTCTACCATGCTAGATAGGTTTTGAGAGTAGTTTTTGGCGACATCTTTTGGTGTGTGTGCTTCAACCCAACTAAGGAGCTCTGCAGCTAGCTTATTCGCTTCTTTGTAGTACTGAGCAAGTTGTTCTTTTAGCTCAGCAGGACATTGGCCCCAAGGGTAATAGTGGAAGTATTCTTTGATATCTTTCTTGCTATGACCTTTTGCAGTTTCAGACACATCTGGTGGGAAGTAACCATCTTGAGTGCCAACATTGTAGCGGTAGTCATTCTTTTCTTGGCTATCAAAAAATGTTTGCCAAGCTTGGTATATATTACTGACAAGTTCTTGTTGTATAGGGTGATTTTTTAAAACACCAAAGCCTGTTTCGTGCAGGGATTTAACAAAATCTTGTTGTGCTGTAGCGCTTGTGTAGTCAACGGCTTCTAATTTCATGGGTAGATCCTAAATTTTCAAAACGAGTTATTTCACGTCGTGCCAAAAGGAGACGTGGAGAGTTAATTTAACTGTAGTTGAAAGAGTGGCTTAAGATGACCAACCGCTGTGAAAGAACATCCGCATATCGATGGCTTCAGCGAAGTAATGACGTTGCCAACTTGCCAAATCCACCGTATCCAAGCGTGGGCTAGACATAAATGCCTTACCTTGCTCTGATGATGGGATGAAGTCTGCGATTTGCATTACGGAATTCCTAAAATAGGGAAAATAAAGAGGTTAAATTGAATTAACTACTAGCAAGTGTACCTTTAGGTAAGCTAGTTTTAAAGCGCTAGTTAACGAAAAAAATAATTTCAGGTCTGGGGAATTGACAGACTTGGCCTATACTGCAAAAGTTAATAGCGAGAGTTCACTCAGGCTTTTAGCAGTGATTGTTTGCTAACTTAAGCCTGATTCAGTTTGATTTTTTATTTTAAAAAATAAGAGGGTCGTATTATGAAAAATGCATTTGAGTCCCTGAAAAATCACTTTTTAATCTCCATGCCCCAGCTGAACGATCCAAATTTTCAGCAAACGGTTACCTATATCTGCGAACATACTGCAGAAGGTGCCATGGGGATTATTATTAATCGTCCATCAAAAATTGACTTTACTGAATTAGCGAATCACCTAGGAATACAAATCAACACTCCCCACCTGGCTAACGAGCCGATTTACAGTGGTGGTCCGGTCGAATCTGAACGGGGTTTTATCCTTCACACCAGTGATAAAACTTGGGTTAATACATTACCTGTTACTGAGGAGGTTGCTCTATCTGCTGCATTAGAAACATTGGAAAACATCGCCCATGGTGAAGGGCCTGAATCCTTTTTAATTAGCTTAGGTTGTGCCGGTTGGACGGCTGGGCAATTGGAAGAAGAAATAAGTAATAATGTTTGGCTAGTATGTGAAGCTGATTTGGACGTATTATTTAATACACCAAGTGATCTTCAGTTCTCAGCAGCGACCAAGGTGTTAGGGATTGATATGAACTATCTCTCATCGGATGTAGGACACTGTTAAATATGAATATAACGTCGATTTCTGACGTCAATAAAAACGCCGCTCGAACCCTGCTAGGGTTCGATTTTGGAACAACTCGAATTGGCATTGCCGTAGGTCAAGAAATTACGGCAACCGCCACACCTTTAAACCCGATAAAAGCGCGTGATGGTATTCCAAATTGGGATACTATTGCTGCTGTTGTAAAAGAATGGCAACCAGATGGCTTTGTTGTGGGTTTACCTCTCAATATGGACGGCAGTGAAAACGAAATGTGTCAAAGGGCAAAGAAGTTTGCCAATCGTTTGCACGGGCGTTACAACAAGCCTAGCTATATGATGGATGAAAGACTGTCCTCTTATGAAGCTAAGGGCCAAGTCATTAGAGAAGGAGGCAACCGTAATTTTAAAGCAAACTCTGTTGACGGTTTAGCAGCGCAAATGATTTTAGAATCTTGGTTTTTAGAAAACCAAGAATAATATTTCCATCATGATGCCAAATGCATCATAGCGAGCAAATAGAGATTAATGCATGAATCTGGATATTGAAGCAACGTTGGAGCAGATGTCAGATGCTCTTTCTTCTTATTGTCAGGATAAGAAAATCGAAAACCCAGTTATGGTGGGAATTCACTCAGGAGGAGTGTGGGTTGCTGAACGTCTTTTTAAGCGACTCGTAACGGATGTTCCTTTAGCCACGTTAGATATTACTTTTTACCGCGATGATTTTACTCGCGCAGGGTTACATCCAAAAATTAAACAAACCTCTTTGCCAAGTGTGGAAGATAAGCACATTATTCTTGTGGATGATGTTTTGATGTCTGGCAGAACGATTCGAGCAGCCATGAACGAAATTTTTGATTATGGCAGACCTGCGAGTATCAGTTTGGCAATTCTTTATGATCTTGATCAAGGCGAGTTGCCAATTAAAGCCGATGTGGTTGGACAGGTGTTAAACTTAAATCCTGACCAAAGGGTTAAGCTATCTGGGCCTGATCCGATAAAAGTTTCCTTAATTGAGACATAAACTTAGGCTTTCTCGCTTTCTTTTTGTAGCAACAAGTACGACAATTAGTACATGGCGTTATCTTATTTGGCGCAAAATAATTTAGTCATTTATGGCACTGAATAAGTGTTATGAAAAGACGTAAATTAGACATTATCATTAAAGAGTTCACGTCAAATTGTCATGCCCAGGGTAGTTTCTGCACTGGGCATTTTCCTATCATTTAGCGAGATGATTAGAATAAGGCGGGATCGTCTTCCAGTTGAGGACATTAAGCATGATACGCTCCGAATCTCGGGCACTACAATTAAACGATCAAGGTCAACTTAAGCACTTCCTAACGCTTGATGGATTAGATAAATCCATATTGACCGAAATACTAGATCGCGCCGACTCATTTTTAAGTATGGGTGAGCAATCGGTAAAAAAAGTACCGCTACTTCGCGGTAAAACAGTTGTTAATCTCTTCTTCGAAAACTCCACCCGTACTCGTACTACCTTTGAATTGGCTGCAAAACGTTTATCTGCTGATGTCATCAATCTCAATATCGAAACATCAGCGACGTCAAAAGGTGAATCTTTACTAGATACCTTACAAAACCTTGAAGCAATGCAAAGCGATATGTTTATCGTGCGTCATGCGGATAGCGGTGCGCCACACTTTATTGCAGAGCACTGTACGCCTAATGTTGCCATCATAAATGCAGGGGATGGTCGTCACGCTCACCCTACTCAAGCTATGTTGGATATGTTGACTATACGTCGCCATAAAGAAAAGTTTGAAGGACTTAAAGTGGCAATAGTGGGCGATATTTTACACTCACGTGTTGCACGTTCTCAGATCCACGCACTGAGCACTTTGGGTGTGGATGAAGTGAGACTTATCGGTCCTAAGACGTTAGTGCCTGAACATTTTAAAGAAATGGGTGCGGAAATCTTTCATGAATTAGAGCCTGGTCTTGAAGATGTTGATGTCATCATCATGCTGCGTTTGCAAAAAGAGCGAATGCAAGGTGCACTGTTACCAAGTGAAAGTGAATTCTATCGTCTTTACGGTTTGACCGAAGCCTCTCTTGCTTGGGCGAAACCGGATGCCATAGTGATGCACCCAGGTCCAATCAACCGTGGTGTTGAGATTTCTTCTGAAGTTGCTGATGGTGAACATTCAGTGATTTTGAACCAGGTAACCAACGGCATTGCTGTTCGTATGGCGGTTTTGTCCATGGCGATGAGCGGCCAGCTACAGGAAAAAGAGCAACAGGCGTCATCCACAGGAGAGATGGTTTAATATGAAAACGTGTATTAAGAATGGTCGTATCATTGACCCTAGCCAAGAACTGGATGCGGAATTAGACCTTTATATTGAAGATGAGAAAATTGTCGCTTTAGGGGATGCTCCTGCTGGTTTTGTTGCCGATGAAACGATTGATGCATCTGGACAATGGATTTTGCCCGGTTTGATTGATTTGGCCGTTTCCTTACGTGAACCTGGTTATACCCAAAAAGGTAACATAGCGTCAGAAACCTTAGCGGCTGCCTCGGGTGGTGTAACAACTCTTGTTTGCCAACCTGATACCAAGCCTATTGTTGATACGCCTGCTGTTGCAGCCTTAATTCAAGATAAGGCTTTTGAATCGGGACGCGCGAATGTCCTCCCTATTGGGGCCTTAACTCAAGGTCTTGAAGGTGAAAAATTAAGTAACATGGTCGCTTTGACTGAAGCTGGCTGTGTCGCTGTCTCCAACCATAGGCACCCTATGGTGAGCACTAAGGTGCTATCTCGTGCGCTTGAATATGCATCAACCCATGACTTATTAGTCATTTTTCACCCAGATGAAACTAGTCTGTCAGATGGTGGTTGTGCTCATGAAGGTGTTGTCTCGACCATGCATGGTTTATCTGGCATACCTGAAACGGCTGAAACTATCGCGCTTGCACGCGATCTTATGCTGATTGAAAAGACCAAGGTTAAGGCGCATTTCGCTCGCTTAAGCTCGGCTAAGGCGGTTGAGATGGTAGCTGATGCTAAAGCATCAGGCCTAGATGTGACAGCAGATGTGGCATTACATAACCTTCTACTCACTGATAACGTGTTAAGCGAGTTTGATGGTCATTATCATGTCTTGCCACCACTTAGATCTGAAGATGATAGGTTAACACTGATCGAAGGAATCAAAGCGGGCGTCATTTCAGCGATTTGTTCTGACCATCAGCCCCATGAAAAAATGGCTAAGATAGCACCGTTTTCTGCCACTGAGCCTGGCATGGCTAATTTAGAGATTCTTTTACCGCTTGCGATGACACTGATGGACGAAGGTGATTTCGACTTTAACTTGCTTCTGTCATGCTTAACTCAAGGTCCAGCATCTTGTTTGGGAATTGATGCAGGTTCATTAGCAGTTGGCAGTTATGCTGATCTTGTGTTATTTGATAGTACTCAAAGGTGGGAATGGTCAGGATCTAATCGTAAAACCAAAGGTCAAAACTCACCATGGATTGGAGAAAACCTGATAGGTAAAGTGGTATCTACCTACCTTTCAGGCCAAAAAGTTTTTCCTATCAATTAGTTAAGTCAGCATGACTGTTAACAAATTGTAATTGAAATGAAAAAAAGCTTACGCTTGATAGCTTTACTTTTAGTTGTGTAGAGTTAATCTAGTTTAAGGGTAATAGATTCAACCTAATGGCCAGGATTACATGACAAACCAATTATCAGAGCATGACATGCAAGTTAAAATAGCCCAACTGGAGCAACAGTTGGAACAGGTCCGTAATGAGCGCGATGCGATGTCGCTGATTTACGACTCAAGCTACCAGATTCTTCACTACATTGCAGAGGGTGCACCGACTGCAACCATCTTTGATGGCATGATGGATCAAATTGAGCGTTATTTTCCAAGCTATCAAGCCTGTTTAATGTTGGTCGATGAAACTGGCTCTCAGTGGCGAGTAGAGGCTGGTACAGGGATAGAGCACGACTTAGCGACACCTTCTGGTGTGATCGAAGACTTCCCTATGCAGTACTTCACTAATCATCTTGAACAATCTAAAGAATGTCTTTTATTCGTGCCAAACCTGACACAAAATCCGGCTTGGCGAGAATGGAATAAGGTACTTAATCAATACGACGTTGATGTTTGTATCGCTCAACCTTTCAATTTCGAGAATGAAGGCTTCTTAGGTTACATGGTGGTATTTGCCCCGAGTTCTGAATCTCAAAATATTAATGTATTTAAGCGTCTTCTTGATTGCCTAATGCACATGTTGCACTTGTCTAGCCTAAGACAAAATGCGCAAACTCGTTTGCTTAACTCAGCAAACCATGACCCTTCAACTGGATTAGCTAACCGCTATAACTTTAATACCAACTTCTCCATGATGCTGAAAGACGCTAAGCGTCACTTCCAGCGTTTATCTGTGATAGTGATAGAAGCGCATCAGTCTAAAGACTTTAGCGCACCTGCGGCAGAAGACATTAAAGACAGCATTATGAAAGTCGTGGCGAAGCGGCTACAGAAAAGTGTGCGTGACAATGACTTGTTAGCGCGTTTTAGTGATGCTGAATTTGTTATGGCGTTAAGAGTTAAGCACCTAGAAGACTCTGAAATCATTGCCAATAAGATTTTGCAAAGCATGGAAGAAGCGATTGTTATCGAAGGGCTGAGTTACAATATTACCCTTTCACTAGGTATTAGCTACTACCCAGAACACTCAAGTTTCTCTGAGCTTTATTCTGCTGCTACTCATGCGAAGAATAATGCCACAGCAGAACAAAAATATTGCATTGAATACCATGGTCGTTTCTGCAAAAGCAGCGCAGATTTATATGACTTTTAGTAAATAATGATATGATGCCTAACTTATAGCGAGTGTGAGCTCTGGTGTCGGGTTTACCCATGACACCAATGATTTACATTAGGTTAGGCATATTATCCAACTCGTTCAGTAGCTATCTAATCAGGTTATGAGATAGCGTCATTAGACAAGCTGCTTTCTTAATACTGAACAAACCTGATAAAGCCTGATTGTTTTGAGTCACCAGTCGTGCTGGTAAAGATAAGAAACCGACCACACCCGCCAAAATTATTTCATCAATTTTCTGTTAGGAGTGAAAACTCTCCATGGCTATTGCCGAAAATATTTCTCAGACAAAACAGCAAATAGCACAGCTTGAGCAGGCGTATCAAAGAGCTGAGCACAGTGTTGCCCTACTGGCTGTGAGCAAAACCAAACCCATCTCTGCAATTGAAGAAGCATATGCCCAAGGGCAGAGAATGTTTGGCGAAAACTATGTGCAAGAAGCCGCTGATAAAAGCCAGAAACTGGCTCATCTAACGGACATTGAGTGGCATTTTATTGGACCGATACAATCGAATAAAACACGTACCGTTGCCGAGTCTATGAATTGGGTGCATACCCTAGACAGAGAAAAAATTGCTACCCGCTTGAGTGAACAAAGGCCAGCAGACTTACCAGCACTAAATGTGTGTATTCAGGTAAATATTAGCGGAGAAGCCTCTAAATCCGGTATTTTACTCACCGAATTAGACACACTTGTTGAAATTGTGAACAATCAGCCCAATCTTATTCTTCGAGGCTTGATGGCAATACCCGCGCCACAAACCTCTTTAGAAGATCAACTCGCAACCTATAAGCCTTTATATCAGGCTTATCAGGCGTTGGCTGAGAAATACGACACAATTGATACCTTATCCATAGGTATGTCGGGTGACATGGAAGCAGCGATTGCCAGCGGTAGTAGCATGGTACGCATTGGTACCGCTATATTTGGCGCCAGAGATTACACTTAGATTTATGTGAATTTAGATTATCATTAGGGCAAACCGAGTGATTGAAGATTAGGAACTAACATGCAAGCAAGCATCGCTTTTATCGGCGTAGGCAATATGGCAGGCGCAATTATTCGCGGCCTGATTCAAAACGGTTATCCAGCAGATTTAATTACAGGCACAGCAAGAGGTGAGGAAAAGCGTCAGGCTTTTACTCAAGAACTTGGCATCAATATGACAGACGACAACAGTGCAGCTGTTGCTGAAGCTGATGTGGTTGTTTTATGCGTGAAACCCGCACAAATGTCTGATGTGATCGCTGGTTTTAAGTCAGTGATTAGTCCAGACCAAGTTTACTTATCTGTCGCAGCTGGCTTAGGTTTAGAGAGCTTAAGCGATTGGTTAGGCGATGTGGCAATTGTACGTAGCATGCCAAATACACCTGCACAGCTAGGGTCTGGTATGACAGGCTTGATTGCCAACGACAAAGTAACAGATGCCCATAAAGATTGGGTGACTGAGTTATTTGCCAGTGTGGGTGACTCTCTATGGGTCGAAGACGAAAAGCAGATGCACACGGTAACGGCTCTTTCTGGCAGTGCTCCCGCTTATTTCTTTCGCTTTTTAGAAGCTATGATCAAAAGTGGCCAAGCACAAGGCTTAGATGAAGCCTCTTGTCGTAAATTGGCATCTCATACCATGTTAGGTGCTGCTAGGATGGTGACAGAAACTAGCGAAGATATAAGCCAACTACGAATCAATATTACGTCCCCTAATGGGACAACAGAGCAAGCGCTAAACTCGTTTGAAGCGAGTGATATTGACCTGATAGTTGATCAGGCAATGCAGGCTTGTATTAATCGATCGAATGAAATGGCGACTTTATTTGCCTCAACAACAGACAATAAGGACTCATAACGATGACGTCAGATCCACTCATCTTTTTACTGAAAACACTGGCAAACCTCTATTTGTTTGTGGTTTTGCTAAGACTCGTTCTACAACTAACAAAAGCTGATTTTTACAACCCAATCAGTCAGGGCATTGTAAAAGCAACTAACCCTCTAATTCTGCCGATTCGAAAAATAGTGCCTTCTGTTGCACGTGTTGATAGCGCTTCAGTTGTTTTAGCTTTATTAGTGCAGTTGGTAACGGTTGCGGTCATCTTCTTCCTTTCTGGCTACAATGCCGGCCCTTCTCAATACTTCATTTATACTGTGATGGGCGTGATTTATCACTTTTTAGACCTGTATTTCTGGGCTATGCTGATTTCAGTTATTTTAAGTTGGGTAGCGCCTAATGCGAGTCATCCTGGGGCACTATTAGTGCAACAAATAACCGAGCCTTTATACCGCTTTGTTAGAGGCTTTGTGCCTAACCTTGGTGGTTTAGATATTTCACCGATATTTATTTTCTTAGGTATCTCCTTTGCTAAGCAAATGCTTGCAAGTTACGGTGTCATATAAGATTTTCTATGATTATGCCTTCTAGTTAATGTCAGGTATCTAATCTAGTGAATTGAGTACAAGGGCGTTATTCGATATGATGCGCGCCTTTGATGGAAAATATGTGTAGAAACAAAGTGTGTTATTCACTGTTTCCTCCTTTAAAATATAAGTTCGGATGAGTGCTATGAGTGCAATTGCGGTTTACCCTGGAACATTTGACCCTATTACCAATGGCCATGCTGACTTGGTTGAGAGAGCTGCACGTTTATTTAGCAAAGTGGTAGTTGCTGTTGCAGCTAGCCCTAAAAAACGCCCAGTGTTAGATCATGATGTACGTATTGCCCTAGCGCGCAAAGTATTAGGCCATTTACCAAATGTTGAAGTGGTTGGCTTTGATAACTTGCTAACTGAATTTACTCGTTCAGTGAATGGGCAAGTGGTTGTGCGTGGACTACGTGCGGTTTCTGACTTTGAATACGAATTCCAACTAGCGAATATGAACCGAGTGATAGCACCAGATGTTGAAAGTTTATTTTTAACACCTTCTGAAAAACACTCTTATATCTCATCTACACTAGTGAGAGAGATTGCTTCTCTAGGTGGCGACTTTGGTTTGTTCGTTCATCCTGAAGTGGAATCTGTATTGCAAGCACGCTATCTAAGCTTGAAAGCTGAATTAGAAGCTAAATAGGTTTATTAGATAGTCGTTAGCGTTAGGAAATTATTATGTCTCTAAAAATTACAGACGAATGCATCAACTGTGATGTATGTGAACCTGAATGTCCTAACGAGGCCATTTACCCAGGTGAGCTAATCTATGAAATAGAGCCAGCTAAATGCACCGAATGTGTGGGGCATTATGATGAGCCACAATGTCAGATAGTCTGCCCAGTAGACTGTATTCCTCTTGATCCTAATCATAAGGAAACAGAAGAACAGCTAATGGAAAAATACCTAACCCTGACAGGCCAGCTGTAGCAAATAGTTTGCATAAAAAAGCCAGTACTGGAATCCAGTGCTGGCTTTTTTTATGCCGTTATATTTAGTGAGTAAAAAGTGCCTGCAAACCCTGCTTATCTGGCAAAGCATTATCGTCATCTACCATCACGATCAGAGAGTTCGCTTGGATCTCTAACTTAGCTTTTGGCTGAGTCACTATCTCACCTTGAGTGTTTTCATAACCCAAAGCCGTACCTATCCCTGCTTTCATCAAAGTAATCACTACATCAGCCCAGCTTGTATCACGAATCGTGACCTGCAAACGAACCGTGTGATCCCCTTGGTGGCGGAATAAGTCTTCGAGTACTTGTTCTGTGCCAGGGGCGATAAGAGAGCGCACCAACATTTCAGGGTAAGCTCTTACAGGGCGAATAACCGCATTAGCGCCCGCTTCTTTAAATCTAGCTCTATTATGGTCATTAACCGCCTCAGCTAAGATATAGGCTGAGCTATTAAGTGCTTTGATACGGTGAAGAATATCGAAGACGAGGCTATCACTGTGAGCATTTTGGCTATCAGGGCTCAGTACCACGATAAACTTGGCTTTTTCAGCACTACAGGCTTCTAACGCACCTTCATTAGTGGCTTCACCTGTCTGGTGAACTGCACCAAAGCTTCGTAAACTAAGTGGCAAGCCTTCCGGAAAGTCAGGCGTCAAAAACTGAATAGGCGTATTTTCAAGATCAGGGGTATTACATACTTGATCAACCAAACGCTCTAAATAGGATTCAGTGTATAAAGTCGGGGTATTGATAATTAACAAATGGTCATGCATGTTTTCCCACTCCAATTGGCCTTTAATGCCCATCTCTTTCTTTTGAATTCTAAGTTCTATGTAATCACTGGCAATCTGTGCAAGTAAGGCTATGCCTAATCCGTAAATTAGCACTATGGTGGCCGCTTGCCCCCAAAAACTTGCAGCAGAAATATCGCCATAACCCGTGGTACTTGCCGATGTCATAGTGAGCCAAAAGGCTTGCCACCAATCCATCTCTTCAAATAGCACCATGGCGATGCTATGGGCAGCCAACACCAAGGCTAATAGCATAAAACGGGTTTTTAAATCTCGAGCAGCATGCATAAAGACACGCTTACGAAAATCACCGCGCTTTCTTTTCTTCCTGAAACTTGACCAAAATGAATGCATCTTAGTGAATCACCCCTCTTACTTAATCCTAATCGCTAGCGTTTAACTGGCTTCTAGTCTAAATCTGCTGGCATAGCATAATCCAGCTGACGCCAAGACTCATACACCATGATGGCAACCGTATTAGACAGGTTCAAACTACGGCTATTAGGTTGCATAGGCAGTCTTAGTCGCTGCTCTTCTGGTAAGGCTTCGATAAACTCTATGGGTAAACCACGGGTTTCTGGGCCAAATACCAAGACATCGTTTTCTTCAAACTTAACTTCGCTTGGTACCTTGCAACCTTTGGTCGTTAACGCATAAACCTTGCCTAACTCTTGAGAGTCGACAAAATCTTGCCAGCTTTTATGGCGTTTTACACGGGCTACTTCATGATAATCCAAGCCAGCACGACGTACTTTTTTCTCGTCTAAATCAAAACCTAAAGGCTCGATCAAATGCAGCCTATAGCCAGTATTGGCACATAAGCGAATGACATTACCTGTATTAGGTGGAATTTCCGGTTGGTACAAAACAATATTAAGCATAAATTGGGCCTCTTTAGATAGGCTGCATATTATCAGAAATTCAAGGATAGCTAAGTCATTGTTAAAAAAATCAAAATTATTTAAAAAAGTGGTTGACGACTAAGCCGTCTCATATATAATACGCCGCACTTGCCCTGATAGCTCAGTCGGTAGAGCAGAGGATTGAAAATCCTCGTGTCCGTGGTTCGATTCCGCGTCAGGGCACCATTATTTCCGAAAAAGGTCAGCTTTCAAGCTGACCTTTTTTCGTTCAGTCTTTCGCAAATAGAGCAATTTGCAAAAGCAAAAAGCCCCATAGGCCTTGGTCTGTGGGGCTTTTTTATTGCCTAAATTTTATAGTCTTATGCTTATTGGTGCGAGATACTGCTTTACCCCTATCATGGCATGAGTCATCAACGCTGGTTTAGGTACTCTCTCCAGAACACTTGCGGCATCACAAGAAAGGCTGGCTTTTACATACAATCACCTTTTTTAGCATTAACATGTCCGGTAGGCTTTATGGACAGAGGCCAAGATTGGTCTTATTTAGATCTAGAGAATAATCAAAACTAAGGAAAGGTATGGACGCCATCGAAAAAAGAGATACAAGTATCGCCAATCAGCTAGGAAGCAATGAATTACCTGAGTTTGATGCCATAGGCGTTGAGCAGCTCGAAGCCATGTTACGTTTAAGGATGGCCGACTTTCTCGTTAACCAGCAAGAAGTAGACGGCCAAATGTGTAAAGGCAGCCTCAACCTACTGTCCGAAATGTCAGATGTCCCCTCCTCTTACTTACATCAGTTCTTTCAAGAGAAATCTATTTGCATTACCAACATGAACAAGTTGGCCAACCATTTCAACGTGAAGTACATAGTGATGAACTTTCCAGTATGATATGACACGCCTTTTATTTTACAAATAGCCCTACAAACCTTTGAAATAAAAGGATGATTTTAAGTCTATTAAATTTGGTCATTCTTTTTTTAGCTAATAAGCTCTCTAATGATTCGCTTGAAAGCGAGATGGTCTTACTACCTACTGTAAGATCATCTCTAAAAAACCTTTGACCTGTCTATTGGTGACACCTTGAAAATACCTATCCAGTTGAATAAGGTGAATCAATTATGCTCAGTCTCATGAAACAATATCAATTACCCAAACCCTTGCAGGGCGTGGCTCTCGCTCTGGTTTCTACGTGTCTGTTTGTGTGTGTAGGCGCCCTAGTGCGAATTCTCAGCGAGCAAATAGACCTGTTTCAAATTCTCCTTGTGCGCCAGCTCGTGTTTATTCTGGTACTGACGCCTGCTATCTGGGTGTCGTTAGATGTATTGCTCAAACCTGCCAAAGTAAAACTACATCTGTTGCGTATTTTAGGAGCCTTTTTAGCTTTGTACCTAGGCTTTGTCACGGTCAGTAATTTGCCTTTGGCAGATGCAACGGCCCTTGGATTTACTCAAGTGTTATTTGTCGCCTTCATTTCTAAAATCTTTTTATCCGAAACTGTTGGCGTGAATCGAGTTATGACCGTTTTGGTGGGCTTTGTTGGTGTCATGCTGGTGGTGCAACCCAGTTTTGAAGCGGCCTCCTTCTTGTATACCTTAGCGGGTTTAGGTGGGGCTTTAGGGGCTGCGATTGCTGTGGTGTGTGTGCGTCAGATGTCGAAAACAGAATCACGTACTGTCTTGCTTACTTACCAAGCTGTGTTTGTTGGTTTGATTGCGCTCATTCCTAGTTTGTTCGTCTGGCAATGGCCCACAGCCAGCCAGTGGCTCTTACTCGTGCTCGTGGGTGTTATTTCATCTATCGCTCAGTGGATTGGTGTTAGTGCTTACAAACTTGCTGAAGCAAATATTGTGGCTAACGTCGAATATGCCAAAATGATCTACTCATTGATATTGGGCTACTTTCTCTTTAGTGAATTACCTAATGAGTTAGCTGTGGTGGGTGTTGTTATCATTATTGGTAGTGCGTTTCTGCCTTTCATGGATAAAGTGTTTAAGAAACGAACCTCTTTTTAAAGCTTAAAAAGGGTTAACTGTTGAGTGTTAATTGAGCACTTTTTTTTGCAATGAGAAGTGACGCTAAGATACTGAAAAATAAGGTCGCGATTTCGCAAAACATCCTATATAATGCTGCGCGATTGCCCTGATAGCTCAGTCGGTAGAGCAGAGGATTGAAAATCCTCGTGTCCGTGGTTCGATTCCGCGTCAGGGCACCATCATTCAAAAAGGCCAGCTTTTATAGCTGGCCTTTTTTTGGTTTAAATTGCCACTTTTCTATTCTTTTCTTTCTTTTTAAGGCTTTCATTACCTGTTTCTTCTCAGGAAGCTTTTTTCTAAATGCGTTATCCGTTAAAGGCTTTCATCCAAGCGCTTAGATGTTGTAATAGCTGATGAGGACCTGCTGATAATTGACGACCAAGCCGTGTGATCATGTGGGCTTCCCCTTGGGCAAGAAGCTGATTATCTATGGGAATTGCCACAAGCTGCTTGTCTTCTATTTCCCTTGAGACGACAAAGGCTGGCATAAAGGTAAAGCCCATTTCTGAGCGGACAAACTGCTTTAATACCGCGATAGAATCTGTGGTTAAAACAGGTTTAAAGCGTATCTTCTCTTGGAATTCAGCCATGGCTAGCAGTTGTCGCATACCAAATTGCGGCTCTTGCAAGGCGACGGGATAGTCTAATAATTGCGTTAGGCTTAGTGGCCTTTCTAGCTGAGTAATTGGATGGTCAGGAGAGACTATGGCGCAAATGGGCTGGCAGCTAATGGCTTGAGAGCGAATATTAGGCTGGCTGGTTGGATGAAATAACAAACCCATGTGGGCTTCGTCTTCTTCTACTTGGCGAATTACTTCATTAGAGCCACCCATATTGATAGAAAGTGTTAAAGCTGGGTAGCGTTTATTAAACTCAGGTAAAGGGCCAGACATGAGATCACTGACAAAGCCTTCTCCCACTGCGAGTTTGATATGGCCTCTTTCTAAACCTTCTAACGCCTGTAGTTTGGCTAAACAAGTTTCTTCGCTAGATAAGGATTGTCGATAATAGCTGAGTAGTATTTCCCCAGCTTCTGTTGCAGTTACACCTTTTCGGTGTCTTTCTATTAGGGTACAGGCGAGTTCTTCTTCTAGTAAGGCAATTTGTCGACTGACCGCAGATGGGGCTAAATTGAGCTTGTCAGCAGCGGCTCTTACCGTGCCTAGGCTAACGGCCTCATAGAGGTAAGCAAGACGCTGTTCTTTTATCTCTTTCATTGCTTCTCCCTATGTGGCTATGCTGATTAGCTTCTCATTATAGTTCGCTATTTATGGCGAGCTTATGTTGTGCCAATTGCACCCAAAAGTTTGCGCCTAGAGCCAATACCTTGTCATTAAAATCATAGTAGGGGTTATGTAACCCTCGACCACCTTCCGCGCTACCATTGCCTATCCAGATGTAAGCCCCAGGTTTCTGCTCTAGCATAAAGGCAAAATCTTCTGCACCCATACTTGGGTCTAGATTACGCTCTACTTTTTCGCTACCAACGAGTGAATTAGCCACTAAAGCGCAGGTTTCACTATGTTCTTTATCATTAATGGTACTGGGATAAACACGGCGATAGTCTAACTCTCCCACGGCCCCATAAGCTTGGCACAGGTTTTCGACTTGCTGGCGCATATTGGCTTCAAGCAAATCCTGAGTTTGTTTAGAGAAGGCACGACAGGTACCAGATAAGGTGGCACTATCAGGCACCACATTATAAGCATCGCCTCCTTGCATCTTGGTAATACTGATGACACCCGATTCAAGTGGGTTTAATACTCTTGAGACGATGCTTTGTAGTGAGGTGATTAATTGTCCTGCTATCACGACAGGGTCGACACCCATATGAGGCATGCCTGCGTGGCAGCCATTGCCTGTGATCTTGATATCAAACACATCCATAGAAGCCATAACAGGGCCATCATGGACGGCAAAATGCCCTTCTTCTAACCCTGGCCAGTTATGCATACCGTAAACCGCATCTATGTTAAAACGCTCAAACAAACCTTCTTCACACATACGTTTAGCGCCGGCTTCACCTTCTTCCGCGGGTTGGAAGATAAACACTAAACTGCCTGCGAAATCTCTATGTTCAGCAAGGTATTTCGCGGCGCCTAATAACATAGCCGTATGGCCATCATGGCCACAACCATGCATTTTGCCCTTGTGTTTAGAGCAATGGTCGAAGGCGTTAAGTTCTTCTAGATGAAGTGCATCCATGTCGGCTCTTAGGGCGATAGTATTAGGGCCTTCTTGCTTGCCCTTAAGCGTCGCCACTACGCCAGTTTCGGCTATGCCTGTGGTGACGTCTAAGCCAAAACTTGTTAGTAGCTCGGCCACTTTGGCCGCCGTTCTGTGTTCTTCAAAGGCGGTTTCTGGATGAGCGTGGAGATCTCTGCGCCATTGACGCATGGTCTGGTGTAATTCCCCTTCGGTTGGGATGAATGACATGCTTAGTCCTCAGCTTCTTCTGGGTATATTTCAATAATGGTATTGCCCGCATAGCTTGCCGGGATGCGCAAGCCACCTTCTTCTGTGGTGTGGTAGCTTACCTGATTTTTGTCCAAATGGGCTTTCGCCTTGGTAATAGAGTGTGTTGTGACGCGAATCGCGACACCACTCGGCTGTTGTTCAGGGGTAATAGGCACCTCTACACCTGCAAATCTTATTTGAGCCTGTGCTGGTGTGAATATTTCAAAATCACCTCTATCTGTACTCACTTCTAACATGCTTTCTGTAAGTGTTACTGCCTCTTCGCCATAGATACCGACAAACCTTGGATAAAGGATTTCTGGCGAGTCTGCCACATAACTGACTTTGGTAATGGCATTTGCGCCATTAGCATGTGTCATCCAGTCTTTAACCCAGACTAGATGGGGCTTGTGCTGGTGGCAAAAGAAATGAGAAATAGCCGGAAACTCAGTATTAATTAGCATAACAAGGGAGACAACAGCTTCTTCCTCGCTGCCATCTGGCCTGTGGGCGATACGACGAAAGTCCACTAAACCTTGGTTTTCGACGTGTCTATCCTGCATTAATTGATGATCTTGCCTAGCATCTTCACTGTGCAGTGCGACTAGGGCTAAGCCTTCTTTGCGCGCTAAGGAATCACTGATAAAACGGCCAAAGGCAAAGCCTTTCTCATTTTTCTGATCCAGCTTAGAGGCGTCATAAATACTGATCACTTCGATAAAGTTCTCAGGAAACATAAGCAAGTGGTTGTCTGTTCCCCAAGGGTGATGGTGTCTAGGGTTAATAAAGAAGCCTAAGCGAGCAAAGTCTTTACAGGCCTTGTCCATATCCTTGACTGCAACCAGAGGGTGATCTATTCCAAGATGATTCTTAGTCATGCCTAATCCTTATGCTTTTTTATGTTTGAAATGAGAGGGCTAGATGCAAGCGGCTGAGCAACCTTGCCAACCACTGTGGTATTAGCCGCAACCGCTTTTACCACCACAGTGCCCCCTGCTACCTTGGCGTTTTCACCAATTTCGATATTGCCAAATACCTGAGTGCCCGCGCCGATAAAAGCGCCCTTACGGACTTTAGGGTGTCTATCGCCCTCACCTTTTCCTGTGCCGCCTAGGGTGACACTTTGGAACAAAGTCACATCATCTTCAATAACTGCCGTTTCGCCTATCACGATACCTACCGCGTGATCCATAAAGATGCCTGCACCTATTTTCGCCCCAGGGTGTATATCGACCCCAAAGAGAGAGACCATGCGGCCCTGAATATACAAGGCGAGTGCCTCTTGATTGTGGTGCCAAAAATAGTGAGAAAACCTATGACACTCAAGGGCTTGATAGCCACCAAAGTACAATAAGGGAGTGTAATGATCCTTGATAGAGGCATTCGTTTGTAATTGACACAAAAGGTCTGCCAAGGCGGCTTGGTATATCTTAGGTTCAGCTAACATGGCGGCTTCTAATGTGTCTTGCCATGTTTCTACTTGCTCTGGAGAGTCGCTTAGCTTTTCGGCAAGTACATAGGCAAGCGCAGCCTGATAGCTAGGATGTTGAAGGATGTTTCTTTGGTAAAAGCGACTTAGTAGCTCAAATTCATTTGCTACCGCTTGCGCTTCCTCAAGAATCTTTTGCCATAGATTCTCTGTGTCTACTTCGCGTTTAAAATCGGCCATCTTACCTCCGAATAAAAAAGCAGCGCCTCTTACACTAGTTAAAACAAGCACTAGTTAAAACAAGCAAAACAAGGCGCTGAAAAAGTGCGCTTCTGCCATATCCTGTGAATCAGAGGTAGCAGAAACGCTAGGGTCTCATCGTGAAAAGATGAGGCTGCACTTACTCTATTGAATACCCAAATTGAATCGCCGCATCTCTGGCGGTTTCGACCCAGACACTCTTGGTTTGAGTGTATTCCAACAAGCCTTCATAGCCACTTGAGCGGCCATAACCACTCTCGCCAAATCCACCAAAAGGCGACATAACATTGATGGCTTTATAACTATTTACCCAAAAAGTGCCGGCATTCACTTGAGCTGCCATTCTATGGGCTCTTCCTACGTCCGCTGTCCACGCTGCTCCCGCTAGACCAAAGCGACTTGCGTTAGCAATGGCAACGGCTTCATCCTCATCATCAAAAGGAATCACAGACACCACAGGGCCAAAGATCTCCTCTTGTGCCACGGCCATGGCATTATCAACGTCAGCTAATACGGTGGGACGATAGAAGTAACCTTCTTCACCGCCATGAATATCTGCTCGACAGCCTCCGCTAGCAACCACAGCACCTTCAGCAACCCCTTGATTAACCAAACTATTGATATGCTGGTATTGGGTTAAGTTATTAATTGGGCCTACCATGGTGTCGTCTAGCCAAGGCAAACCAACTGGAATTTTGCTGGTCGCAGAAGCAAGCCTCTCGACCATTTCTGCGTAAACTCCTCTTTGTACTAATAAGCGTGAACCTGAGACACAGCTTTGCCCCGCCGCTGCAAAAACGGCTGCTTGTGCGCCGACGACGGCTCTGTCTAAATCACCGTCATTAAAGACGATATTGGCAGACTTGCCACCTAGCTCAAGTACACAAGGGATCACCCTTTGGGCGGATGCCGCAGCTATGATGCCGCCTGTTTTAGGTGAGCCAACAAAAACAACTTTTTTTGTTGCTGGGTTCGCAATAGCAGCGGCACCTGTGGTGTGGCCTAAGCCATTAATAACGTTAACTAAACCCTTGGGTACACCTGCTTCCTCAATTAATTTAACCAGTACAGTTGTGCTTAAAGGGGTTAATTCTGAGGGTTTTAATAACACGGCATTGCCGGCACAAATGGCAGGTGCTATTTGCCAACCTCCCGTAAAGACAGGAGCATTCCATGGGGTAATTTGAGTGACCACACCATAAGGTTCGTGACGTGTGTAGTTCAGGTGGCTAGTGGGTACAGGGATAACCTGACCTGTCATCTTGTCACACCAACCGCCATAGTATTCAAACATATCCGCGACTTTAGCGACCTCTACTCGACAATCTCGAATGGGCTTACCGGCTGAAATAGACTCTAGCTGGGCAACTTCTTCTGCGACTTGGCGTATTTTAGCGCCACAAGCCCACATAATCTGGCCTCTGGCGGTTGCTGTTTTCGCCCACCAGAGTTTTTGCGCAACCATGGCGGCATCCGCAGCGGTTTGTACAATTGCTTCGCCTGCATCTTGGTAGCTCATAAAGTGCTGGCCTGTGGCAGGGTTAGTCAGATGAATTGTTTCGCCTTTACCTAAAGCCATTTCACCCGCTACCCAACTGCCAAAGCGACTATCACCTAAAAGTGTGATTAGAAGTTGCTCGACTTCTTGCTCTCCGTTTTTTTGGATATTAAGGCTCATGACTTTTCTCCTGTTGGGTGTTCGTTGATCTGGTCTATATTTTTGATGATGCAGTTAAAGTCGTCTTGATCGGCGATATTGTCCGCACTTGCACGCCAAATTGACGAAGTTTGCTCAGCCATTGGCAAGCTTAGCCCCATGTCTTCAATCAGCTGCTTAGCAAGACGCACATCTTTACGCATAAGTTGCATGGTAAAGCCTGAGTTAAATTCCTCATTTAAAATCCAGCGAGGAAAGTTCACCTCACTCACCGCACTTCGGCCCGAACCCGCATTTAAACCTGCAATTAAAGCCTCTGGATCAAGCCCGGCTTTTTTACCAAGAGAAATGGCTTCGGCGGTGGTCACAAGATGGGCAGCGCATAAAAGGTTGTTGATTAACTTAGCTACATGGCCATTACCAGATTCACCTAGGTGCACAACCTTGCTGCTCAGCGCATCTAAAAAAGGTTTTGCTCTTTGTAAGGCTGTGACGTCACCCCCGACCACCATCACCATGGTGCCAGCCGCTGCGCCCGCTGGTCCGCCACTGACTGGGCTGTCTAAAAGCTGGTGGCCATGACTCGCTAACTCAGCTGCTAGAGCGCGTGTTACCTCAGGTTCAGAGGTAGACGTATCCATAATCAAGCTATTGGCTTGCGCGTTTTCTATAATGCCGCCCTCACCCTTGATAACCGCTTGCACATGTTTAGCCATAGGCAGAGACAGAATAATCACTTGGCAGCTTTGGCAAAGCGCTTTTGTATCAGCTGCAATGGTAACGCCCAAAGCTTGGGCTGCTTGCTTTTGCTCTTCGCCAAGATCTGTCCCTATGACATGAAAGCCCTCTCGTATCAGGGTTTTAGCCATGCCATAGCCCATGCTACCTAAACCGATAATACCGACTGTTTTGCCTGTCACCTTTTCACTCATATTCACTTCTGTCATAGCTGCCTCTGAATTCTTTACTTAGCTTTCATGCCATTCTTACTAATCTCTTTGTTATGAATAAGTAGTTGGAAGTGAATTTATTGTTCTAATTTTCGCAACACAGAATAAGATGAGAGTTTTGGTACAGCGCAATAACGTTCAATCTTTTCGAATAAGGCTGATTTAAGCTGGAGGCATTCATATCGTGTGAGAATCTTTTGAGGATACTTAAATGTTTGCTGTCGTTATTTCTATGATGTTGTTTGCCCTGATAGGCGCTATTTCCCCAGGGCCTGTGAATATTATCGCCACAGGAACCGCTGCCAGTTTTGGTTTTAAACGTACCCTTCCACATGTGATTGGCGCGACGCTGGCATATACCTTGATTGTGTTCTTGGCTGGTATTGGTTTAAGCCAGCTGCTCTTTGCATTTCCTAGTTTGAGCCAAGTGCTACAAGTGTGTGGCTCTGCTTTTTTGCTTTATATGGCCTATAAAATTGCCTCGGCACCTGTGCAATCCATGGAAGACGATAGTCAGAAAAAATCGCCTCCTAGTCTATTGCAAGGGGCTTTAAGCCAATGGCTCAACCCTAAAGCTTGGTTAGTGTCTATGTCTGGTGTAGCGGTATTTGTGAATGTGAATAACCCTTACTATCTGTACCTCTTAGCCTTCTGTCTCGTTTCATTCTTTATGTGTTTTATTGGTATAGGTTCTTGGGCTTTGATGGGAGATGTAATTCGTCGCTTTTTATCTAATGCTAAACAGCAAGTGTTATTTAATCGACTTATGGCGATCTTGTTAGTAGTCTTAGTAGCCTTGATGATTAGCTTTTAGCCAAAGGAAGGAGGCAGTTGATGGCCCAAGACGATACGGTCTTTTTCAAAAAAAGTCCTTTATTACCTTATGCCGAATTACGTCGAGCCAATGGGTCTACTGCTTGCTATCAAACACACAGCCATGATGAGTTCTCCTTTGGTGTAATAGATAAGGGCAGAGCAAATTATCAAAACCTGAATAAGCACAATGACATCTCCCAAGGTGATACGGTTACCATCAACCCTGGCGATGCTCACTCATGCAACCCTGCCGATGGTGAATGGTCCTATCGTATGCTGTTCGTAGATGCGGCTTATTTAGGCCAGCAGCAACACGAGATTTTCAAAGGAGATACATGGGATTTTTTGCCATTTGATGACAATTATCAGAAAGATGCGAGAAGTTACCAACTTTTTGAACAGCTTTTTAATAGCTTGTTATCACAAAATGACCTACTGGCTGCCGAGTGCTTGTTACTAGACTATATACAGCATGCTTTTGAAGCCAAACATGCGATACACCCTGACCTGATTCGCCCTGATATTAATCGAGTTAGCCGTGTTAAAGACATGATAATGGATGCCTTAGAGCAAAATATTGCCTTGGATGACTTCTCCCAAGAAGTCGGCTTGAGTCGTTATCACCTAGTACGCAGTTTTAAACAGGCCTATGGCCAGTCCCCCCACGCTTTTCAGCTAGATCAGCGTATCAAGAAAGCCAAACTGCTACTGCAAGATGGCCGTAGTCTTATCGATACCGCAAGTGATTTAGGCTTTGCAGATCAAAGCCACTTTCAACGACATTTCAAAAAACGTATGGCCATTACCCCAAGACACTACCAGTCTTTTTTTGTTTAAAATCAAAGTCTTGAAGGCTATTTGTTTGGATTGTTGACGTCATTCCTTCTTTAGTCAGCAATATCTAATTGTAAAAACCTCATGCTCGATTCATCTATTTACTATCAAAATTCCAACCTCAAATACTCTCTTCAAACTAACAAGCTAAACTTAATCATTCACTATTTTAAAAATTATTCTTGTACATTATAGTTTTATGTACAAGAATAAACTTATACAAAAAATTTTATTGTATAAATAACTGTCTGTTTTTGTACAACTCGATGAGTCTATTGGAGTGGGCTATGTCTTTTGAAAATAAATTGCCTGTTGAAAAAAACGAATCTGCAAACCGAGAAACATCCGCTGAGTGTGTTGATGTGGCGATTATCGGTGCAGGGACATCAGGGTGTTTGATGGCGAACTTGTTGCAGGAAGCAGATATAAATTGTGTTTTGATCGAAAAAAGCAGAGGTCTAGGTGGACGCTGTAGCCGCCGGCGAGTAACGGTTTCTGCACCATCTTCGGTTGCTCCAAATATGCTGTCTAACAAGAGTCCGAATAACGAACCTCAAGTGAGCCTTGATATGGGGGCCGCGTCATTTTCTCCGGAATCCATCAAGTATAAAACCCTTGAAGATCGTATTCATACTTGGCAAGAAGCGGGAATTTTGACCTCTTGGCGTTATCAAACTTGTCACTTTGGTTTTGAAGCCTTTGAACATCTTGAAGAGCCTGCCTATGAGCTTACCGCGTTTCCTTCTATGAATACTTGGCATAAACATATGGCGACAGAGGTTAAGCAAATTACCTCTTGTCGGGTTAGCCAAATTAATCAAATTAGCTCGGTATGGTACTTATACGATGAGGAAGGTGAGCTTATTGTGATGGCCAATAAGGTCATTATCACCAGTCCTGCTGAGCAAACCTTAGGCTTGTTAACAACATCTGAATTATTTGAAAAATCTCCTGAATTTCAACGAGTTAAAACAGCTTCTGAGATGAGTTTAGGCCAGTATGTTTGTGCGATAGAAACCAATACCTTCTTTGATCACAGGGTAGGCGTGTATCAAGGCGGGCATGGCATTTTAGCGAAAGCGACCCGCTTATCTTATAAAAGCATTTTGCATGAGGCGGTCAATCATGCTGCTGATAAAGACATATGGATGCTAGAGAGCTGCCCTAAATGGGCCAAGGCACAGGAACAAGAGGGTGTTTCTCATGAAGACGCGGCGTTAGAGCTGGCCCAAGCATTCTGTTTACAGTTTGCCATTCATGATCCTGTGCGTATTTTAACCTCCCATTATTGGCGTTTAGCTAGGCATAGGGTGGGCTCAGATGAAAGCCATTCTTATATTTTAGATACAGAATCTAATCTGGGCATTTGTGGAGACTGGCTAGATTCAGGTGATATTGCGGGGGCGCTTAACAGTGCTCAAAGCCTTTTTAATGCGATGAATCAAGCGCTTATAAATGATGACCTAAGCCATCAAGGGGATAGAGTATGAATGTATTCGAGGTGACGCTTCAGCCTGCTAGTCTGAAAAATATCGTCATTATTGGTTGCTCCGGTGCTATAGGTAAAGCCCTCGTTGAGGCGCTTATTAGCCGCTTTCCTGATGCTAGTATTTATGGCTTTTCTCGTACCGCTTCTTTTCATTCTTTAGAAAAAAAACCAGATAAATATCAAGAGGCTAGGATTGATTATGAAGATGAAGCGTCTATTGCGAAATGTGCTGCTTTGGCCGCAGAAACGGGCCCTCTTGATCTAGTCATAGTGGCGACAGGCATATTACATCAAGGGGAGATAACGCCAGAGAAATCATTGAGAGACTTATCTGCCGAAAAGATGATGGCACTTTATCAAGCCAATTGCATTACGCCGAGTTTATTAGCGAAACACTTCATCCCAGAATTAAATAAGGGTTCGACTTCAGTTTTTGCTGCCTTATCCGCCAGAGTGGGCAGTATTTCTGATAATGCTTTAGGTGGTTGGTATGCCTACCGTGCTTCGAAATCCGCCCTTAACATGGTGATCAAAAATGCGGGAATAGAAACCGCAAGGCGTAATAAGAGCGCCATCATAGTGGGCCTGCATCCAGGTACAGTAGACAGTGATTTATCCAAGCCATTTCAGGCCAATGTCCCTGCAGGCAAGCTCTTTCGCCCTTTAGACTCAGCTAACTATTTACTGCAAACCTTATTGCAGTTAACGCCCAATCAAACTGGCAAGTGCTTTGCTTGGGATGGTCAGGAGATAGCGCCATGAGCAAACCTTTAGTGATCCATTGGTTTCGCCAAGACCTGCGTTTATCGGATAACCCTGCGCTGAGCGCTGCCGTTCACCAGGGCGATGTGCTGCCTATTTATATTCTTGATGATAAGAATGCTAACGAATGGGCGATGGGAGGAGCCAGCCGCTGGTGGTTACATCATTCTTTAACTGCGTTAGAGACTTCACTAGCAGATCGTTTAAATCTGTATCAGGGTGAGCCACTTAAGGTGCTGTTAGCGCTTATTGAAAGGCTTGGTGTGACACAAGTGGTTTGGAATCGTTGTTATGAGCCTTGGCGCATGGCACGAGATGAGAAGATTAAGCAGGCATTGAAAGAGAAGGGCATTCGAGTTGAAAGCTATAATGGGTCGCTGCTATGGGAGCCTTGGCAGATTAAAAAGCCGGACGGCACACCTTATAAAGTCTTCACACCTTTTTATCGTAAAGGCTGTTTAAAAGCTGACATGCCGAGAGAGCCCTTACCTCGACCTAATAATAAAGATGCTTATCTTGTGGATGATAAATGTCAGACGTTAGATAGCTTAAATCTGTTACCAAAAATTGCTTGGGATGAGCCATTTAAGAGCCTGTGGCAGATAGGTGAAGATAAGGCACAAAGCCAGTTTTTTCAGTTTCTAAAAGAAGGGCTAGCCAGTTATAAAGAAGGGCGAAATATCCCTTCGAAGCCTTTTGTATCACGCCTTTCCCCACACATTCATTTTGGTGAAATCTCGCCAAATCAACTTTGGTATGGGGTGCAAAGAGAAGCGGACAATGAGCATGTGGATCATTTTTGTAGCGAGCTGGGTTGGCGTGAATTCTCCTATAGCCAATTGTTTGTGAATCCCAACTTACCCACTCAAAACCTTCAGCCTAAGTTTGATGACTTCCCTTGGCTGGCGAACGATGGGACGCATGAAAGCGCGTTACTTAGTGCTTGGCAGCAGGGGAAAACAGGCATTCCTATGGTAGATGCTGGCATGCGAGAGCTATGGCAAACTGGCTATATGCACAACAGGGTACGTATGATAGTCGCTTCTTTTTTGGTGAAAAATTTGCGTATTCACTGGCAGCATGGCGAACGTTGGTTTTGGGATACATTATTGGATGCAGACCTTGCCAATAACAGTGCCAGTTGGCAATGGGTTGCAGGTTCTGGTGCGGATGCTGCGCCTTACTTCAGGATCTTTAACCCTGTGGTACAAGGACAAAAGTTTGATACCGAAGGAGAGTACATTAAAAGGTTTGTACCCGAAATTTCTTTGTTACCGAAAAAGTACCTATTCTCGCCTTGGGAAGCCCCTGAGTTAGTGCTGCAAGAAGCCGGAGTCAAATTGGGAGAGACTTACCCTCATCCTATTATTGATTTAAAAGCCTCCCGCGAAGCCGCATTAGAGGCGTTTAAATCACTTAAATAAGCTAGGATTTAGCGACTGATTAGCTACCGAGTATCTTCATCGGAAGTGAAAGCGCTTCGTTATCGCCTTGGCCAAGCACATAAATAATGCTGGCTAAGGCAATCATGGTGCCTAGATACCAAACGATAGAGAAGATTTGTCCATATCTATCTAGCGGCAATAGCTGATTATGCTTGCGCATTTTCCATTCCATCATGATCTCACTACTACCAATTGCGAGCATAAGAGCAAGCAAGGCTAGGCCAAAGTAGTAACTCGTCAGTACACCTAATGCCGCCCCAAGAATACAGAGTACCAAGCCCACCACAGAGTGCATGGAAAAAGTAATACTCTTCATAATGTGGCCGCCATCTAATGGCAAAATAGGTAATAAATTGAAGAGGTTAAGTAGGGCGTTATACACCGCGAGTCCGGCAAACATTTCTATCCCCGTGAGCCAATAAATGACTAAACTGGCTAAGGATAAGATCAGCCCAAAGAAAGGCCCCATGATAGCAATGACCACTTCTTGCCAACGGGTGTTTATCTTGTTTTCTGAGAGCGCTAAACCGCCCACAAAGGGGATTAGATAAATGCCTTTGGTTTTCATGCCAAAGTATTTCATGGCTCTAATATGACCATATTCATGTACCACAAGGCAGAGGATTAAACCCAGCGCAAAAGGCAGTGAAAACAACCAAGAGTAAGCGGCTAAACTACCAGCAACTAGCAAGGCTTTGATGACCTTAACGCTTTTAAATAATTTAAAGGCTAAAGACATTAAGCCAAACGCGCTGACCTTTTCTTTTGGCCCTTGTCTTTCTTCTGGAATACGTTTTTCGATATCGGACTGTTGCACGCGATTAGAGCTAACCATTTCTTGGTTGATCTTGAGTTCATACTCTAAACCAAAGGGTTGCCAATCTAGCTGACAATTGAGCTCGCATAGGATTTCGGTTTCGCCATTTTGCAGGCTAAAACTATGATTCGACATTGGGTCTGGATCTGCACTGGCATTTTTTTCTGAGACTAACTGATTATCCCAAAATAATGCCTGCCAACCAGATAAAGTGCCTTCTAATCTTAGCTCTTTGCCCAAACAATCTATACTGAGTAATTGCACTGCAATTGTCCTACATTTGTGTGATGAGGGCTCATTATCATCAAAAAATGCTGTGTGACAAGGTAAGGCATAAACCATTTGTTTCACAATTGTGGATTTATGTGAATTTACCCATATTCAAGTGTTCAGTTTTTTGCGCTCTTGTTACTATGATTGAGTGAAATGGACTCAACACAAACAATAAAAACTAAAGCCAGTTATGAATGACCCTTTTAGTAAATTAAAAACAGCCGTCTGGGTTTACGATATAGATAATTTTTGTATTTCTTGGGCGAATGAAAAAGCATTAGATCTTTGGGAAGCGGATAGTCCTGAAGAGCTACGCACGCGTGATTTCAAGGTTGGCTCTTCGGATGCGGTAAGGTCGAGTTTATTAGACTACCAGCAGGCTTTTCGAAGAGGCGAAACTCGAGGCGAATTTTGGACTTTCACTCCTAAGGATATTGTCAAAAAAGCCTTGTTAATCATGAGTGGGCATGTGCTTAAAGATGGCCGTATGGCGATGCTTTGTGAGGCACTTACCTTGGACCTGATTCCAGATATGGAATTGGTCGGCTCGACGGTGATGATGTCGAGTTATCAGCTTGATGGTACTTTTATCAGTGCCAACCCGCCTTTCAAAGAAGATGTTGGCTCAGAAGAAATTAGACTTGATGAACTCATCGTATTGGGCAGTAAGCTGGCTCAGATTTACGAGAGTCTAGAGGCCAGTAGCCAATTCAAAGGGGACGTATTATGTCGTCGTCAAGGCATGGAGGTTTGGTATCACCTTGATGCCACATTGTCTTCTCAAGATGGTGTGAAAAAAATTCTTATCCATCAATACAATATTCATAATCGTAAGCTGCAAGAAAGGGCTTTCGAAAAAGACTCTCACACAGACTTACTAACGGGTTTATTAAATCGCCGAGGTTTGTTCGATCGCCTTCAAAGCTATCGTGATGATAAAAAGCACTTTGCCATTTTTTACCTTGATCTCGATGGCTTTAAGATGATCAATGATTCATTTGGTCATGCTTGTGGTGATCAGGTTCTTAAATCTGTGTCTGCTCGCTTATCGGCAACCATATTTTCTAAAGGGCATGCTTGTCGTTTTGGTGGTGATGAATTTATTTGGACCTGTGAACTAGATGAACTGCCATTACCTATCGATGTCTTGAGTGAAAAGCTCCTGAGTGCAGTTTCTCATACCTTTTACGGTGAATTTGGTGTGCCTATGGATGTGGCGGCCAGTGTTGGGTCGGCAATTTACCCTCAAGATGGTATTACTACCCAAGAAATTATCAGTTGCGCTGATGCGGCTATGTATATGGCCAAACGAACCGGCAAACGCCGTGCAGTTTGTTATCGCCCAGGTATGGAAAAAGAGAACAAACGCCTAGGCATTCTGGCGCAAAACCTTTCTCAGGCGATTAAAAACCGTGAGCTGAGTTTGCATTACCAACCTATTTATCATGTTGGTACTAATAAAATAGATTCTTACGAAGCGCTCATTCGTTGGCAGTGTGAATCCTTAGGGTATATTTCGGCCGATGAAACCATTCGTATCGCAGAATCGACTGGCTTGATTCACAGCATAGAGAATTGGGTGATCAGACAGGCTCTGCAAGACCTTAAAGAGTTTCGTGAAGGTGCAGATAACAGCATTCGTATGTCGATTAACATTTCTGGTTTGCACCTAGCCCAAGCGGACTTTGTTAGCAGTTTAGAAGAGAAGATCATTCAAGCTGGGTTAACCCCACAAGATGTGATTGTTGAACTCACAGAGACCGCTTTGTTAGATGGCATAGATGACGAAGACAGCAATGTGAATCAACTGCATAAACTTGGTGTGGGTATCAGCATAGATGACTTTGGTACCGGTTACTCATCTCTAGCTTATCTACATAAAATTCCCGCTGATGTGGTGAAAATAGATAAGTCTTTTGTTGAACAAGTGGGGAAAGACAGCCGTACGATAGACTATATCCATCGACTTATTTCATCCCTTGGTAAAACAACCTTGGTGGAAGGGGTTGAAACCCAAGAGCAAAAAGAGATTGTTCAGGCTTTAGGTATTAACTTGCATCAGGGCTATTGGTTCTCTCGACCTCAATCCTTGATGTTCTTCAAGAGCCAGCCCATTTCACCTAGAGTGATAGAAATAGGCTAGCTGAGAGTCTTAGACCGTTTCAAACTTATTGTGATGGCTTTTACCTAAAAGCCATCACGTTTGATAATCGGATAGGCTGTTGCCACTAAGAGAGAACAAATCCTCTGTAAATCCCGCAAAATATCCACATGAATTTGAGACGACTCTAAGCTCGCCGATATTTGCTCTCTTAGCCTTTGAGTGTGCTGCTCACGACACAAAATAATCTTATTACGATACACATGTTTAGCATCGACTAACTCATTGGCAAGGCCTGGATTTTGCGACACATAAACCGCTTGGGATAAGCGGAAAATCTCAAACAACTCTTCAAATAGGGTGTCCAATTCTTGCTGACCACTTTCTGAAAACGCAATGCCAGCCTTGTGTTTCTTACGAGCTAGCACCATCAGACTTGCGTCGACGATATCTCCAACATGCTCAAGGTTAGTAGCAAAGTTGAAAGCATCTTGCCAGTTGTTTTGGGCTTCTTTGGTGGACTTTAAGTTTTCAATCGAAGACAAGTAGTAGGTGACTTCACGGTGAATATGGTCGATATCATCGTCTAAACTTTTGATTTTGGAGATGCCTTTGGCGTTATTAAAAGCTTCAGGAATACCTTCGAGCATCTGAAAAGCAATATCAGCAATACGTAGTGTTTCATTACGCACATTTGCCATGGCTCTTACGGGATGGCCAATATCATCTTGAGACAAATAAACTGCCCCTATGGATTTTGATTCGGCTGGGGCCTCTGGTGCAGGGAAATAGCTCTCCAAGAAACGAGCTAATAATGGCAAGCTGATAATGAAGAGTGTGCCATTCAAAATGTTGATTGATAAGTGGAACACCATAGGTGAACTCAGCCCCATTGCTTCTAGCGAAATTAAATGGCTAATTTCTAAGAAATAGACAGCTAAACCGATGCAAACCACGCCAATACGAATGACAAGGTTACCGATAATAATTAAGCGGCCCTTTTGATTTAAGCTCCAACCAGAGCTTAACGCTGGCAGCGCGCCCCCTACATTGGCGCCAAGCACCATCATGATGGACATATCTAACGGGATAGCGCCAGAGCTCGCCAAGCTCGCCACAATGAGGATAACCGCCAGACTAGAATGAACGACCCAAGTAAAGAGTGCCACCAAGAAAAGCGTTAGGGCAGCATCATGGCCCAAAATGCTTAACAAGATATCCATACCATTGCCGCTACGCATACCAGAAGTGGCTTGCGATACCAGGCTCAAGGCGAGCAATAATAAGCCTAAGCCCATGCTGATACGACCCCAATACTTGAATCGCCTTTTACTGGCATGTTGGAAGCTGATGTAACCGATTAATAATAAAAAGGGTGAAAAAAGAGATAAGTCATAACTCAAGATGAGTGCCATGAGACTGGAGCCGATTTCAGCACCGACCACTAAGGAGAGAGCGGGAATAATACCGAGTGCGCTAGAGGCAACAAAGCCTGCGGCGAGTAAGACCACAGCGGTTCCGGATTGCAGTGCTGCGGCTGAAACCACACCTAACATCATGGTTTGGGGTCGATTACGCGTCATGAGACGTATCGCATTTTCTAAGCGTCGTCCATAAGCACGCTCAAAACCTGTCTTAACCATGCGTATTGCCCAAAGAAGAAGTGCAATAGCGCCCGCTAGATGTATTAGTTCATTCATTTATATTATCCAGTCGTGAAAAGTCTCCGAATAGCCACACATTAATCTTAAGTCGTGAGGGCGAAAATCCCCAAGTTTTAGCAAAAAAACAAGGTAAATCAGATAGTTTAGTTTCAAATTTATGTATTTTAAGGTTTTCATTGTTTCGAACGAAAATCAATCTTAAATGTTACAAAATTGTTAAATTTACAAAAATTAGGCATCCAATCGAAAATTTATTGTAATGAAACGAAAATAAAATTGATTTCATATGAGCTTTTTAATGATGATAATTATAAGTCAATCAAAAAATGTTCGTTCGAAAGTAAATTATAGCTTTCATTTGAAACTAAAGTTAGGTAAAACATAAAACGGAATCAATTTTTGCTGCTTTTTTGATCGATTAACAACTCGATCGGTTAAATAGAAGTGTCATATTTGATTGTTAAATTTCGCCTCGAATTACAAAAATAAGCTCATACGAGGAGCCTTGTTATGCAAAAACGTAAATTATCTGCCCTGCTGTTAGGTGCATCTATTGCTAGTTCTGGTTTTGCTGCGACTGAAATTGAATGGTGGCACGCCATGGGTGGTGCACTGGGAGAAAAAGTTAACGAAATCGTTGCTGACTACAATGCCTCGCAAGATGCTTTCAAAGTGAAAGCAACTTATAAAGGTAACTATTCAGAGACAATGACCTCAGCTATTGCCGCTTTTCGTGCTAAGCAACAACCTGAGCTTGTGCAGGTTTTCGAGGTGGGTACAGCAAGTATGATGGCAGCTGAAGGCGCTATTTACCCTGTACACAAACTAATGCGTGATTCAGGGCAAGCTTTTGACGGCTCTAAATACCTAAGTGCTGTGACAGGTTATTACACAGACAATGATGGCAACATGTTGTCTATGCCATTCAACAGTTCTACTCCTGTGCTTTATTACAACAAAGCTATGTTTGCTAAAGCGGGCGTAACGCCACCTAAAACCTGGGAAGAAATGCAAAGCGTGGGTGAAAAACTGCTGGCTTCTGGCGCGAAATGTGGCTTCACTACTGCATGGCAGTCTTGGGTACATCTAGAAAACATGAGCTCACGTCATAACCAACCTTTTGCAACCAAAGCAAATGGCTTTGGCGGTATGGACACACGTTTAGCCTTTAACAGCCCTTTGCATGTGAAGCATGTGAGCAAGATGGGTGAATGGCAGCAAAATGGCATCTTTAGCTATTCAGGTCGTCGTAACGATGGTTCAGCTAAGTTCTACAGCCAAGATTGTGCCATGTATACCGAATCTTCAGCGGGTTACGCAGGCATTAAGAAAAATGCCAAGTTCGATTTTGGCGTCGTTGAGTTACCTTACTGGTCGGGCGAAGTTAAACAACCCTCTAATACTATCATTGGTGGTGCCTCTTTATGGGTACTTAAAGGCCATAAATCAGAAGAATATAACGGTGTTGCGTCTTTCCTAAACTACCTTTCATCTGCTGATGTACAGGCAGATTGGCACCAATTCAGTGGTTACCTTCCTATCACAACAGCGGCTTATAACTTGACTAAAGGTGAAGGCTTTTATGCTAAAAACCTAGGAACAGAAATAGCCGTTCAACAGATGACTACAGGTACACCAACTGAAAATACCAAAGGCTTACGTCTCGGTAACTTTATCCAGATCCGTGGTGTGATTGATGAAGCCCTAGAATCTGTTTGGAATGGTGAAGCTGATGCGCAATCTGCACTGGATAATGCAGTGAAGCGCGGCAACATGATGTTGAGCAAATTTGAAAAAGCGAATAACTAGTTAAGGTTAGAACGCGTGCTAGCGTTTGAAACCTTGATTGTCATCGTAACAGTTTTCATCCTATCGCTTTGAAAGGATAGGGTGAGAACTACCGCTAAACCCGATTTCTGGAAACACCATGAATGTTACTTTCCCCCATAAAACCTTGCCTTGGCTTTTGATCGCGCCGCAACTCTTGGTGACTTTGATCTTCTTTTTATGGCCAGCAGGACAAGCCGTAGAGCAGGCTTTCTATCAAGAAGATGCGTTTGGTCTTAGTCGTGAATTTGTTGCTCTTGAGAACTTTATTGAGCTACTGCAAGACCCTTATTACTACAACTCTATTGGCGTGACACTCTTCTTTAGTTTTGCCGTTGCCATAAGTGGTTTATCTATCGCGTTAGTGTTGGCCACCATGGCTGATCGTATTATTCGTGGACAAATGGTGTATCAAACTTTGCTGATTTGGCCATATGCCGTGGCACCTGCATTGGCGGGTGTGCTGTGGTGGATATTGTTTGACCCAGCCCAAGGGCCGATTGCTCTGTGGCTTGAATATATGGGCATCGAATGGAACCACTTTATAAATGGTGGTGACGCCATGATCTTGGTTGTGGTCGCCGCTACTTGGAAGCAAATTAGTTATAACTTCTTGTTTTTCTTAGCGGGTTTACAGGCTATCCCGCGTTCTTTGATTGAAGCGGCGGCGATAGATGGCGCAGGCCCTGTAAGGCGTTTCTGGGATATCGTATTTCCATTGTTATCACCCACGGCTTTCTTCTTGTTGGTGATGAATATTGTGTACGCCTTCTTTGAAACCTTTGGTGTCATAGATGCCACCACAGCGGGTGGTCCAGGGCAGAGCACTAAGATATTGGTTTATAAGGTTTATGAAGACGGTTTTGTCGGCCTTGATTTAGGTGGCTCTGCTGCTCAGTCAGTTATTTTGATGATGATAGTTGGCTTGATGACAGTGGTTCAATTCCGCTTTATTGAACGCAAGGTACAGTATTAATGAGACAGTTTAAATTGATAACAGAATTGATGAAAATCCATCTAAGGAGATCGGTATGATAGAGAATCGTCCTTGGTTAACTTTTATCAGTCATAGTGTTTTAATTTTAGGCATTATTGCCGTGGCGTTGCCAATTTGGGTTGCTGTTGTCGCCTCGACTCATCCTGCTGACGCGTTTGGTCAGGGTAGTGTGCCGCTTTGGTTTGGTAACTATGCCACTGAAACTTGGCAAACCGTGCTCTTTAGCGCGGCAGGCAATGGGGTTGATGTACCGGTTTGGAAAATGATGTTTAACTCCCTCGTCATGGCACTAGGGATCGCATTTGGTAAAATTGTTATCTCTTTGATATCTGCCTATGCCATTGTTTTCTTTCGCTTTCCCTTTAGGTCTTTGTGCTTCTGGCTCATTTTTATGACCCTAATGTTGCCTGTGGAAGTACGCATTCTTCCTACCTATGAAGTGGTTGCAAAGCTTAACCTGCTTAACTCATACACGGGTTTAGCGCTGCCATTGATTGCCAGTGCTACGGCAACCTTCTTATTCAGACAGGCCTTTATGGCCATGCCTGGAGAATTGGTGGAAGCCGCTCGTATGGATGGTGCTGGCCCGATACGTTTCTTTTTTGACATTCTATTGCCGCTGACTCGCACTAATATAGCGGCCTTGTTTGTCATCTTGTTTATCTATGGATGGAACCAATACCTTTGGCCCTTGTTGATCACCACAGACGATGCTTATTACACCTTGGTGATGAGTATTAAGCGTATGGTGTCGGTTGCAGATGGCGCAATCGAATGGAATAGCATTATGGCCACCACAATTTTAGCCATGTTACCCCCGGTTGCTGTCGTTATCGGCATGCAAAAAATGTTTGTTAAAGGTTTAGTTGATTCGGAGAAGTAAGCGCCATGGCTGCAGTTGTTTTAAATAAAGTGGGCAAAAAGTACCCAAACGGTTTTCATGCGATTCCAGCGGTCGATCTGGATATCAAAGATGGTGAATTTATTGTTTTAGTCGGACCTTCTGGTTGTGGTAAATCGACGCTATTGCGTATGGTTGCAGGACTTGAAACCATTACCAATGGTGAGCTAAGTATCAATGGCACTCGTATGAATGATAGAGAGCCGGCTGATCGTGATATTGCTATGGTGTTTCAAAGCTATGCGCTTTATCCCCATATGACAGTGGCTGGCAACATGGGTTATGGCCTTAAAAATCGTGGTGTAGACAAAGAGACCATAGAACAAAAAGTGAATGAAGTGGCTAATATGCTGGATTTAACTCACTTGCTAGAACGTAAACCTAAGCAGCTATCTGGTGGTCAAAGACAAAGGGTTGCCATGGGGCGTGCCATGGTTCGTGATCCTCAGGTTTTCTTGTTTGATGAACCTCTATCAAACTTAGATGCCAAACTTAGGGTGCAAATGCGAGTAGAAATTCGCCAATTACAGTGTCGGTTAGGCACAACCACCTTGTATGTGACTCATGATCAAGTGGAAGCTATGACCTTGGCTGATAGGCTGGTGGTACTGAATCAGGGGCATGCTGAGCAAATCGGTTCACCGCTTGAATTATATGAGCGCCCAGCGACCCCTTTTGTGGCGGCTTTTATAGGATCGCCTGCCATGAATTTATTTTCGGCTACCTTAGACTCAAACAGTTTAGTTTTAGGTGAAAATGCGGAAGTTATTTTAAAAACACACCATGAATTTAACGGACAAGTCACTTGGGGAATACGACCAGAGCATCTGGTGGTTTGTGAAGGCGGTGCAGATTTCAAAATGCGTGTAAAAGCAGTTGAATCTTTAGGGGCAGAAACCCTAATATATGGCGCCATTGATGGGGTGAACCAGGATCTAGTTTTACGTTTATCTGGCCCACATCAACCAGAAATTAATAGTGAAATAGGCTTACAAGCACCACAGGATAAATGGCACTTGTTTGATGCTAATACCCAACAAAGACTCCCGTAATTAGGAGTGGTTAGGCCTGTATTACAGGTCTAGTTTTTATTTAGGAAAAGAATAATGACATTTGAAACAAAAGTGATGGGACACAGAGGGGCAGCTAAGATTGCGCCAGAAAACACCTTAGCAGCAATCAGTGCAGCAGCGAAAGCTGGCACCCAATGGGTTGAGATTGATGTCACTTTAGCGGCTGACGGCCTTGTTATTTATCATGATGACACCTTGGACCGTTGCTCAAACGGTACTGGTTTAGTGAAAGAAAAAACGTTAGCTGAACTAAAAACGTTAGATACAGGCCTTTGGTTTGATGAAGCCTTTGCTAACGAAAGAATCCCTACCTTGGTTGAAGCTCTAGAGCATATCCAAGAGTTGGGTTTGTCTTTGAACCTTGAAATCAAATACGAACAAGAAGATGTAGATAGCATAGTGCCTGCTGTTATGGTTACTTTGGCTGAACACTGGAAAGATAAGTCTAAGCTTTGTATTTCAAGCTTTAACGAAGCGGTATTAGTGCGAGTACGCAGCTTAGATGCGGATTTACGACTAGGGCAGCTGTATGAAGACATTCCGGCGAACTGGTCTGAGACATTGGCTAATATCCAAGCCTTTAGTCTTAACTGTGACCATTCTTTACTTAAAAAAGACACTGCATTAGCGATTAAAGAAGCGGGTTACCTACTCTTCTGCTACACAGCTAATGACCCAGAACTAGTGGTTGATCACTGGTCATGGGGTATGGATGCTGTCATTACCGATGATCCAAGCATCTTTTTTAATACCGGCATTAAATAACCAGCGGGCTGATAGCCACAAAGCGGAAAAATCTAATGAGTTTAAGTGAGCGTCAAAACCAAATTCTTAACTGGGTACAACAGGTTGATTATTTGTCGATTGAGACCCTAGTGGAACGTTTTGACGTTTCTTCTCAGACTATACGTAAGGATGTGAACCATCTGGCCGAATTACACCTAATTCGCCGTCAGCATGGGGGCATTACCTTGATGTCGACCGCTGAGAACCTGCCTTTTGATAACCGCCAATATTTAAATGGCAATGCAAAACAGAAAATTGCCAACGCCTTAGTTGCTCAAATTCCTGATGGGGCCTCCTTGGTACTTGGGGTGGGAACCACTGTGGAGTATGTGGCTAAGGCTTTGGCGAATCATAAAGACTTGCAGGTTTTTACCAATAACCTGACGGTTGCAGGTATCTTGTGCGCTTTTCCAAATATTCAGGTCAGAGTGGCTGGTGGCAAGATGCGTCACTCTCACCGAGACCTAGTGGGGGTAGAAACAATTGAGTTTCTACGTGAGTTCTATTTCGATTTCGGCATCATAGGTTGTGGCGGCCTTGACGAAGAAATGGGTGTGCTTGATTTCGACCCAGAAGAAGCGGCTATTAGTCGTGTCATCATAGAGCAAAGTCGACATAATGTGCTGGTCTGCGACCAACACAAATGGGGGCGTAAGGCTATGGCGAGAGTTCAGCCTTTTAGCCATATCAATCAATTCTTTACCGACGCAGTGAGTGCTGAACAAGCCGCTCTGTTAGCTCGTCATAATGTAGATTTAAACCTGATAGATTAGATAACTCATGCCTGATAAAAAGATAGTAAACCTTGAGCAATTAAGTGACACTCAGCTGGCTCCGATCAAATATATATTGACGGATGTAGACGACACCCTTACCTGGGAGTCCGACTTACCCACAGCAACCTACCAAGCGATGAGTAATCTAATCGAAGCAGGTTATGTCTTGATTCCTGTTACCGGTGGCTGTGCTGGCTGGTCTGACCTAATGGCGCGCATTTGGCCTGTTTCAGGGGTGATAACAGAAGGTGGAGCTTGTTTTTTACAGAAACAGATTTCAGGAAAATTAGAATATCACTACTGGCATACTGCCGAAGAAATGCAGGCGAAAAAACTAGAGCTACTGTCTGAGGTAGAGGCCTTATTACCTGAATTCGCGCCTTTAAAACTGGCGCAAGACCAAGCTTATCGCTTAACCGATGTGGCGGTAGATTATGCACAAGATCAGAATCCACCTTTACCAGAGCTTAGAGATGCCTTGCTTGCAAAGCTTCATGGCCAAGGTATACAGGCTAAAGCGAGTTCGATTCATATTAATATCTGGCATGGTGAATATGATAAATTTGCCATGGCCGAAAGAGTGCTAAAACAGCACTATGGATTGAGCCATGTAGAGATGCTAGAGCAAGTCATTTATGTGGGCGATGCGCCAAATGATGAAAGTATGTTTGCACAATTCCCTATCAGTGTTGGCGTGGCGAATATAGGTAAGCATCTAGCTAATATGACACATCAGCCTAGTTGGATCACCCATAACCCAGGTGGACATGGTTTTGCAGAACTTGCTGCCAAGTTGTTGAATAAATAAAAATTTATAGACTAATTCCTACTAGACCACCTGTATTAGAAAACGAAAAAGCCCATCGAAAGGGAAACGAGGGGCTTTATGTTTTCTGTGTCACTTTTGCTCGTCGATCTGTATGAGCCTATGCGAAATTATGCAGCTTGAGTATCTAAGCTCGCATTCAAATCATCAAAACCACCCACATAGTCTTTGCCTTTAAAGATCTGAGGCACAGTGCGTACTTCTTTACCGACCAAGGCAGACAGCGCATCTTGGGTAATGCCTTCATCATGAATATTCACATAGCGGTACGGCAAACCTTGCTCGTCTAAAAGCTGCTTAGCGCGACGGCAAAAACCACAGTTATCATGACCAAAAATAGTGTAACGAGACATAATCAATTCCTCTTAATCTTGTAAAACCGAGTGTTTAATCTGAGTGCTTAGCAGTGCGTTTGGCCAGTGCTTAAGCGATGTAGTCATATTAGGGAATTAGAGTTATTAGGTGAAATTAATTAAAACTAATTGAGTGTTAGGTTTTAGCTATTTTGACTTAAGCCTTCTTTATTGGCATAAAATCTTGCAAAGGTTAGTATTCATTTCATAAGAATCATTCTCAATTTCTATTACTGTTTTTGCCATGCTTCATGATCACAAGGACTTTGCTTTGCTCGACTCCTCACCTCTCTCTTCTCAACTTAATGTGTTTTTAAAGCAGGTCTTACCGCAAGATGTGTTTTCTCACTTAATTGCGCTTGAGGTTTCTGAAGAGTTTAGGGATGGGTTATTAAAACAAGGAATTGCGCTTAATGTGGCAGATGGTGCAGTGCTTAAGCGCCAGTGCGAGTATTTAGCGGGTCGTTTCTGTGCCAATGAAGGTTTGAAGCAGTTGGAGCACAAGCTTGCCATTGAGATAGTGAATAAAGAGGTAGCTACAGGTAAAAACCGAGAGCCTTTGTGGCCTCAAGGTGTGCTAGGTGCCATTAGTCACTCTAGTCGCTTTGCCATGGCTGTGTTGGCTCAAGATAAAGGCATTTACCTAGGTATCGGAATCGATATTGAAGAAGAGATGACTGAGGTTTTAGCTTGTGATGTATCGGGTCAAATCATGTCAGAGAAAGAAAAACGATTAAATAAAAGGTCTGATGGCTTTGACAATAAAAGTTTTGTCACCTTGATTTTTTCAGCAAAAGAGTCGATTTTTAAAGCCTTGTATCCCAGTGTTGGCGAGTACTTTGGCTTTGAAGCCTGCGAGTTAATTGGGCTAGACCTGGCTAAGCAGAGTTTATGTTTTCGCTTAACTCAAGATCTATCTAGCTATTGGCAAACAGGAAGTATTCTAAATGTCTCTTACTTATCTATGGATGACATGCTTGAAGCAAATCTCAGTTCAAATCCAGATCAAAGGAATGACTTAAAAAAGCCAGTTGCTAGTTGGTTAACATGGATCTGTGTTCAGAAGGCCTGAGAGTAATTTTGGCTTTCCCGTTGTTTCTTTCTTTTCCTTTTTCTTTTTTTGGCGCTTTTCTCTAGCTGCATTGTTTCCTAATCATTGCTTTTGGATGTCAGACTGATTTAATATTGCGAGAATGATAATTATTATCAATAAAAGCTAAACTTAATAAGGATGATGAAAGACAATGGCTATCCCAAGAATTGCTCAGTATGAACTGCCTGCAACAGAAACCTTTCCTGCGAATAAGGTTAAATGGACAATTGACCCAGAAAAGGCCGTGCTGCTTGTTCATGATATGCAAGATTACTTTGTGAATTTCTTTGATACACAAGCCAGCCCTGTGCCAGCCCTTGTTGAAAATATTGCGGAACTGAAGAAAGTCGCTAAAGCCGCTGGTATTCCTGTCATTTATACGGCGCAGCCAGCAAACCAAGATTTAGAAGAACGAGCATTACTTACAGACTTTTGGGGGCCAGGCTTAAAGCAAGATACTCAAGTCATTGAGGCATTAGCACCAGAAAATGACGATATTCAATATACTAAATGGCGTTACAGTGCGTTTAAAAAGTCACCTTTGCTAGATTTTCTTAAAGAAGAAGGTCGAGATCAGCTAATTGTGTGCGGAATTTACGGACACATAGGTGTGCAAGCAACAGCGCTGGATGCTTTTATGATGGATATTAAGTCTTTTGTTATTGGTGATGCGATTGCAGACTTTAGCTTGGAAGAGCATCAAGGCACATTGGATTTTGTAACAGGACGCTGTGGTTCGGTGAAAAGCTTAGAACAGGCAGTGAGTGAGATCGCTAGTTAAAAAAATACCTAGGGAAGGTGACAAGCTTCTTTGGTTTGTTCACCTTCCCTAGAAATAGCTGCTCTTTGATGGCAGCTTTATTTCCCCCTTTCTTTATTCTTCTTATAGTGTTTTTTACTAATTGATTTAAAAGGTGTTTTACTGTTTTAGGTAGACTTTCCTTGTCTCTTTAACAGCATTAATTATTAGGGGTAAGGCATCGGATAACTCGATTGGCCGAGCCAGTTGCTCATCTTTCTGGTGATCTGATAACTCTGGTTTAAGGGCAAGAAATGCATGGTAAATAGGTAAAAAGTAGCTTCTTAGGTAGGTGTTTTTATCACTATTTTCAGACATAAGCTGATCAAAAAAATCCCACTCCTTTTTGGCTATTAAAAGGAGTAATAACTCCATTAACCAAGCCTCTTCTAACGTCCATTCAGCTTCTATATTTATCCTTTCTTGCCCATTTTTTAGGGTCTTGAATTTGAGGTAACTCATTAATAAAGAATGAGATTGCTTACGACAGCCTTCTAATAGGGTGGCAAAGCTTGCTTGAATTAAGAGCAAAGGAGAAGTCTCTTGCGCCTGCACAATGACGACTTGCATGGATAGCCGGTAAGCCTGCTTTGTTTCTTGTGCATGACTGAGATATAGGGAGACCAGCTTATCTTCAACGTGAAAACCCTTAGATTGAGCCAGTTGGCAAATGGCTAACTTGATACGATAAGCAAGGTTGGCCTCAAGTTCTGTATTAGCTAAATCAAATAGGCTCAATAAACCTAGGTAAGCTTGTTCATAACCCTTGCTTGCAGCGGTTAATAAAAAACTTAAGCGCTCGCCCGGTAAGTACGCCTTAAAGTATTGGCTAGCACTGTCGCAGTAGGCTTGGCCGTCTATTTCACCTTCGCCTTGTTGTAAAAATGCATGATGAAATAATGCTTCTAGCTCTGTTTGGCTCACATCTTCATTTGTTTTAAGGGCTTCTTGATAAGCCAGTGATTGCAAGCGAGAGCGAACCACTGTGTTATTTTGCTGAACCTTGTATTCGTCCATATAGGGAATCGACAGGCTGAAATAACTTAGCGTATTAAGACTGTGGGTAATTAACGTTTGTGTTTTTGGAGAGGAAAAGCGCATTAAGTAACTGATATGAAAGCGCTTATCTGTGATTCGATAAAAGAGGTTTTTATTTTGGCTGGGGATTTTCTCTACCCAGGTTTGTTTTTCTAGCTGGGTTAATTGGGCCGAAATCGTTTTACTGGCAAGATCACACTCTTGAGTAAGCTGGGCTACCTTGATTGCCTGCCAATGGCTGGCGAGAGTATGCACTATTAGCTGTTGTTGAGATGAGAGGTGCTGCATTTTAAAGTCATATTGAGCCTGATAATGGTGTAATACATAGCGCAAATAGTGATAGCTGGTTTGAAGGGCGGTATCTAACATGGCTTGGGAAAAATATGCCAAAGTTTGAGCATTGGCATGGCTGAAGCGCCTTACTGCCTCTAACTTATGAGCTGCAAAATTGAGGCAGTTCTGCTCAACTTGATATTTTTGCTCTACGCTGAGCTGTCCCTTACTAGATTGTCCCTCGCTTGATTGTCCCTCGCTTGACTGCTTCTTGCTCGATTGATTCTTTAGGGCCTTGTTAGCTTGGCTTGGTGCTTTATGCAGCATGTCTTTATGAAGCAAGCTAATGAGTAGTTTATAGGCCAATGTCTTGTCTAATTGGGGGATATCCAAGCTGACAAAAGGTTTAGCTAATTGGCTGTTCTGCTGGCAACTGGCGATCAAGCGATAATAAGGTTGCTCTATGGTGAGGATATTTTTGACAAAAAATAAATTGTCAGATTTATCTAGTTGTTTTAAAAGAATATCTAGGTTGTCTATCAAGAGGATTAATCTGCTGTTGGTGCTATTAATCTCTTCAATTAGGCTGGGCCAACTAATGTTTTCGCTAGGGTGGAAGAGGTTTGTTAACTCTTTAGAATGATTGCTTCTAAGTTTGCTTAAAATGCGTGAGCACAGATCCTTGATAGAACGAATACCGTATTCATATTCGTTCAGCCTCACTATGAGCGAAGTCTTCTTATGGGGCTCTTTGTTTGTCGTCTGCTCTTTATTTTCTTTTAAGTGCTGAGCAAGCTGTTTAATTAACTGGCTTTTTCCTGAGCCCTTTTCCCCTCTTATGAGTAAGTGCTCTTGTGCTTTTAACTGCCCATTTTTATTTGATCCTAGCTGTGTTAAAAAGCTTTTTCCCTTATGGTAAATAATTGAAAATAAAGAAGAATAAATACTGACCTTGGCGTTTTCTTCTTGCTCTTCGTTCTTGTTCTTTGTGGGCTTAGTTAATAATGACATGCCTCATCCCTGATCTGGATTTTAGTACCCAATACAGCTTTCAAGTGAGGCTAAAGCGCCCAACCTGAAAAGGAATACAGATGAGATAAAATTAGTTGGCAAAATATTAATTGTCAAAAAAATAAATGAAATTTTGACAATAAATATTTTGTTAGTGATTTTTAGTGGTCTTTGCTCTCTTTTAGAGCTTGAAAGCACTCACTAGGGACTTCTGTTTGCTTGCCAAGCTTTCTAAGTCTTGGCTATGTTGGTTATTGGCTTTAGAAGACTGAGCAATATCATCTGCTACAGTCACAATACGATGGATATTTTCATTAATAGAGTCCACTTGGGTGTTTTGCACTTGGACTGCTTCGCTGATGGATTGGTTGGATGCATTGACGGCATTGATGGCTTCACTGAGTTCACTATAAGACGCGTTAATTTGATCGGCGATATTGGCCATGGATTCGGTTTCTGATTGGCTGGTGGCCATAGCCTTGAGTACTTGATCGGCGCTTTGTTTTAGTTGCTCGACAATACTTTCAATATCATGAGTGGCAGTTTGAGTGCTACTGGCTAAGGTTCTTACTTCATCTGCGACAACGGAAAACCCACGACCATGCTCACCCGCACGGGCGGCTTCGATAGAGGCATTCAGTGCCAGCAAATTCGTTTGTGAGGTGATGTCTTGGATGCTGCTGACAATATCACCTATCCCCGCAATTTCTTTGACTAAGGATGCAATGGATTGATTTGCTTGCTGCATTTCAATGCCCATTCTATCTGCAGAAGCCTTGTTATTATTAATGCTCTGGCTATTAGCTTGAGCCAGTTTATGCAGATGTTGCACTTCTTGATTGGAAGTTTGAGCGTGATTAGCAACTTGGCTAGCACAATTATGAAGCTCTTCGATGGAGCTTTTCATGTCATTGGTTTCTTGGTGCTGATAGCTAATCTGTTTATCGGTTTTCTGGTTGTTAGAGCTGGTTTCTTGGCTAACCCCAGCAACCTCCTCTGAGACACTCGCAAGTTGTTGAATAATATCAATAAGCTTGATTCTTAGTGTGTTGATTTGAGTGGCGATTTGGCCAAATTCATCAGTCTTATTTAGGTGGATATTCTTGCTTAAGTCCCCTTGAGTCATTTTTGCTAAATTCTTCATGATCAAAGAGAGAGGGCGTCTAATACTGTTGACGGTTGAAAAGCCAATAAAAAGAGCGGCGCTAAACGAGATAACCAGAAAAATGGTTTGGATTTGGCTATAGCTTTGATTGCTGCTGACCGTTGATTCGTAGGTTTGTTGAGATAATGCTGAAATAGCTTGGCTTAACTCTGAAAAGTGAGAGTCGGCTAAATTTACTTCTTCGGCTAAGGATTTCTGTAAGTTCACGCTGCGGTTTTGTTGGGCTACGACAGGGGTAAGTTTGGCGTATACCCCCTCACTGTCATTAAGGGTGAAGTCCATGAAGTCGATATAAAACTGCATTCGGTCGAGAATGATATCGCGATAGCCACCTAACTCTTTTAGGGTGTTTAACATGGCGGCATGTCTATCTGTTTGTAGGGCTAGAATACGCTCGTATTCGAATTTGTCGGTAATGGCCAAAGTGATGTTAATGTCGCCAACAAACTCCTTGTTGATTTGATCCATAAATTGAAAGCTATAGCGATCTGATAGCGCTTCATCAGGGCTTAAATCTAGTGTCAGCTCTTCCACATCTGAATGATAAAACTCCCATTCTTCTTTGAAGTTTTCTAAGGCACTAATTAAGGCGATTCCTTGGCTACTTTTAAGGTTGTTGTCATCCTGTAGCATTAAACCCAAGCCAAAGGTTTGCTCGCTGGCAGGGAGAGCCAAAGCTAGCTGCTTTTCTAATTCGGGGTAATCAATTAGCTGTTGTTCGAGTCGTGTTTGAGTTTGGTTAAATTGGTTTTTAATCTCTTCGAAATCAGTCTGAATACTTTCTCTTTGTGCTGCTTCTGTGGTGGACAAATGCTGCATAGTGAGTTTGTTGGCTTGTAAAAGCTGTTTTGATAACTGGTTTATATTATTACTAATAGGCATCAAGGAATCGAGCTGAAATGCTTGCTGGGATAATAAACTTGCCTGATTCATAAAGCTCACAACCGCTTGGGAAAGCATGAGCAATAATAAGATAACAAAGCCAATAATGGTTTTTTGGACAACAGTAACTCTCATCTTAGGACCTACCTATCGACAATTAGACGCAAAAACGTTGATTAACGTATATGAGTTATAAGGGATAAAAAAAGGCGCAATCCAGTGGATTACGCCTTCTTAGTTAGCTGCGACTAGGCACTGGCCTGTCGAGAATGGATTGGCCCTTTTCATTGAATAAGTAGCAATGAGAAAGTTGTGCACCAACATCAATGAGATCACCGTGTCGGCTTAAGTCATTACCTGATACTTCAAGGGTTAAACTCTTATCTTGGTAGCTAGCATATAAGAAACTGACACCACCTAGGTGTTCGGCTACATCTACAGAGACTTGGATTTTAAAGCACGCTTTTTCATCATGGGCGATAAGATGCTCAGGGCGAATACCGACTTTAACCTTGTCACCTACGCGACAAGTATTCGCAATAGCAGGTAAGGTAATGCTTTGGTCGCCAATGTTGATTGTGAGATCTTGTGCATTGACCGCACTGACTTTAGCATCTAAGAAATTCATTTTTGGTGAGCCAATGAAGCCTGCGACAAACTCATTTACTGGGTTATGGTAAAGAGTCATAGGCGAACCAACTTGCTCAACATTACCGTCTTTTAGTACAACGATTTTGTCAGCCAATGTCATGGCTTCAACCTGATCATGGGTAACATAAACCATGGTAGCGCTAAGTTGTTGGTGTAACTTAGCGATTTGAATGCGCATGTCGACACGTAATTCAGCATCAAGGTTAGAAAGCGGTTCATCAAACAAAAAGACTTTTGGTTCGCGCACAATGGCACGACCAATAGCCACCCGTTGACGTTGTCCGCCAGAAAGTTGTTTTGGTTTGCGATTGAGCATGGATGTGAGCTGCAAGATGTTCGCCGCATGACTCACCCTTTCTTTGATTAAGGCAGGGTCAGCGCCATTCATACGAAGGCCAAAACTCATATTTTCTTCAACAGTCATATGAGGGTAAAGAGCATAAGATTGGAAAACCATGGCAACACCGCGATCTGCGGGAGCGACTTGGTTCATATTGACATCATCGATGAGTAGATCACCGTCAGTAATATCTTCAAGTCCTGCAATAAGCCTTAAAAGAGTTGATTTACCACAACCAGACGGTCCAACAAAAACAACAAATTCGCCGTCTTGTAAGTCCAGATCTACCCCGTGTATGGTTTCAACTTCATTAAAACGCTTGATGACATTTTTTAATTTTATGGTTGCCATTATCTGTTAAACCCTAATAGTTTTGCATGATTAAAGCGTGATGCCTTTAGCTCAACATCACGCGGAGGCCATGGCCCCCATACGTTTGGATACTTCTTGGCAGGCTTCTTTTATGCGTTTTTGAAATAGTTCAAAACGCTCATCATCCACCCTAAAAACAGGTGCCGTGATACTTAGCGCTGCAATCGGTTCGTTGCGATAATTAAAAATCACAGAAGCCGCACATTGAATGCCTTCTTCGTGTTCTTGCATATCAAGAGACACGCCAGTTTGGCGAATCTTTTCTAATTCATTTCTGAGTTTCTTTTCGGTATCGAGCGTGGTTTCAGTGTGCTTAATAAAGCTTTGTTTGCTGATCGCATCAGCCAGTTCTTCTTCAGGAAGATAGGCAATCATGGCCTTGCCTACACCAGTACAATAAGCAGGACCTTTCTTACCAACCGCCGAGAATAAACGTAGGCTTTTTTGGCTTTCCATCTTATCGATATAAATTACTTCGCCTCTATCAAGTACGGCAAGGTGGATAGTTTCACCTGTTTCTTGCCAAAGCGTCTTCATCTGATCAGCCGCTAGATCACGTATATCCATGCTAGACCAAGCCTTATGGGCAAGTTCAAGTAAGCCATAACCTGGATGGTAAAGTTGGGAGTGATCTTCAAGGCGAACTAGGCCTTCATCGACTAAGGTATTGAGTATGCGATGGGCAGTTGCCTTGGGTAATTCTGAGCGTTCAACTAGGTCTGCAAAGCGCATTGGATCTTGGGCACAACACACTTCTTTTAAAACCATAAGGGCCTTGCTAAGCGAAGAGCCGCCAGATTTAGCGTCGGTATCAGCCATTCTTTTCTCCTTAAAATTCGGTTTATGAAAGTGGTGCTTAGTATCTACTCTTGTGTTGAATATGACTAGCAAACCTAATTAATAAAAGTGACATATTTAAGTAAAACTTAAAAAATGAAACTCCATTCCATTATTTGCACGAAACTGGAGAATGTCAAGATACTAGGGCGAATTTTAAAACTTGCAAAAATTGAAACTATGTTCCATTATTTGACTTGAAGTGATGTCAGGCGTCTTTTAACGGCATCAAATAATGATAAAAATAAGAGGTGATTTCTTCATGCAGAAGCTCCACAGCAGACAGCAGCAATGGATGCCTGTGCTATTTTTAGCACCTGCACTCATAATGTTTGTGGTTTATGTGATTTTGCCCATTAGTCAAAGCGTATTATTAAGCTTTTATGAATGGGACGGTTTGGGTGATAAAACCTTTGTTGGTTTAGATAACTATTTTGAATTGTTTGAAGATGAGCAATTCTGGTTAGCCTTGAAAAACAACATTTATTGGATGGTGTTTTACATGTTGGCACCGCCTTTAGGACTTGCCGTTGCCTTATTTTTAAACCAAAAAGTATTAGGCATTCGATTAGTTAAATCCCTCTTTTTCTTCCCTTTTGTTATTTCTCAAGTTGTAGTCGGCCTTGTTTTTGCCTGGTTCTACGACCCAAGTTACGGTTTGTTTAATATCGCTTTGACCAGCTTAGGTTTTGAACCTATTGCTGTGTTATCTGATGAAAACTGGGTGACCTTCGGCATTATCGCAGCGGGTCTTTGGCCACAAATCGCTTATTGCATGATTCTTTATCTCACAGGGTTAAACAACCTAAGTCCTGATCAGTTAGAAGCCGCTCGTCTTGACGGTGCGCACGGTTGGAAAATGCTTTGGCATGTGATTTTGCCTCAATTAAAGCCGGCTACTTTTATCGCCATTGTGGTGACTGTGATCGGGGCGTTACGAAGTTTTGACCTAGTTGCCACCATGACAGCGGGTGGGCCATTTGGTACCTCGAATGTACTTGCCTACTTTATGTATGAGCAATCTATTTTCAATTATCGCGTAGGTTACGGTGCTGCCATTGCAACTGTCTTGTTCCTAATTATGGATGTTTATATTGCCTACTTCCTATGGCGCATGCTGAAGAGTGAGAAAGCCTAATGTTTCCAACTCCAATAGAAAAATTATCAAAGTCGGTCAATATCAGTTATCGCGTGGCGATCTGGGTTGCCCTTATTATGTGGTTGTTACCTTTAATTGCGGTAATGATGACATCGGCACGCTCTGTTGCTGATATCAATATGGGTAACTACTGGGGCATTCCCGAGCAGTGGATGATTCTTGAGAACTACACTCAAGTTTTCACGTCGACGCCAATGGCCCGCTACCTTTTTAATTCCATCATGATTACTGTGCCTGCCGTTATCGGTGCAGTCGCTATCTCCACATTGGCAGGTTATGCCTTAGCTAAGTTTAAGTTTCGCGGTAATGTCCTTTTGTTCGCGACCTTTATTGGCGGTAACTTTGTACCCTTCCAAATTCTGATGATTCCAGTTCGTGATCTGACTATCTCTATGGGTCTATACGATACGGCAACAGGTTTGATTTTATTCCATGTGGCTTTCCAAGCGGGTTTTTGTACTCTCTTTATGCGTAACTTCATTGTCGGTTTACCCGATGAACTGATAGAAGCAGCGCGTGTGGAAGGGGTAAGCGAATGGAAGATTTTTTGGCATGTGGTTTTACCGCTAGTGCGACCTGCTATCGCAGCCTTGTCAGTTCTGATCTTTACCTTTATTTGGAATGATTACTTCTGGGCATTAGTGCTAGTTCAAAGTGATGAAGTACGACCCGTGACTGCCGGCATTAGTGCCTTGATGGGACAATGGTTAGCCTCTTGGCAGCTGATTTCAGCAGGGTCAATTGTTGCGGCGTTACCGCCTGTTATTCTTTTCTTCGCCATGCAAAAACACTTTATCGCAGGCCTGACACTCGGCGCGACTAAGGGTTAATGCTATGACAAATACACAAACAAATTTGCCGTCTGATTTTCTTAGACAAGATGTAGCGGATAAAACCTTAGTGCTTTATTGCCCTAAGGTGGGTGCACCTGAGTTGCTATATTTCTCGACTAGCTTGCCGCTAGAGACTGATCTTGTTGCACTAAGGTTGAGCCAACAAACTAGTATTCCACAGGCTATGTTAGATGAACCTGCGCCTTTGTCTTTATTGCCAGAAGCGGGCAAGGGGTGGCAAGGTTCTCCTGCTATGGAGATTGCTGCGAATGACAGACCGACGTGGGCACCACGTTGGTCTTTAGATAGGGTATTGAGCCGTGATGCTGGCTATCAAGTCTTCTTGTCTGACAATATCGCTGAATTAAGTGTTTGCCTAAGTTTAGGCTTAACTCAAGAAGGTATGTTTAAGCAAAGCCTTAGAGTGACTAACTTAGGTGAAGGTGAGCTGGACGTTCAACGTCTGGCGTTAACCATGCCGATTCCGGCTCACTTTACCAAACGTATGAGCTTTTATGGGCGCTGGTGTCAGGAATTTCAGCAACAGATTTCTCCATGGTTTGATACTTGGGTACAGGAAAACCGTGCAGGGCGTAATTCTCACGCAAACTTCCCTTCACTGATTGTCGGAGATGAGTTTTTCTCTGAGCTTTCAGGAGACCTATATGGTTTGCACCTTGCCATAAGTGGTAATCACAGATTAAAAGCAGATTACACCTTAGAAGGTCATAGATATGTGCAGGCAGAAGCTCTCTATCTAGCGGGTGAAATTAAGCTTAAAAAAGGCGAGTCTATCTCGACGCCAGATCTTTTGGTCTGTAACAGTGATGCTGGTTTGAATCAAATGAGTCAGGCTTTCCATCAACATGCTCGTAGCATTCTAAAGCTTGAAACCCCAAGGCCTGTTCACCTTAATACTTGGGAAGCTTTCTACTTTGATCATGATATGACACAGCTAAAAGCGTTGGCTGATGCCGCGGCTGAGGTTGGGGTAGAGCGCTATATTCTAGACGATGGTTGGTTTAAAGGCCGTAATGGCGAAAGAGCTGCCCTAGGTGATTGGTATGTAGATGAAGTGAAATACCCGCAAGGGTTAACGCCTCTTATTGAGCATGTGAACAAGCTTGGTATGGAATTTGGTCTTTGGTTTGAGCCAGAAATGCTGAACCCAGATTCAGACCTATATCGAGCACATCCAGACTGGGCCCTGCAATTAAGTGACTACGCTAATGTCATGGGCCGCTATCAAATGGTTCTGGATCTCGCCAATCCCGAGGCTTACCAATATATTCGTGAAAGACTTTTCAGCCTACTTGGCGATCATAATATTGCCTATGTTAAGTGGGATATGAACCGTGATTACAGCCAAGCAGGAACAGATCTTGCGCCTAAAGCTCATGCACAAGTGCAGGCACTATATCGATTATTTGGGGAGCTAAATGAAGCGTTTCCATCGGTAGAGTTTGAATCGTGTTCATCTGGTGGTGCACGAGTAGATTTTGGTATCTTGGCTTACTGTAAGCGTTTTTGGGCATCAGATTGTAATGATGCTTTAGAAAGGCAATCTATCCAGCGTGGTTTTAGCTATTTCTTCCCACCGGAAGTGATGGGATCTCATATTGGCCCTGATAAGAGCCACACAACCAGTCGTATTCATGATGTTAATTTTAGAGCAGGCACCGCCATGCTTGGGCATCTAGGTATCGAATGGAATTTGTTAGAAGCCAACCCAGAGCAAAAGGCGAATATTACCAGTTGGATAAACCATTATAAGTCGAATCGTGACTTGCTTCATAAGGGCAACAATTGGCGCTTACCAAGTGCTGATGGCTGCGCTCAAGCGAATTGGGCAGTGAATTATGCAGCGACTCAAGGTGTGCTGGTTTATTGCCAAATGACTATGCCAAAACAAGCGCAACCTTTACCGCTGAAGTTGCCTAATTTAGTTCCTACCCAAAATTATAGGATCAAGGTGCTAGAGCACAGCCCTATTCCTAATCATTTAATGAAAGCTATGCCTGCTTGGTGGGGGCAAGACCTCATTCTCAATGGTGCCAGCTTAACCAAGCTAGGCCTGCAATTACCCATTTTAGACCCAGAATCTCTGCTATTGCTGGCAATAGAAGCATGCTGAACATGCTGCTTTAAGTATTCACGAGGAAAGATCAAATGACTGATAACAAGAAGCCATCCACACCAGAAGAGTTAAATCTGGTTAACCTTGATGATGAGAAACCTAGCACAGGTAAGCCATTAAGAAGTCAGCAATGGTATGGCAAGTTAGATAAAGATGGCTTTATTCACCGTAGTTGGATGAAGAACCAAGGTTTACCTGATCATAGCTTCGATGGCAGACCGATTATTGGTATCTGTAATTCTTGGAGTGAGCTCACTCCATGCAATGCTCATTTGCGAGAGCTGGCTGAATATGTAAAACGTGGTGTATGGGAAGCCGGTGGTGTGCCACTTGAGTTCCCTGTGATGTCTTTGGGTGAAACCCAGATGAAACCAACCGCCATGTTATTCCGTAACTTGATGAGCATGGATGTGGAAGAGTCCATGCGAGCTTACGGTATTGATGGTGTGGTGTTATTAGGTGGTTGTGACAAGACAACCCCTGCACAACTGATGGGTGCCTGCTCGGTCGACTTACCCACCATCATAGTGTCTTCTGGTCCTATGCTAAATGGTAAGTATCGTGGCCAAGATATTGGCTCTGGTACCGATGTTTGGAAATTCAGTGAAGCAGTGCGTGGTGGACATATGAGCCTTGACGAGTTCATGCGTGCTGAGTCTGGTATGTCTCGTTCTCGCGGTACTTGTATGACGATGGGGACAGCCTCAACTATGTCTTGCTTGGTTGAAGCCTTGGGCATGTCTTTACCAGAAAACGGTACCTTGCCTGCCGTAGATGCAAGACGCCAAGCGCTTTCTCACCTTACCGGTAGACGTATTGTTGAAATGGTAAAAGAAGATCTAAAACCGTCTGATATTCTAACCAAGTCTGCGTTTGAAAATGCGATCCGAGCCAATGCTGCTGTGGGTGGTTCAACCAATGCTGTGATGCATTTATTGGCTATTGCTGGCCGTGTTGGTGTGGACTTAAGCCTAGATGATTGGGACAGAATTGGGGCTGAAATTCCTTGTCTTGTTGACCTAATGCCATCGGGTAAATATCTCATGGAAGACTTCCATTATGCTGGTGGCTTCCCTGCTTTAATTGAACGAATGCGTCACCTCTTTGATATGGATACTAAGAGTGTCACAGGTGTGAGCTTAGGTGAATCCATGCAAGGTGCTGAGTGCTTTAATGATGATGTGATTAGAACCTTAGATAACCCGTTGAGAGATAAGGCAGGTATTGCTGTGTTACGCGGTAACTTGTCCCCATTGGGTGCCATTATTAAGCCCAGTGCTGCGACACCTGCTTTGTTACAGCACAAGGGTAAAGCTGTGGTGTTTGAAAACATTGAAGACTACAAAGCCCGCGTTGATGACCCTGAGTTAGACATAGATGCGGATTCTATCATGGTGCTTAAAGGTTGTGGCCCTAAGGGTTATCCAGGGATGCCTGAAGTGGGCAACATGGCGTTACCAAGCAAACTATTAGAGCAAGGCATTACCGATATGGTACGTATCAGTGATGCTCGTATGAGTGGTACGGCATTTGGTACCGTGGTGTTACATGTTGCACCGGAATCGACTATTGGCGGCCCTTTAGCCTTAGTTGAGAACGGTGACGAGATCTCCTTAGATGTGGCGGGTCGCAGTCTACATTTGCATATCTCAGATGAAGAAATGCAAGCCCGTAAAGCCAAATGGCAACCAGAAGAAAGTGAATATCATAGGGGTTACGCCAAACTTTACATCGACCATGTCCTACAGGCAGATCAAGGTGCCGATCTTGATTTCTTGGTGGGCAAAAGTGGTTCTGTTGTTAAAAGGGAGTCTCATTAATGTCCCAGGCACAAATTGAAAATTTAACCAACTACCCTAGTTTGGATGGGCGCCATGTCTTAGTGACAGGAGGTGCGTCGGGAATAGGGGAAGCCTTAGTGAAAGCCTTGGCACAACAAGGCTGTGCAGTGAGTTTTTTTGATATTGATGAAGAAGCGGGTAATCAATTAGCCCAAAGCCTCAATTCACATGGTATGCGAGCTCATTTTGAGTTGGTGGACCTCACTGATATTGAGATGCTGAAAGACAAAATCCAAGCAAGACTTGAGGTTTGGGGGGCAATTCGTGCTTTAGTCAATAATGCGGCTAATGATCATAGACACACACTAGCAGAGCTAAGTTCGGACGAATTTGATCAATGTATGGCGGTGAATCTAAAGCATCACTTCTTTGCGGCACAAAAGGTGGCACCACTTATGGCAGAAGCCGGTGGTGGCAGCATTATTAATATGAGTTCTAACTCTTGGATGTTGGGTCTAAGCGGTTATCCAGGTTATGTCACAGCAAAAGCGGGCATAAGTGGTTTAACAAAAGCGCTAGCACGAGAGCTTGGACCAACTAAGGTACGAGTAAATACTGTACTGCCTGGTTGGGTCATGACAGAGAAACAAAAAGCCCTTTGGCTGACGCCAGAGGCAGAAGTTGAGTTAATGCAGCAACAAGCATTACAGGAAAAGATTCAACCTGAAGATGTGGCGGATCTAGTCCTCTTCTTGGCAGCAGACGATAGCCGAATGATTACTGGACAAAGCCTGGTGGTAGATGGTGGCCGTTTATGAGTAAAGCGTCTCAGGAATCAGCGCGAGTGCAGGATTATCTCTGCATTGCAGTTGATTGGGGAACGTCAAATTTGCGAGCTTATTTGCTTGATCAAGAGGGTAACTCGCTTGATCAAAGGGAAAGTAATAAGGGCATTTTAAATGTTGTACCTGGTCAGTTTGAAACCGTACTGACTAATTTAGTCGGTGACTGGTTAACCCAGGGATTGCCTATTCTAATGGCAGGCATGGTAGGCAGTCGCACAGGTTGGCAAGAAGTCGACTATCAAACCTGTCCACTTAGCCTAGAGACCTTGGGTGAAAAACTACATTGGTTAGAGACTGGTCTGGATTGTCCTGTGGCCATCGTGCCGGGCTTACAAGGGCGTGGTGTCAGTGGTTGCAATGACATAATGCGTGGTGAAGAAACCCAATTATTAGGTGTGCTTGATTGGTTGCAAAGCCAGCAATCAGACGAAGATGTCTTGTGCTGTATGCCGGGTACTCACTGTAAGTGGGTACGTATCGAGCAAGGCCAAATTAAGCAATTTTCTACCACTTTTTCAGGTGAGTTATTCGCCAATATCAACCGTGACTCTAGTTTAGTGAGAGGCTTACCTAGCTCAGAAACCTTAGACGTTGAAGCTTTTAAATTAGGTTTAGCGACCAGTCAGCAACAAGGTGGATTGTTACATCACCTCTTTAGTGTGCGCAGTAATTACATCAGTAATGAGCTTAGCCCTGATCAAGTGCGAGATTACTTGTCTGGTGTGGTCATAGGTCATGATGTGATGGATATGCTAAAGGCGATTCCGGATCAAACTGAAACAGCTCAAAAGGCTGGAAAAGTGCATCTCATTGGCAGTCGTGGACTGTGTGACAGGTATGCCATTGCTCTGGAATCCATGGCAATAGAGCATCTTTTTATTGAGGCGGGAGAAGCCAGTATTCGCGGTCTCAAACGATTAGCAGAGCAAAACCAAGGCTGCTTTCAGACTTTTAATCAAGAACGAAATTTAGGGGAGTGTAATCAATGAAAGACTTTTCAACATTAATGGCCCAATTACCTATGGTTGCTATTCTTAGAGGGATTAAACCCGAAGAGGTATTGGATCATGCTGAAGCTTTGATTGACGCCGGTTTTAGTATTTTAGAAGTCCCCCTTAACTCTCCTGAACCTTTTAAAAGTATTGAAATGCTACAACAAAAATATGGCGATAAAGCTTTGATTGGTGCTGGTACTGTGATGCGTAAGGATCAAGTTGAGCAACTTGTCGAAATAGGAGCGGGTCTGATGGTTTGTCCTCATACGGACGTTGAACTTATTCGCGCAGCTAAAGCGGCAGGATTATATGCTTTCCCAGGTTTCTTTACCGCTAGCGAAGCCTTTGCTGCCATGGACGCTGGTGCCGATGCGATCAAGCTTTTCCCAGCAGAAGCGATGACTTCACCCAAAGTGATTTCTGCCTTATGCGCGGTTGTTCCTAGAAGCGTTCGTATTTGTCCTGTAGGCGGTGTAACACCTGACAATATGAGTTCATACATTGATGCGGGGGCTCAGGGATTCGGTTTGGGTTCAGCGCTCTATAAAGCAGGACAAAGTGTAGAAACAACCGCTAAGAATGCTCAAGCTTTTGTGGCTGGTTGGAAGGCTATTTCAGAGGCTGCACGCTAATGTTATCCATGACCTCTGTAAGCATTAAACAGCACCAATTATCCGAAGGGCCTTTTTGGTGTGATAGAAGCAATGCTTTGTATTGGGTCGATATTCCAGGACAAGAAGTTTGGTGTTGGCATCAAGCAAGCGGACTAAGAAAAAGCTGGCGCTTCGATAAAAAAGTCTCAGCGGTATTCACCACTCAAAGTTACCGTTTATTACTTTGTCTAGCAGACGGCGTTGCTTACTTTGATCCTGAAACAGAAGCCTTAGAATATCTCTGCAAGCTTGATGAAGATAGGCCTAATAATCGTCTTAATGATGCCAAATGTGATCAGGATGGTGTGCTTTATGTTGGCTCTATGGATGATGATGAGAACTTAACAACGGGTCGTCTTTGGCAGGTTGATCAAACGGGTCAAAAGACCTGTTTATTAGATGATATCGGTATCTCAAACACCCTCGCTTGGGACTATTCTCGCGATCGCTTCTATTTTGCTGACTCAATGAAAGGGGAAATACATGCTTTCCCTTGGTCTAACTTTCGAGATGTAAGAAGTGACGCTGCTTTTGTCAAAACACCAGAAGGCTTTGGTCCTGATGGATCTTGTTTAGATAATGATGGCAATCTGTGGAATGCCATGTGGGGCGCAGGAAAAGTAGTGTGCTATACCCCAGAAGGGGTGACGAAGCATGTTATTGACCTCCCTTTTAAATGCCCAACAAGTTGTGCCTTTGGTGGAGAGAAGGGTGATATTTTATTTGTCACTTCAGCCAGTGTAGGCGAGATCAACCCTGCAGATAAACCCTTTGCAGGACAAGTCATTGCGATTAATTTGTTTAAAACCTTAGGCATAAACGTAAGTGGCGCACCGAGCCAAGCGTTTGCTGGAGCATAAAGTATGAAGTTAGGTGTTTGTTATTACCCTGAGCATTGGCCTAAATCTCGTTGGCAGGCTGATGTTAACGCTATGGCTGAGATAGGTATTGAGTATGTGCGTATAGGTGAATTTAGCTGGAGTCGCCTTGAAGGGGTTGAAGGTGAATATACTTGGGGTTGGTTAGATGATGCCTTGGAAGTCTTGGCGAATGCCGGGCTTAAAGTGATTTTAGGGACACCAACAGCCACACCGCCTAAGTGGCTGGTGGATAAGCATCCTAGTATGCTGGCCCGAGATGAAGCTGGCCAAATAAGAGGCTTTGGTTCTCGTCGTCATTATAGTTTTGCTAGCCTTGATTACCGCCAAGAATGTCGTCGAATTGTGACGGATATGGCTAAGCGTTATGGTGCGCATGAGGCGATAGTCGCTTGGCAAACGGACAATGAATACGGTTGTCACGATACTATTTTAAGTTATGCGGAAGTGGATCTTGCGGCCTTTAAAGTTTGGTTAACAGAGAAGTATTCTAATATTGAAGCCCTCAATCAGGCTTGGGGTAATGTTTTTTGGAGTATGGAGTATGCAAGCTTTGACGAAATAGAGCTGCCTAACCTGACGGTTACCGAGGCTAACCCTGCCCATCGACTCGACTTTCACCGCTGCTGTTCAGATCAGGTTGTTGCCTATAACAAGCTCCAAGCAGATATCTTGCGCGAGTATTCTCCAGGGCGAGATCTAGTGCATAACTATATGGGTTTCTTTACCGCTTTTGACCATCACAAGGTGGGACAAGATCTAGATGTCGCAAGTTGGGACACTTACCCTCTTGGCTTTCTTGATCAAGAAGCGATTTATCAAGATGAAGAAAAACAAACTTATTTACGCACAGGTCATCCTGATTTTGGTGCTTTCCATCATGACTTATATCGTGGCTGTGGTAAAGGGCGCTTGTGGATTATGGAGCAACAACCGGGCCCGGTTAACTGGGCGCCACATAACCCAACACCTGCCGATGGCGCGGTAAGGCTTTGGACTTGGGAAGCCTTTTCCCATGGGGCTGAATTAGTTTCTTATTTCCGTTGGCGCCAAGCGCCGTTTGCTCAAGAGCAAATGCACTCAGGTTTGTTAAGGCCTGATGCTAGCAAGGCCGAAGCCGCTTTCGAAGCACAACAAGTGTCTGATGAAGTGAACCAGTTAAGCCAGCAATTGGGCCTAGATAAGGATGAGCTAGAAGCTTTACCGAGTGCTGGTAGTGTCGCACTGATGTTTGATTACGATGCCTGTTGGGCATTGGATATACAGCCGCAGTCTCAGGCATATCGCTACTTGTTCTGGTGTTACCGGGTTTATGAATCCTTAAGAGAGCTTGGGTTAAGTATCGATATCATCTCGCCTAAGAGTGATCTAAGTGCTTATAAAATGTTGGTATTGCCAGCGCAAGTCGTGATTGACGATACCCTTCAGCAAGCGCTAGATAAATTTGAAGGTGTCTTACTGGTTGGGCCGCGCTCTGGTAGTAAAACCTCTGATTATCAGATCCCTGAAGAATTAGCACCAGGTAAGCTGCAAGCATTAATGCCGCTTCAAGTTGAGCGTGTTGATGCCTTACCAGAGCATACTCAGCCTTTGGTTAATGGTGCTTGGGGAGAAGGCAAGCTAAAGCATTGGCGAGAGCAGATAAATACTGAGTTAGCGGTTTATTTAGAAGATGAACAAGGTAAGCCAGTTCTAGTGGGTGAGAATAAGCGTTTTTATCTTGCTGCTTGCTTAGATAAGCCTCTGTTAAAGGCCTGTTTTGAAAAGCTTGCTTTGCTTGCTGACATTCCAAGCTTTTATCTGCCTAAAGGTGTCAGGGTTCGCCATAGAGGTAAGCTGATATTTGTTTTTAACTACGGACAAAATTCAGCGAACTATACGCCTCCAGCTGCAACTTGTTTGATTGGCCAAGCTCAGATTGCACCAGCTGGTGTCAGTATCTGGTTGAAATCTTAGAAATGTACAAAAAATAAACTGAAACTAGGTTTCATTTATTGACGAAAGTAAAAAATTGCTTAATACTGAAACTGTGTTCCGTTTTATAAAAATAATAGTGAGGATCTACTCAACATGAAAACCATTAAGTCTTTAATTGCTGGTACAGCTATGGCTGCTGCCGCTTGGTCGGTACAAGCTGGCACGCTTGTGATTAACTCAGACCAAGCTGATCCAGCGCCTAAAAAAGCTTTTGCTGAAATCGTTGAAAAATTTACCGCTGAAAATCCGGATGTCGAGATTAAGTACAACTTATACGACAAAGAAGGTTATAAAACGGCAATACGAAACTGGTTAGCAACATCGCCACCAGATCTAGTTTTCTGGTATGCGGGTAACCGTATGAAGACGTTTGTTGAACGTGGCATGTTTGAAGATGTAAGTGATATTTGGGACAGCGAAGATCTGCACTCAAGCATGAGTACAGCAGAAGCAGCTATGACAATTGATGATAAGCAGTGGGGCATTCCATATACTTATTACCAATGGGGCGTTTACTATCGTAAGGATATCTTTGAAGCGCGCGGTCTAAGTGAGCCAAAAACTTGGGATGAGTTTTTAGCTGTCTCTGCGGCATTGAAAGCAGATAAAATTGCGCCAATTGCGATCGGCACTAAGTATCTTTGGACTGCCGCTGGTTGGTTTGACTACTTGAATTTGCGAACTAATGGTTTGCAGTTCCACATCGATCTAATGGATGGCAAAATTCCATACACAGATGAGCGTGTACGTAACACTTTCGAGAACTGGAAGCAGCTTGTTGAGCCAGGCTATTTCTTAGAAAACCATGCGTCATACTCTTGGCAAGAAGCTCAACCATTTATGTATAATGGCAACGCTGCTATGTACTTAATTGGTAACTTCATTACGCCTAATTTCCCGAAAGAGTTGGATGGTAAAATGGGATTCTTCCAATTCCCACAAATCGATCCAAGTGTTCCTATGGCTGAAGACGCGCCGATGGATACAGTACACATTCCTAGCAAGGCGAAAAACAAAGAAGACGCACGTAAGTTCTTGAAATTTATGGCTCGTGCTGACAATCAAACCTTGGTTAACGCTGCCTTATTACAGATTCCTCCGCACAAAGATGCAAAAGCTGTTGATAACTACTTCCTTAATAAAGGTGTAAATATGTTATCAAATTCGGCTGGTACAGCTCAGTTTTATGACAGAGATACTGCACCAAGTATGGCGAAGGAAGGGATGAAAGGTTTCCAAGAATTCATGGTTAAACCTGAGCGATTGGATGCCATTTTGAAGCGTCTTGAGAAAGTGCGTAAGCGTACTTTTAAAGTGAAGTAAGCTTTCATTCGCGATGCAAAAGCAGTGCTCTAATAGAGTGCTGCTTTTGTCGTTTTAGGGTGTTATTAAATGCACTCACCTCATTGGGAAATTCAGCTTAATTGAGTATTTACCGATTAGCGCAGTCATTAGGTTGAGGGCTAATTGATAGGGAACTAGCCTGAAAATACGCAAAGAACTTACTAAATCACCTTAAATGTTACAAAATAAGCATAGTTAGATCAGGCTTTTTGATAAATACTTAGAGCCTGAATCAATGTAAGGTCAATGTCATGAAAGCGCGTGTTTTATTTACAGTCTCGCTTATTCTATCAAGTATATCTCTATCGTCGCAGAGTTTGGCGGCAAGCTTGGTATTCAGTTCTAACTTGCCTGATATATTAATCCCATCTGAAAAACCAAATTTGAGTCGCTTGGCTGGCTTTGTGGATGAGCTGGAGCAAGACAGTAGTGGAGAAGTTCTTTTCATTCATGGTGGTGATAGCTTATTCCCCAATGCGCTCTCTAATTATGATTCTGGGGCACATATGATAGATGTACTGAATCATATGCAAGTGGATTTATTTGCCGTCAATCAAAGAGAGTTTGCCAATGGTCTTGATCAGCTGACATTAAGATCAAGTGAAGCCAACTTCCCTATGGTGTTGTCAAACCTATTGGATAAGCGTACCAATGATACGGTGGAAGGTACCTTTCCAAGTTACATCTTAACCGCAGATAATATTAACTTTGGTTTTATTACGATTTTAGACGACTCTATTAACCAAACGTATTTACAAGGTGAAGTTTCAGTATTAAATGTTGTTCAGACAATTAATAGACTTAACAGAAATTTAAGAGCAGAGGGTGCGGATAAGGTCATTTTAATTACTGAAAATGATGTGATTAAAAAAATAGATGAAAGTGCATATAAACCTCTTGATTTAGTATTGGTAGCCAAAGAAGGGAAGGATTATATTGATAATGATTCTACGCCGATAAAAGTATTTAGCGGTGGTCACGATGGCGATTTGGCTATTATCGAGTTCAAGAGTAAAAATGCTCAGTTAAATGCTCGTATTGAAAGCTATCGTGATAAACAGGAAAGTAAATCTGTTTATCAAACTGTTCAACGGTATATAGATAGACTGAATATTATTTTAGAATATGAGTTAGCCGTTCTGACCACGCCACTTAATTCACTGCGTGCCAACATTCGCACTAAAGAAGCGGCAATAGGTAACTTATTTGCAGATAGCATGCGAGATTACGCAAAGACTGAACTGGCTGTGATAAATAGCGGAAGCATTCGAGGTTACCAAGAGTATCCCATTGGTAAAACATTAAAACGCTCTCATATTAACCGTGAACTGCCTTTTGGGGACCATATTCATACCATTGAAGTGAATGCTGATGAAATTCACGCCATGATGGAAAACTCCTTAAGTAAGGTTGATGTCATGTCAGGGCGCTTCCTACAAATTTCTGGTTTTAATGTGAGTTATGACTTGTCTCGTTCGCCTTTTGATCGGGTACTAGAAATCAATGTAGCTGGAAAACCACTCGAAGAGCGTAATTACACACTATCTTTATCTGGCTATTTATTAAGGGGTGGAGATGAATATGAGATGTTTAAAGAGAAGACTGAGTCCTATACTTTAAAAGAGACTCGTCTGTTATGGACAATAGTATCTGACTATATAGAGCGTCATAAAGAAGTGAATGTGGCGCTTGATGGGCGCTTAGAAGATTTAACACCTGAGTAGGGTTAGCACAGGAGTTCTAATGAAGTTTGAATCATTACCAAAACATTTTTTCCATTCTCTAAAATTCAAAATGTTAGTTGGTTTTGTGCTTTTGTTTGCTTGTATCGGAATGATGAATTGGATTTCAATGGATAGGATGCAAACCTTTGAAAATACCATAGTACATAATACCCAAGAGCAGTTGCCTATCATGGAGGCTGCTTCATTAATGCAAACACAAGTCGCTTTTTTATCTGGCTTGATGACGCAAATGACCGAGGCAAATTCTCAAGCTGAGTTGCGTATTGTTTCGGATGAAATTAACTACCTTTTAAAAGGGATTGAACAACAGCTAGAGAGGCTGGATGTGAATACCCCGACTGAGCACTTGTTAGCGATTTTAACCAAGCTAACAAATAGCCTAGAGGCGACTGCACATATACAAAGTCAGCACATCATTAAAAGTAAACAAGTATCGCAAAACATAAAGCATATTTTGTCCAATGCTTTGGACAGCATGGAACGAGGGAATTTACTGCACCGCCAAATTTGGATACCTATCTCAAAAGAGATTTCGCTTTTATTATCTAGTACTAAATTATTTGAGATCTCTGCTTCTGAACGAAAAATTAAAAGAATTATTGCTCAACATAAAACATCTAAACACTTGTTGGATGAAGATGATCAAGCGTTATTGCAGCAAATAATGGGTGATGTCGGTCTTTTTTATCAACTTAAAGTAAGAGAAGAAAAGCGCAAGGATCTCTCTAGTATCACCACTCAGAATCAAATCTTATTAGACGGTATGACAGAAGATAGTTTGCGCCTTTTTGATCAAAAAAGTCAGGAGGTCAAAGCCCGAGCAAATGAGTTGATATCTACTATAGATCAGGCCCGTTTTAATTATTTTGTCATCATCGCCTTTGGTTTGATTCTATTTGTTTTGTCCTTACTTTATTTAAAAGACATTTTGTTCTCACGCCTTATTATGTTGAGTAATTTGATTCGTTCGGGGAATTTGACTAAGCATGATCTACAAAATTTTGATTTAAAAAATGAGATAGGTGATATTGCTTATCAACTCAGTAATTACCTTACTACGATAGACAGTCAGCGTAATCAACTGCAGCAGGCAAGTGAGCAGTTAGCCAATGTAATTAAGTTTTCAAAATTACGAATAGCGATTGTTCAAGACGAGCAAATTGTTTATCACAATCAGTCTTTTCCGCGTTTATTTGATCGCACAGAAATGCGTAATGTGGGTGAACTCCCTGCTGAAATATCAAAAGCAATCACCCGAAATGGACTAATCCGACATACTAGCTCAATTATTTTAAAAAGTTTTTACAGTGAAGCTTGGCAGAGGTGGTTTGATGTCTCTTCTGTGACCATTTTATGGGAAGGTAAGGAGTCTAGCCTTGTCAGTTTAGTGGACGTAACTGATAGGGAAAATGCAGCAAAAGAGTTTAAAGAGACTATTTCTTTGGTGGAAAAAGAGTCTCAAAAAGATGCTTTAACAGGCCTTTATAATCGTAAAATCTATGCCTCTACTTTGGAGTTGTTAGAACAGCAGTCGCAAGATGAATCCTTTGCTATGTTGGTGTGCGATATTGATAACTTTAAAGCTTATAATGACAGTTATGGGCACCAAAGTGGTGATGATGCGTTAAGAGCTGTTGCGCAAACGATTGCGAGTTTCTGTCAACACAAGGATGTTGCCTTGCGTTATGGTGGTGAGGAGTTCTTGCTGGTGCTGTTTGATCGTAACGATGAAGAAGTAAGTGATATTGGTCAGCGCATTATTAACCAGGTTTACGATTTAAATATTCTGCATAAAACGTCTGAGTTTAAGCGAGTGACCATTAGTATCGGAGTTGCAATCAAAGGTGAATCGTTAGTGACTCACCCAAGAAGTTGTTTTGAATTAGCCGATCAAAGATTGTATATGGCTAAACGAAATGGCCGTAATCAATTGATAGATCAAAGTACACCGTTGGAATTAGAAGGTTAGTCTTTATGCCAAGTATTTGGCGGAAATTGCAAATTCCAGATCCGATTCGTATCGGTCGCTCTCAAAAAATGCCAGAGTTAGGACCTCGTATATTATTTTTTAGTGGCGGCTCTGCATTAAATAAAATCAGCCGAGCTCTAAAAAGCTATACCCATAATTCTATTCATTTAGTCACGCCGTTTGATTCTGGTGGTAGCTCTGCCAAGTTACGTGATGAATTTAATATGCCAGCGGTAGGCGATATTCGAAGCCGTCTCATGGCCCTAGCGGATGAAACTGTCTTAGGGCAGCCTGATGTATATGATTTGTTTCATTATCGCTTAAACCCAGATCAGGACAATCAGACCTTAAGGCAAGAGTTACTGCGATTAGAGTCTGGTGAACATCCTTTCATGATTAAAATTACCTCACCTCTAAAAGAGTTAATTCAGACCCAGCTTTCTATTACGAATGCCAGTATCAGTCAGGACTTTGACTTAAGGGGTGCCAGTATTGGTAATCTCATCATTGCGGGTGGGTATTTAAACAACGAGCAAAAGATAGATCCGATAATTTTTCTTTTTTCTCGCTTGGTTAAGGTGCTAGGTGAGGTGAAAACCATTACAGATACATCTCATCATATGGTGACCTTACTAGATAATGGTGAGACCTTGGTGGGCCAACATAAAATGACAGGCAAAGAATGTGGTGCTATTTCTTCTGCTGTAAAAGAAATCTATTTAACGCAAAGTCTAATAAGTTCAAAACCCGCTGCAGTGAAATTAGGCTCTGACCGGCATAAAATGATCAAAGAAGCCGATTTAATTTGTTATCCGCCGGGTAGTTTTTACAGTAGTGTTTTAATTAATCTAGTACCAGAAGGTGTGGCTGAGGCTATTTTAGCGAATCCTAACCCTAAAATTTATATTCCTAATTTAGGAAACGATCCAGAGCAATTTGGATTAACCTTGTTACAGCAAGTAGAAACTATTATTCGCTTTGTACATAAGGGAGAAAGTGAGCAGAATTCATTAGGCGCTTTGGACTTTTTATTACTTGACGAAAAGCTCTCTTATAATGGTTTAAATGAAATAGAAGCCTTAGGGGTGACTATAATAAGAGCGGATATTGCGGATGAAAAAGCGCATAACTATCATGATAGGAAGTTATCAGAAGCTTTAATTTCGATACTCTGAGTTTTTTTGACATTTTATTGTAAATAATTAGCCTTATTGGATAAGTTTGACTAGTTTTTGAACAGGAAATAAGCATAATAGCGGCCATTAAGGATAATAGAGTTCGCTAAGTAAATTATTAAATTATCCTTACCTGCTAGATGATGGTTACAAATGATAACCTAGTGTACTTTCCATTACTGTTTATTGCCGCTAGTAACCGTTAAAGTTTAAATTAAATTCTAATATACGTGCAAAATAAGCATATCAATATATAGTTTAAATATTCATAAGTTAATGGTTTAAGCCTAATAGTTTTATACCTAAAGTGAGATTTCATGAGTGCCAAAGTTCTTATCTGTGATGATTCCAGTGTAGCGAGAAAACAGCTGTCAAAGTTGTTGCCGGCAGATTGGACGGTCACAATTTTGTTTGCTGAACATGGTGAGCAAGCGTTAGATATTCTGGAAAGTGAAGACATAAGTTTAATGTTTTTAGACTTAAACATGCCTGTACTTGATGGTTATCAAACCTTAGAAAGAATGCAACAGGCTCAAATGACAACCAAGGTGATTGTTGTTTCCGGTGATGTTCAAGCCCAAGCGCTTGAGAGAGTTCAGTCATTAGGTGCAATTGATTTCCTTAAAAAGCCAGCCACAAAAGACATAATACGCGCCGCTCTTGAACAACATGGTTTAATGGGTGATGAATCAAATGATGACCCTCATTTGATCATGGAAGATGAGGGTATAGACTTCTCATTAAATGATTGCCTTCAAGAAGTTTCAAACGTTGCTATGGGGCGCGCGGCAAGTGTACTTGCTGACATGTTAGGGGTATTTGTTAAATTGCCTGTGCCTAATGTGAATATGTTAGAGGTAAGCGAACTGCAAATGGCATTAGGCTATAACGGTGAAAGCAACCGTTATTCAGCAGTCTCACAAGGATTTGTGGCGACGGGTATTGCACTCGAAGCTTTACTGGTTTTCTCTGATTCAAGTTTTCCTGATATGGCTAAGCTGTTGGGTTACCAAGAAGAACTAGATAAGAACTCTGAAGTAGAGTTATTGATGGATGTGTCTTCCGCGCTAGTTGGACCTTTTATTTTGGCTTTAGCCCGCCAGTTAAATATTGATTTTAGTGATAGCCACCCTGTTGTATTAGGGCAACATGTTAAGAATGATCACCTAATTAATGCGAAAAAAGCGGCCTGGAAACAAACCCTAGCAGTAGAAATTACCTATGAGGTTGAAAACTATCAAGTGAGCTGTGATTTGATCTTATTGTTTACAGAAGACTCAGTGGCCACACTTGAGAATCTACTCTCTTACTTATCGGAGGACGAATAATGTCGAGTGCAGTAGATGAAATGTTAGAACTACATTGGCTGTTTGATATGATTCAGACAATCGATGTTGGGTTAGTGGTACTGAATACAGACTTTGAAGTTGAGTTGTGGAATGGCTTTATGGAAAACCATTCGGGCATTACCTCATCAAGCGCGAAAGGAAAGCAGCTATTTTCAATGTTTGAAAATATCCCTGCTGAATGGCTAAAGAATAAGCTTAATAATGTTAAATCTCTTAAGACGCCTTTCTATATTTCTTGGGAACAGATGCCTCATCTTTTCCCATTTACCTCCTACCGTCCAATTACCAGTTTGGCCGATAAGATGTACCAGAATGTGACTTTGAGACCTATCTCCCATGTAGATGGCTCTATTAAGCATTTATGTATGGTTATTTATGATGTGTCTGATATTGCCACCAGTAAGGTTTCTCTTTCCAGTGTGAATGTGAAATTAGACTATGTTAAACGTAACGACATGGTGACAGGTCTTAAAAACAGAAGCAGCCTTGAGCAAGTATTAGCAACAAACTTTACGGCTTTTCAAGCGGATACCAGTACCAATCATTCCCTTATTTTGATGGAAGTAGATGAGTTAAGACAATTCCACCTAGAGCATGGTTATAGTGTGGGCGATGAAGTCTTTGAAAAAGTGGCAGAATTACTGGGTGAATCTGTTCGTACAGGGGATTTTGTCAGCCGTTTTACTAGTGGTATGTTTGCGATCCTGTTAACCAATGTGACTCAGGTTAAAGCCGAACAATACAGCCAAGGTTTAGCAAAACGTGTTGCTTCAACCAAGTTTGGTACCTCAAAAGGGGATATTAAATTAACCATGAGTTTTGGGGTTGCACAAACTCGTGATACTGATACTTCTGCTGAAGAATGGTTAGGTCGAGCGGATAAAGCGCTCTTTGCCGCACAAACTAAGGGTGGGAATTGCTCCGAAGGTGCGGTATAAAATACAAAAAATGATCTTTAAAAAGCCCTGATTATTTCAGGGCTTTTTTTATGCAGGCGTAACCCTTATATTTTGTATTTTAAGATCCTGTTTATTTGTTGGGTGTGACAGTTTGATATGTATCTATATCAAGACTAGTGAATTAAACCTAAGTAAACCTCAAATGGTCTTATATTAATTTAGTGATCTTATCGCTAAGATGCTGTTTCGGCTAATTGAGGAGAGTTAAATGGACAAGCAATTGATGGAAGACCTTGAAATGGTAGGGGGAATGCTAACCCCAACGAGTCTTCGCGGTTGTGATGAAATTTTAATAGAACAGCCAGGCTTTAGTGCTCGTATTGCACTTTGGGGTGGCCACTTGGTTAGCTTCACACCAGAAGGTGAAGAAGACCTATTGTTCCAATCAACCCAAGTCACGCGTGACTCGCGCTTTTCTAGAATCCATATGGGTGTACCTGTATGTTGGCCTTGGTTTGGTGCACATGACACTAATAAGGAGCTCCCTGCCCATGGCCTTGCCCGTTATTTTCGTTGGCAGCTAGCCGAAGCCGGGCACTTTAAAAATGGTGATGTGAAAATTCAGTTAAAGCTGGCATCAGAACAGCACCCTTTGATTGAAGATATGTGGGTGGATGCATTTGAATTAAGACTAGTATTTCGATTAGGCGATGGCTTTGAAGTTAATTTTTCTGCCGCGAACTTATCGGATAATGATGTGCAGATTTCTGAAGCGTTACATACCTACTTTAATGTAGGCAATAGCGAGCAAGCCGAAGTGAAAGGCTTAGAGACTTGTCACTACCAAGATAAGTTTGAAGGCTTAGAGTCCGTTCAGTCAGGGTCAATTCAGCCTTGTACCGAATTGGATAGGGTGTATCTAGATACACCTGACACGACTTTATTAATCGACCCTGTGTTTGCTCGTACTCTTTCCATAAGCCAAGAAGGTGCAGCGAGTACCGTAGTTTGGAATCCCGGCGCAAAAAGGGCAAAAGAAAGAGTAGATTTACAAGATGATGAGTACTTAAATTTTGTTTGTGTAGAAAGTGCTAATGCCCTATCGAATACCTACACTCTAACGTCAGGTTCGATTCATCAGCTTAAATTAAAAGTAAAATGGGAAAAGCACTGACCTATTCATTTTATTAAGATCAAAAAAAAGGGCATTTTAAATGCCCTTTTTTATTAATCGATATCATATTCCATGATAAGTGGTGCATGGTCTGCAAAGCGCTGATCCTTATATACGCTACCTGAGCGTATCACCTGTTTTAAGCCAGGTGTGGTAATTTGGTAATCCAAACGACCGCCTTCATCTAGCTTCCAAGCACGTTCATAATCTGGCCACCAAGTATATTGCTTGTCTTGCTTGTTGATCTGGCGATAAGCGTCTATGTATTCATGCTCATTAAATATCTCGTTTATCCATTGACGTTCTTCAGGTAAAAAGCCTGAGTTGCGCTGATTTACAAACCAGCTGCTGACATCAATAGGAGAGCGAGCAACATTCGCCGTTCCACAAAAAATAAACTCTCTGCGCTTACGTCGGGTTTTGATTAAGTGGTTCTTGAAACCTTCCATAAAAGCATACTTATGATCTTGTAGCTCTTGCTCATGATTGGAACCATGAGGGGCTAGGAAAGATGCGATGCTGACTTTATCAAAATCTGCCTGAATGAATCGACCTTCAAAATTACATTCACTAAAGCCTATGCCTGTCATGATAGCTTTTGGCATTGTTTTACAATAAATAGCCACGCCAGCTGTATCAGGGTCATTCAATGAATCAAAAAAGTAAGTGTTATACCCTGCTGGAAAAAAGACGTTATCGTTTAAGCTGGCTTCTTCTGCCTGAATATCTTGTAGACACACTACATCTGCGTCTTGTTTTATCATCCAATCAAAAAAGCCGCGGTCTGCTGCTTGTCTGATACCGTTTACATTAAGGCTTATGACCTTCATTTCTGGTCCCTACAATTCAATGCCATGTGTTATATTAGCGCCTATCTTAATTGAGGCTTTGTTCGCGAGCCTTCTAGAAGCACACTTTTCGTTTATTAATGCAATTTTGGAGCCAGGTATGAAACCTTACCAAAAAGAATTTATTGAATTCGCCATTTCTCAGGGAGTACTGAAATTTGGTGAATTTACCCTTAAATCTGGTCGAGTGAGTCCATATTTCTTTAATGCTGGACTGTTTAACTCAGGTCAAGCGCTTGCCAAATTAGGTCGCTTTTATGCTGCCGCTTTGGTTGAAGCGAATGTGCCTTACGATGTTTTGTTCGGACCAGCTTATAAGGGTATTCCTTTGGCAACAACTACAGCTGTTGCCCTTTATGATCATCATAATGTAGATACCCCCTATGTATTCAACCGTAAAGAGAAAAAAGCACACGGTGAAGGTGGTAGTCTTGTTGGTGCGGAGCTTAAAGGCCGCATCATGATTATTGATGATGTTATTACTGCAGGCACTGCCATTCGTGAAGTGATGGCTATCATCTCTGAAGCAAACGCATCACCTGCAGGTGTGCTGATTGCTCTAGATCGACAAGAACGTGGACAAGGTGAATTGTCTGCTATTCAAGAAGTCGAACGTGACTTTGCTATGCCTGTTATCAGTATCGTCTCTCTTAATGACATTATGACTTATTTAGCAGAACAAGAGTCTGAGGCATTCTCTCAGCATCTTGACGCGGTAAAAGCATATCGTGATAAATACGGTATCTAATAAGCCATAATAAGCATTTACTGCCTATAAGGACGTAGTTTTCTCTACGTCCTATTGTATTTTAATTCTCTGCTATTAACAGCTAACTATTAAGTTTTGGGACAATAATTTCCATTGTTCCGGCCAATGTGCACTTGCTTTGTTTTTAAACTCGCTTCGTACATACTGGCGAATCTTACCTTCTGCTGTTGCAACCAATATATTGGCGCTCGCTGCGACACTAATACTAGTGCGTAAACCTTGCTTAAGCTCAGCTTCACGTAGAATTTGCTTTATTTGAGTCTCAATACGCTCAAACAATTGGCTAATGCGCTTACGTAAACGTTCAGTTTCGCCTGCAAGGGCGTCACCTGTTAGTAAACGACACATACCTGGGTTTTGATCTGCAAAGCCTAAGGTTAATTGTAAGATCAATTGCACCTTATTTTGTACATCGTTTTCTTCCTGAATAATACGATTAATCCGCGAAAATAAGCTGTCTTCAATAAACTCAATCAAGCCTTCGAACATTTTTGCTTTACTTGGAAAGTGCCTATACAAAGCGGCTTCTGATACGCCGACTTGCTTTGCTAATGCTGCTGTAGTGATCCGTGCACCAGGGCTGCTTTCAAGCATTTGAGCCAATGCTTGAAGTATCTGAGTGCGACGGTCAATCTTCTTATTACTCATAATTTTTTCCAATATCAAAATAGTGCTTTAGGCGAGCTGTCCCTTGCACAAACCTAATATCTAATAGCCTAATTTAATGATTTGTTGGTAATTAAGGTACCAACCCCTTCATCAGTAAAGATTTCTAACAAGGTAGAATGAGGGACACGACCATCAACAATGTGGGCACTGGTTACACCTGCGTTAACTGCAGAAAGTGCACAACTGATTTTTGGTAACATGCCGCCATAAATGGTGCCGTCAGCGATCAATGCATCAACTTGAGCGGTACTTAAGCCAGTTAATACATTGCCATCTTTATCTTGAACACCTGAAATGTTGGTCAGTAGCATGAGCTTTTCAGCATTCACTGCTTCCGCTACTTTGCCTGCAACTAAATCTGCATTGATATTGTAGGAGTTACCTTCAGCATCAACACCGATAGGTGCAATGACTGGGATAAAGTCACTGTTTTCTAGCATTTTAAGAACGCTAGTATCGATAGAGTCCACTTCACCTACATGGCCAATATCAACGATCTCTGGTGCTGCACCCGGGCTTGTTTGTGTTTTAACAAACAATTTCTTCGCCTGAATAAAGCCGCTGTCCTTACCTGTTAAGCCAATTGCTTTACCGCCAGCATTATTAATTAAATTAACGATACCTTTATTGACCTGACCGCCTAAAACCATCTCAACTACGTCCATAGTACGTGTATCTGTGACACGCATGCCGTTGATAAATTTAGATTCGATGTTGAGCTCTTGCAAAAGCTTGCCGATTTGAGGGCCACCACCATGAACAACAATCGGATTGATACCAATCAGTTTCATTAAAACGATATCTCGCGCAAATCCAGCTTGAAGCGCTAGATCTGTCATTGCGTTACCGCCATATTTGATAACCAAGGTTTTGCCGGAGAAACGTTGTATGTAAGGTAAAGATTCGCTCAGTACGCTGGCAATTTCTAATGCAGAATCACGCGTTAAAGGCATGAAGGTAGGGCTCCTAAAGTTAAGCTCGTACAAAGTCATGGACTCGGTAGAGAATCGTATAATTATTATGTTTTTAAAGAATGCTATAAAGATGTCAGTAAGGCTAAGTGCTAGATTTTGGGGCTAAGCACGTAAGCGAATACTTATAGAATAATAACGTGATATTTATCTATAAACTACCGAAACTTTGGTCTAAGCGCGTTTGCTTTTGTATCTAGAGGTTAATAATTTGGAGGGAAGAGGGGAGCGATCAAAATGAAATCTAACTTTTTGATCGCTATGTGTAACTAATTGTTATTTAGTACCGGTTGAACCAAAGCCGCCCGTACCACGGTCACTGCTTTCAAATTCGGTAACAATATCGAATTCTGCTTGGACAACAGGGAGTAAAACTAGCTGAGCAATACGCTCACCTGCTTCTACCGTAAACTCTGTTTGACCTCGGTTCCAGCAAGAAACCATTAACTCACCCTGATAATCAGAATCAATTAGACCTACAAGATTACCTAGTACTATTCCGTGCTTATGACCTAAGCCTGAGCGTGGCAAAATAGTCGCTGCAAGACCTGGATCTTGGATGTAAATGGACAGACCAGTAGGGATTAATTTGGTATCACCTGGCTTTAAGGTGATAGCCTCGTCTAGGCAAGCTCGTAAGTCTAGACCAGCAGACCCTTCTGTTGCATAACTAGGAAGAGGGATGTCAGTGCCAATTTTGTCGTTAACAATTTTAAGTTGAATCGCTTGTTTCATGATCTTTATGTCTATGCCTAAATGAATGGGATTAATGTGCTTGGTACTGGCTCTGGATCAGAGTGACTAGATATTTCGCTAGTTCAGTTTTGGCCGCTTGCTCTGGTGTCCATGTTTGATCTTTGCCTACCACTGTGACCTGATTTTGATCTTGGTTAAAGCCTATGTCAGAGCGAGATACGTCATTAGCAATAATAAGATCTAAGCCTTTGCGTGTGAGTTTGTCTTTTGCATAGGCCAATAGGTTTTGGGTTTCAGCGGCAAAGCCAACAACGAATTTAGCCTGTTGCTCAGATACCATGGTAGCAATGATATCAGGATTCTTGACTAAGGTGAGCTGCATTTCATCTGAGCCTGCCTGCTTCTTCATTTTTTGCGAAGCAACGTCTTTTAATCTGAAATCTGCTACAGCAGCGGCACCAATAAAAACATCAGGCTGATTGTCTGCGGCAATTTCTCTGCACTTATCAAGCATGTCTAACGCGGATTTTACCGGATGAAGCTCAACCTCTGTAGACGCTTTAACAGCGACAGGTCCACTCACCAAAGAGACTTTTGCGCCAAGGGATTGGGCAACATTTGCTAAGGCATAGCCCATTTTGCCTGAACTGTGATTACTGATGAAACGCACAGGGTCTATGGCTTCCATGGTAGGGCCAGCGGTAATTAACCAGTGTTGTCCTAGTAAAGGTTGAGCCTCTTTTTGGCTTTGCTCAATGGCATTAAAAATAGCTGCGGGTTCACTCATACGGCCGTAACCCACATCGCCACAGGCTTGATCGCCAGAATCAGGGCCAATGAGTTTGATGCCTCTTTGAAGTAAAAGCTTGATATTGTCTTGTGTTGCAGGGTGAGACCACATGGCTTGATTCATCGCAGGAGCAAGCCAAATGTCTGCCGTGGTGGCAAGACAAAGAGTACTTAATAGGTCATTTGCCATACCTTGGGTTTGGCGAGCAATAAAGTCAGCAGAAGCGGGCGCGATAAGGATAAGGTCTGCCCATTTAGCTAATTCAATGTGGCCCATGCCAGCTTCAGCATCCACATCCAATAAACTGGTGCGAACAGGTAAGCCAGAAACCGCTTGTAATGTCATTGGAGTAACAAAGGCCTTGGCGCCTTCTGTGAGTACTACCTGAACATCTGCACCTGCTTTTTTTAGTAATCTTACTAATTCAATGCTTTTGTAGGCTGCAATACCGCCAGTAATACCCAATAATATCTTTTTGTTCGCAAGTGCAGACATAAAACTATGCTTCTCAATTCGTTTGTAGACTATAAGTGAGTAGTTGAGACCAAGGAAGTTGGCATAGGTTCTCAAATTAGCAAGATTAACATGGATCAAGGAGGACTTCATGGGTATCAAGCAATGGCCAGAGGCACAAAGGCCGAGGGAAAAACTGATAAAGCAAGGCGCGCAGGCCTTATCTGATGCTGAGCTATTGGCGATTTTTCTGCGTACCGGTACGCAAGGGATTGATGCGGTTGAGCTGGCACGGCGAGTAATAGCTCATTTTGGTAGTTTACAGGCATTAATTTCGGCGTCTAAATCAGAGTTCTGTGCCTGTTTAGGGTTAGGCGAAGCAACGTTTTCGCAACTCCAAGCAGTAGTGGAGATGAGTAAACGTTATCTTAATGAAACCTTAGAAAAAGATGACGTCTTTACTTGTGTTGATAGCGTACAACTTTTCTTAAAAGCCAAGTTAAGGCTAGCAAGTCGAGAAATTTTTGCAGTTATGTTCCTAGATAGCCAGCACAGGCTAATTCATTACCAAGAACTTTTTTATGGCACCATAGATGCGGCGGCGGTTTATCCAAGAGAAGTCGTTAAGATGGCGCTGGCGTATAATGCGGCGGCTTGCATAGTTGCCCACAACCACCCGTCTGGTGTTTCAGAGCCCAGCCAAGCTGATATCTATATCACACAAAAGCTGCAACAAGCTTTGGGTTTAATGGATATTAATCTGCTTGATCATTTTGTGATTGGAGATGGTAAGCCTATTTCTTTAGCGGAAAGAGGTCATGTATGAGCACTCTTTTGCTGTTTTATTGATCATTTTTTAACAAAATAATTGCGAAGCACTAAGGGTTATGGGAGAATTCGCGCCGCTATTCCTCGGTACGGGATATTTTTGGCTTATTTCAAGTCATGCTCCGCCTGAGGGAGTGAAGCACACTTCCAACAATTCTGGATAGCAATATAAGGTATTATATTATGTCTCGCGTATGTCAAGTTACAGGGAAACGCCCAGTTACGGGTAACAACGTTTCTCACTCAAAGCGTCGCACTAAGCGTCGTTTTTTGCCAAACCTTCACTGGCACCGTTTTTGGGTAGAAGGCGAAAATCGCTTTGTACGCCTACGTGTGTCTTCTAAAGGTATACGTATTATCGATAAAAAAGGCATTGAAGCAGTTCTTACTGATCTTCGTGCTAACGGCGAAAAAGTATAAGGAGCTGAACCATGGCATCTAAAGGCGCTCGCGATCTAATTCGCATGGTATCATCTGCTGGTACTGGCCATTTTTACACTACGGATAAAAACAAGCGAAATACTCCTGACAAATTGGAGTTTAAAAAATTCGATCCTGTTGTTCGTAAGCATGTAATGTACAAAGAAGCGAAAATTAAATAATTTTCAATTCTTTATACAAAAAAGACCGGCTTAGGCCGGTTTTTTTGTATAGGTAACAGCCCCTAAAATTTGGGCTACCTAAAGAAACTGTCAAAAAAACCTTCACCATGCCTGAATTACCAGAAGTTGAAACCACTAAATGTGGTATCCAGCCCTATCTACAAGACCAGCATATCCTTGATGTCGAAATACGTCAGGCGCAACTTCGTTGGCTGATTACACCAGAACTTGCCGATCAAGTCGCAAGCGAAAAAGTGATTTCTCTCTCTCGTCGAGGCAAGTACATAGGGATTCATACGGCTAAAGGCACCATTATTATCCACTTGGGAATGTCAGGTAGCTTGTATTTAGTGCCGGCAGAGACGCCCCCTTTATTTCATGATCATGTGGATTTTAAACTCAGTTCAGGTCAATGGTTAAGGTATACAGATCCAAGGCGTTTTGGCGCTATTCTCTGGACGCAAGAGGATTGGTTAGAGCACAGTTTAATAAAAAGCCTTGGACCTGAACCTTTATCAGAAGCCTTTACAGGGGCATATCTTGCTGCCCGGGCTAAAGGAAAAACTCAGGCAGTGAAGACCTTTATTATGGACAGTAAGCAAGTGGTAGGTGTGGGTAATATCTACGCTAATGAAGCCTTGTTTATGGCAGGTATTAAACCGAATAGAAGGGCAGGACAAGTCAGTGCAAAGCGCTTGGCTGTCTTGGTAGATTGCATCAAGCTAGTGTTAGCTCGAGCAATTGAACAAGGAGGTACAACGTTGAAGGACTTTGTAGGTGGTGATGGAAAACCTGGCTATTTTAAACAATCACTGAATGTTTACGGGCGAGCAGGCTTACCTTGCGTTAAGTGTGAGACTGACTTGCTTGAAATCCGACTGGGACAGCGCAGCACGGTTTACTGTAAAGAATGTCAGCGATGATTATTTTGTAAACAGTTGAAAAAAAGTTTTACCAATTGGAAAAATTTTTGATATGCTGATTCACGTTGGAACCTGAACTGGTCTCAAATTACACGATTATGTAGTAAAAAAACACAAATCGACTAAGTTTAATGGGTTTTTCCCTGCTTTAATGTCACTTTGGATTGCGATAATGGTGTAATAAGTTTATTTTTGACCAGTTAGGCAGCATCTTTTTAAAATGCTGTTACAAACATACTAATAACTACAAGAGGAATTCTAATGAAAGGTGTCTTTCTTGCATCCGCTACGGCGCTAGCAATTGCAGCTTCAGCTCAAGCTGCAGATATCAAACCTGCTGTTGTATACGACCAAGCGGGTAAATTTGATAAATCCTTCAACGAAGGTGTTTACAACGGTATTACTAAATTCACTCAGGATTCTGGTGTTCAGGTTCGTGAATTTGAACCGAAAAACGAAGCTCAGGTTGAACAGGGTCTTCGTCGTTTGGCAAAACGTGGACACTCTCCAATCGTTGCTGTGGGTTTCTCTATGGCATCTGCTCTTGAAAAAGTAGCAAAAGACTTCCCTGACACTAAATTCACCATCATCGACATGGTTGTAGGCTTGCCTAACGTTCAATCTATTGTCTTTAAAGAGCACGAAGGTTCTTTCCTTGTAGGTTCATTAGCTGCTATGGCATCTAAAACTGACAAGGTTGGCTTTGTTGGTGGTATGGATATTCCTCTTATCCGTCGTTTTGCTTGTGGTTACGAGCAAGGCGTTAAATACGTTTCTTCTAACGCAGACGTATTCCAAAACATGACTGGTTCTACTCCTTCTGCTTTCAATGACCCAACTAAGGGTTCTGAATTGGCTAAGAGTCAATTCTCTAAAGGTGCAGATGTAGTATTCGCAGCCGCTGGTGGTACTGGTATCGGTGTTTACCAAGCAGCGAAAGATGATGGCAAATTCGCTATCGGTGTTGATTCAAACCAAAACCACATCCAACCAGGTACTATGCTGACTTCTATGGTTAAGCGTGTTGACCTAGCTGCTTATAATGCTTACACAGCAGCGAAAGAGGGTTCTTGGGCTCCAGGCGTGACTGTTTTAGGTCTTGCTGAAGGTGGTGTTGATTGGGCGCTTGATAACAACAACGCAGCGCTTGTATCAGACGAGATGAAAGCGAAAATTTCAGCTATCCGTGCTGATATCGTAAATGGAACTATCTCAGTTCATGATTACATGTCCAACAATTCTTGCGACATCTAATCTAATAAGAAACAGTCGTCTGTCATAAGCAGACGGCTGTTTTTTTTGCTTAGAATAAATTTCTGAAACTAATGTGTTTAAAAGAAACTTTTGTTGCAGATAGCACATTAGACGCTAATGCTTAGCCCTTATATAAAGATTAAGTTCTTTTTAAGTCAGATTGTCAGCCTGTATAAAGTTAGGTGTTAGTTCATCAAAAAATAAATGCAGCAAACTAAGGTGGCTAGATCCTTGTTCTGAGTGTATTTTGAACAATGTTAAACATGGCTATCTATAATTAACCGCAGATAAATCACAAATTCTTATGAATAATAATACAAGCCCATACGCGATTGAATTGCGCGATATTAGTAAGCGCTTTGGAGCAGTCCAAGCCAATAAAGACATTTGTCTTCAAGTCCCCGCAGGCACCGTTCACGGCATTATTGGTGAAAACGGCGCAGGGAAATCCACTTTAATGAGCATCATTTATGGCTTCTACGAAGCGGATACTGGTGATATTGAAGTGGGGGGTGAACTTGTCAATATCCGCACCTCTGAAGATGCTATTCGTTTCGGCATTGGTATGGTTCACCAGCATTTTATGTTGGTTGAAAACTTTACAGTGCTAGAAAATGTTGTTCTAGGTGCCGAAGGTGGTGCCATGCTTAAAGGTGGTTTGGATGCTGCCCGTAAAGAATTAAAGCGACTAGAGCAAGAATACAATCTAGATGTGGATGTGGATGCGGTTGTTGAAGATCTTCCCGTTGGTTTACAACAACGAGTTGAAATCTTAAAAGCACTTTATCGTGGTGCGAAAATCCTAATTTTGGATGAACCGACAGGGGTTTTAACCCCACAAGAAGCAGATCATCTGTTCCGAATTTTAAACTCCCTGAAAGAACAGGGTGTTACTGTCATGATTATTACTCACAAGCTACGTGAAATCATGGCATCCACTGACAATGTCTCAGTTATGCGTCAAGGCCAAATGGTTGCTCACAGGGTAACGGCTGAAACGGATAAAGAAGAGCTTGCAGAGCTTATGGTGGGTAAGAAAGTCCGCCTAGTGGTGGATAAAGAAGAGGCTAAGCCAACAAACGTAGCCCTTTCTGCTAAAAACTTAAGCTGGTTTGATGAGCAAGGTGTTAAGCGCCTTAAAGATGTCAGCCTAGAATTAAAAGCAGGTGAAATTGTGGGTATTGCTGGTGTATCTGGTAATGGCCAAAGTGAGTTGCTAAATGCTTTGTCAGGTATTACTCCTTTATCTGACGGCGAGATTCATTTCAATGGTGAAGTGATTACTGCCAAGAATAAGAAAAACGCGTCGCAAATGCGTGATTTGAAAATGGCACACGTGCCAGAAGATCGACATAAGATGGGCCTAGTAACAGGTTTTGAAGCCTATGAAGCGGCTATCTTGGGCTATCACAACTCTGAAGCTTATAACGGTAAAATTTTATTAGATCGTAAAGCCATGTTAGATGAGTGTAATGAGCGCATGCAAAAGTGGGATGTTCGTCCTGCTGATCCTTTCTTGAAAACAGCTAACTTCTCCGGTGGTAACCAGCAAAAAATCGTTATTGCCCGTGAAGTAGAGCAAAACCCAGATGTGTTATTGATTGGCCAGCCAACACGTGGTGTTGATATTGGTGCGATCGAAAACATCCATGAAGAAATTGTTAAATTGAGAGACTCAGGTAAGGCGATCTTACTGGTCTCTGTAGAACTGGATGAAATTATGGCCTTAAGTGACCGAATTATCGTCATGTTTGATGGTGCGGTTGTTGGCGAAATTGATGCTAAAGAAGCGGATGAACGCACACTTGGCTTGATGATGGCGAATGCCTTGAACGAAGAAGAAACAGCAGGAGGCCAAGCATGAGTCAGCCGAAAGTTCCGGTTTGGGTGAATCTTGCCCTTATCCCTTTTATTAATATTATGTTGGCCTTTTTGGTGTCAGCCTTGGTTATTCTAGCCATAGGTGAAAACCCAATTGAAGCTGCAGGTTACCTAGTTTATGGCGCTTTTGGTTATGAAGAAGGCATAGGCTATACCTTGTATTATGCCACTAACCTTATCTTTACTGGTTTAGCCGTCTCCATTGCCTTTAAAGCCGGCATCTTCAACATTGGTGGTGAAGGACAAGCTTATATAGGTGGTTTAGGTGTGGGTCTTGTGTGTCTTGCCGTTGACCAAACAATGCCTTTCTACGTGATTGTTCCGCTAGCGATTATTGGTGGTGCAGCATTTGGTGCCGCTTGGGCTTATATTCCTGCATATCTAAGTGCACGTCGCGGCAGTCATGTGGTAATCACTACTATCATGTTTAACTTTATTGCGTCTTCTTTGATGGTTTATCTGATGGTGAACTGGCTTAAACAAGAAGGTCGCATGTCACCTAACAGTCGTACATTTGAAGAGTCAGCTTGGCTTCCTTACATGCATGAAATGCTAGCAGCTATTGGTATTAACTTTGAGCAATCACCGCTTAATGCTTCTTTCCTTTGGGCGTTAGTTTGCTGTGTTCTGATTTGGGGCTTGGTATGGCATACACGTTGGGGCTACCAGCTACGTACTGTTGGTACTAATGCAACAGCGGCTGTTTATGCCGGCATTGATAACGGCAAAGTAACCATCTGGGTAATGTTGATCTCAGGTGCTTTAGCAGGTTTTGTTGGTCTGAATGAAATCATGGGTGTTCACCATAGCCTACTGCTTAACTTTACCGCTGGTTTTGGTTTTGCAGGTATTGCTGTTTCCCTAATGGGACGTAATCACCCAGTCGGTATCATTTTGGCTGCGGTATTGTTTGGTGCACTTTATCAAGGTGGTTCCGAGCTTGCTTTTGAGATTCCAAGCATCACACCAGAAATCGTGGTGGTGATCCAAGGTCTAGTTATCCTCTTTTCTGGGGCGCTAGAGCATATGTGTAAAGATCGTGTTGAAGCTTTCTTCACCCGTACTTCAGCAGCTTAGGAGATAGCGCATGTTTGAAACACTTATTCTGATTCTAGATGCCACGTTACGTGTCTCTACACCTCTAATTCTTGCTGCTTTAGCAGGTTTGTTTGCTGAGCGTTCTGGTATCGTTGATATCGGTCTGGAAGGTAAAATCCTTGGTGCTGCCTTTGCCGCAGCGGCAGCAGCGGCCGTATTTGGTTCTGCTTGGATTGGTTTACTTTTTGCCATTATCGCGTCAGTTGCTCTAGCACTGATTCATGGCTTTGCTTGTATTACTCACCGTGGTGATCATATTGTCAGTGGTGTGGCGATTAACACCATAGTCGCCGGGCTCACCGTTACCTTAGGGCTTGATTGGTTTAGCCAAGGTGGCCAAACACCTGCTTTGACTGGCGATGCTCGATTTACGTCTATTACTTTCCCGTTTGCTGACGCACTAGCGGATGTACCGGTAATAGGTCTGATTTATTCAGAGTTATTAAGCGGCCATAACATTCTCGTTTATCTAGCCTTTGCGATTGTGCCTCTTGCGGTTTGGATTATTTACAAAACTCGCTTTGGTTTACGTCTACGTGCAGTAGGTGAGAACCCACATGCGGTGGATACTGCGGGTATCAGCGTTGCCTTTATCCGTTATCGCGCCATGATCATTTGCGGTATTTTATGTGGTCTAGCCGGTGCTTATTTATCGACTGCTCATAATGCAGGCTTTTTGAAAGATATGAGTGCTGGTAAAGGTTATATTGCTTTGGCGGCTTTGATCTTCGGTAAATGGCGTCCTGTTCCTGTGATGTTTGCTTGTCTGTTATTTGGTTTCCTAGATGCTGTTGCGGTACGTATGCAAGGTGTTCAAGTGCCAGGTATTGGTGAAGTGCCAGTACAGGCAATCGAAGTATTACCTTATGTTCTGACTGTATTATTACTTGCTGGCTTTATCGGTAAGGCAGTGGCACCAAAAGCCGTCGGTCGACCCTATGTGAAAGAGAGAGGCTAGTATGTCATCTCTTGATGTGAAAAAAGCAGTAGCGCTAGCGAATAAAGCGATGAGTAAGGCTTATGTGCCTTACTCAGAATTTAAAGTTGGCGCTGTTATCGAGACACTAAACGGCAAGGTTTATTCTGGCTGTAATGTTGAAAACGCGGCTTATCCTGAAGGCACATGTGCTGAAGCCGGTGCGATTTCAGCTATGGTGCTTGATGGTGAACAGAAAATAGACAATATTTATGTATTGGGTAATGGTGAACAGCTGGTCACGCCTTGTGGCGGCTGTCGTCAAAAAATCAGAGAGTTCTCAACGCCTGATACTCAAATACATATTTGCGGGCCAGAAGGCGTACGCAAAACCCTATCAATGGAAGAGCTTCTTCCCTTCTCATTTGGGCCTGAAAATTTGAAAAAATAACAGGTCCGATATTGGCGCTTTCCAAGAAGGAGAGCGCTAATCAAAATCGCCAAGGAACCGCGTACTTATCACAGGAGTGGCTTACTTTAATTAAAAGGAAAGACGTGTATGAAGGCTTATCAATTAAGTGCAGATTATTTGCAACAAAAAATCGGTGACCGCAAACCTGAGGTTGCTATCATTCTAGGCAGTGGATTGGGCTCATTAGCTGAAGTAATCCAAGATCCTATCTACATCCCTTACGGTGAAATCCCAGGCTTCCCTAAATCGAGCGTACATGGCCATAAAGGTCGTTTGGTAATTGGTCGTTTAGGTAACAAAGAAGTTGCCTGCATGCAGGGCCGCTTCCATGTGTATGAAGGTATTGCACCTGAAACACTGCAAATCCCAATTCGTACTTTAAAACTGATTGGTTGTGACACCTTATTGTTAACCAATGCTGCTGGTAGCTTGAACGAAGATATGGGCCCAGGCAGTTTGATGTTGATCGAAGATCACATTAATTTCTCTGGTGTTAACCCGCTTGTAGGCGAAAACGACGATAGCATTGGGCCAAGATTCCAGGACATGACACGTGCCTACGATCCTGAGCTAAGTGATGGCATTAATGAGGTGGCAAAAGGGCTGAACATTAACCTGTTTAAAGGGGTTTATGTGTGGGCCTTAGGACCAAGCTTTGAAACACCTGCAGAAATTCGTATGTTCCGTACTTTAGGCGCTGATGCTGTCGGCATGAGTACTGTGCCAGAAACGATCGTAGCGCGTCATTGCGGTATGAAGGTTGCGGCAATTTCCTCTATCACCAACCTAGGTGCTGGCATGTCAGGTAACTCATTAAGCCATGAAGAAACCCTAGATGAAGGCCAAAAAGCCGCGGCGGAATTAAGCAAGCTGGTTATCGCTTGGTTGGAGAGCTAATCATGTCTGATCAAGTAAAATCTATTGCTGAGATGAGTGATGCAGAGCTTGCAAAACTCGCTCTTGGCTTATTGGATTTAACCAGTTTGAATGATGATGACACAGAGTCCAAAATTACGGCTCTGTGTGAACAAGCGCAAATTGACAGTGTTGGTAAAGTGGCTGCTTTATGTATTTATCCAAGATTCATTCCTTGGGCAAAACAAGAATTAGCGCGCCTTAATATTGCTGATGTGAAGATAGCCACCGTCAGTAATTTTCCACAGGGGCGGGATAACTTGGCGGCGGCTGTCGCTGAGACGAAAGCTTGTCTCGCTTATGGCGCAGATGAAGTCGACGTGGTTTTTCCTTACCGTGCTTTAATGGATGGCAATGAGTCTATTGGTTATAAGCTTGTAAAGGCTTGTAAGGCTGCCTGCGGTGAAAAAACACTTAAGGTCATCATAGAGTCGGGTGAGTTAAAAACACCTGAGTTGATCGCTAAGGCGAGTCAGATCTCAATTGCAGCAGGCGCTGATTTTATCAAAACCTCAACCGGTAAAGTGCCAGTTAATGCGACACCAGAGGCGGCTGATATTATGCTAACGCAAATCATTGATAGCCAAAAAGCGATTGGTTTCAAACCTGCTGGTGGCGTTAAAACCCTTGCAGACGTCAGAGAATACCTGACTTTGCTAGAATCTAAGCTAGGTAAAGAGGCGTTAACTGCGACCACCTTCCGTTTTGGGACTAGCTCACTTTTAAAAGCCTTATTAGAGGCAATGGGTGAAGCAAGCGACGGAATCACAACAGGAGCATACTAGTATGAGCCGAGCAATCATTTTAATGATGGATTCTTTTGGAGTGGGTGCGGCACATGATGCGGCAGACTTTGGTGATGTGGGTTCTGATACCTTTGGTCATATCGCAAAAGCCTGTGCAGAAGGCCAAGCAGAAGTGGGTCGAACTGGGCCCCTAAAGCTACCTAACTTAGAGAAAAAAGGCCTAGGACATCTTGCTAAAGCCAGTACCGGAAACTATCCACAAGGCTTTGATTATCGAGGTCCTGTGGATGCTTTGCATGGTTATGCACAAGAGCTAAGTAGTGGTAAAGACACCCCAAGTGGCCATTGGGAGTTGGCGGGTGTACCTGTATTATTTGATTGGGATTACTTTCCTAATACGCCAAAATGTTTCCCTGTGGACTTTATGGCAGAGCTATCAAAACGCGGCAAACTAGAAGGTGTTTTAGGTGAATGCCACGCTTCTGGTACCGAAATCATTGCCCGTTTAGGTGACGAGCATATGCGTACGGATTTCCCTATCATCTATTCGTCTGCTGACAGTGTGTTGCAAATAGCAGCCCATGAAGAAAGCTTTGGATTAGAGCGCTTATTGACCTTGTGTCAGATCGCTCGTGATCTCCTGGACGAAATGAAGATGAACATAGGCCGTGTTATCGCTAGACCTTTTATCGGGTCAAATGCAGATAACTTTGCTCGTACGGGAAATCGTCGTGACCTTGCCGTTGAACCGCCAGCGAAAACAGTTTTGAACTACCTGGCTGAAGCAGGCGGTCAAGTGATTAGTATTGGTAAAATTGCCGATATTTATGCTCACTCTGGTATCACTCATAAGGTGAAAGCAACGGGATTGATGAAGTTAGTCGATGCGACGATTGAAAGCATTAATACTGCGCCTGATAATAGCCTTATCTTCCCTAACTTTGTCGACTTTGATTCTTCATACGGACACAGACGTGATGTGTCGGGTTATGCCGCTGCATTAGAAGCCTTTGATGCCCGTTTGCCTGAAATCGAAGCGGCGCTTAAGCCGGGTGATAGAGTATTTATTAGTGCCGACCATGGTTGTGACCCGACTTGGCCCGGTACGGATCATACCCGTGAGCATGTGCCTGTGATTTGTTTTGGCCCTGGCATTGAAGCCGGAGCTGATGCTGAGGCAACGAACATAGGCACACGTAAGAGCTTTGCTGATATTGGTCAGAGCATTGCCTCTCATTTAGGATTAGCCAAGCTAAGTTATGGCGAAAGCTTTTTATAGCTAGTTAATCTCTATTATGAATAAACAAAAACGTCCTTAGGGGCGTTTTTATTTATGTGCCACAATCGATCTAATTAAAAGAAGGGAAATATGTCAAAACCACTTAACTGGGGCATTCTAGGTACCAGCTTTATCTCGGCAGTGATGGCGGACGCGATTTTAGCAGAAGCGAATACGCACTTATATGCTGTTGCAGGCCGCTCTCTTACTCCTTTAAAGGACTTCACCGATAAGTATGACTTCGATAAGGTCTATCAAGATTACGATGCGTTAATCGCAGATCCAGAAGTGGATGTAATCTACATTGCTTTGCCAAATCACTTACACCATGAATATGTGATTAAAGCGGCGCAAGCAGGTAAGGCTATCTTGTGTGAAAAGTCCTTGTCTGTGGATATGGCGAAAACCCAAGCGGCATTAGATGCTGTGGCTGAACATAAAGTCTTTTTCTTAGAAGGCTTGATGTACTTAACTCACCCCTTTGCCCAAAAAATCAGCCAACTGCTGCAAACTAAAGCGATTGGTGAGATTAAGGCGATACGCGGTAACTACTGTGCGGCTATTAGTGAATTTGTGAATCCAGAGAGTAAAGGGACCCTTTACAATTTAGGTTGTTACCCACTTTCTCTTATGCATTTGGTTATGCAACAAGCCTTTGGTGATGATGTTTTCTCTGACTATCAGATTCAGGCGTTTGGACGTCGTGGTAAAGACGGCAATATCTGTGATACCAGTGCTAACTTCCTATTTAACAATGGTGTACAAGTGCAACTGCATACAGCAGAAGACTTTGGTATGCACTCAAGCTTCAGCATTCTAGGTAGCGAAGGTTATCTAGAGCTGAAATCAAACCCTTGGTTACCCCAAGCAAGTGGTAACAAAATCTACTTCGCCAAATATGATGGGGAAGGGAATGAAACCGAGTTCGAGCATATTGAAGTGGATGCGCCAGGTAATGGTTTTATCTCACAAGTGACAAAGGTTCGTGAAGCCCTAGAGCAAGGTAAGTTAGAACTTGCGCGCCCTGCGGCACGCCCTCAAGATTCCTTTACCATGATGCAGTTATTAACGGATTGGGAAGCGGCTGCCTCCTAAAAACCTTAGGATTGCGTGAAATGAAAGGTCGCTTAGGCGGCCTTTTTTTATGCCTAATATCAATAATTCATATAAGAGTGGCAGCCTAGGTGAGAATAAAAACTGAAAACCTATTGTACTAGTACATGAATACGGTATTATGTGCGCATATTAGATAAATGGCGTTTAGCTATTAGGTGGAGTAAAGAGTGAAAGATCTAATCACCTACTTAAGAAGTGCAAGCTCAGATGACGAGATGCAGAACAAGCTGACAGGGCTTTTGACCCCTAGTGAAGTACTCGAAATGAGCAAACGTTTGCAAATATTTGCCATGCTCAAAGAGGGTGTGCCGCAGCGAGAAATTGCCAAACAACTGGGTGTCGGCATAGCGACCGTGACGCGAGGTTCGAGAGCCTTAAAAGAATTAGAACAAGCCTCATCAGATAAAGATGAGCAATAAGATGGATATAAACATGAGTGTAAAACCAGAAGCCATTAAGTTGCCGAGAAAGCCTCACTATGTGAATGTCACGGCAGATTGTGATTTTTTTGATTTGTTTAAAAAAGTCGAAAAGCGTTTTGATACCTGCTTTATGTTGGAATCATTGGGTGAAGATAGCTTTATCTCACGCCATTCCATCATAGGTTTTGACCCGGAAAAAATACTTTGGGCGCAAGGTAATACGCTTACCATTGAAGAAAGAGATGGCTCTTCGCAAAGCTACCAAAGCGATAACCCTTATTACTTGCTGCGTGAAATTGTGCCGCAAAATATTTTGTCGCGTAAATACTCAGGTGGTTTAACTGGTTATGTTGGTTATGATGCCATGAACTATTTTGAGCCAAGCTTGAGCCTGAATGTCAGTGATATGTTTGAAGCCTTTAAATTCGGCCTTTATACAGATGGTTTGATTCTCGACAAGATGACAGGCGAAGTTTTTTACTTCTACTATCAAGACAGCCGCATGGACCTGATTGAAAGTATGTTGGCTGAACCTACCCCAGAAAATGGACCGCTTGTGGTAACACCACAGGGTGAATCCATGAGCAAAACAGACCATGCTAAGGCCGTGGCGAAGGTCAAACAGGATATTATTGACGGTAAGATTTTCCAAACTGAAGTGGGCTTTAAAAAATGGTTCACCTTAGAAGGCGATAACATCAACATCTATGAGCAGCTACGTGAAGTGAATCCGTCTCCTCAGATGTACTATTTAAAATTTAAAGAGCAAAAAGTCATTGGCGCTAGCCCTGAACTACTTTTCCGTTTACGCCAAGGAGAAATGGAAACCTTCCCGCTAGCAGGTACAGCTAAACGTGGTGCTGATGAAACAGAAGACAGAGCCTTGGCCCGTGCCTTATTGAATGATCCAAAAGAAATTGCTGAACACAATATGATAGTCGACCTACACCGTAATGATATTGGCCGTGTGGCGCAATTTGGAACGGTAAAAGTACGTAGTTTGATGGACATTAAACGCTTTAGTCATGTGCAGCATATTTCCAGTGAAATCGTGGGCATCATGGCAGAAACAGAAGACATGTTCTCAGGTCTTGCTAGTAACTTCCCTGCAGGTACGTTAACAGGTGCCCCTAAAATTGAAGCCATGAAGATTATTGATGATCTTGAAGGTGAAGGTCGTGGCCCTTATGGTGGCGCAGTGGGTCATTTCTCCTTTAACGGTGATTGTACCTTTGCCATCCCAATTCGTACCGTCTTTGCTAATGGCGAAAAAGCCTATGTGCAAACCTGTGGTGGTAATGTATTTGATTCCAACGCCGAAGATGAATATGAAGAAATTCAACGCAAGTTCGCTGGAACCAAGCGCGTACTTGATCAATTTGCCCCAGCTGATAAAAAAGGAGCCTGAGTATGAAGGTTTATATTATTGATAACTATGACTCTTTTACTTACAACCTTTATCAGTTTATTGGTGAGATTCTGACTAGCGAGAAAATGCGTGGCAACATTCAAGACTTTAGCGTCGTGGTGAAGCGTAATGACGAGGTTAGCATTGAAGAGCTAAAAGCCCTGTCACCTGATCGTATTATTATCTCACCTGGCCCTGGCTCTCCTGATGATGAAGCCTACTTTGGTGTGTGCGCAGACATTATTCGTGACCTAGGTAAAACCATCCCTATGATGGGCGTGTGCTTAGGCATGCAAGGTATGGTGCATGTGTTTGGTGGTAAGGTGGTTAAAGCGCCTTTACCTATGCACGGTAAAACTAGCCCGATAGCACATAATGGCGAAGGCATCTTTAAAGACATTCCTGATCAGCTAGAAATCATGCGTTACCACTCGTTAGTAGCAGAAAACGAAAGTTTCCCTGAAGCCTTAGAAGTGACCTCTAGTGTAGGTGAGTTGGCAGAAGCCGACTTTACTAACTTAGATGTTATTCGTGCTGGTGGTGATTTTGAAATTATGGGAGTGCGTCATAAAGAGTACCCAATTCAAGGGATTCAGTTCCACCCAGAATCCTTTGCCACAGAAGGTGGTAAAGATCTTATCAGGAATTTCTTGTTTCAGGTTTAATCTGCACTAAGCCGCAACTTTTCTAAAAGCCTCGAAGAGACATCTTCGGGGCTTTTTGGTGTCTGATTCGGCTGGTAATGCTAGGAAAGTTGTGAATAGCCCTCCCGTCTCAGGCTTTTAGACCACGCGCTTTGGGTCTTAGAGTAATGCTCATGCGACATTTCAGAAAAAGTGTCATCCTGTGTTGTCCCTTATTGAAAGGTTCCTACACTGGCCTTCTATTAATCAAACACAAAGTGACGCCTTGCTTGACACTCTTTCTGATAAGACTGAGAAGAGGTGACTTAATCACTGCTTCTCTAACTTAATATGCTTATTTTCTAATGTTTTGAGCGTTTGAGTAAACTCACTACGCTCTGAGCTCCGCATTCTGTTTTTCATCTGCTATTCTTTTACTGAATAGGGTTCATAAGTTGTTAACTTAACCTTTTGTCTTTGCGGTTGAATCTCAATGAGGTAATGATCTAACTTTATGCGTGATTATGTACGTCAATTGCTCCTATCACCTCTCAGAATTTTTTACGTCCTTTTGCTTGTTGGCGCGGTGACGTCTTTTTTTGTGTTAAAGCAGGTAGAAGCGCTAGCATATGAAGGTCACAAGGCATCGGCTCTAGCATTAGGGCAGAATCATGCTGCCCTAATTAATACGACTATTGCCAATAATATGTCGGCAAATTATGCTTTGGCCGCCATGGTAAAAGAAACAAATGGGGATCTGAGTTTCTTTGATTCTTATGCAAAAAGTCTGCATCAAATTTACCCTGTGGTCTCTCACTTTACCTTATCGCCTAATGGCATTATCAAACTGGTTTACCCCATGGCGGGGAATGAAGCATCGGTTGGTCTGAATCAGTTGAAATTTAAGCAACAACAGGAAGAAGCCAATAAAGCACGAACTTCTCGTCAGTTAACCTTGGCAGGACCTGTGAAAATGGTACAAGGGGGCGTCGCTATTATTGGGCGTTGGCCTGTACTTTTGCCTAATGCTAAAGGAGAAAATACGTTTTGGGGCTTTACAAATGTAGCTGTGACTCTAGATGCTTTGCTCAATAAGGCCAATTTTCAGGAGCTAAGTCAGCAAGGGTATGAATACCGCTTGGTTAAGCTGCTTGCCCAACAAGAGGTGCTGATAACCGACTCTTCTGCTGTCGATTTTAATGACTCGGTCAATATAGATATCAAGGTGCCTAACGATGTTTGGCAGCTCCAGCTTATGCCTGTGTCAGGTTGGTCTTCTTGGTTTGGGTTGAAAGGCGAAATCTTAATGACCGCTTTGATTAGTCTATTAATTGCTGGGCTAGTGGGCTTGCTAAGGCACATCTATATCTCTAAACAAGGCTTAGAGGAAGTGGTTAAACAGCGTACTCAAGATATGAGTCATGTCAATAAGCGCTTGTTGGGATTACTTGAAGCCATTCCGGACCTCTTACTTGAGATAGATGATAAGGGCGAGGTTTTGCATTGCCACTTTCCCAATAAACTATTAGCTAGTCAGTTTGGCCCTGAGATTGTTGGCCGTAATTTGATGGAGCTGTTTCCTCTGGAGGCGGTCAGTGTTTATAAAAACTCGTTTGAAGAAGCACAAGATAAAGGATATTCAGAGGGCAATAGTTTTTGCCTTGAACTAGGTGAGAGTGAGTACTGGTTCGAATTATCCGTGTCTTTTACTGAAAGAGTCGAAGAAAATCGTCCTTGCTTTGTGGCACTCGCAAGAGATGTAAGTCGTCGTAAAAAATCAGAGAATGAACTAAGAATTGCCGCGACGGCTTTTAATACCCAAGACGGTATTTTGATCACGGATATGCAACATAAGATAGTGAGGGTGAATAAGGCATTTCAGCGTATAACGGGTTACCAAGAGACTGAAATAATCAATGAAGACATACGTATTCTAAGGTCTGGTCGTCATGATGATGCCTTTTTCCGTAAAATTTATAATCACCTTGATGAGTTTGGTTATTGGGAAGGAGAAGTCTGGAACCGTAAAAAGTGTGGTGAAATTGCGCCTGAGCTAACCACGATTTCAATTGTTTATAGTGATGAAAACCTGCCTCTCTATTATGTCTTTATTATCAAGGATATTAGCTTAACCAAGCAAAATGAGCAGATGATTAATCAGCTAAGCTTCTATGACTCTTTAACCTGCTTACCAAACCGAAAAATGATTTCTGAGAAGGTTGAGCAGCTTATTCATCAAGCTCAATTTGTCACGGAAGAGGTGAGTGTTGAAGGGCATTATGCGCCATTAATGCGCCATGCTTTACTTTTCATCGATCTAGATCACTTTAAAAATATTAATGATAGCAAAGGCCACTCAGTGGGTGACAAACTTCTGCAACAAGTGGCATTAAGGCTGGTGGATGTCGTCAGAAAAACAGATATGGTGGCGCGCTTTGGTGGTGATGAATTTATCATACTATTAGAAGGCGTCGATATCAGTTTTGATCCTGGCAGAGCACTGTATCGGGCCAAGCGTGTGTCAGCTAATCTCAATGATGCTATTTCCAGAACCTTTGAGATCAATGGAGACCACTTCTATATTTCTAGCAGTATTGGCATTACTGAAATTGACGACTCAATCAATGAAGTTTTTGATGCATTCAAGCATGCCGAACTGGCTATGTATGAAGCGAAATCAACAGGCCGTAATCGCTACTGTTTTTATTCTCCGCAAATGCAAGAGAAGATACTACAAAGGGTCAACTTAGAAGCGGCTATGCGAGAAGCGTTGGATAGGAAGGAGTTTATCTTACACTACCAACCTCAGTTTGATCGTTCGGGCAGTATGCGAGGTGTCGAAGCCTTGATTCGTTGGATGCATCCAGAAGATGGCGTTATTTCACCTGCTCAGTTTATTCCATTAGCAGAAGAGTCAAAATTAATTATTCCAATCGGTGAGTGGGTGGTAAGAGATGCGTGCCAAACCTTAGCCAAATGGCAAAAAGACCCAGCATTAAAGCTGGTTAAGATGTCTGTGAATGTGAGTGCCTTACAGTTTTCTCAAGATGACTTTGTTGAGCTGGTAGAGCTGATTTTGGAAGAGACTGGGGCCCAAGCAAAATTACTACAATTTGAACTGACAGAAAGCATGTTAATCAATGACAAGATGAATATCTTAGAGAAGATGCACGCCTTAAAAAAACTGGGGGTGCTGCTGTCGCTTGATGACTTTGGAACCGGTTATTCGTCCCTTTCTTATTTACAGCAGTTACCTTTTGATCAACTCAAAATAGATCAGTCATTTGTTAAAAATTTATCTGGTCATGGGGACCATCATCCTCTTGCTTTGACAATTACCACAATGGGGCATAGTTTGGGTCTAGAGGTGATTGCAGAAGGTATAGAAACGAATGACCATCTGCTTATGTTACAACGTTTTGGCTGTGACTTATTTCAAGGGTACTTTATGGGGTACCCAATGATGCTAAAAGAAATAGAACGTATTTCACATGAACAGGCTAATCAGCCAAAAATGTGAGACGGGTTAAATAGATTGATTGATATTGATATTGATTTATTTTAATGACAAATATTAGATAATTGATACTGTTAAAATGCGAGTCGTTTATAACAGCTGCGAGGAAGGTAATGGAACATAGCTTTTTACTAGATGCCTACAGACGTTGTGCCGAAGTGCTTTCTGATATCGCGCTTGGTGCATCTCAGTGTCAAATATTCGAAACCTTACAGTCCATTATTGAGGACCTAGATGAAGAACGCTTTGCCAGCATTCTCAGACTTGATCCCCATGACAATACCTTACATTTGACGGTTGGAAATAAGCTGCCTGACTTTTATAACGATGCGATAGAAGGTTTAAAAATTGGCCCAAACGTTGGGAGTTGTGGTGCGGCTGTTTTTTCTAATAAACCGCTGATAGTTGATGATGTCACTACCCATGAAAACTGGGTCGCGTTTAGTGACCTAGTAAAAAAAGCCAATCTTGGCTCCTGCTGGTCTGTACCTATCGTGCTTTCTAAAGGAGAAATGTATGGGTCTTTTGCCATTTATAGCTCATCTAAAGCGACTCCAAGAGAAGAGGAGTTAGAAATTCTGACGTTAGCTGCTCATATTGCAGGTGTAGTAATTGAAAAACAAAGATCGGAAAACCAACTGACCTTTAATGCCACCCACGATCCTCTAACTCGTCTAAGTAATCGTAGTTTGTTTGATAACTTGGCGAGCCAAGCACTTAAACAGTCTAAGCGTAAGCGCGAACCTATTTGTATATTATTTATCGATATTAACAATTTCAAATATGTGAATGATCATTATGGTCATGACATGGGAGATAGGTTGTTATGTCTGCTAGCTGACGTACTTACTCAAGAGTTGAGAGAGGCTGATATTGCCAGCCGTCGAGGGGGGGATGAATTTATCCTCGCTCTAGTAGGGACAGGTAAAGAAGGGGCTGAGGTGCTGATTAACAGGGTCAGTCAACATTTTACTGAGTCGCAAAAAGCATTGTTTACTGACTATCAAGTGACTATGGCAATTGGTATCTCCGAATCTAAAAAAGGCAGTTATCAACCCATTTCTGAAATGATAAAGCATGCCGATATCGATATGTACCGCAACAAACGCTCATTCAAAAAGAGCAACTAAAGGTTTTTCGCTAGATTAAAATGCGTTAAGTCTGGCTTAAGGTTCGCTCCTTATACTCCTTCTTAATCTAAAGAAGGAGTGATACTCATGAAACCCATTCAAAGTTTAATCGTTTTCCTTGCCGTATTTGGGCTATCAAATTCTGCCTTTGCAAAATCCGTTGATTTACAGCTAACCATGAAAGGTTATAACGGAGATGGCGCCTATGTAGCTGTCTATCTGATGGATGCTAATGGTCGTTTAGTACAAACCCTTGCTGTTGAAGGCCGTAAGAAAAAGTATCAAAAGCATTTACGAGATTGGAAGCGTGCCAACCGCTCTTTAAGGTTCGATGGTAAAACAGGTGCAAGCTTGCATAAAAATCGTAGCAGAAATTTTTTAGTCACTATTGATGATAAATATATAGATTCAAACCACTTTATCCATATCGATACCTCGGTAGAAGATAAACGTGATGTGCCTTCTGATGTTGTTGTACCTCTAACTCAACAAGGCATTGGACAAGCCGTATCAGGCAAGGGTTACGTTAAATCGTTTGTTTATCGCTTTTAACTTCTATTCATCCTTTAGCTTCTTTTAACCCTGTTCTATAGCCAGTCTGTTTCCCCTTTTTCAGGCTGGCTACTAGGAGGACTTATGTCTCGTTTAATTCATACTTGGTTCGCGATTCCTGCCACCCTCTTTATTATTCTGATTGCCTTATCTGGCAGTATTTTATCTTGGGAGATCCTAAACGAAGCCGCGACAGCGCCTAAGTTAAATCTTGGTCAGACTTCTTTAGCAACACTTACCGATAAGGTAAAACAAAATTACCCGGGTGCAGAGCAACTAACACGAACACAAAACGGGCTCTTTTTAGTCTCCTATTCAAATGATCAGGGCTATGGGGAAGACCAAATTGATCCTGTGACAGGCCTAAAAGTACAAGCCCACCAAAGGTCTGACCTTTATAACTGGATGAAAAGCTTCCACCGTTCTATGCAAATGGGAGATGCAGGCAGAATGCTGGTGGCGGTTGTTGCTTTTGCTTTACTTGCGTTGAGTATCAGTGGGCTTTTGTTAATGGTTCGACGCCTTGGAGGCATTAAGCACTTCTTTAAATTAGCCAAAGGCAGTACAAGTCAAAAACTCCATATTGAATTGAGCCGTTTTGCCCTAGTAGGTAGCTTAGTATTGACGGCTACTGCACTGTACCTAAGTGCAACAACCTTCTCTTTGTTGCCAGAAGCAAACTCTGTAGAACTGGATTATCCTGAGCCAGCTTTTGTTGCGCTACCCTCTTTAGTACCGTCTTCTTTAGAGCCGTCTTTTTTAGAGAATAGAGGAAATGCGCAAGTTTTACCTATCTCTCATTTACCAGCACTTAAAGAAGTAGATGCAAGTGAACTTGTTAGCCTTGAATTCCCTTATGCAGATGATCCAAGCTCAGTGTATACCTTAGAAACTCAGTTTGGTTTAGGTTATATCCACCCAGAAACTGGACTGTGGTTGGATTTTCAACCCCACTCAAGCTTCTATCAAGTCAGCAAATTTATTAGTGCGCTTCACACTGGTGAGGGAATGGGACTTTGGGCACTTTTCATAGGACTGACAAGCCTGACACTGCCGATTATTGGCATCACGGGTATCATCATTTGGATGCGTAAACGTATTAATTCGAAGGCTTTTGGACAAGCGGATAGCTTAAATTTACAAAACTATGTACCTGCACAAGAGGCGAATATTGTCATTTTAGCGGGCAGCGAAGGTTTGAGTACTTGGCGCTTTGCTCAAGAGTTTTCACAGGCGTTAATCACGGCGGGTAACAAGGTACATCTGAATAAAATGAATCAGGTGGAAGGCCAATATGCCAATGCAACGCATGTCTTTTTTATGACATCTACCTATGGGGAAGGCCAGGCACCCTCAAGCGCCTCACTTTTCTTGGAAAAAGCGAAAGATCTTAGCTTGCCAGATGGTTGTCAGGTCAATGTCTTAGGCTTTGGTGATAGACAATTTACTCACTTTGTTGGTTTTGCTAAGCAAATTGAAGCCTTAGTTGCCAAGAAGGGCTTTAAGCAAATGCTGCCTTTAACCGCGATTGATAAATTTTGCCAAACGAGCTTGGAAACTTGGATAGAAAACGTCTCTACCTGCCTTAATCAAAGTCTATGTTTGAAATTAGATAAGAAAAAAGTCAGTCAATTTCAGATGCAACTTGTTGAGCAAAGCCATTATGGTGATGAAGTAAATGCCCCTGTTAGGATCCTGCGCTTTAAAGCTGGAGCCCAACCTGAAAGCGTATTAAATCCAGCGATTGATGAGGCTTTTGCTTTAACGCCTGATATGTCATGGCCAGCGTTTGAAGTGGGTGACCTTGTAGGCATCATGCCTCCGGGTTCTGACTTTGTTCGCTATTATTCCTTAGCCAGCTGTGATCAAGATGGCATGTTGGAAATCTGTGTACGTAAACAAGTTGAAGGGGAATGTTCTGGTTTCTTACATGGCCTAAAAGAGGGGGATTCGATACAAGCCTTTATCCAAAAGAAAGCCTCTTTTAGACCTGCTCAAGATGCAAGCTCAGTCATCATGATAGGGGCAGGTACAGGAATGGCACCGTTACAGGGCTTTATCAAACAAAACGAAAAACAAGTACCTTATTACCTTTACTGGGGTGGCAGACTACAAAATTCGGACTTTATCTATGAGGATAATTTAAGCCAAGCTTTAGCCACATCACGATTAAAGCAGCTGCGCCTCGCTTTTTCGCGGTCGGCTAAACCTCAATATGTACAAAATCTATTAACGGATGATGCCAAGGATATTTCCAAACGTATTCTAGATGGTGCACAAATTATGGTATGCGGTAGTAAGGTGATGGCTGATGGCGTAAGAACATCATTAGATAAGATTCTGAAACAAGAGCAGCTATCTGTTTCTGAATTAGAGCAAGCAGGACGCTATGTACAGGATGTGTATTAATAAACTGCTATAAAAGAAGCCCTGACGGTTAATCCTGTCAGGGCTTTTTATATGAGGCGTTAAAGAAAGGGCTAAGCTAGCTGAGGAAACAGATTTGCAACCAATGCTTTACCTGTGGCGATGCCGCCTTGGTTATGAGCGTCGAGCAAAGCTGAACCCACAATGGCAATATCCGCTAGACCTGTTAGCTCAGCTACCTGTTGTGGTGATCTGATGCCAAAACCAACCGCTAACGGAACATCCGTATGCTGGCGAATTTCAGCTAAATAGGCGGCTAAATCAAACTCAGTTTGCAAGCTGGATTTCTGCCCCGTCACCCCAGAACGACTCACGCAATACAGCATACCAGTGGCCTGACCTGCGATCTGCTTGATTCGCTCTTTTGGCATATTTGGTGTGATTAACCAAATGGCGTCCAGATTATATTCGACACAGGCTGCTTGGTATTCAGCCGCGTGCTCAATGGGTAAATCTGGCAGAATTAGTCCAGTTAAACCTTGTTCTGCTGCCTCTTTTACTAGCTTTGTAATACCAAAACGGTAAACCGGATTGAGATAGCTCATTAGCAAAATTTTAGAGTTTGGATAATCTCGTCCTAAGCGCCCAAGATCGGCTAAACATTGCTGCATTTTAGGTTCAGATTCTAAGGCCTTATGGCAGGCTTTAACTATGCTTGGCCCATCTGCCACTGGGTCTGAGAAAGGAAACTGAACCTCTAAGGTCTCGACGCCCATTTCAAGTAAGGTTTGCATCCATTCAAGACTGGCTTCTATGCTAGGGTAGCCATAAATAACGTGTGTCATGGCCAAAGGTTGGCTTGTTAATGGCTGCTTGGCATTAATAAAATTAGCTAACTGGCTCATGCGTGTGTCTCCTGGGATAGACTCTCAGATAGATCCTGAACGGCATCTTGTTCATGATAGTTTTGAAGATACTCCTCTAAGAAAGGCGCAAACTCTTTATCGTCAAAGGCTTTGGCTACGTTGAAAATATCTTTATCACCACGGCCAGATAAGTTAATGACTATGTGCTGATCGGGTCGCATGTCTGCGGCTTCTTTAAAGGCAACCGCGAGAGCGTGTGATGACTCCAGTGCAGGAATAATGCCTTCTTTTTGCAAGAGTAATGAGCAAGCAGCTAAAACTTCTTCATCATTGGCATACGTCATACGGACTCTTTGTGTTTCTGCCAAATGAGCAACAATTGGCGATACCCCAACATAGTCTAATCCCGCTGCGATTGAGTGAGTTTCCTGTAGCTGACCTTGGTCATCTTGTAGGAAAACACTGGCAAAGCCTTGGGCAATGCCTGCTTGACCTAGGTTGTGTGATAAACGAATTGAGTGATCGCCCATATCCATGCCACGGCCCGCCGCTTCTACACCGACCATTTCCACTTCCTTATCTTCTAAGAAAGGCGTGAATAAGCCTAATGCGTTAGAGCCACCGCCCACACAGGCATAAAGTCGATTAGGCAGTTGATCGAATTGAGCTAATGATTGGCGCTGTACTTCTTGGCCTATAACTGACTGAAAATAGGTCACCATTTCAGGGAAAGGTGCGCAGCCACATGCCGTCCCAATGAGATAATGGCTATCTTCATAGCTTGAAGACCAGTCACGTAGAGCCTCATCTAGCGCATCTCTTAAGGTTTGCGAGCCTGTTTTGACGGGGATAACGGTGGCACCAAGTTGGCGCATCCAAAAGACATTCGGGTATTGGCGTGCCACGTCTTTAGCGCCCATGTAGATGGTGCACTCTAGCCCTAATCGAGAAGCGACCAAAGCCGTTGCGATACCATGCTGGCCTGCACCTGTTTCAGCAATGACACGTTTTTTACCCATGCGTTTAACCAATAAACCTTGGCCAATCACATTATTCATCTTGTGAGCACCTGAGTGATTTAGGTCTTCACGTTTTAGGTAAACCTGGGCGCCACCTAGATGCTGAGTGAGATTCTCACAATGAGTCAAAGGCGTTGGACGACCAGAATACTGCTGCCATTGCTTATGCAGTTCTGCCACAAAGCTAGGATCATTCTTCGCTTCTTCAAAGGTGGTAAGAATCTGTTGCTGGCTGCTGTATAAAATCTCTGGAATATAGCTGCCGCCATATTGTCCGTAAAAGCCGTTTTCGCTTTTCATTGTGTGACCTCAAAGTGAGTGATTAATTTAACGCTCAGTTAATTAATTAACTATACCGTTTAGTTAATTTAATGTGATAATCAAATTTGGTCAAGCCCTGTCTTGATAATAATTTTGAATGCATGATTAACTAGTTGATTTAGCTTGCTTAGTTTATCTACTTAGATAGGCAATCGTTTTTTGTGAATAGTTCTTGTAAATAGTTTTTGAGAAAAGGAAAGTGTTATGGCCCGTGGTCGCCCTTCAAAGAAGTCGCATATTATTGATACCGCTCTGACATTATTTAGCCGAGTGGGCTATCAAGGTACCAGTATCGATCAGGTGGTTGTGGCGGCAAAAGTCTCTAAACCGACGGTTTACAGTAACTTTTCCAGTAAACAAATTCTTTGGCATCAGGCTTTAACGCGCATCTTAGAAAATGCCGAGACTGACCTTGCAGGCCTGAATGATCAGACTAAGTCGCCTTTGCAGCAGTGGCTAACGATTTGGAATGTTTGGCTTGGTGATAAAAACCGTCTGGCTGTGTATCGCATTATGTTAGGTGAGAGCCATAAGATGGAGGAGACCAGTTTTAGTTTGTTTAAGCAATTGGAAGCCTTATTTGATAAGGCGCTAGATAGCTTGTTGGCTGGACTCGATAAACCCCTTAGCCCGGCGCAAATTTATGTGTTAAAAGCGACCAGTAAAGAGGCTCTGTTAATGCCTAACTTGTATGCGAGTCAGGCATTAACCCAAGATGCTAATTTGTCGGCTGAGCTGACTGCGCTTCTAAATTCTCTCCTGTCTCAAGATTAGAGACTCTGAACTCTCTGACTTCGCGGACGCAATAAACACAGACAGTCGGAATAATGACGGTCAGAGCACAAAGTATAAGAACGATTTGAAAGCCTAATGACTCATACAAGAAGCCTGCGACCACGATACCCAGTGGCGCAAGACCAATTGAACCAATATGGTCATAGGCGCTAACGCGCGAAAGCATATGGCTGGGAATCGCCTGATGTAAGGTGGTCGTCCATAGAATCGAAAACATCTCCCAGCCTATCCCGCCTAAAAATGCAGCCAGCATAATCCAATGTAATGGCAGTGGCATAATTAAAGCTAAGCTAATGAAACTAAAGCTAAAAGAGGTCAAGGTAGCGACTTTCAAAGGGTGAGTGAAACGCATATAAAATGACGCAACCCCACCAACGATAGTTCCCACACCAATTGCTGCGGCAATAAGCCCCCAATCGGCGGCGCCTCCCATTTGATCTCTTACGACAGCTGGGCCTATCAAGCCATAGACGGCTTCAACGGATGCCACAATAAAGCAGAATTGCACCACAATCACCCACAGCCATTTTCGGCTAATAAACTCTTTCCAGCCAAGCTTGAGCTCTTGAATGATGGATTCTCCCTGACTCTTAATTTGCTTGCTTGGACGCAAACTAATCACGAGAAAAGTGGCTAAGGCAAAGGTGCCAGCGTCAATTAACAAGGTCATACCTGCGCCAAAGGTTGCGACTAAAATGCCTCCAGCGGCGGCACCTAAAATCATGGCGCTACTGCGTGCTATACCCACAATGGCATTGGTGCCTTGCAAGTCGCTTTTCTTCACCAGCTGTGGAATTAAGCCCATGGCAGCTGGAGCATGTAAGCCAAAGGCAATTCCGTTGATGAGCATTAAAATAGTAAGATTGACTATGTTGGCTTGCTCAAAAATAAACAAGCAGGCAATAACTAATTGGGCCAATGTAGCGATGATGTCAGCCACTACTATCATGCCTTTGCGCGAGGTGCGATCCGCTATGGCTGCACCAAGAAGCATAATAATGATCGACCCAGTAATAGGCGCCGCAATCACAATGGCTGAATCTTTAGTTGAACCTGTGAGTTCAAGTACACCAAATGCCATGGCTATCGGGGCCATAGCCGTACCAAAAAAAGAGATAAAATAGGCAATGCTTATCTTAGTAACATTGCCTTGTTTTAATAATGAAAAGATCTGCTGCTTATCCATGCAAAATATCCAGATTCCCTAGTTAAATATCGAATAGGCCGTCATGTTAGTGCAGAGAAAGGGCAATAGCTAGCTCTCTCTTAGCGTTCATCTTATCTGTGTTTTAGCTAACTAGTGGTTAAGTTCTAGGACTGCTAAGATGTTTTTCTTTCAAGGTTGAATGGGCAGGATGCAGAATGGTTGAAGTGGTAACGCAATTTAAGCAAGGATGTTTCAAAGCGACTCTTGTTTTCCTATCAATTTTAATCAGTATGGTTGCCCAGTCACAAACTCTATTAAACAACGCCCCTAAAGGCGCGCTTGTCATCACTCAGTCTGATTGGCATTCGCAAAACACCCAATACCTTGCTAACCCTGCAAGCTTGATGAAAATACTCACTGCTACCTTAGCAACAGAGACCTTAGGCAAAAACTACCGTTTTAAAACCGAACTTGCTTACGATGAGAAAACACTCAAGAAAGATCGATTAAGTGGGCCTTTAACACTTACGCTCACTGGTGATCCGAGTTTTACGCAAAAAAACCTACATTCCTTACTGATGACACTTTCCAAAGCAGGGGTAAAAAAGTTAGATAAGGTTGAAATTGATGCGAGCCGTTATCAAGGCCATGCATGGAGTTTAGGGCAAGTATGGAATGATCATGGTATTTGTTTTGCCGCACCAACGAGCGCTGCCATGATAAATCGAAACTGTGTTTTTGGTAACTTGAAGGCAACAAAAGCCGGGCAGTTGGCTCACTTTTATCTCACTCCCAACTCGCCTTTGATTGTCGAAAACCAAGTGGTGACCCTCGCGGCCAACCAAGCCGAAAGCTGTCAGATACTGCTTAAGGTATTAGGAGCGAATCACTATCGATTGACCGGCTGTATTGATGAAAAACGTAAAACCTTGCCCTTAGGATTTTCGGCAAATGAAGCGAATACCTTTTTTGCGCATATTCTCCTGCAAGAGCTGACTTTATTGGGGTTCGGTTCTGAGATAGAGGTTAGCTTCATTGATCACGCTCCCTCTTGGCTCGCAAAAACTGATAAGAGTGTTAAGCGCATCACACATCATTCAACCCCATTACCCAAGCTGGTGACGCGTATGCTGCAGAGGTCGGATAACCTGATTGCAGATGCTTTATTTAAGGCGTCCGGTCATCAATATGCCTTGAATGAAGCGGCAGATGTTGCCAGCCTTAAGACGCTTGATGCTTATCAAAAAGGAAGCTTGGCGCTTATGTCTTTATTAGACAAAAATCAGATAGATAGCCAAGGTCTGGTGGTACGAGATGGGTCAGGTTTATCTCGTGAAAATTTGCTGTATGCCACTAGCTTGTATCAAGTTTTGGAGCTTTGGTTATCTCATCCTAAGTTCGCTTGGTTAGTTGAAGTTCTGCCTATCGCAGCACAATCAGGTACGTTAAAAAACAGAGAAAGCTTAAAGCACGACATGTTAAAAGGGCGTGTTTTAGCCAAGTCTGGCTCTATGCAAGGGGTGGTGAATTTAGCGGGCTTTGTTCAAGTGGCAGATGAAAAAAAAGGCCTTAAATTAAGGCCTTTTGTTTTTATGGTAAATCAGTTTTCTAAGTCTAAAGCGGTTAAGCCTGCCAAATTTAGTATCGAGGAGTTAGCTCTGTTTAAATTTGAGTCCGGCTTTTTAATTCAGGGCTTTAGGCCTTAACAAACCTATTCATTTAGGCAAGTGCATTTTGTTGCTTGCTTTTATTGGTACTGAAAAATACACAGGCCATAGCTATGATCACCGCAGGTATCATCAGCATATTTAGCATCTCCCAACCTAGGGCACTTTGCCAATAGCCTGCCAACATACTGGCGATTGCTGCAAAGGCAAATACTAAAAAGTCGTTTAAGCCTTGAACCTTTGCTTTGTCACTTGGTTGGTAGGTTTTGCTTAGCAAGTTTGTGGCGCCAATAAAGGTAAAGTTCCAGCCTATGCCTAACATCACAAGGGCAAAGAAGAAGTGCCAATAGGTGATGCCGAACTGGTTCAGTATCAAGGCCGCTAATAAGAACAAGCAACCTGCTTGAATCACCTTGGTAGTACCAAAACGGGCAATCAGTTTACCGGTAAAGAGAGAAGGGACGAACATGCCTAACACATGCCATTGGATAACACTGGCGGTGCTACCAAAATCAAAGCCACAACCCTGCATGGCGAGCGGTGTGGCTGTCATCACTAAGACCATGACCCCATAACCGATAACACCTGCAACCACGGCTGCGATTAAATCTGGCTGGCTTAAAAGCTCAATATAGGATCTTGGTGTGCCAGATTGCTCTTCTAAGGTTGGTTTTTTCAACGGTAATAAAGCGACCAAGATAGTGGTGCTGATATAAAGAATGATTAAGGCCGCAAAAGCACCAATGTATTGGGTATCAGGTACTAAAAATTCAGCCCAAACGGCAAGGTTAGGCCCTAAGAAGGCGGCGAGAATGCCCCCTGCCATGATTAAACTAATGGCTTGAGGTGCTTTGCCTTCAGGGCAGTTATCTATCGCTGCAAAACGATATTGCTGGCCCACACCTATAGCAACACCGAGCAAAAAGGTCGAGCTAGAGAAAAGTGCAAAGTGGTTAATCGAAAGTGAGTAGTAAGCGAGAAATGCACCGCCCACACCAATTAAATTACCGATTAAAAAAACACGCTTACGGCCAAGGTGTCGCATAAGTAATGCGGCGGGAAGGGTTACGCCCATCAACCCCAGAAATTGTAAGGCAATAGGTAAAGTCGCTAGTGCAAGGTTAGGGCTAAGCTTATGGCCGATAAGGGCGGTAACTGAGACTAATAAAATGTTTCCTGTAATTAATAGGGCCTGACCTAAGGCTAACCCCCAAACACTGATCCCCAACATATCTCCATCCTTTTATGTGACTTTTACATAAGCTTATTACTAAGAGTTATCATCATAATGCAAAAGTCTTGTTATTAGGGAAAAGTTTCGATGAAAAAAATGCAATAAAACCAGCGCCAGATTCAGTTTGGTCAGACGATTTAACGCTGCTTTCTACATCAATTTTATTTTACTTTCTATTATTTAGGGGAGATGTGTTATTCGGCGCTTCCTTTACTGAGTTAGTGCTTCGCACTTGCTTCTGAATAAGGTAACTTAATCTTAGGTCCCTTAAGTCTTTGTTATGAGGTATGTATTTGCAGGCTTACTTTTTACGTCGTACGTTACTTATTATCCCTACTTTCATTGGGGTAACACTTTTGGTTTTTGCCATGACACGCTTTGTGCCTGGCGGCCCAGTGGAACGTATGATTGCGCAAATGCAGCAGCAAACCCAAGATGGTGGCCGCGCGGTTAATTCTCAAATTTCTCAAACCCTGTCACAAGATCAAATCGATGAACTGAATGCTTTTTATGGATTAGATAAACCTGTTATAGAGGCGTATTGGGACTGGTTAAATCGCTTAGTCCGATTAGATCTTGGCGAATCCAGTCGCTATTATGAACCCGTGTGGGACATGATAGTCGAACGTCTCCCCATCTCTTTATTTTATGGTTTCTGGACCTTTATTATCAGTTACCTCGTCTCCATTCCCTTGGGAGTATTAAAAGCCCTGAAACATGGTGGCAAGATGGATAATGTCAGCTCTGTGATGATATTCACAGGCTATGCTTTACCCAACTATGTTGTCGCTGTCCTCTTGATAAGTGTTTTCTCTTTTCAGCTTGAGTGGCTGCCTATGGGCGGTTTTGTCGGGGATGATTTTGATTATTTAGATTTCTGGGGCAAGGTTTGGAATATTACTCAACATGCTGTTTTGCCAATGATTTGTTATGTCATAGGGGATTTCGCCATTCTTACCATGACAATGAAAAACAGCCTGTTAGAAAATCTAGCGGCGGATTATGTGAAAACAGCCATGGCAAAAGGCTTGTCATTTAAACAGGCGGTAACACGACATGCCTTTCGTAACAGTGTCATCCCGATCGCGAGCCATTTAGGCAATGTGGTGTCTGTGTTTGTGGCGGGATCTTTTTTGATTGAGGTGGTATTCGATATTGATGGCATAGGCTTGCTAGGTTATGACGCTCTGATGGAGCGGGACTATCCTGTGGTAATGGGGATATTAGCTGTGTCTTCTATCTTGTTAATGTTGGGGAATATCTTGTCAGACCTGTGTGTGGCTTTGGTCGACCCTAGAGTGAAGTTTGGAGCCTAAGGTGTTTAGTATTAATCCGCTCACTCAAAAAAAGTTAACGCGCTTTCGTCAGATAAAGCGTAGTTACTATTCTTTTATGCTTCTCTCCTTGTTGATTCTGCTGTCTTGTATTGCAGAAGTCTTTGTTAACAGCAAAGCCCTCATGGTGAGCTATCAAGGCCAATGGTATTTCCCTACTTATACTGGTGTAAATACAGGGGAAGACTTTGGTTTAGATTACGCCTATGAGGTGGACTATCGTGTGTTAGCGCAAACGTTTTCCGAAGAAGATCAAGGAAATTGGGTGCTGATGCCACCTGTGCCTTGGAATGCGTTCGAGCAAGACTTTGATGGTGTTAATTACCCACCTAACCCTCCATCTTGGCAAGATAGCCATTATCTAGGTACCGATGTATTAGGCCGAGATGTGGTGGCACGCTTGGTTTATGGCTTTCGTATCGCCATTTGGTTTGCCTTACTAACCCTTACCCTGTGTTATAGCATAGGCGTCGTGATTGGCTGTTTAATGGGGTATATGGGCGGGAAATTCGACCTTTTGATGCAGCGAGGTATAGAAATTTGGTCCATGGTGCCTTTCTTGTATGTCATCATGATTCTTGTCTCAATTATCCAACCCAGTTTCTTTCTTTTCGTCTTGATCAATGTGATGTTTGGTTGGATGGGCATTACTTGGTACATGCGTACGCTAACCTATAAGGAAAAAGCACGAGAATATGTGCAAGCTGCAAGGGTCCAAGGGGCAGGTTTGTGGCGTATTATTTTGAAACACATTTTACCCAATACTATGGTGATGATAGTGACCTTAGCACCCTTTGGTGTGGTGGCTAATATTAGTGCTTTAACCGCACTGGATTATTTAGGCTTAGGTTTGATGCCTCCAACCCCAAGTTGGGGAGACTTACTGCAGCAAGGGAAATCTAATATGGATGCCTACTGGATTGGCGCCTCTGTGGTCAGTGCCATTGTTTTGGTATTAACCATGGTGACCTTTATCGGAGAAGGGGTGAGAGAAGCCTTTGATCCTAAAAAATATACTCGTTATCGTTAATTTCTTGCTTAGGAATAAAGGTATGAAAACAATGACTTTTTTACGGGCTAGCTTGAAAACAAGCTTAGGTGCTTTGCTTTTATCTGGCTTGGCTCAGGCGGCGACCTTACCCGCTAACCTTAATTGGACATCTGGCCCAGATGCACCGCTTTACGCAGATAAGAATGCGAAACAAGGTGGTGTTTATAACTTGCGCTTAAGCACCTTTCCACTGACCTTTCGTACTATAGGGCCTGACTCAAACGGATCGTTTCGACCTTTCTTGTTAGATGGCCAGCCGGGGCTGTTACAAATGCATCCCAATACGCGGGAATATTTACCGTCATTGGCCACCGAATGGGCCTTTGATGATGACCAAAAGACGGTGTATTTTAAGCTAGATAAAACTGCCCGCTGGTCAGACGGCGCTGACATTAGCTCGGCTGATTTTGAGTTCTTATTTGACTATATGCGCAGTGATAACGCCAAAGCGCCTTGGTATAAGGACTATTACACTAATAGCATCACAGGGATCACGGTTTATGACGAGGATACCTTTGCTCTGCATTCAGCTGATAGATTGCCTCAAGATGATTTATTAGCACGTTTAGGGGCAACACCCAGACCCAAACACTTTTACCCAGACGGTTTGCCGGAAAACTTTATTAAGCGCTATAACTGGAAAACTGAACCCGTTACTGGGCCTTATGTCTTAGGTAAGGTGAAAAAGGGTAAGTCTATTGAGTTTGTGAAGGTGAAAGACTGGTGGGGATATAACAACCCTTACTATCAAAATCGTTATAACGTGGACAGAGTGAGGTTAAAGATCATTCGTGACCAAGATGTGGCCATGAAGCATTTTGAAAAAGGCAGCATTGATGCTTTTTCCATGATATTACCTGGAGTTTGGCATAACCAAGGTAAGGGGCCACTTTATGATAAGGGGTTTATTGAAAAATCTTGGTTGTTTAATGACACTCCTCAAGGGGCCGCTGGAGTTTGGTTAAACCTTGAGAACTCATTATTGCAAGATACCAATGTGCGTAAAGGCCTCACCCATGCTATGAATGTGGACAAGATGATAGACACTGCGTTGTTTGGGGATTATGTCCATTTGCAAAGTTTTGGCTCAGGTAAAGGGGTTTATGATCACCCTAATATGAAGGCAAAGCCTTTTGACCCTAAGTTGGCTGCTGAATATTTTGCTCAAGCAGGTTATGACACGCTAGATCGTGATGGTATTAGGGTAAACGCCCAAGGTGAGCGTCTTGTATTAGTGATGAACTATTCTTGGAAAGCTCATTCTGCAAGAATCACCGTATTAAGAGAAGAAGCTAAAAAGGCGGGTTTAGACTTACAATTAAATTTGGTTGAAGGGGCGACTGGGTTTAAAGCGGCTTTAGAGAAAAAACATCAAGCCGTTTTTCAGGGTATGGGGTCAGGGATGAAACCTGTGTATTGGCAGTATTTTCACTCTGCTAATGCCAAGCCACAGACCAATAACTTTACTAACTATCAAGACCCAGAAATGGATAAACTGATCGACGCCTATGATAGCGAATTTAATGTTGAGAAAAAGGCTGAGCTTTCCCATCAGATTCAAGAAAAAATCATGGCGTGTGATTGTTTTATCCCTACCTACTCAGTGCCTTACACCCGTCTAGCTCATTGGCGTTATGTTCGCTTGCCTACCACTTTAGGTGTTGGACTAAGTACGGCTTTAGCAGATGAGTCTGGCTTTGAATATGGTTTGTTTTGGTTGGATGAGGAAATTAAAAAAGAGACACTCAAAGCGAAAAAATCAGGGCAGAGCTTTCCTGTGGTTAACCGAGTTGAAAAACACGGGGCGGAATCCCTTTAATGAGCCATAGTCATGAGCAAGCGCCATTAGACACAAAAAGGATGGAAGCAGAGCATATTCTTCAGGTAGAGAAACTGGCTGTCAGCTTTGAAACGGACTCTGGCCTCATCACTGTATTAGATGATGTGAGCTTTAGCGTAATAAAAGGCCAAACCTTGGGCCTAGTGGGTGAATCCGGCTGCGGTAAAAGTGTCACAGCTGCCAGCATTATGGGGCTCTTGCCTCAGCCATATGGCAAGGTGGTTGGCGGCGATATTTTGTATCAAGGAAACTCCATTACCGCGCTCAGTTTACCAGAGCGTTATGCTTTGCGTGGGAATCGTATTTCTATGATTTTCCAAGAGCCCATGACAGCCCTGAATCCTGTACACACGATTGGCAGACAGCTGAGTGAAGTGTATGAATTACACAAACCCGAGTTAAGTAAAAAGGCGCGTAAAGCATCAGCCATTGCGATGTTAAATAAAGTTGGCATTGCTGAACCTGAGATACGTTTTGATCTTTATCCCCACCAATTATCTGGCGGTATGAGACAAAGGGTGATGATAGCGATGGCATTGGCCTGTGAGCCAGATATCTTGATTGCTGATGAGCCAACAACGGCGCTGGATGTCACTATACAGGCTCAGATTCTTGAACTCATGCGTGACCTACAGACTGAAACAGGTATGGCGATTATCTTTATCACCCATGACCTTGGTGTAGTGGCTGAAATGTGTGATCAAGTTGTCGTTATGTATGCGGGCAACGTGGTGGAGCACACTGATGTGTTTACCTTGTTTGAATCTCCAAGCCACCCCTATACCCAAGGGTTAATGCAGTCTATGCCTAGGCTAGACGCACCAAGTAAAACTCAGTTAAACGCTATTCCTGGTAATGTGCCTAGCTTGTCACTTATGCCAAAAGGTTGTCGTTTTAGTAACCGATGTGAATTTAGTACCTCACAATGTGAGGCGTCAAAGCCAGAGTTAGAGACTTATCACAACCTTGACTTAGGCTCGCATTCAGAGGTTCATTTAGTGCGTTGTTTTCATTTAGAGGATGTCAACAATGTCTGAGACGTTATTAGAAGTTCGTCGTCTCAGTCAGCACATTAAATTGTCAGATTCTTGGTTTTCAAAAGCCAGTTATTTATATGCGGTAGATGAGGTGTCCTTCAGCTTAAAAGCGGGTGAAACACTTGGGCTGGTGGGTGAATCTGGCTGTGGAAAAAGTACATTAGCTCGTAGCATACTGAAATTGATGGAGCCAAGTGCTGGTCAAATCTTGTTTAAAGGGCAGGATATAACCCACTATACAGGGAAGCAAATGGTCTCATTACGCAAAGAAATGCAGATCATCTTCCAAGATCCTATGGATAGTTTAAATGGACGCCATACAGTGGGGGCCATTTTACAAGAGCCTTTTGAAATCCACCAAATGGGCGATGCTAAACAAAGGCGGCAATGGGCCGAGGAACTTTTGCTTAAAGTAGGATTACCGATTGAGGCGATGGAGAAATATCCTCATGAATTCTCAGGGGGGCAAAAACAAAGAATAGGCATAGCCAGAGCCATAGCGTTAAAACCTAAAGTGATTGTCTGTGATGAAGCGGTATCTGCTTTGGATATGTCGGTGCAAGCCCAGATAATGAACTTGTTGTTAAGCTTACAGCAAGAGATGCAATTGGCGCTTATTTTTATTGCCCATGATTTGTCTGTGGTAAAACATATCTCAGATAGAGTTGCTGTGATGTATCTTGGCAAAATTGTTGAGTTAACGAGCGCACAACGTCTTTATGAGAGGCCCTTACATCCTTATAGTCAGGCACTTATCTCTGCGATACCTGTTGCAGACCCAAGAAAACGTAAAGCGCGACAAGTGCTACAAGGGGACGTGCCTTCTGCCATTAACAGACCCCAAGGCTGCTATTTTTCTAGCCGCTGCCCTAAGGCCATTGATAAATGTAAAGAGCAGGCGCCTCAACTAAAAACATTAGCAAACGAAGCGCACTTAATTGCCTGCCACTTAGTGGATGAGCTTGAATAGAAGCGCGACAAACTAAAATGTCTATCATATGCGCGACTGTTCAAACTCACGTTCAGTACTTCTTAAACCTTATTCGACTTTAAAGAAGCGTGTTTCCTTCTCCAAATTCGCCGCTAGCTTGGTCAGTTCCACACTTGATGAGGCGATGTTGTCTGTGGCGCTGGTGGTCTCTGCTAAACCTGTGTTCAGACTTTCCACATCATAGATGATTTTATTGATTACCTTAGATTGATCTTGCGTTGCTGTGGTAATGAAGTGACTCAACTCTGCAATGTTATCCATGCTTTGAGATATTTGGTCGTTAATCTCGGTAACTTCTTTCGCATGGTCTTTAACTTCACCTGCCTGTTGAACACTTTGTGCCATGACATTAACCGAAGCATCGGCACCTTCAATAATCTGCGTTATCATATTATCGATTTGTTGAGTGGAAACTTGGGTTCTTTGTGCTAATTGTCTGACTTCATCTGCTACAACCGCAAAACCACGCCCTTGTTCACCTGCTCTAGCCGCCTCAATAGCAGCGTTCAGTGCTAGTAGGTTAGTTTGCTCTGCAATGCCTTTGATCTCATCTAACATACCTGTTACTTGGTTAAAGTCAGTACGTACTCTTTGTACCCTTTGCTCCGATTGCGCAATTTGTTCAGACATAGATAAGATTAGTTGGTAAGTACTACCTAACTTGTCGTTACCTTCATGCACCATTTTACTTATGTCAGATACGGCACGCGAGGTGTCCTGAGTATTCGTCGTGACTTGATTAAGTGTGACGCTCATATCTTGCATGGCATTCGTTAACTCAGTTGAGAACGCTTGTTGCTCTGCCATCGTTGAACTGGTTTGGGTGGTGACGGCGGCAAGTTCTTCAGAGGTTGAAGATTGCTTGCTGGCCACATGAGAAATATTCCCTACCATTTGACGTAAGTTGGTCAGCATTTGTTGCATTGCTGTTTGTAAGTCCCCAACTTCATCATGAGAGTTTACTTCTACTTTGGAGGTGAGATTGCCTTTAGCTATGAGGGAAGCAATATCAGAGACCTGACTGATTGGCGTTGATAAGCGACGAGCCACAATGTAACCAATAAAAGCGACGAAAAAGAGGCTGACTAGCATGATAGCTGCGACGAGATAAATGTTTTCCTTGATAGAGGCAAACGCCTCGGCTTCATCTATTTCTGATAAAACTGCCCAGTTGAAGTTATCAAATTGGATAATGTCATAGGAAGAAAGCACAGGGTTGCCATTGTAATCTATGATGAGATCCGCACCCTTGTTACCTGCTAATGCTTTTTTAGTGGCGCTTGTATCAACACCATTGTTTTCAACTGTGCCAGCAAAACTGGCTTTCACACTATGACCTTCTGCATCTAAGAATGAATCACTACGCATTTTCAGGTCTTGGCCGACGAGGTAGCTTTCGCCTGTTACTCCCATACCTTCACGTACATTCATTATGTTGGCTATACCTTCGAGCGGAAGTTGTAAGGCAATATAAAGACTTACCTTACCGTCTTTATCCTGAATTGGTTGTGCGATAAAGGCTGCTGGGTCGCCATTGCTAGGTGCATAGGGGGCAAAATCAATAAAGCCATACGCTTTACTTTGATTCACCTGACGAACTAGTTCACCAAGGTTTGAGCTAGAAAATTTACCATCAAGGATATTGGTGTGGTAATCCGCTTCTTTGGTGACAGTATAGAAAATAAAGCCATCTGGGTTAATGAGGAAAAGGTCGTAATAACCGTATTGCTCTATATAGTGTTTATAAAACTCAGTGTTATTTGATGTTTGTGGATTAAGTGCTTCTGCGACATCAATTTCAGAGATCATTGCCCAGCGAATATTCGAACCAACGTCTAAGTAATCCCAACTACTAAGTACAGGATTATGGTTGTAATCTAAGGTGATATCCGTACCTTTTTCACCTGCTAATGCGTTTAAAACCGCTTTGGTCTCCACTTTATTTTGGCCGGCAAACGAGGCTTTAACGGAATAATCTTGTGGGTTTAAATAAGAATCAGAACGCATAAAGTGATCTTGCCCAACTAAATAAGATTCACCTGTGTCACCCATACCTGTTCTATGGCCTAGAATTTCATTTATTTTCTCTAGAGGTTGTTGGTAGGCAAGGTAACCAATTCTCTGGCCTGCTTGGCTTACTGCTTTTACTGCGAAAGCTGCTGGGTCATTGTTACTTGGGGCATATGGTAAAAAGTCAGCGAATTCAACATCACCTTGTTGGCTCTTTTGCGCTAGTTCAAATGCTTGATGGAATGAGCTATTACCTAAGTCATTTTTGAGGTTTTGGCCAAGATCATTTTCTCGGGTGACCGAGTACACAATGTCGCCTTCAAGGTTTATTAAGAAAAAGTCATACCAACCAAAATAGTCTAATAAATTTGTGTATTCCTGATCATATTTATCCAAGCTTGCTTGCCAGGTATTACCTTGCTGAAAAGATAGGTTTAACTCTACTAAGGCATCTTGCACGGACGCTTGAGATGAAAGTAGCTTCAACTGGGTGCTGTTATTATCTAGGTAATCTTTTAATTGCGCTTTCTTTATATCTTGTACGGCATCTAGTTTGGCAAAAGCCTGAGAACTTAGTGTATCGGCAATATCTACCAATACGGCCATATCGCCTTTACGTTCATTAAAGTAGGTTTCTAGTGACTTTTTCTTAATTTGGTTGATGGCGGTAAGTTGATTATAGACCTTGTTCTTAGCGTCTTGAGTACTGCTATAGGTAGTGATAATGCTAACAATCAGCATAGGGAACAGCCCAATAGCGATAAATAATAAGGTGAATTTAGCCTTTAAATTTAATCTTGCTTTCATTGGTTCTCCTCATAGTAAATCTTCTTAAATTCTTCTTAAAAAGAAAATGAATGATATTCACTATATAGATATGAGAGATCAATGTCTTATGGATGGGTGGACTATATATGAGTGAATAAGTAACCAAATTGCTAAAAAATGGCTTTTCTGTATTTGTGTGTAAATTAATGTGGGACTTTGGAGAGTTTGCCTGTTGTTTTGAGTTATTCGACAACAGGCAATATGTTGATTTGTTTGCTTTCTTTAGGGGGGATTAGGCTGATCGTCTAATGTCAGAATGGTCTGCGCTGGCTTCTATTTCGCTCAATGATTGCTTGAATTCAGCTAAGAAGGAGTTAGGAAGAGGCTTGATACCATCTTTGGATAGTGTCGCCAATTTATGCGGCTGGTGAGTGAAGATAATGTCTTTTTGATATTCTTTTGAAGTGAAACCCTTTTTGATATTGCGATTGTGCTTATTAAGGATTTCTTTATATATGGTTGATTCAATTTCTTCTAATTCACTGGCGCTAATCATGATTCTTGATAAGCCTAAGCTGACGGGCGCATCTGAGTTAATTAGCTGCTTCTTCAAGGATTCTTCGATCCTTTTGTTCAAAGCGGAATCTGGGTGGAAGTTATAAAAGCTTTGGCCTTTGAAGATGAACTTATTGCCTTCTTGTAGGTTGATAATTCCGAGGATTTCTAAGCTTCTTAAATATGGGTAAACACTTAGCTCGTCCAATCCATATTCTTCAAGTAGTTGCTCAAAGTTATCTGATTTAAATCTGAGTTCACGATAAAAGTCATATAATTCCGGGTAGCGAATAAAAATCTCATCTTGGGTTTTGCTAAATAAGGTGAGTTTTGAATTTTCTAATTCGAATGCTAAGTCATGCACTTCTTCTAAGCTGGTCTTTGCCGCCTGGCAATAGGTGAGCAGCCTTTCAAGTGCTATGTTTGGGTTATGTAAGTGACGCTTTAAGGTAGATAGGGGGGTATCTAGTTCTTTTGCTAGATTTGGGTAGGTTAAGCCGTTGCGCTTAATCTGAGTCCTTAGAGCTAATAAAATGTATTCTGGATTTGCTGGTCGCATGATTCCTTCCTGTTTTTCGGTTTTGCTTAGCTTAATATGTATATATTTAAAAATCATTTACACAATATTTCAGATTCAAGCAAAAATAGCTTTTTTCCAAGCATCTCAGTTTACACACAATTTAGGCTAAACTGCGACTATTTATTCGGAATAATGATATTCGTACTATTTATGAGGAAAATTTTTATAAATTGATTGAGTTATTTCTTACTTTGATAACGAGTTGAAATACGAATAGGTTAAGCGTCATTCTTACTTAACGTTCTCTTTTTTTGTATTGATATTGAAGGTGAAATGGACAGTTTATAAAGGTAAAGCCAAGGAAATAGGTAGGTAAAAGAAGTCACTAGATAAAGAAACAGATGAGCACTAAGCCTTATGAGATGTCATCAAGCTGAATTGAGAATATCAGCCGTGATGAGCATCTTTAACAGCATAAAGCTGAGCTTAACTCTTGTCTCTTATTCATATCGAATAACAAGCAGGTATTACCACCTTGTTTCTTTGCTGCTTTTTTTGCTTGCGCGGCAATTTCTGCAACTTGTAAATGGTTCTGGCATTGGTTTGGTAGCAGGTGTACTACACCTATGGCTAAGCTGAGTAAGCTATGAAATCGCATCTCGCCATTACGATCTAATGCGTCCACTCCCCCTGCTTTTAATTGCTCATCGCTATAGTGTTGCTGAATACCTAACGCAAAGTCTGTTAGCACTTTATCGCATCTTGCTTGCCAGCTTTGATCCGAAAAAATGACAACAAAGTCATCACCACCTATATGCGAGATAAAGTGCTGAGCCTGATTCACATGCTTTTCAATCAGTTTACCAACTAGCTTAATAACCTCATCTCCTGCTGCATAACCGCAAACATCGTTGAAAGGTTTGAAGTGGTTTAGATCAAAATAAGCAATGAAAAAGTTTTGGCTTGTTTGCATTCTCTCATCAATCTCTCGATTTAATGGCACATTACCAGGCAATAAGGTGAGAGGATTAGAGTAAGTTGCATTCTGGATCTTGAGTTCAGTAATCTGTTTTAACAGATCTTTTAAGCTACCCATGCCTATATATTTGCCTTGCTGGGTAATGATGATTTCATTATTTAAACTGGTCGCATCTTGATTGGTTAGCTGTAACGACACGGTTGATAAGCTGATATGGCTTTCTACAATGAGAGCATCCTGAGTGAGCATTTGGCTCACATCTGTGTGTTCGTATAGCGCCCTGCCGTATGGTGTGGAAAATAACTCATGTAGCTGGCTGCGACGAATAACACCTATGGGTTTACTGTCTTTAAGAATAGGAATTGCCATGATTTCTGGTGATTGACTAAAAAGCTGACTCGCGGTTTTTAATTCTTCACCGGCTTCAAGAGTCGGAACTTTTTTAGAGAGGGACATCACGCTGTCACGTACATGTTTTTGAAAACGGCGACGGCTTAAGGTGACATTTAAAATATCACTCTCTGTCTCAACTGGATTAGGTGTGGGACGACCTAATACATAACCTTGTCCTTTTTTAACCCCAAGTTTGATGAGCTGATTAAGCTCTTCTTGAGTCTCTATGCCTTCGGCAATAATGTCGCAGTTTAAGCGATTGCCTATGGCAACCATGGCACGGACAAACTCTTTCTTAACTGGGTCTTGATCCACGTCTTGAATGAAGTGTTTATCAATTTTGACTATCTCAGGTTGAATTTCTGACCAAAGTTGAAGGCCTGAATAGCCTACCCCTAGATCATCTATCGCCACTTTGAAGCCCATTTGACGATAATGTTCTATGGTAGCCTGAGATAGGCCATCGTGTTCGAATTTATGTTGCTCAGAGAGCTCCATTACTATGTTATGTTGAGCTATATTTAAACGTTGTAAAATGGCAAGTGTCATGCCTTTTTGATGTTCAGGTGAACTCAATAAAGAAGCGCTTACATTTAAGAACAGCTTCCCTGGTAGCTTTAGTTCAGCAAACCTGATGATCGCTTTTTCGCGACACAGTAATTCTAACTGATGCAACTTATGGTTCTCTTCTGCTAGCTTAAATAGCATTAGAGGCGAATGTAAATCAGATCCCTCTGGCCCTCTAGAAAGCGCTTCGTGGCCGTATAGTTCACCCGAATTTAGATCATAAATAGGTTGAAAGTAGGGCGTGATAGCTTCGTTAGCTAAGATCCTGAAGAGCTCTTTGTTTACATCTAACTTGTGCATTCTAATCCTCATTGATGGCTGCAAACGCAGTTAGCCATGACATGGCTGAAGATTAAGTTAGTTTGATGACAATTAGATGACATTGTATAAACTTGTAGCTTTGTAATTGAGTTAACATAAAGAGTTAAATTGAGCGATTTTTGAATTACTTTAAGTATCCATAAATATGTTACTTTAGCCTGACTGAGCCAGTTACCAGAGATCTAACGGATAGATACAAACGAAATAAATAAAGGGTTGTTATGTTGCTAAGATATTTAAAACAATTGCCGAATGGCATTTTGATTCTATGGTGTTATTTAATTTGGTATCTGGTAATCGCATCCTCTTATTTTGTTTGGGATATGAGGTTATGGCTTAACTCTATGGGAATTGCACTTATTGTGGGGACAGCCTTAATACTTGCAACCGGACCGCTTAGTGTTGATCGTATCAAAAATAATTTTTTTCAAGTAATGCGACTGGTGCTCTGTCCTTTCTTTGTGTCTAGTTTTTCTGCATTAACGAAAGGTAAGGGTTTTTTCTTAGTCTTCTCACCTATTCTGCAAGAAAACCTGATTGCTTTATTGGCTTGCTGTGCCTTTGTTGTGCTTACCTTGTCAGTAAAACGCATGGGTAGTTAGAGGCTCTACTTTTCAGGTATTCATTGTTATTTGTGTGCTTGATTTACAAGGAATGATATGACGGCATCACAGCTGCAAGATTTTTATGATACTCATGCCAAAGCAAGGTGGCTTGCTTTGCTGAGTGTCTGTTTAGCTATTTTTGTCACATCTGTCAGTATGTCGGCAGCCAGTATTGCTATTCCTAGTATTGCTAGAGATTTAGACGCCAGTGCCCGAGCGGTGAGTTGGATGCCAACGAGTTTTCTGTGGGGCAATATTGTTTTGCTGTTACCCGCTGGACGCTTGGCTGACTTGGTAGGAAGAAAGTGCATGTACATCACGGGAGTGGCGTTTTTCTCTCTGTTGTCTTTGTTTGTTTTTCTGGTGCAGGATATCGCTTCACTTTTGACGTTAAGAGTGTTTCAAGGCTTTTCTGTGGCATTAATTACCGCAACCTCAATGAGTATTGTTGGGGCGGTGTTTGCTAATTCTAATCGTGGTGCTGCTTTAGGTTTGACCTCATCTTCCGTGTATTTAGGGCTGAGTTGTGGTCCCATTATCGGTGGCTGGTTAACTCAAGAGTTTGGTTGGCGTGCGGTTTTCTGGATGCCGACGCCTGTGATGCTCATTGCCCTACTATTAATTTTTAGTTTTGTTAAAGGTGAATGGAAGACTTCACAAGTTGAGCGGCTTGATAAGCTGGGGAGCATATTGTTCGCGGCTTGGGTAAGTGCCTTTTTTATTGGTATGTCAGATGTTGAAGATATGGCCCACCTTGTCTCACTGGCTTTGGGGGTTTTACTCTTATATGTGTTTATAAAACAGCAGGGACGATCCAAATCGCCTCTTATTCGTATTAGCGCGTTGCGTGCAAACCGTGTGTTTAGTCGTTCTATCTTGTCTAGCTTTTTAATGTATAGCGCTAATTTTCCAATCGTTTTCTTGATGAGTCTTTATCTGCAATACATTCATGAACTCTCACCCTTTGAAGCTGGGCAGCTTGTCTTAATTCAGACCTTTATCATGATGATCTTAGCGCCAATTTCTGGGCGTTTGTCAGACAGATACGAGCCTAGGTATTTGGCAACTCTGGGATGCTTTAGCTTCGCACTAGGCTTAGCGTTGCTATTAAGGCTAGATATGGATACCTCTCTTGCTTATGTTTTTGTTGGTTTAATCTTTTTAGGAATCGGTTTTGGCTTATTCTCATCCCCTAACAACAACGCCATTATTGGGTCTGCCTCAAAGGATAAGTTGAGCATTGCATCTGCCTTAGTGGGCTTGTCACGCAATATGGGTAATCTTTTTAGCACAGGCGTGGTGATGATGTTGATGTCGATAATGTTAGGCAGTCAAAGCATAGGGCCAGATAATTTAGAGCAGCTTTTGTGGGTGGTGAGAGTGGTAATAGTACTTACGTTAATAAGTGCATTATCTGCCTGTTACTACTCTTTTACTCGTGGTCGGATTCATTAGTTTTAACGCGTTTAAATAACCATTAAAAAAGCCCCGTAAGGGGCTTTTTTAATGTAGCTTGAAGCAAAACCAAATCTTTAATTTTGCTTATTGAGCATTGGCCAAATTACCTTGAGTTAAATAGGTAAAAATTTCATCAGCTAAAGATTTAGCTGCTTTTTTATAGGCAGACTGAGTGGCTTGTTCTGGTGTTGCAGAGATGCCTCGTCCAGTTAAGCTCCAGCTTGCCAGCATTTTCGAACTATCACGGGAAACCTCATCAAGAGATGCGTTAAGGTTAACAAACTGATAGGTGCGACCTTCTTTCAATTGCTTATTAGTACTAATATGCAGGTTGATGCGAAGCGGGCTAGTTGCATTGCTTGACGGTGTTAAACCTTTATTTGTTAGTTCACTTCGAAGCACCTTGATTAACGACTGGCTTCTTGCTGATTGGCTACTTACTTGAATAGAGAGCTGGGTTAATAGGCTAGAAAGCTGCGTTTCTAAGCCTTTAATTGTCTCGCTTTTCGCTGACGCTAGATTCGCGTTTGTGCTGTATAGCTGTAATAGATCAAGTTTTTGTGCACGTTCAGACAAGATAGGTAGAGCCGGTAAAATAGATTGCCATTGTTCAACTAGATTACCTTGGGTTTTCGCCTCTAAGGCAATGGCTTCTAGCTGGGTATCTAGTTCTGTTATCTCACGGCGCAAACGGGCTGTGATTTTAGCTCTATCAAGTCGCTGTAAAACATACACGTATTTGCCGGTCGCAACGTTTTCAAGCGTTTCACTTTGCTCTAATACCAGTGACTCAGTGTCCATGCGTGTAGTAGATGAAAACGATTTCAGTACTTGCTCAGACTGAGATGTGCTCTGGCTTACTTGAGTGCTTTGCACATTACTTTGGGAAATCGTCACTCTTAACTGATTTGCCATGTCCGCATTAGCTTGCTGACGCGCACCTTTAATATCAGCCACTAGGTCTTCCGATTGGATGACACTACCGACACCGTAAAGATAACGAGTATCACTTGGCGGTGAGAGTACCCAGCTTGGTGTCGTATTTTTTGCGGCTGTATTTAGTGAGCTGCTACTTGCTTTAGTTGCAGGTGTCGCTTGATTCGAGCTGGCAGCCTGAGTTGGCTCGCTTGATTCATCTGACTTTACAAATAGCTCGGTGCAAGCACCGAGCATCAAGCTAGAAACTAGAATTAAAGAGCGAGACCACATGTTAGAAGAAACTCTTATCGGCAAGTTTCTTAAGTTTTTTCTGTCCATTCCAAACTTCCCTATTGGTTGTCATATCAATCAATTTTAGGTCAACTTGATAGAAAGTAACTCGCTTGTCGCCATCGGAATCAACAATAGAGTTGATGGTGCCTGAAAGAGCAAAACCAGCGCCTTGTTCTTCACCGAACTGTGCCGCAGTACCTTCGGCAGAGTTTAGCTCTTGGTCTTCTCTTTCAGTACGGATGTCAGCACGTTCGCTACCAGATGCAACAAAGTCAACTTTACCCGCGCGTAGTAGAGAGCGTTTGATGTCATTGATAAAGGTATCAACTGGAATGTGTTCATGGCTCTTATTACGAATGCTTTGTACGATAACAGTCGGGTTGCCTGAATTTTTAAAACTGAAATCTCTGAACCAAGGGAAAGACAACATATCTGTCATCATTTCTTCTGCAACTAGGCTCGAATCTTTATCGTTCCAACGATCAGATAAGGCTATCTCTTCGTCAACAGATACACGTTTAACACTGGTTGTACCACAAGCCATTAACATCAGGCTTAAGAAACCAACCACAAGGGTTTTCCAAGAAAAACTAGTCATTTTGTGCTTCCTTTATTAGCAATGTCTAAAACCTTTATCTCTAAGATGAGGTTATATCAAAAGTTAGTTTGGGTTACGAATATTCCAGACTTTAATTTGGTTTTTATTTAACTCAAATGGGTCTAGTGTAAAGTTTTTACCATTGGCTTGATAATTCAGAGACTGTAAGCCGGTTTCAGCCGCGTGTCGTGTTAAACGAACTTGAGCGGGTAGTGTTGACCAGTTTCGTGTCTCAGAAGATGCCGATGCTAATACTGCAATTTTACCGACCAAACCTAATAATAAACTGGCGGTCTCATCTTGTACTTCACTAGAAACTTTATAGGCCAAGTAATTACGTAAAAGTTCCCTTAATAGCGTTTCATAAATATCACGGCTCGCCTGACTTAACTGAACCTGCATAGTGATATCCGCTAAAGATGTCATGCGAACAGATTGTTCTTTCGCAGCCCCAGAAGCCCCTAGGCTGGTGGTAAGTTTGGTTTGAGTATTATCTAGCACAACAGGGTCATAATAAGGAACAGCAATTCGTACTGGCGCCTCATTTAACATCTTGTCTATGCCAACCGATCGCAATGAACGCCAGCCAGCATTACCAAGAATAATGCGTTTAGTGAATACACCTGCAAAAGTGCTCCAAGCGCCACCTGCTTGATAGTTAGCAAATAGATTTAATAACCCCTGATCAGCATAGACCATGCTAAACCAGCGTGATGCATTATTCGCATCTTGATGTGTGCCTGTGTAAAGAGGTTCTAACACTAAAGAATAACTTTGTGGTGAAGCGTACAGCATCAAGTTAAGCTCTTTTCGCTCAGGCACAAAGCCTTGTTCTTCTAATACAATAATTTCAGCTGGTTTTTTATCGTAATCAGCTAACAATGCTTGGTACTTCTTATTCAGCTTTTCTTTTGCAAGGCTTGGGTACTCGCTTTGCCAGCCGCCCGCTTTTTTCATCATGCGTATGGTATCAAGCCAAGCTCTTTGGCCCGCGTCTTTAGGCAGATTGTATTGCTTGGTATAACCCTTGTCGTACAGGTTCGCTGAGGCTTGGTAAGCGATACGGGCATCATCATATTCGCCGCTGACTTCATACTGAAGGCCTTCCATATATCTAGCCCAAGCGTCATCGCGGTAAACATAGTCGTCACTATTTATGCCACCCGTATAGAAACCAGAAAGCCAATCAACAGCCTTAGATAGAAACGTTTTATTAGCGCCATCTATGTCGTCATAACTTGGGTTAAGTGCTGCAATTTCATTTAACTTAAGGTCAATGCGTCGAGACTCAACGAGCGCAGCATCAAGTAGGCTTTGTCTTTGTTGTCTGCTAGTTGCTTGTTCTGCTAGGGCAAGGTAGTTGAGTGACTTGAAGAAGTTGATATAAACACGCTCAAAACCGGTCGGCTGGAAATCCCCTTGCATGGGGTTGGCAAGTAATGCCCAAGAGCGGCTGCTGATACTTTCTTCCAAAAAGGTATCGCTGAGTCTTTCTGCTTGTTCTAGTAACTGATTACTGCGCTCGTAATCGCCTTGGTATTGGGCCAGAGCGCCAATTTCTAACAGGCGTAATAAATGATCTTGAGAGCTATCAAGTGTGTCATTGATAACCTCTTCTGCTTCATGCCATTGCCCTTGCTTAGCAAGGTCTCGACCGTCACTAATGTCTTGGTTGTAAGTAGCACAACCTGATAAAAATAAAACGGAAAGAAGGGCTAGATAGGCGCTTCTAAAGTCCTTTTTGCATATATTCATGGGTAAACAACACTAGTATTAGGGCAATACAGGCACAGTAAAGGACCATCCAACGTATTTTCATACATCGGGCACAAGGTTTTTTCTTGCGGACACTTTTGGTTTTTGCCATGCTCTTCCCTGGGTGAGTGGAAACAATAAGCTGTGGTTGATTATTTATAACACAAAAAAAAGGGCAATTAAGCCCTTCTTTTTATCACTCAATAATTTATTGAGAGGTTTCTTCAGCTTGCTGCTTTTTAAGGCTATCCATATAAAGCGCATCGAAGTTTACTGGTGCAAGCATCAAAGCAGGGAAGCTACCTTTAACGCAAAGTGCGTCGATGTTTTCACGAGCGTAAGGGAAAACAGTACCTGGGCAGAAAGCACCTAGTGCGTGGTGTAGCTGCTGATCATCAAGACCTGCAATGGCAAATAGACCGCCTTGTTGAACTTGTACTAGGAAAGCGTTTTCGCCATTGTTCTTAACATTCACAGTGACTTCTAATACCACTTCATACAGGTTCTCGCCTACTTGACGACTTTTAGTATTCAGTTCTAGACCAACTTCTGGTTTCCATTCTTCCTGAAAAACCATAGGTGAACGTGGAGATTCAAACGAGATGTCTTTTAAAAAGATACGTTGTAGGGCAAGTTGCGGTGCAACTGCTTCTGTATTTTCAGCCATTGTATTTCCTTAGTCTTATGTATTTTTTAGTATTTTTAGTCTGGTATTAATGCATTACTGAGACAGTAACGCATCTAACTTACCACTACGTTCCAAGGCAAATAATTCATCACAACCGCCGACATGATGCTCTTGGATCCAGATCTGAGGGACGGATGTGCGGCCACTCTTTTCTGTCATTTCACGGCGTAGAGCAGATTGGCCATCAACATTAATTTCGTTGAATTCGACCTGCTTCATTTTTAACAATTGTTTCGCTCTAATACAAAAAGGACAATAGTCACTTGAGTAAATAGTTACCTGAGACATTTTGACCTCTCTAGCTAGTTACTAATGGCAAATTAGCGCCTTGCCACTCAGCAATTCCGCCTTGCATTTTATAGACAGTGTAACCTTCTTTTTGCAGCTCTTTCGCGCTAGCGCCAGAAGTCATACCTGTTTTACAAACTAAGATGATGGGGTTTGATTTATGATTCTCAAGTGTCGCCATCTGATCTTTTATTTTTGTCGCAGGAATATTGATTGCGCCGGTAATATGACCAGTTTTAAACTCAGCAGCAGGACGAATATCAAGGACAACAGCTGATTCGTTGTTCATCATGTTAGTGGCTTCTCCTGTGGACAAGCTACTAGCGCCACCTTTCTTCTCAACCCAAACTACAAGTGCTAGTAAGGCAATAAAGAGAGAAACCATTTCCCAATGGTTGGTGGAAAACTCAATTAGTTGGTTCATCATACGCGTAAGACCCATTAGACCTATCAAAAAACTGCAGGCATTATACACGGCAAAAGCAGGGCGTACATGATAGAAATAGAATCTCAGGGCGACTTGAATAAGTAGAAGAGGTAAAAGACGTAAGGATATGAATATTAAATTAATAAAAGCGGGTTTCAGTGCCTTGCTGATTATCTTAGTCACGGGCTGCACAAGTCAGGTTAAACAACCTCAAACACAAGCCAAAATAGAACCAGTGCTTGACGAGCTACAACGGCTTAAACAGCAAAGATCTCAATTACAATTTCAGTTTTCCAGGTTAACCGATGAATGGTGGCAAAGAAGTGGTGAACTTGCCTCTACTCAGTCTGAGTTGCCCTTGCTATCTAATAACCCAGATACGATTAGCGAGATTAATCGCGTGCTAAAAAACAAAAACGAGGCGCTGACAAAAAAGTTAATCGCACTTAATAAGAAAGTTGAAGCGAGAAAAAGAGGGGATATTGAAGGCATAAAGCTGAACTTAGCGCTTAAATATGCGGGTTATAAAGCGGCAAATGCGGAAAAATCCAAAGCGGTACAGCCAAGCCAGATTAATCTAGTGCAAGGCGAGACAATGCTTTGGCAGCTATATACTAAACAAGGCTTCGCACTACCCAGAGTGCCTGTGACCTTAAGTGAAGCTAATCAGCTTTTTATCGAGAATCAGTTGATTGCGCAATTAGAACTTGATGGGCCAAGCTCAAGCTTTATTACCAGTGTCACGCTTTATGGACAGCAGATTTATGCTGCAGGGCAGTTAGATATTATGTTGGCACCGACTATCGCGAAATAGTGGTGCCAACAAATTGGTCGCGCAAGAGGATCTTAGTGAGAGATTATTGATTAGTAGAATCAAAAATCTTATCGGCATTACCTTCGATAAAGCTATCAAACACTTCACCGTTTTCCATCTTGTGTCTTAGGGCAAATTCGTAGAAACAAGATGGAATTTCAACCTTCTTAGTAGAAGAAAATTCAAACTTAATCTTATCCGCCATAGTCGATGACTGTTCTAGGCAAAGTTCAGGTGTGCCTTTAATCAGACCACCAACTTCGTTTAGAGTATAACCTTCATCGATTAATAACTGATTCACGCTTTCAATCGTGTCAAAGTTCTCTAAGTGGTTAATGCTAACGGTAAAGTGGTTTGCTTTAAGGCCCATAGTCGATAACCACGCCGCATATTCACTTTCAGCGGCAAGTACTTGGTACTCTTCGTAGCTAGGCTTGCTCCATAGGCGACCCTGCCAAAAAATACTTGGAGATTGAACAACTTGTGTTGGAATCTGATTAACCAATTTATTAATCACTTCTTGTGCAACCTCAGATAATTCATGAGATAGCAGTTCACTGACAAAAATTTTAGGCTGAGTTGGATCTGAGTGCTTGAAGCATTTAGCAAACAGGTGTTTCTTTTCAAAGGTGAAAGCACCGTAAGCTTGGTAGCCAATTTGCTCAAGCATAGGTGTTAATTTATCTAGGCTAATAGGGGAGTTCGCAAAGGTACGAAATGCCACGTGGTCATTCAGTACTTTTTCACCCTTGCTTTCAAATAATTCTTGAATGCGTTTTGCTTGAGGTGTGACTGCAATATAGCTGTGCCATAGGGAATGAAAAAAATCTTGAACTAACATCTTGGTATCCTGTTTCAGTTGAACTGCATTTAACTTGCATTAACTGTAGCGAATAACAGGGCAAGTTAACAAAAGCTTAATTATCATCTTCTCATGCAAAAAAGTTGGGCATGACTTATATCACAATCTTTTAATTGTTTATTTACTCTCTCGATCAGTTATCAAGCAACTGCTTTTGAAGTGCTTTCTGCAAGTCCATTTTACTGTTTAAAATGCTTTGCAATAGCCTGTTTGGCAGGCTTTGTGACTTGTGGTGAGCCAGACCGACAAGACGTTTGAAGTTAGCATCATTAAGAGGGCGTAAACAGATATCTGATCTCTGTCTGGCTGAGTGCTCTGGAATAAGCGAAATGCCAAGGCCTGCTGCAACTAAATCGAGTGCGTATTCTTCGGTTTTAACCTGTGCTCTAACATCTACCTGAATACCTTGCTTGTGAATTAAATAGTGCCAAGATTCAATGATGTCGCAGGGAGTGCGACTAATAAAAGGCAGGCCATCAATTTGTTTGAGACTAATGTCTTTTTGCTTTGCCAGCATGTGGTTTGGTGCCATTGCTAAGACATAATCATCTTCCCATAGAGGGTGGAAAATATCTTCACTGGTTAGATAGCGCTGGCAGGTAAACCGCAAATCAGCCTGTTCAGATTCATCCACTAAGTTAAGTTGTAAGTTAGGTACTTGCTCTAACATGGTCTTAATGACTTGGCTGACTAATGACCCTGATAAAAAAGGCATGAGAGATACGGATAAATCTAGGTTGTTTTGTGGCGTATTGAAGAGGCTGGGTAAGGCTTGTAAATCGTTAATGACCTTACAAGCGTGCGGGTATAAGTCTTTCGCATTGTCCGTGGCAGTCACCCCTTTTGAATGGCGCGTAAATAGAGTGACTTTTAATGCATCCTCTAATTGAGCTATTGCGGCAGAAATGGAAGGCTGAGCAACAAAGCAGCGTTTTGCTGCAGCACTTAAGCTTCTCTCCTCATAGACGGCGGTGAAATACCTTAGACTGCGAATATCCATAGTTTTGAGCTCTATTAAATCAAGAATAAAGAGGTAATAAGGAATGAGTATGCGTTTAGCTATAGGAAAAAACTAGAGCGTTACAAGGAAAAGTGTATTTCCTCTTTGTTTTTAGTGGCAGTAATCTTGATGGAAATCGTTGAAATCTTTTCTATTTGAGGTGTCTATGTCGACTCTAACTTGTCTTGAAACTATTGGTATTAATCGTCTTCGTGAAGGTGATCATTTTTTTAGTGTGTTAACGGGAAACCACGAGGCGCTGGGACAAGGCGATAGCTTTACGGCATCTAGCCCAATTAATGGCGAGCCTTTGTCTTCTTTTAAAAATGCGAGCCTTGACCAGCTTGACTCGATTAATGACGAGATGAGCCAAGCTTTTAAAACCTTCCGTACGATTCCTGCTCCGCTTCGTGGTGAGCTGGTACGCCGTATTGGTGATGAGGCGCGTAAATATAAAACAGAACTTGCTCAAATTATTTCTTTGGAAGCGGGCAAAATCATGCCTGAAGCCCTAGGTGAAGTGCAAGAGTGGATCGATGTGTGTGATTTTGCTGTCGGCCAATCAAGAATGTTACATGGTTTGAGTATTGTGAGTGAGCGCCCAGGCCATAGAATGATGGAGCAGTGGCACCCACTTGGCCCCGTTGCTGTGATTACTGCGTTTAACTTCCCCATGGCCGTTTGGTCTTGGAATGCCATGCTAGGCTTGGTTTGTGGTAACCCAATTCTACTAAAGCCTTCCGAAAAAGCGCCACTTTGCGCGCTTGCCATGTATAGCATTGCACAAAAAGTATTGACTGATATGCCTGAGATTCCAAAAGCAGTATGCAGTGTCGTTATTGGTGATCGTCAAGTCGGTGAAGCGATGGCGGCAGCGCCAACTTATCCACTTGTTTCTGCGACTGGTTCAACCGCTATGGGTCGTCAAGTAGCACAAACGGTAGCGGCTCGCTTAGGCCGTTCTTTGTTAGAGCTAGGTGGCAACAACGCCATGATAGTGTCAAAAACAGCGGATCTTGATTTAGCACTCAGAGCTATCGTCTTTTCTGCTGCGGGTACAGCAGGTCAACGTTGCACAACGTTGAGACGTTTGATTACTCACTCTTCAGTGGTTGATGATTTAGTTGCACGCCTTGTGAAATCTTATTCCTCTTTGCCTATCGGTGATCCATTAGTAGAAGGTTCTTTAGTTGGGCCGTTAGTTGATGAGCAAAGCTTCAATGCGATGCAATCTGCTTTAGAACAAGCTAAAGCTCAAGGTGGAGAAGTCGTGTTTGGTGGCCAGCGTGTCACGGCTAACGTACCAGCAGGTGGCTTCTATGTGCAGCCCGCAATCGTTCGTATCGCTCATGATGCTGCAATTGTTCAGCAAGAAACCTTCGCGCCCATTCTTTATGTGCTGAGCTTTGATGAGTTTGAAGAAGCCATTGAGATTCAAAACAATGTGCCTCAAGGTCTGTCTTCAGCTGTATTCACAGAAAGCATGCGTGAAGCGGAGGCCTTTATGTCTCCAGCGGGTTCCGACTGCGGTATTGCTAACGTCAATATTGGTACCTCTGGTGCTGAGATTGGTGGCGCATTTGGGGGTGAGAAAGAAACTGGCGGCGGTCGTGAAAGTGGCTCTGATGCGTGGAGAAACTATATGCGTCGTACCACAAACACAGTGAACTATGGTGGTGATTTACCATTGGCTCAAGGCATTGTTTTTGAGTAACTTAGAGTGATCTAAGCCCCCTATTCTGGTTAGTCTTAGGGCTAACCAGAGCCTTCCCTTATGCGAGGTAACACTATGACCGACGCGAATTTATCTCTCTGGCGAGCCTCTGCAAAAGAGCAGCTTAATCTCACCTCGTTAAATGACTCTATCCAAGTGGATGTCGCGATAATAGGGGCAGGATATTCTGGGTTGTCTTGCGCACTTACTCTGGCTGAAAAAGGCGTTAATGTGGCTGTGCTAGAGGCAAATACGGTGGGTTTTGGTGGTTCTGGTCGTAACGTCGGTCTTGTGAATGCTGGTTTATGGATGCCTCCAAATGAAGTTGAAGATGCGTTGGGTTTGGATGCGTCTAACTTGCTTTATCATGCGTTGGCGCAAGCACCAGATTTGGTTTTTTCGTTAATTGATGAATATAAGATTGATTGTGAAGCGACCCGTAACGGTACCTTGCATGCTGGTGTTGGTCGTGTCGGAATGAAGCAATTAGAGAATCGCTTTCTGCAATTGAGTCAGCGCCAAGCCCCTGTGGTTTTGCTTGGTGAAGGTGAGGCAAGGACTCGTATTGGTTCAAACGTTTTTTCAGGTGCTTTGTTCGACCCTAGAGCTGGGACGATACAGCCTTTATCCTATGCCTTGGGGTTAGCTAGAGCAGCATTATCTCAATCGGTCAGTATTTATCAAAACAGTCAGGTTGTGAGCATTGATGTGCATGCTCAAAAGTGGCGTCTTAAATGTAGCTCTGGTGGTGAAGTAATGGCTAATAAGGTGGTTATGGCAACTAACGCTTATCCAGAGAAGCTTTTTCCTCAAATACAGCAATCCTTTGTGCCGATACAATATAGTCAATTTGCTAGCCAAGCTTTGCCTGATGATATCTTGCAACACATTTTACCCAATAAAGAAGGTGTTTGGGATACTTGTACAGTGATGAGTTCTTTGCGTCTTGATCAATCTGGACGCTTGATTTTTGGTGGTATGGGAGGAGCAGGACTTAATACCCGTTTATTAGATTGGGCCGATAAAAGGGTGAAGCAATTGTTTAGCCAATTACCTAAGTTGGATTGGCAATATGCTTGGAGCGGTCAAATTGCTTTTAGTCATGATCATCTGCCTCATTGTCACCAGCTTGATGATGGTATCTATAGTTTGGTTGGATATAGCGGTCGTGGTATTGGACCGGGTACCGTTATGGGGAAAGAGCTAGCCCGTTACCTTATAAACCCTGAGCATAAAATGCCGCTACAAATGACTCAAATAAACAAGGTTTCTTTACGAGAGATGAAACGATCCTTTTATGAGGTTGGGGCGCACATCTATCATTATGGCCAGCTTTTGACTTGATATGAATGTGTTTGAATCGGCTTTAAATATTGTTATCAAAGTATTTTTGGTGTTTTGGGCTGTTTAGGTGCGTTTTTTCGAAGAAATGGCTAATTTCCTCAGTTTTTTGTGTTGTCTTAGATCAAACTCGGTTACAGTTTCTACCTTCTTATGTAACAAGTTGTGGCAAATTTAAATGCGCCGATACCTACCTTCGTCTACCGCCCTAAAATGTTTTGAAGCATCTGTTCGTCATCTGAGTTTTACCCGTGCTGCCCAAGAGCTACATTTAACTCAAAGTGCTGTAAGTCGACAAATCCGTAATCTTGAAGAGTTTTTATCAAGAGACCTCTTTATTAGGCTTAATAAACGTTTGGTATTGACCGGTACTGGTGCCGCTTACTACAAAGAAGTGGTGCCCTTACTAGACAGCATGGAAAGTGCCTGCTTAAAAATGTTACACAGGGAAGATGAAAAAATCTCTCTGCAACTTGCTTCTTTACCGACCTTAGCTTCTTTTTGGTTAGTGCCTAAATTGGCTAAATTCCAGCGTGCTCACCCGCAGTTTAATATCAAGGTGAATGCTATGGATGTGACGGATAATCTAGACCCTAAACAAGTTGATGTGATCTTGCATTATGGCGGTGATCATTGGCCAAAAGGGGTATCGCATCATTTAATGAATGAGTATGTGATTCCTGTTTGTTCGCCTGAACTTTTGGCTGAGCAAGGTTTAACGATGAATACTGCTAAACGTAGCGATATTAGTTTGTTTCCTTTGATGCATTTAACCTCACGCAGTAATGCTTGGTCTGAATGGATGGCACAGCAAGAATTAGCGGCCAGCCATTTAACAGGGCCAGGTTTTGAGCATTTCCATATGTTATTAGAAGCGGCTAAATCTGGAATGGGTGTGGCGATCATGCCAACCATGATAGTAAAAGATGCGTTGGCCTCTGGTGTACTCGTGGCGCCTTTTGGCGAGGCTTGTATGACTCCTCATGAATATTTCCTTTCTTACCCTGCTAATAAGGCTGATTTAGAACAAGTGGTCACATTCCGTGACTGGTTGTTAGAACAGGTCGACCCTCAAACTCAAGTTGAATCTTTAGCTGCTGGATAATCAAACAAAATTAGCCCTAACTGGCTGAGATCTTGTAACAAAATTACAAGCCTGTGTTAGTATCGAAATACGACGATTATTTAACTTAACGGGTATCGGTACAATGGCGAAGAAGACAACCGCACTTTTTATTTTGGATGGCTGGGGCTATAGCGAAACATCTAAGTCAAATGCAATTGCAGCGGCAAATACGCCTAATTGGGATAAATTATGGCAGACAAGGCCACATAGCTTAATTCAAACATCAGGTATGGCGGTTGGTCTACCTGAAGGCCAAATGGGTAATTCAGAAGTTGGCCACATGAACTTAGGTGCTGGTCGTACGGTTTATCAAAACTTCACTCGTATTGGTAAAGCCATAGATGAAGCTTCATTTTTTGAAAATGAAGCTTTAGCAAATGCAGTTGATACAGCGGTTAAAGCAGATAAAGCCGTTCATATTTTAGGTCTATTGTCAGCTGGCGGTGTGCATAGTCACCACGAACAAATTATGGCCATGAGCGAAATGGCAGTAAAACGTGGCGCTAAAAAGGTCTATGTTCACGGTTTTACTGATGGGCGCGATACGCCTCCTCGTTCTGCACAAACACCCATTGCTGAACTTGAAGCTAAATTAGCTGAGCTAGGTACTGGTCGTATTGCAACTTTAACCGGTCGTTATTTCGCAATGGATAGAGATAACCGTTGGGAACGTGTTGAAACCGCTTACAATGCGATTGTATCTGGTCAAGCTGACTATCAAGCTGATACAGCTGAACAAGCGATTCTTGCTGCGTACGACAGAGATCAAAACGATGAGTTTGTGCCTGCAACCGTTATTGGCGATGCCGTGACTGTTGAAGACGGTGATGCCATTGTCTTTGCTAACTTCAGACCAGACCGTGCTCGTCAAATTACTCGTGCTTTTACTGATGCTGATTTCTCTGGTTTTACTCGTCAAGCAATACCAAAACTAGGTGCGTTTGTAACTTTCACCGAATATGCGTCTGATATCAAGGCGAGTGTCGCTTATCCTCCGCTGGCTCTAAGTAATACACTTGGTGAAGTCTTGGCTAAGCTAGGCAAGACTCAATTACGTATTGCTGAAACTGAAAAATATGCTCATGTCACCTTCTTCTTTAATGGTGGTGAAGAAGCTTTGTTCGAAGGAGAAGAGCGTGCACTTATCCCTTCACCTGATGTAGCAACTTATGACCTAAAGCCTGAAATGAGTGCGCCAGAAGTGACAGATAAGCTGGTGGAAGTTATTTCAGCTGGTACTTATGACACTATCATTTGTAACTTTGCTAATGGCGATATGGTTGGGCACAGTGGAATATTTGAGGCAGCGGTTAAAGCTGTAGAAGCCGTTGATGCTTGTATTGGTCGCGTGTTAGAAGCTTTAGAGGTTAATGGTGGCGCTTGCTTGATTACCGCAGATCACGGAAATGTGGAACAAATGTTAAGTGATGACGGTACTCAGCCGTTAACTTCACATACGATTGAACCTGTGCCTCTGGTACTTGTCTCTCCTGATGTGAGTTTATCAATTAAAGGCGGAGCGTTAAGCGATATTGCGCCAACGTTACTTGAGATGATGGAAATAGAAGCACCGGCAGAAATGACTGGTCAAAGCTTACTATTACGAGATTAACCTAATCTGAATAGATTGAGAGTGTGGTAACGACTTTATGGGCAAATTGGTACTTGTTTTGTTTGTGAGTCTTTGCTCCTTCTTTTCATTACATGTGACTGCTGCAGAGCCAAAATCTGCAGCAGAAGCTGAGCAACAAATTAAGGCTTTGCAAGAAGAATTAAAGTCGCTCAATGTGTGGTTGAAAGAGGTGCAGTCAGAGAAATCACAAATTGAAGGTCAGTTAGAAGGTAAAGAAAAGTCTATTAATGAGCTCTTGAAACAAATAAAAACCATTCAAGACAATATTAAACAGAGTGATGGTCAGCTCAAGGAGCTGGCCATAAAACAACGAAAGCTGAAAATAAGTATTCAGCAACAGAATCAACAGATAGCCGCCCAAATAAGGGCGGTTTATCGTTCTGGTGAGCAAGAAGGCATGAAATTTTTGCTCGATGGCCGTACGCCTGAAGAGATAATGCGTATGGTGAGATACAACCGATATTTCTCCCAAGCACGCCAATCTTTAATTAATGGCTATGGAATACAGGTAAATGAACTAAGCTTAATTGAAAAGAGCATGCGCTCTCATAGGGCACAGCAAGCGCGAGAAGAAGCGAAACTTGTTGAAGAGCGCAAGGTGTTAGCAAAACAACAGAATGAGCGTCAGCAGATTCTGGCTAAACTTCAAAAGGATATTCGATCGGGAGGTAATAAGGCAAAAACGCTAAAACGTAATCAACAGCAGTTACAAGCCCTATTGCTTAAGCTTGAAGAAGCATTAGCTGAAATGCCTGTTATTGATGAGAAGGTAGCGTTTAGTTCCTTGAAGGGTAAGTTAAATAAACCCCTAGGACGGTTAAATGTACTGCGAGAGTCAGGGCAAGTGAACTTAGGTGGCGTTACATTGTCTGCCAAAGAAGGTACTGAAGTGAATGCGGTTTACCACGGAAGGGTGATTTTTTCTGATTGGCTAAGAGGATTTGGCCTAGTACTGATTTTGGATCACGGTGATGGATATATGTCTTTATATGGCTATAACCAGAGCTTGCTCAAAGAGGTCGGGGAATGGGTCAATACCAATGACCCAGTCGCGACGGTCGGGAGTTCAGGTGGTCGTACTATACCGGGGCTATTTTTTTCTATTCGTCATAACGGTACCCCCGTTAACCCGCTTAAGTGGGTAAAACAAGGCTAAGCCCGCTTATTTGCATTAATAAGGTTGGTGAGCAAAACATCAATCTTGATGCGAATAAAAGGTATGGTCAGAGGTTCAAGTATGAATTTTTTAAAAGCAATAAGTGCCGCGTTTCTTGTGGTTGTGTTAAGCAGCCCAATCGCGCAAGCCAAAGAGCAACAGGTCCCACTAGCGGAAATTCAATCTTTCGTTGAGTCTTTTGAAACCATAAGCCAAGGCTATGTGGATGAGCTCTCTGATCAACAAATTCTAAGTAAGGCGTTAAAAGGAATGGTAGCGGCTCTCGATCCTCATTCTGAATACTTAACGCGTGAAGAAATCTCCAAGTTTCGAGAGATGACATCTGGCAAATATGCGGGTGTGGGCATAGAAGTCGAAATGATAGAAGGGCAGCTTGTGATTGTATCGCCAATTGACGGCTCGCCAGCGGCTTCGGCTGGGCTTCAACCTGGCGATACTGTGCTTCGTATTGATGATACCCTGATTAATGATATGGGCTTGCAAGAAGTGATTGTCCTTATGCGTGGTGAGGTGGGAACTAATATTCACCTGACCATAGAAAGAGAAGGTGAGTTAAAAGATTTTGATATCATGCGTGGCCTAGTGCAAAGTGCCAGTGTGACGAATAAATGGTTAGAGAACGATGTGGGTTATGTGCGGATTAGCCAATTTCAGGGCAGTACAGGCGCTGAGTTTCAACGAGCGTTAGAGGCAATGAAGGCAGAACACCCGTTAGAAGGTTTAGTGCTCGATTTGAGAAACAACCCGGGTGGCGTATTACAAGGTGCCGTTTCTGTTGTGGATGCTTTTTTAAGTGATGGCATCATAGTTTATACCGACGGTCGCCATAAAATGTCTAAAGCCCAGTTCAATGCAACAAAAACGAAATATCTAGATGCTGTTCCAACCGTCGTATTAGTGAATTCAGGTTCTGCTTCTGCCTCTGAGATCGTGGCTGGCGCATTACAGGATCATAAGCGTGCCGTTATTATGGGCACTGAAACCTTCGGTAAAGGAACCGTGCAAACTGTAGTGCCATTAACAGATGGTTCAGCAATTAAGTTAACCACAGCGCTTTATTACACACCAAAAGGGCGATCAATTCAGGCTCAAGGAATTATTCCTGACATGGAAGTACCTCAAGCCAACCTTGTTATACAGGACACAGGGTTTATCGTTAAAGAGGCTGATTTGAGTGGTCATATTGCAAATGGCCTAGGTGGAGAGGATAGAAATAGCCTAGATGCTGAAAATAGCTTCGATGATATCGCAAAAAATGACTTTCAATTGTTTCAGGCCTTGTCTGTACTCAAAGCCTTCCCTAAACTTGTGCCTCAATAAAACCTGTACTAGTTGAGAAATTATGTTTGACCCATTTCTGCGAGCAATAAAACGCTCGCAGCTTCTATTTGTAAGCCTATTAATATCTTCGTCCTCTTTAGTTTATGCTGATGACTCTGGCCCACTTGTTATTGACGAACCTGAATCATTAACTCAATCTCTTGAATCACAAACAGATGTCACGGATGAGACACTCAACCTTACGGAACTAGTACCTGTTGCAAGTGAACTTGACTCAAGCCTTGAGACTCAAGCTGCTGGCCCTGAATTAGAGCTAGCAACAGAGGGTGAAAAAACAGAAATGACAGAGGTTGAAAAAGAGCCTCTTGTTGCACAAGAAGATGCGAAAGTCAGTACCCAAGTACAAGACACCCAGCCACTAGGGCCTGTTATAACGACACCTGAAGCGGCGTCTAAAACATCAAATAGTCCTTCAACACCTTTGTTACCCAGTTACCCTAATATCAAGTTAACTGGTGCTGAGGATGAATCCTTGGACTTTTTATGGCAAAAAACCTTTCCAACCCTAAAGCACTCAGAGCCTAAAAGTATTCAGTTAGTTGAACAAAATGAGACTGTCTCTAAACCAGAAGAGACAAGTGTAATTGACGATAGACCAAGTATTACCATTATTATTGATGACCTTGGTTATAACCGTCGAGGTATGGAAGAGTCTTTGTCACTGCCTGTTGAAGTGGCTTTGGCTATTTTACCTCATACCCCTTTCTCTAAAAAAACGGCACTTGCTGCAACTGAGCAAACTCGCAACATCATACTGCATGTACCGATGGAGAATGAAAGAGAGCTTAAGTTAGGGCCAGGTGGCCTTTATAAGAGTATGGGTGAAAAGGAATTAAAAGAAACCTTGAAAGCTGGCATTGAGAGTGTGCCAGGTATTCAAGGTATCAATAACCATATGGGCAGCTTGTTAACGCAAGATACTCAAAGAATGGAATGGGTAATGGAAGTGATCCAGCCAATGGAGCTCTTTTTTATTGATAGCTTAACGAGCCCTAACAGCGTGGCACTAGCTAATGCTCTTAAGTTTAATCTAACCACAACTCGCCGTGATGTCTTTTTAGATAATATTCAAGATGAAAAGGCCATTGATAGACAATTTAAACGTTTGTTAGCCATAGCAAAAAAACGTGGTAAGGCGTTAGCGATTGGCCACCCTTATCCTGCAACCATGAATTATTTATCTAAACGCTTAGCGAAACTAGATGATGATGGGATCAGGTTGATCTCAATTGCTGAATACATTGAATAGGACTCAATAAACCAAATCGGACTAAATTTAAAAACAATTAGATAAGAAGTTTTTAAGTAAAACTTCTTATCTGCTTTAAACCCCTTCTGTCTCAATATCCTACTGTATATCGTATAAAATCCGCTAAAAACAATGGAAATGTCTAGTTACTGCTTGTTTTTCAGTCTATTTCTTTTGTATTTCTTTGTTCTTGTAAAATATTATTTGGTTATTTATAACTCAATTGTGTTGACCTATCCGCGTGTTAAAGATTAATGTTTATCTCATATTGAGTCGCGAAACAGAGTTAATCTGGCACTTTATATGTTCTATTTACTCGTCAATTCAAGCCGATGAATGGAACGCTTCTTGCTTTAATATAATAATCATAAACTGGAATGAGTAGGAGCTTGACTAATGTCAAATGCTATTGTGAAAAAATCTTTACTTTCTATCGCAATCGCTGGTGCTATGGGTGCATCAGTTCTAGCACAAGCGGATGTTGTTATTGGTGTAGCAGGCCCTCATACGGGTGCATATGCTGCATTTGGTGAGCAATTATGGCGCGGTGCTGAACAAGCCGCTAAAGACATTAATGCTGCAGGTGGTATTAATGGTGAAATGATTAAACTAGTAAAAGCTGATGATGCTTGTGAACCTAAGCAGGCCGTTGCTGTCGCTAACCGCTTAGTAGATTCTGATGAAGCTGTTGGCGTTGTTGGTCACTTCTGTTCTTCTTCAACTATGCCTGCTTCAGATATTTATGAAGAAGCTGGTGTATTAATGGTAACCCCTGCCTCAACTAACCCTCGTGTAACCGACCGTGGTTTATCTAACGTTTTCCGTGTTTGTGGACGTGATGACCAACAAGGTGATGTTGCTGGTGCTTACATTATTAGTGAATTAAACGCGAAGCGCGTTGCTATCATTCACGATAAAGATACTTATGGCAAAGGTCTAGCTGACGCAACTAAATCTGCGTTGAATAACTATGGTGTTAATGAGGTTCTTTATGAAGGCCTAACACGTGGTGAGAAAGATTTTAACGCCTTGGTTACTAAAATTCGTTCTGTTGATGCCGAAGTAGTTTACTTTGGTGGGCTTCACTCAGAAGCTGGCCCGCTAGTACGTCAATTACGTGAGCAGGGGTCAAAAGCTATCTTCATTTCTGGTGATGGTATCGTATCTAACGAATTCGCCGCTGTTGCTGGTTCGCCTGAGTACATTGATGGTGTACTAATGACATTCGGTGCAAACCCACAATCTTACCCAGCAGGGAAGAAAGTGGTTCAAGTCTTCAAAGACAGTGGTTATGAGCCAGAAGGTTATACTCTGTACTCATATGCAGCTATGCAAGTGGTTGTTGAAGCCCTTAAAAATAATGACCTTGATCCAATCAAAGGCGCTGATTGGTTGAAATCAAACAGTGTTTCTACTGTCATGGGCGTTAAGGACTTTGACTCGAAAGGCGACCTAAAAGTGTCTGACTACGTTATGTATGAGTGGGACAACATGGGTAACTATGCTCAAGTAAACTAATACTCTATTGGTTTATTAGCATAATGCATGAAGATCACAACCAGCTTGGCTGGTTGTGATTCCTTTCTAAGTTTTTAAAATCCCCACGAGGTCTTACGATGGATATCGTTCTCCAGCAGTTGGTTAACGGTCTTACCCTTGGGTCTGTTTATGGACTCATTGCTATCGGGTATACCATGGTATACGGCATTATCGGTATGATTAACTTCGCCCACGGCGATGTATACATGGTGTCCGCATACATTACTGCGATTGTTGTCGCATTATTATCTTTCTTCGGAATAGAATCTTTCCCGATTATTATTATCGGTACTCTCTTTATCACAATTGCCGTTACTGGCGCATATGGTTGGGCTATAGAACAAATTGCCTACCGTCCCCTTCGTAATTCCGGTCGTTTATCAGCTTTGATTTCTGCGATTGGTATGTCCCTCATATTACAAAACTATGTACAAATCAGCCAAGGTGCACGCCAGCAGGGTATTCCAACCATGCTTACAGGTGCTGTCAGATTTGATATTGGCGATGGTTTTGTACAGATTACCTATATGAAACTGGTAATTTTGTTAGTGGCCTTCTTAGGTATGGGTACACTGACTTATATTATTCAGAAAACAAAATTAGGCCGTATGTGTCGAGCGACACAACAAGATAGAAAAATGGCATCCATATTGGGTATTAACACTGACCGTGTTATTTCCATTGTCTTTGTAATTGGTGCCTCAATGGCTGCCTTAGCGGGTGTTTTGATTACCTTAGATTATGGCGCATTTGATTTCTATGTGGGCTTTATTATAGGGATTAAAGCGTTTACAGCTGCTGTACTCGGCGGCATTGGCTCCTTACCGGGTGCCATGTTGGGTGGAATCATTCTTGGCGTTTCTGAATCCTTGTTTGCTGGTCTGATTAGTTCAGACTACAAAGATGTTTTCTCTTTCTCCTTGCTTGTGATTATTTTGATTTTCCGTCCAAGTGGTCTTTTAGGTAAACCTGAGGTGGAGAAAGTTTAGATGAACGCAACGATTGATTATAAAAAGAGCACCATTGATGCCGTCATTGCAGGTTTAATGGCATTAGTGCTATTTGGCCCTGTTGTCGGTGTCGTGCTACAAGGTTACGGCTTTACCACAGAATTTGATCGGGTTGCTTGGATGGTTGCGGCGGTTGCAATTGGCCGTTTTGTTATCTCCAGCTTCTTACAATCGAGTAAGGGTAAAGAGATCCTCTTTAGGCACAGCTCTGGTGATGATACTGGGGTAGTGGTTAAGTCGCCTGACTATAAATCTAATATGGTTTGGATCATTCCTGTTGTCATCTTAATTGGCTTGATGGTGCCTTTCATTGCATCTAAGTATGTACTGACAGTCATTATATTGGGTTTGATTTATGTCTTACTTGGCTTAGGTCTAAACATAGTTGTTGGTCTAGCGGGTCTGCTTGATTTGGGTTTTGTTGGTTTCTATGCCATCGGGGCTTATGGTTTAGCCTTAGGTTATGAGTATTTAGGTTTAGGCTTTTGGTCTATGTTACCTATTGCTGCTATTTTGGCCGCAATAGCCGGGGCAATCTTAGGTTTCCCCGTACTGCGAATGCATGGTGACTACCTGGCTATTGTGACCTTAGGCTTTGGTGAAATTATTCGATTGATATTGAATAACTGGTCTGCCGTGACTCATGGTCCAAATGGTGTATCAGCACCACTACCACAACTCTTTGGATTAGAGTTTAAACGACGATCCCGGGACGGCACTCCATTCCATGAATTTTTCAATTTAGATTACAACTCTGGTTTCAAGTACATGTTTATTTACTTGATTCTATTTATTGTTGTTTTGCTCGTGCTTCATGTTAAGCAACGTCTAGTGAAAATGCCGATTGGTCGTGCTTGGGAAGCCCTGCGTGAGGATGAAATTGCCTGTCGATCTTTGGGTTTAAACCACGTACTGGTTAAGTTGTCAGCCTTCATGATGGGTGCATCGGTTGCTGGTATTGCAGGTGTTTTCTTTGCCACTTACCAAGGTTTTGTTAACCCGTCTTCCTTTACATTTATGGAATCTGCTTTGATTCTTGCAATCGTTGTATTGGGGGGAATGGGATCAACCTTAGGGGTAGTAATCGCCGCCTTCTTCTTGACTGTGGCGCCAGAATTGTTGCGTGAGTTTGCCGAATATCGTGTCCTCATGTTTGGTGTCTTGATGGTAGTTATGATGATTTGGAAGCCTCGTGGTTTAGTCAGGGTGACGCGAACAGGCTTTGCGACGCGTAAGGGGGTATTGAAATGAAGCAGGAAAATATCCTAGAAGTTGAAAACCTTGTCATGCACTTTGGTGGTATCAAAGCGTTAAACGATATTACTTTTGATATTAAACGTGGTTCGGTTTCTGCTCTCATCGGTCCAAACGGTGCAGGTAAGACGACTGTATTTAACTGCTTAACCGGTTTTTATAAAGCCACAGGTGGTCAAATCACCCTGGGTGCAAAAGGTAAAGAAACCAGTGTTATCAAGGTGTTAGGCGAGAATTTTAAAGCCAGTGATTACTTCTCTCCAGTAGCCTTTGCTAATCGATTGAAGTATAAAATGTTTGGTGGTTCTCACCTGGTTAACCGTGCTGGCCTTGCTCGTACTTTCCAAAATATTCGTTTGTTTAAAGAAATGTCTGTGGTGGAGAACCTTTTGGTTGCCCAGCATATGACAGTAAAGCGCAGTATATTGGCAGGCATTGCTAATACTGAGTCTTTCAAACAAGCGGAAGAAGACGCTTTGCAAAAAGCCTTCTATTGGTTAGGCGTAGTCGACCTTGTGGCTCACGCTAACCGTTTGGCGGGTGAGCTCTCTTATGGTCAGCAACGTCGTTTAGAAATTGCACGTTCCATGTGTACTAACCCTGAGATCATTTGTCTTGATGAGCCGGCTGCGGGTCTTAATCCATCTGAAACGGATGCGTTAACCAAGATGATTCGTATCTTGCGAGACGAGCATAATGTCACCGTGCTATTGATTGAACATGATATGGGGATGGTCATGGATATCTCTGACTATATTGTGGTGCTTGATCATGGTCAGGTCATCGCTAAAGGTGGTCCTGATGATATTAAGAATAATCCAAAAGTAATTGCTGCCTACTTGGGTGCTGAAGACGAAGATGAAGAGGTAGGCCTATGAGTACATTAATGCAATTTAAAGACGTTGATGTCTATTATGGCCCGATTCAGGCTCTTAAAAAGGTATCTTTGGATGTGAATACCGGCGAAATTGTGACCTTAATTGGTTCCAATGGCGCAGGTAAGTCGACCCTACTTATGTCTATATTTGGTCAACCTAGAGTATCTTCTGGTGAAATTATATACCGTGGCGAGGATATCTCGAAAAAGTCAGCACACTATGTGGCGTCTAATGGCTTGGCTCAATCTCCAGAAGGGCGTCGTGTCTTTCCTGGGATGTCGGTGGAAGAAAACCTCTTGATGGGGACTATTCCAATCGGCATGAAGCATGCTGAAGAAGATATGCAAAAGATGTTTGAGATTTTCCCTCGCTTGAAAGAGAGGCGTAATCAAAGGGCATCTACTATGTCTGGTGGTGAACAACAAATGTTAGCGATTGCTCGTGCTCTAATGAGTCGTCCTAAGCTTTTGCTGTTGGATGAACCCAGTTTGGGTTTAGCGCCAATCGTGGTAAAGCAAATCTTTGAAGTGCTAAAAGAAGTCGCCGCTTCTGGTATGACTATCTTCTTAGTTGAACAGAATGCTAACCATGCGCTGAAGCTTGCTGACCGTGGTTATGTCATGGTTAACGGTGAAATTCGCATGACAGGAACAGGTGATGAATTGCTGGTTAATCCAGATGTTCGTGATGCCTACCTTGGCGGACATTAAACCGAGCTAAAATAAAAAGCCTCGTCTTGGATCCAAGGCGAGGCTTTTTTATGGGCAGTACAAGACGCTTATCTCATAAAACGACTATTTGAGATAAAACTACTGTCTGATTACTTGATCATCCAATAAGCTTTTTATCTGAGATGGTTGTTTAGATTGTCCTAACGGGACATCAAAAACAGCATCTATATTATCTCTAAAGTAAGCTAAAACTTGCTCTAAACTCAGTGCAGGATCTAACCCCGCAGGATTGGCTGACGTAGAAACAATACAGGCTTTAAAAGCTTGGCAAATCGCTTGAACCCCCTCATGTTGGCTCAGTCTTAACGCAATGCTTTGGTGTTCACCTCTTACCCAAGTTGGTGCAATGTCTTGGTCTGGCACTATCCAGCTAGTGGGGCTTAAATAGTGTGTTGTTAGCTTTGTTTGTAGTTCAGGGCTAAGTTGAACTAACCAAGGTGCTAAATGGGCTTTATCTCCCGCCACTAGAATCATGCCTTTATGCATAGGGCGAGATTTAATATTGAGCAATTTGATAACGGATGCTTGATTATGAGGGTTACAGCCAAGCCCCCAAACTGCCTCAGTTGGGTAGGCAATAATGCCGCCTTGATTCAGTATATCGGCAATAATTATTGGGTCAGACGTTATGATCATGGTGCGGTATTTTAAACTGATATGAATGAGAGAGGAGTCGCAAAACGTGAGACAGATGTAAGCCCCAGAACCGTTTCTGAGGCTAGCATCTTTGTCTTACTTAAAGCATTTTTGCTTAATACTATTACTTAAGACATTGTTTCAATTTTTTCTCTGATCTCAGCCATCTTGCTTGTCATTACTTTTTCTAAATGTACAAGTTCTTCAACAAGCTCTGCTTTAGTGATCTTATCTTCTTTTTGTTTACCAACTATTTTACCTAGTTCTTCAACGGCTCTTAGCACGACAAGAGATGGCTCTTGTACTTGACGATAAGTTTGTTGTCCGCCGTCAGCTAGGACAGTTTTTGTTGAACGACCAAATTTGAATTTCTTGCTTTTTGGAAGTAACGAACCCTTTTCACGACGATAATAAACTTTTAAAACGTCATAGCCATTTTCATAACGAAGTGTAAATTTTTCGATGTCGTCAAAACTAGTGACGCCCATTGATTCCAAAGTTTGATACATATTCATTGTCCTATCAGCTTATTTTGCTTTTATAAAAATAAATCGCTTCCTACCTATTTAACAGGAAGTAGTGTGGCTCAAAAGCTGATGTCTCGGATAGAGGCTTATAACGTCGCTTTCATAACCACATTAGTTCATTACTAAATTATTGTGGGTACGAAAGCAAGTTTTTAAAGGATAAATGAAAGGAATTCGTGAAAACTCCACGCTAATTAAAAATTAAGCTGATTTAGGTCGAATTTTTAAGTAAATCATAAGAAGAGGGCTCACTCTTCTTGCTCACTGCTATCTATGCCTAGCTCTTTAATTTTGCGTGTTAGGGTGTTTCTTCCCCAGCCTAATAATAGGGAGGCATCTCGGCGACGGCCCGCTGTATGTGTTAAAGCTGTTTCTATCATAATGCGTTCAAATTTAGGCACAGCATCATCTAAAATGGCTTTTTGACCTTGAGCAAGCGCATTATCTACCCAAGTTTTAAGGCCGTCTTCCCAGCTAGCGTAATTATTTTCACTTGGTGTCGTTTCAAGTAATTCTGGCGGTAAATCTTGCACCAAAACCTCGCGACCTGATGCCATCACAATTAGCCAGCGACAGGTGTTTTCTAATTGGCGCACATTACCTGGCCAATCCATACGAGCAAGGTAGTCTTCAGTTTCCTTGGTGAGTATTTTGGGTTCTACTGATAGCTCCTCGGCAGCGCGCTTTAAAAAGTGGCGTGCAAGTTGAGGAATGTCTTCGCGTCTTTCGGCTAATTTGGGTAAATGTACACGAATCACATTGAGGCGGTGAAATAGATCTTCGCGGAATGACCCCTCTGTTACTTGATTCTCAAGGTTTTGGTGAGTAGCTGCAATAATACGTACATCAACTTTAACGGGTACATGGCCGCCCACACGATAAAACTCACCATCGGCAAGTACACGTAAAAGACGAGTTTGTGTCTCAGCCGGCATGTCGCCGATTTCATCAAGGAATAATGTGCCGCCATTGGCTTGTTCAAAACGGCCTCGCCTTAAGGTGTTAGCGCCAGTAAAAGCGCCTTTTTCGTGGCCAAACAATTCTGATTCAATTAAATCATGAGGAATGGCTGCCATATTAAGTGCAATAAATGGGCTGGCAGATCTTGGGCTGTGTTTATGTAGCGCATGGGCAACCAGTTCTTTACCTGTGCCTGACTCACCGTTGATAAGCACAGTGATATTTGAGTTCGCTAATCGACCAATAGCGCGAAATACTTCCTGCATGGCAGGCGCTTCACCTATGATCTCTTTTTCAACAATTTCAACTTTTGGCGTTTCTTCCTCTATGCTTGGCATAGATTTGTGATGATGCAATATCGCGCGCTTTACTAAGCTAACGGCTTCTTCTACATCAAAAGGCTTAGGTAAATATTCAAATGCACCTCCTTGATAAGAGGCCACAGCACTATCTAGATCGGAATGCGCTGTCATTATGATGACGGGTAAATAAGGGTTGTCTTCTTGTATCTTGGTTAGCAAGGTAAGACCGTCCATGCCTGGCATACGGATATCGCTAATGATAACGCTTGGTTTTTCGTGCTCTAGCAGATTCATAAGTGACTCTGCGTTATCAAATAACTTAGCTTGGATACCTTCTTGCTCTAGTGTTTTCTCTAATACCCAGCGAATCGATCTGTCGTCATCGACTATCCATACTGTATCTTGTTGTGACATGTAATTTTCTCCTTGCCTCAGTTTGCGCTTTCAATGGGCAGCAATATATTAAATAGGGTCTGGTGAGGCTCACTCTTACATTCAATGAGACCGTTGTGTTGATTTATGATGGATTGTGCAATAGATAGGCCAAGTCCGGTGCCATCTGGGCGGCCACTGACCATAGGATAAAAAAGGGTTTTTAAAATTGGCTCAGGAATGCCCGGACCATTATCTATAACGCTGATTTTACAAACTAATTTATGGCGCTTTGAACCTATGGTGAACTGACGTAAAGCACGCGTCATGATGCGTACTTCTTTATTATCTTGAGAGTTATCTTGCAGCAATGCTTGCATGGCATTACGTACTACATTTAGAAGGGCTTGGATCAGCTGAGAACTGTCCCCCATAATATCTGGAATACTTGGGTCATAATCTCGAATAAAACGAACTTGTTCATTGGCTTCAACCGTTACAAGTTGATTTACCCGTTCAATGACTTTATGGACATTTAAGAGCTCTATTTTAGGTAACTGTCTTGGGCCTAAAAGACGGTCGACTAAATCTCTAAGGCGGTCAGACTCTTCAATGATGACTTGGGTGTAATCTTTTAATCCTTCATCTTTAAAGCTACGACTAATAAGCTGAGCCGCACCACGTATGCCTCCTAGTGGATTTTTGATCTCATGGGCGAGACCTCGAATCAGCTCTTTACTGGTTTGGTGAGTGACCAATAACTCATCTTCTTGGGAGATACGCTTCATCCTATCTCTAGGATATAGCTCAATCAGTAGGCTTTCTGTGCTGCTAAGTACACCCATGACAGGTGTAACCGTGTAATCCAAGAATAGCTTTTTGCCATTAGGCATTTCTAATCTGGCTTCACGCTTGGTAAATGGGTAGCCAGTATTTGCTGCATTATGAAGGGCTGAAATACTGCTTTCATCTTCGAAGAAAACATTCTCAATACTCTGTCCATAGACACGGCGACGACTTACTGCCAAAAGCATTTCTGCTGCAGGGTTGAGATACTCGATAAGCAGTTCATTATCTAGCTTTACCACGGCGGTTGATAAATGATCAATCAGTAAACTATGCACGTTATTATCCTCTTACTTCCCTTTAACTCTGCAAGATACGAACCAAAACTAGAAAAGCGTAAAACGGGGTCGTATCAGTATAATGTGTCATTAATATAGATATTTTAGCGCACCATTATTGTGCGCGCGAGAGGTGTGCTCTTTTTTGGGGCATAAAAAAACCCAGCCTAAGCTGGGTTTTTATTAAGCTTAAAGCCGCAAGCTTTAGTCTTATAGGCTGTAGTACAATTCGAACTCAACTGGGTGAGTTGTCATAGATACTTGTAGCGCTTCTTCTGATTTAAGAGCGATGTAAGCATCGATCATGTCGTCAGAGAATACGCCACCTTGAGTCAAGAACTCACGATCGTTATCAAGTGCTTCAAGAGCTTGTTCTAGGCTAGAAGCAACAGTTGGGATTGCCAACGCTTCTTCTGCTGGAAGGTCATATAGATCTTTATCAGCAGCATCGCCAGGGTGGATCTTGTTCTTAATACCGTCGATACCAGCCATCAACATTGCAGAGAAAGCTAGGTAAGGGTTAGCGGTTGGATCAGGGAAACGCGCTTCAATACGCTTACCTTTAGGGCTAGCAACGTAAGGAATACGGATAGAAGCAGAACGGTTACGAGCTGAGTAAGCGAGCATAACTGGTGCTTCGAAGCCTGGAACAAGACGCTTGTAAGAGTTTGTTGAAGCGTTTGTGAAAGCGTTTAGTGCACGAGCGTGTTTGATGATACCGCCAATGTAGTAAAGCGCCATCTCAGAAAGACCTGCATACTGATCACCAGAGAACTGGTTCTCGCCGCCTTTCCAGAAAGATTGGTGTACGTGCATACCAGAACCATTATCGCCAACGATAGGTTTTGGCATGAATGTCGCTGTTTTACCGTAAGCGTGAGCAACATTGTGTACGCAGTACTTCATTACTTGTACTTCGTCAGCTTTCTTAACGAGAGTGTTGAATTTAACACCGATTTCGTTTTGACCCGCTGTCGCTACTTCGTGGTGATGTACTTCGATAACAAGACCCATAGACTCCATTGCGCCACACATAGCAGCACGTAGGTCGTGGTGAGAGTCTACTGGTGGTACTGGGAAGTAGCCGCCTTTAACGCGTGGGCGGTGGCCCATGTTACCGCCTTCGAAAGACTTGTTAGATGCCCAAGCAGCTTCTTCAGAGTTGATTTCAACCATAGAGCCTGACATGTCAGTTTTCCACTTAACATCGTCAAAGATGAAGAACTCTGGCTCAGGACCAAAGAAAGCTGTGTCGCCAAGACCAGTAGACTTTAGGAAGTCTTCTGCGCGGATTGCAACAGAGCGTGGGTCACGATCGTAACCTTGCATTGTAGAAGGTTCGATAATAGTACAACGAACAATGATAGTTGCTTCTTCTGTGAAAGGATCAACTAGGCAAGAATCATCTTCAGGCATCATGATCATGTCTGATTCGTTAATGCCTTTCCAACCAGAAATGGAAGAACCGTCAAACATTTGTCCATTTTCGAAGAACTCTTCGTCAACTGTAGATGCAGGGATAGAAACGTGATGTTCTTTACCTATAAAATCTGTAAAACGAAGGTCTACCCATTTAGCATCGTGTTCGGCAATCAATGCCAGAGTTTTGTTTGACATACTAGCTCTCCAGTAATTTAGTTTATTCCTAAGTGCGTGAGTAATTTTCACATAACTTTTGCTGTGCTTCACAATGAAGCGTTTCTTATTGGAAATAAAGCATTTTCTGTGCCACCTAACCTGAAAAATAATTAAAGTCTTATTTTACAAGGTGTTATGAAGCTATTTATTTATTTCTGTCGTAATGCGGAAAATAAGTATAGATCATATCTCTCTTTATGCTCTTTTTTAGTGCGCGTTTTATTTGTGGTGTCACTTATTGGTGCAAATAAATAGTTTTCTGCTTTTCCGACTTTTCTTTATAATGTGTTCACATTATTTATTCAGTCGTAAGCAGCCATGAAATTCATTGTTAAGTTCTTTTCAGAAATCACTATTAAAAGTCGCCCTGTCCGTAAAACCTTTGTGAAACAGCTCAGACAGAATATTCGTCAAGTGTTAACAGAGCATGACGAAAATGTTGTCGTAACAGGAAATTGGGACTTTATAGAGGTGCTATCTGAAAAAGATGAGCTGCGAGATGAGTTTACTCATCGATTAGCGAATATTGCGGGCATTGCACACTTCCAATATGTGCGTGAATTCGAATTCACGACGTTAGAAGCCATCGTTGATGAAGCCATCGTCTCATACGGAGATGTACTCGAAAATGCCGTGTTTGCAGTCCGTGTAAAGCGTGTGGGTCAACATGACTTTACCTCTGTTGATGCAGAGCGCCAAATTGGCGGTACCTTAAAAGCACGTTGTAATGCGTTAGCGGTAAGATTAAAGAATCCTGAAGTACTGGTGCCAATTGATATAAGAGACAATCGAGTTTGGATTATTGAGCAGCGTGTAAAAGGCCTAGGTGGTTATCCTATTGGTTCTCATGACCCTGTATTATCTTTGATTTCGGGTGGTTATGATTCTACCGTATCCACTTATATGACTATGAGTCGTGGCCTTAAAACCCATTTCTGCTTTTTTAACCTAGGTGGCGATGCTCACGAAATAGGTGTGAAACAAGTTTCTTGGTACCTGTGGGAAAAGTACGGTTCTAATATTGGGGTTAAGTTCGTCACTATTCCATTTGAAGATGTGGTGGGTGAAATACTAACTAAAGTTGATAACTCGCAGATGGGCGTTATTTTAAAACGCATGATGCTAAGAGCGGCGGGTAAGGTAATGGAAGATCTTGGTGCAAAGGCGCTGGTAACGGGCGAATGTGTTGCACAAGTATCGAGCCAAACCTTGGTGAATCTAAAAGTGATTGATGATGTAACAGATGAACTCGTTATTCGTCCACTTATTACAACGAATAAACAAGAAATTATTGATCAAGCGACCAAAATTGGTACCGCTGCTTTTGCGGCTAGTATTCCTGAGTATTGTGGTGTGATTTCGGTGAAGCCGACAACTCGCGCTAAGCTTCCTAAAATAGAGCATGAAGAAAGTAAGTTTGATTTTGCTGTTTTAGATGCCGCAGTTGAAAATGCTAAATCTGTTTCTATCCGTACTGTGATGGAAGATGTTGATAAACAATATCAAGGTGAAGTGCCAATTGTACGAGTGCCTGTTTCGGATGAGGTGATTATTGATATTCGCCATCCTGATGAAATTGAGAAGAAACCATTGAAAGTTAGTGGCCGACCAGTGATTGAAATTCCGTTTTTTGCGCTAGAAAATAAATGGTCAGAATTAGATAAAGAGACAACACATCTGCTTTATTGTGGTAAAGGTGTAATGAGTAAAATACATGCCGCCTCTTTACTCGGTAAAGGCCATGAAAAGATAGGCGTATATCTGCCTTAATTAAAGAAAAGTCGCAACTTTACACTTAAAAAGCCAAAACTTGATCTAAACATCTTGTTTTGGCTTTTTTTGTATTGCTCTAAAAAAGCTTGTTACGCAATATTACACAAAGGACAAAAAGTAACCAATAGCTCCCAAGTGAGTTTGATGTTAATCAAATAATGAGGCTTTTTAATGCCTTAATATTTTTCTTTCTGATCTATCTCATAAGGAAGGCAAAATGAGTTCTCATAATGAACAACAGCTTGCATCGGATGCAAATATACTTTCAACCACAGATCTAAAAAGCAAAATCCAATACGTGAATCCCGACTTTGAAAAAATCAGTGGCTATAGCATGGATGAGCTAGTGGGTGAGAAGCATAATATTATTCGCCATCCTGATATGCCTTCTGCTGCTTTCACAGATATGTGGCAACACCTTTTAGAACAAAAATCTTGGATGGGGGTGGTGAAGAACCGCTGTAAAAATGGTGATCATTATTGGGTTGATGCTTATGCTAGCCCTGTCATTAAAGATGGAGAGGTATTGGAATATCAATCTGTAAGGCGACGACCAAACGAAAAGGTTAAAGCCAGAGCTGAAACTGTCTATCAGGCGCTTAACCAAGGTAAAAAACCTAGTTTTGCTAAGTATCCTCGCTTTTCACTCTTCTCTAAAATACTGGCTTCAAACAGCCTTATCCTCTGTCTGTTATTCTTATTAGTGCAAAATCAAACATCAAGCTTTATCAGTCTGATGGAATTTATCTCATTGCTGGCTTTATCAAGTTTAGTGACTGTCTGGCTATTTAAACCTATTCAAACCTCTCTTAAAAAAGCAGCAAAAATTTCTGATTCAGATTTAGCCAAATACATTTATACCGGACGCGTAGATGAAGCAGGGCAGATAGAGTTAGCGCTAACCCGTTTAAAAGGTGAAACGGCCGCCGTTGTTGGCCGTATTAGCAACTTCTCTAAAATCATACGACGTAAGCAGCAAGATCTTCAGGATTGCATTGCCGATAACCAAATGGGTTTGATGAGTCTCTCTAGTGATTTTAACCATATTGAAAGTGCCATGAGTAATATGTCGGGTGCCATCAGTGATGTGGCCCATAACTCGACCCAAGCGGCTAATATTGCAGGGCAAGCAGCAATGGATATGCAGTCTAGTTTGGCTGCAGTGAATGAAAGTGAGCAAGTAGTTGGCGGTATGATAGCGAAAGTTAAAGATGCCACCAATATAATGGACGACCTAGAGTCGCAAAGTTCAGCCATCAGTTCTGTGGTCGAAGTGATTCGAGATGTAGCAGAGCAAACTAATCTGCTAGCTTTAAATGCTGCTATTGAAGCTGCCCGTGCGGGAGAGCGTGGCCGAGGTTTTGCTGTAGTCGCCGATGAAGTACGTGCTTTAGCCACTCGTACTCATGATTCAACCAATGAAATCGTGAAAGCGATAGACAGTTTACAGCTAAGTGCCGAAGCTGCTTCAAGACAAATGCGGGATACATTAGAGAGCGCTCATCAATGTGATACGCAAACACAAAATGCGGTTAATTCAATTGGTGCTGTGCAACAAGGTATAGAAGGTATCCATAGTCATGCGGATCAAATTGCACAAGTGATGGAAGAGCAAAATGCAGCCGCTAAAACGATTAATGGTTACATGTCTCAAGTGAGTCAAACCACCAATGAAATCGCTTCACGCAGTAAACAAGATTTGAACACTTGCAATGAAATGCAAACTTTAGCGCAAAAAATGGATGCCCTAGCAGGACAATTTTGGGTGAATCTGACCTAGATCATCTTGTTTTGTACGATGTTTTTTAGAAACAGAAGAATAAAGTGAGTTATTTGAGTGTTTTTTTAACAAATTGTTAGCAAGATCGCCTATAATGCGCGCAACTTTTTATCAGCTAGCCGAGAAACACTACTGTGATCGAGAATTTAAGAAACATCGCCATTATAGCCCACGTTGACCATGGTAAAACTACCTTGGTTGATAAACTTTTGAGCCAATCAGGTACCCTCGATCGCAAGGACGAAGGCGCTGAGCGTATCATGGACTCGAACGACCAAGAGAAAGAACGTGGTATTACCATTTTGGCTAAAAACACAGCCATCAAATGGAATGACTACCGCATCAACATCGTAGACACACCTGGACACGCCGACTTCGGTGGTGAAGTAGAACGTGTACTATCTATGGTTGACTGTGTATGTCTATTGGTTGATGCCGTTGATGGCCCTATGCCTCAAACTCGCTTCGTAACCTCTAAAGCATTCGAACAGGGCCTACGTCCAATCGTTGTTATCAACAAGATTGACCGTCCTGGTGCTCGTCCTGACTATGTGATGGATCAAGTGTTTGATCTTTTCGATAGCCTAGGCGCAACTGAAGAGCAATTAGACTTCCCTGTTATTTACGCATCAGCAATCAATGGTATTGCAGGTACTGATCCAGAAGAAATGGCTGAAGACATGACGCCACTTTATCAAATGATCGTAGATAGCGTACCAGCGCCTCAAGTAGATCCTGAAGGTGACTTCCAAATGCAGATTTCTGCACTGGATTATGACAGCTATGTTGGTGTAATCGGTGTAGGCCGTATCACACGTGGTAAGCTTTCTCCTAACCAACAAGTCGTTGTTAAATCTGCTGATGGTTCTGAGCGTAAAGGTAAAGTACTAAACGTGAAAGGCTACATGGGTCTTGACCGTATCGATACTGAACTCGCTACTGCGGGTGACATCGTATGTATTAATGGTATCGACAAGCTAAGTATCTCTGATACCTTGTGTGATCCAACAAATGTTGAAGCACTACCTGCGCTAAGCGTAGATGAGCCAACCGTTAGCATGAACTTCATCGTTAACGATTCTCCATTCGCTGGTAAAGAAGGTAAGTTCGTTACCACTCGTAACATCAAAGACCGTCTTGACCAAGAGCTTATCCATAACGTTGCATTGCGCGTTGAACAAGGTGATACACCGGATAAATTCATCGTTTCTGGTCGTGGTGAGCTTCACTTATCTGTATTGATCGAAACAATGCGTCGTGAAGGCTTCGAAATGGGTGTTTCTCGCCCAGAAGTTGTCACGAAAGAAATCGACGGCGTTTTGTCTGAACCATTCGAACAAGTGGTTATCGATGTTGAAGACCAGCACCAAGGTTCAATCATGGAAGAGCTAGGTTTGCGTAAAGCAGAACTAACTAACATGGAACCAGATGGTAAAGGCCGTACACGTCTTGAGTTCATGATGCCTTCTCGTGGTTTGATTGGTTTCCGTGGTTTGTTCCTAACACTTACTTCTGGTTCAGGTATCATGACCAGCGTATTTGACCATTACGGTCCAGTAAAAGTAGGTGAAGTTCAAAGCCGTAAGAACGGTGTACTAGTGAGCATGTTGTCAGGTAAAACTGCTGCTTACTCTCTATTCAACCTACAAAGCCGTGGTCGTATGTTCCTAGGTCATGCGGTTGAAGTATACGAAGGCCAAGTTATCGGTATTCACTCACGTGATAACGACCTAGCGGTTAACCCTGTTAAAGGTAAGCAGCTAACTAACGTACGTGCTTCTGGTACTGATGAAGCCCTAACACTTACTCCACCAATTCGTCACACACTTGAGCAAGCGCTTGAGTTCATCGAAGATGACGAACTAGTAGAAGTAACACCGGACAGCATCCGTGTACGTAAGAAACTATTGACTGAAAACGAACGTAAACGTGCGGGTCGTAAGTAAGTTAGGCACCCTTTAGTCTAGCGGCTAAGAGTGTTTCAAAAAGCGCCTTCGGGCGCTTTTTTTGTGGGCTTGATTTATTAATGGATAAATGAACAATCATCTCATTAGCGATAAAAAATTAAGGATTCAAATGAAACTACTTATACAAAGAGCAAAGCAAGCCAGTGTGACTGTGGCGGGTGAGGTGATTGGCGCCATAGATCATGGGCAAATGGTGTTGGTGGGTATCGAAAAAGCCGATACAGAAGCAGAGCTTCAACGTTTAGCGGATAAACTTTTGAAATATCGCATGTTTAGCGATGAAGAAGGCAAGATGAACCTTAACGTCAAGCAAGTTGAGGGTGGCGTGCTCTTGGTGTCTCAGTTCACCTTGGCTGCTGAAACTAAAAAGGGCCTAAGACCCGGGTTTTCAACGGCTGCTGTACCGGCTGAAGCAGAGCGTTTGTTTAATGTATTTGTCGATATGGTGCGCAAGCAGCACGACAAAGTGGCGACAGGTGAGTTTGGGGCAGACATGCAGGTCGCCTTAATTAATGATGGCCCTGTTACTTTCATGTTGGACTAGAGGCTTCCTGTCGAGCTAAAGCGTTTGATTTAAACAGCGTTTGAGTCGGCAAAAGTTTCTAGCAAGGTTTCCACCATAGCCTCAGCCGCAATAGAAAGCGGTGCTTTAGCTTTGGTGATGATGCCGACATTTCTGGCAATAATAGGCGCTTTAATGGGTAAGCAAATAGCACCTTGCTCTTTCATTTGGCGTTCGCACAAAGCGGGTACTACCGCCACGCCTAAGCCTTCCGCTACCATGCGGCCTACGGTGGCAAGTTGGTGTGCATCAAAGGTGACCTGCAAATCAATCGATTCTCTAAAAAGCGCTTCTTCAATCATGCTCCTAACGCTAGAGGGTCTTTGTAGCGTGATAAAGTCATAGTCCAATAATTGTGACCAAGTTAATTCTTTGATGTCTTTTAAGGGGCTATTGCTTGGTATGACCGCAATAAACCTATCGTTAAATAGGGTTTGAAAACTCAAATCCTGGGTGTTTTCTGGCGCAAAGGAAATGCCAATTTCTATCTGTCCTGAACGAACTAACTCCACCACTGTGTCTGCGAGTACGTCATGTACCTCGACCTTTATATTCGCGTGTTTTTGTCTATATTTGAGCAAGCCTTGTGGTAACAGGGAGGCAGCGAAGGATGGCATGACGGCTAAGGCAATTTTCCCCATATTTAAGGTAAACCTTTGATGTAGCTCATGTTCTGCATCGGCCCAAGAGGCTAATAATGACTTTGCAATTGGCATAAGTGCCTCACCTTCTGGGGTGAGGTGGGTGGTTCTCGTGGTGCGGGTAAAGAGCCTGCCGCCTAGGGAGTCTTCTAAATTTTTAATGGATAAACTGACAGCGGGTTGCGACATATGTACCAAGGCAGCAGCTTCGGCAAAACTTTTGGTTCTTGCAACAGCAAGGAATACTTTGAGTTGTTTCGGGTTCATGTCAGTTATCCATTGTTAATAATGCGTTATCTAATAAATAAAAAGATTAATAAGTAAAAAGTATTAATAGATAAAAATTATAAACTTAATTAATGAGTGAAGATGATACAAACTAATATCAAATAAAGCATGTATTAATTTGAGGTGAACACATGGCTGGTTTTAATAAGGTAGTAGACACCTACGAGGAAGCCCTTGCAGGTCTAGAAGATGGAATGACGGTTTTAGCAGGCGGTTTTGGTCTGTGTGGTATTCCAGAAAATTTGATTAGTGAAATTAAGCGCAAACAAACCAAAGACTTAACAGTGGTTTCTAATAACTGTGGTGTTGACGGTTTTGGTCTTGGCATCTTGTTAGAAGATATGCAGATCAAAAAAATGGTGTCTTCCTATGTGGGTGAGAACGCCTTATTTGAAAAACAGCTTTTAGAAGGTGACTTGGAAGTTGAGTTAACACCTCAAGGTACTTTGGCTGAAAAAATGCGTGCTGGCGGTGCAGGCATACCTGCATTTTATACCGCAACAGGGGTAGGGACACCGGTTGCTGAAGGTAAAGATACACGCGAATTTAATGATCGTGAATACCTATTAGAAGAGTCAATTACAGGTGACTTTGCCATAGTAAAAGGCTGGAAAGCAGACAGATATGGCAATGTGGTTTATCGCCATACTGCGCAAAATTTCAATCCACTCGCAGCAACGGCAGGCAAGGTTACCGTGGTTGAAGTGGAAGAATTAGTCGAAACCGGTTCTCTTGATCCTGCTCATATTCACACTCCTGGTATTTATGTGGATAGAGTGATTGTAGGTACCTTTGAAAAACGTATTGAAAAGCGAACTGTGTCTGAATAAGGCGTTTGATTTCTAAATTATATAGGTGATTTTATGACTCTTTCCCGTGATCAAATGGCCATTCGAGTGGCACGTGAACTACAAGACGGCTTTTACGTAAACCTAGGTATTGGTATTCCCACTTTAGTGGCTAACTTTGTGCCAGAAGGTATGGAAGTAATGTTGCAATCGGAAAACGGTTTACTCGGTATGGGTGCCTTTCCAACGGAAGAAGAACTAGATGCAGACATGATTAATGCGGGTAAACAAACCGTAACTGCAGTGTCTGGTAGCTCTATTTTCTCTTCGGCTGAGTCCTTCGCCATGATTCGTGGTGGCCATGTGGATCTAACCGTATTAGGGGCATTTGAAGTCGATGTGAGCGGTAACATTGCATCTTGGATGATTCCTAAGAAATTAATTAAAGGCATGGGTGGCGCAATGGATTTGGTAGCCGGTGCTGACAATATTATTGTTACCATGACCCATGCATCAAAAAATGGCGACTCTAAGTTATTAGATGCCTGCACCTTGCCTCTTACAGGTAAAGGCTGCATCAAGAAAGTATTAACTGATCTGGCTTGGCTTGAGATTGAAGACGGTGCTTTTATCCTAAAAGAACGTGCTCCAGGTGTGTCGGTTGAAGAGATTCAAGCGAAAACCCAAGGCCGTTTGATCGTACCTGATCATGTTCCAGAAATGACGTTTTAATTAAGAGGCAGGTAGTTAAGTTATGCAAATTGTAATTGTAGCGGCAGGGCGTTCGCCAATTGGCGCGTTTAATGGCAGCTTATCGTCTTTGTCTGCGGTTGAGTTGGGTAAGCAAGTATTAGTGGGGTTGCTGGAAAAGCAGCCCGTATTAACGAATCAAATTGATGAAGTCATTTTAGGCCAAGTACTGGCAGCGGGCTGTGGTCAAAACCCTGCGCGTCAAACTGCACTGAATGCTGGATTGCCTGAGTCGGTATCTGCATTAACCATTAATAAGGTATGTGGCTCTGGCTTAAAAGCGGTGCAAATGGCGGCTCAAGCTATCTTAGCGGGCGACGCTCAAATGATTGTGGCTGGCGGACAAGAAAGCATGAGTCAAGCGGCACATGTTTTACCTAATAGTCGTAATGGCCAAAAAATGGGTAATTGGGCATTAAAAGATACCATGATAAGTGACGGCCTCTGGGATGCCTTTAATGATTTTCATATGGGGATTACCGCTGAAAACATTGCACAAAAATGGGATGTTAGTCGTGAAGATCAGGATGCGTTTGCGCTTGCTTCACAACAAAAAGCGCAAGCGGCCATGGAAGCAGGTCAATTTGAGCAGGAAATTATCCCTATTCGTGTGCCACAGCGTCGTAAAGATGATCTGATTGTGGATACCGACGAACAGCCAAGACATGGCACTGAGCTAGCGTCTCTTGCCAAGCTTCGCCCTGCTTTTAATAAAGAGGGGACAGTGACAGCGGGTAACGCATCGACCATTAATGATGGTGCGGCTATGGTTGTCGTAACTACCAAAGAGAAAGCAGATGAACTAGGTTTACCTGTACTTGCTACTCTGGATGGTTTTGCGAGTTCAGGCTGTGCCCCAGAAATCATGGGAACAGGGCCAATTCATGCTAGCCGTAAATGTTTAGACAAACTGGGTTGGGATATCGCCAGCCTTGATCTAGTCGAAGCCAACGAAGCGTTCGCGGTACAAGCGATGACAGTGAATAAAGAGCTTGGCTTTGATACCACTAAAGTGAATGTAAACGGTGGTGCGATTGCACTTGGGCATCCGATAGGTGCATCAGGCTGCCGTATCTTGGTGAGCTTGATCCATGAGATGCAAAAACGTGACGCCAAACGAGGCCTTGCGACCTTGTGTATTGGTGGCGGTATGGGAATCGCAGCAGCGCTTTCTAACTAATTGTTTTTCTGCTCCCTTGTAGCGCTCATCAATAAAAAGGGTGTCCATTGGACACCCTTTTTATTTTGTCTGAGAAAGTTACTGCTTTAGAAAGTAATTGTTCTAGAAGGTAACTACTTTAGAAGACAATAGTTAAGATTTAGGGCGCCTAATCGCAATGCCTTTACCAGCATTGAGAGGTGTGTCCAATAGGTTGTGAGCAACTTGTATCTCATTAACTAATGCTTGAGTCTGCGCTAAGAAAGGTGCTGCTCTATGTGCTTGCATATCCATATGTAATAACAAGGTTTCCATAGTGGCTAATTCATCATGTGTTTGCCCATGGTACATGGTCATGAAGAGCCTTAGTTTTTTATTATCACTTTCTAATAATTGCCCTTGGATAATGATGGGCTCAGCTTCGGCGACTTCTTTTAGGTAAGTCACCATGCTTTGTAGTGTGTAAATAGAGACGCTGTGCACCTCTCTAAAGGTTTCATCCAGACCAATATGCAACATAAAGGCGTCAATAGCCTGACTAAAAGCGACCACATAATAGGCATCATTCATGTGCCCGTTATAATCTATCCACTCAGGTAGCACTGGGCTTTCGAATAAATTAATCATATCTGGCTCGTTTGGCTGCTCAGCCTGTGCAGTTTGATTTGGCATTTTTGCTCCTAGTTCAGGTAAATGGTTTGACTGGCTCCTATGCTAGGCATAAAAAATCTATGCTATTGATTAAAATCGCATATAAATTGATTATTATCGACAAACTAGTCGTCAGAGGAGATGAAACTTGTTTGGTGATCCATCAAGAACGAGCGTGCAAAAGATTCACTTTCTGTTACTGCCTGGCTTCTCTCTGTTTGGTTTAACCTCCATGTTAGACCCTTTACGCCATGCCAACCGTACTCAAGGTGAAGACTTGTATGAATGGCAGCTTATCTCAGAAGGCGGCGGTTTAATCTCAAGCAGTGACAGCATTGAGATAATGACTCATACCCATATTAAAGCCATAGATAAGTGTGAAACCTTGATTATCTGTTCGGGCAGTGATCCTGATCTGACTACCACACCAGCTCTATTAGGCTTTATTCGACAGCAAAGCCATTATGGTGCGGATATTGGTTGTCAGGATACGGGGGCATATATTGCGGCTGCGGCGGGTATCTTGGATGGTTATCGCGTCACTATGCATTGGGAAAACCATGAAACAACCCAAGAGGCATTCCCTAAGGTAACCTTAGTGCAAGAGCTGCTAGTGATAGATAGAAAACGTTTTTCTTGTCCTGGTGCCTTAGCTGGTTTGGATATGATGCTCTATCTGATTAGAGCGCAACATGGACAAGAGCTGGCGACCTTAGTGGCTGATGAGCTTGTTTATACCCACCAAAGAGAACATAGCGAACCTCAACGACGTTCCTTGCAACTTCGTTTAGATAGCCGCAACCCAAATTTGCTCGAAGCCGTGCAATTAATGGAGCAAAATATTGAAGAACCTCTATTGATAGCTGAGCTGGCTGAACATGTTGGTATTTCAGATAGAGAGCTAGAGCGTTTATTTAAACGACATCTAGAACAAACCCCAAAAGCATTTTACCGTCAGCTTAGGCTAGAGAAAGCCCGCTGGATGTTACAACAAACTAAAGACAGCGTAACCTCGGTGGCGACTGCTTGTGGCTTTGTTTCTCTTTCTCATTTTACCCGCTGTTATCAAGCGCAGTTTTCTAAGCTTCCTAGCCGAGAAAGGTAGTTCTAAAGCAAAACATTCGTCTCAATATGTCGTAAACAGATAGGTGTATCTATTTACGACATCCCTTATTTTTTGTGGTTTTTAGGTTATTAATCATCGATTTTAGACAAAATCATCCTTTTTTAAGGTGTAACTTTGATGTCACTTGATGATGAGAGCGAGACATACTGACTTGCCTCTCGTGTTTATTTAACCCATGAAAGAGTCCTTATGATGAATCAAGATGTCATTATTACTTGCGCTATTAATGGTGCTGGGGATACAGCAGATAAAAACCCGAATGTGCCCGTTACCCCAGAGCAAATTGCTAATTCAGCGATAGAAGCTTGGAATGCCGGTGCTGCCATTGCCCATATTCATGTTCGGGATCCAGAGACAAAGCAAGGCTCTAGACGAGTCGAGCTTTACGCTGAAGTGTGTGAGCGTCTTCGAGCATCTAACTGTGACATTATCATTAATCTAACCGCTGGTATGGGTGGCGACCTTTATATTGGACCAGAAGAAAACCCAACCGCATTTTGTCCCGAAACGGATCTAGTCGGTGGGCTCGAACGTCTTGTTCATATTGAAGAGCTAAAACCTGAAATCTGTACCCTAGATTGCGGCTCATTAAATTTCGGTGATAACAATCTTGTCTATGTGTCGACACCCGACATGCTTCGCCTTGGCGCTGCGCGTATTAAAGAGCTCGGTGTGACGGTTGAATTAGAAATCTTTGATACCGGTAATCTTTGGTTTTCTCTGCAAATGATGAAAGAAGGTTTGCTTGATGACAATGCTATGTTCCAGCTGTGTCAGGGGATTCCTTGGGGAGCACCACCGGACTTTACTTTATTGAAAGGTATGGTGGATATGCTGCCTGATCACAGTCAATGGACAGCGTTTGCCTTGGGCCGTAATCAATTACCTTGGGCTGCTCAGTCTGCCTTATTAGGTGGTCATGTCCGTGTTGGCTTGGAAGACAACTTGTATTTAGGTAAAGGTGTCTTGGCAACGAATGGCCAATTGGTCGAGCGCTCAGTCAATCTTATCGAGAGTATGGGAGCACGTATTTTAAGCCCCACTCAAGCCCGTGAAAAATTACGCCTACGTGGCACTCAATAGGAGAGAGATGATGGCGCGTCCTAATCCGGATCAGGTATCAAAAGTTGGGGTAATAGGCACAGGTGTTATTGGTGGTGCTTGGGCTCTGCATTACCTTCGTATGGGAATGGAAGTCGTTGCTTACGACCCTGGCCCCAATTCAAAAGAAAAATTATTGACCATGGTCGACAATATTTGGCCCACGATTGAAAAATTGGGTTTAAGAGAGGGAGCAAGCAAAGATAAATTACGCTTTGTAGATTCTCTGGATGCTTTAGCTAATCAAGTTGAGGTTATCCAAGAAAGTACGCCAGAGCGATTGGATGCTAAACGTAGTTTGTTTGCAGACCTTGATCGTATCGTTCCTGCTGATGTGGTGATTATTTCCAGTACGTCAGGATTTGCTATGACAGATATGGCAAATGAGCTTGAAGCTCAGCCTGACAGATTTGTCGTTGGTCATCCTTTTAACCCACCTTATCTGGTGCCTTTTTGTGAAGTTTGTGGCGGTGAAAGAACCAGTCAGGAAGTGGTTGATTGGACCGCAGCCTTTTATGAGGCGACGGAAAAGCAAGTCGCGAAAATGGATAAAGAACTACCGGGCTTTATTGGTAACCGTCTACAAGAAGCCTTATGGCGTGAAGCCTTACATATGGTAGCTAACAAAGAATGTTCAGTGGAAGACATAGATAAGGCGATTGCATACGGACCGGGCTTACGTTGGGCCATCATGGGACATTGTTTAACCTTCCACTTAGGTGGTGGGCAAGGCGGTATGGCACATCTATTAGATCACTTTGAGGATGCATTAGAAGAGCCTTGGACGCGCCTGAAAGCGCCGAAACTGACACAAGAACTGAAAGATGACATGGTGGCTGGGTGTTTGACACAAGCCAATGGCGCGTCCATCGATGAGCTTGTACAAGAACGTGATGATTGCCTGATTCGTATTATGCAGACACTAGACGAATATCGGGCAGAGAAAGGTATTAAACGCTAAGCGTTTGATATGTGTGAGTTCAGGATGACTGGTCTGGCACGGATGCCAATGAGGTGAAAATGAAGTCGTAATAGTAACAAAGAAAGCTCTCTTAATAAAAACTATAGAAATGGAGAATACGCTTATGTCGTCTACCCCTCAAGAAGGCTTTGAAGCATCAGAGTCTAGGGTATTTAAAGCTGAAAAATTGGCCCAAGCCGGGCTATTTAAAGGTATGCATAAGGGCATGACGATTAGTTCGTCACTCTTGGTACTTTTGTTCGTATTATTTACTGGGACGAATACTGAATTAGCTGGGGAGCTATTTGGCAGTATTCGTACTTGGATTGAAGTAACTTTTGGTTGGTATTACATGGTCACCATTGTTTTCTTAATCGCTGTTTGTGCCTTTATCGTCTTTAGTCGGTTTGGTAGCGTGCGTTTAGGTGATGATGATAGTCGGCCTGATTTTAGTAACTTTGCTTGGTTTTCTATGCTTTTCTCTGCTGGTATTGGCATAGGCATCTTATTTTTTGGGGTCGCTGAGCCTATTTTCTACCTAGATAACAGTGGTGCGTTTGGTTACCCAAATAACCCCTATGCCGATATGGCAGGTGCAGGCGCTATTGGCTATGATCGCGCGGTAGATGCTCTGAGAGTGACATTTTTCCATTGGGGTTTTCATGGATGGGCTGTTTATGTCATCGTCGGTATGTCATTAGCCTATTTCGCTTATCGTAAAAAACTTCCTTTAGCGCTGCGCTCTGCACTCTATCCTTTTATTGGTGATCGTATTTATGGGCCTATAGGGCATATTGTCGATATTTTTGGAGTGCTAGGGTGTGTGTTTGGTGTGGCGACATCACTTGGTTTGGGGGTCAGTCAGATGTCGGTTGGGCTTGAAAGGCTAATAGGTGTTGATTCTGGTGTACCGACACAACTATTTTTGATTGTTTTGATTACCATAGTTTCTGTGTTGTCTGCGCTATCTGGGGTTGGGCGCGGTATTAGAATTATTTCTCAGTGGAATATAATTGTCTCTATTCTCGTGGTTGCATTCTTTTTATTTGGCGGACCGACAAGTTGGTTATTAGGTATCTTTGGGGCTTCGTTAGGGGACTATCTCGCAAACTTTGTTCAAATGGGGCTTTGGTTCCCAGAAGAAGATGGCCCTGCTAAATGGCAAAATGGCTGGACCGTCTTTTACTGGGGGTGGTGGTTAGCTTGGGCACCTTTTGTTGGTTTATTTATCGCGCGTATTTCTCGCGGACGTACTCTAAGAGAGTTTGTTATTGGAGTCTTGTTAGTACCTACCATTATCATCTTTGTATGGTTGGGTATCTTTGGTGGTACTGCACTTTTCCAAGAATTGACTAGCAGTGCAGGCGTGGGTAACGCAGGTATTATTGAGCTTGTTAAAGCTTGGAATTTGCCTGCGGCTTTATTTGCCAGTGCTGACGGTATCTTTGGCGAAGGTGTCATAGGCTGGATTGTGTCTGCCATGATGGTATTTCTGCTGATGAGCTGGTTTGTGACGTCTTCAGATTCAGGCACTTTGGTATTAACGACTATCCTATCTTTAGGGAATGAAGAACCGCCAAAAGCTTTTCGTATCTTTTGGGGCGTTGTTATTGGATTAGTTGCCGCAGCCTTGTTAGTTGCTGGTGGATTAAGTGCTCTACAAACAGCAAATATTGCAGCTGCGCTGCCGTTAAGCTTGATTATTATTGTGATGACGCTAGGTGTGCTTAAATCACTCTTTAACGAAGTGAATGGTCTGGGTAAGACAGGAGCGGGAGGCGATAGCGAGACGCAATTAGTCAAAGATTAACAACTTTAGCTTGTTGGCTAAAACTTTAAGATACGGCCGTAAAATAAAGGCCGTATCTTTTTTTTAGGAGATTGGATGCAAACCTCACCATACCCAAAGACGCAAAAGCCATTAATTGCAGATGATGATGGGGTTTTTACCTTATCTTTTTTGCTTTTACCTGAATACGCTATGGCGTCGCTGCTTTCTGCTATTGAACCTTTGCGCATAGCGAACCGTTTGGCGGGTAAAACGTTATTTAGGTGGCAGTGCTTTAGTGAAGAAGGGGAGGCGGTTTTAGCTAGCAATGGTTTAGCGCTGCAAGAATCCAAATCAATAAACAGTTGTGATAAACCGAGAAACCTCTTTGTGAATGCGAGTTTCCATCCGGAAAAACACACTTCAGATAAATCTATTAAATGGCTACGTGAATTGCATCGTCTCGGGTTCATGATAGGCGCCCTAGATACTGGGTGCTATTTGTTAGCTAAGGCAAAGCTATTAGAAGGTTATCAAATTACTTTGCATTGGGAAGCTAAGCCCGCTTTTCAAGAACGTTATCCTGAACTTGAAATTAGTGACGAACTCTTTGAAATTCAGGATAAGCGCATCACCTGTGCTGGTGGTACTGCTGCAACCGATATGATGCTGTATTTAATAGAAGCCTATTTTGAACCAGAGCTGGCGATTTTAGTGTGCGAGCAACTCATTAAAAGTGAGGCTCGAAATCCAGCCGATCATCAAAGAGCTAGCCAAGGTGAAAAACTTAACTTACATCATCCTAAGATTTTAAAAGCCTTAGAGTTAATGGCATCCAATATCGAAACCCCGCTAACCACATCGGATTTAGCTGACTGTTTGTCTATTTCTGTTAGGCAGCTCGAAAGATTGTTCTTACAGTATTTAGCTTCAACGCCTTCAGCTTATTATGTGCAAATGAGAATAGAGCACGCGCGTTATCTCTTGTCTGATTCTGGTCTTAGTATCTCAGAGATTGCTCTTGCCTGTGGTTTTAGCTCAACCGCGCATTTTAGCCGTCGTTATCGAGCGCTTTATGGTACAACGGCTAGCCAATATCGCTCTGGCATAGAATAGCTGTCCTATTTTATGACCGCTAAGCCTCTATTTTGTTTGAGCCCTTAGAGCGCATCCCTTTCAAGTACTCTTATGCGAGATAAAAGTTCATCTCTGTCGATATAACAGCCTTGTAGGTGCCTTGATCCTGTTTTCAGGTCGAACGCATTACGGGCGTGTAAGACTCTACGATTATCAAAGACGATGAGATCACCGCTGTTTAAGCGATGAAAGAACTGAAACCTTTCTTCTCGAGTAAGTCGTATAAAACAACTGTAGGCTTTATATAGGGCTAGGGTTTGATGTGCTGGCGCATCAATTGGCCCTCTTAGAAAGTTAGCAAGACGGACTTCAATAACCTGCTTTTTTTCATCAAGCACTATCGCTGTGCCTCGAAAGCGGTAGTCACTGTGTTTGTCTTTGTTATAGAAGGCCATGGGGATACGGGATAAGCTTTCAAACTCTTCTGGGTAATGTTCGCGCATATGCTCGGCTATCTTAAAACCATCTACCAAAATTGATTCGCCACCTGCGGCATCGTTGACTAGGCAGTGTAAAAACTGCAACCCAGGCTGTAACTCTCGTGTCGGTAAATCTGTATGCAAAGGTAAGCGTAAATCAGTATAAGCGGTACTGTTGGCATCGGCTTTTGCCTGAACATTAAAAATAGTTCCAAAGTTAGTTTCTCGAATAAAAGAGATGCGGTTTGCCACCTTAATCAGGGCGTTTGGCTCTCTTTCTACACTCTTAATAAGCGCTATTCCATAGTCCCTTAAATCTTTTAGCCAAGTTAAAAGGTGTTGGTCGCTTTGCATGATATTGACGCAAGTACTGGTGGGTAACTTTTGATGTATTGTTTCTTTATCCCACACTTTTGCGTGCCACTGTTTAGCCTTTAAGGCGCTGTCACTATAACAATGACTGAATAACCAGCCGGGGTGATACTGGCTAATATGATCAGCATGATCCCACTTGATTACTAGTCTATTATCATCGGATAAGTAGGCTTCTTGGGGTTTTATTGTTTCTGGCACATCACAAATTTCAAATACCTGCTCTCTTGTGAGTGTGGCAATACATTCAGAACAATGACAATTATCTCTTAACCAAAGATAGTGGTATTCGCTCTCATGGCCGTTATCCCAGGTGATTAAAAGCGATTCGTTTCCTAGTTGAAGAGTTAGCGGGATTTGCTTTATAGGGTAAGGGGTAAATGATGCAATTTCTGTATGGGCGTCGGCTAATGTCATCGTACTTTCCTAGTTAATGTTTCAATGAGAGAGGTAACTCTTTGAATCATCTTATAACGAGGATTAACGATTTTTGTGGTACCGAGTCGACATCATATTGCACCAATCCGACAGATTTATGAGGGTGTTTTACTCGCCAATCTTAAGTTTTAGCTATAAAAAAAGAGAAGCTAGGCTTCTCTTTTTAATTTGCTTGTAAGAGTCTTTATTCTGTCTGAGTGGATTCTTCACTAGGCTTTTCTTCTTCGACCTTGACGGTTCTTCCTGCTAATAAACCAACTTCAAATAACATCCACATAGGGATAGCTAACAGGGTTTGAGAAAAGATATCTGGAGGGGTGATCAACATGCCCATAACAAAGCAGCCAAGAATAATATAAGGGCGCTTTTTAGATAAGGATGCAACGCTTGTGACACCCGCTTTGATCAAAAGATAAGTCGCAATAGGAATCTCAAAAGTAACACCAAAAGCAAAAAATAGTTTTAAAACAAAATTAAGGTAACTATTTATGTCTGTCATAACGGTCACTTCACTTGGGCCGACTGAAGTAAAGAAACCAAATACAAGTGGCAATACCACGTAATAGGCAAACGCTACGCCGCCATAGAAAAGAAGAACACTCGAAACGAGTAAAGGAATCGCGAGTTTCTTTTCATTTCTGTATAGGGCTGGGGCAATAAAAGCCCAAGCTTGGTATAAAGTAAAAGGAATGGAAATTAAAACGGCGACGAAAAAAGTCAGTTTTAAAGGGGCTAAAAAAGGAGAAGCAACTTCCGTTGCAATTAATGAACTCCCTTCTGGTAATAGTGCCCGTAAAGGTTCTGATATTGCTAGGTATAGTTCATTCGCTATGGCATAAAGTGCTAGAAAACAAATCAAAATAGCCAAAACGGATTTGAGTAAGCGGTTTCTTAATTCGATAAGGTGAGAAACTAGCGGCGCTTGGCTCTGATTATTTTGTGTTTCACTGCTCATATTAACATCTTAAATCTAGGGGTTAGCCAGTAACAGACTTGTTATCCGCTTCATTGGGTTGGGCTGTTGCTTGGACTTGCTCAGACGCTTCAACAGAGGCGTCTTGAGAAACTTCTGGCTCATCTTTAGTCATAGCACTTTCAGGCAAGGGAGTGATAGTGTTTTGAATCACATCTGGCGAGTTGGACGCTGGTGTTTCTTGCATGATGCGCTGATTATTTAAGTCCAGTTTACGCTGTAGTTCTTCTTGATCTAGTTGAGCATTGATCTCACGTTGAACCGAGTTGATACTACGTCGTATCTTACGAACCCATAAACCGGCTGTTTTTGCGGCGTGAGGTAGGCGTTCTGGTCCAAGGATCAGAAGGCCTACAATAAACACGACGATTAACTCAGAGAAGCCAATATCGAACACGGATTATGCGCTCTTATCGTCTTTTTTAGTCTCGCCATCAATTGCTTTCGCTTGGGCGTTACTATCATCATCTTCTTTGTTTACGGCTTCTTTAAAGCCTTTAACTGCACCACCTAAATCACCGCCTAGGTTTTTAAGTTTCTTAGTGCCGAAAATTAAAATAAGAATGGCCAAAACGATCAATAGTTGCCAAATGCTGATTCCACCAAGCATAGTTTTTCTCCTAATTCAGATTATCTGGTTATTTAGTGCGGTTGGCTTTTTCTTCCAAACCGGACAAGTTAAAACGACGGGCCAGTTCATTTAAAACATCTTCTGGACCTAAATCTAGGTGAGAAAGCATGATTAAAGAGTGAAACCATAAGTCAGCTGTTTCATAGATAAGATCAGACTTATCGCCAGATGCTGAGGCATCTTTTGCCGCTATAATAGCTTCAACAGATTCTTCGCCGACCTTTTCCAATATCTTATTTAACCCTTTTGCGTGCAGGCTAGCAACATATGATGAATCTGGGCTAGCACTTTTGCGCTCTTCTATCGTTTGTGCGAGCTGGGCTAATACTTCTTCTTTCATTGTAAAATCTCTTGTATTACTTCTTTAATACTAACAGGTATATACCAACAGCGAATAGGGCCAAGCTAGTTAAATCCGCGTGAGCAATACGAGTGAGGCTAACCTCATCCGCATTTAACCAAGCTGTAACTAAACTGATAACACCTAATATTTTAAAAGGTAGCATCCGATTGTTACGTTTTAGCTCTTGTTCTAATTTAATAATTGCCTGAGTGTTTTGTTGATGCCTAACATCTTGATGGCTGATCTGCTCCAGCGCTGAATAGATTAAATTAGGGATCTTAGGTAGGTGTCCTGCCCACTCAGGTGCTTGAATTTTTATTTCTTCAAAGACTCTTTGGGGGCCAATTTGACCTTTTAGCCAGCGTTCTAAGAAAGGCTGTGCGGTTTCCCATAGATCTAAATCTGGGTAAAGTTGACGGCCTAAACCTTCAATATTGAGTAGCGTCTTTTCCAATAAAACAAGCTGGGGCTGAACTTCCATATTAAATCTGCGTGCAGTTTGGAATAATCCAATAATGACTTGCCCAAAAGAAATGTCTTTTAATGGTTTAGCAAACATGGGCTCACAGACACTACGAATAGCTGATTCAAAGGCGTGCACTGGCGTGCCTTTTGGAACCCAACCACTTTCTACATGTAGCTCGGCAACGAGTCGATAATCACGTTTGAAAAAGGCGAGTAGGTTTCGCGCTAGATAGCTTTTGTCTTCATAGGAAAGGCTACCCATGATGGCGCAATCTATACCTATGTATTTTGGTGATTTTGGATTAGTAACATCGACAAAAATATTACCTGGGTGCATATCCGCGTGAAAAAAGCTGTGATCGAAGACTTGAGTGAAAAAGATCTCAACCCCTCTAACCGCAAGGCATTTCATATCTACATCGGCTTGTTTTAATTCGTCGATATTGGCCACCGGGATACCAGAAATTTTTTCTGCCACCATGACGTTTTTGCGAGTGTAATCCCAATGAATCTGAGGTACGTAAAGTAGATCTGAATCTTCAAAGTTACGCCTTAGTTGGGCTGTATTAGCCGCTTCTTTGGTCAGGTCTAGTTCATCAAGAATGGTATGTTCGTAATCTTCAATAACTTCAACGGGTCTTAAACGTCGGCCATCGTCATTGATATTGCGAACTAATTTAGCAATAGCGTAAAGCAGGCCGATATCTTTGCGAATGGTCTTTTCTATCTTTGGTCGAATAACTTTGACGACAACTTCTTCACCGCTTCTTAAGGTCGCGCAATGCACTTGTGCAATAGACGCTGAGGCAAGTGGTTCTATGGTGAAATCTTGAAAAACGTCTTCGACATTTGCACCTAAGGCTTTTTCAATCAGGTTGCGGGCTTCTTCTTTATTAAAAGGCGGGACTTTATCCTGTAATTTAGCCAGTTCGTTGGCAATATCTTCATCAAGCAGGTCACGGCGTGTTGATAAAATCTGACCGAATTTAACAAAAATAGGGCCAAGAGAGATCAAGGCCATACGCAACCTTTCGCCTCTGGTATAGCGTTTACTGGGTTTAAGTAAACGACTTACTAGACCAATGGAATATTTTAGGTACCAAGGAAGTTTATCGTAAGGTAAAAAAGCATCCAGACGAAAGCGTATAATTACGGCCAGTATCCGTAGCGCACGAGATAAATTTTGAAACATTTTTACAGCTTAAATCCCTTGTGTAGCGCAACGATGCCGCCAGTCATGTTTTGGTAACTAGTACGTTCAAAACCAACATCGTCCATCATGCCTTTTAGCGTTTCTTGGTCTGGGTGCATACGAATAGATTCTGCTAAGTAACGATAACTTTCTGAATCGTTAGCAATTAATTTACCCATCATAGGCAGCAAACGGAAAGAGTACTGGTCGTAAATGTTGGATAAGCATTCAGATTCAGGCTTAGAGAACTCAAGAATCAAAAGGCGACCGCCTGGTTTTAATACACGATACATGGATGCAATCGCAGCGTCTTTATTCGTTACATTACGAAGACCGAACGCTATGGTGATGCAGTCAAAGGTGTTGTCAGGAAATGGCAGAGCTTCGGCATTAGCTTGTACAAACTCAACATTACCAACGACTCCTCGGTTAGCCAATTTGTCACGGCCAACCTTTAACATAGAATCATTGATATCCGCTAAAACAACTTTACCTTGAGAGCCAACAATACGAGAAAACTTAAGGGTTAAATCGCCGGTACCGCCAGCAATATCTAGCACCTTGTTACCAGAGCGAACGCCAGACTGATTGATTGTATGCATTTTCCATAGGCGATGAACACCACCAGACATGAGGTCATTCATGATGTCATACTTGGCTGCTACAGAATGAAAAACCTTGGCAACGGCGTCGACTTTTTCGTCAACTGGAATTTCTTGAAAACCAAAATGTGTCGTTTTGTCGTGTTGATCTTGCATGAAAATGTGTCCTAAACCCGAATTTTAAGGGTGACTAGTATTCCGCTTTTGCATGTTTGACTAATAAAGTGAAACGAAGAAGACGGCTAAAGGTTAAAATATAAGACTATTATGAAGATCTATGAGTAAAAACTCTATTGCTCTCACATAAATATTACGAGATTTTTGACAAAACAGAGTTACTCACTGATAACCTTGTTTCTACCTGCACTTTTAGCTTGATAAAGTAGTTTATCTGCCCGTTCAAATAGGTCCTCATGGGACTCATTTGCAGCAAGTTGAGCGATACCAATCGAGATAGTAATAGGGACGGGCTCACCATTCACATTAAATGGCATTTTCTCAACCGCATCACGAATTGCTTCGGCTTTATTTTTAGCATCAGAGAGTTTGCAATTAGGTAATAGAAAAACGAACTCTTCACCACCATAGCGGAAAACCATATCTTTTTCTGAAAGCACACTTTTGAGTTGGCGAGGCAATAGATTGAGTACTTTGTCGCCGGCTAAATGTCCCCAAGTGTCATTCACATTTTTAAAATGGTCTATGTCGAATACACCTAATATTAAAGGGCTTTTGCTCTTTTGAGCCAGCTGACACATAGGCATGATAGTGTCTTGGTAAGCGCTGCGATTAGGTAAATTAGTCACAGTGTCTGTTGTTGCTTGCGCGATTTTTTGCTGCAAGTTAATACGTAAATTTGAGCTGTCCTTCTCCATCTTGGTGACTTTCTGTCTTAGCTGAGTGATAGATTGAGTCGCGTTTTTCTCTTGCTCTACCATTTGCTTTTGGTATTCAGTCATGGTGCTGGAAATATTATCCAAACGTACTGAGATCAGTTTTTGCAATTCGGTTAGATCATTGGCCTCATCGACCGCTGTTGAGGTTTCACTTACTTGTTGCTGAATCTTGTCATTAAAGCTTTCTCTATGGGTAGAAAGCGTTTTTTGCGCCTTATAACTATTGCCAACACTGATATTAATTGACGCCAGTTGCTTATTTAGTTTGCCTAGATAAGAGGTCAGCTCTTGTTGCGACGAGCCTAGGGCTATCATGGTTAAATTTATGCTCTCGGACAAAATCTGCGGCACAATTTGAAGTTTCTTTTCCTGTTCAAGCAAAGACTTAAGTTCGCTTACTTGTTCATCATATTCGATAGGAAGCGGTAAATTACCTAATAAGTTTAATAGAGTACGCGAGATATCATTAACCACATCTTGTTCGGATTTGGCTGATTTTGTTTCTTCTTTGGTAAAGAGTCTGCTGAAAAATGATCGCTTTTTAACCGATTCTTGATTGAAGGTCGCTTTAGTTAAGGTTAAAAATTCAGCTAAAAGAGCTGGCCATTGATAGCTACTTTGCCAGTGAGAGCGAATGTTCGTCTCTAGAGCATTCTTTTTTTGATTAGGGATATGATGATTAGGTAGGCTGTTTAAGGACTCGATAAGGTCCAGTAAGCTATCTTTAAATAACTTAGCTCTTTCCGCTCTGGATTTGTCGGATGCAATAAGCCTTGGTTCGGCTTCTTTCAAAGCAAGGCGAACGTCATTTTCGTCCGCCTCACCAGAAATTGTACGCCTGATTTGAGCTAATGTTTTATCTAGCTCAGGGTCCATGCCCTCAGCCATCATACTTGTTCTAGAAACTGCCTTACGCAAGGCTTCGACAAGGTTATCACTAGATGGATCAGGCATTGGGCCTCGCTTAATTAATTTTTCATAGATTGGCGTTCTTGTTCGATCAAGAAATCAACCACGCTATAAATTTTATTATTACCACCTGCAGATTGTGCTGTGACCAGGTATTTTCCATTTACGATTAAACCTGGAACACCACGTGCGCCGTAAGCTCTAATTTTTGCATCAGCTTGGGAAAGACGGCTATTTACTGCAAATGAGTTAAATTGCTTTTTAAAGTTAGCTTCACTTACTCCGAATTGAGTGAAGAACTCAGCAAGTTTATCTTCAGAGTTTAGCCTACGTTTGTCTAGATGAATCGCATTAAATATTGCGGCATGTGTTTTTTCTTGTAAACCCAATATTTCAGAAACGTAATATGCTTTAGCTTGAGCTTGCCAGCTACGACCGAAAACAGCAGGCATAAACTTAAAATCTACATCGTCTGCAATGTTTTTGCTCCAAGCCTGAGTGACAGGTTCAAGGCTAAAACAATGTGGACATCCGTACCAAAAAATCTCAACAACTTCTATTTTGTTGGGGTTGGTAGTACGTACAGGGTTTTTAATCAGTGTATAGCCGTTCCCAGGACTATAATCAGCTGCGAATAAAGATGCAGGTAAGCATAGTAATACAGCCAAAGTGATTAAGATCTTTTTCATGAAATCATCCTATGTATTAGAAAAAACTAGGGGCATATCTATGCCAATAAAGTTGCGAGCAGTAAGTTAAGATACTGTTCGTAAACAAAAGTTCATTCGAATGTTGGAAAAATACAAAAAAACCTCCAATTGGAGGTTTTTTAATCTCAAGCCTCTGAAGTAATGCACTCACTTAGAGGGTTGAGCTAGGTTTGGATTCCGCTCAGGTTAAAGAGCTGACTAGTACAAACCTTGAATGTAGCTAGAAACAGCTTTGATTTCGCGATCATTCATTTTGAATGCGATATCTTGCATGATTCTAGATGGATCGTTTACACGCTCGTTGCTTTGGAATTTCTTCAACTGAGCGGCAGTGTAACCTGCGTGTTGACCTGCAAGTGCAGGAAATGCTGCTGAACCTAGACCTTTACCTGCTGGACCGTGACATGCCATGCAAGCTGGAACGCCTGTTTTTGGGTTACCAGTACGGTAGATAGCTTTACCCGCTTCCACAAGTTCTGGATCAGCCTGACCGGTCACAACTGGGTTGCTAGCAAAATATGCAGCAATGTCGCTTAGGTTTTGGTTGTTGTAACCATCTAATAAGCCAGTCATTTCTGTCACAGGACGTGTGCCAGATTTGATGTCTTTAAGTTGCTTTAGTAGGTAACCTTCTTGTTGACCTGCTAATTTAGGAAAGTTGGCAAGTGCGCTATTACCATCCGCACCGTGACATGCTGCGCAAACAGTCGTCAATTCTTTACCTGCTTCTGGGTTACCTTGCGCTACTGCGGCAGAAGATGCCCCCATTGCGACCAACATACCAATTAGTACTTTTTTCATTCGCTGCCCCTGAGAATCCAATCAAAATGTGACGACTTTACCTGGCGAGTATAGCCATCACCTAATTTGCCCGCCTATTAAACCAGATTTTCCAGCATGTTTAACTAGTTTAAACATGGTAAATAAGCAAATTAGCAGGCATTATATACAACCAGATGTAAAACGTGAACGCTAATCCTACTCTATTGACGAATATCAAGTATATGACACCCTTTGATTCCATTTTTCGCTCGGCCCATTTTATTAAAAGTGCTGAGAAGTTATCCCAATGCCCAGTTGACCAAGGTTTAGAAGTTGCCTTCGCGGGGCGCTCTAATGCGGGTAAATCAACTGCCCTAAATACCTTAACTGATCAGAAAAAACTGGCCCGTACGTCGAAGACGCCAGGACGTACTCAGTTGATTAACTGTTTCGGATTAAATGTTGAAGATCGTCGTCTAATAGATTTGCCAGGATACGGTTTTGCAAAAGTGCCTGTTGCCATGAAAATGAAGTGGCAAGCGCATATGCAAGACTACTTGATGAACCGCCGTTCTTTGGCTGGTGTCGTGTTAGTGATGGATATACGTCATCCTTTAAAAGAATTTGACCATATGATGTTGGACTGGTCTAAGTCTAACAAGATGCAAGTGCATGTTATTTTAACTAAGTCTGATAAGTTAAAGCGTGGCCCTGCAAAATCAACTAAGTTGCAAGTGGCTAAAGCTCTTAAAGATTTAGAAGTGATAGGTACTGTACAAACTTTCTCTGGTTTGAATGGTGATGGTATCGATGAGCTTCGTTTGAAACTGTCTACTTGGCTGAGTTTAGATATGTTTATTGAGTCTGAAGCAGAATAATTTTGCTGCAGCTATAAAATTGCTAAAGCTATAAAAAAGCCGCGATTAATATTAATAGTCGCGGCTTTTTAATGTCTGTTATTGCTGATTTAAGCTTTATAACTCTTCAATATCGTCAAAATCTGTATGGCCTTGGATTTTGTCTGTTTCTTCATTGTTAAAAAACTTTTCCATCTGCTCCATGATGTACTTGCGTGAGTCTGCTTGCATCATATTAAGCTGCTTTTCATTGATCAGCATAGTTTGCAGGGCTTGCCACTCTTGCCAAGCCTGTTTTGAAATGTTTTCAAGAACATCAATTCCTTTTTGTCCGGGAAAAGGCGCGCGATCTAAACCTTCAAGCTGCTTCTGATGCTTTTTGCAAAAAACTGTTTGTGCCATCTTTTCGGCCCTTATCTTGTTCGTATAAAAATGAATAATGTTTAAATAATGGGGCTTTAACCCAAGGTTTCAAGCTATAAAGTTAGCTTGATTCATTGCCTTATTTATCTAATAAAGGCGTCAAAATCTTGCGAATCGGTGTTGGTAAGCCTAATGTCATCGCTTCTTCTAATGTATACCATTGATATTTACCGTCTTCACCTATTTCGTCGCTGGCTTGGATGCTTGCTAAGTAAGGTGTTATTTCTAAGTGGTAATGACTAAAAGTATGGCGGAACCCTGTGAGCGCGCTAAGGTTCTCTATTGTTACTTTAAACCTTTGTTCTGTGGCTAACGTTATGGCTTCATCTTGGCTTTCAGGCAAACTCCATAATCCCCCCCAAATACCCGTGCTAGGCCTTTTTTCTAACAAAACCTTTCCATCAGGATTTTGTAGTACCAACATATCTGTTTGTCTTGTTGGAATACTCTTTTTAGGCTTCTTGATTGGGTAATCTGTTGGTGTACCTGAGGCAAGGGCTTGGCAATCTTCTTGAATGGGACAGAGCAAGCATTGAGGCTTACTGCGAGTACAGAGAGTGGCACCTAAGTCCATCATAGCTTGGGTGTAATCGCCACAACGCTTTGCTGGCATATAGCTTTCAGCTAGCTCCCACATGGCATTTTCGGTTTTCTTTTCACCTGGCCATGTATCAATTGCATGGAAACGACCTAAAACTCTTTTAACATTTCCATCCAAAATAGCCGTTTGCTCATTGCGAGAGATGGATAAAATGGCTGCAGCCGTTGACCTACCAATGCCTGAAAGTTCACACACGCCTTCTAGGCTTGCCGGAAAAGTACCATCAAGCTCATTAGCCAGTACTTTTGCTGCTTTATGAAGGTTTCGAGCACGGGCGTAATAGCCTAAGCCACTCCAGTGAGCGAGTACCTCATCTTCTGGGGCATCAGCGAGACGGTACACATCCGGAAAGTTTGTCATGAATTTTTGATAATAGGGAATAACAGTCACGACTTGGGTTTGTTGTAACATGATTTCTGAAATCCACACTCGGTACGGCGTTTTATCCATTTGCCACGGTAGATCTTTGCGTCCATGTTGATCAAACCAAGTTAAAACTCTGTCTGCAAAATTATCGATAGGCTGCATTTTTGTGTCACTTAAATAAAGGTGGCGGCATGATATCACTAGTAATTAGCTTGCCATAACCTTTGCTTTAGGAAACTGCGAATAAGTCACCTCTTCTCAGTCTACTCTTTTAAGGTATATGGGGGAAAAGTGTCAAACAAGGTATCGCTTTGACGCAATCTAGGCACATTTCGAGAAGAGGTAACACAGAATGAGGCTTTTTTGAGATGTCATTTAAGTATTCAAAGACCTGAAGGGCGTGGTCTAAAAGCCCTATCTTTATGTTGAGAGCCTTATCAATAGAATCACTATTAAGTTTCGCCCCTCGCCATAAATCTAGGGGCTTTTATCTACACGCTGAGGCGGGGGGGCTTATTTGCAGCTTCCTCAAAGTAGAACTTAATATATGCGAATAAAGTTGGTCGATTTTCCTCTTTAATTCCTTAAGATAACTGCTTTTAGCGCCATTTTGAGTATATAATCGAGATCCTATGCAAATTTGAAAGTCGTTCAGCATACTCGTTACGACAGTCCGTATGAGTAGCATTCTCTTAGTGAGTCTAGAGAGAACTCTTTTATTTTATTGATACAGCCAATACCAACAACTCCAGGAGAGTAAGCCCCATGTCAGATCGGATCGCTAGTGTTGAACGTAATACGCTTGAAACACAAATTAAGGTAAGTATTAACCTAGATGGAACAGGTAAATTTAACTGTGAAACAGGTGTGCCTTTTTTAGATCATATGTTAGATCAAGTTGCACGACATGGTTTGATTGATTTGGATATCCATGCTGTGGGTGATTTACATATTGATGCTCATCATACTGTAGAAGATCTAGGTATTACCCTGGGCCAAGCTTTTAATCAGGCTGTAGGTGATAAAAAGGGAATTAAGCGTTATGGACATGCTTATGTGCCATTAGATGAGGCCTTATCTCGTGTAGTTATCGATTTTTCAGGTCGTGCTGGACTAGAAATGCATGTTCCTTTCACTCGTGGCTCAGTCGGTGGTTTTGATGTTGACCTCTTCTCGGAGTTTTTCCATGGATTTGTTAACCATGCTAAAGTGACACTTCACCTTGATAACTTACGTGGTAAGAACACTCATCACCAAGCCGAGACCGTGTTTAAAGCATTTGGTCGTGCTCTACGTATGGCGCTTGAAGTTGATGAGCGTATGGCAGGTCAAATGCCATCTACTAAAGGTTGTTTATAAGCTGTAAGGCTCAGAGGACATAAGAATGACATTAGCAAGTAACAAAACAGTTGCAGTCATTGATTACGGAATGGGAAATTTACACTCGGTAGCAAAAGCATTAGAGCATGTTGCTGACGAGAATACCCAGGTAATAGTAACAAGTGATCCAGCTGCTATTGATGCAGCAGATAGAGTGCTATTACCGGGTGTTGGTGCGATTCGTGATTGTATTGGTGAAATGTACAACACAGGATTAGTGCCAAGTATCCAAAAAGCGATGAAAGAAAAACCATTTCTAGCGATTTGTGTGGGGATTCAATCTTTAATGTCCCACAGTGAAGAAAATGCAGGTGTAGACTGCTTAAATCATTTTGCTGGCAATGCACTTTTCTTCGGCGAAGAGCACAAAGATTATGATGGCAGTAAGCTAAAAGTCCCTCATATGGGGTGGAATCAGGTTAAGCAGAGCATTGCCCACCCTTTATGGAAAGATATTCCTGATCAGGCTCGTTTCTACTTCGTACACAGCTTTTATGTTGTGCCAGAAGACAAAAGTGAAGTGGCTGGGACTTGTGACTACGGCCATGAATTTTGTGTCGCTCTAGCGAGAAATAATGTGTTTGCAGTTCAGTTCCACCCTGAGAAAAGTCATAAAGATGGTTTACAGCTTTATAAGAACTTTTTGAACTGGGATGGCAAGCCTTAGTTTGTTTTTGAATTATGCCTGAATATACGGCAGCAAGAGTTGAGGAGTCGAAATGGGCTTAGCAAAACGTATTATCCCTTGTTTAGATGTTGATAATGGACGTGTGGTCAAAGGGGTTCAGTTTCTTGATATTCGTGATGCGGGTGATCCAGTAGAGGTTGCTAAGCGTTATGACGAGCAAGGTGCTGATGAAATCACTTTTCTAGATATTACAGCTAGTTCAGATGACAGAGCAACCACAGTACATATGGTTGAAGCCATTGCTAGTCAGGTTTTTATTCCCTTGACGGTGGGTGGCGGCATTCGTACTTGTGATGATATTCGTCGCATGCTGAATGCGGGTGCTGACAAGGTCGGTATTAATACGGCTGCAGTTTTTAATCCTGAATTTGTAAGAGAAGCTGCCCAGCGTTTTGGCTCACAGTGTATCGTGGTTGCGATCGATGCAAAAAAAGTGAGCCAAGAAGGTGAAGAAGATAAATGGGAAATATTTACCCATGGAGGCCGTAAACCAACTGGTTTAGATGCGGTTGAGTGGGCTAAGAAGATGGTTGATTATGGTGCGGGTGAAATCTTGCTAACCAGTATGGATAGAGATGGTACTAAAAACGGATTTGATCTAGGTGTTACTAGTGCAATCAGTGACGCTGTGCATGTGCCTGTGATCGCTTCTGGTGGCGTAGGTAATCTAGAGCATCTCGTTGATGGGGTTATTCAAGGTAAAGCGGATGCTGTACTTGCTGCAAGTATCTTCCACTTCGGTGAATATACAGTACCTGAAGCTAAAGAGTTTATGGCTGAACGTGGCATAGAAATGCGCCTTTAGTTATTGCTGACATGATCGGCTTATCATTAGCCGATCATGTTTTGTTGTTATAGGCCTATGGCTTTTAGAGAAATTCTTTTGCGCTTCTCATCCACTTCTAATACCTTTACTTTTAAAATATCGCCAACTTTTACTAAGCTCGCTGGATCTTTTACGAAGCGGTTCGCTAGTTGTGAAATATGAACTAAACCATCCTGATGTACACCAATATCAACAAAAACGCCAAAAGCCGCTATATTAGTTGCAACACCTTCTAATACCTTGCCTTCTACTAGATCAGAAATCTTTTCTATTCCTTGGTCAAATTTGGCGTATTTAAACTCAGGTCTAGGGTCTCTTCCCGGTTTGGCTAGCTCTAGAAGGATATCTTCAAAGGTATAGTGATCAATATGAGGGAATTCACTACGCAGCGATTTAATCTTGTCGATGGCTTGTGTGTTACTGATTAATGCTTTTATCGAAGAGCCAAGCTTGGTCGCTATCTCAGCTACCAATGGGTAGCTTTCCGGGTGAACGCCAGATGCATCCAGAGGGTTATCACTGGTCTGAATTCTTAGAAAACCTGCGCAATGCTCAAAGCTCTTATTACCTATGCCTTTAACTTGCTTCAACTCACTTCTAGTGTTAAAGCTGCCATGTTCATTCCTGTAGGTGACAATGTTATTGGCTAAGCTTGGGCTAAGGCCTGAGATATGCTCTAACAAGCTTGCAGAGGCTGAGTTTAGATCAACACCTACCTTGTTAACACAATCTTCAATAACAATGTTCAGCGCTTCTTTTAATCGGCTTGTTTTTATATCGTGTTGATACTGTCCCACTCCAATTGATTCAGGGTCAATTTTAATGAGTTCTGATAGGGGGTCTTGTAATCGTCTAGCAATGGATATTGCGCCTCTAATAGTCACATCTAAATCAGGAAACTCTTTGCTAGCAATTTCTGATGCAGAATATATAGAAGCCCCTGACTCGCTGACAGTGACACATATTACATCTAAGTTTTCTCGTTTAATTAAATCATTGAGTAATTTATCTGTTTCTCTTGATGCTGTGCCGTTTCCTAGTGCGATTAAGCTAACCCTAAAATTTTTAATTAAACTTATTAATGTTTCTTCACTTTGGTGTGTTTTGTTTTGTGGCGGGTGGGGGTAGATAACAGCATCTTTTAGAAAGTTACCCTGTTCATCAATGACGGCTATTTTGACTCCATTTTTGAATCCGGGGTCAAGGGCCATGATTCTTTTATTACCAGCAGGCGCTGCCATTAATAAGGCTTCTAAGTTCTGGGCAAAAACTTTCGATGCTTCATTTTCTGCTTTATCTTTCAATTGAAGCAATAGGTTAGATTCTATTTTAGGGAGGACTTTAGTTAGCCAGACCTGGTTTAAAATTTCTTCTTGAATGAAAGAAATTCGATTTTGTCGAACTGCATATTTTAAGTTCAGACTATTTAAAAAATTTATTGCTAGGCGAGGTATTTCATTTGTAGACAAACTGAGTGCTAGTTTAATAAAACCTTCTTTTTTCCCTCTAAAAAGAGCAAGAGCTCTATGGGAGGGGATATTTTTAACTGCCTCGCTATAGTCGAAGTAATCACGGTACTTTTCACCTACTTCTTTTTTTCCTCTAATAACACGGCTGTTGATCATACCCGTATTATAAATATAGGTCTCACAGGCTTGTATGAAATCTGGCTTCAATAATAGAGGTTCACTGATCAGATTAATAATATGTATTTTAGCGTCTTCGATAGAGATATTTTCATCAATATTCTTAGTATGTGCTAATAGCTTCGCATCGTTCCAGGATGTCCAGTGATTCCATGATTCTAAAGCTAGTGTCTCGAAGCCTAGGTTTCTTGCTAATTCAAACACACTAAGTTTGGTTGATTTGTAGGGTGCGTAAATTTCTTCAAGTTGTTTTTTTGTTTGGCTTGCTTGAATGCTATTTTTTAAATCGTTTGTGAGTTGTTTATTATTAGTTAGTTTCTCTATTAATTTAGTTTTATTGCTTTCAAGTTCTTGTAATTGCTTTTGTCTTATTTGGAAATTACGTAAATCAATATCACTCAAACCTTGAGTTTGATCCTTTCTGTAGCGAGCAATAAAAGGGATGCTTGCGCCTTCATTAATCAGAGACAGTGTGTTTTTTACAATTTTTACAGAAATATTAAATTCTTTCGCTAGTTGGTTTTCTAAATTAAACATTTATTACTTAATCCAATAGTTATCATTACAAACTTTTTACAAAAAAATAAGAAATCCATTATTCTTGCATGATTTCAAAGGAATAGTTTCATGAATCGGGCTTTAATAATGAATAAAATGACTTTAAAGCACATTATATATACGGTTTTTTAAATTAAATAATTAAACACATTAGATTTTTTGCAATTCTTAATTTAGAATGCATTTTGATTTTAATGTGTAACGTGCTTATATTTAATTTATCACGTTTTTATATTCAGAGGATAATTATGAGTCTTTTACTTGAACTTGCTGGCAATAAAGCAAAAGCACGAGCTGCTGCAAAAGAATTAACCATTGCCCAATTAGAAAACCTAATCTCTGGTTTCTCTAATGCACTAGAAAAGCTTAAGGAAGAGGAAAGCTTACGACAAGCTGAAGAGGCTCAAAGGACTGAGAAAGCGGAAGAGCTAGCAAAACTTATTGCTCAAAGCGGATTAACACTTGATGAAATTGCTGCACTTTCTGCACCTAAAGCAATTGCAACTAAAGGTAAAAGTGTTGAGCCAAAATATCGTTTGGAAATAAATGGTGAAGAGCATTTATGGACTGGACGTGGCCGCACACCAAAAGTATTCCAAGAATACTTTGATGCTGGTAATAGCCGTGAGAGCTGTGAACTTTAAGTTCATTTGATTAAATTGAGACAATTAATTTAATTGTCTCAATTTTAATGTCTCGTTATTTCTTGGTGTAGATTAAATCCCAAACACCATGACCTAGTTTTTCTCCACGTAACTCAAACTTTGTTAATGGACGCCACTCAGGTCTTGGGTGATAGTTGTTTGCACCAACAGAATTTGTGTAATTTGTTTGCGCTTCCATTACTTCCATCATGTGTTCTGCATAAGGCTCCCAGTCGGTTGCCATATGAAAGTTACCAGACTCACTTAAAATCTCAGCAATTTGGTTTGCAAAGCTTGCTTGTACTATGCGACGTTTGTTGTGTTTCTTTTTATGCCAAGGATCAGGGAAGAATAATTGAAAGCAGCTCACAGAAGATTTAGGAATGCATTGAGCCATTACTTCTATCGCATCATGGCAATATACTCTTAAGTTTTTAACCTCTTCTTCTTTAGCTGTCATCATAAGCTTGGCAACACCTGGAGGGTGAACTTCGATGCCAATGAAATCTTTCTCTGGAGCATTTTTTGCCATTTCGACTAGGGATTTACCCATGCCAAATCCGACTTCAACAACAACATCTGCTTGACGGCCAAAAACATCTTGGTAATTAATTAGTCCATTTCCTACATCAAGCCCATAAAAATCCCAGTTTTCGTCATAGGCTTTTTGTTGACCTTCGGTCATTCTGCCACCGCGAACAACAAAACTACGGATCGTTCTTTTATGTTCAATTTCGTCTAAATTGGGTGTGTTTTCTTGGTTTTTGTCGAGTTCTGTCATGATTTTTAATGCAATAAATTGGAATTTAAAATGAGGGGCAATCCTAGCCTAATATGACCCTATTTAGCTAGTCGTCTCGGTTTTTAATCTTAAAAAGAGCCATATCATATATCCCCATCCAACGAGAAAGAAAAGCCCTCCGATAGGTGTTAGTATGGCGAGAGATTTATTGCTTGTGATAGCCATAAAAAACAGACTACCGCAAAATAAGAGGCTGCCGATACTAAAGAGAGAGCAGCAGTGCCTTATTTTAGGTAGGCTACTGTAGAAGGACAAAGTAAAAAGCGATGCAAGGCTGTGATACATCAGATAGTCACTGGCTGTTTGCCACCAGACGATGTTTTTATCTGGTAGCATGTTTTGAAGTGCATGGGCACCAAATGCGCCTGCTGCTACAGAAATTAAGCCAAGCAAAGGGGGGAGAATATAGAATATTCTCGAGATATTGGAGTTGTACTGATTCATTCTAAAATATTAATCAAGAGTGTTTAGTAGGCCATTACTGCCAATCGCATAATATTTATCACCTGTACCAAAAGCGACAGCAAGGACAGATGAGCCTGTCGGCCTTAATTTGTCTTTTTTGTTTAGCGTCCAGGATTTAAGTGTATCACCCGTTAAGACACTTAATAGTTTGACGCTACTATTAATACCACCCACTAATAAATATCGATTGTCAGTAGAGAATTTTGCTTTCCCATAGGTGATATTTCTAGAAGTGAGGCCACCTGTGCTTATTTCACTGACGACTTCGCCTGTGCTCGTTGACCATATCTTAGCTGTACCAAGCTGAGCAGCGGCAAACACATATTTGCCATCTAGAGAAAGTGCAACAGATGCAATGCGATTAGATAGTTGCCACTTTTGGCGCTGTTCGCCCGTTTTTATATCCCACAGAGTGACGTTGTAGTTATCATCTCCGGTAACAGCCATATCTCCGGTTTTGTCTAAAGCAACAGCGCGAACGATAGCACCCGTTCTGAGTGTTTGTTTGATACCACCGTTTTTGACATCAAAATAGCGAGCGGTTTGATCATCCATACCGACTAAAGCAAAGTCGCCGTTGTCATTCGCCATCAGTGATTTAATGTCGCCAGGTGTATTCCAAAAACCTTCAGACTGTCCTGTCACTGTATTCCACAAAACTAAAGTTCTAGCGCCACCAGTAATGGCATAGCTCCCGCTTGGGTCTATATCCACGCTAATTAACGGAGTGAACTCAGCTTTAGCATGGTTCCAGTTAAATCGTCTTTCGTTATTTTGAACAGACCATAAACTACCACCATGCTGGATCGAGCCAACTAGAGACGTTGTTGCATCATCACTAATGTCGGCCGAATACAGGCCTTGGCTTGCTAACTCTGAGGTGCTAACAGCATCCCCAGATGAGCAGGCAACTAACAATGTAGAAAGAGAAAAAACTAAAAAGGATTTAACCAACATCGTATTAAGCACTTTTTTCGCTATGGGCCTCGTGTAGTTCTTCTATCAAGCGATCTTCTAAAGTGAATCTTTCCGCCATTACTAGGCTTAAGGCTTGTAGAGAGAATGGAAGTGCACCAAGCAATTCGTTGCAGTGCTCTTTAGTATCAAATTTGTCATTGAACTCAATCACAACTTCGGTCGTACCCTGAATTTCTGGTAGTAACTGTTTTAGCAGTAGTAGCGCGCCATCATCATTAAAGGCTTCCGCTTCTTTAGCTAGTTGTTCATATACTTCAAAATGTCCTGTTGAAATATAATCAATTAACTGTTCACACACTTGTTGGATATTGTTTGTATCCAGAGGGGTAAATTCACCACGCTCTTTCAACTGAACAAAGTTAATAATGAGGGCTTGGCGTGCATTTAACCAGCGATCTATTAAGTCGTGTACGCCACCCCAACGTTCTTGTGCAGATTTACAACCTTCTAACATGAGTATGACTCCATTTTGAGATTAATATCATCAACGATAAGTCTCTTACTTATGGCATTTAGATATGGCATTTGAGAGATATCGCATGTCCTAACGCTTCCTAGCATATGCCCATCATCATTAGGCTGCAAGCAATGATGATGGGGAATTTAAATTGTAAATATCCTCAGCTTATTGTTTCTTAACGCTGCAAAAGATTACAAAATTTATAATGGCAATTCCAGCAAATGCAACTAGCGTCCAGCCAGGTATGCTTAAGCCTAAAAATGTCCAAACAACATCACCACATTCACCAGTTCCCATGATCATGGCGCTCATAATTTCTTGCCAAGGAAAAACTTCAACCATGTAGCTCAGCCCTGGTAGACATGCTGGTAGTTGGTCTTCTGGCAAATTCTGTAGGTATAAGTGTCTAATGGAGAGAGCTGCACCTAAAACAGAAAAAGTAGTAATTGCTAGGGCGTAATATTTGATCGCTGAGCTAGACTTATGTAAGAAAGAGATGAGAGCGATAACGCCAACGATTAAAAACATAATCCTTTGCAGCATGCATAATGGGCAAGGCTCAAGGCCCATTTCATATTCCATGTAAAAGGCAACGCCTAATAGTGCGAAGGAGGTCAATGCGATAAGCCCGTGAAAGGCTGTTGGAGTTAGCCATCTGAAAATGCTGTGACTCGATTCTTTAAACGTCAATTGGTTTTCTTTGCTAGGCATTGCAATTCCTTAAAGATTATTAAACTAATTACTACTGACAAAACTCCTGATAGGGAGTTAGTATACTGTCAATTTAACTTTTAATGAGAGAGCTCATGTTGTTCCGTATTGTTTTTTCCCTACTTATTTCAAGCTTGGTATTAGCTTCGAGTGCATTTGCTGAAAATGATTCCCCATCAATGCCAGTTTATATTGAATTAAGACCAGATTTTATTGTGAATTATACAACTGAGAATAATCGACTCAAATATATTAAAGCAAGTATTACCATTAGAGCCTCTGGTGCCCAGAGTGCGGGTATAATCGAAGCGAATATGCCGATTGTAAGAGACGGTTTGGTGATTTACCTGTCTGAACTTAGGGCGAGCCAGTTGAAAGGTGCTATCGCGAGGGAAGAATCTCGTAAAGGGGCTATTGATGTGCTTAACGAAAAGCTAAAAGAAGAAACAGGTCAAGAGCCTATCTTAGATGTGTTGTTCTCTAGTTTTGTAACCCAGTAAGAGCTTAGCAAGAAAGCCATAATATTTATGGCTTTCTCATATCTAAGTTTGCTTTACCTTATTGAGGTTTTAGGTACTCACTTAAGAACTCATCAAAAGTTAGCTCATCACTCTCTTCAATCTGCTTTTGACGCTGAATAGATGCAATAGATTCCTGTTGGAACTCGCTTTCAATCTTTGAGTTTAAAGGTTGTTCTTGCCATTTAATTTGATGTTCATTTGCAAGTGCTAGCATCGCTTTGGCGTAACTGCCTTCTTCTATTGATAAATTAGATATCTGTTCTGAAGGCAATGGTTGTTTGCGATTTATCTTGTCAATTTGCAGTTGAACAGCACTGATATAAGCCGTGTTTCCTGTTAGCTTTGTCAGTGTGTTAGCGACTTCTAAAATATCATCTAATAGCATGCCTGCTTGATTTTTAATGCTAGCAGGGCCCTCTAAGAAGCGAATGACCTTATCAAGATCCCGCCCTTGTGTAACCGTTTCTTGCTGTAGCGACCTCAATGCTTCGCATTCTTCCGAAGTGAACTTCTCATCTCCGCGCAACATACAGTAAACTAAGTATGTGTCGAGGAAGTAAAGGGTGTCTTTGCTCATACCAATAGCCGAGAAAGGATCTAAATCCATTATTCTGACTTCGATATATTCAACCCCTTTATCTCTTAATGCTGCACTTGGGTGTTCACCAGACTGCGCCACTCGCTTAGGACGAATGTCGCTATAGTATTCATTCTCAATTTGAAGGATGTTGGAGTTTAATTGGCGATATTTACCATCAACCTTAACACCAATTTTTTCATATTCAGAATAAGGCGTTTGAATCGCATTACGGATCGTTTGGATATAGGTTGATACTTCGTTATAGCAAACATAAAGATCTGCCTGAGCATCATTACTATAGCCTAAATCACTCATTCTTAAAGAAGTTGCATTGGCACCAATTAAGGTGTCAGGGCTGGTTTCTGTTAGTTTGTTGTGGCCATTAGGTAAAAAACTTTTATCTATTGCAGGAGATGCACCGAACAAAAGAGGGAGTAACCAAGAGCTACGTCTGAAGTTTCTGATTAAAGCGAAGTAAGACTCAGATTTGAAGTCGGTAGACGAAGTTTTGCTGTCTTCTTTGTGATTTTTTAGGAAACGCCAAAAACCTTCATCGAAAGAAAAATTATAGTGCATGCCTGCAATACACTGCATGACACGACCATAACGAGAGGAAAGCCCTTGTCGGTATGCGTGTTTTAATTGGCCTGAATTTGAACTGCCGTACTCTGCAATAGGCACATCTTTATCACCATCTATAAGGCCTGGCATACTTGCTGGCCAGAGTGACTCGCCCTCTTTTTTAAGCTCTTTACTAACAAATAAGTGAATGTTGTCGAGCTCTTCTAGTGCACCTTCTACGTTAGGGTGAACACTGGTAATAAATTCCAGTAGTGCTTCTGAATAGTCTGTCGTAACAGAATTGTGAGTGAGTGCTGAGCCAAGAGATGTCGGATGAGGTTTATGTGAAACACGACCATCTTTATTGTTTACTCTTAGGGCTTCACGCTCTATGCCGCGATGAAATGTGAGTGCGTTAGAATCTTGTTCGTTAATGCAATATTTAGAAAGTGCTTGTAAGGCATTGTGTAAAGAGGTCGACAAGGCAAGTTCCTTAAAGGCAATAAAAATGATTGGCTGATTGTACTCTGTTTCAGATTAGACACAATATGATAAAAGCGACTTATGTTTCTGCTCTTTGCTTTCCTTAATATTTGCGATTTATTCTAAATGATTTGAACTTAATATAACTTGTTTTTGTCTTTTAATAATTTGGTGAGAATCGAGGATAGTCTCTGTATGATATGGCGCTAAATATAGTGGCTATCCACTTTTAATTTAACGGCTGTTTTTTTTAACCTTTTATGGGCTGCTTTAGACATGAAACCTAAGTTTCTCTTATTGATCTCTGTTATTGCTCTACCTCTTCTGTATTGGGTTTCAAACAATGCGGCAGAGTTGGTGTTGGCTGATAATGGAGAGGCGAAAGTGCTTTCGACCAATGCATGTCAATTTGGTCAAGATATCTGTGAAGTGAGTATTGGTCAGCAAAACTATCTTATATCGGTCATGAATGACTTTTCAGCCGGGCAAGCAATACAAATTGAAGTTGAGCCAAAGCAACTTGTAGGAAGTGAGCAAAGTGATTTAGAGGGTGTACACTTTCTTCTTCAAGGTAAAACCATGTATATGGGAATAAGTGAGACACAACTTCAATATGTTGATGGTAAATGGGTTGGTTTACTTAGAATTCCGTTTTGCACGACGCAAGTTATGTTATGGCAATTAGATATGACGATGCAGGAAAAATGGGGTTCTAGTTACTTAGCTAGATATGAGTTTGAAATGAGACAGTGAAAAAAAAGCATATAATTGTTGGAAAATGTTTGTAAGTTAGTTGCAACTAATATATTTGCTTTTAAAAAAAAAAGAAACGGCCTAAAATGCCTGTCATTTTTGAATAATGACATAGTATTGTTTATGTCGATTAGAACTCAAGGAACATTTGTGGAACATTTAACTACTAAAGTAATACCCAATCAAGCCCAGCAGCACCTTCAGGTGCAACGACAAGATGATGAAATAGATTTAAAAGAGATACTTGTTTCTCTTTGGAAGGGTAGGCTTGTTATTGCGCTGGTTTCTATACTCTTTTTTCTTGTAGCGATGACATATTCGCTATTAAGTGCTGAAAAATGGGAAGCTAAAGCCCTGATAGCTGAGCCAGATCTAAGTCAGTTTCAATTACTTCAAAACCAAGTTGGTAAGCTTTCTCCCTCTTTTAGTGAAATATCATCCAATGGAGCGATGATTCGTAATAAGAAATTAGATGACTTTTTGTTGCCTAGTGTATTGTTGGAAAGTTTTGTGCAACAGTTCAAAAAACAAAAGAATAAAAAAACATATTTAAAGACTAATGTCGAGTTCAGAAAAAGGCTTGATGCATTAGAAAAGGGCGATAATGAAAAACTTAATAAAATACAAGAGCAAAAACTTTATCAGACTTGGTACAAACGATTAGAGATTAAAAAACGTGTAAAACCTCAGCATGATAAAACATCTGACACTTATCAGGTTATTGCAGAGTCGAAAACATCAGAAGAAAGTTATGAGCTGCTATTAGGCTACTTATCATTTATTGATAAGAAAACACGTCTTTCCATACAAAAAAACCTTACCGCCTTGATAAGTGGTAAAAAAAATGAAATTAAGCAACAAGTTTATATGTTAAAGGAACAGGCTAAAAGTCAGTTGCTAGTGGAAAAACTTAAGTCTAAATATGAATTGAATATTGCAAGAAATGCCAGAATATCAAGACCTTTAGAAAATTATGATGTTGATCTGCGTGGTGTTTTTAGTGTGGCCCTAGGAGCAGAGGCTTTAGAGGCAAAAGTTAACGTTTTAAATGATTTAGAAAACTTGAGCCTTTTTGAGCCCATGATAGCCCAGAAGGATGCAAAGCTTAGTCTACTTTATAATCTTAAAGTTGTTCCTGATTTAGATTTTCAAGTCATGCAGTATATAGAAACTCCAGAAAAACCATTTATATTGTCTGCCCCAAATAAAAAAGTAATTTCTATTTTAGGCGGAGGGAGTGGTTTAGGTCTAGGCATTATTATTGTTCTCCTTGGTGCAGCGTTTAGAAAAAATAAGCGTAAAAATTAAGTGATTTGTAAGGATGAGTGTAATGTTAAAAAAAGCAAGTTTGATACTCTTAATGGGAGCTGCATTATTAATTGGGCTTGGTAGTGCATTATTTAAAGGGAAAGAGACTAACGGATCAAACAGTGCTTTTTCTTCTTTGGGGGGTGAATTTACTCTTAATGGTGTGGATGGTCCTGTCAGCTTGAGTGATTTTAGAGATGATAAGCTTGTTCTTATGTTTTTTGGGTTCACTCATTGTCCTGATGTTTGTCCTATTTCATTGACTAATGTCGCACGTGCAATGAAGCAGCTAACGCCAGAGCAGGCAGAGCAAGTGCAAGGTATGTTTGTCAGCTTAGATCCTGAGCGAGATACGCCTACAATACTGTCTAACTATGTATCTTTCTTTAATGAAAGTTTTGTTGGTGTTACAGGAACCAAGGAGCAGGTTGATAAAGTTGTTCAGCAGTATGGGGCTGTATACCGTATTGTAGAGCTTGAAGATTCTGCTATGGGTTACAGTGTAGATCATAGTTCTAGACTTTACTTGATTGATAAAAAAGGTGAGCTGGTGAAGCTGCTTTATCATGATTCAAAACCTGAAGAGATAGCGCAGGCGATAGTTGCTACCTTAGCTCAATAGGTTTTACACTTCACTTTCCCTTAAAAGGTGAGTGATAAATGTCGAAGATAACATTGGAACAATGGCGAGTTCTCCACACAGTTGTTGATGCAGGAGGGTTCACTCAGGCTGCTGAAGTATTACATAAAAGTCAGTCCTCTATTAGCTATAGTATTACTAAGCTGCAGCAGCAGTTAGGTTTTCCCATTCTTGAGATGGAAGGGCGAAAAGCGAAGTTAACTGATAGAGGTTTGATATTGCTGGAGCACTCACGTACATTATTGCAACAATCAGAGCAGTTAGAAAACCTAGCTAATGCATTAAATCAAAACTGGGGTGATGAGTTGTATATTTATATTAGCCCCAGTGTCCCTTACTCTTTACTTCTCCAAGCTATTACTGAATTCAAGATAGTATCTCCGGGAACTAAGCTAAACTTTAGCGAAGAGCTTGTTTCGCTAGCAAGACCTGAACCTAATAATGCTCATGCGAGTATTAAGCTAACCACTAACGACTCTGGAAGTGATTTGTTCTCCTCAATTTTGATGCTTGAGATGGTGGCTGTTGTTTCAAAAACTCACAAACTTGCTTTTCAAGCGGATGGGGTTTGCTCTGCAGACTTGAAACGTGAGAGGCAAATTGTGATTGATAGTCATTTGATGAGTGGTGATACTTTTCAGGTTGCCAATATCCCAGCGGCAATTGCCATGGTTGAAAGTGGGATGGGGTATGCCTATTTGCCCCTATGTGAAGTAGAAAGTGAGTTGGCTTCGAATAAATTGTGTTGTTTAAACTTAATTAACGATTCTATTTTATCCTGCCCTGTTTATGCACATATTGAAAATCCAGAAGGGCAAAGCAATAGTGCAGAGTTATTTATTAATATTCTTAAAAATTAAATGGTCAATTGCTTGTCATTTTATTTATGACAATTTGGGTTGTTTTGATTTAACACTCAAGGTTTAATTGCAAAATATTAAATTAATAATGAAAGATAATAATTCTTTGGGGTGTTTATGAATCAGGATGTCGTAGTCTTAGCTGCTGGAAAAGGCAGTAGAATGAAGTCAAACAAATCTAAGGTGCTCCATAACATTGCAGGTGTGCCTATGATAAGACGAGTGCTAGATACGGCTACGACACTTGCTAATGTTAATTTGCACCTTATCGTTGGGCATCAAGGTGACACTGTTGCGAAAGCTTGTCAGAGCTTTGAAGCTAACCTAGTTTGGCAGAATAACCCAAAAGGAACGGGCGATGCGGTTAAGCGAGCCGTTGATAGTTTAGATCCAGACGGGATGACGTTGACCTTATATGGTGACGTTCCTTTGATTCGTTCTGAAACTTTACAAAAAATGGCATCGCTAGCTAATGATAATACCTTGGTGCTGTTAACCGTCGTTTTAGAAAGTGCACAAGGTTACGGTCGTATTGTGCGCAATGAAGCAGGCAAGGTAACGGCAATTGTCGAACAAAAGGATGCTTCTGAGGCAGAGGAAAAAATTAAAGAAGCGAATACCGGTATTTTGCTAGCGCCAAATCAAAAGCTCATTCCTTGGTTATCTCAGCTGAAATGTAATAACGCTCAAGGTGAATATTATTTGACTGATGTTATCGCCATGGCGGCACGAGATGGTGTTGAAATAGTGACTGTGCACCCAAGCTCTGAAGCGGAAGTGTCTGGAGTGAATGACAAAATTCAATTGGCTCAGTTAGAAAGAGAGCTGCAAAAAAATCAAGCAGAAATACTTATGGCTGAAGGTTTAACGCTTGCTGACCCTGCTCGATTTGATTTACGTGGTAAATTGAAAATAGGCATGGATTGTCAGGTCGATGTTAATTGTATCTTTGAAGGTGATGTTGAGCTTGGGGATAATGTTTCTATCGCTGCTAACTGTCACCTTAAGAATTGTGTGATTGGTGATAATACCGTTATTAGCTCAAATACCTTGATTGAAAATAGTCAGGTGGGTGATAACTGTAATCTAGGGCCTTTTGCTCGCCTAAGACCGGGTTCTGAGTTGGCAGAAGGTGCCAAAATCGGAAACTTTGTAGAAACAAAGAAAGCGATCATTGGAAAAGGCAGCAAAATTAGTCACCTTAGTTATGTGGGTGATACCCAAATGGGTGAAGGGGTGAATGTTGGGGCAGGCACTATTACCTGCAACTATGATGGTGTTAATAAGTCGCTGACTCAAATTGGGGATGGTGTATTTGTTGGCTCTAATACTTCTTTAGTTGCTCCTGTTGAAATTGGTGAAGGTGCCACTATTGCTGCTGGATCAACTGTCACAAAAACAGTTAATAAAGATCAATTAGCTTTTGCCAGAGCACGTCAGACAAATAAAGATAATTGGCCAAAACCTGTTAAAAAGAAATCGTAAGAACGATTTTCAAAAAGACAATTATTTTGAAAATAACATTTATTGAATGATTAAAAGATTAAACATGCTTTAAACATATCTTGTTTAAAGGTGTTGTTAAGGAAAATATTATGTGTGGAATTGTTGCTGCAATAGCAAAAAGAAATGTTTCAAAAATCTTAATTGAAGGTTTGAGTCGTCTTGAATATAGAGGATATGACTCTTCTGGTGTGGCGGTTAATAATGACGCTGGTGTTTATTCTCACCGGGCTGTGGGTAAAGTTCAGGCTTTAAAGGATAAGTTTGAATCTACCCCGTTAGATGGTCAAATAGGGATTGCTCATACTCGTTGGGCAACTCACGGTAAGCCAACAGAAGCGAATGCTCATCCTCATTTTTCTAGCGATGATTTAGCGCTTGTTCATAATGGTATCATTGAAAATCATGAGGTATTGCGTAATAGCTTGATTGAGCAGGGTTATCAATTTAAATCTGAGACAGATACGGAAGTGATTGTTCACCTTATTCATGCTGAACTCAAGCGTGCGAATCAGTTTGATCTTCTATCAGCAGTGCAAGCGGCATTGTTTCAACTAGAAGGTGCTTTTGCGATCGCGGTTACCCATAAAGCTGAAAAAGAGCGCTTTATTGCTGCGCGTAAAGGTAGCCCCCTCGTTGTTGGTGTTGGTATTGAGGAAAATTTTGTTGCTTCAGATCAGCTGGCTTTATTGCATGTTACTGACCAGTTCATCTTCCTTGAAGAGGGTGACGTAGTCGATGCTAGCCGAGATTCAGTAGTTATCTATGATGTGAGCGGTGAACAGCAAGATAGACCTGTTCATGTGTTTAATCATAATGTTGATGCAACCGATAAAGGTGAGTATCGCCACTATATGATGAAAGAAATTTATGAACAGCCAGCGGTTATTAGTGCGTGTCTTGAGGGTCGTACCAGTAAGGATAAAGTCTTAACCAGCTGCTTTGGTGCTGACTCTGCTTTTTTAAAGGATATTGAGAACATTCATATCGTTGCTTGTGGGACAAGTTATCATGCTGGTATGGTGGCAAAATATTGGATCGAAGATCTAGCTGGCCTTCCTTGTACGGTTGAGGTGGCAAGTGAGTATCGTTATCGTAAGGTTGCTGTACCTAAAAATACGTTATTTTTAACGCTTTCTCAGTCTGGTGAAACAGCGGATACTTTGGCTGCCCTTCGTATGGCAAAAGAGCTAGGTTATCTAACGACGTTGGCTATTTGTAATGTGCCGTCAAGTACCTTGGTGCGTGAGTCAGCGTTAACCTTGTTAACTAATGCTGGCGCAGAGATCGGTGTGGCATCTACAAAAGCATTCACAACTCAGCTGACTGCTTTGTTGATCACGAGTGTGGCTATTGCCGTAGAGCAAGGTTTGTCAGAAGCTAAGCAGGCTGAGCTTGTTCAGGCAATGCGTGATCTACCGGCTCATGTTGATGCTGCTTTAATGCAAGACTCACATATTAAAAATGTGGCAGATAAATTTGCGAATAAGCACCATGCTTTATTTCTAGGTCGTGGACCTATGTTCCCGATTGCACTTGAAGGAGCGTTGAAACTTAAAGAGATTTCTTATATTCACGCTGAAGCTTACCCCGCAGGTGAATTAAAACACGGGCCTTTAGCGTTAGTTGATGAGAATATGCCAATTATCACCATGGTGCCTCACAATAACTTATTGGATAAGTTAAAATCCAACCTTCAAGAAGTTAGTGCGCGTGGTGGTGAGTTGTTTATCTTTGCTGATAAAGCAACTGACCTACATAACGAAGACGCGATCACCTTTACTGAAGTGCCAAAAGTGCCTGAAATACTAGAGCCAATAGTTCATACCATTCCAATGCAGTTATTGTCTTATCATGTTGCTGTTGTTAAAGGTACGGATGTGGATCAGCCTAGAAATTTAGCTAAATCTGTCACAGTTGAGTAGCTATTTATTTAACTGGAATACTTGGTTGGGAGTTTGAACCTTTTGAGATTAAAGTCTAAATTATTCCATTAGTCTCATTACTTAAATGCATTTTGATTTATGATCTTCGAGACTATAAGGAGACGAAAGAAAATCTATCAAAAGATTATTAAAAGGTCTGCGTAAACATATAGTCAGTTTCATTTTATTTAGAGATAATGCATTACTTTTAAAAGTAGTATAGTTTAGTTGTTTTCGTGTTTAATTATTCATAAGACGGTAAAAATGAAAAAAATAGCAGTCATAGGTCTTGGTTATGTAGGGTTGCCTTTAGCGGTAGAGTTTGGGAAAAAATATGAGACGCTTGGGTTTGATATAAACCAATCTAGAGTGGATGAGTTGAAGGCTGGTATTGATTCAACATTAGAAGTCGATGAGTTTGAACTTAAAAATATTCCTTTAATAAACTATTCTTCTGATGTAAGTGATTTACATCATTCTGATTTTTATGTGATTACTGTTCCAACACCTATTGATGCTCATAATCAACCAGATTTAACTCCTCTGATTAGAGCTAGTGAAATGCTTGGTGCGGTTTTATCAAAGGGGGATATTGTTGTATATGAATCTACGGTATATCCAGGCGCTACGGAAGAGGTATGCGTGCCTTTGCTGGAGTCATTTTCAGGTTTAAAATTTAACGAAGATTTTTACGTCGGTTACTCTCCGGAGCGTATAAACCCAGGAGATAAAGAGCATAGGGTTACTAATATTTTGAAAGTAACTAGCGGTTCAACCCCTGAGATAGCGGAGACAGTTGATCAGCTATATAAAACTGTGATATCTGCAGGTACTCATAAAGCATCATCCATTAAAGTGGCAGAGGCTGCAAAAGTAATTGAAAATACACAAAGAGATGTAAATATTGCTCTTATTAATGAATTGTCGGTGATTTTTAATAAGTTGGGTATTGATACTTTAGAGGTATTGGAGGCAGCAGGAACAAAGTGGAATTTCTTACCATTTAGACCTGGTCTAGTTGGGGGGCATTGTATAGGTGTTGACCCATATTATTTAACTCACAAAGCTCAGTCGGTAGGATATAACCCTGAAATGATTTTAGCTGGTCGCCGCCTTAATGATGGAATGGGACAATATATAGTCTCTCAGTTAATAAAAGCAATGCTCAAAAAAAGAATCCATATTGAGAAAGCGAATGTTTTAATTATGGGGTTAACTTTTAAAGAAAATTGTCCAGATTTAAGAAATACAAAAGTTATCGACATTATTAAGGAGCTTAAAGACTATAACGTAAATGTAGATGTTGTAGATCCGTGGTGTTCTAGTGATGAAGCTTATTCGGAATATGGTATTCAGCTTTTAGACAGTCCTCGAATTGGAGAATATGATGGCGTAATAATTGCTGTTGCTCATGATGACTTTAAAGAGCTAGGTGCTGAAAAAATTCATACATATGGTAAAAGTAAACATGTTTTATATGACTTAAAATATGTTCTACCAAAAATGACCGTGGATATGCGTCTTTAAGAGTAAATTACCAAGGTGAGTGTGAGCTCATCTACACCTATGGAAAGCTCATGATTAAATATGAAGAATTGCAAAGAACTTTATTGAAATCCCCTAAAGTTTGGTTAATTACTGGAGTGGCAGGATTTATTGGGTCGAATTTGCTTGAAGAGCTTCTAAAGCTTGATCAAATTGTTGTTGGGCTAGATAATTTTTCGACTGGTCATTTACGAAACTTGAATGAAGTTGAAAGACTTGTTTCACCTGTTCAATGGAAACGCTTTTCATTTATTGAAGGAGATATCCGAAGCTATCGGACTTGTCTAGACGTAATGAAAGGTGTTGATTATGTTTTGCACCAGGCTGCATTGGGTTCTGTTCCTCGCTCAATAGCAGATCCAATTGCAACAAATGAAACGAACATATCTGGTTTTCTTAATGTTTTGCAGGCTGCAAAAGAAGTGGATGTATGTAGCTTTACATACGCTGCAAGTAGTTCAACCTATGGGGACCATCCAGCGCTCCCAAAACTTGAGGATAATATAGGAGCACCACTTTCTCCATATGCTGTTACAAAATATGTGAATGAATTATACGCAAGTGTATTTGCAGAGACATATGGCTTCAAATCAATAGGTCTTCGATACTTTAATGTTTTTGGGAAGAGGCAGGATCCAAACGGTGCTTATGCTGCAGTTATTCCTAAATGGACCTCATCTATGATTAAAAATGAAAAAATCTATATAAACGGTGATGGAGAAACTAGTAGGGACTTTTGCTTTATTGATAATGTGGTTCAAATGAATATTCTATCGGCCCTTGCTAGCTCTGCTGAAAAAAACAAAGTATATAATGTTGCTTTAGGGGATAGAACAACCTTAAATCAGCTTTTCGAATTGATTAAGGCAAATATAGAGACTCAAGGGTTGAGTGTAGAATTGAGCCCTACATATAGAGAGTTTAGAAGTGGTGATGTAAGGCATTCACAAGCAAGTATTGAAAGGGCTGAATCTTTACTAGGTTATAAACCTCAGTTCAAGATAAATGAAGGACTATCTGAGGCTATGCCTTGGTATGTAGAGTTTTTTAACAAAAACTGTTAATTCTTTTTCTAGGGTGGAATATGGAAATAATTGTAGAAGTAGCTCAAGCCCACGATGGTAGTTTAGGTATGTGTCATTCATATATAGATGCATTAGCTGAAATAGGGGTTGATACTGTAAAGTTTCAAACACATATTGCTGAAGCAGAAAGTAGTGAAGAAGAGCCATTTAGAGTTAAGTTTTCACGCCAAGATGTTACTAGACAAGAATATTGGAAACGTATGTCGTTTACTGTTGAGCAATGGCAAGGGTTAAAAGATCATTGTGATGAAGTAGGTTTGAAGTTTTTAAGTACGCCGTTTTCATGCGCTGCAGTTGATTTGCTAGAAAAAATTGGAGTTGAAAGGTATAAAATCGGTTCAGGTGATTTAACAAATGAATTGCTCCTAAAAAAAGTCGCATTGACTAAAAAGCCAATAATTATATCTACTGGAATGGCTAGTTTTGATGAAATAAATAAAGCTGTTAAGTTAATTAAGGTTGAAAATATAAAACTCTCCCTTATGCAGTGTACAAGCTCTTACCCAGTGCCACTTGAAGAAGTGGGGGTTAATGTATTAAAAGAATTTAAAAAAGAGTTTTCAATAGATGTAGGGTTATCTGATCATTCGGGAACAGTTTTTCCATCAGTATATTGTGCGGCTCATGGGGTTGATTTAATAGAAGTACATGTGGCATTTTCGAAAAAAATGTTTGGTCCTGACACTAGGTCATCACTTGACCTTGATCAAATTAAAGAAATAGTTCAAATGAATACTGCATTTAATACTCTTAGATCATCTGAGGTGGTAAAAGTAAAAGACAGTAGATTTGCCGAGATGAAAAGAATATTTGGGAGATCGCTTGCATTAAACTGTAATAAGGTTAAAGGTGAAATGATCAGACTTAGTGATTTGGAATCCAAAAAGCCTGCAGGTTTAGGGCTGCCTTGTGAAAATATTGAAACTATTATTGGAAGAAAATTAAATAAAAACCTAAATAAATGGGATTTTATTACTGAGGAAGATCTAGATGGTTAGGAATGTATGCGTTGTTGTTGCTAGTCGTGCAAATTATGGGCGAGTTAAATCTTTGATGGCAGCAATTAAAGATCATGAACAATTACATCTTCAACTTGTTGTAGCTGCATCTACATTACTTGATAGGTTTGGGAGAGCTGTTGATATTATTAAAGCAGATGGATTTGAACCTGATAGATCGATTCATTATTTAATTGAAGGTGAAAATTTAATAACTCAAGCAAAATCAACAGGGCTTGGTATTGTCGAGCTTTCAAGTGTATTTAGTGATTTAAAACCTGACATGGTTGTTACTGTTGCTGATAGGTATGAAACTATGGCTACTGCAATAGCTTCTACTTATATGAATATACCACTTGTGCATATTCAAGGAGGAGAAGTAAGTGGGAATATTGATGATAGAGTTAGGCACGCAATAACAAAAATGGCTGACTATCATTTTCCGTGTACTAAACAATCAGCGTTACGTATAAATAGGATGGGTGAAAACGAAAATACTATTTTTAACTATGGTTGCCCTGCAATGGACCTAATAAGTAAAGATTCTTATTCAGTTAATAGAGTTGAGTTGGAGCGGTATTCAGGTGTAGGAGACAAAATTGATTGGTCTAAACCATATATTTTGATGGTACAACATCCTGTTACTACTAGTTATGGTGATGGGTTGAGTCAGATTAATGAGACTTTAGATGCATTAAAAAAGTTTGAAGGCATACAAAAAGTTGTTTTGTGGCCTAATGGTGATGCTGGAACCGATGATATTTCAAAAGGCATACGAGTTTTTAGAGAAAATAAATTGGCTAATGGTTTTCATTTTTTCAAAAATTTTTCAGCAGAAGACTATGTTTCAATATTGGCAAATTCTTTGTGTTGCGTTGGAAACTCATCTTCATTCATTCGTGAAGGTAGCTTCTTAGGTGTTCCCTCAGTAATTGTTGGTGATAGGCAAAGAGATAGGGAATGTGGGAAAAATGTTCAATTTGTTGCTTACAATAAACAAGAGATAGTTGAAGCAATTACATCGCAAATAAATGTTGGACGCTATGATAGATCATCTTTATTTGGTTATGGAGATGCAGGCTATAAAATAGCAGAAGAGCTTACAAAAATTGATTTGAAATATCAAAAATCTATTAATTACTAGAGGCTAACTTGAAAGTATTCTGTCTAATACCTGCTCGAGGTGGATCAAAAGGTGTTCCTAGGAAAAATGTAAGGAACTTAGGGGGGATTCCATTAATTGCGCATACAATTAAACTAGCGATAAATAGTAATATTTTTTCTGAAGTATATGTAACAACAGAAGATAATGAAATTTCTAAGGTAGCATCTGATTATGGAGCTAAAGTTATAAAAAGGCCTGTGTTATTAGCTCAGGATGAAACAAAAATGTTTCCAGTTGCTTCTCATGCAATTAATAATATAGCTGAAGTTTCGGAAGATGATGCTATTTTTCTACTACAACCTACCAGTCCATTTAGAGTTGTGCAGGATTTAATAAAGCCCGTTAGCATGATAAAAAAAGAGTTTGTTAATTCTGTCGTTGGAGTTACTGAAGTTGGAGACAATCACCCTGCTAGAATGTACAAATGTAAAGGTGATACGTTGATTCCATTAATGTTAGATAAGATATCTTTGAATAGGCAAGATCTTCCCAAAATATATCATAGGAATGGAATGGTATATTGTATTAAAATAAAGACCTTGATGAAGGAAGAGAACTTTTATCCTGAAGGAAGTTTAAAATATGTTATCCCGGCAGAAAGAACAATCAATATTGATGAGGAGATAGACTTTAAATATGCAGAATTCTATTTAGGTGAGAATAATTGAAAATATTGATACTTGACCCTGATCGATACTCACAAGAAGCAATAAGCATATATAACAAACTAGGTCAAGTTGACTGCTATTCTGAAAGTATGGGCGGCATAGAGTCGATTATTCATTGTTATGAGATTTTGGTTTTTAGATTTGCTGTCAAACTTGATTCAAGCCTTTTAGAAAAAGCAAAAAAACTTAAATATATTTGTTGCAATGTCACCGGAACTGATCATATTGATGAAAAATATGCTGAGGCTATGGGGGTAAAGATAATCTCTTTAAAAGGTGAGGTTGAATTTTTAGATGGAATTCATGCAACGGCAGAATTAACATGGGGGTTGTTGCTAAGTTTAATTAGGAGTATTACTGGCGCTACTAATAGTGTGGATTTTGGGGAATGGAATAGAGATGAATTTTTTGGTTCTGAATTATTTGGAAAAACCTTGGGTGTAGTAGGGTATGGCCGGATAGGTAAAAAGATAGCCAAATACGGTAACTGCTTTGGAATGAGAGTAGTTTACTATGATGTGAAAACAATACTGAGTGAAGGTGAGGAAACTCATGTTTCTTTAAATGAGTTGCTTTCAATGTCTGATATCATCTCTTTACACATACCATTAAATAAATATACGGAAAACATTTTCAATTACGATTTATTTGAAAAAATGAAAAAAAAACCTATTCTATTAAATACCTCCAGAGGTGGGATTATAAATGATGCTGCTCTAATTAATGCGCTTGAGAATGATATCGTCAGAGGTGTTGCTCTTGATGTGTTAAATGGTGAGGTTGATAGTGATTTTCAGACAACTAACCCTATTTTGAATTACGCTAAGAATAAAGCTCATGTATTGATCACTCCTCATATAGGGGGAGTTACAAAAGAGTCTTGGGAAAAAACAGAAGTTTTTATTGCTAAAAAAGTTACTTCTCATATCACACTAAAGGAAAAATAAGTGACTGAAAATAATTGTAGTGTGTGTAATAGTCAAGAATGGGGTAAAAGTTATTCATACTTCTCTCCTTTAAATGAAAAATATAAAGCTAAAGTGAGCTTATGTAAGGTTTGTGGGCATGGGCAGATAGTGCCAATGATAAACGCTCAAAGAATAAGTTATAACAATGAAATGTTCTTGGGTGGGAAATATATATCAAGTAACGAACGTGAAAAAGCAAAAAATAAAAAGCTTAATGTACTTAAAGAACGTTTATCAGATTTAAACCTGACAAATAAGAAAGTTTTAGATATAGGTGCTGGTGAAGGTTGGTCCATTCCGTTCTTTAATAGTAGTGGTGCTAAGTATTTTGCTATTGAGCCTATAGACTCGTTGGCAATGAAAATTAAAAAAACTAGTGGAATAATTATTTCATCAGATATTTTTGAAGTTAATAAAAAATATGAAAGCACTTTTGACCTAGTTGTGTTTCGACACATTATTGAGCATTTACCCGAGCCTGCAAAAGCTCTAGAAGTTATTAACCGATTATTGGTTGATGATGGCTTATTGTATATAGCTGCTCCAAATGCTTCCTTTCCCGATTTGAAAAAAGGTTTCAGTACAAGTTTTTTAAGGCCAGTGCATGTACAGTATTTCAACTCTCCTAATTTGGTTAGGCTGTTAGAGTTATCTGGTTTCGTAGTTACAACATTGGACGATGGAAAAGAGATCTATATCTTGGCTCAGAAAAAGAAAAATAATACCTCAGGGAAATATCAAAACACATACGATAAACAGAAAAAAATTTTTGATGATGCTTTTCTATATTCTTTGAAAAAAGATATTTACTGTAATTTTAAACAGATGATTAAAATATGTTTATTAAAGATAAGATTTTTAAAGAAATAGTCTGGCGAATTCTTGGTAGAGAAAAAGTTGGAGAATTAAAGTACGCATTGAATTTTGTTATATCTACACTTAAAAGAGTTTTTCTAAAAAGAAAAAAAATAAATTTATATCAGAGCTGTAAAATTACAGTTTATAAGAGCAAAAAAAAATATGGGCAGATATTTTTTGGGTATCATGATTTAAACCCAATTAATAGGAGGAGAAATAAAATTCTAGCTCATGAACTTCCATTTTCCACAAACTCTAAAAATAATGGCAAAGAAGTATCTGTTGGTTACTTTGATTTAGGCTCGCCTAGTGAATATATAGAGTTTGGTAAGACAAATGCTTGGTCTTGGCAAATGGGTGCAAGATTGAGGTGGCTAGATGAATCTAGAGTAATTTATAACTCGATAGTAAATGGGAAGTATGGCTCGGTTATCTACGATGTTGATTTGAAAAGTAATTCAGAATCTATAGAAGTTGCGTTATATGATATTTCTGTTTGTGGGAAGAAAGGTTTATCTTTAGATTTTAGTCGGTTACAGACTTACCGGCCTGGATATGGCTATAGTTGTGACATTATAGAAAATAATTTATTAAATGGAGGTGTTTATAGTTATTGCTTTGAGAGTAAAGCATTAAAGGAAATTATTTCTCTGGAGCGACTATCAAAATTTGAATGTGACTTTCCACCAAATGATTTGCAATATATAAATCACCTGAAGTTTAATAAGGATGGTGATCGTTTCTGTTTTTTTCATATTTCAGTATGTTCAATGTCAGGTAAAAGATTTACAAGATTGATTACATCTGATTTTTATGGAGAAAAATTATTTACTTTAATCAACAAAGGAACTCCATCGCACTTTTGTTGGATATCGAATACTGAGTTATTAGTAACAGTATCAAATAACGGTAGTGTTGGATATTATAAGTATATAGATCTAAATAGGAAATATGATAAAATAGAATTTCATTATGGAAATTTAGATGGTCACCCTATGTATAGCCAAGAGGACGGAATATTTGTATCCGATACATATCCTAATAGCCTTAGAGAGCAAGTTTTATATTCTATTGATGATAAGAACTATTCAGTTCTGAAAAAGTGTTCCTTTTATACTCCCTATAAATTTAAAGGAGAAGTTAGGTGTGATTTACATCCTAGAATAGACTCAGGTCTAGTTGTGGTGGATTGTGCTACTAATAATAAAAGAGAATTAATTACTGTTGAGTGGTTGTAGATTTTGAATTAATGTTAAATACTTTAAGTTCAGGTGTTATAAGAGTGTGGTCTGGAAGAGTTGTAGCCCTTATAAATTCTTTTATATTACCACCGATATTATTGAGTACCTTAGGTAAATATGACCTTGGCCTTTGGCTTATTATCACACAAGTAGTTGCATTAATATCTATTGCTGAAATGGGAATAAACACTGCTTTATCAAATAAAATTTCAAAAGCAATAGCACTAAATGATAATGCTCTAATTTCAAGATATTTTAGGGCATCATTATCTTATTTATTGCTTCTTGCAGTACTCCTAGGATTGATTTTCTATTTTTTTATGGAGTATGTGATAATGTTTTATGAAATAAAAGCAACGTCTGCTTTTGAAGATGCTTTTGTTTTAGCTATACTTTTTTCGTTGATGTCACTATCGATAGGCTTTACTGCTGGTTTTTTGCAGGCATATCTTAAATTTGGTTTATTATTAAAATTTCAAATATTACAAACAACTATACAATTGATTTCAATGTTATTTGTTTTGCTATATTTTGATGTGAGCTTAATTTATATAGTTTCTGCATATTTTCTCCCATTAATTGTCGTTAATTTTTTAAAACTTTTATATGTTATATTTGTGCTGAAAGTAAGGTTTGGGTTGTATGAAAAAGAAGATTTTGAAGCATTGAAGAGTGTTTTATCATTGGGTAGCGCAAGTTTTTTATTGACCTTTTCTTCTTCAATGCTATATCAAGGAACGACATTCATTTTTGCGAAAAAATTTGGAATAGATAATTTATATCTATTTAGTTATCCATTGTTACTTCTTAAAGCATTTATGCCATTTGCCACATCAATTAATAGAGTTTTTTTACCTCTTTTATCAAGAGTAGATCCATCAAAAAGGACACAGTACTTAGATATGTTTTCATCAGTTTTAAAAATTATGATGAATGGATGTGTTCTTGTTTTTATTGCTGTCGTTACTTTTGGGTTTGAGTTCTATGCGTATTGGCTATCTTACGCTGAGTTAAATTCAAGCGACTTAGAAAAACTAACATTCATCACTATTGTTTTGTTTATGGGAGTTCCTATCCTGATGGTGTCTCAACTATCTCGAGCAATATTAATTGTAAATTCACAGCATTGGAGACTTGGTGTTATAGAACTTTCTTACGTCTTAATAGGCTTTGTGATTTTTTGGTTATTTTCAGAACATTACTTTATTAGCTACTACTCTTTTCCATTTATGATTTTGTTTGTGTTTTTGCTAAAAGGGTTTGGTTTTAGCTCATATATATCCCTAAAAAGTATGTCAGACAAACCAATTAAGAGGGTTTTTACAATAATTTTTTATCCTCTTTTATTTCAAGGGGGTTTTTTGGTCCTTTACTATTTTAGTAACGGGCTTTCTTATGAGCTCACTTATAGTAAAGCTATAATTTTTTTCGTAAGTTTAATTGTTTTTGTATATTTTGTGTTTTGTTTTATAAAAACTAAAAAAGATATGGAGTTGGTTTGAATATTATTTTTGGCGCTCAAGGTAGCATATTAAATGTTTTCAATGATATTGATAAACTGTTAAAAGCTAAGGGGGATATTTCTCAAAGTTTTTACTGGGTTTCAGACTCCGAGTTTTATAATGCTAACTCTTCTAATTTAGATGTTATTGATGACAACATATTAAAGGAATGGGAATATACTAATAAGGATGCAAGGTCTACTTCTCTTAGTTTTGAAATTATATCGTGCCTTGAGGAACGTTATGGAGAAATAAGACCAATTTGGAATAGTGTTGTTGCTGATCGTCGGTTGATGTTTGGTGAGTTTTGTAAATCTAAACAAGATTATAAAACAAAATTCAATCATCAAGAAATTCAAAATATTATTTATAATTCATTGAAAGATATAGATGAATTGTTTGACAAGGCTGCACCAGACTTAGTTGTTACATTTGTTCCTGTTACTTTTGGTGATTATTTATTAAATATGGTTGCCGAAGTAAGGGGGATTAAATGCTTAATTCTTCGATCTGCTAAAATTAACAATTTTGTTACCTTTTCAGAAACTGTTACTGCTTATTCAGATGCTTTTGCAAATTTATACAATAGTATTAAAAATAAGGAAAGAGAAAACCCTTTCAGTCTTGCGGCTAGTGAGTTTTTAACCAATGCTAGAAAAGCTCCATTAGAGTATGAGGGCTCAGTTATCTCTGCAAACTCAAAATCAAAAGACCTGTTTAAACGGTACTGTCTAGGTTTTGCTGGAGTAATTCGTGATAAGGTTAACCAGCGTAATTGTAAAGTTGATAATCATGTTCCTGGGAAATTTAATTCATACCTACATTCAAACTTATTACGTGAATATAAAATATGGAAAAATGAAAAAATATTAAAGAGTAGAACTATATCACTTGAAGAGATTGATGGTGATTTTGTTTTTTTTCCAATGCATTCAGAACCTGAAATAGCTTTATCTGTTTATGGTATTGATCATCAAAATCAAATTGAAACGATTCGCAGGGTAGCTCAATCTATACCAATTCATTGGAAAGTGATTGTTAAAGAACATCCAAGGTCTGTATCCTATAGAAGCGAGGGGTATTATAATGCTTTATTGAATATCCCTAATGTTTATTTTGCACCCGCAAAAAATAAACCGTACCATTGGATTCTAAAAGCTAAAATTATTACTGTTATTAGTGGTTTTGTTGGTATAGAGGCTTCTATTTTAGGTAAGCCGGTTATTGTTCTAGGTGATGTAAATTTTTCCTTACTACCACCTTCTATGGTAAGAAATGTAGATTCAATGAAAGATTATTATTCCTGCTTTAAAGAGTTAATTGAGAGTTATAAAATAGATGATAGTGCTTTGATTTCATATATTTCTGCTTCAATGTATGATGGTGTGGCTGTGAATTTATATAGTGACTTGTTAAAAAAATCTTCAAGAATTTCTGGTGAAGCAGGAAGTTACGATAAACAAATATCTGATTTAGCTAATTCAATACGAGTAAAGGCCAATATAAATGCAACACAATAGTTTTATTGTCTCCAAGCCCGCTTGTTATTGCGCTATTGTTGCTGTTTTTATGTTTATTTTTGGTTATTATCGTCTAACTTTTACTGGCTTTACATCTGATGAGTTACTGTTTACGGGTGGTTTTTTTAATACCTATGAAGGTGATGCTAATTATCAATATTATATTGCAACATGGATTCTTAAAGGTTTATATGATATCGGCTTATATTCAAGTTTAATATTGAATATAACTCTAACACTTTTTTGGTTGTACTATTTGTTTAGATTTTCATCTGAAAATAAAACATTTTCTTCTTCTTACTTCTGGCTTCTATTATTTTTATTGCCATCGAATCTTTTTTTCGCTTCTGCGTTTTTACGTGACTATTATGCCTTCCTAATATCTATTGTTTTTTTGTGCTTCTTGATTGGAAAAGGAGGTAGAGCGAAGTTTTTTTGCATACTAGCGTTAATGTTTATGTTTAGAACTGAAGCTGCTTTAGTATTACTTTTTGCTACTTTTCTTTCAAAATTTAAAAACCCGCTATATTATTTTTTTCCTCTTGGAATATTGATAATTTTTTTTGCTTTAAATTACACTTCTTTTTATGACTTCTTCTCTTATAGATCTTTAGCATTACAAGATGATTCATTAGGTTTTGGAATATTTCAATTTAATAAAACACCTTTAAATGCTTTTTATAGTACATTGATAAATTGGCCAATGTACTATATGCCGATGTTAGTAGCAGACGTTGAAACTTTTGGAGAGTGGTTGTTTCTCTTTGATTCGATCTTAGGCGCTTTGCTATTGTTAATGGCTGTTGTTTTTTTTAGTAGAGCTACCTTCAGAAGTGAAAGAGCTTATCGAGTCTGTATATATATATTATTATTATCATTTCTTGTTGCTATGGTGGAGAGTAGTCCCCTTACTATGATGAGGCATAAAGTTGCTTATATGCCATTTCTATTTTATTTAGCATTTAGAAATTTTAATTACAAGTTTAAATTTTAAAGGTGAAAAATGGATATTATATATCTTTCAAATGCTATTATTCCGTCACGAACAGCGAACTCAATACATGTTATGAAAATGTCCTCAGCTTTTTCTTCACTGGAAGGGGTTAGAGTAAATTTGTTTGCACGTTCAAATTACATGGAAGAGCAAGTAGATTTGTTTGAGTATTATGGGTGTGAAAATAAATTTGATATTACGTTGAGGGGTAATGGGATGAAAAAAGGAGCTAGCCTGTTAAATCTACCTTCATTAGCTTTATCTCTTTCGAAGTATAACAAAGATAAAACACTTGTATATGCTAGAGATGTTTACGGTTCTTTTTTGGCAACTTTACTTGGTTTTGAAGTTGTATATGAATCACATGGAGTACCAAAAAATAGGTTGGTTAAAACTTTAGAGGGTTTTTTATTTTCAAAAAAAAATTTTCTAAAGTTAGTTGTTATATCAGATAAATTGAAGCAATTATACTTAGAAAAAAGTAAGATAAAAAAAAATAAGATATTAATAGCTCATGATGCCGCTGATAAGAATAGTTACTTAGGTGAAAGAAACTTTTTCAATCGTGTTAAAGTTGGATATGTAGGTCATCTTTATAAAGGGCGCGGCATGGATATTATAATTAAGCTAGCGCACAGTTTTCCTATGTTTGATTTTTATATTGTTGGAGGAGAAGAGGCAGATATTAAGTTTTGGTTACCATTTCAATCAAAAAACCTTAAATTTTTAGGCTTTATGGCACCAAGTAAAACTGATGAGTTTAGAGCTGGCTGTGACATATTGTTGATGCCCTATCAGCGTGGACTTTCAACTTCAGGAAGTAATCTTGACACGAGTGAGTGGATGTCACCTATGAAGCTTTTTGAGTATATGGCTTCAGATTCAGCAATAATTGCCTCCGACCTCCCTGTACTTCGCGAAGTGTTAAATGAGAGTAATTCAGTATTGGCTGAGTGCGATGATATAAATATGTGGGTTTCTGCATTAAATAAACTTTGTGACGACTCTTATAGAGAAAGGCTTGCTAAAAAGGCACTTGCTGACTTTAACTTAAATTACTCTTGGACTAAAAGAGCAAATAGGGTGCTTCTAGAGTGTGGCCTTATAAAAAATATAACTAATAGTTAATTGGTGTTTTCTTATGAAAATTTGTATTAATGCATTTAGTGCTCTAAGAGGTGGGGGGCAAACATATATTGCTAATTTCCTTCGTTCTATAGAGGTTAGTGATGAGCTAGAGATTTATTTGCTTTTGAGTAAAGATAATTTTGATCAGTTTTCTTATTTAAAAAACAAAGGCATTAAAGTCTACCTTATAAATGAAATTTCAAAGTCAATATTTCACCGTGTTTATTGGGAGCTTTTTTCATTACCTCGATTTTTGAAAGATAATGGTATTGAGCGATATTATGCTCCGGGCGGGATAATGGTTACACCATTACCTAGCACTGTAAAAACAGTAACCGCACTGAGAAATATGTTGCCATTCTCCCCTTCTGAGAGGAAGAAGTTTCCTGCGTTATCTTATATAAGATATAAATTACTTTTACTAAAGTTCATTTATTTAATTAGCTATAAAATGGCTGATAAAGTTATCTTTATATCTGAGACTTCTAAAAAGGAGGTTTTGAATTATTTACCTTCTCTTGATAGTAAAGCAAAAGTAATTCCTCATGGGATAAACAAAAATCTTTTGAACACTGAAAGTGCTATAGATGAAAGGTTAGTGAACCAAGAATACTACTTGTATGTATCAATCCTTGATTATTACAAAGGGCAATTAGAGTTGATAAAAGCTTGGAAAAAGCTCATTGATTCTGGGTTTACATCAAAGTTAGTGCTTATTGGGCAAAACTACAATAAGTATGGAGAGAAGGTGTTTAACTTGATAATTGAGAACGGTCTAGAAGATTCAATTATTTTATTGGGTGCAGTAGACCATCAGAAATTAAGTTCATATTATAAAAGTGCTAAGGCGCATATCTTTTCATCATCGTGCGAGTGCTGCCCTAATATTTTACTTGAAAAAATGTCCTCAGGAGTTCCTATTTTATGCTCGGATGTTGCTCCAATGCCTGAATTTGGAGGTGATGCTCTTCATTATTTTAACCCTCGTAGTATTGATAGCATAGTTTCAGCGGTCAAATTTTTTGACAGTAATGAAGGCTATCAAAAAGAACTATCAACTAAGGCGTTCGAACGGTCAAAAAAATTTGATTGGGAAAAAACTTCTCGTGATACAATTAACTATATTATAGGGTGAGAGTTAATTTAATGTTCAATAATAAAACGTTACTTATTACTGGTGGAACAGGTTCTTTTGGTAATGCTGTTTTAAGGCGCTTCCTTGATAGTGATATCGCTGAAATTCGTATCTTTTCACGAGATGAAAAAAAGCAAGATGACATGCGGAAAATGTTTAACAATGATAAGTTAAAGTTTTATCTTGGCGATGTTCGTGACGCTCAAAGCATATCTAATGCTATGCGAGGCGTAGACTACGTTTTTCATGCTGCAGCTCTCAAGCAAGTTCCTTCTTGTGAGTTTTACCCTTTGGAAGCAGTTAAAACTAACGTATTAGGAACTGAGAATGTGTTAGAAAGTGCCATTTACCATGGTGTTGAAAGAGTTGTATGTCTGAGTACAGATAAAGCTGTTTACCCTATTAATTCGATGGGGGTATCAAAAGCTATGATGGAAAAGGTAATTGTAGCTAAAAGTAGAAACCTTAATGGCACAAATACCACTATTTGCACTACACGCTATGGTAATGTTATGGCATCACGAGGCTCAGTAATTCCCTTGTTTGTAAGGCAAATAATTGAAGAGGAGCCTATTACGATAACTGACCCTTCTATGACTCGCTTCATGATGACATTAGATGATGCTGTCGATTTAGTTATCCATGCTTTTTTGAACGGGGAAAACGGGGATATATTTGTTCAGAAAGCACCAGCAGCAACAATAGATGTATTAACTAAGGCTATTTTTAGCATTATGGACAAAACGGATCACCAGGTTAATATTATTGGTACTCGACATGGCGAAAAACTTTATGAAGCTCTATGCAGCCGAGAAGAGATGTTTGTCGCTAAAGATCAAGGAGAGTATTTCTGTATCCCTGCAGATAATCGTGATTTGAATTACTCTAAGTTTTTTGAAGAAGGTGATCAAGACCTTTCAACCGTAGAAGATTATAATTCGCACAATACTGCAAGATTGGATGTTGAGGGTATGAAAGGTTTATTAAGAAAGTTAGATTTTATTGGCGATATTGAAAAAGGAATACTAAATGTTCCAGAGGGCATTTAAGTGAAAGTTTTAATCATTGGTGCGACCGGTATGATTGGGCATAGTCTGTGGATAGGCTTAAGTAAGATACATGATGTAAGCGTACTAGTGAGAAAGCCTAAAGCTCTTATACCTGATATGCCAAATATTGACCGTTCTAAGATATTTGATGGCATCAATGTACTAGATATTGATAAAGTGGAAAGAGTTGTAGAGCGGGTTCGTCCAGATGTAGTTTTTAACTGTATCGGAATTGTAAAGCAATTAGAAATATCTAGTAATCACAAAGCTTGTATTGAGTTGAACTCTCTGTTTCCACATAACCTTGCTCAAATTTGTGAAAAACTTAATGCTAGAATGATCCAGTTTAGTTCTGATTGTGTTTTTGATGGTGTAAATGGGAAGTATTCAGAAAGTGATGTACCTAATGCTACTGATTTGTATGGAAAAACTAAGGCTTTAGGTGAGATTGATTATTTAGAAAATGTTGTGACATTGAGAACCTCTTTTATCGGCCGTGAAGTTTTTCCTCATGGAGGGCTTGTTAACTGGTTTGAGGCTCAAGAAGGTAAGATGGTTAAAGGTTTTTCAAAGGCTATATACTCTGGCCTTCCTACAAATACATTTATAAATGTTTTGAACGACTTTATTTTGCCAAATTCTGAGATCCATGGGATTTATCATTTGTCAAGTAATCCAATAGATAAGTGCTCCTTATTACGATTGGTGAAGGATAGTCTTGGCTTGAATATTAGTATTGAAGAAGACCCTTCTTTTGTTATAGATCGCAGCTTGTCATCACAAAAGCTACGAATAGAAACTGGATTAACACTTCCTGATTGGAGTGAGCTTGTAGAAGATCTCAAAGTAAACGAAGAGTTCTATCGAAAGCTAAATCTGAAAAGTAATTAAATAATATATGATTCTAACTAAAATTTTTGTTGGAAGATTAAAAGGATAAGTACATGAGCTTAAAAGTAATGGTAATTGTTGGTACTCGACCAGAGATAATTAAGTTAAGTCGCATATTAAGTTTGTTAGAGCAACATATGAACACAGTACTAGTTCATACAGGACAAAACTATGACTATGAACTTAATGAGGTTTTTTTTAATGACTTAGGTGTTAGAAAACCCGATTACTTTCTTGACTCTGCTAAAGGTAATGCTGCACAAACTATAGGCAGTGTTATTTCTAGTATTGACCTTGTACTAGATGATGAAAAGCCTGATGCTGTTCTTTTGTACGGTGATACAAATAGCTGTCTGTCAGTTATTCCTGTTAAAAGAAGGAAAATTCCAATTTTCCATATGGAAGCTGGAAACCGCTGCTTCGATCAACGAGTCCCAGAAGAGCTTAATAGGAAAATTGTTGATCACCTAAGTGATATAAACATGGTGCATTGTGAGCATTCAAGACGTTATTTGTTAGATGAGGGAATAAAGCCTGAAACTATTATTAAAACAGGCTCCCCTATGCGAGAAGTATTAGACTTTTATCAATCTGACATATCTTCATCAAATGTACTTGAGAGGCTAGAATTAGTACCTAAAGATTTTTTTATTGTCTCAACGCATAGAGAAGAAAATATAGATTCGGAAGAGAATTTTAACAACCTGCTAGACAGTTTGAAAGCAATTGCAGATAAGTATGGTAAAAGAGTAATAGTATCGACTCATCCAAGAACAAGAAAGAAACTAGAAGAAATTGGTTTAGAAAACTTACATGAAAAAGTTGAATTCCTTAAACCTTTAGGTTTTTTTGATTATATTAAATTGCAAAAAGAAGCTTTTTGTGTGATTTCTGATAGCGGAACAATTACAGAAGAATCTTCTATATTGAGTTTCCCTAGTATTATGATTCGTCAAGCGCATGAGAGACCAGAAGGTATGGATGTTGGCGCTGTGATTATGTCTGGACTTTCTAAGGAAAGGGTTCTTGATTCAATTGAGCTTGCTACAACAGAGCATTCGACTGTGAGTATTACTGATTATGCCCCTAATAAAGTATCAACTCATGTTGTAAAAGTAATTCAGAGCTATACAGATTACATAAATAGAACCGTATGGCATAAAGAAATTTAAGATTAATTACTTTTTACTAAAAGCCACTTGTTATTGAAGAACTCAAATGCGTATTGCAATTTTATCAGATGACTATTTACCACATAGCACTTTAGTTCACGCTAAAATGCTTCATGAACTTGCTGTTGATTTGAAAACTAAAGGAAATGACGTTGTTGTTATAACTCCAGGACTATTTAATAAAAAAGCTAAATTGCTAATTGATGAAATTGATGGTGTAACTATTTGGAAGTTTCATTCTGGTCAAACCCATGGAGCAAGTAAAATTAAAAGAGCTATTAATGAGAGTTTGTTTTCTCCAAGAGCTCTGCTTGCAATTAAGTCAGAGTTGAATAAAGAAAAGTTTGATTTATGTATTAATTATTCTCCTACAATATTTTTCGGATATTTAGCACGCTATTTAAGAAAAAACTACAATACTTATATTTACTTGATTTTACGTGATATGTTTCCTCAGTGGGTTATAGATGAAGGAATGATTTCAGGGCGTTCAATAATAGCAAAGTATTTTCGTTTTTTTGAAAAATTAAATTATGATGCGTCTAATAGTATTGGCCTCATGTCTGAGGCTAATGTCGTTTATTTCAAGTCTATATATTCGGGTTATGATAATTTAAAAGTACTTCCCAATTGGGCTGCAATAAAGCCATTCCAGGTTGAAAAATATACGCTGAATATTCGTAAAAAGCTGTCTTTGCATGATAAAGTTATATTTTTTTATGGTGGTAATATCGGACATGCTCAGGATATGGGTAATCTTATTCGCTTAGCAGAAAGGTTAAAGGGAGTTGAAAATGCTCACTTTTTATTCATTGGGCAAGGGGATGAATTTAACTTAGTAGAAAAAAGAATTCATGAGTTATCTTTGAATAATTTAACGTTGCTCCCCTCCATAAATCAGGATCAGTATAAAGAAGTTCTATCCCAGGTAGATGTGGGGTTATTTTCTTTAGCAAAAAGCCATAAGGCACATAATTTTCCTGGTAAGTTATTAGGGTATATGGTGCAATCACTACCCATTTTAGGTAGCGTAAATGATGGCAATGATTTAATTGAGTTTGTTAATAAAAAAAATGCAGGTTTTGCTTATGTTAACGGTGAAGATGAAAAACTATACCAATCAGCTTTAGAATTACTTAATAATTCATGCTTGAGAAAGTCTATAGGTGAAAATGCATTTCAGCTCTTAAATGATCATTTCTCTGTAGATACTGCATCCAAAAATATTTTATATGAAGTAAATGCTTTTTCACGTGATTTATGATTTTTATCTTTTCTTATTTAATAAAGTGTCGTTCTTGACTGCTTTTGATTTTTATTCTGGCTTTGTTTTTTCATTGATTTAGAAAAAAATTACAGGTCTTATTTAGTATGACTTTTTAATTAGTCATTGAACAGTTTAATTTTAATGAAATTTTATAAGCGAAAATATTAATGAATAACGAACACAAACTTAAATCGAGTCTTATTCTGTGGTGCTTCGGATTAATTGACTTAGTATTTCCTTTATTAATTCTTTTCTTGTTAAATGTTTTTTTTCTTGATTTTAACTGGAGAGAGTCTTATGAATGGCTAGGTATTATATCAGGGGCGTCTTTGTTGGTAGGCACGTATCTATTAAATGGTTATAGTCGTTATAAGGAAAGAACTTTCGCAAAGAAAATTGAAACAGTTTTTAAATCATGGTTTCTTAATGTTTTACTTCTTATTTTTGTTGCATACCTGAATCTCTCTATATTGAACTTTTCAAGATCTGCTATTTTGCTTTGGGCCTTTTCGACCCCCGTCGTTATACTGTTTGCTAAAGTTTCTTTTAGCTATCTATTTGATCTTTTTAATTTTTCCAGTTTGAAAGTAGTTTTTATTGGAGAGTGCTATAAATTTACTAATCGTGATTTAAAAAACCTTTCGTCAAAGAAAATTGAAAGTGTCTATATTGTACCAAATCAGTTTGAACAATATTTAAATGATGGTGATGTTGATTATTTTGTTATCAATTTAGATGCAATAGATAGTGTCGGATTCTTAAAAGACATTTCTAAATATAACTGTACTAAAACTCGCTTGATTAGCTTAAATTCTTTTATGGAAAGTTTTTTGAGAAAATGTTATGTGCCATATGAATCTATATCTCTTGATTACCTCAATGTGATTAATCCATATTCAAAGTTTGAATATTTTTTAAAAAGAGTTTTTGACCTCTCTTTTTGTTTTGTTGCATTCTCACTCTTGATCCCTTTTTTATTTTTAATTATTTACAAAATAAAAAAGGAATCGCCGGGTTCTATTCTTTTTAAGCAAAAAAGAATAGGTTTAAAGTGTAAGGGTTTTACTGTTTATAAATTTCGAACTATGCATGAAAACTCTTTTTTTAACCCATATACTGATGTGAAAGACACTAGAATTTTTCCTTTTGGAGAGTTTATGAGGAGAACGAGGGTTGATGAACTACCTCAACTTTATAATATTTTAAAAGGAGATATGCATCTGTTCGGCCCAAGGACAGAATGGGATATACTAGTCGAGAATTATGAACAGAAAATACCTTATTATCATGAACGCCATTTAATTTGTCCTGGGGTATCTGGTTGGGCACAAGTACTTTATCCATACGGATCTAACGCAGAAGATGCAAGGCAAAAACTTATGTATGACTTGTATTATATTAAACATTGGAGCATTTGGCTTGATATTGAAACTGCTTTTAGAACTTGTGCAATTGTTCTTGGTAAAAAAGGAATGTAGTTAGTTTAATAGGGCTAACGTTTTACTTGTTCTAGGTATTAATTAATATGCTGAATGTTAAAAATATTTATGAAAGCTGTTATTTTAATGGTTTTATGTTCTGTCTTATTTTAGTTTATACATCAAGCTATATAATTTTTGAAACTTTATCGAAAACCACTCTTTTGATATTTTTATTGTTTTCTTTCCCTTTGGTTGTTAAGGATAATGATTTATTTAAAAAAGATCCAATGTTTATATTGTTGCTTTTTTCTATAGTTGTTCAGTTTTTTTCTTGGGTTAATTCTCAAATTTATTTTCCAGAATTTTCGAGCGACTACCCTAAATTAGATAGGTTACTAAAACTTTTTTCATTTATATTCGTTGCATATTGGCTTGGCGGTTCAGTAAAAAGAGTCCTTATGACAATGCTTTCTTTTGTTTTAGGTTTTATTGTTAGTGTGTTTCTTTCAGTAGGATTTTATGAAAGTTTAATTGATGGGTTTAATGGATTTAGAGTTGATTTTGGGATTAAAAACGCTCAATTTACCTCAATGTTTTCTGGGGTTTCATTAATTATAACTGCTTTTTTCATTTTAAATAATAAAGTGTTTTTTGAAAAAAGATTTTTAACTTTATTTATTTTTACATTGTGTTTTACCTTCAGCTCTTTGTTTTTACTTTTCTCACAATCAAGGCAAACTTGGCTGGCAATTTCGATTACGCTGTTTCTTGCCCCTATATTTGCTAGTTTTTTATTTGAAAAATTTTCAAATAAAAAACTTTTAACTTCTTTCTTTATTATTTTACTGTGTATATATAGCTTTAGTTATACTGATTTTTTTGAAAAACGTTTTGTACAGCAAACTATTAAGATGGAAGAGGATGTAATTAATAATTTTCTTTCTGGTGATTTTGATGAAATTCCATCTTCTAGTGGGGGGATTCGATTGAAATCTTGGATTGATGCTGTAGATTGGATTGGTAATCACCCTATTTTGGGTAGTGGAGAAAATTCTATTAATCAGGTTATGCTTCAATCTAAACGCTTTACTTCAAATGTTAAAAAAAAATATACTCACCTTCATAGTTATCATATTGAGCTTTTAGTCGCGTATGGCTTATTAGGTGCACTAGTTATCTATGGAATGTATTATTGGTTAATTCGCTCTCTTGTACTCGCTCACAGAGAAAATCCTGACTTAAAAACGTATACAGTGCTTGGAATGTGTTTTTTAATTTTCTGGATCATTATTAATTCTTTTGAATCCTTTAGTTCGCGAAGTTATGGGGTGTATGTCCATAATATTATGTTTGGTTGTTTATATACTTTCTACTTTGCTCAACAGAGAAAGAAGTTAGAGGAAACTGAAGTATGCGCATAGCAGTAGTTGTTCATACTCTCAAAATGGGTGGAATGGAACGTGTAGCGACTTCTTTAGCCGACGCTTTTGTGCAATCAGGGCATAAATGTGATCTTGTTTATCTTAAAGATCGCAAGGTTGATCTTAAACCTAATACTGATGTACCTGTCCACTTGTTTAATTTAAAACGAGCTGCCTTAGGTAAGTTTCATGGCCCTATATGCTTTCTCGGCTCAAAAATTTTAAATGCTATTTTTAGAAAGTCTAATTTGTTGTGGTTTAATCGTCTTGAAGCAAAGGTTTTTGAAAGTAAGCTTAAAGCGCTAGAAGTTAAAAATGGTTCAGCATTTGATTTAGTTATTTTTAGAGGTCAGGGTACCTTTGAACATGTTTGGATATTGAATGACTCTAGGTTTGTTTTTGTTTGTGAAAATGTACAAAAGAAGTATATGTACAAAGGCCTTTCTAAAAAAGTTTTCCATTCATTATTTGATTACCGTAATGTCGCTTGTGTTTCGACTGGAGCATTAGATAGCTTTTTAGATATGGCAAAAACACATAATTTAGCATATAAAAAAGCTATTATGTTGAGTAACCCTTGCGACTTTAACTTTATCCGTGAATCCGCTAAGTCAAAAGAGTCAGTGCACGTCAAACCCTTTATTCTCGGTTTAGGTCGTTTAGTTCACCAGAAAAACTTTTCACTTTTAGTAGAAGCTTTTGCAATTGCCCGAAAAAAATATCATATTGAGCATGATTTATTAATTGTTGGTTCAGGGCCAGATGAAGTCATTATTCGTAAAAAAGTTAATGAATTAGATCTTGATAGCAGTGTTCATTTTAAAGGGAGTGTAAGTGAACCGTTCCACTATTATAAGCAGTCTGATCTTTATGTTTTAAGCTCTAAACATGAAGGTTTAGGTATGGTTCTTCTGGAGGCATTGGCCGTTCAAACTAAAGTTATTGCGACTGATTCTCCTGGTGGTGTTAGGCAGATTATGAATGGGGAACTTGAACTATTTCTGTCTGAAATGGCACCAAATGCCCTAGCTCAAAAAATAGCTTTTGCGTTATCTTTCAAAGAGACAGAAGAGTATACAAAGGATGTCGAGAGAGTGCTTTCTCAGTTCGATCGTTTTAACATTGTTGAAAAATATATCGAAGAATTTGTGTAATTAATAATTTCTTTGCAGCAATAAAAAAACCCACCATATGGTGGGTTTTTGATTTGAGTAATAAGCTTACTGAGCTTCAGCGACAGCCGGTGTTTCGATCGCTAATAGCTCCACAACAAACTTAAGTGCTGAATGTGGTGGAATAGGGCCTGTGCCGCCTGGACCGTATGCTAGGTCAGATGGGATGTATAGTTCGTACTTAGAGCCAACTGACATAAGTTGTAGGCCTTCAGTCCAGCCTGGGATTACTTGATTCAGAGGGAAGCTGATTGGCTCGCCACGCTCGTATGAGCTATCAAACACGGTGCCGTTAGCTAATGAACCTTCGTAGTTCACTTTGACTGTATCAGTCGCAACTGGCTTCTCACCAGTACCTTCTGTCACTGCTTTATAAAGCAGGCCAGAGTCAGTTTTCATTATGCCTTCTTGTGTTTCAATCGATGCTAACCACTCAACGGAACCCGCTTTAGCTTGTTCTGCTTCTTGTTCCTGAGCTACGCGTGCTTCTTCCATTTTTTGCTGTTGGAAAGCTTGGAATATACCTTTTAGTTCTTCTTCAGGGATCGCAGGAGTTTCGCCTTTATATGCTGATTGGAAACCTTTCATAAAAGAATCAATATCTAGATCTTCAACACCCATGCTTAATTGAGCACCTACCATGGTACCAAAGGTATAACCTAGTTTTTGTGACTCTGTTTCTGGGCTGTAAGTTGCGTCTGCAGCAAATGCTAGAGAGGTCGATAGCGTAAGTGCTGCAATCAATGTTTTTTTCATAAAAAGCGTTCCATTCAATAAGGTGTTATCGATATGTTAGTGTTGATTCGTAAGTTCGATCAACGGAATTATTTAAAGTTCCAAAATGCTAGTCTAGATTCCCAATCTTTACAAAAAACTTAAGAAATATCTAACATAATAAAGAGTCTTTATAAGAGCTGAGGCTATTAAGGCGATAATTCAAGGTGTATTTAAAAATAAACTTGTTTATCATCTTAAAGCTTAAGCAATCACCTTGTTCCAAAGGGCAAGAATTTGAGCTTGATCTTCTTTACTCATATTCTCATTCGCGAATGCGTCTTTGAGAGCGGCTTCAAAATTTTCATCGAACTCAACTTGACCGTGAGCATCAATGCCACCATGTACACCTAAAAGGCCTAATAAATAGGCGCAAAAGAAGAGCGTATCGTTATCTTCTGTAGTGTGTTCAATTTCTCTTAATTGGTCGCAAATTTGATCTGCGCGTTGGGCAAATGACATTGTCATAAAAGGTATCCTATCTTTATTTTTTTACCAATAGTTCTATAAAACAAAGCCGCTATATAAGCGGCTTTATTTATTCTTATGGAGTTAGCTTGGTATTAAATGGCTGGCATATCACCAAGTTTTAGTGTGCTAAGAGTACGGCTTCTTACCTGTTTCAGCAACTCTTTATCTTGAATCAAAGATAGCCCATAAGAAGGCACCATCTCTTTCAACTTAGCTTGCCACTCTGGGCTATTCATTTTATCTGCAAAGCAGCGTTCAAGAATGCCTATCATGGTATTCACGGTTGTCGATGCACCTGGTGAAGCGCCTAATAGAGCGGCTAAGCTCCCATCATTTGAGGCAATCGCTTCGGTACCAAATTCAAGCTTACCGCCGCCAGTTTCTTTGTCTTGTTTGATGATCTGAACACGTTGGCCAGCATAGGCTAGTTCCCAGTCTTCATCTTTAGCATTAGGATAAAAGGTTCTAAGTGCATCAACTCGATCTGCTTGAGTCTGTCTCACTTCGCTCACAAGGTATCGAGTCAAATCCATGTTATTTTTGCCAACTGAAAGCATTTGCTTAAGATTATTAAGTTTGATGCTTTTTGGTAAATCTAAGAAGGAGCCGTTTTTCAAGAATTTAGTGGTAAAGCCAGCAAAAGGGCCAAACAAAATAGCTTTTTTACCATCTATGATACGAGTATCTAAATGAGGGACAGACATAGGTGGCGCACCTATCGGAGCTGCGCCATAAACTTTGGCAAAGTGTTGCTCAACAATTTCAGGCTTATCACATACAAGCCACTGTCCACTTACAGGGAAGCCGCCATAGCCTTTACTTTCTTCGATGCCAGACATTTGTAAAAGCGGTAGTGCACCACCGCCTGCACCAAGGAAAACAAACTTACTGTTAATAGTCTGCTTTTGGTTTTTATCTTCAAGGTCGACATCCCAGCTGCCATCTTCTTGCTTAGAGAAGCCAGTGACACTAGTGCTGAGAAGTAAATCGACACTTTCATCATTATCAAGGAAAAGGCTCATGTTACGCGCTAAAGCGCCAAAATTTACATCTGAGCCATGAGCGATACGTGTTGCAGCACAAGCTTCATTGATATCACGGTCCTTCATGATAAGCGGCATCCACTTAGCGAGAACGTCAGGGTCTTCTGAATATTCCATACCCGCAAATAAATGATGCTCTTTCAGTGCTGCATATCGTGTGCGTAAAAAGTTAACGTTCTTTTCGCCCCAAACTAGGCTTTGGTGCGGAACGGAATTGATAAACTTACCTGCTTCAGGCAAAACGCCTTGCTCAACAAGGTAAGACCAAAACTGCAAGCTCACTTCAAATGCGGCGTTAATCTCTAACGCTTTATCAGTGCTGACGCTACCGTCTTGGTTTTCTGGTGTGTAGTTTAATTCGCAATAGGCCGCGTGGCCTGTGCCAGCGTTATTCCAGCCATCCGTACTTTCTTGTGCCACATTGTCTAAGCGTTCAACCAATGTGATTTTTAATGAAGGGTCAAGCTGCTTTAGCAGCGTGCCAAGGGTAGTGCTCATCGCACCAGCCCCTACTAATAGTACATCTACAGATTTCTGGGTCATTACTGTATCGCCATTTCATCGCCAATTTTGGTGGATTGAGAGCAATCTTTAACATCTATTTTGTACGTTATAGTACTTATTATTGTGAGTAAAAATGGATAATTTTACTTAAAGTTGCTTCTCTCAACAGTATGATAATTCAGGTCAGGTTATGACCAGTATGTAACTTTCTGTTGCGTGGATGGGCTAAATTATACGGATTTTATGATCAATGTCTTGTTAGACATCGGTATGATGCGTATTTATCTCTGTTATGTTTATTATTAGTTCGAGTATATTGGTAAAACTCAGACGATGTCAGATTTTGACTAAGATTTTGCGTATTTTAGTGATAAAGTTTAGATACTGTTCTTTCTGTTTTTTGGTTTTTAAAACAAACGTTTCTATTTTGTGTAAGGAGAACTTGATCAGGTGAAGAGTTTAACAATTGCTCAGGTGATGAAGGCTGATCCTATCTTTGTTGATATGGATACCCGTTTAGGTGAGGTGAGAAATTTATTGGAGAAGCATGCTTTTCATCACCTACCGGTATTAGATGGGGAAGAATTGGTGGGGATTATCTCTGATAGGGATATCCTTAGATTGTTAAGCCCTTTCCTAGATACGGCGGCAGAAATGACAAGGGATCTAGATGTGCTTGATAAGGCGGCTCATCAAGTGATGACACGACAACCTATCTGTGTGTCGCTGGATGACTCATTAAACAAGGTTGTTGAATGGATGCTTAGCGCACGCATATCCTGTATACCTGTTTTGGATAAGGGGCATCTCGTGGGAATAATAACCTGGAGAGATCTGGTCTCTTTGATGGAGTTCGACACTTAATCTAGGCGTAAAGCCGTTTTACCCCTAGATTATTTAGTCAGCATTCTGAATGGGTTTCAAATACTAGTGAGTTTTTGCGTGTTCACCAAGAACATGGACTAAATCCGCTTCTATAAATTGGTAGTGTTCTGCACAGAACTGGCAATCAATATTGATAGAGCCTTGTTCTAATAAAATCTCTTTTATCTCTTCTGCACCAATTGAAATTAATGCTTCAAGCGTTCTTTGGCGAGAGCAAGAGCAATTGAACTGCATTGCTTTAGCATCATAAAAGCGTAACTCTTCTTCATGATATAGGCGATGAAGAAGTTCTAGTGTATCAAGTTTTAAAAGCTCTTCATCTTTCACTGTTGAAGCTAGATGTACGAACCTTTCCCAAGCGTCTTCATCGTCTTCTTTTGCTTGTTCCGCAGGTAATCTTTGTAGAAATAGGCCTGCACAGCTTGCGCCGTCAGCGGCTAACCAGACACGGCTAGGTAATTGCTCGGATTGAGTAAAATATTGCTCGAGGCATTCTGCTAAAGAATTACCCACTAGTTCAACAACGCCTTGGTATCTGCGACCATTGGTTGGTGTAATGGTAATAACAAGGTAGCCACCTGCTAGGGTTTCTTTTAGCGATATCTGTTCAGGGAACTCTGCACCGTCTTGCCACTGGGCAATACCACGTAAATTTTGTAGTTCATCACATTCCACCATAATAGCGGATAACTCACCTTCACCCTTTGCTTGTAACGAAAGGACGCCATCAATCTTGATAATGTCTCTGAGAAGCGCAATTGCTGCCACAAATTCACCTAATAGGTTTTCTAGAGGAGCAGGGTAGTTTTTGCGTTGAATGATCTCTTGATAAGCTTGATTCAAAATAACGCGCTCACCGCGTACATTGGTATTATCAAAAGAAAAGCGTTGGATTTCGTTTAATTGATTCGCACTTAGTTGGCTTGTGTCGTTCACGGTCGTATTACCTTAGCTTGTAAGGAGGCAGGCTTAAATTTGTCTCATTACTTAATGTTAAATTTACCTTCTATTTTACGCTCGCTATCAATAATCATCCACTGGCTAAATTCCTTTATTAGCTTAGGTTCAGGTTTTTTTTCATGACATTGAGAAAATGCCTGCCAGCAAAGACTTAAGTTGAATTCAAGAAGGGCATTAAAATTGCCGTAATTTTTCTGTTCTGTAAGAGTCAACTCACTTATATAACTGCGTTTTATTGCATAAAGTAAGGCCTGCGCTTTTTGTTCTGCCCTAAGTTCACAGGCTTTTAATTGCTTATAAAGAGGGTCTTGTTTAGAATTTTCGCCAACATTTTTTCGTGCCAGCCTAATAGAAGGAATAATCTCACTTAACCAGTTTTGTAATTGGCTATTTTGTTTTATGAATTGAGGCTCTAGAATGCAGCCTTCAGCACTTAGCCAAATACTATAAAGCAGAAGATTGACCTGCATATTATGTTGGTCTTGCAAGGCCAGACAATAGTTCGCAACCTCAGGTTTAACATATAAATCAAGAGAGAATTGCCAAAATGCATTCAGTAGCAAGGCTTCGTCTTGCTCTTCTATCGCTTGGTTAGTGGTAGTTTTTGAATGAGCTGAGCACATAGAACACCTTATATTCGCACTTTGTATTTCAAATAATAGTTAGCGCGTAATGATCCTTATAGAAACTAACTGCTCATTGAAAGCAGAACAGCATGACTAGAGAATAATTGAAACATGATCCAGTTTACCCAAGTAAGTTTACAGCGAGGCCGTCAATTTCTGCTAGAAATGGCTGATTTGACCATATATGAAGGCCAAAAAGTAGGCTTGATTGGCGCTAATGGCGCAGGTAAATCATCACTTTTTGCTATGTTGCGTGGTGATCTTCATGCCGATACTGGCGAAGTGGTCTTCCCTCAGCAAAGACGCATTGCCTTTATGGCACAGGAAGTCACAGATACTGATCGTAGTGCATTAGATTATTGTCTTGATGGTGATGAATGGCTAAGAGAAATTGAAGCAAAAATAGAACAAGCGGAACAGAAAAACGATGCTAGTGCTCATGCCCATTGGTTAGGTGAGTTTGAAACTGCCCATGGTTATAGCTCAAGGTCGAGAGCTGAGACTTTGCTGCAAGGTTTGGGTTTTAAAATGGCAGATATGGCGAAACCAGTGACTGACTTTTCTGGTGGTTGGCGTATTCGTTTGAACCTTGCCAAAGCCCTTATGTGTCCTTCTGATGTGTTATTGCTTGATGAGCCGACTAACCACTTGGATCTCGATGCTGTGATGTGGTTAGAGTCTTGGTTGCGACAATATCCTGGTACTCTGATTCTTATCTCTCACGACAGAGACTTCTTAGATGCCATTACTACCCACATTATTCATCTATATCAGAAAAAGCTGACTGTCTATAAAGGAAATTACTCAGATTATGAGCGCCAGCGTGCTGCTCATCTAGCACAACAGCAAGCTAACTATGAGCGCCAACAAACGCGTAAAGCACACTTGCAAACCTATGTAGATAGATTCAGGTATCAGGCGACTAAAGCTAAGCAGGCGCAAAGTCGCTTGAAAATGTTGGAGAAAATGGGCGATATCGCCCCTGCTCATATTGATTCACAATTTCAGTTCAGCATTCCAGTAGCAGATAAAACATCTGCACAGTTGGTTAACCTGGTCGAAGCTGATTTGGGTTATCAAGTGGAGGGAACGGGTCCAATATCTCAATTGCCTCACTGTAATTTCAATTTACGAGATGGCCAGCGCATTGGTTTGTTGGGGCCAAATGGTGCCGGTAAATCAACCCTAATTAAATCTCTGGTAGGCGAACTCGCCTTGCTTAGTGGTAATAGAGTGTGTGGTGAGAATCTAAAAATTGGCTACTTCTCGCAACATCAGTTAAGCGCCTTAGACCTTGATGCCAGCCCAGTGCTTCATATTCAAAGGTTAACTGCGACAGCGCTAGAAAGTGACATACGTCGTTATTTAGGTGGTTTTGGCTTTATTGGTGATGATGCATTGCGTACAGTGCGTGATTTTTCTGGTGGCGAAAAAGCGCGTTTGGCTTTGTCACTAATTGCATGGACCAAACCTAACCTACTGATTCTTGATGAGCCGACTAACCATTTAGATCTAGAAATGCGCCAAGCACTGACTGAAGCATTGCAAGAATTCCCTGGTTCTATCTTATTGGTATCTCACGATCGACACCTACTTAACAGTACTGTAGATGAGTTCTATTTGGTTGCGGATAACCTGATTGCTGAGTTTGATGGTGATTTAGCCGCTTATTATGATTGGTTGCAAAAACGACAGTTAGCTGGTCGCCAGCAAGAAAAAGCTAACGCTAATGTTAATCTTGAGAAGGTTGATAAAAAAGAAGAAAGGCGTAAAGCCGCAGAACTAAGGCAGCAGCTGAGGCCCCTTAGAAAACTCATCGAGAAACATGAAAAAGCCGTACATAAAGCACAAGAAAAACTCGATGATATCAGTGAGAAAATGGCTGATGGCGAGCTTTATGAAGCAAAGAACAAAGATAAGTTGCAGGCCTTATTAGCGGATGAGGCTAAATGGAAAAAAGAATTGGAAGACAGTGAAGAAGCTTGGTTCGAGGCACAAGAAAGCCTAGAAGAGGCAGAAGCGTCTCTCAGTTAAGTTAGATATTTCAATTAAGAGGCTTTTAAGGAGCAACCTAATGACATTCCCTCTAGTGCGTATGCGTAGAATGCGTAAAGACAGTTTTTCTCGTCGTTTAATGCAGGAAAACCAAGTCACTGCCAATGACCTCATTTATCCTATGTTTGTGATAGAAGGTGAAAATGAGCGTGAAACTGTGCCTTCCATGCCGGGTGTAGAACGTGTATCTCTTGATCAGCTTTTACTTGAAGCTGCTGAATTGGTTGAGCTTGGTATACCTGCGATTGCATTGTTTCCAGTGGTCCCAGCAGAGAAAAAGTCACTTGAAGCCGAAGAAGCTTATTCTGATGATGGTTTAGCTCAGAGAGCCGTTCGTGCACTTAAATCTGCTTTTCCTGATTTAGGTGTGATTACTGATGTTGCACTTGACCCTTTTACCACGCATGGGCAGGACGGCATTATTGATGACACAGGCTACGTATTAAATGATGTCACCACAGAAATCTTAGTCCATCAGGCTCTTTCTCATGCTAAAGCGGGTGCAGATGTTGTTGCGCCATCAGACATGATGGATGGCCGAATCGGCGCTATTCGTGAAGCGCTTGAAGCGAATGGCTTTATCAATACCCGCATCATGGCGTATTCAGCAAAATATGCATCTGCTTATTATGGCCCTTTCCGTGATGCGGTAGGTTCAAGTGGTAACCTAGGTAAAAGTAACAAATTCAATTACCAGATGGATCCAGCTAATTCTGACGAAGCCATCCGTGAAGTGCAATTAGATATTGAAGAAGGCGCGGATATGGTGATGGTAAAGCCTGGCATGCCATATTTGGATATTGTTCGTCGTGTTAAGACTGAGCTTGCCGTTCCTACTTTTGCTTATCAAGTGAGCGGTGAATATGCCATGCAGATGGCTGCCTTTGCCAATGGCTGGTTAGATAAAGATACCGTCATGATGGAATCTTTGTTGGCTTTTAAGCGAGCTGGCGCAGATGGGATTTTGACGTATTTTGCTAAAGATGTAGCACGTTTACTTAAAGCTTAAGGTCCTTTTTGCTTTAAATTTGAATTATTTAGCAATAAAAATATGTGTTAGTACAAGGATGTACGTTAATTTCATAAAATTGTGTTATACAAGTAAGAGTGATTAATAAAAAGTCAGCTCTTAGGATAATAGAATTTTATTCAAAACAGAGCGTAATACTTACACCTTAGTTGATTTGAGGTAGTGACGCGCATGGTTGATCTAGTAGAACATAATGCACCAGAAACAGTGAAAACATTAGAGAAGAAGCTGGTGGAAAAGAAAGTGACGGAAAAGAAAACTAGCGACAAGAAATCGCCTGAAAAAAAAGCAGCAGAGAAAAAAACGTTAGACAAAAAAGAAATGAACGAAAAGAAAGAGTCTCCTGCTGTCGAGACGAGAGACGTTAATGAGCCTGCGTTAGAAACGATTCCAGAACAGCCTCAAGACCTAAACAAACTCGCAATAGATAAACGTAAGCCGGAAGAAATAGATCTCAATGACTCTGAGTTATATTTTAACCGAGAGTTAAGCAATCTCGCTTTTCACGCTCGTGTATTAGAGCAGGCGATAGATGAAAACCACCCAGTGCTTAACCGTCTCATGTTTCTTTGTATTTTTAGTAGTAACATGGATGAGTTTTTTGAGATTCGTGTTGCTGGCCTAAAAAGCCAATTAGAATTCAGTCGTGAACAAACCGGCCCAGACGGCCTTTATCCAAAAGAAGTTTTACGTCAAATCAGTGACCAAGCGCATAAACTGGTTCGTCGTCAGTACCGTATTTTAAATGACATTATCTTTCCTAAACTATCTGAACATAATGTTCACTTTATACGTCGTAGTTTATGGACTGAGTCACAAGCGGCTTGGGTTAAAAAATATTTCCGTGAAAATGTCTTGCCTATTATTAGCCCTATTGGACTAGACCCTGCACACCCTTTCCCTCGTCTTGCTAATAAAACCTTCAACTTTGTAGTTGAACTAGAAGGGCGAGATGCCTTCGGGCGTGAAAACGGCCTTGCTATCGTACCTGCGCCAAGTTCATTACCGCGTTTGGTAAAAATGCCTGCTGAAGTGAGTGAAGATGGTGATAATTTAGTTTTCCTGTCTTCTATCATTCACGCCCATGCGGATCAGCTATTCCCTGGCATGACAGTAAAAGGCAGCTATCAATTCCGTCTGACACGTAATGCTGACTTGGAAGTTGACTCAGACGATATCGGTTTAGATTTAGCAGGTGCCTTAAGAACAGAGCTACAAACACGCCACTATGGTAGTTCAGTACGTTTGGAAGTTGCCGAAAATTGCCCAAAAAGTGTCATTACTTCTTTGCTTGATCAGTTCGACTTGCATGAAAATGACCTTTATTTGATTGACGGCCCTGTTAACTTAAGTCGACTCCTTGCCGTGCTTGATTTAGTGGATCGTCCTGATCTTTTGTACTCTCCATTCTCTCCGGGTTTACCGCGCAAGCTGTCTACTTCTAAAGGGGATGATATGTTTGAGGCGATAAGGCAAAAAGATTACCTCTTGATGCATCCTTATGAATCTTTCGCCCCTGTGATTGATTTCTTAAGTAATGCAGCGAAAGATCCAAATGTGGTTGCTATTCGTCAAACGCTTTATCGTACTGGAGCTCGTTCCCCTATTGCCAATGCCTTGGTAGATGCCGCGCGTAATGGTAAAGAGGTGACCGTAGTCATTGAGCTAAGAGCGCGTTTTGATGAGGCGGAAAACCTTGCCTTAGCAAGTAGGCTACAAGATGCCGGGGCGATTGTCGTCTACGGGGTTGTTCGCCATAAAACTCATGCCAAAATGATTCTAATAGTGCGTCGTGAAGGCAGTGTTCTAAGACGTTATGTACACCTAGGAACGGGTAACTACCATGCTGGTAATGCGCGTTTATACACTGATTACAGTCTGCTGACCTGTGATAGTGATATCGGTGAAGATATTCATAAAGTATTCCAACAGTTAACCGGTATGAGTAAAGAGTTGAAGGTGAAGAAAATCCTTCACGCTCCTTTTACTTTAAGAGATCGTTTGCTGGATATGATTGCCAAAGAAGCTGAAAGTGCTAGAAGTGGTAATCCATCGAGAATCATTATTAAAGTTAATTCACTTACCGAGCAAAGGTTAGTGCAGGCGCTTTATAAAGCCTCTCAAGCAGGGGTTAAAATTGACCTGATTGTGCGTGGAATATGTACCCTGCGACCTGGCATTAAAGGTGTGTCTTCAAATATTAAGGTGCGTTCGATTATTGGGCGTTTCTTGGAGCATACAAGGGTCTATTACTTCTACAATAACCGCTCTCCTTTGGTGTATTTATCAAGTGCTGATGGCATGGATAGAAACTTGAACAACCGAATTGAAGTTGCTTTCCCTATTCAAGACCCGAAACTAGCGAGACGTGTTAAGAAAGAGTTAGAAACTTATATTACGGATAATACTCAAAGCTGGGTGTTACAAAACGATGGATCATACCAACTTAATAAACCCCGTAAGGGCGAGTACAGAAGTGCACAACGTACCTTGTTAAGTAATTTAGCTGACTAGTTTGATTATTTAATTATAGGAATGAAAAAGGCCGAGAATCATTCTCGGCCTTTTTGTATCTAACTTTTTGATTAACTAAAGGTGAGAGTGAAGTTTTTGGCCAATAGATAATCGGCTTCGAGCTGTAAATTTGCGAATGTTAATGGACGTGCTTCAAGCCAACCGGGTAAGAACTCTATATGTAGGGTGTTGTCTTTTGCCTTCATTGAAAAGATAGGCATATCACCTTCTTTTCTATCATGATGTAGGTTGATAGCAAAACGCAGTAATACAGCTAATCTGTCTAGTTCCTGTTGATCCCTTCGAGTAAAGCGGTAATTTAATGACTGAGTAAATTTACGGCGGTGGCGCAAAATTAAGTTGGCTAACGCCTGTTGTTCTTGTTGAGAGAAGCCAGGCAAATCAGATTCACTGATAATATAAGCCCCATGCTTGTGGTATCGACTATGGGATATTCCCATGCCTACCTCATGAAGTAGGCTTGACCAGCGTAAGAAGTTCTCACTAGAGATACTGTTTATTTGCCAATCTTCTTTGACTTGAGCCAAAGCGGATAGGCCAGTATGCGCAACTAGCTTCGCTTGCTCTTTATCTATGTGATATTGGTTTAATAAGTATTGAACCGTTGTTTCACGAATGTCTTTCTCAGCGTAACGGCCCATCACATCAAAGAGTACGCCTTCACGTAAGGCACCTACAGATAAGTCCATGCTTTTAATTTGAAAACATTCAAATACGGCAGTTAAAATGGCAAGGCCTGCAGCAAAGGTCGTTTTGCGCTCTGCCTTAAGGCCTGCTAGGTCAAGATTATCCGCGTGACCCGCATCAAATAAGGCTTTTTGAATGGTTTTGATGCCTTTAAGCGTGATGCCTTTTTTGCCCCAATTATTTTCCTTAATAATATTAAAAGCGGCTTTAATCGTGCCAGATGAACCTATAGCAAGATCCCAGTTTTCTTCAAGGTAATCATCTTGAATACTTAACATCTCAAGTCTTGCCGCAGTCACTGCTTTTTGGAAGTTTGACTTGGTAATGCTGCCATCTTTAAAGAAACGTTGTCTAAAACCAACACAACCCATGTGCAGGCTTTCTGTGAGAATAGGTTTTTGTTGGCTACCTATGATGAACTCAGTACTACCGCCACCGATATCGACCACTAAACGTTTTTGTTCTCCGTGGTCCATCGTATTGGCAACACCTACATAGATAAGCCGTGCTTCTTCACGGCCTGCGATGACTTCAACCGGATGGGGGATGATATCCATTGCTTCGCCGATAAAGTCATAACGGTTCTTAGCGACTCTAAGCGCGTTGGTGCCGACAATTCGAACTGAACCTAAAGGCATGTTCTCAATTACTTGAGCGAAGCGTGTTAAGCAAGCTAAGCCCCTTTGTTGGGATTCATCGTCGAGAATATTATTTTGTAGGCCAGCAGCCAATTGAACCTTTTCGCCATACTCTCCCACGACTCTGAGTTGTCCATGGGTAACCTGAGCTATGACCATATGAAAGCTGTTTGAGCCTAGGTCTATAGCGGCAATTTTTTCAAAAGGAAGATTGTGAGCAGGTTGTTGAAAAAGTGACTGCATACAAAAGGAGCCTTAATGTGCTTGATTAATACAGGTGCAGATTATCTCAGATGAGCTGATAAGTCATGATTTTGCGTAATTATGAGCATAGTTTTAGTGAATTTATGCGACTTTTTACCTAACCTATAAAGCCTAGAGGGGCTCATTAATGCGGTCTGGCAGGCTTAAAATGTAAAATTTGCTAAAAATTGATCAAAAAAGTGATTTTTCCATTTTTTTTCTATAGACCTTAACAATAACACCAACTATAGTAGGTGTGTTCTTGATCATTCAAATGCGTTTATTTCTTTTATTTATTGCGCTTAAGCAATAAGTTATAGGCTTTGAGAACAAGAGTTCCAATCAAATCGTTACGCGCTATTTTTCAACATTGTTTCAGAAATTGTGTCTCGGTCAAATTATTATTAAGATGCTTCCTGATTAAGATTAAATATGTATATATTAACGTATTGTCAAATTAGAGTAGTCCTGTCAATTTTCCTCAATTAGAAATCGTAAAAATCCGTTTATGAACCTTACCGAATTAAAACAGAAATCAGTACAAGAATTATTAAACATCGCAGCTGAAATGGGTTTAGATAACCTTGCTCGATCCCGTAAACAAGATGTTATTTTCGCTATTCTTAAGCGACACGCTAAAAGCGGTGAAGACATTTACGGCGATGGTATCTTGGAAATCTTACAAGATGGCTTTGGCTTCTTGCGTTCACCAGATAGTTCTTACTTAGCAGGTCCTGATGATATTTATGTATCACCTAGCCAAATACGCCGATTCAACTTGCGTACAGGTGACACTATTGCCGGTAAGATTCGTCCACCAAAAGATGGTGAGCGTTATTTTGCGTTGCTAAAAGTTAATGAAATTAACTTTGATAAGCCTGACAGCGTTCGTAACAAAATTCTTTTTGAAAACCTAACGCCTTTATTTGCAGATCAGCGTTTGGTAATGGAAGCAGGTAATGGTTCTACTGAAGATGTCACTTCACGAATCATTGACCTTGTTGCTCCAATGGGTAAAGGTCAACGTGCCTTGGTGGTTTCTCCGCCAAAAGCAGGTAAAACCTTCATGCTGCAAAATATCGCTAATGCGATTACCCGCAACAACCCAGAAACACACCTAATTGTATTACTTATCGACGAGCGTCCTGAGGAAGTAACTGAAATGTCACGTACCGTACGTGGCGAAGTGGTTGCTTCTACTTTTGATGAGCCACCAAGCCGTCACGTACAAGTAGCTGAAATGGTAATCGAGAAAGCGAAGCGTTTGGTAGAACACAAACGTGACGTCGTTATCCTATTAGACTCTATTACTCGTCTAGCGCGTGCTTACAACACAGTAATTCCTTCTTCTGGTAAGGTATTAACGGGTGGTGTTGATGCCAATGCACTTGAGCGTCCTAAACGTTTCTTTGGTGCTGCACGTAATATCGAAGAAGGTGGCAGCTTAACTATTATTGCGACTGCTTTGGTTGATACTGGTTCTAAAATGGATGAAGTTATCTTTGAGGAATTCAAAGGAACAGGTAACTGTGAACTTCACCTAGACCGTAAGATTGCTGAAAAGCGTACTTTCCCTGCGATTAACATTCGCCGTTCAGGTACTCGTCGTGAAGACTTGCTGACATCTGAAGACGAACTGCAACGTATGTGGATTTTGCGAAAACTGCTTAATCCAATGGAAGATGTTGCCGCAACAGAATTCTTAATCGATCGTCTGAAAGTTACTAAGACCAACGATGAGTTCTTTGATGCTATGAAGGGTAAAGGTAAATAAGCCTAAGCCCTAGTTAAAAAAACCACTTTTATAGTGGTTTTTTTTGCCTCATTTTTTATTTAGTTTGGCCATAGCCTAGCCAAAACTATGTCCTAAGAGAGTCGTCATGAAATACAAAGACCTTCGAGACTTTATTGCTGTCCTTGAGAAGCAAGGGGAGCTGATTCGTATACAAGCCGAAGTTGATCCTTATCTTGAAATGACAGAGATCAGTGATAGAACCTTACGTAGTGAAGGGCCTGCTTTGTTATTTGAAAACCCTAAAGGCCATGACATGCCTGTATTAGCTAACTTGTTTGGTACGCCAAAACGGGTTGCTATGGGGATGGGGAAAGAATCTGTTACCGCACTTCGTGAAATTGGTGAGTTGTTAGCATTCTTGAAAGAGCCTGAGCCGCCAAAAGGCATGAAAGACGCTTGGCAAAAGCTACCTATTTTCAAACAAGTCATGAACATGGGGCCAAAAGTGGTTAAGTCGGCCCCCTGTCAGGAAGAAGTGTTTGAAGGCGATCAAGTTGATCTGAATAAAATCCCAATTCAAACCTGCTGGCCTGGTGATGCTGCGCCGTTAGTGACTTGGCCCTTAGTTATTACTAAAGGGCCTCATAAATCACGTCAAAACTTGGGTATTTACCGCCAACAGTTGATTGGGAAAAACCGCCTTATTATGCGCTGGTTATCTCATCGTGGTGGCGCATTAGATTTTCGTGAATGGCTGCAAGAACACCCTGGCGAACCTTTCCCGATTACTGTGGTGCTAGGGGCAGATCCCGCGACTATTTTGGGTGCAGTAACACCTGTGCCAGATACCTTGTCTGAATATGCGTTCGCTGGTTTGTTAAGAGGCAGTAAAACAGAGCTTATCAAATGTATTGGTAATGATTTACAGGTACCAGCCAGTGCGGAAATCGTATTGGAAGGCTTTATCTATCCAGATGATGAAGCGGTCGAAGGGCCTTTTGGCGACCATACAGGTTACTATAACGAGCAAGATACTTTCCCTGTTTTTACGGTAGAAAGAATCACTCAACGTCGCAATCCAATCTACCATAGTACTTATACTGGACGTCCACCAGATGAACCGGCTATTTTGGGTGTTGCTTTAAATGAAGTATTTGTACCTATACTTAGAAAGCAGTTCCCAGAAATTGTTGACTTCTACTTGCCACCTGAAGGCTGTTCGTATCGTATGGCAGTGGTGACCATGAAGAAGCAATATCCAGGTCATGCTAAACGAGTCATGTTAGGTGTTTGGTCTTTCCTACGTCAGTTTATGTATACCAAGTTTGTGATTGTCTGTGATGATGATGTTAATGCCAGAGATTGGAATGATGTTATTTGGGCAATTACCACACGTATGGACCCAGCAAGGGATACCACCTTGATTGAAAATACCCCGATAGATTATTTGGATTTTGCCTCACCCGTGTCTGGGTTAGGCTCCAAAATGGGGATGGACGCGACTAACAAATGGCCAGGTGAAACGGATAGAGAATGGGGCGTACCCATTGAAATGACATCTGAAGTGAAAAACAAAGTAGATGATATTTGGTCTTCTTTAGGTATCGAAGAGGCGATTTCAGGTAAATCTGCAAAGTAAATTTGCCTTATACCTAGTCATCACAACGCAAAATTAAAAAATAAGCCCAGAAGGGCAGACTCGAGAGAACGGAGTAATAGCGTGAACGAAGTAATCGCAAAGGTAAGCAAGGTTGAGCTAATTAACCAAAATGTCTATCAGGTTAGCCTTGATGTGCCTGTGGATAGCTTTATTGCTGGGCAATATTTGATGATTCATTTGCCAAGTGGTGAAAGTGTCCCTTACTCCATAGGCAGTGCTGCCCATGAACTACCCAGTTTACAGCTTTATATTTTGGTAGCAGATGAAGCATCTTTGGCCTTTAAAGTGATTTCTTACCTTAAAGAGAATGAAACTGTCAGCCTTAAGATTCCTGGCGGTGATTGCCATATTGAAAATGGCGCATTGAAAGAATCAGTGGATCAGGTTTTATTAGTGGCTGGTGGTACTGGTTTTGCGCAAATGAAGAGTATGTACGATGCGCTGACTGAGCAAAATTATCAGGGTAAAGTGTCTCTATATTGGGGAGTACGTACGCCAGAAGATAGCTTCTTAGTTGATTGGATTGAGAGTAAAGACAATATCAGTCTGGTAGCCAACGAAGCAGAGGCGGATTGGCAAGGTACTACTGGTTGGTTATATGAAAAAATCGTAGCGGATAACCCTGATCTAAGTCGTTCAGTGGCTTATGTTAGCGGTTCGCCTGGTATGGTATATGGCACGTTAGATAAGCTTGAAGAAGCAGGACTTGCACATGACGCTAGCTTCTCGGATGTGTTTGCTTATGCGCCACGACCAGAGAAGCCACAGCTTTAGATATTTGCCAAAGGTCTAAAAAAACCGCTTTTAGAGGAGATCTAAAAGCGGTTTTTTATTTGGAATCTTTAGTTGTAGTGAAAATGTTAGAAGTGAATTAAAGACCCATAAATAGTGGGATGAGAATAGGCACAAGCAGGCTCATAATAAAGCCGCTGGCAATGGCTGTCGGGATAATATCTGCACCATGAAACTTGCCTAACATGGGTAACGTAAAGTCCATAGCCGTAGCGCCAGAATAACCAACGGACACATGGCTATTAATACGGCAGAATACTGGAATGAGGAGTAAGGCAAGAATTTCACGGCCTATATCTAAGAGGAATGCCGTGGTTCCTAATACTGGGTTACCAAGGCCTGTGATGAGTATGCCGGATAAACTGTACCAACCAAAACCAGACACGACGGCAAGGCCATGGGTAACAGGTAAATCGAGAACTAAAGCGCCAATCAATCCGCCTAAAAGGGTGGTTGCCACTGTGGTAAAAGCAATAATCAGGCCCTGAGTATTCAAAAAAAGCTTACGTAATCGATAGTTGCCTTGCTGTAGCTGGTGGCCAATGAGAAAAAGCAGTAGATACAGAAGATAAGTCACTATGGTATCGACATGAGTTAAGCTGTCAGAAGCAAAGATACCAATTACAAGCCCAATTAATACAAAGGCTAAGGTTTTAATGGCATCGGCAAATACCGCAAAGCTGATTTTCACGTCTTCGGCTTTTGCTTGGGTATGAAGCAACTTCTCACTTGGATTAAAGTGCTTGCCTGTATACCAAAGGGCGGTAATAGCCAGAACTGAAATCGCTGCGAAAAAGATTAAGGCTTGGGCACCTGCTGTGACCAGTTTATTGGGTAAATCTTCCAATGCACCGATACTAAAACCTATCATGCCCAAAATAAGATAAGTCAGCCAAGTGAGGCTTGTCTGGATGAATTTTTCTGATAAAAACTTAATGTTTAACCAATAGCCTGCTAATAGGGCTAAAAGTAATGGACCAAGTGTTACGAGTATTGTCATTTTGCTGTCTGTGTCGCTACTTACATGAATTTCTGAAATCGAACTGTTCGGCAATTCTCATGTTATTTCAAAGGCTTAGCAAGTGTTAAATCATATAGTGAAATCCAGGTGGCGCAGATTGAAAAGGATCTGCTGCCATTCGTAAAATAAAGTGATACATTAGGCCCGATTATCTCAATATGCCCCTTTTTAGGGCGCTTCAGGATGACCTTGATAGGCGTAAATTTATAAGGATTAAATGATGTTAGATCGTTGGCCAGTGTTAAAAGAAGTACTGCATTTATTAATGCCAATGGTGCTAACTTTGACTTTAGAGTTGTCTATTAGCATGGTCGATACCCTCATGTTAGGGAACTATAGTCCTTATCATTTGGCCGCCGTAGGTTTGGCCTCTAGCTTATGGACACCTGTGGGTTGTTTCTTAATGGGCATAACGTTTGGTCTAACGCCATTAGTAACCCGTCATCTTCATGGTCGTCAGATGAAGATGGTCAATATTTATATGTCGCAAACCTTAGGTGTGTGTTTAACCGTTGGCTTATTGGCAGCATTAACTGTGGCTTTCATTCTGCCGCATTTTGCTATGATGATGGCAACGGAAGAAGAAACCCAAAGAGTGAGTGCTCAATATCTACAGATACTTGCGCCAGCCATTCCTGCTCTTGCTTTTACTGTTGGTTATAAAAACTTATTTGAGGCTGCGGGCAGGCCAAACTTTCCTCTGATTGCTGCTGCTATTGGCTTGCTGATGAATGCTGGGCTTAACTATCTCTTCATTTATGGCAACTTTGGTTTTCCTGAAATGGGTGCTGCAGGTGCCGCATTAGCCTCAACGATTTCGATTTATTTCAGTATCACTTTGTTTTTTGTATACGATAAATTTTTTAGTCCAAAGACTTTATTTACCAAGATCAAAACGAAATACCTATTCAAGTTTGGTATCTTACTCAATGTTGGTTTACCCGCTGGCCTTGCATTCTCCTTTGAAATTGGCCTTTTCTCTTCCATGACATGGTTAATATCCAGTTTTGGAGATCTTGCGATTGGTGCTGGGCAAATTATCATGTCTTATACCTCTTTGCTCTTTACACCGCTAATGGCGATGAGTGCTGTGACTGCGATAGTGGTCGCTAAATCATTATCAAAAGAGGGAGTAGAAGGAGTACGTAAACGCATGCGAGTGATTGTTGGCTTAGGATTAGTCTATGTCTTTGTTTGCTTTGTAGTGACTCAAACCTTTAATGAAACTATTCCAACTTTCTTTAGCTCAGACCCTGACATTATTGCTATGGCTGCAGGCTTGCTGATAATTTCCTCGGCTTATCAAGTGGCCGATATGTTACAGACTGTCTTTACGGGTGGTTTGCGTGGCTTTAGGGATACTCGCTTTTCCATGATCGCCTTTGCCATCTCATTATTTGTGCTTTGCCTACCGCTAGGTTATTGGTTAGCACACTTCAGCCCATGGGCGACAGAATTGAATGTAAGAGGGTTTTATATTGGTCTAGGCTCAGGTCTCGCGCTCTTGTCTTTGTTGTTAATACTGAGATTCCGTTTTGTCGTTAACCGTGCATTGAAGCGTAAGATAAAATACGAAGAAGCAGGGGTTGTTGCTTAAGGAATCTGTGAATAAACCCATCGCCTCAGCGTGTGGATAAAAGTCTCTAGATTTATGGCGAGGGGCGAAACTTAATCGTTATTCTATTGATAAGGCCCTCAACTTAAAGATAGGGCTTTTAGACCACGCCCTTCGGGTCTTTGAAGAATACCTAAATTACATCAAAGTGCCGCCTTGCTTGACGCTTTTTCTGAAAAGACTGAGAAGAGGTGACTTAATCGCAGGTTCCTTAAATAAAATGTATCTGGCTAAACAATAGAATGTTTAGCCTGACTTGGATCTATTTTCTAAAATGCGAGAGAGGCTAAAGAGTAAGCTTAAATGCTTTGGCCTTATCGATAAGCGCATCAATATTCATGTGCTCCTCACAACTATCTGCAAGCCTATCTATTTCTTTGTTTTTATATTCATCGTAATCAAAAGCCGCTGCGGCATCTAAACCGGCCCAATTTAATAAAGCAGCTAATGCCTCTGGATGATCAAATAATCCATGTAAGTAGGTACCAATAATGGCATTGTCATCGGCTAAATAGCCCTCGTTTTCACCGGATGCAAAAGTACAGAATGCTTGATGCTTTTGATTAAAAGAGGCAACACCTGAATGAATTTCATAACCAGTAATACAGGCGTTTTCTCCCCAAGCGAGTTTGGCTGTTTGCTGAGTGAGCTGCTTATCTGGGGATAAGTCCGTTTGCATAGGAATCAGGCCAAAACCTTGGCTAGTTGTGGGTGTGTGATTCTCCAACGCGAGTGCATCGTTAAGACAATCTCCTAGCATCTGATAGCCGCCACAAATACCAATCACTTTGCCACCATATCTCAGGTGGTGATTTAAATAAGACTCAAACCCCTGTTGTTTCAAATAAGCTAAATCTGACTGTACGCTTTTAGACCCAGGTAAGATAATCAGGTCAGCAGCAGGGAAGGGCTGGTTTTCTTTAACCAGTATGACTTCAACTTCAGGGTGCAAACGTAAAGCATCCCAATCTGTATGGTTACTGACTCTTGGGTAGATCGGAATCACGACTTTTAATTTAGTCCCCTGCTTTTCAATAGGGGTAGAATCAGCGACAGCATCTTCAGACTCTAAGTGAAAACCTTTGAGGTAAGGTAAGACGCCTAACACAGGTTTGCCTGTATGCTCCTCAAGCCAATCAAGCCCTGATTGCAGCAAACTCACATCGCCACGAAAACGGTTAATCACAAATCCGATAACTCTGTCTTGTTCACTTTGGCTGAGTAAGGCGAGAGTACCCACAAGGTGAGCGAAGACGCCTCCCTTATCAATATCGGCGATAATAATAACCGGCGCATTTACGCTTTCTGCAAAACCCATGTTAGCGATATCTTTGGCTCTTAAATTAATTTCTGCTGGACTGCCAGCGCCTTCAATAATAATGCCGTCATAGGTTTCGCTAAGACGTTTAAAAGAATCTAGAGCTGCAACCTTAGCTGTCTCTTTATAGTCATGGTAAGAGCGCGCATTCATATTACCTATGGCTTTGCCTTGAATAATGACTTGTGCGCCTATGTCGGTATTTGGCTTAAGCAAAATAGGGTTCATATGAATATGAGGTTCAATGCCAGCGGCATAGGCTTGAACAGCCTGTGCTCGACCTATCTCGCCACCTGATGCTGTGACCGCACTATTAAGCGCCATGTTTTGAGGTTTGAATGGCGCAACAGCGAGATTACGGCGCTTAAGTAAACGACATAGGGCCGTGGCAAGTGTGCTTTTACCTGCATCAGAGGTAGTGCCTTGAATCATTAGGCTAAATGCTGTCATTATCTTTGAATCACTATTAAGGGTAATAAGGTGGTAGAATTCTACCATCTAACGTATGTTCCTGATTGAAAAAATCACCTATTCCCATGACCCATTTTAAGTATCACACACAGTGATCGATTAAGATTGAAAGATGACAGATACCTTTTTTGCTAGCGCTATTATTCTCTTACTTGCTCTTATCATGGATCGTGTTTTAGGCGAGCCAAAATCTTGGCATCCTCTTATCACTTTTGGCCGCTGGGTTGATCAATGCCAAGCTTGGTGTCAATTGCCCTTAAGTTGGTCCGTATTTAGCCAAAGGTTATTTGGTGTCTTTGCTTGGCTGTTGGCTGTGGTGCCTTTATTGCTGCTTTGGGATTTGCTTGAAAGCTTATTGCCGACATTGATTGTGAATGCTTTAGCAGTTGTCGTAGTTTACTTTAGCATTGGTTGGCAAAGTTTAAGGGAGCATGGACTCGCTATTGCAAATCCCTTAATGAAAGGGGACCTAGTACAAGCTCGTATTGCGGTTTCTTATATTGTTAGCCGAGATACTCAAGCGTTAAATGAAGAACAAGTGGCTAAAGCCGGTATTGAATCTGTTTTAGAGAATGGCAGTGATGCTGTATTCGCTCCTATCTTTTGGTTTTTGATTTTAGGTGTGCCAGGTGCAATCTTGTATCGCCTTGCTAATACTTTGGATGCTATGTGGGGTTACAAAACAAGCAAACTACTGCATTTCGGCTGGTGTGCGGCAAGAGTAGATGATGTACTAAATTATATTCCCGCTAAGCTGGTGGTCTTTAGTTATGCTTTATGTGGTAAGTACTCGAATGCAATTCAAGCCGCAAGGGCGCCAGAAGCCAGTTGGAAAAGCCCTAACGCAGGCCCTGTGATGGCAGCTGGCGCGGCTTCTTTAGGCTTGGCTGTTGGCGGTGAAGCCGTCTATTTTGGTAAAACTGAATCACGCCCTGTTTTGGGTAAAGGTACCGCCCCAATAGCAAATGATCTTGCTAGGTCTATTTCCCTTGTTGATAAGACCCTCTATCTTTGGATTTTGTGCGTTATTTTCATCGCACTTTTTTAATGCCGTTTTAACTATACTAAGTTTTGAATCGACCTCTTGGTCAGTATGAATATATGAATAATGAACTCGATCTAACTCTAGAAAAGCCTCTGCACGGTGGCAACCTATTGGCACTACGTCGCTCTTTGGGCGTACCACAACACCCTAAACAATCTTGGATAGACCTTTCTTCTGCAGTAAATAGACACCCTTGGCCTGTGCCTGAAGTGCCTGTTTCTCTTTGGTATGAGTTGCCAGACCTTGAGAGCCTGAAACAAGCGGCTACAGATTATTATGGCGCGAAAAACCTTGTTCCTATTGCGGGTACACAACAGGCAATCGAAGCCCTACCTAATTTATTGTTTGCGGCAAAAGTGCGTACAGAAACTAAAGTGCTGGTGCCAGATGTTGGTTATCAAGAACACGGCTTTGCTTGGACTAAATGGCAGTATCAAGTGGATACCTATGGCAATACTTATGACCTTAAGGTGCAAGACTGGCAGGTATTAGTCTTAATTCAACCTAATAACCCAAGTGCTAAGAAGCTAACCATTCCTGAGTTGCAGAGTTTGATTGAAACCGCTCAATCTCGTGGCGCTTATATTATTGTCGACGAAGCTTTTATTGATGGTGTTGTAGGGGCGAGTTTACTTTTGCACTATCAAGATAAAGCATGGCCAGCTTGTCTGATTGTATTACGCTCAGTCGGTAAGTTTTTTGGCTTGCCAGGAGCAAGAGTAGGTTTTTGTTTTGCGAGCCAACCCATTCTAAGTGGATTGGCTTCTGTGACTGGCCCTTGGCCCATTGCGACGCCTGCCACTTGGTTGTTAAGTAAAGCTTTTAAAGATACGTCTTGGCAAATACAGGCGGCTGCCGATTTAGTGCATCGTGGCAGACGATTTGAAAAAGACATTAAGCCCTTAATTAATCGCTTTTTTAATGACCTTGCTATGCCCATTCATTGGCAACAAAGCGAGCTATTTTATACCTTGTTTAGTGATGAGGCAGACGTTTTGTTTGAGTGGCTACAAGCTTTGGCTATACATGTCCGATTAGGGGATGCTTGGATAAGATTTGCCTTACCTGCTGATACGGAATTCGATTTGATTAAAGACCGTTTACAGCGGGCCCTACTTGGGGAAACCGAATTAGCCGCTCAATTAGAGGAAATAGCAGAGTGAATCATTTAGTGATAGGTGGAGTGCGCAGCGGTAAGAGTGCACATGGGCAAATGTTAGCGCAGAATTTAGCAGACACTGAATCAAAAGAAGTCGTTTATTTAGCAACAGCACAAGCATTAGATAAAGGCATGCAAAATCGTATTGAAGCGCATCAGAATAATCGCCCTAAGGAATGGTTGCTGGTGGAGGAAAGTTTTGATCTTGCTTCTGTGCTACTTGCTCCAGAAAACCAAAATAAGGTGATTTTAATTGAATGCATGACACTCTGGTTAACCAACTTAATTTGTTTAGAGGATGAGCTTGCTTTTGATCAGCATAAGTCCGCGTTTATAGGGGCGATTCATACCACCAAGGCGAAGCTTGTTTGTATCACAAGTGAAGTAGGTGCAGGCATTATGCCTATGAATTCCATGGCACGACGCTTTGGTGATGAAGCCGGCTTATTAAATCAAGAGTTAGCTCGCCTCAGTGAGCAGGTTGAGCTTGTCTGCGCGGGCTTACCTCTAAAGCTCAAATGAGACTTTAAAAGAATATAAATTAACCAGTCAATTGGGTAGAATGCGCTCTTCATTTTATGAGGTGAAATGAAAAACCATTTCCCTTAATTGACAACCTAGATTGGTAGGAGCTAAGCATGAACCCGTATTCAAAAGATTACCCAGTGTCTTGGGATGAACTACACCGTAATGCTAGAGCATTAGCTTGGCGCTTATTAGAGCAAGGACCTTGGAAGGGCATTATTGCTATTACTCGAGGAGGCTTAGTGCCGGCTGCTATTATTTGTCGTGAGTTGGATGTGCGTCTAATCGATACCCTTTGTATTGCCAGCTATGATTCTTCTGGTAAGGAAGCTAACGAGCAAGGTGAACTGACAATCTTGAAAGGCGTTGAAGGTGATGGCGAAGGAATGTTGCTGATTGATGACCTAGTGGATACTGGACGTACCGCTCAAGTGGTGAGAGAAATGCTGCCAAAAGCGCACTTTGCGACTATTTTTGCTAAGCCAGCAGGTAAGCCACTGGTTGATACTTTTGTGACTGAAGTAAGCCAAGATACTTGGATTCGTTTCCCTTGGGATATGGAATATACCTTCTCAACACCATTGGCAGATAGAAACGCATAATACTCTGCCGATTTGAATTTTTAAGTGCCTCTTTTAGTTTTTGTTTTTTCTTATCTCGTAACTAAGTGTAAACAAAAGAGACTAAATGAGGCATCTTTCAACTAGACTTCTACTCACCAAGACGATTAAACTGCTATTAGGTTTAAATTCTAATGGTCTTACCCTTTTCCTTTGACATTTTTTAACCTTCTTTCTTCTTCTACAAAAGGATTGATTATGTTACGTACAATCATAAAGCTTATGGTGCTGAGTGGTGTGTTATTAACCCTACCTATGACGTCTTGGGCTGCCTCTATAGCGAGAGCTCAGTTTACTAATGATGTTATCGAGCGCGAGCCAATTGATAAACTTGGGTCAACTATCCAAGTGCAATATGGCGGTATTCAGAAGGTTTATTTCTATACAGATTTAAGAGATATGTCAGGTGATCAGGTTGTTCACCGTTGGACTTTAGACGGTGATATTATGGCTGAAATCCCATTCAATATTGGTGGTGACCGTTGGCGCGTATGGTCAAGTAAGCGTTTATTGCCAGGTTTTGATGGTACTTGGGCAGTTGATATCGTGCAAAATGGCGATGTTATTGAGTCCCATTCATTTGAGTATGTTGATTAGTTAGCAGATCAAGTTTTCACCTTATTTAGCGAGAGCTGAAAGGCTCTATTAAAGGAATTTCATGCCTCATATTCGTGTTAGAGGAATGGCATTTGAGGACCTTGAGTATATCTCTGAACCTCTGATCAAAGCCGTTTCTCAGTATCTCAATTTACCTGCTTCACACTTCACTTTAGAGTATCAAGCTACTAGCTATTTAGCGGCTGGTGGTGCGAGTGCTGCGTACCCATTTTTTGATGTTTTATGGTTTGAAAGAACGCAAGAACAGAAAGAAGAAGTCGCACGAATTATTACCGAATTAGTCTCTCCTAACATTGCCCCAAATACAGATGTTTGTGTGCTGTTTAACACTATGCAATCGGACGACTACTTCTACAAAAAAGGCACAACTTCTTAGAAGCTGTGCCTTTTAGTGATGAGAGAAAAAACGATATTACGCTTTTTGGAAGTCGTAAACAGACCCAAGTTGCATGATCTGAGTTAACTCATCCAAGGCAGTACGTGTTTCGATTAATAGCTGAGGATCAGCAAGATCCGCTTCTAATAAGCTGTCACGATAATGGCTATCTACCCAAGTATTCAAACGGTTAAATAGACCGTCATTCATTAAGCAAGACTGATTGACTGCGGCTACTTCTGCTTCGTTTAGAACGACGCGAAGGCGTAAACATGCAGGTCCACCACCATTACTCATACTTTGCTTAAGGTCATAAACTTGCACTTCGTTAATTGGGCTAGGGCCTGCTTTTAACGCTTCAAGGTAAGCCCAAACATTGGCATTGTTCTGGCACTCACCTGGTACGATAATAATCATATCGTCAGTGCCACGGCTGATTAGCTGACTATTAAATAGGTAAGATTTAACACAGTCCTCAACACTCACTTCGCTGTTTTTTACTTCAACAAAATGTAGCTTACCTGCTTTACCTGCCCATGCAGCTTCCAAATCTTGACGCATTTGAGTGCTCGATAGGAAGGCTTCTTCATGGTAGAAGTGAACGTTACGGTTACCGACTGCAATTACGTCATTGTGGAAAACGCCAGCATCGATGACAGCAGGATTTTGCTGTGCATAGACAGTATTTGCAGCATTCAGACCATGGCGACGAACGACAGCTTGAGAGGCTTCAAGAGTGTGTCTTGCTGGGAAGCGGCTAGGTTTAACGGCAGCAGCATTAAAAGCTTCTTGGCCATAAACAAAGAACTCTACCCCTGGGTTGCCGTACTCATCGCAAAAACGAGTGTGATTGGCAGCGCCTTCGTCACCAAAGTGATCCATGCTAGGCAGGGCTTTGTGGTGAGCAAAGTGCTTATCGCCAGGGAAAGTCGCCTGTAAAATAGCACCAGTCACAGGATGCTCAATCGCACGATGAAACTTGTTTACCAAGTTAGCAGGTGAAAAATGAATCTTGCCATCAGAACTATCAGCACTTGGTGAAACCGTTGCTGCATTGGCTGTCCACATGCAAGAAGCTGAGCTCACACCCGCTAATAGGTGAGGTGCTTCTTTCGCTGCTTGTGCCAAGATTTGAGCGTCAGTACCTGTAAAACCAAGAGACTTTAATGTCGGCATATGAGGGCGTTCGTGAGGAGCGAGTACACCTTGTACAAAGCCCATATCAGCCAAAGCCTTCATTTTTACTAAGCCCTGTTTGGCAGCCGCTTTTGGGTTAGAGGCTTGGGCCTGATTGTTTAAAGAGGCCACATTACCAAATGATAAACCACCATAGTTGTGCGTTGGCCCCACTAGACCATCAAAATTTGCTTCAATTGCCGACATGCTAATTACCTTTGCTTAATTCTTTCTCTGTGTTTAATAACACTTGTTTGTTATGTCTTATCTGTCAAACCTGCACTGCCCTTAAAGGGCAATGCCTGGTACAAGTTTTTCTGGCACAGTCAACGCATCTACTTCGATGCTTGAAACAGGGTAAGAGCAGTAATCAGCTGCATAATATGCACTTGATCTATGGTTACCACTCGCACCTGTACCACCAAATGGTGCAGTACCTGCCGCACCCGTCGTTTGGCGGTTCCAGTTGATAATACCTGCGCGCGAGTGTTGTAAAAACCACTCATATTCAGCTTTATCATCAGATAAGATACCGGCAGACAGACCAAACTTAGTCGCATTCGCTAAGTTCATCGCCTGATCCATATCGTCATAACGTACAACGGTTAGTAGCGGGCCAAAATACTCTTCATCAGGTAGTTCGCCTTTAGCTGCAAGCTCTGTTACATCCAAAATGCCAGGAGAGATAAAGCCAGTGTTCGCTTCGCCACGCTCTGCTGCTAATAAGGTATTTGCACCAAGGCCAACCAAACGAGCAAAGGCTGTCGCAATATTGTCAGCAGCCTGAGCGGATACTAATGGGCCCATGAAAGGCTGGTCTTCAGCATCAAAACGGTCAATTTTAAGGCCTTTAGTGACTTCAACTAGCTTGGCTAGAATCGCTTCACCGTGAGCGTTGTTTGGTACTAGTAGGCGACGTGCACAAGTACAACGTTGACCAGCAGATAAGAATGCTGATTGAATGATCTCATGAATCACTGCATCTAAATCTTGAGTTTTATCAGACACAAGTAGTGGGTTATTACCGCCCATTTCTAGCGCTAAAATCTTACCTGGGTGACCAGCATAAGCTTTATGTAGAATGTGTCCTACTTCAGGGCTACCTGTAAAGAATAGGCCATCAAGTTCGTCATGGTTCGCTAGGGCAATACTGGTTTCTTTCTCGCCTTGTACTAGGTTAAGTACGCCGTCAGGCAGGCCAGCCGCTTGCCATAGTTGAATGATCAGGTCTGAAACAGCCGGAGTTTGCTCGCTTGGCTTAAGTACTATGGTATTACCGGCAATGAGTGCGGGTACGATATGACCATTTGGTAAATGCGCAGGGAAGTTATAAGGACCAAATACAGCAACTACACCGTGTGGTCTGTGACGTAGGTGAGCACTTACATTAGAACCACCGATTGCAGGCATTGCCGTTTCTTTTGAACCTGTACGTTCATGGTACGACTTCTCAGAAATACCCACTTTACCGATTGTTGTTGCTACTTCTGTTTTCGTTTCCCAAAAAGGTTTACCTGTCTCACGGCTAATCAGAGTCGCCAATAGGTCGGTATTTTCTTTTACTTTCTCAGCAAACTTTTTAATGATATCTAAACGGTATTCTAGGCTTGAGTTTGCCCAAGCTGGAAACGCTTTACGAGCTGCTTTAAGTGCCGCATCTACTTGTTCTGAGCCTGCTGCTTTTGCTTCCCATACTAGGCTAGCATCTGCTGGATCAATCGATTGAAAAGCATTACCTGTACCTGCAACCCATTGGCCATTGATAAAGTGTTCTTGTTTCATAGTCATTATCTTAATCCTTATAAATTGTTATGGTTTAGCAGCAGACAGCTCGACAATGCGAACAGCTTCTTTGTTGTTAACGCATAGATGCTCAGCTTCTTCTTGGCTTAGTGTTAATGTGCTGCCAGGTGTGCTGTTGCGTTGAATCAAAATACAGCGGAAGTCAGCTAACTTAGAGTTAGACACAAGGTAGTAGGTGCCTTCTTTTTCTGGCGTTTCATCTGCAATTGTCGCTAGGCATAGGCGACTTTCACGTACAGCACGAATGTTTGGTACATGAGCTTCTACTGTTGGGCCACCATCAAAAATATCCACATAGTTTTCGTAGCAGAAACCTTCTTGCTGTAGCAAACGCAAAGCAGGAGCTGTTTTTTGATGTACTTGACCTAAGCAGTCTTGCGCTTCTTGGCTTAAGAAAGCGGTGTAAACTGGGTTACTTGGCATCAATTCAGCAATGAACTGCTTACTACCAAGAGCGGTTAACTCGTCTGCCTTTTTAAAATCAAGGGAGAAGAAATGACGGCCCAAAGATTCCCAAAGAGGTGAACGGCCTTCGTCGTCACTGACACCACGCATTTCTGCAAAAATCTTGTTAGTAAAGCGCTCAGGGAATTGCGCTAAGAATAAGAAGCGTGCTTTAGATAATAGCTGGCCATTTTTTGAATGGCGGTAGCTTTCCTCTAAAAACAAGGTGCAGATTTCACTCAAACCTGTGTAATCATTGTTTAATACCAAGGTTGGCATAATGTTATGTACGCCAAGCTCACGGGAAGAGTGAACTAATTTACCTAGGTGATAGCTATAGAAAGGCTCGTCTAGGCCAACAGTTGCTAATAAACCACTGGTACCCACGATAGCACCAGTCTCAGTATCTTCTAGTACAAACAAGTAACTCTCGTCTGTTGGACCTTCTATGGTCTCTTTAGCAAATGATTGGTTCGATACTTCAATTTTGTTCTTCAGAATCGTTTCGTCAGGTACTAGAGAAGTAAAACCAACACCAGTTTTATCTGCAAGCTGGTATAGGGAATCTAGCTCTGATTTTGCGATTGGGCGTATGACCATCATAAGATTAGGCCTCTATAAATTTAATCATGGGTTAAAAAGGATTCGGTAAATTCTTTATCTAAGGAAATCGTGTTAAATCGGTACCCAGTGCACTTTATCACCTTCTTTCATCTGCAAAGTTTTTTGCACATTGGAAGAGATAGCGAGCGACTCGGTATCTTTTTGGTAATTGGCATTAGCCAGAGTTACCTTGAATTCTTCTAATTCACCACTGGCTATTATGTGTAGTGATGAATCATCTTCTGTGACATCCGTATTAAAGCCTGTTGATTGGCTGTTACTGATGGTTCTCAAATCACTGGCTCTTGCTTCTACGCTTGGGCCAGCATCAAATATGTCCACATAACCTTTAAAGCTGAAACCTTCCTCTAAAAGTATGTCGCTGGTTTTTTCTGAATCTTCATGTACCACGCCTATTACCTGCTGTGCAGCATCTGGCAAGGTAGGAACATAAATGGGATACCTTGGCATCAGGTCAGCGATGAAATGCTTATTACTTACACCAGATAAATAATCAGCTTTTTGAAAATCCATGCTGAAAAAGTACTTACCTAGCGAGTCCCAAAAAGGGGAGTAACCTGCCTGATCACTTTCGCCTCTTAACTCAACAAATAGTTTAGAGGTGAAACGTTCTTGGTGTTGTGCAATAAAAAGCAAACGAGCACGTGATAAAAGCGACATGGTTTCATGGTTTTGATGTTGCTGATCGACGATCAAAGCTACAAGTCGACTCGTACCGCTATAGTCGTGGCATAAAAATAGAGCTGGAATGCGATTATGAATCTGTAGTTGTGGTGAGGCATGTACCACCTCATCAATACGATAACTATAGAATGGGGCATCTGTACCCACCATAGCGTCTATACCGCAGACACCAACAATCTCATCATTACTGGTGTTTACTAACACAAAGCAGTAGGATTCTTCGCCCGGTTGTACCACCTCTTGTTGCATAGAACGGCGAGAGGAAGCTATCTTGTCATTAAGTCTGTCACGGTTAGCTGGAAAATTGGTAATTCCAATACCCGCTTGTTGCGCTAATCTTTCTAATGCTGGTAAATCAGCAAAGTCGACAGGACGAACTAGGTACATAAATTTTCCTTATTGTGAAAAACAAGATCAATAGGGTAAATGGGCAGATTAGTTATTTTATTATTGATGAAATAGCTGAAGTAAAGAAGATGGCTAATTTTGTTTTTGCGACAAAATTTTCTTAAAAAGGGACTTTTTTTGTCTTAAATACATAATTAATTGCTGAAATATAAATTAGAAGAGATGAAAACGCATGAGTGCAGAGCTTAAAACCGGCATTTATCGCCATTATAAAGGCGCCGAGTATAAAGTAGATAAAGTGGTAAAACACAGTGAAACAGAAGAGTCACTGGTTATTTATCAGGCGCTTTACGGAGACTATGGTTGGTGGGCACGCCCCTTATCCATGTTTGTAGAAAGCGTGGAAGTGGGTGGTGAAGAAATACCACGCTTTCATTGGATAAGAGAGCGAGAAGACGTGAACCAAGATTAAGTTGTGATGAGTGACAAGGACGTTGCTTGCTTGTTTTTACTTACTTATCGCTGCCTGTTTTGCCTCAGAGGTAGGTTTCTTCTGAGAAAGCCCTATCCCCAGAATGATGAAGCCTATGCCTAGGAATTGCATCATATAGAAGGTGATGTTATTGAATGTAGAGCTAAAGGCAAGATCTAATAATACTCCTGTTACCATCTGTCCACTAATGACAAGTAATGCCGCCTTCATCGCGCCAAGTTGATTTAAAACATAGCTATTCAGTGCCACATATAAGGCACCAATGACCCCTCCTAAAAAGAGATACCAAGTTTCCTTGTGCCATGCTGGTGCTAAGTTACTTAATTCAATATCTAGAAAAAAAAGTACCAAACTTAAAAATAGAAAGCCAAAAATGTGGTTATAGAATGACGCTTTAAAAGGCCCTTTATATAAGCTTAACTGGCCATTAAGACTACGGCTTAAACCAATACAAATGCCATTAATTAGAGCGAGAAATATAAAGAAACTCATTAAGGGTTACCTGCAAAAATAATCAACATGCTACCTGTTAAAATAAGGCTAATGACTTTGGCATCATGCCAGCCTATTTTTCTTCTAGGGCTATTAAATAGGCCTAAAAAATCCACTATTAAACTAAAGAGTATTTGCCCTAAGAGGGCTAAGGCTAAGGTTCCTGCTAGGCCCAATTCGGAATTAACTGTGATGGCGGCTAACATCACAGTCATCGCCCCAGGCAAGCCACCTAAGTAGCTGTACCATTTAGGTTTCTCATTATTTTTTGCTTCTTTAGTGCTTGCGCCAAGGCGGCTTGTTTTGATGATTTGCAGTAGAAAATAGGCGAACAAAGCCCCTAATCCATGAGCAATCCATGAAGCCTCAAGGGGTGAGTTTAGTAAAGCGAGTTGAGAGTTTAGCTGAATCATGACAGCTAAAATAGTGCCTGCGAAGAGGGCTATTACGGCATAAGAGTATGTGTTATTCACCTGGTTACATCCTGTGTTTGAATAGGCGAATTGTAGGCTGATTAGCGTCAATTGATAAGCTAGAGAAGTGATAACTTACTGTTGCTAAAAAGGAAACAGTAAGTTTGAAAAGTTATTGAGTGTTAACTCTAAATTGGGAAAACTAGAGATGTTTAATCAGCTTGTTAATCATCCAAGGTGAGTTTTTCATATGGTTAGCGATCTTCTCTCTTAACCATTTATGGGACAAATCGTTATTGTTTCTTTCGTGCCAGCACATTTGCACAGGGTGTTGATTGTCGTAAGGGTCCAATTTAACGATGTCTTCAGGTAGCGGCATGAGTTTTATATCGTCTCCCTTACCTGAGCTTGCCATAAAGTCCATCATAAGGTTGGCTGTGGCATAACCTGTTACTAAGGTCATGCCATTTTTGATTGCCTTCATGGCGGCCAACAAACTCTCCGTTTCTAGGTTTGGCATGATATCAAACCCTTGCTGCTGTAACTTCTGTAGAGTGATGGAAGGGCTCATAGCATGGCGCTGAATATGGTGCGAAGCTAACGGGTAATTCACTAAGTCTTCCGTTTCAAACTTATCCTTATGGAAAAGAGGGTGAGTTCGGCTAATTAAGATACAGCCCTCAATATGGCCAATTAACTTTGAGCGCACATTATTGGGGGTGCCGTTAATCATACCTATGCCCAAATCAACCGTAGATTGGTTTAACTCATAAAAACTTTGTGTACCCCAATTAGAAATTGAAAGCTTAACATTGGGGGCTTCGTTATATATTTCAGATAACAGAGGCTCAATAAAGCTAGCAAGCACACTTTCGTGAATATGCAGGCAAAAATGCCTGTGTAATTCAGATAAGTCTAACTTAGGTGGGCTTGTTAGAGAGGAAAGCGAATGCAGTATCGGTTCAATCTGTAAATGTAATTCAGATGCCCGAGCGGTCGGGCTAAGACCATAAGCTTGGCGAGAGAAAAGTGCATCGTTAAAAACAGAGCGAAGTTTCTGCAAACTTTTACTTAAGGCGGGTTGAGTGACACCTAGACGTTCTGCTGCTCTAGATACGCTGCCTTCTTCAATAATGGTATGAAAAGCGACAAGGAGTTTAATATCTAGTTGTAATAATTCATCAGTACGCATGGCTTTCTCTTGTTTCAGCTTTAAATTAATCAGCTTTAAAAAGGTGACAATAATAGGTGGATATAAGAAGCCCAATAAGCAGTCATTAAATGCTTATTGGGCTATATCAGTCAGAATAAAGTGACTGTCTTATATAGCGCTTAAATCAGATGATTAAAGCTCTTTCATAGGACGATACTTCACTCGGAACAAGATGACATAGAAAACAGGTACTGCAATCAGGGTCAAAATAGTGGCAAAGCCTAAACCGAATGAAATAACCACAGCCATACCTTCAAAGAAGGCGTCGGATAATAGTGGAATCATACCCAAAATGGTCGTGATGGCAGCCATACAAACAGGTCTTACACGACTCACTGCAGAGTGGAAAACCGCTTTATAGGCTTCTGTGCCCTGGCCTAGTTCGACATTTATCTGGTCGGCTAAGACAATACCGTTTTTGACTATCATGCCCGAGAGGCTTAAGAAGCCTAATAGAGACATGAAACCAAAGGCTGTGTTCATTGCAAGTAAGCCTGATGACACACCAATTAGCGCTAGAGGTACACAGAACCAGATAACAAGCGGTACACGTACCGAGTTAAACAGAAGTACCGTGATGATGAACATGAACAGGTAACCCATAGGCAAAGCGGTAAAGATATTCGCTTGCGCATCCGTACTGCTTTCATACTCACCGCCCCACTCAAGGCTATAGCCAGGCGGTAGTTGGATTGCTTCGATTGGCCCACGGACACGACCAAAAACAGCCATGGCAGTTTCGTCACCGAGAATCTTATTATCAGACATCACAGTAATGGTACGTTTACGATCGTGACGTTTAATAATGGGATCTTCCCAAATTACATCAAAGCCTTTCACCAAGCTGGTTAGCGTGATGTAAGCACCTGTTGCAGGACTATAGATCTGTAAATCACGGATCTGATCAATAGAACGTCGTTCGTTCTCAGGGGCTTTTTGTACGATAGGCAAGATGTCGGAGCCATCGCGATAAAGGCCAATGCGTGAGCCGTTAAAGTTAGCTAATAGCACCTGATCCAGATCGGCTTTACTAATACCAAGACGACGAGCTTGCTCTTCATCGAACTGAGGTCTTAGTACTTTAGTGCGTTGACGCCAGTCATCTTTGATATTTTCAAGGCCACCATCAGCACGGTAGATATCTTTAATTTGTTCACTGATGCTGCGTAGCACTTTTGGATCTGGGCCAGTAATACGGGCTTCAACTTTAGAGCCAGAAGCAGGTCCTAATTCCAGTCTTTGTAGCTTAGCTTCAACATCTGGGAACTCATCTTTCATTATGTAGTAGGTACGCTTAATCAAGTCTGGAATAACTTCAGCGTTGTCCGTACGAATAATGAATTGAGCATAACTTGAATTAGACTGCTCTTGGTTATAAGTCAGAATGAAACGAGGTACACCTTGGCCTGTGGTCGAAGTAATCGTGCTCACGCCTTCTTCTTTTAATAGGCGCTGTTCGATGCGCTTAGTTAACTCGTAACTTGCATCAATATGAGTGCCAGAAGGACCTTCTACATCAAGATAGAACATAGGTGTTGTAGAGGGCGGGAAGAAAGACTGTTTCACGAATTGGAAAGCCCAACCCGCAGTCACTAAGCTTGCGATTAACAATAAAACGGTAATCCAACGATAGTGCAGGGCTTTATCTAGTAACCATTTATAAGCAACAAAGAAAGCACCCTTGTATGGATCTTCCGCTTCATCTTCACCCGCTTTGATTTCTTCTTTAAAGAATAAGTCGCAGAAGAAAGGCGTTAGCGTAACGGCTGTCACCCAGCTTAAGAAAAGTGAGATCAGTAGCACATAGAAAAGAGAGCCAACAAACTCACCCACAGCATCGGGTGATAAACCAATTGGTGCAAACGCCGTAATCGCAATAACAGTAGCACCTAAAAGGGGCCATTTAGTTTGGTTTACAACAGAGGACGCCGCTTCAAGCTTAGACATGCCTCGCTTGAGACCAATTAAGACACCTTCAGTTACGACTATGGCGTTATCTACCAGCATCCCCAAAGCAATAATCAACCCCCCGAGGGAGATACGCTGTAGGTTAATGGCGAAGTACTCCATTATGATGAAGGTACCTAATATGGTTAATAACAAGATTAAGCCGATCAAAATACCAGACTTAATACCCATAAAGATAAGTAGAACTAAAACAACGATACCGACAGCTTCGGCAAGGTTAAGCAAGAAGTTACTAACAGAACGTTCAACTTCTTTAGATTGGAAATAAACCGTATCTAGGTTAATACCAATAGGTTGCTGATACGTTAATTCACCGATACGAGTTTCGAGCGATTTACCCGCTTCAACTACGTTTACCCCAGAAGCAAATGAGATACCCAATAATAAAGAGGTATGACCGTTGAAGTTAATAGGATTCGTTTGAGGATCAACATATTCACGCTTAATGGTGGCTATGTCACTTAGGCGAATCATTTCACCAGAGGTCGGTGTGCCTACGATTAAGTTTTCAAGCTCGGAAATGTCTTGGAATTCACCTGTTGGGCTAATACGAATATATTCGTCACCTACACGCACTGAACCTGCGTTAGACACAGTGTTTTGTGTGCTTAGAAGGTTAGATAGGCTAGTAGGATCGATGCCCATAGTCGCTAAACGAGTACGTGAGATCTCGATTGTGATCTGTTCACTTTGCTCACCAGCAACCTGAACTTTACTTACACCATCCACTAATACCAGTTCACGCTTGAGGTAATCGATATAGGTTTCAAGGTCTTTGTAAGGATAGCCTTCGCCATTAACGGCCAGCATAACCCCGTATACATCACCGAAGTCATCTACGACAACGGGCGTGGTTACACCAGTTGGGAAATTACCTTCAATGTCAGAAACGGTTTTACGCACTTCATCCCAAATCTGTTTTAACTCTTTTTTACGATAGGTTTCTTTGATCGTAAGCGTCACTTGTGAATAGCCAGATTTAGTGGTGGATTTAATTTCATCCACATAGGCTAAGTTTTGCAGTGCTATCTCAATTGGATAGGTAACTTCTTCTTCAACTTGTTCTGGTGATGCTCCCGGATAGTGGGTAATGATAAGTGCATCTTTGATGGTAAATTCAGGATCTTCTAATTGACCTAAACCTGTGAAGGCAATTACGCCCCCAACAAGCAAGATCAAGGTCAGCATCCAGCTGGTGACCTTACGTTCGATAAAATATGCTGCGATATTCACTTATAGACCTCGCTCTCTAACCCAAGGACGAACTTTAGTTTCACTGGTCAGGCTATGAACACCTGCTGCAATGACTTGCTCTCCTTCTGCAAGGCCAGACTGAATCACAATTTGATCACCCTGTAGAGAACCGACTTCAACTTGACGCATAATCGCTCTTTGGTTCTCGGCGTCATAAACCCATACTTTCTGCTCTGGTTGACCGCCTGCTGTGGTAGTTTCGAAAATTGCTTCAACCGGTAATAGAATATTACGAGTTTGGTTAATCAGCAGGCCTAGGTCGATCACGACATCAGCTGTCATACCGGGTAACAATCTCGCTGAATCATCCGCTTCACGTTCAATACCCATGGTGATTTCATAGGTCTTGGTTTCGTCATCTGGTGTGGTGTTGTATTCCTTATAATGCGCTTTATAAACCTTGTCGTTCAACACATTGATGATGACATCAGGTTTGTAGTTAACCGCACTTTCTTGAATATTTGCGATTAAGCTTTCAGGAATAAAGAACTCAAGATCAATTGTCTTGTTGTCCTGAATATGGATTAGACTTTGAGTTGCACTGATATATTGGAAGTTCTCAGTTTCAACATCGGCAATCACGCCATCAAAAGGAGCGTATAAGCGAGTATATGCCAAGTTGTTTTTCGCTCTTTGCAAAGCGTTCTCTGCTTGATCTAAGCTAGCACGACTTGCTTCATAGCTGGCACGGCTGCTCACTCTCTTCTCATAAGTTGCCTTGTTACGATCAAACTCGGATTTTGCAAAACGGTGATCCGCTTTAGCAAGCTCAAGGTCTAGTTCGAAATCTGTTGGATCAAGTGCTGCGAGTAGCTGGCCTTTTTTGACTTCTTGGCCTGAAGTGACGGCTAATTCATTTAGCTGACCACCAACACGAAAGGCTAAATCTGCCTCATTACTTGCTTTTAATTCAGCTGGGAAGCTACGAATGTTTTCAGCTAGGTTTGAGGTCACCGTAACCAATTTAACTGGGCGTACAACTGCCTCCGTTGCTTGGCTAGTTTCTTGTTCCGGGGAGCAGGCGCTTATCAATAAGCTTGTGGCTAAGATTGCGCCAGTGCTGAGTAATTTTAGAGAAGAAGAGGTCATTCAGTACTCCAATGTACTTGTTAAAGTGAACTAAGTTCAACTGTCAAAGTCTAAGTTGGCGAAATTTTATAACCAGATATTCCATATTAGAATATATGAAAGCATATGAATGATAGTCTTAAAATTCATATCTCTCAAAGGATTGATAAAAAATACCATATATCTTTGCTGTTAATATTCGACTGACAAAGATCAACTTATTTATTGGAGTGTTCTTAACCTATTGATTTTTAATTTAAATTATTGGATATTTCGAGTTTTAATTCAGCCAAATACGTTTCTAAAACAAGGTTACTGGAAGCGCCTTTTCGAGTAATTGCAGAGAAACCCGTATCAAAATTGAATTGTGAATCTAATAAGGAGCGCATTTTTCCGTCTTTAACCCAGACATCTGCCACGTGATCTGGGAGATAACCTATGTAGTTTCCAGTCAGGATTAAAAAGGCGATACCTTCTCTGTCTGTGGCGGTTGCTGTTGCATTAAGTTGCTGTAATTTTGCTTTAATTTCAGGGGTTTGCGCATAAGCTGGTACAACAGCGTCAAGTTTGAATATGTCTTCTTTAGAGATTTCTTTATCTTCTAGAGCAAACAAAGGGTGGCTGTTACTACAGTATAATTGCGAGTTTTCTCTGTACAAAGGCAGATATTCCAATCCGGCTAATAATCTTAGATCTGGCACCATTCCTATGTGCAAACTACCGTCTAAAACCCCTTTTTCTATGTCATTTGGCGGTATCATGCTGATATTAATGGTTATATCTGGTCCTTTTTGTTTCAAATTACTGACAGAATTGGTGATAACCATGCGTGGCATGGTGACTAAGTTGTCAGTAATTCCTATATTTAGATCCCCTTTTAGCTTTTCATGTAGGCCATTTATCTGGGTTCTAAAGTCTTCGATAGAGGAGAGAAGCTGTAAGGTGAACTGATAAACCTTGCTACCTTCTTCAGTTAGGGAAAAGCCAGAACGCCCTCTTTGACACAAACGAAAGCCTAAACGCGTTTCCAAATCAGCCATAGAGATACTAATTGCCGCTCGACTAATATTGAGCTCGACTTCTGCCGCCGAAAAACCACCAGACTCCACCACGGTTTTATAGATTCTCAATAAACGTAAATCTGCATCACTGACTTGCCCTTTAAACTGTTTCACCTTGTCTCCCCTTATTCTTGTTTTTTGGTTTAAACCCTAATGTCACAGTGTCAGGAGTTACCCACATTGTGTCTGTATCTGCTCCATTAAAATGGTTAGCAAATACTTAACTAAGGTTTAATAGATGAGAATTTATTTAATCTATTGTGACAGGCAAAGTCTGTCAATAAGATTTCTAATTCAGTCGTAACCAGTGCACAAAAGCAGGGTTTACGACACTTCATATATAGGGGAAGCAAATGAGCTTGGTCGGACATTTAATTAATGGTAAGTCACGCGATGATGCGAAACGCACTCAAAATGTATATAACCCAGCTTCTGGACAAGTTAGTAAGCAGGTCGCATTAGCCAGTAAAGAAACCGTGGAAGAAGCGATTGCCGCAGCGAAAGCCGCTTATCCAGCGTGGCGTAATACCCCTGCCATTAAACGTGCCAGAGTCATGTTTAAATTCAAGCAATTGCTAGAAGACAATGCCGACACTATTTGCGCTTTGATCGGTGAAGAGCATGGCAAGATCTCCCATGATGCCGCAGGTGAGCTGCAACGTGGTATCGAGAATGTTGAATATGCGTGTGGCGCACCAGAACTACTAAAGGGCGAACACAGCAAAAATGTTGGTCCTAACATTGATTCTTGGAGTGAGTTCCAACCACTAGGTGTGGTTGCTGGCATAACGCCTTTTAACTTCCCTGTGATGGTGCCTTTATGGATGTTCCCTATGGCACTTGTTTGCGGTAATACCTTTGTGCTTAAACCGTCTGAAAGAGACCCGAGTGTTACCTTGTATATTGGCCAACTATTACAAGAAGCTGGCTTACCTGATGGCGTGTTTAACGTGGTTAACGGTGACAAAGAAGCCGTTGATACCTTGCTTGAGCACAAAGATGTTAAAGCAGTCAGCTTTGTCGGTTCTACGCCAATTGCAGAGTACATTTATACCCAAGCCAATGCTCATGGCAAACGTTGCCAAGCCTTAGGTGGTGCGAAAAACCACGCGATCGTGATGCCTGATGCAGACATGGACAATGTGGTTAGCCAATTATTAGGTGCGGCTTTTGGTTCTTCTGGCGAGCGTTGCATGGCTTTATCCGTTGCTGTTGCTGTCGGTGACCAAGCGGCTGATACTTTAGTGGCTAAGATGCAAGAAGCCATGAAAAACTTAAAAGTCGGTGCAGCAACCGATGCCAGTAATGATTTTGGCCCTGTGATTACCAAAGCTCATCAAGAAAAAGTGTGTGGTTATATCTCTAGTGCCGAAGAGCAAGGCGCTAAAGTGGTCGTTGATGGTCGTAATGTCGCGGTTGAAGGTTATGACAAAGGTTTCTTTGTGGGCGGCACTCTAATTGATAACGTCACTACTGAGATGCAGAGTTACCAAGAAGAAATCTTTGGCCCAGTGCTTCAGGTGGTGCGAGTAAATACCATGCAAGAAGCCATGGATATGATAGACGATCATGAATACGGCAATGGTACGTGTATCTTTACCCGTGACGGCGAAGCGGCACGTTACTTCTCTGACAATATCGAAGTGGGCATGGTCGGTATCAATGTGCCTCTGCCAGTACCTGTTGCTTATCATAGTTTTGGTGGTTGGAAGCGTTCTCTGTTTGGCGATCTACACGCTTATGGTCCTGATGCGGTGCGTTTTTATACCAAGCGTAAGACCATTACTCAGCGCTGGCCTTCGGCTGGTGTGCGTGAAGGTGCGCATTTCTCTTTTCCTTCTTAGAGCTGGCTTAGATGTTAGCCGTGAAAGCCCCCAGGTCGCGGCTAACCGTTAGGTTGCTAATAACTAGGTAAGTGATTTAGTTCGCTATATCAACTCAAACCATGACACTCTTTAATGAGTGCATGGTTTTTTTGTGCCTAAGATTTTAAACTGTAAAATGCTGCTCACCCGCAAACTAGCTTAATAAACATGCAATTATTATGGAGCTTAGGGGTTATTCTTATGTATGTTAATGACATGGACCTTTTATTAGGCTTTACTTTAGCCCGGCACTAGAATGAATCTAGTATCCAATATCTTAGTTAGGTCATCTATAAAAGTTGTGAAAAGGATTAAGTGAATGAATTATCGTCGATTTGTTGTTGGTATTAAGCAAATCAGCCTCTTGCTATGCATGCTCCTATTAGCAGGTTGTGCCAGTGTGGGTGGACAGACTCAAAAGGCCAGTTTAACCAATCGAGATAATACTCAGCTTGAAATCTATATCGAACAAAACATGGCCTTTATCTCTGGTGTGTTAGGGTCTGATCTGCCAGAACAGCTTAGCGAAATGGTACGCCAAAGCCCGAATGTACAAACCTTAGTGCTGGTGGATATTCCAGGTTCTATCGACCAAGAAGCAACCATGCAAGCCGCGCGTCTTATTCGCCGTTTAGGGCTAAACACCCATATTGCTCGTACCGGTTATGTACTCTCTGGTGGTGTGGATCTTTTCTTAGGTGGCGTAAAACGTAACATTGGACCAGGAGCAGGTCTGGGTGTGCATTCATGGTATGACCAACTAGGGATAGACCCAGAAGAGTTAAACCTTGCCGACCCTATCCATGCGACCTATGTAAACTTTTACCTAGAAATGGGTGTTCCTGAACGCTTTTATTGGTTTTCTTTAGATGCTGCCCCTGCTGAGCGTATATACTTTATGTCACCGGAAGAAATTTACGATTTCCAGCTAGTCACAGATTAGCGCAACGTATCTTACTGCTGAATCATCGTCTGATAAATTAAAATAATAGGAGACGAAAATGGAACAGATCGAGTTGTTTCATGTGCAGAGTCCCTGTCGAGGCATTTGCCAATCAAGTAATAAAGGTTTTTGCAAAGGTTGCCTGCGTAGCCGAGAAGAGCGTTTTCACTGGCATGAAATGCCTGATGAAGATAAGCGTAAGGTGCTTACCTTGTGTAAGAACAGATGGCAAAGGCTGCTTAAAGCCAAACAGGATAGGTTCGCCGCAGAGTCGCAGACGAACTTACCTTATGGCATGTTGGCGGATGATGGCCCAGAAATAGAGCCATCAGCAGATCTTTTTGGGTTTATTGCTAAAGAGGACGATAAAGACGTCTCTGAAAAAGTGGCTAAATAAGAACAGCACTAGTTCCTTAGCGTTCGAAAATGGCATCTAGCGCTTCTGAAAGCCTATCAACCCCTATTACTTCCATCCCCTCAATCTTTTTCTTCGGACAATTCCCTTTTGGAACGACTGCTTTAATAAAACCGTGTTTTGCCGCTTCAATAATACGCTCCTGACCTGATGGCACTGGACGAATTTCTCCCGATAAACCTACCTCTCCTAATACCACAAGGTTGTCTGGTAAGGCTTGGTCTCTAAAGCTGGAAACAACTGCAGCAATTGCAGCAAGGTCACCACTGGTTTCCATTACTTTCACGCCTCCGACTACGTTTAAATAAACGTCTTGGTCTGAGGTTAATAGGCCACCATGCTTGTGTAAAACAGCAAGCAGCATGGCTAATCTATTATGATCAAAACCGACTGTGACTCGTTTTGGATTACTAAAGGCGGAATCATCAACCAAGGCTTGAAGCTCAACTAAAAGAGGGCGCGTTCCTTCCCAAACCACCATTACCAAGCTACCTGCTGCTGGCTGCTTAGAACGGTTCAAGAATATAGAACTTGGGTTTTTTACTTCTCTAAGGCCATTTTCTAACATGGCAAAAACACCTAACTCATTCACCGCACCAAAACGGTTTTTCATGCCGCGTAGGGTTCTAAAACGAGAGTCTTCAGAACCTTCTAATAAGACAGAGCAATCCACCATGTGCTCTAGTACTTTCGGGCCTGCTAAGGTGCCATCTTTGGTAACGTGACCCACTAACAAGACAGCAGTTTGAGTTTGCTTTGCAAATCGGGTTAATACGGCCGCGCTTTCCCTTACTTGAGACACACTACCGGGAGCTGATTCAACGCCATCAAGGTGCATCACCTGAATGGAGTCGATAACAATGATTTTGGGCAGCATTTGTTGCGCTATTTGCATGATGGATTCAACATTGGTTTCGGATAGCATCTTCAGGTTTTGAGTCGGCAGTCCGAGACGTTTAGCTCGCATGGCAACCTGCTGTAATGATTCCTCACCAGTTACATAAAGGGCAGCTTGTTGTTGCGCTAGATAACACATAGTTTGTAATAACAGAGTACTTTTACCAGCACCTGGGTGGCCACCAATTAACACCACACCACCTGGGACTAAACCGCCCCCTAGAACACGGTCAAACTCACTGGCACCAGAGCTGAATCTTGGTACATCGCTTAAGTCGATATCCGCAAGGTCCTGAATGCCAGTGGTTGCACCTGCGTAACCACTGAGTTTTGTATCTTGTGTCGCGGCCACTCTGGCTGACGTTTTTGATGAGGTCAGTTTGATTTCAGATAAGGAGTTCCAAGCTTTGCAGGCTTGGCATTGGCCCTGCCATTTAGCGTAATCAGTGCCGCACTCAGTGCAAACAAAGGCAGTTTTGGCTTTAGCCATCTTGGTTCTCCATAAAATTCGCGGGCGGACACAGGATATCTAATTGTCCTCTTGAAAGGCTATTTTAGGGAAATGAATGTGATAAGCAATTAACTGTATAAAAAAACAGTAATTTAATTGAAATAAGAAGAGGCTGCTGCCAACTTTTAGCACCACCCCCTGTGAATGCGTTTTAAACCGCTAAATACTGTTTGATCAAGTCATCGCTGAGTTCAGACATCTTATCGCTACAAACAATGCGACCTTTTTCCATCAATCGAAACTCTTGCCCCACACGGCGAGCAAACCCCAATTTTTGCTCGACTAGGATAACGGTCAGGCCTTCTTCTTGGTTGAGCTTTAAAATTACATCACCGATTTGCTGCACAATATTAGGCTGAATGCCTTCGTTAGGTTCATCTAAAATTAGCACTTTAGGGTCAAGTACCAAGGCTCGGCCTATGGCGAGTTGTTGTTGCTGGCCACCAGATAAGTCACCGCCACGCCTGTGTAACATATCTTTTAAAACAGGGAAGAGTTCGAAGATCTTCTCAGGGATTTGCTTAAGTTTATCCTTTCTTACTGGCAAACCAATCTTAAGGTTTTCTTCTACTGTCAGCATGGGGAAAATGTCGCGGCCTTGGGGTACATAACCTATCCCTGAAAAGGCCCTTTTCTCGGCACTTTTAGTATGCAGTGCTTCAGGCGTGTCTAGGTCGCCTAATAATATTTCACCAGAGCTGATGGGGAGTAATCCCATTAAGGCTTTAAGTAAGGTGGTTTTGCCCACCCCATTTCGTCCCATAATACAGGTGATACTGCCCGCTTTAATGTCTAAATTAAGGTCCCACAAAATCTGGCTTGAAGCATAATGTTGATTGATATTTTGCATTGATATCATGCTTTTTCTTCCTTGTTGGTAATCAAGCTGACTTTGCTGGTGCTTGGTGTTGATATTGTCTTCTTTGTTGCTGGTGGCGTGGGGGTGGCGGCTTCTTCACCTAGGTAGACTTCAATGACTTCTGGGTTAGATTGCACCTCTTGCATGCTACCTTCTGCCAGCACACTGCCTTGATGTAATACGGTCACCTTATTGGCAATGCTGCGCACAAATTCCATATCATGTTCTACCACTATGACGGTTCGCTCTCCTGCTAAAGAGGTCAGTAACTCAGCGGTACGTTCTGTCTCTTGTGGCGTCATACCTGCTACAGGTTCATCCACCAGCAAGAGTCTAGGTTCAGAGACAAGTAACATACCTATCTCTAACCATTGTTTTTGTCCGTGAGATAGGGCACCTGCCAACTGATACGCTTGCTTAGATAAGCCAATAATACTGAGTACATGCTGTATCTTATCGTGCTGTAAAGGCGTGAGTTTAGCCCAGAGTGTCGGTAGCACAGACTTATTCGCTTTAAGCGAAAGTTCCAAGTTATCAAACACACTTTGTTGTTCAAACACGGTAGGTTTTTGAAATTTACGACCTATACCAAGGTTGGCAATACTGGCTTCATCCTGTTTGAGCAGATCAATGTTTTGGCCAAAGAAAACTTGTCCAGAATCACACTGAGTCTTACCCGTAATCACATCCATCAGGGTACTTTTTCCTGCTCCGTTAGCGCCAATTAAACAGCGTAACTCCCCTTTATTAATATAAAGGTTTAACTCGTTTAAGGCATTAAAACCATCAAAGCTTAAATTCAGGCCTTCAATATAGAGAAGGATGTCTTTATCAATATTGACCTTAGACTCTTCGGGCATGAGAAAAGGCCAGACTTGATCTCGACGTAAGCCAGAGCGGATGGCCTGAAAAGGCGCATTTAACTTGGCTTCAAAGTTCTTTAAATCACTCAGTTGATTAGCGTTGTTTTGGCTCATGATGACACTCCTGTCTTCATTTCATCCTCTGCTTTTAGTTCTGCTTTGTTGAGCTTTGCTTGGATTGTCTCCCATAACCCCATGATTCCTTTTGGCAGATAAAGCGTGACTAGAACAAACAAGCCACCTAATGCGAATAACCAAGCTTCGGGGAAAAGGGCGGTAAAACGGGTTTTGGCATAGTTGATAATAAGCGCTCCAATAATGGCGCCAATCAAGGTGCCACGGCCACCGACTGCTACCCAAATCACTATCTCGATTGAGTTAATCGGCGAGAATTCCCCAGGGTTGATAATGCCGACTTGAGGCACATAAAGTGCACCAGCAATGCCAGCAATAATGGCAGAATAAACGAATAACCAGACTTTATAGCGCTCGGTCCGATAACCAATAAAGCGTGCTCGGCTTTCTCCATCACGTATCGCTAGGATGACTTTACCCATACGAGAGTTCATCAAGTATTGGCTAATGATGAAAATAACGGCTAACAAAAACGCCGTAATGGCAAAGAGGGACACACGAGTTGAATCGGCTTGTAAATCAAAGCCTAAAATCTCTTTGAAATCAGTTAGACCATTGTTGCCGCCAAAGCCCATTTCATTTCTAAAAAAAGCCAACAGCAAAGCATAGGTGAGCGCTTGGGTCATAATGGATAAATACACGCCAGTCACACGGGAACGAAATGCCAACCAGCCAAAGATAAAGGCCAATAATCCAGGAATAACAACCGCCATTAAGATAGCAAACCAGAACTGATCCATACCTTGCCAAAACCAAGGTAAGGTTTTCCAATCAAGAAAGACCATGAAGTCAGGTAAAACAGGATCGCCATAAACGCCACGATCACCAATTTGGCGCATTAAATACATGCCCATGGCATAGCCTCCAAGTGCAAAAAACGCACCGTGACCTAGGCTTAAAATGCCGCAATATCCCCAGATAATATCTACTGCTAAAGCGAGCATGGCATAACATAAATACTTACCTAAAAGAGTAATGGTGTAAGTACTTACATACAAGGAAGAGTCTTCTGGTAAAAGTAAGTTAGCACCACAGGCTAACAAGGTGCTGATCAAAAGAATAGCGACAAAGGGCAGTGTCTTTTGGCCCGGTTGTTGGCGTGAATCAAGTTTGCTTTTACCTTGTCTGAATAAAGTGTTTATCAATGTCATTCTGCTGCCCTCCCTTTTTGAGGAAAGAGGCCTTTAGGGCGTTTTTGAATAAAGAGGATGATGAAGACCAAAACAATAATGGCGGCTAAAACAGCACCTGTCACAGGTTCTAAGAACTTGGTTGCGATACCTAAAGAGAAAGCTGCTACTAAGGTGCCAAATAGGTTACCTACTCCACCAAAGACCACGACCATAAAGGAATCGATAATATAGGCTTGCCCTAAATTTGGACCTACGTTGGTAAGCTGAGATAAGGCCACTCCGGCAATGCCCGCAATACCTGAGCCTAAACCAAAGGTCATGGCATCTACCCAGCCGGTTTTTACCCCCATGGCTTTTGCCATATTGCGGTTTTGAGACACTGCTCTTACGTTCAAGCCTAAGGAGGTTTTACGTAAGAGGGTGAGTAGGGCAAAGAAGACAATTAGGGCAAACGCGAGTATGTATAAACGGTTAAGAGTGAGAGATAAAACCGGATTAATCTCTAATGACCCTGTCATCCAACTTGGACTAAAGACTTGACGGTTAAGTGGACTAAATACCGAGCGTACTAGCTGTTGCAAAATAAGGCTGATACCAAAGGTTGCTAGTAGGGTTTCAAGAGGTCGACCGTGTAAGTGACGTATGACACCTCTTTCAATAATGACTCCCATTAACCCTGAAACCATAAAGGCGGCGGGAATAGCGACCCAAAGTGAATAATCGATATGGTTTGGTATGAGTAACTGCACCACATAGGTGGTGTAAGCGCCAAGCATGATCATTTCTCCATGGGCCATATTAATCACACCCATAACGCCAAAAGTAATCGCAAGTCCGATAGAGGCGAGTAAAAGCACTGAACCTAGGCTTAAACCAAAGAACAGCTGATTCACTAGTTCATAACGATTAGTGCTATGTTCTATTTCTTTTAAGGCATCAAACGCTGCTTGTTTGACGGCAGGATCTGGGCTTGTCTCAGCGGTTTTTGTTAATTGGTTTTTAACCGGAATTTCAAGGCGAGAGGCGAGTTGCTCTATGGCTTTAATTTGCAGGGCGGCTGATTCAGTCTGCTTTAATTGATAGAGGTTAAGAGCGACATCTAATAAGTCGATTACCTTCTCATCTGTTTCTAGCGTTCGTCTTTTTTCGATTGTTTCTTGTAAGTTTGTATCTAAATTTCTTAGTAAACTCTGTAGTGCTGTGGCTCTTATTTTTGCATCAGTATGGCTTAGCTCAAGTTCGGCAATAGCGCTTCTCAAGTAACGACGTACGCCATTATTGAGTTTGATTTTTTTGACCAGTTTCTTGGTTAAGTGAGGTAGAGCGGTGGCACTGTCTAATTCAAAATAGTGTTTTTCTTTCCCTATCTTTTGCATTTGGATCAGGTGTTTATCTGACCTAACATAATACAAGCGTCCTTCTAAAAGGGTTTTAAATATAGGGAGAGCGGTTTGGGCTTGGCTGCTTTTAATTTGGTCTAACAGCGGGTTCATTTGTTTTAGTTTTACTTGGGTTAACGCGACAAGTAATTCAGTGTCTGATGTCGCTTTAGCAGATTGGCTATCATTGGCGACGGCATAAACTGAAAAAAAAGCAAAACTAAAACAGGTTATTAAACCGTAAATGAGGTTCTGGAACTGCTTCAAAAAATCACTCCTTTGAAAAAGTGAAGAGAGTAAAAAAGGCCACAAGCCCACCGCAGATGGTGGTTTAAGGGCTTGTGGCTTAAAAAGCATGAATTAGGCGTTAGCCAGCATCATGACTGCTCATGCCTGTTGGTAAATTTATAGTGTCTTACCTGAGCAGGTTTTAGTTTGGACATTGTAATTGCCGCACTTAAGTGGGGCTGTCCAGTCGGAAATTAGATCTTTTGAACCGGGTAAAAAGTCAGACCATGCGTCCCCTGCAACGGTACTGTCTGTTTCCCACACAACCTCAAATTGACCATCATCTTGGATTTCACCAATTAATACTGGTTTGCTCAAATGATGGTTTTTGTTCATTAGCGCAGTCCCCCCAGTTAGGTTACTTGCTTCTTGGCCTATCATGGCTTGTTCAACCGCATTCACATCTGTTGTACCCGCTTCTTTCACGGCATTCGCCCACATGTTAAAGCCAATATAAGTGGCTTCCATTGGGTCGTTGGTGACACGTTCTGGGTTCTTAGTGAAGGCACGCCAAAGCTCGATAAACTCATCGTTAGAATCTGTCTCGACACTTTGGAAGTAGTTCCAAGCGGCTAGGTGTCCTACTAATGGTGTGGTATCCAAGCCAGAAAGCTCTTCCTCACCCACTGAGAATGCCACTACTGGAATGTCTTCTGAGTTAAGGCCCTGATTACCTAGTTCTTTATAGAAAGGGAGGTTGGCATCGCCATTGATAGTAGAGACAACCGCGGTTTTCTTACCTTGGCTACCAAACTTCTTAATATCAGACACGATCGACTGCCAATCAGAGTGACCAAATGGCGTGTAGTTGATCATGATGTCTTCTTTGGCAACCCCAAGGCTAGTCAAATAAGCTTCTAGTATTTTGTTCGTGGTTCTTGGGTAAACGTAATCGGTACCAGCTAATACCCAACGCTCAACTTCCAATTCATCTTTCAAGTAGTTAACGGCTGGAATAGCTTGCTGGTTCGGTGATGCGCCTGTGTAAAATACATTTTTAGAGGACTCTTCCCCTTCGTATTGAACCGGGTAAAACATCAGACCATTTAGCTCTTCGATAACAGGTAATACGGATTTTCGAGAAACGGATGTCCAGCCACCAAAGATGACATCCACTTCAGCTTCTGTGAGAAGCTCGCGTGCTTTCTCCGCGAATAAAGGCCAATTTGAAGCCGGATCTACCACCACAGCTTCAAGCTTCTTACCCAATAAACCGCCTTTTTTATTTTGCTCTTCTACCATCATGAGCACTGTGTCTTTCAGTGTGGTTTCACTGATAGCCATGGTGCCAGATAAGGAGTGAAGTACGCCGACCTTGATGGTATCGCTTGCTAATGCATTGATCGAAAAAACACTAGAAGCAACTAAGGTTAAACTTGTGATTAGGTTTTTAACTTGCATGAGTAATACGTCCTAAGTAATTAAAAGGAAAAGAAAAACTACGTTTTAAAGCTAATAGAAGAGAGGTTAAAGCCCACCCATGAAAGCTGGGCTTTAACTTTTGTGCTTTTGTGAAGAGTGACCCTAATGAGGCAAGGTCACTCTAAACACATGTTGAGACTTAACTTGAGAAGCGATTAGTTCTTTGTGAACTCTGGGTAAGCTTCCATACCACATTCAGATAGATCAACACCTTCGTATTCTTCTTCCTCTGTGACACGGACACCGATAACCGCTTTGATGACGAACCAAACTACTAGGCTAGTACCAAATACCCAAGTGAAGATAGTGGCTGCACCAATTAGCTGAGCACCAAAGGTAACGCCGTCGTTTGTTAGAGGCACTGCTAGAAGACCCCAAAGACCTGCTACACCATGAACTGAGATAGCACCAACTGGATCATCAATTTTCAGCTTATCTAGTGTCAGAATAGAGACAACAACAATCAAACCACCGACTGCACCAATCAAGGTTGCACCGAGTGCTGTAGGAGTATCAGGACCGGCTGTGATAGCAACTAGGCCTGCTAATGCACCGTTTAACAGCATGGTTAAATCCGCTTTGCCGAATAAAATACGTGCTAGTAACATGGCTGCAACAGCGCCACCAGCAGCCGCTGTGTTGGTATTAAGGAAAACCATGGCAACAGAGTTTGCACTCGCAATATCGCCAAGCTTAAGTACAGAACCACCGTTAAAGCCGAACCAACCCATCCATAGGATGAATGTACCTAGTGTTGCAAGCGGTAGGTTCGCACCAGGAATCGCTCGTACTTCACCTTTAGGACCATACTTACCTTTACGAGCGCCTAGTACCAATACACCCGCTAATGCTGCTGCAGCACCTGCCATGTGTACAATGCCTGAGCCTGCAAAGTCAGTGAAGCCGATGTCGCCAAGGCTATAAAGGCCGAATACAGAACCGCCACCCCAAGTCCAGTTACCTTCCATAGGGTAGATAACACCTGTCATAACAACAGCGAAAGCTAGGAATGCCCAAAGCTTCATACGTTCAGCCACAGCACCAGAGACAATCGACATAGCTGTTGCAACGAATACGACTTGGAAGAAGAAGTCAGAAGCGCCTGAGTAGATAGAGCCGCCTTCAAAGCCATCTTCACGGCCTGAGAAGTCACCGAGTGTGGCATCTACATCTACATTTTGAATACCTGATAAGAATATGTCGCCGCCGTACATGATTGCGTAACCGCAAACGAGGTACATGATGCAAGAGATAGCAAATAACGCGACGTTTTTAGTAAGAATTTCTGTGGTGTTTTTTGAGCGGACTAGGCCTGCTTCTAACATGGCAAAGCCTGCTGCCATCCACATAACGAGTGCACCACAGACTAAAAAGTAAAAAGTGTCCATGGCATATTGTAAATGAAATATTTGATCTTGCATGTTTTGCCCCCCTAAAGGCTAATATAAGACTGCTAAAGATTATGCGCGGCGGTTTAAACCGCTTCTTCGCCAGTTTCGCCAGTACGAATACGGACAGCTTGTTCTAGATTGACAATGAAGATTTTGCCGTCACCAATCTTGCCTGTATTAGCTGCATTGGTGATGGATTCAACAACTTGATCGACGATGTCGTCTGAAATCGCGAGTTCGATTTTTACCTTAGGTAGGAAGTCCACAACATACTCTGCACCTCGGTACAATTCAGTGTGGCCCTTTTGACGTCCGAAACCTTTTACCTCAGTTACCGTGATACCTTGTACCCCAATATCTGACAAGGCTTCACGAACATCGTCTAACTTAAATGGTTTAATGATGGCGGTGATAAGCTTCATAGCGTCACGCTCCTTTTTATTATTTAAAATTCGATTTGATGACTGAAAATGTTAATGGTCTATATTCAACATGTGTGCCATGTTGAAAAACTTGTTACTTTTCAATCTATTACGAAGTTTTTGCTTTTGGTTGTAGAAAATTATCAAAACTTTATTGGGGTTCTTGAGTGTTATAGGGGCGTTTAAAAAAAGCGCTGCGCTAATCTGGTGCTAAGAGTTATTTAGTATTTTAAAAATGCTTTAAAAATAGGGGTAACTTTATGAAAAGCATCAGAATATTGAGATATGCACACTTATTGGGCAGTGTTTAATAAGAGGATAAAGTGACGTTAACTTGGGAATAAGTGGTAAACTTATGCACATATACTTAGCACAAGAAAAAAACGCTTGTGTATAACCAGCTTGAACAATTAAAGGTATGAAGGAGAAGATCGTGATTGATGATTTTATTAAGCAAGTAGGAAATACCCTAGGGGAAACTGCTGCACAACTTAGCAAATTACCGAGCAAAGAAATTCAAGCTCAAGTACAGCAACTTGCGAAATCAACCTTAGATAAGATGGATCTTGTTTCCCGTGAAGATTTCGAAATCCAAGCGGCAATGTTGGCTAAATATAGAGAGCGCGTGATTGAGCTAGAAGAAAGAATGCAAAAGTTAGAACAACAGCTGCAAGAAAAGTAATAGATTAAGATCGATAAAAAAAGTGATCTTAGAGGTCTCAAGATCACTTTTTAAAAATATTGTATATAGCTTGGGGAGATTAAAGCAGGTTCTGAATTGAACGGTAAATTTCCATGGCTTCAGCTCGAGTGTAATTACCGGCTGCCGCATTTCTTCCGATTGTACTTGTTACTCGGATCGCCTCGTCAGAAGGCTCGCTGTCACTCTCTTTGCCATCTAACAAACTAATGTCATCCTGCTTATTTTGCTCACGCATCTGCATGAACTTAGCTTTATCTGACAAAGACACTTCGTCACGATTTGCTTGGCCAATACCATAAGCAACCTTCTCGTTCGACTGCTGTCTAGGCGAGAAATATTGATTCATAGAGCTTGATGAAGAGTTAATTTCCATAACGCAACCTCAGGATACACCCTTTAAGTATCGAACCTAATTGACTAAAAAACAACCAAAGAATGTCGATTAATAGTCTATTTTGGTTAAAAAACAAGCAAAAAAGCCTGTCTTAGCCAAAAAAATACCGATATAAATAAAGCATATCGGTATTTTTAGTCGCCAGACTTAAGCCGTAAAATTGGTTTAAACGGCTTGTTCTTGTTTTATAGGGAGTTATTCAGCTAACAGCATTTGTATCGCCGCTTCATACTCTGCCACCCTCGCTTCTTGGAAACCGACGTGCTGGGCTCTTAAGCGACCTTCTTTGTCAATTAAATAGCTGGTGGGCATACCTATTACGTTAAAGGCATCAGGTAATTGGGCATTTTCATCAAGCAAAACGGGGAAGTTCGCGGGGATTTTCGTCAAGAACTCAAGTGCTAACTCAGGGCGTAAATCTAGATTAATCGCGACGACTTCAAAACCTTTATCCTGATATTTTGCCTGCATTTCGTTCATCCAAGGAAAAGACGCACGACAAGGCCCACACCAAGATGCCCAGAAATCGACCAGTAAGGTCTTACCTTTATAGTCAGTTAAACGCATGCTTGTTTCAGTCAGTTTTGCGTCGGTCACTAAAGGTAAAGATACCTCAGCTTTAGGTGTCATTGGGGCGTCTGCTGCTGCAAAAACATCTGCTTGTGTAGGGTTAGCTTGAATGAGCATGAGAAGCAGCAAAGAAGATGAAGATAATTGCGTAAAACGGGCACGCATCTTAGTGATTAAAATCATAAATACTCATTTGAGGTTGGTTAATTTACTAGAGGTTTTAAATCGCCTCTGTCATCTGCATGACACTTATTTAACTATGATCAAGAATTATAAAATTAGTGCCCGAAGACTGATATATATTTTATTGACTAAATGGGGTTCTGTTTTAAATTAATCTGTTGAATTTTAAAAACTGAACTAACCTAGGAAAAGAGTATTAAAAAAGCTTATTGATTTAAAAGTTTTATAACCAAAGTCGTTTTTAGGATACTAACCTTTCTATCTGCGTCGATCGAGATCATGGAACTGTAAAAAAATGTAGTGGCGAGACAAGAAATTTACGAAACTATTGATTAGCGTCCTTGCCTTTGTCAGACTTTTTATAACTCAGATAATTACCTGTTATTTAGGTTTTTATATCCGCATTAGTTCACCTGTTAGGATTACTTACTATGGATCATAGGAAGATTAACTTCAGGCCAGCCACGGTCGAAGATGCAGAAAATATTAGTCTCTTAGTGATTCTGTTAACGATTGAATTAAGTGATCTCACTAAAACAAAGCGTATTGATATCAATATAGAAGGTACTTCAAATCGTTGTTACGAAATGATAAAAGCAGGCCAATATTTTGCTATTTTAGGCTTTGTTGATGGGGCTCTTTCAGCTGTTGCTACCCTAAGTGAATCCTACTCTCTCAATGGAGGAGGACAAGTTGGCATGATCCAAGAGTTCTATGTTTCTCCAGTTGTCAGGTCCACCGGAATTGGGGCCAAGTTGATGGAAGAAGTAAAACAATATGGCCATCAAAAAGGTTGGTCTTGTATTGATTTTTCAGCTCCTCGAATCTCAAAATTAAAAGAAAATTTGGGATTTTATGAAGGCGCAGGTTTTGATGTATTACATGCCTATAGAATGCGCCATAAAATTCAGCTCAATGACTCAAACGAGATTTAACTTAACCTTCCCATTTACCTCTAAAGGCATTTAAGTCAGTTTCCTTGTTTAACTAAATCATTTTGATAAACCTGTATGACATTCATTATAGATTTTGTGAATTATGTGGCTAATATTCCATCATATATAATCGCCAGTTATAAAAATAAAGACGATTTCTTTGTGTTATATCAATAAGTTTAATAGCGCTTTGTCGTGGGTTTAGTGGCTTTTGTCGCTATTACAATCAAACAAATCAACTATTTAGTTAAATATTGATAGCGCGGAAATTGATCATGGATATTATTTTAATTGCAGGTAGATAGATGACAGTTCAACCCACCCAAGAATATCGCTTTTCTGAGCAAGATAGGCTTATTTCAGCCACAGATACGAAGGGCAATATCGTTTATTGTAATGATGCTTTTGCGACTGTTAGTGGTTATGAAAGAGAAGAGCTTATTGGCCAACCCCATAACCTTATTCGCCATGCAGATATGCCTAAAGCGGCTTTTGCTGAAATGTGGCGTACGCTAAAAGCGGGAAAAGTCTGGATGGGCTTGGTTAAAAATAAGCGCAAAAATGGCGATTATTATTGGGTAAGTGCCTTTGTTACGCCAGTTTATGACGGTAACAAGGTCGTGGGTTATGAATCTGTTCGAATCAATGCTAGCGAAGCAGAAAAAGCCCGTGCGACTCAAGTTTATAAAAGGTTAAGCCAAGGTAAAGCGGCTCGCAGTCTTTTGCATAGTCTACAAATGGGGCTAGCGAAAAGTTTGCCGATATTAGTACCAGGTTTGGCCAGTGCTGGACTTTTATATATGACTTCAGGCACCAGTGCGGCTGGCATAGCGCTTGGTGGCACCTTGGTGGCGAGTGTTTGGCAAAGGCTTAAGGCTAAGTCTCAGTGGCAACAATTATGTGACATGAACCAAGGTACCTATAGTAATGCTTTGGTGGCACAAACCTACTTTGATGAAAGTGGACATCAAGCCAGAGCCAAACTTGCTTTTGCTTGTGAGATTGCCCGTAATCGCACCTCTCTAACTCGCATAGAAGACTCAGCTGCGGGTTTGGGTAAGATTGCCCATGAAGCGAAAGATCAGGTTAATCAAACCAATGTGGCTATTTATCAGCAAAATACAGCGACTCAAGAAGTCGCGAGTGCCATTGATCAAATGGCCAGTGCGATTGATGAAATCACCAATATAGTGCAAAGCAATACTGTGAATGCTCAAGGAGCGTTAAATCATGTTGATACAGGTAGCCAGCTAGCGACCGATGCACTACAAGTGATAGATAAACTGAGCCAATCTGTCGAAGACATCGCGGTGACCATTAAAGAGCTAGCGCAATCCACAGAAGAAATTGGCGAAGCGGCAGACCTTATCTCTATGATTGCTGACCAAACCAATTTACTGGCCTTAAACGCTGCGATTGAAGCGGCGAGAGCCGGTGAGCATGGTCGTGGCTTTAGTGTGGTAGCGGATGAAGTACGTTCATTGTCTCTCAAAACCAGAGAATCCACAGAAAAGATACATGACGTTATTCAAGTGCTTTCATCGCGAGCGCAAAGTGCTGTAACGGTTTCTCAGCAAGGGGAAGAAGTAGCGAAGCAAGGCGTCAGTATTGTCGGTGAAACTCGGTCTTCTTTGAACCAAATTAATGGGGCAGTACAAGAGATTCTAGATATGACATTGCAAATTTCAGCGTCTGTGGAAGAGCAAAGTGCTATGACTGAACATATTAATCAGCAGGTAACAGATATTTCTAACGGTGCGAATCACACCAAGGGCATTGCCGAGCAGACCTTAGCGTCTGGAGTTGAGTTGGAAGAAACAGTCGGTAATGTACATTCAATTATTCGACGCTTTTCTACTCACTAGCGATATCACCCTAAATAAAAAAGGCACTAGATTGGTTCAATCTAGTGCCTTTTTTATGGCCTTTCCTAGGGCAAAAGCTTGAGTCTAAACGTGGTTAGCAAGCCCTAGTGTTTGTGGGTAAGGTGCAAAATATCTTTGCTGGCGTAAGTAGTCATTCCCAAATTGCTCAATATAATGCTGTAGCAGAGTTAAAGGGGTGACTAGCGGTAGTTGGCCAGCTTGGTATTGTCTAATGGTTCTTAAAATACTTTGCTTGGCACTTTTTGATAGCTGGCGTTTAAAGTAACCAAATACATGAAATAAAGTATTCACATGGCCTTTTCTCGGTGCTGGTCTTGATAGCGCCTTCATAAACATAGTGAAGTACTCATCTACCAATGTGCCGATTTGGTCTTTATTTGCATGAGCCAGTAATTGTCCTAACTGCTTATAAAGTACTTGGTTTTGAGATAATAGGATGTACTTATAACTCGCATGAAAATGCATCAAGTTATTTAAGCTTTGTTGCTCCAGCACTTCTTTGCGGAAGTTGTGATGAGCATACACCCTCAATATAAAGTTTTCGTACAAGTGGGCATCATTCAACCTGCCTTCTTCTTCAATAGGCATAAGCGGATACGTTTCTTGCAAGGCAGCTGCAAATAAGCCTTGGCTCATTTCACGTTTAGGCATGCCATTTTCTTGATATACCTTAATGCGAGATAGTCCACAACTTGGTGAATTTTTCATCAAAATATAACCATCAAGTTGGTCAAAGCTGTTTAAAGCAGGTGTATAGCCATCGACTAATTGCTGGGTAACATCTGAATCTGGGTCTGTGCTATAGCTTAACTTCACCGCTTTGTTTTCATCTTCTTGTAAGCGCATTGTTGGTCTTGGTGTACTAAAGCCCGCTGCAACTTCAGGGCAAAAGGTCATGTAATTAAAGTGTTCGCTCAAGGTATTGAGGCAAAGTTTTGATTGGGTATGGCCGCCATTAAAGCGAACATTATGTCCTGCTAAGCAGGAACTTAGGCCTAGGGTGATTTCATGCTCTTGTGGATTTTCAAGGGTCAAAGTTGGAATGATGTTGGTATGTTTCATCTTCTACTCCTAAGTGTCAAAACTTATACAAGAATTAATTTTATATAACTAATTCTTGTACAAGTTTGAGCAATAGGCAAGAAAAAACTTGTACAAAAAAATATTTTGTACGCTTTTTATTTCTGTAGTGCTTACTTCAGTTCGTTTAAATTCCAATCATATTCATAATTAATCGAGCCTTCATAGGTTCTCAACTTGTCACCTAAGGCCTTGTCTGAATAGCCAATTAAGTGAGTCAGTAGATCTAGACGAGTGATGCCAAAATCTTCTCTATACCATTTATAAATGCTAGATAGGACAAGCTCGCCGTCTTTGTCAAAGCTAACTCCTCTTGCATGGTTGATGTAGTTTCTCGCACCTTCTGCAAGCTGACTTTGAGCATTGGCGCTAGTGAAAACAGTCGCGCTTAAATTAGGGCAGCTGTAAGAGGCGCAATTAAGGGCATAATGCAGGCTTGCCTGATTATAAATGGGCCTTAATATTCTGTGCTCTATATCATTTAGAGACACTTCAATGTTGTCTATTACCAACACCTTGTCATCCCATGGGCCAGAGCTGAACCAAGACTTACCTAGCTTTCGGATACTTTTTACAGGGTATTCATCCAAAATTAAAGACACGGTTTTAGCATTGTAGAGGTTAATCCAATAGGCCATTTGTTGCTTTTTACTTAGGTCTTTGGGGCTCAGTTCAGTTAAATAACTAAGATACTTCTCAAGCATCTTCTTATCCTGCTGATTTACCTTGCCATAGGACATATATGACTGACCTTTGTCGTCAAATATCAAATACTTATCGAGAAACTGCTGCCATGCTTTATGCTCTACCGAAATATTTGAATCTAAGGAAAATGCCGTCCATCTAGGATCAAGGTCCTTGCTGGGGGCCGCATTCACTAAAAAACTTTGAGCATAAATAAGAAGGAAAATAAGCAACATCACAGGGGGAGAAGTGAGGCTTTTAAATCCAGTTTTAAGGAAATGTATTTGAGCTTTGCTTTCAGGACGGAGGGGGGACATTGTTCAAACTCCTGCTTTATTTGGTAACACTACAAGTTTACGAAATCACAATTTGTTTGAACTAAGAATAGGGAGATAAGTTCCATTTATTTTTATACATAAAACAAACAATCTTAGTTTTGTTTTTATATCTTATACAAAAAAGGTTTGCGTATAGATAAAACTTGTACAAGAATTAGACTTGTATCATCTAGTAACATGTTTGACTAAAAACAAGAGAAAGAGACCTTATGAAAGAAACTGTAAATATCGATGACCTTTTCCCTATTCGTGAATTGAGTGCAAGAACTCAAGTGAATACTGTGACTATAAGAGCATGGGAACGTCGTTATGGGTTATTAACACCACAGCGAACCGACAAAGGCCACCGTTTATACAGTGAACAGGATGTGATTCGTGTTGAGAAAATCTTAGCTTTGATTGCTAGAGGCGTCTCGGTGGGCAAGGTGAAAGCCATGCTCAAGCAAGAGCCAGATCCATCTGATAAACAAGATATGACCTTATGGCAGCATGCTATCACTCAGATTCAAATGGTTAGCCAAACGTTTCACCCTCATCAGCTAGAACATTTAATTGCTGATTACTTTGTTAATTATCCTGTCTCTGTTTGTCGTCAAAATTTGTTTGAACCTGTATTGGTGGCATTGCAAAAAGACTCAGCTAAAAATCAGGCGCAAGCGAGTTTTATCGAAAGCGAGTTATTGGCCTACACCTTGAGGCGTCTTAAAAATAGCCAAGGGGATAAATCTAAAGGCAAAGGTGAGCAGCAAAGTCTCATGCTAACTTACGGTGAGAATACAGCCATTTGGCCTCTCTTATTTTTATGTTTAGAGCTAGATGATGCCCATTACGATGTGCAGCTTATTAACCAAACGATTGGCTTAGAAAGCTTTGTAGAAATTAACCAAAACACAGACAAAGATATTTCCGTGTTTTACCAAGATGGACTCTGGAGTGACGAGCAAACGGCATTAGCGCAAAAGGCGTTAGTAGCGGACCAAAACTTAGTCATCTGTGGTACAGCAGCTATAATTTCTCAAGTAACGGGTGGTCATCAGGTGTTTTCTGCCTTGTCAGAATATGGCCAATACCTGCTAAAAAAATAGTGCTCTAAATGGGGCTTATTTAACTTGAGAAAGATAAGGATAGGACTTCAGCAAGGACGTAAGTTATTCAGCGAAAAAAGCTAACCCAAGTTGAACGGGCGCGCTTTTTAAGAGGTGCAATATGAAAATCTTAATGACAGGTGGAACTGGGCTGATTGGTTCTCGATTTATTAATGAATTCGAACAGCATGAATATACCGTTTTTACGCGATCGCCCTATCAAGCAAAGCAGGATTTACCGCCGCAAACCACTATTATTAATGATCTATCCAAACTGTCTGACCTGAACGAATTTGATGCTGTTATAAATTTGGCAGGTGAACCCATCATAGACAAACGTTGGTCACAAAGACAAAAAGGCATGATCTGCCAAAGCCGTTGGCATACAACGGACAAATTGGTGAAGCTGTTTGCCCAGAGTGATAATCCACCAGAGGTCTTTATCAGCGGCTCAGCAGTGGGTATTTATGGTAATCATGGGGATAAATTCCTCCCTGAAACCCAGACGACTTTTTCTAAGGACTTTGCCAGCCGGCTGTGCCAGCGTTGGGAGCGAATCTCTCAAGAAGCATCTGACTATACCCGAGTGGTGAATCTCCGTACTGGTATCGTACTGGATGGAAAAGGAGGCGCATTAGGCAAAATGCTCCCTATTTTCAAATGTAACCTTGGCGGCAAAATAGGGGATGGTCAGCAGTTCATGCCATGGATACATATTCAAGACATGATAAATGCTATGTCCTTCTTACTCAGCCATAAAAACTGTGAAGGGCCATTTAACCTTACCAGCCCACATGCTGTGACTAACTATCAATTTACTGAAGAGCTTGCCCATACGCTGAATAAGAGAGCGTATCTGCCTATGCCCAAAGCCATTCTAAAATTTGCTATGGGAGAGGCGTCAGCCCTTTTATTAGATAGCCAAAGAGTGGTGCCAGAAAAACTGATTGAAGCAGGGTTTCATTTCGACTTCCCAGAAATTGAAGACGCCTTTACCGATCTATTGATGCCGCATCCGGTTTATAGCTAAAAGTGTTTCATGTGTCTGGTTATTTAAACTTGGCCTAACAGTATAAGGCTAGGCCAAGTTAAAGAGACGCTAAGGAGTTCTAAGGCATTACCTGCCGTTTGGCTGCTGTCTTCACATGAGTGGTATAAAGAGTGAGGCCAGTAAAGGCCAAACCACCCACAAGGTTTCCCAATACCGTCGGTAACTCATTCCAAATAATGTAATCCATGAACGAAAAGTCACCGCCCATAATCAAACCAAAGGGAAACAAAAACATGTTTACCACTGAGTGCTCAAAGCCCATATAAAAGAAGAGAAAGATAGGCATCCACATGGCAATTACCTTGCCACTCACATTGGTGGATATCATGGCACCGACAACCCCTAAAGACACCATCCAATTGCATAACATGCCGCGAATAAATATCGTCATCCAACCTGCAAAACCATGCTCGGCATACCCTAGGGTGCGGGCTTCACCAATACTAGCGGCTTTATCGCCGACAGGGCCTGGTTCTATATTAAAGCCATAAGTGAAAACGTAGGCCATCAAAAAGGCGACGATTAAGGCACCGGCAAAATTACCAATAAAGACCAAGCCCCAATTTCGTAGTACCCCTGTTGCTGTGATGCCCTTACGTTTATCAAGCAAGGCTAGCGGCGCTAAGACAAAGACACCCGTGAGCAGATCAAACCCCATGAGATAAAGCATGCAAAAACCAACAGGGAAGAGCAAAGCACCGAGTAAAAACTGCCCCGTTTGTACCGCAATACTAATGGCAAAGATGGCGGCAAGTGCCAAAATAGCACCGGCCATAAAAGCGCGGATAATGGTATCTCGGGTAGACATTAGGACTTTAGATTCGCCAGCATCGACCATTTTTTTGGTAAATTCAGAGGGCGCTAAATAAGACATGCTGATCTCTCTATAATCGATAAAGTCTAATATCGAACCATTGAAATTGCCTTCATTTGGCGCAGGCTCAGATGTTCTTTATCAAGGGTGTGTCATTAGTGAGTTGTTCTAGAAGTGTTCTTTGAGCATTTACGACCCGCTTAGTTTTTAATGAACTAGCAAACCGTAAATGACAAAGACATTATGATGGTTTAGACAAGCGTGCGGCGTTAGAAAGGCACGTCTGAATCTGAGTAACCATTACCTGTGTTTGAGTTATAGCCTTGATCTTGGTTTTGATCATAAACTTGAAAGCCATTATCTTGGCTCGCATTCTGAGTATAATCTTGGCCTTGGTTCGGGTTAAAGCCACCTTGACCACCTGGTGCTTCGATGCGCCAAGCTTGTAGACTTGTAAAGCACTTCTCTGGCTTACCTTGAGCAGCCCAAAGACGACCGTTTAGGTTGAAATGAACGTTAATTTCATCACCCACTTGGTATTGATCCATCAAGGCACACTTATCTTTAATTAGCTCTAAGGCAACATAGTTTGGGTAAGCAGGGTTCTCACCTTCGCCTGTTAGTTGGATAACAAACTCACGCTTGGTAAAACCATTTTGACCGTATTCAGTCGTCGCGCCTATGCTGTGGATTGTTCCTTGTGCTTCGAAACTTTTAGACATAATCAGTACCTTTAAACTTGCTTAAAAAACTTGTCAGCAGCATAGCATTTTTGCGGGAGGTTTTCTGACTAAAGCCTAGATAAAAGCAAAAATCTTATCTGCTTTTATCTAGGGAACCTGCGAATAAGTCCTCCCGCCTCAGCGTGTGGATAAAAGCCGCTAGATTTATGGCGAGGAGCGCAATTTAATAGTTATTCTATTGATAAGGTTCTCAACATAAATATAGGGCTTTTAGACCACGCCCTTCGGGTCTTTCAGAAAAAGTAACACCCTGTGTTGTCACTTCTCGAAAGGTACCTACATTACTTCAAAGTAACGCCTTGTGTGATACTTTTTCTGAAAAGACTGAGAAGAGGTGACTTAATCGCAGGTTCCCTAGACTTTATGTGTCACATCATGATGAATATGACAAAGGGGTTGGCAACAAAGCTTTGGTGATTAGCCAAACAAGTTAGTCGAGAAAATCGAGCGTCAGTAACAAGCGTTTTTCACCAACACCAACTGCAGGTGATCTATGTACTAGTCCGGCATTTTCATTACCCGGCCATAGTTCGCCTTTTAATAGAGCAACATCGCCTTCAGTTAACTGCTGAATATTTTCTTTGCTTTGATACAGGCCAGACTGATCTTGCGCATCTTTAACCGCTCTCACCCCTAGGGCAGAACGGTTAATTAGGCTGTGAGGCAACCATTGGGTCGCAACCCCTTTGTAGGTTGTGACCAAGCGACAAGGTACTCTATCCACATGGAATCTTGGGCACATGGCACTATCCAGAATGGTTAAGCGCAAGCCCGCTCTTTCTAGCTCGAACAAACAGCAGAACATCTCAACCAGTTCAGCAATATTCTGGCTAAGGGCAAATACATCATCCGTATTACCCAAGGCTTTATGTATTGTGTCTAAGGCGAGTTCTGGTGTTAGTGCGATATTACGCTTATAACTGTCTCTCTCACTCAAAAAAGCATCAATCGCTTGTTGCAACACTTCATCAGAGTCACGTTGCCAAACAACCATATTGGTGTCTTGCTGATAGACTTCAGTCAGCACATCTAGTGTTTGCCCGACAATGAACTTGCTTTGCACTTGTTCTTCTAGTGCTTGTTCTTCATGGCTTTCTGCCGCTAATGCGCTCATGCATTTTCCTCCCAAGCTGGGAAAGGGTCTTTTAGGCTAGCCCAAAAAGCTTTACCTTCGACTATCTCATCGTCAGACAATAAGCAGTTATCCAGCGCTGTGATCATGGCAGTTTGGTTTAAGCCTTGGCCGATAAAGGCAAGCTCTTGGCGCATATCACCAAAAGGTTCACACCAGTGCTCATTGATCGCCGCAAGGCTAGCTTCATCTGTTGGCCAGTTGGACTTAGGCACAGACTTCCAAAACATACCGGCAAAGCCATAACGTGCAATACCGCCTGCTTGGCTCCATTGGCCAGCAAACTCAGGGCGAGTCGCCAACCAGAAATACCCTTTAGAGCGCAGTAACTTACCGTAGTCTTTGGTGTTGTGTAGGAAGTTATAAAACTTCTCAGGGTGGAAAGGGCGACGGGCCACATAACTAAAGCTGCCAATGCCATATTCTTCTGTTTCTGGCACATGCTCACCGCGCATTTCTTTCAACCAGCCTGGTGCTTGTTGTGCGCGTTCAAAATTAAATAGGCCAGTTTCCAATACTTTCTCAATGTCTACTTGGCCGTTTTCAATAGGGACAACTTCGGCAAAAGTGTTCAGAGACTTTAGAATCGCCTTAAGCTTCTTCATGTTCTCGCTGGAGACAAGGTCTGACTTGCTCACCAAAATAATGTCGGCAAATTCCACCTGCTCAACCAACAGGTCCGCCACACTGCGATCATCATCTTCACCTAAGGATTCACCTTTATCTTGTAGATATTGGGCTTCTTCATAATCCTTCATAAAGTTAACCGCATCGACCACAGTGACCATAGTATCTAAGGTCGCCACATCAGAAAGAGACACACCGTCTTCATCTGCAAAGGTAAAGGTCTCTGCCACAGGTAAAGGCTCGGAAATACCTGTGGATTCAATCACCAAGTAGTCAAAACGACCATCTTTGGCTAACTCAGTCACTTCTAATAATAAGTCTTCACGCAGGGTGCAGCAGATACAGCCATTGCTCATCTCAACCAGCTTTTCTTCGCTGCGATTTAACGTGACTTCGTTTTGAATGATGTTGGCATCGATATTGATCTCACTCATATCATTCACGATAACCGCCACCTTCTTACCTTGGCGATTATTTAAAATATGGCTAAGTACCGTGGTCTTTCCTGCCCCTAGAAAACCGGATAAAACAGTTACAGGCAATTTTTTTGGATGTGTCATAGGATACTCTGGCTAAAAATCGGTTTATGAGAAAAACGGAATTAAAGAAATGTTATAACATAACATTTGTAAAATAAACTAAGGAAAGTAAAACAGCATGAATAGCGTCAAGACTTGTGAATCAGAGTCTCAAATAGTGAGACTGAAGGCTTATTAGGAAAGGAATAAATTGCAGGCATAAAAAAAGCCGCTAATAAGCGACTTCTTTTGTGTTGTCAGAATTAACTAGTTAAATTCTGGTCAACATTACAATCGATTTTCAATAAACCATTCGAAAATCAACCACTTAAGTGGTGGAGACGGCGGGGATCGAACCCGCGTCCGCCAATCCTCTGCCATCGGCTCTACATGCATAGTCTCTTCTATTTTTTGACCATTAACCGCCCGAAGGACAGGGTATTAACGGCGAGCCTACTTAATCTTAGAACCTTATCCCTAGGCGGGGCATCGGTTAGCATCTCGTAATTTATGATACTGCGGAGTCTCAGGCTACAAGCAACCGGAGGGCAGCACACTAGCAGGGGTTTAGGCTGCTAAAGCGTAGTTTTCGTCGTTTGCGACTATATATTTGATGCGGGGGATTTACGAGATCACGCATCACTCTCGACATGCACCTCAGGGTTTGTAACCGGCGTCGAAACCATGTCGTCCCCAAAGATGGGCGAATTTTAACGGAATCTATTTGATTTCGCTAGTTTTCTTTTTGGGCTTAAGGGGGAGTTGGAGGGCTTTTACTTGCTTTTTAGCATGTTTCCTTGCTTCTTACGCTTTCTTTCTTGTGGCTCAAAAAAACAAAACCCGCTAAGCCTAGGGCAAAGCGGGTTGATGAATCAGCAAAATGCTTGCTTAGCGTGTGCTGTGTTTCATCATGCGTTCTTTATCACGAGCCCAGTCACGGTCACGGGTAGTATCACGCTTGTCTATGTCTTTCTTACCTGTTGCCAGAGCAATCTCGACTTTGATGTGGTTGCCTTTCCAGTACAGGGCGGTGGCCACACAGGCTTTACCTTTTTGCTCTGTTACTTGGATAAGCTTGTCGATTTCTTTTTTGTTCAATAATAGCTTTCTATCACGTGTTGGTTCGCACACAACATGGGTAGAGGCTGTCATTAAAGGTGTGATTAGTGTGTTAAGCAGCCAAGCTTCGCCATTGCGTAAAAATACGTGCGAGTCGACTAGCTGTGCTTTCCCTGCGCGAAGACTCTTCACTTCCCAGCCAGTCAGGCAGATTCCTGCCTCGAACTTTTGCTCGATGAAGTAGTCGTGGCGGGCCCTTTTATTTAAGGCAATAGTGCCGCTGGTGTTGGATTTCTTCTTTGCTTTACTCATGGCGAGAAATTATACGGTCGAAAGTGCGAAAATCCTATGCTTTTCTTGAGCTCAAGTCATTAATGTTAGAGAATTCGCGCTCGAATCTGATTTTTACGGTTCGGCTCACTAATCGCTGGGTTTTAGTTGCTTATACTGAGTGTGTATGCTGAAACTGGCATTTATTCTATGATGATTGTATTTCTCTAAAAGAGCAGGTGTTATGCCGAAAAATCGGTGTCTTCAAGGTATTTGGGCGAGCCCATGGGTGTTTATCTTTGCCGCAGCGGGTTCGGCTGTTGGTCTAGGAAACCTGTGGAAGTTTCCTTATATGATGGGTGAAAATGGCGGTGGTGCCTTTTTGTTTGTCTATATCTTATGTCTCTTATTAGTGGGCTTACCTGTCTTAATTGCGGAAGTTGCATTAGGGCGAACGGTTAGATCAAACCCAATCGATACTGTGAATGATTTAAGCGAACGACATATCGTCGCGAAAGCTTGGGTCGGGCTGCCTTGGCTTGCGGGTGTCGTGGGCTTTTTAGTCTTTAGTTTTTACAGTGTGATAGCGGGTTGGTGTGTCTCTTATTTTAGGCGCGCGATTACGGGCGAGTTTAATGATATTACCTTGCCTAAATCCCAATTTATTTTTGATGAGATGCTGGCCAAGCCTGAAGAAATGGCGATTTGGAACAGTGTCTTTTTAGTTCTTGTTATCTTGGCTGTGGGTCAATCTGTTACCCGAGGTTTGGCTAAACTCGTTAAATTCCTGTTACCTGTTCTGGTTATTCTACTTGTCACCTTGTCTTTCTATTCGCTGCAAGTGGGTGATGTGCAGCAAACCATGGATTTCTTGTTCGGTTGGAAATGGTCTGATATCACTTTTGATGTGGTGCTAGCGGCCGTGGGTCATGCCTTCTTCAGTTTAAGTGTCGGTATGGGGGCCATGTTTGCCTATGGTGCTTATATGAGTAAACACATGTCGATTGCCCGTGCGTGCTCTATCGTAGTTGGGTTAGATCTTTTGGTTGCCTTGTTAGCCGGTCTTATTATCTTCCCGCTAGTTTTCTCTTACGAACTGGATGTGGCATCTGGCCCGAGTTTGACCTTTGTGTCTTTACCTATCGTATTTGGTGCCATTCAAGGTGGGCAGTTATTAGGTGGTTTGTTCTTTACTCTGATGATTATTGCGGCGCTGACATCCGCTATTTCAATGCTAGAGCTCTTTATTGCTTGGTTGCATGAACGTTTCTCTATGGATAGGTTCAAAGCAGCGACACTTTCTGTGACAGCCGCTTGGTTTTTAGGTCTTGCTGTTATCCTCTCATTTAATGATTGGTCTCATTACACCCTAATGGACATGAATCTGTTTGAATTATTAGATTCGCTTACCAGCTTAGTCTTGTTACCTATAAGTGCCATTTTATTGACCGTGCTTGTGGCTTGGTTTATCCCGCAAAACATGTGGGAAAAAGAGTTAATTACTCGTAATGCTAAGCATTTTGCTTGGTGGTATGTGACCCTTAAATATATCAGTTTACCGGCTATGCTTTTGATCGCGGTAACTGGTTGGTTAGGAGCTTGAGTGTGACCCGTATTGAAAGATCAGCCTATGTCCCTTTTAGTGCCGAGCAAATGTTCGACCTAGTAAACGATGTTAAGGCTTATCCTTTGTTTTTACCTGGTTGTAATAGCGCCAGTGTTATCTCGCAAACAGAAGAAGAAATTGTTGCTTCGTTAGAAGTAAGCAAAGGCCCTGTAAAACAAAGCTTCACCACACGTAATGTGCTGGTTGGTGCTGAGCGTATCGAGATGAACTTGGTAAAAGGCCCGTTTAAGAAGCTACATGGGGTTTGGCATTTCAGTGATTTGTCAGAGGGAAATTGCAAAATATCCCTCACAATAGATTTTGAATTAAGCGGCATGTTGAAATTTGCTTTTGGTGGGGTGTTTAGCCAAGTGGCAGGCTCCATGGTAGATTCCTTCAGTAAGCGTGCAAAGGTGGTATACGGTGAATAAAACGATGCTTCGTGTGGAAGTGGCTTATGCCATGCCAGACAAACAAAAGATTGTGGTATTAGATGTAGAAGAAGGTACCTCCGTTAAAGAGGTAGTGATGCAATCTAATATCGAGACTTTTTTCCCTGGGTTAGATAAAGCTAATGCCAAATTAGGTATTTTTGGTAAATCGGTACGTAAGCCTGAAGAGCAAGAGATCAAGCAAGGTGAGCGTGTTGAGATTTACCGTGAGCTAACGGTAGACCCGAAAAAGGCCAGAGCGAATCGCGCGGCAAAAGGCTCGGAATAGTTATTCGTTAAAAGAGAGTGCTAATCGCAGTGCTAGTGAGACTTATTATCTTAAATCACTGGTAAGTTAGCTAAGAAGAGCTAGCCTCTTAAATGAGCTTGGTAAGAAAAAGAGTTTAGAAGAGACTAGGGTTAGGCTAGAAAAGCCCAACCCAAAGCAAGAGCTGTTAGTTTAAAGGCCTTGTATCTCGATAAGTCTACCTTGATCAAAGTACAAAACGAGTTCTGTTACTTCGCTTTCAATGGTGGTTTCGTTGGCATCAATGACACTGAAAACATATAACCATTCGTTAGGCTTGTAGAGGTCTCGTATCATGGGTGACCCAACCAAGTATTTTACTTGTGACTCTGTCATGCCAAGTTCTAACTGATTGACCTGTTGTAACTCTAGTACATTACCTTGGGCAACAGGTACTTTGTAGGCAGGTGGTAGAAGCCCACAAGCAGTCAAACTAAAAATACTAATTAATACGATAAAAAATTTATTCATTTGAATGATCCTAATTTAGATGTAGTAATGATAAAGTAAATGCAAATAAGGTTCGAATAGAGAATTACCTATGACTAGCGAAAATCAAGAATTAAAGAAAGCCGGACTCAAAGTCACCCTGCCTAGGGTAAAGATTTTGCAAATTTTGGAAGGTGCAGGTGAGCGCCACATGAGTGCGGACGATGTTTACCGTACCTTGTTGGAACAGGGTGAAGATGTTGGTCTTGCCACTGTTTACCGTGTATTGACTCAATTTGAAAATGCAGGTCTTGTTGTGCGTCATCATTTTGAAGCAGGCACAGCTGTTTTTGAAATCGCCAAAGGCGAGCACCACGACCATATGGTGTGCATGGATTCAGGTAAAGTCATTGAATTTTACGATCCTATTATTGAAAAACGCCAAAAAGAAATCGCTGAAGAGCATGGTTATGTGATCGAAGATCACAACCTAGTACTTTATGTACGCCCTAAAGACTAGGTCTTAGTCTTTTAACTTGGGGATAAGTTCACTAGTTATACCCAGGTAAAGTGTTAAGTTAAGAATATAGTGCGCCAGTCAAAGGATTGAGCTTGTTCGCCATTGGGCAGATGGCGAATGAGGACTCATTAAAAGCCCCAGAAGATAATTTCTTCTGGGGCTTTTTGCTTTCTGGCTTATGAGCTTGCTGTGCATTGTCAAACGTCTCCTCAAAACACTCTCTAGCTTATGAGCTTGCTAATACTTCGTTAAACACCTCCTCAAAATGCTCATTTATAATTATAAACTCCGCTTTTTCGTTGGCGTTTGCCTCGTCTTAGCTTCGCTCATGGCGCCAGTGTAGGGTAAGTGTGCTTCCTTTTTGTTGAAATCTGATTCGTTTTAGCGTCGCTCTGAGTACCAGCATAGCTAGGTGATTAGGACTTCTATTAAATTTGATCCGTTATTGTGAGAGACAGGAAGAAGAGATATGTGTGATGAGGTTTAGGTCGCAGGAAAAAGAAAGCATTCACTGAAAAGGGGTGTCAGTGAATGCTATGAAAGGTGTTCTTTGTTTGTTGTTGGTAGAAAACTGGGCCTCTACTATTGCAGTTGGACGTTGTTGAGCATTTCTCTAGCGTGAGCGAGCGTTTGTTCGGTGAGTTCAATACCACCGAGTAGTCGTGCGATTTCTGTGGCTCTTTGATTTTCTTTAAGCTGTTGTACTTGCGAGCTGGTTTGCTTGTCTCTTACTTGTTTGCTGACCATGAGGTGTTGGTTGCCTTGGGCGGCAACTTGGGCAAGGTGAGTCACACAGAATACTTGTCCACGGGCACCAACAGCGCGCAACATGCGGCCAACCACTTCGGCAACACCACCACTGATACCTACATCGACCTCATCAAAGATAAGGGTTGGTATCGTTGAGGTTTGGGCAGTAACAACCTGTATGCCTAAGCTGATACGTGACAGCTCACCACCTGATGCTACCTTACTAATGGCTTGTGCTGGCTGCCCTGGGTTGGAGGCTATCATGTATTCAATTTCTTCAAAGCCATTAGCGCTGACTTGCTCAAGGGGGCGACAATCAATATGGAAACGAGCATGAGGCATGCCGAGTCCACGAATTTGGCCTTCTACTTGTTTGGCGAGCTTGTCTTTTGCCTTGATACGCTTTTCTGTGAGTAAGGTGGCGAGGTTAGTGAGGCTTTGATAAGCCTGTTCTTCTCTTTCTTGTAATTGCTCTAGGTTATCGCCATTGCCATTTAGTTTGTCCAATTCAAACTTGATATCGGCGGCTAATTGCAGCAATTGCTCAGGTAGTACTTTGTGCTTCCTTGCTGTGTCATAAATCAGCGTTAAACGTGATTCTACTTCCATTAAGCGGCTAGGGTCTTGCTCTAGGGTGTCTTGGTAAGATTGCAAACTGTCGCTGGCTTCTTCCACCTGAATAATGGCTTCGTTCATCAGCTCTATAGAAGTGGCTAATGTTTCAGGTGTCGGTTGTATCTTGGTGGCGCTTTGTAGGGCTTGATGCAACATGCTGCGTACATTGCTTGTGTCATGCTCGCTGAGAATTTGCAGGGCAAGGTAAGACTCTTGCTGAGCTTCAGCTATGTTGGATAAGAATGCTTGTTCTTCTTCTAGTGCTTCAATCTCTTTCTCTTTTAGTGCTAGTTGATCCATTTCTTGCTGCTGATAAGACAATAATTGAATACGAGATTCTTGATCGCTAGAGCGGTTTTGACGCTCGGCTAGCTCTTCTTTTAATGCGCGCCAGTCTTGATAAGCCTGTTTTACTTTTTGGGTAAGTCCTGTGAGTTTGCCAAACTCATCCACTTGTAAGCGTTGGGCAGATTTCTTGAGTAGGGATTGGTGTTCATGCTGACCATGAATATTAATAAGCTGAGAACTGACAAACTTTAGGTCAGTCAAGGAGCAAGGGCGACCATTAATATAAGACTTTGATCGGCCTTCTTTGGTAACAACTCGGCGTAAAATGCAGTGTTGATCGTGATCTGATGCGCCGGTTTCTAAGTCGTGCTCTTCTAACCAGTGGATCACTTCTGGATAGGCTTGAATATCAAATGTGGCGCTGATGTCGGCTTTGTTTTCACCATGTCTAACCACGCGGCTATCTGTGCGAGCACCTAAACAAAGAGAGAGCGCATCCACCATGATGGATTTTCCCGCGCCTGTTTCACCTGAAATAACTGTCATTCCCTGCTTTAGCTCCACCTCTAGAGACTCAACAATGGCAAAATTCTTAATCGCAATACTGGTTAACATGGGTCTCTCCTTGTCTAAAGCGGGTCAGTTAGGTGGCTTTTAGCCTTAAATTTCAAATTTCTGCATTAAATTTGTACAAAGCATGTGTATTTATACAGTAGTTTTTGTTTTTTTGCCAAGAGAAGTAAAAAATTAAAATAAGTTCATTTCTCCCTAAAATTTATACGGTTTTACTATTGAAAGCTTTTTGAACGACCCCATATAGCTTTCAGATTGAAAAAACTTCTGTTATTTGGAAGTGAAGTTAGAGCATTTATTTTAAGTAATTCATCTTTATATACGGAGCAGAACGTGAGCGGTGAAGCAGATAACAAAGCCCAAGAAGGCGTGCTAGAAACAGCAGCAGAATTAGACGAAGTCTTACAAGAAGACCAAGTAGAAAATGTTCAAGAAGAGAATGCTGAACTAGTCGCAGCGTTAGCAAAAGTTGAAGAATATAAAGAAGCAGCATTACGCTCGCATGCAGACGCACAAAATGTTCGCCGTCGTGCTGAGCAAGATGTGCAGAAAGCCCATAAGTTTGGTCTAGAGAAATTTGCAAAAGACATCATTACTGTTGCAGATAACCTAGAGCGTGCTTTGACATCTGCGGATAGCGAAAAAGATGCAATGCGTGAAGGTGTTGAGCTAACACTTAAGTCTCTTCAAGAAACATTGACACGTTTTGAAGTGATCGCGCTTGATCCTCATGGCGAACCTTTCAACCCAGAATTCCACCAAGCAATGACTATGGTGCCGAATCCTGAGATGGAACCAAACACTGTAATGGACGTAATCCAGAAGGGTTATACCTTACATGGGCGCTTAATTCGTCCGGCTATGGTAGTGGTTTCTAGCGCTGCATAAAAAAACCGTCAAAAAAATGACAGTATTTGCTTGAAATGCTCTAAAGCGTACCCAAATACAGAATTAACGACGAACAACTGAATTTTAAAAATTTTACTGGAGAAGACAAACCATGGGCAAAATCATTGGTATCGACTTAGGAACAACAAACTCTTGTGTATCTGTTTTAGATAACGGCACAGCACGTGTAATCGAAAACGCTGAAGGCGATCGTACTACCCCATCAATTGTGGCTTACGCTGAAGACGGCGAAGTATTAGTGGGTCAGTCTGCAAAACGTCAAGCAGTAACAAACCCTACAAACACACTTTTCGCTGTTAAGCGTTTGATCGGTCGTCGTTTTAAAGATGACGTCGTTCAAAAAGACATCTCTATGGTGCCTTACAAAATCCTAGCAGCTGAAAACGGCGATGCTTGGGTTGAAGCGAAAGGCGAAGCGAAAGCGCCACCACAAATCTCTGCTGAAGTTTTGAAAAAAATGAAGAAAACAGCAGAAGACTTCCTAGGTGAAGGCGTATCTGAAGCAGTAATTACTGTTCCTGCTTACTTCAATGACTCTCAGCGTCAAGCAACGAAAGATGCGGGTAAAATCGCTGGTCTAGAAGTTAAACGTATTATCAACGAACCAACTGCTGCAGCTTTGGCTTACGGCCTAGATAAGAGCACAGGTGATTCTACTATCGCTGTATACGACTTAGGTGGTGGTACTTTCGATATCTCTATCATCGAAATCGCTGACGTTGATGGTGAGAAGCAATTCGAAGTATTGGCAACAAATGGTGATACTTTCCTAGGTGGTGAAGATTTCGATATGCGTGTTATCGAGTTCTTGGCAGACGAGTTCAAAAAACAGTCTGGCATCGATCTACACAATGATCCACTAGCGTTACAACGTTTGAAAGAAGCGGGTGAAAAAGCGAAAGTTGAGCTTTCTTCTGCAACTCAAACAGAAGTTAACCTTCCTTACATCACTGCTGATGCAACAGGTCCTAAGCACTTAAACGTTAAGCTAACGCGTTCTAAGCTTGAGTCTCTAGTTGAAGAGCTAGTTGTTAACTCTCTTGCGCCAGTTCGCCAAGCGCTTAAAGATGCTGATCTAGAAGCGTCTGAAATCGACGAAGTTATCTTGGTTGGTGGTCAAACACGTATGCCAATGGTACAAACTCAAGTAACTGAATTCTTCGGTAAAGAGCCACGTAAAGACGTGAACCCTGACGAAGCGGTTGCAATGGGTGCTTCTATCCAAGGTGCGGTACTAGCGGGTGACGTGAAAGACGTTCTACTACTAGACGTAACACCACTATCTTTGGGTATCGAGACTATGGGTGGCGTAATGACTGCTCTAATCGAGAAGAACACCACCATCCCAACGAAAAAATCTCAAGTTTTCTCTACAGCAGAAGACAACCAGAACGCGGTAACTATCCACGCGGTACAGGGTGAGCGTAAACAAGCAGCGCAAAACAAATCTCTAGGTCGTTTTGACTTGGCTGAGATTCCACCAGCACCACGCGGTGTACCTCAAATCGAAGTTAGCTTCGATATCGATGCCAACGGTATCTTGAGTGTATCTGCTAAAGACAAAGCAACAGGTAAAGAACAATCTATCGTCATCAAAGCCTCTTCTGGTCTCAGTGATGAAGAAGTAGAACAAATGGTTCAAGACGCTGAAGCAAATGCTGAAGAAGATCGCAAGTTCGAAGAACTTGTACAGGTTCGCAACACAGCTGACGGCATGATCCACGCAACTCGTAAAACTTTGACTGACGCTGGCGACCAAGCGACTGCAGAAGAAAAAGAAGCAATCGAGAAAGCCATTGCTGATCTTGAAGAAGCTTTAACAGCTAACGACAAAGACGAAATCGAAGCGAAAACAACTGCTTTGACTGAAGTGTCTGGTTCTCTAGCTCAAAAAATGTACGAAAGTGCGCAAGCAAATGAAGCAGCAGCTGGTGCAGCCGGCGCTGGTGCAGAAGAAGCTGCACAGCCTCAAGACGATGCTGTAGACGCTGAATTTGAAGAAGTGAAAGACGAGAAAAAATAAGCCTGATATTAGACCTTTAAACGTCTGAATCTCGCTTTTGCAAAACACGGTCCTGCTACCGTGTTTTGCTGTTTTAACTTCTCTCAAATGTTAATGATTGACCTTACTGCCCAGGAAATCCTGTTATGAGCAAAAGAGACTATTATGAGGTGCTTGGCGTCGAGCGTGGCGCGGATAAGAAAGATATTAAGAAAAAATATCGTTCGCTAGCTAACAAGTACCACCCAGATAAAAACCCAGATAACGAAGAAGCACTCGAAAAATTTAAAGAGATTGCTGAAGCTTATGAAATCCTATCTTCGGAAGAAAAACGTGATGCCTACGACCGTTTCGGTCATGAAGGTGTAAGCGGCCAAGGTGGATTCGGTGGCGGTGGTCAAGGTGGCTTCAGTGATATCTTTGGTGATGTCTTTGGCGACATTTTTGGCGGTCAAGGTGGTGGCGGAAGCCGAGCACGTCGTGGATCTGACTTAAGATACACGCTTGAACTTGATCTTGAACAAGCTGTTTGGGGTTGTGAAGAAAAGATTCGCATCCCTACGCTGGTAGATTGTAAGCCATGTGACGGTACTGGTGCTAAGAAAGGCACTAAACCTAAGACATGTCAGACCTGTCAGGGTCAGGGCCAAGTACGTATGTCTCAGGGGTTCTTTTCTGTACAGCAAACTTGTCCAACATGTCATGGTCAAGGTCAGGTGATTTCTGACCCTTGTACTAGCTGTCGTGGTCAAGGCCGTGTACAAGAGTACAAAACATTATCTGTTAAGATTCCTGCTGGTGTGGATACAGGTGATCGTATTCGTCTATCAGGTGAAGGTGAAGCTGGGGATCATGGTGCACCGTCTGGTGACTTGTTCGTACAGGTATCGGTAAGGCAGCATGCTATCTTTGAACGTGATGGTGCTAACCTGCATTGTGACGTGCCAATTAGCTTTGCTACTGCTGCCTTAGGTGGTGAAATTGATGTTCCTACTTTAGATGGCCGTGTACGCCTTAAAGTAACGCCTGAGTGTCAAACTGGTAAGCTTTTCCGTCTACGTAACAAGGGTGTTAAGCCTGTACGTGGTGGAGCTGTTGGTGATTTGATCTGTCGCGTGACAGTGGAAACGCCAGTTAAACTGACTGAACGTCAAAAAGAATTATTAAAAGAGCTAGAAGAGTCTATGTCTGACGGTGAAGAGCATTCGCACTCACCTAAGCAGAAGTCTTGGTTTGATGGCGTGAAAAACTTCTTTGATGATATCAAGAAGTAAGCATTAAGCTCGCAACAAACAAGCTCTAACAAAACCCGCTCTCTTTTTAGATTGCGGGTTTTTTTATGCCTAAATTTAAAGCTTGAAGGCGAACTAGTGTCAGCTGTTGTATGACGCTTGCCTGCTCATTTGATGAATAGAGATGAGTAGAATTGAACTAAGAATAGTAAGTAATGTAGTGAAGACAAGGGCTATGAAGGTCATGAAGGTTAGGAGAATAGAGGGAGTCACCTAGATAATTTTGATCTGGTGTTTTTCAGGCAATAAAAAAGGAGACCTAAGCCTCCTTTTTTAAAGAGTCATTGCTTACTTGTTATTTTCTAACATGTAGTCAATTGCACTTTGAATTTCATCATCGCTACAGTCAGCACATGTACCACGTGCAGGCATTGCATTAATACCGTTTAATGCGTTGCTAAGTAGAGACGCTTCGCCTTTAGCGATACGAGGAGCCCAGTCTGAAGCAGAACCGAATTTAGGCGCGCCAGCAACACCGATAGAGTGACAAGCTACACAGAATGTACCGTAAAGAGTTTCACCATCACGTGGGCCATTAGAACCACCTGCTGCAGCTGCAGAAGCAACTTCACATTCTTCACCAGCGATACAAACCTGGCCAATAGGGGTAATACGCGTTGCAATTTCGTCTGGACTTTGGCCGTAAGCGCTAACAGTTGAGCTTAAAAGAGCAGAGAAGGTCGCAACACTTAGCAAAGCTAAGACCTTGCGGCTAAGAAAATTGGTTAACAAACTCACAATGGTTTCCCTCAATCAGAAATAGTGTACTTAAGAAATAATGTATTTATAGGTACATAAACGGAGGCAAGTATAGCGATAAATTGATCTGCTTGGAATAAAGCCTGTATTAGATTTGTGCAAAAGAGGTCATATATCAAAGAAAAGTAACTGAATTTTTAGCTATTATTAATGTATAACAGAAATGAGAATCATTCCACCTATTTTATCTTACGTCCTTACCTTTTGTTACAGGTAATTACTTATGAAGAAGCTGGGAGCAGTGTTATAAAAATACTGAACCATGTTTCGTTTTAAGAAGTAGAAAGGCGATATATGTCATCTTTTTTAAATAAATTAAATCAAAAAGTCATATTGGCAGCATTACTCTGTCTTTTACCAAGTTTTTTTATCTCCTTTAATAATGTGTGGAATACCTATAATACACAGTTATCAAAATTAAGAGGCGATACAGACTTTTTTGCTGAACAAATGATGAACCTTCAGCGTCAGCAAATTAATCGCGCTGAAAGTTATTTGAAATCTCTCGCTAATACGCCAGAAATTCTCTCCGGCCATACTCAAACTTGTCAAAATTTTCTAGCACAGCAAGTAGAGCTTAACGATCTATTTTCCAATATAGGATCGCCATTAGTGACAGGCGAATTAACCTGTAATGGTACCCCTTTGAATCGTGTTGTGAACGTTCAAGACAGGCCTTATATTCAAAAAGCGATTCAACAAGCGAGTTTCTCTATCAGTAAATTGATTGAGGACAGAGCAACCCATGCGTTGAGCATTAACCTAGCTCAACCGGTGTTTGATAAAGAGTCAGGTGAGATTATTCGTTTAGTGGTCGGTGTATTACCTTTTGAGTGGTGGCAGACTTTATTAAATGATGCCAACCATGAAAACCTAATAAGTTTTATTACCGACAAAGACGGAAAAGTCATTGCGCGATTTGGTGAGCAGTCACCATTGTTAGGTCGAGCATTTGATCCTGAGTTAGATTTCGATAATAACTTTGTCTTAGTCGAAAAACAGTTTGTACGAGGTAATGCCAATCAGGATTTATCGTTAGCTTTTTGGGTAGCACTACCAAAGCAACAGGCTTTCCAAGAAGCCAAGGCCGAATTTATCAAAAGCTTTTTGATCATAATAATTGGCTTACTCATCTCTGGTCTTATTCTCGTATTGTCAGCCAAGTTTTTGTTTATCCGTCCTGTGACTTCTTTATTAGATGAGTTTGAGACTGGAGCCGACTCTAATTCCTCCGTAATGGGAATAGAAAACCTTGATGAAAGTATTAAAAAAATTGCTTTGAGACAGCAGCAAACTAAACAGAGTTTATCTTCGACAGAGCAAGAGCTTATTCAGGCTTACCACAAGCAAGATATGATTTTAAGAAGTGTCTCTGTAGGGATTGTGGAGCTGAACGAGTCATTAAACATTTTATCTTTTAGCCGACGTTGCCAGTCCTATTATCGGGTTTTGGAAAAAGACTTAAAGAATAGGCACCTAGAAGTGCTAAATGAGTTAACTCACTCTCATCAAGTGAATGACTTCCAATGTATTCATCAAGCGCTCGAAACACAATCGAAAGAGGTTGATGTTATAGAAGTCATCAGTCGTACTGATCGTAAAATGACGCAATACAGTGATGCTCGCACTATGTATTTTAAATGGGCCATTAGTAGAGTGAATTTTGAAGGCTCTGATACTTATTGGGTTGCTGTGGTTGAAGATATGACGGAGCAGCAATTAAAACAGGAAAACTTAACCGAAAGAGCATCGACTGACTGGTTAACCAAACTGCCGAATCGTTATGCCATTATGAAAATGATAGATGACTCTATCAGACGAGATACAGACAATGGCTTTACCCTGGTTTTGTTTGATTTAAATGGATTCAAATTAATAAATGATAGCTTTGGTCATGATGTGGGTGATGCGCTGATCATTGCGTTATCTCAGCGTATGGAAAGCTTATTGCTTGATGATGAGCATATTGGCCGCTTAGGTGGAGACGAGTTTTTACTCTATCTGCCAAGACGACAAGCTATTAATCGAATCCAGCTGTTACAACACTGCTTTTTTGAGCCGATAGAAGTAATGAAACGGACTTTTAATTGTAGCGCGAGTGCAGGTATTTCGGTTTATCCGAAAGATGGAAATGATGCCCTTAGTTTGATTCGCTGTGCCGATTTGGCCATGTACGAAGCGAAACAGAGCTCTAAAAATGACAGTGTTTATTATGATACTGACTTAGAGAATAAAGGCATAAAACGCTATGAGATAGAAAGTGCCATTCGTTATGCCTTATCTCATGATGAATTTGAATTGCACTATCAGCCAGTGGTGAACCCCACTAATAATGAAATATTGAGTGCAGAGGCTTTAATTCGCTGGCACTCATTAAGTCTGGGAACGATTTCCCCCGCTGTTTTTATTCCCATTGCAGAAGAGTCTGGTTATATCAACCTGATTGGACACTTTGTACTAGAGCAAGTTTTGGCAGACCTTGAACGATTGAGAGAGATTTATGGTGAAAAGATCTGCATTAATATGAACCTCTCTCCTCATCAATTAAAAGATGCCATTTTAATTGAAAGATTAACTACTCTAGCTGAGCAAAATGACAAGGTTAGCGCTTTAATTTTAGAAATTACTGAGAGTACCTTGGTAGATGAAGAAGCCGTCCACTGCCTAAAGAAACTAAAATTGTTAGGTTATAAGATTGCTTTAGATGATTTTGGAACGGGCTTTTCAAGTTTGAGTCATATCGCCAAAATGCCGATTCATATTTTAAAAATAGATCAGAGCTTTATTTCTCAATCTAAACACTCTGAACGTGACCTTGTTTTATTAAAAAACATTATTGCCATGGCGCGAGATTTAGAATTAAAAATTATTGCAGAAGGGGTGGAATACAGTGAACAAGCCAATCAACTAATTGAATTTGGCTGTTTTCATATGCAAGGCTACTTATATGCAAGGCCAAAACCGTTGGCAGAGCTTGACTTGGACTGCGTAGAAGAGAAAACAGTTTCTGAGAAAACGGATAAGTTAGGGGAGGTTTGAGGTCAAACAAATAGGCTAAATGCGCTTATATCACCTTTTGGTGATTTATTATTGTTTTAAAGTTGTAGCGACTTTGATAGCTTTGATCATGGTTGAGCCGAGTCGGAACTGGCTTAATTGCATATGGGATATTAATTTTGCTAATGTATTGCTTCTTTAAAGTGGTAGGAGACCCAATAAGTGCAGCTAAACTCTAAGGTAAGTAAAAAAATATTACTCGCATTACTTGTTTGTGTACTACCTGGGGTTATTCTTTCATTCAACAATGTTTGGCGCACTTATCAGTCTCATTTACACAGTCTTAATGGCGATGCCAACTTCTTTGCTGATCAGCTTATCGTGCAGCAAACCGCTAAAATACAGCAAGCTAGGTACTTTTTAACTGAGTTAAGTCAATTTCCCGAAATTCAAAACCCTCATTACTCTGGCTGTAAAGTATTACTCGAAAGACAGCTTCATTTGATCCCTATTTTTACCAGTATTGGTGTGCCTACGCCAACTGGCGAGCTGATATGTAGCGCCAGTTTAGATGGTGATCTTAATTTTTCAGCGAACAAGCCTTATTTTGAAAGTGCTATTCGTTATCGCAATTTAACCATTAGTAATCTGGCTCGTGATACGATTGACCACGAACTGCATATCCATATGGCCTATCCGATTGAAGATAAGAAAAGTAAAGACTTGTTGGGTGTCGCCGTCGGTACTATGTCGTTTTCATGGTGGCAAGCAAGCTTAGCAGAATTTGAAAAAACGAATGGCGAAGTGCTTGCCTTTATAACGGATGAAAACAATAGAGTAATGGCACGTTATGGGGAGATGGCGCCGAGTGAAGGTGATATTTTACCCAAACAGTATCAAGCATCTGAAAAGCAAGATTACGACCTACTTGATAGGACGCTGCAAAGTGTTGATATCGACGATAACCATTATATTTTTGCCCAGCGAAATCTTATTAGAGCAAATGAAAACTCCGAATTATCCCTGACATTTTGGGTCGCCTTACCGAGTGAGAAAGGTTATCAAGCCGCATTGCATGACTTAGTCAGTGATATCACTCTGATCTTGATTGGCCTTATGGTGTCTTGTTTCTTACTTTGGTTATTTGCTCGTTTTATCATAATGAATCCGATGGCGAGCTTATTGGCTGAGTTTTCAAATAAGACCTCAGACAAGGGTAAACAACTTTCAATCCATCAACTTGATGACAGTATTAGGCAGATTCTCAAGCAACAGAAAAATACAGCTAAGCACTTATCTGTCACAGAGCAACAATTGATATTGGCTTATCAAAAGCAAGATCTCATTCTAAATAGTGCTTCAGTGGGCATTATCGAGTTCGATCAAGACATTCAGATTCTGTCTTACTCCCAGCGTTGTCAGGCTTTCTTCCAAGTGACCGAAGAACAAATACAGCATAGTCACTTATCGGCTTTGGCCATGTATGCTGGTAGTCGTCAATGTAATGAGTTTGACCCTCTATTAGAACGCTTTGAAAGCCATGGTGATAAGGACTTCATTTTAGTCACCAAGAGTTTACGGGGCAGGCAGCAAGAACCAGAAGAGCTCTACTTCAAATGGCATTTAACTCGAGTTGAATCCGAGGCGTCACAAACAAAATGGGTGGCAGTGATCGAAGATGCCACAGAGCAAGAGAACGTTAAGCGTTCTTTATCAGAGCGAGCAAGCCATGACTGGCTCACAAAACTCCCTAATCGTTATTCGGCGATGGGCTCAGTGGAAGACTCAATTAAGTCTCCTTATGTAGACCAGTTCTATTTAGTCTTATTTGACCTAAATGGCTTCAAACTCATTAATGATACCTTTGGCCATGATGTGGGTGATGCTCTGTTAATTGGTTTGTCAGAAAGAATGAACTCATTATTAGAACCAACCGAGCGTTTAGCGCGTTTTGGTGGCGATGAGTTCTTGCTATTTATCCCCGGAAATCAATTATTGTCGCGTATTAACTTTTTACATAAAGAGATCTTTGCGTCGATCCGAATTCAAAATCGAGACTTCCATTGTGCGGCCAGCGCCGGTATTGCGGTTTATCCAAAAGATGGCACAGACACAATGACGCTGATTAAGCGTGCTGACCTTGCCATGTATGAAGCTAAGCATAAACAAGCAATTGACTGCGTTTGTTATCGCCCTGAAATGGAAAACCAAGGGGTAGAAAGGTACGAAATGGAAAGCGCATTGCGCTATGCCTATGAACATGATGAATTTAGTCTGAACTATCAGCCCGTAGTGAATCCTGGGCAAAAACGCATTATGAGTGTTGAGGCTTTGATTCGTTGGCAGTCAGCTACCAAAGGCTGGGTCGGTCCTGATAAGTTTATCACTGTGGCTGAAGAGATGGGGTTGATAAACCAAATTGGCTTATGGGTTATCAAGCAAGCGTTATCTGACCTTGAGGAAGTGAAACGTATCTTCGGTGATGAGGTTTGTATTAATGTGAACCTTTCCCCTCACCAGCTTAAAAACTCGGCTCTGACCAATGAACTAGTCGCATTGGCCGAACAAAAACCGAGCCTGATGAATAATCTCATCTTAGAAGTGACAGAGAACGTATTGATTAATGATGCCTCTGTAGATCGTATTTATAAACTTCGAAAAGCGGGTTATCGCATTGCGTTAGATGACTTTGGTACTGGTTTCTCAAGCTTGAGTCACATCGCTCGTATGCCAATAGATATCTTAAAAATTGACCAAAGCTTTATCGCCCGCTTTGATGACAGTGAAAGAGACAGACTGTTGCTTAAAAATATAGTGGCGATGGCGAAGGATTTAGACCTTCACATAGTTGCAGAAGGTATAGAAAGTGAGCATCAAGCTAACCAGTTAGCTGATATGGGTTGCCCGAATATGCAGGGTTACTTCTTCTCGAAACCTAAAGCTTTGCATGACTTTGAAGTGAATTTCACCTTAGGTTATTCACTTGAATCAGCTGAAAACAGTGCATCAGTGACACACGCTAAAAAAGCAGTACAAACGATTGAAGGCGAAGCGGAAGTGGTAGATTAAGGGTGAATAGCTAGTACTTTAATCCAGGCTGGTTTTAGCCTGAGCTTTAAGGTTAAATGGATTCCTTAACCCTTTGTACCTTATTAGACGATAAAATTAATCATGACAGATTCTACACATCTAGTGTGCCAAGCCTGCTTAGCTGTAAACCGTATTCCAAGCACACGTCTTGCTGATTCTCCAAAATGCGGCAAGTGCCAAACTCCTATCTTTAATGCTAAGCCTATTGATTTAACCGCAGCAAACTACCAAAAACACTTACAACGCAATGACCTGCCTGTATTAGTCGATTTCTGGGCGCCTTGGTGTGGCCCTTGTAAAATGATGGGGCCGCAATTTGAACAAGCTGCAGGCCAGTTAGAACCTAAGGTACGCCTTGCTAAAGTCAATACAGAAGCCGAACAACAATTAGGTGCTCAGCTGAATATTCGCAGTATTCCGACCTTGATTATTTTTAAAGGCGGTAAAGAAATCGCTCGCCACTCTGGTGCCATGGGTGCTGCTGACATTATCAAGTGGACTCGAAGTTATACGGGTTAAAAACTGAATGAAATAACAAAATGAAATAACAAAATCAGTCTAAATGAACGGTGCTTTTCATAAGCGGCCACTCATTTGAGAAATGACAGAATAAGTTCTGGTAACTATTAGATATTTCATTAAAATACCCTGCACTTAAGCTCATTCTCATTTAGAGTTTAACTGCACAATGCGCCCGTAGCTCAGCTGGATAGAGCGTCGCCCTCCGGAGGCGAAGGCCGGAGGTTCGAATCCTCTCGGGCGTGCCATCTTTTTTCTGTTACACCTCACCTTATTTATTCTTCTCTTTCAAGGATTCGCTGTAATCTTGGTCGGCTGATTTGTAGTATTTCACACGCCTTTCCCTTGTGGTTATTTACCTGTGAGAGCACCTGTTTTACATGGGTGTATTCTATCTGCTGTAAACTACTATCTTGTGTATCTGGGTGAACTTGATAAGCGTCTTCTTTCGGTTGTTTGACTAACTTATCCTTTAACTCATGTTTGAGCTTTTGCTCTATATCGGTAAATAAATCTTCAGTCAGCAGCTCGCTAGGACACAGGGCAACCGCCTTGATTAGAGTGTTTTCAAGCTCTCTCACATTGCCCGGCCAATGGTAATCTGTGAGTAGATCCATAGCGCTTTTGGTGATCTTACCTATTTTTGTACCTAGCTCTTTATTGGCTCTGTATAGCAGGGCGGGGACAAGCTCTTTTAGGTCTTCTTTGCGCTCTAGAAGCGACGGTAATTCAATTTGAACCACTTGCAAGCGATAGTATAAATCGTCTCTAAAGCGCTTCTCTTTTAAGGCCTGTTCGAAGTTTAAGTTAGTGGCTGAAATGATACGCACATCTGCTTGGTATTCGGTTTTACCACCAAGTGGTGTGTAGGTTTTTTCTTGTAATACTCGCAACAGCTTGGCTTGGATTTGTGCGGAAAGCTCACCCACTTCGTCTAAAAATAAGGTGCCACCTTGGGCAAGCGCAAACTTACCTGCTTGATCAGAGACAGCCCCCGTAAATGCTCCCCGCTTATGGCCGAAGAGCTCAGACTCTAATAAGTTATCCACTAACGCCGCACAATTTAGCGCAACAAACGGAGCGTGCTCTGGCATGCCTGCTTGGTGTATCGCACGGGCGACCATTTCTTTGCCCGTACCAGACTCACCGGTAATTAAAACACTGGCCTTAGTGTGGGCAATTCGACCTATGGTTTTATAGACCTGTTTCATCGCATTAGATGAGCCAACCATGGAGTTGCCAAAATTATCAGGCACGTTCAGAGTTTCAAGGCTGTCTTGATTAAGCTGGGCCAGATGTTGTGCCAAGGCGGTATTAATCGCCTGATCAAACTCATCTAAATCTATGGGCTTATGTAAATACTCATCTGCGCCGTTTTGCATTGCACTAATGGTGCTTTGCATGTCCTGAAAAGCGGTAATCATTATGATGCGACTAGCAGGGCTGACTTGCTTAAAACGAGGGAGAGCCTCAATGCCAGACAAGCCTTGCATGCAAATATCCAAGATGATGACATCCGGTTGATAGTCCTGTGCCAAGCTTATGCCACTGCTGGCATCCGCACGGGTTTCAACCTCATGACCTTGGGATTCTAAATGAAGTTGTAGGGTACGTCGTATGCCCTTGTCGTCATCACATATGAGTAACTTGCTCATCGCTTTCCTGCTTTAAATTTTGTGAATGAAGGGGAGCCATGTGAGTGGGAAGGGTAATAGATACCTCTGTACCTTCTTCGCTCAAATGCTGCTTATTTGAGATAGGGTGTATATTGATCAAGCCTTGGTGTAGGTCAAGAATACCTTTAACAATGGCCAAGCCTAATCCTGTACCACTGGCTTTTGTGGTGAAAAAGGGCTCGAACACTTGATTGATTAAGTCTCCTTCAATGGGCGTACCCGTATTAAAAATGCTCAGCATGAGATAGGCGTGCTTGGCTTGCCCTTGTTGAGTTAAGTCTGAACTCATACTCTTATCAATGACATTCTCATCAAGCTCATACAGAGGTTGGTCCAGTAAAAGTAAGTGGCTCTTAATGCTGACTTGTCTTAACTCTGTGCTGCTTGATGCGGCTTGGATAGCGTTAGTCATTAGATTTTGTATTGCTTGTTTTAACTTAGTGGGATCTGCAAATAGAGTGGGTAGGTTAGAGGTTAATGCTAATTTAATAGCCACCTTATGCTCTCTTGCTAAACGTTCTTGAGTCATGAGCACTTGATTGACTAATTTATTAAAATCTAACCATTGGGCTTGGCGTTTTTCAGGTTTTGAATAAGTTAATAAGTCTGCCAATATGGCTTCCATGTAAGCCACTTGTTGGAGAGATATTTGGCATAACTCATCTTGGTTTTTTCTTTGGTACATTTGCAGCACCATCTTGATAGAACTAAGTGGGTTTCTAAGGTCATGGGCTATCATGCTGACAACCTTACCTATGGCGGCGAGCTTTTCGTGTTGTAGGCGTTGATTTGTTTCATACTCAAGTGCCTGAGAGAGCATCTTTTCTTGGCTAATATCCTGTTTTACGCCCACGTAATAAAGGTTGTGGCCTTGGGCATCTTTGACAGGGGAGATGACTGCTCTTTCCCAAAATAGCGAACCATCCTTTTTCTTATTATGTAACTCCCCACGCCATTCATTACCTGCTAAAAGCGCGTGCCATAGTGCTTCATAGTCAGCTTGATTCATTTCCCCTGACTGTAAAAATTTAGGGCGAATGCCGATGACTTCAGATTCCTGATAGCCTGTTACTTCACAAAAGGTTGGGTTCACATAAATGATCTTGCCGGTTAGGTCTGTGATCATGACGCTATTTTGGCTCTGTTCCACCGCATGGTTGAGCTGCAATAGTTGGGCTTGAGCTTGTTCTTGTTGGGTAATGTCTTCTCCCACTAAGGTGAGAATGCCCAAGGGGGCTTGAGTGAAGGATTGGGAAGACGCCTGTTCTTGCTGTTCTCGTTTCTGTAAAAAGGTTGAGGTCCAAGATAAGAGATGTACTTGCCCATACTTATCTTGAATCACATCTTTAAAACTGGCTTGATGATGACCTGATGCAAGAGTGTTTTGCAGTGAGGTTTGTACCTGCTCCCTTAGTTCTAATGGAATGAAAAGGCGAACCCAATCTTGCCCTATCACCTCTTTTTTCTCATAACCCATACGTTCTAAAAAAAGGTCGTTGCAAAATACTACTCGGCCTTTTTGGTCTAGGCTCACGGCTAACAGTTGGATCTGTTCTAATACTTGGCGAAACTGCTTCTCGTAAGCTCTTTGCTTATCTTGGGCGAGATGGCGGCTTTGGCTAAAGACAATGTAAAGGCAAGCGCAGAAAGCCAAGCTATAAAGTAAGAGATAAAAGACGAGGTATTGCTGGAAAAACTGCATTCTAATTTGCTTAAAATACAGTTTTGAAAATGAAGACACCACATGCCAAGGCTTGTGGTCTGGTGCCACGCTGGTGGCGAAGGTGAGGTAAGCATCCTCATTAACTAAGCGGCCGCTTGTTTGCTTGTTTAAAAGGTTCTGGATGTTTGCGGGTAGATGCTTTGAAGTATTAAAAAGAAACTCATTTTTTGCGCCGTTAATATCGATAAAACTGAGTAAATTTGGATTGAGATCAAGGCTAGTACTAGGTGAAGATTGTTCGCTAAATTCTGCTCGATTAAGGGGCTGTACCATGGCCGTCGCTTCACTATTGATAATATAAAGTTGGTTAAGAAAGTAGGGCGATAAACGAAGGAGCTGCTTGATAAGAGGTAGGGCCCGATAATTCAATACTATGACACCAACTAAGTCCTCATCCTCATAAACAGGGGCACTGACACGAATCGTGGGAGCGCTGGGGTGTTCTAATTTGCCTGCTTCCATATTCTGATCAAGGGGTGAAATATAAACCTCACCTTGCTTAAGTGTCAGGCTTTTCTGAAAGTAATAACGTTGTGATTTATCCTGCAACTCATCGGCTTGTACCACCTCATATTGATTACCAATATGGTTAATGCGGACTTGTTCTTGTCCTGTCTTATCAAGCAACCTTATTTGACTATAGTCACTTTGGTTTTGGCTAAATTGTAGAAAGTACTGGTTTAATAAAAGTTGTCTATTTGGGGTGGTAAGCGTCATCAATGAGCGGCTAATAAAAGCAAAGTTTTTGGCGTCGGCCGCCATATTTCCCAAGTTATCAGCCAAGGTTTGCTGAATAAGCTCAACCGTTATTTTTTCTTTGTGTAGGGCGTATTTTTGCTCGTTACTGACGCTAAGATAATAGTGGCTGAGTAAGGAGAGAGTAATGATGAAACTGGCAATGATAAAATAGAGAGAGAATCGAGCTAGGGCGCTTCTATCCCCCTTAAAAAAGAGAAAGTGGGACGAAATAAGGGATCTCAAAAGGCCTTTTGAACGACCTAGACTTAGCTGAAACATGTTGAAAATATCCCTTATTATTCTCAAGGTTCAAGCTTCACATTATTTTGTGATGGGGCAAAGAAAACCCAGCTAGAATTAGCTGGGCTTATGTTTCAAATCAAGCTTTTGTTAAGTTTAAGAGAGCGAACCCTTAACGAGCCAGTAATTGTCCGGTTAACTGAATCGCCAAATACTGGGCTTGATTCTCAAGTTCTGGTAGCTTTTTAGCCAGTAAACTCAGGCTTTTATCCTTGGCAAAGTCTAGGTTTTGAGCCGCGATACTTTGGCTTTCCTCATCATGAATAGCACATTCAATTAAGCTGGCTACATCTTCTTGCTGCTCTAAGCGAGCCAGTAAAGGCAGGGCTAACTTTCTCACACCACCAGCAGAATCAGCCAAACATCTTTGTAAACTGCGTTGTATTTCAAGTAAAGGTAGAAGGGCGGATGATTTTACATCCATATGAATTTTAAGTGCCTGCAGACTACAAATTCGTACATGTTCATCCTCATCTTCAATGCCTAATAAAATAAGAGTGAGCGACTGACGACTTCTAAGTTGGCCTAACAATCGGGTCGCGGCCTGTTTGCTCAAACTATCTCCTTGATACATAACATGTGCTAAAGCTGCGAAGGTGTTTTTTAATAAGCTGGTACCTTGTTTCTCCCCAAGGCGTGCCATGGAATTAAATAGCTCGATTTGTAATGCCGGTTGAGCCCCAGTTAAGGCTTCAACCAATAAGGTCGCCGCAAATTCATAAGGGCATTTTGCTAGGCTTCGAATAGCGAGAATCTGGTTAGATAGTTGAGTGCGTTTAGCAATTTTGCGACGGTTTAGGTCTAACTTATCTGAGGCTTGAAAGTGTCCAGACACTATCTCCCCATAATCGTTAAAGCCTTCTTCTAGTTCAAGCAGCATATTATTGATATTGCGCTCGTGCTCTAGACTTTGGGGATTAACCTGATTGGTCTGGTTGCTTTGAGCAATCGCGGCTAAAGTGGAGGTTACTTGAATCTTACTTTGTTTCTCTTCAACCTCTTTTTGCTGACACAGACTTTTCTCAATAGTTTCTGGCTTGTCTGTAGCCAAGGGAATACGCTGATTATCAGGGGTTGCACTTAGTACCTGAGATTCTAAAAAGTCTTGATAAGCAGGCTGGTGGGCAAAGTGACTGATAGATTCAAAGCAAGCTTGGCGAATCATCACATCGTGGTGTTTTTCATCTAATAGGGTACGAAACTCAGTTAATAGAGGTTCTGAACTTGCTTGGAATTGGCTCAGTAAGTGGATGAACTCTATTCGTATCGCGATGGGGGTATTCGGGCTTTTGGCTAGTTCTAAACTACGATCAAAAGCTGCTTGATAGGCCTTATCCTTGCTCGCTTTATTGGCTAATATACGGGCTGCTCCCAAGGTTAATGAGTGAGACTTATGCTGCATAAGGCTGGTTAACCAATCTAAAAAACTCGTGCTAGGTTGCTGTGAATGTTGCTCGATTAGTCCTAGCAAACAGGATAAATTACTGGCCTGCTCTCTTTGTGCTAGAGACTCTAAATTGGAAAGGCTGATATCTTCTAACACATCTAACTGTTTGAGTGCTTCTAACGCACAGGTTTGTACTCTATTACTTTCATCACAAAGCTGGTTGGCTAGATCCCATTGGTAATTCTTGTCATTACGCTGAGCTAACGCTTTGATACCAATGATTTTAATTTCCACATCTTGGCTTTGATCCATTTGTTTAAATAACAAAACATTGGCTTTAGGGCTTGGATTAAGGCTAATCGCCTTGGTGATTTTTCTCGCTTGTGACAAGCTAGGTGTCGCCTCCAAGAGGCTCTGGCAATATTCCAAATCTAATTGAGCTAAAGCATTATAAAGCGCCATTTCTAGTTCAGGCTCTGGATCGTTTGCGAGTAGCTCCTTAAACAAAGGAATGGCATTTGTAGTGGCGACTTGTGCAAAGAGTTGTACCGCAAGAAGTTGTAGGTCCCACCATTCGTCCCAATCATTTGTCATCCCCCAAGCATCATCAGGCACACGACCTTTTGCCATAGCTTCGAATAAATCTATGATGCGTTGTTGTTCTGGGTGAGAGGTTTCGTTAAGCAGGCTTTGTTTACTCAAGGTTATAAGAGCTTCGTGTCTTGCATCTCCGTCAGGGTGATTTTTAGCCACATCAATGAGACTAGAAACATCCCCTAAGCCTAAATCTCCTAAGGCTTTGGTTGCATCTATGACAACGTCTGCATCTGGGTGGTAAAGGCATTGGTTAAGTTGTGGCAGGGCTTCATGATATTGAGCCTCAGCGATGGCTTTTGCACTGTAGCAAGATTGGGCTTCGTCTCCCTGTTCAAGCAAGTTCACCAGTGCTTGATAGGCTTCTTGGTGGCTGACAGGGTATTGCTGAGATGACATATATGCTCCTAGCGATGACATATCTTGAATGATTTTATTGTGATTTTAAGTGTCGATCTAAGTCTATCAATAGCGTATTTAGCGTTTCCTTTTCTTGTTTTGAATCAAGGTTAGCCTTTGTAGCAAGCGCTTTTAAAAGCCTCGTTTGAAAATTGAATGATTCGTTAAAGCCATAAAAAAGAAATTGTACAAAGCGTTAAATCTGTCTTGTATGAGATAGGTAGCGCTTTGATTAAAACCAGATAAATAAAGGGCTAGGTGGTTTTTAAACTCTTGGTATAGAAAATGCCTTAGGGATATCACAGCCAAGTTTTTCTCATAAAAATGAGTGAAAACTTATTTGATGTCCCTGTTAAAGGAGCTAACCATGAAGATGCGACTGCTAGTACCGACTTTGCTCGGAGTCTCTCTGTCCTCATTGCCCTTGATGGCCCAAGATAAAATGGATTTTGGCCCCCTGCCTGAGGTGAAAATTGATACAGCGAAAGCTGAGTTAGGTAAAAGATTATTTTTTGATAAACGTTTATCTGGTGACGGTTTATTAGCGTGTTCAACTTGTCACCAACCAGAATCAGGTTTTAGTTACCCCGCGCCATTGGCCCCTGCTTACACCGGCAGTAAGGGCTTTCGTAATGTGCCTTCTCTGATTAATACCAGCTTAAAAGAAGTGTGGTTTCATGATGGACGCTTAGGCACCAACCTTAATGATGTGACACGGGAGATGATCACAGAAGATTGGTTGATGAATATGGATATGAGGCTCATGCAGGAGCGAATCAAGCAAGATCCTATCTATGTGGCCATGTTTAAAAAAGCAGGGTATGGAGAGCCTTCCAATGGCTCTGTTCGTAAAGCCATTCCTGAATATCTTAAAACCCTAATCTCCTATGACAGTCCTTATGATCAAGGCCAGTTATCTGCTCAAGCTGAGCAAGGGCTTAACCTCTTCAAAGGGAAAGCGGGTTGTACGGCTTGTCATAATGGGCCGCTTCTTAGTGACGGTAAGGCCTATAACACAGGGGTAAAAGAGAACCTAGAGATCTTCTTGGACCCAGAGCGTCACGAAACCTTTATCGCCTTCAATATGTTTATGGGTAATGAGAACTACATGAACCTCAAGCGTGATGTGGGCGCACATGTACAAAGCCACAAAATAGACGGTTCAGATATGGGCAAGTTTGTTACCCCAAGTCTACGTGAACTCGCCCAAACAGCGCCTTATATGCATAACGGGGTGATGGACTCGCTAGCGGATGTCGTCGCCTTTTATAACCAAGGTGGCGGGCAAGATTCCAATAAGGACAGCCGACTTAAGCCCCTTAATTTGACGAGCCAAGAAGAGCAATCCTTGGTTGCCTTCTTAGAGTCTTTATCTTCCAAACCACTGACCAGTGAACAGCATGTTTGGACTAAGAAGGATTACCAATATCAGCCGACTAAAAACTGGTTAAAGGCCAAAAACTAAGGAGGGACTTATGAAAGCTAAACCGAAATTATTTATCCGAGTGAGCCTGAGTTTGTTGGCAACCACAGCCAGTTTTACCTCATCTCTTGTGCTGGCGGATACGCCTATGCCGAGTTTTGATGCTCAAGCAGAAATGAAAAGGGCGGCAAAAGCGGATGCTGTGGCAGCCAAATTATCGCCTGTGGTTTTAGGTGATAAAAGTTATTTGCCTTTAGCGCCTTTAGGGGCAGTACCAACGCCTCTTGATAATCCAACCACAGCAGAAAAAGTTGAATTAGGTAAGTTGTTATTTTTCGATGGTCGCTTAGGGGGAGATGAGTCCACTCCTTGTGTTGCTTGTCACTTGCCTGATACAGGTTGGGACTTTCCAACAGACTTATCGTTAGGTTATCCAAACACAGTGCATTGGCGTAATAGCCAGACTCTAATCAATTCAGCCTATTACTCTAAACTCTTTTGGGCGGGCTCTAGTAACTCATTAGAAGCTCAAGCCAAAAGTGCTGCCAAAGGTTCCGTCGCGGGTAATGGCGAAGATGATTTGATGGAAGCAAGGCTCGCACTGGTGCCTGAATATGTTGAGGGCTTTAAACAAATTTTTGGTGATAACTATCCAAAAATCAGTAATGCCTGGAAAGCCATTGGCGCTTTTGAACGCACCTTAATTCAAACCGATACACCGCTAGATAATTACTTGCTAGGGGATAAGTCCGCTTTAACGGCACAGCAGTTGAAAGGTAAAAAACTGTTTGAAGGTAGGGCAAATTGTATTGCCTGTCATAACGGTGCCCTTGCCAGTGATGAGAAGTATTACAACATAGGTGTACCAACCAATAAGCGCTGGGAGCAGGAAGCCATAGCGCAAATCACTTTCCGTTATGAGCTTTATGCGAAAGGTTCCACAGAGAAACAATACCGCACAGGGAAGGCTGACCCAGGTGTTTATTTCAGGGGTAAACGTGCGGATATGAAAGGTAAGTTTCGAACACCTAGTCTGCGTTATACCAAGTACACAGCCCCATACATGCACAATGGGGTGATCACTAGCTTGGCAGATGTGATCGACTTTTATAACAAGGGAGGCATTAGCAAAGATGGGCGCACGACTGGCTTCCCTCAAACTAAATCTAAGCTAATCAAACCGCTTAATTTGAGTAAGACTGAAAAAGCCGATTTGCTGGCTTTCCTAGACAGTTTTAGTGGTGACAAGCTGGTAATGGATTACCCAGCTATTCCTGAGTCAAAACCTCTCTTTACTAAACAAGCTTTGCTGGAGGCAATAAAATGAAAGATGACCTGACTAATCTTGATCAAACAAGTCTTGACCAAACAAGAGACTCAAGCCAGCTTGATAAAGCCAAGCAAAGCCCTGCTGAACATACCCAATGTATGATGAGCAGACGTAAATTCTTAATGACCTCTGGTGTAGCTGTTGGTGGTGCGAGTTTAGTTTCTCTCACCTTGTATCCAGGTACCGCACAAGCTCAGCAAGTACAGGCAAAAGTGACCTCTTACCCTAGGCAGTTAGTGGGCAAGTTGAGCCAGCTAAAAGTCAATCAGCCATTGTATTTCAACTACCCAGATGAAGGCCCAAACTCTCGTGCCATGTTAGTACGCATGGGTGTTGAAGGCGGTGGCGGCATAGGTCAAAACAAAGATGTAGTGGCCTTTTCTATGATGTGTACCCATCAAGGAGGCCCTCTAGATAATCAATACAAAGTCAGGGATGAACATAGGGTTATTGGCCAGTGTCCATTCCATCTTTCGACGTTTGATCTGCGCCGTCACGGCATTATCGTTTCAGGCCAAGCTTATGAGAGCTTGCCTCAAGTCTTACTAGAGCAAGAAGGCGACCTTTTATACGCCGTCGGTATCATGGGTCTGTTATTTGGCCGATCTGACAACCTAATTGCAGTCGCAGGAGCTTAATCATGACAACTAATTTTTATATTCCAGAAGATCATGCCCCTCTGCCACCTAAGCAAGCTGAGGTGATTACCACCGCCTGTGATTATTGCATTGTTGCCTGTAGCTATAAGGTCTATCGCTGGCCGCTAGAGATGGCGGATGGCGGTATGAAAGCCAGTGAAAATGCCTTTGGACTCGACTTTCCTACCGCACCTTTACAGGCTTGGGTAGCGCCTACACAGCATAATGTGGTGATGCATAAGGGCAAGCCTCACAACATCATCGTGGTGCCAGATAAAGATGCGACTGTGGTGAATAAAATGGGTGACTCTTCTATGAGAGGTGGCTTGTTAGCGAAAAAAGTCTATAACCCATCCACAGGAACCAGAGACAGGTTAACCCAACCCTTGGTACGTATTGGTGGCAGCTTACAGCCTGTGACGTGGGAGTTTGCTTTAGAGATAGCTGCGGCTGTCGGTCAACATGTGATTGATACCCATGGCAGTAATGCCTATGGGGTGAAAACCTATTCTTATCAATACATTGAAAACACCTATGCTATTACCAAGTACGCCTTGCGTCATGTTAATACGGCGAACTTTAGTTTCCATGACACACCTTCAGATGTGACCTCAACCCCGGGCTTTAGAGATGCGGGTTTTGATAATTTTGGACCCAGTTATGACGATTGGGGCGCGGCAGATACCTTGATGATATGTGGTACCGACCCTTACGAAACCAAAACTATTATCTTTACCCAGTACATAATGCCAGCCATTCAAAGGGGCATGAAAACCGTTATTCTGAATCCTAGAGAAACGGCGGGTATTGCCTATATGAAAAAACATGGTGGCTTACACCTAGATGTCAATCCGGGTTCTGACACCTTGGTCGTTGGCGCTATTGCTCGCATCATAATGCAGAACGATTGGCAGGATAAAGATTGGATTGAAAACTGGGTGAACAGTAAATGGGAATCTAACTCGGGCTCTGGGCAAGGTACCCGTAATACGCCTTGGCAATGGCGTACGACTTGGGGCAAGTTTCAAACCAATGGTTATGAAGACTATAAAAAATGGAATCTAGCCCAAGCTGAATATGATCCAGACTACGCAGCGAATATGGCGGGCATAGAGGTTAAAAAGCTTTATCAAGCTGCCGAGATGCTGGCTAAACCTATTAACGGCAAACGCCCTAAAACCTCAATCGGCATCGAAAAAGGCTTTTATTGGTCTAACAATACAGGCAATACCAATGCTATTTCGACATTAGCAACCTTAGTGGGTGCTGGTGGACGAGAAGGGCAAGTGGTGGGTCGCTTTGGTGGGCATCAACGCGGTGGACAATCTGGCGGTAAATTACCCCGTAATAAGTCGCCAGAAAAAGTGCCGGGACGTCGTCGTAGAGCCTTGGATACGGATCGATATTTATTTTCAGGCCATACTCGTTTTACCCATGTGATAGGCACCACTTGGATTCAAGCCATGTGTGGTTCTCAAGGTTTACAAAAGAAATTTTGGGAGCTGACAGTCGCCAATCCTCATCAGGTTTATAGCTATGACAAACAAGAGATTATCGACACCTTAAAAGCCCGTGCTGACTCTGGCGGTATGGTGGTTGTGAATCAGGATATTTATTTGCGAGATCCGATTGGCGCTAAGTTTGCTGATATTGTTTTCCCTGCGGCAACTTGGGGAGAAGAAGACTTTATGCGTGCCAATGGTGAGCGCCGTTTGCGTCTTTATCAAAAGTTTAATGATGCACCGGGCCATGCGAAACCTGACTGGTGGATTATTGCTCAGCTTTCTAAACGTATGGGTTTTGATGGCTTTGATTGGCAGAACTCAAATGAGGTGGCAGAAGAGGCATCACGTTTTAGCCGTGGTAGCCGTAAAGACTTTAATATGATTAAAGTGGCCGCCCATGCAGAAGGTAAAACCCTGCACCAAAAGCTCAAAGAGTATGGAACAGAAGGCCTACAAGGCCCTGTATTCTATAACTATGATACTAAAAAGCTGGTGGGCACTAAGCGTTTGCATGACACCCAAATGAGCGCAGAAACCTTGGCTGAAAAGGGCCTCACTGATGGGCCTCAAGGAGCTAATGTTTTGAAGAAACAGCTTACAGGTTTCAACTCTCAAACGGGCAAAATTAATATGCAGAAACACCCGTGGGGCCTCTTTAGTGACTTCTATGCTTGGATCAAACCCAAAGGGGACGAGCTTTGGTTCTCTAATGGCCGCGTGAATGAGATTTGGCAATCAGGCTTTGATGATGTGGAGCGCCGTGCTTATACGGCTCAACGTTGGCCTGAAAATTGGGTCGAAATACACCCTGATGACGCCAAGAAACGGGGGATTGAATCGGGTGATCAGGTGATGATGTATTCAGATCGAGTACCGAGTTTTAAAGATACTATCTTGGGGGTTGAAGGGGATGATTTTCAATTTAACCAGCTGTTAGATGCAGGGCATATTCAGCTTGATAAGGCGGCAGTGACAGCGGTAGCTATCGTCACCCCCTGTACCAAAAAAGGCGTGCTCTATGCCAATATGATAGATATGAAACAACCATCTAACTCACTAACAGCCAGAGTTGTAGACCAAATTAGTGGTAACTATAACTACAAAATGGGGGTGGCTAATATCAGAAAGATTGGCGATTCTGTGTATAAAAAGGAATTTAGAAGCTTCTCTTTTGCACCGAGAAATATTGTTTAGTCTTTAAAAAATGAAATAAAAAAACGGGCTTTTTAAGGCCCTTTTTTTTATGGGTTGCGATAAAGTGATTGTTCATAGTTATGTATGATCTGCACTTTGATACTGAATAAATATGGATCTAGCATAATCAGAAAGTGGCTGAGACTTTCTTGTTGTTTCATTCATTTGAACAATCACAGTTTCAGCTGAAGCCACGCAGCGATCGTCTTGAAACAAACGTTGAAAAAGGCAAACAGAGCTATTACCAACCTTGATGACCTGAGTGCCAATATCAACATTACCTGGCCAGTTGATTTCACCCAATAAATTCAGATTCGAATTGGCAATAACAAACTCACAGTTATCAGCCAACATGCCTTTTTTTGTATCAGACATAAACTCAACTCTACCTGTTTCTAAAAAAGTTGAGAACATGGCGTTATTAACATGACCTTGACGGTCTGTGTCAGCGTAGCGAATTTTATCGTAAGTCTGTAGTGGAAAACTGTCTAATAGATTGAGTCGTGAGTCTTTATCCGCCATCTTGTTCTCCTCCCATCGTTTTGCTTTAAACTCTGATTTTTAGGCGATCACTGTTAGGTTCTAGGCACTTGGTTCATACGGTCTAGAATATCGAGACCTTGTTGATTCCAAAAATGAAGGAGATCAATAAAAATCCAATTCTCAGCTAACTTGTCACCCTTACGGCGATAAATATCTATTACTCGTAAGTCTCCCGGTTTCCCTGTCGCAGGCATTCCCATAAAGCCACCAGTTGGTTCTAAAGTAAGGTTTGGCCATCCAAAAAATCCACCAAACTCTCCTTCTGCTATGCGGCATAAATGGCCTTTGAAAATACGATCTTTAAAGCCTGCTCTAAAAGGACCAGAATGCTGCTTTGCGTAGCGCTCAATGGTATAAGATGCACCAATTCCAGTAGGCCCCCACCAAATCATATCTTCGCACCAATGTTGGCGTAACTCATCTTCTAAAGACATTTCTTGCTGCCAAGTCGAGATGTTATCGACCATAGAATCGATGAGCGCAATGGTTTTATTTCCTTCAACTGGATCTACTTCGTCATACAAAAGGCCAGTGTGTGTCATTGGTCCAGGTTGTACGAGTTGTGCGCCAGTCATTGGTGGGAAAGGGTTTAAGCCCGCTTGCATCATGACATGGGGAATATCGAAATACATTGCCGTTTCGACAATTTTATTTCCTTCAACTTTATGAAACTCACAATAACGCAAGAAAGTCATTTTGCCTGTTGCTGCAATGCCCAGCCAAGAGTCATCTAATAGGCCCATTAAATGCCCCATAGAAACGACCCAAGCACCTTTACCCTCTTTGCCTCCAGGTAATCGGTTTACGCCTGCCATAAAAATATCTTCACGGCGTTGTAGATGTTTAAACGCTTGGCGTAGAGGTTGCCAAAATAAAGAGACGACGTCAGTGTAGCTTTGTTGCTCATTAAAAGGGTGGTAACCACGCCATAAATATTGATCAGCTATAAAGTCTTTGGTGTTAGTTTCTATATCGTTTAACTCGGCATTGTCTAAGCATTCATAATAATGACGAACGAGTTGTTTTGCTTGTTGTAGCATAATGACCTCTTAAGTACGGCTCTTTTCAAAAGCAGCCCAAGCTGCTTCGAATTTTTCGAAATTAAACCCCTTTTCTGAGGCAGGACCTAAGACTAATTTTTCCGTCGTAAGTAACTTATCAATCGCACTTTCCAATACGGGAATAACATCAAGGGGAATAACTAATGCACCATGGCGGTCAGCATGTATTAAATCGCCATCATTGACTGTCATACCAAAAATTTCGACTGTTTCGGCAATACTTTTTACATGTACGAAAGCATGGCTAGGGCCAATGGAGCCTGCAATAACAGGGAAACCATCGGGAAGATCACCTAGATCTCGCATGACCCCATTTGTCAGCGCACCACTCATACCAAAGCCCTTATGGATTGAGGTATTTATCTCTCCCCAATAGGCGCCAACTGCATTTGGGTAATCCGTATCTTCGACAACGGCTAAGGCGGGTCGAGGGCCTTCAAACATATGCTTATAGTAAGCCATTCGTCTGCTTTTAATGATGTCTGCTGCCTCGCTTGCTGGCTCATTCGCTGCAATTTTTGCTGTACGAGCAAAACCAACAATAGCGCCCGCGTCTGGGGCAGAACTTAACATGGTGCCACGGGTAAACTGGTTAAATCCGCGTTTACCTTGGGCAACTTCAATGGCATTACACACAGTGGGTGTATCGACTTGCTGTAATTTTGTTAACAAAGTTTGATTAATCATTGTTGTAACCATTTCTCTAATGCGTGGTTAGTGATCTTTGGTTGCTCTAAAGTGGGAAGGTGCCCTGCTTTTGGGACTATGACAAACTCAGCATGAGGAATAATGGCATGCAGTAGTTCATGTCGATCTAAAGGGCAGAGTTGATCCTCTTGCCCCATTAGAATTAAGGACGGTACCTTCACTTGCTTAAGACTTAACTGTTGATCTGGACGACTTTGAAGCGCTTTTGATTGCCTTATAAAGGCTTCGCTACCTAAATCTAGTGCCATATTTAAACAAATATCAGCTAACGGCTGCTTATGCGTTTGTTCGGCAAAGTATCGACTAATCATTTGCTCTTGCATTAATCTCGCTAGCCCGCCATTTTGTACCGCAATGATCTGTGGCTCTCTGGCTTGCTGTACCTCTTTCAATTCGGCTCTAGGATTGGTATCTAATAGCGCCAATTTTTTGACACGCTCAGGAGCTAGACGAATCACTTCCATAGCGACAATACCGCCCATAGACAAACCCGCAAGCGCAAACTGATCTGGTGCTTGCTGTAATACTTCTTGTGCCATAGCGTTTACTGTCATTGCCATGCCGTAATGAGGAACAATTACCTCTGAAAATGCTTGCAGGTGATTAATTTGAGGGCTAAATAAGCGCTCATCACACATCATTCCAGGTAATAAAACGAGATTATTAAATGTCATTTAAATTAGTCTTCTTTAAGTTTCTAGGACTGCATACGGTTTAATTATCCGTCCAAGTTAAACCGGCTAAATCATCCGTTTTGCTGATGCGAAATAGGCTAGCTTCTCCAGTAACACAAACTTCAACGGCATGGGCTAAACCTGGAGGAATCCAACATGTGTCTCCTGGATTGAGTACTTCCTCATGACCTTCCCATGTTAGTTTCCAGTGGCCTCGCATAGGCATTAGTACTTCATGCTGCGGGTTGGTATAGGTATCAGATGAAATTGAACCACGGCTTAGTAGTTCCACTTGAAAGCCTGGTTTATCTTTTATTAAACCGGTTTTACTAATCACATTACATGGCGCATCTTTTGCCAATGCCATCATGTCCCAATAACGACGTACATAATTTGGTACAACCACACTGGCTGGTACTTCTGGAATAAGAGCAACGTCTTCTGGACTCATTTTCGGCATAGCGTTAACCCCTTCAGGTAACTGCTCGCCTTTTTTTGTGTCGTATAGCACGCCAGTTTCAGCGAGTATCAGGCCATGTTTTTCTGCTGCTTCTAAAACATGAGGAGCCCAGATAACACCACCACCTGAATCATCTCCTCCAAGCATGGACATGATCATGCCATAATCTGTACCGACGTTTTCAAACCCACGAAAGACACGAGTAGGAATATTGAAGATATCACCCTCTTCCAGAATGACTTCGCCTGCATCGCCGTGCTCACCCCAAAAAAAGCGCCAGCGGCCTTTAAGTACAAAAAATACTTCGGCCGTATTGTGGTAATGCATTGAATTAAAGCACTTAGGGGGTTGTCCAGCTGCACCGATATTGAAACCGGGCGTTGCTTTAATATGAACATGTTGGTCAGGGCTTTCTGCTACACCTGCACCTATGATGGTAAAGTTTTCTTTTTTATCTGAGCCTGGTGTATGTGCATCAATAAAGGCAGTGCGGCATGGCTTTAATTCGCCATAGCGTACGATTTGTGGCTGTTCCATTTTTAACCTCGCTTGTAATGATCATTTGCTTGTTTTTAGGCGTAGAAATCCGCTAGATCTAGCAAAGGTAAATAGAGCCCTTACCTAGAGAGTCTAGGGAGTGTAATAAAAATCAGTTTAAAACTTGCAGCCTTGATTAGCCTGTTTGTAAGGCGATTTGCTTCCAAATAGCGGTTTCGTCAAACAGAACATATTCACGACGTATGCCCCAAGGTCCGAACTCAACATGGGCGGCCCCCATAATGTAAACATCTTTACCGGTCGGCTGGCCAAAGGTGCCCCAGCCATCATGTTTACCTTGTAGACTAAAACGAATTGCAGCGCGTGGCGGCATCATTGGATCATCGCGACCGATTTGGTGCTCTATGGTAAATTTAGCGTTAGGGAAGCTGGCACGAAGACCGATCCAAAAATTATCGATAGCGGCGAAAGAAATACCTTCAATTCCACCAGGGTAGGCAACATGACAAGCTCTATCGTATTCACGTGGTATGGTTGCCATATCGGCATTCATCAAGCGTTGCAAAATATCTGCATATTTTTGGCCCCAAGCATTATCGTTACCTTTGCCTTTGTAAGGGCCGGGTTGATCGATTGCAGGGGTGAAAGGCATGTTACTTTTTTCAGGACCACCTTCGCGTTCAATTTGATCGACAGCAAAGGCTTTTGGGTCCCAGCCCATTTGTCTGACAATTGCGCCTTGATCACGGATTAACCATTCATCTGTAATGGTATTGTTGATGGCGTAACAGTCTGCAATGATGCGGTACTTAAGCTTTTTACCTGTGGCTTTACCGAAGATGCCATCACCTAAATGGGTGGCAGTAGAATAAATACGATGAGAAGACAGCATGCCTTCTTCCTCGTTGCCGCTCCAAATTACATCTTCTCCCAATAGGGTTCTGTCGGGAAACTCTGCTAGGGTTGCCATGGTGGCGCCTATTACACCTTGGTTACCAATAGCAATCGTAGACGGAGAGCGTACAACAATGTCTTCACCATAATATTCGTGCAAGGTGGCAATGCCGCGATCTTCCCAAATCTCTTTTGTAATACTAATAATGTAATCAGGAAAATCTTTGAACTTAGGGTTAAAGCCTTTCATTAGTTAAAAATCCTTTTGGCACAATGGCACTTTTACGAATGATTAATGGGCCATCTATTTCTATATGGATGGGCTGGTCTGACGTACTACTTTCACTAAATAATAAACGTATGGTTTCGGCGACCATGTGCTTTGCTGGTTGGCGTACCGTCGTTAGGTTAAAGATGGGCCATCCAGCTAAAGGAACGTCATCAAACCCGACAACAGATATATCTTCTGGAATGCGTAACCCCAGCTCTTTTTCAAGCACGCCGATGGCAGCAAAGGCCATATGGTCATTGGCAAAGAATACAGCGTCAGGCCGTAGCTCTTTATCAAACATTGTACGTGTGACTTTAAGGGTTTCCTCATAGTTGTAATTGCCTACACCTCTTGAGAAAAGCTCGATTCCAGCTTTTTGTAAGGTGTCTACAAAGCCTTTTTCACGGTCTCTCTGTGTCGAAGCATCTTCCCAGCCAGCAATATAGGAAATACGCTGATGACCTGCTGCAATAAAAAGCTCGGCTACCTTACAACCACCTTGGTAGTTATTAGTAGTGACAGCATGAAAGCGGTCTTTCTCCAAGTAGCGGTTAAATAAAACAACCGAGATACCTGCGGCTTTGCAGCGGTCAGCCAAAGCAGAAGACATGCTTGCTGAAGCGAGCACAACGCCATCAACTTGATAATCAAGAATCTCTGCCATTACCTCATCCATATCATCGGATTCGGAAGCCATAAACATGAGAGGGTGGTAACCACGCTTTCTCAGCTCTGCAGACAGAATTTCCAAGATTTCCGGATAGAATTGGTTGTTCAAATAAGAGACTACGACGCCAATAATACGACTGTTTCCTGTAATCAATGAACGGGCCAAAACATTAGGTCGATAACCTAACTCATTCGCTGCTTGGTTAACCTTATCCGCCATTTTTTTAGAAACAGAGGCTCCAGGAGTAAATACTCTAGAAACAGCTGATTGGCTTACGCCAGCCAGTTTTGCGACGTCTTGTGAAGTCACTTTTGACATAAATAACGCTCCTAATCTGCCGTCCAGCCACCATCAACAAGTAAACTGGTGCCAGTTACCATTGAACTTGCATCTGAGGCTAAATACATCACGGCAGCCATAATGTCTTGCACTTCGGCAATACGGCCTAATTTGATTTTTTCTTCCACCCAAGCTTTACGTTCTGGGTTGCTAAATGTTTGCTTTGCCAGTTCAGTATTAACAAAGGTAGGACAAACGGTATTTACCCGAATACCTTGGCTTCCCCATTCTATCGCCATGGCTTTGGTAAAGCCTTCAACAGCAAATTTACTGGCACAATATACTGCTCGATCAATACCACCCACATGAGCCATCTGTGAACTGATATTAATCAGTGATCCAGGTTTTCCTTTCTCTATCAGTCCTTTAGCAACCTCACGAGTTAAAAAATATGCCCCTCGAACATTGATATCCATGACCTGATCATAATCTACCACTTGGGTTTCTAACGCTGGACTATGTTTTGCTGTCCCTGCGCTATTGACTAGAATGTCAAAGCAGCCTGCCTGTGCTATTTGATCTCGGGTAGTCTCAAGATCACTAATATCCAGCGACATTGCGCTGGCTTTTAAGCCTTCTTCTTGTAGACTTGCGACTAGATCTGTTAAGCGATCAAGTCGTCTTGCTGCAACCACAACATCAGCTCCTGCACGGGCTAATGCCACAGCACTTGCCAAGCCAATACCGGAAGACGCTCCTGTGATGAGGGCACGTTTACCGACAAGGGAAAAACTAGGGGATTCGGGTAATTGCATTAACAATCTCCAATGGGGAAAGAAATACTGCTTTGAAGCCGTACTTTATTAAATTCACGCATGCGAGCCAAGACATCGACGCCAAGCTGACGGTGGATATCAAGTAGGTCAAAAAGCACCCAATTCTCTCTGATTTTATCACCTTCCATACGCCAAAAGTCTAAGCTACACAGGGTGATTTCTTGACCTGACGGTGCGATACCTAACCAACCATCATATTGAATGGTTTGTTTCATATTTGGCCAACCAGTGACTGCGGCATAGTCGCCATCAGCAAAGAAATTGAAGATTAGACTCTCATCTGCCTGACCTCGGTCTGGCATGGCAGCCAAAAAGGGTATTTGATGCCAATGACGAAAGCCAGAAATACCTCGACAAGTGCCAACGCCAGCCGGTCCATACCAGTTCATTTTAGGGTGCCAAAAGTGTTCTAACTGCATTACTTCTGGGCCGCCTTGGCTGGGATGTTTAACTAAGTTTTGAAGCATGTCTAACACGACTTGCTTACTTTGCTGAGCGCGCGCCGAATCTGTTTTAATGCTTAGACCATTTTGGCTAGCGGGTGCAGGAATACAAAACATTTTTCCTAAAGCAGGTGCCATTGGCCAAGCATTAGCTTGCATCATCACTTCTGGGATATCCCAAATAGCTTGAACCTCAACTATTTGCTGATTTTCGAAACGGTAAAATTCGTGATAACGCATGTAGGTCAAATGACCTATTGGTGGTATATCTAACCAAGGTTTAACAAAAGTACCCATAAAATTGCCACTGCAACCAACCCACTCATGACCATGGTCACAAGTACCTGACATCAAGATAAAATCACGCCTTTCAAGATCAGGTAAACTCTCTTGTAAAGGGAGATAGCAGTTTTCAAAAAACGCCTTAGGACCTTTCATCTCTCCCCAAGGATGACACATTTTTACGTGACATTCGGGGGTGAAAAGCGTTTGCATTTGTTGCCAAACTTGCTCTTTAGAAAAATCGGCTAAAGCATCTAAAAAAGGCTTTATGAGTACTTTATTTTGCATAAGTTAAACCTAACTATTCAGCACCAGTGCCATAAGGTACATCTTTGTTACCAAAGCGACGTACACGAATATTGCATTGCTCAGCATGGCCAACGAAGCCTTCTAGCATGCATAAACGAGATCCGTACTCACCAATTTTAACGGCAGCTTCATCTGTGGTGATTTTTTGATAACTATGGGTTTTTAGATATTTACCTACCCAAAGACCACCGGTATAACGGCCTGCTTTTTTTGTGGGCAAAGTATGGTTTGTGCCTATTACTTTATCGCCGTTCGAAACATTGGTTCTCTCACCTAAGAATAAACCGCCATAACAGGTCATATTATCAAGGAACCAGTCATCACGATCTGTCATGACTTGTACATGTTCATAGGCTTTGTCCTCAGAGACGGCTAACATCTCTTCATAGGTATCACATAGGATTATCTCACCATAATCGCGCCAGCTAGGTGCAGCAGTATCCGCTGTGGGTAAAATCTTAAGAAGGCGCTCTATTTCATTCATTGTATCTTGGGCTAACTTACGGCTGTTTGTGACTAAACAAGCAGGAGAGTTATAACCATGCTCGGCTTGGCCTAATAAATCAGTCGCGCAAAGTTCACCATCAACCGTATTATCGGCGATCACCATGGTTTCTGTTGGACCAGCGAATAAATCAATACCAACACGGCCAAAGAGTTGTCGTTTAGCTTCAGCAACAAAAGCATTACCTGGGCCAACGAGTAGGTGAACAGGATCAATTGATTCAGTACCAATTGCCATAGCACCGATGGCTTGAATCCCACCCAATACATATATTTCGTGGGCTCCACCTAGGTACATTGCAGCGATTACTGCTGGGTTAGGCTCACCATTAAAAGGCGGTGTACAGGCAATGATACGAGGCACGCCTGCAACACTGGCTGTGGCAACTGACATGTGAGCAGACGCTACCATAGGGAATTTGCCACCGGGAACATAACAACCCACTGATTGTACTGGAATGTTTTTATGGCCCAAAATCACTCCAGGCAAGGTTTCTACTTCCACATCTAGCATAGAATCTCGTTGTGCCTGAGCAAAGTTTCGTACTTGTTCTTGCGCAAACTTAATATCGGCTAGGTCACGGTCAGACACTTTCGCCATGATATCTTGAATTTCTTGATCACTAAGACGAAATGATTCGGGTGTGTAATTATCAAATTTAGCCGCAAGTTCGCGTACAGCAATGTCCCCTTCGACCTCAATTTTAGCGAGAGTTTGTTCGACGACTTTACGTGTTTGAGCATCATCTGCTGCTTTATCCGCTTCTGCTTTGGCGGTTTTTAACCATTCAATTGCCATTATGTATATTCCTCTATCTATTGTTCTGGTTGTGGTGCTTGTTTTTCACCGCGATCGAATGCTTCCCAGCCTTCACCATTAAAAACATCAACACCTAACTGTGCTAAGACAAATGGGAAATCAACCATTACCCAGTTATCTACAATTTTGCCGTCGACAACTTTCCAGAAGTCCATATATCGAATTTCGACTTTTTTACCGCTTGCTTCTATCCCCATAAAAGCACCTGAATGTATGGCTTCTTGACGTCCAAAAGCGGCGGCCCACTCACCCATGTATAGGCGCGCTTCATCAATGCAAATTTTGTCAGAGAAAGCGGCTTGAAAAGGCTTCTGCCAATTATTTTGGAACTCTTTAAGACCTGTCTTTGAACCACAACCTTGGTTTCCCATCCAACGAAAACCTTGGCTAAAAAATTCGCCTATATCCGCAATACGGTGATCGTTCAAACCATCAACCATACTTTCAATCACTCTTTGTGTTTCAGCAGTTTTACTCATATCCGTATCTTGGCTGAGTGCTGCTTGTACTGGTCTGTTACCGGACATATAAATCTCCTCAATAAACATTAAAACTGAACTAGGTGATGACCAGATATCTGCTGGCATCTACCGATAAAGTATTATTTCAACCACCATAAAAGGTGCCTGAACATTGTGGTGCGAGAACCTGTTTAGCCTTTCACTGCTCCTGCGGTTAGTCCGCTTACAATTTGGCGCTGGAAGAACATGACTAAGACAAATAATGGCGCGGTTGCTGACACGACTGCTGCGACGGCAAACATGACGTTACCTTCAACCTGAGTGGTGCCCATAAAGCTTGCGATTGCAGGAATCATGGTTTCATTCTCTTGGCTTAACAGCATGGAAGTGACGGCAAAGTCGTTGTAGGCCAGCAAAAAGCTAAATAGCCCAGTGGTAATAACGCCTGGCCACATTACTGGGATGATGACATAGCGAAATGCTTGAAAACGGGTGCAACCATCTACCATGGCGCTTTCATCCAAGTCCTTCGGAATGTTCTGAAAGAAGCTGTGCAGCATCCATAAGGTAAACGGCTGATTAATCGCCACCAGTACAATAATTGTGGTGGGTAATAGCCCCCAGATATTCCATTCAAAGAAGGGCAACATATAACCTGATACAAGCGTGATATGAGGCATAGCACGAAAAATTAAGGCGGTTATCAGGATCCAAAAAACATATTTCTTACCCGAACGAGCCAGAGCATATCCACCTAAAGTACCAAAGGTTATTGAGATTACGACCGTGAAGAAGACGACAATGGATGAATTGAGCACCGCTTGCCAAAAACCTGATTCTACCCAGGCGCCGTAATAGCCATCACCAGTAAACGCAGAACCTGTTTCAGCAATGGTGTTAGCACCAGAAAGAGCATTGCTCCAATCAGCTTTAGAAAAAAAGTCCCCTTGAACTTTGAAACTTCCCCAAAGAGTCCATAAGAACGGAAAGGCGGCTATAAGTAACCAAGCCAGTACTAATATGCCTGAAACAGTAACCAATAATGGGCTGCGAGCTTGTGATTTCATCATGATTAAGACCCTTATTAGTGAGCTGCTTTGTTATATTGACGCCAAGTTCTAATCAGGACTGGCATTAATAGGATGACGACACCCAAGATAGTGAGCATGGACGTGGCACCAGCGGAACCATATAAAGGCGAACCACTTTCACGTAAGTCATTAAAGATTATCCAGGACAATGAGGTCGCATGGGCTTCAGCAGAGAAGCCAACAATCGGCTCAAATACACGAAAGTTATCCATCAATTGAATTAAGAGTAGGAACACAACTAAGGGCATCAAATGGGGTACGACGACATACCTCATACGTTGCCAGCGGCTAGCGCCATCAATCATAGCGGCTTCCATGGTGTCTTCGGGAACAGACTGTAGCCCTGCATAAAAAACAATAAAGCTGAAAGGTAGGCTATGCCACACGCCATATACCATGATCATGATCCAAGTGAGCAGTGGTGATGCTTTTAGACTTAAGCTATCGTCATCAAATATGTGCTGTATCGTGGCGCCAATAATGCCGTCTGCATCTACCATCCAAAATAGGATCATAGAGCCGATTAATGGCGTGACAATCATGGGTAAAAGGGACACAAAGATGGTCGGCCCTTTAACAAATTTGGGTAGGTTATTGACACCTACAGCAACAGCAAGCCCCAAGACGATTACAAAGGGGGTAACAATTGCTGTATAGGCAATGGTAAAGAATAAAGCCCGATAGAGAGGTAGGTCTAAAGCCTCATTAATGAAACCTGAGAGGCTATCACTGTTGTTCCAAGCTTGGCTTATTTCTGATGTGGCTAAATGAGCACGGTTAGTATAAGTGTCGAAACCATTAAAACGGCCTAAAGGCTGTTCCTCATTGAGCTTTTTGGCTGCCGCCGTATCTATGCTTGTGACTTCAGTACACCCAAATGGGCCACAGTTCTCAGATACAATTAATACCTGTTCATGCTCAATATGTAGCGACTGTATAAATACAGATACTATGGGCAAGGCAATAAATAGAATCATGGCCGACAGCGTCGGCAAGATAAACCAAAAAAAGGTACGATTCGCCATTATTTGATCTCTATAAGGTTTTAGTTTGATTTGGTGTGCCCTCATAAAGAGGGCCCTGATTTAGCTTTTTTACAAAAAGCCTTTCTCTTTAGCCGCAATGTTGTAAGCCGCTTCTACATCTGCCAGTGCTTGTTCAGCACTTTCATCACCCTTTAAGAAGTCAGAAAGTTCATTACCGACAGCACTATGTAAAATGCCCATTTGAGGAAACATAGGATAAGATTTAGCACCACCTCTCACTGTTGCAGATATACCGGTAGCATTAGGTCCTGGTTTAAAACCATCAATAAGCCAGACCGCATCATCGTTATGCGCAGCTACCATGTCAGGAGTCATAGCAGAAGCTAAGGCGGCGAAAGTTGCTTCGGCATCAGCGTCAGGAATGTTTTTCGCAATAGTTACGCCATCCCACCATAAGGTCGCAGCTGGGGTTGAGCCACCAGCGACAGTTGGTGCACCTGATAAAACAGTGTTTGATGTGACTTCTATTGTCGAGCCTTGATCATCCAAGATAGGTTCACCTCGAGAGCCCCACATGATTCCTAGAGCAGCTTTGCCCGCTTCCCATAAACCTTGAGTTTCATTCGATGCTTGAGTAAGAAAATCTGGGTTTGCATATTGAGTTAATGCCTTCATTAATTTTAATGCAGCAATGCCTTGCTCATTATTAATGCTGACTTCAGCTGTTCCTGACTTAAAGAACTGACCGCCATGAGCTAAATACAAAGTATTGAACACTTCACCTTGGTTCCAACCTTTTTTAAGGTTCATTACAAGAGGGTGTTCCATGATACCTGCCGTACGGATTGCTTCAGCGGCGTCTAAAACTTCTTCATAAGTTGATGGGATCGACTTGATACCTGCTTGTTTTAAAATATCTGAGCGGGAGAATAAGTGTTGGGAATTGGCCATAAAAGCAATGGCCATGACTTTGCCATTAATAGTGATTAACTGGTGCTTCTTCAGGTTTTGACCATATTTTTCAACATACTCATCGAGAGGCCTAACTAAACCATCGTTCATCAATTGTACTAAGGTCGCGTTAGCTACAATAACTGAGGTATATTCCGCTGGTGTTGGTGTCAAAGCTGCGTTCATAATCTGACGAGCTTCAGCGGTATGGTTGATAGTGAATTTAGTTGCGTAATTTTTGCAATTATTCTTTGCTGTACTTACTAAGGCATGTATAGCCGGGAAGTCATTTGCTAAAACGCGGATTGAAGCATCAGTTGGACCGCAGTTATTGGCTAAAACTGAGCTGCTCATTAATGTGGCAACGGCACTGGTTAAAACTACTTTTTTAGAAATCATATCGAACTCCTATAGCTCCTGTTATTTTTATTTTCAGCAATCTATCTACAAGTCATTAAGCCTACTGAGGCGAGTCGTTGTGCTTTTAATGATTTGTTTTAGTCGTTTATTCTTTGTCCAGTATTGCCATCGAAAAGGTGGCAGTTTTCTGTCGGAATTTTGATTGAAACTAGGTCACCAATTTCAGCATGGAAATATTTGTCAGTACGAACACTCACTAAGGTGTTATTAATTAATACAGTGACCATGTTGGCATCGCCCAATAGCTCCAAGGTATAAAGGGGTGCATTAATTTGCCCTTCTCCTTGTTCACATAGCTCGCCATCCTCAGCACGAAAGCCTAAAGTGTATTTGCCATCAGGTAAGTTGAACCCTTTGAAATTGACTTTTTCTTGACTAAATTCCCCTGCTTTTAGGTTGCCATCAATCAAGTTCATCGCAGGTGAACCAATAAAGCTTGCTACAAATGTATTAACAGGGTTGTCATAAATCTCAGTTGGTGTACCAACTTGCTGCACGACGCCGCCATTCATAACCACAACACGATCTGCCAAGGTCATGGCTTCTATTTGGTCGTGGGTGACATAAATGGTGGTTACTTTTAATTCATGAGAAAGATTTTTAATCTGAGCCCGAGTAGAGACTCTTAATTTGGCATCCAGATTTGAGAGAGGCTCATCCATTAAGAAGACTTGAGGATGTCGAACAACGGCGCGGGCCAAAGCAACACGTTGACGCTGGCCACCAGATAGGGCGGCAGGTTTACGTTCTAGAAAACCATTTAGCTCAACCATGTCAGCTGCTTTCATGACTTTTTCGTGTTGTTCTTCCTTCGGCACATTACGAACCTTTAATGGAAAACGAATGTTGTCATACACAGTCATATTCGGGTACAGAGCATATGATTGGAAAACCATGGCAACATCACGGTCTTTGGGCTCCAGATCATTAACTCGTTTATCGTTAATCAATATATCGCCAGATGTGGACTCTTCTAAGCCTGCAATCATGCGCATTGTTGTTGTTTTACCGCAGCCAGAAGGCCCTAGTAATACTAAAAACTCTTGGTCTTTAATCGTTAAATTGAAGTTGTCAACACCGTTAAAATCTCCCCATTTCTTGGTGAGATTAACCAATTTGATTTCTGCCATTGATAGAACTCTAGTTGTCTGTTGATCGATTTATTTGCTGTTGCATACGTTTGCAAGATAACGTTTTACAACCCCTTTGAATACGAATGCAAATTACATTATCAGCAATTGAATACGTTTGCAAAATCTTTTTTTAGATTATTTTTTGTACAAGCGGGCAGGTTTTAATGCTTAATTATTATGGGTTTTAGTATTGAGTAATTAAGGTTTTTATTGAATGTTTTTTAGTGTTTTTTATAACATTGTTTTTCTTATTTAAATTATATTTTTCAATGCTTTAAATGATTTTTCATGTGTTGAAAAATTATCTTTTTGAATATTTTTAAACGATGGAAAAGATAAATTTTTAATGGTTTGATCAGGTTAAAAAGCTTGATGATAAAAGGTGAGCTTATCGTTTTGCTAATTTGGCAATAAGTCATTGTAATTTTGAGCATTTAAATTTTTTTAAGTTTGTTTTTATAGGCGTAAAACGAAAGTTTATAAAATGGCATTTTTTGTTGGTCAAAGCGTTTTAATATTTATTTTGGGAGTATTCATTTTTGCGAAATAACATTTAATTTTCGCACATCGTTGACTTACTTTTCCGAGTAGCAATAACCCAATTAACAAATGATCATATCTGTGTGAGGTGTGAGGTGTGAGGTGTGAGGTGTGAGGGAAGTACTGCTATATCTGTTGTTAAAAATACGTATGCCTAGGACTGGGTTACCTTTGGCATACGCAAAAACATCATCTGGAGGAGTGGTACTAGCTATTGCTTGTTTCTTTCAAACTACGAGCATGGAAGATGTAGCCTAGTAGGTTCAAAAGAACTTGTGCCGCTAGGATGCTGGTGGTACCAGTCTGGTCATAATCTGGTGCCACTTCACAGAGGTCGATACCCACAACATCACCTTGCATAGCAACCTGTTGCAGTACTTCCATCACTTCATAGTACTGGAAACCACCATGACTTGGTGTACCTGTGCCTGGGGCAATGGAAGGGTCAAAACCATCAATATCAATGGTGATATAGTAGCTTACATCTTTGGGGATAAGCTTCATCACACCTTCTAAACCAAGGCGGCGAACATCTCTCACCGAAAGGATGGTAGAGCCTGCTTCTTCAGCGAGTTTGTGGTCTTTTTTATTCGAAGAGGACACATTACGTATGCCTAATTGAGTCATGCCACTAATATAGCTTTGCTCTGAAGCACGACGCATAGGATTACCATGGCCGTATCTGACACCGTGGCGTTCATCGACAAAATCTAAGTGAGCATCTATCTGGATAATATGGATAGGCCCTTTATCTGCAAATTTCTCAAAGGCTTTGATGCAAGGGGCGTTGACCGAATGATCACCGCCAACTGTCACAGGCAGAACACCTGCTTCAAGCATCTTTTTGACGCCGTATTCAATATTGGCATGGCTCTTTACTGTGTCTGTATGCACCATGTCAGCATCGCCAATATCAACAATTTTGACGCCTTCAAGGTACATGATGTCTTCTTCATAAGAATAAGCGCCGCCATGACCAAAAGAGAAGAGGGTTGACGCTTCACGAATAGATCTTGGGCCCATTCTTGCGCCAGAGCGCCATTGGGTGCCGCAGTCAAAAGGGGCACCCATAAAGGCTACATCGGCTTGTATTTTGTCCCAGTCTTCACAGGTTGGGCTTTTAGCAAAAGTACAAAAGCCAACAAACGGCAGGTTTAAACGGCCACTTTCGTATGTGTTATCACTCATTTTCGTATTCTCCTATTCAGCAAAGGCTGTCTATCGAACCTCGTTATTTATTTTCTGTGTGAGGTTGTCGAAATCAGTATTGCAAAGAAGTTTTCATTAAAAAATACGAAAGTTATTATGCTTATATCAAAAAAAATTATGTTTATTTGATGTCTTCTTTTAATACATCTTGAATGTCTTGAACTAACACTTTTACGATATTCTGTACCGAAGAAGAGGCTCTCATTGCCAAATAGAAGGGCGACTCATGCTCTAAGTTAAGATGATCAATAGCACGCATCTCACCTTTTTCGACCCAAGTTTTAGCATAGTGATCGGGTAGGTAACCCATAAACTGGCCACTGGTAATTAGGATGGCTTGGGCTTCCATATTCGAAACATAGGCTTTGTTTTGAATACCGGGTAAGTCAGTTTTTTGTAGGTAGGCACGAGTAGAAACTGGGTACTGTTGTAATGTCTCCCAACTCATTTCATTGCTAGGTAGGGCAAATAAAGGGTGGTCCTTACCACAGTAAAAACCATGGTCCTCTTTATCTAATAATTGATAGCTTAAGGTGTTGTCACGACGTTGAAAGGGGCCTATGCCCACGTGAATATGACCATTTAATAAATCCCTTTCCAAGTCTTCTGGTGTGAGGATTTCAAGCTTGATGGAAACATCATTATCCCGTTCAAAAAAACGTTGGATCGCTTTATTGATAGGAAAGCTTGGATTACTGATAGTGCTATCTATCAAACCAAGGCGTAATGTGCCCGTCAGTTTATTTCTTAACTCGCCAAGATCTGCCTCAAAGTCAGACACATTATTGAGCATGGTACGACAGCGAGCGTAAACCAACTCACCTTTTTCAGTGAGATTAAAGCCGCTTCTGCCTCTTAAACAAAGCTGAAAACCCAGACGAATTTCAAAGTCTCGAATATGGGTGCTGATGGCAGGTTGGCTCATACCTAACGCTGCTTGCGCACTGACAAAGCCACCGCACTCTACGACGGTACAGAAGGTGTGCATATGTTTCATTGAATACTGTGTCATCTGCTTTCTCCAAGTTTATTGAAGCGGGAATCTAGCGTTAAGATACTTTAGTTTTTGTGATGTAAACATAATATCTTTTATATTTTTTAATATAACTTCCTTTGCAATACTAATTTGGAATCGAATGATTTGTAACCTTTTCCAACACTTTTTTAGGTGTGGTTTTTCAGAACAATAATAAGTACGAATAACGAGGTTTTATAAAATGCTTAAATTAAACAAAACTTTGAAAAAATTAGTATTAGCAGCAAGTGTGATGAGTATGTCTAGTTTGTTGCAGGCAGAAGAATGGAAGTTTGCGATTGAGGAAATCCCCGGCTCAATCATGGATGCCTATGCGCAAGAATTTAAACGAAAAATTGAATTAAAAACCGATGGGGAAATAACGGTTAATGTCTTTCCACTCGGGTCCTTAGGGACACCGACTCAACTGATTGAGCAAACCTCTTATGGTGTGGTGCACTTTTCCAACGTTTCCGTTGGTAACTTAGGCACTATCGTACCTGAGTCTCAACTCTTCTTATTACCTTATGCACTGCCTTCTGAGTCCAGCGCTATCTCATCTATGTTGAGTTCAAGTAAGGTGATTTATAGCGAGCTAGGTAACGACTTTATCAATAGAGGCCTTAAGTTACACACCATGTATTCAGAAGGGCCGCAGGTTTGGACAACCAATAAAGAAGTGCGCAAACCGGATGATCTAGATAACTTCAAGATGCGAGTCATGGTGTCGCCTATCTTGTTAAAAGCCTATGAAGATCTAGGTGCTAGCCCGACGCCTCTACCATTTGGTGAAGTCTATGGTGCCTTGCAGCTTAAAATTGTTGATGGTCAGATCAACCCAGTACCGACAATCGAAGAAATGAAGTTCTATGAAGTGACGGATTATATGATTTGGGCTGGCGAGCAAGAGCTAGTAACCAGCATCATTTCTGGCAGTGATTGGTACGACACCCTTTCGCCAGCAAAGAAAACCCTAATTAGTGAAACTATGGCTGAAATGCGTGGCTTTATTGATGATGTGGTGCTGCGCTTCAATCAGGAAAAACTGGCCAAAATTAAAGCCGCTAAACCTGAAATTGAGTTCGTTAAGTTAACCCCAGAAGAGCAGGCGGTATTTCGTCAAAGAAGTAGTGCTACTCACTCTGCCTTTAGCGACATAGTTGGCGCACGAGGCCAAGAACTGCTGACTAACCTTTTAAATGAAAGCAAAAATCTTTAACTAAATTAACAGGTGTCTGGACCCAAACTGGACGCCTGTTTTCAATTTCCTGCTTTTTGTAAATTGTCACTTGTTAGTGCTTTAACAAAGTCAGGCCTTTTCTCTTTTTCCCAAATGTCATTTGGGTATCAGAGTCTGTTGATTTAAGGAGGTGCATTATGCCTCAAGCAAATTCCTATTTTGGGCGAGTATTAACTGGCTTAGACAACTTTATTGGTAAGGTTGAAAGCCTGATTTTAACCTTATCCATCGTTGCCATGGCCACTAACTCTATCGCCAACGTCTTTGGACGTTATCTCTTTAACCAGAGTTTATATTTCTCCGACGAGTTAAATCAGTTTCTGATCGTCATCATTACTTTTATGGGGCTTGGCTATATTACTCGACAAGGTAAACATATCCGTATGTCTGCTTTCTACGATATTTTGCCCGCGGCCAAACGAAAACTCTTAATGGTATTGATCGCCTTTGTGACAGCCATTGTTATGTTACTTCTGGCTTGGTCTGCCCTTGAATATGTTCTTAAAATTGCACAACGAGGTTGGGTTACCCCAGCGCTGCAAGTTCCCCTTTATCTTACCTATATGTGGGTTGCGCTTGGTTTGTTATTAGCCTCAATCCAATACTTTTTAACGGCGATTAAAAACCTAGATCATAAGGATCCTAAGGTATTTATTTCATTTAGTGTGGTGGATGAATATGAGGATGCAGATATCAAGGAGATGATAGGAAATGCGCAATTAGCGTCTGAAGATAAAGCCGATAATATTACCCTTAATCCGGTTTCACCACAGGAGCCAAGACGATGACTTTAGTAATGTTGAGTGTCATGCTGGTGTTATTACTTGCTGGCTTTCCTATGATGATGCCACTGTTGTGCGCGGCTATTATTGCTTTCTTCATCTATTACCCTGACCTGAGTTTACAGCTCTTGATTCAGCAGATGATAGGCGGAGTAAAACCTTCATCCTTGATTGCTGTTCCCATGTTTATTCTCGCAGCAGAAATCATTACCCGAGGCCATTCGGCCGATCGCTTGATTGATGTGGTTATGCGCTTTATGGGGCATTTTCGTGGTGGCCTTGCCGTTTCTGTCACCGCCGCCTGCGCTATGTTTGGTGCGGTATGTGGCTCGACTCAAGCAACCGTGGTTGCTGTGGGTGGTGCTATGCGACCTAGGATGTTGAAAGCAGGTTATAACGACTCTTTCTCCATTGGTTTAATTATCAATGCGGCGGATTTGGCTTATCTGATTCCACCTTCTATTGGCATGATCATTTATGGGGTGATTTCAGGTACCTCCATCTCTGAATTGTTTATTGCAGGTCTTGGGCCTGGATTACTCATCATTGTCCTCTTCTCCATTTATTGTATCTGGTACGCCAAACGACACAATATTCCAGTCGAAGCCAAAGCGAGTTGGTCTGAGCGCCTTTACTCCTTGCGTCGTGCTATCTGGCCAGCGGGCTTCCCTGTGATAGTGGTCGGTGGTATTTATGGTGGGATTTTCAGTCCAACCGAAGCGGCTTCTGTCTGCGTACTTTATGCTTTGATTTTAGAGCTATGCGTATTCCGTTCGATTAATGTGAGAGATGCGAGAGACATTGCGCTTTCGACCAGTGCCGTGACGTCTGTTGTCTTTATCTTGATTGCCGCAGGTGCCGCTTTCTCTTGGGTGCTGTCTTATGCGCAAATTCCGCAGCAGGTTATTGCCTCTTTGGGCTTAGAAGGGGCGGGAGTCGTAACCACCTTGATCGCTATCAATGTTGCCTTCTTTGTGGGCTGCATGTTTGTCGATTCGATCGTGGTGATTCTTATCCTAGTGCCTATCTTTGCGCCTTTGGTAAAAGCAACCGGCTTAGACCCTGTACTAATCGGTGTCATGATTACCTTGCAGGTTGCCATCGGGGCCGCAACACCCCCCTTTGGTTGTAACATATTTACTGCCGTGGCTGTGTTTAGGCGTCCTTTTATCGATGTGATTCGAGGGATTCATCCTTTCCTATTCATCTTATTTGCTGTCACAGTGCTATTAGTAAACTTCCCTGAAATTGCTCTTTGGCCAAGGGACCTTGCGTTTCGTTAACTAAATACAGAGCTAACAAAAAGGGCGCTTGTTAGCGCCCTTTTTAGTGTATTACAGCTTATTAAGAGTACTTTCGCTCTTACTTCAATTAATGCTGAATCCTTTCATTACTGGGCGAAATGCCAAAAAAGTCACGGTAACTCTTACTAAAATGCGGCGTGGTGGAGAAGCCACAGGAAATACCCACATCGGTAATCGACATGCTGGTTTGAGTCAGTAATCTATGGGCTTTATTGAGGCGAATTTTTAGATAATAGCGAGACGGAGTGTCCTTCAAATGCTTGTTAAAAAGGCGTTCTAATTGGCGGCGAGAAACATTGATATAGTCGGAGATAGAATCTAAATCTATCACTTCTTCCGTATTAGCTTCCATCAAGCTCACGGCGTTAATAAGTGATTCATGACTACTGCCAAGAGAGGCCTGCAGCGGGATCTTTTGTCGCTCATTTTCGCTACGGATACGATCTGCTAAAAATATTTCTCCAATTTGTGTGCTCACATCTCGGCCAAAATCGTGGCGAATAATATTGAGCATCATATCCAGCGCCGCCGTACCGCCAGCGCAGGTGATGCGCTTGTCATCAATCACAAACAGAGAACTTTCGATATTTAGTGATGGATATGCTTCACAGAACATCTCCATATGGTCCCATTGTATGGTGCAACGAGACTGTTTTATCAGGTCAGCATGGGCGAGCAAATAGGTACCTGTACAAAGAGAGCCTAAGGTAAGTTTTTGATGCTTTTGCTCAATGCGAGTGAGAAATTGCACTAGCTTGGGGTTGGCTTGTTTGACGACATTAATACCCGCACATACAAAAATGGTATCAAACTGATTGAAGCTGGAACTAAAGTCAAAATCAGCGGAGATGCTAATGCTATCACTGGCTTTTACTGGTGCGCCATTGTGGGTAATTGTGTACCAAGAATAGGCTTTAAAGCCTAGTACTTGATTGGCCATACGCATGGCTTCTATGGCCGAGGTCATAGGCAAAAGGGAGAAGTCTTCGACTAATACAAAGCCATAGGTAAAGGTCTTTGGCGGCGTTTGTGATTGCATTTGCATCGTTAATTTCTCCTTAGCAAATAAGTATTAGGCAAGGTGATCGAATATTCAATGGCGCAATATTGTAGGATCAATAAAAGTATAAAACCCCGGTTCAATACTTGAAGGTATTGAAACGAGGTACAAGATCAGCCCCTATCACCCTAAAAAAGACAGGGGCTGGTTTTTGTTTGTATAAGAAAACGCTAATTAAGCTGGGTTTTCTATTTTATTGCTAGTGCTTTGTTGTGCTTGGGTATCTGTCTCACTTTCTTCTGCTTCGGCGGTTTTACAGAACCAGCCCGTTTGCGCATAGAGAATGCCAATGGCAGGTGATAACCAGCAGGCAAAAGCTAAAGGAATATAGAGTAGGGCAGAATAATCGCCTCCCGCCACACTTAAGCCTAGAGCACCCATTACAAATGCACCGCCAGCGTTCCAAGGAATCAAAGGTGAAACAAGTGTGCCACCTTCTTCAATAGCACGTGATAAGTTAAGACGGCTGTAACCTAGCTTGTTGTATTCAGGTCCATACATGCGGCCCGGTAATGCGATAGAAAGGTAAACATCACCTGATACCACGTTAGTCGCAACTGAGGTCAAAATAGCGTTAGTTTGTAGGCCTTTGAAACTCTTAGTTGTGCGCATGATGGCACCAACGACAGATTCAAGACAGCCAGTACGCTCTAGTGCGCCACCAAAAGCGAGGGCAAACATCATCAAGGTGATTACCCAAGTCATGGATGTCACACCACCACGATTCAATAGGCTATTTAATGAATCTGTGCCTGTGTCTATTTTAAAGCCGCTATGAGCATAGGTAAGTACTTCATTGAAGTTGTAACCATAGTTAGCCGCAGCGATAACACCACCTAGAATGAAACCAGCAAAAAGTGCTGGAATTGGCGAGACTTTGAAAAAGGCTAAGGTCATCACAACAATAAGAGGCAATAGCGGTAGAAAGCCGATATCAAAATTGTCTGCTAAGCCTTGCTTGAAGCTATTGATCTGCTCTAATTGCGACAGGTCCGTCACACTTGAACCACCCACAAAAAGATAAATCACAAAGGCGATAATCATGGATGGGATAGTGGTTGGCATCATGTTTTTAATGTGATCAAACACATTCGTTTCAGTTACCGCTGCTGCCAAGTTAGTGGTATCTGAAAGAGGGGAGATCTTATCCCCAAAAAACGCACCAGATACGACGGCACCTGCGGTCCAGTAAACCGGAATTTCAAAGGCGGAACCTATACCGATCAGTGCCAAGCCGACAGTACCGACTGTGGTCCAACTGGTACCGATAGAGACAGAAACCACGGCGCATAACATCATGCTGGCGGCTAAGAACCATTGTGGATCAATCAGCTCAAGGCCGTAATAAATCAAGGTAGGTACAGTACCGCTAGCAATCCAAGTACTGACCAACATACCTACGACGATTAAAGTCGCGATTGAAGGCATGGCAACATGTAATACATGAAAGGCACCTGACTCTATGTCCTTCCAACGGGAACCCTGCGACCAACCAACAATGGCGGTAATGGCAAAACCAATAGCAAGGGCGATATGAGGGGTGAAGTCATCATAATAGAAAAGTTGAATGCCGAGTAAACCTATCGTTAACACAATGGGAATTAGGGCAACACCTAAACTGGGAATTGTGACTGGGGTGGTAGTCTTTTGTTTCATAGGTAGCTTCCTATTTATTATTTTTAGAATACTTCAAGTCACTATTTTCAGCCTGTTCGAATAATGCGTGAGTGGTTTTATCTTACCCACTTAGATATTTGAGGAAGGGGCCATGCCGCCAAAATCTTTCGTTATCACGACAAACTTCAAACTATTTGCGACAAAATTGGTGAGAAAACACTCAGTAAGCGAATGGTTTTAGGTAACTCTCAAGCGTTTAGGTTTGTTGGGTAGAGGCGATGTGAGCTGAAAAGTGAGTCTTTTGATAAGTTTGATATTTGTCGTTTTGTTGCTTTTATGAGCATTAATTTGAGTTCTTCATATTGATTATTGCAAGCGCTTGCATTAATGTATTTATGGTCTTTTAAATTAACTTATTCGTAGGAAGTATAAAAATAATGAAACTTCAATTATCCAACGCGCCTTGTTCATGGGGAATCGAGTTTGCTGATAACCCTGATAATCCTTCTTGGCAAACTGTTTTATCTGAAATTTCTCAGGCAGGTTATAAAGCAACTGAATTAGGCCCACTGGGCTATTTGCCTACGGATAAGGCTGAATTATCAAACAGCCTACAAGAGAATGGATTGGGACTGATTGCAGGTACCATTTTTAAGCATCTGCATGACCCTGCCAAAAGAGCTGAAATTCTTGAATACACCCATGCCACTTGTAAGCTGTTACAGGCTCAAGATGCAAAGTATGTGGTAGTCATCGATCATGTTTCATCACCAAGAACAGATCAGGCAGGCCAAGTAGAAACCGCTTATCGTCTTCCTGATGAACAGTGGAATGAAATGATGACCACTATTCGTGAACTGGCCTTAGTCTGTCGTGAATACAATATTATCCCTGTTTTACACCCACATGCTGGTACCTTCATTGAGTATCGCGATGAAGTGGATAGAGCCATGGCTGAACTCGATAAGGACCTAGTGAGTTTATGCGTGGATACTGGTCACTGTGTTTATGCGGGTATTAACCCATCTGAATTGATTGAAACTTACCAAGATAGAGTTAAGTATCTGCACTTTAAGGATATTAATAAGCCTGTTCTTGAGGTCGTCACTGCCAATAATATTGATTTTTATAAAGCCATTGGTGATGGTGTATTTTGCCCATTAGGCCAAGGTTGTGTGGATTTTTCTGAAGTGAAATCAACGCTAGAAAAAATTGATTACCGAGGTTGGGTAACCGTTGAGCAAGATGTCGATCCAGCAGCGAAAGATAATAGCTCTTTGGAAAATGCAAAAGAGAGTCTGGCGTTTATTAACAAGAATCTGATTGCTTAATCAATCAAAAACAGTAGTTCCTCCTTGTTAGAAAAGTAACCTCGTGTTGCTTTTCTCTTTTTTTGTTAAGCATGATGGTGTGAGGTTATTCGTATGATAGCAAATCCTGTGATTGATGCTTTAGGGCGTAAACTAAGATTGGGTGTGATAGGTGGTGGCCCTGGTTCTTTTATTGGCATAGTGCATCGAGGGGCTGCGACACTTGAAGAATATTATGATGTGGTAGCTGGGGTTTTTTCATCCAACCCTGATAAATCGATTGCCAGTGCTGAACAGCTTGGTATTGATCGAGGTTATGCTAATCCAGAAGAAATGATTCTGGCGGAATCTGCAAGAGAAGATGGTGTCGATGTTATTGCCATTATGACACCCAATAATAGTCATTATGAGATCGCCTGTTTGGCTATTGAACATGGCTTTCATGTCATGTGTGAAAAACCCTTAACCAATGAATTAGATCAAGCCTTGGATTTGGTGCGAAGAGTGCAGGCGTCTGAACTAGAGTGCTGCGTCGCATACGGATACTCAGGTTACCCTATGGTGCGTGAAGCTAAAGCATTAATTGCTGCTGGTGAGTTAGGTGAAATTCGCATGGTGCAGTGTGATTATGTGCAAGGGCATTTGGCTGAGCTGACACCATCAGAAATAGATAAAACTAATTGGCATATGGACCCAGAAATCGCGGGTCCTTCTTTGATATTGGGAGACATTGCTACCCATTGTTATCACCTAGCGTCATTTGTAACGGGTATGGAACCGAGCGAATTAAGTGCCGATGTAACCAGTCTAGTGCCTGGAAGAGAGGCCGATGATTATGCTGGCATACTAACTCGTTACGCGAATAATGCTCGTGGTAATTTTTACATCACCCAAGCTGCAGCAGGGGCTGACCATGGTTTATACATTCGTGTCTTTGGTAGTAAAGGCGGGATTGAATGGCATCAAGAGCAACCCAATCAACTGCTTGTTCGTAGCTTAGATCAAGGTACCAGATTATTGCAGAAAGGCGGTGTCGGCTTACATGAGGCTGCCAATCGCGTGACTCGTATTGCCATCGGTCATCCAGAGGGATATCGCGAAGCTTTCGCTAACCTTTATAGCGATTTAGCGGAGGCGGTTGTGGCTCAAAAAACAGGTAAGGCAGCGCACCCATTGGCTTATTCTTTCCCTGATATTGAAGCCGGTGCACAAGGGGTTAAATTTGTGCAGGCAGCACTGAAATCGAGTAATAACCAAGGTAAATGGACTGAGTTGGAATAAAGCGAAATGAAGGGCGAGAGGGCATCGGTATTAGGATTTTAAGGTGCCTCTTTCGACCAACTTGCAAGGTAGCAAACGTGTCTCAGTTCCCAGCTCTGGGTTTTCAATGCGGGCAATAATAATATCCACGGCAGCCAAGACCATTTGCTGAATGGGTTGTTGCACTGTACTTAGATTGTAAGCGCCCCAAGAAGCCATCAAGATGTCGTTAAAGCCTAAGATGCCAATATCTTCAGGGCACTGCTTACCTAACTCTCTTGCCGTATCTAGAGTGGCAATCGCAAGAATGTCATCCCCACAAAAAATGGCGTCTATGTCTTGGTTTCGAGTTAATAACTCATAAGATTTTTGACGTCCAGCTTCATAAGAATAAGAGCTGCAATGCTCTATAGTAACCAGCTCATGGCCGTTTTCTTTTAAGGTATCAATCACGCTTTGCTTGCGATCTATAGTGGTCGTAGCGTCTTCAGGGCCGCCTAAAAATGCAATTCTTTGATAGCCCTTTTGCAGGAGTAACTCTGCACCTAATTTACCACCACCACTGTTATCAGCGGTTACTATGTTGATTTCACCGCTGGTATTAGCTCGACCAAACATAATGGTCGCTGGTAATTTTGCTTTGGCGCAAACTTCGGCAAAAATCGTGGGTAATACAGAAGAGATAAAGAGCACACCATCAACACGGTATTGGAGTAAACGGTCTAAAATAGCTTCGGGTTCACACTTTTCGGTGAGGTTCTCTAACAAGCAGCGATAGCCTCTTGCATGTAATTCTCGGGTGATTAAATCGAATACTTCAATAAAGGCGGGGTTTTCAAAATTACTTGAAACTATGCCAATGAGTTTAGTGCGATTGGTCATCAAAGATTGAGCCAAAATATTAGGTTTGTAACCTAATGCCTTGGCTGCTTTTTCTATTTTATCTTTGGTTTTAGGTGACACGCTGGCACCATCGGTAAATGCACGTGAAACAGCGGACAATGAAACACCAGCTTTCTCTGCAACTTCTTTTTGCGTTACATGTTTGAATCTGTTTTCTGACATAAGCTAGTTAACCCCATTTAGGCGCATTTCCATGCAAATACTCGTATAAAGTCGGCAATTATACAACAACTACAAAATGAGTGTTATTCAAATCAATCACCTACTGATTAAATAGTATCCTACTAATTTAGGATATTCTTAAACTATTCAGGTATTGATGATTACTTATGGCGTCTTGAAGGCTGGATTGAGCAAGTGGATCGCACTCTTGTTCAACCGTGGCCCAACCACTAAAATTTACCTCTTCCATGGCTTTGAATAAGCGGCCAAAGTCACACTCTCCTTTGCCCAAATTACAGAACAAACCCTGTTTGATTGCGTCATAAAAATTGACTCTGTCACGAATGACTCTTTCTTTTACTAAGGGATCTGTGTCTTTAAAATGCAAGTAAGTGGTACGCGCTTGATGTTTGAGATAAAACGCAATTGGATCAAAGCCTGCGAATAAACAATGGCCTGTGTCTATGCACAAAGATAGGTACTTTTCATCAACGCTTTCTAAGGTGTTTTCTATCTCATCTTGGTATTCGATAAAGCCTGCAGCATGGCCATGTAGGGCAATATCAAGGCCGTATTCTAAGCTTCCTATTTTGGCAATGGTGTCGATTCTATCCATCATGCTAGACCAGTCTTTACCGGTTAAACGCCTTGATTCTTCTGGTCTGCCTGAGGTTAAAGCGCGTTCAGCAGCAATCGAATCTATCAATACACCTGTGCTAGCGCCATGTGAAACCAAGGCTTTAAACGTACGATGAGCGCCGTCTAAAACATCTTCCCATGCGGCTGGATCATGAAACGGGCGATAGACAACACCCGCGGTCAATTGCAACTCACGTGCAGCCAAAGCGTCACCTAAAATACTTGGATCTTCTGGAAAAAAACCAACAGGCCCGAGTTCAATTCCATTAAATCCGGCGGCTTTATTTTCATCTAATACCTTATGCCATTCTGGATTTTCTGGATTATTCGCCTGTTCAACTCCCCAAGAGCAAGGTGCATTGCCTAAGTCTAACTTCATGCTTCTACGTCCTAATTTATTCAATACTTGATCTTACTCATAATAAGTTTTGAATTTATTATTGCAAGCGCTTGCAATAATAAATTCATATTGCTAGTCTGATTAAAGAGTGATCAGGCTGGTGTACTGACTTCATCAGCTTCCACTTGTTGAGACTCAATATAGGATGAAATAAAAATGATAAAAAAAACCTTATTAGCTGCCGCTGTCATTTGCTCTGCATCAAATATCGCACTTGCTGACTCTCTTGTGATTGGTGCTCCCATGCCATCTTTCGCAGATAAATGGATGAGTTATTTGTTTGAAGGTGTGAATGAGTTTGATGACAAACACGCTGATGTTGAAATCAAAATGACAGACGCCAATGAAGATCCAAGTAAGATGCTAAATGACGTGGATAACTTTATTGATGCGGGTGTTAACTCCTTACTCGTAGTACCAACCGATGTTGCCATTGTTAAGCCTATCTCTAAAAAAGCCAATCGTGCTGGCATCCCTCTTGTCATAGTTAACCGCTTACCAAGCGAAAAAACCATGCGTAAAGTTGACGCTTATGTAGGTTCTGAATCTATTCAAGCGGGCATTATTCAGGGTGAAAGTGTGGCCGGTATGCTAGATGGCAAGCAAGGTAATGTTGCTATCCTGTTAGGTGCTTTGGGTCATGAAGCACAGATCCAACGTACTGCAGGTAATAAAAAAGTTTTCGAAAAATATTCCAATATCAAGGTTGTTGCTGAGCAAGAAGGTCGTTGGGATAGAGCTAAAGCTTTGCAAATTGTAGAAGATTTATTGCAAGCGCACCCTGAAATTAATGTCATCGTTGCCAACAATGATGAAATGGCGATTGGTGCGTTACTGGCTGCTCGTAAAGCCGGTAAAACCGATGCTGACATGATTATCTCTGGTGTCGATGCTACTCCTGATGCGCTTGAGTACCTAGGTTCAGGTTTGGATTCAACTGTTTTCCAAAGTGCACGTGGCCAAGGTTACGGTGGTGCTGAGATCGCGTACAAGCTAGCTATGGGTCAGAAGGTTCAGAAAATGAACTGGATCGATTTTGAGTTAGTTGCCGAAGACAGAAAAATGGAATACCTAATGAAATACGCTGCTAAGCAGTAATAGGTAAGCGTGTGCTTCCCTAAGTAAGAGATGTACCAAAGAGTAGAGGGCGGTTGCAGAGGTCGCCCTCTATTTAAAATGACTGACACATATAAAAATAATATTGCTTATGACTAACTCCGACAGCATTTTAGAAATGATCAATGTGAGTAAGACTTTTCCAGGAGTCAAAGCGCTTGATCAAGTCAACCTGACAATCCGTAAAGGCAGCATCCATGCACTCATGGGTGAAAACGGAGCAGGCAAATCAACCTTAATGAAAATTTTGTACGGCCTTTATACTCCAGATGAAGGCGGCGAAATTTTATTTGATGGCCAACCTTTTACCCCTAAGGTGCCGATCGATGCAATTCGTACCGGATTGGCCATGGTGCCTCAAGAAATCAGCCCATCCGGTAACTTATCTGTCGCCGCTAATTTCTTTCTCGGTCGCGAATTAAGAAAAGGTTTCTTAATGGATCATCAGGCCATGAATAAGGAAACCGCTAAGGTCCTAGAGGAATTAGGTATTCCCATGGAAGTGGAAACCTTGATGCAAGACGTCTCGGTGGCTAAAGCGCAACTATTAGCTATAGCAACCGCAGTGTCCTACGACGCCAAACTTATCATCATGGATGAGCCAACCACCGCCTTAACCGAATCAGAAGTACAACAGCTATATAAGATAGTGCGTAAGGTGCAAGAAAGAGGTATCTCGATTATCTATATCTCCCACAAATTGGGCGAGGTGTTTGAGCTAGCAGATGAAGTGTCTGTCATTCGAGATGGTGAGTACATAGGCACCAAAAAAACGTCAGATATCACCAAAGAAGCGCTGATCAATATGATGGTTGGTCGTGAAATGGATGAAATGTTTGAGCGTGAAAGAGTTGAAATAGGAGAAACCCTATTAGAGGTGAATAACCTGTCTTTACCGGGCAAGTTTGAAGATATCAGTTTCGATGTCAAAAAAGGCGAAGTCTTTGGTATTGCTGGACTCGTTGGCGCAGGTCGAAGCGAAGTGGTCGAGGCCATCTTTGGTTATAAAGCGGCGCAATCTGGTGATATTTATTTACACGGCAAACGCGTCGAAATTTATAAGCCGATGGATGCCATTAAGCGACGCATTGGCTTTGTGACTGAGGATAGAAAACTCACAGGCCTGATGCTCAATATGAGCGTTACCGACAACATGATCATGCCTGAGCTAAGTCCTTACGTTAAATCTGGTTTGATTTCAGATGAGCTTGCCTCCCATGTGGCTGAAGACATGAAGAAGCAATTACGCATCAAAACGCCCACGGTCGATACCATTATCGATAACCTCTCGGGCGGTAACCAACAGAAGGTTTTGATTGCTCGCTGGCTATTACTTGAACCTGAAGTGCTGATCCTAGATGAGCCAACCAAAGGGATAGATGTTGGCGCCAAAGCCGAAATTTATAAACTCATTGTTGAGCTCGCCAAACTGGGTAAAGCCATCATCATCGTCTCTTCCGAAATGTTAGAACTCTTGTCACTGAGTGATCGAATTATGGTCATGGCTGAAGGGCGTGAGATAGGCATAGTGGACAGAGAACAGGCCACACAAGAAGTTATTTTAGAAATGGCTGCAGGTGGTGACGTACCAAGCGAACAAACAATCGACACATCAGACTTGCGCATAGAAGGGGTTGCCTAATGGATTCTTTAGCAAATAAGAGTTTAACAAAAACGAATTACACAGAATTTCTCAACAAGTACGGCATGCTCATTATCTTGGTGCTTTTGTTTGTTGCTTTGTCTTTAAAAATAGATGGCTTTGCCTCTATTCGTAACGTGCTCAGTATTTTAGAACAGGTGTCCATGTTCGGCATTATTGCCATCGGGGTTACCTTTGCCATAGTCACTGGTGGTATTGATTTATCGGGTGGTTCTATTGTGGCGTTAGCGTCGGTTGTCGGAGCAAGCATAGTCACAGGATCAGAAGGTTATGGCATGACCATATTTGCCTTTGGTGCTGCTTTATTTGTTGGCAGTGTCTGTGGACTGATCAATGGCTCGATTACCGCTTATGGGCGTATCCCTCCTTTTATTGCCACCTTAGGCATGATGACAATGGCCCGTGGTATGGCGCAATTATTCAGTGATGGTCGTCCTGTTGATGCGAGCTCTGATGCGTTTACCTCAATTGGTGATGGCACAGTATTTGGCATTCCAGGCTTGGTAATCATCTATGTGCTAGTGGCGGTTGTTTGTCACGTCATGATGAGCCGTATGACCTTTGGTCGTCATGTTTTCGCCATCGGTGGTAATGTTAAAACCGCCAGAATTTGTGGTGTAAACGTCGAAATTACCTTAGTCAAAGTCTATGTTTTAGCAGGTGCTTTAGCGGGTTTGGCGGGTGCTATGTTGGCCTCACGTGCTTATGCAGGTAATCCAACGTTCGGCAACATGTGGGAGCTAGATGCCATCGCTGCAGCCGTTATCGGTGGTACATCCTTAGCAGGCGGTGTGGGTTCTGTTGGTATGTGTATTGTCGGCGCTTTGATTATCGGTGTGATGAACAAGGGCCTAAATATGTTGGGCGTAGACCCTTACTGGCAGCAGATTATCAAGGGCATGATCATCATCAGTGCCGTGTTATTGGATGCACAAAAACGTAAAAAAGCCTAATAACTGGGATTAGCACATCCCCTATAACTACTGAAAAGAGACATGATATGAAAACGGTTCGCCTTACACTCGCCGAAGCATTAGTGAAGTATTTAGTTGCACAGAAAATTGAAATCAATGGACAAGTTGAGCCTTTATTTGGCTGTTCTTTTGCCATCTTTGGACACGGTAATGTGACCTGTTTAGGCCAGCAGTTAAAGAATGCTGAAGACGAGTTGCCGACTTGGCGTGGTCAGAACGAGCAATCTATGGCGATGGCTGCTGTCGCTTATGCCAAAGCGAATAAGCGTCAAAAAATTGGTATTGCTTCAGCATCCATTGGTCCAGGTGCGACCAATATGATTACCGCAGCAGGTATTGCTCACACCAACAGATTACCTTTGTTGATGTTTGCAGGGGATGCTTATGTGAGCCGTTTGCCTGACCCAGTGTTGCAGCAAACTGAGCATTTTCATAATCCATCGACCACAGCGAATGATGCTTTCAAAGCAGTGACTCGCTATTGGGACAGGATTATCCACCCAGCTCAAATTTTGCAAACCTTGCCACAAGCGATTGATACCTTGTTGGATCCAGCAGATTGCGGCCCTGTGTTTATCGGTTTACCGCAAGATATTCAAGGTGTGGCGTATGACTACCCGGAGCAATTCTTCGCAGAGAAAGTGCATAGAATTCGTCGTCCTGAACCTGAAATGCGCGACCTAGAAGAGGCCGTTAAGTTAATTAGCCAAGCAGAGCGTCCTTTGATTATCAGTGGTGGCGGTGTGCATTACTCGCAAGCAACTGATGAGCTAGCGCAATTTGCTAAGAAACATAATGTGCCAGTCATAGAAACCATTGCTGGGCGCGCCACTATGTTGCAAGACAACCCATTAAACGGTGGTCCAATCGGGGTAACTGGCTCTAATTCTGCCAACTATCTAGCAGCTCATGCGGATGTGGTTGTGGCGATAGGAACTCGTTTACAGGACTTCACCACGGGTTCTTGGTCTGTGTTTAGAAACCCTGACCTTAAAATTATCAGCATCAATGTGGGTCGACATGATGCGATTAAACACTTATCCATGCCGATTATCGCCGATGCCAAGGTCACCATGACTAAAATCAGCCACTTGTTAGCGGATTGGCAAGGGTCGACTGATTGGTCTAGCCAAGCTACAAAGCAAGCGGATGATTGGAAAGCCCTTTGTAATGACAGAATGGCGGTAGCTGGGGATGAAATGGCCTCTTATGCACAGGTTATTGGTGCTGTGAACCGTTTATCTGAAGCAGGCGATACCGTATTGACTGCGGCAGGTGGATTACCCGCTGAGCTAAATATGAACTGGCAGAGCAAGCAGATTGGTAAGTTTGATATCGAGTTTGGCTTCTCTTGCATGGGGTATGAAATTGCAGGCGGCTGGGGCGCGAAAATCGCGAACCCAGACAATGATGTTGTGGTCATGGTGGGCGATGGTTCCTACATGATACTTAACTCAGACATCTACAGCTCGGTTTTATCAGGCCACAAGATGATCATTGTTGTCTGTGATAACGCGGGTTTTGCTGTGATCAACAAGCTGCAAAACAACACAGGTAATGAGTCCTTCAACAACCTATTAAAAGACTGTCGTCGTGAAAATCCAGAGACAGAATTTGCCCGAGTGGATTTTGCTAAACATGCAGAAGCCCAAGGCGCTATCAGTGAAAAAGTAGGCTCTATGCAAGACTTTGATGCGGCCTTTGCCCGTGCTAAAGCAGCCGATAGAACCTCTGTCATAGTGGTTGATATCGACTCCACCAAGTGGTCTAGCTGTGATTGCTGGTGGGAAGTGGGTTTACCAGAAGTGACTCGCGATGAAAGAACCGAAAAAGCCGTATCAGATTTTAGTGCAGGGCGTACACATCAACGTCCTGGCGTGTAAGAGGAAGTGACAATGTTTAGTGAAGAAATAAATAAAGCAGAAGCGTTACGTTGGGCCATGGTCGGTGGCGGTCGTGGATCACAAATCGGTTATGCCCACAGATCAGGTGCTAGCCGTGATGGTCACTTTAAATTGGTTGCGGGTGCTTTTGATATTGATGCGGATCGTTGCCGTGATTTCGGTATTAACTTGGGTCTGGATGCGGATCGTTGTTATGCAGATTATCAAGTCATGTTTGAGACAGAAGCCAAACGTGAAGATGGTATCCAAGCCGTGTCTATCGCAACGCCAAATGGCACTCACTACGCTATTTCTAAAGCGGCTTTATTAGCGGGCTTGCATGTGGTTTGTGAAAAACCCGTGACCTTTACCGTGGCAGAAGCGCAAGAACTTAAAGAGATTGCGAGCCAGCATAACCGCATCTTTGGCGTTATGTATGGCTACACGGGTTTCCAAATGATTCATCAGGCGAAAGAGATGATTCAACGTGGTGATCTAGGTGAGATTCGCGTTATCAACATGCAGTTCGCCCACGGTTTCCATGCTACCGAAGTGGAGAAAAATGACCCAGGTGCTAAATGGCGCATGAACCCAGAAGTTTCAGGCCCGACTTATGTTTTGGGTGATGTGGGTACACATGCTTTTTACCTAGCCCAATTAATGGCAGGTTTAACCGTCGATTCTTTGTGCTGTACTCGTCAGAGTTTTGTGAAATCCCGTGCGCCGTTAGAAGACAACGCCCATGTGATGATGCGCTTTACCAATGGTGCTGTCGGCACATTATGGGCAAGCGGTGTAAATGCGGGTTCTATGCACCAGCAGAAGATACGTGTGATAGGTGAAAAGGCCAGTATCGAATGGTGGGATGAAAGACCAAACCAACTCAGCTATGAAATTCAAGGTGAACCTGCACGCGTATTAGAGCGTGGTATGGGTTATCTACATAATGATGATCTAGGTGTGAGCAGCAACCGTATTGGTGGTGGCCATGCTGAAGGTTTCTTTGAATCTTGGGCCAATTTATATAGCCGTTTTGGTCTTGTGATGAAGGCCATGAATGCGGGCGATTTAGAAACAGTGAATAACACCTGGTACCCAGATATTGATGCGGGTATCGAAGGGGTTCAACTCTTAGAACGTTGTGTTGAATCAGCCGATGACAATGCTAAATGGGTTGATTTTGCATGATGGATTTTAACTTTCCAAAAGATAGGCCGATCGATGTGATCTGCCTTGGCCGTGCCGGCGTTGACCTTTACGCCAAGGAAGAGAATACCGACTTCCTTGATGTTTCTGGCTTCGACAAACATGTGGGTGGTTCTCCTGCCAATATCGCTGTGGCCTTGGCTCGCTTAGGGGCAAAACCCGGTTTGATTTCTTGTGTTTCTGACGATGGTTTAGGTCGATATGTATGCGATTACCTAAACCGCGAAGGGGTGGATACACGGGGTGTTGTGCTGGATGCCTCCGGCACACGTACCAGTTTGGCCATTACCGAAATGAAGGCAAAAGACTGTGAAGTGGTGATCTATCGTCATAATGCGGCGGACTTATCCCTCACGGCTGAGCAAGTAAACCAGTCTTATATTGCCAGTGCCAAAGTTTTGTTAGTCACAGGGACGGCTTTGTCATCTAGCCCTTCTCGGGAAGCCTGCTTAGTGGCAATTCAATACGCTAAAGCCGCTGGCACAAAAGTGGTTTTAGATGTGGATTACCGAGCTTACTCTTGGGCGTCGCCAGAAGATTCAGCGACCTACTATCAGCTAGTGGCATCCATGTCAGACATAGTCATAGGTAACCGTGAAGAATTTGATGTGATGGAGCACCTTGTCGACCAAGGCAATAAAGACGATGACAAGACAGCGAAACGCTTCCTTACAGGATCAACTCAAGTGGTCATTATTAAGGCCGGTGAATTTGGTTCCAAGGTATACACACGAGACGGCGAGTACTTCGCACAAGGCATCTTCCCGGTTGAAGTGAAAAAGCCTTTTGGTGCGGGTGATTCTTTTGCTGGAGCACTGCTGTATTCACTGCTTCAAGGGGACACCTTAGCCAATGGCGTGAAGCTGGGTTCGGCTGCCGCTGCTATCAATGTTTCTCGTAAAACCTGTACGGATGCCATGCCAACCAAACAAGAATTATTAGACTTTATCGAACAAAGAAATGTTGCAGCCTAGCTGGCTCTATTAACCACAGCTCGGCTTAAAAAAGACTATAAAAAATTATAAACGAATACTCTGGAAGGATAAGAATTATGGGAAAGCATATTGCTGCTTATAACAATGAGAACAAACCGATTATTGATGTGAATGACGACACCACACCACTGATTTATTTCAATCAGGTGTTCTTAGAACAAGGTGAAAGTCACACTTATCAGTTAGATGAATATGAGACAGCTGTCGTGCTTGCTGGCGGTACTTGTAGCATCAAGGTTAATGATGAGGTGTTTGATAACATCGGCAAACGTAAAAATGTCTGGGACGGTAACCCTGCGGCTGTTTATGCTCCTTTGGGTGCGACGGTTGTGATTACCTGTGTGTCTGAAAATGCTGACATCATGGTTGCTGGTGGTAAGTTTGAAGAAACCCTTGAGCCATTTGAAGTGAAACCAGAAGACAGCGACCAAGTGCAGTACGGCAGTGACGACACCAAAACACACCGTAAAATTAAGCACATCCTAGGGCAGAAAAATGCGGGTCAAAGAGGGCGTTTGCTAGTGAGCGAACTCTTTACCGTCGGCGCAGGGGGCTGGTCTGGTTTTCCTGCTCATAAACATGATACTGAGCGTCTACCAAAAGAAACTCGCTACGAAGAAGTGTATCAGTTCCGTTTTAATCCGGATCAAGGTTTTGGTGCCCAATTCTTATATGAGCACGAAGACGATATTGGCCCTGTTTACCATATTAAAAACCGCAGTGTGATTGCTATCGATAAGGGCTACCACCCTTGTGTTGCCGCGCCTGGTTATGAAATGTATTACTTCACTGTCATTGTGGGCGAACACTCTAAGTCTCTCATTCAACACTTTGATCCGCACCATGAATATCAGATACATACTATCCCTGGTATCAAGGACATGATCAGCAAATTCAAGTAATGGAGTAAAACATGCTAGTTAGCTTGAATGATATTTTGCCAGATGCTGCGAATGGGAGTTCTGCCATTCCTTGCTGCAATGTATTTGGATACGAAGAAGGCCGCGCCATTGTTGCTGCGGCCGAAACCTTAAAGCGCCCGGTTATTCTGGCGGCAAATAAGGACATGGTCGATTTTATGGGAGTGGAAGCACTGGCTAAAATGCTGCTTTCTCTTGCCCATAATAGCTCTGCCAAGGTGTGTGTGCATTTGGATCACACTTATGAAGAAGAGATAGTGTATCAGGCCATTCACCATGGTTTTTCTTCTGTCATGTTTGATGGCTCTCAGCTTCCGCTAGAAGAGAATATTCGCCGTACCAAGCAAGTTGTACAGGTTGCGCATGCCATGGGGGTGAGTGTCGAAGGTGAGATAGGGTCGGTTGCCTATAACGAAGGTCGTGACCATATTAAATCTATCAGCACAGTACCAGAAGAAGCAGCGGCCTATGCCAGTGAGAGTGGCTTAGATGCCATGGCGGTTGCTGTGGGTAATGTACACAGGCTAACTACGCCAGACTCAGTGATTGATTACCCTAGGCTTGAAGAAATTGCTGGTTTAGTGGGAGATATTCCACTGGTGATTCATGGCACCACAGGTATTAAAGAAGAAGACATCTTAAAGCTTAAGCAAACTAGGGTGTCTAAATTTAATATAGGGACATCACTTCGAATGGTGACGGGTGAGAACCTGAGACGCCTGATGAATGAAGAGCCTAACAAGTTCGACAAAATGTACTTTATGCAAAAGGTTATGCCTTTTATACAGGCCGAAGCTGAACGAATTATTCGTCTCTTAGCTTAGGACTCGTGATTGATTTCCTCTTTTCCGTTCCGCGTTAGTTTTCAATGATTGAAAACCTTATTCATCATACTGCTTATTTGGCACCAGATAGAAAGCAGATGAGACAGTATGATGAATAACTATTTTCGTTTTCAGTTTCCTAACCCTTAATTAGTCTTTACCTATCCAATAAAGCGGCCACTTGGCATCTGCTTTGACATTGTTGATCACAGCTGCCACACCTACCAAGATAATACTGCCTAATAAAACCGGTAATAATAGAAAATCAAAACCTGCACTGCCTGCCATTAAAATGACCAAAGGGTTTGCCCCAGCGGGTGGATGCACTGCTCGAAAAAATTGCATGGCCGCAATGGCGGTTGCCACCGCGAATGCCATCACAATAGGGCCTTGGCCAAAAAAGTAGAGAGCAACTAAGCCCACTAAAGCGCTGATAAAGTGACCCCCTATGACATTTCTGGGTTGTGCAAAAGGTGCTGCGGCTGCGGTAAATAGAATGACACAGGTCGCGCCAAAGGGTGCCATAAGCAGCGGGTAGCCAGACCAATTTGTAAGTAAGGCTAGGCTTAATATACCCACAAAACCACCGATAAAACCTGTCGCAATGACTTTCGCATCTGGCTTTGGAACTAGCTTGCCACCCCCTGAGAATCTACCCATCTTTGCACCTCACCGTGTGTGCTTTGAATAAGCACACTAACAATTATTTTTAAGACCTGTATGCTATGGTACAGATCTGTACTGTCTGTAACTGTACAGGTCTGTACCATTTTATCAAGACTTAAAAGAGTTAGCTGAAAACCTGAGCAAGCCCTAGGGAAAAACATGAGCACCAAACACGATATTTTAGATTGCGCCGAATCCTTATTTAATCAGCAGGGTTATACGGCGGTGGGTGTTGATCTGATTCGAGACACAGCGGGCGTTTCTAAAACTACGATTTACCGCCACTTTGGTGGTAAAGATGGCTTGATAGAAGCGGTACTAAAGAGGCGTCATCTACGCTTTGAAGAGGAATTATTTGCTAAAGTAAATGCGACTAATCAAGCCATGTTAGATAAAAAGTTAGATGCTAAAACGGCCAGCTTTCAACGCTTATCAGCCATTTTAGATTGGCATTATGCTTGGTTTATGTCGGATCATTTTCAGGGTTGTATGTTTATGCACGCCCTTTCTGAATTTAAACAAAATAACAGAAAAATCAGCCAGATAGCCTTAGATCATAAAGCTTGGTTAGGTCAGTTAATACAGGATGCTTTGGATAAAACACTGACAGACATAGAGGAAAAAGCAGAGATGCTACTCACCTTTATTGAAGGCCTGATTATACGAGCTGAATTCGCTCAAGATGAGATGACAAAACTAGTCGCAAAGCGCTCCCAACATGAGGCGCTTATCTTATCTCTATTGGCTTAATCAAACTGATAAAGGCGCTTTGGGTTATCCACTAAAATTTGATTGCGTAAGCTTTCATCAGGCACCCATTGAGTGAGTTCGTTTAACAAATCTGTGGTGTTTGGCATGGCTTTATCAAAGTGAGGATGAGGCCAATCTGAGCCCCAAACACATTGCTTGGCATTGGCATTAACCAGTGCTTGGGCAAAAGGAGTGACATCGCTAAAAGGGGTGCAGGCTTGGGTGCTGGTACGATAAGCCCCTGAGAGTTTTACCCAAACTCGGCCTTCTTCTAATAGGCTTAATAAGTCTTGAAAAGCAGGGTGATCTAACCCCAAACCTGTGTCCATATGCCCCATGTGATCTATCACCACAGGCACGGGGAGCTGGCGTATCTTGTCGGCGAAACCATCGAAATTCGCGATATCAATTAAGAATTGTAGATGCCAGTTGCGCTTGGCTAGGCGTTCGGCTAAATGGCACACATCGTCCCATTCTATTCCGCCTTTAAAGAGCAGGTTCATGCGCACACCCACATGGCCAGATAAGGCAAGTTCGTCTAACGCCTCACCACTGATATTGGCATCGACAACGGCAATGCCCTTGTAGTCTTTACCTAGCTTACGTAGGTAATTCAGTGTGTCGGTTTGCAGACTGTTATCTGTGCCATACACACTAGGTTGTACTAATACGCCATGGCTAATGGATAATTGCTTATGCATATGTAAGTAAGCACCTACTGGCGCATCAGGCGGTGTATAGCTTCTGCTTTCTGTGTAGTCGTATTTATCTAGAGGGCCAAAGACATGGGCATGACAATCAATAGAACCCAGAGGTAGGTCAAAATCTGGCTTGGTAATAAAAGGGTCAGGGGCATCACATAAAGGCGGTGTGAATGGAGTATTTTGATTGTCAGTCTCTTTCATTTTAACGATCACCTTGAAGGTTATGCTTAAGGCCATTTTAGGCTTAATGTGGCGGTAAGCATCTAATAAAAAAACAGGGCCTTTTTCTGAGAGCATTAAGCCAACAGAAAGAGACCCTTAAAAAGCAAGAGGATGTGATGAGCGTTTAGTGCTGCTCAGCAATCCAGTTAGCTATGTGAGTTGAGAACTCAATGAATCTTTCGTCTTCATCAAGCATCCACTCAGTGTGTCCGCCATTCGCTAGCAAGAACAAAGATTTAGGGCCTGGGTAAGCCGCATAAAGTGATTTTGCTTCTGTCACTGGATGCAGGTCGTTTTCAGCACCATGGGCGATCAATAATGGAATGTTTGAGAAACGCTCGTCTAGGTTAGCTTCTGGGTTAAAGCTAATCAGAGAGTCAGCGAAATCAAAATCAGATGTCACACCATAGCCAGGTGCTTTAACAAGTTCTGTGAACACGTATTCACGGCTTACTGGATCAAGCGGGTAAATTTCAAAAGGATCTATGCCTTTCTTCTCGCCGCCTTTCGCTAGGCGTAGACGTTCTTCGGCCATGAAGGCTTTGAATGCTTTCCAACCGTGCTCGCCACGTAGGGCTTTCTGTACACGTACTGAATTGAAAAAGCCGTTCATTGAAACTAGGCCGTCAATTTGACCTTCACAGATACGTAGTGCATCTAGAATTAGGCCGCCAGCCATGCCCCAACCTGCAACAAAAACCTTACGATTTTCAGCTTGGGCACGTTCAGAAACGATAGCAACGGCATTGGCAATATCACGAACTTGTTCTTCTAAAATAACGCGCTCACGTTCGCCTTGTGAATCGCCAAAACCACGATAATCAAAACCGAAAACAGTGAAGCCTTTTTTAGTCCAGGCACGGGCATAACGCTCTGGGTGGATATTTTTTTGGCCAGTAAAGCCAGAGCAAACGATAACAATTGGCAGTGCTGGATTGTTATTTGATTCGTCAGTAAAGAAGGCGCCATCTAGGACAAGACCATCGCTGTGAAAAGAAACTTTTTGTTCGATCATGAAGTAAAACTCCCAAGTTTTAAATAGTGTAAATAAGGACAGATAGAGCCTTCACTAACAGGTAAAAAGAAGCGAATGCAGCCAGACTGTGATTAGTATGATGGCGAAAAAAACTTGCAATAAATGAAAATAATGCGACATTATTGGTGATAAATACGACTTATTGTTTGTATTTTTACTTTGATTAAGTTTTTTTGAATTGATTATTCACGGGTGAATTTATGCTAGAGAAAAGCAGTAAAAGTATTGAGCATTTTGGCTTTTTTTTAGTGCCAGATTTTTCCATGATATCCCTCGCTGCTGTGGTCGATCCACTGCGTATGGCGAACCGAATTAGTGGACAAACACTCTATTCTTGGGACTTTTATTGCCATCAAAACGAAACGGTTTTTGCCAGTAATGGTTTACCCGTCGCACCCACACGACAGCAAGATGATGTGACAGACTTAGACACACTTTTTGTGGTCGCAGGCATAGGTGCACAAGAAGCAAATGATGCGGCTTTGTTTAGTTGGTTAAGAGGTTTAAAACGCCAAAAAGTGAATTTAGGCTCGACTTCAACAGGCAGTCTTTTGCTTGCTCAAGCAGGGATTCTTAAACAACAAAAATGCACCATACATTGGGAGAATAAAGAAAGCCTTTCTGAGCAGTTTCCTGACTTACAGGTAACAGGTGAACTTTATGAAATAGACCGAGATGTGATGACCTGTTCTGGCGGATTAGCTGGGCTAGATTTAATGCTACAGCTGATTGCTTTAAAGCATGGGGAAACACTGGCGAAAGATGTGGCAGAACAATGTATTCACCCAGCGATTCGACCCGCCTATGAAAAACAAAGGATGGATTTACAGTTACGCCACCATGCCCATCACCCAAGATTGTTAAAAGCCTTAGAGCTGATGCGCAGCAATATTGAAGAGGTGCTGACATGCCAAGAAATTGGCGATCTTGTAGGTTTGTCTGTGCGCCAGATGGAACGCTTATTTAAAACTTTTTTATCTAGTACGCCTGCCAATCATTATTTGCAATTACGTTTAGAGCGAGCACGTCATTTGGTGCTGCAATCCAATCTATCCATGTTACAAATCAGCACCGCCTGTGGTTTTAGCTCCACGTCTTACTTTTCACGCTGTTATCGCAAACAGTTCAATTGCACCCCAAGAGAAGAGCGGCTCAGTTTAAGCCAAGGAATGTAAGTCAGAGTATGTAGGCTAAGGCGTTAAGCCAAGGAACCTTCTAACAAGGCTTTTATCTTAAGGTTTGTCTCACTTTCAATGCTTGGCATGATTAATCCGCTCAGCGTTATTTATAATGTTTCTAATGAGACTATGATTAATAAAAGAGGGGAGATTAAATGCAAAACGATAAACGTCATACGATAAAGTTATTGGGTGCAGGTGTTTTTGTTTCAGCCTTTGGTGGCACTTTATCCGGCTGCTTATCCGGCAACTTAGGCGCCTCTCCTTCTCATTCTGCTCAATCCCTTAATGACCCCAAAATCATTAAAAGCAGAAATTGGCTATCGGGCAAAACGTCTTTAATCACGGCAAACTACCCTAGCGATAGTCTTTTCGAACAAGATGCTGCCTGTCAGATATCTTTGTTTCCACGTAATACCGAAGGGCCGTGCTATTTCTCTACCACCACAGGGGAAGATATCTCCACAGGTCTAAGCGGGTTACCTATGATGTTTTGCTTTCAAATCATAGACCAAGACTGCAATCCTTTATCTGGCTATGAGGTTGAAATATGGCATTGTGATAATCGAGGTGTTTATTCGGCTGATATTTCAAATAGCCTAGACAGCGGACGTTTCTCCGCTGGGTTTTGTAGCAACGGTGATGAGGCCGCGATGAAAAGCACCTGGTATCGAGGTGTGCTGACAACCAATGCTATGGGGCGAGTTAACTTTAAATCGACTTTCCCCGGTTGGTACCCAGGTCGCACGGCCCATGTTCATTTCAAGGTTAAAAAAGGGAATAAAACCTCTGTCACTTCACAGCTATGCTTTACGGATCAGCTATGCCAAGAGATATATAACCAAGAAGAGCACTATAAAAGCAGAGGTAGCCAAGATACGAGCATACGTACGGATGGCTTCTTTGCGGATGCAGAAACCTTCCGTTTTGGTATGAAACAAAATGCTGATGGCAGTTTATTAGCCTTTAAACAAATACAAATCTCTGCTTAATCCTGACGGCTATTTTTAAGGTGCTTGAGTACAGCTTGTAAAGGGTGAAGCAGGGCTTTTTGATCAAAGCGTTTCACCTGACTACGACAAGAATAGCCTGTTGCCACAATGCGATCTTGCAAGGTTTCATCATTTATCTTGTCTTTCCAAGACAGCTCATAAATATCTTTTGAGGTTTGCAGGTTTGCTGTTTCATGGCCATAGGTGCCTGCCATGCCACAACAGCCTACATTCTCAACTTTCAAGTCTAAACCCAACAAAGAGAAGACTTTAACCCAATCTTGAATAGAGGCTGCGGCATTGGTTTTTTCCGTACAGTGAGCCAACAAGTGATAGCTTTCATCTTCAAGCGCAAAAGATCCTTTTAGTTGAGAAGAGCTAAGATTAAGGGAAGAAAGGTGCTCACTTTGTTCTGCTAACCATTCTTGTAGCAAGTTCACGGTTGGAATTTCGCGTTTATCGCCAATGACTTTTGGATATTCTGAGCGAAAACTTAAGGTCATGGATGGATCAACCCCCACAAATGGAATCTTATAAGCCGCTAGCTCTTCTAACATGTCTAGGTTTTTATTCGCTGCTTTCTCAAACGCCTTGAAGAAACCGTGTACATGAAGAGGCTTACCGTTAGGTTTATAAGGTGCTAAGAAGGCCTGGAAGCCTAAACGTGTCAGTAGCTCCATGGTGTCCAATACCAGTAGGGTTTCAAAGTAACTTGTAAAAGCATCTTGCACTATGATGACGGCCTTTCCTTTCTCACCGGAGTGGCTTTTATCTAGGCCAATCGACTTGAGATTGTTAGGCGTTGCGAAGCGAATGCCACGCTTATTCATCTCTTTTTTGATATTGAGCTTAGAGAGTGTTGGACTATCTGTGATGCCTAAATAGTTAGCGCTCAAGCTGTTGATCCAAGCTTGTTCCATCATCCAGTTATAAGGGTGTGGGAACTTGGCTAAGGTCGGCATGATGTATTCCATCGAGCCCACCACATAATCTTTTACGGGGCGCAAATAGCGAGAGTAATAGATCTCTAGAAACTTGGCTCTAAACTCAGGCACGTCGACTTTAATTGGGCATTGGCCCACGCAAGATTTACAGGCAAGGCAGCCCATCATGGACTCATGAACTTCGTTGGAGAAATCATAGTCACCGCGACGCTTTTTCAAGGTGTTGTTCAGGCGTGGGAAGAAACTAGTGATGAAACTCACTAGATAACCAGAGTCTTTTAGCTTGTCACTGACAGCTTGAGTGTCGACTCCTTGTTCACTCATACCACGTAGCCATTCACGCATTAAAGACGCACGGCCTTTTGGTGAGTGAATACGTTCACGGGTGCCTTTGTAAGAAGGGCACATGGCATCGTTTGGATCAAAATTATAACAAGCGCCATTACCATTACAGTACATGCCGGCTTGGAATTGATCACGGTTTACCAGAGGGATCTGTCGATCAAACTGGCCCCTCATCGGCACTTGATCAATTTTAAGGAGCTCGGCTCCTTTTTCGGTGCCCTTTGCTTTAGCTAGCTCAAATGGAGTGGCGATTTTGCCTGGGTTTAACTGGTTATGTGGATCAAATGCGCCTTTTACCTGCTGAATCACAGGGTAAAGCTCACCAAAGAATTCGGTTGCGTATTCAGAGCGAACTCCTTTGCCGTGCTCACCCCATAAAAGACCGTCATATTTCTGGGTAAGAGCAACCACTTTATCTGTGATGTCACGAATCAAGCTTTCGTTCTTTTCATCTTTCATGTCGATAGCAGGGCGTACATGTAAAACCCCGGCATCCACATGGCCAAACATGCCATAGCTTAATTCATGGGCATCGAGTACGGCACGAAACTCCATAATGAAGTCCGCTAGGTTTTCGGGCGGTACTGCTGTATCTTCAACAAAGGGAATAGGGCGACCTTCACCTTTGGCATTACCTAAAAGACCAACCGACTTTTTACGCATGGCCCAGATTTTTTTCACATTCTCATGGCCTTGGGCCAAGGTGTAGCCCAGTATCTTGCTATTAGGTTTAGCAAGCGCCGCATCTAATAAATTCGTTAGCACCTTAATGCGGTTATCCACTTCTGATTGGTCGTTTCCTGTGTACTCAACCAGATTAACACCTTGTAATTCCTTGCCTTCATTGGAGCCTGTTTCATCAGGGAAGAAGTTAGCGACTGAGTGCCAAATGATGTCGTCTTTAGCAAGACCAAGTACGCGAGAGTCTACCGTTTCAATCGAAGTAGGTGCGGCGTTTAGCAGATCTTTAGCGTGACGTAACGAGCCCTCAAAACTGTCATAACGAATGTTGACTAAGGTGGCGAAGGTTGGGATTTTAAGTAGGTTAACTTTGGCTTCTACAATAAAACCTAAGGTGCCTTCTGAGCCACAAAGTACCGAGTTTAGGTTGAAGGCTTTATTCTCATCACGTATGTGAGCTAAATCATAACCCGTAAGGCAACGGTTTAATTCAGGGAAAATCTCATCGATTTTAGCTTGGTTGTGGTTAAAGGCATCATCAACCACACGGTGAATATGGCCCGCATAATCGTCACGCTGTTTTTCTTCAGCAAGCTTCTCATCAGAAATAGGACCAGAATTAAGACGCGTGCCATCAAGTAATACGGTATCAAGAGAAAGGACGTGATCACGGGTTTTACCGTACATGACAGAGCCTTGACCACTGGCATCGGTATTTATCATACCTCCTATGGTCGCACGGTTACTGGTGGAGAGTTCTGGTGCAAAGAAAAGCCCGTGTTCTTTTACCGCCGCATTTAACTGATCTTTTACGACACCGGTTTGGACTCTAGCCCAGCCTTCTTCAGCATTAATTTCGAGCACTTTATTCATGTGTTTAGAGAGATCGACAATCAAACCGTCCGTCAGAGACTGGCCGTTAGTGCCGGTACCACCGCCTCTTGGGCTTAGTACAATGGACTGAAACGCTTCAAGTTGGGCAAGGCGAGTCAGTAATTGAATGTCAGCTATAGACTTGGGGTAAATAACCCCTTGAGGGAGTACTTGATAAATAGAGTTGTCCGTAGATAGCACCACACGGTTGGCATAGTCAGGGTTAGTATCACCACGAAAGCCATCAGCCCTAAGGCGTTCTATAAACTTAAGGTAAAGAGACTGGGTAGGACTAAAAAATGATGATTGCTCTGACAACTTAGGAATCATGTTGGGCTCGACATTAAAGAGAAAAAATTATGGCGTGATCAAGCATCTCACTCTTCTGCGATGGTTAAAGCAAAAGAGTGAGGCCTTATGTAAATTGGCTTTATCTGACTTTTAGCCCGCTTTTAGCAAGTCCATAAACTGGCGTAGTTCTTGTGAGTCAAGGGCGGCCATATTGTCACACATGCTAAAGATAAGAGATTGTTGATCAGAACTAAGGCGAGTACTTGAAAGCCTGAAGAACTTCTCTTTTATCTCTTGCTCAGTAAGCGGATTTTCTGGATTACCTTTGGCAATTGAGCCCGGGGACGTTAGCCTTGTTCCATTTTTTAAAGTGATGATGGCATGGGCCCAACGCTCTGCGGGGAACACAGTGTTATAGTCATCACTCTCACTGATTTGTACCTTTTCACTCAAGGCAATACGTTCTGGGTTAAAGAGACCAAGGTAAGTTTCGCTAATGGATTCTGGGCTAACCTCGTTATCCATAATGGCTGAAGCAACCGAGAAGGGCAGGCTGTATTGTGCTTGCTCTGTGGTGCTTGGGTTAGTCACATGCAGGCGTTTGGCCTGATGAAAAGAGACTATCTCTATGCTTTCAACTTGGGTGTGATCTAAAGGGTTTTCTGCTTGTATCGCACGTATTGCTTCTACCGCAGGCTGTGCCCAACGACACACAGGATAAGCCTTGAAATATTGCTCTTCTATGTACCAGCGACGGCCAAGGTCTTGCCATATTTCGGTCACTGCGTGTGCTTGTTCTGGTGAGTTAGACAAGGTATCTGCATCTAAGGTGATTGCCGGTGCGCCAGTGAAGTTTGCCTTGGCTAAGAGGCTACTTGTTACCCCAGCTAATGCGCCCCAACCAGACCCATCTTTGACCATGGTTGGATAATCAATACAGCGCATCATTTGGCTTCTTGGCCCATGAAACTCCGCAATCCCTAAGGCTTCACGGGTTTGGTTATCATCCAGCTTTAGTAATCTGGCGCTGACTGCCGCGACCCCAATACTGTTCCAAGCTCCTGAGGTGTGATAATCCAGCGCAGTGGCATGCAGGGCGATACCCGCACGGGTTGCCACTTCATAGCCTATTACCAAACAGGTGATCAGCTCTTTGCCATCAAGGTGTTGGCCTTTTTCGATCGAGTCAGCAATGAGCGCCAGCAAAGGCGGCAAGATAGCCACACCCACATGACCCTTGGTTAAGACTTGGCCGTCATGGGCATCGATACTGTCAATTAAGCTTGCGCCAAATAGGCTAGCGCCACTGACGCTGGCACTTTTATCAGAAAACAGCAGGGGCACGGAGCCTGCCATTTGATCACTGACAAAGGCTTCCATGATTTTGGCAAGCTTGGTGTCATGGCCTGCTGCAGCAACTCCAAGTAAATCAATCAAACAATCACTGGCTTGTTTAATAAGAGGCTGACTTAGGTCTTCGAATCTTAAGGTATGGATGAACTGATTTATCTGTTCCATAGGAATACACTTTTAAATCTTTCAGTTTGATTGAGTTTTTGGACTAGGTCTTTTTGTCTATGCTTTTTAGCGACGGGGCTGGATCATCTTGAGCCAGTTATCTATTTCTCGCATACGCATCTTAGGCGCAAGATCTGAAGACTTGATTCCCAAAGCAGCGACTGATTCGCTTCCACTGTCTTGTGCCACCTTGTTTAGGTGCTCAGCAAGCTCTGGATCGGTATTAAACAAACCTTCTCCTGCGACGAGTTCAGCAATGCGCTCTGGGCTTAACTCTGGGTGATATTGCATGCCCCAAAATTGAATACCGTCATTTTCATAGACAAAGGCTTGCACGGGAGAGTGTTTATTTCCCGCTGTGAGTATGGCGCCAGGTGGCAATTTAGAGACTTCATCTCTATGGACACAGCTACAGGCATAGTCATCTTCGCGGCCTTGATGAATCGGGTGTTTGGCCCCCGCATCAGTCAGCTTAATATTTTTCGCCATGCCTAATTCTCTGCCGTTAGGAGAGCTCGCTACTTCGCCACCTAGTACCACAGCCGCAAGCTGCATGCCGTTGCAAGAACCTAAGGTAGGAATGCCATTGGCAAAGACTTTTTCCATGGTCTCTCTTAAGGGCGCGGCTTCGGGTTCATCTACAGACCAGTTAACGCTAGAGCCGGTAAAAACCACCCCATCATATTGAACAAGAGAAAGTTTGGTGAGATCTGAATCCCCATGATAAGGCTGGAAAAAATCTATGCTCAAGTCTGGTTGGCAAGCTTGTAACGCGGCTGAGTAAGATTGTGAATCACTCAGTTGGCCTGCTTGCGCCATTTTCTCTAATAACTCAGGGCTATTGCCTTCGATGATAAGAAGATGTGTCATAAAAAGAACTCCGTTTTCGCGCTTATCTTATTAAACGCGAGCTTTGGCAGAGTGTGGTTAAACCTCTGCATTAGCCTTTTAGAATGTGGCTAATGCAGAGCTCTTTTTCTTTCTTTTTTAGCGTTTCGCTTTAGCTTTCTTTAGCTCTGATAAAAGCGCTTATTGAATGCCAACACCTGCTAAGAACTCTTTCGCAGTTTGCTCGATTGGCATACGTAGCACATCAACACGCGCGTTTAGGTCACGCATAATGTTGTCGTCAATCATGCCAGAAAGCTGGTTCAAAAGGCCTTCTAGTGTTGGGTTAGCCGCTAGCGTATCCGCACGAATAACTGGTGTTAGGGCATAGTTAGGGAAGTAGTTTTTATCATCCGCTAAGGTGACAAAGTTAAAAGCTTGGATACGACCATCTGTAGCAAATACCAAGGCAATATCGACCTGCTCTTCTTTTAGCGCCGTGTAGGTAAGGCCAGAGTCCATGCGTTTGATATCTTTACGTTTCATCTTAAAACCATAGGCTTTTTGCAGAGGTTTAAAACCGTCATCACGGGCATAGAATTCAGCGTTTACCGCAATCTGTAAATCCGCATCACTGTTTACCGCATCAGCAAGGTCGCTCAAGCTTTGAATACCTGCTTTGTCAGCATCGGTTTTACGCATGGCTAGGGCATAAGTATTGTTAGCGGAAGAAGCGTTTAACCAAACCAGACCTTTTTTCGCGTCTAGTTCTTTTACCTTTTGATAAACCTCATTAGGGTTCAACTTGCCTTTGAACTTGTTGTAGTTCAACAAAGAGGTGCCAGTGTATTCCCAGTAAAGATCCACTTGACCATTTTCCTGTGCTTTACGCAGCACAGTACTGCCCATGCCGGCACGCTTTTCCACATCAAATCCTTTGATTTCTAGGTATTGGGTGGTGATCTCTGTGAGAAGTTGTTGCTCGGTAAAGTTTTTACCACCAATGACAATCTCAGATGCGTTAATCGAGCTTGCAGCCAAAACAGGCAGCGCTAGGGTTAGGGCAAGTTTTTTTACGATTTTCAACATGGACTCTATCCTCGTTTGTTTTATTGTTGTTTTACTTTTCTTAATTGATAAGTGTGAGGCGGCTATTTAATAGAGAAAGCTAATAGAAATGCTTGATAGCAATGCTCTAATGGCAGCCGCCTAGTGACTAACGTCTTAAGGGATTCACTCCTCTTGGTACGAGCAAAAAGGCGATGGCTGCAACCAGCACATCGACAAGTACTGCCAGCATGGCAACCGGAATGGCACCTGCTAACATCATGAAGGGTTCATCTAGGTCGATACCGGTAAAGATAAGCTCACCTAGGCCACCACCGCCGATCAAGAAAGCCAATGGCGCTGTACCCACATTGATTGCCAAGGCGGTACGAATACCGGCAAAGATGACAAACAAGGCATTGGGTATCTCAACCTTGATTAGCATTTGCCCAGCTGTCATACCTATGCCAGCAGCGGCTTCTTTGAGGTGTGCAGGGACTTCGTTTAAACCGATATAAGTGTTGCGCACTATGGGCAATAAAGAGGCGATACACAGACCAAAAATGGCTGGCAGTGTGCCTATGCCTAAAAAGCTCATGGCCAAGGCAAGAATCGCCAATGTTGGAATGGTGGTACCAATATTGAGCAATTGCATGGCAGATTCTGCCACCTTGGCAAACCTCGGGCGGCTTAAAATAATGCCGATTGGAATCGCCAAGGCAATCGCAATCACTCCAGAGATCAAGACCATTTCGATATGCTGACCGATAAGGTAAACCACATCTTCTTGATACTCCCAAAGCGCTTCGAAAATCGCATTGGCTTCAAATACCGAGCCAAGCCAAAAGGCGATCAAGATGCCAAAGAAGTAGCCATATCTTTTAATAGATAGCTGTTTCATAGCTGTCTGTTTCATCTGAGGCACCTCTTAGGCTTTGATCGCAGTGGCAAGGTCATCACCCAGAGGGGCTTGGTCTGCGCTGGCTTGGTAACCATCACGACGATAAGTCGCCCCTAGATAGTGAGTAATGCCTCTTTGGGTAATCTGCCCGACCATGCGGCCTTCTTTGTCGACACAAGGCATCCAAGTGATGTCATGGGTAAACATTTTTGATGCAACTTTTCTCAAGTCATCATCAACGCTGATAATGGATTTAAGGCCAAGGTAGTGCTCGCCACATTGTCCTTGCCTTGTTTGAGTTGCTTCTTTGCTGACAAAACCAATAGGTTGTTTCGCCTTATTCACCAGCGTGATGGCATGGTAATAACCACAGGCTTCCATCTTGTTAAAAGCATCACTCAAACTGTCTGCTTGTGACACATAAATAGGCGGCTCCATCACTTGCTCAACATTAACTAGACGTAAGCGTTTTAGAGCTCTGTCATCACCCACAAAGTTCTTCACAAAGTCGTCTTTCGGGTGAGCCAAAATATCATCAGGGGTATCGTATTGGATCAACTCACCGTCTTTGAAAATAGCGATACGGTTCGACATTTTCACCGCTTCATCTATGTCGTGGCTCACAAACATGATGGTTTTCTTCAAGACTTTTTGCATCTTCAAAAATTCGTCTTGAATCACTTCTCGGTTAATCGGGTCGATAGCGCCAAAGGGCTCATCCATTAGCATAACTGGCGGATCAGCGGCCAAAGCGCGGGCCACACCAATACGTTGTTGTTGGCCACCAGACAGCTCTTTTGGATAACGTTTTAGGAAAACGGACGGGTCCAGTGCCACCATGTCTAAAAGCTCAGCGGCACGCTTTTTATAGCGGCTGGCTTCCCAACCTAATAGCTTAGGGACGATTGCGATGTTCTCTTCGATCGTCATATTAGGGAAGAGACCAATTTGTTGGATGACATAACCTATGTTGCGACGCAGGCTCACAGTGTCTAGGCCAGTCGTGTCTTCACCATTGATGTAAACCTTGCCTGATGTGGGCGGCACGATACGGTTGATCATCTTAAGTGTGGTGGTTTTACCGCAGCCAGAAGGGCCAAGCAGGACACAAATTTCCCCTTCAGGGACTTCCATTTGAATGTTGTTCGCGGCGGTTACTGGGCCGTTGGGTGTGTCAAATATCTTGGTTAAATTATCTATTTTTATCATTTTATTTAATCTCAATAAGCGATGAAGTCAGGGATTAGGCTTGGGCACTCTCTCTTGGTGTCAGCTTCTTCTGTAAAAACATGAGGGAGTAATCAGCGATAATCGCCAACACACTAACGGCGATAGCACCGGCAATAAGCTGTCTTGGATCACTCTGTGATATGCCTCGGCTAATCAATACGCCCAGACCGCCAGCACCGATATAAGAGGCAATGGCCATAACGCCTATGTTCATCACCACAGCGATACGAATACCCGCCATAATGACAGGCGTCGCTAAGGGGATTTCGACCATTCTTAAACGCTGCATAGGGTTCATGCCGATACCGCGAGCGGCTTCTCTCAAGGCAGGATCAACATTGTTTATCGCCGTATAGGTATTGCGAATAATAGGTAGTTGCGAATAAAGCAGAACCGCAATCACAGCAGGCAGATAGCCTATCCCTTGGCCGATAACGGACAATATTGGGATCATCAAACCGAACAAGGCAATAGATGGAATCGTGATTATGATGGAAGCAATATAGAGGACTATATTGGCCATTTTTTCATTTTGAGTGATGGCTATACCGATAGGTACACCCGTGACAGTAGCCAGTCCCACTGCGACAGCGACCAATGAAATATGCTCAATCGTTAACTTAAGCAGCAGTTCATGGTTTTGAAATAGAAAATTAATAATTTCCATGCTCTTCCTCAGAATAACTAGCGATCGTTATATAAGACTGAAGCCCGTTCAGTCATAACCAGATTAGGGGAATTAACCGCCATTTTTTAAAACTAATGCGACATTTTTGATGAAAAAAGCGACATCAGTTTTACGAGGCGCACATAATACCTAAGTTAAGCTTAGTTGCTAGTTTTTCACTTGAGAGGGAAGAGTAAGAGCGGGTGGTTGGGGGGGGAGTGGCCCAAGAGATAACTAATAAAGCCGAAACTGTGAATTGTATTTGTATATGGATATTCTTCTAATTTATCAAAATACTAAGGTATGAAAAGACTGAAATACTCTGTTATTGTGCCAGCTTTAAAACTAAGTAGAATCAATTGGTTATCATTATTGTGCGAAAGTAACCGTGCAGTTAATCGTAAATAGGGATCGTAATAGGTAAGTTATGCAGCAAGGGTTTATCACTGATATTGGTTGGAAAAAACTGAAAACTGAGGATAAAAAGTCTCTTGAGTTAATCCGTCTACATTTTAAAAGTGCTAATTATTTATCTGAAGGTGTCAACTCACAGGAATTAGTTGATAAATCATTCGAAGCTATGGGGAAAAGATTTCGCACAAGAATAAATCGAGAAATCGCATCTTATGGAAGGTATAAAAATGATAAACACGATGGGGTCTTTTTAATTATTCAAGGCGCTATAAGAGATTATGATGCGGCAAATCAGTTCTTTCCACCCAAAGCATCAGATGCAAAAAGAATGTATCAACAATTTCAAAATGAAAGGGGGACGTTTGGTAGAAGTACCACTAAATCAATAAAAAACTTATCAGTTGCTATTGAATGGCTCAAAGAACGGACTCCATTGAAATTTGAAGAGGAGCAGCTAAATGAAGCAGAAGAGGCTTTGAATAAAATATCTGAAATCCTTGAGTTACAATTAAAAAGTAAAGGTTTAGTAAAATGTCCAAACTCTAGCGCGGAAAATTTTGTGAAAGATGTTTGTGGTTTTTTAATGTGGTACGCGAATATTAAACCGACTAAGGCAATCACAGATACAGGCGATAAAACACCTTTATTAAGGTTCTTAGAAGTTTATTACCCTTTTGAAGCAGAGGTTGCTTTATCTAGTTTATATGAGAAAGAAAAAAGAGCCGCTCCTCATGATAAAATTGGTAGTAGCTTTATGCCTGTAGTATAGGGTGCAAAGTAGACTAATTATCGGACTGATTTTACACCCTATTAGTTGAATTCGTAAAAGTTAAAATATATGTAATTCACAGGTATGAGGTACATATGAACGAATTTATAGAGCTATTGTTGGCTTCAGCTGCATTAATAACTGCAGTTGCAAGCTTAATTAAAGCAATCAAATAAGGTAGCAATATAATAATGTAATTACTTATTTAAGCACCCAATTACTATGGCTTAACTTTTTCAGAATGGCTGTTTTTAAAATCACTCTTAACTATTAGATAAAAATTTGGATTATGCGAGAATTATTGAAGACAGAAATTTTACTTTCGTTTTTATTGGGTTCAATGCCAATAGTTTTAGCTAGAAATCAACAAGATTTTTCTGCGGTTAAAATATTAGCAAGTTTGAATCCTGGAGATTTCATCGTTAAGTACTTTGTATATTTACTATGCATTCATTTGGTTGTTTGGTTTGTAAATCAGCGGGTTTTAAAAACTAATCAAACCCTGTCTCTTTTTTTTCAAAAACTGCATGAATTCACGTATAAGCTTGGTTTTGCTATTCATGGTATATACCGAGCACTAGCTGGAGCTGTTCCAGTAGCAATGGTATTTGAAATAGAAAAATATGGCTTCGCTCAAGGATGGAAGGTGATAACAGTATACAGCGTAGTTCTGTCTATCATTTGTTTATGTGCGAGTTTGGCTTTGTCTAGGGCTGCAGTTTATACGGCTCCGAGAAAGTCATTGTTTTATAGATGAGTTAGATAAGAAAAGCTTTAATTCGTTCCCACACAGAATATGGAAACGAGGATTGAAAATAAATAAAAATGTAGAAGGTACTATTAATTTAACGGATAAAATTTATTAGAACCTTACTTCTATTTTTTAGCTTAAGCAGGGTGGGACTTAAAATTGAGAAAACTAATAACTCTTTTAGTTAGCTGTTATTAAAATGCATAATAAATTCTTTAAGTATAAGAATAAAAGTCGACGAAAAATTTTAGTTCAGCCAACCTATATTGTCCGTTCAAGGAGGAATTGTGGAAGAAGCAAGCATAAATTATATAGCGTGGTGGGGGGCTGGGTTGTCTACCTTACTTGCGATAATAAAGCTTTGGGAGCTTTGGCAAAGTCGTTTTCGTATCGATATAGGATATGGGCTTACAAGTGATGAATATCGGGGTAACAATATTTACATCAGAAACTTATCTGGTAAGCCAATGATTCTTAGTTACTGGGAACTATTTTATAGGCATAACTTTTGGCCTTTTTTAAAAGACTCTTATATCTTGTCACCTGAAGAAGACGCTTTTGATTCAAAGATAGAATCATACTCAAGTAAAACATTGAATTTTAGAGGGCCTGATCATTTCAGTTGGGGTAGAGAGTCATTAAAGAGACGTAAGATCTATATTCGTTTATATGTTGCTGGACGTAAGCCAATAGTTAAAAAGATATATAAGTAATTGGTATAACCAGCAAGGTGATTTTACTCGTTCCCATGGCAAACATGGAAACGAGGATATTTAGAGGGTTTTCAGAGGGTTTTCAGAGGGTTTTCAGAGGTTTTTATAAGGGGTTAGACGCAAGTAGGCGTCTAAAAACCACCTACCTAAACCAATCTGGGTTTAATAAAAACTAAACCGTGGCGTGAATTTCTGCGACGAAGTCATAACAATCACCCGGGAACCAAGAGCGGGTAAATTCAACCGGTGTGCCTTCGGCGTTAACCCCGGTTCGTTCGATATAAAGGGCGGCATCATGTGGGTTGATTTCGAGTAGCTGAGCACGCTGTTCATCTATGCTGATGGCGCGTAAGCGTTGGAATGCGCGGGTTGGTCGGCAGTTTTGCTGTTGTAGCAAGTCGTATAAAGAGCCTTCCATCGCAAATGGGTTAAGTATGTAGCGGCTTGGAATGGTGGCTAGCTCTAATCCCATAGGTTTACCGTCGGCGATACGAAGGCGGTAAAAGCGCACCACTTCTTCATTATCATCGAGTTTTAGAGCTTGGCATTCTTCTGGCTGAGGCATACCAAGGGATCTATCAATCCATTTGGTCGAAATGCTTTTACCTCGATCTTTCATAATTTCGGTAAAGCTACGCAGATGATTTAACGGCTGTTCGACGCGATCGCTAACAAAGGTGCCTGCCCCTTGTCTTTGAGTGAGCACATCTTCTTTGACTAGCTCATCTATGGCGCGTCTTACCGTTACACGTGAAACATCTAGGTATTTTGCTAGGTCCCGTTCAGGAGGGAGCGCATCACCTGGGTGTACTCTGGCTTCTTGAATCGATGATTGAATCACCTTCTTCAATTGCATATACAGGGGGACACCTGTCTTTTTTAAGTCATCTCCAAGGCCGAAAAGTAAATTTACGCGATGTTGACTCATACTCTGACTTCCTAAACGGGTTACTAACAGTGGTTTGCCCTTAACACTTTGCTAAGGGATGACCATTTTTCTTTTTAACGCTTATGCTTTGTTAAGCCTTGGCAAGGCCATACCTGCTTTATCAAATAAGTAGGTATCTGCTGCGGCGACGGCAAAACGAATACTGTCTCCAGCTTGATATTGGCAATCGCCATCTAGCTTAATGACAATATCTGATTCAGCATTTTGGCCTGTATTCACATAGACATAAGCAAGCTCACCTAAGTTTTCGACCAGTGAGACTCTACCTTGGAATTGATTTTCTTCATCTGTGGCTAATACAAAATGTTCTGGTCGCACGCCTAATTCCACCTTGTCGGCGGGTTTCAGCGTTTGGCCGTCGATAGCGGCACGAATTGACGGGCCGGATTCTAACATAAGTTGTACAGAATCTGATTCAATTGATGTGACCTGAGCCGAGATAAAGTTCATCTTAGGGGAGCCAATAAAGCCTGCGACAAACTGAGTTTTAGGATGATGATAGAGCGAAAGTGGTGTGCCAGCTTGCTCTATACGTCCTTGATTCATCACGACTATTTTATCGCCCAAGGTCATGGCTTCGACCTGATCATGGGTGACATAGACGATAGTGGCGTTAAGTTCTTGATGCAGTTTACCCAGCTCAACTCGGGTTTTAACCCTTAATGAGGCATCGAGGTTAGACAGGGGTTCATCAAATAAAAACACCTTAGGATCACGCACTATGGCACGGCCAATGGCAACCCTTTGTCTTTGTCCGCCGGATAGCTCCCTTGGGAGGCGTTCTAGTAGGTGATCTATTTTTAGTTTCTTGGCGGCTTCTTCTACCTTTAGTTTTACGGCTTGTTTGTCTTGTCCGGCAATCTTGAGACCAAAGGCCATGTTTTTATACACACTCATATGCGGATAAAGCGCATAAGACTGGAATACCATGGCGATGCCACGCTGGGCTGGGGATTGATGATTCACCCTTTGCCCATCTATATGCAGGTCGCCTTCTGTGATTTCTTCCAAGCCAGAAAGTAGGCGTAATAGGGTGGATTTACCACAGCCTGATTCGCCTATGAGTACCACGAATTCGCCGTCTTTAATGTCTAGATCTATGCCGTGCAGTACTTGCACATCACCAAATCGTTTTTGAATATTATCGAGTTTTACACTTGCCATGAGTTAGTCTCCAACGGTCAAAGTTAAAATGAAAAAGCGTGCGTTATTTGACCGCTCCGCTGGTTAAGCCGCGGATTAGCTGTCGAGAAAAAATGGTATAGAGCACGAGCACAGGCACTATGGCCATGGTGAGTGCAGATAATACTGAGTTCCAATCTGTCACGTATTGGCCTACAAACTGCTGTACCCCTAGGGTTATGGTGCGTGTCTCTTCCCCTGGTGCCAGAATGAGTGGGAACCAAAGGTCGTTCCAAATGGGAATCATGGTAAACACGGCCACAGTTGCCATGGCAGGTTTTAGCAAAGGCAAGATGATGCAGAAGAAGATCTTGTATTCACTCACCGCATCGCAACGGGCGGCTTCTTTTAGCTCTTTGGGTATGGTGCGAATAAATTCAGACAGAATATAAACCGCTAAGGGCAAACCTTGGGCGATATAGACGAGCACCAGTGCGGTGAGCGTATTGACCAAATTCAAATCCACCATAAGGCGTAAAATACTCACGGTACCTAATCGAATCGGGATCATAATGCCCATGGCAAACAAGAAGGTAATCAAGAGGTTAGTGCGAAACTTATATTCGGTTAACGCCCAAGCTGCCATAGCGCCTAGTAAAAGCACTAGACCAACCGCAAGCAGGGTAACCACTAGGCTATTCCATGAATAAAGGCCAAAGTCTGAACGCAGTAATACTTGTTCAAAGCCCACTAAGGTGAAGCTGTCCATAGTCGGTAAAGCCAATGGATCACGGAAGATGGCACGACGTTCCTTAAAGGCGTTAATTATCACCACTAAGATAGGGAACAAGGCAATCACAGTGTAGGCCATTAAGACCCCATGAATGGCGACACTCTTAGGGACTGAACGCCCCAAATTAAAGTTTTTAAATGCTGAAATCATCATGGTCACCTTAAAATTGGAAGCGCTGAATGCGACGTTGAACAAAGAAAAGGAAGAGCATGATGCCAACCAAAATAATGAGGAACATCAAGGTCGCTACTGCGGCACCCATGGTGGCGCTGCCTTCTTGTAATTGGAAACCAAAGAAGGTGCGATAGAAGAAGGTCCCCATCAAATCTGTCGAGAAGTTAGGGCCTGCTAATGCGCCTTTTACTGCATAAATGAGCTCAAATGCGTTGAAGTTGGCGACAAATGTCAAAATGGACACCATAGCGATAGTCGGCAAAATCAATGGCAGTTTGATGTACCAGAAGGTCTGCATTGGGTTAGCCCCATCCACCACACTGGCATCCACTATGTCATCTGGAATGTTTAATAAAGTGGCATAAATAAGCATCATAGGTATGCCGACAAATTGCCAAACAGAGATGAAACTTAAGGTGATAAGGGCAGAGCTTTCTTTACCTAACCAAGCATCAAAATAATGGTCTAAGCCTAGGTGATAGAGGAAATTCTCAGAAATCCCCCAAATTGGGCTTAATAATAGCTGCCAAACAAAGCCGATGATGACCACAGATAACATGGTTGGCATAAAGATAAAGGTGCGATAACTGCCTGAAAACCTTAACTTAGGCGAGCTTAATAAAACCGCTAATAACAGACCAATCGGGTTCTGTACCAACATATGTATGATAAAGAACTTGAAGTTGTTAGCGAGGGCATTCCAAAACGCGGATGACCAATTATCGTCACTGATAAGCGTGATAAAGTTTTGCAATCCAACAAAACTACTTTGCCCTTTTTGTTCGTCATAAAGACTCAAAACAAGGGTGTCTAGTAGGGGATATACGCTAAAAGTTAGGTATATCAGTAGGGCAGGCCCTAGAAAAAAAACAATATGCCAAGGGATAGGTTTTTTTTCGATGGCCGACTCTGGGGTAGATTTTGATTTCGGTAAGGTCATACGCCTGTCTCATATTGACGGAAAACCTTAGCGGTTTTCCGTCATTGTTATTGTATTACTGAGTCGATCTTATTGCTGTGGTGCGTACCATGCTTGCAAGCCATCCTGAGCTTTTTTCGCTGCCGCTTCTGGGCTCATGGTGCCATTAAGTACCTGAGCGCTGACATTCCATAGGGCATTTTCAAGGTTTGGTGTACCACGAGATAGGATCTGGTAAGAGTTACGTATCGTCGAGTTACACTGGTCTCTCCAGCTGACAAACTCTTGGGCAACCGGATCATTAATCGTGACCTTGTGGTTAGATAACGGGAAGAAGCCAGGTACTGCATTAGCAAATAAGTTGGCAAACTCAGCTGACGCCATCCAGCTTAATAGCGCTTTTGCTGCTTCTTTATTATCTGAATTGGCATTGATACCAATACCAATATCCGTATGGTCACTGATGTAACAAGCATCGCCTGCTTTTGGAACAGGTGGTGGGAAAGCACCAAATTCGAATTCAGCCTGATCGTTAAAGGTTTGGATATCCCAAGAACCGGCTGGGTAGATAGCAGCACGCTCTAGGGTAAAGAGGTTTTGAGAGTCAGAATACTTTTGTGCCTGATAACCACGGCCTAGGTAATCTTTCCATTTCGCCAGTTCTTGCCAAGTTTCAAGATACGCCTTATCCGTTAACTTGCCTTTACCTGTGATTAGCGCTTTACGACCATCTTCCCCTTTCCAGAAGTTAGGGCCAACATTTTGAAAGCCCATGGTTGCTGCTTCCCATTGGTCTGCTGTTCCCATAGAAAGTGGGATATAGCGGCTTTCAGATTTAATGGTATCTAGCACCTTATAAAACTCATCTTGAGTCGCGGGCACTTTTAAGTCGAGCTCTTTAAAGATGGCTTTGTTATAGATAAAACCGTGAATAACAGAGGCAAGTGGTAAGCAGAATTGCTCTTTACCATCATCCGTTACCCAAGCACTTTTTGATACATCAGAGAACTCATTTAAACCATCCAGACCTGCTAGGTTTTCGAGATGACCATTTTGATAAAGGCTTAATGAGGTATCGAATGGACGACAGGTAATCAAGTCACCCGCTGTACCTGCTTGCAGTTTGGCTTGTAGTGCTGAGTTGTACTCTGCTGGTGGTGTTGGTGCAAAGTGAACCTTGATATCTGGGTGTGATTGGTTAAAAGCCGGAAGGATCACATCGCTCCAAATATTGGCATCATCACTACGCCAACTTTCAATCGACAAACTGCCGCTTGCCTGTACGCTCGTGATAGTGGCTGCAACCAAAGTTAGGCTTATGGCGCTCTGTTTTAGTAGGGTAACGGGTCTAGCTTTTAACATGGCTAACGCTCCAATTTTTAGGTTTAAACCTGAGTTTTTTGTTTTTATTGGTATATATTTGGTATCTAACTTCGGGTAAAAATTAGCACCAATTGTGCTTGTTGGCAAATAAATAACCGATAAAAATGAAAAAAATTTGGCCTTTTGTTCGAAATGGACTTATATTGGTATCTAAATTAATTGGAGATAGGTATGCGAATTATTATTTTGCCTAATGCCAAAAAAGTAGCCCAGTATGCTGCTGATCGTCTGGCTCAACAGATATCAATAAAGGCAAATAGTGTGTTGGGTTTGGCGACAGGGTCGACACCTTTGGCCTTATATAAAGAGTTAATAAGCCGTTACCAAAATGCTGAGTTAAGTTTTAAGCAGGTTAAAAGCTTTAATCTTGATGAGTACATAGGCATCAGTGCTGAGCATAATCAGAGCTATCGTTATTTTATGAACCACCATTTGTTTGAGCAACTTGATATACAGCCAGACAATACTCAGGTGCCAGCCGCTAATCTGACGACCAAGTCTGAGCTAGTGAAAAGTGCGGCTGACTATGAAGCACAGATTGCAGCAGCAGGGGGGATTGATCTGCAAATATTAGGGATTGGTATCAATGGTCATATTGGTTTTAATGAACCTAGCTCCAGCCTTGCCTCTCGTACTCGAGTAAAAACCTTGTCGCAATCAACAGTCGAGGCGAATAAACGCTTTTTCGATGAGGGTGAGTTTCAGCCTTATCTTGCTTTGACGATGGGAATCGGCACGATTCTAGAAGCGAAAGACATACTCTTATTAGCAACGGGTGAGAATAAGGCCAATGCGATAAAGGCAATGGTAGAAGGTCCTCTCTCTGCCATGGTGCCGGCGAGTGCTTTGCAGCAGCATACCAATGTGACTGTCATTATTGATGAGGCGGCAGCGGCTGAGTTAAGTCTGAAAGAATATTATCAATGGAGCGAGAAGCAGCAAGACCTGTTAGCAAAGAGTGCTTTAACGAAAGACAGGCTAGCACAATCTGAATTGGGAAAAACACATGAATAGCAGTTTGTATTTAGGCGTTGATGGGGGCGGCACCCATTGTCGCGCGCGCTTGGTAAATAGTGATGGCTGCTTTCTTGGGGAAGGGGTGTCGGGTTCTGCTAATCCAAGAATTGGGATTCAGGCTGCGTGGCAAAATATTATGGATGCTTGCCAACAAGCCTGTGACCAAGCGGATTTAAAAGAATCTGATTATTCAAGAGTGCATCTGGGCTTAGGCTTAGCGGGAGCGAATCAAGCATTAGAGCAGGATATTGTTTTGTCTCAGGTTCATCCTTTTGCCGCGGTTTACTTGTTAAGTGATGCCCATACTGCTTGTTTAGGCGCATTCTCAGGAAAGAATGGCGCCTTGTTGATTTTTGGCACGGGGAGCTGCGGGCTTAATTATCATGATGGTGAATTTGATGTCATAGGCGGCTGGGGCTTTCCTGTGTCTGATCAGGGCAGTGGCGCACGTATTGGTTTGTCGGCATTGGAAGCCTCGTTAGCGGCCTTGGATGGCATTGGTAGAGAGTCTTCATTGACGCAAGAAATTAACCAAATGTTTGCAGATGATGCCTCTCAATATGTTTTGTTCCTTAATCGCCAACCCTTACCCAGAGAGTACGGGGTGTATGCGCCATTAGTGTTTAAACATGCGGCCAATGGCGATGAGGTTGCCTTAGCCATAGTACAAGAGCATAGCCTTTGGGCCAGTCGTTATCTTGATTGTTTGTTGGCGAAAGGCGCTGAAAAAGTTGTGTTAACAGGCGGTGTGTCTGACGCTTTAAAAGCCTATTTACCTAAGACGTACCTGAATAATTTGGTTGAAGCGGAAGGTGATGCAATGGATGGCGCCATTTATATGGCTAGGCACAAAATAGGAAGGAGCGCAGTATGACACGATTCTTAGTAAATACGCTGTTTGATGGCGAGCGCTGGTTAAAGCATCAAGTGGTCGAAATTGAAGGGCAGAGAATTAAAAGCGTTTCTCCAAGAGCAGATCATGATAATGGCATTGAAGTTGATAAGCTGGTGCCGGGTTTTATTGATGTGCATGTTAACGGTGGTGGTGGTGCCTTGTTTAATCATGAGCCTAGTTTGGCTTCTTTAAATACTATGATTCAGGTGCATGCCCAATATGGCACAGTGGCCATGATGCCGACTTTAATTTCAGATGATTTTAGTATCATGTCTGCTGCTCATAAGGTGATTAATCGCGCAATAGAAGGCGATATGCCGGGTATTCTGGGCATACATTACGAAGGCCCTTATTTGAATCCTGTACGAAAAGGCGTGCATGACGAAGGTAAGCTGCGCTCGCCTACAGAAGACAAGGTTGCGTCATTATTGAGTTTGCCTGAATCGGGTAAGTTAATGGTGACCTTAGCGCCCGAGCAAGTGCCTGCTGATTTTGTGAGCTGGCTGGTGGCCCAAGATGCCATTGTTTGTATTGGTCATTCGGCGGCTACCTATGAAGAAGCTATGGCAGCGGTCAATAGCGGTGCCCGTGGCTTTACCCATTTATTCAATGCTATGAGTGGGCTGACTTCACGTGAGCCAGGTGTTGTAGGTGCTGCCTTGCAAACAGGGCATGATACCTGGTGTGGTTTAATTGCCGATGGCCACCATGTGCATCCTGCGGTGATGAAAGTCGCGCTTGCGGCTAAAGGGAGTGAGAGAGTCATGCTGGTCACGGATGCGATTCAAAGCGTGGGTTCTGATGCCAGTGAAATGGCGTTATTAGGTAAAAAGGTGATTCGACATCAGGGTAAAGTAACGACAGAAGACGGCACCTTAGCAGGGTCTGATCTCGATATGGCTAGTGCAGTACGTAATGCGGTAAAACTGATTGGTCTTGATGAAGCCAGTGCCTTGCAAATGGCATCCCTAAGGCCAGCTGAATTCTTAGGTTTAGATAAAGAATTTGGCCGCATTCAAGCGGGATATCGTGCTAGTCTTGTGGCGCTAGATGATGACCTTTTTGTACAGCAAACTTGGATTGATGGGGAGATAGCTTACCAAGCAGAAACCGTTCAAGTTTGACGACTTTTATCCTCAAGTTTATCTGTGCCTTTTAGCCATGCGATTAGAAAAAAGAAGCATTAGAAAGTAGAGTCATTAGAAACTGAACTCTAAAAGATAAGCCAGATATTTGCCCTTAAGCAATAACTGGCATAGGTATAGATAAACTCAGGATTAGTTATGTCGACCCCAGTAAAACTCATTAGCTTTGCCATTGCATTTGCTTGCATCTTATTAGCGCTTAACTTTGGTTTGCGTTCTTCCATGGGCTTTTTTATGGCCCCGATTTCTACCGAATTTCAATATGGCCGAGAAGTATTTGCCTTCTCTCTTGCCTTGCAAAACCTGTGTTGGGGGCTGTTTCAGCCAATTGCAGGCGCCTTTGCGGATAAATATGGCACGGTAAAAGCCGTGGTGATTGGAGCCCTTGTTTATGCTTTTGGTTTGTATGTTACCGCCAATGCCGATGGGGTATTCGGGCTTAATTTAGGTGCTGGTCTCTTGATGGGGATGGGTATCGCAGCCACAGGCTTTGGTGTGGTATTACCGGCTATGGCGCGAATGGTGAGCCCTGAAAAACGTGCTTTCGCCTTAGGTTTAGGGAGTGCGGCTGGATCTGCTGGACAATTGTTGGTGATTCCCGTGGCGCAAGGCTTTATCGAAGCTTACGGCTGGAGCACAGCGCTTTTGTTAATGGCAGCTTCGGCGCTGATGATGGTGCTTTTGGCTTTTACCTTTAAAGGCATTAAAACATCAGCGCAAAGTACGGATGATCAAGACAAGCAAACCATGTCTGAAGCGCTAAAAGAGGCGAGCCAACATGCCCATTATTGGTGGTTAGTGATTGGCTTTTTTGTCTGCGGCTTTCAGCTCGCTTTTATCACGGTACATATGCCTGCCTTTTTAACCGACCAAGGGTTTGACGAAAGCATTGCCGTGGCAAGTTTGGCCTTGATTGGCTTATTTAATATCTTTGGCTGTTTGTTATCGGGCTCTTGGTCGGGCAAATATTCTAAGAAAATGTTGCTGACCTATATTTATGCTTTGCGTGCTATCTCCATTGCCGCCTTCATGTTGCTGCCTATGACGGCTATGAATGTGTATGCCTTCTCTATTATCACTGGGCTTTTGTGGTTGGCGACGGTACCGCCGACTTCTGGCTTGGTGGCTCAGATGTTTGGTCTTAAGTACATGGGATTACTCTATGGTATTGTCTTCTTAAGCCATCAGTTAGGTTCATTCAGTGGTGTTTGGCTGGGTGGCTATCTTTATGATGCGACCGGCTCTTACGATGTGGTTTGGTGGATGGCAGCGGGCATCGCCTTATTAACGGCTGTGATTCATGTTCTGATTGATGAAAGGCCTGTGGCGCGAGTGCGGGCTATGCTGGCGAGCTAGTAGAGAGAACCTGATAGGGCTAAATAACTCAAGAGAAGTAAGAAAGTGTTGGGTGCTATTCGCTTTCAGCACTCTCTCTTTTTTATTCTTTTAGGTCTTCTTCCTTCAGCCTTTCTTCCTTCAGACAAGTACTACAAATACAGTCTAATTCAAGTTGAGGACTAAGAAGTTTGTAGTCGGCTTCTTTGACTTGCTCATTAAGTTCTTTCACGAGAGCTTGAGCAATATTGACTTCCTTAACGCTGTGACATTTACGGCAAATAAGGAATTGAGAAACTTGATGGTCGCAGTCTTGTCGAATATGAGAGCAGGCAATAAATTTATTTTGTGAGCCAAGTCTATGAATAAGCTGCTGTTGTTCTAGAAACTCAAGAATGCGATATACCGACATGGGGGGCATGGATTCTTGAGTTTGCTCTTTATAAAGGTCTAGTACTTCGTAAGCAGATAAAGGTATTTTGCTGGCAAGTAGGACTTTTAAAATCTCTTCCCTTTTAACGGTTAGGCGTCCGCCTGAATCTTTGCAGCGGTTGGCTGCACTTGCCACTATGTCCTTATAGTCTGAATGTGTCACGCTCACGTTAACTCTTCCTCTTTTAGACTGCTTTTTTTAAACGGTCTTTGTTAAATGACCTCTACTAAAAATTGGGCCCATTGTACCTGAGCCCTGACAGCTTTTTTAGGTATTGTTTAGAGATGCCCTCTTATTTTGGACCCTGTTTAAATTGCGGTCTCAAATCTGCTCGGCCAGTGTCAGGTAAAACCTGAGCAAAAGCATTGTGAGCATGCAGACTTTCTAAGTGTCTTACTTGAATCTCTACCGCTTCATGTTTTTCTCTTAGTGCCTTGCCAAGTTTACGACTGATATCTTCAACAAAGATTAGGTTACTACCATTGAGTTCGGCAAAAGCTAATTCATCCGCGCGTTTTACACTGGTTTGTACTGGTGTGGCGATGATGGTTTCAACTTCTTCGACCAAGGCAACGAGGTTGAAAGTGCTTGCACTTTCATTAAGCGGCAAGGTGATGAGCGCTAAGCTGCGTTGGCTGTGTGGCGTCGCTAAGGTGCCATTTTGCTTAAGCCATTGGGCCACTTCTTGGGTCGGGATAGATTCTTGATCCGCAAAGTTTTGACTAAACTGGTTGGACAAAGTTTCTCTAACAAGGGCCGCAGAACAAGGGCAAGTTGACGAGTATTGGAACTCAGCTTGCAGTGATAGACTGAAGCCAGAGTCTTTGCTCAGCTGCGCACTTAATACCATAGGGTAAGCACGCCATCCGGCAGGACTACCACTAACCAATGCTGGACGCTGCCATAAAAGATCAAAAGCAAGTTCAATCCTAACCACACTTGAATCTAAATCACTGTGGCTTGCCAATACTTGTTCTAGGCAATGTTTCAAGGTTTCAGGCTTGAGTGGTTGCTGGGCTAGTTCATTTAGTAAGAAATAGAGACGTGACATATGAATGCCTTTGGCTGCATTTTCTCCGCCCGGTAAGTCAACTGCTATGCTGGCACATGCTTGGCTGTGTATTTGCTTTCCAGCTTCTTCTAAGCCAATAGGCAGATAAATGTCGTCCATGCCAACCCAGTTTATTTTGGGCTGTTGACTCGTAATTTGGGTATGCGCAACATCAGGCAGTTGATCGATCAAGGTATCTCCTAATTATTCTATCTATTCACTTTGAGCCCTTTGCATGACTGCTGCGCTCGCTAATAGGGTGTTAAAAATAGACTCGAAACGCTCATTCATTATTCATAAGCTCTGCTTCTTCGCCTATTTTTGCCTCTTCATAGCTTTGCTCGCGACTTACTGCAAAGGCATCACTTTAATTGTTTACTTTATAAAACTTTAAATGATATGTTATATCATAACGCTAATTATTAGAATGATTAAATTATGCCTTTTTACTCTCTTAGCTTTATTGCGCGCTTTGTGCCGCTCGCTTTATTGAGCTTAATTCTCACCCTCTTAAATTATGGGTTGTTATAAATTATGTCTGCCATGATCACATTGGAGAGCTTGAGCATTGGTTATCAAGCTCAAAACCCGCTAGCCACAGATATTAATGTACAAGTACAGCAGTCAGATGTGCTGGCGTTGGTTGGCTTAAATGGTTCGGGTAAATCTACCCTGCTAAAAACCATTATGGGCTTAGTTAAACCTCTGAGTGGCAGTGTTAATTTAGGTGTGGTGCGCTCCCATGATGTTGCTTATTTACCGCAACAGGCACGTATCGAGAAAGGTTTCCCCATTGAGCTAAAAGAGTTTGTGAGCACTGGTCTTTGGTCTCAAACCGGCTGGTGGCGCTCTATGCGTAACTATGACAAAGAGGTGCAAGAGGCGATAGAAAGAGTGGGCTTAAACGATATGGCTAAAGTACATCTTAGCGAACTTTCGGGTGGCCAAATGCAAAGGGCTTTGTTTGCTCGTATGTTGTTACAACCCAGTAAATTGTTATTACTTGATGAGCCTTTTAATGGCGTGGATGAAGCCACAATTTCTGTCTTGCTAGAACAACTTAAATATTGCCAAGAACAAGGGGTAACCATAGTGGCTGCCATTCATGATCTTGAATTGGTGAAACAGCATTTTGATCAGTGTTTGTTATTCCATCCGAGTGGTCTATTGCAGGGTAATAGTAAGTCCCTGTTAGACGCATCGAATGACAATGCGATAGAGCAAGTACCATTAGAAGTGACGACAGATTCGAGGTTGGACCTTTTAGATCATGCTTGACCTGTTTCCATTCAACCTGAATACATTGTTAGTTGCACCTTTTACAGATTATCAATTTATGGCTAGAGCGTTATTAGGATGTGTGACCTTATCTATTGGGTCCGCGCCTATTGGCGTGTTTTTGATGTTACGTCGCTTGAGTTTGACCGGTGATGCCATGGCGCACGCCATATTGCCAGGCGCCGCAATAGCTTATTTGCTGTGTGGTTTGTCCGTGATCGCCATGACACTGGGTGGTCTTATGGCGGGACTTTTGGTGGCTATGTTATCCAGTGCAACAGCGCTTAAAACAAACTCAAGCGAAGACAGCACGTTAGCCGCCTTCTATCTAGGATCATTGGCATTGGGTGTGATTTTAATCTCGGCCAAGGGCAGTAATATTGACCTTTTACACGTGTTATTTGGCACCGCATTAGCGCTTGATAACGTGGCTTTGATTTTATTGCAAATTACCTGTGTGGTTAGCCTAGTGGTATTGGCGATTATTTATCGCCCTTTAGTGCTTGGCTCGTTAGACCCAGATTATCTGGCCAGTTTTGGTAAAAGCGGCAATGTTGCACATCTTGCTTTTATGTTTTTAGTGGTGGCCAATTTAGTCGCTGGCTTTCATGCCTTGGGCACCTTAATGGCAGTGGGGTTAATGATACTTCCCGCTTGTATCGCCCGTTTTTGGGCTCGCCGTTTGGAGCCGATTATCTTACTTTCCATCCTCATGAGTGCACTCTCATGTTGGGCGGGTTTATTGCTTTCGTTCCATTTTGGTTTACCAACCAGCCCAAGCATAGTGGTTGTTTTGGTGGTTTGTTACCTGTTTTCAATTCTATTTAGTCCATTAAATGGCTTGTTTCGCTCCGTGTTAGCAAGACAAGCCCAACCCTCTATTAATAAGGATCTGTACTCATGAAATCCAGATATCTGGTAAATGTTTTCGCGTCTGCTCTCTTGTCTATCCCGACATTAGGTTTGGCCGCTGAACTGAAAGTTGTGACCAGCTTTAGTGTCTTAAATGACCTAGTGCAAGAAGTCGGTGGTGAGCATATTAGTCTCACTAACTTGGTTGAAGCTAATGGTGATGCCCATGTTTATCAACCTTCGCCAATGGATGCTCAAGCTGTGGCTGAAGCGGATTTATTGGTTGTAAATGGCCTAGGATTTGAAGGCTGGATGGAACGACTAGAGCAATCAGCTGGTTTTAAAGGTGTCAAAATTGCTGCGACTGACGGAGTAAACCTGATTCACCTTGGTGAAGAAGATGAGCACCACGAAGAAGAAGGCCATCACGACGAAGACGAGCATCATGATGAAGAAGGTCATCACGATGAAGAAGGTCATCACGATGAAGACGAGCACCATGATGAAAAAGGTCATCATGACGAAGATGGTCACCATGATGAAAAAGGTCATCATGACGAAGATGGTCACCATGATGAAGATGGTCACCATGATGAAGAAGAACATCATGACGATGAAGAAGCGCACCACGCAGATGAGCACCATCATCACCATGGGGAATTCGATCCACATGCTTGGCACAGTGTGACTAACGTACTTGTGTATGTTGAGAATATTCGCGCAGCACTGGTTAAGCTGGCACCTGAGCATGCGGCTGAATTCAACCAAAATGCTAAGGACTATGTGAAGGAGCTTAAAGCCCTTGAGAAAGACCTAACTCAAAAAATGAGCCAAGTGCCTGAGAATAAGCGCAATGTGATTACCTCACACGATGCTTTTGGTTATCTGGCCCGTGAGTATGGTTTTAACTTTACTGCCCCTCAAGGTATGAGCACAGAAGCAGAAGCCTCAGCAGCTGACGTGGTGAAAATCATCAAGCAAATTCGCAAGGATGACATTCAAGCGGTATTTGTTGAGAAAGTTTCTAACTCTCGCCTAATTGAGCAGATTGCCCGTGAAACGGGTGCCAAGATTGGCGGTGAGCTTTATGCGGATGCTTTGTCTAGCCCTAACCAAGCTGCAGGAACTTATATTAAAATGATGGAACATAATATAAGTACCCTAGTTAAAGCGCTTAGCAATTAATGCTGAAGCTATAACAAGGGAAAGAAATAATTCAGCGTAAAACAAAAGGGTAGGCGTATGTCATCAGTAATTAAGTTAGTTTTTTTACCTCTGGTATTTGGCTTAATGTCCTTATATGCACACGCCCACCCTCACGCTTGGATAGATGTTCAAACCTATGTTGATGGCGAAGATAAAAAGGTCTACGGCATCAATATGGTTTGGCGCTTTGATCCCATGACATCGGTTTATCTTTTAGAAGGTAAAAACTTAGAAAAGCAGGAACAGGTCACCAGCCTTGAGCAGGTCGCCAAAGGGCTGATTGATAATTTAAAGCGTGATTCTTTCTTTACCCAAGTGAGTTGGAATAAAGAAGTTTTAGCTAATTTAGATGCCAGTTTAGAGCGAGTCACCCTAGATGGCATAGATGTCGTGTTTAGTTTTTATCTGGGTTTTGACGAACCTTTGTTGCTAGATCAAGGCGAATTGGGGATTCAGGTGTTTGATCCAAGTTATTTCATTGAGATGTCTTGGCCTAGCGCTAATGACCTACAGCTTAGTGATGCTCTAAGCAGTGTGTGTAAAAGGCAGGTAGTGGAATCTGAGCCCAGTATGGAGCAAATCAGTCAAGCTTGGTCTATGCCGGTAGATGCGAGCCCTGACTTGACGTTGGGGGCGGTATTTGCGCAGCAAAGCCAAATAGCATGCCAATAAACTCATGATGAAGATAAGCGTTAAAACGAGAAGGATGAATAAGATGTTTATCGACAAGGCCGTGTATAACCTGCCAAAAGGGATAGTGAGATGACTCGCCTTTATCCCTATGGTCTGGCTTGTATAGGTCTACTTTTAGCGAGTGGTTTTTATCTCTATGTTTGGCCTGTGTTGCCTTATGTTTTTATCGAGCTACAAGCTTTGCAAAGAGAGTTAACCCGAAGTATTAGTCAGCTGCTTAGTTTGGCTCATGAATACCCATTAAAAGCCTTGTTTTACGTGTCTGCTGCCAGTATCAGTTATGGCTTTTTACATGCTATAGGCCCTGGGCATGGCAAGGTCATCATGGTGAGTTATTTAAGTACTCATCCAACAAAAGTGAAAACCAGTTTAATATTGTCTATTAGTGCTGCCTTGTTACAAGCGCTAGTGGCGATCGTTTTAGTGAGCGCATTGTTGTTTGTGTTAGAGACAAGTATGCGAGAGGTAAATGCTAAGGCTAGTTATCTGATAGATGCCAGCTTTGTGGCCATGATTTTATTGGGTTTACATCTGGCTTGGAAAAGTATTCGAGATTTTCTCAAACAAAAAGCGGACGCCAAATCGCATAGCCACGATCACAGTCATGACCATAGTCACGATCACGGCCATAAAAATGTTCATGAGCATGCCTGTGGTTGCGGCCATAAGCATCATGCCAGTCCTGCTGATATTGAGCAGGCTAAAAACCTAAAAGACTATATAGGCATTGTCTTTAGCATAGGGGTTCGCCCTTGTAGTGGTGCTTTATTAGTGCTGATTTTTGCTAAGTCGTTGGGGCTTTATTGGTTAGGTATGGTAGGTGCCATTGCTATGGGCGTAGGGACGGGTGCGGCTATCTCTTTATTGGCTTTTGTGTCTATCAAAGGTGCTGCTTGGTTGCGTCGTTTTATCAAGCCATCGAGCCAAGGTTCTCAATGGCGAGAGCTTTTTCTAAGGCTTGGTGCGGCAAGTTTTATCTGTGTGATGGGAGTCATCATGATGCAGGGGACAAGTCTCTTATTCTCCCCAGTGTTGTAAGGCTTGGTTAGTTTTATAGGTTTAATCTCGCTTTGATGGAGGTTAAGCCTGTTTAAAAGTTTTAGCACGACCTGCTAATGAGAGCGTTCCCTTTTTATTGGGGTGGCCTTCAAGAAAAAGTTCAAAAGCCTGAGCTCTTTTGAATCCCTCTCTTGAAAGGTTTCCAATATTCTTTGCTCTAGGGTTGGCCCACAGCAATTAAGGCTTCTATGAGGCGTTTAAGTTGTGGGCTGACTTTCTTTTTTTTCTCTTCATCAAGTTGGTAAATCCCTTCTTTGAAAAGCCTGTCATCCAAGTATGTGGCTTGAGATAATTCCAATTGAATCGCGTGAATACCTTGTTCTGGCTGGCCAAAGGAGCGAGTAATATAACCCCCTTTAAAGCGACCATTAGCGACATGGCTGTAATCCGTTCCAGCGATAATCTCATCTAAACTCTTTACTAGTTTTGGATCACAGGCTGCGCCATCGTTATTGCCAAAATTAAAATCAGGTAAAGTGCCTTCAAATAACATAGGGACTTGTGCCGCAATACTGTGTGCATCAAATAAAATAGCATAACCAAACTTGGCTTTTATGCGTTCAAGCTCTTTAGCAATTTTACCGTGATAGGCTTGCCAAATATCTTCTTTGATTTGCGCCTTTAAACTATCTGAGTGGTGTTTACCTTGTAAAAAGACAGGCTCATCAGCAAACAAAATATCAGGAAAAAGGCCTGTTGTTTTAGTGCTGTATAAAGGTTTGTCATCCACTGGGCGATTTAGGTCTATCACATAGCGTGAGTAGTTTGCGCTGATCACTGTGACATCTAATTCTGCTAGAAAGTCGTACAGCTCAGGGATGTACCAATCAGTATCAGGTAAAGGTTTGGCCGCTTCGCTTAAGGTCGCTTGCATATGATCTAACAGGGCAAGACCAGAATGAGGCATGCTCACCAAGACAGGGCTTTCGCCTTGATGAAAGTTAAAAGGGTTAGCAATCTTAGACATTAGCAAGGGCTCCAGATTTAATGCGAGATTTCATCAGATTACCACCTAACCAATAACTTAGCTCCCCCGGACTTTCTACATCCCAGCAAACAAAGTCAGCCAATTTGCCGACAGCAAGTTCACCATGGCTTTCTGCCAAACCAAGGGCCTTAGCGGCATGGATGGTTGTGCCTGCTAAAGCTTCTTCTGGGGTGAGACCAAACAAGGTGCAGGCCATATTCATCATAAGGCGCAAAGATAGGGCTGGTGAGGTGCCCGGGTTTGCATCTGTGGCGATTGCCATAGGGACTTTGTAACGGCGTAGTAAATCGATAGGGGGCTTTTGTGTTTCTTTCAGGATGAAATAAGCGCCGGGTAAAATCACAGCGACTGTGCCTGACTCTGCCATGGCGGCCACATCATCTTCGGTAATAAATTCTAGGTGATCCGCAGACAAGGCCTGATAGCGCGCCGCCAATGTGGTGCCACCTAGGGAAGAGAGCTGCTCTGCATGGAGTTTTACTGGCAAGCCTAACGCTTGAGCAACTTTGAAGTACTTCTCAACCTGAGCTGGGCTAAAACCTATGCCTTCACAAAAAGCATCAACCGCATCGGCTATGCCTAATTTAGCGATTTTAGGCAGAACTTCTGAGCATAAATGCTCTATGTAGTCATCACTACGGCCTTTATATTCTGGTGGTAACGCATGGGCCGCTAGACAGGTGGTTTTGATATCAACTGGGAAGGCCTCTGCAAGTTCTTTAGCGACTTCCAGCATCTTCACTTCATGTTCTAGGGAAAGGCCATAACCTGATTTGATCTCTAGGCTAGTGACTCCATCTTTTAATAGCGAAATAAGGCGACGTTTGCCACTTTCAAATAATTCTTGATGGCTTTCTTCACGGGTCGACTTTACCGAAGAGGCGATACCGCCACCTTGGGCAGCGATTTCTTGGTAGCTGACACCGTTGAGTCTTTGCTCGAATTCATTGGCGCGATTACCACCAAAGACGAGATGAGTATGGCAATCTATTAAGCCGGGTGTGACCCAACCACCACCGAGATCATGACTCTCATCACTGCTGTAATCTGTGAGATCTGCATGCTTTCCTATCCAAGCTATGTGTTCACCGACGACGCCAATCGCAGCGTCTTCTATGTTGTGATACTGGCCTTGATGCATGGTGGTAAGGTGAAAACCATGCCAAAGAGAATCGAATTTGAATGCCTGAGTCATGACAACCCCTTGTTGTTATTGTTAGGCCTAATGTTGAGACCTGTTATAAAAAGATAGGCCAGTACTTTAAAAGTCTGGCCTATTTTTTTGCTAGCTGGGCTGGGTATTACTTCGCCCTAATGACACTTTCTATGCATAGTCTAGGCATTTGCAGGTGTCGGGCCACAGCTTGGTAGTAGACCTGCTGGCATCAAGCTATTGTGTACTGCTTCTGCTAGTAGGTCATTGGCTTTTTCAATGTCAGCCGCAAAGTATCTGTCCTTATCATAAAAAGGCACGCGGGCTCTTAGCTCGGCTTTCGCCTGCTCAAGTAATTCAGTGGACTTAAGCGGTGCACGGAAGTCTAGGCCTTGTGCTGCAGACAGGATTTCGACGGCCAAGATACCACGGGTATTTTCTGACATATCTTTTAGGCGACGTGCCGCAAAGGTTGCCATAGAGACATGGTCTTCTTGGTTAGCGGATGTTGGCAAGCTATCTACAGAACCAGGGTGTGCAAAGGTTTTGTTTTCACTGGCTAGGGCTGCTGCGGTTACTTGGGCAATCATAAAGCCAGAGTTAACACCGCCATTATCAACAAGGAAAGGGGGTAGCTTACTCAAGCTGCTGTCGATCAGAAGTGCCATACGGCGCTCTGACAAACTGCCGATTTCAGCAATCGCTAGGGCTAGATTATCCGCTGCAAATGCCACAGGTTCTGCGTGGAAGTTACCACCAGAAATGATGTCCCCTTCGGCTGCAAAGACTAATGGGTTATCGGATACCGAGTTAGCTTCAACCAAAAGTGTGTTCGCTGAATTACGGATCTGGTCTAGGCAGGCTCCCATCACTTGTGGCTGGCAACGAAGTGAATAAGGATCTTGGACTTTCTCACAGCCAACATGAGACTCGCCCAAATCACTGCGATCAGTTAATAGATGTCGATAAGCTGCAGCGGCATCAATTTGTGTCTGGTGGCCACGTACTTGATGGATTCTATCATCGAATGGACGACGGCTACCCAGAGCGGCTTCCACAGAAAGGGAACCACAAACAATGGCAGACGCGTATAGGTCTTCTGCATGGAACAAACCTTCTAATGCAAAGGCTGTTGATGCTTGAGTACCATTAAGCAATGCTAGACCTTCTTTTGGTGCTAAGGTAATTGGCTCTAGACCTGCAATCGCAAGGGCGGCTTGGCCTGACAACACTTCACCTTTATAGCGAGCTTGGCCTTCACCCAATAATACCGCGCTCATATGAGCCAAAGGCGCTAAGTCACCAGATGCGCCCACAGAACCTTTCTGTGGAATGCATGGGTAAACTTCTTTGTTGATGAGCGTGATGAGCGCTTCAATCACAGATAAACGAATACCTGAAAAACCACGCGCTAGGCTATTAACTTTAAGTGCCATAATCATTTTGACCGTCGCATCGTTCATTAGCTCGCCAATGCCAGCAGCATGAGATAGGACAATGCTGCGTTGTAGTTCTTCTAAGTCTTCTGCGGCAATACGGGTATTGGCCAATAGACCAAACCCAGTGTTGATACCATAAACGGTGCGGTCTTCAGCGATGACATCATTCACAACCTGGGTGCTGGCGTGAATGTCTGCAACAGCGCTTTGATCAAGGGTAATCTTGACGTGGCGACGGCTGATCTGGCGTAGGTCTGCCAGGGTGGTCTTTCCTGGAATTAGGGTAAATTCAAACATGAATTTGCTTCTCCGCAAGGTTTATTATTTTGTTTTATTTGTTTGTGTTGCTTCAACCATAGGTAGGTTCAAGCCTTGTTCTTTGGCGCAGTTGATAGCGATATCGTAGCCTGCATCTGCGTGGCGCATAACACCAGTACCCGGATCATTGGTGAGTACACGAGCAATACGTTCTGCTGCATCATCACTACCATCAGCCACGATTACCATGCCAGAGTGTTGCGAGAAGCCCATGCCAACGCCACCGCCATGGTGTAAAGAAACCCAAGTTGCGCCTGATGCTGTGTTTAATAGGGCATTCAATAGTGGCCAATCAGATACGGCATCTGAACCATCTTGCATGGCTTCGGTTTCACGGTTAGGGCTGGCAACTGAACCAGAATCTAGGTGGTCACGACCGATAACAACCGGTGCTGATAATTCACCAGAGCGTACCATTTCATTAAAGGCTAGCCCGAGTTTTGCTCTTTGACCAAGACCTACCCAACAAATACGTGCTGGCAAACCTTGGAACTGAATCCGTTCGCGGGCCATGTCTAACCAGTTGTGAAGATGAGCATCATCAGCAATTAATTCTTTCACCTTAGCATCTGTCTTATAAATGTCTTCTGGGTTACCAGAGAGTGCAGCCCAACGGAAAGGGCCAACACCACGACAGAAAAGAGGGCGAATATAAGCCGGTACGAAACCTGGGAAATCAAAGGCATTATCTACCCCTTCTTCCAAAGCCATTTGACGAATGTTGTTACCATAGTCAAAAGTAGGGATGCCCATTTCTTGGAAAGCAAGCATGGCTTTAACGTGTTCTGCCATAGATACTTTCGCTGCTTTTACCGTTGCTTCTGGTGCATTTACAGCTTGTTCGCGGTAAGTTTCCCAGCTCATGTTTTGTGGTAGGTAACCATTTAATGGGTCATGGGCTGAGGTTTGGTCTGTCACCATATCAGGGCGAACACCTCGGCGAACAAGTTCAGGCAATACATCAGCCGCATTGGCACATAAACCAATAGAGCGGGCTTCTCCTAAATCTGTGTATTTCTTGATGCGAGCTAGCGCGTCGTCTAGGTCGGTTGCTTGCTCGTCTAGGTAACGAGTGTTTAAACGAAAGTCGATACGGCTTTGTTGGCATTCAATGTTAAGAGAGCTAGCGCCTGCTAGAGTTGCTGCTAATGGCTGAGCGCCACCCATGCCGCCAAGACCTGCGGTTAGAACCCAACGGCCTGCAAGTTCGCCATTGTAGTGTTGGCGACCCGCTTCTACGAAGGTTTCGTATGTGCCTTGCACTATGCCTTGGCTACCAATGTAGATCCAAGAGCCTGCTGTCATTTGGCCATACATAGCCAAGCCTTTGGCATCTAGTTCGTTGAAATGTTCCCAGTTAGCCCAGTGTGGTACTAGGTTTGAGTTTGCAATTAGCACTCTAGGAGCATTTTTGTGTGTTTGGAAAACACCGACAGGCTTACCTGACTGTACAAGTAAGGTTTGATCTTCTTCTAGATCGGTGAGTGACTCAACAATCTTGTCATAGCACTCCCAGTTACGAGCTGCACGGCCAATACCGCCATAAACGACCAGTTCTTCTGGGTTTTCAGCGACCTCAGGATCTAGGTTATTCATTAGCATGCGCATAGGCGCTTCAGTTAGCCAAGATTTAGCGGTTAAGTCTGTTCCTGTTGCTGCTTTAACAGTGCCAGCACGAAAGCGATTTTGTTCAGTCATTGTTATCTCACCTACATACATGTCTATACAAGTTGTTATAAACAATAAGAGCAAAGCCTAAAGAGCGCAATACCCTCTCTTAAAAAAAGCGAAAAAAAAAGTAAAGCCAAGCAGCTATACTCTTCTTTTTCGCTTTAATTTAAAGGTTTTAACTATCTGATTAGTAAGTGAAATTTAACTGTTGAAAGTAAGTTTAGCGGCCAAAATGCCCGAATAATTGAAAACGAGAACCAGGGGATAACAGTCTGGCAGTGGTGACAAGTTTGTCTTTTGACCAGGTGCGGCGCTTGATTTGCAAGCAAGGCTCACTGGCATTGATACCTAATAATTCACATTCGTAAGGGCTTGCAATAACAGCTTCAACTAGGTGCTCACCTTCTGTCATTGGCGCCACTTTCATCAAGTAGTCGTAGGCTGTATTCAGTTGAAAGTCTTGTTTATCATAGTCTGGCGCCAAACTGGCATTAACGACTCTTTCTTCTATCTGAATAGGGAGCTCATTTTCAAAGTGCAAAATAGTGGCGCGAAAAATACTGTGATTAGTACGCACCCCTAGGTTCATTGCCTCTTCCATATTGGCTTTAGCGCGTGTTATTTCAATGAGTTGCGCTTTATGGGTATGACCGCGGGCGGCGATTTCATCGGCAATGTTATGTACTTCGAACAGGGCCGAATGAGCCTTTTTCTGGGCTACAAAGGTACCGACACCTTGCTGTCTTACCAGTATGCCTTCGTCTGTTAATTCACGCAGAGCACGGTTAACTGTCATGCGGCTAACACTCAGTGCTTTTACCATTTCTGATTCAGAGGGAACCCTTTGGTCAGCCTGCCATTCTCCGCTATTAATTTTTTGGCAGATAGCCTGCTTAACTCTGGCATAAATAGGCGCGGGCGAATCTTCGATTGACTTAGATAAGCTGTCCATCATGCTGGTGGCGGTATCGACCATGTTTAAACCTTAGTAATTGCGTAAAAGCTGTGCGAATGAATATGTTAGCTTGAATTATACCCAGATATTTAAAAACTGGTATAGGATAAAATTATACTTGTATAGACAAGTTTGTTTCCGCTACACTGAAAACGACTCATAAATTAATGCCGGAGACCCTGATGACACGCCAAGTCTACTTTGCCGAACAGGCTTTATTTCCCCAAGGTTGGAAGACAAATGTCCGAATTGAAGTGGAACATGGCCTTATTCAGAGCCTGAGTAGCGATGCGAGCTCAGAAGGCGCGACACGCTTGTCTGGCCCTACTTTACCTAGCCTAGCCAACCTTCATTCACATGCTTTTCAACGTGCTATGGCTGGCATGGCGGAAGTGAGCTTGAATCCCAATGATAGTTTTTGGAGTTGGCGTGATCTTATGTATAAGATGGTACATAAGTTAACCCCGGATGATGTACGTATTATTGCGACTCAGCTTTATATAGATATGTTGAAGGCGGGTTACACCCAAGTGGCAGAGTTTAATTATCTTCACCATGACCCAAAAGGGCAGACCTATAGCCAATTAAATGAAATGGGGTTGCAGCTTGCTCAGGCAGCCGATCAAGCAGGGCTTGGTATAACGCTGTTCCCCGTACTATATAGCCATTCTGGTTTTGGTGGCCAAGCTCCGAATGAAGGCCAAGCCCGTTTTATTAATAGTACAGAGCAGTATTTGGCTTTGCACCAAGCAAGCCAAGCCTCTTTGGCAGGTCATAAGCTGCATAAGGTGGGTGTTTGCTTTCACTCTCTTCGAGCCGTGACTCAAGGGCAAATTCAAGATGTCATGGGGGCATTAGATAAGACACCTAATAAGGTAATGCCTATTCATATCCATATTGCTGAGCAGCAAAAAGAAGTGCGAGACAGTGTTGCTTTTAGTGGTCAGCGACCTGTGCAGTGGCTTGCTAATGAGATAGGTTTGGATGAGCGTTGGTGTTTAGTACATGCCACTCATCTTGATCAAAATGAAGTCACAGCCATTGCAAAGTCGGGTGCTGTGGCAGGTTTATGCCCAACAACAGAAGCGAATCTAGGTGATGGTATTTTCCCTGGGGTGGATTTTATTGCTGAAGGTGGACGTTGGGGCATAGGTTCAGATAGTCATGTTAGCCTCTCTTTAGTGGAAGAGTTGAGAACATTGGAATATAGCCAGCGCTTTAGGGACGAGCAACGTAATCGCCTTTATACAGAAGGCGAGCATCATGTGGGTGATTATCTATTTCAGGCGGCTAGACAAGGTGGCAACCAAGCTTGTCAGGTGAGTTTAGGGCTAGAAGTGGGTAATAGAGCGGACTTTATAGTGTTGGATAATCGCCATCCTTTTATCGCAGCAAGTAAGAATGAAGATTTACTTAACCGTTGGTTATTCGCTACCAATGAGAACCTGATTAGCCATGTGTATGTGGCAGGTAATCAGGTTATCAACGACTTTAAACATCAGACTGAAGCTCAATTTAATCTTGAATTTACCGCCTTGTTAAAACGACTTTTTAACTAAATGAATAGGAGTTAAATAGGAACTCGCTTATGTCACAAGAAACATTGATTACTCAGGCGCAATTTCGTCGTATGCCTTGGAAAAATGGGAAGGGTGAAACCTTAGAGCTGCTTAAGCTTGAGGATGAGAAAGGCGTTAAATTTCGTATCAGTCAGGCGGCAGTCTCTGAGTCAGGTGTATTTTCGGACTTCTCAGGGTTAGAGCGTCATCTAGTCTTGATAGCGGGTAAAGGAATGCGTTTAGAGCATCAATCAGAGCAAGGGCATGTGACCCATGATGACTTATTGCATGAGTTGGATATAGCGACTTTTTATGGTGGTGATATGACTACCTCAGAGCTGCTCAATGGGCCTATTGAAGACTTAAACATCATGGTGCGACGAGCTGATACCAAAGCGTTAGTGCAAGCACTTTATGCACCCTGTGATGCTTTGAGTAAACCTGGTCAGCAAGCCTACTTTTATGCGAATCAAGTATCGAATATCTCAGTCGATCAAGGGGCTAAAGACCTTATTATGCCTAAGGATAGCTTTTTGATTATGGATAAAGAAAGTCGCTATCACTTGCGTAAAGGAACGGGTGTATTGATTGAAATTAGTGAGCATTAATGCTCATTGAGATTGAGGGAAATACCACTAGAAAGCCTTGTTAAGTGCTTTCTAGTTAGAGAGAAAATTTCAGTATTAGTAAGAATAATCTAGGTTTTCAGAAACTGCTTGAATGGCTTTTTCTTGCAACCAGCTTGGGTGGTTAATAAAGGCGGCTAATGCTTCTTCGGTAAGTGGCTTACTAAATAAGTAGCCTTGGCACAGGTCACAGCCCATATTTTTAAGTACTTGCGCTTGTTCTGCCGTTTCTACCCCTTCGGCCACAGATCTTACATTGAGTACTTTGGACATTTGTAGAATCAGGCGAGCAATTTCCACATCATTGTTATTCTCTGGCATATCTTGCACAAAGGATTTATCAATTTTTAAGGTACTGACAGGTAAGGTTTTCAGGGATGAAAGCGACGATTGGCCAGTACCGAAGTCATCGATAGAAATAGACACACCGAACTCTTTTAATTGAGTCAGTTGCTTCAGCCCATCTTTTGATAGGTTCATAATGGCGCTCTCAGTTACCTCAATTTCTATCCATTGGGGTTTGCACTGAGTTTGCTGCAAGATGTCTTTAACTGTTTCGAACATGTTTTGTCTAGCAATCTGAATGCGTGACACATTGACCGCAATTCTTTGAATCTGACAACTTCTTTGTTGCCATTGCACCATGGTGCGACAGGCCGTTTCTAATACCCAGTTACCTATGTTAAGAATGCCACCTGTTTCTTCGGCAATAGGAATAAACTTGTCTGGTGGTACCTGACCCAGTTTAGGGGTATGCCAACGAAGCAAGGCTTCTACTTTTACAAACTTCTGTTGTTTAAAGTCATAAATTGGCTGGTAAGCCAAGGTCATTTCTTTATATTCAAGGGCTTTAGCTAGGTGGCTCTCAATTGTTAGCCTTTCTTGTGCTTGTATCGTCAGGGCACTGGCATAAAACTTATGCATGGCTCGGCCCGCTTCCTTGGCACTGTAAAGGGCGGTATCTGCATGTTGGAATAACAGCTCTGAACTGGTGCCATCTTGAGGGTAAAGACTGACGCCAATACTGGCACAGGTCATAATCTCTTTGCCATCTAGGTAAACCATCTCTTGGATCTTTTGATTGAGAAGGTCCAAACGTGTCGCAAGTGCTTCTAAACCATCACTTGGGTCTAGGATGAGGATAAATTCATCGCCACCAATTCGGGCAACTACTTCATTTTCATTAAGCTGGTTATACATGCGTCTGGCAATGACCCTAAGTAGTTTGTCGCCAAACATATGGCCTAAGGTGTCGTTGATATTCTTGAATCTATCTAGATCTAAAAAGGCGACAGCAAGCTGCTTATCGTTCTTTCTCGCTTGGCTGATCATGCCGGAAAGTTTTTGGGTTAAGAAAGTTCTATTCGGTAGGCCAGTTAAAGAGTCGTGGTGAGCCAAATGTTGTAGCTTATTCTGCGAACGTTTCAGTTTGCTGATATCAGAGAAAGAGGCAACAAAATGACTGATCTGACCCATTTCATCCAATACACTGGTTGCTATCACCCAGCCAGGTTGAGGCTGTTGGGTTAAGGTGATGTATTCCATTTCTCCCTGCCACTTGCCGACACTTTTCAGATCGATACTCATGTTGCGATAGGCTTTATAGGAGGAGTTGGCGAGTACTTTGCGAAAGCTGCTACCAATGAGCTGCTCTGCACTAAAGCCCGTCATGCTAATTAGAGCAGGGTTGACCGTTAAAATACGACCACGTTTGCTGACAATTACCATGCCTTCTGAAGACTGTTTAAAGAAGGTGGCTAGTAGCCTGTTTTCTTCTTGCTGCTTATAGGATTGGGAGATATCACGAGCAATACTGATAATGCCTGATAAAACCCCTTTATTATTATAAAAAGGGGTTTTGATAATATCTAAAATCGCACTGTCACCTTGCTCTAAAGCAATGTACTCGGTACAGCGCACTTCTTTACCTGTCTGTACTACCTTGCTGTCCATTGGGTGGAACAAGGAGATGATTTTGTTTTCAAACAGGTCGTGATCTGTATGACCTATAAGTTTGCTTTTTGATAGTTGGACGAAGTTTTCAAAAGCGGAGTTTGAAACCTGATAGCAGTAGTCTTTATCTTTATAAACAATATGATCCGGAATGGTATTAATAATACCGGCTAGTAGGGCTTTTTCTTGTAGTAAGTCGGCTTCAGCTTGGGTCCGTCGACGCACCTGTAAGGTAAGGTAGGTAACAGCAACAATGAGACAAATCACAATAATGCTGATGAGTAAAATAATGACCCAAAGATTATTAAGTAAAGACTTGGTTGGGTTAATAAAACTGGTGTCGGCAGGTAATTGAGACAAATCAATTTGATGCTTCTCTAGCTGATTTAAATCAAACTCGTTGCTATTCGGGCTAGTATAAATAATAGGAAGCAAGGATAAACTGTTGCCTTTTAAAATGGCTTTAGCATAGTCGGCAGCGGCTTGGGCATGTTTGGCTGGGTTTATCATATGACCGCCTAAAATTCCTTTACCTAGTCCATGTGACCAAAAGGTGATTATGGGAGAATCACTGTTATCAATAATGCTATTTAGCCCCTGGAAATAGCTTTTTCTTTCGCCATTTTTATCAACAAATACTGAGACTAAAACTATGGGTTCATTTTTAGGTAATAAGGCGAGGCTTTGCTCGAACTGTTTCCAGTTTAAATCTTCAAGAGAGATTAGGTTTAAATGCTTATTAAGGTTAAGAGAGCTAGCAGCCCTGATTAGCTGTTTAGTATTGGCTCGGCTACTGGTTGAAGCATCATTAATAAGGTGGATTGTGTTGCTATCGGGGAAGAGGCCCTGAGCATAAAGTAGATTTTCTTTAAAAGAGGGGGCTTCGTAAAAACCAGTGAAATATTTCTGGCCTTTGGCCCAATTCAGTTTATTAACATCATTTACTCCCATAAAAACAACGGGAATATTTTGATACATATTCGTGTGATTCTTCCTGACAAAATCCAGTGCATTGTCATCGACACTAATGATTAGGTCTATTTTCTCATTAGAGAGTGCTTGTTTTTTAGACAAGAAGTCCTGCATCAAATTTTGATAATCATTCGACCAATTATTTTTACTATTTAAATAAACATAACTGAGATTGTGTTGGCTTAATGATTGGCTAAAAGCTTTGGTAATACTGGGGTATGAAGGGAAGTCTGTAGAGTAAGATAAAACAATGAGAATGTTTTTAGCTTGAGTATTGGCATTAGTTGGAAAGCTGAGGAGTAATATTAGGCAAACCGTAAAATATTTAAAATATCTACTTATTAGATGCAAAATGAAACTCTCTTAATTAGTGTGTGCTAAGTACTAGGAGGAGTGAATTATTTACCTACCTAAACATAAGTTGAAATGCTTTGAATTAGTGGCCTTGAGCCTTCGTATAACCATCAACAATACTGTATTTTGTGTATTTAGGCAAAATACATATACATTCATTTACTGTAAATTAACTTAAAGTTACATAGTGTGTGACTTATGTCGGATTTCTCTAAAAAGTGATGAAAGTTAGTGAGAAACTGTTCACGTTACGTTACAAATGTGTGAAGCCTTATGAGGGCTAGAATTGAGCGCTATTTAGTAGATTTAAAGAGGGGCTTAAACGAATTGATTATTAGATTTACTGAGCTTTATTCAACTTTATTTAAAAAAAAGCCCACTAGAAAAGGTTTCTAATGGGCTCAAGTTTGATATTAACTGTTTTAGTTAACTTTTAGTGATTTGATTTAAATTCACTGACAAGTTTTTCTAAATCAGTTGCCAACCCAGTTAGTTGTTCTGCTGTTTCTTCAACATTTTCAGATAGGCCTTTGGCATTGGTTGCACCGTCGTGGATATCAATGATATTACGGTTAATTTCTTCACCCACTAGGTGTTGCTCTTCTGCAGATGCTGCAATCTGAGTTGTCATATCGCGTATGGTCACAACAGACTCCATGATGGCTTCAAATACAGTGTTAGTTTTTTGAGTCGACTCAACAGTTTGTGATGCATGATTAATGCTGGCAGAAAGTTTGCCTGCTACATTTTCTGTCTGGCCTCGAAGACGACTTAATAAGCGATCAATCTCTTCGGTTGATTCTGCTGTACGACCCGCTAAGGTTCTTACTTCATCGGCTACTACCGCAAAACCACGACCTTGTTCTCCGGCACGTGCTGCCTCAATGGCTGCGTTAAGTGCTAGTAGATTGGTTTGTTCGGCAATACCACGAATGGTATCTAATATAGTGGTGATGTTTTGCGACTCTTCCGAAAGCACCGTCATAGCCGAATTAGATTCATTCAAAGCCGTTTCTAAGTGGCCAACTGAATCAACGGTTTTTTGAATAAGTTGATTACCTTCTTGCACATGCTTTTGGCTGGTATCGGCTGCCGATGCCGCTTGAGTACAGTTGGTTGCGACTTCGTTTGCTGTTGCTACCATCTCGTTAAAGGCGGTAGAAACCATGTCTGTCGCACTCACTTGGTGAGTTACCACGTCATGTAATTGGGTTGAAAGGTCTCGTGACTGTTGAGCAATATCCTTAACCCCTTGGCTTGAGTTCTTGATCTTGCCTACCAAGATACTGATCGACTCAACAAAGCGGTTGAAGGCATTCGCCATATGGCCTGATTCATCCTGGGACTCAATATCAAGACGGCGGGTAAGATCCCCTTCACCAGAAGCAATGTCTTCTAAACCACTGGTAATGATGGCCATAGGTTTAGCAACAACGGCAACAATGGCATAACCAATTAAGGTAAAGATAATCGCCATCACAATGGCAATCATAACAATATACTGAGTTAAGCTATTGGCACTTGCATACACTTCGCTTGCTGGTACTAAACCAATAAACTTCCAACCTAAAGCTGGTGATTCATATTTATTAGCAAACCAAGTCTCACCTTCAAACTCAACACGAGAAAGGCCATAAGCATTGTCAGCAAGGGCTTTATGAGAGGTGCTAACTTCTGTCAGTTCTTTAAAGTTGTTTTCTGGATTAGAAGGGTCAGCAAGTACTTTGCCTGTATCTTCAATCAGCATCACATAGCCTTCTTGGCCAAATTTAACTGATTTAACCATATCGGTTAGTTTGCCAAGCGTTACGTCTACACCTATGGCACCAAACGCGCCATTCTTACCTTCAAATCTAACTAGATAGTCTTGTAGTGGTGTGTTTGTTTGAAGATCTGCATAGGCAGGTACACGAACGGGAGTGGTGGAATTAACAGAAACTTGATACCAAGGGCGTACTCTTGGGTCATAGTCTTCACCGCTAGTGCCAATTGGCCATTGAATATAACCACCATGGCCCATGCCTAGATAAACATAAGCAAGGTCAGGGTGAGCCTCACCAAACTCTTTCATCATTTGATAAGCCGCTTGCTCAACGTCAGAGTTTTGATCTGGGGTCATCATGCCAGAAGGTTTACCCATATAGGTCGCCACACTGGTATCAAGATTACGTATGGTTTCGCTTTGAGCTAGGTAGCTGGCGTCTTCCGCTAGGCCATTAAGATAGAGGCTAAATGCTTTATCTATATGAGCGATTTCTGCTTGGCTATTGTTTTGAAAGCTTTCGAGTGCATTATCTCTAACATTATTAATTACAAGCGCAGAAATAATGGTAACAGGTAATAAAACACTGGCAATGAGGGCAATTAAAAATCGCGTTTTAATAGTCATTGAATCTCCAGGGACTGATAAAAATGTAATTGTTTTTTAATAAATAATTTCAAAGTGACTATATTAGTTAACCATTCCAAAACAAATCTTAATTAGGTAACTAATTGTTTTTTAGTTGCACGTTTTAGTAACTAAAAAACAGGTCTTTAGCTTTGTTATTGATTGATTTCATTAGCTTAGTGCAGGATTCAGTTTCTTGCCTAAAAAGCGCACCAAAATGTAACAATATTCTCCCTGATATGTAGAATAATAGTCTAATACGGCTTATGTTATTCTTCAGCTTGTAAGCTAATGTATTTTTTAGAATACAAAAAAAAGGCTAGGTCTAATTAAAGAACCTAACCTTTTATACTCACCAAATTAGTTTAGCTTGGTAAAAACTCTTTACCCCAGCCTAATCCCGCAATTTTTCGCTCCAATAACGATTCAACTTGATCTGTGTTATAGCCTAAATCCGCTAGCACTTCTCTGGTTGAATGCCCAAAGGCTTCTGTCGGTGTTGCAGCCATGATTTTTGACTCAGTTGGACGAATTGAGTATTGATCAATTTGTGTAATACAGTGGCCACTTGGATGATCTGGGTAGATAGAGAAAGCAAAACTTCCCTTATCAGTACCTACTTTGTTGTCTGCTACACGGCTGTTATCTTCTCTCAGATTCTCGATCGCCATAGGTTCAGCAGCGGCAATGTCAGCTTTCACAAAGACGTCTACCCAGTATGAGGTGGGTGCTTTTAATAGACTTTGTTTGATGAAGTCAGCTTTATCTTGGCTTTGGATAATGCCTTCTAAACCTTCAATTTGATTTAGCTGTTCGATTTCACCTTGGTTTGAATCAAGGAAAATCCAACCATCACTGGTTTGATAGAAGTGGGATAGGGCGTTGTTACCTAATACTTCACGACCTGATGGCTCATTAAATTCATCACGACCTTCATAATCAAAGGCGAACGGGATTTGTGCTAGGTTAGTCACAGCGGAAAGTGAGGTTCTAGAACGACTCACTTTACCCGTCTTTTGTTTATGATAAAGGGACACCGCCATGCCTAAGGCTGCAGCAAAACCACAGTTAACATCTAGTGTGCCTAGGTGAGCATGTTCCTCTGGTGTTTCTGGGCGACCGAAACGGCTCATAATGCCACTGTTCGCCTGAATAATGTCATCATAACCAATGTAGTTCTTTTTGCTGCCATTACGTGGTGCGCCAAAGCAATCCAAACGACAGAAAAGTACTTCAGGATTGATTGATAATAGTGTTTCTCCATCTAATCCAAGCGGTATCATTTGACGTTCTGGGGCGTTAATTACCACCATATCAACATTTTTTACTAGTTGCTCAAAGATGTTTCTACCTTCATCTGTGGTGATATCAACTAAGGCACTTTGTTTACCAACTCCTGTTTGGAAGGTGAAAAGTGTCCCGATCAATGGGTCGTACAAAGGTGTAACAGGGTCAAGTTTAGTGATAGTTGCACCAAAGCGCGCTAAGAATGCGGTTGAATGAGGGCCTGCAATTACGTTAGTTAGATCAAGAATGCGAAGATCTTTAAGCCAGCCTTCACCTGTTGCTGCTTGAATGTCTTGGCCTTGAGGGCGTGTTGATACATGTTCTTGTGCACACTTAGTGAGCTCCGCTAATGCATCAGCATATGGGACGTCTTTTCTAGGTCTTGGGGTTAGCATGGCTTCGGCTTCATTTTCTAACCAAGCGATAGGACCAGGTTGTTTCATGGTGCCAAACTCTGGGTCATTTACTTCAACAATAAGGCCAGATTCATTTGAGTATTCGCTATTCACCCACTCTTTTGTGGTGCGATGTGGCGCACCAGGAATTTGACCTTCGCCAAAGATGACACCCCATTCATCAGACGTTTTTTGCAAAAAGGCTTTTTTCATTTTCTCTGAAATGATGTCTGCCCATTTTTTAGGAAGTGGGTAAACACCAATAGAGGTTTCACCTTCCCATTCTGCGGTTGGCATATGCAGGTCTTTTACGTCTGGCAGGCCTTCTGCCATCAGTTCTTCATAAATACCTAGCGCTTGAAGTGCTCGTTTAGCGTGATTGCGGTGAGATGGGCAAACACAATAGAACATACGGCCATCAGCACACACATAAGTACGATAGAAAGGGTCTAAATATTCTTGTAGATCTTCATAGCTAAGATCCATTTCGATATTGTTTTCTTTACGGTGTTCGATCTCTAACTCACGCATTGTTTTATAGCGTTCTGGTAGCTGATCAATGACATAAGAGTTGTAAGATAAGCCTTCCATAAGTGCAGCAGCAACGGGTACTTCGATTTGATCTCCACGGCCAGTTTTCTCACGTTCAAAAAGAGCGAGTACGACAGAACTTGCTGCTAAGGACGTTGCGTAAGAAGAGCCTAATGGTAGCGGCGAGAAGCTTGGGTTAACCCCCATAAGGACACGGTTGAACCCCATGTCTGTGTAGGCGCCTGAGGTCGCTGCGATCACGGCTTCAGTGGCTTTCCAGTCACGACGTAGCTCGTCATTGCTCGCAAAACCAGGGATAGAAAGGGTAATTAGGTCTGGTCTTTGCTCTCGTAATGCGGCGAAATCTACTCCCAATTTTTTCATCACATCAGGACGGAAACTTTCAATCACAACATCCACGTTAGCAATCAATTCTAGAGCTTGTTCAAGGCCTTCTTCAGTTTTGAGATCGAGGCGTAGGCAAGACTTATTACGATTTAAAATGGCGTTAGCTGGGTGTTGCCAGCTAGGTCCTTGTGGTGGATCGATACGAACAACAGTCGCACCTAAATCCGCTAATACCATGGCGACAGCAGGCCCAGCAATTTGTTGTCCGAAGTCAGCAACTCGAACACCCGCCAAAGGCAATTGATTATTTTTGTTCATATCAACTTTTCCTAATTAACCTAGTTTCAGCACAGCCAAATTTATGTGTAGGGGCTGAAATCATTTGTTTTTGTTATACCGGTGATGCCGGTCGTATTTAGGTTTTACGATGCCAATTACAGCGATGGGCGTGCCCAGAGCATCGTTGAAAGGCATGTTAGGAGTGAATTAATTAGCGAACCAGCAAAAAAAAAATGACCTGAGATATCATTTTTTTTATGGCTTGATGAATTTTTCTACTAATAGAAGGCGTAAGTGATTGATTAAAAAATGAGTCATAAATTTTTTAGGGTCTTAGCATGTTTTTTTATTGCTTCTCAGTTTCGTGAGGATTCATAACAATGACTTTCGAATCAATTTACAGCATGACTTCATCGTCTAAATAACCTGTTTGGCCTTAGGTGGAGTTGTCTTAAAAGATCACAATAAGAACAAGAAGTGAGAATTGAATTATGAATAATAAAAGTAAAACCAATCTCATCCTGTCCCAGTCATATCGGGAGTTGATGGATACTAGGTTAACGCAGGGACTCGCTCGCAAAAATGGGGGTCAAACCCTATGAATACCAAATCATATGTACTGCCTAAAGCCGGATTGTTTGCGGGTGCTCACCCAATAATAGCCGTTGGCTCAGCCATCCTTGTCATGGTATTTGTACTTGTCACCGTGATAGACCCTGAATATGCCAGCTCAATTTACACAGCAGCAAAAGGATTTATCGCTTCTGAGCTTGCTTGGTATTATATCGGCCTGATCAGCTTCTTCTTATTCTTTGCTGTATGGCTGACTTTTAGCCGCTACGGGGATATTCGCTTAGGTAAGGATACGGACAGACCAGAATTTACTAACTTTGCTTGGTTCTCCATGTTATTTGGCGCGGGTATCGGCATTGGTATTCTATTTTGGAGTATTGCTGAACCTATCTACCACTTCCAAAGCAACCCACTGATTAATGAAGCACAGCAACAAACCGTTGAAGCGGCACAAGTGGCAATGCGTATCTCTATATTCCATTGGGGATTACATGGTTGGGGTTTATTTGCAGTTATCGGTTTGATCTTAGCTTACTTCTCTTATCGTAAAGGTTTACCGCTTTCCATTCGTTCAAGTTTATACCCTATCTTTGGTGATCGTATTTATGGACCTATTGGTCACGCGGCTGATCTTCTTGCTGTATTTGGTACTGTGTTTGGTATCGCTACGTCTTTAGGTTTAGGTGCGCAGCAGATGAATGCGGGACTGTCTTATTTGGTGGGTATCGATATCTCGACAACGAATCAAATCATCTTGATTGCCGTACTTTCTGTTATTGCTACCGCCTCTGTATTAACGGGCCTAAATAAAGGGATTCGTATTCTAAGTGAATTGAATATGCACCTTACCATCTTGGTACTAGTGTTATTCATCATCTTTGGCCCGACCGCTTACGTGCTGGGTGCTTTCTTTACTAATGTGGGTGATTACCTTTTCCACGCGGTTGAACTAGGTTTATGGGTAGATCCTGATCCAGAAGGTCAATGGCAAGGTTGGTGGACTATCTTCTATTGGGGATGGTGGATTGCTTGGGCGCCTTTCTGTGGTGTCTTCATCGCACGTATCTCTAAAGGCCGTACTATTCGTGAATTCGTACTCGGTGTTCTGGTTGCACCAACTGCACTGGCTGCATTTTGGATCACCATCTTTGGTAATACCGCTATGTTCATCGAGTTGTTTGGCGCAGGTGGTATCACAGAAGCGGTAAACGCAGATACGACTATGGCGTTGTTTACGACGATTGAAGCTATGGGAGCAGGCAGTTTTGTCACCCTAGCGATCTCAGCAATTTGTACCTTGATGCTAATTACTTACTTTGTGACCTCAGCTGACTCTGCCACCTTGGTTATTTGTACTTTGATTTCTATGGGTGATGAACAACCACCGGCTAAATATCGTGTTTTCTGGGGCTTTGCTATCGGTGCAGTTGCAGCCGTTCTACTTTATGCAGGAGGTCTAAAAGCCTTACAAACTGCTTCTATCGTCGCGGCTTTGCCTTTCTCCTTTATTGTGATCTTGGCAACCTATGGCCTGATTAAGTCATTGAGAGCAGAAGCATTACCGGCGAAAGAGCTGAAATATGCGCCTCGTGCTGAAGGTGCTGAATAACTCTGTTTAGCGATACTTAGTGACTTTTAGGTAGCCTGATTTTGATAAAGCGTCAGGTTACCTAACCCTTTAAAAATAAGTTAATCACATTAGTTTTCTATAAGATTTAAATTGTTAAGGAGACGATATGTCTACTCAAATTATTCTTCCGCGCATGTTACAAGTTGGTGAAAATGCTAGTCATGCTACGCCAAATATTTTGGCGAGTTTAGGCTGTCGTCATCCTTTAATCATCACAGATAAGATGATGGTGCAATTAGGCTATGCTGAAAAAATTCAAGCAGTGCTTGCTGAGCAAGATATGCAAGCTGACATCTTCGATGACACTGTACCTGAGCCAACCGTTGCTTCTATTCAAGCTGGGGTAAAGCGCATTCAAGAAGGCGACTACGACAGTATTATTGCGCTAGGTGGCGGTAGTCCAATTGATAGTGCCAAAGCCATGAGCATCTTGGGTAAGTTTGGTGGTGAAATGCGTGACTATAAGTTTCCGCGTGTTGTGACTGAGTCTGGATTACCTATCATAGCGATCCCAACCACAGCCGGTACGGGTTCTGAGGTGACGAAAGTTACCATCATCACAGATGAGAAAACAGACGAAAAAATGCTCTGCATGGGCATAGGTTTTATGCCAATTGCAGCCTTGGTTGATTACACATTAACTTTGTCTCTACCTGCTCGTATCACAGCGGATACAGGCATTGATGCACTGACTCACGCGATGGAAGCTTATGTGAGTAAAAAAGCCAGCTTGTACAGTGATTCGCAAGCACTTGAAGCGATGCGTTTAATCGCACCTAATTTACGTCGCGTTTATCATGACGGTAGTGATCAAAAAGCCCGTGAAGAAATAATGTTAGGTTCAACACTTGCTGGCATTGCTTTCTCTAATGCGTCGGTTGCCCTTGTTCATGGTATGAGCCGTCCTATTGGCGCTGCTTTTCATGTTCCTCATGGTTTATCTAATGCCATGTTACTACCGACTGTGACTGAATATTCTATTCCCGCTGCTGGCGAGCGTTATGCAGATTGTGCCCGTGCTATGGGTGTTGCGACTGAGCAAGATGATGATGTAACCGCAAACAAAAAGCTGCTAGCGGAACTAAGAGCGTTAAATGATGAGCTTAAAGTACCAACACCAGAGCAGTTTGGTATTGATAGAGAAGAGTTTATGGGTCTATTGGAGACTATGGCAGAACAAGCACTTGCTTCTGGCTCACCGAACAATAATCCAAGAGTACCAAGTGCGGATGAAGTGGTTGAGCTTTATAAGCAACTTTGGTGGTAAGCGCTTCTATACATTTTAAAAGTTAATGCTATTGGCCCTATGCCATGCCCTCGGCATAGGGCGTTTTTTATTCTAACAAGGTGTGAAAACAAAAATCACACCGACATTTTGGTTTGAGGAAAAAGCAATGAACACAGTTGGACAATTGATTAATGGTAACCTTTTTGTAGAAGGTACTCGCCAGCAAGCCGTATATAACCCATCTACTGGTGAAGTGAGCAAGCAAGTTGACCTTGCTTCTAAAGCAACAGTAGAAGAAGCAATTGCTACAGCAGAGGCTGCTTTTCCCGCTTGGCGTAATACGCCACCGATTAAACGTGCTCGCATCATGTTTAAATTCAAGGCATTACTAGAAGAGCATGCTGAGACTATCTGTAAAATGATTGGTGAAGAGCATGGCAAAATCAGTCATGACGCAGCGGGTGAATTACAACGTGGTATTGAAAATGTTGAATACGCTTGTGGCGCACCAGAATTATTAAAAGGTGAGCACAGCAAAAACGTTGGGCCTAACATTGATTCTTGGAGTGAATTTCAGCCGCTTGGTGTTGTTGCAGGTATCACCCCATTCAATTTCCCTGCCATGGTGCCATTATGGATGTTCCCTATGGCGCTTGTTTGCGGTAACTGCTTCATCCTTAAGCCTTCAGAACGTGATCCAAGTTCGACTCTATTCATTGCTCAACTGCTACAAGAAGCAGGCTTGCCAGATGGTGTTATGAATGTGATAAATGGTGATAAAGAGGCGGTTGATACTTTATTGCATGATGATCGTATTAAAGCGGTAAGTTTTGTTGGTTCTACCCCCATTGCTGAATACATTTATACGATTGCCAATGCTAATGGTAAGCGTTGCCAGGCCTTAGGCGGCGCTAAAAACCACGCTATCATTATGCCTGATGCAGACATGGATAATGCGGTTAACCAACTGGTTGGTGCTGCGTTTGGTTCTTCTGGCGAGCGTTGTATGGCGCTTTCTGTTGCGGTTGCCGTTGGTGATGCTGCTGCAGATGCCTTGGTTGAGAAGATGCAAGCAGCGATGAAAGGCCTAAAAGTGGGTGCTTTCTCTGATGCTAACAATGACTTTGGTCCTGTGATCACTCAAGCACATAAAGAGAAGGTTGTAGGTTATATCAATAGTGCGCAAGAGCAAGGCGCCAAGCTAGTGGTTGACGGTCGTGACCCTCAAGTATCTGGTTATGAAAATGGCTTCTTTGTGGGTGGTACTTTAATCGACAATGTGACACCTGAAATGCAAAGTTACCAAGAAGAGATTTTTGGACCTGTATTACAAGTTGTGCGTGTGGATAGCATGCAAGCGGCGATGGACTTAATTGATGCACATGAATACGGCAACGGTACTTGTATCTTTACCCGTGACGGTGAAGCGGCACGTTACTTCTCAGATAACATTCAAGTAGGCATGGTAGGTATTAACGTACCACTACCTGTACCTGTTGCTTACCATAGCTTTGGTGGTTGGAAGCGTTCTTTGTTTGGTGATTTACACGCTTATGGTCCAGATGCTGTCCGTTTTTACACTAAGCGTAAAACAGTGACACAGCGTTGGCCTTCAGCAGGTATTCGAGAAGGTGTTGAGTTCTCTATGCCAACAATGAAATAGGCTTTTAGCTAAGTATTGAAGCTAATTTTGATAATTAGCTTCCAAAGCCATGACTCTTAAAACAAGGGTTGTGGCTTTTGTTTTTATGACAAAATAATATCGACAATAAAAATTAAAATATACTAGTATCAATATGATAGGGAGATTTTGACAGACGGACTTGAGACATAAAAGGATGTTTGTCGGATTTTACAATGTGTTACTGGTAACTATGTTGAGTTTAAAAACATGAAAAAGAGATTACCGCCACTTAACTGGCTACGTTCATTCGAAGCATCCGCACGACATCTAAATTTTACTCAGGCTGCCCATGAGTTAAACCTGACCCAAGCTGCCATTAGTCAGCAAGTGAAAGGGCTAGAATCTCAGCTTGGTACCAGTTTATTTAAACGCTTGCCTAGAGGGCTAGCTTTGACTGACGCTGGTCTTGCTTATATGCCAGCGGTACATGAAGCCATTGGCCGTTTAGCTGCCGCAACGGACGAGCTGTTTGGTAAAGGACAGAGTCGACAGCTTAGTGTGCGAGTGAATCTCGTCTTTTTTACAACCTGGTTAGCACCAAGGTTGTCTCGTTTTTATGAACAATACCCAGATATCAAAATTCGATTTACCAGTAATATTTGGCTTGATGAAAAGAATAAAGATACCGATCTAGATATACGTTATGGTCACGGTGTATGGCCTGGACTCAAGTCCGATCGATTGACTTGGGACGAACTATTTCCTGTATGTAGCCCTGAGTTATTAGAAGCAAGTGAAGAACCTATTTCAATCGACCTGTTAGCAGAGAATACCCTGTTGCATGTAATAGGCTATGAAGAAGGTTGGGGCTATTGGCTAAATCAAACCGGTGCTTATTATAGTGACCCTAGTGACGGCATTCAGTTTGATACCTTAATTTCTGCCTTAGAAATGGCGGTATTAGGCCAAGGTATTGCGCTAGGTAGAACCTCTCTCGTAGCGGACATGATTGCCAGTGGCAAATTGGTTGCCCCTTTTGAAGAGCGTATCGAAACGTCAGAAGCTTTCTTTCTGACATCTTCTACTCATCAGTATCTACATCCAAGTGCAGAAATTTTTAGTCAATGGATTTTGCAAGAGTCTCAAGCACAGTTTTATCCTGAACAGTAGAGACAAAGAAGCATAAAAAAACACCTCATGTGTTGCATAGGCACGTGAGGTGTTTTTTGTTGAGTCGCTGATTTTTTGTTAACAGCGTTTTTCAGGAGACGCTGTTAACAAAGCAACGCAAATGGCGATTAGCTAAGTGATGCAAATGCTTCACGACTCAGGTTGCGAGTCGTGGTTTTACCTATCACTAGGTTATCTTCTATGCGAATCCCACCAAAAGGTTTGAGGCTTTCAATTAGCTCAAGATCACAGCCATGTTCTTCGACTTCTGCGACCATTTTATCCAGCAGCATAGGAATGAAGTAGAGACCTGGCTCTATAGTAATCACCATATTTTCTTCGAGTACGCGTGTAAGGCGTAAGAAAGGCGCATGTTTGCTTGGTGATTGAATTTTGCCTGACTCATCAACTTGATGACCGCCTAAATCATGTACTTGTAAACCAAGTAAATGACCTAAACCATGGGGGAAGAAAACTTGCGGAATACGCTTTTCTAACTGTTCTTCCACACTTAGGTTACATAGTTTATGTTCACGTAAAATCTTGGCAACACCCGTGACACATTCTTGGTGTAGATCATTAAAGTCTACCCCAGCAATGGCGTGTTCACACAAGCTTAGTTGTAAGCTTTCCATGCTATCTAACATAGCTTTGAAAAGACCTGTGTCTTGGGTGAAAGTACGAGTGATATCACTGGCATAACCTGATTGGTTTGCGCCTGCATCAATCAATAAGGTGTTACTATTTTCAACGCTTTGATGAGATTTCACATCATAGTGCAGTATGGCTGCATTTTGATTTAGGGCGATAATCCCCGGATAAGGTTCGTTAACTGAGCCTTGCTGACTAGCATTTAAATAGTCGTGATAAATAGCCAGTTCACTTTTACCTTGGGTGAAAGCATTTTCAGCAGCCTTATGGCCTGCTGCTGCAGTTAAATTAGCCTGATAAATGGCCTCTATCTCATAGTCTGTTTTATAGGCTTTTTGATAGTTGATCGCTGCTTCAAGCTCGTTTTGTTGCTTGAAGTCTACCTTTATATGGTCTGGCTTAGGGCCAATCCAAGCGTGTTTTTTACCAAGATGCGCTAGAATGTCGTAATCCACTCTTGCTTCTATGGTTTGCCATAAATCGGACCAGTCACCCTCAGGTAAACTGTTATCAGAATGCCAAAAATCATCCCTTTTTGGCCAAAATAATAACGGCTTATCTTGTTTGTTTATAAGGATGTAAACATCACTACATAAACTAAAGGGTAACCATTGTTGTGCCCCTGAAAAGGCGTGGAAGGTATGACTATAGTCATCCTGGAAATAGTAGGTTTTGTGACCGCTACTGATAATAATGGAGTCAAGGTCGAAGGTTTGCATGACTTTACGATAACGAGTGACAAGTATCTCAAGGTGTTGAGAATAAAGCTTAGGCATGGAATTTCCCTACATAACTGATGTTAACAATAGTTTTGCTATTGCATTGAACAGACTCATTCGTCAATGAGCTGCCAATGTACCTTGTTTGCGGTCACAAACGAAGGGTTGGGAAAAAATTCTTTTGGTCCTTATCTATTCGCGACCTTATTTTTATTTTATCGGTAAGTAAAGCTCAGTAATAAAATGGCTTGGGTCATTATTATTATGTGGACCTGTTTGAAACACTTCAAAATGAGGTCGGCTTTTATCCCATTTATAGTGGTGAATGCGACTGTGTTTGATTGCAACATGCCAAGCATAAGAAAGCTGCTCATAAGAGCCTGTAAAGCGTAGCGAAAAGAAATCCCCATAGTTTCTTACTAATTCAGGGTGACACTCACAAATATCTAAGTTTTGAATAGGAATGCCAATCTTGCCACAAAAGAAATTGTGTTCTGGTTCTGCTTGATCATATTGAGCAAAAATAGCCCCATTAGGGCAGTTGTTAGGGCCGAGCTGAGAGTGAAGTTCGCTATAACCAATTTCCATTTGCTCAAAAATTTCTGGCGTTGAGCCGGAAAAAGGGCGAGTTACCGCTTCAATTGGAGGCAATGGTTGAATCCCTAAAAACTCAAATTTAGGCTCATTCATGTGGCTAAGTTGCCCTGCTAAACGGGCAAGGGCGATATCATAATCCTTGTTAAATTGTGTCTGCCTTTTACCTAAGAAGAAACTAAATAAATAGGGGAGTCTGGTGGTCATGGACCAATGTAATTGAGTGCCTGTTGCCGTTTCTTCTAATTGAAACTCGATACTGGTTAGAGTTGAAATGTAACGTTTTTGTTTGAGTTCAAATATGAGTGAATAAGGACTAACTTGAGAGACTAAGGTGAGGGTGCCATTACCAATATAAGGGCCATGCCATATGAGGCTCGAACCTACCTCTCCCAGCTTTCCTTGATATTTTAAGCTTGGATCTTGGTCGTGGTGTAACCAAGGACTCCATTGATGCCAACTTTTGACACTGCGAATACGATCGTACACTTTATTAATAGGGGCTTTAATAAGAATGGTGCGCTCTACTTGATAATGGCCTTTCACCGTAACCATGTAGATTAAAGTAAGCGCTAGAACAATACCTATTATCCAAATTAGTAACATGCCTGTTTCCTCTAATTGCTAAGGTAATACTTAACTTTCTTTGGTGTACAACTGTTATCTATAAACTTGTCTAAAGTTTAGTATATGACGCCTTATTCTAATGTTGTTTGATAGGGGCAAATTTGTGTCGAAGCGTTACCAGCTAAGGGGTTAACCTAAGTGTAAAACTGGTTTTGTGTGTTTTGAAGTACAGTTCACCTTTCCAAGTTACGCTATTCTGTGAAAAAAGGCGAACTTGATGGCAAGTGGGGAGGCGAGTAATACGCTTTCCCACGTCTGCATTCTGATAAGAAATGTATTTTTAAAGGAGGCTCTCTAGGGAGCCTACGATTAAGTCACCTCATCTCAGTCTTTTAGAAAAAGTGTCAAGCAAGGCGTTACTTTGACGTAATGTAGGTACCTTTCGAGAAGGGACAACGCAGGATGTTACTTTTTCTAAAAGACCCGAAGGGCATGGTATAAAAGCCCTATCTTTACGTTAAGGGCCTTATCAATAGAGTAACTATTAAGTTGCGACCCTCGCCATAAATCTAGGTACTTGTATCCACATGCTGAGGCGGGTGGACTTATTCGTAGGCTCCCTAGCCTAAGAGTGCGACTATGATGACGCTTAAAATAATTAGGCTGCCACCTACCCACTCTTGTTTTGATAAGGCTTCTTTAAAGCGGTATTTAGAATAATAAAGTGTGCCTATTACTTCTATTTGTCCCAAGGTTTTTACGAGGGCGGGATTAATTAAAGAAAATGCGGTAAACCAGCCAATAGAGCCCAGTGCGCTTAAGCACCCTACTTTATTACTGAGTAGAAAAGCTTTCTTAAAAGGCACTAAGATACTTTTAGTTTGATAGATTTGAATCCCCCAAAGCAATATAGACTGAAGAGCAAGCACATAGGCTAGGGTGAAAGCCGCTCGGGTAAATACGGGACCTTCTAATTGGCTACTGGCATAACCTGCACTGACCGAAGTAAGCGCAAAACAAAAACCAGACGCTAATCCTAATAAGCTGGCTTTATCCATAAGCTGCATTTTTTTGTGGGTATGTTTAAAACTTAAAACCCCTATTCCAAGAACCCCTATGGCGATGGCTAACCAAGCGCTCCAAGATAGTTTATCGCCCAAAAATGCTGCTGCGAGTAATGCGGCTAATAAAGCTTCTGTTTTGGCAAACAAGGTGCCACTGGTAAAGCTGGCCTGTTTGAATAGATAGAGCATTAAATAAGTGGCTAATACTTGGGCGATGGCTCCTAACCCTGCAATGATATAAAAGGCGAGATCAGCCTTGGCGGTTAAAGAACCAAAAACGAAATAGCACAAGCCTCCATAAACCAACACAAAAGGAAGTCCGAACAAAGATCGGGCTAAAGTCGCATGTAAGGTGCCTTCTTGTTTCGATAAGGAATTTTGATAGGCAGTTCGCATAGATTGAAACCAAGCAGCTAGCAGTGTGAAAGCGATCCACATAAAGGTGTTTTCCTTAATAGAATTGATTTGAAGCTTGAACTTAAATTGCAGGGCGTGCTCAAATACGCAGCGCCAATGCCTGCTAACTTAATGAGACAGGAAAGAAAAGTAAAAGGAATAAATAGAATAGTTCAGATTCCTTTGAGGAATGAGAAAGGAATAACAAAAAACTGAATTAGTTAATCAAGGTGAGACGATCATAAATTATGAAAGACGTTAAAGTTTGGGACCTTTATATTAGGGTGAATCACTGGCTCATGGTCTTACTGTTTTCCGGTTTGGTGCTGACAGGCAAAGCGGAAGAAGATTATATGCAATGGCATTTTTACATGGGGTATTTGCTTTCAGCGGCTTTAGTTACACGCCTTCTTTATGGTTTTTGGGGCGCAAAGCTGGCTCGATTTTCTGCGTTTATGTCGACGCCAAAGCATGTTTATCAATACGCTAGGTTGCTATTACAAGGTAAGGCGCCACACTATTTAGGCCATAACCCGCTAGGTGGCATTATGGTGCTGGTGCTACTTTTACTATTATTACTTCAACTCGCTTCAGGCTTGGTTAACTCAGATGACGTGTTTTGGTACGGACCCATGTATGAATGGGTAAGTGAAGACCTACAAGAGTGGTTAGCAGATTGGCATGCGGAGTTAGTGGATGTATTACTGGCTTTAGTTGCCTGTCATTTACTTGCAGTAATAGTGCATGAGCTAGCGTTAAAAGAACGTTTAGTGAAGGCCATGTTTAATGGTAAAAAGCCGATGTTATCTGAACCTTACGCTGACCAAGACAATTTTGAAAATGACACTAAAGAGGTTAAAAAAACCGTCAGGAAGCGCCTAGTTATCATGCTAAGCCTCAGCCTTATTTATTTATACTGGCTGTGGCAGCTGCCGATTTAGTTGTATTAAGACAAAGTCAGCCAATTAGGATTTGATTAATTGGCTGATATTTTTGATTGAGACTCTTTGTCTAGATGAGGTTCTTTTTTGTGTAAGCATGGGTTTAAGCGGCATCGATTAGATCTTCAATGCTGTCATCTTGATCCATATCTAGGACAAGTTCATCCACTTGATCGTCGTCTTTTTCAATCACAAGATCTTCTAAGTCTTGATGACTGGCGCTGGTATCAAGAGGGGTCTGATTTTCATTTGCGTGATTCGTTTTAGGGCTGGCTTTAACTTTACGCTTACTGCCAAGCGCCTGCAGTAACAGCTCTTTGTTTTGAGCAAGGTACATGGAAAGTGCATCAAGCTGGCTATCTTCCTCTATTAGGCGGCTGTCTGATAGAAGTTGAGAGATATCATCTGCTGTATCCAACAGTTTATCGTAAGCGTCCGCTTCGGCTTTGGATGCAAAAGTCATTTTTTCTATTCCATCACGTTCAACAACATATTTAATAATTACAGGCATGAGTCACCTCAGATAAATAATACTGTATAAATATACAGTATTATTTTTTGTTTTGTCTAGCTGAAATTGAAAATAAAACCTGTTGCTTCTGGTATTCGAATAAAAGAGAGTCTCTAATCATAGCTTCCCTAGGCAAAAGGAACGATAATAGTGCAACAGAACATAATTGAGGAAAAACAATGTCTATCAAGGATAATACAGTAGTTCAATTTCACTACACACTACGTGAAGGCGATGCGCTAATTGAAACATCTGCAGGTAATGACCCTCTGGCTTACTTGCATGGACAAAGCAACATCATTCCTGGCTTACAAGTCGCTATGGAAGGAAAGTCTGCTGGTGATGAGTTTGAAGTAACTGTTGCTGCTGCGGATGCTTATGGCGAACGTAAAGAAGACCATCAGCAACAAGTGCCAATCAAACACTTACAAGGTGCTAAGCGTTGGAAAGCAGGTATGACTGCGATTGTTCAAACAGATAAAGGTCAACGCCAAGTAACAGTGGTTAAAGCTGGCCTTAAGCACGCAACAGTTGATTTAAACCACCCATTAGCAGGTAAGGATCTAACTTTTTCTGTTGAAGTGGTTGATGTTCGCGATGCGACAGAAGACGAGATTGCCCATGGTCATGCACACGGTGTAGGCGGACATCATCACTAAGTTGATGGATATCCTGACCAAATAAGCCTCTTTTGAGGCTTTATTTATAAATCAAAAGGTGATGTTTTGCTCTTTAATAGTTATGAATTTATACTGTTTTTTTTACCAAGTACCTTTTTAATTTATTTTTATTTTAATAAAAAAGGATTTCATTTCTGCTCAAAAATATTTTTAATTTTTGCCTCACTATTTTTTTACTCATGGTGGAATGTTTTATATTTGCCTATAATTATTGCTTCAATTGTAATAAATTTTTTTACTGGAAGGCTTTTGTGTAAAAAAAAATATAGTAGAGTAAATAAGAAGAGAGTTTTGATTTTAGGGGTTTCTTTCAATATTCTTTTGTTATCATATTTTAAATATATGGATTTTTTTATTTATAATATTAATGTCTTAGCTGAAGCTGATATAGAAGTTTTAAATATAGTATTACCTTTAGCAATATCGTTTTTCACATTTCAACAGATAGCATATTTGGTTGACTCTTATAGAAATAAAGTGAAAAACCATAAGTTCTATGAGTATTTTTTATTTGTTGTCTTTTTTCCTCAGTTAATTGCTGGTCCAATTGTTCATCATAGTGAAATGTTAGAGCAATTCGGGAACGTCAAAAATAGAATTATTAATTATAGAAATGTTTTTTTAGGGTTAATTGTTTTTTCTGTAGGATTGTTTAAGAAAGTTGTTGTAGCTGATAGTTTTTCTGTATGGGCTAATTTAGGTTTTGATAGTAATGAACCTTTAAGTTTAATAGAAGCGTGGAGCACTTCTTTATCCTATACCTTTCAATTATATTTTGATTTTTCAGGGTACTGCGATATGGCAATTGGTTGCGCTTTGTTATTTAATATTAAGTTACCAATTAATTTTAATTCACCATATAAAGCAATTAGTATTCAGGAATTTTGGAGAAGGTGGCATATTACATTGTCAAGTTTTTTAAGAGAGTATGTATATATTCCTTTAGGTGGAAATAGAGGTTCAAGAAATAGAACCTACATTAATCTTATTATTACTTTTTTAATCGGTGGTTTATGGCACGGCGCTGGCTGGAATTTCATTGTATGGGGAGGGCTTCATGGAATAGCTCTTTCTATCAACAAAATGTGGAGTTATAGCGGTGTGAAAATATGGAAATGGCTTTCATGGATAATTACTTTCAACTTTGTAAATGCAGCTTGGGTTTTTTTTCGTGCTGACAGTATAGATGATGCCTTAAAAATTCTTAGCGCTATGATCGGTTTAACTTCCATTGTAAATGAAAGTTCTGGAAGTTATGAATTAAATTTTGAGGTATTGCTTTCAATAGTTTTTTCATTTTCTTTTGTTTTGTTGTTTAGTAATATCAATAGAAAAGCATATGTATTAAAAGATAATAAAATTCCAATTCCGTTTTTTAATTCTTTTCTCTATGGGGTGTTGTTTTTTTATTCTTTTTTAATGTTGTTGCTAACTGATTATACAGAGTTTATATATTTCAATTTTTAGGTTTTTTTATGAAAGAAATAAAGTTGATAAAATTATTTTTTTTAACAGTTTTTGTTTTGTTTTTTATGGTTTTTATGGTTTTTTATATAATTGATCCATTGAAGATTTATCATAAGCCCTTGTTTTATTCTAAATATCTTCATTCTAATATGAGACTTCAGTCTTTAGGTATTATTAATAATTTTAGTTATGATTCATTGATATTAGGCACTAGTATGTTAGAGAACACATCTTCAAATAAAGCTTCTAAAGTTTTGGGAGGAGATTTTGTTAATATTTCAATGTCAGGAAGTGATTTTTATGAAAGATCTATTATATTAAAATATATTTTAAATAAGAAAGAAGTAAAAAAAGTATTATATTCTCTTGATTACAAGGGATTGATTTTTTCTAATAAAGGACATGATAAGTATGGGTTGGAGACATTTGATTACTTATATGATGAAAATCGGCTAAACGATTTCAAAGTATACTTAAATAATAAAGATTTCAAATGTATTTTTTTTAATTTTGAATATGATAAATGTTTTGGTAGAAAGGTTGATTTAGATAGACCAAATTCATGGTTTCAATATAAAAGTAATGCATCAAGGTTTGGAGGCTTAGATTCATGGGTGAAAGCAAAAGATAACCCACAAATTAAAGCTAACTTTAAGACTATTTTTGATTATACTAATAAAATAAAAAATGGTGAAGTTCTTATCGAAGATAACTTTATAGAAAAAACAGAAGAGTCTATAAAATATTTAAATGAAACGTTAATTTATTTTGCTAAAAAAAATCCAAGTGTTGAATTTATATTAATTATTCCTCCTTATTCAAGAGTTCAAAATGCTATTGATGCACAATATAAAAAAACTGTTTTTCTAAGATTGAAAGAAAATATAAAATATTTAGTTTTTAAAAGTAATGAATATAAAAATATTTCTATTTATGCATGGGGAAATAAAGATTTTCCTGATGATATCTCTAATTATAAAGATCTCGGTCATTACTCTCCGGATATAAATTCCAATATGCTATATTGGATAAAAAACAAAGAAGGGTTGTTGACAATAAATAACGTCAATGAATACCTTAAAGATTTTGAAAGAAAATCTTTAGCTTTTGATATGAATGATTTTTCAAATAAAATCAAATTGAAATTAGAAATTCATAAATATAATTGATTTTATTTTCTGACTTATAATTTTTTTATCTCGTACTAATAGAAACAAATTAGAACTATCTTTAAGTTTTTTATTTTAGATTATAAAGGTGACTTATTATTAATAAAGTGAACTCCTTCGAAACAAAAAAAATATTAAGACGAGTCGATGAAATCGACTTCCTTAGAGCTATAGCCGTGATATCTGTTATTTCAAATCATGTTTTTGGATTAAAGGGAGGGTTTATAGGTGTTGATATTTTTTTTGTTATATCTGGATATGTGATATCAATGTTATTATTTAAAAAGCTCTCTACTGATAGCTTTAGTTTAATTGAATTCTACCATCATAGGGTAGTTAGAATAATTCCTCCGTTGTTTTTTGTTTCTATATTTATATATGTCTCAATGAAAACTTTGTTGTGGGATATTGATGATTATGACTTTCTTAAAGAATCTTTTTATTACCAAGCTTTTTTTATGCAAAATTTTTTCTTTTCAGAAAGCTCTGCAAACTACTTTCAAGGATTGATAAGTGCAAAGTTTAATTTGCACTTATGGTCTTTAGCTGTAGAGGAGCAGTTTTATATACTATATCCTTTGGTTTTTGTAATAAGCTATAAGTATTGGGGAACTATATTTGTAAAAATATTATTGTTAATGTTTTTGGTTTCGTCATTGATTTTTATGATAAGTAGCAATCTAGATGCTGTAATCTATGAAAAAATTCTATATAACACTCAAAGATTAGAAGTGATGAATTTTGACGCTATTAGATACTATATGTTACCAAGTAGAATTTTTGAACTTCTGTTAGGTGGCGGAGCGTTTTTGATTACATTGCGAATTAATCAACTTATTGATAATAAAGTACTATATATTAAGTATAATATTATACCTCTTCTATCTTCTTTGTGTTTAATAGCTATAATGGCTTCAGTTTTTAGTATTGATGAAACAATGAAATGGCCAAGTGTAGTTACATTAATACCCATTTTAGCAACATCTGTTTTATTGATATTAATACATTTATTTGGCGGGGATGCGTTACCAATTACATCAAAAAATTTAGTTCTAAGTTTAATTGGAAAAGCAAGTTACTCTCTATATCTATGGCACTGGCCTATTTTAAGTGTTTTGATTTATATTAATAGCGACTTTGGTGAAAGTAAAGAGGACTATCTAATCTATTTTGCTATTGTTGCTGTTTTTACATCTCTTACTTACCTAGTTGTTGAGAAAAATAGAAATTTTATAAATAAAAAATATTCATTTATAATACTTATGGTGTTTATGGTGTTTATGATTTTTATTTCAAATGAAAATAGAAAAGAAGAGGATTTTCCTCATCAAATTAAAACTATTTTAGAAACAGGAAAGTATGCTTCTCCATGCGATGTTTGCGCAAGAGATGACAATAGAAGTAAAAAGTTTTTTGTTCTGTGGGGAGATAGCCATTCACAATCGCTAATTAAAACACTTGAACAAGTTTCAAAAAATCAAAATGTTAATATAATTCAAATACGTGGATCATTAAATGACAATCATGAAAAATTATTTGAAATGTCACATGATAAGAACTATATAGGTGTGATTTTGGCTTCTCGGTGGTCAATGTATGCTGTTGGATTTCCAAATGATGAGCCTGAAGAAACAGGAGAAAGATTTTTGACTTTGAATGGATCTAAAGCCAAAGACACAGTAGAAGCTTTATATTATTATAAAAAACATATGAACAGATTAGTGATGGGGTTATCTCACGCCCCAATTTTAATATTTAAGCAAGTGCCTCGTTACTCGTTTATGCCTGTAAAAGAGACAATTATTGATTTCTTAGGTTATAGGTTACGAGATCTTCCTGTAAAAAATATATCTGATTACAGGAAGGATAATGAAGTTGTAAATTCAATATTTTCAAATATAAAAAATAAAAACGTAGAGTTTATTGATCCTGCTGAAACGTTATGTAATGCAACAGAGTGTTTTTGGAAAGAAGAGTTTGATTTACTATATAAAGATGATGACCACTTATCTGTACTTGGTGCTGAAAAATTTATGTACCAATTAGAAGAATCTATACTTAAATTTAAAAATAGAAATTAATGATTATATTTATTATTCAATGAAAGTACTTATTTTAAAGCGTTATTGATTATATATTTTAATTCGAAGTAACGGTTGCTGCTGCGGATGCGGATGCTTATGGCGAACGTAAAAAGACCATCAGCAACAAGTGCCAATCAAACACTTACAAGGTGCTAAGCGTTGGAAAGCAGGTATGACTGCGATTGTTCAAACAGATAAAGGTCAACGCCAAGTAACAGTGGTTAAAGCTGGCCTTAAGCACGCAACAGTTGATTTAAACCACCCATTAGCAGGTAAGGATCTAACTTTTTCTGTTGAAGTGGTTGATGTTCGCGATGCGACAGAAGACGAGATTGCCCATGGTCATGCACACGGTGTAGGCGGACATCATCATTAAGTTGATGCATATCCTGACCAAATAAGCCTCTTTTGAGGCTTTTTTTATGTCTAAGGAACCTATTAATAAACGCAAAGTGACGCCTAGATTGACGTCTTTCTCCCATATACTTTAAAAGAGCAGACTGAGAAGAGGTGACTTAATCTTAGCTCCTTAAAGCAAAAGGTATGATTAAAAGGCGTTTGTGGATAAAGTGTACACTTACTCACAACCCTTAAAAAAGGCGATATTTATGCAACATGATGAAAATAACCAATGTTTTCGAATCGAACAAGAGGGTGAAATAGCTGTGCTTGAATATGCGTTTTTAGATAATCCTGCAAACTTAAAGCAGGTTATTGATTTTAAAAGCACTTTTGTTCCTCCTGGATTAAGAGGTAAAGGCATTGCTGAACAATTGGTCAGGGCTGGTTTAAGCTGGGCTAAAGAACAAGATTATCAAATTGTGGCGAGCTGTTGGTATGTGGAGAAGTTTTTAAAAAAGAGATGAAATTTAAGGTTTGTTAACACTTACAGCTCAGGCTGCAATAAGTGTGACGACAAAGGATTCAAAGCCTTTAATTTCGATAAGATAATCTTTTTTCTTTTCCTTTTTAGTACGGTAAAAGCCATCAATTTTGGTAAAAGGTTTAGTGATGAGATTAGATTTTTTAAACACTAACGACTCTATGCTTTCATTCGGCATAATAAATTTATCTAACACACGGAAGAAGTGATCACAGAGTAGCGCTCTATCTTGCTGACTATTCAATGCCCCTGGATGAAGGCTGGAAAATACCGTGCTAATTTGTTTTATGGCAGTTTGCTTCAGTATACAAATCGCTTTGACTTGATCTTTACCCATAGGCGTCATCATGCCGAGGAGGTATGGGTACTGTTGAGATTCATATTTTTCAAAGTTCTTTGTGGTTACCCTCACATCCCTAAAAAAGATTTCTGCCAACGCATCTTCTAATTCGGCTTCCCCTGGTAGGTTTAACGTATTTTTAGCAAGATTAACGTTTGCTTTTTGTGGTGGCATTTCAGGGGTGGCAAGTAGCGGCTTATCTGTCGGTAAAAACAACTTAATTTTTTGAAGTAGTTCTGTGTCATTAAAGGGTTTATTGATAATAAACTTAACCCCGCATTGTTTTACCTTTCTTAAGCGTGAGTCATCTGTTTCTGTGGTAATTAAGCCGACATTTAATTTAAGCATTTGCCTATTAATTTCGGTTAATAATTCTATGCCTGACATTTTTGGCATATGTAAATCAGATAACACAAGGTCTGGGTGCCAGTTTTCTAAAATGGCTAATGCTTGGATGCCTGAACTGGCTAACTTAGTTTCTAGGTTTTCTATATCGCCCTTTTCAAGTGCTCTTCGAATGATGAGTTGAACGGCTCTGCTGTCATCAATGATTAGTACTTTCAATATAATTACCTAAGAAAATTAAGAAATTGAATGGCTATATATCTATCTGGAAATCTTATTATAACTTGGTTTTTTCTATCATAAAGTGCATTTCGGGTGGAGTTTAGGCGCTTTATGTCAGCTTAATTGTACTTTCTTCTGTATTTAAGTGTACTCTATTGCTTACATCATTTGGGCATTTTATCCTTATGTTTTCTTTTGTAATACCTTAGACCTTACCGAGGAGAGATTTTTGACAGACACAATTTTAATCTTAATCCTTGAGGCTGCTGTCATATTAAGCTGTGGTCTGGTTTTGTATTGTCTATATATTATTAATGGTTTGAAAAGCGCGAATAAGATATTAGACGTTAATATTGAAGATAATGATAAAGAGATACAGTACCTTCAAGATGCCGCTGATCTTGGTACTAAAAGTGGCGCTAGTTTAGTCGCGACAGAAGAGTCTTTCGCCAAGTATCGTGGCCAGACTAAAATAATGATGCAAAAAATGAAGTCGCAAGATCAAGAAATTACTCAGCTTCAAAACCGCTTGAGTAAAGCTAATACGCAAAATGCGAATATAGTGAAACAGCTTCAAGCTGTGATGAAACAATCCCCTGAACTGGCTAAAAGCATAACGACACCATTAAAAGAGGTGTCTCAACAGCCTAGCGGAGAACAAAAAGTCCTGTCTGAATTGAAAAACCATAAAGTACGCTTAGAAGCAAAAACTAAGGTATTAGAGCAAAGATTGAGACAAACCATAGTGGAGAAGGACTTTATCGAGCAAAGGTTTGTTGAGTTTGCTGAGTCAGAAGATTTACCCCAAACTGACAGCTTAGGGTCTATTGATAAAAACGTGGGTTATCATGGTCGTGCTAACACGATAATGCAGTGAGTTTACTCGCTATCAAAACTTATATTTAGCTGGTGGTTTCTTCTTAGGTGTTTTAGGACCTTCTCTAAGAGGCTCAACTAAAGACTCAAGACCGTTAACTTTTACTTCTAAGGCAAGTTCTAACCAATCACCTAGTTTGCCTTCAGGCCAACCTTTATTCTTAAGCCAAATCAAATACTCTTCTGGTACATCAATAATCAACTTACCTTGATACTTGCCAAAAGGCATGGTCTCGCGTGCGATACGTATCAAATCTGTTTCTGAAATCATTGTTTTTTCTACCTTACTTTATTCAGCACTGTCTAATGGGCTGGATTCTAGCAGATGAAGTAATCTCTCATCCATTTATTGTTATAGGCGATTCGTTAGGTCCTGTGCGAAAAGAATCAATTAAATGATCACATAGTAGCTTTAATTTAGGGGATTGTTGGCGAGCTTTTGGATAAACCAGCCATACTCCCGTGTAGGGGTATTGATACTGACCTAATATAGGGATGAGCTCTCCGCTGGCAATGTATGAAGCCACATAATAATCGGGCAATTGGGCGATACCTAGCCCTTTAAGGGTGGCATCTAGCAATGCTGGGCCTGAGTTGCTGCGCCAGTTAGCATTGATTTTAACTTCTCGTTTTTGTTTGTCTTGCATGAAAGTCCAGACATCTTTAGAGCCCTGTAGGCATTGGTGTTTACTCAGTTCAGATAAGGTGTGTGGCATGCCATAACGAGCGATGTAGTGAGCAGAAGCACATACATGCTCGACTCTGTCACATAAGCGTCTAGCTAATAAACTAGAACTTTTTAATGTGCCCAACCGAATCGCCAAATCGTACCCTTCATCTATGAGGTCGACTTCACGGTTAGTTAGGTGAAGGTCTAATTGAATTTTTGGGTGAGTGAGTAAAAAATCGTTTACTCGAGGAGCAATAAAGCGTTCGCCAAAAGTGGTCGCGCAACTAATACGTAAATGACCGACAGGAGACTGATTTAAGCTGGTCACCATCTCTTCAGCGCTATCAATAGAGTCGAGTAATTGACTGCATTGCTGATAATAAAGAGAGCCTGCTTCACTGAGTCGAATACTTCTTGTCGTACGAAATAAGAGCGTTGAATCAAGGCGCTTCTCTAGTTGAGAGACTAAGCGGCTAATGTGCGACGCAGAGACATGCAATTTTTCGGCGGCCGCTGAAAAGCTACCTTGGCGTACTACCTCGACAAAGGCTTCTATTCCATCCCAATGTTTCATGTTCGTCTCTTTTGATTGTTGCTATATGGCAATAATAACTTACTTCTTGTGTCATTATCTTATTAATTAAATAGGGCTACACTCTGTATTAAGAAGTGACAGAAGTGCTTAGTTTAAAAGCCGCTTTTAGTGACTAATTTATTTAAATAGATAACCTTTTGGAGTTTACATGAAATCTCGTGCTGCAATTGCATGGCAAGCAGGCCAACCACTTGTTATTGATGAAATCGATGTTCAGGGTCCTAAAGCAGGTGAAGTACTTGTTCGTATGGTCGCAACTGGTGTATGCCACACGGATGCTTTTACTCTGTCTGGTGCGGATCCAGAGGGTATTTTTCCAAGTGTTTTAGGTCATGAAGGTGCGGGTGTTGTAGAAGAAGTGGGCGCAGGTGTAACAACACTAAAGCCAGGCGATCATGTTATCCCTCTTTACACAGCCGAATGTGGGAAGTGTAAGTTCTGTTTATCTGGTAAAACTAACTTGTGTCAGGCTGTACGTGCGACTCAAGGTAAAGGTCTTATGCCTGATGGCACTAGCCGTTTCAGTATTGGTGGCAAAACACTTTACCATTACATGGGAACCTCGACTTTCTCTGAGTACAGTGTTGTACCAGAAATCTCTTTGGCAAAAATCCATGTCGATGCGCCACTTGAGAAAGTTTGCCTATTAGGTTGTGGTATCACTACGGGTATTGGTGCTGTGTTAAATACCGCAAAAGTAGAGCCAGGCTCAACTGTTGCTGTATTCGGTCTTGGCGGCATTGGCCTTTCTGTTATCCAAGGTGCGCGCATGGCAAATGCTGGTCGTATCATTGCGATTGACACCAATGAGTCAAAATTTGAAATGGCTAAGCAGTTCGGCGCAACTGATTTTGTTAATCCAAAAGATTCCTCTGATCCTATTCAACAAGTGATTGTTGATATGACTGATGGCGGCGTAGATTACTCTTTTGAGTGTATCGGTAATGTGCAGGTTATGCGTCAAGCACTAGAGTGTTGTCATAAAGGTTGGGGTGAGTCTATTGTTATTGGTGTCGCGGGTGCCGGTGAAGAGATTGCCACACGTCCATTCCAGTTGGTAACAGGGCGAGTTTGGAAAGGGTCTGCTTTTGGTGGCGTTAAAGGCCGTAGCCAATTACCAGGTTATGTTGAGCAATATATGAAAGGCGAGATAGAAATTGATCCTTTCATTACTCACACTATGGGTCTTGAAGACATCAATCATGCGTTTGATTTAATGCATGAAGGTAAGAGTATTCGTTCTGTTATTTTATTTGATAAATAATGTATCTGCCCTGCCAATTTAAAGCAGGGCTTTGCTTTTTGTGGACTATTTTTGCTAAAAGGAAAATAACATGAGTCAACCAGAATTACTCTCTAGTACTAAGTCCTATGGTGGTTGGATAAAACGTTATCGCCATCAAAGTGAGTCGGTAAAAGGGGAAATGATTTTTGCTATTTATTTACCGCCTCAAGCAGAAACAAGTAAGGTGCCAGTACTTTATTGGTTATCTGGCCTGACTTGTAATGATGAGAACTTCATGCAGAAGTCCGGTGCACAGCGACTTGCGGCTAAATTAGGTCTAGCCATAGTGTGTCCAGATACTAGCCCTAGGGGTAGTGATTACCCTGGTGAACACGAAAGTTATGATTTTGGTAGTGCAGCAGGTTTTTACCTTAATGCCACTCAAGCGCCTTACGATCAAACTTATCATATGTATGATTACGTGGTATCTGAGCTACCACAGGTGATTGAATCTAATTTTCCAGTGACGGATAAGAAATCTATCAGTGGTCATTCTATGGGTGGTCATGGTGCTTTGATATGTGCCTTGAAGAACCCAGGTGCTTATCAGTCTGTGTCTGCTTTCGCACCTATTAGCAATCCGACTCAATGTCCTTGGGGTAAAAAAGCCTTTGCTGGTTACCTAGGGCACGATGAGAAGACGTGGGAAGAGTGGGATGCTTGTCTATTGATTAGCCAAGCGGAAGAAAAATTAGCTATCTTGGTTGATCAAGGTGATGCTGATAACTTCCTAGCTGAACAATTAAAGCCAGACGCTTTAGAGTTAGCTTGCGATGTGAATAATCATCCTCTGATGATGCGACATCAAGTGGGTTATGATCACAGCTACTTCTTTATTGCGAGCTTTATTGATGATCACCTTGAGCATCATGCTAAAGCATTAAGCTAGTTTATTTATTTAAACTGGAGTGTATCTAAAAGCCCTATCAGAACCTGATAGGGCTTTTTTATTTTGGCTTTTAGATAAGCTATTCAGGTAAGCTAGGGCCAACTTTTTTACTAAGGCTGGTCATGCAAAAATCAATTTTAATTACGGGTTGCTCTACTGGCATTGGTTTGTGTGCCGCTCAAACTTTGCAAGATAGAGGCTGGTTGGTCATTGCTTCTTGCCGTCGAATAGAAGATATAAGCAAGCTAGAGTCATTAGGCCTGCAACATGTGATTAAGCTGGATTTGTCTGACGATGCTTCAATTGAGTCAGGTTTTGAAAAAGCACTTGAAATAGCGGCTGGTCGACTTGATGCCGTCTTTAATAATGGTGCTTATGGACAACCTGGTGCGGTCGAAGACTTAACAACTCAGGCACTGCGCTTGCAGTTTGAAACGAATGTTTTTGGTACTCATGCACTGACTCGATTGGCCGTAACCCATATGCTCGCGCAAGGGCAGGGTCGTATTGTGCAAAATAGCTCTGTATTAGGTTTGGTCGCTATGCCTTTTAGAGGTGCCTATAACGCTTCTAAATTTGCTTTAGAAGGGTTAACGGATACATTAAGGCTAGAGCTGAAGGACACCCCAGTAAGTATTTCATTAATTGAGCCTGGCCCAATTGAAACGGCTTTTCGAGCCAATGCTTTAATTGCACTTAAAGAGAATGTGAATATCAAGGCAAGTCGACATAAAGAAGGTTATGAAGCGGCTATCAGCCGATTAAGTGCCTCGACATCAAACTCTAGTTTTACTTTGCCATCTGATGCTGTGGTTAAGAAACTGATCCATGCGCTTGAATCTAACAAACCAAAAGCAAGATACTTTGTTACTTTTCCTACCTACTTGATGGCGTTTTTAAAGCGTATTTTCCCCATTGCTTGGTTAGACGCTGTGTTAATAAAGGGTGGCGCTTAACTTATATTAAGCGCGGATGGTCTGGCTGGCCAAGTAAAGAGGATAGAGGTGCCTCTTTCATTGCTTAAAATAATGGTGAGCTTACCTTCATAAAGACGGGTAATCTTTTTCGCCATATTTAAGCCTATGCCGATATTCAACAATTGCGGTGTGTCGTTAAGCATTTCATTTGATTGAATTGCGGCTTGTAATGGGGCTGATATCCCAGGGCCATTGTCTGAAATCTTGAAGTGATAATAGCCTTCTTGCTCTTCTACTTCGATACTTACCTGTGCTTTCGCTGACGGATTATGCTTAAGCGCATTATCAATCAGGTGTCTCATGACTTGCTCAAATGGCGTACGGTAGGTGGTGAAAATTGGGAAGTCACCATTTAATATTAAGTTGTTTTCTTGGTCATGTTGAGCATTAGAAAATATGCTCTGACAAAGCTTCTTACTATCAACGGGTGCTAACTCGTGACCTTTTTTACCCACTTTAGAATAGCCAAGCATGCGTTCTAAAATGGCTTCCATGCTATTTACTCTTTGACTTAATAGCTGGATTTTATCACTGGCCTCAGGACGTAGCTTGTTACCTAATTCATGACTCAGCCATTGTGTTAACAGGCTAATTCCTCTTAGGGGCGACTTTAAATCATGAGAGGCAATGTAGGTAATATTGTCTAGTTCTTTATTGGATTGCTCTAGTTCTTTTATGTTTTGTTTTAGTTGTTTATTTAGATGGTTAAGCTCTTGTTTTTGCGTGCTGGAAGATTCAATTAACTGACTTAATGTGCCGCCTAACTCATCATATTCTTTAATCACACTTGTCTGTGTTTGCATGGCTTCGTTTTTATCTATGGCTTGTCGAGCCGCAGTAATAATTTGCATTAAAGGTCTTATTGCTATGCCGATGACTATCAACGAGGCAAAGATAGCAAAGGTGAAGAGTGCGATTAATAGAAAGCTTGCTTGATACTTGTATTCGGTATTTAAGGTGTCAAAAGAAGAGCTTGATAGCAGGGTAATAAACTCTAATTCTGACTCTAGGTTAGCAATCACAATAGGATAACGGCCAACAAAGTGATTTTTATAGGTGCTAAGTTGTGGTTTTAATTGTGCTAGTTCTTCATCTGTCTGAACGTTAGGTGTTAATAGCGCATTAACATGGTCTCTTATGATCAAGCTTCCCTTGGTACTTTCTGCAAGGATTTCATTATTATACCTTAAAGCTACACTGTCGATATCCACGTAACTTCTGGCTTGGTTAAGCATGGCTATACGCCCACTTAATACAATACCACCTGCTAAATAGCCTAAGATTTTGCCACTTTTAGGAGAAATTAACGTTTCTTTTTTAAATAAAACAACTTGCTGTTTACTTGCCATGTTCATGGGTACGAGACGCCATTTATACATGTTTGTTGGTGTTTGGCTTAGCTCATTTAAACTTTGTTCATCACTAAAAAAAGGTGAACTAGCATCATAAATCACCTGATTAGTGGCGTTCATAATAAAGAGCAACTCCATGCCTAAGTTAGGCTCTGAGTTATAAAGAGAATTAAGGTTTTGCATGATAGCTAATGAATCATTGTCTTCTAATGATTTTAAAAGCTGAAAGTTGACGGCTGAACTTTGTAATAAGAGCTGATTACGCTGTAGAACATTGTCAAAAAAGAGTTGTAAACTGGTATGCGTTTGACGAGTGAAGCTTGATACTTCTTTATCGATTATCGTATCAGCAATACGGGAAACAGAACGGACTTGGATCGCAGCTGCCGCCATAAACAAAATCAACATGATAGTTGAAATGGCAACAAATAAAGGTACTTTATAGAGAGAACGAACCTTGTTCATTAGTTTCTTCCTAATTCGGCTTATTTGTCATTGATACCAGAATAGCGAAACGCTTGTTGCTTTAGTGAATGAATTTTAGCAGGACTAGATTCTTTTGTTACAACGACATAATCACCACTATAAATAACCGGTACTTTTTCTTCTTCACCACCTAAATCTAGCTTAATAGCTTCTGCCATGGCAACGCCGTTGTCGTCATTCATGCGCATGACTGTCACATCTAATTCGCCTTTTTCTATGGCCGCAAGCTCAGCGCTGCCACCACCCCAGCCATTAACCAAAACTTTATTTTGTAAGCCTTTGTCTGAAATAGCATCACTGACACCTAGTGCAATATCGGTAGAACTTGCATAAATGAAACCAAGGTTGTTGTGCTCTTCAAGCAAATTTATCGCATTAGAATAGGCGTTCTTTCTAGTGGAGTCTGTGTAATAGCTGTTGACCAATTTATAATCAGAGTTTGCGCCAGTATATTGTACAAAGCTGTCTCCTCTTACTTGGCTAATATAGCCTTTAGGGAAGTGTAGTAAGCCATATTCATTGCTATTTAATAATTGATCTTGATACCAGTTTGAGAGAAGTTGCGTTCCTTTTACATGATCAAAACCAACATATAAGAAGGGTTGCTGATTATCCCAGTCTTTAATCGGGGTGGTGATATTTTGTAAAATAACTTTTGTTTTTTTATCGGAGATAAGGCGTTCTATGATGGATTTATGTTGCTTATTATACAAAGTGAGTATGAGGTAATCTGCCCCTGAGTTAACCGCAGTTAGAATTTCTTTCGCTTGCTCGTTAAGGGAGTTGTTATTTGTTGTTTGAGTTAAGAATGACTGTATCTCATAAGGAATATCGAGCTCTTTTAGACGAGCTTCAAAAGAACGTATACTTCTTAACCAGTAGTCTGAAATCTGATTGGCAGGGTAAACCACTGCAATTTTTACTGGCTTTAGGGGAGGGACTTTTAAAGGGATTGCTGGTTGACGCACTTGCTTAGAAAAAGACTGGCTAATTGTCTCTTGTCCAGGGTTCATTTCGATAAATTCGTCGACTAGCCAAAAGTCTCGTTCACTTGCCATGCTAAGTTGGCTGACTAACATTAAGCTAGCTAGGGTAAAAAAATACTTAAAGCAGTGCATTATAGGGTCCCTGTAACAATAATGAGTGTTTAGTAACGGCTAGTGAGTAAAATGTAAAACTCATTATGCCTATAAATTTAATAATACAAAACAATCAGATAACGTTAGTTTAACTGGAAATAAATGTGCTTGCTTGAGTTTATTTATAACTAGGCTCATTTTTCAAAATTAATGAAATTGGAAGTTAACCAGTGTTTAATTTTGTCTAAATAGGTTAATCGAACCTCAAGCGGTGATAAGTAAATATCATGAAATCCTTTGTCTATAACGGCAATGTCTAATTCTGTAAAAATAAGTTTTGCCTTAGCTTCCATGTTTTCGACATCGAGTACACCATCACCTTGTCTAATTTCGGTCAAATTTTGGCTTTGATAAGTACTCTTTGAAGATCGGCATAATAAGGTGGGGATGTCACATTGGGTTTGTAAGCAACGTGCTTGTTCTTGAATGATGTTTTTAACCCAATTGAATGATAAAGGAGAACCCTGACTAGGCTTCCAATCTAATCGATAATGCCATTCACCTGCTAGACTTTTATGTAGTGTTTGGGCATAAAGGGTGGCAGTCTTTGCAGGCAAACTTATATGACTGAGCGTCTTACTGATCACTTTATATAAAGGTAAACGCCACTTTTCTTCGCTTAATGGCATAGGTAGGCTTAAAAAAGGGCTATTGAGTATTAAGCCGATAACTTCTACAGGTTGTGAGCCTGACGTGTATTGGCTTGATATATAGCGACTGACAATCAGACCGCCAGTCGAATGGCCAAGAATGATGCAGCGTTTCACGCCTTTAGTAGCCATTGTATTTAGGCAGGCATCTAGGTCGTGGTAATAATTTGAGAATTGATTTCTATTATGATCTGCCTGAAATGGGCGAATGGATCTGCCATAACCATGTAAATCCACAGCATAAAAATCACAGCCTAGTTCGGAGAAAAAACCAGCTAACTCTGCTTGGTAAAAATAATCTGTGTAACCGTGAACATAGAGAATCGCAATGGCTTCGGGCTGGGGTTTAGCCTTGGCTTGATAATGCACTAAGGTACAAATTTGCTGCCCGGTTGAATTAAGGGTGATTGCCTTAAATTCAGCGCCCAAAATATCATCTTTTTCACTGATAATGGGGTTAGCTTTTACTATATCGATATCCATAAATAGCTCACTTATAGACAGAATAATTTTTGTACCTTAGCTTTGTATATTTAGCTGAAAATACGCTCACCCTGTTGGTCTATCATCATTTTTGCCTTACGTAGAGTAATGCTAATGCACTCTTCTCTATTTGGAATCAGATCTGAACGAATGAAGTTGTGAGTTTTAACTTCATCTTCACTAACGGTTTGAGTAATAGTGGCAGCCACTCGAAATTGTCCACCTTCTGACATAGGGGCAGGGATGATGTTAAAGCCTTTATATTCAACCGCTTCTTCTGCTTTCACTTCAGCTGCGTTAGATGCACTAAATAAACTTTTGATGCCAGAAAAAATGCCCATGAGTCTCTCTTATTGATAAGGTAAAATAATGATGATTTAAGCCTAACATACTTTATTGTCATACAAGGAGTTTCCAAGAGGCAATAAAAAGTTAGTAGGATAAAATTTGCTTAATAAAAAAACCCAACCTGCAAAACAGATTGGGTTTTTTAATTCAGATCGAAAAATTAAGCGTTTTCTGCAATCACAGCAGCAACCGCTTTTTCGAATCTTGCTAGACCTTCTTTAATATCTTCTTCAGGGATAATTAGAGAAGGTGCAAAACGTACAACATTAGGGCCAGCTACAAGAATGAAAAGACCTTCTTTCGCTGCTGCCTTGATGAAAAGGGCTGCTTTGCCAGCAAAAGCGTCAACCACTTCAGCTCCAACTAAAAGGCCCATGCCACGTACTTCTTTGAAAAGGTTATACTTTTCGTTGATTGCACTAAGGCCTTCAACGAAAAGCTGACGACGTTTCTCAACACCTTCTAACACTTCAGGTGTATCTACAATATCGATAACCGCTTCTGCAATAGCGCAAGCCATAGGGTTACCGCCATAGGTACTACCGTGAGTACCAAAAGCCAGACTTTTAGCTGCTTTTTCAGTTGCTAGCATAGCGCCAACAGGGAAACCGTTGCCCAATGCTTTAGCTGATGTTAGAACATCTGGTTTAACACCTAGTTGCTCGTAAGCGAAGAAAGTACCTGTACGGCCAACACCTGATTGAACTTCATCAAATACAAGTAGTGCGTTGTGCTCATCACATAGTTCACGTACTTGTTTAGCAAATTCAACGTCAGCTGGGATGATACCGCCTTCACCTTGAATGGGTTCCATTACAACCGCACAAGTGCGATCAGAGATTAGCGCTTTTAGCTGATCAATGTTGTTGTAGTCACAGTGGCTAATGCCGCCTGGAGTAGGTTCGAAACCTTCTTTGTATTTCGCTTGGCCACCCACAGATACAGTGAAAAGGGTACGACCGTGGAAAGACTTGTTAAAAGCAATGATTTCGTGCTTTTGTTCACCATAGTGATCAAATGCATAACGACGTACTAGTTTGAAAGCCGCTTCATTTGCTTCACCGCCACTGTTGCAGAAGAAGACTCTGTCAGCGAAGGTTTTTTCAGTTAATTTTTTAGCTAAACGTAGTGCTGGTTCGTTAGTCATTACGTTTGCAAGGTGCCAAATTTGACCCGCTTGTTGGCGCATAACGTCAACAAGTTTCGGATGCGAATGGCCCAATGCTGTTACTGCAATGCCGCCTGCAAAATCAATGTATTCATTGTTTTCGGTATCCCACACTCGAGAGCCCTCACCACGCACAGGGATGACAGCGGAAGGTGCATAGTTTGGTACCATTACTTCGTCAAATGTTGCTCTCGTTACTTGTTCAGTCACTATATTTACCTCGTAAAATTGGCCACCGGAAGTCCGGTGGCCTAGTCAGTTTTAGATTAAGTTTCTTAACTCCCGGATTGCTACCGATACCATTGCTAGTGTCAGTTCAGTTTCCGCTTTAATTTCGTTAAAGGTTACCTGATAGTGTTTGATATTATCACCGTTCAGCTCATGCCAGTGTTCTAGACGAGCGCCAAGGTCATTGATATCTGTACTAGACTGGATAACTTCTTGAGTTAATGTTCTTAAACTATTATCGATTTCATCACCTAGGCCAGATTTAGCCTTACGTTGCCACACATCATCAGTATTCAGGTTGTGAACACTGTTACGTAGCCAATGTAGGTCTAAGTTCATTTCTAGGGCAAAATAAGTTTGTGCTACATCAATCACTTCTTTCTGCGTATTAGCAGCAACACGGATAATGTCTAGTCCGTAGAAATGGTATTGAAGTCCTGCAACCTGTTGTGCAATAACATCAGGGATGCCTTGCTCAGTTAAGCCGCTGACAACGCTTTGCAAATGATCTTGGCTTGTTTGAGTCAAGATAGAGTCGATTTGCTGGCGTATAATCTCAACACCTGGACGATAAGTATCGGTTAACTTCTGAATCGAAAGTTCTTCACGTGTGTTACGTAGTAACCAAAGCGTCGCTTTTTCAAGCAGAGCTTGAACACTGATTAGAAGCTTAGATTGCAATGCATTATCAATCTCAAAGTCCAGCTCATTGATTGCATCCCATAAAGCAGGGATAGAGAAGATATTCTCTGCTGCCATATAAGCACGAACTAGGTTTAGCGCAGAGGCACTGGTTTCTTCTTGTACATAAGTACTGAATGTTGGGCCCATACGGTTACCAATATTATTGGTAACATGACCCGCTACAATTTCTTGTGCTAGCGGGTGGCTTGCCATGTGCTCGCCAAAACGTTCTGTTAATGGTTTCGGGAAGTAAGCGTGAATTTCTTTTACCAAATCCGCATCTTCACCAATACCATCATCAACCAATTGCTCAGATAGTTTGATTTTTGAGTAAGCCAAAAGTACTGAAATCTCAGGGCGAGTTAAGCCTTGTCCTTGGTTCATACGTTTCTTGATTTTAGACACGCTTGGCAAGAATTCGATTTCACGGTTTAGGCGACCTTCACGGACTAATGACATCATTAGACGTTGATGATCAGCAACTCTTTCTACTGCTTGAGAGTTTGCAAGCGAAAGTACATGGCTTTGACCTTGGTTATGGTGCAGTACAAGTGCGCCAACTTCATCTGTCATTTCAGCCAGTAATTTATTACGTTGCTTCTCTGTCATATCGCCATCTTCGACAATACGGTTAAGTAGAATTTTAATATTTACTTCGTGGTCGGAGCTATCAACGCCTGCTGAGTTATCAATGGCGTCAGTGCTCATTAGTCCGCCACTTTGTGCGAACTCGATACGGCCAAGTTGAGTAAGTCCCAAGTTACCGCCTTCACCAACAACACGACAGCGTAGTTCGTTACCATTAACGCGTAATGCGTTGTTACCGCTATCACCTACTTCTGCATGTGTTTCGCTCTCAGACTTAACATAAGTACCGATACCACCGTTCCAAAGTAGATCTACTTTAGATTTCAAGATGGCAGAGATTAAGTCCATAGGCGCCATGGCTTTTACATTGCCTTCGATGCTTAGGGCTTTGCGAATGTCTGCATTCAATGGGATTGATTTAGCAGAACGGTTGAAGATGCCACCGCCTTTAGAGATCAATTCCTTATTGTAATCTTCCCAAGATGAACGAGGTAGATTAAACATACGCTCACGTTCAACAAAAGAGGTTGCAGAATCTGGTGTTGGGTCAATGAAGATATGCATATGGTTAAAGGCTGCCACTAGGCGAATATGCTTAGATAACAGCATGCCATTACCAAATACATCACCTGCCATGTCACCGATACCAACAACGGTAAAGTCAGTGTTTTGGCAATCTAGACCAGTCTCTTGGAACTGACGTTTAACAGATTCCCAAGCACCGCGAGCAGTGATACCCATTTTCTTATGGTCATAACCGTTAGAACCACCAGAAGCGAAAGCGTCGCCTAACCAGAAACCATATTTCTCAGAAATGCTGTTGGCTAAGTCAGAGAAGGTCGCCGTTCCTTTATCGGCTGCAACAACTAGGTATGGATCATCTTCATCAAAACGTTGTACAGATGTAGGTGGCACAACTTGGTTTTGAACTAGGTTATCTGTGATATCTAAAAGACCACTGATGAAAGTGGTGTAACAGCGAATGACTTCAGCTTGAACTTCATCACGAGAAGCAAACTTCTTAAGCTGTTTGGCAACAAAGCCCCCTTTTGCACCGGCAGGTACAATCACGGCGTTTTTAACCATTTGTGCTTTTACTAGACCGAGTACTTCGGTACGGAAATCTTCCATACGGTCAGACCAGCGTAGACCACCACGAGCGACTTTACCGCCACGCATGTGGACACCTTCAACCCAAGGTGCGTATACAAAGATCTCAAACTTAGGACGAGGTAGTGGAACCGCAGGAATTTGATTAGGATCCAGTTTGAAGGATACATAATCTTTGATCGCGCCATTTTCGTCAGCTTGGTAGAAGTTGGTACGTAACATAGCGTGAATAACAGACAAGAAGTGCTTCAAGATTCTGTCTTCGTCTAGGTTAGCAACCTGATCTAGTGCTTCTTCAATCTTCTCTTGAAGCTTCTCGCACTTAGCGTCGCGGTTAGCATCTAGCGCTGGGTTGAATTTCTGTTCGAACAGTTGAACCAGAAGACGAGCAATACTAGAGTTTTTCTCAAGCGTCTGTTGCATATAAGACAGTGAGAAAGGTACTTGTAATTGAATCAAGTACTTGGTGATTGCACGCAACATGGTGACCTGACGCCAAGTCAGAGAGGCTTCAAGTACCAGTGCGTTAAATCTATCGTTTTCAACACGACGTTTAATAATTTGGTTGAAAGCGTCTTGGAAAGCTTCGCGCTGTGCTTTCTGTTCTAGGTTGATGTTCTCATCAACTGAGATAGCAAACTCAACGACCCAAGTATTGGTTTCTTGTTGGTCAAGTTCGTATGGTCTTGCTTCTAGAACACGCAGACCCATGCATTCCAAGATAGGCAATACGTCAGAAAGAACCAGAGAAGTACCCGTACCGTATACTTTAAAGAAATGAGCGCCTTTTCTTTGACCAACCTGACGATACAGGTGAGTGGCAATTGCGCCTTCCTCTGTCAAAGTGTCTAAGCGTTCGATATCAAGTACCGCTGTGTTGTGAGAGAAATCTTCACGGTAAGCTGCTGGTAAGTGCGGCGCATACTTATGGAATAACTGGTTACCTGCTTCTTCACCATGGTAGGTATGAAGCGCATCAAGCAGTTTGTCATCCCATGAACTCATCGCGTCTTGCATCTTGCGTTGAATTTCATTTTCAATCACAAGGTCAAGGTCGTTATCTTTTGTGGTTTGGATTGTGAAGTTAACACGCGCCAAAACCATTTGAGAGAACTGAACATTGAACTCTGCGCTAGTACCGTCACAAGACTCCATTAGGATCTCTTGTAGTTTGTATCTTAGCTCAGTGTTGTATCTGTCACGAGGAACGTAAACAATGGCGTTGATAAAACGACCATATAAGTCTTTACGTAAGAATAGACGCAATTGACGGCGTTCTTGAATAGCCAAGATATCGATAATTGTTTCTTTTAGCTCTTCAGCAGATGCTTGTAGCATCTCATCACGCGGGTAGCTGTTAAGGATGTGCTTAAGGTTTTTACCCTTGTGGCTATCAGGGTGAAGCTCAGTGCTCTTAACAATTTTCTCTAACTTTTTGCTTAGTAGTGGAATGTCTTGTAAACGAGCAACATACGCAGCAGAGGAATAAAGACCAAAGAAGCGCCACTCACCAATGACTTCACCTTTAGCATTGAAACGTTTGATGCCTAGGTAATCTAAGTGAGCTGGACGGTGAACTGTCGAAAGAGCAGTCGACTTAGTTAGAACCAGAAGATTTGTGTTGTTTACGGCAAGCTTAGTAAGCTTCTCGTTAAGAACGATATGCTTTTTCGATTTTTCTTTTTTATTCTCGCGGAAAGTACCTAAACCTGAGTTAGGAACTAAGCTTAAATGCGCTGCATCACCTTTAACTTCAAGGTCGTATGAGCGAAAACCAATAAAAGTGAAGTGGTTATTGGCAATCCAGCGTAAGAAATCGATATTTTCTTTGTGCTCAGGGTCGTTTTTCAAATGTTTAACTTTTGCCGACTCTGCAATGATTTCTTTCATGCGATCTTGCATGGATGGCCAATCATCAACGGTATTTTTCACATCAGCCAAGGTGTTTAGTAAGGCAGAAGCCGTTGCTTCGAATGTGCTTGAGTCAGATTGACGATCAATTTCAAAACGCATCAAAGATTCGTTTTTAGCGTTTGCTGATTTTTCAAGTAGGCCTGTTACTTCACCGCTTTTGTTACGAGCTAGGTTTAACAAAGGATGTGAAGTTTTGTGAATAGTGTGGCCAAGACGAGCAATTGCCATATTCAAAGAAGAAACAAGGAATGGCATGTCATCAGTTAGAATTTCAATAACTGTATGGGTTGAGTGCCAGCTATGCTCTTCGTAATTTGGGTTGTAAACACGAATTGAAGGTGTGTTCGATTTACGTTGTTTTATAAAGTCCCAAAGGCAAAGAATGGTGCCATATAAATTTTCAATTGGCTCACTGACCATATCTTCAGTGAGTGAATCCTGAAAGTATAATTGAGCGAGATGAACAAGGTTCTCAGCTTCTTTGGCTGAATGATTTTCCTTTAGTTCTAGTTTGACTCGATTAATTAACTCTGTCTTTTGGTTATGCGTCATTTGGAACTCATCCTCGAGAGTGGTGTTCTTTTAATGCTAATTGTAGTTATAAGAATGAAAAAGCGTTGTTTCAGGACTATTATCGATTATTAATAAAACTTTCCTCCTTCGAAAGGTGTTAAATTTCAGATTAGCGACATTTTGTTCTTGAATTGGGACAAGGTTGGTAAATAAGGCTTGAACCCTATTCAAAAACCCTTTGTTATCCATTCTATCGGAAATAAAACACTAATAAACGCACTTATCACAGGATAATAATTTGTACGAGCGCGGTTTTGCATCAAGAGAACTCATGCAGGCAAGTGGCAAGCCTCAAAAGTATGGTTTTTTATTACTACCACACTTTTCAATGCTCGCCTTTTCGTCGGCTATTGAGACCCTTCATATGGCTAATTGGATTAGTGGTAAGGACCTTTATCGCTTCTGTACAATCAGTCCAGATCAAGGGCCATCTCGAGACAAAACGACAGGGCAAAACTTGCCTGACGCAAAATGCAAAGAAGTGGTTTCGAGTGTGGGGGCTGTCACTGTCGCTGATTATGTTTTGTCTGATGCACCATCGGATCTTGATGCGGTATTTATTTGTGGTGCATCACCTGCCATGCCAGAAGAAAATTTAATGCTAGAGGCTTGGCTAAAGCGTCTCTCCAAACGTAAAATAGCCCTAGGTGGTATTTGTACAGGAAGTTACTTACTTGCTCAGGCGGGTCTTTTAGACGGCTATCGAGCGACGATTCATTGGTGGAGTATCACTAATTTAAGAGAAACTTTTCCCAATACCATAGTCTCAAATCATCTTTTTGAAGTAGATAGGGACAGATTTACCTGTAGTGGTGGCACCGCCTCTATGGATATGATGTTATTCCTCATTGGTAAGCAACATGGAATGAAGCTAGCGGGTAGTATCTCTGAGCAGTTTGTGTGTGAACGCATACGTACCAATGAAGATCCTCAACGTATTCCATTACAAATTCGACTAGGTACAAGTCAACCAAAATTGGTTGAAGCTGTGCAATTGATGGAAGCAAATATTCAAGAGCCTTTGTCTCCAGATGATATTGCCTTTCATGTAGGTGTCTCAAGAAGGCATCTAGAGAGGCTCTTTAAAAACAACTTGAATAACGTGCCATCACGATATTATTTAGAATTAAGATTAAATCACGCTAAGCAATTACTCACTCAGACAGATAAGCCAATTGTGCAAGTGGGTACTGAATGTGGTTTTTCATCAGCCCCTCATTTTAGTACAACCTATAAAGGCTTTTTTGACTTAACACCAAGGGAAGAGCGTAAGCAATCTGTGCCGACAGAAAGGGTAAATGAGTCCGCTGACAGGAAAAAGCGCCAATTATGGCAAAAAAAGTTTTGAAATTTGGCCTGAATAGATGATCATGGCGCAATTATTTCAAATTAGAAAAAAGATATATAACTAATAACTATAAATACAAGAAACTTGATACGAGTCTCTTAAGAATAATAACTCATTCGAGAAAAGGGTATAACACATGTCAAAAGTCCCAGCGCTAGAGCTGAATGATATTCATAAAACCTTTGGCGATGCCGAAGTCTTAAAAGGTATTTCATTAAAGGCCTATGATGGCGACGTTATTTCGATTTTGGGCTCTAGTGGATCCGGCAAAAGTACCTTTTTGCGCTGTATCAACCTATTGGAAAACCCGACTAAGGGCGAGATTATTTTCAATGGTGAAAAGCTTGGTTTAGAAAACGGTAAGGGGCCAGATCTGTACCCAACAGATATGGGACAACTTACTCGTATGAGACAGCAAGTCGGCTTTGTTTTCCAAAGTTTTAACCTTTGGCCACACATGACAATTTTAGAAAATGTGATGGAAGGGCCGTTAAATGTCCTTAAACGACCTAAAAAGGAAGTAATGGAATATTGCGACCACTTACTAAATAAAGTGGGTATTGCCGATAAAAAACATATGTATCCAAGCCAATTGTCAGGTGGCCAGCAGCAACGTGTTGCGATTGCTCGTACCTTGGCAATGGACCCTCAGGTAATTCTGTTTGATGAACCAACATCAGCGCTTGATCCTGAGTTAGTGGGAGAGGTTTTGGGTGTTATGCGTGGACTGGCTGATGAAGGCCGTACCATGTTAATTGTGACGCACGAAATGAACTTTGCAAAAGAGGTATCTAGTGAAGTGGTGTTCTTACACCAAGGTCTAGTTGAAGAAAAAGGGACGCCACAAAAAGTATTTGAAGCGCCAGAATCAGAACGTTGTAAGGCGTTTATTTCAAGTACTTTTTAAATTTCAACAGACATACAAATTTGAAGAAGTTATTTCTTTAGAGTTTGATAAAATAAAATAATTACAATCATTAAAAGGGTTAAATCATGAAACTTAAAAAACTTGCTCTAGGCTCAGCACTAGTATTAGGTGCTGCTCTTACTTCTGTATCAAGTGTTGCTGCCGATAAAGTTCGCCTTGCGACAGAAGGTGCTTGGGCGCCATTTAACTTCATTGATTCAGCTGGTAAACCACAGGGTTTTGACGTTGATATTGCTTGGGCACTTTGTGCAAAAATGAAAGCAGATTGTGAAGTAGTTACTCAGGATTGGGATGGTCTTATTCCTGGTCTTAAAGTTCGTAAATTCGATGCTATCATCGCGTCTATGTCTATTACAGAAGAGCGTTTGAAAGTAGTTGATTTTACTAACAAATACTACTCTGGTGGCTTACGCTTCCTAGGCCTTAAAGGTGAAGCATTTAATGTTGCTGATCTTAAGGGCAAAGTAATTGGTGCACAGCGTGCTACTTTGGGTGCTCAGTATCTAGAAGACAACTTTGCTGATCTAGCAACATTGAAATTCTACGATAACCAAGACAATGTTTATCTTGATCTAGTTTCTGGTCGTCTAGATGTTGTTTTGTCTGACGAACTACCTACTTTTGACTGGTTGAAAACATCAGGAAATGGCGACAAGTTTGAATTTAAGGGTGATGCATTCTTGAAAGAAGACAACATTGCGATCGCTGTTCGTAAAGGCGATAAACTGAAAAACAAGCTGAACAAAGCTTTGGATGAAATTTTAGCTGATGGTACTTACCAGAAAATTAATGCTAAATACTTCCCGTTCTCTATCTATTAATTTATCCGTTTAACGTATAAATAAGATGGTGTCAGAAGGCTCAAACCTGCGAGTTTGAGTCTTCGTTTCCTTGTACATCTCGAACATTCAGAGATCGACCTGAGAACAAAATATGATTGATCTATCCGGATTCGGAAACCAGTTACTCATTGGTGCAGCTGTTACGATTGAATTGGCGTTAGCCTCTCTCGCAGTTGGGCTGGTATTGGGCTTACTTGGTGCATCTGCAAAGCTATCTTCGATTAAGACTTTGCAATGGATTGCTAATGGTTATACCACCATAATTCGTGGTATTCCTGAACTGTTAACCGTCCTTATTATTTATTTTGGTGCGACCACAGTACTTATGGCTGTAGCGGGTTTATTTGGCTACGACGAATACATTGAAATTGGTCCTTTTGCAGCAGGTGTTACCGCCTTAGGTTTAACATTTGGTGCTTATGCCACTGAAGTCTTTCGTGGTGCGCTACAGTCTATTCCTAAGGGGCAAAATGAAGCTGCTGTCGCTTTAGGAATGGGGCGAGTTCGTACCTTTTATCGTATTATTTTGCCGCAAGTATGGCGCATGGCGTTGCCTGGTCTTGGTAACCTATTTTTAGTATTGCTCAAAGATACTGCTTTGGTATCTGTGGTTGGACTAGACGATATTATGCGTAAGGCAAATATTGCGGTGAGCAGTACCAAAGAGCCATTTTTATTCTATTCAGCCGCAGCGGTTCTTTATTTGGGCCTAACCATAGTCTCTATGGCTGTTGTTTATTTCTTAGAAAAACGCGCAAACCGCGGTATTAAGAGGGCTTAAGATGGATTTCTCAGTAATTGTTGAGTACTTTCCAAGATTAATGCAGGGTACCTGGGTTAGCTTGCAATTAATTGCTTTGTCAGTGGTGTTAGGTGGAATATTTGCCTTACCGATTGCTTTGGCAAGGATCTCTAAAAACCCACTTATTAGTGGTTTACCGTTCGCCTATATTTTCTTCTTTAGAGGAACGCCGTTACTGGTGCAGATATTTCTGGTGTACTACGGTGCTTCACAGTTTGAAGTGGTGCGAGAGAGCTTTTTATGGCCGATTCTAAGAGAGCCTTTCTGGTGTGCCATTATCGCCTTTACCCTTAATACATCGGCTTATACCGCTGAAATATTCCGTGGTGCGATTCAAGCAATTCCAGTAGGTGAAGTTGAAGCCTGTAAAGTTGTTGGTATGACTAAGGTGCAAATGTACCGTCGTATTCTGTTACCAAGAGCTTTCGGTATTGTGTTACCTGCATACGGTAATGAAATCATTTTGATGCTTAAAGGGAGTGCGCTAGCGAGTACTATCACTATTCTTGATTTGACAGGAATGGCGCGTACTATCATAGCGAGAACCTATACGCCGATCGAAATATTCTTGGCGGCAGGTGTTATCTACTTGGTGATTAGTATGGTGGTGATTGCGATTTTCAAACAAGTTGAAAAACGTCAGAACCGCTATTTAGGGCCAAATCCAGTGAAGTTACCAGACGATGTCTGATAAAACACACTAATTGATAACAGACTGTTATTTAAATAAGGGCTTTAGAGTGATCTGAAGCCCTTTTTTTATGTTAAGAAAAGTGCACTTGGCTTGCTAAATAAGTAAAAGGGAACCAGTATTAATAAAGCAAAGACAATAACTTAGGAAGAGTAAGGAGGACGATCATGCAGTATGAAGATCGTGTTGATGCGCTAGTAGCACCTAAAGGCGCATTGGAAATGTTATCTCAAGATGAAATCGCTCGTATATCTGAAGACTCGAGCCAACTCCATGAGCTATTTCGTCGTTGTTCTTTAGCCATACTTAATTGTGGTAGTGATTCAGATGATCCTCAAGCCGTATTAGAGGAGTTTCATGACTTTCAAATATCAATTGTCCAACAAGAGCGTGGTGTAAAACTTCAGTTGGTCAATGCTCCAAGTAGTGCGTTTGTTGATGGAAAAATGATACAAAGCGTTCGTGAAATGCTTTTTTGTGTTTTAAGAGACATCATTTTCACCCATCATGAATATGACCTTGAGAGCTCGCTCGAGAATGCTTCTTCGGACAAAATTACCAACACAGTATTTAACCTATTACGTAATGCGAATGTGTTTAGACGTTCGCCAGAGCCAGACCTGATTGTTTGTTGGGGCGGTCACTCAATTGCGCGTCACGAATATGATTACACTAAAGTAGTTGGGCATGAGTTGGGTTTGAGAGAGCTTAATATTTGTACTGGTTGTGGACCCGGTGCTATGAAAGGGCCTATGAAGGGTGCGGCCATCGCTCATACTAAACAGCGTATAACGGATGGTGTTTATTTGGGCTTAACTGAGCCAGGTATTATTGCGGCTGAGTCACCTAACCCTATTGTTAACCAATTAGTTATTCTGCCTGATATCGAAAAACGTCTTGAAGCTTTTGTGCGCGCAGGACATGGCATTATCGTGTTTCCAGGTGGTGCGGGTACTGCAGAAGAAATTTTATATTTATTGGGTATTTTATTGCACCCAAATAATAAAGATGTGCCTTTCCCGTTAGTCTTTACTGGGCCAAAAGAAAGTGCGGCTTACTTCGAGCAGATAGATGAGTTTATCGGCACTGTTTTAGGTAAGGAAGCGCAGAATAAATATCAAATCATTATTGACGATCCTGTTGCTGTTGCACGAACGATGAAAGAGCAGATGGAGGATGTAAGGGGGTTCCGTAAGAAGCATCATGATGCGTTTTATTATAACTGGAAGTTGTTTATTCCTGAGGCATTCCAGCACCCATTTGAACCAACCCATGAAAAAGTCGCGGCTTTGAATTTGCACTTTGATCAAGAGTTACATGATCTGGCTTCAAACTTGCGCCGTGCTTTTTCTTCTATTGTGGCTGGTAATGTGAAGGCGCAGGGTGTGGCTTATATTAAAGCTCATGGGCCGTTTGAAATTCATGGCGATAAAGCCTTGTTAGCCAAGTTAGATGCTTTACTTAAAGCCTTTGTTGAGCAACAGCGTATGAAGTTGCCGGGTACTGAGTATATCCCATGTTATAAAGTCATTACTTAAAATGTAAAAAGAGATAAAGAAAGGGCCTCAAGCTTACGCTTGAGGCCCTTTTTAATTGGCGCTCGCTTTTGAAATATTGAGGCGATTAAAAAACAGACCAACCAATTTTTTGCGATAAGGTTTCTAGTGCTGCCATACCGGCTAATGAGTTTCCAGCTTTATTGAGCTCTGGTGACCAAACACAGACAGAGAATTGATCGGGGACAATGGCAACTATGCCACCTCCTACACCACTTTTTCCAGGTAAGCCTACTCTGTAAGCAAAGTTACCTGCTTCGTCATAGAGTCCGCTCGTTGCCATCAATGCATTGACTTGTTTAGTTTCTTGTTCAGTGAGAACTTGTTCGTCACTATGGCGACAATAGCCCTTGTTCGCTAAAAAGCTAAAGGCTTTGGCAAGGTCAACACAGCTCATGCGTATGGCACAGTTACTAAAATAACTCCTGAGTACTTCTTCTACATCATTATCAAAGTTATCGAACGATTTCATCAGATAAGCCATGGCAGCATTACGAGAACGAAACTCATATTCTGAATTCGCAACCTTGTGGTCAGATTGAACTTCTTGGTTACCAGATAAACGCCTTATAAAGGTTTTCATAGCATAATGAGGTGATACAAAGCGAGATTGGTTCATATCACTTACTACAAGTGCACCAGCATTGATAAAAGGGTTTCTTGGTACACCTGCTTCGTACTCAAGTTGGACCAAAGAGTTGAAGGGCTGGCCTGATGGTTCGCGGCCAACCTTGTCCCACATACCAGCACCAAAGTGTTTCATTGATAGCGTTAGGCTAAAAACCTTAGAAATACTTTGTATGGAAAAGTTTGTGGTCGCATCGCCTATGGTAAAAAGCTCACCTTTGTTGCTGTAGATAGCAATACCAAACTGCTTTGCTGAAACTTTAGCGAGAGCGGGAATATAGTCGGCTACTTTGCCTTGGCCAATAAGGGGAAGGGCAAGTGCTTGTATTTCTTTTAATATCTGGTCCATACCTTGTCTCTATAATGCTGTCGAAGTGCGCCAGCATTATAGATGAGCAAGAGTTGAGAATGAAATGCTTCTTTTAACGGTTAGTATTCGATTTCATCTGTTTGATATGATTGACAATGATTTGTCCGGAAATGGTGGCTGTCGGCGGGATCTGAGGCAGTTTATCGATATGAAACCAATCAGCTTCTTCTATCTCTCCAGGCGCTGGGGTGATTTCACCAGAATCATATTCTGCTAAGAACCCTGTCATGAGTTGATGAGGGAAAGACCAAGGCTGGCTTGAATGGTAGGTGACATTTTTCACCTTAATTCCGACTTCTTCTTCTACCTCACGGGCAACCGCCTGCTCTAATGTTTCGCCAGCTTCAACAAAGCCTGCAATGTTAGAGTAACGGCCTGGAGGAGATAGGGTGCCACGGGCTAACAGTATGCTGTCTCCTTTCCTAATTGAAACTATGATGCAGGGTGAAATACGTGGGTAGCTTCTATGATTGCATTTAGGGCAAATTTTGGTGTGCTCTCTATCGTGCTTGCTTTTCAGTGGTGTACTGCAGCGAGAGCAGTATTGGTGATCTTTGTCCCAAGTAGCGAGTTGTCTAGCGCGGCTAATGAGTAAGTAGCTGGCTTCATCTTGATTAAATAGCAACTCTCTCAAATCTATTTCTATAAACCCTTTAGGTACTTTAGTTAAAATACAAACAAACAGGTCTTGCTGCTGCCATTGGCCACAATATACGGCGTTAGTCCCGGCATCTGGTTGAAAGTCATAGAGGCTGTGTTGGTATTTTTCTTTACCTGGCGTTTGCTCTGCATGATGGATGAGAACGTTACCTTTGTGCAGTAATAAAAAGATGGCATCTTGGTGTGGGCTAGGGTGAGTCTGGGTACCAATCTCTAACATTAAATCTTCCTTAGCGTGCATTATCCGAAACAGTTGCTGTAAGGTTTACAGCAACTGTTTTTGGTTATAATTACTGCCAGTCTAAGATTATTTTTCCCGACTTACCAGATGCCATAGCATCAAAGCCAGCTTGGAAATCATTAATGCTATAGTGGTGAGTAATGATAGGGCTAATATCAAGACCTGATTGCAACATGGCAACCATTTTGTACCAGGTTTCAAACATTTCTCGGCCGTAAATGCCTTTAATGTTGAGGCCTTTAAATATCACTTGATTCCAATCTATCACCGTATCCTTACTCGGAATACCTAGCATAGCGATATTGCCGCCATGATTTAGTACTTCAAGCATGTTATTAAGTGCCTGACCATTGCCTGACATTTCTAAACCAACATCAAACCCTTCTGTCATACCTAAATCTAGCATGACATCGCTTAAGGCTTCTTTGCTGACATTAACTGTGCGAGTGGCGCCTAGCTCTTTAGCGAGGGAGAGTCTGTAGTCATTGATATCTGTGATCACAACATTGCGAGCACCTACATGACGGCAAATTGCCGCTGCCATAGCGCCAATTGGACCTGCACCTGTAATCAGAACATCTTCACCGACGAGATCAAAAGATAGGGCTGTGTGCACCGCATTACCAAAAGGGTCTAAAATGGAGGCCATATCATCAGATACGCCATCTGGAATTTTGAAAGCATTGCTAGCTGGAATGACTAGGTACTCAGCAAAGGCGCCAGTACGATTAACGCCAACGCCTACCGTCTCACGACATAGGTGGCGGCGGCCTGCTCGACAATTACGGCAATGTCCACAGGTAATATGGCCTTCGCCAGATACTCTATCGCCAATATTAAAGCCAGATACTTCAGGACCTATCTCTGCTATTTCACCAACAAACTCATGGCCAACTGTCATAGGCACTGGGATGGTGTTTTGAGCCCAGTCATCCCAGTGATAAATGTGCATATCTGTGCCACAAATCGCCGTTTTTTTGATTTTAATGAGAACATCATTGTGTCCACATTGAGGTCTTTCGGATTCAGTCATCCAAATACCTGGTTTGTTTTGTGTTTTGGCTAAGGTTTTCATCTTTATTTTTATCCTAAAATTTTGAGTTCTCGGCCAACTTGCTCAAAAGCATCTATGGCAATATCTAGCTCTGCTATTGTCATTTTAGCAGACATCTGAGTACGGATTCTGGCTTGTTCCATAGGAACAACTGGGTAAGAGAAGCCTGTAACATAGACGCCACGTTTAAACATTTCTGTGGCCATATCTTGGGCTAATTTAGCGTCACCAAGCATAATGGGAATAATAGGGTGGTCACCTGGTGTCAGTGTGAAGCCTATTTCAGTCATCCGTTGACGAAAGTGTTGGCTGTTTGCTGCGAGTTGTTGACGAGCTTGATCACTTTTCTCAATTGTTTCTAGAATGTGTAAGCTGGTGGAAACAATCACTGGCGCAAGCGAGTTGGAAAATAAATAAGGACGAGAGCGTTGACGCAACCAAGCGACAATATCTTTAGAGGCACTAGTGTAACCACCAGATGCGCCACCTAGGGCTTTACCTAGTGTGCCAGTTATAATGTCGACACGACCCATAACGTCACAATATTCGTGGCTACCTTTGCCGTTCTTTCCTAAGAAGCCAACGGCGTGGGAGTCATCGACCATCACTAAAGCGTCATACTTGTCTGCAAGGTCGCATACTGCTTTTAAGTTGGCAATTATGCCATCCATAGAAAATACGCCATCTGTGACGATGAGTTTGGTTTTAACCCCAGCCTGATCTGCACTAATGAGCTGCTGTTCTAAGTCTGCCATATCATTATTCTTATAACGATAGCGTTTGGCTTTACAAAGTCGAACGCCATCGATAATGCTTGCATGGTTGAGAGCGTCACTGATAACGGCATCTTCTGCTGACAGCAAAGTCTCAAATAAACCACCATTAGCATCAAAGCAGGATGAATAAAGTATGGTGTCTTCCATACCTAAAAAGTCACTTAGTTTATTCTCAAGTGTTTTGTGGATGTTTTGAGTGCCACAAATAAAACGAACAGACGCCATGCCGTAGCCATGCTCATCCAATGCTTTGTGTGCAGCTTCGACTACGCTGCTATCACTGGCAAGGCCGAGATAATTGTTGGCGCACAGGTTAATAAGTTGTTGCTTTTCTTGTCCTAAAATTTGGCTAGCCTGAGGTGACATTAACATTCGCTCTTCTTTATAGAGGCCTTGTTCTTTAAGTTGCTCTAATTGATCGGCTAAGTTTTTGAAAAAGTCCTGTTTTTTCATCTTGTGTCTCCTCATCTATTGAAAGTATTTAATTAGTGTAAGCTGCTTTATTCGGTTCAAACAGATGCAGTGGCATAGCAAAACGGGCATAACAGTTGTGGGCTAAATAGCAGAATTATTAGGTAAGCTCATTCTCAATAGCCTAAGTGGATAGATAGCAGGACTGGTGAAACTCTGCACAGTTACGTAGTATGTGGCCCAAGTTATATTAAGGTGTCTCTATTATGAAAAAATCTATTTCTCTCGCTTTATCCTCTTTAGCATTAGATTTGGGTTCTGGTGGGCTTGCAGCTCAAGATCATTTACCAATCTTGCAATATCATCATGTGGGAGAAAAGACACCGTTTTCTACTTCAGTGACACCGGCGCAGTTTCAAGAGCATATGGATTATCTTGATGATGCTGGTTTTCAGGTGGTCGATTTAGCTAAAGCTTTGTCAGATATTAAGCAGGGTATTGCTTTACCTGAAAAGTCAGTGGCTATTACTTTTGATGATGCCTATTTAAATATTTACCAGTCAGGTTTTCCTATCCTAAAAGAGAAGGGCTTCCCTTTTACTATCTTTATCAACACCCAGCCTGTAAGGCAGAAAAATAAAAACTTCTTAAGTTGGGATAATATGCGAGAAATGCAGCGCTCAGGTGCAAGTTTTGCTAACCATACTGACAGCCATCCATATATGTTGCGTCTTGTGAAAAAAGAAAACCCTGAGGCTTGGCAAAAAAGAATGCGCAAAGAAATTGATTATGTCGAAACCAGGTTAATTGCAGAACTGGGTGAAAGTCCAAATATGTTGGCTTATCCCTATGGTGAGTCTAATGCTTGGCTAAGGCAGTATTTAAAACAAATCGACATGATAGGATTTGGGCAGCAGTCTGGTGTAGTTAATGGTGATTCTGACTTTTCAAACTTGCCTAGATTTCCCGCTTCTGGCCCTTATGCCAAGCTAGGTGGACTAAAAACTAAACTAGCTTCCTTACCAATGCCGTTAGTCTCATTTCAAAATGGTGGTGATTTTGCAAATGAAGACGCTGTGTCATTGGATATGGAATTTAAAACGGGCAAATATCGTCTTAAAGAGTTGGCTTGCTATGTTTCTGGGCAAGGACAAGCAAAACTGCAATGGTCGTCGGCTACAAAAGTAAAGGTTGTTGCAGAACAAGCGTTTAAATATGGTCGAGGTCGTATAAATTGCACCATGCCGAGTACAAAAAGTGGTCAATATCACTGGTTTTCTAATGTTTGGATACGTGCAAAGGCAAAACAGGCCTATTTAAACTAAAAAAATCACTTTTTTTAAAAAAAACAGTTGCACGAGCGTTTGAAATCCGTAATATACACCTCGCTCCACAACGGAGGGGTGGCAGAGCGGTTTAATGCACCAGTCTTGAAAACTGGCGTAGGTTTATAGCCTACCGAGAGTTCGAATCTCTCCTCCTCCGCCATTTATCTCTTAGAGATAAAATGTTGTGAAGCAAGATAAATTATTAGTTCCTCGATAGCTCAGTTGGTAGAGCAAATGACTGTTAATCATTGGGTCACTGGTTCGAGTCCAGTTCGAGGAGCCATTCGGAGTATAGCGCAGTCTGGTAGCGCGCCTGCTTTGGGAGCAGGATGTCGGGGGTTCGAATCCCTCTACTCCGACCATTAATTTATCGTCATCACCTTGTAATGGTGGGCGTAGCTCAGTTGGTAGAGCTCCGGATTGTGATTCCGGCGGTCGTGGGTTCAAGCCCCATCGTCCACCCCATTACAGATGATAGTTGGGTCGTTAGCTCAGTTGGTAGAGCAGTTGACTTTTAATCAATTGGTCACTGGTTCGAATCCAGTACGACCCACCAACTATCTCATTTAGAAATGCGCAACAAAATCAGTTAGCTACATTTCATCCAGAATTCGGTAATTCCTCGATAGCTCAGTTGGTAGAGCAAATGACTGTTAATCATTGGGTCACTGGTTCGAGTCCAGTTCGAGGAGCCATTCGGAGTATAGCGCAGTCTGGTAGCGCGCCTGCTTTGGGAGCAGGATGTCGGGGGTTCGAATCCCTCTACTCCGACCATCGGATTCCAAAAAAGTAAGTTTGAGCGGGTCGTTAGCTCAGTTGGTAGAGCAGTTGACTTTTAATCAATTGGTCACTGGTTCGAATCCAGTACGACCCACCACTTTCTGACTTATTTCTAATTCTTTCCTAGATATTCTTTCTTCATATTGTATTTTAAAATTCCTAATTCCTAATTCCTAATTCCTAATTCCTAATTCCTAATTCCTAATTCCTAATTCCTAATTCCTAATTCCTAATTCCTAATTCCTAATTCCTAATTCCTAATTCCTAATTCCTAATTCCTAATTCCTAATTCCTAATTCCTAATTCCTAATTCCTAATTCCTAATTCCTAATTCCTAATTCCTAATTCCTAATTCCTAATTCCTAATTCCTAATTCCTAATTCCTAATTCCTAATTCCTAATTCCTAATTCCTAATTTGCTGAGTGCTGGGTTGTCTTGTGTTTTTGTGAGTTACCCTCGCTTTCTTAGGTGTACATTACTTTATCTATAAAGTGTATTTAAATAGGAGTGCAGTATGGCTGGCGAACGATGTAACGAAGAGTTTAAGATTGAATTTTGGTAGGGTATTTCTGGTATGGTTTGGGTGTGTTTACTTTGAGTGTTGGTGGTTTTTTTTGTTGGTTTTTTGGTGTGAGAGTGGTGTGGAGTTATTTAAAGAGAGAGTTTGTGTTTTACTTTTTTGTGTGTGTTCTGGAGGAATGTGTTTGCTAAGGAATTAGCTAAGATATTAAAGTAAGACTTTAAAAAGAAATGGTGGAGGGAGGTGGATTCGAACCACCGAAACTTTCGTGGCAGATTTACAGTCTGCTCCCTTTGGCCACTCGGGAACCCCTCCACAAGTGCGGAGTGAATAATATAGATCCACACCAGCCTTGTAAACAAAAAAAACAACTATTTTTAAAATTTATTGCCCATCAATTTTGCGAGCTTAAGCTTCATACGTTCTTCTGGGTTAAGGTCTTGATATTCATCACTATCATTGGTTGTTTGAGGTGATGTGTTGGTGATTTTTTTAGGTTTGTTTTGGTTGTTTTTCGCTTGTTTCTCATTGCTTTGTGTTGGGTTAATTGTTTCTCCGTCGAGATTGATGCGTTCTGAGGTCTTTTTCAGGCATTTCTTGTATCTGTTGGAGCGGGTGTAGGCAGCAAGGGCGCGTTTTAGTTTGCTCTTGGTTAGTTCATCATCCAAGGTGATATCTTGGTCTATGCCTATTTTTAAAGGCTTAGGGTTGCTCCAATTAAATGCTTTTGGATAGCGACTTTCTAATAGTTTGACTAGGCGTAAATTATTTTTTTGATTCTTGTTGCGTTGCTGATTATTCGTACCAGATGATCTGTCGGCATCGGCATCGGCATCGGCATCGGCATCGGCATCGGCATCGGCATCGGCATCGGCATCGGCATCGGCATCGGCATCGGCATCGGCATCGGCATCGGCATCGGCATCGGCATCGGCATCGGCATCGGCAAATAGATCGTGAATCAGGTTTTTGCTGCCTAAGTCGAAGTTGAGTTGCTCTTCATTGTCTAGTGTTGGTTTGCTTTGGCTTGGTTCAGAAAGGTCAAGTGAGTCTGCAATGTAAAGCTGAAGTTGGTCTGCTGCAGGAAGGCCTTCCATGCTTGTGATGAGAGGGTCTGCAGCGTGTATTGGCTGTGACTCTTGCGCTAATTGAGAGCGTAATTGACTAATCTCTTGTTTGGCTGAGTTTAGTTGATTAACAAGGGAGCTAATTTTTTGCTCTAGTTGCGTGATTAGTTGATCCATACATGAAAGCCTGATTATTGCAAAGGGGGCAAGGGAGTTGCCTTAACTCCCGTTAAACCATACATCTGTTTTAGTTGTTCTGGTGTTGGCTCGACTATTTCTATCGTCGGGTTGTTTTGTATCTGTATATAAAGATAAAAACCAAGACAGCTAAGGGTTAGAAATATTAGTTTTTTCATCTAAAAGCTAAGTGCTAAGCCAAATGTAACGTGATCGCCATAAGTGCCACCTGATCCTGTGTAGGCTCTAAGGTAAATGTCTAGACGAGTATTGTCTGAAGGTAGTAATCGAACGCCAACTTCAGGGTAAAGGCTAGTTTCACCTAGTAGCATTATGCCTGCACCGCCGTAAGCGTAAACAGGAGCGCCATCAAACATGACAATTGCGCCTTGGCTGTATGCGCGAGCACCCGCATTAAGGGATAAATCAAAGCTATCTCGCATAACAAGACTTAGGCCGCCATAAAAAGAGAAGTTGCTAGGAGTTACCATCTCTTGGCCGATATTGATGATGATGTTGGTTTGAGAGTTGCTGGGGCCTGTGATTCTAGATTCATAAGCCACAAGGCTAGACATGGTGCCAGCTTGATCTAATTCGCCTTCAGTTGCGCCAAACTGATTGGTTGCTTGGTCTTGTGTGTATATTGGCTGAGTGTAGGGTTGTGTTTGTAGTGGCTGCCCCTGAGTTGGCTGAGCTAAAGGCTGCATGACAGGAGGATTGGTATCTACAATAGGATTGTTGATACCTGGAATTTCTTCTGTGCTTTCTTCTTGAAGTACTTCATCACCGGTAAATACTATTCCTTCAGCTTGGGCTGATAAGGCTGCGAATACTAATGCGCTAGTAATTAGGTATTTAATCATTCTGTGCCGTCCAACTGATTGAGGTTATTGAGCATCTTGTTAATAGAGGTTTCCCAATTGTTCTGCTGTTCTTGGTTGCTATAGACCTTTTGTTCTAGCTCGTTGTTTTCTTCGCTTAGTTGGGTGTTTTGTGCTTCTAATTGAGTGATTTTTTGGCGCAATACGCTGATTTCATCTACCGCTTGGTTAATGCGTTGTTCAAGATGATGTAGTAGTTCGTTGTTCATGTGTTTTCCCTTGCGAATTTTTAATGGTTGTGAGTTTGATTGTATTGATTTACCAAGCAATAACAATGTCTTGCTGCTGAACATTTAAAATTCGAGCATCAATATTGAGTTCACCAATGGAAAAGTTCGGTTGAACTTGCTTGATGGTGATATTTATATTGGCGTTGTTAAGCTGGGTAAGAGGGTTTTGTAGTTGGTTGAATACTTCGTAGCGGCGATAAATGCCAAAAGTATCGTTCAACTTAACACCAGCAATTGAGCCGGCGTTTATATGGACCCGATTTCCTTCTGTGCGAAAAATGTTTGCCATAAATGGTTGGCAGCGTAAGCGGGAACTAGTATCTAAAGCGGCTTGCCACAATACTTGTTGTGCAATTTTACCAAAATTTGTGTTTTTAAACCTTGGGCTGCCATAACCTGTGCGAATCGATTTATCTAAATTCCATTCGCCTGTTTCAAAGTAGCTTTTTTCAAAAAGTAGGGCGCCGCTAAAGCCATCATAAAGATAAAGGTCGATAGCGAGATTGCGAGGGCCGCTGGTTTTGTTTTCTTCGTGTTTAAAGTTTTTAAACACATTAGCCTTATTCGGCTCCAGTTCATTTGCTGGCCCGATATCACGGATTACACCGGTCACAACATATTGAACGCCAAGATCTTCTCCAATACGTGCAACATCTGTTAAAGAGCCATCTGGATTGGTGGATGTGGGAGCATTAATAAGGTCAGGGTAAATTTGTATATTTGTTGCGGCTAACGCGTGCAAGAAGCCTTGTTTATTTATTTCATTAACTAGGTCTCTAGGCATGAGTCTAGGGACATTATGAATTGAGCCTAGATTGGCCTGTTGCGGAGTTTGTAGTGCAAAGCTGGTGATACCCACTGATTTTCTATAAAGATTGGTCGCGCCATTGCTGCAAATGTGTTCAGGGGTGACTTCGGCTGCAACAACGACAGTGAGTATGTCATTTTTGCGCTCTTCTTTAAGGATGTTTGTGCTTTGGGTTATCCCTGTTCCTCGTACTGAGCTTGCGGACTCAACTTCGCCGTTTGCGAAAGTGTCTTCACTAATAACACGGGCATTTGCTTGTAAAACCGCTTGTTTTAATGCCTGCTCTGTTGCTCTGTATCTGGCATCGGCTAAATCTTCGTTATATATAATTGCTTGTCCCGTTGCTTCAATCATTTGTGATGAAGCAAGCTGGGAGCAGAGTAAAAAGCTAGTCGCGATAATCTTTTTAAGCATGGAGTCGACTACTCAACAGAATAAAAATTAGTCGTCGTTGATCTCACTTGAGGGCTTGTTTGGCTTTGATATTGGCTAATGCCATTATTTAAGTTGCTATAGCCCATTTGACATGCGGGATTATTAGAGATTGTTGCTGGGTTTTGAACACACTGTTGAAAGTTTTCTTGCAAAGCCATTTCAACAATAGTTTCAAAGCTGCCGTCTTCTAGTTCTCTTTGAGAAACAACTTTAGCTCCCATCAAATAGGCATCAACAAATGTTTGTAGCTCATCGTGGGCTGTCATCATGCTTCTTAGGGAGCTCGAACCTCTTAATTTAAGGCCGTAAACACGTTCGGATAGGTTTCTGTAGGCGTCTAATTTTGAACCACGCAAAGTCAGTAATCTGATTTGTGGTCGAGATAGTTTCTTACTCACCATAGGGGCGGCGTAACCTGTTGCACTGATGACAATTGGTTGAGGTGCTTGTTGTACCACAAGTTGTTGCGCAGGAGCGGCTGCTAAGCCTTTAGTTGCATAAGTCGGTTGAGCGAAGCTATTTGTTGTTGGGGTTGGATTGCTGGCATTACATGGAGCTATGCCTGAACATGAGCCAGCGCTCGATACTCGACAGCCTGCCAAAATAACACAGGTACCGATTAATGCCGCATAGAGCAGACTAGATCTCATTCTCTTCTCCTAATTAGTGCTTTTGATCTGAGTGACTTTATTTTTCAGTCACAACACTGATGTTTGAATTTGCTATAACTCTAATGCATTAATTATGCCTAATTAATTTTGAATGGTGAACTCTTGATCCTATCTTGCTTATTCTAAGCTTCGCTTAATAGCGAGATGGTTGGGTGGTGATTGATTTTTTCGATGCTTGAGTTTTTGTTAATGCTCTTTCATAATGCTGTATAAATATACAGTTAAACGGTGTTTCTATGCGTAAAATTATACATATAGATGCAGATTGCTTCTTTGCAGCGGTAGAAATGCGTGATGACCCTGCATTGAGGGAAGTGCCTTTAGCCATAGGTGGGCAGGCAAATGCGAGAGGTGTCATTGCTACTGCAAATTATGCGGCAAGGGAATACGGGGTGCGTTCGGCTATGTCTTCCGCTAAGGCGGTAAGTTTATGTCCCAATTTAGTTTTAATAAGGGGCAATATGGAAAAATATCGCCTAGCGTCGCGGCAGATGCATGCCATCTTTCAAGATTATACTTTAAAAATTGAACCGCTATCTTTAGATGAAGCCTATTTGGATGTGACAGATTGCTCTCTATGTTATGGCAGTGCGACTTTAATTGCAGAAGAGATTCGCCAGCGAATATTTGAGGCGGTAGGAATAACTGTTTCTGCGGGTATTGCTGTGAATAAATTTCTAGCCAAAGTGGCCAGTGATTGGAATAAACCCAATGGTCAGTTCGTGGTAGATCCAAGTCAGCAGGAAGATTTTGTTCGGTCGATTCCAGTAAAGTGTATTCATGGGGTTGGGAGAGTGGCTCAAGAAAAGTTAGCCAAACTAAATGTAGAAACTTGTGAAGAGTTGCAAAAGGTAGATTATTTTTTATTGTCGCAGCAGTTTGGTAGTTGGGCGTATCGTTTGCAGCAGCTGTCTTATGGTGTTGATAATAGATCTGTTAAGAGTCACTCTGTGCGTAAAAGCATTTCTGTTGAGACGACTTTTGCTGAAGATCTAAAAGGGGTTGCGGCTTGTGAGGCAAAATTACCTGATTTGTTGCGAGAGTTGGGGCGACGGATTAAAAGCAAAAAAGGCTTGGCGCAACTGGGTAAATATTATTTGAAACTTAAGTTTTCTGATTTTCAACAAACCACGATTGAAACCGCTTATGTAGCAGGTGATGAACTTGCTTTTTTCACTGATTTGCTGAGAGAGGCTTATGCTAGGCGTCAGATGCCAGTTAGGCTAATTGGTGTTGGCTATAGGTTAAAAGCAGTGTCTGAAAAGCAGTTGACCTTGTTTTAGGTGGAAGCTTTAAGTGAAAAACTGAGTATTTAGCTTAAATGAGTAGGTCTCAAAAAAACTGGGAAAAAAGAGGAGAGCGACTATAGTTTATCAAGGATGATGCGAACATGCCTAGAAGCACAGCTGTCTTTATCATAAAATTTAATAGCGAGCCTTAGCGAAACCTAAAGAGTTAAGTTATTGACTGTGAATTACTTTTTAAATTTTAGTGTTTAGCTATCTACTGACAGTTCTCAAAGCTTGGTATTGGGTTAGTTGCACCATCCCTAATTTTTTGGAGGTGGTTAATGATGAATATACAGGCCTTAACCTGGAACCAGTTGCAGCAAAGTGTTTTTACCACTGATCAAGCTTCTCTCATTCCTAGATTACGCTTTGATGTTGAACAGACCTTAAAGTCTTTATATGCGGATGTCTCTCTAAGTGATCACTTAGAGGATCTTTATTTGCCTTTTGCCCATTGGATAGCGCAACTAGCGCAACCAAGGTCCCATCCTTTAGTTATAGGTATGGGTGGGGTACAAGGTTGCGGAAAAACTGTGTTTACCACAGTGTTAAGTCATGTTTTATACAAGGCATACGATAAAAAAACCATAGTATTAAGTATCGATGATTTCTACAAAACACGAGTTGAGCGAGAACATATGGCGCGAGATGTCCATCCTATGTTTATGACTCGTGGTGTACCTGGGACACACGATCTTGCCTTGATAAATAATATATTAGATAGGTTGGCAGATCTTAAGGCTGGAGAGGTGATGCGCTTGCCTTGCTTTGATAAGTCCACTGATGAAAGGCGGCATGTTAAAGATTGGCAAGAGGTTGAAGGGCCGATTGATGTCATATTATTTGAAGGCTGGTGTGTTGGTATGCCTGAACAAAAGCAATCTTTAGTTGATCCTATTAATCAGCTTGAAAAAGATTTGGATATAGAAGGTGTTTGGCGGCAGCAAGTTAACCAGTACTTAGAAGAAGATTATAAACAATTGTTTGCGCGTATTGAGTTGATGTTATGGATGCAGGCGCCAAATTATGATGTTGTTTATGACTGGCGTAATAAGCAAGAAAGGTTATTAGAGGAACATTTATTAGATATACATGGTGATGGTTTAAATAAAATAGATCTTACTGTTATGTCTGATGATGAGCTTAAGTCCTTTATGCAGTATTACGAACGACTTACTAAGCATATGATGTCTGTTATGCCGGATAAGGTAGATGTATTACTGAAGCTTGACGAACAACAAACTGTTACTAAGGTGCAGTTCCCAACACATCATTAAAACTTTTTATTGATTAGAGGGTTTTAAAGTAAATTATGCTAGGCTATCGAGCTTTGTTCGATAGCCTTTTTTATTGTTTTATGGAGATTTGCCTTGTCTAAAACGCTTGAATTTTTAACGTTAGAAACGACTCATCAAGTAGATGCTGCCGTGATCTGGTTACACGGGTTAGGGGCAGATGGTAATGATTTTAAAGCAATTGTACCTTCTTTAAATTTACCACAAAGTGCCGCTATTCGTTTTATCTTCCCGCATGCGCCAATGCGTCCTGTTACTATCAATGGTGGTATGCCGATGCGAGCTTGGTACGACATTCTAGAAATGTCACTAGAGCGTAAAGTTGATATGGCTAATATTGATGAGTCTGTGGATCAGATTACTCAATTGATAGAGTTTCAAATTGAAAAGGGTGTTCCTGCAGAGCGTATTTTGGTTGCTGGTTTTTCGCAGGGTGGCGTGATTGCCTACCAAGTAGGGTTGTTAGGTAAGTATAAATTAGCTGGTATCATGGCTTTGTCGACTTACTTGGCTGATGCTAATTTAATCCCGGAGGCGACAGATTCGGTGAATGGGCAAACCCCTTTACTTATTCATCATGGTACACAGGATCCGGTTGTACCTTATGAATTGGCGGTTCGCGCTCATGGTGAACTGGAGAATAAGGGTTACCAAATAGAGAAGGCCTCTTATTCAATGCCTCATTCTGTATGCCCTGAACAGGTTGTTGATATTTCTCGATGGATACAGAAGGTATTTTCAATAAATTAAGTTTGAATTTCACGTTAGGGGTTTTCTGATTTAAATCAAGAAAGTGCTCAGATGCTGGTCTGGTCAAAAAAACAATTGATTTATGTCATTAACTGTTTAGGGGATAGGCACATAATTGCTCTTAATTATAAAGGAGAGCAGTTATGTTTTTAGACTCTGTTGTTGTTTCAGGTTTGATTATTGTTGGGCTAATGGTGGCATTTTTTGTTGGTTTTGGTTATGTCGGTTATAGAAAGTATAAGAAAGAAGTTAAGTAATCAAATCTTAACGTCTTATTTCAAAAATTAGAATTCAATTGATGATTGAATGAGTTTTCTGTTGGCATAGTTGAATTCTAATTCCCTTCCTTCTGTTTTAATTCCGTTTTTATTGTTTGGCAGTTAATTCTTATCTTCTTGATTGTCGGATTCACTTGATTCCCTCATAATATCGCCTTTAAAAAGGTGCTTAGCGCCTGTATCCACGCTTTATCGAGGCTAATATGTCTACTACTAGTGTTATTCTTGCCATCATTTTTGGCGTTCTTGTTATTGCGGCTCTTGCTTGGGTCATTTCTCGTCAGCTTAAGCTAGATAATAAGCGGAAAGTAGAAATGAAAGAGGCTGAGAAAAACATACTAGAGGGTCGTAAAAAACGCATTGAAAGCATTCATGTACTGCTTAAAGTGGTTGGATCTGAAGACTTAGGTTGGATGGAAGCTAGTATAAGAGTGAAAACCTTGTTAGATCAGTTAAGCTTGGATTTGTCAGAGCATGAAACAATTGGTGTGTTTTATAAGGTATATGCTGAAACTGAGCATATCCCAACTCATGAAGGTTGGAATGATTTACCCAAAGATGCTCGTAGAAAATTCAGAATGGAAATGATGAAGTGTGAAGCACGATATCAAGATGACTTAGAGCAAGCTAAGGTCGCTCTGCTTGAGTATCCTTTGAAATAGTTTTTGGAGGTTGGGGAGTGTAAATGCTGGCCTTCGTTGGACTTGTTCTTATTGTCTTTAGTTTGTTTGCTTTGGTTTTTTACTTCTTTTATAAGTTTAGATCCAGTATGCCCTATTATCGGGTTGATCGCAGTTATTGTTGTTTTTTGCTTCAGCATGCCATTACTGGGGATCTTCCTTGCACTGATTGGTACTTGTTTATTGGTGCCGTTAACCTTACCTCAGAAGAGTTAGAGCTGCTTCGTTTAGCTTGCATTGAAATAGATGAGGATTACTCAAAGGAAAGTGTGATGGTGAATGGTAAGATGTGTATGAGGTTTAGTGCTGAGGGTAAACGTGAGTTAGGGGTTCTCTTGAAAGGGATCAGTGCCTAAAGCTTTTTGTTTAAGTTAGTGTTTACTTGAATTGATGTTTGTCTAAGTTTTGGAAGTTTTCATGTCTCGTTATCGTCCACCTATGCCGCCTAAATCCGCTTATATCACAAAAGAAGGGGCGCAAAAGCTGACTGCAGAATTAAAGTATCTGTGGAAGGAAAAGCGACCTCAAGTGACAGAAAGTGTTCGAGAAGCTGCTGCTCAAGGAGATAGGTCAGAAAATGCTGAATATATATATGGAAAAAAGCAGCTAAGAGAAATTGACCGAAGAGTGCGCTATTTAGAAAAACGTCTCGAAGCCTTTACTGTGGTTGATCGTTTGCCAGAGGATCAATCTAGTGTTTATTTTGGTGCCTGGGTGACTTTGGAGGATGATGAAGAAAATATCAAACATTTTCGAATCGTTGGTCCTGATGAGCTAGATCATGACGCCCGCTATATTAGTATCGACTCTCCTATGGCGAAGGTGCTACTTAAAAAGCATGAAGGGGATGAAATAGAGCTTAAACTTGCTTCAGGATTGATGAACTATACTGTTGAGGAAATTGAGTATAAGGCAATTCCATAATGCAATTACGCTTTGGTATGGCGCAATGGCAGCATCCTGCTTGGGTGGCTTGGCTGTACTCACATCAAGGTGCAAATAATCGGCGTTTGAGTGAATATGCAAAGTTCTTTGATACGGTTGAGGTCGGGAGTAGTTTTTATGCTGACTTAACGCAAGATCAACTGCAGGTGTGGTTTGAACAGGTGCCTGATGACTTTCGTTTTGCATTTAAATTACCTCAATCTATTACGCATCGACTTGGCGTTTCTGATGAGGGCCAAGTGGTTAATAGTCTCACTAACTTCTGTGAATTACTGAGGCCGTTTTCTACTAAGCTGGGTCCTTGTATGATGCAGTTTCCTGAGGATGTCTCTCCTTTGTATTTTTCTAAAATTGAAACTTTATGTCATGCTTGGGATTTGCCAACGTCTTTGTCGGTAGAAGTGCGCAATCAGGCTTTTTTTAACAAAGAGGAGGAAGAGTCTGAGTTTCTAAGGTTGTTAGCAGGTAATCGGCATAATCGTGTGATAATGGATTCTCGCCCTGTATTCTCGACAGAAGCTTATTGTGAGAGCCTGTTAGATGCTCAGAAGAAAAAGACAAGGGTGCCATGTCATCCAATTGCAACTGGCCATAGTCCAGTAGTGAGGTTTATTGGGCATCCGGATTTACCTTTAAATGATATCTATCTTGATCAATGGGCAAAAAAATTAGTGCAGTGGTTGCTTGAAGGGCGTGAGCCTTATGTATTTGTTCACTCGTCTGATAATGTTGCTGCGCCTTTGTTGGCGGTGACGCTTGAGCAAAAAATAGCGGCGTTATTGCCTGCTTATATCCCAATACTTAACTTACCTAGTAAACCTGAGCAGTCTTTATTGCTTTGATTTAATAAATGAATGACCCTGGGGAAATAACCTATGTACTCTCTTGTGTTTTATGTGCCTGAATCTCATCTTGAAGAAGTAAAAGAGGCTTTGTTTTATGTGGGGGCAGGGGCAATTGGTGATTATGAGGCTTGTTGTTGGCAGGTGAAAGGGCAGGGGCAGTTTCGTCCTAATGCAAGTGCAAACCCTTTTGTTGGAACAATAGGGGAGTTGGAGAGGTTAGTGGAGTATCGAGTAGAGATGATATTGAAATCATCTCTTAAAGAGGTTGTGATACAAGCATTAAAGGCTGCTCATCCTTTTGAGGAGGTGGCGTACCACCTAATCAAAGTTGAGTCTTAAAAGGTTTTGAGTGGCGGCAAGAAGTCTATCATGAGGGTTTCTTCATGAAAGCCGAAGCTCCCGTTTTTTACATCTTCAAGGTAGAGCTTTAAAGTACGAGTGATACTATTAAAGGCGAGTTCTGACCAGGGAATATCGTTAAGTTCGAATAGCTCGACTTCTGAGCTTTCTTCAGTGGTGTGAAAGTCTGCTTTTGGTAAATCAGCAAGATAGAAAAGATGTACCTGATCTATTTGAGGAATGCTTATCATGCTAAAGGCTTGTCTGCATATAGCATGAGAGCCACACTCTTCTAGCGTTTCTCTTAGTGCACCGCTACTAGTAGATTCTTGGTTTTCCATAAAGCCTGCTGGAAGGGTCCAGTAACCACGTCTCGGCTCTATGTTGCGACGGCAAAGTAGGATTTTTCCTTGGTAGATAGGGATGGTGCCGGTAATTAATCTCGGATTATCATAATCAATATGATGGCATGCAGGGCAAACTGCTCTTGGTCTATTGTCGCCAGCAGGGATAGAGAAGTTAACCTGGGTGCCACATTGAGGGCAAAAACGCTTTTTCTGTGTCATAGTATTAAACTTCTCTAGCTATATTTGTCTGCTATTTAAATGTGTTTGAGTAGTCTGGCGTATTTAACGACCTTGTCTTCTATCTCTTGAATTTCAATAATGTAATCATCCACTTTTAGGCTCATCTGATTTTCTGGAATAAATTCCAGTGTTTCTATGATTAGACCATTAAGTGTTTTTGGGCCGTCTGTTGGTAGTGACCAATCCAATGTTTTGTTGATTTCACGTATATGGATTGAGCCATCAATGCGGAAAGAGCCATCATCTTGGGAGACAATCTCATCTTCTTCATCTTGGGTGGGTTGGGTGAATTCACCAACAATTTCTTCAAGCACATCTTCAAGGGCTGCAATGCCTTGAACATCGCCGTACTCATCTACCACTAACCCCATTTGTTGGTGTTGTTTTTGGAAGTTAAGCAAAACAGTGTTTAGTGAAGTGCTTTCAGGGATGAAATAAGGTTCTACTGTTGCTTTTAGTAGGGCTGCTTTTGACGGGTTAGGGTCGCGTAAAAACATTGCGGCATGTCTTGCGTGAAGAATACCAATAACCTTGTTTATCTCGCCATTATAAACTGGCATGCGGGTGTGTCTTGAACTACAAATTTGAGTGATAATCTCATCTATAGAGTCTTCAATGTCAATGCCAATCACTTCGTTACGCGGCACCATAATGTCTTCTACTGACACTTTTTCAAGATCCAAAATCGAAATGAGCATTTCTTGGTGGGCTGGTGGAATGAGCCCATTTGCTTCATTTACTATGGTTCTAAGTTCTTCCGTGCTTAATTTATCATTACTATTATGATTGGCGTGAACACCCATAATGCGTAACAGGCCGTTCGAGATAAAGTTAACTAATACCACGAGTGGGTAGAGTAACTTTAATAAAATTGATAATGCCCATGAGGCAGGAAAGGCTATTTTCTCTGGATGTATGGTTGCCATTGTCTTAGGTGTGACTTCGGCAAAAATGAGAATGACCAAGGTAAGTGACGCGGTTGCAATTGCAACACCTGCATCACCCCAAATGCGAACGGCAATGACTGTGGCAATCGCAGAGGCAAGGATATTAACAAAGTTGTTACCAATTAAAATGACGCCAATAAGACGGTCAGGTCGTTCAAGTAATTGGCTAACTTTTTTAGCCGACTTGTTCTTGTTTTTAACCAGGTTTTTTAAACGGTATTTGTTTATAGAAAGCATGCCTGTTTCGGAACTTGAGAAAAAGGCAGAAAACACAATTAAGAAGAATAGTATTCCGAAAAGAATACTTAAGGGTATGTCGTTCAAAAAGGGTTGACCTCAGTTAATTTGATAAGTGGATTATTAGTTGTTCAATAGCCCCTGTCAAACCCCTAAACAACTAAATTTACTTGGTGAGAATGAATTGCAGCACTATGCTACTTCCGAAGTAGCCAAGCATGAGCAAAATAAAGCCACTTATCGTGAGTTTTACTGAAAGTTGCCCTCGCCATCCAGCCCAGTGACGGCCAACTAAAAGGCCTAAAAAGACTAACCAGGAAGCGATAGTAAAGAAGGTTTTGTGAACCAGCTTTTGGGCAAACATGTCATCAATAAAATAAAAGCCTGTCACTATCGTGATGGTGAGTAAAATAAAAGCGGTCCAAATAAACTCAAACATGAGCCTTTCAAGTACCTGTAAAGGCGGTACTCTAAGTAGTTGGCGTAGTTTGTGATGCTTTAGTTGATACTCCTGTAGTGCTAGGAGAATACCAACGCCGCAAGCTGCAGTGAAAAGGCTATAGGCCACTGCTGCAATAAGTATGTGGGCGGAGGTGCCTAAAGAGTGGATGTGGAAAGGTTCAAGCTGCCAGGGTTGAATGGCGTTGAGAGCAATTACCAGCGCTGCCAAAGGGTAGGCAACGCACAACAATAGGGATAAATCCTTATTGCGGTTACTGAACCATAATAAGGTGTTACCAATCAGAGCTATCAGCATCCCGATCAGTAAAAAATCGAAGCCATCCTTGTTTAAAAATAAAACAGATAAGGCATAGACGTGAGCAGCAATGGATGCTGCTCCTAAAAATTGAGACCTTTTACTTTCCGGGCGCTTGTAATACATTGCACCAGCGGCAAAAGTTGAAAGTGTGGCGAGCCAAAGTGTTAGCTGAATCATGAATCTCTTATGTCCAAAGAGTAAAGGTATAGGGTGTAACCCATTTATCCGTTATAATAGGGCCAATTTCATCTTGGATAAACCATATACTTGGTTTTTTCCTCACAGAGCAACATTTTGAGGCTAACATGTTCGACAATTTATCGAATCGATTGACCTCCTCGCTAGATCGTATCCGAGGACGGGCAAAGTTAACAGAAGATAATATCAAGGAAGTATTACGCGAAGTGCGTATGGCGCTATTAGAAGCCGACGTTGCTTTACCTGTCGTAAAGGCTTTTATTGATAGTGTAAAAGAAAGGGCTGTTGGGACAGAAGTTTCAAAAAGTTTAAGTCCTGGTCAAGTATTCCTGAAAATTGTTAAGCAGGAACTTGAGAAGGTCATGGGTGAGGCCAATGATGAGCTTAACCTAAAGGCGAAGCCGCCAGCAGTCATTTTATTGGCAGGTTTGCAGGGTGCGGGTAAAACTACCTCTGCAGCTAAATTGGCTCGTTATTTAAAAGAGCGTCATAAAAAATCTGTCGCGGTTGTGAGTGCTGATATTTATCGCCCAGCGGCGATCAAGCAGTTGCAAACCTTGGCTAATGAAATTGGTGTGGACTTCATTGAAAGTGAAGCGACTCAAAAACCAATTGATATTGCAAATAACGCTATTGATGAAGCGCGTAAATCTCATAAAGATGTCTTGATTCTTGATACCGCAGGTCGTTTGGCCGTTGATGAAGAGATGATGGCTGAGATTAAAGCCCTTCATGCCGCCATTGATCCAGTTGAAACCTTGTTTGTTGTTGATGCAATGACGGGGCAAGATGCGGCGAATACTGCCAAAGCATTTGGTGATGTACTACCTTTAACCGGTGTTATATTGACTAAAACAGATGGTGATGCCCGTGGCGGTGCTGCTTTATCTGTGCGTCATATTACGGGTAAGCCAATTAAATTCTTAGGTGTGGGCGAGAAAACAGAAGCCCTTGAACCTTTTCACCCAGATCGTCTCGCGTCTCGTATTCTAGGTATGGGTGACATGCTTTCCTTAATTGAGGAAGCAGAGCAGAAAATTGATAAAACCAAGGCTGAAAAGCTAGCGGGCAAACTGCAGAAAGGTAAAGGCTTCGACTTAGAAGACTTTAAAGAGCAATTGCAGCAAATGAAAAACATGGGTGGCATGGGTGCCATGCTAGATAAATTGCCTGGTATGGGTGGTCAAATGGCCAATATCCAAGACAAGGTCAATGATAAGATGTTTGTGCAAATGGAAGCTTTAATCAATTCCATGACAGCGCAAGAACGTCGTAACCCAGATGTTATTAATGGTTCTCGTAAAAAACGTATCTCAGCAGGTGCGGGACTACAAATCCAAGACTTAAATCGCCTATTGAAGCAACATAAGCAAATGCAAAAGATGATGAAGAAGTTTAGTTCTAAGTCAGGCATGAAGAAAATGATGCGTGGTATGGGTAGCATGATGCCAGGTGGTTTCCCTGGCGGCGGTATGCCGAAAATGTAAAAAAGCGTCCGCAAGAAAGCTATTTTGTGGTGTGACTAAAAAACGGCTGCTTTTAAGTGGCCGTTTTTTTATGCCAATAGATTGTTATATAAGGGATCCTAGCGTTAAACCCTCTTCTCTTTAGGGGTGATGATAAAATATTCAGTATCAAATGCAGATGCCCCTTTTGTTTTTGTGTTGAATCGACTAGAATATGCCGCCTTCTTGAATTCCGACCTAATTTTGGGTGAATCAAGGAGAGTTTTCGTTAAGCAATAAGGAACCGATTATGGTAACTATTCGTCTTTCTCGTGGAGGCTCTAAGAAGCGTCCTTTCTATCACTTGAACGTGGCTGATAGCCGTCGTGCTCGTGATGGTCGTTACATCGAGCGTCTTGGTTTCTTTAACCCTGTTGCTCGCGGTCAAGAAGAACGCCTACGCATCGATTTAGATCGCGTTGACCATTGGGTTGGTCTTGGTGCTCAGCTTTCTGATCGTGTTGCTCAGTTAGTTAAAGATGCTAAAAAAGCCGCTTAATTATTGAGGTAACTATGTCTGCGATAAAACAAGCAGCCGCTCCAGAGCAACCGCTTGCTGTCGGACGCATTACTTCGGTATACGGTGTAAAAGGGTGGGTGAAGATTTATTCACACACTGATCCAATTGAGGGCATTTTTAAATATTCTCATTGGTGGCTTAAAACTCGTACAGGGTGGCAAGCAATAGAGTTAAGTCAAGGGCGACTTCAGGGTCGTGGCTTGGTTGCTGCGGTTAAAGGATATACAGATCGCGATCTTGTTAAAGAGATTTGTGGTATGGATATCTATATCGAAGCACAAGATCTTCCTGATCTTGATGAAGGTGATTATTACTGGAGTCAGTTAGAGGGTCTTAAAGTGATCACCGAAGAGGGAATCCTCTTAGGTAAGGTTGCTCAGATGATGGAAACAGGTGCTAATGATGTGCTTGTTGTTCGTGCTTGTGAAGGTAGTCTAGATCGTGAAGAGCGATTGATTCCTTATGTGCCAGATATGTATGTTTTAAATGTAGATTTGAAGCAAGAGCAGATGCTGGTTAATTGGGATCCTGAGTTTTAAGCGCAGGCTCGAGGTATTAAGTGCAGATTAGTGTTATTTCTTTATTTCCTGACATGTTTCAGGCCATTACCCAGCATGGTGTAACAGGCAGAGCAGTTAAATCAGGTTTGGTAGATATTAGCTTTTTTAATCCGCGCGACTTTACTCATGACAAGCATCAGACTGTCGATGACAGACCTTATGGTGGTGGTCCAGGGATGCTGATGAAGGTTCAGCCTCTCAAAGATGCGATTGCGGCAGCACGTAGTGTTAGTCCAAACGCAAAAGTAATTTTTCTGTCCCCTCAAGGGCGTACGCTGACACAGGAAGGCGTGCAATACCTAGCTAAACAAGCAGAACTTGTTCTGGTAGCTGGGCGTTATGAAGGCGTTGACGAGCGTTTGATTCAATCTGAGATTGATGAAGAGTGGTCTGTTGGTGACTTTGTTCTAAGCGGTGGTGAGTTGCCAGCAATGGTGTTAATGGATTCTGTGTTTCGCATGGTTCCAGGGGTGTTAGGTAAAATGGCGTCAGCTGAAGAAGATTCTTTTTCAGATGGTTTGCTAGATTGTCCACACTATACTCGTCCCGAGGTACTAAATGAGGCGCCTGTTCCGCCGGTACTGCTTAGTGGAAACCATGAGGAGATAAGACGTTGGCGTTTAAAGCAGAAGCTCGGAAGAACTTGGCTGCGCCGACCAGACCTTTTGCAAAACCTTGAGTTGGACAAGGAACAGCAGAAGTTGTTGAAAGAGTTTATTCACGAGACTGAAGATTCAACCTCGGCAGAGTAGGAATCGTGAACTCGTTGGGCTGGGAAGATGTTCCCAGCCAAGCGAGAAACCAAATCATTAGGAGTCAAATCCATGAGCAACAAAAATAAAGTGATTCAGCAAATTGAATCAGCACAAATGACTAAAGAAGTCCCAGCCTTCGGACCTGGTGACACTGTAGTTGTTCAAGTTAAAGTTAAAGAAGGTACGCGTGAGCGTCTACAGGCCTATGAAGGTGTTGTAATCGCAAAACGTAACCGTGGTCTTAACTCTGCATTCACTGTTCGTAAAATTTCGAACGGTATCGGTGTAGAGCGTGCGTTCCAAACGTACAGCCCAATCGTTGAGAGCATCGAAGTGAAACGTCGCGGTGATGTTCGTCAAGCGAAGATTTACTACCTACGTGAACGTTCTGGTAAGTCTGCTCGTATCAAAGAGAAATTGGCTAAACGCTAATCTCTTTAAAAAAGGCGACCTAGGTCGCCTTTTTTTATGGAACTTTTATATAGATTCATGGCCTAATAAGCATCTTTCGGATGTTTGGATTTAGAGGTTTTCATGAAGAAAATGTTAGGTTTCATTAAACAAGCACTTGTTCTGAGTGTTTTGTTTCAATCAATGCATGCTTTGTCAGCAGAGAACGACACAAGTGATGCCATTTCAGCGATAAAAAATAATATCAGCAAAAGCCTGCCTCAATACCAAATTAAATCTATTGAAGCTCATGAAAAGTCTGGCATGTACACTGTTCAGTTAGATTCTGGTCCTGTTTTGCATGCAACCCCAAATGGGCAGTACTTTATCGTTGGTGACCTTTATCGTGTGGAGCCAGAGGGTCTGGTTAATGAAACTGAAGAGGCTAAACTGGCTCAGATAGAAGTCTTACCACATTATGAAATGGTAATTTACCCTGCTAAGGGTGAAGAAAAAGCGCATGTTACCGTGTTTACTGATATCTCTTGTGGCTACTGTCGTATGCTGCATAAAGAAGTGCCTGAATTAAATGAGATGGGTATTTCTATTCGCTACCTTGCTTTTCCTCGTGCTGGCATAGGTTCTGAGCCTTATCAACAAATGGTCAGTGTTTGGTGTTCTGATGACCCTAAAGAGTGGTTGACACGCGCTAAATCAGGTCAAAAGGTGCCGCAAAATAACTGTGAAAATCCAATCGCTAAACAATATGGTTTAGGTCAGTCTATTGGTGTTCGTGGAACCCCAAGCCTAGTGCTAAGTACGGGTGAATTTATTCCTGGCTATCTGCCCGCTGCGGAATTAGCTGCTAAATTGGGTTTATAATCCTCTCTTTTTCTTCCTTTCTATGAAAGCCATTCATGCCAAGATGAATTAAGCGTTTTAGTCAGACAAACTGCCTGATTAGAACGCTGGCTTTGTCTGGTACTGGCGTTATAATAGATTCAAATTTTTATCATAGATGTGCAATGACGCATCTAAATAACGTTAGCACTGTGGGGTACTATTTTGAAACCGGTAAAAGTCGGAATTTGTGGGTTGGGAACTGTGGGTTCCGGAAGTTTTAACATCCTTCGTAACAACGCAGAAGAAATTACACGACGTGTGGGCCGTAGCATTGAGATTGAGCAAGTTGGTGCTCGTCGTGATAATGCTTCTGTCGATACCTCTGGTGTTAATATTACCCGTGATATTTTTGATGTAGCAAACAATCCAGAAATTGATATTGTTATTGAGTTGATCGGTGGTACCACAGTAGCAAAAGACTTGGTTTTAACTGCGATTGAAAATGGTAAGCACGTGGTAACAGCGAACAAAGCTTTGATTGCAGAATATGGCAATGAGATTTTTGAAAAAGCACAAGCTAAAGGCGTAATGGTTGCCTTTGAAGCGGCGGTCGCTGGCGGTATGCCAATTATCAAAACAGTGCGTGAAGGCTTGTCTGCCAATCGTATTGATTGGTTGGCTGGTATCATTAATGGTACTGGTAACTTCATCATGACTGAAATGAGTGAAAAAGGCCGTGCGTTTGATGATGTGCTAGCTGAAGCGCAAGCGCTAGGTTATGCAGAAGCGGATCCAACTTTTGACGTTGAAGGTATTGATGCTGCGCACAAGTTGACTATCCTTGCTTCGATTGCTTTTGGTATTCCTCTGCAATTTGAGCGTACTTATACTGAAGGTATTAGCCAGATCACTGCACAAGATGTGAGTTTTGCTAGTGAACTTGGATATTACATCAAGCACCTAGGTATTGCGCGTCGCACTCAAAAAGGTATTGAACTAAGAGTGCATCCTACTCTTATCTCTAAAAAGCAGTTATTAGCTAATGTAAATGGTGTGATGAATGCGGTTATGGTGCAAGGCGATGCAGTCGGTCCTACTTTGACTTATGGTGCAGGCGCAGGTGCTCTACCAACAGGTTCTTCTGTTGTTGCTGATGTGATTGATGTAGCTCGCACATTAACAGCTGACCCTGATAATCGAGTTCCACATTTGGCTTTCCAGCCAAATGCTTTATCTGATCTAAAAGTATTGCCAATTTCAGAAGTGGAATGTGGTTACTTCTTAAATATGACAATTCAGGATAGAGCAGGTGTTTTAGCGAACATTACTCAGCTTCTATCAGAAAATGGCATCAGCATTGAATCTGTTATCCAGCGTGAGCGTGATGACATTGAACTTGTTTCTCTTGTTGTGATGACTCACACAGTGAAAGAGTCAAATATGAATGCGGCGATTGCTGCAATCGAAGCCTTGCCAGATGTTGCTGGCAAAGTTCAGCGTATTCGTGTTGAGAGCTTAGCTTAAGTTGCCAAGTGAATTGTCAGTTTAGTTTTATAGAGAAAAGATTATGAAATACATATCCACTCGTGGAGATGCACCAGCACTGTCATTTGGTGATGTTTTATTAGCCGGTCTTGCTAATGATGGCGGTTTATATGTGCCAGAAGAGTTGCCAAAATTTAGCCAAGAAGAAATTGCTTCTTGGGCTGAGCTTAGTTATCAAGAACTTGCATTTAAAGTGATGTCTCCTTTTGTTGCTGGTGAGATTCCAGATAATGAATTTCGCCGTATGATTGATGAGGCCTATGAAGGTTTTGATCATAAAGCGGTTGCGCCTATGGTGCAGACGGATAATAACGAATGGGTGTTAGAGTTGTTCCGTGGTCCAACTTTGGCATTTAAAGACTTTGCTTTGCAGTTACTTGGTCGCTTGATGGACTATGTGCTAAGTCAACGTAAAGAAGAATTGGTTATCCTTGGTGCTACTTCTGGTGATACCGGATCTGCTGCAATTGAAGGTTGTCGACATTCTGATCATCTTAAGATCTTTATTTTGCACCCTTATCAGCGTGTTTCTGATGTTCAACGCCGTCAAATGACAAGTGTTATCGATGATAATGTTTTCAATATTGCTGTGAAGGGTAATTTTGATGACTGTCAGGGGATGGTTAAAAACAGTTTTGCAGATCAGTCCTTCTTGAATGGCGGTAAGCTTGGCGCGGTAAACTCAATCAACTGGGCGCGCATTATGGCTCAGATTGTTTATTACTTCTCCTCAGCTTTGTCTGTCGGTGGGCCTCATCGTAAAGTGTCTTTCTCTGTTCCAACGGGTAACTTTGGCGATATTTTTGCAGGTTATCTTGCTAAACAAATGGGCTTGCCTGTCGATCAGCTTGTGGTTGCGACTAACCAGAATGATATTTTACATCGTGTTATTGCTGAAAATGACATGAGTCGTCAGTCTTTGAATGTCACCTTGTCACCAAGTATGGATATTATGGTGTCGAGTAACTTTGAGCGCTTATTGTTTGATGCTCATGGTCGTGATGGCGAATCTATTAAAGACCTAATGGCTCGCTTTAACCAAGGTGATGTGTCGTTAAGTGATGAAGCTTGGTCCTTTGTTAAGTCAAATTTCGATAGCTATAAAGTGGATGATGCGCGTACCTGTGAGGTTATCAAACAAGTATTTGATGATACTCAGTACCTATTAGATCCTCATACTGCGATTGGCTTAGATGCGGCGCGTCATTGCTGGAAAGATAAGTCTGTGCCTATGATTACTTTGGCGACAGCGCATCCAGTTAAATTTCCTGAAGCGGTTGAAAAGGCAGGTTGTGAATCGCCTAAACTACCCGATCATATGGCTGACTTGTTCGAACGTGAAGAAGTTTATGAAGTGCTAGATAATAGCCTTGAAGATGTGCAAGCTTTTGTTACTAAAAACATTTAATTAAATGTTTTATGAAGGCCTTGCTCCATTCGAGTAAGGCCTTTTTTAATGCCTTACTAAAACGAAATATCTCCTTTTTATTACCTTCTTAAAGATAATGACGCAGTTATGAATATCATTTTGTTAGACCCTAAGCAGGCGATTGATGCCCAACGCTACCAGCTCGACTTACGCCAAGCAGAGCACCTTAATAAAGTGATCAAAGCCGAACCGGGTGATAAGTTACGAGTCGGTATTATTAATGGGCTTATGGGTGAAGCGAAATACTTAGGAGAGAATGGTGAAGGGAAAGCTGAGATTGAAGTTATTCATTTAACGCAGCAAGCGCCAAAGCCTCTGCCTCTTACTTTGGTTTTAGCTCTACCTCGTCCAAACATGCTTAAACGTACTTTGTTGAATATTAGTGCTATGGGAGTGAAAAGGATCATTCTGCTGAATTCAGCTAAAGTGGAGAAAAGTTATTGGCAATCACCTGTTTTGAAGGCTGATAATTTACAGCGCATCTTGTTAGAGGGCTTGGAGCAGGCTCGAGATACCTATTTGCCTGAGTTGCAAATGATGACCCGTTTTAGACCTTATGTTGAAGATCTCTTACCCAGAGAAATGGTCGGAAAGTTAGCTTTATTGGCCCATCCTTACCAAGCAGATGATTGCCCAATAAATCTTACTCAAGAAAGTATTCTCGCTATAGGGCCTGAGGGTGGTTGGAATGAGTTTGAAGTGAGTAAATGGCACGAAGCCGGTTTTAAAAGTGTGCACCTTGGTGAGCGTATTTTGAAAGTGGAAACAGCTGTGCCTGTTTTGTTATCTAGGCTCTACCCTGCTTAACTTGACTGCAATTAAAGCTAATCAAAGGTAATTGTTAATTTAGAGGAGTATTAAATGAGCAAGAAAATACTACACAGGCCCGTTCTGGAAAGTCATCAAAGCTTCTCTTCAGCGATCCCTTTGACTATGCAGCGTATCTTACAAACCCGAAATATTGCTAACGAATTAGAGCTAGAATATCGATTAGCCAGCTTATTAAGGCCTAATGAGTTAATGGGGCTCATACCTGCCGTAACTATTTTGGCAGATGCCATTGAAGCTGGTGAAAAAATTCTAATTGTAGGTGACTTTGATGCTGATGGTGCGACAAGCACTAGTTTGGGGATTTTAGCGATGCAGGCTATGGGGGCCATAGATCCAGAATTTTTGGTGCCAAATCGATTTGAATATGGCTATGGACTAACACCAGAAATTGTTGAGGTAGCTCAAGAAAGTCAGCCTGCTGTATTAGTGACAGTAGATAACGGCATTTCAAGCATTGAGGGGGTGAGAGTCGCCAAATCATATGGCATGAAAGTGGTGGTTACAGACCATCATTTGCCAGGTGATGAGCTACCGGAAGCAGATGCTATCGTAAACCCAAATCAGCATGGATGTGGATTTGATAGTAAAGCGATGGCGGGTGTTGGTGTGATCTTTTATGTGATGAGCGGACTTCGTGCAGAGCTTAAAGCGCGCCATTGGTTTGAATTGCAGCATATCCCAGAGCCACGTATGGCAGATTATTTAGATTTAGTTGCTTTAGGGACGGTTGCGGATGTTGTGCCGTTAGACGCTAATAATCGCATTTTGGTCAAACAAGGCCTGCAGCGCATTCAAGCAGGTCACGCGCGTCCTGGTATTTTGGCTTTACTTGAGGTTGCTAATCGTGATGTTAGCCAAATTAAAGCATCTGATTTGGGGTTTGCAGTAGGGCCAAGATTAAATGCAGCTGGGCGTTTGGACGATATGTCCTTAGGTATAGCTTGCTTGTTGACTTCTAATACTCAGCAAGCAAAGCGTTTGGCACAAGAACTTGATCAACTTAACCGCGAACGCAAAGATATAGAGTCTGAAATGAAACAGCAGGCTGAGTTCGTGCTCGAGAAGTTGGTGGCGGATGAACAAGATTTACCGAATGGCATGTGCTTTTACGATGAAACCTGGCATCAAGGTGTTATCGGGATTCTAGCGTCGCGCATGAAAGATAAGTGTTATCGTCCTGTGATTGCCTTTGCTAAGGTGGATGACGAGGAAATAAAAGGTTCAGCACGCTCTATTCCGGGTTTGCATATACGTGACGCTTTAGATTTATTGGCAAAACGGCATCCCCATTTACTGAGTAAGTTTGGTGGTCATGCCATGGCGGCAGGGATGAGTATTAAAGAAAAGCATTATGCAGAATTTGCTAAAGCCTTTGATGAGGTCGTGACCGAACTTGTTAATCCTAATGATCTTGAAGACTGTTTATTGACTGATGGTGGTCTTAGGGCTGAAGACTTCAGTCTGAGCTTTGCTGAGATGATTCGACAATGTGGGCCATGGGGGCAAATGTTTCCTGAGCCTGTCTTTGATGGTGTGTTTGATGTTATTCAACAGAGAATTGTAGGGCAAAAACACTTAAAACTTTTGTTAAGAGAGCCAAATGAAGGCTTGTTACTTGATGCTATCGCCTTCTTTATCGACTTAACGCTCTGGCCTAATAATGCAGAGCAAGCAAGGGTGGTGTTTAAGCTCGATATTAATGAGTTTCGAGGGCAGCGTAATATTCAATTGTTAGTGGATTACATTGAAGCGGTATAACAATCTGTCGGTTTGAGCTTTAGCAATTAATCCCGAGTAATATCGGTTTGATTATGCAGTAAGCTGCCTATTTGAACTGATTCTAAGGTACAATGGCTTACCCTAAATCACGATCTACTTACTGTTGGAGTTAATTCATGACTGCATTGGTTCTTGATGGCAAATTATCTGCTGAAGAAACCGAAACCCGTCTAAAAGCCCAGGTTACTGAGCTTAAGAAACGTACTGGTGGAACCCCTATCTTGGCAACAATCTTAGTGGGTGGCGATCCTGCGTCTGCGACTTACGTTAAAATGAAAGGTAACGCTTGCCGCCGAGTAGGAATGGACTCAATGGCAATTGAATTGCCTGAAGAGACGTCTACAAATCAGCTTCTTGCTACTATCAAAGAGTTAAATGAAAACTCAGATGTGCATGGTATCTTGTTGCAACACCCTGTACCGCCTCAAATCAATGAACGTCTGTGCTTTGACGAAATTGCAGCACATAAAGATGTGGATGGTGTAACTTGCCTTGGCTTTGGTCGCATGGCGATGCAAGAGCCTGCATATGGCTCAGCAACACCTGCTGGCATTATGCGCTTACTAGAGCATTATGATATTGATTTAGCTGGTAAACATGTTGTCGTTGTTGGTCGAAGCCCTATTTTGGGTAAGCCTATGGCTATGATGATGTTGAATGCCAATGCGACAGTGACAATTTGTCACTCACGTACTCAAGACTTGCCAAGTTTTGTGAAACAGGCTGACGTTATTGTTGGTGCTGTTGGTAAGCCTGAATTAATTAAAGCTGATTGGATCAAAGACGGCGCAGTTGTTGTTGATGCTGGCTATCACCCAGGTGGTGTTGGTGATATAGAGTTAGGACCCTTAGTTGACAGGGTTGCGGCTTATACCCCAGTGCCTGGTGGTGTGGGTCCAATGACAATTAATACTCTTATCTTGCAAACGCTCGAATCTGGTTTGAAGCAGCTAAATAATTAAGTCAGTTAAAGAGAGTGCGCTTATAGGCGAGTCGCTCTTTCTTTATGCTTGTTATGGTGATTGTAATTTATCTAATTGATGCCATATAGAGTAATAAGTTTAGAAATATAGCTAAGCCGCATCAAAAGTGCGGCTTACTTGTAAGTAAGCATAGGCTTTACTTATCGAATTAATAACAGTTAAGGGTTAGGGGTTTTCATGTCGACTGAAATGCTTAAAGATGCATTGGACTTTGATCTTATTGCAGATGTGTTTGTTACTGAGTCTATTGGGGCTTCACCAGCAGAATTACATGGCCAACTATGTGGTTATCTTGCCTCAGGCGTGACTTTATTGCTGGAAGATTGGATCGCGATGGTGGTTGAATTTTGTGATATAGAAAGCTGGAAAGAAGAAGCGAGTCGAGATGCCATTGTCGAACTTTATACAGCGACACAAACATTGTTTGCTAATGGCGAGTATGCATTAGATCCTGTGATAGCTGATGAAGATTCAAACCTAAGTGATCGTGGTGTTACTTTGGCAGAGTGGGCGCATGGCTTCTTGGCGGGTTATGGTTTGTCAGGGCAAAAAAAGAATTTGTCTGATGATACGACGCAAGTATTACGTGATTTTGCCAATCTATCTGGTATGAAGGGTGAAATGCGCGAGTTAGAAGACAGTAATGACAATGAGAAAGATCTTACTGAGCTGATTGAATATGCCAGATTGTCTGCCATGATGCTGTATTCAGAGCACCATGAAGTACAGCCACAAGATAAAAATAATCAAACAAAGATACATTAAGTCCTAATTGAACTAGGTGTAGAGCAGCCAAAAAAATACTGCTCTTTGTTGTTTCTATTATCCATCTAACTGAGAGGTGAAAATGAATTTGCCGATTGTCAATTTCCAAGCTCGTCGTCAATTATTGCAAGCAAAATTACCAGAAGGATTTGTTGCCATTGTGCGAGCAGGTGAATTATGTACTCGTAATAGTGATTGTGATTTTGAATTTCGACCAAATAGCCACTTCTTTTATTTGACCGGTTATGCAGAGCCTGGCGCTTATGTATTGATTAACAAAACTCAATCTATCTTATTTAATCTACCAAAAGATCCTGAGAAGGAACAGTGGGATGGATTTCGCCATGGGGTCCAAGGCGCGGTTGAAAACTTTGCCTTTGACAAGGCTTTTCCCTTAGAAGATATGGATGAGCAAATCACTAAATTATTAGATGGCTGTCAGTCAGTTTGGTTTGATTTCTCAGATGATGTTTTACAGCAACAAATAGTAAATTGGCAACAAAGCTTGGCTAAAAAAATACGCCAGGGTGCTCAAGCGCCAGCTCAGTTTAACCAGTTAGCGAGCCTTCTAGGTGAAATGCGTCTGGTTAAGGATGCAGAAGAAATTGACTTAATGGAAAAAGCAGCACAAATTAGTGTGAAAGCACATCAGCTAGCCATGCAGGCTGTAAAACCTGGTATGAAGGAATATGAACTAGAAGCTGAGCTAAATTATTGCTTTATGAAGTCAGGTTCTAGAACGCCTGCTTATAACAATATTGTTGCTTCTGGTAGCAGCGCCTGTACTTTGCATTACATAGAAAACAATGCGGAGATTCACGATGGTGATCTAGTCTTAATTGATGCCGGTTGTGAATTAGGGTTTTATGCTTCCGATATTACTCGCACCTTCCCTGCCAATGGTAAATTCTCTGAACCGCAAGCAGCGCTCTATAATCTAGTGTTAAAAGCGCAAAAAGAAGCGATTGATGCCGTAGTAGTAGGCGCTAAATACACAGACTTCCATGATGTAGCAGTGCGTGTATTAAGCCAAGGCCTAATTGAACTAGGGCTGCTGCAAGGTGAGTTAGAAAGCGTGATAGAAGATAAGACTTATCGCGATTTTTATATGCACAACACTGGGCATTGGATTGGTATGGATGTCCATGATGTGGGGGCTTATAAGATCGAAGCTGAATCCCGCCCACTTGTCCCTGGTATGGTCGTTACCGTTGAACCAGGTTTGTATGTCTCGAAAGACAATATGCAAGTAGATGAGAAGTGGCGTGGCATCGGTATACGTATCGAAGATGATGTTTTAGTGTCTGAATCTGGTCCTGTTATTCTGACTCATGGCCTTGCACGTGATATTGAAGAAATTGAAGCCTTGATGCAGAAGCACTAATTTTAATATTAAATAAATTGGGTAGGAGATTGGCCTAATGACAGCAGATATCTTAATTGTTGGTGGTGGTCTAGTGGGCGCATCCTTTGCGTTAGCTCTAGCAAGCCATAACCAAGAGTTAAACATTTGTATGGTGGAGTCTATAGAAGCTTCATCTGAATCTCAGCCAAGCTTTGATGATAGATCAACGGTTTTAAGTAAATCCAGTGCGAATATTTTTGCTGATATGGGGCTCTGGCCTCATTTAGCTAATCTAGTCGCACCTATTCAGCATATTCATACATCAGAAAGAAAGCAATTTGGTATGTCTCGATTACATGCTGATGATTATGATGTTGAAGGCATGGGTTATGTTGTGGATAACAAAGGCCTAGGCACACAGCTTTATGCACAATTAAAAACCTTCTCTAATGTTCAAGTTCTATCTCCAGCCAAAGTGGTGGGTTTGCAACCTAGAGAGTCAGACTATCAGGCAGATATCTTAGATCTAGAAACAGGTATTAAAACCGATTATCAAGTTAAGTTAGTGGTTATGTGTGATGGCGGTCGTTCTGACTTAGCTAAGCAATTAGGTCTAAGTTATCAAGTAAAGACATACCAACAAGCAGCACTCATAGCCAATATTGAACTTCAACAACCACATCAAGGTTGGGCTTATGAGCGCTTTGCCAGGCAGGGGCCGGTTGCCATGTTGCCTTTACCTAGCTTTCAAGGAAGAGCCAGATCTGCACTAGTTTGGACCACAGCTATGCCATCCATTGATGAACGAATGGCGCTTTCTGATGCGGACTTTTTGTCAGAGTTACAAGCTGAGTTCGGGCATAGATTAGGCCGTTTCAAAACGGTTGGAGAAAGAGCCTATTACCCGCTCAAAATACAAAAGGCCAATGAACTTGTTCGCTCTCGGTTGGCTGTTTTAGGTAATGCGGCCTATACACTTCATCCTGTTGCAGGCCAAGGCTTTAACCTTGCTTTAAGAGGGGTGGCTTTACTTGCCCATAATGTCTTGTCGAGCATCGCGAAGGGTGAGGATATTGGAGTACTGTCAAATCTACATCAATTCGCTGACGAACAAGAGAAAGATGCACAACGAATTCAAACAGCGAGTCATGGTTTAGTCTCTGTTTTTGCTTATCAAAACCTTCCTGTTCGCCTTTCCCGTAATTTAGCCAATCTCGCCTTAGATCACTGCCCTCTAGTTAAGGGAAGCTTTGCGCGTGCAGCTATGGGGCTAGATGTACATAAGCCTACACACAGAACAAAAAACGCCACTCATTAATACTTTACAAGGTGAAAGAATGAAAAAATCCTATGATGTTATCTTGGTAGGTGCCGGTATGGTGGGAGCTTTAACCGCTAATCTGCTTGCTCAGCAAGGTTTTAGTGTGGCCTTGGTGGATAAAGGTAATGGTCAATGCCAATTGTCAGAATTTCCCTATTATGACTCAAGAGTGAGTGCGGTTTCCCGACATTCAAAAGCCTTAATAGAGCAAAGCGGAGCTTGGCAGTTAATGGATGCTGAACGTTTGACGCCATACCATGATATGAACGTTTGGGATGGATTAGGTACGGGAGAAATTGCTTTTAGTTGTGATGATGTTCATCTAGACGAGCTAGGTCATTTGGTTGAAAACCAGGTTTTGAATCAAGCTTTGTTAACTCAACTAGAAAGCCATAATAAGTTAGTTGATTGCTTTTTTGTCTCTTCTGTTAGTCATTATAAAAAGCAAGATGAAGTTATGTTGGTTAGCTTGGAGGGTGGACCAAAGCTAATGGGTCAGTTAGTAGTGGCAGCTGATGGTGCTAACTCTTTGATACGCGCTCAAGCACAAATAGAGACTAAAGAATGGGATTATCAGCATAACGCCATTGTTGCGACAATTGAACTAGATAAGAGTCATGAAAATACCGCATGGCAAAGCTTTGGTGAGGAAGGTGTTTTAGCTATTCTACCTATGCCATGTTTTGAAGGGCGTCACTTTGCTTCAATTGTTTGGTCTGTTCCTCCTGTTGAGGCATCGGCCTTGTTAGGCCTGACGTCTGAGATGTTCTGTCAGCGACTAAATTATGCTATCTCAAATAAATTTAGAGTGTTAGCGGTGCTAACGAACCCCATGTCTATACCCTTAAGGCAAAGGCATGCTTTGCAATATGTGCAGCCCGGTCTTGCCTTAGTAGGTGATGCGGCGCATACGATTCATCCTCTTGCTGGTCAAGGTGCAAATTTAGGCTTTGCCGATGCGGGCGCTTTAGTTGATGTATTAACTAAAGCCAAAGGTAGGGGGGAATCTTTATCTAATGAAAGAGTGTTAAGGCGATACCAAAGAAACCGTATGTCAGACAATATTAGGATGTCGGCCAGTATGGAATTTTTTAAACGCTTATACGAGACGCAAAACCCACTCACCGTCTTTGCCCGAAACACTGGGATGGGGTGGATGAATAATCAAAGGCTTGTTAAAAACCATATTATTAGCCTCGCATTGGGTTGATAGGCGAATTTCTCATAAAATAACCGTCAAATATCTGAAAGGTTCATGTGTAACTTTTGTAAGTTTTATGAGGGAAATCATTAAACAGAAATGATAACGACTAGCATTTTCATTATGGATGCGCTACTTTAGCCCGGTTCACTTTTCTCAATGTTCGATTATTGAGTGAGTACATTTAATTCTTTGTGTCAGAGGCCATCATGTCATTCAAACCTTTTGCTCTTGCTACACTTGTTACATCTATCGGTTCTAGCGCTGTTTTCGCTGGTGAAGTGTATAACGAATTTCCAGTAACTGTTGCTGGCTACCAAGGTAGTGCAACGTCATCTGTATCTTATAGCGGTCAAGCTGCAAGACACGTTATTCATAATTCTTTGAAAAAAACGATTTCTAAAGGACAAGGTAAGCAGGATGCTGATCAAGCCGCTAAATTGGCACTTTATTTTGAAGCAAAGGATGCTAACAGAGCCATTTTAGATCCTGTTTCAAAAGATGGTTTTGCGATTAAGCAAACTACCATTGGTGAAATCTCTAAAGGTAAGAACCTATCTTCAAAAGCCTATAAAGGTGCTGTAAATGCTTGGCCTGGTAATATGACTGGTCAAGAAGTACTAGAAGATATGATAGCTAAAGCCGCTAAGGTAAAAGGTGGTTTTGATCCAGTAAATGGCTATGACTATACTCAGCTAATTTCTAAATTCACCATGGGTGCGGTTTTTTACAACCAAGCTGTGGATGGTTATTTGGACGAAAAACTAAATAACAGCAAAAAAACCAATGATAAAGCCTACAAAGATGGCGCTGCTTACTCTGCAAAAGAACATTATTGGGATGAAGCCTTCGGTTACTTTGGTGCTCCAGCTCATGCTCTAACACTTGATGCTAAAAGCTTGTACGGCATTGCTAAGAAAGATCCTAAGTATTTCTCAGCAGCTGATTATAACAAAGATGGTGTTGTCGACCTGAAAACCGAAATGGTTTATGCACACGCGTATTATGCAGCAGGTTCTGATAAGTCGGGCAAAACTAGCTACCTAAATAACATCGTAAGTGCATTCTATGATGGCCGTGCATTAATTCATGATGCTCAAGGTACTAAACTTGACCAAGCACAAATGGCACAACTGAATGATTATGTGAATACTATTCGTGTGAACTGGCAACAAGTGATTGCTGAAGCTGCGTTTAAATATGCTGGTTCGGTATATAAAGATCTTGATAAGTTAAGTGTAATCCAAGAAGCAAATGGCGATGTGACTAAAGCTTACCGTGCTTATGCAAAACATTGGGGTGAGTTAAAAGGCTTTGCAATGGCATTGCAGGTCGGTGGTGAAGATCTAGGTGAGACAGCGGTTAAATTGAATCGCTTAACTGGCTTTAGCCCAGTATTGCTTGGTGATACACAAGTTATTGCTCGTAACGTTAAAGGCGAATTTGTACAGTCTTCAAGTATCTCTATGGAAGAGTACAAATTACACATGATGAAGATTCAGTTGCTATTGGCTGAGCGCTTTAATCTGAAAGCTCGTTCAAATGATGTTTTAGCGGGTATGGATGAGCTAGCAACGAAGTTAAGTACTTCAACTTCTATCGAAAACGACTAATACCTATCAGTTGTTTATCTTAGTTAGTCTGATTCACAGACTAACTAAGATATTTGAGGCTATTCTGTAATGGAAGTATTTTGGAATGAGTATTGGCAAGCGCTTTTTGGGGATCTAATTAGCCCTCAAAAGAGAGTGTCTCTGACTTATTTGGTAAGTGCTTTCATTATTGCCCTTTTATGTCTCACCCTCTTTAGTAAGTATTCTATAAAACGTGCTGCACGGCATATTTTTCAAGCCAAAATTTGGTGGTCAGCGACCGCATTTGCTGATTATAAAACTCTCGTTATTAACACTTTTATCCTAAAGCTGATTTCACCTTTTTTATTAGCCAAGATGCTGGTGGCAATTTGGTTGTTTGAACAATTACATTGGCTAATGCCTGATAAACCTGAACCAAATATTTGGCCAACTTGGTTGGTCGTACTCTGTTTTACTGTTTTTCAGTTTGTATTGGATGATTTTTGTCGCTTTTATCTGCATAGACTTATGCATAAATGGCCTTTTTTATGGGCTTTTCACCAGGTTCATCATTCAGCAACAGAATTGAACCCTTTTACTGTGTTTAGAACGCATCCAATCGAGTCTGTTCTTTTCTCTTTGCGTTCAACTTTAAGTCAGGGCTTTTCAATTGCTTTGTTTTTTTACTTGCTTCCTAATCAGGTAGATATCTACATGGTATTAGGTGTGAATGTTGTCACTTTTGCTTTTAATCTTTTAGGTGCAAATTTACGTCATTCCAATGTGATGCTTTGTTATCCGCATTGGCTAGAAAAGATTTTTATTTCACCCGCACAGCATCAAATTCATCACTCAGTGGCTAGAGAGCATTGGGATAAGAATTTTGGTGTCGTGTTAGCGTGTTGGGATAGGTGGTTTAAGAGTTTTCATCACTCTGACCCAACTCAGACGCTTAAATTTGGACTGAACTCGGATACTAAGGAGAATCACAATTCTCTCCTTGCTCTATATCTATTACCTTTTTTGCAATCAGCCCGCTTTCTATGTGTTGAACCTTGTCAATTAGTGGTTAAAAAACTGAAAGCAGTACTAGAAAAGCGAAGGGTTTAAATATAAATGGTAATTAATTTCATTTATAATCCTTCTAATATTTTCACGATTTTTTATCAGAATAAATACGGCGACACTTTATATGTTAAACATTAATTCTAAAACACTCGTTACTAAACTTGCTCGTCCTCGCTTAAAGCTTTCTTCTATCTTGTCTCTTATTTTAGCTACAGGTCTATCATTACCTGTCATGGCTGACGAAGAAGTGAATGTTTACTCCGCTCGTAAAGAAGCATTGATCAAACCTATGTTGGATCGTTTCGAAGAAGAAACAGGTGTCACCGTAAACTTAATTACAGGATCGGCTGATGCTTTGTTAAGACGTTTACAGGTTGAGGGGGAGTATAGTCCTGCTGATATCTTTATTACCGTTGATGCTGGACGCTTACATAGAGCAAAAAAAGCAGGTGTCTTGCAGCCGTTTCAGACTTCGAAGATAGATGAATTAGTACCAGAGCATCTTCGTGATAGTGATGATTATTGGTATAGTTTATCACAGCGTTCGCGCACTATTTTTTATGCGAAAGATAAAGTGACGCCTGAGCAGCTGTCTAGTTATGAAGCGTTAGCAGACAGTGAGTGGAAAGGCCGTATTTGTGTTCGCTCATCAGGAAATATCTATAATCAATCATTGGTTGCTTCTATGATAGAGGTGAATGGAGCGAACGCGACCCAAGAATGGGTAAAAGGGCTGATGACTAATTTGGCACGACCTCCTTTTGGTGGTGATACCGATTTATTAAAAGCGGTTGCTACAGGCGTATGTGATGTAACCATTGCTAATACTTATTACTTTGGTCGTATGATGAAGAGTGATAATGCATTAGATCAATTGGTGGCAGAAAAGGTGGGTGTGTTTTGGGCTAACCAAGCAGAATCAGATCGTGGTGTACATATGAATGTGAGTGGTGCGGGTATTACCGCGGCATCAGTTAATAAAGACAGTGCCATTAAACTGATTGAGTTTTTATTATCTAGCGAAGCGCAAACTTGGTATGCAGATGTGAACAACGAATATCCAGTAGTGGATGGTATTGCGCCACCGGTTAATTTAGCGAGCTTTGGCGATTTTAGAACAGATAAAATCAGTCTGACAAAATTAGGTGATAATAACCTAGATGCCGTTAAAATAATGGATGCGGCGGGTTGGAAGTAACCTGCTATTGTGTGTTTGATGTTTTAACTAAACAGAATAAGTAGAAAGGAATGATGTTGGATCTAGCCAAAAGAATGACCTTGTTTCGACCTAATTGGTTGATGCTTGTTTCTGTTGCAGTTGCGCTTCTGTTGGCTTTGCCTGTGCTGGTTATCTTGACCAATGTACTCACAGGTCAAGCCAATGTTTGGCAGCATCTTATTGAGACTGTTCTCGCTGATTACATTTCTAGCTCTTTATTATTAATGTTGGGTGTTGGCGCTGGTAGCCTTCTATTAGGTGTCCCTACCGCTTGGTTGACCAGTGTTTGTCGCTTTCCTGGACATAAATGGTTAGCTTGGGCACTCTTATTACCCTTGGCTGTTCCTGCCTATATTATTGCTTACACTTATACTGGGTTATTAGATTTTGCGGGCCCCGTACAGACGTTAATTCGCAATCTGACCGGCCTTTCTTACGGAGAGTATTGGTTCTTCGAGGTACGCTCATTACCTGGCGCAATTGTGATGTTATCTCTTGTGCTTTATCCCTATGTTTACCTCATGTCTCGTGCGGCATTTTTAGAGCAATCTGCCAATACGCTAGAGGTAAGTCGTTCTTTAGGTTATAGCCATACCCGTTCCTTCTTTAAATTGGCACTACCTTTAGCAAGACCTGCCATTGTCGCAGGTGTTACTTTAGCCTTAATGGAAACCTTAGCCGATTACGGCACGGTTAAATACTTTGGTGTGACCAGTTTTACGACTGGAATCATGCGAACCTTTAATGGTTTTGGTGATGCGGCTGCGGCCTCCCAATTAGCCTCTGTACTCTTATTATTCGTTACCTGCCTCATTTTATTAGAGCGTTATTCAAGACGTCGAATCAGCTATCACTCTTCTGGTATACGTAAAGCATCCAACCGTAAAATTGAGTTAACTAAGAAACAAGGTATGTTTGCCGCATTTGTTTGCTTTTTACCTGTTTTATTAGGTTTTATTGTGCCTGGATTACAGCTCACTTATTGGGCTGTTTTTAGTTCAGAAGGAATTGATTCTTCATTTATTCAGCTGGCTTGGAACTCCTTATACCTTGCTGCGTTAGCCGCATTTATTGCAGTGATTTTAGCCCTCATATTGGCCTATGCGAGTCGTTTAAATAAGCGCAAAGCGGTGCAAGCTTCGGTTACGGTAGCCGGGTTAGGGTATGCTTTGCCAGGCACTATTATCGCTATTGGTATCATTATTCCTTTTGCTTGGTTAGATCATAAAATTATCGCTTGGGTACAAGATGTATTTGAGGTGCGATTCGGCTTAATTTTGTCAGGCACTTTATTCGCACTTTTATTTGCTTACACAGTGCGATTTATGGCGGTTTCACTAGGTGCTGTTCAAAGTGGATTAGGTAAAATTACCCCTAGCTTAGATGCTGCTGGACGCTCTTTAGGCTATAAACCTATGGATGTATTACGTAAAATACATCTGCCTTTAATGAAGAGTTCTGTATTAACAGCATTATTGATTGTTTTTGTTGATGTATTGAAAGAGTTACCTGCCACTTTGATATTAAGGCCGTTTAATTTTAATACTTTGGCTGTTAGGGCGTTTGAACTCGCCTCAGATGAGAGGTTAGCTGATGCTGCCCCTGCTTCCCTGATGATAGTACTAGTGGGCTTAGTCCCTGTTATTCTTCTGAGCCGTTCTATCGGCTCAGGTCAAGCGCATTAACCCTGAGTACGTTTTAAGTGAGAGATATGACTTCATTACCACCTGCTCATATGTTGACAGATCTAGATATTAAGAATGTATCTGTTTCTTATGATGATAAGGCCATTATTCAAGGCGTTAACTTTAAGTTAGTCGCTGGGCAAATTGGCTGTTTGTTGGGTCCAAGTGGCTGTGGTAAGTCAACTTTATTAAGAGCCATAGCTGGCTTTGAACAAGTCTCAGCCGGAGCGATCGAATTAGATGGTAAGATATTATCTAAACCTGGATCTTTGGTTAACCCTGAGCAGCGAAATATTGGCATGGTGTTTCAAGATGTGGCTTTATTTCCACACTTAACCATTAGCCAAAATATTGAGTTTGGTATTCAGCATTGGACAAAGTCAGAGCGTCAACAACGCACAGAGCATTTATTAAAATTAGTCGGTTTAAGTGGGTTTGAAACTAGGTACCCAAGTTCTCTGTCGGGTGGTCAACAACAACGAATTGCACTAGCTCGTGCTATGGCTCCTAAGCCTAAACTCTTATTAATGGATGAGCCTTTTTCGGGGCTAGACGCCAAGTTAAGAGAGGAGTTAGTGCCTGATGTAAGGGCAATTCTTTTAGCTGAAAAAATGAGTGCGATTTTGGTCTCTCATGACCAGATGGAAGCGTTTTCTATGGCTGATCAGATCGCTGTCATGAGTGAAGGGCAAATTCACCAGTTAGATACGGCTTATCAAATTTATCATAAACCAGCGACTAGATTTGTTGCGAGCTTTATTGGTCATGGAGATCTGTTACCTTCTAAAGTCTGTGGGCCAAACTGTGTGGTTTCTGACTTAGGCGAAATTAAAGGCAAAACAGACCACGGCTTTAAAGCCGATGAAGAAATTGATCTTCTTATTCGCCCTGATGATATCCTGCATGATGATGATAGTGCGTTTATGGGGGAGATAATCAGTAAATGGTTTAGAGGCTCTCACTTTTTATATCGAGTACGTTTATCGTCAGGTAAGGTTGTATATTGCTTTGCATCGTCTCACCATAATCATTGTGTTGGTCAGTCGATCGGTTTATCCGTTAACTTAGATCATTTGGTGTTATTTCCAAGAGAGTCTTAATCTGATTTCAAATGTCCAAAAAGCAAAAAAGGAAGCTCTTTAGCTTCCTTTTTTAATTGTTTAACGAAGTTTAGGCTAGCTGACCCCGACACCTTGTTCGTGGCAAACTTCAACAATCCCTTCAAAGTCATATTGAGTTAATTCTAAATGTTCTAGGCAGTAATGACCGACTTTCTCCCACTCATGGTCAAATTGAGCATTACCTACTAATTTATAAGTACTGCAAATATGCTCCGCCATTTTTAAGATAGAAGCGAAGGTTAGCGTTTTTGTATCGCCAGCAATACGCTCGCCAAAGAGTTTTTCAAGTCTGTGTTGGTGGGCTATAACATGAGAGCAGGTCTTTGGTAAACCCCAAGATTTGGCAAGGTAATAGCCAATGACTGAGTGGTTGGTTTTAAAATGTTTGTTTTCTAAGTTAGTCAGTTGGAAGTCTGGGTCACTATAACCTTCTTCAAGAATCGGCTGATAGCCTTTAAAGCGCTGCATCATAAGGGGGATGCCAGCGTTATGAAATAGGCCTAATGCGTAACATTCATCTTGGTATTTAAAACCAATTTGTTTGGCGATACTTGAGCAAACGGCAGCCACATCCATGGCATTGTCCCAAAAGCTGTGTAATGAGGCGATTGAGTCATCTGACAGCTCACTTTTAACTGCAAGTGCATTGATGATATTCGCTACGCTATTGATACCAAGCATCATAACGGCTTGTTTGATAGAGGTGATTTTTCTTTGTAAACCAAAAAACGCTGAGTTAACGAACTTCAACATAGCAGCAGAAAGGCCAACATCTTGTGAAATAATTTGGGCGATTCTATCCATGTCGGGCTCGGGCATGGCTTGTTCCATATGAAGATCAACCATCACCTGGGGTTGTGGTGGTATGGTGATGCCTTGGAGTACACGTTTTAACTGGTCTGTGCTTAGGTCGGAAGACATGACTACTCGATAAAATTAACTGGAAAATGTCAGTGTGAAAACGCTATAAAATGGGCACAATAAAGAATAATAGAAAATTAATCGTATGAAAACGATTAGAATGCCGCAAAATCATAGCAAAATCTAGCCCAGTAATTATAATGCTTTTTTCTCTTTCGTGGATGATTATTTTGAGTGTAATACGACTAAAAGGCCAAGCAGACAGACGTTTAAGAGCAGGCCATCAATGGATTTACAGTAATGAAGTAAATACAGATGCTACTCCTCTGAAACAGTTCTCAGCTGGTGATCAGGTGGTAGTCGAAGCGGCTAATGGTAAACCATTAGGTATTGCTATGATTAATCCAAACACCTTGATTTGTGGCCGTCTGATTAGTCGCGACCTTAAATCTCCAATGGATAAATCCCTTGTTGTGCATCGCTTAAAAATTGCTTTGTCATTGCGAGAGTCTGTTTATCCTGCGCCTTATTATCGTCTTGTTTTTGGTGACTCTGATGGCCTATCAGGCCTAGTTGTGGATCGTTTTGCTGATATTTTAGTAGTACAGATTTCGACAGCTGGTATGGAACGCATTAAAGAAGAGATAGTGACAGCACTGCAAGAGGTGATTAAGCCTTCTGCTATCCTGATGAAAAATGATGGCAAGATGCGTGATGTGGAAGGCCTAAACTCATATGTAGAAGAAGCCTTTGGTACTGTACCAGAAGTCGTTTACTTACAAGAAAACGAAGTCTTGTTTGAAGCACCTGTTTGGGATGGTCAAAAAACAGGTTGGTTTTATGATCACAGAGAGAACCGCAAAACCCTACAAACCTTTAGCCCAGGCAAGCGCGTATTAGATGTTTTCTCTTATGTTGGTGGCTGGGGGGTACAGGCTGCATCTGCTGGTGCGACTGATGTGACCTTTATTGATGCTTCTGAAAAAGCATTAGGTCATGTAGAAAGCAATTTGACGATGAACCAGTACGAAGGCAATGCAAACCTGATGCAAGGAGATGCTTTTGAGTCTATGCAATCTCTAATTGATGATAAGCAAAGGTTTGATGTGGTTGTGATAGATCCGCCAGCCTTTATCACACGTCGTAAAGATACTAAGTCAGGTGAGAGTGCTTATTATAGAGCAAACCAATTGGCTATGCGTTTAGTTGCAAAAGGTGGCACCTTGGTTACCGCATCTTGCTCAATGCATTTAAAAGAAGAGAAGTTACATGAGATTGTTCGCAGTAATTCACGTTCTTTAGAGCGTTTCTCTCAGCTTATTTATCGCGGTACTCAAGCGCCAGATCATCCTGTGCATGCATCGATTGAAGAAACAGAATACCTAAAAGCACTTTTCTACCGTATCCATAATAATATGGGACTTTAATAGCGAGTGTTATTCTATAAAAAAGGCAGCTTAGGCTGCCTTTTTTTGTGTCGTTGAGATTAATCTCGTAATGAAATGTGTTGCCAGTTTCTTTGCTCAGCAAGCTGACTAAGTTTGTCATCACCATCGACAACAATAGGCTGGCTAACCAGTTCAAGCAAAGGCAGGTCATTATGAGAGTCACTATAAAAATAGCTGCCTTCTAATGTGTGGCCCGTTTCTTCAAGCCAAGCATTTAATCGCGTGACCTTGCCTTCCTGAAAACTTGGAATCCCTGTTACTTTACCTGTATAGCGACCTTCTTTGATTTCTGGCATAGGTGCAATAAGGTGATCCATACCAAAATATTGACTGATCGGGCCTGTTACAAACTCGTTGGTAGCCGTGATAATCATTAAGAAATGGCCTTTTTCTTTATGCTCTTTAATCAGGTTTAGCGCTTTGTCTTGCATCATGGGCATGATCTTCTTAGCCATGAACTTGCTATGTAGATCGTCAAGTTGAGCCTGATTGAATTGAGTCAATGGCGCTAAACTAAAGGCTAAGTATTCATGAATATCAAGGCCGCCAGAAAGGTAGTCTTGATAGAATTTATCATTGGCTGTTTTGTATTTATCAGCATCTACTATGCCTTCTTCTACTAAAAACTGCCCCCAATTGTAGTCACTATCACCCGAGAGTAGGGTGCCGTCTAGATCAAAAATTGCCAGTGTCACAGGACTTCCTTAATACATGATTTTGCCTGAAAGTATACCCTCCATGAGAATAATTAACAGCGGTTCGATTTGTGAAGAAGGGGGAAATATGGAACAATGGCGTAATTTATTTTAACTTTCGAAAGAACGATTTTAAAAGGTAATAGCTCGTGATTGATGCGGACGGATATAGACCGAATGTGGGCATCATACTGATGAACGAGCGTGGCCAACTTCTATGGGCTCGACGAATTGGGCAAAATGCTTGGCAGTTTCCACAAGGTGGAATTAAGCATGATGAAACGCCAGAAGAGGCGCTTTTTCGTGAACTCAAAGAAGAGGTGGGGTTAGAGCCTCATCAAGTAGAAATCATCGGGAAAACCCGAGGTTGGTTACGTTACCGTTTGCCAAAACGTATGTTGAGGCACAATAGTAAGCCGCTTTGTATCGGCCAGAAACAAAAGTGGTATTTGTTATCCATACGCTGTGCTGATGCCTGTGTATGTGTTGATTCGGCAGACTGTCCAGAGTTCGACGGTTGGCGTTGGGTAAGTTATTGGTATCCTTTAGGGCAAGTTGTCGCATTTAAAAAAGATGTGTACCGACGGGCGCTAAAAGAACTGATTCCTAATGCCCATAAAAGGTTAAAGAAACTCGACAAATCCGTGGCCTAACGGATTTTTGCTTGTAAGGAAAGCTATGCTAGGTTTGCTCAGACGTATTACACAGGAAGTAACAGCGGCTCAGTCGCTGCCAGCTGCACTGGACATCATTGTCCGTCGTGTACGACGCGCTATGCGTGCCGAAGTTTGTTCTATTTATCTAGTTGATCCTAACTCCCAAGATTATATCTTGATGGCGACTCGCGGATTGAACTCCGAAGTCGCCGGACAAGCAAGTCTTAAACCTGATGAAGGTCTTGTTAGTTTAGTCGGTCGCCGTGCTGAACCGGTTAACTTAGAAGATGCTCACTCCCATCCGTCATTTCATTATTTGAAAGGTACGGGTGAAGAGCGTTATCAATCCTTCTTAGGGGTTCCTATTATTCACCATCGCCAAGTACTTGGTGTATTGGTGGTACAGCACGAAGATAAGCGCCGTTTTGATGAAGGTGAAGAAGCTTTCTTAATTACCTTGTCGGCTCAATTAGCAGGGGTTATTGCTCATGCTGAAGCGACAGGCGCTATGACGAGTTTAAACTCAAATGCTAAGCCTGAAGGCGATCTTAGATATAAAGGGATCGCAGGTAGCTCTGGTGTCGCTATAGCTAAGGCAATAGTGGTATATCCGCCAGCGGACCTTAATGTTATCCCTGATCGTAAAATTGATAACATTGAGGCTGAGTTAAGCGCTTTTAACGCGGCGTTATTAGCGGTTCGAAAAGACATTAAAAAAGCAGGGAACAGGCTTTCAAAACACCTTTCCAGTGACGAAAAAGCCCTGTTTGATGTTTATTTGAAAATGTTGGACGACAATGCGCTAGCTTATGAAATTGAGCAAAAGATTCGAGCGGGTAATTGGGCTCAGGGTGCTTTGCGTGAAGTTATCCAATTTCATATTTCCCACTTTGATCGTATGGATGATCCTTACTTAAGAGAAAGGGCCTCTGACTTACGTGATCTAGGGCGACGCATTCTGTCGCACTTACAGGAAAATGCTCCAAATCTTGCTGATCGTTTTAGCGAATCAGCCATTATTGTTGGTGAAGAGTTAACAGCTTCCATGCTAGGGGAAGTGCCGCTTGATAAGATTAAGGGTTTAGTTTCTGTCATGGGGTCAGGTAACTCACATGTGGCGATTTTAGCCCGTGCCATGGGAATACCCACAGTAATGGGGGCTTTGGATCTGCCTTACACCCAACTTGAAAATGTCGATATGATTATCGATGGTTATCAAGGTCAGGTTTTTACCTATCCGTCTGATCATCTGATAGAAAGCTTCCAGCAAATTGTTGATGAAGAAAAAGCACTAGAAGAAGAATACCTTACTCTTAAAGATTTACCTTGTGAGACCTGTGATGGTCACCGCTTATCTTTATTTGTTAACACAGGTTTATCGGCTGATATCTGGCGTTCATTGGACCGTGGAGCAGAAGGCATCGGCCTTTACCGTACGGAAGTGCCATTTATGGTGCGAGAACGCTTTCCGACAGAAGCAGAGCAGGTTGCTATTTACCGCCAGCAACTTGAAGGTTTTGCCCCTGCGCCAGTCACTGTGCGTACCTTGGATATTGGTGGGGATAAGGCGTTACCTTATTTTCCTATTAAAGAAGAAAACCCATTTTTAGGTTGGCGTGGTATCCGTGTCACCTTAGACCATTTAGAAATTTTCTTGGCGCAAATTCGTGCCATGATCAAAGCCAGCGCGGGTTTACATAATCTTAAAATTTTATTACCTATGATTTCGAATGTAGCGGAAGTTGAAGATGCTTTAGCTTTAGTTCGTCGTGCTTACGCTGAAATAAAAGAAGAAGGTTATGATGTAAAAATGCCCGAAGTGGGGGTTATGATCGAAGTGCCTGCCGCAGTTTACCAAGTTAAGCAACTTGCTTCTTTGGTGGACTTTATGTCGGTGGGTAGTAATGATTTAACCCAATACTTGTTGGCAGTCGACCGTAATAATCCAAGAGTGGCGGATTTATATAATAGTTTTCACCCGGCTGTTTTAAGAGCATTACTTAATATTGTAATAGAAGCTCAACATGAATCTATTAGTTTAAGTGTCTGTGGCGAGATGGCTGGTGACCCAATGGGAGCTATTTTATTGATGGCGATGGGGTATGACATTCTTTCCATGAGTGCGACCAGTTTGCCTAAAGTCAAAGCTGTGATTCGAAATATCACAGAAGAACAGGCTCAGCTCATGCTTGAGCAAGTAATTGGCTTAGCACATGCCGATGCTGTCGTGCAGACAATGAACCGACTAATGAGAGAAGCAAATATTGAGCGTTTAGTGCGTCCAAGTAAGAGTAAATCTAGCAAATAATTAAGATGAGTCATGATGTTAGTGAACCTAATTCTTGATTAAGGCTCTTATCCAGAACACAAAATTAACCTAAAACGCTCGTTATTAAGTAGATAATTTATGATCGACTATCCAAATATTGATCCTGTTGCAATTGAAATTGGACCCCTTGCTGTGCATTGGTACGGCATTATGTATCTTATAGGTTTTGCTGGCGCTTACTTATTAGGAAATTACCGAGCTAAGCACTCCGCTGGCGCTTGGAGTCAAGAACAAGTCAGTGACATGATTTTTTACGGCGCTATGGGAGTTATCCTTGGCGGACGTATTGGTTATGCTTTTTTCTATCAGTTTGACCGACTATTAGCCGAACCTTTAAGTATTTTACGTGTATGGGAAGGGGGCATGTCATTCCATGGTGGTTTGATTGGCGTTATTCTCGCTATGATACTTTTTGCGCGTAAGTACAATAAACACTTTGTGGATGTTATGGACTTTCTTGCGCCGTTAGTCCCTATTGGTTTAGGGACTGGTCGATTAGGTAACTTTATTGGTGGCGAATTATGGGGACGCCAGACTGATGTTTCTTGGGCGATGATTTTCCCTACAGATCCTCTTCAGCTTGCTAGACACCCTTCTCAGTTATACCAATTTGCTTTAGAAGGTGTTTTGCTTTTCTCTATACTTTGGCTAATTTCTCGGACACCTAAACCGCGCTACTTTGTTTCAGCAAGTTTTCTAGCCTTTTATGGCTTATTTAGAATTCTAGTTGAGTTCTTCCGCGAACCTGACTCTCATATTGGTTACATCGCCTTTGGTTGGTTAACGCAAGGACAACTACTTTCAATACCCATGCTACTGGCTGGCTTAGCTTTGATTATTTATAGCTTACAAAAACAGCAAATCAGTCAGCCTTTAGCAGCAAAAAAATAAGCGTTGAAAGGGGCTTCTAGCCCCTATATGATGCGCCGCATAAAAGATCAAAACATAGGTAATAAATATGCTTCCTTATATTCAACTTCTTAATGACGTCCTCGAAAATGGGCAATTTAAGGGTGACCGCACTGGCACAGGTACCTATAGCGTTTTTGGCCGTCAAGTTCGTTACGACTTAGCAGAAGGTTTTCCTTTATTAACCACTAAAAAGCTGCATATACGTAGTATCTTGCATGAGCTTCTATGGTTTTTAAAAGGCGAAACAAACATTCAGTATCTGTCAGAAAATGGCGTGACTATCTGGGATGAGTGGGCAACAAAAGAAGGCGAGCTCGGCCCTGTTTATGGTGCACAATGGCGTTCTTGGAAAGGCCATGATGGACAGGAATATGATCAGGTTACGGAACTAATTAAAGGCTTGAAAAGCAACCCTAATAGCCGTCGACATATTATTAATGGTTGGAATGTTGCTTGTTTACCTGATGAATCTAAAGCCCCTGATGTGAATGCGGCTGAAGGTCGAATGGCGTTACCACCTTGTCATGTGCTTTATCAATTTTATGTCTGTGATAACAAGCTAAGTGCTTCGTTATATATTCGTAGTAACGACTTGTTTTTAGGTAATCCTTATAACACTGCTTCTTTGGCGTTTTTGACGCATATGATTGCGCAGCAATGTGATATGGAAGTGGGTGAAATAGTGATTTCAATTGGTGATTGTCATTTATATAGCAATCATATTGAGCAGGCTAAAATTCAAGTTCAGCGTACACCTAAGGCATTGCCTAAGCTGAAAATTCACAGGAAGCCTGAGTCTATTTTTGATTATAAGTTTGAAGACTTTGAGATCCTAGATTATGACCCAGAGCCTCATATTCCTGCGCCTATTGCGATTTAAATATTACCCTGAATAAGTGAGGTAAATGAATGTTGTCCTTAATTGTTGCTATGGCACAAAACAATGTCATTGGCATTAATAATAGCCTGCCTTGGCACTTACCGAATGACCTTAAGTACTTCAAGAAAGTGACCATGGGTAAGCCCATTATTATGGGGCGTAAAACCTATGAGTCTATAGGTAAGCCATTGCCTGGTCGTCGTAATATTGTGATTACCAGACAAGCTGATTATACAGGTGTCGGTGAGAATGATGCGATAGATGTTGTGACATCGTTAGAGCAAGCGGTTGAATTAGGTGAAAGCATTGCCTTGGTTGAAGGGCATGAAGAAGTGATGGTGATTGGTGGTGCTGAAATTTACAAGCAGGCCTTAGTGGAAGCTGATCGTTTATACATTACTCATGTATTGGCTGATGTTGAGGGTGATGCTTATTTTCCAGAACTTGATTGGTCTTTGTATGATGAAGTTGGTCATGAAGATTTTGAAGCATCTGGCCATAATCCTTATGACTACCGTTTCAGTATTTATCAAGCGAAAGACTTAGATTAGATTTATTTTCTTTCCAAATAAAAAATGCACTTTTAAGTGCATTTTTTATTTCTAAATTTTATCTCTAGTACTATTTTAACTCTAAAATAGTGTCGTCATTGGCATAAGCTTCAACCGCATTGTTAGCACTCTCTGCTAGTTCTTCAATCGTTTCTCCGTCTTCGGGGAAGGTTGCTACCCCAGCGCAGATAGAGAGAGCATGTGAATCACCATCTTTCTTAGTGAAATTCAGGCTATGGACAGAATTTATGGCTTCATCCAACATTTGCTTAGCATCTTTGACGTTAGTATTAGGCAGCAGTAATAATAATTTATCAGAAGCGACCCTGGCTAAAATATCTCCCTCACGAATATTTCGATAAAGGTCTTTAGCTGCCATTTTTATAATCTGGTTTTTTTCTTCATAAATGAGCTGGCTAAGTGCACCGTCAGCATTTAGATTGATTTTTACCATGGTTAAAGGTGTGTACTGGCGTTTCGCTAGGCCTAGTTGCTTCTTAAAGTGTGTGGTTGCCGCGCTGTGGGTAAGTAGTCCTGTTAAGTCATCAAAGGTTGCTTGTCGGCGTAAATGCTTCTCTAGCTTCTTCTGAGAGCTTATATCTTCGATAAAGCCGACCGTCTTAGCGATACTGTTATCACTGTTGACGGCATAAATCAGGCCTCTTTCTTTGACCCAAAGATAATTACCATTGCCTTGTAAAATACGATAGCTGGCTTCGTAGTTTTTACTGGCATCCGCAATATGCTGTTCGACTATTTGCTTAAGGTTCGCTAGATCTTCAGGGTGTACCAAGCAATGCCAAGTGGCTGTCGATTTGGGGCTGGATTGAACTGAACAGCCGATCAAATCACATAATGACTCAGAACACTCTACTGCATCGGTTTCTATATCCCATACCCAAAGTCCTGATGAGGATTCTGACAAGGCGAGTTTTAATAATGAGTTTTCAGCGCTAGCAAGGTCTAGATGTTCAGCGCTGTATAAACAAACAAGAAAGTGCTCTTCATCTAGCTCTTGGAAGTGTAATTCTGATTTTATTTCTTTCTCACCCAATAATAGGGTGTCACAGCAACGGGCTGCTTTGTCGCTTTGCATCGTTTGGCTAAAGCTTTGCCACTGAGCTTTTGTTTGAGTGTTTTGGCTCAGACTGAGCCAGTTAGTGGGTAAGTCATGCTCTTGTTTGTTGAAAACATCTTCAAAAGCTTGGTTGTGTTCGAGAATGTCGCCACTGATTTTATGCAAAATAAAAGCAGATGTGGGCATGAGCTTAAAGGCATTTTGAAAAAAACGGTTATTGGCTGACATTTTCTACTCCACTTTTATTTTAGGTTGCAACTAACCTGTCCCTGAATAGCATTAGTCATATTTATTAAGACTAATGCCTTTTTGGTTTTACGGTAAACTTTTTATCAAGTCTACGCCATTTGTGTTAACACTTGTTGATTATTATTCTGGTGTTATCCAGCGAAGCTGAAAACTTGATTTGCTGTCTTCTTGCAAAAGCGCCTTCAAGACAGGTAAAAACTCTTGCGCTTCGCTTTCCAGTTTCCATGGTGGATTAACGATTATCATGCCGCTGCCATTCATGCCTTTATCTGCGTTATCATCACGGATATTCAATTCAAGCAAAAGTGTATTACGAATTTTTGTTCTTTGTACGGCATTGATTAGTCCATCTGCTTGTTTTCGTGAAAGCACTGGGTACCAGATAGCATAAGTGCCATGAGAAAAACGTTGATGGCCATCAACTAGAGCCTTTACTACAGTCTTATAATCTTCTTTGACCTCGTAAGGGGGATCCATCAGTACCAGTCCACGTTTTTGTGGTGGTGGAAGCATGGCTTTAACTGCCGCGAACCCATTACCTTTCTCAACATTGGCGCGACGTTTGTTCGGAAACAAAGCGGCTAAGGTTGGATAATCTTTTGGGTGTAACTCGCACAGGTGCATCTTATCTTTTTGACGGGTATAGGCTTCAACGACCTTAGGGCTGCCTGGATATAGTTTAAGGTTGGTCGTTGGGTTCATGTCTTTAACAATTTTCAGAAAACGCTTAATGCTTTCTGGTGGTTTTTTAAGCTCAAGTAACTGCGAGATCCCTGTCTTGAACTCTTTGTTCATTTGGGCTTGCTGAGAGTCTAATGCGTATTGGCCAATCCCAGCATGAGTATCAAGATAAAAGAAAGGTGATTCTTTCGCGGTTAAATGATGGCAAATTTGGCTCACAACAAGGTGTTTCAAAATGTCGGCATGATTGCCTGCATGATAAATATGGCGATAGCTAAGCATAATGGCTCTCTAAATAAAAAGGCCGTGGGATCACCCCACGGCCTTGGTGTCTACTGATACGCTATTTTATTGAGAAATAGCCAGTAGCGATAGTCACCAACACAATTAGTCTCCTAATAGTGTTGGTTTATTCTCTGTGCCTTGAACTAAATGGATGGCTTTTAGATAAAAACCATCCAGATAGATTTAGCTACATTGATTCGCCATCTAACAAATCAAGATTACGTACAGCACCTTTATCTGCGCTGGTTGCAAAGTGAGCATAGACTTTCAAAGCAGGTGTTACTTTACGAGGCCTTACTTTTTCAGGTTTCCAAGCGTTTGTACCCTTGGCTTCCATTGCTGCTCGACGTTCAGCAAGCTCTTCATCAGACAGTAGAACATTGATAGAACGGTTAGGGATATCGATGCGAATTATGTCACCGTTTTTAACCAAGCCAATTGCGCCACCTGATGCTGCTTCTGGCGATACGTGGCCAATAGATAGGCCTGATGTACCACCAGAGAAGCGGCCGTCAGTTAGTAGTGCACAGGCTTTACCTAGACCTTTAGACTTAATGTAAGAGGTTGGATAAAGCATTTCTTGCATGCCTGGGCCACCACGAGGTCCTTCGTAACGAACGATCACAACATCACCCGCTTTGACTTCGTCTGCTAGGATATTGCTGACAGCTTCATCTTGAGACTCTGTGATGTGAACTGGACCTTCAAATACTAAGCAAGACTCATCAACCCCAGCGCTTTTAACGATACAACCGTTAAGCGCTATGTTACCTGTTAGGACTGCAAGGCCGCCTTCTAAGGAATAGGCATTTTCTATATTTCGAATACAACCACTTTCACGGTCCCCATCAACAGAAGGCCAGCGTGTTGCTTGGCTAAATGCTGTCTGTGTTGGAATACCAGCAGGGCCTGCTTTATAGAACTCCATGACTTCTGGCGTTGGCTTACGCATAATATCCCAGTTTTCTAGGGCTTCTGTCATAGTTGGTGCATGTACCGTGTGTACTTGGTTATGTAGTAAACCTGCACGGTCAATTTCACCCAAAATACCAAAAATACCGCCTGCTCTATGCACGTCTTCAATGTGGTATTTAGGTGAGTTAGGTGCCACTTTACAGAATTGAGGGATTTTACGAGATAAACGATCGATGTCTTCCATCGTAAAATCCACACCTGCTTCATGAGCAATGGCCAATAAATGTAAGATGGTGTTGGATGATCCACCCATAGCAATATCAAGTGTCATACAGTTTTCAAATGCTTCGTAAGAAGCGATAGCTCTTGGTGACCAATGAGCTTCATCTTGCTCGTAAAAGCGCTTAGTAATATCAACGATGCGTCGACCGGCTTCTAAGAATAGTCCTTTACGATCTGCATGAGTGGCTAGCATGGTGCCATTACCAGGCAGGCTTAAGCCCATTGCTTCGGTCAAGCAATTCATTGAGTTTGCTGTAAACATACCTGAACAAGAACCACAGGTAGGACAAGCAGAGCGCTCGTATTCAGCAACTTGTTCATCTGTTGCGTTATCGTCCACAGCGATAACCATAGCATCAACAAGGTCTAATTTGTGTTCTGAAAGCTTGGTTTTACCCGCTTCCATTGGACCGCCTGACACAAAAATAACGGGAATATCAAGGCGCATTGCAGCCATTAACATGCCGGGTGTGATTTTGTCACAGTTTGAAATACAGACTAGCGCATCAGCACAATGGGCATTAACCATGTACTCAACAGAATCTGCAATTAAGTCGCGAGAAGGTAAGCTGTAAAGCATGCCGTCATGACCCATAGCAATACCATCGTCCACAGCAATGGTATTAAATTCTTTTGCAACGCCGCCAGCTTTTTCAATTTCACGTGCTACCAGTTGTCCCATGTCTTTTAAATGGACATGACCTGGTACAAATTGAGTGAATGAATTGGCTACCGCAATGATAGGTTTATGAAAATCTTCATCTGTCATTCCGGTGGCACGCCATAAGGCGCGAGCCCCAGCCATATTACGGCCGGAGGTAGTAGTTTTTGAACGATATACTGGCATGTTAACCCCACATGGTACTTTTGTATCTTTTAAGGTTAAGCATGTTACCAAGTTTATTTGTAACACCCAATGGCAATTTCTTGGGAATCGGGCGACACTAGCTATGTATTCTTTATTTTGGCCAGATGAATTATGGAAAATAGGTTCGATATTTACACTCTTGTTACGCTTGCCCGTCAGCCTATTCTAGACGCGAAGCAATCTATTTATGGTTACGAGCTTTTGTATCGTGGTAGTGGTACGGCAACGGATGCTGAAATTTTTGATGATGTCAGTGCGACGGCACAAGTGGTCTCAACGGCTTTACTTGAAATAGGTATGTCCAACTTGGTGGGTTCGGGTAAGGCCTTTGTAAACTTCCCCAGAACCTATTTGTTAAACCCAAGTGGTGTACCGCTAGATCGCGAGCAAGTTGTGATTGAAGTGTTAGATAACTCTAATTTCGATGCCGTCTTACTTGCTTCCTTAAGAAAGTGGAAAAATTCAGGGTATGACATCGCGTTAGATGATTTGCGCTTTGAAGCCAAGTTGACACCATTTATAGAGCTTGCAAGTTTTGTGAAGCTAGACCTGCAAGCATTAGGACGAGATGCTTTTATTACTGAGTTAGAAGCCTTTAGAAACTTCAATGTGAAAGTTATCGCTTGTAAGGTGGAAACTTGGGACGAATTTAATTTCTGTCGCATGCTAGATGTGGATTTCTTTCAGGGATACTTTTTTGAGAAACCACAAACCATAGAGCGCAAAGCGGTCAAAGTGAATAGCATGACCTTGTTACAGCTGATGGCTGAGTTGCTTAAGAGTAATGAGCTTTCGGTGGATGAGTTAGATCGCATTGTGAGCCAAGATGTTGGGCTGGTTCATAAGCTTTTAAAATACTTAAATTCGCCTGTTACAGGGCTTATTGCTTCAGTAGACAGTGTAAAGCTTGCGATTGTGCTGGTGGGTGCGGAACAGCTAAAAGCATTAACTAGTTTGTTACTTATGTCTGAAATGGTAGGTGATAGACATGCGCTACTGCAGCAGGTCTTGATTCGAGCAAAGCATGCTGAATTATTTGCAGTGAAAATGGGATATGCAAATCAAGATAAATACTTTTTAGCAGGTATGTTATCCATGATAGATGTGTGCATGGGGATGGATTTGCCTGATGTTCTGGCTTCTTTACCATTACCAGGAGAGCTTGCCAGTGCAATAGTGAATAGAAGCGGGAAGATAGGTCTGACCTTGAACCAAATTGAGCAATATTCCAAAGGGCATCAAGTAACGGGAACTGTGCCACAAGAAACACTGAAAGAAACTTATTTAGAAGCAATTTCTTGGGTTGATGACTTCTTAAGCTCTATTTAAGTTGCTTTTCTTTTTAATAAAACTGTTTTTTGTGAGAAATGGCCTACATGTTTGTAGGCCATTTCTTTTTGTTTTGTAGGTGTTGTGATTCTTGTATTGTAATTTATTCATAACCTGTTGAAATATAATGAGAATATCTGATTTTTATAACCTTTTTAGAATGTTGCAACGTGTGAGAATACTGTTACATTAAAGACATCCAGAGGGAAACTCATGGAATGAAGCGGAAGTAAGGATTGCTGAATACAGGATGTATTGAGGACTTCTAGAAGTCAATCACAGGGATTTGTGGTCAGTCGAAGGGAATCGATCGAACGGATTTGATAGCTAATTTTACATTGATGTAAATTAGAAACCAGGATAGGTTTGAATCACGAACGATGATGAAATGGATTTCCGCTCATTGGATGAGTAACTTAATGGAATAAGAGTGAAAACAGGGCAGCTTAAAGCTGCCCTTTTTTGTGCCTGAGTATTCTCCGCTGATAAGAAGTTATATCTGGTTTTTACTTTGATTTAACGTGCAAATAATTAGAGCAAGGTTAGCTGATAATAAAACTTAAAAATAAATCGAAGAATTTGTAAGAGATCGCCTACATCTGTGTAGGAAATATCTTGTTGTTCTGTAGGTGTTGTGAATAAATGTCTGTAGTTTTAATTTAAGTTATTGAAAGGTAATGGGTTTTACTGGATTCTTTAATATTTCTTAGGACTTGAATCTTAGCTGTTTAGTGGTAAATTAAAGACATCCAAACGGAAACTCATGGAATGGGAAGGAAGCAAGGACTGCAAGATACAGGATGTATCGAGGATGATGGGAGAAAGATTACAGGAAGTAATCAGTTGAACGGAGTCTGTCAAAGGATTTGAGCTAATCGACAAAGAGTGTCGGTTAGGATCTAGGAAAGATTAATAGTCACGGATGATGACGAAAAGGAATTTCAGCTCATTGGATGAGTCGCTTAACAGGATGTGAGTGAAAAATAGGGCAGCATAGGCTGCCTTTTTTTCGTCTAGAGAAAAGTAAGCCTAATGGTTTAGACTTACTTTAAATTTCTATTTCTCTAAATGTTCTAACTTATCTTCAACACCGTCCCAAGTTGCTGCATCTTCTAATGCATCTTTCTTTTCTGTGATGTTAGGCCAAACGTTAGCAAGGTCTGCGTTTAGTTCGACAAAGTGTTCTTGATCTTCTGGTAACTCATCTTCTGAGAAAATAGCTGATGCTGGGCATTCTGGTTCACATAGTGCACAGTCAATACATTCGTCAGGGTTGATGGCAAGAAAGTTTGGGCCTTCATAAAAACAATCTACTGGGCAAACTTCTACACAGTCGGTGTATTTACAACGGATACAGTTATCAGTTACGACGAAAGCCATAAGCTATCTCCTTCAAGTGGGTAAGCAAAATTACCGCTAAAATAAAATTGCTCGTATTCTAGTTGCTAAGCTAGCTAAGCGGCAAGATGATATCCATTTAAAATATATCTAACCTTAATTAAATCTACTTATATGCTGGCTTTTAAATGAGTTCTTTTAGTTCGTATAGCGCATCTAACGCTTGTTTGGGTGTTGTCTCATCTAGATCAATATTTGTTAGCTTATCTTTTACCTCTTGATCTAGGGAGGAACCAAACAAATCTGCCTGCATTGGTGCTGGTTCTTGTGCGGCTTGAGTATATTGCGCTTTTGGCGTTTGAATACTGGTTTTAGCTGAATTTGTTGTATCCTGACTGGAGGCTTCCAGCTCGGCTAGTTTATCTTTCGCGGCTTGAATGACACCTCTTGGTACACCAGCGAGTTGCGCAACCTGTAAACCATAGCTTTGGTTTGCCGCCCCATCATGTACCTTATGCAGGAAGACAATAGAATCTTCGTACTCAGTGGCTGTCAGGTGGACATTGGCTGCATTTTTAAGCTCGTCCGCAAGAAGAGTCAATTCGAAGTAGTGAGTCGCAAATAGCACATTGCATTTTACCTGATTAGCTAGATGATCAACGGCTGACCAAGCTAAAGATAAACCATCGAAGGTGCTTGTTCCACGACCAACCTCATCCATGAGAACAAGGCTTTTAGGGGTGGCATTGTTAAGTATGTTAGCTGTTTCTGTCATCTCTACCATGAAGGTCGAGCGGCCACCGGCTAAGTCATCAGAGGAACCCATACGAGTAAAGATACGGTCAACTAAAGAAAGGTTCGCCGCTTCTGCAGGAACAAAACAGCCTGTGTGGGCAAGCAAAGTAATAAGCGCAATTTGTCTCATATAGGTGGATTTACCACCCATGTTTGGACCTGTAATCATTAATAATGAACGCTTAGGGTGCATGACTAAGTCATTTGGGATAAAGGGTTCGGTGATTACTGACTCAACGACTGGGTGACGTCCTTCAATGATTTCGATTCCGGGTTTGTCAGCAAGCGTTGGTCGAACATATCTATGGCGTTCTGCGCGTTCTGCAAAGTTAGCCAGGACATCTAATTCAGATAACGCATTACTACTGGTTTGTAATCTAATTAACTCAAGGTTAATCGTGGTAAGTAATTTCTCATAAAGCATCTTTTCACGTGCTAATGCTTTGGATTTAGCGCTAAGGGCTTTGTCTTCAAAAGTCTTAAGCTCAGGTGTGATAAAGCGTTCAGCATTTTTTAATGTCTGGCGACGTACATAATCAACGGGTGCTTGATCTGAATGCAGACGGCTGATTTCAATATAGTAACCATGAACACGATTGAAGCCGACTTTGAGTGAGTTGATACCTGTGCGCTCTTTCTCTCTTTGTTCAAGTTCTGCAAGGTAGTCAGTTGCATTGGTTGACAGTGCTTGTAACTCATCTAGTTCGCCATCATACCCTTTGGCAAAAATACCACCATCACGGACAACGGAAGGCGGGTTCTCAACCAAGGCAATCGCAAGCTCTTGGGTCAATTCTGGAAGCGGTGCAAGTTGTTGGTTTAGCTCATTTAACCTTACATCTTCAATCGGTGAGATTAACTGTTTGATTTTAGGAATCGCTTCAAGAGCAAAACGTAACCTTAAAAGGTCTCTTGGTCTTGCTGAACCAAGTGCAACACGAGCAAGAATTCGCTCAATATCACCCACCTCTTTTAACTCAGGTTTGATCAAATCATAAGTGTATTGATTTAATAAACTTTGCACAGCATCTTGTCTGGCATTAATGATATTCAAATTGCGGCTAGGCTGATGTAACCAACGTTTTAAGAGTCGGCTGCCCATAGGAGAAGAGCAACGATCCAGTACAGAAGTTAATGTGTTGCTAGTACTACCTGAAAGATTTAAATCTATTTCAAGGTTACGTCGAGTCGCACCATCTATTTGTACGCTTTCATCCTTGTGTTCAAGTGTGATGGCTTGAATATGAGGCAGAGCAGAGCGTTGTGTGTCTTTTGCGTATTGCAGTAGTGCTCCGGCAGCAGCAATAGCGGCACCGAGTTCTTCACAACCAAACCCTGTTAGGTCTTTAGTATCGAACTGTTGAATTAATTGGCGATAGCAAGATTCATAGTCAAAGTGCCAAGGGCCTAATTCACGTACCCCTTTTTCTAAGGTAATAAGATTTCGATTAGGGAAGTCTTCAGATACTAATATTTCTGTTGGCGCTAAACGTTGTAGTTCACTGTCAAAGGCATCTATTCCTTCAACTTCAAAAACAGAGAAGCGTCCACTGGCCATGTCTAGGTAAGAAAAGCCGTAAATGTCGCCTTGTTTTTGAGATAAATAAGCAATGGAAACGAGTAGGTTTTCTTTTCTTTCTTCTAGAAAAGCTTCGTCACTTAAGGTGCCTGGTGTCACTATGCGAGCTATTTGGCGTTCAACTGGTCCCTTGCTGGTGGCTGGGTCTCCGACTTGTTCACAGACAACAACAGACTCCCCCATACGAACTAATCGAGCAATGTAGTTCTCTGCAGCGTGATATGGGATGCCTGCCATTGGGATAGGTTGGCCGCCAGAGTGGCCTCTTGAGGTAAGCGTAATATCTAATAGATGGGCTGCTTTTTTAGCGTCGTCATAAAAGATTTCATAAAAATCACCCATGCGATAAAAGAGTAGTTCATTTGGGTGTTGTGACTTGAGCCCAAAATATTGACGCATCATAGGGGTGTGGTTATCTTTTGCCGCTTGACTCATGGTGTAAATCGCTCGATTGTTATCCTTAAATTAGGGCGTTATTCTACGGCAAAAGACGAATAGGTTTAAGCGCTTGTTTTAGCATTCTAAAACTTCATTAAAGAGAGGTGAAAATTGCAGGAAATTAAAGAGACAGGGCAGGATGTTGAGTTATTAGTTGCAAAGCTAGCAGCGCATCTTTCTTCTCAGAAACAAATGTTAATTACAGCTGAGTCTTGTACTGGTGGAATGATTGGTGCGAGTTGTACGCAAATGGCAGGGAGTTCTGCTTGGTTTTTTGGTGGTCTCATTAGTTATGACAACCTTGCTAAAGAAAGAATGCTTAAGGTGACAGCACAAAGTTTGCAGAATTTTGGTGCTGTTTCGAAAGAAGTGGTCGCACAAATGTGTTTAGGAGCACTAAATTACGGTGCTGATGTCAGTGTAGCTGTAAGTGGGGTTGCAGGCCCTGGTGGTGGCAGTGATGAAAAGCCAGTGGGGACGGTTTATATCGGTTGGTTAACCAAGGAAATGGTTAACCAAGGAAAAAGTGCGTTAGTGCAGCGTTTTCAGTTTGCAGGGGATCGAAATGCAGTGCGTGAACTGACTTTGTTAAACGCGATTCAAGGTCTATTGTCGCTAGAAAGTGACGCAAAATAAGGCTTAAATAAAAATACTGTTTTTTTGTACAGTGTTTTGTTGAAGTCCTGAAAAAAAAGCGTTAGAGTTCAGCATAACAAAATTACTCAAATATTCGAAAGGTTTTAAACATGTCATCTATAGCTGATAGCAAGAAAAAAGCGTTAGACGCAGCGCTCTCACAAATCGAACGTCAGTTTGGTAAAGGCGCCATCATGAAGATGGGTGAAGGTGCGAAATTAGACATTGAGACTGTTTCTACTGGTTCTCTAGGCTTGGATATTGCTCTGGGTGCTGGTGGTTTACCTTTCGGTCGTATTTGCGAAATCTATGGTCCAGAATCTTCAGGTAAAACAACACTAACTTTGAGTGTTATTGCGGAAGCGCAAAAGCAAGGTAAAACCTGTGCTTTTATCGATGCCGAGCATGCACTAGATCCAAGCTATGCTGAAAAATTAGGTGTAAATATTTCTGACCTTTTAATCTCTCAGCCTGATACGGGTGAGCAAGCGCTTGAAATCGTTGACATGCTAGTACGTTCTAACAGTGTTGATGTTGTGATTGTTGACTCTGTTGCTGCTTTGGTTCCTAAGTCTGAAATTGAAGGCGAAATGGGTAGCTCATCGGTTGGTGTACAAGCGCGTTTACTTTCTCAAGCTATGCGTAAGCTTACTGGCTCAATTAAAAATGCTAACTGCCTTGTTGTTTTCATTAACCAAATCCGTATGAAAATCGGTGTTATGTTTGGTTCTCCAGAAACCACGACAGGGGGTAATGCGCTTAAGTTCTATAGTTCTGTTCGTCTTGATATTCGCCGTATCGGCAGTGTTAAGCAAGGTGACGAAGTGGTGGGTAATGAAACCCGCGTGAAAGTCGTTAAAAACAAAATCGCGCCGCCATTTAAGCAAACTGAATTTCAAATTATGTATGGTGCGGGTATTTACCGCATGGGCGAGATTATTGATTTGGGTGTTAAGCAAGGCTTTGTTGATAAGTCTGGTGCTTGGTATGCCTATAACGGTAGCAAAATTGGGCAGGGTAAAGCTAATGCTGCTCAGTTCCTTTCTGATAATCCAGAAATAGCAACCGAAATTGAAGGTAAAATCCGGGAGCAACTATTGCCAAAAGATCTACCGGCAGAAAAAGATGATGCGAAAGAAGAAGAGGGTGATTTGCTTAAGCTATAGCCTTCCTATTGAGTTTGTTAAAAAACGGTCGCCTAGTGCGGCCGTTTTTTTGCTTGTCTGTTTTTATTTGTTATCAGGCTTGAATGGTTTTAAGAAGGTGTGTTTTATTTCTGTATGATCTATTTTAAATGTAGCTAAGCTATTAATTTGAAACACTAGTTTATTACCACTTAACTTGTATTGGTTTTTTTAATGACAACATTGATTATCGTTCTAGGCTTTTTATTGCTGCTATCGACAGTTTTTTTTATTTACGCCTTGTGGACTTATATCGCCGCGAAAAAAAGCCAAGATAAAGAACCGTCAGAAAATGATGACAATACAGTCGTGGGTAACGTGAAGGCCGAACCGAAACAGCTTGATGCTAAGTTGCAAACACAAGTAAATGTTTTGGCGTTATTGGAACAGCAGAAAGTCATAGTGAGTGAGCTAAAGCAGTCTTTGGTTGGGCAAGATAGATTGAAAGTGGCAATACTGGATTGTTGGGAATTGTTTTTGAATTTAGAAACTCAGCTTGTTAATAAAGATGTGAGTGTGCAGGAAATAGATCAAAAATTAGAACAATTTATACCACTTACTCAAGAGAACGGCTTTTCTGAAATACTAGAGTCTTTAGTTAAGAAAATTGCAGCACAGAGAAGTTTAGCGCAAGCCATTGATAAGGATATAGAACATAAGAATCAGCTTCTTATGTCCAAAATGAGCGTTAATGCTGAATTAAATGAAAAATTTGATCGTATGAAGTCAGAGTTGGAAGCAGAACCAGAGGTTGATGTGAAGCTTGCTGAGATGAGGATTGAATTGGTCCAAGTCTATCAGCTTGAAAATGCGATTAGAGCAAAGCTTCGAGCTTTGAAGGAGGCGCCTGACGAGATATCTGAAGAGTATCAATTAGCACTCGAACTTTTTTTAAATAGCAGTGAGCTTGATGACTTTATTGCACCATTACAAAACGAGTTTGGTGATAAAATTGAAGAACTGAAAGCGGTGGCAGAGTATCAAGCGAATACAATAAATGAATTAAAACAGATTGTTAAAGAGACTAAAGAGCAACAAGAGAGTGGTAAATATAAAATTGACTATGACATCATAGTGGCAAAACTGGAAAAAAGTTTGTCTGATAAAAAACAGATACTCTCTCGATTAGAATTAAAACTAGAAAGCTTGCAGATGGTGAAATCTAGACTGAGTCAGGATGCCCAAAAACATGACCGACTAGTCAATGAGAAAGATTATGAGTTACAGCTTGTGAGCCAATCACAAGACACTGAAGTAACGAATATGCAATCCATCTTTTCTCAGAAACAAGCCAGTTTAAATAATATGGAGCAGCAGTTAGATGCCGCGCCATTAAATGATGAGTCACAAGCCTATGCAACTGAGTTAGCCGAAAAGGTGACAGCATTTAAGTTGATGATGAGTGAATCTGAAATGTTTGTTGAAATGTTGGAGTTCGAATTAGAGGCTGAACAAAAAAAGAGTGCTGAATTGCAAACTAGGCTAGCTGAACTATCTGAATACGTTATGCAACAAAGTCAAAGAGTAGAGTCAATTGACAGGCAGGATTCAATTCAGTTAGAGGAAGCAAACAGTGAATTAGAGGCCGAAATAAATACGATGAGAAAAGAGTTTGATAGAAATAATGTCGGCACTAATGAAGCTGTTGATTTGCAAAAAAAGATTGGCGAAATTGATGAACGAATAATGAAAATGAAACAAGATTACGCGGAAATGGAAGATAAATTCTTATCTTCCTTATTGTAAATGTAGTAGGTTTTTTCTTAAAAATATTGCCAATAAATGACGTTACATCTATCTAAAGTTATAATCATGAGTTCAATTTTAGTTATACGTCATTCACATCTTCCTGAATGGCATAGTTGATCTGGTCTGATGTAAAGCCTCTATATTGTAGATAACGATATTGTTTCGCTTTAGTTTGGTAGTCTTGACTTACTTGGTAGCCGAATTTACTCAATTTAACTTTAAGTGCCGATTCGAACCAGTCGAGATCAGATTCATCAAAGCTTTGCGTTATGATTGCTTGATCCACTCCTTTTTGCTTGATTTCACCTAATATACGTATTTTCCCATAACCACTTTGTTGTTTATAACGAATATATGACTCGCAAAACCTTTGGTCGCTTTGATACTTGTCTTCTATTAACTTGAGCAAAATATGCTCTATATCTTCATAGTTATCTTTAAAGCGTGAGCGAAGTTTTTGCCTTAGTTCATATTGGCTTTGCTCCCTTCGTGCCAACATATTAAGTGCTGACTCTCTTATTTGTATTAGGATGTCCATTATTGCTTTCAGCTCAGATTTATTTGATTAGAATGTTACATTAGTAATGAGAAAATGAAATAAATTATATTAGTCTAATTCACTTAAAAATGTTATTTGGATGGAGTTATGGTCTGAAATATTTGGTATATTAAGATTATTAAACTGCAAAATATGTGTAAAAATAGTTTTGTCTACTTTGATTGCAACCCTGTTCATAAATGAGGTGAAAGATGGCCCGGCCATTAACAGCGCATATTAATCTTGCTGCGATTAAGCATAACTATGATTTAGCTAAAAAATTACAACCGAAGGCTAAAGCTTTTGCGGTTGTGAAAGCGAATGCTTATGGGCATGGTGCTGTTCAAGTTGCTCAGTATTTAGATGAAACTGTTGACGCTTTTGCTGTTGCAGCGATTGAAGAGGCACTTGAGTTAAGAGAAGCAAATGTTCAATCTCCCATCTTATTATTAGAAGGGGTCTTTGAGGCATCTGAATGGCAGGTGTGTGAAGATTTTAATTTTTGGGTAGCTGTAGAAAATGACACTCAGTTAGAGGGCTTTCTAGCTGCGAATATTAAATTAGGTAAGATCTTTCTTAAGATAGATTCTGGTATGCACCGTCTTGGTGTTGAGCCTAATAATGTTGCTCCTTACATAGACAAGTTAGTGTCTTCTGAGAATCTAGGTGAGCTTGTCTTAATGACACATTTTTCTAGTGCAGATGACCTCGCTAGCTCTGCAACGCCTGAGCAATTGACGATTTTTAATCAAGCACGTTCTCAGTTTCCTGATTTAGAAACAAGTGTTGCCAACTCCGCTGCAACACTTAAATGGGCTTTGCCAGAGGGTGGTTGGATCCGCCCGGGTATTATGCTTTATGGTATTTCACCTTTTGATGATATTAGCGCACAAACATTGGGTTTAAAGCCTGCTATGACACTAACAAGTAAGGTGATTTCTCTTAGAGATATCGCAGATGGTGAGGCGGTAGGTTATGCCAGAGCTTATGTTGCACAGGGGCAAAGTAGAATTGCGACTGTGGCAGTGGGTTATGGCGATGGGTATCCACGTATGGCTGATCATCAAACTCCCGTATTAGTAAACCAAAATGTATGCTATATATCTGGGCGTGTGTCTATGGACATGATTACCCTGGATGTGACTTCTCTTCCCTATACGCAAGTAGGTGATGATGTATTGCTTTGGGGGGAAGGGAACCCTGTTGAGGTGGTTGCTGCCCATTCATCTACGATCGCTTATGAACTTGTGACTCGAATGACTGGTCGAGCTAAACGTCAGTATCACAAATAACCACTCTCTTATTTGCTGGCTCACTCTTCAATAAAAGTGAGCCAGACTTTTTACCTAAAAAACCTACCTTTTAAAGTCGTTCTTTCCTGTTATTGCTCTTAAAAGCGCAATAAATGAAAAAAATCACAAAAACACTCAGTTTCTTTTGAAAAGCACTGTATTTTCCGTGTACTATTTTGTGCTTTTCTGTCTTAACTTTTTCTCTGCATAAAGTCAGAGAAAACTAAATTTATCGCCCAAGCAACAATATAGAGTCTCCCCTGAAAATGAAGAGTTCAGAGCTACGTCAGTCATTTCTAAAATATTTCGAGAGTAAACAGCATCAAGTTGTTGACTCAAGTTCATTAATCCCAGGAAATGATCCGACCCTGTTGTTCACCAACGCGGGTATGGTTCAATTTAAAGATGTTTTCCTAGGCACTGATGATCGTCCTTATACACGAGCGACAAGCTCTCAGCGTTGTGTGCGAGCCGGTGGCAAGCATAATGACCTTGAGAATGTAGGCTATACCGCACGTCATCATACTTTTTTTGAAATGCTGGGTAACTTCAGCTTTGGTGATTACTTTAAAGAAGATGCGATTCAGTATGCTTGGGAGTTTTTGACCAAGGTGCTGAAACTACCAACTGAAAAATTGTTGGTGACTGTATATGCCGATGATGATGAAGCTTGGGATATTTGGGCTCAAAAAATTGGTGTTCCAGAAGATCGCATCATACGTATTGGTGATAATAAAGGTGCTCGTTACGCATCTGATAACTTCTGGCAAATGGGCGACACAGGTCCTTGTGGCCCTTGTACCGAAATTTTTTATGATCATGGTGAGCATATTTGGGGTGGGCCTCCAGGTTCTCCTGAAGAAGATGGCGACAGGTTTATTGAAATCTGGAATGTTGTATTCATGCAGTTCAATCGTGATGCAAATGGCACTATGAACCCGCTAGCTAAGCCTTCTATTGATACTGGTATGGGGCTTGAGCGTATCGCTGCCATTCTACAAGGCGTTCATAGCAACTATGAAATTGATATGTTCCAAAACTTGATTAAGGCTGCAGCTAAAGCAGTAGGAACTGAAGATTTAGAAGCTCAATCACTGCGCGTAATTGCTGACCATATTCGCTCTTGTTGCTTCATGATAGTGGATGGCATTGTGCCTTCTAACGAAGGTCGTGGTTATGTATTACGTCGTATTGTGCGTCGTGCTATTCGTCATGGTCACAAATTAGGTCAAAAACAAGCCTTCTTTAATACGCTTGTTTCTGCACTTGTTGTTGAAATGGGAGAGGCATACCCAGAATTAACAAAACTTGCAGGCCGTATTCAGGCTATCTTGTTAAAAGAAGAAGAACAATTTGCCAAAACGCTTGAGCAAGGAATGCGTATTCTTGATGATGCGATTGCAGAGCTTGGTGATAAGAAAACAATTTCTGGTGAAACGGTCTTTAAACTGTACGATACCTACGGGTTTCCAGCTGACCTTACCAATGATGTAGCTCGTGAACGAAACCTAGAAATTGATGATGAAGGTTTTGAAAAAGCAATGGAAGAACAGCGTAATCGTGCTCGTTCAGCAAGCCAATTCACTATGGATATGTCAGGTAGTATTGAAGCAGGTGATACAGAGTTTACTGGTTACAATGAGTTGGTTGACAAGTGTGAAGTTGAAGCTCTCATTCTCGATGGAGAAAAAGTGGATACTTTGTCTGCTGGGCAATCAGGCATCATCATTTTAAAACAGACTCCATTCTATGGTGAATCTGGTGGTCAGGTTGGTGATCAAGGTTGGCTTCGTGGTAATGGCGCATTTAGTGTGGCTAATACAACTAAACAGGGAAAAACTCACCTTCATCACGGCGAACTACGTGAAGGTAGTGTGAGTGTTGGAGATATCTTGACTGCTGCTGTTGATGCAAGTCTGCGAGCTGCGACTGGCTTAAACCACTCAGCTACTCACTTGATGCATGAAGCATTGCGCCGTGTTGTTGGTGATCATGTTCATCAAAAAGGCTCCTTATGTGATGCTGAGCGTTTGCGCTTTGACTTCTCTCATTTCGAAGGTGTCACTGCTGCTGAAATAGAGCAAGTAGAGGATATGGTAAATGAGCAAATTCGTCTTAATCATGAAGTTCTTACTGAAGTCATGGATATCGAAAGTGCGAAAGCCAAAGGTGCTATGGCTCTTTTTGGTGAAAAGTATGATAGCCAAGTGCGAGTATTGACAATGGGTAGTGATTACTCGGTTGAACTCTGTGGTGGTACTCATGTTAAGCGTACTGGTGATATTGGCGTATTTAAGATTGTAGCTGAAAGTGGTATTGCTGCGGGTGTCCGTCGTATTGAAGCTATTACAGGTAAAGTTGCAATTGACTATGCCCGTGCAACTGAGAAATCAGTACAACAAGTTGCGGCTTTGGTGAAAGGCAATAAAGATAATATGATTGAGAAAGTGACAGCACTTTCTGATCAGAACCGAGTACTACAAAAAGAGCTTGATGTGATTAAAGCTAAGTTAGCTGCGCAAGCTGGCTCTGATTTAGCCTCTCAAGCTGTTGAAATCGATGGTGGTAAACTATTGGTTGCTCAGGTTGATGTGGAAGATCCAAAAGCATTACGAGACATGTTGGATGAGTTGAAGAGTCAACTTGAGTCTGGTGTTGTTCTGCTTGCAAGTGTTAATGATTCAAAAGTAAGCCTGATAGCAGGTGTTACTAAAGAATTGACGAAAAAGGTAAAAGCTGGCGATCTAATTAAGATGGTAGCACCTTTGGTTGATGGTCGTGGGGGCGGTCGACCAGATATGGCACAAGCTGGGGGTAATAATCCAGCAGGTTTGCCAGAGGCGTTAGCATCTGTACAACCTTGGGTCGTGAGTAAATTGTAAAAAAAATGCCGTAAAGGCAAATAATGTGGGTTTAAATAAAAAACTATGGCGTTGTTAGTTCAAAAATATGGCGGCACATCGGTAGGCTCTGTTGAGCGTATCGAGGCCGTAGCTGATCGAGTGCAAAGGCACCGTGAGCAAGGTGATGATGTAGTTGTTGTCGTCTCGGCAATGAGTGGCGAAACTAATCGTTTGGTTGCTTTGGCTAAGAGTATGCAAGAAGTACCTGATCAAAGAGAGATGGATGTGCTGTTATCAACAGGCGAGCAAGTTACTATTGCTTTACTGTCTATGGCATTAAAAAATCGTGGTCTTGATGCGCGTTCTTATACGGGCTCTCAAGTGCGTATTACGACTGATAGCGCGCATGGTAAGGCACGTATTCAAGAAATTGATACTGAGGCTATGCGTACGGATTTAGATGCGGGTCGTGTAGTTGTTGTTGCTGGTTTCCAAGGGGCTGATGAATTAGGCAATATCACGACTCTTGGTCGTGGTGGTTCTGATACAACAGGTGTTGCCTTGGCTGCTGCTCTAAAAGCGGATGAGTGTCAGATTTATACTGACGTTGACGGTGTATACACGACTGATCCTCGGGTTGTGGATAGTGCTCGTCGTTTGAATAAGATTACGTTCGAAGAAATGTTGGAAATGGCGAGCTTGGGCTCAAAGATTCTACAAATTCGTTCTGTTGAATTTGCTGGTAAGTATCAAGTGCCTTTACGTGTGCTTTCTAGTTTTACTGAAGGTGAAGGCACATTGATTACAACTGAGGGGAATGAAGATATGGAACAACCAGCTGTTTCTGGAATTGCGTTTAACCGAGATGAAGCCAAACTAACCTTGCAAGGCGTGCCTGATATTCCAGGTATTGCGTCTAAAATTTTGGTGCCTATCAGTGATGCGAATATCGAAGTAGATATGATTGTTCAGAATGTCTCTGCGGACGGAACAACAGACTTTACCTTTACTGTGCATCGTAACGAGTTTGATCAGGCTATGGAGATCCTACAGGCTATTCAGGCAGAGCTTGGTGCGCGCGGTGTAGTAGGTGACGCTAAAATAGCGAAGGTATCTATTGTCGGTGTTGGTATGCGTTCTCATGCTGGTGTAGCAAGTACCATGTTTAAGGCATTGGCAGAAGAGTCTATTAATATTCAGTTGATTTCTACTTCTGAAATTAAAGTGTCCGTTATTATCGATGAAAAATACATGGAGTTAGCTGTACGCTCTTTGCATTCTTCTTTTGAATTAAGCGGAACTGGCGTTAAGGCTGAAGCTGAATAGTTAGTATTTGAGACGAAATTAAGTATAAGCAAAAAGTCTAGGTGAAAATATTGGCGTATTTTTCATCTAGACGCTACAATTCGCTTTGTAAGTCATTTCTTACAAAGAAACGAGGTGATTTCCTCAAAATCGCTTCATTAAAGGATATTAAAGGAGAAACCTATGCTTATACTTACGCGCCGTGTTGGTGAAACTCTAATGGTTGGTGACGAAGTCTCTGTAACTGTACTTGGTGTTAAAGGTAATCAGGTACGCATCGGTATTAACGCGCCAAAAGATGTGTCTGTTCACCGTGAAGAAATCTACCTTCGCATCCAAAAAGAGCAAGATGAACAAGAAGTTGAAGATTAATTTAAAAAAAGTCTTTACATCTTAGAATAGCAATATATACTACGCCGCACTTGTTACGGAGAAGTTTTTTATTTCTCTTGTGCGTGTAACGGAGAGTTGGCCGAGTGGCCGAAGGCGCTCCCCTGCTAAGGGAGTATGGGTTAACACTCATCGAGGGTTCGAATCCCTCACTCTCCGCCATTTTTTCTGATGCATCCGTAGCTCAGCTGGATAGAGTACTCGGCTACGAACCGAGCGGTCGGAGGTTCGAATCCTCCCGGATGCACCATTTAAAATGTCGAAATTCTTCTAGAAAATCCAGTTCTAGATTATAGGTAAGTTTCTGTTGTGCATCCGTAGCTCAGCTGGATAGAGTACTCGGCTACGAACCGAGCGGTCGGAGGTTCGAATCCTCCCGGATGCACCATTTACTCCCCACCTCGTAAACCTAGCAATTTACAAAAAAGATTACTGCATCCGTAGCTCAGCTGGATAGAGTACTCGGCTACGAACCGAGCGGTCGGAGGTTCGAATCCTCCCGGATGCACCATTCTTTCTTTTTCAAAAAAAACTAGCAATTTCTCCCAAACTCATCAAAATCGTTTTCCTGTTTCCTGTTTCCTGTTTCCTGTTTCCTGTTTCCTGTTTCCTGTTTCCTGTTTCCTGTTTCCTGTTTCCTGTTTCCTGTTTCCTGTTTCCTGTTTCCTGTTTCCTGTTTCCTGTTTCCTGTTTCCTGTTTCCTGTTTCCTGTTTTCCTACAGTATGTTTGTTGGTTTTATTTCTAAGTGTGTTGTCGCGAGTTGTGAATTTGTGGTTTCAGTTCTTGGGTTAGATTGAGGGAGTGGTGTTTACTTGATTGGGAGAGGAGGTAGATAGTCTTCCATGACTACTTAATATTATTTGATGTAGTTTTCTACTTGTTGAAAGAATTCACTGACGGAATGGCTTTGTCTGAGTGGTTTCAAATTCTGTTCAATAATAGGGAAGTGCTTTCTTAAACTTCCGCACCATTGTTTTAGTTTGCCGAGTTTAGGGACTTCATCGTAATGGCCTTCTAATAATTGATAGTAGGTTTCAAAGAGTTCAGGTAGCTGTTGGCTGTAGTCTATGGCAGTAAGGCCTGCGAGTGCGCGTCTTATTTCTTGGAAAACAAATGGGTTTTCTAATACCCCTCTGCCTATCATGAATTCATCGCATCCTGTGATGGCCTGACAGGCAAGTAAAGACTTGATGCACTTGACGTCTCCATTGGCAACAAGGTGCATATTTGTTTTTGATTTGATCTGACCTATTTTTTCCCAGCGAGCAGGTGGCTTGTAGCCATCTTTCTTAGTGCGGCCGTGTATTACCAGCTTCGTCGCACCTGCTTTTTCAATAGCATCTACGTTTTCAAAGAGGAGGGTTTCATCTTCAAAGCCTAATCTGATTTTTGCTGAGAGAGGGATGTGTTCAGGTAGTGCTTGTCTGATCGAGCTGACAATTTCGTATAGATTGTTTGGACTTTGCAATAAAAAGGATCCACCACCATGGCCGTTTACTCTTTTCGCTGGGCAACCGAAATTGATATCTATATGTGTTGCACCCGATTGAATGGCATTAAGTGCGCTTAATGCCATCGTTTCAGGGTTGCTGCCTAGTAGTTGAGTGTGTACTGGGTGGTTATAAATGGTATGGGCTTGATGAGAGTTCTCCGGCACCATTCTGGTGAATGTGTGTGCTGGTACTGGGTATTGAGTTACCCGCACAAATTCGGATACAAAGTAGTCCATTCCGCCGATTTTAGACAAAAGTTGGCGCATGGTATGTTCCATAATGCCTTCCATTGGTGCTACTGCTAGACGGGGTTGGGTGTTTTGTGAGCTGTTGTGGGGCAAAAATGGGGTATTAAGTCGTGTGTGTATCACAAATAACCAAACTGTTATGCAAAAAAAATATGAAACTGTTCTGGTTTGTGGTAAAAATGAACACAACCAAATACAAGTAGTCTGCTACTGGTGTGAATATGATCACATAAGTGGGCTTCAAGCAAGATGATTAACCTTTAGCCAGGGGGATAAAATGAACACATTAGTTGAAGACGGTTTAGGATTGATGATATTAGGAATGGGATTTGTATTCACATTTCTTGTGATTCTGATTGTTGCAACCTCTTATATGTCGTCTTTATTGAATAAGTATTTTCCCGAAGCTGAGCCAGAGATTCAGGCTAAGAAATTTGCGGCTCCTACACCAGCACCTGCTGGAACAGTTGATGCGACATTGACTGCAGTCATAACTGCGGCAATTCATCAGCACAGAGCTAAATCACAATAATATAATTCTAACTTAACTATCTACACCATTTTTAGAGGCTGAAAATTATGACAACAAGCAAGCAACCTCTTGGCATTACTGATGTTGTGCTTCGCGATGCTCATCAATCTTTATTTGCAACACGCCTGCGTATCGATGATATGCTGCCGATTGCAGAAAAGTTGGATCAAGTAGGTTATTGGTCGCTTGAATCTTGGGGCGGCGCTACGTTTGACTCCTGTATTCGTTTCATTGGCGAAGATCCATGGGATCGTATTCGCGAATTGAAAAAAGCGATGCCAAATACACCACAGCAAATGTTGCTACGTGGTCAAAACTTGTTGGGCTATCGTCATTATGCTGATGACGTGGTCAGTAAATTTGTAGAACGCGCTGCTACTAATGGTGTTGACGTGTTCCGTATTTTTGATGCCATGAATGATCCACGTAACCTAGAAACGGCAATTAAAGCGGTTAAGGGTATGGGGAAACATGCACAAGGTACGATCTCATATACAAAGAGTCATGTTCATACCACTAAAAATTGGGTTGATTACGCGAAGCGTCTAGAAGATATGGGTGCTGAGTCTATCGCGATTAAGGATATGTCAGGTATTTTGACACCTTATGATGCATTTGAATTAGTGTCACTTCTAAAGGCGCAAACTGATCTAGAAGTTCAGTTACATGCACATGCTACTTCTGGCTTGTCAGATATGACAATCCTTAAATCTATTGAAGCAGGTATCGACCGTGTTGATACTGCAATTTCTTCTATGTCGATGACTTATGGTCATAGTGCAACTGAATCAGTTGTTGCAGCGCTTCAGGGAACTGATCGTGATACTGGTTTGGATCTTGGTTTGCTTGAAGAAATTGCAGCTTATTTCCGTAATGTGCGTAAAAAATATGCGAAATTTGAAGGTTCTTTACGTGGTACAGATTCACGCATTCTAATTGCACAAGTGCCTGGTGGCATGCTAACAAACATGGAGTCACAACTTAAAGAGCAGGGTGCTGCTGATAAGTTTGATGATGTTTTAGCTGAGATTCCACGTGTACGTGAAGATCTAGGTATGATCCCTCTTGTAACACCAACTTCTCAAATTGTTGGTACACAAGCAGTACTAAACGTACTGACTGGTGAACGCTATAAATCTGTTTCAAAAGAAACTGCAGGTATATTAAAAGGTGAGTACGGTGCAGCGCCAGCAGAGTTTAATGCTGAGCTACAGGCTAGAGTGTTAGATGGCGCTGAAGCAATTACTTGTCGTCCAGCTGATTTAATTGAAGATGAAATGGACAAGCTGACAGCTGAACTTGAAGGTATCGCTAAAGAGAAAGGCTTGAAGCTGTCTGATGAGCAAATCGACGATGTTTTGACTTATGCTCTATTTCCTCAAATTGGTCTTAAGTTTATCGAAAATCGTAATAATCCAGATGCATTTGAGCCAGTACCAGGTACAGAGCCTGAAGTTGCAGCTGCACCAACTGCCACTCCTGGTGAAGCAAGTGTTTACACTGTAAGTGTGGGTGGACAGGAATATGTTGTTCAAGTCGCTGATGGCGGTGATGTAACGAATATTCAACCTACAGGTGTTTCTGCAGCAGCACCTGTGGCAGCAGCCCCAGTCGCTACAGGTGAGCCAGTTCCTGCACCTTTAGCTGGCAATATCTTTAAAATTCTTGTATCTCCAGGCCAACAGGTTGAAGAAGGCGAGACAATCTTCATTCTTGAGGCAATGAAAATGGAGACTGAAGTCTCTGCACCTAAGAGTGGTGTGATTGGAAATATCCAAGTGAAAGAAGGTGACTCAGTTCAAGTGGGTCAAACCTTAGTAACTCTGTAGAGGTTTCGTCAGAATGGAAAGTAAATTACTCAACCTGTATCACGATACAGGTATCTACCAACTTGAGTTTGGTCAAGCGTTCATGATTGCGGTGGGCTTATTGTTAGTCTTTCTTGCAATCAAAAAAGGCTTTGAGCCGCTATTGTTATTGCCAATCGGTATTGGTGCAATCTTGGTAAATATTCCAGGCGCAGGCTTCATGGATGCGCCAGTATATGATGCTGCTGGACACCTGGTAACACCGGGTGGTTTGCAGTACTACATTTACCATGGCGGTATTGAAACAGGTCTATTCCCTCTGCTTATCTTTATGGGTGTAGGGGCTATGACTGACTTTGGTCCAATGTTGGCAAACCCTAAAACACTTTTATTAGGTGCTGCTGCGCAATTTGGTATCTTTGCGACTGTGATTGGTGCTGTGCTTCTTGGCTCATTTGGTATTATGGATTTCAGTCTCGCGGATGCGGCTGCTATCGGTATTATCGGTGGAGCAGATGGCCCAACAGCTATCTTTGTTGCTAGTCGATTGGCGCCAGATCTATTAGGTGCGATTGCTGTTGCTGCTTATTCTTATATGGCGTTGGTTCCTCTGATTCAGCCGCCAATCATGCGTGCAATGACAACGCAAGAAGAGCGCTCAATTAAAATGGTTCAGTTACGTACAGTATCTAAAGTTGAAAAGATTGTTTTCCCAATCGTAGTAACTTTATTGGCTGCAATGTTCCTACCATCAGCGGCTCCACTTTTAGGTATGTTCTGTTTTGGTAACCTGATGAAAGAGTCTGGTGTTGTTGATCGTCTTAGTGATACAGCGCAAAATGCTTTGATTAACATAGTTACTATCATGTTAGGCCTAGGTGTAGGTTCTAAACTAAGTTCAGAGGCTTTCTTAAACCTTGAAACTCTGGGTA
>NZ_CP130700.1:2530000-2845000 GCF_051623805.1 Marinomonas sp. PE14-40 | reverse complement strand
ACTGTGTGGTGGGTAGTTTGACTGGGGCGGTCTCCTCCCAAAGAGTAACGGAGGAGCACGAAGGTGTGCTCAGCATGGTCGGAAATCATGCGAAGAGTGTAAAGGCAAAAGCGCGCTTAACTGCGAGACAGACACGTCGAGCAGGTACGAAAGTAGGTCTTAGTGATCCGGTGGTTCTGTATGGAAGGGCCATCGCTCAACGGATAAAAGGTACTCCGGGGATAACAGGCTGATACCGCCCAAGAGTTCACATCGACGGCGGTGTTTGGCACCTCGATGTCGGCTCATCACATCCTGGGGCTGAAGCCGGTCCCAAGGGTATGGCTGTTCGCCATTTAAAGTGGTACGCGAGCTGGGTTTAGAACGTCGTGAGACAGTTCGGTCCCTATCTGCCGTGGACGTTTGAGATTTGAGAGGAGCTGCTCCTAGTACGAGAGGACCGGAGTGGACGAACCTCTGGTGTTCCGGTTGTCACGCCAGTGGCATTGCCGGGTAGCTACGTTCGGACGGGATAACCGCTGAAAGCATCTAAGCGGGAAGCCTCCCTCAAGATGAGATCTCACTGGAACTTTAAGTTCCCTAAAGAGCCGTTGAAGACTACGACGTTGATAGGCAGGGTGTGTAAGTGCTGTGAGGCATTGAGCTAACCTGTACTAATTGCTCGTGAGGCTTGACCATATAACGCCAAAATGGTTTAGCGTTATATTACGATTTAAAAAGATGGTAAAACATCGCAAGCTGGTTTGAGGCTTGGTTATCGTTAACTTCTCTAATGAAGAGAAGACTATTCAAAAAGTATTGTTAAAGCATAAGCAAATTCGTCAATGAATAAGCCACAAACAGAGCTTGTTCTGACAAACAGAATTTCTTGATAATCACAGAGCGTCTGAACCACCTGATCCCATCTCGAACTCAGAAGTGAAAAGTCGCATCGCCGATGGTAGTGTGGGAGTTCCCATGTGAGAGTAGGTCGTTATCAAGATTGAATTATAAAAAACCAGTCCGAGTGACTGGTTTTTTTCGTCTAGAGAAAAGTGATGAGGCGGCAAAGCATCGCCGAGGGTAGCCCTTTTCTTCAAGGAGAGGTGCTAAGGGATCAAAGGGGTCGTTATCAAGATTACTCTCGAAAGATAAGTAAAAAGCCTGATCACTGATCAGGCTTTTTTTTGCCTGAAATTTATAAGACGACAAAGCATCGCCGTTGGTAGCTTGGAGCTGCTAAGAGATCAAAGAGGTCCTTATCAAGATTACTCTCTAAAGATAAGTAAAAGCCTGATCATTGATCAGGCTTTATTTTGCCTGAAATTTACTAGGTAAAAGGTTGAGATAACAAAGTATCGCCGACGCTAGTGTGGGAGTTCCTCTTTGTAGACGCCTACATCACCTAGTTGGCACTATGAAATAACTGGTCTTGCCTTCCTCTCTCTTCCATGGTCCGTCGTGGGAATGCATACTAACCAGCTCTGCTGGCGTTAGGTCAATTTAATATCTCAATGTTGTTGTTTACTTATCTGCTAACTACTAATTGCATTAAACATCAGATTAACTTTTTAGTAGCTTTGTAACTCATCTCAATCTATAAAGAATGAATCTAGATTCATTTATGGTGAGAAAGGTGAAATACGTTTTAACACTGCTAATTTTCTTCCACCCTCATTTCATTAATTCTCAGACAATATCAATATGTGGTGCAAGCTTTCCGCCTTCGACAATTGTTGAAAACGGCGAACTTACTAAAGGCTACTCTATTGAGTTGATTGACGAAGCATTTGGTCGTTTACAACTAGAATATGAATTGCTGGTTTTACCTTGGAGTCGTTGTTTAAAACAGGTCCAAGCTAATGATATTGATGTTGTTATAGATACGAGTACTCATAATCAGCCAATTATCACAGGTGACTTAGCGATAAGTTATAACCAACTTGCAATATATGTACGTAAGGATTTCTACGAGGATACATATTCGGCAGGTTCACTAAAAAATCAGTTAATGGGAATACCAAGAGGTTACACCAGTTATTTTAAAATCGCGGAAAGCCATGACTGGAAAACTTTTGCAGCCGATAATGAAGAAAATATGTTTACCATGTTAAAAAAGGGACGTTTTGATTATGTGTTTGCTGACACATTAACCGCTCAGAAAGTAGCATCGAAAGTAAATGTCGCCGTAAAGTCACTTAAACCTGTCGTAACCTCCGAAGCATACTATCTTGGCTTTAGCCCTGATAATAGCCAGCTTGCAACTGCGTTTGATCAAGTATTAGTTCAGATGATTAAAGATGGCACTATGGATAGGATTTATTCACGTTATCTACCTTATACCTACACAGAGATTAAAAATATAAATACAGCGTTTTCTCTAGAAAATGATTAAGCTTGCTTATGATTTTTAAAACGTTATTTGATTGATTATTCTAGTTGAGCCTTATCAAGTATGTCCCAAATTGAAACAGCAATTAGTATTGCTTTAAAGGCTCATAAGGGCCAAGTAGACAAAGCTGGTGCTGCTTATATTTTACATCCACTACGTATCATGGGGAAAATGACAAATGACTCTGAGCGCGTTGTTGCTCTATTACATGATGTACTTGAAGATTCTTCTTATACCGCTGAGGACTTGCTAGAAGAAGGGATAAGTTCTGAAATTGTTGATGCTGTCATTGCATTGACTAAAGCAGTTGATAGTAAGGGTATCCCCATTGCTTACGAAAAATACCTGATACAGGTTAAGTCTAATCCGCTTGCTTGTCGTGTGAAGCTTGCTGATCTTGAGGATAATATGGACCTGTCTCGATTAAATACGGTCACAGAGAAAGACTTGAAGCGGCTTGAGAAGTATCAAAGGGCAGTTGCTTATCTTTCTAACTAATTTCACGATAATATTTTTAGATATTTAAATTAAGGAAAAGTGTGAAACTACCTAATTACATAATTTTATTAATCTCTCTATTAACCGTGACCTTAGTTAAAGCAGATACTGCCAACTCATTCCTTGTTCCACAGCAAGAAATGATGTTTGCGAAAAACTATTTACAGCATTTGATAGATAAGAATTATGACCATGTTTTACGCTATATCGATAAAGATGAGATTAGTGCTATAACCCATGCAGAGTTAGATAATGTTGTGAATTTGTTTCCATCAGGAGATGTTATTACCACTGAGTTAATCGGTTCACATGTTAATGTTATTGATTCAGTATGGAATGGGAATTTTGTTTTTGAGTATCAGTTTGAAAGTGGTTGGGTCGTTGCTAATGTAGTTATTAAAAAAATTGATGATGAGATCAAAGTATTAGGCTTTTATGTAACACCTACACAAGCGTCACAAAAAGAGTTAAATAAGTTTGAATTAGCTGGCAAATCTGCTCTTCATTATCTGGTTCTTTTCACAACTGTGTTTGTCTTTCTTTTTATTCTAGTAACTTTAGTTATTTGCATTAAGACTCCCATTCCCAGAAGAAAGTGGATTTGGGTTTTGTTTGTTTTAGGTGGTATTGGATCATTCTCATTGAATTGGACCAGTGGTGCATATGCTTTTAAATTAATCGAGTTGCATTTAGTCGGCGTAGGAATTGGCGCGGCGAATGAATATGCGCCTTGGGTATTAAATGTGGGGTTTCCCTTAGGTGCAATTCTCTTTTGGTTGATGAGAAGCTCATTTATTAGAAAGAGTGAATTGATAACATCTCAGGAAAAGGAAAATCAAGCTTTGTTAGAGGTGAAAGAGGGTGAGACTAAATGACGTAATATCCCCTAACCCATGAGGTAAATTATTTAATGATAAAGCCCAGTTCTTTATAGTAAAACTGGGCTTTTTACTTGATGCTAATTAACTCATGTCACTTAATGGGAACTCAAACCTGATAGCAAGCCCGCCCCATTCAGATTCTTCCAACTGCCAAGTGCCATTGTGAATCTGTACTATCTTATCAACAATGGATAGACCAAGCCCAGAGCCCTGCTGTCCTGAGCCAACGACTCGGTAAAAGCGCTCTTTAATTCTACTTCTAAGCTCTGCTTCTACGCCAGGACCTGAGTCAGATATGCAAATAATGGCATTATGTTTACGTTCATCATGATAACAAGTGAGTTTAATTTTTCCCTGATCAGGCGTGTATCTCACCGCATTATCAATAATGTTACGAAGTAAGCTTTGCATGAGAGGTGTATTTGCTTTTAAGTCGACACTTTCATTGCTTAAATCTGAGATAAAACTCTGTTGCTTTTGAGCAAATTTTTTTTCTTCAAAACTAATTGCCTGATGACAAAGTTGGCGGATGTCCAAGACTTCAAATTGAGTTTTATCAAGCTGGCCCTCAGTACGACTTAGAGCAAGTAGCTGGTTAACCAAATGCGTCATACGAGAGATGCCTTTCTTCATACTATAAAGACTGGTCTGAAGTTCTGCTTGGCTTTGCTCTTTCAGTTCTTGGCTAAGATCTGGGTCTATGAGGCTATCATCAATCGCATTTTCTGCATGAATTAATAAAGAGGCGAGGGGGGTTCTTAATTCGTGCGCAGCATCACCGACAAAGCGTCTCTCTCTTTGATGAGCCTCGTCTAGACGATCAAATAAATTGTTTAACTCTAATAATAGCTCGTTTACTTCTAGTGGGGCTTTTTCATCTTCTAGCTTTTCAAGATTTCTATAGTGCCTTTTTTTGACGGTTGTACTTAGTCTGTTTAGCGGCATAAGACCACGCTTCGTAATAAGCCAAACAAGAATGATAAGAAGTGGCACAAAAACAAGAATAGGGATTAGGTTACTTTGGACTATTTCATTAATCAGCTCTTGGCGTATGTCAGTTTCTTCAGCAACCACTAGCCACCAATTGTCAGACTCAGAGTAAAGCGTAAATGTTCGCCACTCGTCGCCGTCTACTTCTCTTGTGTAAAAACCTTCATTAAAGTCAGTGAGCGATGTGTCTGGGGCATAAGGTGATCCGATTATGAGGGTGTTCTTTTCCCAAATCTGAAAGGCAAGTTTGCGTTCATAACTATGAGAATAAGAGCTAGCTGAATTTTCTTGAAAGCTTAATGAATCGAGAATCTGCTGCTTGTTATGAATGCTTTCTTTCGTGATTAACCCCTTTAGTACTCGGCTTGATTGAGCAAGGTTTGCGTCAAAGATTTCTTCTACTTCATGACCTGCTTCATAATAAACGACAAGAGCAGGTATTATGGTCATGACTAACGCCCAAAACGTCAGGTTAAGGGTTAGGTAACGCTTAATTGAGTACTGTTTTTTTGAGGGGGTAGTCGGCTTATTTCTCATACTGGTTTTTCTGCCTTATAACCCATGCCTCTTACTGTTTTGATGAATTCTGGATAGATCTTCTTACGTAAGTGATGAATATGAACTTCGATACTATTGGATTCCACATCACCGTCCCAGCCATAAACAACATCTTCAAGTTTAGCGCGTGAGAGTATTTGTCCTGGATGATTCACAAACTCCATAAGTAGAGTAAATTCACGTCTACCCAAACTAAGATCATTACCATCAAGTGTTACCTGCATACTGGCTGGGTTAATATTAAGTCTTCCAAAATCAATGGTTGGCTCACTGTGACCATGATGGCGGCGGCTTAAAGCACGCATGCGAGCTTTCAATTCAGCAATTTCAAACGGCTTAGGTAAGTAATCATCAGCCCCTAGGTCAAGCCCCTGAATCTTATCATCAAGGCTATCGTTAGCTGTCAAGATAAGCACGGGAGTATTGAGTTGCTGTTTACGGATCGCGCTTAGTAGCTCAAGTCCACCCATGCCTGGTAAGTTCAAATCGAGTAACAGAAGGTCGAAGCTTTCCGTTTGCAGGGCCGCTAAGCCCTGCTTACCATCCATTAACCAATCAACTTGATAACCTTCACGGGTAAGGGATTTTTTGATTCCTTTGCCTAAAAGGTCATCATCTTCTACAAGTAAAACTCTCATGCTAATTATCTAATCTCAAACAGTTTTTATTTATGCTAGGCGCTTTCATATGTGAACGCCACCCTTGGCTCATTGAAATGAAAGTATCTTACTGAATCTTTAACTATGTTTGCATTAAACCAAGCCTGCATGGCGACGTATGGTTGGTAATTGTTTAATTATTGCTTTGCTAACAAGGTTTGGTAGAACTTGGTTAAGTTTACTGAAGAATCTTTCTGGCCAACCAATCGCCAATTCATGCATATCGCTATCAAGTAATCGTAACAGCTGCTCTGCGACCTCATCAGGCGAATCCATAGCAACATTCAGCTCCTTGTTCATAGCAATAATATTTGCAGTACTAAGTTTTGTATTGGTTGCTCTTGGTGATAAGTATTTTACCTTCACGTTAGTTTGAGATAGTTCACGACCTAGCGCTTCAGAAAAACCCCTTAACGCATATTTACTTGCACAATAACTACTGAAACCCGGGTAGCCAATACTGCCAAAAGTAGAGCCTATATTGACTATTTGAGCATCACCTTGTTTTTCTAGGTGAGGCAGTAGCGCTTTACTTAATAAAATAGGGGTGAGGGTATTTAACTTAATTATCTGTTCTATCTTTTTATCGGGTGTGTCTTCTAAAAAGGAGAACTGATTATCACCTGCACTATTAATTAAAGTGTTGATAGGTGTCGGCGAATTTTCAATGTATGAGATGAGCCGATTACGTTGCTCTTCTTCAAGTAAGTCACAGCTAAAAATCGCGACGCGTTCTGTCTCTATGCCAGGTTGATTTACTAGGTTTTCTCTAAGCTCTAACAAGGCTTGTGTGTCTCGTGCGACTAATAATACGCTAGCACCGTTTTCAACTAGGTGTTGTGCAAAGCGTCGGCCAATACCACCTGTTGCACCTGTAATGATTGCATTCGTTTTTTCAATCTTCATGGTCTTACCTCATTGCTATTGGTTTGTATGTTTAAGTGATGATGTCAGTATGAATTGCGAACCTTAAATCAAGCTTAAGGAAGTCATGTAAAATTGATTAAATTCGATTATTTGCTGTAAAAAATAATGCCAAGTGTTCATTCTGTTCTCCCCATTGCAATGACTAGCTGACGTTCATCTGGGTTACCTAAAATAGCGCGTCGACCGTGCATTACGCGGGTATTGTCAATAATGATAATGTCACCATCTCTCCAGTTGAGTTCATAAGTGTGTGCTTCAGCATATTGAGCGAGTAGGTCTAGTTCTGACTGGTTAATTAGATTACCGTCAGCATGATGATAAATGGGTTTTTGGTAGTTAAATGAAGGGCCAAGTAGGGCGTTAGCGAATGCAGTTTTACCATTATGTCTTGATAAAGGGGCGATCTGTAAACTGTAATCAAGTTCACCTTTTTCATTCAGTTTGCCACTTTGTCCAGGAATCATGTTAAGAACGTTATCTAGATGCTGCTCAGTTACTGCTTGTCCTGCTTCTAGGTTAGGGTGTTCATTGCTGACATAAGCTTTCCAAAGTGTTTCAGGTAAGGTTCGAGTTACCTTGATAGGTGTCTCAAAGCGCTTTTGCAGTGAGTTCGGTAAAGACTCATATAGAGAAACCCCATCACATAGGGTTGTTTGAGAACCTTTAAGTGCACTTTTCTGGCTATAAAATGCCACGAATGAAGGTGGGAAAGGCGTGTTTCCATTTTCAATATGTAGACCAACAGCTTGGGTGCCAGCATCCACTTTTTGGCTCATACTAGTGGTAAATTCTCTGGCTGGGTCAAATGTTACTTGCTGACAAAAATGAGAGACAATTTCATTGAAACCATCTAGGTTATGTTGGAAGCCCCTAAATAATGCCCAACCTTGTTCTTCTAAACCTAATTGAGCTTGAGCAAGGTGGTGGGCTTCTATTGATTCATTTTCCTTTGTTGAAACTAAAAAATAGGGGTTGTTTTGTGAGAGTGTTTTATCAGTGTTAAGCATGTTAAGTCCTTTCATAATTGATCAGTTTTGTTGCTGAAAATGATATTGGGCTAAGCTTAAACGAGTCTTAAATAAGCAATTGCTAATCAAAAAAAAAGAGCCTATAAATAGACTCTTTTTTGCTTCTAAACTTTATTTCTAAGTTGTTAATATAATGCGTCTAATTGACCTTGATACTGAGATAGAATAGCGTCGCGGCGAATACGTCCATTGTCTGTTAAAAGTTGGTTTTGGGTACTAAAGGCTTCATCAGATCGAATCCAAGACTTTACTTGAGCATAATCCGGTAAACCTTGGTTTATTGCTGTTAAGGCGAAGGTAATTGCTTCGTCAGGAGTTGTTGAGTCTGCTGTTATAATGGCGTTCAGCCAAGGTTTAGCATCGCCAAATACCGCTACTTGTTTGATATGGTTTGAATGAATCAGCTCCGATTCTATCCATTCAGGGGCTATGTTCCTACCAAAGCTACTAACCAGAAGGTTTTTGCGACGACCAGAAATATACAGGTACCCATCTTCATCTATATAGCCTAAATCCCCTGTATGTATTTCATTGTTTTTTTGACCTTGGCTTAGATCATCTTGATGTAAATAACCTAGCATGGCTTGACCAGAGACTATGATTTCACCTGTTTCATCAATACGTACTTGGGTATGAGGTAATACTCTACCAACACTACCAGGTTTATTGCTTTTTGGTGTGTTTAAGCTAACCGTTGCCGCGCACTCAGATAATCCATATCCTTCATAGATAGGCATACCCAGTTTAAGGGCTTCTTCTAAGGCTGACTGAGCACTTTTTCCTCCTCCTACTGCGGCAAATTTAAGGCTACGAAATAAATTTGGTGTTGTTTGCTTTAGCTGAATCACACTTTTAAGTAATTGAGGTAAAAGGATCAAACTATCTGGTTGGTAACGTTCAACTGCCTGTGCGAACTTTTTAGGATTAAACTGTGAACTTTGCTCGAACCCTAAATCACTTAATGGTTCGATTTGAATGCTATTTCCCATAATAAGAGGCACATAAATACCGGCAATATTTTCTAGTAAAGTGGCTAATGGCATAATGCATAGATGATGTTTAATGCCATGATTTTCAATTGTTTTAGCAAGAGCTAGGCTAACGTTCTCTATGTTCTCAAGTGAGAGACAAACACCTTTAGGTTGACCTGTTGAGCCTGAGGTATAAGTGATTTTTGCAACTTGTTGCAATTGCTCTGTATTAGGTTTAGTTAGGTTATTTAAGATAACTAACTGAGCATGACTCAAAGTGAGTGTTTCTTGAATCGTAAAGATTTTTGAATCAAACTTTTGACAAAGGACGGCTTCAATACCAGCGTCTTTTATTAAGTGCTGAATTTGCCCTTTACTAAAGAATAGAGGGATAGGAATAAGGCTAATGCCAAGTGACATCGCGGCAAGATCAGCAATGACCCAATTAATGGAATTATCCATGTAAAGCGCAATACATTGAAATTGAAAAGGTTTTAGTTGATCAGCTAATTCGGTTACAGCATCAAATAGTGCCTGATTATTGAAAGTGTTTTCCCCTGACATAATGGCAACTTTTTGTGGTGCCTTGTTAGCGCGCTCGGATAGTGTATTAATTAAAAAATTCATAATATGGCCTTGAGTAAAAGAGTTTAATGGCTATAGTTTGTTTGGGCTTTAAGCTCCATAAAGCGTTGTCTTGCCTGAGCCACATTAATTAAAATTATCTTTGGCTTATCTTCATAAAAGCTTCCCCAAGAATGTTGCTCATTACCTAACCGAGACTTCTCAACATTATGAATAATATGTGCCTTAATCCCTAGGCGGCGGTACACCACTCGCATGACACCAGTCCCTGTGGATACAAACCATTCAATACCTTGTTGGTGTAGATAATCTGCCGTATAGGCAAAAAGTGTTTTACAGCTTTTTGCATCAGATGAAGCGAGATTGCCTGTTTCACCTATGCTGTTTCTTTCAATGTTTTTGCCAATATAGTTCGAGACTAAAGATTCAATGCTTTGGTCTAAATAATGCTCTAAGAAAAGCGGCTCTTCTCTTGCGAGACGGTAACCTAGGGCTGCATCAACTTCATTTTCTTGATTGAAAATGGCAAGCAATGACGGCGCAAAGTGAGTGAGTTCTGCTCCATGGTGTTTGCGAAAAATATTTTTAATAAAATCTTCTACTTGCGGGCGACTAGAGTCACCTTTTTTAATAGATCGAACTTTGCTTTCTTGTCCGATGACATGAGGCTTGCTTCGTCCATTAACTAGGTTAGAAGATGTTTTAATCTTAGGTTGCTTTAGTGACCAGTTCGGTTGGCTTTTTAGGTGTTTAGTATTATTTAGGTTTTGTTTGCTCATGACATATAATCCATTACTAATTGGTATGTTGAGCAGAATATGAGATGAACCTTATATGAAACTTAAATTATAAATTACTTAATGGTAAAATTTTACAATATGGAAACTTGATATACGTTTGAGAGGGATGTCGACTATGTACCAACTTTATTATTATCCGCTTAATGCCAGTATGGCTCCTCACTTCATTTTGCAAGCCATTGGCGTTCCCTTTAAGGCCGTATTGTTAGACCGTAATAAACAACAGCATAAAAGCTCGGAATACTTAGCTTTAAACCCATTAGGACGAATCCCGACCTTAGTTAAAGGAGATCTCGTCATTACAGAAAGCGCGGCAATTTGTTTATACCTTGCAGAACGCTATTCTGATGCGGGTTTGATGCCAGATAGTGAAGATGTAAAGCGAGGTAAGTGCTATCAGTGGCTAATGTTTTTAACTAATACATTACAAACTGAAATTATGATTTCTGAGTACCCTTCACGCTATGTATCTCCAGAACAAACTCAGGCATTGTTGGTAAATCAAGAGACGCGAATAGGTCTGCTATTAGGGCAAATTGATAATCACTTATCTGAGCATGATTTTTTCTTAGGAGACAGCATCAGTGTCTGTGATTTCTATTTTTTCATGCTAGCCATTTGGATGGATGAGCTAGAGAATCCTCCTTTGGGTTACCCGCATATTGCGAGACAATTGCGACGTATGGCGCAACAAAAAGCAGTGATCAGTGTGTGTGAGATAGAAGGACTTAGCCTTAAGGATTACCAATAAGAATCATCAACTAAAGCGACAAAAAGAAAGACAAAAGATTTAAGGTTTTTCTACTTTTTATAAGCTTTCTAAAAATGCTTGTAAGTTTGCCTTCTCTTCCGCTGACAGTTTAAGTGACTTTAATATAGCGACACCGTCAGTGTGTAGGCGTTCCTCATCTATATTTGAATAGTGCTCTATTACTGCCGCTAAATTGGCTAAACTTCCTTGGTGCATATAAGGGGCTGTGGAGGTTAAGTTTCTAAGAGAAGGCACCATGAACTCGCCAAAATTTCTATGTTTTAATGTCACGTGTTTAGCTAAAATTTTACTCTGATTGCTTGTGTCATCGTTATAAATACCGAGGCTTGAAAATGGAGATTTCTTAAGGTTCTTAATGCCTTGATATCTACCCTTATCCACCTTGCCTTCACGGTCAAAATAACTCATGCCAACATCTGCAAATTCGTTATTGCTAAAGAGAGGGCCGCTATGGCAAAAGTGGCAATTTCCTTTTCCGATAAAGAGTTTTAATCCTTTTATTTTTGCTTGGCTATAACGAGACATTTGCTCTTTGTCTTGTGTCAGTAAGGCTTCTCTAAAAAGGTCAAACTCACTTTTTGGTGACATCAATTTACTTTGATAGCTTGCTAATAATTTACCGATAAAGGCGAGTTTATCTTGCTCCGTTTTGGCGTTTTTCCATATAGAGTGTGTTACTAAATTTCTATATTTATCTTGGTTAACTTGTAAGTAATTGCTTACTTTCTTTATGTCCAGATTCATTTCGATAGAACTTAATAAGGCTCTAATACTTGCTCCCCATAAGGTGTCTGTATCACCGCCCCAACCGTACCAATGTTTATGTTTAATATTTAATAAGGTCGGGGTATTTCTTATACCTAAGTCGAGCCCAATTGAGAGGGGGTTTTGGTCTGTAAAGCTTTTGTTTGGCTGGTGACAAGTAGCACAAGACACCTGGCTGTTAGCAGAGAGGTTTGTATCAAAAAATAGCTTTTTACCCAGCTCAATTGCCCTTGGGTCTTGATCTAGAGTATTGGTTAAATCAGGGCTGTTATCATTAGGGGGCCAAGGGCCAAATTGGTTAATAACCGCAATTTCTTGTGGACTGAAACTTGCTCCTTCTTGTGCTTGAGAAATAGAAGAAAAGCTCAGAATTAGAGGGATGCTGAGTAGTTTAAGTTTGGAAAATATACCTGCTTTTCTAGGGCAAAACATAATTATAAAATAGAGATTGTGGAAGAGAGTCTAATGTAAAACTAAAACGCCACAGCCCCGGCATATGTAATAAACTGCCTTGAATAATATAGCGCCCTTCTTCTAATTTAATTATGCTGGTTTGATAGTTCATGCCATGTTTGTGTAGAGGCATTTGTGCATCGAAACTCAGTTGTCCTAAGTAGGCTTTTTTATTTTGGCAAATAGAGACGAGCAGACTGAATGGCTCACTGGTGCTGATAGCTTGTGGTTGGCTTTTAGCGCTTAATGTGACTTGGCCTGATGTTATGGATATCCATGGAGAGTCAAGCTGGTGGCACTCATCATCGGTTGTTGCTGCCATTATTTGAGTCGTCATAAAAAGGCTGATTGTGGATAGCAAAAATTTATTTAGTATCACAGGCTTACCTTTTATCTTTCAAAGCCCATTGGGCGAGAGACTGGGCATTTTTATACGCAATGTTTTGTTTTAAGTCTCGCGGTAAGGTCTCAAGCCATTCTCGTGACCAATCAGCATGGTCGATCACATAATACCAACGCTCAGGTGCATAAGTGTCTGTGCCTAACATAAAGCGTAAAGGGTATTTGTTAAACAAAGCTAACCATTCATTATGAACCTTACCATTTGATGAGTGCTCATAACGGAAAGCCAGATCAGCAGACAGGTTTGGGTATTTGGCAAGCATTTCATCGATAACATGAGGTTGCTCAAAACCTGAGTGAGCCCATAACACCTTTAGGTTTGGGTTTTGCTCAAATAAATATCTAACGGCCTCTGCATCAGAATGAGCGTGTAAAAATATTTTATATTGAGAAGCGAGTCTAATCACAGCTTGCATGACAGGTAGCTTGGCATCGTCTCCAAAAATGTGGAACTCACCGATACCTGCGTAGGTATTGGCGGCCAGTTTGCTTTCTAATAATTCGATGACACTCTCGTCTTTAAACCAGGTACTGAGTTCCCCTCTTTTTCGATAGGGTCGAAGGACTGGTACGATTAGTTCTGGCGCGACTTGATAAAGTAGCTGCGTACCTTGATCGCTAGAGCTTGAGACAAAGGCTTTTTTAAGTCCTGCATCTTTAAGCACTTGTACTGCCTTTTTAGGCGGCAACATATCCCAAGCATCATGGCTGTAATGGATATGCGTATCAACCAGAGGTAAAACAAGGGGTTGTGCGTATGCGGTATGGTTCAAACCAGCTAACAATAACAACAAAGGAAGTACAGGTACCATAAATTGCTGCATAGAATACCTAGAAGAGTTACAGAGTGAGTCTTTATAATATGAGACAGCTAGAGCATAAAATCAATAATCAAATTGGTACAAATTTTTATAAGAATCAGCTTATATAAGGAAGGAATTTCTAGGTGTTAGTCTCATCTCTGGTTATGCTATCTCTATATTCATTTTGTACTGAGCTAAGGTAGTAATTGTTTATGAGTCATCAATTAGCTAATGGTATTGATAATTTTGATCGCCATATTCTAGATATTTTACAAGAGTCTAATCGTACGACTTCGGATCAAATTGCCGAACAAGTTGGCTTATCGGCAGCTGCGGTACAGCGTCGTATCAAACGTATGCGAGAACAGCATATTATTCGTGCTGATATCTCCGTGGTTAACCCAAAAGCAGTTGGGCAAAATATTAGCTTGATTGTACAGGTGACATTAGAGAGAGAAAGAATGGACCTGTTAGATAGTTTTAAAAAAGCCATGAGTGATCACAAATCTGTTCAGCAATGCTATTACGTTACCGGTAGTGCGGACTTTATTTTGCTTGTGAGCGCTGCAGACATGGAAGAGTACGAAGAATTTACCCGTGAAGTTTTCTTTGGCAATGATAACGTAAAAGGCTTTGAAACCAATGTGGTTATGGACTCTGTTAAGTCTGGATTGAGTGTCCCAGTACTTTTAAATACCTAATCTTTAATCACAAAAAAGGAGCTTGTTTGAGCTCCTTTTTTGTTTCAATTAGTAGGGCTTAGCCATGTACTAGCTGTTGGTATAGTTCAGGGTCAGTTGCCCCCTCAGTACCGATAACAAGCACCTGACTCTGATCAGTTAGAGCTAGTGATGCTGCTAAATCTTTATCTTGGCTTGCTAGCATGGTAGCAGCTAAACCAGGAACGGCTGACTCACCTGCTTCGATAGAAGGTAAACCATCAAAGCTGTTTGCAAGCATTTGCATGGTTGGGGCTATGGTATCTTCACTGAGTGTTAAGAAGTCATCGGCACCATTTTTAAGAATTTCCCACGCAAGAGCTGATACTTCACCGCAAGCTAAACCAGCCATCAGTGTTTCTAGGTCGCCATCAACTACGATTGGTTTGCCCGCTTTAGCACTTAACTGAAGACAGTTAGCTTGCTCTGGTTCAACAATAATAATGCGTGGACGTTTGTCACCCCATAAGTCCCAGAAATAGCCAGTTACTGCTGAGGCTAAACCACCAACACCACCTTGAATAAAGATATGAGTAGGAATCTTAGTTTCAAGTTGCTCAACAATCTCAGCCAACATAACAGTATAGCCAAGAGCGACATCTTTTGGGATTTCCATATAACCTTCATAGCTAGTATCTGACACTATGATACGGCCATGTGCTTTCGCTTCACTATCCGCTAAACGTACTGATTCATCATAGTTTCCTGTGATGCGAACGACTTCGGCACCAAAGGCTTGCATCGCTTGTTTACGGCCTTCAGAAACATCTTTATGAATATAGATAACACAACCACAACCAAACATTTGCGCGCCCCAAGCAACAGAACGACCGTGGTTACCATCGGTCGCACAGCTAATAGTGATTTGTGCGAGTTCACCTTTTAAGCTGCCATCTAATAATTCGTCAACACTTGGGCGAGTACCTAACTTATTGGCAAGAGTTTGTTGTAACTGACAAGCGACAGCATATGCACCGCCTAAGGCTTTAAAACTTTTTAAACCAAATCTTTGTGATTCGTCTTTGTAAAAAATACTGCCAACGCCAATATCGCTTGCTAATTGGCTAAGCGAATGTAGAGGTGTCTCAGCATAGGCAGGCCAAGTTTTGATGTCTGCGATGGCAGAAATGGAATTTGCCACACTTAAGATGTTTTTTTGTTCAGCACTATACTGATTATCTTTATGGGCCAATGGATTGGCAAAATGAGATAGTTTTCCGTCAAGTCTTGTCATGTTACTTAATACCTTAGCCGTGTGTGATGGATAAATATTACGTTAAGCCTATGCGGGGAAACGGTAATCTCGACTATGGATTTAAGGATATTCTTTAAAGACACTGGGGTTTTGTCATTTTTACTGAATGCGAAGGATTATTCGCAGGTTCCTTAGAATAATTCAGAGAAAAATTAAGAAAATGAAAACTAGGCTCGCCATGTGCTGAGCTTTTTTTTATGATGGCGAGCAAATACCATCATCTATTTTAGATATGGTGATACGACATAATAGAGATAAGGACAAAGTGAAATGCTGTTTTACAAGATTGGATTAGTTATGACCAGTGCTGTTGCCTTGGCAGCATGTTCGAGCACTTTTTACATTGATGTTCAAAATATGACTGACCAACCTGTGTCTTATATAGATGCTAATGGCACTAATTCTGAGATAGCGCCTCAAACGACCAGTAAAGAGGTTTATAGCTTTAGTTGTATTCGTGTTGAGCGAGATGGCGTTACCTATGAATTCAATTCTGACGTTGCTTTCCCTTTGCGATATAACCAAGTAGACCTTATCGAAGATGGCTTTCATGCTGCGATTGTTGCAAGTGATGAAATCAGTGATGCAGGCGATAAAGCCCCATTACGCTTATTGATGGACGATGGCTTAGGCGGCACCATTGAATTAGAAGAAGGTTGTAATACTGGTGTTAGAGATAAAATATTTACAGGTGATTTGAAGAATTTCTAACCAGTATTCATGCAAACTTTTAATAACCTTTTAAAACTAAGGAAATCCAAGTCATATTGTTAGCAAGTATCTTAGTTTGCTGACTTTACGCATCTTCTTTAGTTTTCCAATCTAAGTTCAAACGTTATAATGCTGACAACTTAAAGTGAGGTGCAGCAATGAGTGAAACAGAAGAGTCTATCGGATTTAAACGTCTAAAATGGCATTGTCGTCGTGGCATGTTGGAATTGGATGTCTTGCTAGAGCCTTTTTTAGAAGAAGAGTTTGCTAAACTTGATGACGATGATAAGCGTCGCTTTTATAAACTGATTCAAGTCGAAGACCAAGAAATGTTTGTTTGGTTTATGCAAAGAGAAGTACCAAGCGATCCTGATATTGCACGTATTGTTAAGATTATTCTTGATCGTGTACAGCCTGAAAACTACCAGGCTTAAAACCTCTTTCTACGAAGCGGTACCTTGGCTCTGCTTATGCTGGGGCCTGGTACTGGCTTGTCATATCTGGTTAAGCCCTCAATTATACTTTGAGCTGAGTTTGCTTAATGCTTTGATTGTGAGCGCAGTGCTCGTTTTTAGGCGTTTGGTATATGTTAGCCAAGGTTCAATTAGCATACAGGCTAATAAAGCGACGCTAGAAACGGCTCAAGGCAGATATAAACTTGAATTTCAGAGCTTTAATGCTTGGCGCTTATTAGCGATAATAACACCAGAAGACACTATTCAGACGATACCCGAGACTTGGGTGAGCTACCTTAAGTATTCTTTTTGGCTGATCAAACTAAAACGTGCTTTGTTTGAGCCGTCTTATCTTAGTATTTACCACAGTATGTTAAGCAAAGAAGAGTTTGCTTATTTACGCTCTTTTGCCGCCTACCAATGCCATACTGGCAAAGATAAAGCTTAATAACAGGTTAAACCTTATCTTTGCTATATGTCGCCTAATAAATGACGAAGCTAAGTTCAGTCTTTAAAAGGGGAGAGTATTGTTGGGCTAGACTCTTGCGCTAAATCTGGATGATCTAGGGTAAAGTGTAAACCACGGCTTTCTTTACGTGTCATCGCAGATTTAATGATTAACTTAGCAACCACAGCGAGGTTTCTTAACTCTAATAAATCATTACTTACTCTATAGTTACTATAGAATTCATCGATTTCAGATAATAATAAATCTACCCTATGTTTTGCTCTGATAAGGCGCTTATCTGTTCTTACTATCCCCACGTAATCCCACATAAAGCGACGTAGTTCATGCCAGTTATGAGCAATCACAACATCTTCATCTGAGTTAGTTACTTGAGTTTCATCCCATGCAGGAATGTTAGCTGAATAGTATTTAAGCTCACCTGAATTAAGAATGTCCTGCGCCGCAGATCTGGCATAAACAATACATTCTAAGAGTGAGTTGCTGGCTAAACGGTTAGCCCCATGAAGACCTGTATAAGAGGTTTCGCCAACGGCATATAAATTAGCAAGATCCGTTTGTCCCAGCTGATTAACTAATACACCACCACAAGTGTAATGAGCAGCAGGAACCACAGGAATAGGCTCTTTCGTCATGTCATAGCCATAACTGAGGCAACGCTCATAGATAGTTGGGAAATGCGACTTTACAAAATCACTGCCTTTGTGGGAGATATCTAAAAGCACATGGTTTACACCTAGGCGTTTGATCTCATGGTCAATTGCTCTAGCAACTACGTCTCTGGGAGCAAGCTCTTTACGATCATCAAAGCGAGACATAAAAGCACTACCATCGGGTAGTAATAAACGTCCACCTTCACCGCGAACCGCTTCAGAAATTAAGAAGGTTTTCGCTTTAGAGTCATAAAGACAGGTAGGGTGGAATTGATTAAATTCCATATTAGCCACACGACAGCCTGCACGCCAAGCCATTGCGATGCCGTCACCTGATGCGGTATCTGGGTTACTAGTGTAAAGATAAACCTTACTGGCGCCGCCGGTTGCTAATGCGACTTTAGCTGCTTTGAAAACATCGACTTGACCTGTTTTATGGTTCAAGCTGTATAAGCCGATGCATTCATTTTCGCTTTGATTCGCCTGATTAACCTTGTGTTTAGTTATAAGATCTATGGCAACACGATCAGGGTAAAAAGTAATGTTGGGGTGTTTAGAGGCATTTTCGATCAGAGTATTAGAAATTGCCTGACCTGTTGCATCAGCACTATGAATAATACGTCTATGACTATGTCCACCTTCTTTTGTAAGGTGGTAGTGCTCGCCACCTTCATAACGAGTAAAGGGCACGCCTTGTTCTATTAGCCAGTCGATACTTTGTTTTGATTGTTCAACGGTAAAGCGCACCGCATCAGTATCGCCTAAATCTGCTCCAGCTATCATGGTGTCTTTGATATGGGAGTCGACAGTATCTTTATCAGATAAAACGGCAGCAACACCCCCTTGGGCATACAGGGTCGCGCCTTCGTGAATATCGCCCTTGGTTAAAATGGCAACCTGGTGTTTATCTGCAAGCTCTAAAGCAAGGGTAAGTCCAGCTGCGCCAGCACCTACTATTAAAATGTCAGTTTGATATTCACGGCTCATTATTTGTTCTAATTCAACTGTAAAAGATTAATGGTACTATTGTTAACCTCGCTATGGGAATACTTGCCTGTTTTGAAAACGACGTGATGATGCAATTTTATGCAGCTTGGTTGTAATAATTTGATTGAAAATAGTGAGATTGAATTGATAAAGGTGATTTAGCCCTTATTTCTTAGGATTACTTTGTCCTAAATTTTCTTTAAAGTGATTGGCTAGATGGTTTTAGTCAAAATTTATATGAACTAGTTATTGATCCAGTGGTCAACCAATAACAATAAGGTTGTAAAGGCGCTGGAAAATAATGGTTTTGAATGAGGTGCCTATGCAGCACAGTTCATCTTCCGACCAAGAGTTGGTTGAAAGAGTTCAAAATGGTGATAAAAAAGCCTTTGATTTATTGGTTTTAAAGTATCAATACAAGGTGATGGGCCTTATTGGACGGTATGTTTCAGATAAACATGAAGTTATGGATGTTGCCCAAGAAAGTTTTATCAAAGCTTATCGTGCGATTGGTAATTTTCGTGGAGACAGTGCTTTTTATACTTGGTTATATCGTATTGCGGTTAACACAGCTAAAAACTATTTGGTTGGACGTAATCGTCGCCCACCTAGTTCTGATGTGGCCTTGGATGATGAAGAAGAATACACGGTATTTGATGCTTTAGCTGATGTGGATACACCGGATGCAACCTTAAACAAGGATCGTCTTGAAGCAGCTATTTATGAAACCATTGAGCATTTACCTGAAGAGCTTAAAACAGCTATCAGGTTACGTGAATTTGATGGTTTAAGTTATGAGGATATTGCCCAAATTATGGGATGTCCTGTTGGAACGGTACGGTCACGTATATTTAGAGCACGTGATGCGATAGAAAAACGCATTCGTCCTTTTATGGGCGGGGGAGAGTAATATGGTGAGCAAGCAAGAGCAGAATGATCGTTTAGCTGAAAGCTTATCAAGCTTGTTTGATGATCACTGTGAGGCAGCTGAGATTGATGAAATCTTAGAGCAGGACGCAAAAGAGTGGCAGGAAAAAATGCATGCTTATGCACTAACCAGCTCAATTTTAAGTTCAGACAGTCAAGTGGATCATCTGGCGACAGATTTAGTTGCAAGAGTGCGAGAAGGGATTGATAAATTAGAAGATGAAGATGCCAATCAAGGTGAAAACGTGGTGTCTTTTGATCAATTTCAAGCTCCTCAGGCAGCGCCTGTAACAGAAGAGAAAGCGCCAAGGGAATCTAAAGTACACTTTCTCAAGCAAACCATGTCTGGCCTTGCTATGGCTGCCAGTGTGGCATTTGTTGTGATTGGTGGTGGCTCTTACTTATTAGAGGGTGAGAGTAATACGCAATCACCCGCTTTGGCTCAAGCTCCAAGTTTGGCTTTGCCAATAGATGTTAAGCCGTTACAACAAGTGAGCGCTGAAATTGATATAGATAACAAACGTCTGCAGAGCTACTTACGCCAACACGCTGAGCAATCAACTATGGCGTCAGGTCAGGGTATGTTACCTATGGCTCGTGTTGTTAGTTATCCTGTTGAGCAGAAGTAAGGTGCGTTTTATATGGTTTTAAGACGTATTGGTTTAGTTTCGATAACACTAGTTGCCTTATTGGCGAACAGTGTGTCGGCACAGAATGCTTCGGGATTAGGTTTGATGAACCGTATGGTTGAAGCCTTTTCTACCCTGAGTTACGAAGGGGTGTTTGTTCGCTCCCATGATTCACAGATGAACAGCATGCAGGTTCGTCACAGTGTTATTGATGGTGTTGAATATGAAAGCTTATTAGATTTAGACGGAGAAAAAATCGAAGTCATTCGTATTGATGACAGTGTCATCTGTGTTTATCCGAATATGTCTTTTGCTAACAATACAGATCCTATTACGGCACCTTTTAAGCGCTTTAAAGAGTTTAATGGTGAAAGATTGCAAAAAGGCTATAACTTTGTTGTCACTGATAAAGGGTTAGTTGCAGGTCGTCGTGCGCAAAAGCTAGAGCTAAGGCCACGAGACCAATACCGTTATGGACATGAGTTTTGGTTAGATATAGAAACCGGCTTTTTGCTAAAACATGATACTTTAAAATCTAATGGTAAAGTGTTGGATAGAGTGCAATTTACCTCGCTTAATGTATCGCCAAATCTAACTAAAAATGACTTTGTTCCTCGTATGGGGACTTATTCAGAACACCTGATTGAAGTCACACCTAAATCTGTGACCAGTGACTGGGTATTTGATTGGCTGCCTGCTGGTTTTGCTCCTGTATGGCGTGGCGCTAGGCAAATAAATGAAAAAGCGTCTATGATGCTATTGTCAGATGGCATGACATCTATTTCGATTTTTGTTGAAGCGACAAACGTACAAAAGCCTCTCACAATTATGAGCATGGGTACCACTATTGCGGGTGAGAAAAGTAGCATGATGAACGGTTCTCCATTCTTGCTAACGGCTGTAGGTGAAGTACCTGATGCGACCATTCGTAAACTCCTTACCGTGATTATGCCGAGGCAAAAGTAATGGTAGAAGAAAGTGGCATAGTGCTTTCTGTTAGTGACGGCTTTGCTGAAATAGAGACAGTTCGTACAAGTAGTTGTACGGCTTGCCAAGCAAAGTCGGCATGTGGCCATCATGCGATAGCAAAAGTATCCTCTAGTAATCGTATGCGTATGATGGTGAGTGATACATTGGCTAGCCAAGTTGGCCAAGAGGTTGTTGTTGGTATTCCGGAAGATACCTTATTAAAAGCCTCTGTTTGGATGTATTTAGTACCCTTGTTAGGCTTGGTGCTGGGCGCAGTTTTACCTAGTTTGGTAAGCAATGAGTCAGTATACGCCGCCATTGGTTCCGTTCTAGGGTTAGCAACAGGGTTATATTTTGCTAGAAAAGTATCCCTTGAACATGTGAACGATCCTGATTTCCAGCCAAAAATTTTGTCGATAAAGACGAAACCAATCCAAAGTATTGATGTCTTACAGTTATAACTGATTGTTTTATAGGTTTAAAAAATACAACCTTAAAATAACTGGATATTAACCGAGACTTAATTTTTACTTAATAAAATAGTGATTTACTCTTTTTATAAGACTTAACACTGAGTCTGAATGCTCTGACGTTATAAAGGAGACGAGCTAATGATAAAACGTTTAAACCCTCTTTATATTGGGTTGCTTGGCTTATTTGCTGTGGCAAGTATGAGTGCCAAAGCAATGCAATTACCTGACTTTACTGAGCTGGTGGAAGATTCATCTCCTGCTGTCGTTAATATCAGTACAGAACAGCTACCTACAGCAGGACAAGGTCAGCCTCAACTTAATCCAAATGCAAAAGAGTTAAACGAATTCTTTCGTCATTTCTTTGGTCAGCAACCGCTAGATAAACAGCCAAAACGTAAGCAAAGAAACTCGCTAGGTTCTGGTTTTATTATTTCGCAAGATGGTTACGTATTAACGAATAATCATGTCATAGATGGTGCTGACATTATTCATGTTCGCCTAAACGACAGACGTGAATACGAAGCTAAATTGGTAGGCACAGACAAAAGAACAGATCTTGCTTTATTAAAAATTGAAGCAGAAAACTTACCAACCGTGACCATAGGTGATTCGGACAATATGAAACCGGGTCAGTGGGTATTGGCAATAGGTTCGCCATTTGGATTTGATTACACAGTTACTGCCGGCATAGTCAGTGCTTTAGGCCGTAATTTGCCTTCTGATAACTATGTTCCTTTCATTCAAACTGACGTGGCGATCAACCCAGGAAACTCGGGCGGACCTCTGTTCAACCTTGATGGTGAAGTAATCGGTATTAACTCGCAGATCTATACACGTTCTGGTGGGTTCATGGGTGTATCTTTTGCGATTCCTTCTAACCTAGTAATGTCAGTTGTTGATCAATTGAAAAACGAAGGGCGTGTTACTCGTGCTTGGTTAGGTGTGATTATTCAAGATGTGAGTAGTGACCTAGCTGAATCATTTGGCTTAGATCGTCCAAGTGGTGCTCTAGTTAGCCGAGTGATTCCTGATTCTCCAGCGCAAGAAGCTGGCTTGATTGATGGCGATATCATTCTTGAGTTTAACAATGAAATCATTGAGCAATCCTCAGAGCTACCTTATCGAGTGGGAGGACTGAAAGCGGGTGATGTTGCTAAATCGGTGATTTACCGTAATGGTGAGAAAATCGAATTAAGCTTTACCTTAAAAAATTATCCAACTGAGCCCGACCAATTGACTCAAACACAGCAACAAGAAAACCGTTTAGGTATGGTTGTTGGTGAGATCTCTGATGATATGTTGCGTCGTTTAAACATTCGTAGCGGTGTTGTGATCGAGCAAGTGATAGGTGGGTCAGCGGCTCGTAACGGCCTACAGCAGGGTGATGTGATTACTATGTTAAATGGCACTAGCATTGACAGCGTTGAACGCTTCCTAGGTAGTGTGAGTGCGATTCCTGCGAATCATTCAGTGCCTATGCGTGTGATACGAGACGGTTACCCTATGTTTATTCCATTTAAAATTCTGGAATAACAAACAAAACTGAAATTGTATGTATAAAAAAACCTAAGTAGAGATCTCTGCTTAGGTTTTTTTATGTCATTTATTTATCTATTAAAGCTTTTTAATAAATATTTTAGAGTTTCTTTGATAGTTATAGAGACTCTGCTTTGCATTTGGAATTGCTGTTAGGCTGTCTGCTTTAAAGCCACGTTCGATAAACCAATGGGCAGTTCGGGTCGTTAATAAAAATAATTTGTTAAGACCCTGTTTTCTGGCAGATCTTTCTATGCCTTTAAGGAGCCTATCACCACGGCGCCCACCGCGATAACTTGGATCAACTGCAACACAGGCGAGTTCACCTAAAGACTCATCTTCGAAGGCATATAAAGCGGCACAAGCAACAATTGCGTTATCTCTTTCGATCAAAATAAAGCGATCAATTTCATTCTCAAGCAACTCTCTGGAGCGTCTTACCAAGGTGCCATTGGCTTCTAATGGAGCTAAGAGAGCCATCATGCCACCCACATCGTCTATGGTAGCTTGCCTTAGTTGCTCGTAACTATCTTCATCTATCATGGTTCCCGCGCCTTCACGGGTAAATAACTCGCGAATCAGGCCACCATTTTCGTTAAAAGAAATTAAGTGCGCTCTAGGTACGGCATTGCGAACCGCTTGGATACACGCTTGTAAGGCTAATTTGATTTCATTATTTGATGAAAGTTTATCGAGTAAGCGCTCTGCATCTTTTGCTAATAACTCAGACACTAGTTCACCCTTATCCGAAAAAATGCCTTCTTCAGCGTTAAGCATGATGAGTTTGTCTGCTTTAAGCTGAATCGCAGCTTGAGTGGCAACTTCTTCACCTTTGAGATTAAACACCTCACCGGTTGGTGAATACCCTAAGTGTGAAAGCAGCACCATGTTGTCATCATTGAGCAATTTATTGATGGCTTCGGCATCAATTCGTCTCACTTCACCTGAGTGTCCAAAATCTATGCCGTCAACCACACCAAGGGGTCTAGCTATAACATGATTACCACTGCAAATTTTAAGTCGCGTCCCGGCCATAGGAGTATTTGCAAGCGCCATGGATAATTGCGCTTCTATCTGCACTCGAACCCCTGCAGATGCCTGAATAATAGGAAGCAGTTGCTCTTGAGGGGTAATGCGACAAGCTTTATGTAGCTTGCTCGTTAGTGCTTCTCTTTCGAAAATACGATTGATCTGTGATCGGGCACCGTGAACTATGACGAGGCGAATACCAAGAGAATCCATTAGTGCAAGGTCACTAATGATATTAGAAAATTGTGCGGATTCAGCCGCTTCACCAGGAATAAAAATTACGAAAGTTTTATCCCTGTGAGCGTTAATGTAAGGCGATGAATGGCGAAACCAGTCAACGTAACTCAAGTCAAAGTTCAGATCGTCAGACACGTTAAACCTCTAGGTCTGGGGGTATTAAATAAAATGTTGCTTAGTGTAACCTGTTTGCTCCATGATTTATGCCTCTAGACAATATCGTCGCACTAAAGATCGAATTAAATCCTGCATAGGATTAATCTGATCTAAGGCTAAAAACTCATTTGGCTGGTGGGCTTGATCAATAGACCCTGGCCCTAAAACTAGGGTTTCCATTCCCATTTGATTTAAAAAAGGTCCTTCCGTTGCAAAAGCAACCGTATCGGCCTTTTTCTTCGTTAAAGCTTCACAGGCTTTGACTATGTCAGATTCAAGGCTAGTGGCAAAGGAAGGTACATCAGGGAACAAATGTTCCAATTGAATCTTGGTGCCGGTGCGTTCAGCTATGACAGGCAGCCTCTGCTCTATTTCAGCGATTAACGCTTGGTTGCTCATACCAGGAAGTGCTCGAATATCGAAATCAATATCACAGCCTGCGCAGATTCGGTTAGGGCTATCGCCCCCATGAATACAGCCTAAATTGAGAGTTGGGTAGTCAATGGCAAAGTCAGCATTTTGATACTGGGCTTTCAACTCTTGGCGAAACGTCATGAGCTCAGACATCACAGCATGCATGGCATCCATAGCATTGTTGCCTAAGTTAGGGTTAGACGAGTGGCCACTTTTACCCGTTACTCGAATACGCTCCATCATAATGCCTTTATGAGCGTAAATTGGGGTAAGGGAGGTCGGCTCACCTATCAAGGCGTATCTGGCTTTAAGCTTGCCGCTCTCAACTAATGCTCGAGCGCCATTCATCGAACTTTCTTCATCTGCGGTAGCAAGTACGATAAGAGGTTGTTTGATCGGGCTTTGGCACATGTCTTTGATCGCATCTAAAACAATGGCAAAAAAGCCTTTCATATCACAGGTTCCAAGGCCAAATAGTTTCTGGTCTCGCTCTGTTAATGTAAAAGGGTCGGATTGCCAACGGCCTTCATCAAAAGGAACTGTATCTGTATGTCCGGATAAAACCAAGCCGCCATCTCCTTCTCCAAGCGTGGCGACAAGGTTGTACTTCTCTAAGGGGCCTGCAAGCTTGATAACTTCGCACTTAAACCCTAGATGGCTCAGCCAGTCTTCGAGTAATTCGATAACGGCTTTGTTAGACATGTCCCACTGTGATTGGCTACTACTGATAGAAGGGGCAGTAATCAGCTGTCCCATCATATTAATGAGTGTTGGCAATGACATAAGTTTCTCCTTGAAGTTAATTATTTTGCCTGAACCAAGGGTGAAAGCTACTGATTCTGATAAACTGCCAGAACTTTTTTTATTTTTCTCTGTTGCTAGGCTTATATATGCCCCTTTTTTATAGCAGAGAGTGACACTGATGAGGTTTTATCATGGCAATGGAACTTGAGCTTAAGTTAATGATTCAGAAGGATCACCTTAACTTAGCCTATGACTTTTTAAATACAATTTGCCAACAGGAGCCTGATTGTCATGTAGAACCAAGTCTACAGCTGATGAATGGCTATTTTGATACTCAGGATAAAACCTTAATGAATGCCGGAATCGCGTTACGTATTCGGGCGATTAACAAACGTTATATTCAAACCCTAAAGACACGAGGTTCTAACCGTATTGGTATGCATGCTCGTGGCGAGTGGGAATGGGATATTAAAGAAGACAAGCTGGAACTTGAGCGCTTAACCTATGAGATGCTACCTGAGACCTTACATGATAGAGCTTGGGAAAAAGATCTAGAACAAGTGTTTCGTACCGACTTTGAGCGTCAAATCTGGTTGATTAAAGCCTCCGACACTTTGATGGAAGTCGTATGTGATCAGGGTGAAGTCACATCATCTTATGGAAAAGATCAAATCAGTGAGCTTGAGCTGGAGTTAAAATCTGGTGATGAGATTGCCTTGTATGATTTTGCCAGTCGTTTAGCCCTTGCTGTGCCAGTCCAAGTGAGTACTGTAAGCAAAGCACAAAAAGGGGTGCGTCTTAAAGATAATAAAATCGAATTGCCTGATGCCTTAAGTGACAATGCCAGCGCCGTAGAGCAAGGGGCTTTTTGGTATGAAACCTGGTTAGTCTATTGGGAAGCTATGTGCTTTTATGATGATATTGCTTTTCTGACTCCTGTATATGATGCCATGGATCAGTTAGCTAACTTTGTTAGTCCTGTATTAGCTCAGGATCTAGTGAATCTTGATACTTTGATGAAGCGTAAAATGATGCAGCTTGATTCGGACTCACCAATACCATTAACCGCTTTATTGGAAACAGGGCAATCTATGTTAGCGATTGCTCGTTGGCTTAATAAGCAAAATAACCATTAATTTTGCTGAGCCTTAAACTGTTGTAAACCTAACTAGAAATCTTGTCGTGACCGTTATTGCCGATGTTGTCGAGGTGAAAATGCCAATTTTGTTGCCCCAGAATAATCCCAGTTTGAAAACCTTCTCACAATTGTTAACTGTGTCTGATCAGGATACTCGTTTAGCTCAGTTAATTGAGGCGAGAGTAGCCCTTGCTGACTACCCTCATAAAGATCAACTTGAGGCGGTTTTAAACCTAAGTGACTATGTTTTTCAGCAAGCAAGTCGCTTCCCTGAATGGGTGGATGAATGGGCAACAATGGAGAGTGCTGGTCTATTAGCTATGTCTCCAAAGCAGTGTTTACCCATTGAGATGGACGAACTGTTTGAGTTAGACGAAAAAACCTTGATGTCTCGTTTACGCTTGTTTCGTCATCAATGGATGTGTCGACTTATCTATCTCGATATATTGCAGCGAATTGATTTAAAAGAGCTAACTAAAATACTAAGTGAGTTAGCTGATGTGTGTGTTCAGACCAGTTTAACTTGGTTAAAAAATAACTATCAAAACTTGTATGGCGATGCGCTAGATAGTGAAGGCAAGCTCGTCTCTATGATAGTGATTGGCATGGGGAAACTAGGTGGTGGTGAGCTAAACCTCTCTTCGGATATCGATTTGATCTTTGCTTTTCGAGAGCATGGAGAAACAAAAAACGGCAAAAAATCTATCTCCCATCAAGAGTATTTTACCAAGATAGGGCAAAAACTGATTCAGCATTTAGACCAGATCACCTTAGACGGTTTTGTCTTTAGGGTTGATATGCGTCTTCGCCCTTATGGGCAAAGTGGTGCTTTGGTGCTTAACCTAGATTCGCTTGAGAACTACTATCAGGACCAAGGGCGAGACTGGGAAAGGTATGCCATGATCAAGTCCCGAGTTATGGCAGGAGAAGAATGCGATAAGCTAGCTTTTGAACAATTGAGACGTCCTTTTGTTTACCGTAAATACTTAGACTTTTCTGCGATTACAGCTTTACGTGATCTGAAAAAAATGATCGCGAAAGAGGTTCAGCGTAAAGGGATTGAGCACAATATTAAGTTAGGGCAAGGCGGTATTCGTGAAATAGAATTCATCGTTCAAGCTTTGCAAATCCTACATGGTGGCCGTGATACCGGCCTGCAAACTCAATCTCTTTATCAAGTATTGCCCTATTTAGCTAAGCAGGGTTATTTAGATTCAAAGCAAGTAGATACTTTATGGCAAGCGTATCAATTGTTACGTCGTACAGAGCATGCCTTACAAGCAATTAAAGACGAGCAAACACAGTTATTACCTGAAGATGAAGTGCAGCAACTCAGAGTAGCCATCATGCTTGGCTATTCTAATTGGGTAGCGTTACACCAAGCGCTTGATCAAGCAAGAGGGCAAGTTCACCAGTTTTTTGTGGCACTTATTGATGATGATAAAGAAGACGATGAAGAAACTTCGGATAGGGAAGCTTGGCGCTTATTATTCCGCAGTGGTTTGAGCCAAACTTTGGCCCCTCTTAAAAATACTGAACTTAAAAAAGATAAGAGTAGCAGTAGTGCGGCTAGCCAGCCCCTTAATCAAGAGCATGTTGCTGACCTAATATCTGAGGTTGAATGGGATGATCAAAGTAAGGTTATTGATCAGATAAGCCGCTTTTTAACCTCCAAAGCGGTGGCTTTTATGCAGCCTATTGGTCAAGAAAGACTAGCAACATTTTTTGCTGATTTTACTTATGCACTGAAAGACGAAGCTCATCCCGATATTATTTTAGAACGCGTGTTTCCTATTCTAGAGGCCATATTGAGACGAACCTCATATCTGGTACTTTTGATCGAAAACCCGACTGCCATTTCTCATTTAATACGCTTAAGTCGAGATAGTTCTTGGTTTAGTGAGCTGATATCCAGCAGCCCTATGCTCTTGGATGAGCTCTTGGATGGTACGACTCTCTTTTCCCCACCAGATAAGAGCATGATGGAAGATGAGCTAAGACAGATCTTATTACGCTTACCCGAAGACGATGAAGAAGCCCATATGGATGCTTTACGTCGTTTCCGTCGTTCTATCATCTTACGTATTGCTGCTTGTGATATTACCGAGGTGCTGCCTTTAATGAAGGTGAGTGATCACCTGACTTGGTTGGCTGAAGTGATTCTAGAGCAGGTAATACAAAAGGCTTGGTACTATTTGATTCACCGGCATGGCTATCCAACTAAGAAGAATGAACAAGCACAACTGGAAGCGGTACTTGCTCCTGAATTGGTGGTAGTTGGTTATGGTAAGTCTGGTGGGTTGGAGCTAGGTTATGATTCAGATCTGGATTTGGTCTTTATCCATAATAGTAATAGAAGTGCCAACACTAATGGCGAGCGAAGTATTGATAACCTCACTTTCTATACACGTTTAGGGCAACGTATCATTCATATGCTAACCAGCTTCACTTCTTGTGGTCGTTTATATGAGGTTGATATGCGGTTAAGGCCATCTGGTAACTCAGGCTTGCTAGTGACTAGCCTAGAGGCCTTTACTGATTATCAGAATAAAGAAGCGTGGATATGGGAACACCAAGCCTTAACTCGTGCGAGAGTGCTTTCAGGCAACCAAGTATTAGGGCAAGAGTTTGAAGCTAAGCGTCAGCAAATATTGTCCATCATACGAGATAAAGCTGAGTTAAAAACCGAAGTCATTAAGATGCGTGAGAAAATGCGCAAGCACTTAGACAGTGGTAAAACTGATACTAGCTTCGACTTGAAGCAGGGTGCTGGTGGTATTATAGACATTGAGTTTATGGTGCAATATTTAGTCTTAGCTTGGTCCGCTACCCACCCTGAGTTGATGCAGTATTCGGATAATATACGTCAAATTGAAGCAGCTGTTGCAGCAGGTGTATTGAGTCTTGATGCTGCTGATAGTATGACTGAGACTTATAAATTGTACCGTGCGCAGACCCATAGACTGACTCTGCAGAAACAAACGCGTGTGATTCCAAAAGAGCAGTTGCAAGCGAATCAAGAACAGGTTAATAATTTGTGGCAAGCATTTGTCTTAAAAGAGAGTTAATGTCTCTTATTATGATGCTAATAAATATAAAACAATAATGAGGTTGGCAATGGCCGCCTCAGCAAATGTATGAGATAGGAGAAAGAGTATGGCAATGCCAACTATGGCAGATAGAGATGGTTTCATCTGGTTAGACGGTGAAATGGTTGATTGGCGTGATGCTAAAATACATGTGTTAACACATACTTTGCATTATGGTATGGGTGTGTTTGAAGGTGTCCGTGCCTATGAAACACCAAAAGGTCCTGCCATTTTTAGACTAGAAGAGCATACTGATCGTTTGTTCCGCTCAGCTCATATTCTTAACATGCCTATGCCTTGCACTAAGGAAGAGGTTAACCAAGCTCACGTCAAATCTATTCAAGAGAATAAATTGGCTTCTGCTTATATTCGCCCTATGTGTTTTTACGGTTCTGAAGGCATGGGTTTACGTGCAGATAATTTGCAAACTCATACCATGGTTGCCGCTTGGGAGTGGCCTTCTTATATGGGCGAAGAGAATCTAGCGAAAGGTATTCGCATCCGTACTTCTTCTTATACCCGTCACCATGTCAACATTACCATGTGTAAAGCAAAAGCAAATGGTAACTACATGAACTCTATGTTGGCTTTGCAAGAAGCATTGCAGTCTGGTTGTGAAGAAGCCTTGTTGCTTGATAACGAAGGTTATGTGGCTGAAGGCTCGGGTGAAAATATCTTCGTTATTCGTGAAGGTATTATTTACACGCCTGAACTGACATCTTGCCTAGACGGTATTACACGTCGCACCATAATGCAGTTGGCTGAAGAGCTAGGTTATACGGTTAAAGAAAAACGTTTAACTCGTGACGAAGTTTATGTGGCGGATGAAGCCTTCTTTACTGGCACAGCAGCAGAAGTTATGCCAATTAGAGAGCTAGATAACCGTCAGATTGGTAGTGGTGCCCGTGGCCCTATTACTGAGAAATTACAAACCTTGTACTTTGATATCGTAAAAGGTCGTAACAGTAAATATGAGCACTGGTTAACTTACTGTTAATTAAGCTAAAAGCGAGTCTATGACGGGCTGGCTTAAAATGATGCGTATGAAGAAACCAGCCAACAGGCTGGTTTTTTTTGTGCCAAGCAAAAGTGCTGAGATTAAGGGGTGTATAAAAAACATACAAAAAATAAAGTGAATACCTTTCAGTTTTTTAGTTTATGAATCATATTTAGGGAGTTTGCAAAAAAATATAAGCAGGTTCAGCTTTCCTTTTAGCTGACAATCAGGATGTCTCTATGCAATGGAATCGCAATAAGCGTCAGTCTTATGTGGAATTTCGCTTATGAATGCGGTGATGTTGCGATTAAAAGAGCGTCATATATTCGACTTCGATGCTTTTCAGAAAATCGTTCGTCAATGGCTACCTAATGCCGTTTCCTCCATTGGCTTGCAAAGCCTCACCCTAGTAGACCTTTTGATTATTAGTTCTTTGGGAGCAGAAGCCCTGGGTGCAGCCTCTAGCATGAGCTTTGTCTTCCTACTGCTGCAATCTATCTTTATTGGTTTTTTTATTGTGGTGAGAACGGAATGTTCTCAAGCCATGGGAGCTAAAAACCTAAAAAAAGCCCATATTTGTTTTTCTACCTCAGTGCTGACTTGTACCTGTATTAGCTTGGTTCTAATGACTCTGTTACTTAGCTTAGCTAGCTATATTGCCCAAGGTTATGTGTCTGATATTTCTCACTCAGGCTTTGCTGAAGATTATCTTGTTTCTCGTATTTGGGGCTTACCTTTTATGGCATTAGGCTTGTGCTTATCTGGTTATCTGGTTTCTTGCGGCCTTTCCTCTGTAAACATGTATCGCAATATTTCGATTAACTTGTTTAATCTAGTTACCACTTACATGGCTGTTGATATGGGCTATGGCGTAGCAGGTGCCGGATTTGCTACTGCCTTTAGTCATATTCTGGGCAACGTTATCTTTGCTCTGTATTCCGTGATGCGCTTTATCCGCTTAGAAAAAATTCAGCTTGAAGGGGTCAAGCCCATGCTAATGAAGGCTGTCATGGTGGGGTTAAGCCAATTTCTATTTATTGGCTACAGTGTAGTGTTACTTGCTATGTTTGCCAATATCTCTGCCACAAGCCTATTAATCGCAAGTTTGGTTATGCGCATCTCACGTATTTATGTGATTCCGATTAGAGGGTTAGGAAGCGTTACGGGAGCGGTAACAGGTAAGGCAGTAGGTGCTGGTGATACTCATGCAATACGCAGTATATTATATACGGCGCTAACCACAGGCGTTCTCACATACTTTTTATTAGCCTTAGTTCTTTGGCCTTTTCTAGGCACAATTTCTATTTTATTTGTTGAGAGTATTAGCTTGGCAGATGAAATACGACAGTTGTTGTTATTAGTTTTATTAGAAGCTCCGCTAGCTGTATTTATGTCACTTTTTACTCAAACTTTGTTTGGGATGGGGTTACATCAAACCGTATTGAAATACACAGGGGTTTATCACTGGCTGATTCTATTGCCTATTATGGGATTTTTTATTTATTTAGGCGTGGAAGATTTAGTCTTACTTTGGAGTGTGCAGCTGGTGGCGGGTGTGGGCTATTGCGTTTATCTATTTTCGCGAATTAAAGGGCATATTTTTGCTCAATCGCACGATTGATCTACTCATTTATTATCTCATTGATAGATGAATATTGAGTAGATCAAGCATGCAAAACGAGAAACTAACTGTTGTCAGCGGCTTTTGTAGGTCGACGACGTCGAGGCTTACGTTTTGGTGCTAAAGGTTGTGTTCTAAGGCCTGGTTCAAGCTTGATAGGACCTTGGCTTTTTGCTGCCGGCTTCTTACCTGAATCATTTGCATGTTGAGGATGATCTTTTTTTGGTTTTTTGGGTTTCTTCGCTTTAATCGGTCTTGTATCCAATTGTGTTTCTGGCACCACATGGTTGGGATCAAAGCCGACTAAGGTTTCTCTTGGAATAAGCTTTTTAATGAGGCGCTCAATGTCTCTTAATTGATCTACTTCATCTGCACTTACTAAAGAGACCGCTTTACCCGTCGCGCCAGCACGGCCAGTACGGCCAATACGGTGGACATAATCTTCGGCAACATTAGGCAGGTCAAAGTTTACAACTTGTGGAAGTTGCTCAATATCTATGCCTCGAGCCGCAATATCCGTCGCTACTAGAATCTTAATATCGCTATTTTTAAAGTCTGCTAAGGCTTTTGTTCTTGCCCCCTGGCTTTTATTACCATGGATAGCAGCGGCGCTGATGCCTGCATCATTTAGTTTTTGGACAATTTTATTAGCACCATGTTTAGTGCGGCTAAAGACTAAAGCTTGTTGCCAATTTTGGCTCATAATTAAATGAATAAGTAAGGCCGTTTTTTCTTTTTTATCAACTGGGTGAAGTAGGTGATGTACCGTTGGTGTTGCTGCATTCGCCGGTGAAACAGAGACTTCAACAGGGTTGTTCATTAAGCCTTTTGCGAGCTTTCTAATATCATCAGAAAAAGTTGCTGAGAATAATAAGCTTTGGCGGCGTTTAGGCAATAATGCCAACACCTTTTTAATATCGTGAATAAAGCCCATATCCAGCATACGGTCTGCTTCATCAAGCACTAATACTTCAAGTTGATCAAAACGAATGGCTTTTTGATTATAAAGATCAAGCAAGCGTCCTGGGGTTGCCACAAGGATGTCCGTACCTTTACGAAGGCGCATCATTTGTGGGTTAATTTTTACACCACCAAAAACAACATCAGACCTTAGATTAAGGTTTTTGCCATAGGTTGCCACACTGTCTGCTACTTGAGCTGCCAATTCCCTTGTAGGGGTCAATACGAGAGCTCTAACTTGGTTTGGATTTGCCTTAGCGCCACGGCTTAATATCTCAAGCAGGGGTAAGGTAAAGCCTGCCGTCTTGCCTGTGCCGGTTTGTGCAGCCGCCATGATGTCATTGTTCTCTAGAATGGCAGGGATAGCTTGCTTCTGAATTGGAGAAGGCTTGCTATAACCTGAATCTTTGATGGCAGAGAGAATCGGTTTGGAAAGGCCAAGTTCGGCAAAACTCATAGTGCTTACTCGTAATGATTGATATGGATTACTAACGCTTATGTTAGAAAGCGCGGAGCTTAACTTATAAGTGGCTATAGTGCCATGGAAACTAGAGCCACTAGTGTGAAAAGAGTAAGACAGAGTGGCGCTTTTACAGCTTAGACAATGTTTGTTGTGGGAAGGGGTGAATCACTTAAACGTTACTCTTTCTGATTCATTGTTATCTTTATCTTTTAATTCAGTTGGGATATTAATCGTAAAACAGGTCCCTTGGTCTAATTCGCTGCTGACAGCGATTCTACCATTTAGCGTTTGTGTCACAATATTGAAGACGATGTTAAGACCCAAACCTGTGCCTCCTTTTCCTTGTTTCGTGGTAAAAAAAGGATCGAATATTTTACTCAGAGTAACTTGGTCTATCCCCACACCATCATCTTTTACCTTTATTTCGACATTTTTATCTATGGCAGTGACTGTAATTGTAATCTGCCCTGTTTGTTTATCTTCGTAAGCGTGAAGAATGGCATTTAATACAAGGTTAGTCATAACCTGAGATAACGCGCCAGGATAAGAGTTCATTGGGATGACTGCGGTACAATTAAACTCAACTTGAATCGGTGTTATTTTAATTTTGGGGTTTAGACTGTGAAGTACTTCTTTTAAATAATCACACAAGAAAAACTCTCGCTTAATTTGACTGGATTGGTCCACTGCAATTTGTTTAAAACTTTGAATTAGCTCAGATGCTCGTTGTGTATTGGAGAAAATAAGGCCACTAGATTCAGTGGCAAGCTCCAAATATTCATCTAAATCACTTTTTTTGAGGGCATTACCACTTACTTTTTTATCAAGTTTAGTTGTTTCAACATCTAAATGAGAGGCAACCGTTAGGGCGATGCCAATAGGCGTATTGATTTCATGGGCTATCCCCGCAACTAACCTTCCAAGAGCCGCCATTTTCTCTGTTTGAACGAGAGAGTTTTTAGTTTTCACAAGTTCGTTGTATGCAGTTTCAGCATTGTTTTTTTCTAATAAAGCATCAATTTCGGCAAATTGCCGGTTATGAAGTTCTTGAATGATCTTATTAATAATGGCATTTACCCTATCGACTAATGCATTCCACTCTAGATAATTTGATGTCGGTAAATCGTAATCTTTGTTCTCATCATCGGATTCAAAATCGAGGTTGTTTGCTTTTGCTAAAGCAGATTCTAATGAGTTGATCGGGGTGAAAATGTAACGGTTCATTGCAAAGAAAAGGATGGAACCAATGGTGAAAATAGTAATAAATTCGATTAAAAGTAAAGTAATTAAAAATGCTTCGATACGTTGTATAAAAGGACTATCTGTGAAGAAGATTTCGACAACCCCAATGGCTAGGTCTTCGTGAGTAAAGTTGATGGTTAGTTTATCGTTATGATTGGGTTGAAAGTCAGGCTGTAACTCAACAAGCGTGCCATCTTCGGCTTTAAGAATGCCGACAGACAGATTTCCTTGGTCTTGTGCTCTAATAGCGACGATGAATTCATTTTGCATATTAGATTTAATAACCGCATTGATATATTTGCTATCGAGTTGCCAAAAGCCATTTAAGAGAGAGATTTCTAACTGCTTTTTAAGAGAAATTGTGCTTTTTTGATAATGCTCGTATTCATACTCTTTTTTATCTTTATATAAGAAGAAGCTTGATGTTGAAAGAATGACGAATAATGTTCCAGTAATCCAAATTATGAGTTTAAAACGAATACTGTTCTTCATATATTTTTTTACTCTTTAATGTCTTTAATCATCCACTCTTCAAGCTGCCTTAGTGATAGCGGTTGAGATAAAAAATACCCTTGATATTCATTGCAGCCATAGCTGCTTAGCTTTTTATGTTGCTCCAACGTTTCAATGCCTTCTGCTAGCACCTGCATACCTAAATGACTTCCTAGATCAATAATCATCTTGATGATGCTTTTACCTGACTTTGTATCGATTTTATTAACAAAGGATCGATCGATCTTCAAACAGTCAGCATTTAAATTATCGATAGAAGATAAGTTTGAGTAACCTGTACCAAAGTCATCAATTGAAATTGTGATGCCTAACATTCTTAGCTTTTGCAGTTTTGTTTTGATCTCTTCGCTGTCTACTACACCAACGGATTCAGTGATTTCTATGTTCAGGTTTTTGCCATCAACCCCTTGCTCTTTTAGCGCTGATTCCACGATTTCAATAAAATTATCTTGTTCAAACTGAATAGGAGAGACATTAACGCCAACTCTAAAATGCGGGTGGTCTTGGAAGAACTGCTTAGTTTCATTCAGGGCTTTTCTTAATATCCATTCACCTAGCTTTATAATGAGGCCTGAGTTTTCTGCTAATTCGATAAAAACTTCAGGTGAAATCATATGTCCCGAAGGATCTTGCCAACGAATTAATGACTCAACGCCTATCATACGGTGAGTGTTGATATCTACTTGGGGCTGATAAACGAGGAAGAGTTTGTCTTTGAGAAAGTCCTGCTGTAAAGATGTTAGCATTTCAGAGCGTGCATGCAGTGCTTTAAGCATAATCTCACTAAAGGCTACTGCCTCATATGAATTGGAATCTTTAGCCTTTTTCAAGGCTATGGTGGAATGGGTGAGGTGCTCAAGCGCTGTCGCTCTTGGGTTCCAGCTGGAGTAGCCCGCGTGAAATTGAATTTGATGAATAGTGCCATTCACTTCAAGCTCACATTTAAGTGCTACTAATTTTTCTAATAACTCTGCTTCTGTGATTTCAAGGAATAAAGCAAACTGATCTGCTCCAAGCCTTGCCAGCGAAATCATATTTAAATTTTCTTTTAATAAGAATGAGAAGTTGATTAGAAAATCATCGCCATGTTTGGTGCCAAAGTGATCATTGAGTAAAGCAAATTGATCTATATTAATGAGGACTAAATAATTTCCTTTCTCTCTGTTTATTTCATGTTGCCCAATAGACTTTAAAAAACCATTTCTATTGTAGAGCTTGGTAAGTTCATCATGAAATGCTAGTTTTTCTAACTTTTCCAATTGATGGTGGCTTCTTAAGGCTGTCATGATACAGCCATAGAGTCTCTCTCTTGTTAGTTCTGTTTTAACCCTATAATCGTTTATATCGTATTGCTCTATCGTTTCTAATTCAGGTGCGTAACCTGCCTGGCCTGTACGTAATATAATTCTGACTTTATCAAAAAAGAGTTCATTACGGATTTTTCTAACGAGTTCTAATCCTGCAAACTCACTTTCCATCACCACATCAAGCAAAATAACGGCAATATCACTTTGCTCTTCTAGTGTTTTATATGCTTCTACCCCTGAGTAAGCGTGAATGATTTCTAATTGGTATTTTTCAAATGATAGGCCTTTAAGTGCAAGTTTAGTCATAGCATGCATATCATCATCGTCATCAACAATGAGTACTTTACGCTTTGTTTTTTCTATATGGGGTACGAACTCTCCATGGTCTTCATCCATAAAAACGAGTAAATCATCTGACATGGTATTTTCCTGATGAGAAAGTCAATTTGTTCACATTCAGTTTAGATGACAAGTGACTCTTTTATCTGGGGGGTCGTTTGAGTTTGCGTATATTTTGTTGGCAAATGTGCTTCTAAAGAAAAAATAAGCAGACCATATACAAAAGTTTAAGTAACAGATTAAAGCGCTAGCTAGTTGATCTAAATGTGCTTTATGAAAGAAATTAACTAGCTCAAAGGCTTTTTATGTCGTTCTTATGTATCTCTTTTATAATTTGTATTGAAAAGTAAACACTTGATAACTAAGTGTTTTTGTTCTCTTTTTTATGCAGTAGCAAGAGATTTATCTCTATTAAGATAGATAAAAAGGATAATTAAAAATCAAAATTATTTATGATAATGATTCTCATTTGTTTTTATGTTTGATATTATGACCTCCATCAACTCATAAGTGATGGTTAACGAGAAAAATGTCTAATTACTCTGTCTCTATACCTGAAAATAAACTCGCTTTACGTTCATGTTTATTGTCTTTATTACAGGGCGTGAATGATCTCGATGAGCAAGAGAATTTGGTTTATTACGGTTTGGGTTCTTTGCAGATTATGAATTTAAGTATCTATTGGCGAAATGCAGGCTTAGCCGTTAATTTCATCGATTTAGTGAAAACGCCCACCTTAGCTGCTTGGTGGCAATTGATCGAAGAAAAGCATTAACCCAATTTTGTTTTTGTCAGGCCCCCTGTGTTCTATCTGCCGATAGGGGGGCGTGGCACTTTTAATAACTCTCCCGACAAGACTTAAGTCTTCTGTCTTTTATTTCTTTATCTTAGATCTTGCTTTTAAATCTCTGCTTGGATTGTGTATCTGCTCAAGATCAGCGAAAATAGCGCCCATTCAAATTTAATGCTCAGATGGCCTACTTAATACAGCCCTCTTGAAACCAAAGAAGATACTTATTCATGTCTAATGCCGAGTTTATAAAGGAAGTCGATCAAAGACGTACCTTTGCGATTATTTCCCACCCCGATATAGGTATATAAACCATCCTCGGCGACCTGACCCCATAAAACGGCCTGAAACCCTCTAAATTACTGCTTCTAGGTTAGTAGCGTAAAAATACCACACGACATCACTAGCCATCATATGCCATCTTATGTCAGACTTTTGTGTACAGTGGCTTGTACAAAAAACGTGATTTTTGTTGGGTCAAAAAATATGTACACAAATTGCGGGGGCTAGGTATGGCGCTGTCTGAGGCGTGGTTGAAATCAAAGCACAAGAAGTTAAGCGAGAAGTCAGAAGAAAAGACAGACCGTGATGGTATGAGTGTTCGTGTTTCACCAAAGGGTAAGATCACCTTTCAAATGCGCTTTAGGTACGAAGGCAAAGCCGCCCGTTTAGATTTAGGTTCCTATCCGCTGATCAGCTTAAAAGAGGCTAGAGAAAAAGCCTTAGAAATGCGAGCCAAGCTTGAACAAGGCTATGATCCACGCATAGTGAAAAAGATAGAGCGCCAATCTATTTCTCAGGCGGTATCTTTAGAAGGGCTTTTTACTCAGTGGTACAACTCATACTGCATTAAAAATAAAAAGAACCATCATGAGATAAAGCGTTCTTTTGAGCTATACGTATTTAAAGAAATCGGCATGCTACCACTTGGTGATATAAGTATTCACCAGTGGCTAACCATCTTAGAAAAATTAGTGGAATCGGGTAGGCCTTCAATCTCTGCCAGAATACTGACCAATACAAAACAAATGACTAATTGGGGGATTCGCCGCCAGCTTGTTGTAAGTAATGTACTTGCAAATATTAATGCCAAGCAAGACTTGCAAATTACTAAAAACAAAACCGATAGAACCCTATCAGATGAAGAAATACACTATGTGCTAAAAGCCATAGATCATTCACGTATGGCGCCTAAAAACAAAATCTTCCTTAAGCTCTGCCTTTGCTTTGCCTGTCGTAATGGTGAATTAAGGTTAAGTAAAAAAGAGCACTTTGATTTTGATAAGCGTATTTGGACAGTCCCACCAGAAAATCACAAGTCAGGTCAAAGCACAGGGAAACCATTATTAAGGCCCATCATTCCAGAGTTTGAACCACTAATAAAAGAAGCCTTCGACCTAAGTGGTAAAAGCCAATATCTATTTAATAACTCAGGTACTAACGAACCAATGGGCACGTCTTCACCTCTAGCTTTGCCTTACAACGTGATGCAGTGGCTTAGGAAGAACGAAGGTTACGATATGATGCATTGGACAGTACACGACCTTAGACGAACAGCCAGAACCAATTTATCAACCCTAGCGCCACCGCATATCGCAGAAATCATATTGGGCCATAAGCTCCCAGGTGAATGGGCGACATATGATAGACACGATTATTTAGAAGAGCAGGCAGAGGCCTATAGGAAATGGTGGGATAGATTAGAGGGGATTATTGTCAAATGAGTATCTGTACCTTTAACGGTTGTTGCAACTGTACCCGTAACTACTATTAAGAAAATGAATGCGATAGATTTTTACAATTAGATGTCAAGGTAGTTTGACACGATAATGAGGCTTGCAATAACTTAAAAAATATTTAGCCCTATTTAGTCAGGGAAGTGAGTCTCAAAATGGCAACAGTATCATTCGATAAAAACTTTGTTGTAGAGGATAAGGAATCTTCTGATATGTTTTTACGCGCCATGTCTGCACCTCGTAAAGTAGTGATTGTAGATAAGGATCTTAAGGCTGAAAACTCTAAAGGATTATCACTATTAGCACGACGCTTCTCCAACTCTCAGAAATCTTAGCAGAAGAAAACGGAGAAGCTAACGCTTCTAGTTTAATATCTGATTTCACAAGCCCGCTAAACAACGATGTCGAAAACTTCTTAAAGAAAAACGCTATACGTTTCGAAAAAGAAGATAAAGCTCGTACCTACTTTATTATTGATGATGATGCCAATCTATTGGCTTATTTTACTTTGTCTTTTAAAGATGTTGTGTTGCATGAAAACGCAACAAAAAGTCAAAAAAGAAAGCTTAAGGTCAATAATAATACTGTCAGTGCTCATCTAATTGGTCAAATTGGGAAGAATCAGTCTATCCAAGATAACCCATTAAACCTAGAGTTAATTTTGATTGAAATTTATACTATTATCAATAAGGCAAAAGCTTTGATGGGTGGTAGAGCAATTATTCTAGAGTGTGAAAACAGTGAACGACTGATGAAGCTATATAATGAGCATGGCTTTAATTATCTCAAAATTGCTAATGATGATCATGAGTTAGTAACAATGTTTACCATCATTAAATAAGCGAGTACTAATAGACTTAAATTTTGAAGTTTATATAGCCAGATTTATGATTAACTAATTACTAAGAAGCCGCTTTTGAATAAGAGCGGTTTTTTTATGTCTTAAACTCATTAATGCAAGGAAGTAATTTACAAGTGAAAAACTTAATACCTAAGTGGGATACTCTTAGAATTATAGGGAAATCGAAGGTTGCAAACCTGACAATACTAATGCCATTTATTGGTTATTTAATATTGTTTAATCAGGAACTTGTTAACTATTTGGAGCTGTCTAAAGCTGTATTAAATATTGCTGATGATAATGTTGAAGTCTCAAATACATCAATATCAAGGCTATACTATTTATACTTTGGTTTAACGTTTGTTGGAGCAAGCTCAATACTGTTTTCACTCGTATGTCCTTCCATAATAAAAGCTAACAGTACTGAATATGAGTTTAGTGATCATGAGCTTAAGGTAATGACACACGAAAGACTATTTATGTTGATTAGATCATTTGAATATAAGTTGGTTAGAGAATCGGATCTTATTAAATCTTTGGAAAAATCATATAGTAATTTTATAGATGCAAGAAACATAGCAGCAATTGAAGCGACTAAAACTGGAGTAGATGTTGATGAGAGAGAAAAAGATATTGAACTGGTAGAAAGTAAAAATATTCTTCGTAAAGCTTGGAGGTATCATAGGTATAGTAGTCCCACTTGGAGGTTTATTATATCAATCGGTTATTTAGTTGGTTTTGCTTTGGTTTTAATACCTTCTGCACAAGTATTTATAAAAGTAATCAATATTATAGTATTGAAGTTTTAACCAAACCCTAAAAAGGGGCTTAAGCCCCTTTTTAGTGTTGTGTTTCCAATTCTTTATGCATTGCCTCTTCCCACCTGTCTATCTCTTCCTTTGAGTACAAATAGAATTGGCCGCTTGGTCTCATCTTTGGCGCTGGCATAGGGTTTACTTTTCTTTCCTGCCACCTTTTTAGTGTTCTAGGTGTGCATCTAAAATAAGCACAAAGCTCAACTGTGGTTGTGTATGGTGATTCTTCGTTAAGCATGTTTGATTCTCCCTAAAGTGCTATAGCTTTAATCTGTTAACCTTGAGTGATAACTTTTGACAACTCTAGTGATAAAAAAATATTCTGTCAACTCGGGTTAACAAAATATCTTTAATAAAGTTATCAATTTGATGTTAAAGCTTAAGCTTTAGTTCGGTTACAACGCCAATAATTTGGCAATTGTCACCTATTTCTATTGCTCTATAGGAAGGATTTAGTGGTTTAAGGTATTTTTGGCCAGCATCAATTGCTAGCTTTTTGAATGTAACTTCTTCTGTTCCATCTAGCTTAGCTATGACAAATTTACCGCTTTCAGGTGTGATGTCTGGATCAACAAGAATGAGCATTCCTTCGGTGATGCTTAGGCCTATTGGTGCGGCCATGCTATCACCAGCAACTCTAAGCCAAAAGCCATTTGAGCTGGTTGAATATGGCGCATCTTCCCATTCTGTGGTGTTTCCATCGGTATAAAGCTCTATTGAATTCTCCCAGTTGCCAGCGTGTAAGTTGCTGATAATAGGTAGTTTTCTGGTATCTGGTTGTTTTGCTGTTGGTTCTGAATTGTAGAGGTGTTTGCTTTCCCTGACACCTTGTCCGTGTTGTAGCCATTCGGGCGTAGTGCTTAATGCCTTTGCTAGCTTAAGAAGGTTTTCACCGTTGGGGTAGTTCCTGTCGGATTCCCATAGAGATATTGTCGCGCCGGATATGGTTAAGCGTCTGCCTAATTCCCGTTGTGACATTTTCAATTCTTTCCTTCTATGAAGGATTCTGTCTGCAATAGTTTTCATTTGATAAATGTTAATTCCTATTGACATAGGTTTACTTGGCAATTAAGGTTGTCAAAAGTTAACACTACGGAGCAAAAAAATGCTTAAAGCAAATGTTATTGAGTTTTTTAAGTCAAAAGACATAAACCAAACCCGTGTAGCAAAAATGTTAGGTATGGGTCGTGCGTCTGTTTCGGCATGGGGTGATGTCATTCCCGAAGTTCACGCATTGAAGCTTGAACGCCTAACCGAAGGCGCGTTGAAGTACGACCCTTCACTTTATGAATCTAAGAATAGTTCACAGACCAAACACTAAAAACGGTTAAGTATAAGGAGATAAAACGGATGGACAGTTTAGATCAAGCAATATACGACATCGTTCATAAGTCAGATATCAAAGCCAAAGGGATTGCAGATAGATTAGGGATGACACACCAAATCTTAATCAACAAAGCCAACCCCAATAGCGACTACCACAAAATGACAGTGCGAGAAGCGCACGCCATTCAACTAATCACGGGTAACCATGCTGTGGTTCGTGCAATGCAAACCGAGCTAAACCTACATGAACGTAAAACAGCCCCAGCCAGTGTGCTTGCTTCGGTACTTAATGCCGGAAAAGAACACGGTGATGTACTCGCCACCATTCAAGATGCCATGGCGGATGGAAAAATTACTGAAAGAGAAAAGTCCCAGGTATTCAAAGAGATTGATGAAGCAGAAGCCGCGCTAAAGCTATTACGCGAATCAGTCATGTCTCACGGGAAAGACTTAGGCCTATCAACTCACTAGTGGTTTTAGTTCGTTCATCGAAAGGGAGATAAATCATGGTTGCCTGTAAAAAAATGCACTGTACAGAATGCGGATGGGGTGGCACAGAATGTGAGCTAAAAAGAGATGATTTCTCTAATGCTTATTGTCCTGAGTGTTGTCACTTTGATTTTCTGATTGATGATGCCGAGCTGATCAGGAAGAAAATAATTAAGCCTGTATATAACCGCCAAGCAATGGCTGAATCTCTTAAATCTAAGCACGCCCAATACCTTGAAACCCTAAGAGGACTATTAAAAAACGTATCTGATAGTCATGCCAGAACAAGGTTAGAACGTCTAATTGAAAAAGAAGCTTCTGTCTCAATTGAGCCGATTATTTTGGAGCAAAGTGATTGGGGATTGAAATGCTTTTTAGACTCTTTTGACTCTTCCGCCATTGCTGCGGTTAAAGCTATTGAAAGTCGTTTTAGTTCGTTCATCGAAAGGGAGAGTTAACCATGTGCAATTCAAACCAAACACAATGCATTAACTGCAACTGGAAAGGGCACGTTCATGAGCTGGGGAAATCGAGGTCTCATATTTCAGATGCTTATGAAACCTATTGCCCTAACTGCGGCTTGTTCGACTTTCTCATAAATGATGACGAACTAGACCAGATGATATTAGACGAACCCTTGCCCTCTCTGGGCGAGTTGTTGAGGTTGTCATGTCTGGGTTAGCGCTGTCTTACCAGCAGCTAAAAGCCATTTTAAACCACATGCCGCCACCGCCTCTGCGTTACCAAATTTGGGACGCATGGAAAGAAGAAAAGAAAGTAATAGAGGGAGCTAACCACAATGACTGCCCAGCCTGTAAAAGTGAAAGTACCACAAACGTTTCTCTTCACATTCACCACCACTGATCTAAACCTAATGACAGAAATTGCTAACCATTGGATGAAGATGTACGCATGCCATGAAATAGAACGTGGTGAAGTAGTCGGTTATCACTTTCTCACGGTTTGGAACCCTATTGTTACCCTGCAAAAGCTAAGAGAAAAACCCACCTTCAAAACCGACTCAATCCAAAAGGGCGGTTATGAATGGGGGATAGGCGCGCAACATGATGTGCCTTTATGCGTTTACGAAATACAAATGCTGTGCGAGATGGTAAAGGCGGCGATTGAATGCAGGCTTAACAAGTTCTTGCTGATCGACAAAGGGGTAATGGCCGAAGTAGTAGAGCGCCGGTTAACTTGGTCTTGGGCGAATAGTGCCGTGACTATCGCGCTTTCTCGAAAACTGGAACTACTCGAAAACTTTGCGGGTTTATTTGCTGGCCATAGCGCTTATCAAACAAGTTGCTTAACCCTTGAAAGGCTAAGTGGGGTGGCATATGCATAAGCCTACTGAGCAGTGTATAGAATGGCGCAATGATTTACTTAGCAATGTGAGCAATGAAGACGATACTTTCTTGCGAATAAAGCTCGTTGAGTTAGACCAAAGCGAAGGTTATGTAAAAGCCAATTCTTGGTTACGTGGCGTGATTGAGCGTTACGAGCTTTTAGCTAAGGTTTCCGTTTTACGCCCCCTTGTTGGTAAAGAAGCAACCCGTCTTGCCAAGTATGAAGGCCAAGCCGCCGCGCTTGATTGGATGCGTGGCGTGGTAGAGCGTTTGCAGTTCTGCGACAAGATGATAACTGAGTTAGACGGCCAAGAGCTTTCCCAATGGGCATGGCAAAAGAGCAATGATTTCGAAGTAAAGCTCTATGCCATTGGCACACAGCACAACCCACAAGCAGTAAAAGACTTCATTAAATTAGAGTTAATGAATATTGGCCAAACGTTCGGTGATTGGAAAGATAATGACAAGGTGGTTGGCCTTGCCGCTAGGATGATCACAACCGAATGGTGGATAAGACAAGCAAAGCGACAATGGGTAGTGGTCGAGCAAATATTAAGAGAGTGTGGCCAAGTAAACCGCTTTGCTTCACCTTATCTTTCTGACTGGGCACTCCGTAAAGAAGAACAGAAACAAGAGAATAACAAGGCCTTTCTTGAAGGTTGGGAAGCCACCAACGACAAAGGCCAAACTTACACTTTGGCTCAATTATCTGATTTGGGTATTTCTAACCCTGATCACCGTTTTGCAGAGCTGATAGTGAGAATCAAAGGCCTAGAAGAAGTGGCCGAAGAGCAAGGGCATGAAGGCTGGTTTATTACTTTAACGTGTCCGTCTAAATTTCATGCTTATTCTGGGAGTCGCCGAAATAACAAATGGTGGAAAGAAGGGTGTCCAACCATTCAAGATGCTCATAACCACCTTAACCATGTTTGGGGGTTGTTTCGTGCTTGGTGCAACAATCACGGAATCCAATTTTACGGCCTGCGAACGGTTGAACCCCATCATGATGGTGCACCTCACTGGCACCTCATGCTTTTTCTAAAACCTGAAGATTCCAAAGCATTCTTGGCCAAATTTGAAGCTTATGCGCTTCAAGTAGACGGTAAAGAAAGGGGCGCTAAAAAGCACCGTTTTGTAACAAGGAAAATTGACCGTGAGATAGGATCGGCCACGGGCTATATCGTCAAATACATTTCCAAAAACGTACACGGTAAAAATATTGATACCGACCACGAGACAGGCCGAAGCGGAACAGATGCCGCCAAGCGCATAGTGGGCTGGGCCAGACTAAACCGCATAAGACAATTTCAATTTATAGGTGGGGCATCCGTTACCGTTTGGCGCGAACTAAGGCGCTTGGGTATGGATGCCGCCCCCAAAGCTTTTGCTGATATTTACCATGCTGCCAACCGTGCCGACTTTAGCGGCTTTGTTAAATTAATGGGTGGTGTTTTCGCGGGTAAAGACCAGACACTCAAAACCTATTACAGCGAACCAGAAGAAAACCAATATGGTGAACTCGTTAAATCAGTAAAGGGCGTGGCTAATGGTATAGAAGTTGTCATTACCCGCATTTACGAATGGACAATACAGCGCAAAGGGGCTGGCTCTAAAGAGGACGGCGAAGCCGCTCCTCCTTGGACTCGTGTCAATAACTGTACGCCAGCTCATTTGCTGGAAGAAATACCCATTGAAAGTTATCAGGATGAAAGAGGTGGTGCCAATGTCTTTTAGAGTGGAATGTCCAAACTGTGGCAGTAAGGCGGTTATCCATAATAACGCCAATGTGGGCAAGGAAATTGAAGGTGTTTTTATGAAAGACCTGTATTGCCGTTGTACCAATTTAAAAGACTGCGGTTGCACCTTTGTTGTGTCTGCCTCTTTTTCTCATTACCTAAACCCACCACAACGGGACGTAGTGGATTTGGCAAAAGAAATACTCAGGAAAGAAAACCAACTTACGTTAGGGGGTATGGGGTCATGAAAGAATTAATCGTTGATAACTTCGCAGGTGGTGGCGGTGCCAGCACAGGTTTAGAGCTTGGCTTAGGTCGTCATATTGATATTGCTATTAATCATGATCCTGCGGCCATTGATATGCATAAGCTTAACCATCCTGAAACAGAGCATTATTGTGAATCTGTTTGGGATGTTGACCCAGTAAGCGCCTGCAAAGGCCATCCTGTTGGCTTCGCTTGGTTCTCACCTGACTGTAAATATTTCTCAAAAGCAAAAGGTGGTAAACCTGTAGACAATAATATTAGAGGCCTTGCTTGGGTCGCGGTGCGCTGGGCGGCTTTGGTGCCTGTGCGCATGTTTGCCCTAGAAAATGTTGAAGAGTTTAAAGACTGGGGGCCACTCGTAGATGGAAGGCCATGTAAAAAGCGCAAAGGGGAAACTTTTAAAGCCTTTATTGATGCACTTACCACGGGCTTGTCATTAGATCACCCAGCCATTGAAGATGTTAAAAATGCACTAGGTGAAGGCTTTGATTTAGGTGCCATTGAAAAAGGGCTTGGGTACCAGGTGGAATGGAAAATATTAAAAGCCAGTGACTATGGTGTGCCAACAATCCGTAAACGCCTTTTCTTAATTGCTCGTAAAGATGGTGAGCCAATCGTATGGCCAAAGCCAACCCATGGGGAAGGCTTGCAACCCTTCAAAACCGTGGCCGATATTATAGATTGGAGTCAGCCGGTTAAATCCATTTTTAATAGAAAAAAGCCAATAGCAAAAAGCACATTAAAGCGTTTGGGCATGGGCCTAGATAAATATGCTTTTATTGATAACCCATACATGGTGCCTGATCAGCAATCCATTAGTTTTATCACTGAGTTTGCTAATGCGAGTAATGCTAGAAACATGCCGATTGATGAGCCAATGCGTACATTATGCGCCCAAGTAAAAGGGGGGCATTTTGGCTTAGTGACTAGCCACATAGTGAAGTTTCGCGGGGATAATGTCGGCCATGGTGTTGATGAGCCATTGCATACTATTTCATCCGGTGGCAACCACCTTGGGGAAGTTCGCGCCTTCCTCGTTGAATACTACGGAAACGGCGTGGCCCATTCTCTAGAAAAGCCTTTGCACACACTCACCACAAGAGACCGTTTTGCCTTAGTCATGGTAAAAGGCGTGGCTTATCAAATCGTCGATATCGGCATAAGAATGTTACAACCTCATGAGCTTTTCTTAGCCATGGGCTTTCCGGCTGATTACAAAATATCTCATGACTCACAAGGCAAAAAACTATCGAAAGCCAGCCAAGTTGCCCGTTGTGGTAATGCGGTTTGTCCACCACTGGCCGAAGCTTTGGTGATTGCCAATTATCAAGAACCAAGCCAAGTGCAAGTGGCAGCATGACCGCCAAATCTAAGTGGGCTGAATCTGTGTTCAGTTTTAGATTGCTGATAGGATGCGGGGTTGTATATAGATCAATGGATTAGAGCTTAAGTGTTGGTTTTAACTTAGGTGAGGAAGTAGTTTATAAGACGTCTTTTTTTAAGTATGTGCAACGTGTTTCTTGTAGAAAGTCTATCTTACAACATAACTATGGCACTTTAAAATTGTCAGCTTACATTTAAAATTTAAGGAGCGCGTGTGAAAATATTTACTCAAATGGTAGTTGTAATCGGTCGAGTTAGAGCAGGAGTTGTTAATATGTTGGGAACAGGCTTTTGTGTACAAAACGATGGATTAATAGCTACGCCTAGACATGTTGTTGGTGATAGTGATGAAGGTCTGGTTATTATAATGCCACATATTAATGATTTTTCTCAGTATCAAGATGTAAGTGATAACCGTTGCCAAAGTATCCCCGTAACTATTATTGAGAGTGATCCAATAAAAGATATTGCTGTGCTAAAAATTCAAATGCCATTTCAAGGTTTAAATTTCATTAATGAAACTCTTCCAAAATTGGGAAGTTTTGATTCATTGGATGTTTCTGAAAATGTACATGTTTATGGTTACCCTCATTGTGTTCAAGGACGAAGGGTTTTAACTTATCAAGGGGCTGAAATTGGATCTAAAGTTTTACTAGAATCAAATGGAATTAAAAGTAAATATGCAGTTATAAATATTCAATCACGCCCTGGGCAGTCAGGGTCAGTTATATATTCACCTAAGAGTCAGGAAATTGTTGGTATGTTAAATGGAGCTTATGTACCTGAAGGTGCTGGAGCCTCAATTGCAGGAATTAATCCTCATGAATTAAATCAAACAACACAATGCATATCAGCTCACTATATTAAGGAAATGCTTTAATGAACATTGAAAACGCTTCATTTGAAGAGTGGCTAGAGCCACTAAAATCTTATCAAAAAAATACAATTTTAGAACTATCAAGCAAGCATGGTGTGGAAGAAGCGGTTAAGCTCTGGATATCTGCCCAAGGGCCAAAGTCTACAGTTGGTTTCGGCGGAGGTTCCAGCCCAGAGCCATTTTACGATAGGTTTTTAGAAGAGTTTCGAAAATTTATGTGCGGTGATTCTTCGTATGAAGAAGTTCGTCAACAACTTGGAATGGAATCTAACTTAGTAAAAAATGTTTGTATTATTACAATATCAGCTGCAATTGGGGCTACTTTAGGTTTTGCCGCTACGATACTGGCACCAGCAGTTGCGGCTTTACTTTTTTTAGTCGGTCAAATGGGTGTCAATGCTTGGTGTGCAGTGTAAGTCTACAAACAAGAATTTCATATCCTTGATTGACACAATGAGAAAACAACCGCTACCATTACTGTGCGCTGGCAAAATCCAGCGTCGGGATTCTCACCCCGTTTTACCGTAGCGGCCTAAAACACGCACCGCGTGTTTTTTTGTGGCCGAGATTCGCCTGTTATGGTGGATCTTTATTAGGCTAGCCTTGGCTAGGCCGTTCCTACGGGCGGTTGTGAGAACCTAGTTTAGATCCGCCACCCTTTATGATATCTCACAGTCATATGGTGGTTTTTAACAGACCGTAGGAGGCCAATGATGGCTATGCAATCCGAAAACCAAGTAGAACGCTTGAACTCAAACGAAATCCTTTCTCTACATTCTCATGTAATCAATGAACAAACTTGCGATGCCGTTAATGCCAAAGATCTTCATATCTTTTTAGAAGTTGGTCGTCACTTTGCTGCATGGATTAAAGCTAGAATTACTCAGTATCAATTCGTTGAAAATGAAGACTTTATTTTGATTACCCCAAACGGGGTAACCAAAAGTCAGGGTGGTGATAGACGCTCTTTGAACTATTTCATTACCTTAGACATGGCGAAAGAACTGGCCATGGTCGAACGGAACGATAAAGGCAGACAAGCAAGACGCTACTTTATCGACTGCGAACGCCAACTTAAAAACAATACCTCGCCAGCCATAACAGGCACCCAAGATACCGACAAACTCCAACTTTTAAATACCATGGTCCGCTCTATGAAGTTGCGCCAGCCCGTTGTCATCATCCCCCAAGCAGACGCCATGGACATGGTAAGACTCATCCGAGGCTATCAAAACCAAATCAGCCAACTACAACGGCACCCAGTCTGGGTAGACGGCGTCATCAACAACATAAAACAAGCCACTGGACTGACACTAGGTGAGTAAACAAAAACGCCCCTAAGCTGGGGCGTTAGTTGTTGATACAAATACAAAAGTACGTAGAATCAAGCGAAATAGCCAAGGAAGGGCACAGTAGATATGTAACCCTTCCTTATGTAATTAATCAAATGTGATGTTCTTAATGCGGTGATAAACTGGATAAAAGAACGAGGTGGTTCGTGAATATGGATAGACAGTTTTGGGCTTTAAGTATTGGTCATTTTATAATCTCTATGAACGAAATCGATCATCTAACTAGTATTATCCGTTTAGATATTCTCGAAGAAGATCTTAGTAAAAACTGGAACAAAACGGCCTTAACCGTAAAGCTTAAAAAACAGATTACAGCTCTTTCTGAAGCTGATAACAATTACCCAGAACTCATTAAATTACTTAATGAGGCTCTAGAGTTATGTGGTATGAGAAATTTAGCTGCCCATGGGACTTTTGCTTTGGATGGTCGACTCCCTCCAACGGAAGGAAAAGAGTCTCAATATAGTTTGTATTCGATCAAGCATGAGCATCCAGTAACAAAAGAAGAGATCGAAATGATTACCAAAAAAGCTATTCAGTTGTCTGATAGTATTGCTGAAAGAATAGCTTTGATCTCAATGAGTAAGAATAGAGAGAAACGAGCTAGTAAGGGGGCAGCCTAGGAACATATAACCTGTAACTTAAATTGCTTACGTTGCATAAGAGCAAGGTTGAAGGCGTGGATCTTGGGTTAACTCGCAGCTAAAATTGAACCATTATAAAAAATCACTATACTGTGTATATGTACAGTTGTTATTTTTATGGTTTAAATATGAACGTTACCTTTATCAATCCCCCAGACCCAACCAAGCCAGATTACAAAATCCCTTTCATGGCTGATTTGGTGCCTGCTGGCTTTCCTTCCCCCGCTCAAGACTTTGTTGAAAAGCGCCTAGACGTGAATGACCTATGTATCCCTGATCCGCCTAATACCTTCTTGGTGACAGTGGATGGGGAATCCATGGTAAACGCAGGCATTCATGATGGTGATACGTTAGTGGTTAACCGTGCCTTAAAACCTCGCCATGGTGATTTCGTGGTGGCAACGATATACGGAGAGCAAACCGTAAAAGAGCTACACACAAAGCCAAGAGTGAGATTGATGCCACACAACAAAGCATTCAAACCAATTTACATCAATGCAGAGTCAGAGCTGATCATAAACGGCGTCGTCACCAGCGTGGTGAGGGTGTTGAAGTGAGAAAACTATAGATACAAAAGCCGCTCATATAGAGCGGCTTTTGTATTGCAAAGGCTAAGTTACCAGAAACGGTTTATTAGCCAGTTAACCAAAAGTAGAACAACAGATTGCGCTATCTTTTTGGCTAACTCCTTGATGAAATTCATCATGACAATATCCTATAAAATTTGGATTAAATACCCCTTAGAAAAGGGGAGGAATTCTCATCAATAAAAATCAATTCATTTGATGATGTAGACGATAGGGCGCATAAAAGCGGTAATCAAGGTTAGAAAATGAAAATAATCACAAAAAATTATTTTTTAGATGTATATCTATAAAGTTAAACATTTTCTATTGAAGTGATTTTGCCCGATACTCCAATGCCTGATTAAGCTCTTCTTGCAACTGCTCAAGGCGCAACGCCACATTGTGTTGATTTTCATCAGGTAGGTCAGAAAGGTCTTTCAATGACACCGCTTTTAGATCCATTAATAGCAGTAAAATTTGTTCCATCGTAACGCTCCTTGTTGATGGTTGATCAGTAACCCATTCCTTGGGTACACATAAGTTAGTTGATCTGGCAAGTTATGCAAATATTTCTTTTAAATTACCTATAGGACAATGACATAACTAGTATTGATTATTGCGCCAGAAATAAAATGTTGTAAAATTAATATAGTACACTGCATGGGATAATAACGAATTTTGTATCTTGACAACGAAGGTGGTGGTTAAATTTTCTTCCCCTTTTTTAGTAATAAAAATTTGTCGTTTTTTGCCGTGAATAAATCCAACAATATGTTCGTAATTTTTAGAAGAAGTGGAGAGTGAAAGTTGTTCAGCCAAGTAATTAAGCATCCATTAACGATATTTCTTGCAGGTACATTAATTGCCATAATTCTATATTTTTTGGCTAAATCGGAAGCTGAGCCAAAATATTCGGTTCAAGTACCGAGGTTGTTAGCTGAAGTGACAGATAAAGCTGAAGATCTAACTCTTCTTTGGAAGAAACGTGAAATTGCTAATTTATATACCACAGACATATTAATTTGGAATGATGGAAATGACTTTATTGATAAGTTGATGCTTTCAGAAACAGATAGGTTAAGAATATGTCCAAATGAAAATACAAATATTCTTCAAGCAAGGTTTACAAAAACATCCAGAGAAAATTTGAAATTTACTTTGGATAAAAGTGAAACAGGAAATTGTTTATATATTAATATAGTGGGTGATGAGGCTATAGAATCAGGAGGTTTAATTAATGTGTTATTTAGCGGAAATCAGGACAGTGAATTTACTATTTATGGTCGAATAAAAGGTTATAAGGATGGGTTTCAAGCAGTCCAATGGGTTAATAGTTCAAAAAATGAATTTTTATATAATTATGGTTTATATATAAACATATTTTTGGTTGGTTTAGTGTTAATTTATGGATTTTCTATTATTGTAAGATTGTATAGAAAACTAAGGAGATCATCAAATATACACAATAAATTTAAGTTTTATATTTTGAATTTTATGAGTTTAATTATTGGAGTGTTTTTTATTACAATGGGACTCTATTCAACGTATGAAATATATAATTTTATTTTAATGGATATCGATTGGGCTAAGGGTTAGCAAGTTTTTTAAAGCATTTTTAAGCGTAGCCTTTTTACTCAATTTTAATTAAATGTAACATGTTGTTGTACTTATAAATTATTAAAATAACTCCACCAAATCCCCCATCTCAAAATGACTCAATAGCACTTGGGTGATTTCTGGGTTAGCCAAACCCACTAAAAACGGCCTGACACAATCATCATCTAGTAAGGCACTAAACCCCATCGACTTAGCCATTTGCATGTGTTGTTTGTACATCTTATCAAGCATCATGACTTCGTTCGAAATCATCCCCACTATCCCTGCCAAGCTGCTGGCCAGTTCTGCGGTGACTCTATCAAGCAAGGCTTCAAACGCTTCAAGGGTTATGGTGTCTGCATCATAGTTAGTTATGCCTTGGTCTAGTTCATCCATGCTAGTGCTGGCGGCTTCTAAAAGCGAATCCGTGGCACCATCCAAGGTACCTGCTATGGTGTTGATATTGGTACAAGATGCGGGAACGTTACTTATATAACTATCAACCTCTTTAACGGCTGATGCCACTTGCATATCGTTGATTAAATTATCTAATCGTGCGCTTACGTGAGCGTTTAAATTGTTGGCCCCTTGGCCGTAATTACCTAAAGCGGTTTGGCAGTTTTTAACCTTGGTTTCATCCGGCAAAATCTCAGTACTTGGAATGGCTGGCGGTGGGTCAGGTGGCAAGTAATTATTTAACCTAAGTATCAATTGATTGGCTTGGCTGTTGGCGGCGGTTGCTTTGCTCATGGTCGCACTCTGAAAGCCCGACCCAGCACCAAAAGCATCAAATAACCCTTTGTTAAAATTTAAGCTCATTAGGATGCTCCCTTATTCAGTAACCAACGAGGTTCATTAAAAGAAATCTTGCCCCTGCTTGGGAGTCTGTCGTTTAGCTCTTTCCAAATGGCTTGGGCGGGTAAGGTTTCGCAGTCGTAATAGACTTCTCGAATATTTTTTAAATCCCCATGCCCTGCGGCATTGAGTGGCATTATTGACGATAATGCAGCGGGTACCCTGTGCATGTTGAGTATGTCTTGCTGGGTGACTTCTTTAATTTTGTCGTACTCATCTTTATTGCCAAAGTCCCCCACGGGGATTAATTGAATGCGGTCTTTGGTGTAGCCCGGTTTACCCCCGATTGTGGATTCCATATTTAAATACAGGCTTCGGTGGTTACCAGGTCCTTTTGTTTGTTTAATGGAATCTTCTAAGTCCTGTGCTTCTTCATCATCTAAATCAAAGGTCACTAAAATATAACCAGAATGGGCGCCATTAAGGTAATAACGGCGGCGGTAAAGGGTGGCGGCTTCGCCCAATAGAATGCTTTGAATACCACTAAAGTAAGTGGGTATGCCATAAATGCTTTGGCGTATATCGCCCCCGTTTAGGTGTAAAACATCATTAGCTTTGTATTCGAGTTCGTCACCTTGCTTAGTGAGTAAGAAGAAGTTGTTATCTGTGCCCACGCGCATATTAATGGCAGGCAAACGAACATAGCGATTAATGCCGCCTAAGCGGTTTCGAATCGCGAAGAAGTAAGCATTTTTAAAGACTTGATAATCCGCAATAGCGAGCCTTGCTTCTGTCCTAGATATTAAGGGGTTGTCTTTCCAATTACCTAAAAGCTGTAATTGCTTAAACTCTACAGCGGTTGCATGGGTGCCATTGGCATACAGAGTTTTGGCTAGGCCAGATAAACTGACAGGCGGCACATAATAACGTTCGTTACTGCTGGCAAATACACCTAGATAATCTGTTATGTTGCTACCTAGCGCGGGTTCTGGCTCGCCAAAAGTAAAGGCGCGTGCTGATGATTTAGGCTTTTCTATTGGTACCAATGCTTGTGCATTATGGTCTAGCCGAACACGTGGTTTATCTAATGCTGTACTCATTGTATTTTCCTTTTATCCAGACATGGCCATGCGGGTTTTAGACTTGGCTTTTTCTGGTTTTTTAGATTTGGTGTGTTGTTTCTCTGCTGCCATAGCGTGGAAAATAGCCCAAGCTAAATCAGCGTGACCCACGCTATCTTTTCGACTGGCCCCATAAGTAATGGTGCCAGCATGAGTGGTAATTTGATTGATCATCATGAGTGACTGGGTAAGGTCTTTATTGCCCATGTCATATTCAAAGCGGCCCCCGTCAATAAGGCGTTTAGCGCGGGTTACCATGTCCACTTTGATGGCGACGGTGTACCAGATAGGGGTTAGGTTTTTTAGTTTTAAATCAAGGCAACATTGGAAGGTATCGTGCCCAATACCTGTGGTATCTATGCCACACCAAACCACATTAAAACGGTCGTAAACTTCTTTGATTCGGCTGGCTTGGTATTCAGACGTTAAGCCTTTGAATTGTTGGGTTTCTATCACTCGCCATTTTTGACCAGCGTGTAAGGGAACTTCTAGAACCACTAAGGCGGCATTGTCTTTTACTCGGCTTGGATCGTAACCAATGGCCACGGGGCGGTTTTCAGATGGGGTATCACTTTCAAAATCAACATCTGTCCATTTGCTGTAGGCGTCAACCATGCACTTAGTGAGCGTTTTAAATGGAAAGACGCTTTCATTATCATCAACAAACTGACAACCAAATAGGTTTTCATAATCGGCTTTGCTGTACTCTGCTTTGAGTTCGTCTATATCGAATAAATCACAGCCCATGCGTTCTGCATCTTCAACTGTTACGAGATGTCGCCAAACCTTATCTGCACCTAATGAACCTTGTTTTAAGGTGTTATCTGTTAGGTCTATCTCAACTTTATTCTTGCGGTTTTTATTAAATTTCTTACCACTCCACTGATCATAAGCGGGGTGTTGCAGTGATGATGGGGTGGAGAAATACGTGCGTCGCCATTTCTTCTGGGATGCCATGCCGCTGGCAAGTTTTTGTAACTTGTCATAGCCATGAATCCAGAATACTTCGTCAACATATAAGTGGCCGTGGTAACCCTGCGCAGTGCTTGAGTTGGTTGATAAGAAATAGAGTGTTGCCCAAAGTTTGCCATCTTTATAAAGCTCGATTTTATCCGAGCCTTTTAACTCAATGTCTAAATGCTCACGGGCGAAGGCTTGAATATAGCCTTTAAATATTTGTGCTTGCGGTTTGGATGCAGAAAGGAATATTTGGTTTTCACCTTTCTTAACGGCATCTTCGAAAGCTTCCCAGGCGAAATAATAAGTGGCCCCAATTTGTCGGCTTTTCAGGATAAAGCGATTACGTTTTAAGGCTGGGTCTTGTGAGATTTCACGCCAGAGCTTTTGATATACAAAAAGGTTATTTGCGGCCCAAGTGTCAAATACGCCTAGATTGACATTGCTGATGTCGTTCTTTGTCGATTTTTTCTTATTGCGACTATTACGGCGATTGTTTTTCGTTTGGGCGCCTGCCACGGCTTCTGGCTCGCCTCTGTCTATGGCTCTGGCTTCGGCCATGATCTTTTCTGCTTTGGCTAAATCTTGTTGCATGCTGCCAAAGAATTTACAGAGAGAACCTAGCTCTAATACTTCCTCTTTGGTTTTGTTGTCTCTGTCTGTTAGTACCCCAATTCGACGTGCGATTTTCATTTCTGGGGTTTCTTTTATGACTAACGATTCCCACTCAAACTTATTAATCCAGTTAAAGATAGTGCGTTCAGAAACCTTGAGGCGTGCGGCTATCTCGTCCGGTTTGTGGGCGTTTATAAAAAGCTCTTTTGCGAGTTCGATTGTTTCTTTTGAGTGGGCCATGTCGCAATACTAGCGGCCAAGGCAATGAGGAATAACTTTAATAAATACAAATACTTGGGATAACTTAATTATCCCAAAATGTTGGATTTTACCTGCTGGAAACAGTTTGTTTTCAGGCTTATCTTTTTGGTTATTAGATACATATTAATCAATAGCAGGGAATTGAAATGGCGGCAAAATCAGGTTGGTTTAAGGTAGCAACGGCAGGGCCAACAATAGACGGCCGTATCATTGAAGAGCAATGGCTTTTTGACATTGTTGAAACTTACGACCTTGAAGAGTACATAGCCAATATCTTTCCTGATCACTACTCATGGTTGGGCAATCATGGGCAAGTTTTAGAAGTCAAAAAAGAAAAAGATAAAAAGAAGCGTTGGTGCTTATTTGCCCGTGTGAAACCAAACCGCTTACTTCTTAATTTAAATAAGGCTGGTCAAAAGCTCTTTACCAGTATTCGAGTTGAGCCTGACTTTGCAACGACTGGCAAAGCTTATTTATCCCACCTTGCTATCACAGATACCCCAGCCAGTTTAGGTACTAGCCAACTTGAATTTAGCAAAGAAGAAAATCAGAAATTTAGCCATGTCTTTGGTATGGAAGAACCCATTGAGCTGACTTTTGATGACTCAGACGAATTAGATAATTTAGCTAAAGAGGTCGTTAAAAATGAAGGCTTAAGTGATCGTTTAAAAAGAATGTTTAGCAAACAAAACTCTCAAGAACAGGATGACGAACCCATGAGTAAAGCAGATAGAGAAAGGCTAGAAAAACTTGAAGGCCAGATAGGTGAATTTTCAACAAGGCTAGAAAATTTAGTTGAAGGTCAAATTAATGAATTTAAAACCCAGTTAAATGGGTTGATCAGTAAAAAAGGTGAATCTAACGGCGAGGGCGAATCTGAATTTAGCCAAAAAATGAAAGATTTGGAAAGTCAGGTGGCCAGTTTAAAAGAAGAAAACCAGTCCTATAGCACGCTGAAAACAGACTTTGAAAAGCTACAAGGTGACTTTGCCGACGCTATGAAAGATGTAGGTGAAGAACCACCAAAAGGGACGGGTGAAGCTGGGGAAAAATTTGAAATTGTGTAACCCAAGTTGGCTTAGGTCTTAAAGATTGGAATTTATTAAAAGGTATTAAAAATGGGTAAGTCATCATTATCTTCAAAAGGTAAAGAGAATTTAAATAATTACATTAGCCGTGTTTATGAATCGGTTGGTGAAGAAGTCGGTGAAGAATTCGCCGTTGAGCCTTCTATTGTTCAACGCTTGTATGAAAAACAAGTTGAAAGCGGTTCTTGGTTTTTGGGCATGATTAACGTGCAGTTAGTTGCTTCTATCAAGGGTGAAAAGATCGGGCTAAGTGTGCCAGGTCTTGTTACTTCTCGAACTGAAATTACCGATACCAGCGAAAGAACGCCTAAAAGCATTCGTGGTGAAGATAAAAGAGGCTATGAATGCCAATTTACTGAATCTGATATTTATCTACCTTATAGCCTGATTGATACATGGCGACATCATGGACCAGAAAAGTATGCGGAAATTTACGCCAGTGCTTACCGTAAAGCGTTAACTAATGACCGTGTTCGTATTGGCTTACACGGTGTCTCTATTGCTAAAACCACTGACCGAGAAGCTAACCCGAATGGTGAAGACGTAAACAAAGGTTGGTTGCAAAAATTACGTGAAGAAGCGCCAGAGCAGATTGATGAAGATGCTTTAACGTTTGGCCATGCGTCGGCTAATTTCCGTAATTTAGATATGTTGGTCGAAGCAGTTAAACAGATGATTCCTAGCCACTTTAGGGAAGACTCTGAGCTGGTTGTTTTAATGTCGTCTGATTTGATGGGGTCTCAGAACCTTAAAAATTATGAATCTAATGGCGATGAAGCCACTAACAAAGTCTTGATGAATGACAACCGCGTGACTGGCATTTTTGCTGGCCTGCCTGCTTATATTCCACCATTTATGCCAGATGGTGTGATTATCGTTACTTACGTTAAGAACCTTTCAATTTATCTGCAAGAAGATACGGCGCGCCGCCATATTGAAAACAACCCTAAGAAAAACCGTGTTGAAGATTACAACTCTGAAAACGTGGATTACGTGATTGAAGAAACTGAGGCTATTGCTGCTGTTACCAATGTTTCTTTGTATGTAGAGCCAGAACCAGAAGCCTAAGTAGGTTTAACAAGTGGTATTTAACTTGGGTTAAGTGCCACTAATTAAGCTCACTATTAATTACCTTAAATGGAAGTTAGATGAATATTTTAAAGCGCCGCCAATTAGAGAAACAGAACCGAGATAAAGCGATTAGACAAGCTGCTAAAAACATAGGTGCTGTGGCTAATGGGCTTTCTAAACCTGTTTCTAAGCTTCGTCAAAATCTCGAAAAAAAGCAGGTTAAGGCACAAGCTAAACCCGCTATTAAAGATGCTGATCAGCTTGATGAATTAGGTAATGAGTTGGCATCTGTTCAAGGTGATATTGGCCACTTAGAAAACCGCGTTGATGAGCATGAAGACGATATTCAAGCGCTTAAATCTCAGTTTGATGATGTTGAAAGCTCTGGTAACCCAGACCTAGAAACCCATAAAGCGATTGTCGAAGCCTGCATTAAAGAAATGAGCAGCATTGAAGATATTGAAGACCGCTTACCGTTCAAGGCCGAAGCGTGTAAACGCCTTGAGGCCTTTGTTAATGGCTATTTTCAAAGTGGCGCTAAGTACCCAAATAGCGTGGCTGTTTGGTTCATGATTTGGCTGTTTGATTTAGGTGATATTGCTAAAGCGGTGCCGCTAGCTCTGCATTTGGCCGCTCAAAAAGTTCATAAAATGCCAAGCCGTTTTAGTGGCGATATTGAGTGTTTTATCTGTGATCAGGTTTATGACTGGGCCTCAGCTCAGTTAGAAACTCATAAATCTGCAGGGCCTTATTTAGACGATGTTGTAAAAGCTTCTGAGGCTGCTAAATGGAAACTGCCTGCATTGGTTGAGGGCAAGATGTATGTCATGCGGGGTAAGCATTTAGAAGTATTAGCAGAAGATAAAGCGGCCCTTGCTGACTTTGAAAAAGCCATGACTATCAACAGTCGCGCAGGGGTGAAAAAGAAAATTGAAAAGCTTAAAACCAAGCTAGCTATTGAGTAAAAAGAATCCGCCAGCCGGTCACAGACAATAGCTGAGGCGTAGTGATTTATCGCAATGACCACACGCTAATTGTTCTGTGTTTATTTGAAGATATCAGGAGAAATGACAGTGAGTTTAAACGGAATTTCTAACCCAGTTGAGACGACTACTAGCGTGATTAATCCAAACGCTTTTTTTCCTGATATCGAATTACAGGTGTTTATTGATATTTACCGCCTACCTAATGAATACAAAGAGCCTACTTTGGCGCATGTGCTTAAAAATGCCATGCACCAGGTGAATGACAAAATTTATGATTTTGTCTTGATACTACAAAGCGCCATTGTGGCGGAAACCTTAGACGCTTTTAACGCTGGCTTGGTTGATGTGTATAAAGCGGCGGTTATGCACAGCGCTAGGGATGGCTTGCTTAAGTATTTTGAAACGGCTAATCGACAAAAAGCCGCAGATATTCAAGCGGAAAGAGCAGAAGCAGTTAAGACACCATGGATAGATGAAGCCAATACTTTTATTGATGCAATCACTAAAGAAATGCTGGCCACTGCAAAAGAATATGAAGTGGTTGCAGAAGGGCGTTATGCAGGTGGTTTTAGAGTGGCGGCGATATGAAAAAGCTAGGATTTTTACGCACCTTTTTGGAACTTCAAAAATATAAAAAGTTTGATGCTTGGGTGGAGAATATCGAACTTAAAAGTCGGGGTTCGAATGAAGGTAATAAGGTGCTTTTACACACCATGGAATACAGAGCTGTTTTTTCGATTGAGGGTTACGCCTATCAAAAATACCCAATTGAGCTTTTTAATGCGCGTTTGCTCACTTGGTTGGCTGATAACGATGATAGGCAAGATTTAGAGGATAGCTCACCTAATATCACCATTGATCTTTTAGACAATGAAACAGCGGATATTGAGTTAACCCTGCAATTTGAAGAAGACGTTTACATAACTGAAAGCGAAGGTGGCCCCATTGAATATGCGGGGCGAACTTGGACATTAGAAGAGCCTGAACATGATGTGGCTGAGTCGTTTGAATTGATTGTGGCGAATGGCGATTGATAGCGGTGTTCGTGCAAGTTGGGCGGGTGAAAGCGCTTTAGTTGCAGAGCTTAAATTGATGATGCTTCCCCCTGAAAGGCGCAAACGGGCCTTGGGTCAAATGGGGCGAGAAGTTAAGAAACAGGCAAGGAAAAACGTTAAGACTCAGCGCAGTGTACGCGGTGAAGGATTTAAGGAAAGAAAGAAGCAAAGAACGCGAAATGGCGAGATGTTAAGTGGCTTTGTGAAAGGGGCCAATATTCGCCAAAGGACAAAGGGAAACTCTGTTTCTATCGGCTTTAAAAACACCGTCATGGGGAAAATGGCCAGAGCACACCAAGAAGGTCAATCCATGACAATGCGTGCCAAGCCTATGAGTAAGCAGCTTAAGGAAAAGTGGCACGGTGAAGAAGCGTCCATGGCTCAAGCGGATGCAATGATAAGGCTAGGTTTTAAGAGAAAAACGAGTAGCGGAATAGAGAAGCCTGTAAGCCGTATTTGGATTGTTGAGAACTACACCAAATGGCGTGCATTAGGGATTCTTTACACCTTGAACAATAAGCGACAAGGAAAGAAGTCTTGGCAAGTCGAATTGCCTGCTCGTGAGTTCTTTCCTAATGATTCGCAATGGGTAAAAGCAATGGCATTTGATGTCGTTAAAACAGAATTAGCAAAAGGCAGGAAATAACATGGCTTTAGGTAGTGTAAGCGTCAACAAAGAAGATAACAGCAATGGTGATTTTACCTCACCTGAATGCCAGTTTTTGTTTATTGGCTATGCGGGTAAAAACCACGGTGCAGTTTTATACATTGACCAAACGACTGATTTAGATGACGCGCTGGGTGTGAATGCTAGCAAGATGAAAACCTGTATTGAAGCGGCTAAAGCGAACGCGGGTACCAATTGGACAGCGGTTGTTATGCCTCGTGGTTCTGCTGGTGAATGGAAAACTGCCTTTGATATTGCCATGGCACAAAACATTGTTTGTGAAGCGGTGGTGGTAACCGATGAGGTAACCGCTCAAACCGATTTAGATGATTTTGCCACGGCCATTGCGACAACAGAAAACGAGTTTGGCCGTTCATTGTTTTTTATGGCGGCCAATGCAGCCCCGAGTGCTGAAAGTTGGGGTGATTTCATTGCTGAGTTTGAAACTCTACAAAACGGTGTAGCCAGTGACGGCATTCTATTTGTACCAGAAGTGTTTTCAGGCTGGATGGGTACTGTATGTGGTCGTTTATGTGATGAAAGCGTGTCTATTGCGGATACACCTATGCGCACTCAAACAGGTGCCATTGTTGGGCTTTCTACTCTGCCAAATGATAAAGACGGTGTGCCTTTTAATATGAGCCACGCCAAAGCGCTAAATGATGCCCGTGGAACCGTGCCCCAAGTTTACCCAGATTATGACGGTATTTATTGCAGTGACGGCATGACCTTAGCCCCCGAAGCCAGTGATTACAGTGTGATTGAAAACCTGCGAGTGGTGAACAAGGTTAAGCGCCAAGTGCGCATTCTCGCCATTAAAAAAGTGGGTAATCGTGAACTAAACAGTACGCCTATTTCTATTAGTGCTCATGAAACTTATTTCATGCGTCCAATGATTGATATGAGCAAAAGCCTTACCTCTAACGGCATTTTTAAACCAAGTGAAGTAAAGCCGCCCTTGGATGGTGATGTAACAATCAATTGGACAAGTAAAACGAATGTAAAAATCGCTTTGCTTGTTCGCCCTTATAACTGCCCTAAAGCGATTCAAGCTTATATTGGCCTTAACCTGAATGACGGGGTATAGCATGCAACATATTTCAGGCGCAGATATCAATATTTCAATTGGTACTCAAATTATCAGCGTTAAGCAATACACGCTAAACATTGAAGACGGCATTAAACCAACGACCACACGTGGCGTGCCTGATGGTTTTGTACGTGGTGCGGTGTCGGCAAGTGGTGAGCTCACTTTAGATACGGATAGCTATAGCAAGTTGATAGATGCAGCCAAAGCCGCTGGCTCTTGGCAACAGCTTGGTGTGTTTGATATTTCCGGCTTGGGTAAAACCTTAGATCAAGAATTTAAAACCAAGGCGTATGGCTGCAAATTACGACTAAGTAAAGTGCTTGATGCAGGTTCAGACGGCGGGGACAAACTAGAACACACCATTGCTTATGACGTTACAGATAAGCGCTTTGTAGAAATTAACGGTGTGCCTTATCTAGACCAAAGCTTTGTAAGCACGGTGGTGTAGTTATGAAGATTACTAAGATTGTTGTGCATTGTTCGGATACACCGAATGGGCGCGAAACCAGCGCCGAAGATATCCACCGTTGGCACAGTGAACAGGGGTGGGACGGTATCGGTTACCACCATGTGGTGAAGCTGGATGGTGAAATTGAAGCGGGCCGTCCTATGTATTGGCAAGGTGCCCACGCTGACCCATTTAATAAAAACTCTATTGGTATTTGTTTGGTGGGCCGTGATGAATTTAACGCTGATCAGATGCGAGCGTTAGAAGGGTTGGTTTTGTCTTATAAAGCAGAATATCCAGACGCTCAAGTGCTTGGACATTGTGATCTTAACCCCGCTAAAACCTGCCCTAATTTTGATGTGAAAGCGTGGTGGGCTGGGGTGAAGAATAGGAGTTTAGATTGATGGCTATTGTAACGGCATTAACGTCATTAACGTCATTTTTTGGCGCTTTAGTTAAACCTGTTGCCAAGGTTTATCAGGCCAAGCAAGAACGAAAACAAGCGGCTGAAACGGGGAATGCCAAGCTTAAATTGGCTGATAAACAAGGTGAGAATGAATTGAAGCTTAAGACCTCTGAATGGGAAGCCATGGCAAAACATAATGAGGCGGGTTCTTGGAAAGATGAGTATGTGACCGTCATTATCACCTCGCCTTTTGTGCTTTTGTTTTTTGCCGCCATAGTGAGTGGTTTTACTGGTGATATGCGTTATTTGGATGCGGTTAATTTGGGCTTAGAAAGTCTAAAGAATCTTGGTGTTGAACTGGGTGAATTATTAACCATTGTGGTGCTGGCGGCTGTCAGCATCAAGGGAATAGGAATGATCAGAAGGTAGGGATTAAGCATGGAAAAATCCACGGTTGTTACTGCCTATGGTGCGTCTTTTACGGCTACTTTCATGGGCTATTCAATCAACGAATGGGTGGCAATCGGTGGGTTGGTTATCGGTCTGGCTACTTTTTTAACAAATTTATGGTTTAAACGTGAGCATTTAAAACTGGCTCAAAAACAAGCGCAAGGGGAATGAACATGGCACAGCTAATTGAAATCACCATAGGTGATACGGATTTTGAATTTAATGTCACAGACAAAGCTTACAACAAGTTTGTGGATTCTATGGCCAAAGGGCAAACCGTTTTACCTGCTTATAACTTGCTTTCATCCACGGTAAAAAGTGAACAGCACGGCGCTTTAAAAAGCTTGATGGTCAATGATGATTCACAACCTAAAGCCAAATTGGTGATGGATGTAATGGGAATCTTAACCGACGAATTTAGCAGTGATTTACCCGCTGTTGTAAAGCTGCGCAGGCGTTCAGCGAATACATCGAAAGAAACAGCTTCGAGCAACTCTTAACGCTAAGACGCCGTTGGCTCCCTCATGATGACGATGAGCCAGAAAACCTAGGCCGTGCCCTCTGGTTAGAAGGGCGCGACCTAGAAAGAAATACCGCCGCCATTGCTAATGGTATTGCTAAAGCCTTTTCAGGGAAATGATATGAAGTCACTTGAAAAATTGATGTTAACTGTTGGTTTATTAGACCGCATTACTGGGCCGCTTAAGGGCATCCAGAAAACAGTTGATCAAGTGACTAGGCATAGCCGAAAAGCATTTATGAATACGGCGGCGGGTGTTACCGCGCTAATTGCTGCTAGTACCACTTTTGCCAGCACCATCAACCCAGCTAATGATATGAATATGGCACTGGGTGAGGTGCGTTCATTAGGTGGAGTAGCTGAAAAAACCTTATCCTCACTTAATCAAGCAGGCCTTAAATACTCTATTCAGTTTGGGGAAAACGCTCAAGGCTATGTGCGTTCTGCCTATGATATTCAAAGCGCCATTGATGGTTTAGCGGGTAATGATTTACCGCGCTTTACTACTGCGGGTGGCATCTTAGCCAAAGCGACTATAGCGAACGTTTCAGATATTACTTCTTATTTTGGCTCTATGTATGGGCTATTTAAAAACCAAGCTAAAGAAATGGGTAAAGGCACTTGGGTTGAAATGCTCGCTGGTCAGACTGCAACGGCGGTACAAATGTTTAAAACCACTGGGCCTGCCATGGCTGAAGCGTTTAAATCATTAGGTGCTGTTGATGATAGGTTTGGTGTTGGAATTAGTGAACAAATGGCTGTTTTGGGCAATCTTCAATCCGTGTATGAAGGTTCAGAGGCAGGAACGAAATACAGTGCTTTTCTTCAAGGTTTAGAGGGAGCTCAAGAAAAATTAGGCCTTAAATTTACTGATCAGAGTGGGGCGCTTTTACCTGTAGTTGAAATACTTGAAAAAATCAAAAAACAAACTGGTGGAATTACTGATTCCTTAGAGTTTCAGGGGGCTTTAAAAAGTGCTTTTGGCTCAGATGAAGCCGTTGATTTTGTTACTTTCATGTCAAAAGATATTAATAAATTAAATGGTGATATAGCCAATCTATCTAAGCAAAAAGGCATGGAAAAAGCCATTTGGATGGCTGAACAAATGCAAGACCCTTGGGCGCGTTTAGCCTCTGGAATAAAAGCGGTTTCAATTGCTGTTTGGCAAAAAGCGTTACCCGCTATTAACCCTTTTATTGATGCTATGACGCAAGTGAGTTTGGTGTTAGTTGAATGGTCTGATAAGTACCCGCACTTAACCAAAGCCATTGGCTTAGGTATCACTTTTATAATGGGATTTATTGCAATTTCTGGCGCATTTTTGGCTGTGCTTGGCATGTTTAAGTTTGCGTCCATTGGCTTGACGATAGCGTTAAAAATGACGGGCTTAGGCTTCATTGCTACCAAAGCTAAAGCGCTTTTGTTTGCAGGTGGAATAAAAATAGCGAGAACGGCTATGTGGGCCTTTGTTTTAAATGGCCCTGCCATTGCTGCTTTTTTCGCGACCATGAAAGCCAGTTTCTTAACTACCTTGCCTGCTGTCTGGGCTTTTACCTCTGCATTACTGGCTAATCCGATAACTTGGATTGTGGTTGGAATTGCTGCGCTTATTGCTGCTTTGGTTGCAGTGGTTGTCTATTGGGATGAGGTGACAGAGGCAATTAACCGTTTTACTGATTATGTGTTTGAAGGCTTAGCGGCTGGATGGAACTGGATTAAGAATCTGTTTGCTGAAAACGCATGGCTTAAGCTCGCATTCTGGCCAATCTTTTTAGCGATTGAATTTGTTGAAAGTTTGGTGGCTTCTTTTGATTTGATCTCGCAATGGTGGGGTGACTTTAGTGTTTGGTTTGCTGGCTTAACCTTGTTTCCAAACTTCAATATCAGTACAGACCTTTTCGAACCTTTAAAAGCGTGGTGGATGGATTTTAAAAACTGGCTAAGTGAATTAGACCCGTTTGCTTTTTTGGGTGATTCAGTCGATTGGATGAAAGACAAACTTAGCTGGATACCAGGTATTGAGTTAGACAGCACTACCGAAGTGAAACAGAAGGTAGAAAGCGAGCAAACAAACATGAATGGCTTGGTAACTTTGCCGGGCAATGAATCCACAAAAGCAGAGAATGAAGGTGGCTTGTTCCAGACAATTAGTAACCTTTTTGGTGGTTCATCTAAGAGCACTCATATAGAAAAGATTGAAGTAAATAACTCTGGCCAGCCAATGCGCGGTGATGAACTGGCCCACGAAATGGAGATGCAGGTGGGCTAATGGATATGATCGATTTACGCATTGAAAATGATGATTTGGTTTTAAATTCGAATGGTGAGCCTGAATTAGTCTATGGCGTTGATTGTATTGCGCAAGACTTAGTGCACATGATCCGCGAAAAAGGCTATGGCTTCGCGCTGATAGGTGAACGTAACCAAGTAAATATTAATACTGTTTGCTTAGGTATCGAAATTGAAATGGAAAATGACTCTCGCATTTACCCAGGTACTGCAAATGCGGAATTAATTGGTGGTGATCTGATTTGTACAGCACGTACCCTTGATAACGAAAGTATTAAGGTGACCTTATGAGTGACTTTGAAAAAGTACTGACTGATTCGGGTGTGCCGACTACTGAGGAAACAATCACAGCAGAGTTTAAAACCGCGTTGCAAGAATCGGGCTCTACTATTTCGAATGATTCTATTTACAGCCCTTTTTGGCGTTTGATCAGTGCGCTAATTACTAAGCCTGTGCTTTGGTTGATTAATGAGCTTTTAATTAAACAAGTGATGCCTCAGTTTTATTTAAAAACGGTAGGTGAAGGATTAATTGAATGGTGGGGTGATAACCGCGATTGTGTGCGTAAACAGGCACAAACTTTAAAAGGAAATGTTTTATTTTCGCGCCTTGATACGAGTAATGCATTACTCATTCCGGCGGGTACTAAGGTTTATACCGAGTCGATTAATAACACGGTTTATAATCTATTTACGCTTGAAGATAGCACGCTGGCAAGTGGTGAAGGTGCTTTGTTGATTAAGGCAAAAGCTGAGATGAACGGGGAAGCTTATAACTTAGAATCTGGTTATTTTAACAAGTGTGATATTGAAGGTGTCGCCGTTGTTAACCCTGAAAACTGGATAAGTGTTTTGGGGGCAGATTTAGAAGATATTGAAGATTATCGCCTGCGTATCAGGAATATGATTCATAGGCTAAGCCACTTTCACACGGATGGTGTTTATAAGTCGTTAATTAGTGAATTTGGTGGTGTGCAAGAAGACGCGGTGTGGTTTGAGCATAATGCGCCACGGGGTGCGGGTACCGCCAATGCTTATATTTTATTTGATTTAGATGCACCGGCTAACAGCTACCTAGAAACTATAAATCGCCGCATTTCTGATGAAGGTTACCATGGCCACGGGGATGATTTGTTAGTGTTGGCCATGCCTGAAACCTTCCATTCAATCAGCGTGAAAACCTATTTACCCATTAGTTTGTTAGACGTTGAGATTGATGAAATTCATCAAGGTGTAGAGGGCATGATAAGGGCGGCGTTTCGTGAGAATAAAGCTTATGCCAATGTGACTTTAACCTTACCTCAAAGCCGCTTTTCTTTCTCAAAACTAGCCCGTGAAATTTACGCAGAATTCCCAGAATTAGAGGACTTGGTTTTTTCACTTGATGGCATTGAGTCTGGGTTAACAATTCCAAGAATTAATACTTTAACTGTGGAGCGTGGCGAATGAGTGAGAAGTATTCGTTACCCGTTTGGATTAAGGGCGGGGCTCAGGTTCAGGCCTTAAAAACAAGCATTGAAACTATGTGGGCTAAGGTCGAAGGCTGGCTAAAAATTCCACTAGATCAAATGGACGCGACCACTTGCCACCCTTATGTGTTGGGGTTGATTGCTTATCAAAGAGATGTGACCCGCTTTGAAAATGAAAGTGAAAGTATTTATCGAAAGCGGGTAGATGTAGCCCATAAAAATTTAATTGATGCAGGCAGTAAACAAGGTTTTGAGCGTATTTTTGAGCGCTTAGGGATTGGTTATTTAGAGCTTGATGAAAGGTTAGACAGTGTTGAATGGGATGTGATTTCGCTCAAGGTGTCTGACTCTCAAATCTCAACTAATACAAAGCTTCTGGATAACATCATTAGGCAGTATGGACGCACTTGCAGGCGATATGAATTAACCGTTTTAACCCCTGTTTCTATTGGGGTGGCTGTTAGTGAAGTTGGCCATGTTTGGGCGCTGGATGTGGCGAGAGAGGTTATCTCGCCTTGGCAGGCTGATATCAATATTAATAGCAATGAAAGTGGGCATGTTTGGGCATTGGATGTGGCCAGCGTTAGTTAATCAATTTAATTGAGAGAAGAAATTATGGCATTTATTACCATAGAGGGTGAGAACCAGATTGCTAAAAAACAGGGTGAGAATAGCACGCTGAATATTACCAAATTTGTGTTGGCTTATATCGATGGATTAGCAGGTGAGCCATCTACCCGCATTGAGTCTGTGCCCACTGCTGAATACGTGGTTGATCAGTTGGACATTACTAAAGCTGGTTATGTGAATACGAATCAAGTGGTTTACTCATTAGTGATGGGGGCTAACCTTGGTGATTATGATTTTAATTGGGTTGGCTTGGTTGATGATGAGGGTGTGCTGATTGCGACTTCTTATATTCCAACGATTCCAAAACGTAAAAATAATGGGCCTGTGGCAGGCAATACCTTAACCCGTAATTTTTTACTCGCTTATACGGGAATACAGCAAACAAGCGCTATTACAGTACCTGCTGAAACGTGGCAGTTAGATTTTACAGATAGATTATTTGGTATTGATGAGCGAGCGCGGAAAGCGAATTTAGATATTTATGGTAATCAGGCTTTTTTAGATGATGGCTTCAAGGTTTCTGGCGCTGCGGGTACTTATGGTGTGGCGGCGGGTGTTGGTTATGTGGGCGGTGTTCGTATTGAAAACACAGTGTCTCAAGAACTAACAACAAGCATTTTTCCGAATGAAATCTGGCTTAATGTGAGTTTACAAGGTGACATTTCAGACTTTAGTGCTGTTAATGAATTTGTTATTGATGTTGGGCCATTTGCTGATTATATCGATGCTAATAATGTGACTCATTATCTAGCTAAAATCGCTGATATTGACGCTGGCGGAAATATTACTGATACAAGGCCAATTGGCTTTAAAGAAGACATTAAGCAATATATTGATAAAAGAGTTAATTCAAAAAATATTCTAGAAAGTTCAGGTTCTGAAAATGACTTAGTACTGACAAGTAAAGAGGGGGTTAGCCTCATTTATGAGCTAAGAGATCATTACGAATTTTCGTTTATTGTTTCTGCTACAAATACCGCCCCTGTGACCCTTAAAATTGATGATTTAAGTGCAATATCAATTGTCAATATCTCGTCTGGCAATCAACTGATTAAGAGCGCATTAGCAACGGTTATGTACATAGATAAGGCGTTCTATTTAATCAGACAGATAAACCCCAAAACGGGCAGCTCTGTTTTAGATATTGCCAAGCTTTATACCGATACCGTTGATATTTTGCGCCCAGGTGAATATGCATTAGACGGCGCGGCTTTGAGTCGTGCGGCTCACCCTATTGCGTTTGCAATCGTCAGCGCGTCAAGCAACTACATAGACCAAGCCACGAAAGACGCTAGCCCAATTGAATATGGTGGTTTTTATGGTGATGGTGATGGTTCAACCACCTTCACCTTACCCATAGTAGGGGGCGAATTTATCCGTATGTTTGATGATGGGCGGGGTATTGATAATGGGCGGGGATTCGGTAGTTATCAAGAGGATGCTATTCGAAATCTTGAGGGCGTTATTAATGCAAATTATGCTGTTTTCAACGAAGGGCTGAGCGGTGTTTTTAAAGAAGCGGGGCTTGATAATGATTTCTCTATAACTACGTCAGGTACTGCTTTGACGTCAAATGGTAGGGTTAACTTTGATGCTTCACTAGTAGTACCCACTGCCGATGAAAACAGGCCACGAAGCATTGCATACTACGGCAAAACACGACTTTAAATGGAGTTTTAAATGAAATTATATGCATTTAAATTAGGCACTGAATATCAAGTTTTCACAAGAGAAGTTGAAGCAAAAAAGGACTCTGTTTCTAATAAATATATGATTCCCGCTTTTGCCACTGATGTTGAATTGATTGAAGAAAAAGAAGGCTTTCAGCGTTACTTCAAAAATGGTAGTTGGCATTATGTAGAAGATAATGTTGGTGTTGAATATTTTGATAGTGAAGGCAAATATCACAAGCTTGAAAGACTTGGTGAAGTATTGCCAGAGTGGGCATTAAGTGAAAAGCCCATAGCGCCACCTTTGACACAAGAGCAGTTAAAAGAGAGTTTAATCAATCAGCGAAAATCTGCTTATGCTATTGAATCAGATCCTTTGTACATGGAGTGGCAATTCGATCAAACTGCGGAATCTGAACAAGCATGGCGTGACAAGGTAACGGAAATTAAAGCTCGTTACCCTTTAACAGATGAATCATGATTGTTCTTGCCTTAGATAAAACCAAAATCACGGGGTACGGCTTAAAAGTAACTTGTGAACTAGCTTTGCCGGATGAGGATTTATCCGGCCAAAGTTCGTCCTCTGCTACGGCTGAAAAAGGCTTTAAGCCTAAACGTTTGCGTGTCTCATTGAATATCAAATATGAAGATGCAGCGGTGCTTTCTGACATCGTTTTATTAAGTACGGCAACACATGAAACTAAGGGTACGCGCAAGGTTTACAACATTGAGAACCAAACGGCTAAAGCCTTTTCTGTTCGCCAAGTTCGCTTTACTGAGCGAGTATCCGCGCAAGAATTAGATGATTCTCAAGCATGGTCTGTGTCATTTGTGTTGGTTGAACATCTATCAATCCCTGAAAAAGTAGAAGCCATGGCTATTGAAACAAATGAACCCACTGTGGCACCTGCTGATAATAAAGTGGTGTCTGATGTGGCGGTTAGTAATGATGAGCCAATGAGCTGGTTAGAAAATACCGTGGCTTATTTAGACTCTGCACTGAGTAACGAGGATACGGCCTCAGATGAAATATGAATTTATTCTTAAGGTTAATGGTGAACGGGTTAACCTAGTTAAACATGATATAGCGTTAGATGCTTCGGCAAGTGGTCGGGCATCGTTTTTAGTGCAATCAGATAAGCCCTTATCGGGTACTGTCTTCTTCTCATTCTCAATCAATAATGGCCAACAACATGGCCATTTTTTTGGCTACATAGAGCGCTCAACTCCTGCAAGTAATAACTCTCAAACACTCTTTTGTCGTGAAAAATCCAATGTATTAGAAATGCGCGTGCCCGTGGCTTTGCGTAATAAAACACTGAAAGACCTATTAACCGAAGTAAAAGCCATTACGGGCTGTGGTTTTACGTTGCCTCAGACTGCTTATGCTTCAAAACTTGTGCCTTATTTTTTTAATACGGGTTCAGGGCTTCATCTAGTTAGGTCTATTGCTCAAGTATTTGGGATTGATGATTTTACATGGCAACAAAGGCGGGACGGCCTAATTTATGTGGGGGCATGGTCTGATGGTCATTGGCCTGATTCACCCGTTGATATTCCGGCGGCAACATTAGATAAGCAACTGTCCACACAAACCGCAGAGCTAATGGCATTGCCCGGATTAAGGCCGAGTTATGTATTAAATGGAAAGCGCCTTTATAGCGTGCGATTAATTGAAAATAAAATGGTGGTCTCATGGAAAAAGCCGTAACTAGGGTATTAATACGTAAATATCCAGAATTGCAAAGTGGGTGGCATTTGCCCATGTGGGCCAAGGTAACGGATATTCTCACACCCTTAGCTGCTGAGACCGTTACAGAAGAAACGCCTGTTTACTCTGTGTCTGTACAGTTACTTAAGGCAAACGGTGAAGAAGATAAAGACGTGCCTATTTTAGAAGATGTGTTGTTGCCTGTGCCTGCGGGTGGGGTACAGCGTGGCTTTTGGTCAAAGCCAAGCATTGGCACTATCGTTGAAATCGCGTTTGCTTATGGGTCACCTGCTAACCCGTTTATTCGTTCTATCCTGCCGCACGGTTTAAAACTGCCTAACATGGCTGAAACTGATCAGCGGTGGCAGCAATCAGAGCAAGCCTACATTCAAGTTAACAAGGATGATGAGTGGGAAAGTAAAGGCAAGAACAGCACCTTAACCATAGAAGAAAACCTGACAGAACAGATTGGTAAAGTAAGAGAAATCATTGCCACTAAGCATCATGTGGGTGACGACTCAACTAACATTTATAGCCTGTTACATGACCTCATGAATACGGTTTCAGACCTTGCAAAAGTTGCAGGAACTCATAACCATTCATATTCATGGAGTGACCCAGGTGGAGCGGGTACAACGTCACCACCCTTGCAAACTTCTAGCTATACCCAAAAAGGCGCGGAGGCCACAGAACAAGCGGCCCAGCTCCAACCACTGATTAAATAAACTAAGACTAAACCAACAAAGAAAGGGCGCTTAATGCGCCCTTTCTTGTGTCTGCCTGTCTGTGTCTCTCCCTGTCTCTAGGCTAGTAAAAGCACTCCTCCCCACGCCTGCACGCTTTACACATTTTTTATTTACTGCAACTTTAAAAGTGCAATTTAAAAGCCCTAGACCCCGTATGACGGGCGTTTCTAGTAAAAATGAAATTGCAGTGAATTGAAATAAATTGCAATTCTAGCGCGTTCTCAGAGCGTCTAAAAAACGCTGAATCTCTTTAAAGTTGCGTTCTAAGCAAGTTTTAACTCTTTTGGAACCTCTAAAAGTTGGCTTAGTCGTTCTAGAGTGTCAGTTAGTGCCCATAAGGCGTTATCCATAATGACTGGGCTAAGTTTTGTGTAGGCTTGATCTGTAAAAATAAGAAGGGCAATGGCTTGTGCTTGGTTTGCGTGTTTGCTGGCTTCGTCTTGAAAGTTTTCAAAATCCATGGCTTGCATAGGTTAACTCCTTGTTTAAATTCCATTGGCTGTGTTCACAAGAATTTTTTACATTATGAAAGGTGGTGTAATAAATGTAATAAGAGAAGGTCTACACGGTTTAATGAAATGTCTATCTGTTTACATTCAAAAGTGGATAGACACCTGACCACCTTAAAAAGTTACAATTCACCCACGGTGAAAAAGTGAGCAGATTGTATTTTTAATTTTAGTGATATTAATTGGTAAAGGTGCAAATGATCTTCGCAAAAAAACTGAGCGAAGCAAGGAAAGCCAAGAGTATGACTAGGAAAGAGCTTGCAGATAAAGTAATGCGTTCACAAAGTGCTATTAAGTCGTGGGAGCTTGGGCGACACGTTCCGCCTGAAAACATACAAAGAAAAATTGAACAAATTTTAGAGTTACCATTTGGTGCTTTATCAACTAATTATGATCAAGGTGCGAGTGATATCATGCTAAGGCTTAATCAGGCGGTAAACACGCTTGAAGGTATGGAGAAAAAAAGGTGCTTGTCTTGCTTGAGTCCTTAATTGATATATTGGAAGAGTAATTTAATTTTTTATTTGTCAGTGTCCTTTTGTTGCTCATTTTTTGATAGAATCCCCGCCATTAAATAATCAAATTTTCATACTGTTTGTACAAATATCTTTGTGTACAAATGTGTGTACAAATATTAGTAGAGAACAATGGCTAACCAAGAATTCCTCAATGAAATCAGTAAGCGAAGGACGTTTGCGATTATTTCCCACCCCGATGCAGGTAAAACCACCATTACTGAAAAGCTATTGTTGTTGGGTCAATTGATTCAAACAGCAGGTAGTGTGAAAGGCCGTAAGGGCGATAAACACGCAACCTCAGACTGGATGACAATGGAGCAGCAGCGTGGTATTTCCATTACCTCATCTGTGATGCAGTTCCCTTATCGTGATCGCATGGTTAATCTTTTGGATACACCTGGGCACGAAGACTTCTCGGAAGATACTTATCGTACTCTAACGGCGGTTGACTCAGTATTGATGGTGATTGACGGTGCGAAAGGTGTCGAGGATCGTACCATTAAGCTGATGGAAGTATGTCGTTTGCGAGATACACCTATTCTTACCTTTATCAACAAAATGGACCGAGATATTCGTGATCCGATTGAATTGTTGGATGAAGTGGAGGAAGTGTTAAAAATTAAGGCAGCACCTGTTACTTGGCCAATTGGTATGAGTACCTTCTTTAAAGGGGTTTATAACCTTTACACAGATACGATTCATGTTTATGAAGGCGGTCGTGGTCATAAATTAACGGATGATGTACAAATTCAAGGTATCGAGTCTGACGAAGCTAAAGCGCATCTAGGTGACTTGTATGATGACTTCTTAGAGGAGATTGAATTGGTTCGTGGTGCTAGCCATGAATTTGATCATGATGAATACCTAGCTGGTCGTATCACTCCTGTTTTCTTTGGTACTGCCTTGTCTAACTTCGGTGTGCGTGAAATGTTGGATGGCTTTGTAAAATGGGCGCCAGCGCCTAGCCATCGTGCGGCTAAAACGCGTGATGTCGATGCCCGTGAAGAGAAGTTCTCAGGATTTGTTTTTAAAATCCAAGCCAATATGGACCCGAAACACAGAGACCGTGTTGCTTTTATGCGTATCTGTTCTGGTACTTATAATCGCGGCATGAAGATGAAGCACTGCCGTTTAGGGAAAGATGTTAAGGTGACGGATGCGGTATCTTTCACTGCAGGCGATAGGGAAGGGGTGGAAGAAGCTTTCTCTGGCGACATTATTGGTTTACATAACCATGGTACGATTCAGATAGGTGATACCTTTACTTCGGGTGAAGAGCTTAAGTTTACTGGTATTCCTCACTTTGCGCCTGAACTGTTTCGTCGAGTGCGTTTGAAAGATCCTCTCAAGATGAAAGCCTTGCAAAAAGGTTTGCAGCAGTTATCAGAAGAAGGCTCAACCCAATTGTTTATGCCACAAATTAACAATGACTTAATTGTGGGTGCGGTAGGTCAACTTCAATATGAAGTGGTCGCTTATCGTTTGAAAGACGAGTATAAAGTTGAATGTATCTATGAGCCTGTTAATGTGGCGACTGCACGTTGGGTTGATAGTGAAGATGAGAAAAAGTTTGAAGAGTTCAAGCGTAAAAACGCCGCTAACTTGGCCATTGATGGTGGCGGGCATTTAACATATATTGCTCCTACAAGAGTTAACCTTATGATGGCCGAAGAAAAATGGCCAGAAGTGCGCTTTAGATCGACACGTGAACATTAATTGAAGTGATTGGTCTGTTTAATATGCATTCAGGCTGATCGAATTGCTTCACTGGAGTAGTAATGACAGTACAATCTGTAGAACCATTTGAGTTTACTCTCGCTGCGGCGGCGAAGCTTAAAAACCTAATTGAAGAAGAAGAGAATAATCGTTTGATGTTACGTGTTTATGTGACAGGCGGTGGTTGCTCTGGGTTTCAGTATGGTTTTACCTTTGATGAAGAGTTTCAAGAAGATGATACTACCGTTGAACGTGAAGGCGTTAAAATGGTGGTAGATCCTCTGAGCTTTCAATACCTTGTTGGTTCTGAAGTGGACTATCAAGAAGGGCTTGAAGGGTCTCGCTTCACGGTGAAAAATCCAAATGCTAGCTCAACTTGTGGTTGTGGTTCATCTTTTAGTATTTAACCTAACAGACCTTAATCACAATTTTTAAAAAAGCCGTATTTAATGACGGCTTTTTTTGTTTTTAAACTCAGGTGAAAATGTTTAGGGTGAGAAAATGAATGTTGGTGAAAGGCTCTATCAACTAAGAAAGACTAAAAAGATATCTCAGCGTGAACTTGCTAAGCGGGCGGGTATGACTAATAGTGCTATTTCTATGATAGAGACGAATAAAGTGAGCCCAAGTATTAGCTCGCTAGAGAAAATTCTAGCTGCGCTAGCTGTGCCTTTATCTGGTTTTTTTGATACTTCTCAATCGGATGAGCTGGATTATCAAGTGGTTTATAAAGAAAAAGACTTACTTGATGTGACAGTTGGTGAGGTTAATAGTCAACTTGTAGGAAAGTACTTTATAAAAGAGCGTTCAATGGGGGCAACTGTACAGCGCTATCTTGCTGGCGCAGTGACTAATATCGAAGGAAGCGCTAAGTTAGGTGAAAAAACAGGTTACTTAATAAAAGGAAGACTGATTTTAGAAATAAAAGGGAAAAAATATTTTCTTGAAGCTGGAGATAGCTTTTATTTCGAGTCTCATTTGCCTCATAAAATTACTAATCAGACCCATATTGAAGCATTAATGTTCTGTGCTACAACTTCTGGAGAAGATTAGCTTCATTGTTTTAGCTCTTAATGCCTCCCTTTATCATTAAAAGCGGGTGTGATTTAGGCTTTAATATTAGCGATATAGATTGCTCCCAGATTTGGTTCGCCTAATAAGATGATTTTGAGTATGTTGTCATTACAGCGCCAGACTCTTAATCCGCTAAAAAAATGATTTTCAGGGAAATCTTTGAATTTTGTTTTATCACGCATATTGGACAAAATAGGGAGTGTTTGACTCTCGTCCCCATCTTGATCAAGAAAATAATGATTGTCCGTATTAACGCTCTCTAAAAAACGTCCATTATAAGGACTGGGGATAACTTCAAGCTGGATCGGCTCTATCTCTGGCAAAGGCCAGTGGTTTGCTGCTTGGGTGAACCTTGCCACTCTTAGCTCTAAATAAAATTCAAACTGCCTTCCTGCAGTGCTGGTAACTGGCATGACAAATTTATAGTTTAGGATATCCGTCGGACAAGGCTTTACCCCAAGGCCATAATGATTCTTGTGGCGCGGTACTGTATTGGGTGGCTGCTGTAAGGCAAGGTGCCATTTGTTGCGACCGAGATCTAACTCATCAAGAGAGTAAATAGGTACGAGGGTTTTATTAAGATGTTGGATTGCCGCTTGTAGTAAGCTAGCTTCAATACTCATGTTGGCATCAAGTTTGGTGTAGGCCTCACTTGTGATATTAACTTCGACAGCATGGTTCGCCGCATCGCTTAAAAAAACGCTATCAACATCTGGTTTGATGGCGTGTTGGTTTGAGCGGGCTCTAATTTTAACCTTGTCATTTGCTTTTGCATGCATTTTTTCAAGGGCTTGAATAAATATCACGACATTAATCCTAATAAAAGCTAATGGGTAATATGGTTATCGGCACTTGTTGGTTGAAGTTTAATCAGGTGTGTTTTTTTGAGGGTAAGACTGGTGAATGTTTTCACCAGTCTTAATAAACCTAGCGTAGTAAGTTTGAAAGCTTAGGATTTGGCTCTAATGCTTTGCGGTAAAAAAGGGCTACTTTACCAATAGTTTGAACGACTTCACATTTCATGATTTTGCTTGTTTCAGCAATAAGATCACTGCGAACTTCACGATCCATGATGCTAAAACGTACTTTAATTAGTTCGTGATCTTCAAGGGCACGATCAACTTCTGTTAATACGGCTTCTGTTAAACCATTACCTGCAATCATAACAACAGGGTTTAAGGCGTGACCAATAAGTCTATATTGCTTTTTTTGAACGTTGGATATGCTCATATTTTAATTTTCTCATGTTTAGTTACTCCTCTTTGATGGAGGCTTTAGAGGTTAAGATATATTATAACGGAATATTGTTGGATTTAGGTATGAAGAAACCGTGGCAAGATCAAAAAGTAGTGAAAGCTGGATGAAAGAGCATTTTGATGACGTTTATGTAAGGCGTTCTCAGCAAGATGGTTATCGCTCGCGTGCTAGTTACAAGTTAATTGAGATAAATGATAAGGATAAATTGCTAAAATCTGGCATGAAGGTGGTAGATTTAGGGGCAGCGCCTGGTGGTTGGTCTCAAATAGCGGGGAGATTGATTGGTGACAAAGGTAAAGTTGTTGCGTCAGATATTTTAGAGATGGCACCTTTGCCAAGTGTAACCTTTGTTCAAGGGGACTTTACAGAGGATGATGTTTATCAAGAAATCCTAAAAGCGATAGGAGATGAGCATGCAGATCTTGTAATTTCAGATATGGCCCCCAATATGAGTGGTAATAGCGCTGTTGATCAGCCGCAATCCATGTATTTAGTGGAATTGGCTTTGGATATGGCCTCTCAAGTCTTACGACCTGGCGGAAACTTTTTAGTAAAAGTTTTTCAAGGGGAGGGCTTTGATGAATATTTAAAGACAATGCGCGGCATGTTTACTAGCGTTGTAACACGTAAACCTGATGCTTCTCGTGCGAGAAGTAGAGAAGTTTATTTGTTAGGTAGACAATTTAAAGGGTAAATTAGGGATGAGCTTAGAGCTGGTATATACTTGCTGAAGGTCATTTATTCAAACGTTAAGAGGTGTGCTCTTGAACGATATGCTTAAAAATATTCTGTTGTGGTTAGTAATCGCAGCCGTTTTATTAACTGTATTCAAAAATTTTAATACCACGACTGAAACAAGCCGTATGACATACTCGTCATTCGTAAACTCAGTGCAGGACGGCAATATTGCGCGTGTTGTAATTGATGGTTATACCATCAGTGGTTCCGACAAAAATGGTGTGCCGTTTGAAACAGTGCGCCCAGCAGCAGCTGATCCAAAAATTATGGATGATCTGTTGAGTAATAATGTCGTTGTTGAAGGGCGCATGCCTGAACAGCAAAGCATTTGGACTCAACTGCTTGTTGCGAGTTTCCCTATTTTGCTTATTTTGGCCATTTTTATGTTCTTCATGCGCCAAATGCAAGGTGGCGGTGGCGGCAAAGGCGGCCCAATGGCATTTGGTAAGTCTAAGGCGAGGTTGTTGCCTGAAGATCAGATCAAAACAACCTTTGCTGATGTGGCTGGTTGTGATGAGGCGAAAGAAGATACTAAAGAGTTAGTTGACTTCTTACGTGAGCCAAGCAAATTTCAACGCCTTGGCGGTAAGATTCCTCGTGGTATCTTGATGTGTGGACCACCTGGTACAGGTAAAACTTTGTTAGCTAAAGCGATTGCTGGTGAAGCCAAAGTACCTTTCTTTACTATTTCCGGTTCAGACTTTGTTGAAATGTTTGTAGGTGTAGGTGCTTCTCGTGTTCGTGATATGTTCGAACAGGCTAAGAAGCATGCACCTTGCATCATCTTTATTGATGAGATTGATGCTGTTGGTCGTAATCGTGGCTCAGGTATGGGTGGCGGTAATGATGAACGTGAACAAACATTGAACCAATTATTGGTTGAGATGGATGGCTTTGAAGGTAATGAAGGTATTATCGTTATTGCTGCAACTAACCGTCCGGATGTATTGGACCCTGCTTTACTGCGTCCTGGTCGTTTTGATCGCCAAGTTCAAGTTGGTTTGCCAGACATTCGTGGCCGTGAACAGATTCTTAAAGTACATTTGCGTAAAGTGCCTTGTGATGAAGATGTGAATCCAAAAAACATTGCTCGTGGTACCCCTGGTTTCTCTGGTGCTGACCTTGCTAACTTGGTTAACGAAGCGGCATTGTTTGCTGCGCGATCTAACCGCCGCTTGGTTAATATGGAGCAGTTAGAGCTAGCTAAAGATAAAATTCTCATGGGTGCTGAACGTAAGACCATGGTGATGAAGGAAGATGAAAAGCTAAATACGGCTTATCATGAAGCTGGTCACGCTATCATTGGTTACCTGATGCCAGAGCATGACCCTGTGTATAAGGTGACTATTATTCCTCGTGGACGCGCACTAGGTGTGACCATGTATCTTCCAGAAGAAGATAAGTACAGTATCAGTAAACGTGGTTTAGAATCACAAATCTGTAGCTTGTATGGTGGTCGAATTGCCGAAGAGATGATTCACGGTTTTGACGGTGTATCAACTGGCGCCTCTAATGACATTGAACGAGCAACAAGCATTGCCCGTAACATGGTAACTAAATGGGGTTTATCTGCGGAGTTAGGTCCGTTTGCATATGAAGAAGATGATAATAACGGTGGTTTTATCGCGACTTCAACTGGCAGCAAAGCTAACTACTTCTCACCTGAAACAGGTATGCGTATTGATGCAGAAGTAAAAGATATTATTAGTACTTGCTATCAGAAAGCGACACAAATTCTAGAAGATAACCGTTCTAAGCTAGATGTTATGGCTGACGCTTTGATGCAGTACGAAACGATCGATGCGAAGCAAATTAAAGAGATTATGGATGGTAATAAGCCGTCTGCACCAGAAGGTTGGTCTGACTCTAGTGGTGATGAGCCAACTGCTGGCGGAGATGCGCCAAAAGAAACTGTTGATCTAAATACGGGTGAAATTAAAGATGAAAATGGTTTTACGGATGCGCCTGATGCGGCTAACCCTAAAACCAGTGGAGAGAGCTAAGCTCTCTCTGTTTATCTATATAAATAAGCTTTTTATTAAGAGAGATAGGGAGCCTGATGGCTGTTACTATTTTTGGGGATAAGTCGCTTGACTTATCCCGTCCTCAGATCATGGGTATCTTAAATGTTACCCCTGATTCTTTTTTCGATGGCGGATCATTCTCCAATCTAGATGATGCTCTTTTTCAGACGCAAAAAATGCTGTCTGAAGGTGCGTCCATTATAGATGTTGGTGGTGAGTCAACAAGGCCCGGTGCATCAGCTGTTTCATTAGAAGAAGAGATGAATCGGGTTATTCCTGTTGTTGCTGCTATAAAGTCTCGATTTGATGTTGTTGTATCTTTAGATACTAGCTCTGCTCAGATAATGACTGAAGGTGCTAAGCAGGGCGCTGGATTGATTAATGATGTACGAGCTTTAACGCGTGATGGTGCGCTGGATGCTGCTATAGCGACAGGTTTGCCTGTTTGTCTTATGCATATGCAAGGTAATCCTGAATCTATGCAGGCAAATCCAAACTATTCCGCAGTATATAACGAAGTTCTCAGTTTTTTGTTAGAGAGAGCAAAGGCTTGTCAGGCGCTGGGAATGAAGTCTGAGCAGATACTATTAGATCCAGGTATTGGGTTTGGTAAAACACTGGAGCACAATCTTGAATTGCTAAATAATCTCGATCAAATTCTAAGTCATGGTTTCGAAGTGCTTATTGGTGCCTCACGAAAAAGCATGATAGGTCAGGTGTTGAATGCAGAAGTTCAAGATAGAGTATTTGGCACCTTAGGTGCTCATGCTGCAGCCTTTGCAAAAGGTGCAAGTATTTTTAGAGTGCATGATGTGAAGCCTCACTATGACATGTTAGAACTCATGTATCGAATTAAGAGAGAAAAATAAATGCGTAAATATTTTGGCACAGATGGTATTCGCGGTAGAGTCGGTGAAGGTGCAATTACTCCTGAGTTTATGTTGAAGCTTGGTTGGGCAGCAGGACAAGTATTTAAAGAACACGGCAAAAAAGTTGTGATTGGTAAGGATACGCGTATTTCTGGCTATATGTTTGAGTCTGCTTTAGAGGCAGGCCTTGTTGCAGCTGGTGTTGATGTTCGTCTAGTGGGGCCTATGCCAACACCTGCTATTGCATACCTTACACGTACTTTTCGTGCTAGTGCGGGTATTGTTATTAGTGCATCTCATAATCCTTATACCGATAACGGCATTAAGTTTTTCTCAGCGGAAGGTACTAAGTTATCTGATGAGATAGAAGAGAAAATAGAATATTACGTGGATCAGCCTTTAGTTGTAGTTCCATCTGACCAAATTGGTCGTGCTAAGCGTATAGATGATGCGGCTGGTCGTTATATTGAGTACTGTAAGGGTACTTTCCCAATTGGGTTGCAGCTCAATGGCCTTAAAATAGTGGTTGATTGCGCTGATGGTGCAACCTATCACATTGCGCCGAGAGTTTTTACTGAGCTTGGTGCAGATGTCATCGTTCTTGGTGATAAGCCTGATGGTCTAAATATTAATGAAAATAGTGGTGCAACTAAACCAGAGTTAATGCGTGAAAGAGTGTTGGCAGAAAAAGCAGATATCGGCATTGCGTTAGATGGTGATGGCGATCGTTTGATCATGGTTGATGCTGATGGCGAAGTACGTGATGGTGATGATGTGCTCTACGTCATTGCAAACCATTTAAGAAACATTGGTAAGTTTAGTGGTGGTGTAGTTGGCACCCTGATGAGTAATTTTGGCCTGGAGCTTGCTTTTTCAGAACAGGGAATGGGTTTTGGGCGTGCTTCTGTTGGTGATAGGTACGTAAATGAAAAATTAACTCAGCTTGGTTGGGTGTTGGGTGGTGAGCCTTCCGGTCACATTGTTTGTCGTTCAATTACAACTACTGGTGATGGTATCGTTGCTGCTCTGCAAGTTTTGCAAGCAATGGTTGAAGAAGAGAAGACTTTGACCGAGCTCTTGCAAGGTTTTAGTAAGTTTCCTCAAAGGCTTAAAAATATCCGTGTAAAAACACGCTTTTCACCTGCTGAAGTGCCACAGTTACAGCAGGCGATTGCTCAGGCTAATGAGAAACTTAACGGCTCTGGGCGTGTTTTGTTGAGAGCGTCAGGTACTGAGCCTTTGGTTCGCGTTATGGTAGAAGGTGATGACTCTGAGTTGGTTGATGAACTGGTTGAGTCTTTAGCGAATGAAGTAGAAACTTACTCAAAAGCACTTTAATTCGTTAATTTGCTGACACTTCTTGGTTAAAAAATAAATCATATTAAACAAATACTTGAAAACAAGGCGGCATTTCATTAGAATTGCCGCCTCAAAATAAGAGGTGCAAGAATGGCTCGCCAGAAAATTGTTGCAGGAAATTGGAAGATGAATGGTTCTTCGGAATCAATTAATCAACTTGTTGTTGGCTTAAATGCTGCAATAGATGATACTCCTGTGGAAGTTGTGGTTGCCCCATCTTTCCCTTATTTAGCGCAAGTGGATAACTTGCTAGAGAAAAGTCTAATTAAAATGGCTGCCCAAAACGTATCTGAACAAAGTTCTGGTGCATTTACAGGTGAAGTTAGTATCTCAATGTTGCAAGACTTTGCGGTAGATTATGTTTTAGTTGGACACTCTGAGCGTCGTTCGATCTACGGTGAAATAGATCAGGTTATTGCTGAAAAAACGAAAGCGCTTTTAGCATCTGAACTAACACCGGTTCTTTGTATTGGAGAAAGTCTCGAACAACGTGAGCAGAATATCACTTTAGATGTGTGTTTCTCTCAAATTGACGCTGTACTAAATCTTGTTGGTGTTAATGCTTTTGAGCAAATTGTCATTGCATATGAGCCAGTTTGGGCGATAGGTACAGGGCTTTCTGCTTCAGCTGAGCAGGCTCAAGAAGTGCATAAAGCAATTCGTGAGCATATTGCTAAATCTGATGAAGTAGTTAGTGAGAAAGTAAGAATTATTTATGGTGGTAGCGTAAAAGCGAGCTCTAGCTCTGGCTTGTTCGCTATGCCAGATATAGATGGGGCCCTTGTTGGGGGCGCATCTTTAAAAGTTGAAGAATTTATTGGTATTGTGAAATCTGCAGGTTAAATGATGGAAGCTTTGGTTTTAGTTGTACACGTGTTAGCTGCTATTGCGATTATTGGTTTGGTGTTACTACAGCAAGGTAAAGGTGCTGATGCCGGAGCTTCTTTCGGTGGTGGTGCTTCGCAAACTGTGTTTGGTAGTCAAGGTAGCGGTAGCTTCTTTGGTAAACTGACAGCTTTATTTGCATTAGTGTTTTTCTTAACAAGTTTTGGTCTTGCTTATGTGGCAAGTCAACAAGCTAAGCAAGTTTCTGGTCAATTAGACTTTGTACCTGCTGTTGAAGAAATTCAAGATACAGTAACTGTTCCTGATTTGGCTGAGCCTCAAGCTGGCAATTCAGATGTTCCTGTAGTTGAGTAAACTTACCTTTTAATAGGTTAAGTTTTTGGTATGCCGATGTGGTGGAATTGGTAGACACGCCACCTTGAGGGGGTGGTGGCCTAAGGCTGTGCCGGTTCGAGTCCGGCCATCGGTACCAATGTTGATTTGTAGTAAGATTGTGTGTATGATGTGCACACTTTGACGCGGGGTGGAGCAGTTTGGTAGCTCGTCGGGCTCATAACCCGAAGGCCGTAGGTTCGAATCCTGCCCCCGCAACCATTGTGTATTGATCTTTCTAAAGGGGTCTGTTTACACAAAAGAATTCCAACTTGCTTGAAGCTAAATCTCAAGTAAGACAATGAGTTAGATTATTCTGATTCATTTGAAGAACCCCTTTATGGGGTTTTTTGTTATCTGGATATAATAAAATGGGCCTTGAGCCCGTTTTTTGTTTCTGAACTTTGACATTTGTTAAATCGGAGAAAGTGATTGTCTAGCAAAGATACTATATTAGAGGGCTTTATTCGTCCTGTAGTAGAAGGACTTGGCTACCGTTTTTGGGGATTGGAATATATCTCTCAAGGTAAAGATTCGGTGTTAAGAGTGTTTATAGAGAGTGACTCTGAAAATGGCACTGATATCGAGGATTGTGCCAAAGTTAGTCGACAAGTGAGTTCTATCTTGGATGTTGAGGACCCAATTACTGGTGAGTATAGCCTTGAGGTTTCTTCGCCTGGTCTTGATCGTCCACTATTTGATCTAACTCAATTTGAGGAATACATCGGAGCGATAGTGTCGCTGCGTTTACGTGTGCCATTTGATGGAAGACGTAAGTTCAAAGGTCAGTTGACAGCCGTTGAAGGGGAAGACGTTGTGTTGCGTGTAGATCAAGAAGAGTACTTGTTACCAATTGATCTAATTGATAAAGCCAACGTTGTTCCAGTATTTTAATTTACCCTTTAAAGAGAGGCTAAAAGGATGAGCAAAGATATTCTTTTGGTAGTGGAAGCAGTTTCCAACGAAAAAGACGTACCAAAACAAGTTATTTTTGAAGCAGTTGAAATTGCTTTAGCAAGTGCTGCTAAACGCCGTTTTGAAGAAGAAGCAAAAATTCGAGTTTCAATTGACCAGCGTACGGGTGATTACACTACGTACCGCCAATGGGACATTGTTGCTGATGAAGATTATGCTCAACCTGCCCATGAACTTACCATCGATGACTCAGTAGAGCAGAACCTAGGTTTAGCTATTGGTGAAATCTTCGAAGAAGAAGTTGAATCAGAAGCATTTGGTCGTATTGCAGCGCAAACGGCTAAGCAAGTGATTGTTCAAAAAGTCCGCGAAGCTGAGCGTGCGAAAGTTGTTGCTCGCTATAGCGAAAAAGTGGGCAAGCCAGTTCATGGTCAAGTGAAAAAAGTAACACGTGATAGTTTAATTGTGGATCTAGGTGAGAATGCAGAAGCTGTATTACCTAAAGACCAACTTATCTCTCGTGAAACTTTCCGCATGAATGACAGAATTCGTGCTTTATTACTTGAGATTCGTGACGATAGCCGTGGCGCTCAATTGATTCTTTCTCGTAACGACCCTGCATTCATGGTTGAACTTTTCCGCCTTGAAGTGCCAGAAATTGCAGAAGAAATGATCGAGATTCGTGGTGCAGCTCGTGACCCAGGTCTACGTGCAAAAATTGCTGTTAAAACGAATGACCGTCGCATTGATCCAATCGGTGCTTGTGTTGGTATGCGTGGTGCACGTGTACAAGCTGTCTCCAATGAGTTAAATGGCGAACGTGTTGATATTGTGCTTTGGGATGATAATCCGGCACAACTTGTTATCAATGCAATGTCTCCTGCAGAAGTGGACTCTATCGTTATTGATGAAGATACACACTCAATGCAAGTAGCTGTTAGTGCAGACAACTTAGCTCAAGCAATTGGCCGTAACGGACAGAACGTTCGTTTAGCGTCTAACCTAACGGGTTGGCAGTTAAATGTAATGACGAGCGAAGACGCTGTCGCAAAACAGCAAGAAGAGTCCGATAAGCTTATTAATCTTTTCGTGAATAACCTAGATATTGATGATGACCTAGCAGGTCAGTTAGTTGATGAAGGTTTTGCCACATTAGAAGAAATTGCTTATGTGCCAATGGAAGAAATGCTGGATATCGATGATTTTGATGAAGACTTGGTAAACGAGCTTCGTTCAAGAGCAAAAGAAGCCTTATTAAACTTAGCGCTACAAGCTGAAGAGCAGCTAGAAGAAGCTGCTCCAGCAGAAGATTTGCTCACAATGGAAGGTATGGATAACCACCTGGCATTGGTATTAGCGTCTAAAGGCATCTGTACAATGGAAGATTTAGCTGAGCAGTCTGTTGATGACTTAATTGATATTGAAGAAATCAATGAAGAACGCGCAGCGTCACTAATTATGACAGCTCGTGCACCTTGGTTCGCTGAATCTGAATAAATCTGAGTAGAATAAAGGGGGAACTTAATGACAGTTCAAACCGTAAAAACACTATCCGAGCTGGTGAATACACCAGTAGAGAAGCTGCTGACTCAGATGAAGGAAGCAGGGCTACCACAATCAAGTGAGAGCCAAGAAGTTTCAGATGCCGAGAAACAAGTGCTATTGAAACACCTTCAACGTGCGCACGGTGGTGATGAGTCAGGTGAGAAATCATCTCAACGCATTACTTTGCAACGTAAAAAAACCTCTACCTTAAAAGGTGGCGATAATAAGACGGTTAACGTAGAAGTGCGTAAAAAACGCACCTATGTGAAGCGTAATGATACTGAAGATGAGGCTGCTAAGCAGCAAGAACTGCTAGCTCAGCGTCAGGCTGAAGAGCAAGCTAAACTCGCTGCTGAAGAAAAAGCTAAACTAGCTGCAGAAGAGAAAGCTCGCCAAGAAGCAGAAAGAAAATTAGCAGAAGAAAAGGCGGCTGCAGAAGCGGCAGCAGCAGAGCAAAAAGCTAAGCAAGACGCTCAAACCACTGCTAAGAGCTCATCGGACGGTAAGAATTCCAACGTAGGAGCGAAAGAGTCCTTGGAACCTGTAAAACAAGCTAAACCAGCACCGAAGAAAAACCATCATATGACTGCTGATAAAGAACCATCAAAAGGTAAAAAAGCAGCACCGCAAAAACAAGACGGTAAAGGTAAAAACCGTTTCGGTGCTGATAAAAAGCGCGGTAACAAAAATGCTATGGGTGATGATGAGTTCGGTCGTCGCAATAAACTTGGCAAGAAAAACCGTAAAGCTGCGCCACAAGAGCACGGCTTCCAAAAACCGACTGCACCAATTGTGCATGAAGTTGCTTTGCCAGAGAGTATTACTGTTGCTGAACTAGCTGAAAAAATGACAGTTAAAGCAGCTGCTGTTATCAAAATCATGTTCAAAATGGGCGCAATGGCGACTATTAACGAAGTAATTGATCGTGATACAGCAACTTTGGTAGTCGAAGAAATGGGTCACACTGTTAAGTTCCTTGATGAGAACGCAGTAGAGAATGACATCATTGAAGCGATTGACTACAAAGGTGAAGAGATTAAACGTGCGCCAGTTGTGACTGTAATGGGTCACGTTGACCATGGTAAAACATCATTACTTGACTACATTCGTACTACACGAGTGGCAGCAGGTGAATCTGGTGGTATTACCCAGCACATTGGTGCATATCATGTAGAAACACCACATGGCATGATCAGCTTCTTGGATACTCCTGGACACGCTGCATTTACATCTATGCGTGCTCGTGGTGCTAAAGCGACAGATATCGTAATCCTAGTATGTGCTGCGGATGACGGTGTGATGCCTCAGACTATTGAAGCGATTCAGCATGCCCGTGCAGCTGAAGTGCCTATGGTTGTTGCTATTACTAAGGTTGACAAAGATGGAGCAGACCTTGACCGTGTTAAAAACGAGCTAGTTGCACAAGAAGTAGTACCTGAAGAATGGGGCGGTGACGTTCAGTTCGTTGGTGTATCTGCTAAGTCTGGTGAAGGTATTGAAGAACTGCTAGAGGCGTTATTGCTTCAGTCTGAAGTGCTAGAGCTAACTGCTGTGCCAAGTGCACCAGGTAAAGGTGTTGTGGTTGAAGCACGCCTAGATCGTGGTCGTGGTTCGGTTGCAACCTTGCTTGTACAAAATGGTACATTGAAGAAAGGTGACATTGTATTGGCTGGCCTTCAAATGGGTCGTGTACGTGCCCTTCTTGATGAAAATGGTAAGCCAATTGAAAGTGCTGGTCCTTCTATTCCTGTTGAGATCTTGGGTCTTGATGGTACACCTGATGCTGGTGAAGAGTTCTTGGTGGTATCTGACGAGCGTAAAGCGCGTGAAGTTGCTAACTTCCGTCAAGGTAAATACCGTGAAGTTCGCTTTGCACGTCAATACTCAGCTAAGCTAGAAAACCTATTCTCTGAAATGGGTAAAGATGAAGTTCGTACTTTGAATGTTGTCTTGAAAGCTGATGTTCGTGGTTCTCTTGAAGCTCTGAATAAATCTTTACTTGACTTGAATACTGATGAAGTTCGCGTAAACATCATTTCAAGTGGTGTTGGTGGTATTACTGAAACTGACGCAACTTTGGCTTTGGCTTCTGAGGCGGTAATCTTTGGTTTCAACGTACGTGCTGATGCTTCTGCTAAAGCTTTCATTGAGCGTGAGACTGTTGACCTAAGATACTACAGCGTAATCTATAACATCATTGATGATGTTAAACAGGCGCTATCTGGTATGTTGTCACCTGATCTTCGTGAAGACATCAAGGGTACAGCTGAAGTTCGTGAAATCTTCCGTTCACCTAAATTCGGCCTTATTGCTGGTTGTATGGTTGTTGAAGGGACGGTTTACCGTAACAAGCAGATCCGTGTATTGCGTGATGATGTTGTTATTTATGAAGGCGAACTTGAATCATTACGTCGCTTCAAAGATGCAACTAATGAAGTCAGCAAAGGCATGGAATGTGGTATCGGCGTGAAGAACTATACCGATGTTAAAGTTGGCGATAAGATCGAAGTCTTCGAGACTGTTGAAGTCGCCCGTTCTTTGTAAGAGGCTATAATGGCAAGCGAATTTAGTCGTACTAGTCGAATAGGAGACCAGCTTCAAAAAGAGCTGGCTTCTATCATACAGTTTGAAGTGAAGGATCCTCGTTTAGGGATAGTCACTATTAATGAAGTCAGAGTAGCTAAGGACCTTGGCTACGCTGATGTTTATTACACTGTGTTAGGTATGGATGACAAGCCGGAAAAACTGGCTGAGAACCAAACTGCATTAGACAGTGCTAGTAATTTTTTACGCCGTCGTGCATCACAGGAGATTAAACTCCGTGTGATGCCGTTACTGCGCTTTCATTATGATGATAGTGTTGTAAATGGTGCAAAAATGTCAGCTTTGATTGATGAAGCAATTAAAGCAGATGCTAAGCACAATCCAGAAAATGACAGTGAATAAACTGCTTAAGATCTAGGTTAAAAGTAAAATGACAAAACGCACATGGCGCCCAGTTCATGGGGTTGTCTTACTAAATAAACCTTTAGGCTTGAGTTCTAATCAGGCTTTGCAAAAAGTTCGACGTCTATTTCAAGCTGAGAAGGCGGGACATACAGGTGCTCTTGATCCTTTGGCAACAGGTATGTTGCCATTGTGTTTTGGTGAGGCAACCAAGTTTTCTCAGTTCTTGTTAGATGCGGATAAACGTTATATTACTAAGGTGGCTCTTGGCGTGAGAACGACCACGGGCGATGCTGAAGGTGATGTGTTGACGACAGAGCCTGTGCCTAACTTAACGGATGAAGCATTGGAGTCTATTCTTGATCGCTTTCGTGGCGAAATAGAGCAGGTTCCTCCTATGTATTCGGCGTTGAAGCACGAAGGTAAGCCTCTTTATGAATATGCTCGACAAGGTATTGTGATTGAGCGTAAACGTAGAGAGGTGACTATTTCTGATCTGACTGTAATAGAAAGAACAGAGAATAGCTTAACCCTAGATATTTCTTGCTCTAAAGGAACCTATATTCGCACTATTGGTGAGGATGTTGGGGAAGCATTAGGTTGTGGTGCGCATTTATCTGCACTGCATCGAGTTTCGTCAGCAGGTTATGATCCGCAAGATATGCTTACATTGGAAGAGTTTGAGGCGATTGCTGAAGGTGGTTATTCTGAATTGGATAAACATTTATTGCCTATGGACTCTGCCGTTATGCATCTTAATAGGGTAGAATTGTCCGCGGCTGATGCTAGGGATATTCTTTTTGGTCGCGCATTGGCCAATGGCACTGAGTTTGAAGAAGAAAGTTTAGTGCGATTATTTGCGCAAGCTGATCAAAGGTTCTTTGGCTTAGGGCAAATTCGAGGTGAATTTATTAAGCCTCACAGATTGATAAATACGAGTGAACAACAGGGGTAACCCGTTTTTTACTGTATCTAGGGTGCCTGAAAATATGCTCGGCCACCCTATATTTTTAATAGCATATTATATTGGAGATAAGATAATGGCATTAACTGCAGAATCAAAAGCAGCATTGGTAAAAGAGTTTCAAGTAGCTGAAGGCGATACAGGTTCACCTGAAGTTCAAGTTGCTTTGTTGACTAAGAACATCGAAGGTCTACAAGGTCACTTTAAAGCTCATATCCATGACCATCATTCTCGTCGCGGTCTTATTCGCATGGTAAACCAACGTCGTAAGTTGTTGGACTACCTTAAGCGTAAAGACGCAGCACGTTACACTGGCTTGATCAAAAAGCTAGGTCTACGTCGCTAAGACTGAAGAAAGGCCATAGTTTACTATGGCCTTTTTTTTTACCAAACTTAGTTAATTTCATTCCCAAGGGACAGCCTGTACTTCAAATTATTTTTTGCAAAAATCAAATTAAAATCTAAATTTGATTGAGAAATAATCTGAGTACTGGCTCTAAAAGAATGTCTTTGGGTGAAAACAGTTTTTAAATTTAATAAGGAATACTTGTGAGTATTACGACTAAAACATTTCAGTTCGGTAAAGATACCGTAACGTTAGAAACAGGCCGTGTTGCACGTCAAGCAACAGGTGCTGTTCTTTGTACTATTGGCGATGTACAAGTTCTTGCGACCGTTGTTGGCGCTAAAACTGAAAAGCCTGGACAAGGTTTTTTCCCTCTTTCTGTGCATTATCAAGAGCGTGCTTACGCTGTTGGTAAAATTCCTGGTGGTTTCCTTAAGCGTGAAGGTCGCCCTTCTGAAAAAGAAACACTAACATCACGTCTAATTGACCGCCCAATTCGTCCTTTGTTCCCTAAGGGTTACATGAACGAAGTGCAAGTTGTTATCACTGTTATGTCTACAAATACAGACACTGACGCTGATATTGCTGGCATGCTAGCAACGTCTGCAGCGCTGTCTGTTTCTGGTATTCCATTCAATGGTCCTATCGGTGCTGCTCGTGTTGGTTTCAATGATGACGACGGCTATGTACTTAACCCATCTTACTCAGAACTTGATGGTTCTTTGTTGGACATGGTTGTTGCAGGTACTAAAGACGCTGTACTAATGGTTGAGTCTGAAGCACAAGAACTGACTGAAGATGAAATGCTAGGTGCTGTTCTTTATGCTCATAAAGAAATGCAAACTGCAGTTTCTGCAATTTCTGAATTTGCAGCTGAAGCTGGCAAGCCTCGTTGGGAATGGTCTGCAGAACCAGAAAACGAAACGCTTAAAGCAGCTATCGCTGAAGGTTTTGCTGAGCAAGTTGAAGCGGCCTACGGTATTAGCGAAAAAATGGATCGTTACAGTAAGCTTGACGAAGTGCGTACAGCTGCAGTAGAAGCATTAGTATCTGAAGAAGGTGCTGTTGAAGAAGCTGACGTAACAAAAGCATTCGCAAAACTTGAGAAAAACACAGTTCGTCGTCGAGTAATCGAAAGCAAGCCTCGTATTGATGGCCGTGACAATAAAACGGTTCGTCCTATCGAAGTTGAAGTTGGCCTTCTGAGCAAAACTCATGGTTCATCTTTGTTCACACGTGGTGAGACTCAGTCGATTGTTACTTGTACTCTAGGTACGAGTCGTGATGCGCAAATGAGTGATGGTCTTGCTGGTGAAAATAAAGATAGCTTCATGCTGCACTATAACTTCCCTCCATACTCTGTTGGTGAGTGTGGTCGTATGGGTGGTGTTGGTCGTCGTGAAATTGGTCATGGTCGTCTAGCACGTCGTGGTGTTCAAGCAGTATTGCCTTCAGAAGAAGAGTTCCCATACACAATCCGTATTGTATCTGAGATTACTGAGTCTAACGGTTCAAGCTCAATGGCTTCTGTTTGTGGTGCAAGTTTGTCTATGATGGACGCGGGTGTTCCTCTTAAAGCGCCTGTTGCTGGTATTGCAATGGGTCTTGTGAAAGAAGATGACGGCTTTGCTGTTCTTACTGACATCTTGGGTGATGAAGATCACCTAGGTGATATGGACTTTAAAGTTGCGGGTACTGCTGAAGGTATTACTGCACTTCAAATGGACATTAAAATTGAAGGTATCAACGAAGAAATTATGGATATGGCCTTAAGCCAAGCGCTTGAAGCTCGTACTCATATCCTTCGTGAAATGTCTAAAGTCATTGGTTATGCTCGTCCTGAAGTATCACCAAATGCACCTTCTATGGCTTCTATCAAAATTGATCCAGAGAAGATTCGTGACGTTATCGGTAAAGGTGGTGCAACTATCCGCTCTATTACTGAACAAACAGGCGCTTCTATCGATCTTGATGATGATGGTACTGTACGTATTTATGCTGCTGATAAGGCATCATCTGATGCTGCTTTGGTTCGTATTTATGAAATCACAGCAGAAGCTGAAGTAGATAAGATCTATAAAGGTACTGTTGCTCGTCTAGCTGAGTTTGGTGCGTTTGTTACTATCTTACCTGGTAAAGATGGTCTAGTTCATATCTCTCAGATAGCTGAAGAGCGTATCCGTGCGGTATCTGACTTCCTAGAAGAAGGCCAAGAAGTTTTGGTTAAAGTTCTAGATGTTGATGCGCGTGGCCGTATCAAGCTTTCTATGAAAGATGTATCAGAAGAAGAAAAAGCGGCTTTTACTGAATAAGTAAAGGTTGAGCTTCTGGTATTAAAAAAGGGAGAGCATTACGCTCTCCCTTTTTTGTTCTTGCCTGATAGCTTTATTACTTTTAATATTCACTAAGACTAAACTAATTATTTGAGCTATAAAATATAAATAAGGTCAGTTCTGACGCTTATTAATAGGGAGATCTTATGAAATATCGCTTACTTGGAACCTTGATGGCTTCCGCATTTCTAGTTGCTTGTGGTTCATCACCTGAAAAGACAGAAACTCAAGCTGTAGCGGCTCCAGTTGCTTCTTGCTTGTTTGCTGATGGTTCTGGTGGCGCAGCCCCTGATTGGGTTTGTGGTGCACCTATGCCTGGTTATGACCTATCTTCTGTAGGTTATAGTGATAAGTCTGGTGCTGGTCCTAACTTCATGAAGCAAATGGCTGCAACAGCTGCGCGTGTTGAGCTGGCTCAAGTGCTGAGTCTAGATATTCAGAATATGATTAAGCAGTATGCTGAAACAACGGGTGCTGGTGATGCTGAAACCGTTGATCGTGTAAATACATCTGTAACAAAACAGATTACAGATCAGACTTTGGTTGGCTCTAAAATTATCCGTCAAATGCCGACACCAACAGGTGGCATCGTTGTATTAGTCGCGTTAGATCCTGCTGGCGTTGAGCAAGTTACTAAAGACTTGTTGAAAACGTCAATGAATAATGATCAAGCTTTATATCAACAGTTTAAGGCTGGCAAAAGCTTTGATGAGTTAGCAGAAGAGATTGCTAAATCACGTAAGTAATAGTGCTGAATATAGAGAGGCGAACCTAAGGGTTCGCTTTTTTTATGCTCAAATTATGCGGTTAGGTTTCTTAGTGATATGAGATTTGAGCGACTAAACTTAATGAGTCTTGGTTATTAATGGTCAGGAAGAGACGTTGAGGCTTTCCTTTATAAGAAAATTAAATCTAAGTTGGTTCTATATTACTTCTAGCTGTTTCGCTCTAGTAGGGTGCCAGGGGTCGACGGATATCTCTGATAGCCTGGGTGCTTATGTGGAAGATTTAAATCGTTACGAACAACTTTCTATGACGACACCAGCTAAAAGGTTTCCTACTTATGCGCTTCCATCCTACAAGCTTAAGCAACAGAGCCTGACTCAATTTGATATTGGCCTCATTGATTTTTTATCTTTACAGCATTGTGGTTTAGGTGTTTTGGTTGGTGAAAAAAATAGTGTTTTAGGCAAGGTTATGCCAAATAGCCAGCAATTATTATATGAAATCAAAGTCATCAAGGCATTAAATGAATGTGATGCTGGTTCAGTCTCTTTGCAAGATAAACTGACTCAGGTGGCAGATATAAAACAGCAAGAGTTGAATAAGGTATATGCAAATGCAGTATTTAACTCGAAAGAAACCGATGTGTTTTATAGTTTCTCTAATGGATATTTACCTCTTTCAGAGAATCGTTCAGGTTTTCAATCTTTACGAATCTCCTTAGATAAGTTAGCTAAATTAGGTGAGATGATAGGTGAAAATCAAACTGCTGTATCGATACTAGAATCTAATATATTGGATGACTTTGAAAGCCACTTTAAAGTCATCCATGATAGTGAGTATGCAGGTAGACTGCTTTTAAGTCTGCTCATATTAACTGATCATTTAACGCTTATAGCAGATAAATTATCAGTATTAGAAACTAATCCAGCATTTTGCCGAGGGCCAATGGTATTTCTAAAGCAGCAGTTTAAAACTCATTATATAGAAGGGATTCAACCTTATATGGCGAGGGTTAACCGTACCGCTTATGACGTATTGGCAAGTTTGTCGAAAATTGAGCGTAATGCTTCATCTTCTAGTACTGATTTAGCTTTGTTTCTGCAGCAATTTTCAATGGAGAAAGAGTCTGAGATATGGGGGTTGTATCAAGTTAGTGCGCAACAACATGCTGCCCAATGGAATCGCTTATTAAGAGGGTGTCATCTGTTTTAACTAAGCATTAGCGATGAGTGTATTAACACTTTCAAGGGCATCATAGGGGGTAGAGTTTGCTTCGATTAGAGGTTCTGATCCTAATGCTTTTAATAGTGCGATATTCGCTTGTGGGTTTGTGTGAATGGTTTGCTTAAAGCTAATGGGGCGATTCACAGCATGGTAGCTATGTTGGTTTAAGCTATCTTCGTCGTTATAGATAGCCGGCCCTGGTTGGGTAAATAAACTCATTAAAAGTGCAAATTGTGCGTTATTAGAGACACTGCTGCCTGCATGTGTTCGCTGGGTAATCTGGCTTTCAACAATATTTATTATATTCATCTAAACACTACTTTTTGTCTTTCCTTTACTATCGAACAAATAACCGAAAGCTTTAACTTTTTGTCATATCTTTATCGCATAAATTGTATTTATTTACTTTAAAGACAAGTATTTGCAGAAAGTAAGTTTATTAATTTTAGGCTAGATATATACTAGGGTAATAAGGGATCTTGTTTTCTGTTGAGACATTTACTAACAAGAATTTGCTAATGAGTCCCACTTGATAAATGATTCAAGGTGATTTTTATAGTGTTTGAAATGGCGTAATTAATTACTGGTAGCCTATATGCATGATATTAACCAACTGATAGAAAATGTAAGAGAAAACGAGCAAATAGCTCGTAAGTTCTTTGAAATAGAACGTTGCATTCTATCGATTGGTCGTTGTGACCAGTTTGTTTCAACTTTAACAAAAGAGGTGCAGAAACAATTTAATGTGCCTTATGTTTGGGTGAACCTGATTAACGAAGCCCCGCTTTCACATCTTATGGAAAGTTTAGAAAAAACCCCTAACTTACGTGATAGGGTAATGTTTTCCCGTCGTAGTCATATGGTTGATGTTATTAAATCATCTGCCAAAACTATCTTAGTAAATGATGATATTAGTAAGTGCCAGGCAATCATTCCTGCCGTCTATCAAGGGGTTGTTCACTCTCTTGCTATTTCTCCCTTAACAATTGATGGTGCGTTGGTCGGACTTTTTTGCCAAGCTGATGCCACGCAAGAGCGCTATGACCCTAAATTAAAAGATACATTCTTACTGGATCAATTGGCAATAAAAATATCTATTTGTCTAAGTAATGTGACAGCGCGTGAAAAACTGGAATATTTAGCGACTAGGGACTCACTGACAGGCTTGTTGAATCGTCGTCAGCTTGAGTTAATGCTGGATAGAGAGTTTCAGAGGGCGAAGCAAGAACAGAGAGATTTAACGGTCGCTTTTTTAGATTGTGATGCGTTTAAGTCTATTAATGATACCTTGGGGCACAACTGTGGTGATGAGGTGCTTGAATATATTGCTAAACGACTTTTAAAGCATGTGCATAAGCAGGGCCTAGCCTTTCGTTTTGCTGGTGATGAGTTTGTTTTCGTATTACCGGGTAAGTCCTTGAATCATGGTTTGCAAATTGCTGAATCTTTGCATGAATATTTACAATCCAACCCATTGCATTATAAATCCAACCTTGTGCCCATTACGATTAGTTATGGTGGTGCGAGCGTAGACTCCGATAGGGTGAGTAGCTATAAACAACTATTGAAATTGGCAGATGAGCGTCTTTATGATTATAAAAATAATCGTAAGCGATCTGTGCCTACTAAAGTCTTTAAGTTCTTAAATCGTTTGAAATAATTGTAATTTTATTACAATAATCTTGTTTGGAATCCACTTTCCGTATGTTTTTTAGTGAAATTATGTAGTAAAATTTCATTAAATTTAGATCGAGTCTAGTTATGTCTTATGCACTTATTGCTGATTTGGGTGGCACAAATGCACGTTTTGCATTGTCTCCAATTGGCAGCACTCAAGTCCAAGAAATTAAAGTGCTACCTTGTGAAGAGTTCGAAACTCTTTTTTTAGCGCTGAATAAGTACCTTTCCCAAGCCAGCATTTCTATTGAATCTATTTCTGCCGTTGTTTTAGCGATTGCTGGGCCTGTGAATCAGCCTTTGATTCGCTTTTCTAATAATGACTGGCAATTTACCCGTGATGATTTAGCTGCTTACTTCGGTATTGATAAAAAACTCGCCTTATTGAATGACTTTGATGCTATTGGTCACTCGTTAGACGTGCTGGAAGAAAAAGATCTGGTTGCGGTTGGTGAGGGTAAGATTGATTCAACTCAGCCTGCTTGGGTTGTTGGGCCCGGTACTGGTTTAGGTGTTGCCTGTGTCATCCCTCAGACTGATATTGGCTATGTGTTACCCGGAGAGGGTGGTCACGTTGATTTAATAAGCTGTACTGAACAGGAAGACTATATTTTATCTTATTTGCGTGAGCGGCATCACAGGGTGTCTGCTGAGCGAGTGTTGTCCGGCATGGGAATGGAAAATATTTATGCGGCTTTGGCTCATAAACAAGGTTTAGATAAACATCTAACTGCGCCAGAAATTGGTCGGGCGTTTAAAGAAAATGAGCCTTTGGCAGTTGCCTGTATGTCACAATTTTTTGTTTACCTAGGACGTGTGATAGGAGATTTAATTTTAAATGTCGAAGCCCGTGGTGGTGTATATATCGCAGGTGGCATAGTACCAAGGTATTTAACTGAATTTATTGAAAGTGGCTTTAGACAGGCGTTAGAAGAAAAGGGGCGTATGCGACACCTAGTTAGTGCTATTCCTACTTTTGTTGTAACGGCGGAGCACCCAGGTTTAATTGGTTGTGCTAAATATGCTTCATATCTAGTAAAAGCGTCAAATAATGGAGAGAGTAATGAGTAATTCCCGTTTAAAAGATTGTGATGTTGTAATTTTCGGTGGAGGTGGTGACCTTGCCATGCGTAAATTATTACCTGCTCTCTACCACTTAGATATGGATGGTCTATTAACCCCTACAACTCGTGTTATTGGCGCTTCACGACGAGATATGACGGCACAAGAGTATCAAGCTAAAGTAAGAGACGCTTTGGATGAGTTTGTGCCTTCTAGCATTGACGATAATGAAACTTGGCCAAGATTTAAAGAACGCTTGAGTTACGTCTCAGTAAACGCACAAGAACCAGCAGATTTCTCTCGCTTTAATGATCATGGTGTGGGTGAAAACAATAAAGACGTTGTATTTTATCTTGCTACTTCTCCTGACCTGTTTGGTCCTATTTCATCTTCTTTGGCCGCTGTAGGCTTAAGTGAAGATCGTATGCGAGTGGTATTAGAAAAGCCGCTTGGACGAGATCTTGTTTCATCTAGAGCAATTAATACGGAAGTGAAATTAAACTTCAATGAAAGCCAAGTTTTCCGTATCGACCATTATTTAGGTAAAGAAACGGTTCAGAATTTACTGGCAATTCGTTTTGGTAATACTTTGTTTGAACCGCTTTGGAATAGCGCACACATAGATAATGTTCAAATTACAGTGTCTGAAACTGTCGGTGTTGAAGGTCGCTGGGGCTATTATGATAAGGCCGGGGCATTGCGTGATATGGTGCAAAACCATCTCGTTCAACTTTTATGTCTTGTTGCTATGGAGCCCCCTGGCAGAATGGATGCAAGCTCTGTACGTGATGAAAAAATTAAGGTGCTTAAAGCATTGCGTCCAATTACAGGCGCTAATGCTTATACCAAAACAGTTCGTGGGCAATATGCTAAAGGTGTGGTCAATGGTAACTCTGTACAGGGCTACTTTGATGAAGAGGGTTCTAGTCCTGATTCTCGTACCGAAACTTTTGTATCTTTAAGAGCTGATATCGATAACTGGCGTTGGGCTGGTGTGCCTTTTTATCTGCGTACAGGTAAGCGTTTAGGTGAGCGTTACTCTGAAATTGTCATTCAATATAAAGCGGTTCCTCATAGTATTTTTAGTGATGAAAGTAATCGCCAAATGCAGCGTAACCAGCTAATTATTCGTCTTCAGCCAGAAGAGAAAATTTCTTTAACAGTGATGAATAAAGTGCCTGGGGCAAGCGAAGGGATGAACCTTCAGCCGGTCGACCTTAACTTGAGTTTGACTGAGGCGTTTCACAATAAGCGTAGTCCAGAAGCTTATGAGCGTTTGTTGCTTGATGTTATGCGTAACGATGCAACCTTATTTATGCGCTACGACGAGGTTGAGGCTGCTTGGAAATGGGTTGATGGCATTATGGAAGCTTGGAGTCAAACAAGTGAGCGACCTAAAGAGTATGCGTCAGGCTCTTGGGGGCCGGCTGCATCTATGGCTCTGCCTATTCGTGATGGCCGTAATTGGCACGATTACTAATCCTTATTGTAAACAACGACTTTTGATTTTTAACAAACAAATTTATAGAGGATAGGAATAATGGTGAGTCAATTAACAGCTAGAGAAGTAATGACTTCTACCCCAGTTGTACCTGTAATTGTGGTTGAGAATGTTGAGCAAGCAATTAATTTAGGTAAAGCGCTCGTTGCCGGTGGTGTGCCGGTATTGGAAGTGACCTTAAGAACTGAAGCTGCGTTGGAAGCTATTTCGGCTTTGAGAGAGCAGGTGCCAGAAGCAATTGTGGGTGCAGGAACAGTGTGTACTCGTGAGCAGTATGTAAAAGCGGTTGAAGCGGGCTCTCAGTTTATTATTAGCCCAGGTATGACGCCAGATTTGCTGGCGGTAGGTAAAGAGTATGACGTGCCTTACCTGCCAGCTGTAGCAACCATTTCAGATATCCTTTTGGGTATGGAATACGGCTATGATCATTTCAAATTCTTTCCAGCCGAAGTGAATGGTGGAGTGAAGGCGCTTAAAGCTTTTGCAGGTCCATTAGCGGATATTAGCTTCTGCCCAACAGGTGGTGTGAGTCCTGCAAACTATAAAGATTATTTGGCTTTGCCAAACGTGTTGTGCGTTGGTGGATCTTGGATAGTACCTAAAGACCTGATAGAAGCGGGTAAGTGGGATGAAATTACGGCTTTGGCTAAGCAGCTTTAGCGTTAGCTTATTTGCTAAAAAAGGGAAGTCATTAACTGGCTTCCCTTTTTTTGTCTTAATTGCTAATGAAGTTTAATTAAAGGTTCTCTTCTGCAAACTCTGCTAAACGACTTCTTTCAATACCGTTTACATGCATAACACTGGCATAGTTAAAGTGCTTACACTTTTCTACTAGGTAAGTTAAGCCTGAGGTAAGAGGGGTAATGTATTTGTTATCAATTTGTGCCAAGTTGCCAAGGACAATAATTCGTGAATTGCTACCAATACGAGTCACAATGGATTTTAGTTGAAATTGAGTTAGGCCTTGAGCTTCATCTACGATAATAAGTGCGTTGTTAAAGGACCTACCGCGCATAAAGTTAAGCGATTTGAACTGTATATTTGCCTTTTGTTTAACATAGTCAATGCTACTGATTGAGTGTTCATCAGCCCCGTGTAAAATTTCTAAATTATCATCGAATGCTGCTAGCCAAGGAGCCATTTTCTCTTCTTCTGTGCCTGGTAGAAACCCTATATCTTCTGCCATTGGAGGGGTAGAGCGAGCCACGATAATTTTATTGAAACGCTTCTCTTCCATGCTAACCTGTAATGCATAAGCAAGTGCAAGCAAAGTTTTTCCTGAACCTGCGGGCCCTGTCATTATCATCAAATCTGAATTCTCATGACGTAATAAGTAAAAGGCCATGGCTTGTTCTAGGTTTCTTGGGTTTATTCCCCAAAAGCTTTGGTGCATTAAGGCCGCACGATTTAAATCAAGTAGGTAGATGTATTGATCATCTAGATTACAAACGAAACCAACAAACTCTGAGTCGTCTGTGATAAACATATTGCTAAAGACTTGCTCTATTGCATCTCTTGGCAGTAGGTGAACAGTATGTCTGCCATGGCTTTCTGTTTTAACTTTATCTATGGTGTCCCAGAATTGCCCTTCGTAATGGACGTACCCTTTGCTGAGTAAGTCCACGTCATCGAGTACTTTGTCTTTTTTGTAGTCTTCGACTCTTTCTAACCCTGAGCCTTTCGCTTTGATGCGCATATTGATGTCTTTAGTAACTAAGCAAACTCTGTCTCTTGGGTTGGTGGCTTGAAGGCTAAGGGCGACATTGATAATGCGGTTGTCGTTAGCGTGGTCATGATTACCATTCAAAAAAGGGATGTTATCGTTTTGTTTGATTTGTTGATCTGGAAAAATGGCTAGACAGCCTGAAAATTTAGCATTGTCGGCAGAGGTGGTTTGTATTGATACACCTGCTTGAAGTTCTTTGGGAGAAGCATCGCCTACGATTTTGTCGATTGTATTGATGGCAAGTCGGGCTTCTCGGCTGACATCTTTGTCGCGCCTGTCTTTGATGATGTCCAGCTCTTCAAGAACTGTCATTGGGATAACGACCTTGTGCTCTGCAAAGGCGTATATAGCAAGTGGATCATGGAGTAGAACGTTAGTGTCTAAGACAAATACTTTTTCCATATGCATGACTCCTGTTGGATCATTATTTAAATATGTTGATCTTGTTAACGCTTCCTTGGGATTAAGTTTTTGTTTCAATTAACACTAGGCTAAATTATTTAGGTGTTCTTAAAAAGTGTTTAGAATATTGATCTTAAAGGCTTATTCACTTTTTAAATAATTAAGTGTTGGTGTTAATCCTGATTTATTATGTTTTAAGTTTAAGACAAATTTGTGACAAATGCCCAGCTTTATTGCTTAAAAATTAGGTATAAAAAAACCGCAGGCAAGCTGCGGTTTTTTTATAACGCTAGAAAAATCTATTCATCTAGGAAGCTGCGCAAATGCTCAGAGCGGCTTGGATGACGAAGTTTTCTAAGGGCTTTTGCTTCAATTTGACGAATACGTTCACGTGTTACATCAAACTGTTTGCCTACTTCTTCAAGCGTATGGTCAGTGTTCATATCTATGCCAAAGCGCATACGTAAAACTTTTGCTTCACGTGCTGTTAGGCCAGACAAAACACTGGTAGTTGCTTCTCTTAAACCTTCGATAGTTGCTGTATCAATTGGTGATTCAGCGCCATCATCTTCTATAAAGTCACCAAGGTGCGAGTCTTCATCATCACCAATTGGAGTTTCCATAGAGATAGGTTCTTTAGCTATCTTAAGGACCTTACGAATTTTGTCTTCAGGCATATCCATACGAACAGCAAGTTCTTCTGGCGTTGCTTCACGACCCATTTCTTGCAGCATTTGGCGAGAAATACGGTTCAGTTTGTTGATTGTTTCAATCATGTGTACTGGAATACGTATTGTTCTTGCTTGGTCTGCAATAGAGCGAGTAATTGCCTGTCTAATCCACCAAGTAGCATAAGTAGAGAACTTATAACCACGACGGTATTCAAACTTATCAACCGCTTTCATTAGGCCAATGTTACCTTCTTGGATAAGGTCCAAGAATTGTAGGCCACGGTTTGTGTATTTTTTCGCGATAGAAATTACAAGACGTAAGTTCGCTTCAACCATTTCTTTCTTGGCGCGACGAGCACGTGTTTCACCAATCGAAATGCGACGGTTGATCTCTTTCAGTTCAACAATGGTTAGACCCGTGTCTTTCGAAATGTTGCGAAGTTTACGCTGACTACGCATAAATTCAGCTTCGTTTTCTTGTAATGCTGCTGCATATCCTGCACCTGAAGCAACTTGATCAGGGAACCACTGGATATTCGTTTCATTGTTTGGGAAACGCTTTAAGAATTCTGTACGAGGCATGCCGGCTTTACGTACACATACCTGCATTATAATGCGCTCTTGTTCACGTACTTTGTCCATACGACTACGCACGCGATCTACTAGATCATCAAAGATTTTAGGTACTAGTTTAATTGGTGCAAAACAAACGCTTAGCTCTTCTTGTTTTTCTTTAACAATGGAGTCTTGGCGTGAATGTGTTTCAAGTAGTACTAGTAACTCTTTGTGATTGCGCTCGATCTCACCGAAACGGCGCGCTGTCTCTTCTGGATCTGGACCGTTATCTGTTTCTTCCTCATCTTCGTTGTCGTCACTCTCTTCAGTCGACTCGTCAAGTTCTTCTTCAGAAACTTCTTCGACTAAAGGTGCGTCTTCGAAAACAGGCTCTTCGCCATCACCGTCAATGAAACCACTAAAGATATCGCTTAAGCGACCTTCTTCTTCTTTAGTTTTTTCATATGCATCAAGAAGTGTTTGTACTGCGCCTGGGTAGTAAGATACCGCAGCCATTACTTCTCGAGTACCTTCTTCAATGCGTTTAGCGATAGCTATTTCGCCAGCACGAGTAAGTAGCTCTACGGTACCCATTTCACGCATATACATGCGAACAGGATCCGTAGTACGAGCAACATCACCTTCAACTGCCGCTAGAGCAGCAGCAGCTTCTTCAGCAGCTGCTTCATCAGTAGAGTCACCTTCTTCCATGAGAAGGTTTTCTTTATCTGGGGCATACTCACCAACCACTATCCCCATGTCGTTAATCATGGCGATGATTTGTTCGACCTGTTCTGGATCTGAAAGGTCATCAGGGAGGTGGTCGTTAACTTCGGCAAAGGTCAAATAACCTTGCTCTTTACCTTTTGCGATCAGCTCTTTGAGGCGTGATTGTTGATTGTCTGACATTAGACGACCTATGTTAGAATGCGTTAGAGAGAATTAGCCGTAAATTTTAGCAAAATCAATGAGATTTATCTAGATTTATAGTGCTTTTGGCAAGGAAAAAGTTAACACTAGCTTACTTGTTCTTGCGAATTTGCTCCATAAGTCTTCTTAATTCTTCACGGCTGTTATTATCCTTTATGGTTTCATTACCCTTACTTTTCAAGCGTGTAATTGCGTTATTTAATCCTAAACTTTCTTCCTTGCTCGCTATCATGTCTTTAACCTCTTGTTTTGCATCAACTAATTTGAATTTAGTGTGAGCGTCTTGATGGTTTAAAAGATGATAAATTTTTTCTGTTTGTTCTGTGTTGTGCCAAGATCCAAGTAAATGTCCTAGGTTTTTGTCTGGATTTTTACAAAAATAGCGCCATACCTTACTAAAAATTTGCGTGTCTAAATCTGGCTGCCTTAGTAAGGGGTCACTTACCTCAATGTCATTTGCTATGTGAGGATGTAGCAAAAGGCATAAAATGGCATGTTCAGTTTGGTTAAGTGCTGCAGCCATAGGAGGAGGGAGCTCCTCTTCATCTTGCCACTTTCCTTTGCCAAACTGTTTTTTATTGAATGGTTTTTTGTTGCTTTTTTTCTTAGGTTGAAAGCCAGGTTCAGCTGGTGCGCCTGAATAGTTATAATGAGAGTCGTCGTGATCATAAGCTAGATGATCGGGCAGAGGGATATCATCATATTCAGCGTACTGAGCGTTGTCATATGATTCTACTTGAGGTACAGGCTCTGAACTTCTTTGGTATTTAGGTTTTTGTGCTGATAACTTACTGGTATCAATGCCTGCTTGTTCTTCTAGTTGTTTGAGTAGTACCGATTTGTATGTGATGTCTGGTAATGCTTGGATTTGAGACATTACGTTTTGGGCAAACTGAGCTTCCCCTTCTTCATCTGCAAGCGTTACTTGATTACGTGCATGTTCAAATAGAACATGTGATAGTGAACTTGAGTCTTCAAGCCTGTCTTCAAAGCCTTCTTTGCCTATCTCTCTTACCAGTGAATCAGGGTCTTCTCCTTCAGGTAAGAACAAGAAGCGAACCTGTTTTCCGTCTTGCATCACAGGTAGGGTGGCTTCTAATCCACGGATAGCGGCTGCACGACCTGCTTTATCCCCGTCAAAGCATAATGTTACTTTGCTAACGAGTTTGAAAAGTTTGCGAATATGGTTGCTGTTTACTGAGGTGCCAAGAGTGGCAACGGCGTTTGTTATACCGTACTGAGCCAGCACGATGACATCCATATAGCCTTCTACAATGAGGATATGATCAAGTTGTTGGGTGTTTTGTTTAGCCTCATATAAGCCATATAATTCTTGGCTTTTTTGAAAAACAGGGGTTTCTGGAGAGTTTAAATATTTGGGTTTTTCATCGCCAAATGCTCGGCCGCCAAAGGCAATAACTCGTCCGCGAGAGTCTCTAATAGGAAACATGATGCGATCACGAAATCTGTCATAATAATGACCTTCCTGATCTTTCTTTTCGATCAGCATGCCCGCTAATAAAAGCTGCTCTTTTTGTTCGATTTTTTTGCCAAGTGACTGTAATAGATTATCCCAGCCTGGGGGGGCAAATCCTAGTCCAAACACTTTGGCTATTTGTCCAGAAAGCCCGCGCTCTTGTGCTAGATATTGGGTGGCTTTTGATTTTTGCTCGTGTTCGATGAGCTGTCTTTGGTAAAATGTTGCACTTTGAGTAAGTTGGTTGAGAAGGTCGGCATTTTGCTCGTATCTATCTGGCGCGCCTTGTTCTCTTGGTACTTCCATGCCTGCGTCTTTGGCAAGCAATTCAATCGCTTCAACAAAATCAAGGTGATCGTTTTCCATTACAAAGGAAATGGCGTTGCCGCCGGCACCACAGCCAAAGCAGTAATAAAATTGTTTAGCTGGATTGACGCTGAAAGAAGGGCTCTTTTCGTTGTGAAAAGGGCAGAGAGCTGTGTAGTTTTGACCTGTTTTTTTCAGGGTGAGGCGAGAGGCGACAATATCTGTAATATCGACTCGAGCGAGTAGCTCATCAATAAACTGATCTGGAATACGTCCTGCCATAAAACAAAGCTCACTCTAGGTTGCTGACCCCAAAGTAGTATAAATTAAACTAGTTTGGGGTGAAGGCTTAAAGGGGGATTATCCTAAGATGGATTTAACTAGTTTACTAGCTTGGCCCATGTCTCCACGACCTTGAACCTGAGGTTTAACGATAGCCATGACGCTACCCATTTCTTGCATTGAGCTAGCGCCTGTTTCGGCAACGGCTTTCTCAATGATATCTTTAATTTCATCTTCTGTAAGTGGTTGCGGTAGAAACTCTTGGATTACGCTGATTTCAGCTGTTTCAACATCGGCAAGATCCTGACGACCACCATCGGTAAACTGCTTAACTGAATCTTTACGCTGCTTAACCATCTTATCAAGAATTGCCAATACTCGTGCATCATCCAACTCAATGCGTTCATCAACTTCAACTTTTTTACATTCAGCTAGCATAGTGCGGATTAAGGTGACGCGGGCTTTTTCTTTAGCGCGCATGGCAACTTTAAGTTGTGCTGAAATTTCTTGTTTAAGTGCTGACATTGTTTGGCTCCATAAAGTGTCAATAAATAAAATGGAAAAAAAAACGGCTAGTATGAACTAGCCGTTTTCTTGCTATAAGTAGAACCAAGTTCTTCTTATAGATCAACATTTGTTTTGTAAGTAAGACTTACAAGTAAGGCAAAGGCCTAGTACAAACGTTGGAATTTTTTCTGCTCACGAGAAACTTTTTTCGCGTGACGCTTAACTGCAGCAGCAGCAGCACGTTTACGAAGAGTTGTTGGTTTTTCGTAGCATTCACGACGACGAACTTCTGCAAGAACACCTGCTTTTTCACAAGAGCGTTTGAAGCGACGTAGAGCGATGTCAAAAGGTTCGTTATCTTTTACTTTTACAGCTGGCATGTATTTACCTATATTAAAAATGTTTTAAATTTGTTCACAAAAAACGCGAAGATAATACTCTCATTTGTGTAAGCTTTCAAAAGAAGAATGCTTAATCTTTAAAAGAGTATAAAACTCATTAAAAACGTTCTGTGAAGACATAATGATCGGTCTTTATTAATTGTTAGACCTAACTTCATCTCTTTTATCTACCCGTTAAGGTATAGCACTAATTCAAAGCGCTTATATAAAAATATTTGACCTAATAAAGAGTGCTTGGCTTAGCCAAAGCGAAGAAAATCACCTGCCTTTTAATTTAATCTATTTAAAACGGAGCGCATTCTAGGCGTTTTGCTCCTTAAAGTCCAGTTGTTAAGGCATTAACAGACTAATTTGAGCGGATAAAATGAAATTTTGTTTTGCGCTAACCTTTCTACCTGTTTGAGATCAGGTACAATGCTTTGCAAATCTATATCGAATTTATAAAGAGAATAAGCCGTAATGAAAGTGCTAGGTCTTGAAACCTCTTGTGATGAAACGGGTATTGCTATTTATGATACTCAAGCTGGCTTGCTAGCGAATAAAATTTATTCACAAATTGAACAGCATGCTGAATATGGTGGTGTAGTGCCTGAGCTGGCATCTCGAGACCATGTTCGAAAAACCATTCCTCTGATTGAAGAAGTGTTAGCAGAAGCTGGTTTGAATAAAAAACAGTTAGATGGCATTGCTTTTACCACAGGGCCTGGCCTTGCAGGTGCCTTAATGGCGGGGGCGACCATTGGCCGTGCATTAGGTTTTGCACTAGATATACCCACTATTGGAGTACACCATATGGAAGGACATCTATTGGCGCCTATGCTTGAAGAAAAGCAACCTAAGATGCCATTTGTTGCTTTGTTGGTTTCTGGTGGTCATACCCAATTGGTACGCGTTGATGGTATTGGTGAATACAAGTTGTTAGGCCAGTCTCTTGATGATGCTGCTGGTGAAGCGTTCGATAAGGCCGCAAAAATGATTGCCCTGCCTTATCCTGGTGGTCCGCAGATCGCCGCGTTAGCGGCAAAAGGCAAAGCAAGAGACGGTCTTAAATTTCCTCGCCCTATGACTGATAGACCCGGGTTAGATTTTAGCTTTAGTGGTTTAAAGACTGCCTTTTTAACGTCTGTCCATAAAGCCATGGATGACGGTGATATGAATGATGAGTTCAAGGCTGATGTCGCTTTAGCTTTTGAAGAAGCTGTGGTGGATACGCTCGTGATTAAGTGTAAGCGAGCGCTAGAGCAAGAGGGCTTGAAACAGCTTGTCATTGCCGGTGGAGTAAGTGCTAACAAAAGGCTTCAAGCTAGTCTTCAGGCTAAGCTAGCTAAAATACGAGCTAGCGTATTCAATGCAAGACCAGAATTTTGTACTGACAATGGCGCTATGATTGCCTATGCGGGTGCGCAGCGTTTATTAGATGGACAAGTGTCTGATTTGTCTCTAGATATTCGAGCGAGATGGCCCTTGGCAGACCTGCCTGCATTAACAACGAAAAGAAATTAAAGGGTTAACATGACTGATACTGTTTTTATTGAAGGCCTACAGGCAGATGCCGTAATTGGGGTTTATGATTGGGAAAAAAAGATCAAGCAACAGCTGGTCTTTGATCTAGTGATGAATCATGACAACCGTGTGCCCGCTGCTACTGATGATCTATCTAAAACACTGGATTATGAAGCCATTTCAAATTACATAACGGCTTATTGCCAAGAGCATGTGTTTGAGTTAATTGAAACCTTGGCTGAGCGTTTGCTTGAATCTTTGATGGCGAAGTTTGCGCTAACTGAGGTTGAGTTGACGCTGAGAAAGCCTGGAGCAGTGCCTTCAGCAAGAGCGGTCGGTGTAAAAATTAAACGTAGACTTAAATAAACGGCTGCTTAGTTGAGATCAAAAAATGCCCAACTTTTACTTGGGCATTTTTGTTTGTGTTAGTTTATTTCGACTGCTTTTACTAAAGGATTGAGGCTGTTTTCAAGTTTTGCTATTCGGGCTAGTTTGATTGCTTGCCCTAACTCTGCCCCTTTATGTCCCTGTTTCATCATATCTTTCGCGCTAACGCTAGCGATATTTGATCTGAGATCATGCCAGTCATTTATGCTTGTACCTGTTAGTCGGCTTAAAAGCTTGGTGAATTCATTAAAAATTTGAGGCTTTTTGATTGCTGTAAATAAAGCTAGCCACTGATCCCACTCTTCAGCACTCATAGGTAACTTTGTGTTATGCATAAATTCACTGACAAGGTTGGCATAATGCTTAAATTGATTGGGGCAGGTTAATTTATCAAGTGCAGGTGTCAGCTTGTTTGGAGGGGTTTGATGGCAAATATAGGCCCAAACTAAATATTTATTATCAAAAGAAGATAATAAATTTTGGTCTGCTTGCTTTAGTAGGGTCGCAATCGCAGACCACTCAAAGTCTGCTAAAACATGTTCAAGGGCTTGGCAGCTATCTAATACGTTAAAAAAACTCTCAGGGTTAGGATAGCTAAGAGATTTTTCTAGTTCACGCCATATACGCTCTTGGTTTAGGCTTTCTAATTCACCAGATTGACTTATTTGAGTCATTAAAACTAAGGTTTCTGAAGCAATATTAAACCCAAACTGTTCAAAACGAGCGCTAAATCGAGCGACCCGTATGACCCTTAAGGGGTCTTCAATAAATGCATCAGAAACATGACGAAAAATTCGATTATTTAAATCTCTTATTCCCTGATAAGGGTCGATGAGAGTGCCGTCTTTATCCTTAGCAATCGCATTAATAGTCAGGTCTCGACGAGCTAAGTCTTCTTCTAGACTAATGGCGGGCGAGAAATCACAAATAAACCCAGTATAGCCTTGTCCCTTTTTAACCTCGGTTCTAGCTAAAGCATACTCTTCCTTTGTTTTTGGGTGTAAGAACACAGGAAAAAGCTTACCAACCTGTTGAAAATTATGGGAGAGAAGGTCATCCGGTGTAGCGCCTGTGACAACCCAGTCTCTATCTTTGATAGGTAGGTTTAATAGCTCATCTCTAACGGCTCCGCCCACTAAATAGTGAGTGAAAGGGAGTGTTTTTTTTGTCATTTATGACTCAGACTCACTGCGTTCTGGGTGTATTGCTTGCCATTGAGTAAAGCCACCGTTTAGTGAATACGCTTCTTTAAAGCCTTGGGCTGCTAGGTATTCTGCAGCGCCTTTGCTGCTATTGCCGTGGTAACAACAAACAATTAAAGGAGTATCAAAGTCATGCTCATTCACAAAAGCTTCAAGGTTGTCATTACTCAGGTGGATGGCGCCTTGCATATGACCATTTTGAAAGCTCATTAGGTCTCGTATATCAGCAATGTTCGCTTCTTGTTCGATAATCGGTAGGGCGTCTTGTATGTCTATGCATTTAAATGTCATGTTATTGGCCTAATCATGGGACATGGTGTGCTATAGGGCTGCCAATCATTAAGGCATAAGGCGGTTAAGCTACCTCCCCAAACACAACCGGTATCGAGTGCGTGTACTCGTTTCTTTTTTACTTTGCCTTCTAATGAAGCCCAATGCCCAAATATAATTTGGCAATCCTTGGGGAGTTGAGAAGGGAATTTGAACCATTTTTTAAAGTCTTTATTGCCTGACTTATTGGTTGCTTCTTTTGATTTAAGATCAAGTTTGCCTTTCTCGTCACAAAAACGCATACGAGTGAGGTAATTGATAATAGCTCGTATACGGTCAAAGCCAATAAGTTCTGGGTCCCACTGGTTAGGTTTATTGCCATACATGACTTTGAAAAAGTCATTTGCATACTCAGATTGCAACAAATTGCTCGCCTCTTGAGCATAAGCAAGTGTTTGCTCTAAGTTCCAACAAGGAGGAACTCCAGCATGGGACATAATTGCGTTAAACTCAGGGTCGTAATGACATAATGGCTGCGCTTGAAGCCAGTCAAGCAAAACGTCTCTATCTGAAGCGTTTAATATTTCAGTGAGGGTGTCATTGCGCTTTAGATTGGCGTGTCCTCTGGCTATCGCCAGCAAATGAAGGTCGTGATTACCTAATACGATTTTAAGGTTATCTTTTATTGAGTAAAGAAAGCGTAGAGTTTCTAGACTTTCAGGTCCACGGTTAATTAAGTCACCCGCTATCCATAGAGTGTCTTTTTGGGAATCAAATGAGACCTGTTTTAACAGACTAAGTAGTGGCTGAAGGCAGCCTTGAATATCGCCTATTGCATAGGTTGCCATAGCTTTTCCTAGTGAACCATATTTGGCACAGCAAGTTTAAAAATGGGTATTTCTACATCAAACTGTTCGCCATCTTCGCCGAGCATTTGATAGCTGCCTTGCATTACGCCTACTTGAGTGTCTAATACAGCGCCACTTGAATACTCAAAATGACTACCGCTCTCAATTTGCGGCTGTAAGCCAATAACCCCAGAGCCTTTAACTTCCTGTACCTTGTCATTGCCATCTGTGATGATCCAATGGCGAGAGATGAGTTGAGCTTTACTCTTGCCCTCGTTGATAATCTTTACATGATAAGCGAAGACAAAGCGCGAAGCTTCTGGCGTTGACTGATCAATAAGATAGTCGGTACTTACTTCTATTTTAATGTCGTAGTTAGGCACTAGCGGCTTCCTTGTTATCAAGGTAGTTTGCTATCTTGACATAATCTGGTACATCAAGTCTTTCTGGTCTCAAGCCTGCGTCAATTTCAAGTGCTTCAAAATCTTCATTATTTAGAATGCCCTTGTAGTTGTTACGTAAGGTCTTGCGTCTTTGCTGAAAGCCTAGACGAACAGTTCGCTCTAAGGTTTCAAGACTATTTGCCAAATGTGGTTTCTCTCGATAAGGCGTCATACGAACAATAGCTGAATCTACCTTAGGTGCTGGGTCAAAAGATTCAGGACCAACAACAAATAAAGATTCTACTTGGCAGTAATATTGCGTCATGACACTAAGGCGGCCATATAGATTGTCGCCAGGTCTTGCAGCTAGGCGATCAACAACTTCTTTTTGCAACATGAAGTGCATGTTATCAATGATGTCGGCTTGGCTTAGAAGGTGGAAAATAAGTGGCGTCGAAATGTTATAAGGCAGGTTACCAACAACACGAATGTTTCCTTCAGTGGCAAGTTGCGAAAAATCGAATTTCATCGCATCCGCTTCATGAACTCTAAGGTCAGGGTAGCGGAAAAGATTCACTTTCAAGATAGGGATTAAGTCTCTATCTAGCTCTACTACGTCCATAGATTCTGTTGCGGCAATAATACCTTGAGTTAAAGCGCCTTTACCTGGGCCAATCTCAACAATGCGTTGGCCTTTTTTTGGGGCTATACAGGCTACGATATTTCGAATTACGCCATGATCATGAAGGAAGTTTTGTCCAAAGCGCTTTCTCGCCTTGTGGGGTTGTGTTTTGTTCATTTAGGAAACTTTTTTCGCATTATTAGCCATTTCAATGGCGTGGTTGATCGCAATAATTAAACTGCCCTCGTTGGCTTCGCCTGTACCTGCAAGCTCAAGTGCTGTGCCATGATCAACTGAGGTTCTTATGATAGGTAACCCTAGAGTGATGTTGACGGCATTGCCAAAGCCTTTGTATTTTAACACAGGTAAACCTTGATCGTGATACATAGCTAGGACACAGTCACAGTTTTCTAGATTTTTCGGAGAAAAAAGAGTGTCGGCAGGTAAAGGGCCAACCAGTGACATGCCTTTTGCATTTAGCGTTTTTAATACCGGAATGATGGTGTCTATCTCTTCCATACCAAGATGGCCGTCTTCTCCTGCATGTGGGTTTAATCCACAAACGAGAATTCTAGGTTGTTTATGGCCAAATCGCGTTTTTAAATCTTGATTAAGTGCTTCAATAACTTGAGTGAGTGACTCTTTAGTGATTGCACTGCTCACCTCTTTTAGCGGTAAGTGTGTCGTTGCTAATGCGACTTTTAACCCTTCTGTTGCCAGCATCATTACGACTTGATCTGAGTTGCATCTTTGTTGGAAGTATTCAGTATGGCCACTAAAGTGAGTGCCTGTCTCGCATAATATGCCTTTATGAACTGGCGGCGTAACTATGGCATCAAAGTCATTGTTCAGGCAGCCATCAGCGGCAAGTTCTAGAGATTTAATGACAAATTCAGCGTTGTTAACATCCAGCTTGCCTGGCGTGACCTCACATGCCTGTGGGATGTTGATTACATCTAGCTGGCCTGCTGAGTGTGTGAGTACGCTCTCACTGGTTTTATGGTTTTTTATCTTAAGTTCAATGCCTAACTGTTTTGCTCTTTGTTGCAGGATAGTTGAAGAACTTAATACAAGAATTCTTGCGTTAAATGGCTGTTGTAGTGCTTTTAAAATGATATCTGGCGCAATGCCTGCTGGCTCGCCACTGGTAATACAAATAGTCGGTACGGATGATGTGTTCACGGATCTACTACCTAAATTTATGTGTTGCCTAAATTAAAGAGCAAGCTAAACAAAGAGTGCCTACGAAGAGTAGGCACTTGGGCATAACTAAATTGATCAGACCGAATTAAGAATCTGTCTTAATATCAATAAAGGCTTTGCTCTTAAGTTCGTCAAGCCACTGGCTTAAAACTAAATCTTGTTTTTGAGCGATAAGGGCTTGTTTAGCATTCGCTTCTTTTATTTTATCGCTAATATCTTGACTGCGACGACCTTCTACTTTTAATACGTGCCAGCCATATTGAGATCTAAATGGTTTACTTACGCCGCCTACACTTGTTTCGTTCATGACGGCTTCAAACTCAGGCACCATAGTGCCTTGTACAGTCCAGTCTAAATCACCGCCTTTAAGGGCTGAGCCTTTATCTTCACTAAATTCTTTAGCAAGACTAGCGAAATCTTCGCCTTTTAAAATACGTTGGTAAATAGTTTCAAGTGCTTCCTGAGTTTGTTTCTGGTCTCTAATCGCATTAGCCGAAAGCAAAATATGACGGGCTTTAGTTTGTTGTTGAAGTGCATTTTGTGATGACTTCTTATCAATTAGCCATAATAAATGTTGTCCTGCACTACTCTCGATTGGTCCATAGAGTGGGCCGTTACTCGCATTTAATGACTTGATAAAGAGTAAAGGAAGTTGGTTCATTGGGCGCCAACCTAAATTACCGCCTTCAAGCGCTGCTTGGCCGCTGGAATGAGAAATGGCTTGATCAGCAAAATCTTGTTCAGTTTGTATTCTGCTTTTTATTTGTGTTGCTTGTTCTAAGCTTGTAATACCCGCTTTATCGCGTACAAGAATATGTCTTAAATGAACTTGGTCTGTGTTTTTAGATAAAGCTTCGTCTGAATTTAAAAAATCATTAATCTCTTGTTCACTAATAATTATTCTTTGACGAATGACTTGGCCTTTAACCTTACCAAGCAAAATCTCGTTTTTAATCTGATTTCTATAAATCGTATAATCAATGCCTTGCTGCGCTAATGATTTTTTTAGGCCATTTAAGTCCTGATTCATCTTAGCTGCTACATTTAAAATCGCTTTATTCACCTCTTGATCGCTAATACGAATGCCAAGGCGATTAGCATAATTTACTTGTAATGTTTCATTGATCATCTGAGATAAAATTTGACGACGAATGTTATCTGTCATCTGCCCATTTGGCACTCTATCTTTAATGATGTTAAAGCGGGTTGTGATGTCGCTTTCTAATATCGCTTTAGAATCAATGATGGCAGAAATACCATCAATTTTGGTTGCTGCAAAACTGAAACTGCTTGCCACGACTAGGCTTGTGCAAATTAAAGTAAATAGTTTGTTCATTATTCGTATCCAACTTTTCCTGAGTTCCAGTATGTATCGCTTATGCTGCTAACACCATTGTCTTGGCCAATGGTGCTTAGGCTGCGTAAAATAAATTTAAGGAAGATGCCCTTTTGAAACACCTCGTCATCATCGCGCCAATGTTGATAACTTAATTGTGCTTTTACACAGCAATTTTCATATCCTACTCCAGCAATTTTCTTGCTGCGAACATCATCTAGTAAATCATAATCTTCTTGATAAAAAACTGACCAATTTTGATCAACTGGTACGATAGCTGAAAAAGAGGCCTGTTTAGTATCAGTAGCTCTAGTTTCGTCATCAATTTTGTATAAATAGCTAGCTTTTAGGTTGATATTGTTTTTAGGAGAGTAGCTGCTAGCAATTTTTGCTAGCTCCAAATCGTTTTCACTTAAGTCATAGTTAAGAGATAACGACGCGCTAAAAAGTTCATTATGTTTATAACTTAATTCGCTTAAGAGAGGGCTTTCACTTGAGGTATCAATATTAGAATAATAAACGCTATCATCGTCATCGTCATCGCTTCCTGAATCGATATCAATTTTTCTATCAGCTAGGAAAAAAATTTGCCCAAGTTTAAATGCCCAGCGTTCATTGTTGTTATGATCATAAACTCGGCTTTCAACACCAAAAGTAATCTGTTCTGTATCTCCAATCCAATCATTACCGCTAAAACGTGTATGACTAAAAGCTTGTGAATAAGTAAGGGACTTTTCACTAGTATCAAAGTCTGGAATATCGCTTTGATCTTTAAATGGAGCATTCAAGTAGCTAAGCTTAGGCTCTAAAGTTTGTCTCCATAGTTTGGAGTCAATTTCTAATGCTCGCTCAAAACTTATACCTGCATCTAAGTAGTAACTAAAATGATTAACATTAGCATTGTAGTTTGAATTGTTAGTGTAATTGTGTAAATCATAGGACCTATATTGATGTAAGATGCCAGGAGTAAAAAAGCCCCATTGATTACTTTTCTCAAAGTAAATATCTTGGTTTATAACACTTCTTTTTCCATCAATATCGCTTCTATCTGGGTCTTCATAATTTGTAAATTGGAAGTTAGGTTTATAACTTAGCCAGTCATTATCGTAGCGAAAAGAAGAATCAATTCTAGGAGCCCACTCATAAGGTTTATTTTTTGTTGCTATAGGTGTTTGATAACGCTTGATTGCAATAGATGAGGCAAAGTTGCCTTCATTATAATTTAACTTAGTACTACGTTCATAGTTGTCTTCTTCGCTAAGACTAATAGAACTCACTTCAGGTACTTTATTTGCTGTAGGATTATCTTCAAATAAAAGTTGAGCGTTAATGTTTTCAGATATGGTTTGTTTAGACTCCAGTTTTCTTAGAGTTTGTTGGCTTTCTGTATCATGAAAAAAAGTAGACTCTTCATAAGTAGTTAGTCCCCTTTTATTTAAATATCTTGCTTCAATGTCAAAACCTTCTCCTTGATGTTCTATAAAGTTTGGAGTAATGGTAGCGTCAAACTGAGGTGCAAGATTTAGATATATAGGTGTTGAAAAGCTGCCGCCATCATCACTTGAATAGCCAAAAGAAGGAAAAAGGAAGCCTGTTTTTCGGCGTTTATCTAAAGGGAAAGAAATCCAAGGAAAATAGAATACAGGAACCCCCGCTACTCTTATTTGAATGTGCTTTGCTGTACCGAAACCAATGTTAGGATCTAAGGCAATCGAGCTGCCATACATCTGCCATCCACCAGAGCCTGGTTCACAGGTTGTGTAAAAGCCTTCTTCGATAAAAATCACACCGTTTTTAGTTTTGTTGATGTTGCTAGCCTCACCTCTAATTCCTGTCTCATGAAAAACAAACTGAGCATCTTCAAAGAGAATTTCACTGCCTTCTTCAGAGTTGCTAACTTTGGCATTTGACGCCTTAATAAGATGACCTTGTTTGCGGCTTACGACATTACCTGAAAGTTGAAGGTGTTTATCTAGCTCACCTTCAATTTCATCCGCTGCGAAAGATTGGTTTGGCTGAAGAATTTCAGCGCCACCTTTAAGTCGCATCTTGCCTTCGTCCGTGCGCACAATAAGGTCGGCTAAAACGCGAGTATTAGGGTCTTTGTTAACTTTCCATTGGTCTAAGTAAGCTCCCTGACAGAACTGTTTAACTGAAGATAGTTGTTCTTGAGTTAAGGCTTCTCTTGGGTACCAGTCTAATTCTGCTGCTGAAACAGTGGAAATAAAGAAAATACTGTGTAAAAAAATGAACTTGATACGAATCTTGTTGGTCATGCGTTGTATACTGGTTGCTTTAAACAAATTGTGCATAGCAAGGTAGAAATCCCTGTTAGGGTAATAAGTTGGGCTAGATGATAATCTAACCTGTGCTATTTGGGCTACTGATTCTGGAGAAAAGTTCACATGTGGAAGTTGGTTGCGGCTGTTTTGGGTTATTTGTTAATGGGTCCACTGGGTATTTTGCTCGGTTTGGTTGTTGGTCACATTATTGATGCTGGCAAGGCAAATTTAGCAGGCCTAAATATTAAACGTGGATCTGTGCGTCAACAACAGGCCGCTTTTTTTCAAACCTTGTTTCTTTTGATGGGCCGTTTGGCGAAAGCAGATGGTGTTGTATCAACGGAAGAAATCAAACTTGCCTCTGATGTTATGGATAGAATGGGGCTTAAAGGTGAGGCTAAAAAACAAGCAATTGAGCTCTTCAATCAAGGTAAGGCTGCTTCCTTTGATTTAGTTGAAGTGCTCGCAAGCTTTCAAAGTGCTGTGGGTGAAAGAAGTATATTGACTCGCACCTTGGTGGAAATTCTCTTGGTATCTGCCTATGCCGATGGTGATTTTAGCCTGCAGGAAAAATCTTTAGTTTCACAAGTATGTGCCCATTTAGGGATCAGTGTTGCTGAGTTTGAGCAGCTGCATTTGCAAATTAAGCAGCAGGCACAATTTAGACAAAATGGTGGTAGCGCGAGCCACTTGAATGATAAAGAAATGCTGCAAGCTGCATACGATGCAATTGGTGTAACCGCATCAATGACAGATGCTGAAGTTAAAAAAGCTTACCGTAAGCTGATGAGTCAGAATCATCCAGATAAGATGATGGCTAAAGGTTTACCAGAAGAGATGGTGTTAATTGCGAAAGAACGGACGCAAGAGATTCAGTCCGCCTATGATTTAATCAAAAAGACGCGTAAAGCATCTGCCTAAGGTGATTGATAGAAAAGCGACTTGCTGAACTCGGGGAGCGATTTTAATTGCTCCCTTTGCTGTGTGTTTTGCTTTAAAAAGCCCCTAATACGTTGCACTAGTTGTTTTTCATCAATAGTGAACTCGCTGTTACTGGTTACTTTTATTTGAGTATAATTGGGTGCTTGGCTTTCTCTTTGTAGCATAGCAATACGACGAGCTTGCGCATAATGTCGATCAAACTGGTTGGGTCTAATATAATAATCAAGGACAGGTTGAGCGCTTCCTTTTAATAGCTCAACAAAAGGGAAGTAGGCAAGTTGGTTTGGTGTACTTGCAGAAATCAAGATAAGCGCGCCAGTACTTAATTGCTTGCTAGTACTGTATTTAAGTGCGTAAGTGGCACTCGTGCCATAGCCTAAAAGGCTGATGTTAGATATTCCTTTCTCATTCGCAAACGCGATACTCGCATCTATTCGGCCAAACACTACCTCTTCATTGGTTAATAAGGTGTTATCTTCAACTTGATCGGTTTCATTATCTTCTTTAGGAGTAAAACTTAGTGCTTCTTTTTTTGAGCTATCTGGTACCTCAATGGAAATTGTGCACCAACTACTTTTGGTTAGTTCTGATCTTACTGGGTTAATAACATTAGGCCAGTCTGGGTGTTCATTGTTTCCATGGAGTAAAATGATGCAGCCTTGAGGGTCGTTGCTTTGAGCGACTTTGTGTAGTGCTAAAAATGTATCTCCTTGAAAACTGAGATTTTCTATTTCATCTGCTGCATTCATTTCAATTTGACGTGTGAGCGCTTCAATGCGTTTTACTTGTGATGGAGTAAAGCTGCGCTCTTGAAGAGGTTTGCTGGCAGGCATGTTTTCTGTCCCTGCTGTATTCTCATTGGCTTGTGTTTCATCACCTGTAGCTTCATCCGCTGCGAATGCAGAAAAAGAGAAGAGAAATAGAAGAAGGATGAATCCCTTTATCTTATTTTTATATCTCATAAATACTTATCTTTCAAGCCTTGTTAGAATAAGCCAAATTTTACTCTGGAATTAGCGATATGAATGATTTTGTAATAGCTCCATCAATTCTTGCGGCCGACTTTGCGCGTTTAGGTGAAGAGGTCGACTCTGTTCTCAATGCTGGTGCAGATATTATTCACTTTGATGTAATGGATAATCATTATGTGCCTAATCTAACGATAGGGCCAATGGTATGTAAAGCTTTGCGTGATTATGGGGTGACGGCAGAAATTGATGTGCATCTTATGGTTAAACCTGTTGACCGCATGATAGAAGACTTTCTAAAAGCGGGAGCTAGCTATATTACTTTCCACCCAGAAGCCAGTGAACATATTGATCGCTCACTGCAAATGATTAAAGAAGCTGGCTGTAAAGCGGGCTTAGTATTTAATCCAGCAACCCCTTTACACCATATGAAGCATGTTATGGATAAGTTGGACATGGTGATGCTTATGTCTGTTAACCCAGGATTTGGTGGGCAGAAATTTATCCCTGAAACGTTGGATAAGCTGAGAGAAGCAAGAGCCTTAATTGACGCAAGTGGTTATAACATCCGTTTAGAAGTTGATGGTGGCGTTAGTGAAAAGAATATTGCTGAGATTGCCGCTGCTGGTGCGGATACTTTTGTTGCCGGTTCTGCCATCTTTGGTAAGCAAGATTATAAGGTTGCTATTGATGCTATGCGTTCAGAGCTTGCGAAAGTAGAACGCTAATGAGAACGCCTAAGCATTTTAAAAAATGGTTTGAAGCTTGGCCGCAGTTAGTGTGCTTTGATTTGGATGGAACCTTAGTTGATAGTGTGTCTGATATCGCTTTGGCGGTAGATAGCTTTCTTGTTGAACAAGGTAAACCGCCTGTCGGCGAAGATCAAGTACGCCAATGGGTAGGTCAAGGTGCTGCGAGTCTTGTTCGTAAGGCAATGTCTTGGACAGACCTTGATGAAGAGTCTTATGAAGATTGTTATTGCAGCTTTTTAATTGCTTATAAAAGTAACTTAACGCAAAAGACGCAATTATATGCAAATGTATTGGACTTGTTGAAAGCGCTAAAGGCCAATCATGTGCCTATGGCCTTGATTACCAATAAGCCAAGCGCATTTGTTAAACCCATACTTGAGCACTTTGAGATCAGTGATTACTTTTCTTGGATTTTAGGTGCTGACACTTTGGAAGAGAAGAAACCTTCTCCTTTGCCTTTGCTGTTTTGTGCTGAGGCGATTGAAGCAGAGCAGGATCAATGTGTCATGATTGGTGATTCGCAAACAGATAGTCGTGCAGCTGTTGCGGCAGGTTTCAAAAATGTCTTAGTGACCTATGGCTATCATCAAGATGTTGATTTGAAATCTTTAGAAGCGGATTTGCTTATAGATGATCTAGTCGAGTTACTTCTTTAAAGTAAGTGTCACGATCTGAAAAGGCAGCCAAACAAAGTTTGGCTGCCTTTTTTTATGCTTCTGGATGGATATTTGGCTCTGTTTGAACTTTTAATGTTTGGGTTGGGAAGGCCAGCTCTGCCTTATGGCTAGCAATAATGTCGATAATCTTAAGTAAAATGTCCTGCTTTACTTCATGGAAGCGAATCCAATTAGTGGTTTTTGTAAAGGTGTAGACGAAGAAATCAAGTGAAGAGGGACCAAACTCATTAAAGCTAACTATCATGGTTTGGCTACTATCTATATCTTGATGTGTTTTAAGCATGGCTTTAATGTCGCTCATTATGCTTGCTAAAGCATCAACATCATCATATCTAATGCCTATTTTTTCATAGATTCTGCGATGTGACATGCGAGAAGGATTTTCCACAGAGATAAGGGAAAAGGTGGCATTTGGAACATAAAGAGGGCGTTTGTCAAAGGTTCTAATTCGGGTTTGACGCCAACCAATATGTTCTACAGTACCTTCAATTTCTTTATCGGGAGATCTAACCCAATCTCCCACTGAAAACGGGCGATCAAGATAAACCATCAAACCGCCAAAGAAGTTTGCAAGTAAATCTTTTGCCGCAAAACCTACTGCGATACCCCCTATGCCACCAAATGCCAGAATCCCAGAAATACTCACGCCTATCGTTTGTAAAACTACGAGTGCTGAGATAATTAGTAGGCTTGCTTTGATGAGCTTACCAACGGCTGATACCGTCGTTAAGTCCATCGGGTGTTTCATTTTTACGGGAGATATTAATATTTGTTCGCAGCGTTTAACTAAACGTGAAACAAACCAAGTAAGCAGGACGATAAGACCTATTTTACGTAATGCGTCTAAACTTGTTTGAGAAAAAGCCCCCATCTCATTATTGGAAGTTTGAGAAATGATTAATAAGCCTAACCCCCATGTGAAATATTTAATAGGTTGTCTGGCAGCCATTAAAAGGGCTTTGTCCCAAGGGTTTTTTGTCGATTTAAGTTGTAGCAGTATGCGCGAAATGAGTTTTGAAATGATGAGATGAATAAACAGGGTGATGATTAATATAAATGCAATTTTCACTAGCCAATGCATTTGAGATTGGCCAAGCCCTACATAGTTAATAAAAATATCCCAATTCATTGTGATCTTCTCGTCTGATTCTTATATAAAGTGAGCGATATAGTACTTTAATGACTGTGATTATTGACTAAAAATAATAGGTTTTAACTAAATACAAACGAATAAGTGTTTAAAACCTTATTTTCTGCAGATAAGTGTCTTCAAGTTGGCATTATGTGAAATATACCTGCTTAATGTCACGTTTTTTTAAGAAACTATGATTAAATAGCTCTTTTACGAATTTTTTTTTGAATTACACGCTTTCTACACAATGATTCAATAAGATAAAAACTATCTAATAAACCAGTTATTAATATAAGTGATTGGTTTGAATGTTGGTATTTTTTGTTTTATGTGTGCTCGATAGATTGATCTATCCTTGATAAGAGACGAAATTGCGAGTGGGTTTGTTTATCGATTATGCATGGAGATAATTGAATAATGAAAATTTTTATTGAGATTCACCTCAGGTTTGTAGCAACTGTTTGGCTGATTCTTATGGCTGTTTTAAGTTTGCTTTACCTCATTAATTACATGAAATTCGATAGTTTGATGTCTGGTGTTGTTTCATCAAAATTAGAGGTGATTTCTTCGTCATTAGAGTCCTCCATATTAAAGGCAGAGCGCTTAGGTATTCATCTGAAATCTGCAAATAATTTACCTGATTTAATGGAGCGGGCGAAATCACGAGACGTCAATGTAAAGCTTATCCATATTATAGGTAATGATGGCGTCGTAATTTATTCCACAGATTCGCAGTTGGTTGGGCAAAAAGTAGAGGCAAACTTAAGTAAAAGAGCGCTTCGTTCAACCGAAGCTAACTGGATGTTAGCAACAGATAAAGATCTCTACAGTGGACTGCAATTAAAAGACAGTTTTGACGAACTTATTGGTAGTGTCGTGATTCAGTACGATAAATCTTCTTTTTCAGGTACTTATGCGCAAGTTAGATTGCACTTACTGGAAATGACTGTGGGCATTTTCTTAATTTTCTCATTAATTGTCTTTTTAGTTATCAGGCTGTGTTTTGGCGATATTAGTGGTGTTATCCATCTGATTGAACAGTATACAGGTGGTGAGAAAGTGACTAAGACATTTGATGCGCCTGAAGGCTCCCTTGCTTTTAAATTGGCAGAGCAAATGAAGCAAGGTGAGCAAATGAAAGCTCAAGTCAGTAGCGAGTTGGATGCTATTCAAACTCTTAAGGAAAAACAGAAAACTGAGGGTTTGTCTAAATGAATGAAGTAAAGAGCATGTCTGGCTTTATTAATAGCCGCTTAATCTTAGTGACGGTGTTGAGTGCATTATTCGCCTCTGTCTTGAGTACCTTATATACCTTGATAGAGTTTGATTTTGCACTGGAGCCTGAGTTACTTAAAAAGGCAAATGCTGTGGCTGAAGTTATCCACGATGACGTGCAACTAGCCACTAGTGTTGGTATTCCTTTTGATCAAATTGAAGGGATGGACTCTTATCTTTCAGATACCCTTTATAAATATCCTGAGCTGACATTTGTTGCCATAGTGTCTGAAAAAGGCAGTCTTCTTTATAGTGCGGGTACTACGCCTAATCTAAGCCGTATTAAACCTGAATCTTTTAATATGGAGCATCCTAATTTTCTAGAAGAAAATATAGTGGAGCGTCTAATTCAGGGGTCAAAAGAGCTGTATGGGATCTTTTTTAGTGATGTGTCAGCAAATCAAGGTAGAGACCTATTTAAGCTTGAAATGGCTCTTGAAGATAAAACCTTAGGTTATGTACTCGTTGGTTTAGATTCTGGCTTTATTCAATCGCAACTTACAGATGTATTTTTTGATGTGGTGATTGTATTAGTTGCTGTACTGCTAGTGTGTTTTGAAGTCGTCATGGTGGTGGTGATGTTTTATGTATCAGAGCCACTTAAAGAGTCAGAAAGTTTGTTGCAAAGGCAGGCTGAAGGTGATTTTTCTGTTAATGAGAAGGTTATTACCAAGGGCGTTTTTGGTAATTTTATTGGCAAATTAAATCAGGACTCCAAAGATTTACAGGCCCAATTTCAATCCGCAGTAAAAATAGTTGAACAAGAGAACATACAAAAAACTGAAACCTCGGCTAAGTCTCATTTACAAAAAGTCGCAGAGAAGTTTCGTTTGCAGAATGTGCTTAATGTAAAAAGTGGCGATATCGTTGATGCTCGTATCCCTTTGTTTGTTTTTTCTTTAGCTGAAGAATTGCAAAAATCCTTTATGCCTTTGTTTGTCTCTGAGTTATATGAAGCCGACTCTTGGATCTCAAAAGATGTGATGCTGGGCTTACCTATCTCTGTTTTCATGCTTGTTATTGCATTAGCTACGCCATTTGCTGCTGGCTGGGTCGATAAATGGGGGCAAAAGCCATTATTCCTAATTGGTTTAATTCCTGCTATTTTAGGTTACTTAGGTTGTTACTTTGCGCAAGATGCGATGGATATTGTGATTGCTCGAGGTGTGACCGCGCTTGGATATGCCGTTATTACGATTAGTTGCCAAAGTTATATTGCGGCTGTTGTCTCTTCTGAGAATCGGGCTAAGGGTATGGCTATTTTTGTCGGCGTACTCATGACCGCAACCATGTGTGGTACTGCTTTAGGTGCGATTATTGCCGATAGGGTTGGTTACCAACCAGTGTTCTTACTTTCGGCTATTTTATCAAGCTTTGCTGGTGTGCTGGCATGGAGAATGTTCTCGGGTAAAGTGAGTACGGCTTCCTCTGTCGCTAGCCAGAAAGCTAAAGGCGGCCTTTTATTGCTAGCGCGTAACGTCAAGTTTGTTTGTATCATCATCTTCTGCGCCATTCCAACTAAGATAATTTTGACTGGCTTTTTGTATTTTATGGTGCCTTTATATTTGGTGTCACTCGATGCAAGTCAGTCCGAAATTGGTCGAGTCATGATGGTTTACTCTTTGATTATTATTCCACTTAGTCCTTTGGCGTCAGGTATCGCTGATAAATCGGGCAAGATGAAAGAGCTTGTATTGCTTGGTACTGTCTTGTCTGGCGGGATCCTAATATCTCTCTATGGCGAAGCTTCATTTTATAAGCTGTTGCTGGCCGTTGCTTTAATGGGTGTTGCTCACTCAATTTTAAAAGCACCGTTAATTGCTTCGGCATTGGAAGCGGCTGAAGCGACGCCTGAAGTAGGGCGCACTAAGGTGTTAGGTATTCTAAGAACCGCTGAGCGTATCGGTAGTGTGTTAGGGCCTGTATTAGTTGCGACATTGCTGACCTTGTATGATTTTGGCGAAGCCATGGCCATTGTTGGCACGGGTGTCTTGATATCCGCTTTGTGTATGTTTATTTTCCTTCGTGTGCCAGATGCTAAGCAGGATGCAGGAGCAGAATCATGAAACTCTTTATTACTCTGATATTGTTATTTACACCCTTCTTGGCCTCTGCCGCCAAAGTGTTTGATGCGGCTAATCCGGCCACTGTTTATATGGTGGTTTGGCGTGGCTGTGAAGATGCTTGCCTTGGGTTTAAAAGCTATATCAAAAACAATAATTTACCTGTTAATTTGATTGTACGAGATGTGGCAAGAGATAAAACTCGTATTGCTCATTACCTTGCTGAAGCGAAAGAGCTAAAGCCTGATCTTGTAGTGACCTGGGGAACCAGTGTGTCGAAGGGCATGATAGGTACTATGGGTGAGTTTGGGTCACAAACTAAGCTTGGGGAGATTCCTGTGATGTTTATGATAGTGGCTGACCCTTTAGGGGCAGGCATTATCTCTTCTTATCAAAGCAGTGGTAGAGCTAAGGTGACAGGTATTCGCAACCGAATTTCTGAAGATGTGCAAATTAGAGCAATGAGAGAGTATTTCTCACTTACTCGGATGGGCGTTATTTATTCTGAAGGAGAATTGAATTCAGTTCTAAATACCAAAAAACTGCACGCCTTATCACAGGAAATGGGTTTTGAATTAATTGAAAAAACGTATCAGCTTGATGCCAATAACACGCCTTTACCTGGTCAATTTGATCAGGTGATGAAAGATATGGCCGATGAGAATGTCGATGTTGTTTATGTTGGCTCAAGTTCTTACAACCTAGAAAACAAAGATGAGTTTACACGTGCGGCAGTAAGGCATGCATTGCCTGTTGCCAGCGCTTACGATGTGATGGTGACAGAATCTGACGGCTTAATTGCGGTTGCTAACAAATACTATAATGTTGGGCGTTTGGCGGCTAATCAGGCAAATAAAGTTTTGTTCGAACAGTCTGTGCCAGGAGATTTACCCATCGCCGAATTAAGTCGATTCTCCATGTTTATTAATATGGACGTAGCACGAAACTTATCTTTGTATCCTCCTATTCAGTTATTACGATTTGCTGAATTGATTAATCCTGACTCACATAATGAAGATTAGACTATGGATGATTTATTAGAACCGCAAAGCAGTAATTTGGTAATCGCCAATAGTAGTGGTGATGAGTTTGTTGTGACTAGCATGTCAGTGACAGAAGGGCTATCTGAACTTTCTGTAATAGAGGTCGAAGTGCTCTGTCAGGATGTGTCTCCAGAAGATTGGGTCGGTGATCAGGTTACTTGTTCGTTATACTCAGCTCCTGGCGATAGCCGTAGTTCGGTGCGCGAATACTCAGGTTATGTTGTTGCTGTGAATGGCTTAACCCAAAGTGTGCAGTCACGTAGTCGTGGCATGAGGTTGACCATTAAGCCTTGGTTAGCATTGCTAGGTTATAGTGGCAGTTGCCGAGTATTTCAGGAGGTCTCAACGCAAGATATTGTCACCTCTATTTTTGATGAGCTTGGGTTTAGTGGCTGTTACACAGTAAATAGTATGCCTTCGTCAACACGTGCTTATTGCTTACAATACAATGAATCTGATTTGGATTTTGTAACCCGTTTATTGGCTGAAGAAGGTGTGCATTTTTACTTTGATGCTGATGCTAATTCGGCAAAAATGATACTTCAAGATGCCTCTAAACCCTTCTCAAAAGATGGTAAAGCAAGCTTAGACCATGTGGCAAAGCCGAGTGGTGAGAATGACTTAGCAACACTTTGGGAGCCGCAAAACCAGATGCATAGTGCCAGTATTGAATTGGCTTCTTATGATTATAACCAGTCAAAGCTCATTACAAGTAAAGCTCAATCATCTAAATACAGTTTATCGGGCAATACTAAGCTCACTCAATATCGATATCCTGCCTCAAGTATTACAGGGTTGATGGATGATTATGCAAGCCCTCTAGCCGTTACAGAGAGGGCTCAACTTGATTCTCACTACACGAGTATAAAAGCCAGAACCGATACTATCTCTATTTCCGCTGGCCGTTATCTTGATATGAGTTCGCATCCAAATAGTGGTCAAGAAGGGAGTTACTTGATTACACGCGCAGCCTATCAGTTTGATGCAAATGGTAGCTCTGCTTTTGATAAAGAAGCTGAGTTTATCTGTGTACCAGAAGATCATTTGTACTATCCAGATATTGTGGAAAAGCCTGTGATTCATGGATTGCAAACAGCGGTAGTTGCAGGAACTACAGATGATGAGCCTGCGGCAGATGAACTAGGGCGAGTGCGCATTAAATTTCATTGGGACTCAGAAACGGGGGATAAGACGAGCTGTTGGGTTCGTGTTGCTCAACCTATGGCTGGTAATGGCTATGGCTTTCAATTTTTACCAAGAGCAGGTCATGAGGTGTTGGTAAGCTTTATCAATGGCGACCCAGATCAGCCTGTAGTGGTTTCGAGCGTTTATAACAGTACTCATAAACCCCCTTACCCAACACTAAATACTACTGAATCAGGGATTAAGACCCAGCAGAAAGGTGAATCGAACGAAATTCGTTTTGATGATAAAGCTGACGAAGAGGCTTTTTACACTCATGCAGCGAAAGATTACACCAATGAGGTCGTGAACGATTCATTCGAGATTGTCGGTAATGAAAAATCTGTGGCGGTAACGCAAAGTATTACTCAAACGGCAGATGTGGATTTTGCTGTTACAGCGAAAGAGAATATCGCTCTAACAGCCGAGAAAGCCTATACCCTAAATGCAACAGATTCTATTTCTGAAGACAGTAAAGAGATCACTTTAACCGCGTCAGACACACTTAAGCTGGTGGTGGGGGATAGTGAAATTGTTATGTCGAGTTCATCAATAGATATTACCAGTGGTAGCGTAACCATCTCTGGCAGTTCCAGTATCTCTATAGAAGGCGGTAGTTTGTCGCAATCCGGCACCTCTGTTTCAATTGATTCGGATGCATCTATGGACTTAAGTGCTGGAGCTAGTTTGACAGCAAAAGCAACGGCAACATTAACTGCGCAGGGGTTGAACGCAACTCTTCAGGGAGATGTTGGAGCAACGGTAACGGGTAGCGCGACAGCTGAAATTTCAGCAGATGGTATGACAACCGTTAAAGGCGGTATAGTGATGGTGAATTAGATGCTAAAGAAAATACCCTTAACATCATGTGAGAAAGTGTGGGAAAGATTTAAATCCTCAGATGAAGCAGATGAAATAGTCGATCTAAGTTCTGAGCCAAGAGTGATTATTGAAAGCTTACTTGGGGCCGGTTTGTATCAAGACTTGGTGCATTTTTATTGTCATGCTTTGCCGATGCGAGAAACTATTTGGTGGAGTATCTGTGTGCTTGAATTGAGACAGGATGTTTTAACAAAAGCAGAGTTGTCTTTATTTAATGCCTGTAAGGATTGGGTAAGAGAGCCACAAGAGCCAAAGAGACGCTATATTGAGAAACAAATGCAGCAACTAAAGAACGAAAGTTTTATTCGTTGGCTGGCTCAAGGTGTTTTTTGGAATGGTAGTGGCAGCATTGCAGAAATTAGTTTGCCTGTTGTTATGCCTGCTGAGTTTTTATACTCCAAAGCGATTGCGGGTGCGATTAATACAGCAGCTGTCCTACCTGAATGGAAAGGACGTGATAAGTTTTATAAGCAAGCTTTTGCCAGTGCGTTCGATATCGCACAAGGCGGTAAAGGCCTGATTAACTAGGAGGTTTGTATGAGTTTAGCTGCAAGGTTAACGGATACACATGTATGTCCTATGGTAACGGGTGTGGTTCCTCATGTTGGCGGAATCATTTCAGGCCCTGGTCAAGCAACAGTTTTAATAGGAAGTCTGCCTGCTGTGTGTCTGGGTGATATGGCCATTTGTGTTGGTCCACCAGATACCATAGTAATGGGAAGTGCTACGGTACTTATTGGCAGTGTGCCAGCCGCTCGCATGGGGGATACAACCTCTCATGGTGGCTCTATCGTATTAGGGTGTGCGACAGTCATGATTGGCGGGTAGAGTGAGCCCGTGAGCTCCTAAAAATGAATAATAATTAAATATAATTGAGATAATATTTTATGGCGCAATTATTGGAAGCAATTTCTGCGGATGCACCTTGTGGTGAGTATTTAAAAGATAATCGAACCTTGTTTCGAGGCTTACGAAACTATTTTAACCAGGCTCAATCCTCTTATCGTCAGTTAATGGAGTCGCCAGATGCCATGCATGATGAAGAGTTGTTGACTCAAAATGCTGCCAATTGGAATGAGCTTTCTAACCAATGTGAAAAAACCATTGAGACAGTCTCTAAAGATGTTGAAGTGATGTGTTGGCTAAGTGCGGCTCAACCCTTTTCACATCAACCGCTGGAAAACTTAGCAAGTGTATTGGCAAGCTTCACTCAATTGGTGAACACTTATTGGGATGATCTGCACCCAAAGCCTCCTGAAAAGAAATTAAAGTCTGAAGACGATGCTGGTAAAGCGCGTGAATGGGCTGAATTTCGAGTTAAGCCATTTTTGCAACTAGTGGGTGAAAGAGATGGTACTGGTCTCTTATCTATGCCATTACAAAGTATTAGTTTTATTGGAGCTATTGACTATAGTCGTTATTATTCAGCGGAAAGAGACGGTCAATTAGAAGCGTTAAAATCAGAAGCATCTCAGTATATTTCAAGTAATAAAGAGCAAGTAAAAGAAACGATTTTAGCGCTTGGTGAAATTAAGCAACAGTTACTTGCGCTTGAGGCGAGTATCGTAGAAAAGTGCCGAGATGTGAGCGCTCAGCCAGTCAGTTTTAGATTTATTAACCAAACTGTTGATAGGCTTATCAATGCAAGTCACTACTTAGTGGGTAGCTTGATTGTACCTTGGCCTTTGGATGTTCAAGAGCCTGCATCCGTTGAACAGACTAGTACAGCAGAATCTGCACCTACTGCAAGTGAGTCCCTCACACAAGCGCCATCAGTTGGAGAAGTATCTATGCCTAATACCGTGACGAATGAGGTGGTTTCCCTACAAGGTAAGGTAGGAGAGGAAATTTATACTCGTGATCAGGCTTTTCAGCAGCTTAGGCAAATTTCAGATTACTTTAGCCGTACCGAGCCACATAGCCCAGTTTATATGTTGTTAGAGAGGGCAATTAGGTGGGGTTATATGTCTTTACCTGATTTGTTAAATGAAATGGTCGGTGAAGATGACAAGATGATGGGGCGTATGTATCAATTAGCGGGTTTAGAAAGTGTAGATAAAACGGTGATCCCAGACCCGACAATTTCTGCATCTGAACTTTCGCATAAGCAACAGTCTGCGCCAGTTAAATATAATGCGCCGCCAGTTTCAGTTCCAAAAACTGAAAAAGTGGAGACGGTAGCAACGAATGAGCCTGTGAAACAAGAAGAAACTGTGCAGGATAATTCGGCAAGCTCAGGAAACTTATCTTCGTTTGAATGGTAGGTTTATTTTGCTAGTTAATTGTTTTTTAAGAAAAATACTGTAGTGTTTTAATGATAGCTTTATATAGTCGACTATTTTCTTCTATGTAGTTTGGTATCAAGAATAAATGAAATATGAAGAAGTGGTGGATCTTTAGCCGCTTAAATTTACAGTTAGCTGATATAGCAGTAATCTATTTATCAACAGAGAGAATATTACGAAAGAAGAACGAGAAACTATTTTAGTATCAATTAAATACTTGCTAGTTGATCCACTACTTTCATTGAATTGTCGCGAGACAGGTCTATTGTTAATTGCTTAGTAATTTTTTGAATGAGTTGTATAGAATTAAGCAACGCATTTATTGGCTAGGTTATCGCTTGAATAAAATTGAAAAAACAAAATTTAAATAGAGGAAATAAAACATGGCTACTATTTACATGCGTATTGACGGTGTTGACACAATCAATGGTGCTGCGACTATTGGTGAAGTTGGTGGTAAGAAAGGATTCTTCGCAATTGACTCCCTTTCTTGGGGTGCAGTGCGCGGTGTTACTGTTGATGTTGGTAATGCAAACAACGCTGACCAAGGTATGGTTGGTCTAGGCGAATTAAGCATTTCTCGTCAATCTGATGGTGCGAGCCCATTGCTTACAACTTTCTTGTTCTCACCAGGTGCTGAAGGTAAAACATGTGAAATCATGATTACTAAACCATCTCGTGAAGGTAACGGTGCTGATCCATATCTAGTTATCACAGTTGAAAAATCTCGTATTGCTAGCTACAACGTAGGTTGTGGTGACGGTTCTTTGCCAAGTGAATCTTTTGCTCTAGCTTATGCAACTATGAGCTTAACTTACTACTATGAAGATGATGCAGGCAAAATCCAAAAAGGTGATGTGATTAAATATGACGTTCCTACAGCGACATTGGCTTCTAAAGCTGCTTTATAAGTCGCTTTAAAATCAGAGTTAATTATTAAGCTTGTGGTCATAGTGTCCATAAGCTTAATTGCTGTTAACTCAATATCAGTTTTGTTTGTTATTGCTTAAAAGTTTAGCTATCAAAATAATTGGTTAGTGATTTAAAAACGACTGTTTTGATTTTTTAAACGGTAATAACGAGCTTAGTAATGCTTATTACTAGTGTGTACAAATAACGGAGAAAGATTATGGCGTTAAACTCGCAGCATAAACGGGTCAGTAAAAACCGTGTCAGCATTACTTATGATGTTGAGACGAATGGCGCGGTAGAAAATAAAGAATTGCCATTTGTTATTGGTGTAATTGGTGATTTTTCAGCTCACAACGATGACAGAGAAGATTTAGAAGACCGTACTTTTTATCAAATTGATAAAGACAACTTTGATACGGTAATGAAGCGTGTTGGCCCAGAATTGAAACTTAAAGTTGATAACACACTTTCTGATGATGACAGCCAATTTGAAGCTGAGCTTAAATTTAATTCAATGAAAGATTTCGAACCAGATTCTTTAATTGAACAAGTAGAGCCACTGAGCAAGTTAGCAGAAACAAGACAACAGCTTAAAACCCTATTGTCTAAAGCTGACCGTTCTAGAGATTTAGAAAAGCTATTAAAAGAAGTTCTACAAAGCGCAGATACAATTAACGCTCTATCAAGCGAACTGGGTATTGAACCGAATGGGGGAGAAGAATGAGTACTGAATTAGAAAATCAAGCTGGTGCTGAAGGCGCTGAAGGCTCTTTAAGCTTTCTTGATCGTGCTATTGCTGCAACAACACAAACCCCAGAAGATACAACCAAAGAGCTTTTTTCTGTATTAGCTGAACAAGCTTTAGACGGTACGGTTGTTTGGGATAAAAACCTAACTAAAACAATCGAAAATGCGATTGCTGAAATTGATAAGCAAATGTCTCGTCAATTATCAGAAATCATGCAGCAAGATGATTTCCAACGTTTGGAAGGCTCTTGGCGTGGTCTAGGTAAGCTGGTTCGTGAAAGTGAAACCGGTCAAAGCCTAAAAATTAAATTAGTCGACTTCCAAAAAGACGAATTATTAGAGCAATTTGAAGATGCGCCAGCAGTAGATCGCAGCCCATTATTCGATGCTTTATACCAAAAAGAATTTGGTACAGCTGGTGGTGAGCCTTACGGTTTGTTGCTAGGTGATTTTAACTTCTCGCATAAAGATGAAGATGTTTCTCTATTGCGTTATATGGGTGAAACAGCGGCTGCAAGTCATGCACCATTTATTGCTGCTGCAAATCCAGAAATGTTTGAAATTGATTCATTCACAACATTTGATGAAGGTAAGCCAGTTGCCGCTGGATTTGATTCACCAAGCTATGCTGCGTGGAATGCCTTTAGAGAAAGTGATGATGCTCGTTATGTAAGCTTAACTTTACCGCAAACACTTGCTCGTCTTCCTTATGGTGAGAAAGGTTTGTCGACTGATTCATTTAATTATGAAGAGTTAGGTACAGATGCAGAGGGTAATCCTCTACCTAAAGACAACGATCAATTGGTTTGGTCTAACGCTGCGTTTGAACTAGGTCTAAAAATGAGTCAATCTCACACTGCATTTGGCTGGTGTACAGCGATTCGTGGATTAGAGAATGGTGGTAAGGTAGAGAACTTACCTAATCTGACCTACCTATCTGATGCGGGTGATATTCAGCAGCAGTGTCCGATCGAAGTGAACCTAACAGATGAGCGTGAGAAAGAGTTAAGTGACCTTGGCTTCTTACCACTAGTTCATTATAAAAATACCAACTTTGGTGTTTTCATTGGTGGTCAAACAACACAAAAACCAAAAGTGTTTGTTGATCCTGATGCAACTAGTAATGCAGCAATCTCTGCACGCCTACCTTACATCATGGCAAGTAGCCGTATTGCGCACTACTTGAAAGTGATGGGTCGTGACATGTTGGGTTCTAACTTAGAAGCGTCTGACATTCAAAAAGATCTGCAAACATGGATTGACCAGTATACAAACTCTGGTGCTGTGGGTAATGAAGAAAGATCTAAGACACCGTTATGTGAGTCTCGTATCCAAGTGGTAGAACAGCCTGGTCGTCCTGGTTCATATTCTGCAGTCGCTCACCTACGTCCTTGGTTACAACTAGAAGAGCTTACTACGTCTGTTCGAATGGTAACTAAAATACCTGGTTAAGCTTTTTAAGTGGTAGTCGATAATGTTGCAGAATGATTTTCAGGATGATTTAAATCGACTTGATGCTAAGGGCGATGATTTTTTAAGGGAAGCATTAGCTTTGCTTGTTCATCTAGATGAACAAATTTTATCAAACCCTAGCGTATTAAGAGCGACAATTCAGCGCCTTATTACTGAAATTGACGCTAAGTTGTCCGAACAACTTTCTGCCATTATGCACCATGAAGATTTTAAGCAATTAGAGTCTTCATGGCGCAGCATTGACTCCCTTGCTCAGCTACCGATTAATAAGCAAAAGACAAAAGTCAGAATCATTGATATTTCATGGAATGAGCTATCACATGATGTGAACTCGTCCGTCTCGTTAAAGCGTAGTCATTTATATAACCTGTTAGGAAATAAAGAGCTTAATACGTCAGGCGGTCAGCCATTTGGCATGATAGTGGTAGATCACCTTGTCTCTATCGATTTTGATCAAGATTATGATGATGTATACACCTTAGAGCTATTGGCAAGTTTAGGTGAGTCTTGTTTATGTCCTTTTGTTTTATCGCCCTCAGATAACTTTTTTGGTGGTGGTGATGCCGATTGGTTATCAGATACAGATCGAATTGAAAAAATTCTAAATGGGCCTGAATTTGATGCTTGGCAAAGGCTGAGGAAAATACCAGCCTCTCGATTTTTAGGCTTGACTATGCCTAAAGTGAAGCTAAGAAATAGCTATCAAAATTTTTATTCGAACTTTGTTTTTAACGAAACTTACCACAAAGAAAACGGCCTGTGGGGCAGCGCTGCATTTATGCTTGCGTCTGTTGCTATGCGTGAATTTAACCGCATTAGTTGGTTTGGTTTTATGAAGTCTCGTTGGCAAGATCAGTATTATGGTGCGTTAGTAAATGTGCCACCCACTGGTGCTGGTTCTTTTAGTACTAAAAAACCTACCACTCAAGTTAACTTTATTACTGGGATGGGCGCTTTTTATGCGGACCAAGGTTTTGTCCCTATTTGTCATAGCTTAATGACAGATAAATACTACTTACGTGGCAATAATTCTATTTGGGACAGCGGTGCTAATGAAACTGATAAAGTAATGGGGCAGTTACAAACCACCTTGATGGTGTGTCGTATTTCTCATTATTTAAAAGTACAAATACGTAGCATGATAGGTAACTTTCAAACCGCACAAGAGTGTGAAGTCTACCTAAATAATTGGCTCGATAGATATTCGAGTAATCTTTTTAATGCAGATGAAAAAACCTTAGCTAAATTTCCGTTAAGCAAAGGCAAGGTGACTGTCCGTGAAGTTGCCGGTCACCAAGGTCGATATGTGTGTGATGTGTTAGTGCAGCCTCAATATCAATTCGACCATGTATGTGGGGAAGTCCTATTGTCGACGGATATCGGGCCAGAAGATGTTTCTTCTAGAGGAGTTTTATCATGATTTTTTGGAAAACCTTTTTGCAAGACGATGATATCTCGCATCATGACGAAACCTTAGAGGCTATTCGCTATCAGCTAACCGTTCTATTAAATTCAGAAGCTCCTATGTTGAGCTTGCCTAAGAATCTAAAGCAAGTAGAAAAATCTACCGTTAGATTTGGATTAGACAGTATTTATAGTATCAGCAGTCAAATGGATAATGATCAATTCTCACGTTCAATGGAAGGCTGGATAAGGGACTTTGAGCCAAGGCTAACTGATGTTCATGTTGAGATTGAAGAAGCAGAAACCCATAAGAACATTATTAGCTTTTCTTTAATGGCTCGAGTTACAACTGAAACCGGCAACCATGCCTTAATGTTTGATTCTAATATTTGTTTAGCAAATCAAACAGTTAGTTTAGAGGGGCAGGAAGTTGTCTGATCAATTAATGCGTTATTACGAGCGTGAGCTTGCTTATGTTCGAAAGTCCTTAGATGAGTTTGTTAATCAGTTTCCAGAACAAGCAGGCACGTTAAGGCTTAACCAAAGTGCTAATGAGGACCCTAATATCAGTCGCTTGATTGATGCAATGGCCTTATTGACTGCAAAAACTGAAAAACGCATAGATGAACAGTTTCCAGAGTTAGTTCAAGGGCTATTCTCCTTACTCTATCCAGGTTATCTGCAGGTTTCACCTAGCTATACCGTGTTGGAGTTAGAAGCAGACCCAGATAAATTAAGTGATATTGTTTACTTACCTAATGGTAGCCCATTAACTTTGCCAGTTAAATCTGGCCAAGAATGTGAATTTACCACGGTGAGTGACTTACAGATCTTGCCATTGGAAATCACTCAAGTTAAAGCTCAGGCAGCTCCTTTTAATTTTGTGACTCCGAATCAGCTTAAGCACTCAGACTCAGTGATACAAATCGAGTTGTCAGCGCTTGAAAATATGTTTAGTCAGATTGCCTTTAATGACTTTAACTTCTATATCCGAGGTTTCGAAAATAACTCGGCAAGTGTGATTGATTTACTGCTACTTCAAACGGAAGTGATCAGTGTATTTCATGGTGATCAGCAAAAGATTATTGATGTTGATCGTCTGGTTTCTCGTATTGGCGATGAAGATTTTCAGTGGTTACCAAAATACGCTAGCCACTTTAAAGGCTATGACTTATTGAGAGACTATTTTACCTACCCTGATAAATCTGCTTTTTTTAGTATTAAGAGCCTAGGGCAAGAGTTGTCAGAGTTCTCATCGGATAAGGTCACCATTAACTTTTTTGTTAAACAGCTGCCTGCCGAGTTCTTACGACTTTTTGATAAGAGTGTATTTGCATTAAATGCAGTGCCAAGTATCAACCTATTTGAAACCCGAGGCGAGCCACTTAATTACGACTTTTCTAAGTTAGCTTTGCCTGTTGTTGCGGATGTGAAGGCCGGAAACCAACTGGAGATTGTTTCGGTAGAAAGCGTAAGTGAAGTATTGCCGACGGGGGAAATTACCCTAAGTCCTGTCTATGAGTCTGGTTACTGGCATGATGATAAGTCTCCCCAATGGCAGGCAAAACAGTATTGGAATGAGCAGGGTAAGAGGCATATCGATCTATCGATAAGTTACCCATATAGTCAGCCAAGCGATTCAATTGTCTTGTCTATGATGCTCAAAGTATGTAATGGACGTACGCCATGTTTAGTGCCAGCTGGCACAGCAGCAGATTCGTTAGTCGCCATAGATTTACCCGGTGTATTGAAGACCTTGTCAGCGCCTACTGCGCCTCATTATCCTGATTTAGATAATAGAATGAACTGGCGTTTCATTGCCTTATTGAACTCGAATTTTTCATCTTTATTGCAAGCTGATGACCCAGTAAAAGCGCTTCAGCATGCACTACGATTATGTTGTCCGCAAACTCTATGTCCACAAGCAGATGCTATCAAGAATGTTGAATATCAGCATTTAGTGTCCCCTATGACAATTATGCAGCAAACAATTTTTGCTTCAGGCACTGAAGTGACTATTACTTTAGACGATGAATTAATTGCTAATCAGGTCGCAGTTTTTGCGCATGTACTAAACCATTTTTACCAACAGTTTTGTAGTTTTGATCGATTTATACAGCTCAAAATTAAACGCTTTGGTAACAGTCAATCGAGTATTAGTTTTCCTAAAGTGCATGGGAGCCAGATGTGTCTTTAGTCACTTCTGTTCTGGCTAACCCCAGACGTTATGACTTTATTCAGGTCATAAGGCTGTTGCGTATGGCTGCTAAAGATAAGCAGCTAAGATTTATACCTGAGCCTATGCCTGAGGGTGATAGTGAAGAAGTCATCGCGATTGAGCTAGGTGTTACTCGGTGCAAGGTGACTTTAGGCATCACTGCCTTGTCAGGTTGTAGAGGTGTTATCCCTGACTATCTGTATCAAGAATTACTTAATGCGTTGCATCAGGAAGAAACGTCATTACAAACCTTTTTAGACGTTTTTAACCATAGGTATTACCAACTATTTTCTGATTCAGTAACCAGCAACTTGCTTTTAAAAGAAGAGCAAGAAGTGATGCAGTCTGCAAATTCAAATAGCTTGAAGCAAAAAGATGCGCTCGCTCAGCTGTCTGCATTACCCCAAAGTCTGACAGAAGGGTCAACCACAAGTTTACTAAGGTTCAGTGTACTGATTGGACTGAAAACCCGAAACCTAAAGACGTTAAAGCAATTACTCAGTGCTTATTTTGATTTAGATATTTCCGCCAAAGTAGCAGAAAAAACAATTTATAGAGTGCCGTCAGATTGCCTGACTAAGTTAGGTCAAAGCCAAGGTCAAAATCAGCAACTTGGCCGTGGCTTTCTGTTAGGAAAGCAAGCCAGTCAGTATTTTCAATCGTTAGAGATTTTAGTGAAGCCAAGAAGTCATCGTGAATTTTTAGGCTTACATGCGAATTGGCATTTTGCTCGAAGCTTAAGAGCCTTGGTGTCTGTTTATTTGAGAGAACTCACGGATGTGAAAGTTTATTTATATGTAAAACGAGCCTATATAAATGAGCCTAAATTATCCGCATTGAATGGTGGTGTTCGACTGGGCGAGGCAAACTGTTTATTGCCAAAACAAGCCCCGGATGAATATCGAAAGATCCTTCTACAACCAGAGAGATAAATTATGTCCCACGTAAAACTAGGAAATTTAGTTAGTAAATTAGAACCAGAATTACGAAGTGCTTTAGAACAAGCTGCTGGTGTAGCAATGAAACAAAAAGTTGCCGCCATTGAAGTTGAGCACTGGTTGGTGCAAGTGCTTGCAGTAAGAGATCAAGCTTTTGAAACTTTCTTGAAAGTACAGAACGTTGATTCTACTGCCTTGATGAGTGAGCTGACATCTCGTTTAGACCGAATTCCTAAAGGCGCTGAAGGTCAGCCGACAGTCAGTGCTGGTTTGAGTGAGTTGATAGAAGCCGCTTGGATGCAAGCATCTGTTAACTTTGGTCATGGTCAAGTTAATGCCTTCCACCTATTACTGGTTATGGTTCAGGCCGATGCGTTTGGCGTGAAGAAAGTAAACTTGCCTAGTCTTTCAACTGTTTCAGTTGAAGCGTTACAATCTAAAATTAGTAAGCTGCAAACGGTCGCTAGCCTAAGCACAGCCGCCGCTGGAGAAGCGGGTGCCCCTGCTCAAGGTGGTGAAGGTGGTGCGCTTGATAAATACACCATTAACCTGACGCAACAAGCCCGTGATGGCAAGATTGACCCAATTTCAGGCCGTAATGCTGAAGTACGTTTAGCGATAGATATTCTTTGTCGTAAACGTCAGAACAACCCCATTTTAGTGGGTGAACCTGGAGTGGGTAAAACCGCTGTTGTAGAAGGCTTAGCGCTGCGTATTGTTAGCGGTGAAGTACCTCCTGTGATTCAAGGAGTTGAACTTCATACGTTGGATCTAGGTTTGCTTCAAGCGGGTGCGAGTATTAAGGGTGAGTTTGAAAACCGCCTTAAAGACGTTATTAACGAAGTGAAGAACTCTGAAACCCCTATTATTGTTTTCATTGATGAAGCGCATACTCTAATTGGTGCGGGTGGTGCAGCAGGGCAAAATGATGCCGCAAACTTGCTAAAGCCAGCCCTTGCTCGTGGTGAGTTTAGATCACTCGCCGCCACAACTTGGGCTGAGTATAAAAAATACTTTGAAAAAGATCCTGCATTAACTCGTCGTTTCCAAGTTGTGAAAGTAGAAGAGCCTAATGCGGTTGATGCATTGCAAATGCTTCGTGGAGTGGCTAAATCATTAAAAGCCCATCATGGTGTTTTCATCAAAGAAGATGCGCTAGATGCGGCTGTAAACCTGTCTATTCGTTACCTTCCTGCACGTCAATTACCAGATAAAGCGATCAGTTTGTTAGATACTGCCTGTGCGCGCATTGCTTTAACTCAAGGGGCGAAACCTGAGCGGATTGAAAGCTTAGAACAAAAAATTCGCTACTTTAATAGTGAATTGTCGGCATTAAATGTAGAAGATGCTGTATTCACTGATGCCGCAGAAGATAGACAAGCGCTTGCGGACCAAGTCGTTGAAATGGAAGCTGAGTTAGCGGGTTTGAACGACAAGTGGAATAAAGAGCTAGATCTTGTTCAACAAATTATTAGTTTAAGTGACACCATTCAAACTCAATACAAAGACGATGCGTTAGATGCTGAAGAGCAAGACGCATTACAAGGTTTATTGGGCCAGTTAGAAGAAGCCCAAGGCGACGAACCTTTGGTATTCTCTATGGTTGATTCAGGTGTAATTGCAGAAGTAATCTCAAGCTGGACCGGTATTCCTGCTGGCAGCATGGTGAAAGATGAAGTTGCGAAACTGCTAAACCTTGAAAATGCTTTGCATGAGAGAGTGATAGGCCAAGATGCAGCGATTGGAGAACTGGCTAAGAGTATACGTATTTCTCGTGCAGGCTTAACCGATAATCGTAAACCTGTTGGTGTGTTCCTAATGTGTGGTCCAAGTGGTGTCGGTAAAACCGAAACTGCGATGGCACTGGCAGATCAAGTCTTTGGTGGTGGGGATAACCTAACCGTTATTAACATGACTGAGTTTAAAGAAGAGCATAAGATCTCCATGCTACTAGGCTCGCCAGCGGGTTATGTTGGGTTTGGTGAAGGTGGTGTTCTGACTGAAGCGATTCGTCGTAACCCGTACTCAGTCTTGTTATTGGATGAAATGGAAAAAGCGCATCCAGGTGTACATGACCTTTTCTATCAAATTTTTGATAAAGGCCATATTAAAGATAGTGAAGGTCGTAATGTCGACTTTAAAAATACCATTATCATAATGACATCGAATGCTGCTGACCAAGCTATCTGTGATGTTTGTGACGAGCAAGAAGAGCGTCCGTCGACAACCGATTTGGTTGAACAAATTCGCCCCGACCTACAAACCTTCTTTAAACCTGCTTTCTTAGGTAGGGCGACTATCGTGCCTTACTATCCTCTTAATACAGAAGAGCTGACTAAGATTGCTGAAATCAGCTTAAAACGTATTCAGAATAAATTGGATGAGCAATATAAAGCGACATTTGAATGGGATCAAAGTTTTATTGATTTCGTTGTTTCGCGTAATATTGACCCGACAACTGGCGGTCGTGCAATTGAGCAGATTATTAATCGTTCATTAATGCCAAGACTTGCTGAAGAATGCATTCAAAGGTTGAGTGAAGGTTTAGAAATCTCAAGTGTTAAGGTGAGTGTTGAAACTAACTCGGGTGATTTAGCCCTAACCATAGATTAATAAAAAGAGGATAACCGTGCAGATTGCTAGAACAGGGTATCATCATACTAAGTGGGTTCTCAGTCTTGCATTGTTTTTACTAAGTGGTTCAGCCTTTGCGCTGGACCGCTTGTATCTAGCAACGCAGGAATGGCCACCCTATCAGACGGTAGATCGCGGAGAAATTGGCGGTGTTGCTGTTGAGCGAGTGCAATGTACTTTGCGTCAGATGGGCCAGCCCTATGAAATTACTATGATGCGCTGGGATAAGGCGCAGCTCTTAGTTGAAGCAAATAAAATGCATGGTTATTTTTCTGGCTCTAGTAGTGCTTCAAGAGAGTTATATTCAGACGCATCAGATCCTTTGATATCGGAGGAATTATCTTGGTTTATCTCTCCTAATGTGAGTCTAGATCTTGATGATGAGAGTGCCAAATACAAGGCTCGTTTCAGCGCTAAATTTAATACGAATAAATGGCTTAATTTAAAAGAAGAAGGTTTTAATGTGGTGAAAAAGCCGCGTGATTCTGACTCTTTGTTACAAATGTTATGGCAGGGTGATATCGATGTTGCTTTAGAATACCGTCTGGTATTTGAGCACTCTATGGCTCAGGAGAATATCCCATTAGATTACTTCCGCCGTGTTCCTTATGGTAGACAAGATCTAATGGTGCATTTTTCAAAAGAATTTTTACGTAAAAACCCTGTTTTCCTAGGCAATTTTAATAAGGCCCTAAAACAGTGTCTTTAATAGTGGACTTGTAAAAGAGCAAATTTATGTCGATAAGTTTACAGCTCGTTGAGCTACCAGAAAATGAACAAGTCAATAGTAGGCAGCTTTCCTTACCTGATACGGGAGGAACAATCGGGCGCTCTTTCGATTGTACGATCCAATTGCCTGATTTTAATCGTACTTTATCTCGAGTTCACGCAGAGATAGTTAAACACCCTAAAGGCTCTTATCAGATTATAGACAGAAGCGTGAATGGTGTTTTTGTGAATGGCCAGTTATTGGGCAAAGGTCTGCGTCACTTTTTGGCGGATGGCGATACGATTGTGATGGGAGCTTATACCTTACTCATCAGTGATATGGAATCCTTGTTCGCAGCCGAAGAAGAGCCACCTGTTTTAGATGATGTCTATGCTGAAGAGTTAGATGCAAAAAGCTTTTCTATTGATAGCTTAGACATAGGAAAAAAGAGCAAAGTACAAGAAAACCCTCAAAACCTAGGGGATTACTTTGATAATAAAGATGATGATTTTTCAGAGGAAGCCAACTTGTTCTCCAAGAAGAATGTATTAGCTGATGATGAGTTTGGTTTTGATCCGTTTGAGGAATCTCCTGCTGATTCCGAGTTTGAGATTAATGAGGAAAAAATTGAAGAAGTGAGCTCGCATGATGAAGATATTGTCATGTTAGAAGAGCCAAATGTGAGTCTGCAAACGACAACATCATCCAACTTGTTAGATGAACATCAGATGTTAAGCGACAGCATCATGGCTTTAAGTCAGATTGTTGATCAGCAAAAAATGGGGCTAAATAGTGCTATTGCTCACGAAAGATTAATGGAATGTATAGATAAAGCGGTAGATCGTTTTCTAGAAGATTTAGAGCCAGACCACATGGAAGATGTGTTTAACGACTATTTAACAGGCTGGGGCAACCGAGATAAAAAGTATTGGAAGTTGTACCGTAAAAACTTTATTCGCAAACAAGAAAGACGTGAGTTTCATCGTTCTTTCTCTGCGTTATTTTTAGAAGAATTAAGAGGCAATAAGTGAGGCTTTTGAACCTACCGGTCATTCTATGTGTGGCTTTAATGATGCTAGTGACTGGCTGTAGCAGTAATAGCGCGACGAGTGCCAACACCAAAGCATTTATTGCACCTTATCAAGTTGAGTTTAACGTTGAGACCCTAGATGATATTAATGCTTATGGTGATCAACAAGCTCGACCTATTGTAATTCGCATTTATCAACTCAGTGAGTTTGGTGTGTTTAATAATGCCGAGTTCTTAGACTTGTTTTCAAAAGATAGAGAAACATTAGCTGATTCGTTAATTGATGTGACATCACTGGCGCCAATGTTGCCGGGTAAAAATCAAAAAATCACCTTAGATGTACAGCAAGAGTCGCGTTATATCGCTGTGCTAGGTGAATTTGCAGATTATGCTAATGCTGAAGTTAAAGCTTATGTTGCTTTGGCTGAAACCCCTGAACAATATCCTGTTTATATTCGAGTTAGTGGTAAGAAAATTGCTATATCACAACCCGTTGATGAATCTTGGTGGAAAGTATTTTAAGGAGTCTAATTTGAGACGTCATCGCAAGGTAGTTTGGAGTGAAGGCATGTTTATCGCGCCTCAACATTTCCAGCAACAAGAGCGTTATAACCACCATTATCTAGAGCAGTATATCGCTTTGACTCAAGGTGGTCAGCGTTATGGTTTATCAACACTTGAAATTGATCAACATAGATTACAAATAGGCAAAATCGCTGTCACTCAGTGTCGTGGTTTATTCCCTGATGGTACTTATTTTGAAAGCACCAGAGAGCTCTTATTAGATGTTAAGCAAGGGGCATTGGAAAAGATAATTTACCTCGCTTTACCGATGAAGATTGAAGGTGAAAACGAATACGGTCTAAGAGAAGAAAATAAACGTTATTTAAAAGAAACCGTTAACTTATTTGATGCCAGTGATTCGAGCCAGAACTCAGTAGAAACGACAGTTGCAGAGCCAAATGTCAGATTGTTATTAGAAGGCGATGAAATGACGGGAATGACTGTCATTCCAATCGCAAAAATTCTTGAAAGTCGTGAGAGTGGACAGCTGGTATTAGATCAAAGCTTTATCCCTGCTTGCTTACAATATGGTGCTTCAAGCCTATTAAAAGAAAGAGTGAAAGAGCTATTAGTGCTAACTCAAACCCGTGCTAACTCTGTTGTACAGCGTATTGGTGCAGGTCAAGATCGTAAAAGCGAACAAAGCCTGATGCGAGAGTATCTATGGTTGCAAACACTGAACCGCTGGTTACCTTGGTTGCACTTAACAGCAAATAACACCGAGCTGAGTTTAGATGAGTTTTACGATGGATTAGTACGCTTTTCTTCAGAGCTTGCCAGCTTTAAACCGAGTGTAGCCGAAGCGCCAGACTTATTAGTAAGAGATGATTTACAACACGTATTGGGTAAATTATTTACTCGCTTACGTGATCAGTTATCTATGGTGCAAAGTGACAATGTGGTTGAGTTTGCTTGGGATACCAAATTATTTGAACGTCGTCGCTTATTGAGAACCTCGGTTAAAGATATTCACCTGATGGAAAATCGACGTTTTGTCTTGGCTGTAGAGTCTAGTATAGGGACATCAGCATTAGCACAAATCTTTCCAACGGCGTGTACCTTATGTGGTTTAGGGCAAGTGGCAGAACTTGTGCGTAATGGCCTTTCAGGCATTAGTTTAAATGTGTTGCCAGTTGCACCGAATGAGCTAAAACCTAGAGCTGATATTTGTTATGTCGAAATCGATACACGCCATATTTACTGGCAAGAGATAAAGGAAAAGCGTGAAGCGTTAGCTATTCACGTCGATAGCCGTATCCCTGATTTGCACCTGCAACTCTATGTCTTAGGTTGAGTTATTTATGAATAATTATCTTGATGAAGCGACAATTGCTGTCGCTCCAGCATCTTCTGCTGCAACTGCATCTCATTTTAAAGACGCCGTATTTTTAGAAAGTGCGAGCGCATTAAAAAATCAGGCGAAAGATGCGGTTGATCTGCAAAATTATCTGCATTTTGATAATGCTATTATGAGTGCCAGTGCCGAGCTATTAGCCTTAACCGTCACTGTTGCACGTATGCAGAAGCCGGATGATCTTTTTCTATTTAAGAAAGGCATCAAGCGAATTATTTCAGACTTAAAACATAAAATAGCAGCGCTAGATTACCCGCCATCTGTGGCGGATAAAACCTGCTTCTTATTTTGTATTGTGATTGATGAGCAAATTCTACATAGCGTATGGGGCGAAGAATCCAGTTGGGAAAACCAAACTTTAGTAAGTGAGCTCTTTGGTATGCGTAACGGTGGGGAACAATTTTATACGGTAGCAGAAAGAGCTTTGTCTCAGCCTGCAATGTTAATTGATCTGCTAGAGCTGATTTACGTTTTCTTGAAAATAGGTTTTCGTGGTCAATACCGAGTGCATGGTAGTGATAAATTAGAAGAGCTACTTAAGCGTTTAGAGAAAAATATTTTTGAGAATAGAGAAAGGCCAGAATTGAGCCTTTTTAACGGCACCAATGATGTAAATGCTTCGTTTTTTCATAAGGCTAAGAAGCCGCAAAGGCCAGCTAAGTTTTGGCGCCAAGCTTTATTATGTGCCGCTTCAATAGCCTTAGTCTTTGCTGGTATCTCTTATTGGTATCAAACTACTTTACCGCAAAAAGCGAGAAGCTTTATTCAATTAAGTGAGTTTACTCAAGCCTATTTTAATGAAGTTGACGGAAAAGACATTGAGTACACTTATGTCAGTACTGATGAAGAGATGCTGAATACTGCCAAGGCTAATGTAAAAGTGAACCCTGTAATTCCTCAGACTGTGCAAACAAAAAACCAGAATACTTGGCGTTTACAGTTGGCGACCTTATCGACTGAAAAGTCTGCTCAATCCTTTATTCAAGAGTTAGCGTTTTATAAAGGCACCGCCGAAATAGTTAAATGGCGAAGTAAGTTTCGTGTAGTTATTAATTTTAGCGATAAAAATACAGCGTATGGTGCGCTGGATAAAATCCGTAAAAATGGCATTCCTGATGCCTTTATTGTCACCCTGAAATAAGTCGCTAATACGCTATAAGGTAGGTTGGTTAAATGATAAAGAATAAAAAAGCTATTTGGTCTTTTATTGGACTATTATTTTTATTCGGTACGTTACAGGCTTCATTTGCGTGGGGATTTGGTCTTTTGGCTATGACACCTTGGTGGCAGGGTGCCTTGGCTGTGGCCACGATTCTTTTCACTTCTATTGTGTCTAGCTTCATAGTCGTTAAAAGTTTGTTTAAAGTTAAAGACCCTAAAAAAGAAGAGTCGAAACTTCAGGCAAGTTTTTACCGAGCTTACCTCAAGAAAAGCTTTGATGCGCTGTGGCGTATACAGGCAAAAACATCGACAAACCCATATCACACACCATGGTATCTATATTTTAATGAAAACTATGATGATGACAGAGAACTGATTCAACAGATGGGCTATGAGCCTATAGAGTTAGAAGAAAAATATAATAACGAAAACGCACCTATTAGTTTCTGGTTAAACGAAAATAGTGTGCTTGTTTGTGTTCATCAGAAAAGCCCATCAGAGAAGCTTAAACAAGCAACAGAGTTACTGACCAAACACTTGCTTAAAAAGCGTCCAAGACAAGCCGTAAACGGCATTATTCTTGGCGTTAGTATTCGTGAGTTGTTAGCCAATGACAGCGGTGCAATTTCAAATAAAGGTAAGCAGGATAGAAACTTAATTCGCCACTTCAATCATGCCTTTGGTTTGAATTTACCTATCTACTCTATTTTCACACATATGTCTGAACTAAGGGATTTTTGCGAGATATTCTCTACCTTAGATGAGAGACAAAGAGACCAAGCTTTTGGTGCGCTAGTGCCAGAAATCACTCAATTAGAGTTTAATAAAACTTGGTTTGATGAGTCTTATGATAGTTTGCAAAAAAGTATTTCTGATAGTTTGAGTAATGCCCTGAGAAGCCAGCTTAATACAGATTATCGTGATGCGATTGTTGCCGGTACTTTCCAGTTTTCTATGCTTAAGTCGACCATAGAAAATTACTTTAACAGCCTCTTTATTGATCATCAGTTTGAAGGTAAAGCACTTTATTTTCGCGGTTACTTCTTTGTTAATGCGGGTGGTGAGGCAAGGCCAATTGACCCATTGACCATGATGCAAGCGTCCGATCTAGGTTACGAGCAGCTAGCTAAACAAGAGCTTGTTAAAAAGAACCTCAGCCTATTTGGTAAGCGTTTAATGCGTTCTATTCTTGTCAAAGAAGCGCCAATTGTTGGCGTTCAGACACGTAGAGAGTTCACCTATCGGGTAACTCGAGTTGCTGTTACCGGTGGGCTTTTGCTTATCTTTGCAGGCTTCTTATGGATTCTAAAATCAAGTTTTGATTACCAGCAAGCAATCGATCAACAAGCAATCGTGCAGTTGGATCGTTATGAGGAAAACTTAGAGTCTAACCAGTCAATTTCTGATGATTTATCATCGCCTATTTTCAGCTTGTCTGAAATTCGTGATATCTACTTGTTATACCGTGTTGAAAAGCCTTGGTTTTTGTTTTCTTGGTTGCCTGATTCAAGTATTCAAGTTGAAGTGGATAAAGCCTACTTTAGAGAGCTAGAAGAGGTACTTCTAGTACGAATGAGAGATTACCTTCTCAAAGATCTATTCGTTTATAACAAGCTAGGTGATAAGGTGAAAACCTTAGAACTCTTCAACTTACAGCAAATTTTATATAATCCAGTCAGAGAGAATAGCGAAGTTCTGGTTGAGTACTATGTCAGTGCACTTAAAGAAGAGGGCGAAGGCGATAGTGTGATTCTAGAGCGGTTCAGAGAGTTATCTCACGACCTATTAGCCACTACGGCTGTTCCGCAACAAGATAACCAGGAATTGGTTGATCTAGTGAAAACCTCACTTTCTACGGAAGATGTTAGTGAGCTTTTATATCAGCATATTTTACAAGAAGAGAGCTTGGCTCAGCGAATTGATCTAAGAGAAAAACTAGGCCAGTCCTATAAGAAAATCTTTGATTTCAAACCTGGCTTTAATCAATATGTTGTTCCTTTCATCTTTACCCGAGATGGCTTCCAAGAGTTGATGGCAAGCACAGGCTTTGAATTAGCGGATGATGCAATTAAAGGCTACGAAGGTGTGATGGGGAGAGTGAGCGAAGCAGAGCTTAACCGTATCAACCGACAATTACGCCAACGTTATATAGATGACTATATCAACTTCTGGCAAAACTTTGTGTCCAATATCGAATGGGTCGAAACAACAGGATGGACGGATACAAAGCAACAGTTAGCTATCGGTTCAGACCCTATTTTTTCACCGCTTGTTAGACTTTATAACCTGATTGGTAGTCACACTAATATCAGTGCTTTATTTAATCTTAAGGCGGCACCTAAGGAAGGTGAGGCAGAAGCGGATAACAAGCCAAGTGAAATGGTTACCAAGATTGCAAATGCTATTGAATTACCTTTTGTTAGTTATCATAAATTAATTGAATTGGATGATGCTGGTCAAAGTCGATTGGATATAGCCTTGGGGCAAATGACAAATACCCTAAGCTGGGTGCAACAATCTGATGAAAGCCAATCACGTGAAAGGTTCTTCCTAGATCAAGTCTTTAAGCTAGATACGATTAGTCCTATTGCACAAATGGACACCTTGAGTCGCAGCTATACAGATCCAATCTTACCTAATTTATTGAAAGGTGTTGCGACTACGTTTAATCAGCTCGCTCTGATTGATATAAGAGCGCTTATTAATAATGATTGGTCTCAGGTGAGTGATTTTTATCAGGCAAGATTAAGTAAAAAGTATCCTTATACAAAGACAGCATCGGATGATGTTAGCTTACAGGACTTCCAGACTTTTTATGGTCCTGAAGGGAAAGTAGCATCCTTTGTTAATGTGTATGGTAAATATTTCACGAAAGGTAATGATGGCCGCATGATGATGCGCAGTTTCCTATCGAATCGTCATTTGATTTTGAATTCTGCCTATGCAACGTCTGTCGATGATGTGTCAAATATAAGAACTGTGTTCTTTAATGATAAGGCGATTCAAATTCCTTTCTTAGTGAAAGCTCAGTCTATGACACCAACCTTAACTGAGTTTACGATTCGTGATGATGGCTTGTTATTCTCCTATCGCAATGGGCCTACCTTATGGCAAAACTTGACCTGGCCTATGTTAGATAATCAATCTTTTAATCTTGATCTACAGATAAAAAATGTTGATGGGGTCGTTAATCGTCAACGCTTCGAAGGTTTTTGGAATTGGTTTAGATTAGCAGACTCGCTTGATGGTTCTTTAATCACGGGCACGAAAGATGTTTCGCTTTTATATGCAGATAAAGACAATCAAGTGAGATTTATTTTGCGCGTCGAAAATGGTGTAAACCCTTTCACCGCAAACTTTTTTGCAGGTACTAGGGTGCCTGTCTCACTATAATGTTTGATCTTAAAGGCTGGCTTGAAAGTCAGTCTGTATATGATGAGCAAGTACAAAATTTAGGCGTAAATTTTGTACTTGTTAAGCACAAAGAGCGAGGTGTCTGGCATAAGCTTAAGTTTGCGTTTGAAGAGTCTGATCGTTATTTGGTCTCCCAAGAAGCTCTTTGGTTAAGGCGAAGTTCAGCGTGCCAACCGATTAAATGTTATGCCTCTGACACCCGTGAAAGTTATCAAATTATTATTATGGATTACCTTGTCGGAACCAGTTTATCTGATCAGATAAGAGCAGATAAAAAAGACAGAGTTTCGAATGGTGTTTTACTATCTTTATTCAATAGTATTAATAAGTTGCATGAAGAGGGTGTTATTCATAATGATATAAAACCTAACAATATTATTATCCAAGATGAGCAAGCATATTTAATCGACTTTGCAAGCTGTGGTTGGCTAAATCAAAGTTATAGCGCGAAAAAATATAAATCCTTTACTCCTGCTTATGCTCTGCCTGAGTCTCATGCTCTCGTTGAGTTTCAACCCCTTGCTGACTGGTATGCCTATCTCTTGTTGTTAGACCTTATTCTAAATGGGTCTGTTTTAACCTTGTCGAATGATAACTTGGTGGCTTTTTCTCAGCATCAAGATAATGTAATTCGCGCTTATCAATTTCCAGAAATGATTGAGACTTTTCTCGTTTCCCAGTTAGGTTTAATCAATTAACGTTTTGTTTTTGATTTGTTTAACTAATAATAAAAGCGGCTTTGCAGAAAAATGAATATTGTGGAGATGTGGTGAATTTTAATTAATATGTATCTGAATAAGTGGAGGCTAAATTTTTGAAAACATATAATGCATGGATGGCTTTAACAGTATTTCAAAAACTCATGCTTACCTTGTTGGGACTCACCGCTGTTATTTTAATAGCGACTTTAGGTCTGGCAAGATGGAGCTTCGAAAGAGGCTTTTTAGACTATGCAAATGCATTGGAACAAACTCGCCTTGAAGTTGTGTCGAATAATCTCACCGAGCTTTATTTCGAGGCGGGTGGGGATTGGAAAAAGATCCCTAAAGAGAGTTTAGAGAGTCACCTTTATTTGTTGCCTAAACGCAGTGGTAGTGATTCAGAAAAGCCTCTTCCTCCAGGTATCCATAAAAGACAGTACGACAGCGCTACCTCTTATAATAAAGATCCTTTGAATGCTGATATGGGGACTCCTCCAGCAGGACGTATTGGTATTAATAGAGATAAAGCCGCGCCCTTTACCGCGCTTTATGACGAGAATCATAGTTTTGTAGCAGGCGATTGGATGGATGATGCAGAGAATCTAAGCATTGCTATTCCCATTATTGCCATGGGTAAACAAATAGGGGAATTACACAGTATACCGCCACGCTTTTTTCAAAGCCCCCTTGAGACTGAATTCTCCAAACAGCAACTGATGCGAAGTATTGTGATAGGAACCGTGGCTTTGATCTCTGCCGCCTTGCTATCTTGGATGCTTGCAACCTTATTTTTAAATCGCCATCGTTATGTACTGAAAGCTATCAAGTCTTTATCTCGTGGAGACTACTCTCCGAAAAAGCTGCTATCAGGGCGTGATGAAGTCGGTTTGTTAATGGAAGACATTAACTATCTAGCTAAAACGCTAGAAGAGAACCGAGATTCAAGAAGGCGCTGGTTAGCAGATATTTCTCATGAATTACGTACCCCTCTGACAATTTTAACCGGTGAAATTCAATCTCTTAAAGATGGTATTAGAGAATTTGATTATGCGCAGATCTGTTCATTAGAGCAGGAAATTAATTTTATGCGTAAGTTAACTGATGATTTATATGAGCTATCTGTCTCTGATATTGGTGGTCTAAACTATGAATTCAAAAAGATTGATTTAGAAACGGTACTCACAACGACCTGTGCGAGTTATAAAAATAGAGCGTTAGCTAACGACATTAAATTTGAAGTGTCATCACAATCTCAAGTTTTTAGTGGTGACTCAGCCCGTTTGGCTCAGTTGTTTAAAAACATGTTGTCCAACTCGCTGGCTTACACAGATAGTCCTGGTGTAATAGAAATCAGAATGATGACAGAGGACAATCAGGTCACCATCATTTTTGAAGACAGTGCACCTGGTGTTAAGCCAGATGACTGCGAACGTCTATTTAATCCTCTGCATAGGCAAGATGAATCAAGAACTCGACGTCGTGATGGTTCAGGTTTAGGATTAGCGATAAGCCGCAATATTGTTGAGGCACATCGTGGAAAAATTTTAGCATCTCCTTCTAAGTTAGGAGGATTAAAAATAACAATTACTTTCCCTATTATAAATGGATATAGAAGATGAGCTCCGGGCTAATTTATATAGTTGAAGATGAAGTCAAAATTGCGCAAATCCTCGTCGATTATCTGGTTAAAGATAATTATGACGTGAAGGTTTTGTACCGTGGAGATGAAGCAGTAGAGCGCATTATGGAAAGCAAGCCAGACCTTGTTATCCTAGACGTTATGCTACCTGGTAAAAGTGGTATCAATATCTGTAAGGAACTTAGAGAGCACTCTAATGTACCTATCATGATGTTGACTGCACGAATTGATGAAATGGATCGTCTCGTCGGTTTGAAAGTTGGGGCAGACGATTATGTTTGTAAACCTTTCTTACCTAGAGAAGTGGTAGCACGAGTAAATGCAATTTTACGTCGTGTGAATCGTATTGATGATGAAGAAGAAAAGTCAACCGAGTTGGTTTATCGCTCAATCACATTGGATCTTGAGTGCTTTAAATGCCACGCCAATGGTCAATATGTCGAGTTAACACCAGTTGAATACCGCTTATTGCAGATCATGGTATCACGTCCTAAGCGTGTATTCTCTCGCGAAAGCTTGATGCAAAAGTGCTACAAGGATGACCGTATTGTCAGTGATAGAACCATTGATAGTCATGTAAAGAATTTACGTAAAAAGCTTGCGGCCGCAGATCCAAGTGAAGAAATTATTCACTCCATCTATGGGGTTGGTTACAAGGTCGAATAAGCCTTTAGCCTCAAATCTCCTCTCTTCTTTTTAGGGTCATAATTTAAGTATTATGGCCCTTTTTATCTTTTGTTAGCCTGTGATACTTATGTCATCATGACGAAAGAGCACGTTTAAATTTAGGTTGTACACTCATGTTTAACTTATTTGTAGCACTAGCGTTGGTGCCATTTATTGCCGTTTTAGGTTGGATTATTTTTACTACTTTTACGAAAAGAGGGAGTAGGTATATTTTTTATGGTGAGATATTAAAATCATACGAAGGAGCAAAAAGTAATCGACAAAAGCAGATTCATTCAATTTCAGTTCATGCGGTAAAATCTGATGATGGTCGAAAAGTCGGCTTAAAGGTGTCAGGTTCACGGTCAGGAGACCATGAAATGTTACCCTTAGTTTTAACGGTAGAAGAGACTAAAAAACTAATGTCAGATATGCAAAAGGCTATTGAATTCAAAGAAGGCTACTGAAAGTACTGAACAAAAGCCTTTAGGTGATGATTAATGTATTCACTCTGAACCAATATGAACTATTTTCTATTTTAACAAAGTACTGAAAGTATCTTTGTCAGAGCATTTGATAGCCGCTATAAGCCGCTATCAAACACTGAGAGTTATAAATTAGAGCAGAACTGAATACCAAAAAACGCGACCGATGACTCTGACGTCTAAGGCACTCTCTCCACTCAGCTCTTCATCTTGATGGTCTGGGTTAGCAGAACGAATTCTCAATCCATTAAAAGGTAAGCGGTATAGGTATTTTACCCTTAGCATGCCGCCATGCTCGATCGCATACATTTTCCCATCTTGGATCTTGATTTGGCTGGTATCTAGGCCAACAGTTGAGCCGTTAGGCAGTATCGGCTCCATGCTATCGCCATTCACTTTGCAGCAAGCCACTGTCTCGCTTGAAACGCCTGCTTTATTAAGGGTTGAGACATTAAATCTAAGTTTTTGGGTGGCAATATCTAGCACGTTGTTAAATCCGTTTCCTGCTGACAACTCAATTTCACTGAAAAAAGGTATTTCTACCTCGTTTGGGTTTAAAGGGGTATCACTGTCCCAAGCATCGATGTGTCCTAGGTTTAGGTGCTTATCTTGGTTGTTGTCCTCTTGAGTTTGAGTTGTCTGCATTTCTCCCGTGCCATATTCAAGCCACTCGGTTCTAACCCCCGTTGCCTTTGAGATAACTTGCACTTTTTCACGTCGCGGTTGAGATTCACCATTAAGCCATTTATTCGCAGCTTTAACGGTTGTGCCAGTTTGTTTTGCTAGCCAAGCCCCAGCACCGTGGCGCTGTATGCCTGCTTTTTGCAGTGCTATGAGAAGCCGATCTGAAAAAGACAAAGTGATTACCTTAAATTTATGAACCAAGAGTTCAATTATGATTCATTCTTGCGGAACTTTCAGTTCATATGTATTATGTACCAAAAGTACATAAATTGAAGTTTTAAATGTACTAATTTAGAAATGTGAATTAATAGGTGACTTTAAGTTCACATAGTTTAATCGATTAGATTTTAGACATGGCAGATACCTACTGCTGGAGTAAGGAATATGACAGCTCACGCTATTCAGGTTAATTATCCAAAAACACTCTTATTTTCTTTTACTGCAAGTGAAAGGAATCTTTTGAAGGAAGTCGCAGGTCACTGGATGAAGATGTATGCCTGTCATGAGGTTGATCGTGGCAACTTGGTTGGATTTCATTTTTTAACCGTATGGGACCCTTTAGTCACCTTAGAAAAAATTAGGCTTCAGCCTTGCTTTAAAACTGATGCAATCAGAAGAGGTGGCTATGAATTTGATATTGGTCGTCAGCGAGATGTCCCACTATGTGTCTATGAAGTACAAATGTTATGTGAAATGGTGAAAGCGGCAGTGGAATGTCGTTTAAATCGATTCTTGTTAATAGATAAAGGTTCGATGACTGATGTTGTGGGAAGGCGTTTAACTTGGTCTTGGATGAACAGTCAGGTAACCATTGCCCTATCGCAAAAGCTCGACCTATTGGATCAGGTAGCGGGCCTTTTTAATGGGCACAGTGCTTATCAATCAAGCTGTTTAGCAATTGAAAAGCTAGCAGGGGTTGAATATGCCTAAGCAAATACCTTTAACTCCATCCAAATCAAATGCGACAAATGAGTGTCTTAAGTGGCGTGGCTCCTTATTAAATTCCCTTCATCCTGATGATGCAAAATTACTTAGTGCTAGGTTAGCAGAGAAAGATCAGGCCTTTGGTTATATTACCGCTAATACTTGGCTAAGAAAGGTGATAGGTCGCTATCAGCTGTTAGCTAAGCTTTCTACCCTTAGGCCAGTGGTTGCTAAGGAAGCGAATCGTTTAGCGAACTACCTAGATGAAGCAAGTGCCTATGCGTGGTTGAAAAGTGTGGTTCAGCGTTTGCAGTATTGTGACGCCTTAATTACCGATTTAAGTGGCGATACGTTAGCGACTTGGGCTTGGCAAAAAAGTCATAGTTTTGAAGTCGAGTTGGTAAAAATTGGTACTCGATCCAATGCTGAAGCGGTGAAAGCTTATATACGGCTTTATTTACTACAGGCTGGCGTTGATTTTCATGACTGGCAAGATAACGACAAAATTGCAGGTCTGGCTGCGCGCATGATTACGGCTAAATGGTGGGTGAGACAAGCGAGAAGGCAGTGGGTCAAGGTAGAGCAGGTATTAAGAGAATGTGGTCAGGTTCATAAATATGCATCGCCTTATGTATCCCACTGGTCTCTGAAAAAAGAGCAGCAGAAGCAAGCGAATCAAATGGCCTTTTTAGATGGTTGGGAAGCCATAAACGACCAAGGCCAAGCCTACAGTTTGGCGCAACTCGCCGAGTTAGGTGTGGCTAATCCTGACAAGCGTTTTGCTGAACTTATGGTTCGAAGTCGTGGCTTGGAAGAGATCGCGCAAGAGCAGAATCATGATGCTTGGTTTATTACCCTGACTTGTCCTTCAAAATATCACCCTATTTCGCAAGGTAGGCGTAACCATAAATATCGATTGGCAAAGAGTCCAACCGTGCAAGAGGCTCATGCCTATCTAAATCATGTGTGGCAATGCTTTAGGGCTTGGTGTCATCGTCACGGCATTGCATTTTATGGTGTTAGAACCGTTGAGCCTCATCATGATGGTACCCCTCACTGGCATCTAATTGTGTACCTAGATAAAGCGCAATCGGAACGCTTTTTAGTGGCATTTAAACGTTACGCACTAGCGGAAGATGGTAAGGAAACGGGTGCTGAAAAACACAGACTCAAAGTGCTTAAAATAGTACCTGAAAAGGGAACGGCGACCGCTTATATCACAAAATACATTTCAAAAAATGTTCATGGAAAACACCTTGATACAGACCACGCGTCAGGCCGTTCTGGGGAGGATGCCGCTAAGCGTATTGTGGCTTGGGCAAGATTAAATCGAATCAAACAATTTCAATTTATCGGTGGTGCTTCTGTCACTGTATGGCGCGAATTAAGACGACTACAGATTAAGGCTGCTCCTCGTGCATTTGCGGCCATTTATCATGCGGCAAATCGAGCGGATTATGCTGCTTTTATCAAACTTATGGGCGGAGCTTTTGCTGGACGTAAACAAACGCTGGTTACGCATTATAGTGATCCAGAAGAAAACCAGTATGGCGAAATGGTGAAAAGCATTAAAGGTGTGGCAAATGGCATAGAGGTTGTTATTACGCGTCTTTATGAATGGCGAGTACAGCGTAAGCAGTTGGAGTCTATCGAAGAAACAGTCTCTGAACTTACTTGGACTAGTGTCAATAACTGTACGCCAACCCAATTACTCAAGCATGCTCACATAACTAATCAAACTCAAGCAAATTAATTTAAACAAACTAAGGAGAGTTCCATGGCATTTCGTATTGAATGTCCTAATTGCCAATCTAAGGCAGTCATTTCTAATAGTAATAATATCGCTAAAGATATTGATCAGGTCTTTATGAAAGAGCTTTACTGTCGCTGTCTGAATATAGAAAGCTGTGGCTGCACCTTTGTCGTGTCCGCCTCATTTTCTCATTACCTCAATCCACCACAACAAGATATTGTGGCCATGGCGAAGGAAATTTTAAAGAAAGAGCAACAGCTTAAGCTGGATGGAGGGAGGTGTTAAACTCTCATTTAATTTGATGTGAATCGGTTACGTTTCTTGAATAAGCATGAGAACTAGATTTAATGGCAAACTTTGATAAAGCGTTTAATTTACGAAAGCGGCATCCAACAGGCATGCTGCACATGCTTGCCAACGAAGTACAGAGCAGGTTTACCCGCTTAACTTATCGTGCCAGCTTAGATGTGAGCTATGGGTCAAGTCCTGGTGAAAAATTGGATATCTTTCCTGCGGCGAAGGCGAATGCTCCTGTGTTTATTTTTATTCATGGTGGTTACTTTAGGGCATTAGACAAAGCGCAATATAGTTATCTGGCGCAGGCTTTTGTGAAGGCTGGCTGCACCTTGGTGTTGGTGAATTATGATTTAGCGCCAAAAGTGACGGTTAAAGAAATTGTTGAGCAAAATATTAAAGCCTTTGCTTGGGTGTATGAGAATATACACAAGTGGCAAGGAAACCCTGGACACCTTGTTGTTGGTGGTCATTCTGTGGGTGGTTTTTTAACGGCTAAAATCCTTGCTCATGATTGGCCACAAGCTATAAAACAGAGTATCAAAGGGGCTGTTATGCTAAGTGGGCTTTATGACCTTAAACAGATGCAGCAGTCCTTTTTAAATAAAGTGTTAAACCTGAGTGATCAGGAGGTGGCTGAATTAAGCCCTATCTTGGAAACAGGTGTATTTAATTTTGTTCCTCATATCATTATGGCAGTGGGAAATGATGAAACGAACGAGTTCACTCGACAAACCCAGGTTTATAGTGAGAAGCTGAAAAAAGAGAATTGTCGTTTGGACTGTTTGTTTTTAGAGGGTAAAAATCACTACACAGTGTCGCGCTTATTAAGTCATAAAGAGAATACCTTAATGGAAAAAATATTCACTTTGTTGGTTTGATCCCAAGTTATTCACTCAGTGTTTTTTGAAGATGGATTGCAAAAAGGATGTTGATATTTTGAAGTTGGTTTTATCTATTTTACTGCTTTGTTCTTCGCTACAAATACAAGGGAAAGAAGCTATGTCTCAGGAAAACGTGCCTCAGGAAAAGGTGTCTAAGGAAAGCGGCTTAAAAGCAGCCGTATTCATGGAGAGTATGCCAACGGGCTTTGTTGCTCCACCTGCAGAAACACAGCAAGATAGTTTGATATTAGAGCAAATTAAAAAAGTGGGTTGGTACAACCTGCATATAGGGCAAGAGGATGATCAAGCTGCTTTCTCATTTAGCATTGGTCACTTTCAACAACATAATCACCCTGAGTTAATCCTAGTTGGCTTGCCTGCCGAAGTCGCAAATCAGTTATTAAATATTGCGGTTGTTAAAATTGTCGGTGCAAAAGAAAGGCTTGAGCCTTATAAAAAATATGATGACTTTACTGAAGGTCTTGCTGTTGCTTTTATTCCTGTTGAATTAGATTTCTATCGAGATTATCTAGGCTACGCAAACTGGTATTATGGTGACTTACCAAAACCTTACCCTGTCTTGCAAATGGTGTGGCCTGACCGAGAGGGCTACTTTCCTTGGGAGGCAAAATTTGATACGAGTTTTAAACAAGCTCAGCCTCTATTAGGTTTTGGGCCAAACAAACCCTAATTAAATTAGGATTAGTCTTTATGAGGACTAATCCTATAGTTTCTTCTTATTCTCTTTCTACCTAATTATTCAGCGTATTAGCTGCTTCTTCTAAGTTAGATCCTAGTATGTCAGTATTTGAATCTATCGTTTGAGCTAACGCTTCTAATGCCTGATTAAGCTCTGTTATTGCGGTATTAATATCTCTTTTAAATCCTGTCATAGCTGCTTTTGTTTCCTGCTCAAAGCTAATCGCAGTGTTCTCAATACTTGTTACAAGTACAAGCTTGTTGCTTAAATCATTTGATAGGCTTTTTAATAAGCTATCAATTGTTGTTGATAAACTATTTACTTGTCCCTCTAGCTGATTACTTAAGTCATGAATAGCGTTTTCAGATTGATTTGAAAAAATTGTTGCTTGATATTTAACTTGGTCGATTAGCTCATCGTATTCAGAAATAAAGTCATCTATGTCTGATTCCACGCCTTCAAAGGCATGATTAATATCTTCCTGAATGGCGTCTTTTTCTGCTTCGTAGTCATTGATGACATCTTCTGTATCTATGCCCTCTTCAAGAACTTGAACAAGATCATCTCCTAGTAAGTTTTCGACATTGCGCTCTATGGCAAACTTAAGTTTGTCATCGGCAAATTGACTGATAAGCGAGCCAACACATTCATCCTTAATTAAGCTTTGCAAACTAAAGGACGTTGCCATCTGCTTATGGGCTAAATACATTTGGCTTAAATTGTCTACTTCGGTGCTGACTGTGTTTGTTAGATAAACCACTTGTTCATCTAATACGCTTTCTAAACTTTTTAATTGGCTACTAAAGCCAGTGGCAAACTGTGTGAGATCATCAGTAATGGGAAGCAAGATAAGGTTTTTAATTTCAGTAAGCTTAGTTTCATAGTCATTAAACTTAGTTGTCAGACTCGTTTGATAGGCTAGTAGCTGAGTTTCTGTACTGCTTATGTTTTCCATAAGGTTTTCTTGATACTCATCTAGACTCGTTTTATAGCTTGCTAGACTTAAATCGAGTTCTTCTTCATATTTGGCTGTGCTAACGGCAATGCTGGCTTCATATGCATTCACTTCATCTTGATAGTTGTCTAAACGGCTATCTAGATTTTCCAAATATTCATCTTTACTTTTTTCGACCTGCGTTTGGAAATCTTCTAAGCTTTTTACCTGGTTTTCCTGATAGCTAGTTAAGCTTTCTTCTACCGTTTTCTCGAACTGAGTTAAATCATTCTTAACTGTATCGAGTGTCTTCTCAACATCTTCAATCTCTTGTTCAAGTCTGCTTAACTCGGTTTCCAGTGTTTTAAGATCACCTTTTAGCTCATTAACCTCTCCATTTAGGCCATCTTCTAGATGAGTTAGTTCGGCTTCAAGGCTATCTATATTTTGCTCTAAAAAATCTAAGCCTTGTTCGAAATTAATCATAAGGTCATAAGTGGCATTTAAGTTTGAATCTGCAACCCCTGCTAAGGTGCCAGCCAGGCTATTAATGTTAGTGCAGGATGCTGGCAGTTCAGTGAGATAAGAGTCGACTTCTTTAATCGCTGCTGCAACTTGCATATCTTCTAGAAAGCTTGAGATTCTAGCCTCGAGATGAAGCTGCAGTGTGACAACACCTGTTTGATAGCTTTTTAAACTTAATTTAGCCTTACCTAAATCACCTGAATAACTTGTAAATAGGTTAGGCTGCAAGGCTTGTGAAAACTTGCCTAATACATTTTGTATTTTTGTTTCTACTTGTTCTGCCTTTTCTTTTACTTTGGCACTAATCGCCGTGGTACTACTTTTAAAATTAGCCCCTTGTTCAAAGGCGTTAAAAATATCCTTATTAAAATTAAGACCCATGTCTTTTTCCTTTTTTATGAATGTGTTGCCAGCTGCAAGGTTACTTATTTAGCCATGCTTTATGCGCTGGCAAGGGCATATTACCTATCAAAAACCGCATAAATAACGCTTTTTAGGACAGTGTTTTGTGATACCTGAAAAATCGCAATTTAGCGGATTTTAGCCGCTGGAAGCCTGTCTCTGGCTGGCTTATTCTGCACCTATCGACAAGGCAAGGATGTCTTAAGGGGCCAATAGGATGGCCCAGGGAAGCAAGGATCTTCTCGTCGATCACTCTTAGGAGTAAGAGGGCAAAAGCCCAATCTATAAAGCAGTAAAAGAGAAGCGAGTTTATGGAAAAGCTTGAAGCACTAAAAAGTTACTTGATTGCGAAATCAAACTTGTCGGCAGGCGCTATCAGTGCACAAGTGCAAAGCATGGTGCTTAAGCCAAAAGGTGTGGATGAAGGGAATCAAGTCTTGCTGCATAACCTGGGCTACCGCGCTGTCATTAATCTGATTGGCTTCCCTTATCAGGCGCAAGAGATTGCTAGCTTTAATGCTCACCTGATGACCTGGCTGGCAGACAATGATGACAGGGAAGAGTTGGAAGATGCTTACCCAAGTATCTCAATCGACCTGCAAGATGCTCAAACGGCTAATTTAGAAGTGAGTTTAGCGTTTGAAGAGCCGGTTTATATCTCTTCAAGTCTTGATGGTGAGATTGAGTTAGCTGATCAAACTTGGGTCTTGGGTAGCGCGGAAATAGATTGGGCTTTGAGTGCTGAGGTAACAGGGAATCTAGTGAACTTGGCAAATTAAGGGAATAAGAGGTTAGGTCAGGAAGACCAATATCCAGAATGTTATCTGCTTATTTAAGGATAAATACACAGAGGCAATGTGGATTGAAGGAGAAATGATAGGGCCCAAGGATGATGGCCTGACATTTCTAAAGCGTCAGCGCTAGGGCAGGAGTAGCCCTAGCGTTATGACTAAAAAGTTAAAACAAAACAGGAAGTTAAAATGGCTTTAGGACAAGTTAGCGTAAGTGACGTGGATTCAGGGCAGGGAGACTTTTCCTCTCCAGAGCGTCAGTTCTTATTTATTGGTAAGGCAAGCGCGAATCTAGATAGCATTTTGTATTTAGATCAAAGCTCAGATTTAGATGCACTTTTGGGCGCTTCGGTAAGTGGCTTGAAAACAAGCTTGGCGGCCGCTAAGGCAAATGCTTCAGCAAATTGGACCGCCGTTGTGATGCCAAGAACCAATGAAGGTGAGTGGCAAACAGCATTTGATATTGCCATGGGGCAAAACATTGTATGTGAAGCCGTTGTGGTGGCTGATGCGATTACGGCTCAAAGTGAGCTAGATCTTATTGCGACTGCGATTGCGGATACTGAAAACAGCTATGGTCGCTCTCTTTTCTTTGTTGCAGCAACAGCAGCGGCTGCTACTTCAGACAAATGGGATGCTTTCATTAGTGCCTTTGATACTTTGCAAGATGGTGTGGCGTCAACTGGCATTATGCTGATTCCAGAAGTGTTTGCGGGTTGGATGGGGACAGTCTGTGGCCGTCTATGTAATGAGGCTGTGACTATTGCTGATACACCTATGCGTACTCAAACTGGTGCCATTGTTGGCTTATCAACACTTCCCTCTGATGTGGATGGTACGGTTTTTAATATGGCTCATGCCAAAGCGCTGAATGATGCCAGAGGGACAGTGCCGCAAGTTTATCCTGATTATGACGGCATTTATTGCAGTGACGGTATGACACTTGCGCCAGAGGCTAGTGATTATGCTGTGATTGAAAACCTGCGTGTCGTGAATAAGGCCAAGCGACAAGTACGTATTTTGGGCATTAAAAAAGTCGGTAACCGTGAGCTAAACAGCACACCTTTGTCGATTGCCGCCCATGAAACTTACTTTATGCGTCCGATCATCAATATGAGTAAGAGCTTAACCTCCAATGGCATTTATAAGCCAGGTGAAGTGAAACCACCTCTAGATGGGGATATCACAATTAGTTGGGCCTCACGAACCAAGGTGCAAATCGCGCTTTTAGTTCGCCCTTATAACTGCCCTAAAGCGATTCAAGCTTATATCGCCCTTAATCTAACTAGCGAGGTTTAGCATGCAACATATTTCGGGATCAGATATCAATATTTCCATTGGTACTCAGATTATTAACGTTAAGCAATACACCCTAAATGTGGAAGACGGCATTAAGCCAACTACGACTCGCGGTGTACCTGATGGCTTTGTTCGTGGTGCTGTCTCTGCCAGTGGTGAAATTACATTGGATACTCAAAGCTATAACAAGCTGGTGGAAGCGGCGAGAACAGCAGGTTCATGGCAGCAACTTGGCGTGTTCGACATTGTTGGTTTGGGTAAAACCCTAGATCAAGAGTTTAAAACGGCGGCTTATGGTTGCAAGTTGCGCCTGAGCAAGGTGCTAGATGCCAGTGGTGAAGGCGGTGACAAGCTGGAACATACTATTGCTTATGATGTGACAGATAGCCGTTTTATCGAAATCAATGGCGTGCCTTATTTGGATAAAAGTTTCATTGAGACCCTAGGTTAATGGAGCAAATAGATTACCTAGTGGTGCATTGCTCAGATACACCTAATGGCCGAGAAACTCATGCTCAAGACATCCATAGATGGCATTTAGAACAGGGCTGGGACGGCATAGGTTATCACGCAGTAATCACCTTAAAAGGCGAGGTGCAATGGGGCCGACCAAGGTATTGGCAAGGCGCTCATGCTGACCCTTTTAATGCTAGGTCTTTAGGTATCTGTCTTATCGGAAGGGATGAGTTTACTAACGCACAGATGAGAGCGCTAGAGGGCCTTTTACTGTCGCTTAAGTTGGATTATCCCAAGGCAAATGTGGTGGGGCATAGGGATTTAAACTCTCATAAAACCTGTCCGAATTTTGATGTCAAAACCTGGTGGTTAGATGTTGAGCATAAAGGGATAGATTAAATGCTGGGATTAATCACTGGTCTGCAAAGCCTTTTGGGTGCCTTAGCGGCACCCATTTCTAAGGCTTATCAGGCAAAGCAGACAAGGAAAGCCGCGGCAGAGTCTGCACAAGCCAAACTTAAGCTGGTGGGCCAAGAAAAACGCTTTGATTTGGATTTAAAGGAAGCCGAATGGGAAGCGTTGGCCAAACGGCAAGAGTCTGCTTCTTGGAAAGATGAATACGTGACTCTGATTATTACTTCGCCTTTCGTGCTGCTCTTTCTTGCCGCTATGGCCAGTGCTTATAGCGGGGACATGCGCTATCTAGATGCAGTCAACCTGGGTTTAGAAAGTTTGAAGTCCTTGGGGGTTGAGCTAGGTGAGTTATTAAAAATAGTCGTACTGGCGGCTGTCAGTATTAAGGGCATGGGATTGTTAAGGAAATAGGGAGGCACACATGGAGAAATCCACCGTAGCCACCGCATATGGGGCGTCGATAACCACGACGCTTGCAGGTTTTTCAATGAATGAATGGGTTGCCATGGGTGGCTTGATCATTGGTATCGCAACATTTTTAACCAATTTTTGGTTTAAACGAGAGCACTTAAAATTGGCTCAGAAACAAGTACAAGGAGAGTAAAGATGGCACAGCTAATTGAAATCACCATAGGTGATACAGATTTTGAATTTAAGGTAACAGACAAAGAATACAACAAGTTTGTTGATGCCATGGCGAAAGGCCAAACGGTTTTGCCTGCTTATAACCTTTTGTCGTCAACGGTTAAAAGTGAGCAGCATGCAAGCTTGAAAGCCTTGATGGTGAATGAAGATTCACAGCCAAAAGCCAAATTGGTCATGGATGTGATGGGTATTCTAACCGACGAATTCTCCAGTGATCTGCCTACGGTGGTAAAGCTGCGCAGGCGTTCCGGGACAGCATCGACAAAAATGGCTTCGAGCAACTCGTAACCTTGAGGATGCGCTGGCTTCCTCATGAAGATGATGAACCGGAAAGCCTAGGACGGGCGCTTTGGTTAGAAGAGCGAGAAATGAAGAGGGAAACGGCAGCCATTGCCAATGGTATTGCCAAGGCCTTTGCAGGCAAATAGGGAAGTAGCTAGGGGTAAAACATGGAAGCTCTTGAAAAATTACAGCTAAGCCTTGGCAAGCTAAATCAGTTTCCGAGCTCTCTTGAGGGAGTTCAAAACGGGATTCAAGTGTTAGTGAAGCAAATGCAAACTGTCTTTGAGGCACCTTATCAAGCGGTTTTAAGCCTAACCGCAGGTTTAGATACCTTAACGCTAGAAGTACAGAACTTGATAACTAGCATGGGCGTGTCTGATGCGACAAAAAATGCTGCCGGTCAAGTCGATCTCTCCAGCGGTGTGACAACAAATTCGGTTATTGCTTCTGTTGATATCGCGGGCGAATCAAGCTCCAAACTACAGATTTTACATGACAGTTTAGGGCAGATTAAAGGGCAGGTTGCCAGCCTTAAAACCTTAAGTGGTGACAATATTATGGGCCGTGTATTCGGAGAATCGAATATCTCGGCTTACACGGATTCTTTTTCTACATTGAAGCAAGGCTTGAATGAGCAACTGGCGCTTTGGCCAGCATTGGATACTAAAGTTCAGGCGCTTTCTGGCAACTTGATGACACAGCTTTCTCCCATGTTAAGTCCTTATATTGATGAGGTAAAAGCCATGGGGAAAAGCCTTGATGGCTGGGCTGACAAGTATCCAAGTCTTGCGCAAGGGGTAAATACAGCAGAGCAGGCATTGGGCTCCATGATGGAAGTGATTAATATGGTGGGGGTCGCTCAGGAAATGCTCAATTTAGCTAAAAGCCATGCCATAACGCTGTCGCAAAATTGGTTAGTCAAGAATCTGGTTATTACGCCTCTGCTTAAATTACAAGCCGCCGGTGTTTGGATTCTTAATGGTGCTATGAAAGCAATGGTGGCGACTGGGCCTTTGTTGATGGGGTTATTTACCTCTCTAAAAGCCGGTGTACTCACAAGCTTGCCGGCTATTTGGAGTTTTACCGCTGCTTTATTGGCGAATCCGATTACTTGGATTGTGGTGGGTATCACAGCCTTGATCGCTGCGCTAGTCGCCATGGTGGTTTACTGGGATGAGGTGAGTGCTGCCATAGGGCGTTTTACGGATTGGGTTTTCTCTGCGTTAAGCCAAGGTTTTAGCTTTATTAAAGGGCTATTTAGTGACAATGAATGGCTTAAATTAGCCTTCTTTCCTCTCTATGCCGTGATTGAAATCGTTGATCTTTTGATAGGCGTATTTGATCGAATTCCGCAATGGTGGGGAGAGTTTCAAGTCTGGCTGGGTGAGTTATCTCTGATGCCTGACATGAGTTTTGATTTTGCCTTTATAGAAACCATCAAAGGTGCTTGGAGTGAGCTAAAAAATTGGCTTACTAGTTTGAATCCTTTTGGCTTTATCGGAGAGTCGGCTGACTGGATTAAAAATAAGTTCAGTTGGTTACCGGGTGTGGATGCTAGCCCTGATATACAAGCAAATCAGGGCTTGTCACAAAAAGTTGCCGAGCAAGGTATGGCACAAGGTGCAAACCTAACCTTACCAGGGGCAGAGTCATCTCAGACGGGTGAGCAAGGCGGCTTATTTCAATCTTTCAGCAACCTATTTGCCAGTACCAGTAAGCAAAGCCATGTGGAAAAAATTGAAGTGAATAATTATGGCCAAGGGGTACGTGGTGATGAATTGGCCCATGAAATGGAAATGCAGGTGGGCTAATGGACAGCATAGATTTAAGCATCATAGATGATGACTTGGTACTAAACCTATTGGGAGAACCTGAGCTTAGGGCAGAGGCAGTTTGTATAGCACAAGACCTAAGACACATGCTTAGAGAAAAAGGTTATGCCTTTAGCATGATAGGTGAGAGAAGCCAGGTAAAACTGGCCACTCTCACCACTCAGGTAGAAATTGAAATGGAAAACGATACACGTATTTACCCAGGGACGGCCAAGGTGGCGTTAATAGGGGAAGCACTTAACTGTAGTGCACGTACGTTAAATAACGAAGCGATAGAGGTAACCCTATGAAGGAATTTGAAAGCCTATTAAAGGATGAAGGTGTACCCATTACCGAAGCTGAGATTAAGGCGGCGTTTAAGCAAACCGTGACCGACTCTGGCTCTAAAATCAGTAATGATTCTGCCTATAGCCCTTTTTGGCGCTTGATCTCAGCGGTCGCGATTCAGCCTGTGATCTGGCTAGTGAATGCTTTGGTTCAAACTGTGATGCCACAATTTTTTTTAAAGACAGTTGGAGAGGGTTTTATTGACCTGTGGGGTAACAATTATGGGGTGGAGCGAAAAAAAGCTCAACGGCTAGAGGGTCGGTTGCAATTTACTCGAGCAGGACAAGAGGGAGATATTGAGATTCCGCTTGGTACACGGATTCGTACCGAGCCCTTGAATGACATTGTTTATGAACTGGAAACAACTTATCCAATCGTGCTGGGTAAAGATGATAACTCGATTAGTGTGCCAGTTCGCGCTGTAGCAGAAGGCAAGGCGTATAACTTGGAAACTGGCCAGTATGTGAACTGTGATATCCAAGGTGTCACTGTGACGAACCCTGATAGTTGGATTCAAGTGGTAGGAGATGATGATGAAGATATTGAAGCATATCGCTTACGCATTCGTAATGCTTTTAACTCCTTAAGTCATTATCACACGGATGGGGTATATCGACATTTGATTGCGAAGTTTGCTGGTGTTTCCACTGACATGATTTGGTTTGAACATGGTGTGAAAAGAGGTGGAACTAGCGTGGTACCAGGAGCGGCTGACGCTTATGTTTTGTTCGAACTTGATGCACCTGCTGACAGTTATCTAGAGATTATTAATCGCATGATAAGAGATGAAGGCTATCACGGTCATGGTGATGATTTAGAGGTTAAGAAAGTACCTGATTTGTTAGTAGACCTTGGTGTCACTGTTTACTTTCCTGTGGCATTAACGGCGGAAGAAAAGGCAGCTAGTTTGACTGGTATTGAGCAGGCGATTGAAGCGGCTTTTAGGTCAAATTCGGCTTATGTAATGACTCAAACTCAGCCTTATTCACGATTTTCTTTTACTCGCTTAGCCAGTGAGGTTTATCAAAACTTCCCTGAGATAGAAAGTATTGATTTTAAGGCCATTACTGATGGGGAAGAAGTGATTGGAAGCCACATAAGCGCTGAACTTGAAATCCCACGTTTGGCCTCACTCAGTGTGCAAGAGGGTTAGTTATGGTTGCTAAATTTGAATTGCCTGTATGGATTCGAGAAGGCAAAGAAATTAACAAGCTAGCGGATGCTTTTGTGACCTTTTGGGATAAAACGGAAGACTGGATAAAGACGCCACTCAATCAGCTCGATGCCGAGACCTGCCATGTGTATGTGCTTAAGCTTTTGGCGTATCAAAATGATATTGACCGATTTGCTGATGAACCAGATGAGCTCTTTCGTAAACGTGTAAAACACGGGGTGAAAAATGCCATAGATGCGGGCAGTAAAGGAGGCTTTAAAGAGGTTCTTGCTCGCTTTGATGTGCCTTTATATGGACAAATTGAAAGAGACAGTGAAAGTGACTGGGATGTCATTACTCTTTGGTTGGCTGACTCTAGCTTGACCCAAAATCCAGAGCTTGCTCATCACATTATCCGCCAATATGGCCGAACCTGTCGCCGTTATGAATTTTTGATGGTGGATGCTATTGAATCCATAGCCGTAGAGGGATTTAGCTTTGGTATTGATAGAGGGGTAGAGCAAATAAGTGGACGAACGGAATATGTATTTGCTGATACGACAGAGCCTGCTAAGGCAAGTATCGCTCAGCACTTTATTGAACGAAGCGAAGATAGGATAAATGCAATTTAAGGACGAATGATGACAGATATAGTAAGTGGAACAGTAACAGATGCAGGGGCACGCTACATTGCCCAAAAAGCCGCGAGTTTAGAACCTGTGGTGGTCACCCACTTTATCTTGGCTAATGTACCAGGTGTGGATGAAACCACACCAGCAGATGCTGCGGCTGGTATTCCAGATAATAGTTATTTAGTGGGTGGCAATATCCTTGTTCAAGACCCTCATTATAACGATGACAATGCGGTGACTTACTCACTGGTACTAGACAGTAGTGTGGGTGATTATGACTTCAATTATTACGGCATAGTCACTGACTCAGGTGAGTTATTAGCCTATTCCTATATTCCGCTGAATAAGAAGCGAAAAGATATAGGGCAGGTGATTAACCGCAATTTAGTCGTGCCCTTTAGCAATGCGAAGCAGTTGACGGGTGCAGATCTGCCACTGGAATCTTGGCAGTTTGATTACGAAGCAGAAATGCTCGCTATGCAAACCAGCATAATGCAAAACAGCGCAGCGACCATATCCGCTTTATCAAGCGCCATTAAAAATCATGAAAGATTATTAACCTTGGAAGGGAAGCTATGAGTGAACTAAGCACAGCGACAGCAGCGTTAACGCTAGCTGCGTCTGAAATGAAGGAAGCGAAAGAGCTTTTTGAAGATATTCGAGCAGATGTTGACTCATCTGCGACTGAATTGGCTAATTTCGTAAGCCAGCTATCTCAAGATGTAAATGAGGTAATTAGCTCTGTGATGGACGTGACGCTTTATGTATCGCATAACGGAGACGATTTAAATTCAGGTTTAAGTTCATCAAGCCCACTTAAAACACTTGATAAGGCATTTAATTTGATACCTGAAGGTGCTTTGGGAGCAATAAAGTTAATGCTCATTACGGATGATAATGGGGGCCCTTTATTATATCCAGTTGATACTGGCCTTGAGGCTACATCAAAAAATATTATTTTATTTTCAAATGATGGTGCTGGTAATGGTTTAAAAGTATTTGATGGTGGTGGCTTTATTGTGAGGAGCGGTGGCTCTATAAAATTTGCTAATCCGTATGATTTTAACATTTACATTGAATCTTCACGAACTAATGACTCATTAGTTTATGGCTATGGAGGGAGTGTCCAGTTCGGTGGCTATTATCCAGTTAATATTTTTAATGATTCACCTAGTTTAAAATCGATTGTTAAGGCCGCTTATCATACTGGTGATCACAAAATTGGCTCAACCTTCAGTTTTGTCGGTATGACAAAGCTAAATACGTCAGAATCTATACAAAATAACTTCTCTTTAATAGATGGAAATTTATCTTGTTTTGTTATTTTGAATACCTATTCGTGTGTTTTAGATGCAGAAACAAGCTTGTTTTCCAGTGACTTAAAGCCACTACAAATTCCTGGAAGTGGTGCATATTTACTATCAATATAGGTGATTTTTATGACAGGAAAAATAAATGTGAATGTTGGTGGAAAACAGTTTATAGGCTGGCTGGAGGAAGATTTAAATAAAACTGGAATTAATAATAATGCTCTTCTTATAGGTTTTAATGAAAAACAGAAGGCTTTTAGGTTCGCCGCTTATAAATCAGAATCAGACCTTCTCTATATGGAATGGCAGTTCGATCATACACCAGAAGCTGAGCAAACATGGCGTAACAAGGTTGCAGAAATAAAAGCGAGATATCCGCTAACTGATAACGAGTTATAAATACAGCTTAAAAAAGTTGAAAGCTGAAAGTTAAAAGGAATTTAAAAATGAGTGATTTTACATACTCTTTAGTGGCAATGAAGGATGCAACAGAAGAGCTAGTACAAGCAAAAGAAGTATTTGAATCCATCTATGATGGCTATCAAGGCGCCTTAGCTGAGTCGATTCAAACGCTACGTAACTTGGAACGTTATGCACAAGCGCTTGGTAAAAATACATTGACTGTGACGTCAACGGCCATTGTTTCTGATTTAGCAGCGGGTGATGAAATAAGCCTCATCATATCAAATACAAATGATGAGGCCTTGGTATCACTTGATGTGAATGCTCAAGGGGCAAAAAGTATTGTTAATGTGACCGCTGCTAGTCAGCTCTTTGCGGAGGCTTTAGTCAAAGTGCGTTATGACGGCACTGCTTTTTATGTGATTGAACAGATTAACGCTAAGACAGGTAATGCTGTTGCAGATATTGGCAAGCTAGTTACCGATACCACGGATCTGCTTAGCATAGGGGAGGTGGCATTAAATGGTGCAGAGCTTAATCGAGCTGAGTTCGCGATTGCTTGGGCCAAAATCAAAAACACCTCAAACCTCATTGATCAAGCCACCAAAGATGCTGACCCTATTACCTATGGTGGTTTTTGGGGTGAAGGGGATGGTTCGACCACCTTTACCTTGCCCATAGTCGGTGGTGAATTTATCCGTATGTTTGATGATGGGCGCGGTGTTGATACTGATCGTGTCTTTGGAAGCTGGCAAGAAGATGAGTTCGAATCTCATTCACACACATTGCATGCCTATAACGATGTAGGTGGAGCTCATAATTATCAGATGTATTGGGGGGGAGGTACTGCACAAGGTTCTTCTGAATCAGGCTCTGATGGTGGATATGAGACTCGACCTCGTTCTATCGCGTATTACGGAAAAACTCGTTTATAAAATTTTATAAGTAGCTAATAAACAAACCTAGGCTTCTTTAAGCCTAGGTTAATTCAAGGATGAATTATTATGAGTGAAATACTCGATGCCATTAATGCATTAGGTGATGCGACTGCGGATATGACCCTGGCTAAAGAGTCATTTGAAACTGTGCGCCAAGATGCTGAGCAGGCCATTTCAGATCATTTATCTGAAGCAGATGCCCACACCCAATATGTTAAAACCGACACCTTTGAGCAAGTTAAAAAACTGCCTATTTACCCTGAAGTTATGTCAGATGATAGCAGGTTAGCAATGACGTTAGACAGCTCGGTGTTAACTATCGAAGCGAATCAAATCATCAGGCTTTATGGCTGGTTAGAAATCAATACTTCTGATTATGCAGTCCGCACCTTTTCGATCAATGATACCAAAACTTACCATTTGCGATTTAATCTAACAGATGGTTTTTATCTTAAAGATTTGTCGGATGTTGAATATAACCCTGATTCATTGGAAGACTTTGAAACCGCCTTTGATACAAGTTATGACGATCTACTTCTTGCTGAATTTAAAAGTGGTGTTTTGAAAGTTTATAAAAACGTATCTGATATTCCTAAAGGAGAATTTGCAGCTATTGAGACTATGGATTCTTATTTGATTAGCGGCACACAAGATTTGATGTCTTTAGAAATAGATCACGGTTTTGCTCGAAGAGTTAATATTCGTGTTAAAACACAATTTCTTAATTCGTCTACAAGTGTTGGACATGGATACGCAATACTTAGTTTGGATGAAGAGCTTTTATACTCTTCTGAGCGCTTTCATGTTGGAAAGGATAGTGGGGGTTACCAATATAAAACAGCGAACGTAGCTGAGAAGGGCGCCATTATGAAGCGAGAAAAACGAACAGCAGTTCTTAGCTCTACTAATGAATCTGGCAATGTTTATTTTAACTGCCAATGGCATTGGACTCATATTGATTTTGTTTCATACATCAAAGCGGAGATTGTCTAATGTTTGCAATTTTAAATAATGACCTAGTTATAGGCCGTACCACTCAAGTTCAAACCCATAATATTGAATTGGAAAGTTCTGTTGATATTACTAAACTACGTTTTGATGGTGTGAAGTGCCTTGATATGACAATAGAAGAAAGGACGTCTTTCTTTATTGATGAATACAGCAGAAAGCATATTGTGTCGAATAAAAACTGGCAGGCGTTAGAATGCCACTTCAACGATACTTTGGTTAAAGATAATGATGTTTGGCGTGTTCGAAATGCTGAAGATGATTACCAAGATGCTTATCAAGCTGTTGATGATGCAAGACAAGCGGCTTATACCGCTAGAGTGCGCCAGCTTCTTGAAGAGGCAGAGATTAAAGCTCACCTTGGTGAGAGTGATGAATATGCTCGTTTGATGGATCTGGCCGTGGAGGAGCGTGCGAGTATTCAAGCTCAAAACCCTTGGCCTGCAGCTTTGAATGATGAGGTTGAAGTTGTCGCTAGTATGGATGAAACCCCATGATTACCCTTATTCTCAACGATACTAAAATCTCAGGCTATGGGGTGAAGGTGACGTGTGAATTAGCTTTGCCAGAGGAGGACTTGTCTGGTCAAAGCTCTTCTTCGGCTACGGCTGAGAAGGGATTTAAGCCTAAACGTCTTCGTGTGGCGATGAAGGTGAAATATGACGATGCGTCTGAGCTTGCCAATATTGTGAGTTTAAGTACGGCCTTGGATGAAGATAAAGGTACCCGTTTGGTTTACAACATAGAAAACCAAACGGCGAGAGCTTTTTCTGTTCGACAAGTACGCTTTAGCGACAAGGTGTCGGCGCAAGAGCTGGATGATGATCAAGCCTGGTCTGTGTCTTTTGTCTTGGTCGAACACCTCTCTATCCCTGAAAAAGTGGAAGCCATGAAGCTTACGCAAAATGAGCCTAAGATGGCGACAGCGGATACCAGTGTTGCCTCAGAAGCTGAGAACAGCGAAACCAGTAATTGGCTGGAGAATGTGCTCAAGTACTTGGATTCTGCCCTAGCCGATGAGGGGACAAGGAATGAAATATAACTTTGTGCTCAAGGTTAATGGCAAGCGAGTGAATTTGGTTTCTCATGATGTTGCATTGGATGCGATGGCCGCTGGCCGTGCATCCTTTGTGGTGCAGTCTGAGAAAGCCTTAACAGGGTCTGTCTATTTCAGTTTTGGGATTAATAACGGACAAGAGCATGGCCATTTTTATGGTTATATTGAGCGCTCGACGCCTGCTTCAAATCAGTCTCAAACCCTATTTTGTCGAGAAAAGTCTAATGTGTTGAGCATGCGTGTGCCTTTGGCATTACGCAATAAAACACTCAAGGATTTACTGACAGAGGTGAAAGCGATAACGGGTTGTGGCTTTAGCTTACCTCAGTCCAGTTATGCTTCTACCCCTGTGCCTTATTTTGTTAATACGGGTTCTGGCTTTCATCTGCTAAATAAAATCGCCCAAGTATTTGGCATAGAGGATTTTACTTGGCAGCAAAAGCGAGATGGTCTTATTTATATTGGTGCTTGGTCTGATAGTCATTGGATCGATGCTCCCGTAGAGGTGCCAACAGCTGTACTGGATAAACAGTTATCAACTCAAAGCGCTGAATTAATGGCGATTCCGGGTTTAAGGCCGGGTTACCTGCTTAATGGGAATCGTCTTTATAGCGTGAGATTGCAGGAAGCAAAAATGGTGGTGTCATGGAAAAAGCCTTAACGCGATTAATGCAAAAGAAATATCCTGAGTTAGCCTCAGGTTGGCATTTGCCTATGTGGGCGAAAGTAACGGATATTTTAACCCCTTTGGCAGGTGAGGTTGTGACAGAAGAAGCTCCTGTTTATTCTGTTTCAGTACAGCTTTTAGATGTAAATGGTGAGGAAGACACTGAGTTGCCGATTCTGGAAGATGTGCTTTTACCTGTGAATGCAGGTGGAGAACAGAGAGGTTTCTGGTCAAAGCCAAGTCTTGGTACCTTGGTTGAAATTGCCTTTATGTATGGCTCCCCCGCCCATCCTTTTGTACGCTCTGTTTTCCCCCATGGTTTGAAACTGCCTAATATGGCGGAGACAGATCAAAGGTGGCAGCAGTCTGAGCAGGCGTATATTCAAGTTAATCAAGATAATGAATGGGAAGTGAAAGGCAAAAGTAGCAAGCTCACCATAGAGGATGACTTAACCGAGCAAATTGGCAAACTACGTGAAATTATTGCGACCAAGCATCATGTGGGAGATGAGTCGACGAATATCTATCGTCTGCTGCATGATTTAATGAATACCGTGGCTGACCTTGCGAATGTGGCAAGCTCTCATAACCATTCGTATTCATGGAGTGATCCAGGTGGTGCAGGGACAACTTCCCCGCCGATGCAATCTTCAAGTTACAGCCAAGCAAGTACTCAAGCCAGTGAGCAAGCGGGTAAACTCGCTCCGCTGCTAAAATAGGCTTTTTTCAAAGATAAATGGTTGGTATTTAGTTATATCAGCCTTATATCTTCCTCATATTATCCTTTAAATTTATCCCTTCTTTGTTTAGTCATTCTTAAGCTGTTGAAAGCTCTGCTATACAGGCATGGCTGGATTTTTTGATAAATGAATGTCGTTTTAAAAGAGGGAGTTAATTTTAGGCTTTGCAGCTATATTGAAATACAAATCTAGTGTTAGAGTTACGATGATAAATAAGATAAAATCCGCGCCAATACGTCATTATTTATCTGTATTCAAGTGTTTGAAAGGGGTGATAATAGGGGTAACTCAAACATGTTATTTAAACAAAACCTTTAGTTTCAATGGCTTGAACTATTTATGTTATTAATGATCGATAATTACGACTCCTTTACATATAACCTAGTACAATACTTTAGGGAACTAGGTGCTGAGGTAGAAGTCTATCGTAATGATGAAATTACCCTAGAGAAAATTGAAGCACTGAACCCCTCCCATTTAGTTATTTCTCCCGGACCTTGTACACCGAATGAAGCGGGTGTGTCATTGGCTGCGATTGAGTATTTTGCTGGAAAAATACCTATTTTAGGTATTTGTTTAGGGCATCAGAGTATTGGGCAGGTGTTTGGTGGTAAAGTGGTTCGTGCCAAACAAGTAATGCATGGAAAAACATCATCGGTACATCACACGGATTCGTCATTGTTCCAATCGTTACCTAATCCTCAACTTGTTACTCGTTACCACTCATTGGTGGTAGAGCAAGCCTCATTGCCTGCGTGTTTAGAAGTAACGGCATGGACTGAAGGATGTACGGGCGAGTTAGATGAAATAATGGGACTCAAACATAAAACCCTTCCGATTGAAGGGGTGCAATTTCATCCAGAATCAATATTAACGGAAGCAGGACATGATCTGCTTGCTAATTTTTTAAAGCGATAGGAGACATAATGGATATCCAAAGCGCCATTGCCACTGTCATCGAACAGCAGCATTTAAGTGCAGAAGAAATGCATGAAGTCATGCATGCAATTATGACTGGAGAAGCGACACCGTCACAAATTGGTGGCTTTCTAGTCGGCCTTCGCATGAAAGGTGAGACAGTTGCTGAAATTGCCGCTGCTGCAAGTGTGATGCGTGAGTTGTCTTCTAAAGTCGAATTGTCAAATATTGATAATATTATCGATACCTGTGGTACGGGTGGAGATGGTGGCAAGTTGTTTAATGTCTCTACAGCATCGTCTTTTGTTGTGGCGGCAGCTGGTGGCAAGGTTGCCAAACATGGTAACCGTTCAGTGTCATCAAAATCAGGTAGTGCTGACTTATTGGAAAAGGCTGGTGTAAACCTAGCATTGTCTGCTGAGCAGGTGAAAACCTGTGTTGAAGAAGTGGGTTTAGGCTTTATGTTCGCGCCTAATCACCACTCTGCAATGAAGCACGCTATAGTACCTCGTAAGGAAATGGCTGTTCGCACCATTTTTAACTTACTTGGACCACTAACAAACCCTGCTGGCACTAAACGCCAAGTCATGGGCGTGTTTGATAAAAAGTGGGTTCGTCCTATGGCCGAAGTACTTCAGCGTTTAGGCAGTGAGCATGTGATGGTTGTTCACTCTCAAGATGGGCTAGATGAGATTAGTTTAGCTGCACCGACTTTTGTTGCTGAACTTAAAGACAATGAAATTCGTGAATACAGTATTCAGCCAGAAGATTTTAATATTGAAACTCAATCTATCATGCCTTTACAAGCTGAGAATGTTGATGAGAGTTTAGAGTTGGTGCAAAGCGCATTAGAAGGTAAAGGTGTGGTTAATCCTGCTCGTGATATTGTCGCTCTAAATGCCGGTGCTGCTATTTATGTAGCGGGTATTGCAGATGATCTAGCTGAAGGTGTTGCTATCGCAGAAGATGTTATTGGCGGTGGCTTAGCGCGAGTGAAACTAACTGAACTAGCAGCATTTACACAATGCTATCTAGATAACTAAATTTTAGGAATTGTGGTTAATATGCAAATTGAAACGCCAACAATATTAAAGAAAATTGTTGCTAGAAAGTATGAAGAAATTGCTGAGCGAAAAAATCATACACCCTTAGATAAATTAAAAGTGGCTGTCACTGCAGCGAATTCACATAATCGTGTTCGTGGTTTTGCTGCTTCTTTAAAAGCGAAAGTTGCTCAAGGTGATTCAGGCGTTATTGCTGAGATAAAAAAGGCATCACCGAGTAAAGGTGTGTTGAGAGAGATTTTTGTTCCGGCCGAAATTGCTAAGTCTTATGAGAAAGGTGGGGCAGCTTGCCTGTCTGTTTTAACCGATAGAGATTTTTTCCAAGGCCATGAGGACTATTTGGAAGAAGCTAGAAATGCCTGCTCCTTACCTGTGATTCGCAAAGATTTTATTGTGGATGAATATCAGGTTTATGAAGCAAGAGCGATTGGTGCCGATTGCATTCTTTTAATTGCTGCTTGTTTGTCTGGTGAAAAGCTGAGAGCGCTTGACCAACTAGCTCGTGAATTAGGTATGGACGTATTGGTTGAAGTACACAATAAAGCTGAGTTAGACCTTGCTTTAGAATTTACTGAAACTGAGTTGTTGGGTATTAACAACCGTGATTTACATACGTTTGAATTGAGCTTAGAGAATACTTTTGAATTATTGCCTTACATTCCTGCAGATCGCTTTATTGTGACTGAAAGTGGAATCCACACTAGTGATGATGTGGCGGCAATGAGAGAAAAAGATATTAATGCCTTTTTGGTCGGGGAAGCCTTTATGAAGGCTAACGAACCTGGGGCAAAATTAGCAGAATTATTTGAAGGGTAGACAATGAAAACGACAGTTGAATGGAACCAAGACGTACATTTTACAGCTAAGACTGGCTCGGGTTTTTCTATTGAGATGGACGGTAGCCAAGAAAAAGGTTCGAGACCAATGGAGCTATTGTTGGCAGGCCTTGGCGGTTGTACCTCTTATGACGTAGTGAATATTCTTAAAAAAGCCCGTCAGGATGTCGTATCTTGTGTCGCTGAAATTGATGCAGATAGAGCTGACACTGTGCCATCTGTTTTCACTGAAATCCGCGTTAAATTTATAGTAACAGGCAGCAAGTTAAAAGAATCTGCTGTGGCAAAAGCGGTAAAACTGTCTGCTGAGCAATATTGTTCTGCTTCTTTAATGCTAGAAAAAGGCGGCGTTAAGATAGTACATAGTTTTGAAATTAAAGAAGCTTAATTAGCCGCTTTATTCGCAAGCTTACTAGCTAATAAAAAAAGGCCTTATGGCCTTTTTTTGTGTCTTAAATTTATTCTGTAATCTTGCTTCTAATCGCTTGCTTTTAGCATCAGGCTGTTTCTGACATCAGACTAATTCTGTCCAAACTAATAGAGGATCTTGTTGCATTGTGCTGGCAGGGTGAGCCATCAATATAATCAAAGGTGCTGCTAAACTCTTGAATAGACATATGGCTAAAACTCACTGTGCAGGCATCTTCTCGATGCATACAGACAGACCATTTTGATTTTTCAGGATAATGGGACGCATGATAAGCCTTCAGATGTTCGATACAGGCTTCTCTGTCTTGGAAGTATTGTCTAAAAGTCTCTTGCCTTGCTTGTGAAACTTGAGGGAACTCCACACCAGATGAGGTATATGGCGATTCAATAATAAGGTCTGTTAATTGAATGCCATCCCAGCAAACGCTAATAGGATGAGCTTGATCAGGCACAAATATGACTAAGGTAAAAGGCGCATAATGCTGGCAGTTGAGGTGCTTAATATGGTTTAGTACCTTGTCAGCCTTGCTAAGGCTCAGAAGATCCTTTACGAGTAGTCCACGGCTAATTAAATCAGCCTCAGGGGTTATACCTTGGTAGAAGTTTAATAAGCATATACCAACTCCAGAATCGGTAACACCTATCCAGCTACCACCTGAATTAAGGTCTGTTGGCATAATATACTCGTTACCTGTTGCGGTTTTATAGCGCTCAGGTAAAGAAGCAATTAATCGTGTTCTTTGTTCATCACGATTAAAAAATACTTCATATCCAGTATTGGTCTTAAGCCAGCTAAGAGTGCACATTTAAATATCCTGAAACTATTGATCTTGTTGACGTAAAAAAGTTGCCGTTGCGGGAGCGAGTCCATAATGCTCTGGCACGTCTATTTCTTGTAAACGCATATTCATGCTAATAATGGCAATATGGTGAATGCTATGACTCGCCACAAAGATAAGCTCTCTATGTAAGTTAGATCGAGCAAAATCTGACTGAGTTTCTGCCAAGCAAACTTCTGAGACTAGGCTGAGTTGCTGCTCAATATCGTTTTCATTTAAGTTAGTTAGCCAATGACTTAATTCTTCTAGCTCAGCAAGAGCTGTTTGTCTTGATTGCTCTACTTGGGCGCCTCTACGACGCCAATTATAGTCAATGTGGCTATTCTCTAAACCTTGAATCAAAGTAAAGTAGTTATCAATAATATGTCTTAAGTGTTGGCCAATGCTGCTTTGCAAATAGGGAGTATACACTTGGGTATAGGCGCTATCAGATAAGCGTTCAACGATTTCTTTGGCTTGTTTAAGGCCTTCTAGATTACCTTTAATAACTGGAAGCATCGATTTACTCGCTTTTCTCATAATGACATAAATAACTTTTTGCTTGTTCACTGCCCATGTATTTACCCAGCATGCGCTCTGGTACGTCCGGTAAATTTACAAGAATTAAACCATCAACCGTTTGATTAAAGTCTGGGTCAACATTAAAACTGACAAATCTTCCTTTTAGAGCAAGGTATTGCCTGATTAGTACTGGTAAGCCTTTACCTTTTTCTAAACGAGACACCAAATTGGATAGCAATTGCAAATCCCCCAAACCGCTTAGCAAGCTTAGAGACCAAAAAGGTTTTTTACTGGGTAACAGAGGGTTAGTTGCCTTGACCAAGTTTGCTGACTCAGAGTCGTAATAATGGGCGGTTAAACATTGCACTATGAGTTGATGCGTAAGTGTTTGGTATTCACCACTAATGCTAACTGGGCCAAATAGGGTTTGGTAACTTGGGTTTCTGGCAACAAAGGTGCCTATACCTTTCCATAAGAGTAATAAGGCCGACAGGCTGCGTTGATAAGGAGCATCAATGACTGATCGTCCCATCTCAATTGATTTACCTTGTAGGTTCAGGAAGTTGTCATCAAAGTCGAATAAAGTACGGCTATAAAGTCCTTTAATCCCTTTTTTAGCTAGAATTTGATCAACTAAGCCTAAGCGATAAGCGCCAGCGATCACTTTCTTATCTGTATCCCAAATAAAGAGGTGCATGTAATCTTGATCGAATTCATCAAGGTCAATCGATTTACCTGTGCCTTCTCCCACTACACGGAAATTACGCTCACGCATAATACCGATTTGTTGCAGTATTGGGCCCATATGCTCTGCAGCACTGATGAAAACGCTGAATTGCTTTTGTTCTAGTAACAAACTCTCCTCAGGTAGTGCCGTAATGGCCTCTTGTAATACGCCAGCATCAATATCTGCTTCGATTTCCGATGGATTCTCAAGTGCGTTAAGTGGACTATTTTCACTAAGATTACTTTGTTCAATAACATAAGTGTTCAGACGTAAATAGTTGGTAATGTCATCCACATTGTTGAGTTTTGAAAACTCAGAATTAGGGATAAGGTTGCCCCCATAAATAGGGATCTCCTTGCCTTTTTTATTGAGGAGCTCTCGGCCTAAAAGTAAAGTACGAAGGCGTGGGTGGACTTTTCCTGCTAGGTAAAATGTTTTGGAGTTTTGGCCTCCAATAAATACGGGAAGACAAGCCGCTTTATGCTTTTGTGCTAACTTACCGACAAGCCTATTCCATTCTTTATCTTGCAGTTGATTAGTTTCATTATCATAAGTAGATACTTCACCTGCTGGGAATATTAACAGTGCACCTTGATTCGCAAGATGTTTATGAGCCTGCTTTATGGCTTTTAAGTTGGCTTTCATCGCTTCTGGGCCTTCGAATACATCAACGCCAATAAACAAGGAAGAAAGCTCTGGAATACGCTTTAAAAAGTGATTAGCCATTACCAGAAGGTCTGATCGATAAGCGAGTAAGATCTTTGCAAGAATAACCCCTTCAACACCACCAAGAGGGTGGTTGGCCACAATTAATAGCGGGCCTGTTTCTGGGATGTTTTCTTGATCAAGTCTGTGTGTCTGATAGCTGATACCTAGTGCATCTAAAGTATGTGTTAAAAAAGACTCTGTGCTGGCATTTGATGGGCGAGCCAAATAGTGCTTATGTAAGCTCTTTAAGCCTGTCATGCTTTCTATCGCAGGGGCAAACCACTTTAAAGTTTTTGACCTAGGTAACAGAAAAGGGCTTGTTTCAATTTCAGTATTTATTTCGTTGCTAGTTGCCATACATGTGTCTCAAATTAATTATGCAGCTAAGTATCTTTGTTATTACTTGTTTGCTTTCATTGGGCTAGTCGGTTGAAGGATAGTCTTTAACCCAACGTTTTTCTTCTTGCCAAGCTTTATAAAGTTCTAAAAGAGAAGGGGGCTTATGACCTTCTTTACGTTGCAAATAACCGATTTTAAATAAAATTTGGTACTGTTTTAATAAAGTTTGGAATGCTTCTCTGAGGCTAGTTCGGCTATCCCAAATGTGAGTAGCTTCACTACTTGCTCCATTCATCTCTAAAATTTGGTAGTTCTTACCTGCCATAAGATCATCAATGTTTTTAAATTTGAGATCTAAGCGACCAAAGTGATAACCAGGAACACCATCAAAGAAAGTGTCTAACGATTGTGTCAAAGCATCGGTTATATATTCGTTGCCATTGCGAAATATACTGCCGCGGCTATGGCTACCTGCAAAAGCGAGGCGGAAGGCTTCATCTTTGGCTAATACTGTCTCTAGTTTGTCTGCATGACGATCTAGATAGATGTGAGATAGCTTTCCTGCTCTTTTATCTGCCATGATTAATTGCTTTAAGGTACTTACGCCATCACCGATTACCCAAGGCGTATATTTCAAGGTGATAGAAATGATCTTGCCTTGCCTTTGACCTGGGTAACGAATATAAAAAATACCCGCTTCAGCTTGGTATTGTGATCTCTCTTGTAAGAGTAGCTTAGCACCCAGTGGAAAAGCCTTAAGATAATCCACTAGTTGTTCTTCTTGATTAATTAGCCTGACACCTGCCCCACGACAGCCTAAGTCTGGTTTGGCAACCAGAGGAAGGGAAAGGCCTTTTTGATAGTATTTCTCTAAAGCTTGACTCGCATCAGCTTCAGCCGTGTTCGCCTCGCCTCTATGGTAAGTGGTGAATTGGCAGATTGATTTTGACGACGCCTCTGATGCTAAGTCTAGAATGTCAGATTTAGATTCACCAACCATGCCAGATAGTGGAATGCTTGGATTAGCAATAAGTGGGAGGCTCAGGCTTCTGTATCTTGCACTTAATAATAACCACTGAATGATGACGGGTGTGTACATGGCCCATGCTGGCCAAAACTCAAAAAATGAGGTGATGTTATCGCTCACCTCAAGAGGAGGCATACCTTCATTAATACCTTTTGGTAATGGGATGCTGTGTGTTTTCAAACTGAAGGCTCCTTAGTGATGGCCTGGCTAACTTGTCTATTAGCAAAATAAATAATCAAAAGTAGAACTGGGGCAAGTGCCCAACGCCAAGCTGAATCAGTTAGCCAAAGGGCATCACCAATGAAGAAAATAGCGCTGTAGATAAAGATACACCATAGCGCAGTGGCGCTCATGACAGAAAGGAAAAAGACTCTGAGGTCGACTTTTAATGCGCCACAGGCTAAGTAGCTAATACTTCTTAAACCTGGAATGAAGCGAATAATAAAAATTGACCAAAATGCAGTCCTTTGTAGGCGTTTACTAATTTCTATGCCTGTCTTTGATTCTAGTCTCTTTTTTGCCCACTGAACCTTGTGGCTGGATTTGCCTAAGTAGTAAAGAATTAAATCACCACTGGCGATTCCAATGAAAATAGATATCAAGCCTGCAGTGTATGAAAGACTACCTTCTACACCTAAAAGAGCGGCACTTATGATGGCGGCATCTTCTAGTAGGTATGACATAAGAATGATGCCAATAAAGAGTAAGGCTGGGTTTTGAGTCCAGTTAATGAGCATTTCTATCATTAGCTTATCCAGAGAAATTTAATAACTTCAGTTAGGACATTCTGGTATATAAAAAGTTCAGTGAATTGTAAAGAAAGTGAAAAGGTTGGGTTTAATTGGGGAGAAATAAATTAGAGATGGTGTCCTCACCAGGACTCGAACCTGGAATAGCCGCTTAGGAGGCGGCAGGTATATCCTGTTTACCTATGAGGACTTCGTATATGGGATATTTTATACCTTAAATTTGTGTTTATTTCAATTATTAGTCATTGATTATAAACACTTAATTAGGCGCTTCCAATGATATGTTTGCTGCTGATAGGTCGGCTATCACCTGTTGCAGTATAGACTCTGTGTTTCTTGTTTTGGCCTTTAAGGATTTCAAGCATGGCTTGATTACGACGACGTACAGAACTTAATACTCTTTCGTTGGCAAAGTTTTTGCCTTTACATTGGACAAGTAGTTCTTCGCATTCTTCAACTAGAAGGCGGGTTTCATCATCGGGAGACTGTTGAGATAACCAGTTTTTAAATGTACCTGGTTCAGGTTTCCTTGGGTTAATGACCCCAAATTTACAGAGGATCTTGTGCTGTTTTTCTCCAAGTGAATCTAATTCGTCAATGGCAGACTGTTTAGCTTCAGATATTTCTTGGATGCGAGCTGTATTTAAAGAGCCGAAAGCAATTCTTTCTTGTGTCAAAAGATCGAGAAGAATATTTAATAATTCTAAATTTCGTTTAAGTACAGGGATGAGAGGCAGCATGGTAATTAGTTTGTCTTAGCTCTAAAACATTGAGTCCATGGCAACCATATTGCTCGCCAACTTCTCTGAATCAACTTTATATTGACCTGAGGAGATCGCTAGTTTAATTTGCTCGACCTTAGCCATGTCCATATCTGGCATACTATTAATTTTAGTTTGATGACTTTGCATTGATTGTGCTGCACCACTTAGTTTCACTGTATCATCAGTGAGTGTGCCGCTTTTCTCTGCTTGAACAGATTTGCTTGATTCTTGTTCGTCGTTAGATTTTTGTAATCTATCATTCTTTGTTACGCTGGGTTGATTGCCATACCCATTGATATTAAATGCCATTTTGTTTCGCCTCTAAGTTTTTGCCTAAAACTTTTTACCTGCCTAACATTTTAATCGGCATATTGACCTATAACTTTAGGTATTTAATGAATAAATACAAAGTTATTTTAATCTCTTCACTGATTTCCTAATAGTTTACTCGAATCTCGCCTTCAGAGACAACTTTACCGTACACAAAACGACCAGAACTTACGTTTTTAACTTTTATTTGTTGTCCTAAGGTACCGTTTTCAGCAGCAACGCCATTCATTTTGACATTAATTAATCCACTTTGAGCCGAAATAAGTACGTTTTGACCTCGTTTAACAATAATAGGGAGCTCTGTTAATTCTTTGGTTATAAAGGTATTTATATTTATGTTACGTTTTGCAATGAGGCCGTAAGGTGGTTTTTCTGGTGAATAAACCTGACCTCTAACTTGCGTTAAATCAACTTTACCTAAGACAGTATTGCTTGCGTCAATTGTTTGCTTTCTTCTTATTGGTGCGATTGCTTTGATCGCTTCTACCAGGATTTTTTGTGATACTGGGATAAATGACTTCCATTCTGGATTTTGACAGGAAATGGCGTAAGTTGTTCTTTTTTTTGAGTTTATTCTTTGGTTTTCAACTGATATTGCTTGGTCACACGCGGGAAGGTAATTTAACCCGCCTCTGTTTTCTAAGTTAATAATGATTTCTGCATTCGGGTAGCTAGACGCTAATCTAGGTAACTCGATATTTTTTATAAAATAGTTAATTTGTTCTTCTGTTGTTGCGGCAAAAACATTACTACACAGCAACGCGAATATGATTGAAATTAACTTGTATTGCTTCATAGAGCAGTTATTTCCATAAAAATTTAAAAGTGGGTGTTAAAGGGATTAGTAAAATAACAGAATTCACTCTATCATTGGACGATATATTCTATTTAAGAGTTTAATCTCAAATCGTGTCATCACAAGTAGGAGGCATTTATGGCCGGAGTTCTCGAAAGCGTTAATCAGCGTACCCAGTTAGTTGGGGAGAACCGCCTTGAGTTATTGCTATTTCGCTTGAATGGAAAGCAAGTGTATGGAATCAATGTTTTTAAAGTAAAGGAAGTTCTTCAGTGTCCTAAGTTGACCAGCATGCCTCACAGTAGCCCAGTTGTTCGTGGTGTAGCGCACATTCGAGGTGGAACTATTCCCATTCTTGATCTTGGTTTGGCGACTGGAGACAGCCCGATTGAAAATATTGATCAATGCTTTGTCATTATTACTGAATATAATCGCAGAATTCAGGGCTTTTTGGTTAAAGGTGTTGAGCGTATTGTTAACATGAACTGGAGTGATATTCAGCCGCCACCAAAAGGACTATCCAACGATAACTACCTAACGGCTGTTTGCCAGGTAGAAAAAGAAATGGTTGAAATTATTGATGTTGAGCAAATTCTTTCTGAAGTTGCCCCAACAAAACAAAATATTTCAACGGGTATTGTTAGTGAAGAATTCCAAACAGAAGCTGTAAAACATCATATCTTAATTGTTGACGACTCAAGTGTTGCACGTAAACAAATTAAGCGTTGTATGGAAGATGTTGGCTTTGCTACAACCGTTTTGTGTGATGGTCGAGAAGCAATCGACTTCCTAAGAAATATGGCAGACGACGGTGGTGATGTTACTAAAGAATTCTCCATGATTATTTCTGATATTGAGATGCCTGAAATGGATGGCTATACCCTCACAACTGAAATCAGAAATGATAGTCGACTGAAAGAACTTTTCATTCTATTACATACTTCATTAAGTGGTGTATTTAATGAAGCGATGGTTAAGAAAGTGGGCGCAGATGGATTCTTAGCAAAATTCCAGCCGGATGAATTAGCTAAAATTGCGATTGAAGCAATTGAGAAGCAAATTGAAGCAAATTAATGGCTAAAGGAATAATCTTTAGTGCTATTAATTTTATTGGAAGGACATGGTGTCGGGGGCTAGATGCTGAGTAGTACAAATGCCATAACTCCTCAGGGGTATGAACATTTTCGCAATTACCTAGAACAAGCCTGTGGCATTTTGCTTAGTGATAATAAGCAATATCTTGTCGCGAGCCGTTTGGGGAAATTGTTGGAGCGAGAGGGCTTTACTAAGCTCGAACAATTGGTTGAGGCATTAAAGAGATTCGGTAGTGCTAAGTTAAAAGAAGAAGTAATAAATGCAATGACGACAAATGAAACTTTGTGGTTTCGTGACGCTCATCCATTTAATATTTTAAAAGACCGAATACTTCCCGAAAAGGGAAAGTCAGCGTTGAGAATCTGGTCGGCGGCGGCATCAACAGGCCAAGAAGCTTATTCTATCAGTATGGTTATTGATGAGTTTAAAGCTTCTAATCCTGGTGTGTTAAGGTCTGGTGAGAAAATTATAGCGACAGATATATGTACGAATATATTGGCTCACGCTAAGCAGGCTGAATATGATCACCTTGCTATTGCTCGTGGGCTCGCTGTTGATAGACAAAAGAAATACTTTGATAAGCAAGAAAATGGTTCTTGGAAAATCAAATCTGCAATAAGTAGTCGTGTTGACTTTAGATATTTAAATTTAATTGAGAGCTATACCGCTTTAGGTAAATTTGATGTGATCTTTTGTCGAAACGTATTGATCTATTTTTCTGCTGATTTGAAATTAGATATTCTGACAAGAATGCATAAAGCCCTTAATCCTGGTGGCTACCTTTTCTTGGGTGGTTCAGAGGCGTTAAGTGGTTTGTCTGATATGTTTGAAATAGTTCAGTGTCATCCAGGGATTGTTTATCGGGTTAAATAGTAAAAGCCTGAGTTAGCTTGGTGTTGAAAATTTGAAAGCCAGTTATTTCGATAACTGGCTTTTTTTATGCCTATTTTTTATGAAAAAGGGTCGAATCGCTTTATAGGCTTGCTTGCCGCATTTCGTCCTCCACTTTGTTGCCGCTTTTTGCCGTTCAAACTAAAAAGTAATAGAAGTGTAAGCGTTTCTATTGGGTTTGAGTGTCTTTCTGAATTGGCATCATAATTGCTTTATCAAGAGACTCTATGAATTGAATGAATAAAAGAGGCTCATAAATGGCGATTTCGTTTGATAGTGCTTTTGCAGGTCATGATAAATTTTTGAAATTTCGAAGTGATCGTGCAGCTGTTCTTGCGAATAATATTGCTAACGCAGATACCCCTAATTTTAAGGCACGTGATATTAGCTTTTCATCAGCTATGTCTCGAGTTCAGGGTGATGCTATGAAAATGCGATCAACTAATTCTAAGCATTTTGATTTGGCCTCAAGTTCGATTCGTGAAGACGAAGATTTATCGTACCGTGTAGCGTCTCAACCTTCTTTGGATGGGAATACCGTGGACTTGCAACGAGAGCAAGCTGAATTTGCTCAGAACTCTTTGCAGTTTGATACCAGTTTTATGTTCCTTGATCGAAAAATTAGTTCGATGAAGAAAGCCCTTAATGGAGGCTTATAAGAATGTCACTTAATAATATCTTTGCGATTTCTGGCTCGGCAATGAGTGCTCAAACCATTCGTTTAAATACGGTAGCGAGTAACATTGCCAATGCTGAAACGGTTTCAAGTTCGGAAGATCAAACCTATCGAGCACGTAAACCTGTTTTTTCAACCATGATGCAAGAATCTATGCGTGGTTATGGTTGGAATGAAGTTTCAAATGATGAGTTTGGAGCAGGTGTTGGGGTTGAGGTAAAAGGGATTGTTGAATCTGATGCTCCTTTGCAGCCGAGATATGAACCTGACCATCCAATGGCAAATGAGACTGGCTATGTCTACTATTCTAATGTGAACCCAGTAGAAGAAATGGCTGATATGATGTCCGCGTCTAGGTCATTTCAGACTAACGTTGAAGTGATGAATTCTGCTAAGAGTATGATGCAGAAAATGCTAACTCTTGGGCAGGCGTAGAGGTAGTTTATGGCAGATTTTGATGCTAGCTTAAGTGGACTGATTTCCCAGTACGGTACAGATAACGCCAAAGTTAAGGCGGGTGTCGATGTTGAGGCGAAGGAAGATTCTAAAGCGTTAACTGACACAGATGTTTTTATGACGCTCTATATTGAGCAATTAAAAGCACAAGACCCCACGGCACCACAAGATACTAACAAAATGGTATCTCAGATTGCCGAAATGAGCTCGCTTGAAGAGCTATCAACTATTTCGACTCAATTAGAATCTATGACAAGTGCATTAACCTCTAGTCAGGCTATTTCTGCATCGACGCTAGTGGGTCAAAAAATCATGGCGAATACAAACGTCGCTACCTTGGATGAAGGTGGTGATGTGCCAGTGAAAATGAATATTCCTGAGGTGTCATTGTCGACGACATTGGAAATCCGAAATGCAGAGGGTGACATAGTGCGTGATATGAGTGTGCATGAAGAGTCATTTGTTTGGGATGGAAAAGATAATGAAGGAAATGCGTTAGCAGCAGGAGAATATAATTTTAAAGCGCTCTCTATTGATGGAGAGGGTGTAAAAACATCTTTAATGACTCGGCTTCCAGCCAAGATTGAGGGTGTAACAATTAGTGGCCCGAATGGTACGGAATTGAATGTATCAGGGGTAGGTAAAATTGGATTAACTGAAGAGCTTGATATAGTTGGCTAAGTGAGAGGGTTATGGGTTTCAATACAGCATTATCTGGTATTAAAGCGTCTGCCGATGCGTTAAGTGTCACCGGTGACAATATTGCCAACTCGGATACAACGGGTTTTAAGCAGTCTCGAATAGAATTTGGTGACTTGTACAATACCAGTGTTGTAGGTGCAGGTAGTAATAACACAATTGGCTCTGGTGTGAGTGTTAATAACATCGCACAGGCTTTCTCTGCTGGTAACATTGCTTACACAGATAACAACTTGGATTTGGCTGTTGATGGTACAGGGTTCTTTGTCTTGAACCTGGGTGGTACTCAGGCATATACCAGAGCTGGTGATTTCAAGCTTGATGCAGAGGGTTATCTTGTTACTAATGATGGTGCCAATGTAGAAGGTTACAATGCTGTTGATGGTATTGTTGGCGGTAATTTAGAAAACCTTCAAGTACCAACAGATAGGATTGCACCTCAAGCGACTAGTAATGTTGAAATTCAGGTTAACCTTGACTCTGAGTCAAAGGATGTTCCTCCTTATATTGAGGCTGATTTTGACCCGAATGATCCTGAGACATACGATTTTACTCAGACTCAGACAATAACGGATGCTGCTGGCGCCAACCATATTATTACTTATTATTATGCTAAGTCTGAATTGCCTAATACTTATCAGGTGCATGCAAGCGTTGATGGGGCTGCAACTGATGATACGGGTGCAGCTTGGATGGTAGATCAATATGCTACTTTCAATGGCCCGGAAGAAGGTAAAGACCTTAACCTTGATGGTATTAATGAAGATCCATTTCAGCTTCTATATATGGGGGCAGGTCAGCCGGATACGGCGAGTGTAACAAGCTTGGCGCAAACACCTTTTGCCATTACAGGTACGCTTAATGGTGTAGCTATAGCGGATACCATGTTAGCAGCTAACGTGGTTCAGCCGATCAGTGTTGCGCGTGAAGCTTTTGATCCATCAGATCCTTCTACTTATACCTATGGTAATACCAAAACGTTATATGATGGTTTAGGTGAAGAGCATACTCTTGGTTATTACTTCATTAAACAAGGTGAAAATAACACCTATGAGATGGTGGTAACCGTTGATGGTAAAACACAATATGAAGATCCAGTAACAGGGGATCTCACTTCATATATTCCAGATGATGTTGTGGTGACTTTTGATACGGCAGGTAATATCTCTGGGGTGGCGCAAGGTTTTCCGCCTTTTGCCGTGACTCAGCCAATTACATTAGAGATTTCTGGATTTGACCCAACAAACCGAGCGGCGACTATTCCCCTTGATTTGAATGGGTCTACTCAGTTTGCATTAAATAGTAGTGATGTTTTTGTGCAAGATGGTTTTACCGCAGGTGAGTTACAGGGTGTTTCTTTTGATGAAGAGGGGTATTTGATTGCGACTTATACTAACCAACAAACTTCTATATTAGGTCAGATTGCATTGGCAACTTTTGATAATACTGATGGATTGACGCCGTCGGGTGATACTTCTTGGGTGGCAAGTTCTGACTCGGGCCAAGCTAACGTAGGTAAGCCAAATACGGGGACCTTGGGTAGTATTCAAGGTGGCGCCTTAGAGGAATCTAACGTCGATCTAACCTCTGAATTAGTTGCCTTGATTGAAGCGCAGCGAAACTATCAAGCAAACTCTAAAACCTTAGAAACTGAAAATACGGTGACTCAGACGATCATTAATCTGAGGTAATCTAGTGAATAAAGTTATCTGATACCCTCTGTCAGATAATGACCAAATAAAGGGGCAGGCTATACTTGGCATGATGTTTGAATGCTAAGTGTAGTCTTTTTATTTGGAGTGCATAGAATGGATAGAGCCCTATATCTAGCAATGAGTGGTGGTAAGCAGATTATGCAAGCCCAGACCATTCGTGCCAATAACCTTGCAAATGTAAATACAACCGGATTTCGAGCTGACTTTGAGCAAGCTCGTGCTATGCCTGTGTATGGTGATCACTATGCAAGTCGTGTCTATTCTATGACAGAAAATCCAGCCACTCGTTATGAGTCCGGTGCTTTAATTCAAACTGATAGATCTCTTGATGTTGCTATGAAAAATAGCGGCTTTATTGCTGTGCTTGATGCGCAAGGCGGTGAGGCTTATACGCGTTCAGGAGATTTACAAATTACCGCTAATGGGCAGTTAGTTAATGGCAGCGGTTTGCCTATCATGGGAGCGAGAGGGCCGATCTTTTTGCCGCCTATCGATAAAATATCTATCGGTGAAGATGGCACTATTTCTATTATTCCTGAAGGTGGAACTGCTGCAGAAGTTGCGACTATTGGGCAGATTAAATTGGTTAACCCAGATACTCAACTTATTGAAAAAGGCCCTGATGGTTTATTGAGAGCGAGAAGTGGTGCGCCACTGGAGCAAGATTTTAATACCGAACTTAAATCTGGCTTTTTAGAAAGTAGCAATGTGAGTGCGGTTGAAGAACTGACTAAGATTATGGGGCTTTCTCGTCAATTTGAAATGAATATCAAGGTAATGGATACGGTGCGTAACAACGGTAATGCATCGGCGCGTATTTTGCAGCGAAACGCATAATTGTATTTTTATAATAAGTATCGAATTTTTTAAGAGAGTTTAATATGCATCCAGCATTATGGGTAAGTAAAACAGGTCTTTCTGCAATGGATAAGCAGTTGTCTGTTATTTCAAACAACTTAGCAAACGTCTCTACAACAGGCTTCAAGAAAGATAGAGCAGTATTTGAAGATTTGCTTTATCACACAGTACAACAGCCAGGTGGCTTACAATCTCAAAATACACAATTGCCTTCTGGCCTGCAAATGGGTGCTGGTGTTAGGGTTTCGGCAACTCAAAAGAATTTCGCTGAAGGTGATTACAATGTCACAGACAGAGATTTAGATGTTGCTATTCAAGGGCAAGGTTTTTTCCAAATTTTAATGCCAGATGGCAACATGGGGTATACCCGAGATGGCCAATTTCAATTGAATTCAGAAGGTAGTTTGGTAACATCTTCTGGTTTCTTGGTTGAGCCTCAAGTAACCATTCCACAAGATGCTTCCTCAGTTACCATAGGTGACGACGGTACTGTGTCTATTGTCAGACAAGGTTCTGCAGACAGTGAGGGTGTCGGTCAACTAACTTTAGCTGGCTTCATTAACCCTGAAGGTTTGTCTTCAATTGGTCAAAACTTGTTTGTTGAAACGGCGGCCAGTGGTGCACCTATTGTTGATGTGCCTGGTACCTCAGCCTTGGGTAATGTTAGACAAAATATGGTGGAAACATCGAACGTCAATTCAGTAGAAGAATTGGTTAATTTGATTACCGCTCAACGTGGTTATGAAATGAACTCGAAAGTTGTCTCAGCAGCAGATGGCATGATGAGTTTCGTTATTCAGCAGCTTTAGGTTTATTGATATGGCTATGGTCCGGTTTACGCTTTTATTAGTCCTTTTTCTTACAGGTTGTGCCTCTTGGGAGCCAGAAGAAACGGCAGAAGAAGTAGTTGAAGAACCCGTTGCAGAAGAGGTTGCTACTGAAGAGAGTGCTCCTGTAGAAGAAGTGATTGAAGAGGAGTCGGAAAAAGTCTTCGAGCCTGCACCTGAGCATGCTTATGTGCCTGAAGAGAGTGATCCATTTAATGCGCCTGATATGAACTATGGACCAAGATCTGATGATCCCTATTATGCGCCTGTCATTAAATATGAAGCCCAGCCTTCGCAAAATGTAAATGGCGGTATTTATAAAGTGGGTATGGGAGATGTCTTCTTCGGGAGTCAAACGGCTACTCGAGTGGGTGATATTTTAACCATTAATTTAAGTGAGACGACCAGTTCAAGTAAATCGAATGATGCATCTTTAACTAAGTCATCATCAGCACAAGTGCAAAACCCAAGAGTAGTTGGTACAGAGGTGAATATTGACTCAGTATTGCCAGACGGTGGTACTAACTTTGCTGGTAGTGCTGGAGCGAATCAGAGTAATAGTTTGAATGGTACTATTACTGTGACTGTGTATGATGTCTATCCTAATGGCATTTTGGCTGTACGTGGTGAAAAGTGGGTAACACTAAATCGTGGTGATGAGTATATACGCTTGACCGGTATTATTCGTAAGCAAGATATTAAGCCGAATAACACAATAGACTCATCGCGTGTTGCTGATGCTCGTATTACTTATTCAGGTTCTGGTGAAATTGCATCTGGTAGTGAGCAGGGTTGGGTAACTCGCCTCTTGAATCGTGGTGTCGTACCGAATTAATTTAGAACTTGTTGGATTATTAACAATGAAATATTGCTTATTAATATGTGCTTTTTTTATTTCGATAGCGGCTAATGCTGATCGACTAAAAGATATTTCATCTGTTGAAGGGGTGCGTGATAACCAACTGTTTGGCTATGGTTTGGTTATTGGTCTTAATGGAACGGGTGACAATAGTAACTTTACGGATCAAAGTTTCACTGGCATGTTAGCTCAGTTTGGTATTGTTATGCCTGAGGGAGTTAACGCTAACTCTCAGAATGTCGCTGCAGTGTCTTTGACGGCAACTTTGCCGCCTTTTTCTAAGCCCGGCCAAAAAATTGATATCACAGCCTCCTCTATTGGTAGTGCCAGTAGTCTTCAGGGCGGAACCTTATTGTTATCGACTCTTAAAGGTGCTGATGGGCAAGTTTATGCGATAGCACAAGGGAACTTGGTCGTTGGTGGTTTGGGTAGTCAAGGTAATGACGGTTCCAGAACCTCTTTAAATATTCCAACCGTTGGTCGTATTCCTAATGGTGCCAGTGTCGAGAGAACGGTACCTAATAGCTTTAATCGTGGAGATACTCTGACGTTTAATTTGAATCGTCCTGACTTCACGACTGCAAAACAAGTGTCTGACAGCATTAATGCTTTACTTGGGCCTGGCGTCGCTAAGACTTTAGATGCTACGTCAATCAGAGTATCAGCTCCAAGAGATCCTAGCCAAAGAGTAACCTTTTTATCCATATTGGAAAATCTAGAAGTAGAGCTTGGTGAGGAGCGGGCTAAGATAGTGATTAACTCCCGCACCGGCACCATTATTATTGGTCAGCATGTTAAAGTTTCTCCGGCTGCAGTTACTCATGGTAGCCTCACCGTGACAATTAAGGCGCAAGCGGCTCAACCCGTTCAAGGAGAACCTCTTACTGGAGGTGAAACGATTTATGCCCCTAGAGAAGAGATTGCTGTAAATGAAGGTAGCGGACATATGTTTTTATTTGGCCCTGGCGCCTCGTTGAACGATATTGTTCGTGCTGTTAATCAGGTAGGTGCAGCTCCCGGTGATGTGATGGCAATTCTCGAGGGCCTAAAGCAAGCTGGTGCAATTAATGCTGATTTGGTGGTTATCTAAGAGTGAAAATTTATTTATGATAGGGTCATAATTATGCTGTTTGCTTGGATCTTGATATGAATAAAGTTAATTCGAATGAGTTTTATGCCGATTTTACTGCCTTGGCAAAGTTAAAAACGAGTGCGAAACAAGATCCAGAAGCGGCATTAAAGAAAGTTGCGCAAGAGTTTGAGTCTATCTTTATTAATATGATGCTCAAGAATATGCGTCAAGCGAATGAAACCATTGGTTCTGATTTATTCTCTAGTAATGAATCAAAGCAATATCAAGAAATGCTAGATTCTCAAATGGCTCAGTCCATGTCTAAAGCTGGTGGAATGGGGATTGCGGATGCCCTTATTCGACAGTTTCAAGGGCAAGGGGCTGCAACCGGTGCTAGGCCTGGTTCTGAAACCGCTTTCCTAAATCAAGTGGCAACCCAAGATCTAGCTCGTATTCAAGTACTTGCTAAAAATGCTTCTCAAGATCTTATTTCACAAGCGCAAGCTGCCGCTAGCGATGAAGATATCGATCTCGCCAAAATTGTTAAAACCTTACAACTGGATTTAAATAGCAATCAAGTAGGCCAAGCAAGCCAAACGGCTGAACAGGTTACTTTTAAGTCTCCTCAAGAATTTATAAAAACGCTTTGGCCACATGCACAAGCTGCGGCTGAAAAGTTAGGAGTGAATCCAAAGGCTATTTTAGCGCAAGCAGCATTGGAAACAGGCTGGGGGAAATACCCCATTGCTAAGCAAGACGGTGGCGCCAGCTATAACCTTTTTGGTATTAAAGCTGATGCGAGGTGGCAAGGTGAAAGAGCTGTGGTGACAACCTTAGAGTATGAAGATGGCGTTGCAAAAAAACAGGTCGCTCCTTTTAGGGCTTATCAATCATTCGCTCATAGCTTTGATGATTATGCTGACTTTCTCACCACAAGTGATAGGTATAAAGGTGCCCTTTCTGCCGGAGATGATGTGGCAAGCTTTGCCGCAAATTTGCAGCAAGGAGGTTATGCTACCGACCCTAACTACAGTGAAAAAATTCAAGGTATCGCTAAAAGCGAGTGGTTAGAGTCTCTCTAGCGGTTTTTTTCTCATATCCTCAAATTTGGTCAAGTTTTTGCATCCTAAGTCGATATATTAAATAAATGAAAGCTGTTTAGTTTTCGTATTGTTCTGACTTAGGGGTATTAAAATGGCTGGCGACCTATATTCGATTGGCTTATCTGGTGTGTTGGCAAGCTCTGCCCAGATTGTGACAACCGGTCAAAACACTGCCAACGTCAATACAGAAGGTTATAACCGACAAACCACGAGTTTATCGACGCAACAAAATGGTGGTGTTGAAGTTGGTTCGACCAAGCGTGTTGTTGATGAGTTTGTTAATACCCAATTAAGAAGTGATACCTCAAATTACAATTATTTTGATAGCTACTATCAGCAAGGCGCAATTGCCGATGAAATTTTTTCTGATAAGGCGACCTCTCTAAATACTTACCTGAATAATACTTTTGATTCTTTACAATCGGTGAACAGTGACCCTACAAATACGGGGACTCGAAAAATCGCCTATACCGATTTGAAGAACCTAGTGAGTCATTTCAATGAGCTTGCAAGCTTTTCTCAAGATCAAACCTCATTAGTGAATGAGCAGTTAACCTCGAATATTGATATTATCAATGAATACGCCAATCAGATTGCTGATCTTAATGGCAAGATCCTTGTTCAAGAAACGGTTGGTGGTTCAAAGGCAAACGAGCTTAGGGATACTCAAGAGGATATAGCACGACAAATCAGTGAATATCTCGATATCAAAATTAGCTTTGATGAAAATGATTTGATGGAATTGCAGCTTGGAGGTGGACAGCCTTTAGTACTGCAAACTAGCGTCAATAAACTTAGTCTCTCCCCTAGTGAGTATGACTCCACAACTTATGAATTGGTTTTGGATTTTGAAGATTACGAACTAGGAATAGATACAACTGATTTAGGTGGCTCGATTGGTGGCTTAATGAATTATCGAGCTGATTTTTTAGAAGAGCTTGATAGGCAGTTAGGGCAACAGGCCATTGTCATTTCCGATAGTGTTAATCAGCAGAACCGTTTAGGTCTTGATGCCAATGGCGATTACGGTAAACGTATTTTTGACCTTGCTGACATTACAGTTAGTCAAAGTGGTAAAAACTCAAGTCTAATTCATGAAGTTGATGTTCGAGTTGAAGAAGGTAAGGCCTCAGAGCTTTCAACCGATACCTATGAGCTCATCATGACATCAAATAATGCTTTTGAATTGAGAAGCTATGATGTTTCGGGTGCTTCTACATCGCCCGCAAAGTTTTTTGATTTAGACCAAATGGAGAAAACGTCAGATGGCTATTTTTCAATACCTGGTGTGGGCTTACAGCTGAGATTACAAGAAGATGTGAAAGTTGGTTTTAGGCCAGGTGATACTTTTCAATTTGCGCCTACGAGTTTGGCTGCAGCGAATATTTCTTTAGCATCAACTAGTGGTGATGATTTAGCGATGAATGCGCCAATACAAGTAGAGCGAAGTGCTGATAATTTATCTGACGCTAAGATTTCTATTTCATCTGTTTTTAATACGGATGCCGATACGTCTGCTTTTAGTGCTGATGGCGAGCTTTATCGATTTGCACCTCAAGGTATTCGATTTACCAGTGAAACAAGTTTTGATGTATTAGATCAAGACGGTTTGATTCTGGCTCAGGTAACGGATGCAGAAAACTATACAGACTTATTGGCTCAGGCTGGGTTAGATGAGTCGGGTTATGATGTCTCTTTATCCACTAAACCTGCTGCAGGTGATGTCTTTACTATTTCTTTCAATCAGTCTGGTCGACATGATAACTACAATGGTCGTGCCATAGCAGATTTGCAAAATAAGGCTTTAGTAGGTGGCGCTCAAAGTTTTGCTGATGCCTATACTTCAACCGTGGCAAGAGTCGGTAATTTAACCAATACGGCTAAAACAAATATGGAATCAAGCGAAGTCATGATGGAGCAGAGTGTTGCTCGTCGTGATGAGGTGTCAGCAGTGAGTTTGGATGAGGAGGCAGTTAACTTGATACGTTATCAAAATTCATATGCTGCTTCATCTCAAGTAATTTCTGCTGCTGAAAAAAGCTTCCAAACCCTTTTAAATTCGATTAGGTAAATGATATGCGAGTTTCAAATAATTTTATCTATAACCAATCGTTAACCGACTTAACTAAGTCGAATGAAAGGTATTTGCAGACCCAAAGACGTATTTCTGAAAATACCGACATTATGACAGCCAGCGATGACCCTGTTGGTGCGGCTCAAGTGATGCGCTATGAAGCGGTGAACTTATTACTAGATCAGTACTCTGAAAATGCAGTGATGGCAAAAAATAGCCTTGAATATGAAGAGGTTGTGCTGGATGGCCTTACAGATCTATTTAATAGAGCGAACATACTGCTGATTCAAGCTGAGAATGGTGCATACGGAGATCAAGATTTAGGCGCTATTTCTGAAGAGTTGCAAATGCTGACTTTAGCGGCGGCAGATTTGATGAACTCAACAGACTCTGATGGTAACCATATCTTTTCTGGACACGAATCAACACGCTCTGCTTTTGAGTTAAAGCCAGATGGCCGTTATGAATTTGAAGGTGATGAGGGTCGTAAAAAGTTACAAATATCAGATAATGTCACAGTAACAGGCGCAGATTCAGGGAAAACAGTTTTCGAAGATGTTTGGACTCGTAATAATTTTACCTATACACAATTAGCGGGTGAAGCGAGTGTACGAACAGAAATAAAAGATCAAACTGTTTATGATGACTTTTTACAGAAAAACTACAGTGCGGTCGATTCGACTCAAAATGTTTTTGTTTTTGCTACTGTACCGGGCGCCGGAGCAGGTATTGGAGATACTTTTACTTTAACTAACTCTGTTGGCGAAGTGGTGGCTAGTGGTGGGTTTGAATCAGGACGACCTATTAACTTATTTGGTATGCAGCTAACACTTGAAGGTGCTGCTGGTACGACTGGTGTTGTCACTTTTGATAAGCCAGAGCGTGACAATATACTTAATGAGATGAATAAAACGCTCAAGGTATTGTTAGACTCAGAGACAGATTTCTATGAGAGAAAAAGTGCCTTGCGCGATGCAACCGTAAGTTTGCGAAACACCATGAACTCTGTTGACACTGCTCGCTCTGAAGTCGGTGCTAACCTGAATACTATCACTCAAGTTGGTTCTTATGGCGAGATGAAGTCAATTTCTAACCGTGTGGCCCAAGATGAGATAGCGGGTTTGGATATCGCAGAAGCGGCTTCTGAGTTAGCGCAAGAAGAGGCAGCGATTAGTTCTTCTCAAAAACTCTTTAATCGATTATCTAATTTATCTTTGTTTGATACCATGTAAGAAAGAAATAGTGCCTTATGAAAAAATTTGATGTTGAGTATTTATTTGGCGTAGATATTAGCTTTAGCTACTTTGATATCGATAAAATTATCGAAATTTTAGGGCTTAAAACTGAAGTAAGCTACTCATCAAAAGTCAAAAAAATTGCCAAGCAACAGGGAAGTAAACACAGAATAGTTGCTATTGTAAAAAGACAGATGGTTTTAGATTTTGTTAAACCTGCTCTTGCTTCGGGTCTGCTTTCTTATGATCCGTATTTCTACGATAAGAATATTATCGCCAACCCAAAAGATCGACTTTATGATGCTCAAGAGAGGTTGTTGGAAGTTTGCTTATCTGTCGCGGTTGGCAAATCTGTAAAAAGTTTACGTAAGCTTGATGGGCGCTATGATTCCCGTGATGTCAGAACCCGTTATGAAAAAGGTCAAAGCGCTTTTAAATACTTCCGAAATATTCTTAATGACTACACCCGCGATTATATCTTAGATTTTAAAGAAGGGCGTTTAAAAGAAAATGGTGAAGAGCATGATGCTAAGCCAATTAAAGAAGTGGATGTAGTTACTCGCTCAGATGAGCTAGAAGCACCCGTTAAAAAAGCAGAAGCAACACTTTCATTAAGGCAAAGGTCATTAATAGCAAGAGCTGTTAAAAAAACAAAGGCAGTCAATGTTGCCGATGAAATAAAAGATGCTTTGCCGTTATATGATGAGGCTATGGCCATTGTCTTATCTCAAGAGATGCCTTTTAAGCAAGGTAAGGCATTTGAGGAAGAGGTTTTGGTTGAGCTGATTGATCGACTCATTGCGTCTTACGATAGAAACCCTAGTGCACTTTTGTGTGTTAGATTTGTACGCTCACCTGATACTTATCTAGTAAAGCATCTTATTGGTTGTAGTGTTCTGGCAATACACTTTGCAAAAAGCTTAAAAATGTCTGAAGCTTATGTCAAAGCAATTGCTCTTGGGGGGTTGTTGTTTGATTTTGGCCGCTTCAAGTTACCTGGGCCTATGGTAAACAAGGCTGGAAAGCTATCCGAGTCAGAATTTGAGATGTTTAAAAAGCATATTAGTTTTGGTTTACGGGCTGTGAAGGCGTCTGACTGGCTGGTGAAAATTGTGTATCAAATGCTTGAGGATCATCATGAGAAAATTGATGGTACTGGTTATCCTGAAGGAAAAATTGGCGAGGAAATCTCAGTTTATGGCAAAATGGCCGCCATTATTGACGCTTATGATGCGATGACTTCGACTCAGTCACATAAGAGCCCTATGAGTCCTGCGCAAGCTTGTAAGATAATAACGGATGAGGCCGGCCTTGCGTTTGATGCGGATTTAACTAAGCGCTTTGTGCAGTGTGTTGGTCGAATTCCAATTGGTACCTGCGTTGAATTGTCGAACGGACGTATTGGTTTTGTATTAACTTTAAGTAAAGCATTAACCCCAAAACTTATTCGACAGATTTATTTAGCTAAGCAAAAAACAAGTATGGCACCACAAGATATTGATTTAGAAGTCACCGCAGGTGATGTCTCTATTAAAAGAATTGTTGATGCACAATTAATTGATATAAAAATGGAAGATTATTTATTTGTATAATCTTCTCTAATTCTCTAATTCTCTAATTCTCTAATTCTCTAATTCTCTAATTCTCTAATTCTCTAATTCTCTAATTCTCTAATTCTCTAATTTGTTAATTCAATTCTTTATTTTCTTATTTAAATAAGTAGTTGTTAATATAATTTTTAATTCTTTTTTTATTATGGTTTGGAGTCGTTTTGTAAAATAAATTAAAGCCCAAATCATTGATTTTATTGAGTTTATTTACTTTTTTTTAAAAAAAATCAAATAAAAAGCTAAAGGTTTTATATATTCGATCGATAAGTTATATCTTCAAAATAAATTAAAAAATCAAAGTAAAAAAAGTTATAAAAAAAATTAAAGTAAGTTTTCATGACGTCGATAACTATTGTATCAAGCAAGCAACCAAATAATTAAATAACACTAATGGTTGTTGAGTGAAAATCTTGTTTTAGGAGAGAAAACAATGGCACTTTATGTAAATACTAATACAACGTCATTATACGCTCAGCGTCAATTAGGTAATTCTGGTGACGTGTTAGATAAATCTTTCGAGCGTTTGGCTTCTGGTCAACGAATCAACAGCGCAGCAGATGATGCCGCGGGTCTTCAAATCTCGAACCGTTTAACATCTCAGACAAATGGTCTAAACCAGGCGATGCGAAATGCAAACGATGGTATTTCCTTGGCGCAAACTGCTGAAGGTGCGATGGACGAAACAACTAACATGTTGCAACGTATGCGTACCTTGGCAATTCAGTCTGCCAACGGTTCCAACACTGATGATGATCGTTTGGCTATTCAGCAAGAGATTGCTCAGCTAGCGACAGAGATTGACCGTGTTGCTGATACGACAACCTTCGGTGGACAAAACTTGCTTGATGGTAGCTATGCTTCTGGTAGTTTCCAAGTCGGTGCTGACGCAAGCCAAACAATTAGCTTCTCACTTGCAAGTGGAGGTACTAACAACAGTGTTGATATTTCTGCTGCGGGTGGTTTTAACGTACAGGGCTTATCGACTGCTGCAGGTACAACCATTATTTCATCTCTAACAGCTTCTGTATCTTCTGTTGCCAACGCACAAAGTATGATCGAAATGTTAGGTAGTATGATTGCCGCGGTTGATACTAAGCGTGCTGAGTTGGGTGCGGTGCAAAACCGGTTCTCTTCTACCATTAGTAACTTGGGTAACATTAAAGAGAATGTTGAAGGTGCGCGTTCCCGAATTCGTGATGCTGACTTCGCGGAAGAAACTGCGACTATGACAAGTAATCAAATTCTGCAACAAGCTAGTACGACTATTTTGTCGCAAGCAAATCAAAGACCACAATCAGCGATGTCCCTTCTAGGGGGTTAATAAATCGCGGTTAGATAGTTAACCAGTTTTAAAATTTAGTTAGGCTGCTCTGCGAAGGGCTTATCAGCTGGAGGTTTATTGGTGGCGGTTGATAAGTAAGCAAAATTACTTTTAGCTTTTTGGCGAAAGTTAAAGGGATTTACTAAAGGCTTCTTTTGAAGAAGTGATTTTGGCAAGCCATTAGTATACTAATGGCATAAAAAAGCGGCTGATCAGGCCGCTCTACGAAGGACTTTCAAATGCCGGAGGCAAGAGGTTTGGCGATGGCACTTGAAAATTTCGCTTCTCTCTCCTAGAAGTGATTTCAGCCAAACATTCGAAGTGTTTGGCTTTTTTTTTGTGAGATTGGCAGTCCCACATCATATTTATAGCAATACCTATGCCAACCTTTCTAATGCATTAATAAATTGTAAAAAATCACTCAATTTGAAAAAAACGAACGAATCCTCCAGTTAAAAAATATTTTCTTTATTTTTTATAATTTAATTTTCACCTAACTTGTTGAAATGAAAGATAAATAAGGATTTTTATTGCCGCTTCCTATGCCTTTTCTTTCCGCATTGAGGAAAAATGTATCTTTTTTATCTAAAGCTTTTGTTTTTAAGGCCGAAAACAAATTTAAGAGGTTTTACGATTATTGGAATCGTGTTTGGCGACACGTATTCAATATCGAAAAAAAGCGTTTACCTGGCAGGTAAACAATTAGGCGAAACTAGGAGGCTATAATGTCTGTATATGTAAATACAAATACGACTTCTTTGTATGCTCAGCGTCAGTTATCCACTTCAGGTAATAACTTGGATACTACTTTTGAACGTTTAGCATCTGGTAAACGTATCAATAGTGCGGCAGACGATGCTGCTGGCTTGCAAATATCTAACCGTTTGACTTCTCAGACAAATGGTCTGAATCAATCCATTCGAAATGCGAACGACGGTATCTCATTGGCGCAAACTGCTGAAGGGGCGATGGACGAAACAACAAACATGTTGCAACGTATGCGTACCTTGGCAATTCAGTCTGCAAACGGTTCAAACACCGATGATGACCGACTAGCACTACAACAAGAAATCTCGGCTCTAACAACTGAGATTGACCGTGTTGCTTCTGATACTACCTTTGGTGGTCAGAACCTGCTTGATGGTTCTTATTCATCAGGTGTTTTTCAAGTTGGTGCTGATGCTCAGCAAACAATCAGCTTCTCTCTAGCTTCTGCTGGTGTAAATAACAGTGTTGATGTTTCTGGACTTGGTGGCTTTAATGTACAAGGCCTTTCATCAGCTGCGGGTACAACTGTTGTAACTTCTGCCACAGCATCGATTTCATCTGTTGCCAATGCGCAAAGTATGATTGAAATGCTAGGTAGTATGATTGCTGCCGTTGATACTAAGCGTGCGGAGCTTGGTGCGGTACAAAACCGTTTCAGTTCTACTATCAGTAACTTGGGTAACATCAAAGAGAATGTTGAAGGCGCGAAATCACGTATTGCTGATGCCGACTTCGCGAAAGAAACTGCTGAATTGACAAGTAATCAAATTTTGCAACAAGCAAGTACGACTATCCTGTCTCAAGCAAACCAAAGACCGCAAACTGCATTATCGCTTTTAGGCTAATTCAGTGCGTGATAAAAGCTGGGGCCTACCTCAGCTTTTTGGGTTTTGGAGGGTGCTATCATGGCAATAGGTTCGAGTGATTTATTAAAAAGCTCTATGGATTTAGGTGTTGGTCAACAGCTTCAACACTCTAGAACAGAGAGTTTTGCGCAAGAAAAAACGCGAGAAACGAAAACTGTAACATCTCTTCGTGACAGTCAAAATGTTCAAGCTGATGCTAGATACATGCAAAGGGACGTAAACGAAAAAAAGGAAAAAGTAGACTTTCAACAGCTAATGGACTCAACTAAGAGTATGGCGCAGTTAAACATTAAGCTTTCTTTTGATGTTTCAAGTGCAAACAAAGATAATGTTGTTAAGGTACTTGATCAAGAGACGGGTGAAATTGTCAGGCAAATACCAACAGAAGAGTTTGTTGAAATGTCTGAACGTATTCAAGCGTTATTAAGAGAATTAGGTGATATTAAAGGTGCGTTAGTGAATCGAGAGGTTTAGCAACTTTGACTTAAATTTAGGGGCAGTATATGAGTGTGGGAGCCTTAGGAACAGGTTCTGGTATGGATTTGGAATCTCTTGTGAGTGGCTTAGTTAGTTCTCAAAGAGATTCTAAAATTGCGGCTTACGAGCAAAAAATATCAGATTTGTCAGTTGAACTTTCTGCTGTTGGTTCTGCGGAGTCAGTGGCGTTTTCCTTTCATGAAGCCGTTAAAAAAGTTAATGACCCTCGTTTATTTAATAGCCGTATCGCTGATATTGATCAACCTAGCGCGGGTGATGCACTTGCGATAGAGGCAAGTGGACGTGCTCGAAATGGACAATACAATGTAGGTGTTAATCAAGTCGCATCTGGTAGTCGGATGGAGCTGTTGCCTAATGTATTTAAATCTCCCGATGAGGTGCTAACTGCATTGGGCGGTACTATGACATTTGCTGCTGGTAATGAGTCTTTTACCATCAACCTTGAAGGTGGTACGACACTGGCTGAATTGTCCGGAATCATCGCTCAAGCTGAAAAGAATTTTGGTGTTTCCGCTAGTATTATCGATACTGGTGAGGGTGATGTTCGCCTTATTATTGAATCTGATAAGACAGGTGATGGTAACGATCTTACTATTTCAAGTTATGAGAAAACCTTAGTCGATATCATGGGGTCAGACACTCGTTATGATTTCGCGACACTTCCTGAAAAATACACAGACTTGCTTAAATCAACTAAAAACAATTTAAGCATGGTTCCTGATAACCTTATTTCAACTGAATTTGCTCAGAATGGCATCATTAATGTTGATGGTGTTGAAATTCAGGGTGAAAATAATACCTTTGATAAGGCGGTTCAAGGCTTAGAAATTGAAGCTTTGAATAAAACAGAAGGGCAAGTCGCTGCGTCTATCTCGACTGATTCTGAGACCATCAAAGAGTCCATTAGAACCTTAACGGATTCATATAATAAAATGGTATCCACCTTTAATGATCTTACTCAAATGGGCGGAACATTACAGGGAAATAGTCTGCTTCGAAATCTAGAATCTTCTTTGGTTACTACTCTAGGAAGAACCTTTGAAGGCAGTGGTGAATTTAGAACTATGTTCGATTTAGGCCTAGAAGTTGAAAGAAATGGCTTAATAAAAGTCGATAGTTATAAATTAGATAACGCAATTAGTTCAGGTTTTAAAAATTTTGCCGATATGTTTACTGGAGAGCGTGGAATTGCAAAAGCTTTTGACGAGTTGATGCAACCTTATCTGGGCGCAAGTGGACTATTTCGCAGTACTGAAGACTCTATCCAGTCTCAAATTACCTCTAATGATGAATCTAGAGAGGCATTTGATCTTAGGATGGAACAATATGAAAAAACATTGCGTAAACAATATTCTTCACTTGATAGCTCGATCGCTGAAATGAATGCCAGTGGCGCCTACTTACGTAGTCAACTGGCGGGATTAGAATAGAAGACTAGAAGAATTGGAGTTAATGTATGTACGTAAACAAGGGTATTCAGGCTTATAAAAAAGATTCTTTAAAGTCTGACCTTGCCGGAGCCGATCCGCACCGTATTATACAGCTTTTAATGCAAGGGGCGCTTGAAAGGCTTGCCCTTGCTAAAGGTTGTATTGAAAGACGCGACTTGGAAGGAAAGGCAAACGTATTAACTCGCGCGATTGAAATTATTAACGCCCTCAAAGACTCTCTTGATCGCTCATATAACCCTGAGCTTGCCGATAACCTTGACTCTCTCTATGACTACATGACATTTAGAATTACTGAAGCGAGCTCTAAGCTCGATAACAGTATTATTGATGAAGTTATGGGGCTGATGCTTCAAATTAAAGGTGCTTGGGATCAAATTTCAGAATTAGACAAGCAAGAAGCTTATATAGAAAAAGAGAATGAGCGATTAGGTAACGGTTAAATTATGGAATACCATCAAGCATTAGAGGATATTACGCTTCAAATCAATGCTGCTATTGAGCAGTCTGATATTCCTTTAGTGCTTTCACTATGCCAACAAGGCGTAAAGCTGGTTAAAGAAAATGAGCCAGCGAAACCAGAAGACTTGAATGTATTAAACGCATTTCAACAAAGTCATACCAAGGCCCAATTACTTGTCACTAAAGCTCGTGACAAGCTAAAAGGTGCCCTTAGCAAGTCCAAACACGCTCGAAAAAGTATCAAACAATACAAAGGGATCTCCTCAAATGTCTAATGATATCAATGACTCTATAGCCTCTGTTGAAGCAAGACTTAAACAGAAACAAGAGAGATTGGAATCACTTAGACAAAAGGATGCTATTTTTACCGAGAAATTTCAGCAAAATATGCAGGCTTTAGAAGAAATGATGCCTCATATTTTTGAAAGTTTTCAGTCATTTAGACCGCAAAATCAAGAAATATTCTTGGATGAGTTTGGCGATCTAAATATCGATCTGGCACCCGATAACCCTTTGTATCAAGGTGCCGTAAAAAGTAAAGCTGCTGCAAAAATCGATAAGGTGATAAACGAACCTAATAAAACGGTGTTGGATATTACCCGTACTAAAGATCATCCATCTCGCCATGTTTATTTTAATAACCTTATTCAAGATGTTGTGGAACAAGGTGCAGAGGGGTTAACGCCTCTGACAGAAATTCCTGATTTTGCTGGGTCCGTCTTTTTTTTCGGCATAGAACTTGGTTACCAGTTAGAGGCATTTTTAGCCCGTAAAGATGTTAAACACCTTTACCTTTATGAGGCTAATCCGGACTTATTTTACTATTCTTTATTTGCCATAGATTGGCGCCCAATTCTTGAAAAATTCAATCAAGATGGCAAAACCATTCACATCATTATTGGTTTAAGCCCTAAAGAACTAAGTCAAAAATATGCTCTCCAGTTAACCGAAAATGGCTTTTTTATGGCGGGTATGACGTATTTACATGTGGCTTATCTTAGTCCTGAAATACAAGCTGCGCTGGATTACTTTGTAAAGCATTATAGTACGCAAATAATGGGATGGGGCTTTTTTGATGATGCTTTAATGGGGGTTGCACATGGGTTGAAGTCTTTACCTAAATCTAAGTTAGCGAGAGTGACGCGAAATGACGCAGGCGAGCCAAATTCTCTACCTAATTGGATGAAAGATATTCCTGTCTTTATTTTAGGTAACGGACCTTCCTTAGATAATTCGATTGAGCTAATCAAAGAAGTTAAAGATAAAGCCCTATTTATTTGTTGTGGTACAACGATCAACACTCTAAGCCGACTAGGTATCAAGCCTGATATGCATGTTGATGTTGAGCGTATGATTCATACCGCCCAAAAGTTTGAGTTCTTAGAGGCAGATTATCTTGAAGATATTTTGGCTTTAAGTGTTGATGTTATGCACCCTGACTTCTTCAAGTACTTTAAACGTAGTGGTATGGGCATGAAGCCGGGTGAAGCAATTACGTCTCTTATTTTGTCTAAAGCAAGAGCGGCTGGTGATAGCACTGAGTATGTGCAAATGAACCACTCCGGTCCTATTGTTGCTAACCTAGCGCTATCCTTTGTGCATTTATTTGGCTTTAAGAATGTCTACTTTGCTGGCGTTGATAACGGCTTTAAAGATATGACAGTGCATCACTCTAAGCACAGTGGTTATTATGGCAAAGATGGTAAAGAAACAGGCTTTCAGACGTTTGTCGAAGAAAAGCTCGTAGTTAGGCCGGGTAACTTTGGTGGTGAAGTTCATACCACAAGTATTATGGACTCATCTCGTGTGCAGCTTGAGTTAATGCTTAAACAGTTACATAAAGAAAGAAGCTTTTCATGTTTTAACTTGTCTGACGGCGCCAAAATTGAGGGCAGTGTTCCTGTTCAGCCTGAAGATGCCATGATATTTGATCCAGATATTAATAAACAAAAGGTGATTGAAGTTTTATATGAAACCTTCTTTGATGACGTGCCTGAACAAGTAATGTCTATGGATACCAAGGAGCTTATCTCTCAGGCGGCATTTGATGAAGTTGTTGAGTTCTTGCAGCAAGGTTGGGATGACAAGATTCAAACCCGAGAAGATGTCACTAACTTGTTATGGCATCAATATAGAACCTTGTTCTTATTAAAGACCACAGTACATACTCACCTTTATGATATTTTTGCTGGCTCTTTTACCTATTCTGCTTTTGCCATTATTAAAACTGTTTATGCGTACCGTGAAGAGCATGAGGCAGTATTACACGCTAAAAAGCTCTTTAATATATGGTGTGATTTTCTACAAGAAATGCCTATTATGGCAGACGATGTGAGCCAGTTTGTTGATGGTGGTTCGGATAAAATGCGTTTGTTATACAATGGCTAATTAACTTATTTAAGGTTGATTCAATGCCGCAATCCCCTTTTATTATTGCCGAATTATCAGGCAATCATAATCAAGACTTTTTTTTGGCTAAGGCCATGATAGAAGCCGCCGCAAAAACCGGTGTCGACGCGATAAAGCTACAAACCTACACTGCAGACTCCATGACGTTAGATGTTAGAAATGAAGAGTTTATGGTATCTGCTCAGGGGAGTTTGTGGGAAGGTGATAATTTATATGATCTTTATGCAAAAGCCTCTACCCCTTATAAGTGGCACAAACCTTTATTCGATTATGCTAAGTCACTCGGTCTTATCGCATTTAGCTCACCCTTTGATATTGCTGCAGTCAACTTCTTAGAAGAACTTGAAGTACCATTATATAAAATTGCCTCGTTTGAATTAACTGATTTGCCTCTAATTGCGGCGGTTGCAAAAACGGGTAAGCCTATGATTATGTCAACAGGTATGGCAACTAAAATAGAGATTGAAGAAGCCGTAAGTCTTGTTAGATCAATCGGCGATAACGACATTACCTTGCTAAAATGCACCAGTACTTATCCTGCAAAAATTGAAGACTCCAATCTAGCGACACTTGCTGATTTAGCCAAAACATTTGATTGTCAGGTCGGCTTATCTGATCACACTCAAGGCTTTGCTGCAGCGGTTGCCGCTACGGTGTTGGGCGCAAGTGTTATAGAGAAACACTTTGTATTGGATCGAAGTGCAGGTGGGGTTGATGCTGCTTTCTCCATGGAGCCGGATGAATTGGCACAACTAGTCTCAACTTGTCGACAGGCGAAAGCTGCGCTTGGTGAAGTGACCTATGGTGGTACCAAAGCAGAACAAGATTACAGAAAATACCGCCGCTCAATTTATATCTCAAAAGATAGTAAGAAAGGTGATAAATTGACCGACTCTAATATGCAAATTATCAGACCGTCATTAGGGCTTGCGCCAAAGCATTGGCCTGATGTCTTGGGTAGAACCTTGAACGTCGATGTGAAAAAAGGTGAAGCACTGGATTTTTCCATGTTAGATGAGCAAATTCTTTAGTGCTAAATTTGGCTAACAAACAACTACTCATTCGAGCGGATGCTTCTCTAGAGATAGGTATGGGGCACAGAGTAAGGTGTCAAATTTTGGCAGACTTATTTCGTGAAAAAGGTTGGCTCGTCTCGTTTGTATGCCATGCCAGTTGTCGTCAAATGAGTGCTGATGAGGATATTTTCATTAGTCATGAGGATATCTTTTTAGAGATGGCTGCACAGGCAGACCTCGTCATACTTGATCACTATCAATATGACTCAAAGATGATTGAAGCTTTATATAAAGCTCAATCTAAACTTTTGTTGATTGATGATATGAATGATAGAGGAGCTTTATATTGTCATTGGCTGCTGAATCCTATCTCTTTAGATTACCAGGCTAATTTCTCTGACTTAAAACGAAGTTATCAGGAAATACCTGAGCTATTTCTTGGTTTAGATTATGCCTTGCTGAGGCCTCAATTTAGACAAAGATCACTTAGTTCCTCTGAAAAACTGTTAATTACCTTAGGAGGGACGGACCCTCTTTCGTTAACTCTGCCTATCCTTAAATGTTTAAACTCATTAGGTTTTCGTTCTGAGAATATGCTGGTTATGCTTGGTCAGAATGCTAAGGGTGCAGGCCAAGTCATTGCTTTTTGCCGGCAGCAGAATATTGAATATCATCAGGGAGTAAGAGAGGTTGCTGCCTTAATGGATCGAGCTAAAATGGCTATTTCAGCAGGCGGTAGCACCTTGTTTGAGTTGGCGGCCATGAATGTGCCAAGTATTTTTTTACAGATAGCAGATAATCAAACCGAGCTGCTAAAAGAGCATGAAAGCTACGCTTGGTGCAGAGTGCATCGAATGCATGATAAAGAAAAAGACGTTAGGTCACTGATGGTGGCCAAGATATGCGAGCAAGTCTTAGAGGATTGGGATGACACTGATTATCTCAGTCAGTGTCAATCTCGTATTCCTCACTCACAGTGTTCAGGATTAGATCAGATACTTGAAAATATAGAATCGACACTTTAGATTGTTAATCGGAATGCAACTCTAATAATTGTTTTAGCACTTCAAAGTCTTCTGCTGTATCTAAATCTTGTACTAAACATCTAGGGAGCATAACTGGCTTTGACTCAGGGCCAAAAAACTCAGGGCCTTCTACTAAGTCTTTCGCTCTAGCCCAATAGAATTGTCCAGCATCATGAATGGCTTCAATAAGATCTTGAGACCTATGCTGTATAAATTCAGGATACATAGGTGCAACATGTCCTGAGCTGGTTTGCTTTAGTGCCCTTTGTACTGGAAAAGCAAAACTGGTGGCAGCAAAACTAAATTTAGCTTGAGTTAATTTCTCGTAGCCTTGAATTAAGTACTCAGGCTTCAGCAGAGGGCAGGTAGCATAAATCATGCAGGCTTTATCAACCTTTTCTCCTGAAGATACTAACCAACTGACTGCATGCTGAAAGACGGCTGTCGTCGTACTGTAATTATCAGAGAGCTCTGCTGGTCTAGTAAAGGGCGTTTCTGCGCCAAATAACCTAGCCACTGAAGCAATTTCCTCGCAATCCGTCGAGACAATGATGCGATCAAACAGCTTTGTTTTTATTGCCGCTTCAATGGAATAGGCAATGAGTGGCTTGCCATGTAGTTCAATAATATTTTTTTTGGATAGGCGTTGTGAACCGCCTCTAGCAGGGATAATGGCAACGTTAATCATATTGCCCCCTTTGACTCACTATTTACCTGTTCTAAAATTTGCTCAAGTACCTGAGTAATATGAGTTTGTTGGTGCAAGGTTAGATCTGAATACATAGGTAAAGAGATACTGCTTTGATAATAACTTTCAGCAACGGGGAAGTCTCCCCATGAGAAGCCCAGTGACTTGTAATAAGGCTGAGTATGAATAGGGATATAGTGTGTTTGAACACCAATTCCTAATCGCCTTAAAGTGGAAAAAATCCACTTTTTATAAGGAACAAGGCGCTTCGAAAGTCGAATAGGATATAAGTGAACGGATGAATAAGAGTTGTCAAAAATATGAGGAAGGTGGATGTCTAAGTCTTTTAATAGATAGTTATACTGCTCAAATAGTTGGTGTCTCTTTTTAACAAAAGAGGTGACTTTCTCTAGTTGGGATAACCCCAGCGCAGCTTGTAATTCAGTCATTCTATAATTAAAACCGAGTGCTTGCTGCTCGTAATACCACTCACCTTGCTCTTGATCTATAAGATCCTCGGTTACTCTTTCTATCGCATGACATGCAAATGAGCGCATTGATTTATCTAGCTCAGGACTGTTTGTCAGCGCTAAGCCGCCTTCTCCAGACGTGATGATTTTCACTGGGTGGAAGCTAAAAATACAGATGTCAGAGAATTCACAAGACCCAATAAGTTGATCTTGGTATTGAGCGCCAACGGCATGTGAGGCATCTTCGATAATAGCAAAGCCATAAACCTTAGATAGCTCAAATATTTTTGCCATATCACAGGGCTGGCCAGCAAAATGTACGGGAATGACCACTTTGGGGAGTTTGCCATCTATTTTTGCTTTGGCTAACTTTTGCTCTAACTTAACAGGGCATAGGTTGTAGCTTGTTTCATCAATATCGACAAAATCAACATCGGCACCGCAAAAGCGTGCGCAGTTTGCAGAAGCAATAAAAGAGTTTGGTGAAGTCCAGACTATATCACCGCTTGTAACCTCTAAGGCTAAACATGCAACATGTAATGCGGCCGTGGCATTGCAAACAGCAAGGCTAAATTTAGCGCCAGTATACTCACAAAAAGACTCTTCAAAGCGCTGGATGACAGGCCCTTGAGTTAAAAAATCTGATTTCAATACACTGATGACAGCGTCAATATCTTTATCATCGATACTTTGCTTACCATAAGGTATGAACTCATTATTTTGATCATTAAAATAATGCTTTTTGGCCATTTTATTACTGCTTAATTACTTATTAAGGGGAGCTTTTTTAAAAATTGAATATTTACACAAAATCAGTGTTTATAAGAAAAATGCTTATAAACTGATATCGGCAAAAATGGCGAAAACATTAGCATTAATAATGTGCCTCTTCATGTCTAATCTTAAGTACGAAAGCTGCACGCTTGAATATGGTCGTTCACCATGCCTGTTGCTTGCATAAAGGCATAGCAGGTTGTTGGACCAAAGAACTTAAACCCCCTTTTTTTCAAGTCTTTCGCTATGATGTGAGAGAGCTCAGTACTAGCAGGGACTTGGCTAATATCTTCCGGTTTATTATCTATGACTTTATGGTCGCTAAAGGCCCAGAAGTAATTGCTGAAGCTTTTATATTCTAAAATAATGGCTTGAAACTGCTTTGCATTATTTATGGTGGCTTGTATCTTTCCTTTATGGCGAACAATTTCTGAGTTAAGTAATAAGGCCTCTTGCTCAGCGTCAGTCATACTTGCCACCTTGTCGATATCGAATTGGTGGAATGCTTTGCGATAGCCTTCACGCTTATTAAGTATGGTGATCCAACTTAATCCTGCTTGGGCACTTTCTAATACCAGATATTCAAAAAGTGTTCGATCATCATAAATAGGTTTGCCCCAATCCTTATCGTGATAATCCATGTAGGAATCAGAAGCAAGGCACCAAGAGCAGCGTAAAAGTGACATAATAAAGGCCTGATAACGTATAAAGAAGCCTAGTTTGCCTGACTTTTAAGGTGAGTTACATTCAATTGCGGCAGCCGTTGTAAATTTTACTAAGGTCACAAGAAGTCTAACATGAATATTTCCAGTAATTTACTTGCTTTAGGGCAGGTATGGTTTTTTAACTTATTATTAATTCCGCTTTTATTTTTGATAATAAAACGGCTTGATTGGAAGACGTTGATTAATGACAAAGTGCTGCAGCATAGGTTTTTTGCGGCAACCTTAGTACTTTTCATTATTTGGCAAGTGAATATCAGCATTAGTTTAGATGTTGCGATTCATTTTCTGGGCATCACGACTTTATGTTTAATGTTTGGTTGGAGCTTAGCCTTACTTGGGGCATTAGTGGCGCAAGCGGGGTTTTTAATTCTTGGTCAAGGGCAATGGGAAAGCTTTGCACTTAACTACTTTATCAATGCTGTCATCCCGATTGCTTTTACTTGGCAACTCCATCTTTGGATTGAGTCAAAAAAACCGCAAAATCCTTTTGTTTTTATCATGGGTGCAGGCTTTTTAAGCTGCTTACTTTCTTCTATTTTAGTGGCCACGTTAGCAGGTGTTATGCTGTTTTTGGGTGGGCAATTTAAGTTTAATCTTGGGGTTCTAGATTATATTAGCTATTTGCCATTGTTTATTTTCCCAGAAGCGGTTGTGAATGGCATGTTTATCTCCGGATTTAGTATATTGCACCCACACTGGATGCAGGCATTTAATGATGAACGTTATTTCCAAAAGCCAACACCTGGTCAAGAAGTGGAACAAGGGAAAGTACCAGATGCCTTAAATTTAGATGCACAAGAAATGCAAACGGATAGAGAAGGTAAGTCTGACTCTGAGCCCTTAGAAGCAGAAGATTTTGACAAATATCGACCACCAGAAGGCTGGCGTAACAAAGCTTTAGATAACAAAGATAATGATAACTCATTGAATGAAAAGGATAATAAAAAGCATGACTAAATTTACACAGAAGGATGTTGAAGTTCAAAAAGAAGAAATTCTTTATGAAGGCTTCTTTACCATGAAAAAAGTCACGCTTAAGCACAGGTTGTTTGATGGTGGTTGGAGTAAGGAAATAAGCCGAGAAATGTTGGTGCGTGATGATGCTGTTTGTGTCCTTTTATACGATCCAATTGCTGATAAAGTCCTCCTTATTGAACAATTTAGACCTTGTGCAGTGAAGCATGAAAGTCCTTGGTTACTAGAGTTAGTTGCAGGTATGGTTGAAGAAGGCGAGCAAGATGAGGACGTTGCTAGGCGTGAATCACTTGAAGAGGCGGGAGTCGAAGTAAAGCGTTTAGAATACATGTTTAAATTTGTGCCTTCCCCTGGTGGTCTGGTGGAATATTTGCGAATGTATGCGGGTGAATTTGATGCTAGTAAGGTGGATGTTAATCGCAGCTTTGGCTTACCTGAAGAAGGAGAAGACATACGTTTGCACTTAATGTTGGCGGAAAATGCCATTGATTTATTGAAAACGGATATAGACAATGCAAGTACCATAATGGGGCTGCAGTGGTTAGCGTTAAATCGAACTGAATTAAGGCAGAAATGGACTCAAAATTAAGTCTTTCATGACAAGGTTGCACCCACAAAATCAAGCTATGAACAAGTGGGTGAATAAGTCTAATGTTAAACGTCTTAATGCAAGTAATCGCGCCCTTTAGACCTTTATTGGGCGTTTTATCCTTCTTATATATCTGTCTTGTCACCCTAGGTTTAGCCTCGCTATTGCACCTAGTAGCGCTTTATTACTTTTTATGGCGACCTCAAGACGAACAAAGGTCTCAAAGCATTTATCATCAGCTATATGAAACTTGGTTTGCAGCCATTAATTATTGGTTTCGCAAAGTATTAAGAGCTAATTGGATATTAGATAAAGAGCAGAAAAGGCAGGCTGATACTTGGCAGTTTGTTATTGCAAACCATCAATCTTGGGTCGATATTTTTGTTGTTTTTGCTCAAATACAAGGGCGAATACCTCTCCCAAAAGTCTTTATGAAACATAACCTTATCTGGATACCTTTGATTGGTACTGCGACCTATTTGATGGGGTTTCCCTTTATGCGTCGCTACAGTAAAGGGTTTCTTGCTAAACATCCTCATTTGAAAGGAAAGGATATAGAGACCACACGTCGATCATGCCAGCGTTTTATGCAAGCTCCCAATACAGTGCTAAGCTTTGTGGAAGGAACACGTTGGAGTCAAATGAAACATGACCAGCAGGACTCACCTTACCAGCATTTATTAAAACCAAAAACGGGTGGTGTTGCGTTTGTATTACAAGTCATGCCTGATAAGTTTCAAGCCATTGTGGATATGAGTGTTATTTATCCACAAGAAAATATTTCATTTTGGGATTTACTCTGTGGTCGTTTAAAATCTGCTAAGGTAGTTGTCCGGAACATTCCGTTTCCTGAAAAAGTGCTAAGCTCAGCAGACTTTCAACCTGCCGGTATTCATAGGTTGGAATTTAATGATTGCTTTAATCAATTTTGGGCTGAGAAAGATAAGCGTATAGGCCACTATAAAGAGGCTTTAGAGCAAGAGGCAAATATGCCAAAACAAGGTGTAATCAAAAGTAGTTAGAATATGATAAAAGATGCTTATATCCCCGACTTAAACAGCTTACAAATGCTTGGCGAACTTAATTATCGTCGCATTGCGCGTATTTTGCGCAGTAAAGAAGCTGAAGCCGAGTGGCATTTTTTGATTCACAGTATTGGTGGACAAGAAAGTCGTCTAAGTCTTGTTTTAACCCAAGAAAGTCAATATACCAGCCAGTTTAAGTTAACCTTTGGCCAGCAAAAACGAACAGACTTATTGTTTGACCATGGGGTGAATATGACTGTTCGCTTATATCATGATGTTAAAATTGCTGAAATTACTGATGGCCATAGACAATATCAAGGGGCTTACCCTTATCCGAATGATGCCATGTTGCATAAAGACGAAAAAATGCGTTTGAATCAACAGCTCGCAGATCTTCTAGAACTGTGTTTAAAACATGGTTATCGACTTAACCAAGATGACCTCGTGGCATTTGCCTGATAGGTTAAAACGCTTGCCCGTTATTCTATTCCCTTCTATTTATTCGAGTAATTCTAGATGCCTTGTTTGATATACCTTCATGGTTTTAATAGTTCTGAGAATGCCCAAAAAGCGAGTTTATTAAAACAGCACTGTGCAGAGATAGGCTTGTCCGACTCTCTTATTGTGCCTCGATTAGATTGGGAACCGACCAAAGCCATCGGCGCTATAGAGGCCTTGATAGAGGCAAATTTAGATCGAGGTGTATGTTTATTTGGCAGTTCACTCGGTGGCTTTTATGGAACTTATCTTGCCCATAAATATGATGTTAAATGTGTGGTACTCAACCCTGCTGTGGGTGCGCCTTTATTACTTCAACACCACTTAGGTCTGCAAAAAAATTATCATACTGAAGAAGAGTATGTCCTTACACAAGACCATATAAAACAATTGCAAAAGTATGATGTGCCTTTAACCAAACCTAGTTTGTTTTGGTTAATGTTGCAGAAAGGGGATGAAACCTTAGATTATCGCCATGCTTTGAATTATTACCAAGGGGTTGAAACTAGCTTGGAAGAGGGTGGCGATCATGGCTTTGTAGGTTTTGAGCGCTATCTGGACCAGATACTTCGCTTTGCCAATCTCGTTTAGAGAAGTAAAGAATAAGTTTTCTACCTCAGCATGTTGATAAAAGTATTTAGACTTATTCTATTTCAATTCTAGTTTTTTTATCGACTGTAAACTCATGCAGGGCAGTGTTAGACTGATGCCCAATAAAGTTTAGTAATCCACTTACCTTCTTGTCTTATCAGCACAAAAAGCGGATGAAGAATACAATCTTATACAGAAGTTGGAAAAAGAATGTCTGCCAATCAATATAATGCGGATTCTATTGAAGTCCTAAGTGGCTTAGAGCCAGTACAAAAACGTCCTGGTATGTATACGGATACCGCCCGACCTAACCATCTAGCCCAAGAAGTTATCGATAACTCGGTCGATGAAGCATTAGCAAAGCATGCTGATAGGGTTGAAGTAATCCTACACAAAGACGGTACCTTAAGCGTTGAAGATAATGGCCGTGGTATGCCTGTCGATATTCATCCTGAAGAAGGTGTGTCAGGTGTAGAGCTAATCTTAACCAAACTGCATGCTGGTGGTAAGTTCTCTGGTGATAACTATCAGTTTTCCGGTGGCTTGCATGGTGTGGGTGTTTCTGTAGTAAACGCCTTATCGACTCAACTTGATGTCTGGGTAAAACGAAATGGTATCCAATACCATATTGCTTTTGCTGATGGTTTAAAAACACAAGACCTAACTGAAATCGGCACCTGTGGTAAAAAGAATACAGGAACAAAAGTAAGCTTTAAAGCTGATCCTAAGTACTTTGACTCTGCTAAATTCTCTGTTTCCAGACTTAAGCACCTGTTAAAAGCCAAGGCGGTATTATGCTCTGGCTTACATATGATTTTTATTAACGAGTCAGGCTCAGAAGTCGAAAAGGAAGAATGGTTCTTCCAAGATGGTTTAAAAGATTACCTTGCTCAAGCAAATGCCGGCTTTGAATTACTGCCTGAAACGCCGTTTGTTGGTGGCATCATAGAGGTGACTCAAGGCGTTGACTGGGCGGTACAGTGGTTACCAGAAGGTGGTGAGTTAGTCACAGAAAGTTATGTTAACTTGATCCCAACAGCGCAAGGCGGTACCCACGTAAACGGGTTAAGAACAGGACTTCTTGAAGCCATAAAAGAGTTTTGTGACTTTAGAAACCTGTTACCAAGAGGGGTCAAACTAACAGCAGAAGATGTTTGGGAGAGATGTAGTTATGTATTGTCAGCTAAGTTGCAAGAGCCGCAATTTTCGGGGCAAACCAAAGAGCGTTTATCTTCTCGTCAAATTGTGGCTTTTATTTCTGCCACAGTAAAAGATGCCTTCAGTTTATGGTTAAACAAGCATGTTGATGATGGGCAAAAAATTGCTGATATCGTTATTTCTAGTGCGCAAAAACGGATGCGTGCTAGTAAAAAAGTCGTGCGTAAAAAGATTACACAAGGCCCAGCTTTACCAGGAAAGCTAGCAGACTGTGCGGGACAAGATACAGCCCGAAGCGAACTTTTCCTAGTGGAGGGTGATTCGGCTGGTGGATCTGCTAAACAAGCCAGAGATAAAGAGTTTCAAGCGATTATGCCTTTAAGAGGTAAGATCTTGAACTCATGGGAAGTTGACTCATCAGAAGTCCTTGCCTCTCAAGAGATTCATGACATTTCTGTCGCGCTAGGGGTTGATCCTGCAGACAGTGATCTATCCCAATTAAGATATGGAAAGCTTTGTATTCTGGCGGATGCGGACTCGGATGGATTACATATCGCGACGCTACTTTGCGCCTTGTTCGTTAGGCATTTCCCTGCGTTGGTTCAAGCTGGTCATATCTTTGTTGCTATGCCGCCTTTGTATCGAATCGATGTGGCGAAAGAAGTGCATTACGCCCTAGATGATGAAGAAAAAGACATCATCTTGCATAAGCTTGCAGCAGAGCATAAGCGTTCTACGCCAAATGTTCAGCGATTTAAAGGACTAGGTGAGATGAACCCGTCTCAATTGAGAGAAACTACCATGGCGCCTGATACCAGACGTTTGATTCAGTTGACCATGGAAGATGTGGAAACAACGGGTGAAGCCCTAGATCGTCTTTTATCTAAAAAGCGCTCAGGTGACCGTAAAATCTGGCTAGAAACCTATGGTAACCTTGCCACTATTGACTAACATGTTAATTTCATTATTAGGTTTAGTTAAGGAACCTACGATTAAGCCACCTATTCTCAGTCTTATCAGAAAAAGTGACAAACAAGGCGTCACTTTGATGTAATGTAGGTACCTTTCGAGAAGGGACAACACAGAGTGTCATTTTTTCTGAAAGACTCGAAGGGCGTGGTCTAAAAGCCCTATATTTAAGTTGAGAGCCTTATCAATAGAGCAACTATTAAGTTGTGGCCCTCGTCATAAACCTAGGTGCTTTTATCTACACGCTGAGGCGGGAGGGCTTATTCGGAGGTTCCTTAATACTGTCCATTTGTGAAGTATTGACTGAACCTAGTGACATTCCTTTTGTCCTAATCTATATATTCATTTCAATGGCATAAAGTGCCACTAAGACTTACATATCATAGGTGTTTTTATGAGTTTACTGAGGAAGGTAAATCAATGGGTCTCTGGTTCTGCAGATAATTCAATTGATAATATAAGCGACTCTCATTTCACCAGCTTATTATCCAGTTTAATGACCATGGCTTGGTTTGTAGAAGCTCGAGATCCTTATACGGGTGGGCATTTGTGGCGCGTGTCTAAATTTTCTGAGTTGGTTGCACTCAAAGCTGGCTTATCTAAGGATGATGCTGCCCGTATTAGTCTAGGTGGTTTTTTACATGATCTAGGCAAGGTAGGTATTCCTGATGCGATTTTACGTAAGACTGATAAATTAACGGATGCTGAATACGAGATTATCAAAACTCATCCGGATATTGGCTTTCGCATGTTATCTGGACATCCGTTAGCTGACTTAGTCAAAGATGCTGTCTTATTACATCATGAAAGGCCTGATGGTCGTGGCTACCCTCAAGGTCTTAGAGCTGAAGATATTAGTGATATGGCGAAGGTAGTGGGTCTGTGCGATGCGTTTGATGCGATGACAAGCTCTCGCCCTTATCGTGCTGGTATGCCACAAGAAAAAGCGCTTTCGATTATTGCAGCAAATAAGGGAACACAATTTGACGCAGGCTTTGCTGATGCTTTGATTGCTTTAGGTGAGGCTGGTGAGCTTGCCCATATTATTGGGCACAGTGACGAAGGCATTCCACTTCAATCTTGCCCTTCTTGCGGTCCAACGATAGTGGTTCAAAGAGAAAGCCAAGTAGGCGATCATCTACATTGTCCTAGCTGCACTGGGAGCTTTGCACTTGAGAAAGAATCTAATGAATTCCATTTAACGCCACTTAATCAGGCAGCGAGCGCAAAAGAGTTAGAACCTAAACTGGATACTGACCTGATTAATCGCCAACTGGATCATGCGATTACCGGGCTAAATCAAAAAACTATTATTAAGCATTTGGCTTAATTATTCATGTTTAGGAAAGGCCTGGTAGACGAGTATCAGGCTTACGTCTTGAGCGCTTATCGAGGTATAAACATAAGATTGCAGCAGGAACACCGCTAAGAACACCGATTAAGTGGACATTTTTGGCGATTATTATGCCTTGTTCGGCGACAAAGTGGGTGGTTTCAAACCAAGGCTGTAATTGCAACATCAGTACTAAGATCACAAGATTACAAATGAGTTTATTCGAGCGCCAATAACGAATTGAGCCAAAAGCAAATAAGCCATAAAGAATGCCAGAAAAGCCTGCGTAGGTATTTAGCTTGTAGCAGGTAATCAAATAGCTATCGATGACAGCGAGTATAAAAAGGGTGCTTAAGGCTTGCTCGTAAAATGACTTACCTGATTTCATATCATCCATGAATAGCCAAATGTAAATCATTAGGCCAGACATATTCATAATCAGATGGTTAATGTTCCAGTGGGTGAAGTGAGCCGTAACATAGCGCCAAACGTCTTGCTGCCAATCACAAGTAGTGAGCCATAAGTTGGTCCAAGACTCACTATAAGGGGCAAAAAACATCATCAACACGAATATACTGAGAAAAAAACCTTTTAAGGGCTGGCTCAACATATTTGGCGAATCTGTCTTAATTAATTGAAGTATTTGCATAATGACGACATTGGCTACTCAATAGTCTATGAGATATATCAAAGACACTTACACAATATTACATTAAAACGGCAGTTTTATGGCTATTTTTTGTAAAAGAAATGTTTATCTCTTAATAAAATCGTCGAAATAATCTCTTTAGTGCTTTTCTATCTTTTAGATTTAAAGCAATATTTTCAAAATATACTGATTGACTTGATTGTTTTTTAATCAGCCTGATGCTGTTTAGTTTGTGAACTTGCTTGACTTTATGAAACTGAAGACGAGCTTATTTCAATTATCCAGTTCTTTTCAGGTTAGCTTGAATAGGTATCAAGTAAGTAAATAGGACTAATTTTTCATTAGAAAATGAAATGCTAAAGCAAGATAGGAAATTTCGAGTTAAAATAGAGATATAGCTTTGTTTTAAATGTAGGTTTTTATGTTGTGTGCCTACTAAGGAATCATTATGACAGAAGAGCAAAATCAAGATGCGATTGATGAAGACGCTCTTTATAACCGTCTTGATCATTATCTAGCGAGTTATGGTTGTGAACGTTCTTTAATGTGTGTATCTGAATTAGATGGTTACTTTACTGCTTTGGGTTGCACTAAAGATAGTCTTGAGCCTGATGCTTGGATATCAGGTATTTGGGGGGTGGATGAAGACCAGCCAGCCTGGGCATCACCAGAGGAAGAGGAAGAGTTCTTAAGTCTCGTTCTTCTTATGTATGTTAATACGATGGACTGTCTTGTAAAGGGTGAACTGCATCCTGTTTACTTACAAGTTGAAGTAGACGGCGATCAGGAAATTGTCATTGATGAGTGGTGTGTTGGTTTTATGCGAGGGGCTCGTTTAACTGGCTTAACGCGAAAAGGTGACAAAAGCTTCTTAGATGAAGTTTTAGCATCGGTAAGGTTGTTTGGTACAGAGGCGGGCTGGAATAAATTGGATAACATGAGCCGAGAAGAAATTATTTTTTGGCAGGAGCTAATTGAGCCCTCCATTATGCGTCTTGCTCAGTTTAATCATCCAGAAATTAGTTTGGCTGAATCCAAGAATCCACCGGTTCTGCATTAGATAAACTGAGATTCAGCATAAAAAAAGGGAAGCTATCATGCTTCCCTTTTTAGTGCTTTTAAAAGCGATTAACCAACGACAGTTGCGATAGATTGAGCAAGGTACTCAAGGTTATCGTCTGTGATACCTGCGATATTCATACGACCAGTATCAGCAATATAAATAGAAAACTCATTACGCAATCTAAGTACTTGCTCAAGCGTTAAACCAGAATAAGAGAACATACCTCTTTGATCTTTAATAAAGCTAAAGTCTTTTGTGCATGATGATTTTGCTAAGCTTTCTACTAACTTATGGCGTAGGTCGTTAATACGATCACGCATCGTCGCTACTTCAGCTTCCCATTCTGCATGCAATACTTTGTCTTGCATAATCGTATAAACCACAGACGCACCATGAGCAGGAGGCATCGAATAGTTTGCACGAATCGCCATACCAACAATAGAAAATGCGTTGCTTGCCTCTTCTGTTGTTTCAGCAATGATGCTCATACCGCCACAACGTTCGCGATAAATACCAAAGTTCTTAGAGAATGAGTTAGCGATTAGCATGCTAGGCACACGTTCTGCCATGTATCTAAGACCTGCCATGTCTTCATCTAAGCCATCACCAAAACCTTGATATGCAGCATCAACTAGCGGTAGTAAACCTTTTTCAAGTACTAGCTCTGTAAGGGCGTGCCAGTGCTCGATTTTCAGGTCAATACCGGTTGGGTTGTGACAGCAAGCGTGAAGTAAAATGGCATCACCTGCTTTTACTTCTGCTTTAAGCGTTGCCATCATGTCGTCAAAACGAAGACCGTTCGTTTCGGCGTCATAATAAGGGTATGCCGCGATCTCAATGCCAGAACTTTTGAAAATAGGTAGGTGGTTACCCCAAGTTGGATCACTTACCCAAATTTTAGGATTAGATAAGTTAGCACCAATGAAGTCGGCTGCAACTTTTAGTGCGCCAGTACCACCTGGCGTTTGTGCAGAGAAAATACGTTTATCAGCAATAATTTTGCTGTTTTCACCTAGAAGCAGTGTTTGTACAACAGGTGCAAATTCAGGTGCGCCATTAATGCCAATATAGCTTTTAGAGTCTTCTTGCTCTAATAAAATTGCTTCGGCTTTTTTAACACTATTTAAAATCGGCGTATGGCCAGAATTATCCTTATAAACACCTACACCCAAATCAATCTTTTTAGGATTTGGATCATTACGGTGAGCTATGATGAGCGCTAATAAAGGATCGCCTGGAACCGCTTTTAAATGCTTAAACATGGTGCTTGAGTCCTATTTTTCAGAGGGGTCGTAAAGCTTGCTGCTAATTTGTATCTATCTAGTAGAGCAAGTTAAAAATCGTCTTTTATTCTGCCGTATTTGCATATAATTACAATCATTAAATAGGGAATTTTATTGACAATAATTTCTTTGCCTGTAAAGAAATCGATACAGAATATAAAAAGGGAAATAGGCTTTAAGTCGAGGAGTAGACTCTTAAAGAAGTTGATAGAAAGCGACTTGGTTTTAAAGGAAGGAACAAGCGAGTCTTGTTCCTTCTTCTATGGGTTACTCTAGACCTTTAATGATACCGTTTTCTAATAGCTCAATATTATTTGCTGCGGGTTGCTTAGGTAAGCCAGGCATACGCATAATATTGCCTGTCAGCACCACTAAAAAGCCGGCTCCTGCATTGATCTGTATGGCTCTGACCGTCACTTCAAAGTCTCTTGGTCTACCATGAAGTGTTGGATCATCAGATAAAGAGCTGGGTGCTTTAGCAATGCAAACAGGTAAATGGGTGAGCTCGAGTTGCTCCACATGTTTTAAGTCTTTTTCTGCTTCTTTGGAAAATGCCACATCAAATGCCCCATACATGGCTTTGCAAACAGCTTTCACCTTTTCTATAACGGGTAAGTCTAATTGATATAGCGGTTGGTAAGGACGGTTTTTACTAACAGACTCCATCACTACTTTCGCTAGCTCAATAGCGCCTTTGCCGCCATTTGCATGGTGAGTTGTTTCTGCAAAAGATACATTATGTTGCGCGCATCTGGCTCGTATTAAGTCTATCTCTTCGTCTGTATCGGTCGCAAAGCGATTTAATGCTACAACAGGGTGTTTATTAAATAATTCCACGCTTTCAATATGCTTATCAAGATTCTCTAAGCCTTGCTTAACTGCTTCTAAATCTTGCTTAATTAAGTCATCTTTGGCTTTGCCTCCATGCATTTTAAGTGCCCTGACAGTGGTTACGAGTACCACAGCATCAGGGTCGAGTTCAGCAATACGACATTTTATGTCAAAGAACTTTTCTGCGCCAAGATCAAAGCCAAAGCCCGCTTCTGTAATGGCCCAATCAGCATGGTGCATGGCCATACGTGTGGCAATAATACTGTTACAACCATGCGCAATGTTGGCAAAAGGGCCTCCATGTACAAAGGCGGGTGTTCCTTCAAAACTTTGTACTAGATTAGGCTGAAGTGCGTCTCGTAATAAAGCCATCATGGCACCAGTAATATCCAGTTGTTTCGCGTGAACTGGCGTTCCATCAAAGGTGTAGCCAATTAAGGTTCGATCAAGTCGCTTTTTTAGATCTTTAGCGTCGGTTGCTAAGCAGAGCATAGCCATGACTTCTGAAGCCGCGGTAATATCAAAGCCACCTTCACGAGGAATGCCCTGCATTTTACCGCCTAAACCAAGCACAATATTTCTCAAGCTTCTGTCATTCATATCCATGACTCGACGCCAGACAATTTGCCTTGGGTCTATGTTTAGCTGATTACCTTGGTAGATGTGATTATCGATTGAAGCAGAAAGTAAATTGTTTGCACTGGTGATGGCATGAAAGTCACCGGTGAAATGCAGATTAATTCTATCCCCTGGCATAATTTGGCTATAACCACCGCCTGTTGCGCCACCTTTCATACCTAAGCATGGGCCTAAGGATGGCTCTCTTAATGCCAAACATACGGATTCATTTAATTGTGTGAAGGCTTGGCCTAAGCCGATTGTCGTGGTGGTTTTACCTTCGCCAGAGGGGGTGGGGGTAGTAGCGGAAACTAAAATGAGCCGGCCTCGTTTGCTGCTAGTTGTTTTTAAAGCATCCAAGTCGATTTTGGCAATGTCTTTGCCATAAGGTAAAAGGTGGGCGGGATTAATACCTAAACGGTCGCTGATTTGAGTAATCGGTTTGGGGCTAAATTGCTGTGCGATTTCAACGTCTGTTGCCATGATTGGCTCCTTGGTGATAATTAACACGCTTTCAAAGTTTGGGGTCTGCTTCTTTTTGGAAGGCGAATAACGGCTTCCTTTCATACCTATAATTTAACCTGTTATGAATCTTGAGAATTTGACCTAAAAGGCCTTGAGGATCATTGAACTTATAAGACACGCATAGTGCGTCAAGCTAAGAGCAAGTTCCCAAAAGTGAAAGTTTGCTTACGCACCTTATTAAGCTACAACTCAAACTTGAGCTTGTCAAAAACATATAGAGTGGGGGAATAAGGCAGAACTTACTTTTTCTGCCTTATTGTGAATAAGTTACGAGAGGAATTAACCAACTTGCTCTGATAAAACAGGCCAACTGGCGGTGATCTTACCTGTCTCATAAAGTGAAATATTACCGAACTGTAAAAAGACAAACTCACTTTGCGTCGGTCTTAAAAATATCCAGTCATCGACTTTTAGTTGAATATTATCAGAGCCATTTAACATTTCTTGATTAGTCGAGTGTCCCCACACAGGGTTAATGCTGAGACCCTTAGGTGAGATAGGATTAGCTTTCCAATTACCGCCATAGGTATAAAAGGTTTTACTGCGATTAGGGTTCCAAATGGACATCAGTCGACCTAAGCCATCAACGCCAGGAATTTGAGTATCTTGCATCACTTTTAGTACTGGTGTGGCGATAAAGGCGGCTGCGACATGATCAGACAGGGTGTCTAAATCAAAATCACTTGGTTTTACTAAGCAAGAGCCTGCTGCCACTTCGTTATGAGGGTAATCACCTTCATCATAATACTGATAAGTTGGGCTGCCTGCAGAGTTTAGAGTGAGTTCATCGGCACTTTTTCCAGAAATTCTAAGTGCGATGGCCAGCTTATCTCGATAGCTTTGCATGGCAGCATCCCTCAAAGCTATTTTACGCCCAGGTACTTTTGCCAAGTGAGGCTCATAGCCCATTAGACCTGTAAAACTTAATGCAGGATCAGCATCGATTTGATTAAGCATTTTCTCGAAGAGTAGATCATCGGCAACACCACCACGATGGAAACCTACATCAAGCTCGATATTAATCCGCATTTTAACCTTAAGACTATGTGCCAATGCTTGATATTGGTGGAGTCGTTCTGGGGAGTCGATCAACCACTGTAGTTGGGTTTCATGATTAAATTCTGGCGTTTGATTAGCTGCATAAAGGCGATAAAAATTGGCCGCTGCAGTAACTGGCATAGGCTTTCCTAGCAGCACATCTGAATCAGGCAAAGCTTGAGCAACCTGATTCAAAAAAGGCCGGTGGAATAGCATAAGTTTGTTGGTTTGTGATTGCTCCATAATTAAACGCAGTAGCGGAATCGAGGGTAAAGATTTCGCGACAATACGATAATCAAAGCGTCCAGCTAAATGCGCTTTAAGCACCTTAATATTGTCAATTAATAGGTTTTTATCTATTACCAAGTTAGGTTTGGAAAGGGCTTTATTATCTAAGGCCAAGCTTAGCTGATTAAAATAGTGATTATGGTTTTCACCAATATCACTTGGTTTGGCAATGCCAAGGCCTGCAAAGGCAGCTAGGCCAATCCCCCCAAGGATAAAGCGACGACGTGAAGGTTTGACTTGATCAGACATGTTGCGCTCCTATGCAATATCAAACAGGCTTTTTAAGTAAGGATTTAAAAACTTACCTTTTGGATCCAATGACTGCCTGATGTCTTTAAAATTTTGCCAATTAGAATAATGCTCGGCAAACTCCTGGCTTTGCATGCTATTGAGTTTGCCCCAGTGTGGACGGCCATGATATTTTTTGAAAATAGGCTCAACCGCTTTGAACATGGCTTGATAGTCTTCGTTATAGAATCTATGGACAGCAATGGAACAAGTTTCACGACCGTTAAAAGGGCTTAACCAGATATCATCACTTTTTACGAAGCGGAATTCGAACGGGAAGAAGACTTCATCAAAATGTTTCTCGACAGTGTCTCTAATTTCTCTGAAAGCTTGAACGGCATATTCCCTAGGTAAGTGATATTCCATCTCATTAAATCGTACATTGCGTTCTTGCGCATAGTTTTGCCAAGAGTTGGCGATGGTCACTTCTTTTTCAATTTTTTGCATTTCATGACTTAAAATATATTCCCTAATTCTAGGAGACCAAGCTAGCCAATCCCTTAATTGCTTGAGGGTCTCAGTACCATCATTTTGGTCTATCTTATCTGTGACAGAGGGGGCTTCATCTGTGATGTTGTGGGTATCCATCAAGCCATAGCCAGAAAAGGGGATATAGTAGAATTCGAAATTACGATTTGCCTTAGCAATCTCTTCGGCATTATCGAGAATATCATCAATAGCGAGACAGCTTGTTTCGCGTCTAAGGCGATACTTGGGCATATTTTGTAGACGAATTTGAGTAACAACTCCTAAAGCGCCAAGGTTAACTCTGGCTGCTTGGAAAATATCCGAGTTTGTCTGTCTATCACAAGACAAAGCCTCTCCGTTGGCAGTGACTAATTCTAAGCCTTCAACAAAGTCCGATAAGCAACCTAAGCTAGCCCCTGTGCCATGAGTGGCAGTACCCAGCGCTCCTGCTAATGTTTGCTCGTCAATATCAGGCATATTTATCATGGCTTGACCACGTTCAGCTAATGGTTTGCCTATGTCTCCCAAACGAGTACCCGCCATAATGACGGCTTGATTAGTGGCTTCATCATGGGAGATAACCCCTGTCATACGGCTAAGAGACAATATTGTGTCTTGAGTCGGCACAAGGGGGCTAAAGGAATGACCAGCACCAACAGGGCGTATATGACCTTTTGCCTGAGTAATAATGTGCTGCAGTTCAGCAAGACTTTTGGGGGCAATGCGTGACTGAGGGAAGCACTCTTGAGAACCTGACCAATTTCGCCAAGGAAGGCTTTTTCGAGTAACTTTCTCCAGCGTCTTTTCAGACGACATTGTGCTGGTTTCTTGTGCTAAGCTGATAGTAGGGCTTAAGCTTGCACCGACTGCTGTACCAATTAATGAGCCTAATAAATTGCGTCGACTAATCATAATCTGTGTCCTTATTCTTGTTCTTAGAAAGCAATTGAAAAGTATGTATAAACTCGCCTGACAGCGGTTTAATGACTATTTGCTTTGCGCCATAAATTGAATGAGTTGCTCAAACTCTTCTTCACTGCAATCCATGCACATGCCAAATGGCGGCATGCCGCCAAAACCATTCACTACATGAGTCAGTAAAGTTTCCATGCCTTTATCTATTCTTGGCTGCCAAGCGATGAGGTCGCCTGTAAGAGGGGCTTGTGTGTCAGGGTTTGCATGACAAGCAACGCAACTACGTTGATAAATGCCATTTAGGTCTTTGTTAGAAGGCGTAAGTAACCTTGCTTGTTCAAGCCTCATTGCATCATCTTGTACCTGCTCACAACCTGTAATGAAAAGGGAGATAAAGCAGCTTGCTAGCAGTAAAAAGTAGGGTTTAAGCATGGTTTTTACCTTTCAAATACGGATATTAAGGAAAATAAAACTCGCTTATCGCCTGAGCAAAAGAGTGTTTAGCTAGGTTAGTAATATGCGCCTGAGTAATTATTTTCTATTTTTGTTGTCAATTACTGAATATCGGATTTAAATGGTAGGTAGTTTTCACAGCAAGAAAAACCACATATGAGGCCAGACCCTGACAATCTCGGCCAATCATAAAAAATAAAAATAATGAAATAACCTTATGAATCACACATTGCGTTCACCTTTGGTGCCCTTTGCTCGACAAGATTGCGCTATTCCAACTTATTTGTTTCACCTGCTAACGAGTCTTTTTTATCAAAGGGGCTTAAACACGGCCGCTTTGACTCAAAATGCTGGTATTAAAGAAGGGGAGTTGACCCAAGAAGGTACCTTGATCTCCTTTGATCAAAGTATGGTGATTATTGATAATGCGCTAACACTCAGTGGTGATACTGCATTGGGTTTAGCGGTAGGTAGCCAAGAGAGTTTGAGTGATTTAGGCATGTTGGGTTATGCGATTGCCAGTTGTAAAAATGGTTGGGATGCACTGCGTATTTCAGAAAGCTACTTTCAAACGACAACCAATCTTACTCATGTTGAAATGAGTTTTGGTGAAAATGAATGCAGTCGATTCTCTCGTCCTACCCATCAAGTTTCTGATCATTTATTCAGATTTTTGGTAGATGAGGATTTATCAGGTCATGTGAAATTAACCCGTGATTTTCTAGACGATTCTTATGCGCCGCTTGCTGTGCATTTTGCCTACCCAGAGCCTGATAATTTGAGCTTATACCAAGTCTTTTTTCGTTGTCCTTTAGTTTTTGATGCACCTGTGAGTCAGGTCGTGATTCAGCAAGAAGATTTAGAGCGCACGAATCAGTCTTATAACCCTGTGACTGAAAGCCTAGCGATTAAGCTTTGTGATGACATGCTACTGCAGCAAGACTCTAATCGTAGCCTTGTTGGTAAAGTGCATTTAGCGTTATTACGAGCACCTGAAAAATACCCTTCTATTCAAGAAGTGGCCGAACAACTTGCTATGAGTGAACGTAGTTTAAGACGACGGCTTACTGAACTAAATACCTCCTATAAAGAAATTTTTAATGCGGTTCGCCAAGAGCTCGCTTTACGTTATCTACAGGACTCAAACCTTGCGATGGAAGATATTGCGCAACTTGTTGGCTTTAGCGATAGCACCAGTTTTTATCGCTCTTTTAAGAAGTGGACAGGCAAAGCTCCCTCCAGTTATCGCAGTAAAGTTTAACGCTATTTACGCTCGTCCTAAGCTCAAAATGAATTAGTCCGATTTTGTCAGGATATGGCCGAGCTGGTTATTCTTACTTTCAAAAAAATCATGATAGTCTGAAAATCAATGCTTTTAACCACATTTAGTTTGAATTTCGCCACTTAAAGTGACCTTTAAGACGCTTACCTTAGTGCTCTTTTTCTGAGAAGGTTTCTTGAAAAGCGGTGATTTCTCTAATAACGCTTAGGAGCATGGAAAACAATAATAAAAAATTAGGGACTATCCATGAATAAATTCAACATGCCGTTTGTGTGTTTAGCACTCTTGGCTCCTTTCTCAGCAAGTGCTGCTGTCTATGAATTCACACCTTATGATTTAAGCTTGGTTTACAGTGATAAAGAAAAGGTCAATCTTGCTTATTCAAGTTATCGTTATAATTTTAACGGAGATTACTCGACAAGCTTAGGTGGAGGGAAAACCGGAGAATCTTTTGATGATACTAAGGTATATACCTTAGGCTTGCATAAGCAACTCACAGATAAGATCGATGTCAGCGCACAATTGTATGATCCCTATAATCTAAATGTTTCCCATCAAGAAGGCTTTTATGCAGGTACCAAAGCCTTAGTAGAAACTCAAAGCTTAGCGCTTACCTTTAAATATCAATTTAACGAAAGTTATTCCCTAATAGCTGGGCCTACCATTAATAAAACATCAGGCAATATGACGATAAATAGTAATATTGCCTCAGTCTCAGCTAACCAAACACCGGGAAGTGTCCCCAGTATTGAAGCGGATTTTGGCTCGGATACAGCGCTTGGTTATATTGCGGGTGCTTCTTTTGCAATCCCTGATATTGCATTGCGAGCCAGTCTCGTCTTTCAAAGTAAAGTCGACCACAGTTTTAATGTAACAGAAACAAGTGACATTATTTTATCGAATACGGGGGGTGCAACAGACACGGCTAAAAGTGGCAGTGATTTTATCTTACCTCAAGCCATCATCTTTGATTTTCAAACCGGTATAGCAGAAGGAACATTGCTAACCTTTAGCGCCCAGTGGCGTGAGTGGAGTGATCAAGTGATTAGCTCATCTGTCGCGGGAGAGCTGGCAACCTATGAAAAGGATGCCATGACTTATAAGTTAGGGTTAGCCAAACAGTTTAGTGATGAGGCTGGTGCTTATATTCTATATATTCACGAAGAGCCATTAGAAGAAAAAGTAAATCCGTTAGCCCCAAATGACGGTTACCGAGGTATCTTTTTAGCGGGTTCATATCTTGTAGATGATATTAATTTAATTGCCGCTTATGAATATGCTGTCGCTAAAGATGTGGAAGATGATATGGGAACTAAGTTTGAAGATAACGTCATCCAAGGTGTTACTTTTATGGCTGAGTATTATTTTTAATTACTTGGTTCCAGCGTTATATTTCTATTCCTTTTAACTAAGGCTCTCTTTATTAATCCCCTTTTTAAAGAGAGCGACATCTCCAAAGTTCTGAGTCTCAGTCATTAAACTGATAGAATGCTGTTTTTTGCTTAATAGGGGAGTGGCTTTGCAGCCTTTAGCAAGAGACAAACAGATTTTTAATTCAAGCTTTCAAAATTTACTGTCTGACAATCTAGATCAAGAGGTTATTCGCCATTGGTTAAAACAAGGCTTTCAATTAGAAAAAGTTAGCCTTGGACAAAGGGTTCAAAGTTTGTGGTCTGGTTATGGTGAAATCGTTAAGTTCGAACTTACCCCATCTTTATCTCAAGCTTCATCTAATGCAAAGCTACCCACCTCTGTTGTCGTGAAGTGGGTTAATCCGCCAGAGAGGGTTGTTCACCCAAGAGGCTGGAAAAGTGATATTGCTCATCAAAGAAAACTATCTTCTTATCAGGTCGAAATGAATGCCTATCGGCTTTTTAACCAAACAAGAAAGCTGGAAAATTGGCCTAGTAACTTAAATATCCCTTATTGCTATCAAGCTTATTATGATCGAAAAAGTTGCCAGCAAGTTCTTCTCCTTGAAGACTTAGATGCTTCAGGCTTCCCATTAAGGTATGACAGCTTAACTGAGACTCAAATCTTGCCTTGTATTGACTGGCTGGCAAGTTTTCATGCCTTCTTTCTTCAGGACTTTGCTAAACCAGATAATAGGGGGATGTCGAGTCACATGCCGCAAGGTTTTGAAAATAAAGTGGATAACTTTGCTACTTGTTCACAAGGTTTGCCTAAGCCTTTTGGATTATGGCCAATAGGTAGCTATTGGCATTTGGCCACAAGACCAGATGAATGGCAGAAAATGCCAGAATCAAAGCTAAAACAAAAAGCAGCAGCCTTAGATAAAAAGCTCAATAACTTAAGGTTTAAAACCCTGATTCACGGGGATGCCAAGGTCGCTAATTTTTGTTTTTCAAAAAAGAGTCAGACCGATGGAGTGAAAGTCGCCGCTCTAGACTTTCAATACACGGGTATTGGCTGTGGCATGAAAGATTTCATTTATCTGCTTGGTAGTTGTTTATCTGAATCAGAGTGCCAAACCCACTGGGGTCAGTTACTGGATGCTTATTTCGTTAAGCTAAAAATGTGTTTAGCTGAATTAAATTCTGAGTTAGACATCAAAGCCTTAGAGCAAGAGTGGCGTTTTGCTTTTGAGTTGGCTTGGGCTGACTTTCAGCGTTTTTTAGAAGGCTGGTCTCCTAACCATAAGAAAAACACGAGCTTTAGTCGCGCATTAACCGCCAGTGCTTTGAGCAAGCTTTAAAGCTTGCTCTTTCTTTAATGAGTTTGTTCTTTTTTGAGTAAGTTTGCTAGGAATCTCGGCTTAACGCTTTTTTGGTTTTGGCTGAGGCAATGGCTTCTAAAGGATTGTCAGGCCAAGGGTGTTTTGGATACCGGCCTCGCATCTCTTTTTTCACGTCATGGTAGGCATTTTGCCAAAAGTGCTCTAGGTCCTGAGTGATGGCCAGAGGTTTTTGAGCCGGTGATAAAAGCTCAATTTTCACCTTGGTGCCTGCAATTTTAGGTGTTTTCAATGTGCCAAACATCTCCTGTAGTTTGACTTTTAAACTAGGGGGGAAGGCTTGATAATCTAATCGAATTTGGTTTCCCGAAGCGACTTTCAAACTCTCTGGCGCAAGCTTTGCCAAGGCTTGTTGCTGGTTCCACTCCAATTGATTTAGCAAAATATCAGCAAGGGATAGCTGGCTTAATTTAGCATGAGTGCTGACATTCGCTAAGTAAGGAGCCAGCCATGCCTCTAGGCTGTCCAGTAGGCTAGCATCATCCACTTTGGGCCATTGGAACTGTGCAATCTGAGCAGGTAAGTTTGGCTGATCTGATTCAATTATTTGGTGAATAAAGGCAAGTCTATGTCTTACTCTCAAGGCGGCTTTATCCCAGTTTAAAAGGTGTAACCCTAAGCTTCTTATATGTTGGCAAACCGCCTGTATTTGAGCCTCTTCAGAAATCTGAGAAAGCTTTTTGGAGGCAATGCACAATCCACCAATCATAGTATCTTGGCTGGAAAGTAACCGCTCACTATTTTTAGGCCAACTCACCTTTTCAACGACGCTGGTGAGTTCATGAAGCGCACTCTCAAAGAGGTGAGGATTTAAAGGGCTCGCTAGGAAAATCTGATCCTTATTAAACTTGCTGTTACCGCCGGTTTCTAAGGCAATGATAAAACCTGCTTTCGCAACGGCTTGGCTTTTATGTAGCTGAGCTAAACGACCATTGGCTAACTTATAATCTTGCCACTGGCTGCTGTTATCTAGCGCTTGTTGTTTGGCAATACGATCTGGATAAGCGCAGGCAAGCAAGTAGCTTATTTTGTCCTCTTGTGTAAATGCCGCTAGATCAGATGCCGTAAGATGGTTTGAAGTTAGCTCAATCTTATTCACTAATCCCTGTGCCAGTTTATTCATTTGCTGTAACAACTGTTGCTGGGTTTTAGTGACCTTTTGGTTTATCTTAGTGTGAAAACCTAGTGCTTGTTCACTCAAATCCATTTGTTGAGTTTGGCCGCTATTGCCTTCCATAATAAGCGCACCTAAAAGTGTGCTTAATTTGCTTTCTTTAATCGCGATTCCTGCAAGGATTAATCGACCAATACGGGCTGAGGCAGAGAATTGAGACATGGCTTCACCTAACGCGGTTAGCTTTAAATTGTCTTGTTTCTCTAAAGCACCTAGGTGTTGTAGAAGCCCAACAGCTTGTTGCCAATGACCTTCTGGAACTGGGGTTAACCAGGTCAAATCTTGGTGGTGGCTGGCTCCCCATTTAGCAAGCTCTAAAGCAAGGTTGCTAAGGTCTGCTGTAATGATTTGAGGTTGAGCTTGTTCCATGAGGCGGCTTTGCGCGTCTTCGCTCCACCACCGATAACAGACACCTTCTGAGGTACGACCGGCACGGCCAGTGCGTTGAATACTTTCAGCTTGGCTTACCTTTCTGGTATGAAGGCGGGTCAGGCCTGTATTCGCATCAAATCTGGCTTCTCGGCTTAAGCCAGAATCAATCACGACCTTAACGCTGGGAATGGTTAAGCTGGTCTGTGCGATCGCAGTGGCAAGTATGACTCGTCTCTTATTCGCTTTATTTGAGGAATCATCTGAGTGCTTGTTAAGTGCCAATACCGCTTGCTGAGCTTTAAAGTCTAATTTGCCGTAGAGAGGAAGCACCTCGCAATGATCCGCCAGCTGATCTTGCAAGCTTGATTCTAGTCGGTTGATTTCACTTTGACCGGGTAAGAAAACAAGAATATCACCTTCATCATGGCTTAGTGCATGACACACAGTACGACTAAGGTGAGGCAGTATCTCATCTTGTTTTAGGTTTAAGTTTTGATAATTGACCCTGACAGGAAAGCTACGGCCTGGGCAAAATAAACGACGACAACCTAAGGCTTTTTCTAAAGAAGCTTGCTCCAAGGTCGCCGACATGATGAGCAACTTAAGCGGTTCTTCTTCACGAAGAAAATCACGGCTTTCAAGACACAGGGCTAAAGCCAAGTCTGAATCTAGATTGCGTTCATGAAACTCATCAAAAATGATTAAACCTATGCCCTCAAGGCTAGGGTCATCTTGCAATAATCGAACTAAGATTCCTTCGGTAATGACTTCAATACGCGTTTCTGGGCTGACTTTTTGTTCGTGGCGAATGCGGTAGCCCACAGTTTTACCTAGGGGTTCTTTGAGCAGCTCTGCCATCCTAGCTGCAGCGTGTTTAGCTGCTAATCTTCTTGGTTCAAGTACGAGTATTTTCTGCTGCTTTAACCAAGGTTGATCTAATAAAGCTAAAGGCACTAAGGTGGTTTTACCTGCTCCAGGCTCTGCTTCTAAAATAGCTTCATCATGCTGGTTAAGTTGTTGACGAAGAGGCTCAATAATTTGAGTAATTGGCAGATCTAGAGCAGTAAAATCAAAGGGCATGGAGAAAAATCAAATTAGTTGAGAGTTGAGGATAGGTTTATCTTAACTGATTTAGTGTGACTGAGCTAAAGGTCTGAACTTGTCTTAAGGCCTATTTCGCTTTGGCCTTGGTGCTGGTGGCACTTCAATCTCGATATCGGTTTTACAGTGTGCAATACAGGGCAGTATATAACCTTGCTCTAATTCTTTCTGGTTCAAGCCAAAAGGTTCTCGTAAACCATAGTCTACCTCGCCAGCATAGAGCTTGGTTAAACACACGCCACAAACACCGTTATCACAGGCTTTTCGTACTTCTCGACCTTGTTTCTCTAAGCTTTCAATAATATTTTCTTCTGTGCTTGTCTGGTAGCTCATCCTTTGGTCGGATTGACTCAAGGTGATCTTAAGGGTTTTATCTCTCATTATCTTTTCTTGCATATGCTGTATTTAGCCCTTGATCAAACTAGCTTGCGGTTAATTAATATTAACTTTAGCATGCGCACCTATAAAACCCATGCTTTTAATAAAGAGACGTTATCAGCATGGAAAAACGTACTACCTCAATACTTTAAGGAATGACAATGGAACAGTCCGAATTATTATCACGTACTTTTGATACGGTATTTCCTTTGGTGTTTGTGGTGCTCGTTGGTTTTTTATATGCAAGGTGGCGTGCGACGGATATGACGATAGCCAATCGCATCAATATGGATGTGTTTGTGCCCGCTTTAATCTTTTCAGTCATGGCGTCTGGCAGTTTCCATGTGATGCAGTACAAAGGCTTGATTCTCGGGGCCGCTGTTATTGTGGTTGGTTCTGGGTTGTTAGCCTGGCCGATTGCCAAGTTTATGGGCGTCTCTACCAAAACCTTGTTACCACCTATGATGTTTAATAACAGCGGTAACCTAGGTATTCCTTTAATGGTGTTGGCGTTTGGTGAATCCGTTTTACCTATTGCTGTCGTACTTTTTCTGACAGAAAACCTGCTTCACTTCACCTTAGGCATGTATCTCATCAACCCTAAAACCAAGCTGAAAAGCATACTCACCATGCCGATGGTATTGGCGACTATATTTGGCTTACTATTTAGTTTCTCTGGCTGGAGTATGCCGGTTTCCTTATCTGTCCCGATTGATATGCTAGGGCAAATCTCTATCCCATTAATGTTATTTGCTTTGGGTGTGAGAATGAATGATGTGGACTTAACCAACTGGCGCTTGGGTTTATTAGCGGGTATTTTATGCCCGTTAACAGGCCTGATAGCCGCCCTTGTCTGGCAGCAGATTTGGCCAGTAAAGGAGGAGTATTTTGCTTATCTTTTAGTGTTTGCCTGCTTACCGCCAGCCGTACTGAATTATATTGTGTCTGAGCTGTTCCAGCAGGAACCAAACAAAGTTGCCTCTATGGTACTAATAGGTAACTTGATTAGTCTAGTCACCATACCAGGCATCTTACTTTATGTGCTTTAAAGCACTTTATGTTTGATTAAGTACATTGTGTACAGCTTTATGATCTTCGAAGACAAGCTTTTCAAAGGCCTTGGCATTTAAGGGTTTGGAGAAATAAAACCCTTGGTAAAACTCACAACCGAGCTCAAGTAAGGCAGCCATCTCTTCTTGATTTTCTACCCCTTCTGCGACAACTTTCATTTTTAGTTTTTGAGCTAAAGATAAAATACTGTCAGTAATATCCTTATCGACTTCATTCTTATGTAGGTCACGAATCAAGGATTGATCAATTTTGATAACGTTCAGAGTCAGTTCACGTAAGTGACGAAGAGACGAATAACCCGTTCCAAAGTCATCTAAAGAGAGCGACATGCCCATCTCTTTAATTTGAGCTAGCTTCTGCTTAGCTAGATGTTCATCTTTGAATAGACAGCTTTCCGTAATTTCTAGCTCGATCAGCTGTGGCGGGCATTTACATTCAACCAAGAGCTCTTGTACTCGTTCAACAAAGTTTGGGTCTTGAAATTGAATAGGGCTGATATTAATCGCAAGGCGACTAAAGTTATGAGGTAAGCCTTGATGTAACCACTGGGTAATCTGTAGAAAAGCCGTCTTTAATACCCAATCACCTAATTGATAAATTTGTCGTGTTTCTTCACTAATCGGAATAAAGTCACCAGGGGATATCTCCCCTAAAATAGGATGCTTCCAACGGGCTAAGCACTCTGCGCCTATGATGTCGCCATCCTTATTACACTGAGGCTGAAATGCGAGATAAAACTCGTTGTTTTCAATGGCACTGTGAAGCCCTTGCTCTATGCTGAGGCGCTGTTCTGCCTGAATATGAAGCTGATTTTCGTAGAAGTGGTAAGTGTTGCCACCTTCTGCTTTAGCTTTGTACAAGGCAATATCAGCATGACGAAGGATATCTTGGCCTGTGTTGGAATCTTGTCGAATAATAGAAATACCAATACTGGCTGAGGTATGTAACAAATGGCCAATTAAGGTATGAGGTTCTGCAATAGAAGTCAGTATTCTATTGGCAAGTCGAGTTGCCTCAATTTGAGCTTCTTCTTCGTTTTTCGCGATATTAGGAATTAAGATGACAAATTCATCGCCGCCAAGTCGGGCAACACTGGTATCGTCATTTTTAAACTCACTTAAACGCTTACCTATTGTAACCAGTAGCGCATCACCAACCGCATGTCCTAGTGAATCATTGATATGCTTAAATCTATCAAGATCCATATAAAAGAGTGCACCAATAGTGGGTTGGTGCTGAATCTTGATAATAGCGTTATGCAAAATGTCAGATAGGTGGCGACGGTTTGATAAACCAGTTAAGAGATCAAAGTAGGCGTATTCCCTTAACTGTGCTTCGGCGCTCTCTCTTTCTTTCCAAAGGGCAATAAACTGTTTAATGAGTAGGCCAAACTCATCTTTTTTAATTTTTAACGGCGGGTTGTCGATGGCTTTATTGTCATACTTAATCGAACTGATCCAAAGGGTTAGCTTAGTTAAAGGGTGGGTGAGCACCATATAGAAAAAGGCTAATAGAATCAGAGATAGGATGAGGTTTTTAATCAAGCTTAACAAAAAGACATTTGTTGCCCTTGCGATAAAGCTTTTCGCGACAGCTTGAGAATCTAAGCTAATACTAAGAGAGCCCACGTTGATGTCTTTAGGTGAAAAAGTAAGTGGGATTTCTAAATGTTCTTGTTCACTAAAGAGGTAGGTGGCAATGATTTTTGTGAGTTGGTTTTCATCACTGGGTTGGGCTGTATCACTAGCGAGCTGACTATTAAAGTCATCCATAATTTCGGCTTTAATAATATCAGGGTGAGATAACAGACCTTTAATGACCTGCTTAGCCAGTGGCGAGTTTAACTGATAGGCGGCTTGAGCGGCTGGGTCATGCGATAGCAAAAGAATACTACTGAAGCGCTGTTGGATTTGCTTTTTTTCACTCTCGAGATCTAAAAAAGCCTGCAAAATCCCAAACATCAAACTCAAAATTAATGAGGCTGCAATGATTGTTTGCGCATGTTTTACCGATGCTCTGTCTTTTATACGAATAGCCACTATATAGTCTTTCCTTTGACGCTACATATCTAAATATTAAATATTTACCAACAGATTAATAAGATGCGATCCATGAAAACTGATATTTCAACCATTTAGACGTCCGCTAGGCGTCTTATTAAAGCATGTTATGTTAGCGTTTTCGAATGTTCGTTTTACGTGAAAAATTAGCCATGACCAAGGTGCTAGTTCAAGGATAAAAATTTATCAATCTAGTTAATATAGTTTATGTGGCATACTAATGCCTCTGCTTAACTCACAAGGAGACAAGACGTGCAATCTGATCCTAAGGACTTATTAAAAAAGAATAAAGAATTGATTCACTCTAATGACCTAAAAGTAACATCCCATGTTCAAAGACCACAAGAAGATTGGGTTTTGCATACTGTTATGATTGAGGGTTACGAAGTCCCATTTCGTTTTAAACGCCAAGGCAAATATCAAAGTTTGAAAGGCGCGAGAGTTAACCTTACCTATTACCCCAGTACTGAAAATGTTGCAGGTATCTCACTAGAAGTCATGAGAGTTGTAAGAATAAAGAGAAGTTAGTACTTACAAACTTAAATTTTATCTGCCTTAAAAACTTTCTAGCGAATCGATTGTCTATAAAATGAATCGTGCTTTGTATCACGAATATCTTTTTGTTTGATTGTGTAAACAAAGTGAAATAAATGAAAGTTGTCATCTGTCTGGCTGGCCTCATGCCGAGCTTTATGTCAGCATTCGTAACAGATTTTTTTAGGTGATAATTATGAACTCAGTAAAACAAGGAATAATTCTCAGCATTTTTGCTGCTTTATTCTTGCTGCAGTCCATCTCTCAATTATTGCCTATGCATGGGGTTGATACTTTTCAAACTCCGTCGACACTCGCTTTCCAATCTGCGCACTCTAGCTCTTCTGATGTGGTTCAATTTAACTCTGCCAGCCCTATGCTTGAGCATAAAAATATGGCGAGTATGTCTGCTTCATCTCATTCTGACATGACAGGAAACTGTGAAATTCATTGTCAGATCATGGGGCAAGATTGTGCTGAAATTATGTGCGCCAGTTTGGTATATGATGCTCTTATCAAACCTTCTTTGCAGGCTTCTTCCATGCAAAGTGTCAATTTCTATTCCCATTCAGAGCATTTTAGCTTTAGAGCCAACTTCCTTTATCGGCCTCCGATTAGCATTCTTTCTTAACCATTATTTGTGATGCATTAGTGTATTTGATTTAGCTCAGGCTTGTCTTAGATAGGCGACGCTTGTCGAAAGTCTCATTGCTCTAATTGATCACATTGTCTTTGGCTTTATTTCGGTGAAATAAGCCAAGCTCTTCAATGTTTAGAAAGGAGCCTGGTTAATGTATTTAACTAAGCGTCTGAGTATTCAATTACTCATTTTAATGTCTGCATTTACTCAACAGGTAACTGGGCAGACTCTATCAAGTAGCCATTTGGAAGTGAGCGAAAAGAATTCTCTAACGAATTTAATTTCAGAGGCGATTAGTCGCGATGAGTGGATGGATGCCAATCAATTATTTATCTCTTCTTTACAAGCTGAATCCATAAAAAGGGGTGAACTAGCTAACCCTAAATTGGGTTTAGGTTTAGCTAACATGCCATTAGATAGTTTGGACTTTAATCAAGAGGCAATGACTCAATTAAAGTTTTCTATTAGTCAGATGTTACCAAGGGGCGATAGTCTGGCTCTGAAAAAAGAAACTTGGCAGCAAAAGGGTCAAGTTGCTCAGGTGAAGCAATATCAAAGAGCGGCACAAATAGAGCGAGATGTGTCCTTATTGTGGTTGGCCATATTTGAAGCCAAGCAAAGTATTGCCTTGGTTGAGGCAAATCGAGGTTTGTTTGAACAGCTGCTGGAGGTGTCTCAAGCGAGTTACTCGTCAGCGTTAGGGCGAACTAGCCAAGGTGATATTATCAAGGCTGAATTAGAATTAATACGTCTTGACGATAGGTTGGCGAGCCTAGCACTTATTAAGCAAGCCAAGTATTCGCAATTAAGCCATTGGCTAGGTGATTTTGAATCATGGTCAGAGCCGAAAAACTTGCCCCAAGTAAGTCTCAAAAAGGCAAGCTTTTATCCTGCTGATCCAGTTCACTTAGATGACAAAGGCCAAACGCTTAATCGCTCAATATCGGATCAAACCCTAGCCAAACAGCTTACCCAGCATCCAAGTCTAGTGGCGCTAGATGAGAAAGCTCAGCTTGCTCAGGTCGCTATGTCATTAGCTAAACAAGCTTATCAGCCACAATGGGGGCTCAACGCAAGTTACGGCTATCGTGATGATGCCGATAATGGCATGTCTCGCAGTGACTTTCTTTCACTTGGTGTCACCTTAGATATGCCTATCTTCTCGAAAACGGCGCAAGATGCTGGAGTAAAGTCCAAGCAACTGGCGCTTAATGCTATCGCCTTTGAGCATGCATTAAAACTTAAGCAAATGTTGGCAAAATACCGTGTCATACAGTCTAAAGTCGCTAAGTTAAACCAACGTAATCACCTTTATCAATCGTCATTGATACCTCAACTAAAACAGCAAGAAGACATTTTGTTGGCTGCCTACAAAAGTAATGAAGGGCCATTTTCTGATGTGATTAAGGCACGAATTGAAAGCTTAAATGCCAAGATTCAAGCCCTTGTTATCTCTGTTGCTCTGCAAAAACAAAAAGTCGAATTTAATTATTTATTTGCCACAAACAATGACTTTGCATTGGGTGCTGGCTCAGCCACCCCTATGTCTTCCTACTAGGAATTAGCATGAAACCTTTTTTAAAAAATTGCCTAATGATAGGTGTGAGCTTATCCATTGGGGCCGTATCAGCGTTAACCGCTTACGCATATTTTCAACCTCTCAACGCTATTGATAGCCCTTTAGCGGAAATGGCGATAGACAAACCTTTGTATTGGGTTGCGCCTATGGACCCAAATTATCGTCGTGATAAACCAGGCCAATCGCCGATGGGAATGGACCTGATACCTGTTTATGCCAATGAGGCCAATCAAGATTCAGGTGTTGGGACTGTGCAGATCTCCCCCGAAGTTATCAACAGTTTAGGCGTGCGTACAGATGTGGTGAGTTTTAAACGACTCAATCTAAATGTGAGTACGGTAGGCTATGTACAGTATGACCAAGATAAAATTCAGCACCTTCACCCTAGAGTCGAAGGCTGGATAGAAGAAGCCTATATCAAAGCCAGTGGTGAAAAAATCACTCAGGGTCAGCCTTTATATCGTCTTTATTCTCCTGCATTAGTGAATGCCCAAGAAGAGTATCTTTTTGCGTTAGGGCGCAAGGATAAAAGCTTGATCAAAGGGGCTAAAGAAAGGCTACTAGCGTTGAACTTCCCACCAACAGAAATTAAACGATTAACGCGAACGTTAAAAGTACAGCAAAGCGTTACCTTTTTCGCCCCTAGTGATGGTGTAGCAGACTACCTAAATATGGTTGATGGCATGTTTATTAAGCCTGGCATGGAGCTTTTATCGATCGCCTCTTTGGATGAAGTGTGGGTTGAAGCCGAGGTGTTTGAAAAGCAAACCAGCTTAATTAAAGAAGGTCTTGCTGTGCAAATGTCATTGGATTATCTACCCGGTAAAAGCTGGTTAGGTGTGGTGGATTATGTTTATCCAACACTGGACCTTGCTAGTCGGACTTTAAGAGTACGCATGCGCTTTGATAATCAAGAACAAGCCTTAAAGCCTAATATGTTTGCCAAAATCAACATTCTTAACGATGAAGCAGCGCCAAGCTTATTGGTACCTAAAGAAGCCGTTATCAGAGTAGAGCAGTCTAACCGCGTGGTGCTAGCGCTTGGTGAAGGTCGCTTTAAATCTATTAATGTGGAAATAGGTCGTACAGATAAGGATTCTATCGAAATCGTTTCAGGTTTGTTTGAAGGGGATGAAGTTGTCACCTCAGCGCTCTTCTTACTGGATTCTGAATCGAGTAAAAGCTCAGACTTTAAGCGCTTTAATTACCCTTCATCGTCTGTCATGGACATGAGTGAAATGGATCATAGCCAAACGGATATGTCTGACATGAATATGCCAATGATGGATATGAGCGAGATGGATCACAGTGGCATGGATCATAGTCAGATGGATCATGGCTCAATGGATCATAGTCAAATGCAAATGACCTCACCTATGAATATGTCAGAGGAGGGGAATAAACCATGATCAAGTCCATTATCTATTGGTCGATCAATAATCGATTTATGGTGCTGTTAGCCACCTTATTATTATTGGTTTTGGGTCTTATCTCCTTAAAAAATACGCCTGTGGATGCGATTCCTGATACCTCAGATGTACAGGTGATTATTAAAACCAGCTTTGCAGGGCAAGCGCCACAAGTGGTGGAAGACCAAGTTACTTATCCACTGACAACCGCCATGCTTTCTGTACCCGGTGCGCAAACTGTCAGGGGTTACTCCTTCTTTGGCGACTCCTATGTGTACGTGATTTTTGATGATGATACGGACATGTATTGGGCTAGAAGCCGGGTATTAGAGTATTTGAGTCAGGTTGCCCCCTCTTTACCTGCTAATGCAAGATCCCAATTAGGTCCAGATGCTACGGGTGTTGGCTGGATTTATCTTTATGCCTTGGTGGATAAAACAGGTCTGCATGATCTTAGCCAATTAAGAAGCCTGCAAGATTGGTTCTTAAAGTATGAACTGCAAACCGTCCCTGGTGTGTCAGAAGTGGCGACGGTAGGCGGCATGGTGAAGCAGTATCAGGTCAAGGTAGATCCAGATAAGTTAAGGGCCTTTGATATGCCCTTAGCCCATATTCAGCAAGCGATTAAACGAGGCAATCAAGAGGTTGGTGCCTCTGTGATTGAAATGGCTGAAGCAGAATATATGGTTCGCACCTCAGGCTATATCCAAGGGGTTAAGGATTTAGAGCTTTTGCCGCTAGGCGTAAACAAGCAAGGAACACCACTTTTATTACGTGATGTGGCGGATATTCAGGTCGGGCCACAAATGCGACGTGGTGTAGCCGAGCTGGATGGTGAAGGTGAAACCGTTGGCGGCGTCATCGTCATGCGCTTTGGTGAGAATGCACAAGCCACAATCCAAGGGGTTAAGAGCAAACTTGAGAGTCTCAAGGCAAGCCTCCCTGATGGGGTCGAAGTCGTGACTGTCTATGATAGATCTGGCTTGATCGAAAGTGCAGTGCAAAACCTTTGGGAAAAACTTGCCGAAGAGCTGGCTGTGGTTGCTATTGTTTGCGTCATTTTCTTATTTCATGTGCGCTCTTCTTTAGTGGCTGTGTTTAGTTTGCCCGTGGGTATTTTAGCGGCTTTTATCATCATGAACCTGCAAGGCATTAATGCCAATATCATGTCTCTTGGCGGTATCGCCATTGCCATTGGCGCCATGATAGATGGGGCCATCGTCATGATAGAGAACATGCACAAGCACATGGAGAAAACCCCATTAACGAAAGAGAACCGTTGGCAAATAGTCGCTCAATCTGCCAGTGAAGTGGGTCCTGCTTTATTCTTTAGTCTGCTTATCATTACAGTGAGTTTTGTACCGGTTTTCACCTTAGAAGCGCAAGAAGGCAAGATGTTTGCGCCTTTGGCTTATACCAAAACCTATGCCATGGCGGCATCGGCCTTATTGGCCGTAACTTTAGTACCTGTGCTCATGGGCTACTTTATTCGTGGCAAGATATTGCCAGAGCATAAGAACCCCGTTAATCGACTGCTTACCTTTTTGTATTTACCCGTGCTTAAGACGGTATTGGCTTATCCTAAATCGACCTTGGCCTTAAGTCTTGTGGTGTTTGCTGTGGGGATCTGGCCCCTAGATAAGTTAGGCAGTGAATTTATTCCCCCTTTGGATGAAGGGGATCTTATGTATATGCCGACTACTTACCCTAGTGTGTCTATTGCTCAAGCGAGGCAAATCTTACAGCAGTCGAATAAGTTAATTCGCACGGTGCCAGAGGTTGAAAGGGTGTTTGGCAAGGTTGGCCGTGCAGATACGGCGACAGATCCAGCGCCGCTAACCATGATAGAAACCTTTATTAAGCTCAAGCCTAAGTCTGAGTGGCGTGAAGGTATGACTACGCAAAAGCTCAAAAAGGAGCTGGATGGACTCATTCAATTTCCGGGTTTAACCAACGCTTGGGTCATGCCCATTAAGACACGTACTGACATGCTAGCAACTGGCATTAAAACCCCTGTAGGGATAAAGATCGCCGGGCCTGAGCTGGCGGTTATCCAAGAGATAGGCCAGCAAATAGAGCGCATCATAAAAGATGTCCCCGGGACAGCATCCGTTTATTCCGAAAGGGTTGCAGGTGGTCGTTACATCAAGGTGGATATTCGTCGGGAAGAGGCTGCACGATATGGCATGAATGTGGCCGATATACAGGCTGTGGTTGCGACCGCTGTGGGTGGCATGAATGTGTCTCAAACAGTGGAAGGGCTAGAGCGTTATCCGATTAATGTACGCTACCCGCAAGACTATCGTGACTCGCCAGAGCAGCTATCTTTGTTGCCTGTGATTACCCCATCAGGTCAGCGTATTGCTTTAGGGGAGCTAGCTAATGTCTATGTACAAGATGGGCCTCCTGGTATTAAGAGTGAAAATGCGCGCTTAAATGGTTGGGCTTTTATCGACATTGAGGGCATGGATATTGGCCGTTATGTGGAACAGGCAAAAGGCATTTTAGCTGATGAGCTGAACTTGCCAGCAGGCTATTCCATTAACTGGTCTGGTCAGTATGAATATATGCAAAGGGCAAAAGCCAAGCTGACTTATGTGGTGCCCTTAACTCTGCTTATCATAGTTGTGCTGCTCTATTTGAATTTTAAAAACATGGTGGAGGTTGCCATCATAGTCGGCACCTTACCCATGGCGATTATTGGTAGTCTTTGGTTGATGTACTTAGAAGGTTATAACTTTTCAGTTGCTGTGGGAGTCGGCTTTATTGCCTTAGCTGGGGTCGCGGTAGAGATAGGTGTCATCATGTTGGTCTATCTCAATCAAGCCTATCAAGCCATGTTAACCCAGCATGCAGAGCAAAAGCAGAACCCGAGTGTCCTTGCCTTACGTCAAGCAGTACTTGAAGGCGCGGGTCTCAGAGTCAGGCCAGTCATGATGACCGCGGCCACCATCATTGTTGGTCTGCTACCCATCATGTATGGCACAGGTACAGGTTCAGAGGTTATGAGCCGCATCGCCGCACCCATGGTTGGTGGCATGATCAGCGCCGTTATTCTCACCTTATTAGTCTTACCTGTTGTTTACTTTTTATGGCGTAAACACAGCATTCAAAAACTCAAAAAAGCCTAACTCAATCATTTATAAATCTTGGAGAAATATATGAAAAATATCTTATTAGCCCTAGTGATCAATATCTTTATGACAAGCCCACTGTGGGCCAATGTTAGCTTGGAGCAGAGCTTTCCTAAAAACGGGGCCATGTTTATGCAATCACCTGACAAGGTGCAGCTTAAGTTTGCCAAAATGGTTAATCTTAAATCAATTCGTCTGTTTGATGCGGCGGGTAATGTGAGTGTATTAGCTGTGGGCGATGGTCGTCATAACACCTTTTTTAGCGCCCCTATGATGCCCTTAAATAAAGGTAATTACCGTGTGGCTTGGAGTGTTGAAAGCCATGATGGCGAAGTGAAAATAGACACTTTTGATTTTATGGTGCATTAGGCTTAATTTGCTTTAATTAGCTGCAGATTCCCTAGAATGGCAAATGCATAAAGCCATAAAATCTTATTAAAAAAGGGACAATAAAAACAAACAAGGGCACCAATAGGTGTCCTTGTTTGTTTAGTTCTCATTATTTGTTTTCACTCTAATATGGAGGAAATGGAATTTATTAAATTCAAAGTTTGACTTAGGACTTACTCCAAGCTTTATAGTGATATTAGTTTTTGCTTAATCATGGAGAGCAATGGTGGACAAACTAAGTCAAGATCCAAAAATCATTCAAGAATTTATTATTGAAGGCGCAGGGTGTGCAAGCTGTGTGGGTAAGATAGAAAAGGCCATTGCCAAGGTCGCCGATGTGGACTTTGTTGCCATGAACTTTGTCGATAGAAGCGTGCTGGTAAAAGGCAATGCTAAAGGTGATCTTATTGTAAAAGCCGTGGAGGGTGCGGGTTATCACGCCAAAGCTACTAACGCGCAAACAGCACAGGCTAGCCAAGAAGAGAAAGAGCAAGCAGAAGCACTTTATTATAAAAAGTTGATGAAGCACTGCTACCTCGCTTTGGCTCTAGGTGTGCCATTAATGTTTTATGGTTTGTTTATCGGTGAAATGACAGTCACATCAAGCACAGAACAAATCGCTTGGCTGCTTGTTGGCTTACTGACGTTAGCTGTGATGCTTACCTCTGGTCGACACTTTTATCTTGGCGCTTATCGTTCTTTTAAAAATCATAATGCCAATATGGATACCTTAATTGCTTTGGGCACAGGGACGGCTTGGCTGTATTCTATGGTGGTTGTATTAGCGCCTGATATTCTGCCTTTAATGGCACGTCATGTGTATTTTGAAGCCAGTATGATGATTATCGGCCTGATTAACCTTGGATTAGCATTAGAGCTTAAAGCCAGAGGAAAAACCTCAGAAGCTGTGAAGCGCCTAATCGGTTTGCAGGCTAAATCGGCTAGCGTGATTCGTGATAATCAAGAGGTAAAAATAAGCCTAGAAAAAGTCAGGCTAGGTGATCAAGTTAAAATCAGGCCCGGTGAAAAAATCCCTGTGGACGGTATTATTCTTGAAGGCCATTCAAGTCTAGATGAAGCCATGCTAACGGGTGAACCTATGCCTGTGGCAAAAGGTCCAGATGATGAGGTTGCAGCAGGTACCATCAATACCAAGGGAAGCTTTATTTTTAAAGCCACGCGAATTGGTAAAGACACGGCCCTAGCGCAAATCATTCAAATGGTTAAACAGGCGCAAAATGCTAAACCGGCAATTGGTCGATTAGCGGATACAATTTCGGCTTACTTTGTACCAAGTGTGATGATATTAGCTGTAGTCACTGGACTTATCTGGCTTAACTTTGGTCCTGATCCAGTGGTGGCCTTCGCCATAGCCAGCGCCTCTACCTTACTTATCATTGCCTGTCCTTGTGCCTTAGGTTTAGCAACGCCCATGTCTGTTATGGTAGGTGTTGGAAAGGCCGCAGAAGCAGGTGTTTTGATACGCAATGGTGAAGCCTTGCAAACCGCATCTGATTTATCCGTTGTGGTATTGGATAAAACCGGCACCATTACCCAAGGCAAGCCGTCAGTCACTGACATTGAATGTTTTGGCGAGCTTTCCCCAGAAGAAATTTTAAAATTCTCAGCAAGTTTGGAATTAAATTCTGAGCACCCTTTAGGCATAGCGATTGTTAATTCAGCTAAAGAGAAGTCCATTCCACTTTCTAGTGTAGAGGACTTTAATGCCATTAGCGGCAAAGGGATAACAGGTTATGTGGAGCAGCATTCGTTAGCATTAGGTAATCAACGCTTTATGCTAGAGCAAGGTGTCGATATTCGCTCGCAGCAAGACTTAGCTAAGGCTTATGCAAGCTCAGCAAAAACGCCTTTGTATTTTGCGATAGATGGCAAGTTAGAGGCCATGATTGCGATTTCTGACCCCATTAAATCTGATTCGATCTCGGCGATAGAAGCGCTACAAGGGCAGGGCCTTAGAGTCATCATGCTAACGGGAGATAATACTCATACGGCAGCCGCAGTCGCTAAACATGTTGGTATTGATGAATACTTTGCCGACGTTTTACCAGCGGATAAAGCGGATATTATTAAAAAGCTACAGGCTCAAGGAGAAATGGTAGCCATGGTTGGGGATGGTATTAATGATGCCCCAGCACTGGCCTTAGCCAATGTTGGTTTTGCCATAGGTACAGGGACAGACGTAGCAATAGAAAGTGCTGATATTACTCTGATGCGAGGCGCTTTAACGAGCGTGGTGGATGCTATTGAGATCAGCAAAGCCACATTGAAAAATATTAAGCAAAATCTATTTGGCGCTTTTATTTATAACCTCATAGGCATTCCATTGGCTGCAGGTGTGCTTTATCCCTTCTTTGGAATTTTACTCAGCCCTGTGATTGCAGGCGCTGCCATGGCCTTATCCTCAGTGACTGTGGTGACGAACGCTAATCGATTACGCTTGCTGAAACCCTCATTAAAAACGTCAATAAAAACCTCGCAGGAAACCTTACAAAGAGGAGAGATAGCATGATACTGGTGAATTTACTTGGACTTGTACTCATTGCATTTATTGTTTGGTGGTTCTGGTTATATCAGCAAAAACCACAAGGGTTTGATGCCGAGCATCAGGTGATTAAAGTCAGCTCTGGTGTTTATCTCCCTGCTAAATTGATGCTCAAGGCGAATCAGGCAGTACAACTTAGATTCTTAAGAGAAGATGAGGCTGCTTGTTCCCAAACCCTAGTAATACCGGATCTAGGCATCAGTGTTGATTTGTCTTTGGGCAAAGAAACCTTGGTCGACTTACCGGCGTTAGCGAAAGGAGAATATGCTTTTCATTGTCAGATGCAGATGTATCGCGGGCAATTGTTGGTGGCTTAATCTTACTTTTATTCAGCCTTATTTCTAATTTGCCTAGCTTCTACTTATCTTAGCTATTTAGAGGGAGAGTAAAGTGATGACTTTACTCTCCCTATTTATTTGTGACTATAAATTTAGGGGCTAACTAAGGTACTCAGAAAAGCGCTTAAACTTAAAATCCCGAAACCAAGATAAATCTCAACTTTTAAAGATGAGGCCATTTTCTCTGTGCCATTCTTTACTTGAAAGTTAGGTGCCAGTTTAAATTTATGCCATGCCGCGAGCGCTAGGATAGCCAAGACTAAAATTAGTTTGATGGCTAATGCAGCTCCCCAATTAGAGATTAATAACTCTAATTGAAAACCCGTAATGAAATATACCAGAGCGACGCCTGCTAATAGTAAGAAGGGCATGATAAAGCTGGCGTAATAGCCAAACCTTTCTAGTAGCTCTTCGACGGTTTGTGCTCCTTCTAAGTTAACCAAACACCATAAAGGGTAGAGGCTGCCTAACCAGAGAAAAGCAATGAGGATATGCAAACTCAAGATACCTTTTTCAATCACTCCCAACTCAGCAAGATGGCCTGTAAAAGCAAAAGATAAGCTGATGCTGACTAGCATGCATATTAATAAAATTCGGTTTATGAAAAGGTAATATAAAGCCGCAAAAACACAGGTTAATAACCCATAATTTAATGCCATACCTAAGCCAGAGTCATACAAGATACTTATCATCAGAGGGTCAAATAACCCTGCGAGGCCTTCTTCTGCAAAGGCGCCAACTATCACCCAAAAGAAGCCCAAGCTAGTAAAGAATAAAGTGAGTAGGCTAATTAAAAAATAAGACTTTAAGCTTTTGATGAAGTGAGTAGATAAGGCCTTTTTGAGCGAGTTTGTTTGGCTTAAAAAGAGGCCAAAAGCGGCCCCCACAAGACCTGATAACGCGAGATAGAGAGCGAGCCTAAAAACTAAGCTGATGCTTTCCCACATAATCGTCTCCTTTAATATTTTGTGAAGCTCAAGGTGTCACAGATACTGATAAGCTTTCTATCAGTGTTTCAACCATGCAACCTTGAGCGTTAGTAAAGACTATTATTTTTGGTTAAAGCTAATCTTGCTTTTCATTTTATGGCCATCGCTGCCTAGGGTAATCCACTCTAGGCTATATTGGCCTTTCTCTAACGTGGGAAGCGGGATCGAGAAATGAGTATTGGCTTTTGCACTGGGTTTAAAGTTAAGGGGGATTTTTTTGCCTTGGTTCTTAAGGGACAACTTAATTAAGCGAGAAGAGTTTTTAAAATTTAACTCAATAGCCGCAAGAGGTGTGTCATAGCTGGCATTATTAGCTGGAATGGAGGTGAGTACTTTTGCATGAGCGAGCAGGTTGCTGCTAGTAAATAAGATGCTAAAGCCAAGGATTAAAGAAATCAGCGTTTTCATAGAGTTTGTCTCGTTTGAATGAAATAAAAAATTTAGGATTTAAACTTAATAATGAGTTAAACAAGTGAGACTTTTGGTGGGCGTATAAGGCGAGATAAAGGGGTATCAGGCCAATGAATTAAAAGGGCATGACGGTCACCCAAAAAAGGTAACTCCAAGCTTTTATCTAGATCTAAAATCAGGGCTGAACAGGTGTCAATATGACAGCATTCAAGCTTAGCCGTATTGGTTTGGCTTCTTCTACATTCAGTGTCTAAAAATGCTTGCGAGTGCAAATGATTAAATGTGCGCTCATGAGAAAACTGAGAACTTTCTGGGTTAAGGGCGTTAGCATGACCAAAAGGTGAGGCTTGGGCACTCAAGGATAATAAGCATAATATCATTAAGCTCAATACCTTAAACCACATAGACACACCCTCATTTTATAAGGGATTAAATATAACAGTTCGATAGGCTGATAACTAGGGAACCTGCGAATAACTCCTCCCGTCTCAGCGTGTGGATAAAAGCACCTTGATAGTGACTGAGCCAGGTTCAGAATAATCGATATAATTTCTTTTCTTTCTGTATCGAGACTTTTATGATGGCGCAACTTAAAGTCACATGCCTAGCATCTTTTTGATCTAGAGGGTTTGAGTAAAATCACATGTGGCCTTTAAATTAGACCTTTATTCTAGACATTAAGAGAGACAAGACAATGCAAAAAACTGACTCAAAAAGTTGGTTTAGCCTCATAAAGTTAGTGGAGTCCAGTGCTTGGTTCCAAGGCTTTATCATTAGTATCATTATTATTGCCGCTTTGACCGTTGGCGCTAAAACCTATGTTTTACCCGCAGGAGTTGAAAGTGCTATAAACTACCTTGATAGTTTCATTACTGTTTTCTTCTTGGTTGAAATTATTTTGCGCTTTGTTGCCTGCGATAATAAACGCGCATTTTTTAAAGATCCTTGGAATATTTTCGACTCCATTATTGTGATTGGCAGTCTTTTACCTATCTCAGAAAGTGACATGATTTTAGTTGGTAGATTGCTGCGCGTATTCAGGGTATTACGTTTGGTTTCTATTATTCCAGATCTGAGATACCTGATTAATGCACTGTTAAAAGCCATCCCTAAAATGGGCTACATTGCCCTTTTGATGTTTATTATCTTTTACTTGTTTGCCGCTGTGGGTGCCATTTTCTTTGAAAATGTTAACCCTGTATTGTGGGGCGACATTGCCACCGCCATGTTGACTCTCTTTAGGGTGGCGACATTTGAAGACTGGACGGATGTCATGTATTTAAATAGGGCATGGAAATGTAAAGAAAAATTTTACGCTTAATCTTATGAGATATAACAATATTAAATCTCGTACTCTAAATAAAAGTGTACCACTCATAACTATTTTTAATTGAGTTTAGGTGGGTTATGAAGAAGAAAGATACATATTTATCTTAATGAGAAAAAAAACGTTTATTCATTTGGCATCATTATGACAGCCCTTCAATTAGGGCGATTGAAATACTTTTTTGTCGTTTACATTTCGCGATAAACAGAAAGATTAGAAAAAACAAATCATATCATTATTTCCCTACTTACTATCCTTATCCTACCCATACTGAATCAGTAGAATGAAAAATCGTGAACAAGATTAATCTTTGACAAAAAAAACTGATGAACTAATGTTTTTAAAGGAAGAAAATTAACTATCGGAAAATTTTGTAATGAATGTAGTTGTTCAAACCATAAAGCTGAAAGACGGAAAGACTATATCTGATGTTGTAGAGCAGCTCTCATCCCTTCCTTATTGTTTTTTTCTTTCTACATTTTTAAGAAGTCGCTACAAAACAGCCTCAACTTTGAGAACTTTTGCTTACCTTAGTATTTTCCATTTACGTTATTTTATAGCTAAAAAGATTGATATTGTTGAACGAGTTGCGAATGGTGACTTATTGTCCAACCAAGAGTGTGAAGACTTTTTTGAGTGTTGCTCTCATAAGGTTAACTTTGATCACAACCCTAGTAGTAATATTTTCAGTTTTGATCGTATGTCTTCAAAGCAACTATTGAATATGATTGAAGCTAATAGAGTAAAAGAAGATGTCGTATCAACATCTACGGCTAAAATGCGACTATCAGCTTTTAAACATTATGTAGAGTATTTGTGGAATTTGTTCCATTCAAACAATACAAATTCATCGCACATTTTTGATATTAACTATAAACATTTTCAAGATAAATTGAATTATCATAGCCAATCCTTGAAAAAACAAAATGGTATAGCTATTGATCCTTTGCAGCCAGCAATACCAGATGATATATATTTCTATCTTCTTGAAGTAATAAAACCTTCACATGACTGCAATCCTTTCTCTAAGTCAGTTCGATTAAGAAACCAATTAATTATCCAAATATTAAATGAAACGGGGATTCGAGTTGGTGCTTTAGCAAAACTAAAGATTAGCGATATAAAAACAGGTGGTGAAGGGAATTATTTGATTATTTCACGTTCACCAAATGATAAAACAGACCCCAGAAAAAATCCTGCCTCTCAAAAAACTAAGCAGCATGTTTCCGGTATCCACAAAGAAACGATGAAGAAACTACTTCTATATATAGAAACCGAGAGAGAAAAATTACCTCTTGCTAGTACTCATGATTTTATTTTTGTTAGTGCTAAAGGGAAAACCAAAGGTTTGCCTATAGCAAAAAATAGTATTAACGATTTTTTGGGGATTTTATCGGGTGTAGTGGGTTTTCATTTATACCCGCATCTTTTTCGCCATAAGTGGAATGATGTTTTTGAAGAAAAAGCTAATAAGCAAGGATATTCCCCAGAACAAATTGAGGATATGCGTAAGTATGCATGTGGGTGGAGTGAAAACTCTGAAATGAGTTCTATCTATAACGAATTCAGAAACGCACAGCGCGCTGTCAAAATGTCAAAGCTTAGGCAGTCTGAGTTTACTCCGAGTTTCGATGAATTGAATACGAACGGAGGGAAGTAGTGCAAACTTTTGAACTAAGTGATTTAGCACTCTTGTATGATGGCGATGTCAATTTCAAGTCTAAAGCGAACTTCTCGTTTTATTTGTACAGCGATTATTGGACTTTAGATTTAAAAGAAAATTTAAATTTAAGCTGGACCAACGATGGGAAGATATCAATTAAATTATTCGTGATGATCCGGAGACTGCTTGCTTACCGAGCTAAAAATCGTTCGTTCGCAACGGTAAAATTGAATAATGCAACCTTAAAAGCTTATGGAGCCTCTTTAGAAAATGGCCTAAAATTTCAGGCCATATTTAATCAGAGAAGTGATAGTAATCAACTCAATGACGCTAAGTTATTTAAGGCTTTAGCTAAGTCTAGAGAGGAGGAAGGGGTAGCCTTAAAAAATTATTTTTCAGAGATAATTTCATTTATTGATAAGCTAGAGTTTGACTCTTCAACAATAAGTAAAAATGTAATGGATCCGCAGAAAGGCTCTTATTCAGAGGTTGAATATGCAAGCATAAAAGAAAAGCTAAGGAATAAAACGATATCTGCTGTTAATAATGTGAAAGCTAACCAATCAAGTTTATTTCATTTTATGATTCTCAGTACAGTAATTTCAGTTCAGCTAATGATTACGTTACTTAGAAGACCATCTCAGTTAAGTCAGTTGAAATGGTGTGACATTTTACCAATAGGTATTTCATTTCGTGACCATCGATATAAGGATTTATCAGACGTACCGGAAGTGGAGCAGTTGTTTGGAGATTTGGAACAACTGCAAATAAGAACATTTAGAGGGAAAGATGGTGAGTTTAGGCGTTATGTTGAGCATCAAAGTCATCGTATAGAACCTGACTTAACTTCTATCATTATGCTATACAGAGAAAGCTATAAGTCACTTTTAAAGAAGAGCTTTTTACATCAAGGTTTAGCGTTGAGTGATAATGAAGTAGATGTGATCCTCCATCGAAGTCCTTTATTCCCGTTGCAAGAGTACTTTACATTTAATTTTGAAAGTAAAAATATACTTTTTGCAGCAATAAGCACCAAGTCGAAAGCAATGCACAGAAGTGGTGCGAATTTAATTTGTTCTATAAGGGCCATTACGGCTAAGTTATCCTTTGAAAGTGATAGATTTTCTGAGTTAACTCTTACAAATAATAGACTAAGACACACTGTTATGACTGAAGGAGCACTCGATGGGTGGACAGAGTTACAATTATCAAAGATAACAGGTGTTACAGTTAAAGCGGTTCGTCCTTATATTGATCTAAATTTCAATGCAAGAGTCTTGATAAATGTAGCTTTTGCAAAGAATAAAGTAATAAAAAAATTTTCATCTCAAGGCTCTAAGGCACTTCTAAAAGAATATCAGTTTCGTGTAGTTAATGAGTTTGATGAAGAGCTAGGAGCTATTAATTCAAAAGCGAGTTGCGTAACCTGTGAATCAAAGTTAGGGATGCCAATTGGTTGTTATCCTTGTGATAACTTTAGACCACATGCCGACGCTAATCATAAAGAGATGTTATCCAAAGCTGAGAGAAAGTTAAATATAAATGGTTTGAATAGTAGTGAAGGTGCAATGAAAAGCTTAAAGAAAAGCATCGTATACATTAAAGCTACTATTGAAATTTGTAATGACTTGAAGTTGAAAAGCAAGGGCGTAAGCGATGAGAGTTGAGAGATTTGAATTAGCGCGAAGAGAGTTTATTTTCAACGAAATGAAAAATACAGACATTTCTCACTTTAGCTGTGAAAACAAAAAACTAGCGACTTGGGATGACCTTTATTGGCAATTTATAGATAAGTTTGGACATAAATATAGGTATTTTTTTGTTGACTCATTAGGTCAAATTACAATAAATAATTATACGTCCGTTCACTCTTTTCCTATAAATAAGCGTCGCCTTTTAATGGCTTACTGTTTACATGTTCATTCTCTGAATATAGTGAGATCTAATAAAGTAGGTAGAGTGACCTTGGCTAGAAAGTGGTTGTCGTTTGTCGAAGACATAGATGATACATCTTTTGAAAAGATCACTAACTTTGGAAAGGACAGAACTCATTCAACCTTCAATAACTTAGTTCAGTTTTTTATATGGCTGAAAAACTATGGCCTAATTAATAGCCAATTAAATTGGGCTCCACCGGAATTTAAAAGTAAAACTGGCCCTGAACAAGCTGAAGCTATAAAAGAAAAGATGCCTGAAGAAAAAGTTCTTCTTGCTTTGGGTGCTATACACTATGACGTAGTTCCTCTGGATGATTCACTTTGGGACTTGTCATCTTTGAGCTTACGCCGTGATTTGATGGTATGCGTAATGTCTGTATTAGGACTTGCATCTCCTAATCGTATAGTCGCAGAGCAGACTATTATGGAGTGTCAGTCAGTAAAGAAAGTAGAACAAAAGTATAAGGGGAGTTTAGAGACTGTACACTATCTAAATTGGAAAGGATCAAAGGGGTATAAGGATTTTAATAACCACATATTGTCTCAATTAGCCCCTTCTGTAGAGCGATCTTTAAGGTATTTAAAAAAAGTTACAGAGCCTGGAAGAATATTAGCAAGGTTTTACTGTGATCCGTCTTTATCATTAGAAAACCTTTTACTTAAATCACCACAGTTTGTAAAAAAGGCTGAATCACTAAAACTGAATATGAAAAAACCTGTGAATATTCTTACTATAGGTCTAGTTCTTGGTTTTTATGAAGATTCAGAACATTGCATAATTGTGGAAAAAGGGACTCCAGATTCAATCTATGTGAAAGCAAAATCTTTTAGATTAAAAGAAATTAAAAAACTAGAACCAAATGACAAACTGCTTCTATATATTAAGTATATACACAGAATACTAGGTGTTAGTATGTCTACAGTGAATATAGAGTCCATCTTTGGCAAAAAGGTGATCACCGTTTTTGAATTTCAAAATCGATTAATTTCTTATATCAAGTCTACGCATCCTAGCTTTCCTAAGCTATCCAATGGGAGTAAGAATGGAACATGCGATATGAGAACTGCATTATTTTCTTTTCTTGGACATCAATTGATTAAGTCGAATTCAGGTGCCGGTATGGTTGCTAGAGCGTCGTTTTATATGCCAGTTTCTCCATCTACTATTGGTGTAATCTATTCTAATAGACTAAAAAATTTACAAGGAAAAGAACCTTCTATCTTTATTCAGCATGGATTTAGCGCTGAGTTTTCCTTAACTCCTCACCAACCCCGACATTTTTTAAATGACAGCGGTGAAAAACAGCGATTACCTCGCTCAATACTGAATATGTGGAGTGGTAGAAAAGATCCTCGTCAAATAGTGTCTTATGTTCACAAAACAGGTATTGAAAGAGGAAGCGAAATATCCGATGTTCTTTTTACAGACGAAGAGAATGAGCATGAGATCAAAAAAAATATAAAGGTCATAACAATAGATGCATATAACGCTCTTTACGCATCTGTTGCGACTGAAACTTCTGTAGGTATTTGTACTCAGAATAAATCCGTTAGTCCGTGTACTTTCTTTAATGATTTTGAGACACATTGTAGTTTGTGTTCGTCGTCATGTCATATCGCTCATGATTACGAGTCAATTTCTCTGCTAGAGAAAGATATTAAATGGCAGCAATTAAGACTTAATGAAGTGAAAAATAGCCCTAAGTTTTCAGTGAGTCATGCAATGAATAGTTGGTTTAAAATCCACCATCGTAATACTCAAATATTATCAAACTTAGTGGGGATTTTGTCTGATCAGAAAATAAGAAAAGGGACAGTTGTCAGATATTTAGGGAATAAAAACGAATTTAGAATCACAGATTTAGAAAATGAAACCGTTGAGATCCATAAATTAGTTGTTGAAGACTCAAGTGTAGCATTACATAAAGAAATAGAAATAAAATCTGAAGATATTGATGATTATCAGGATTTGCTAGGGATGATCTAATGGCGAAATTGAGTTTAACACCAGACCAAGTCAAGAAAATTAAGACTTTGATAACATCTTGGGAAGGAAAGTTGACATGGGATTTGCTGGTACAAACAATAGAAAGTAAGTTTGATATAAGAACTACGCGTCAGACTTTGCATTCTTATATATCAATCAAAGAGGAATATTCTCGGAAAAAGCAATATTTAAGAGGAATTCCAGATCAATCTTTCGTTAAATTTGTTTTGTCAGATATTCAAGCAGCTGAAAGAATTAAGCAATTACAGTCAGAGAATGATGTTTTACAACGACAAGTAGATAAACAGCTTGCATTCATTCAATTAATAGCAGACACAGCTAAATCAAACCCATCTCTTCTTTACATATTGAATGAAGTAAAAAGGAAGCTTAGCTGATAAACTTAAGAACTAGGGTTTATAGTTACTTCAAGGCAATTAAAGGTCTGACCAAAAATGGCAATAGCAAACGTCTTTAGAATCACTCTTACTGTTTAAATTTTGGCTCAATACACTTGCCTCATCAATAACATCAGGTATGTCGGATGCATAAACGTATTGAAGAGCAATAGTGAGAGTTGATCCAGCTTAACAGTCAAATTGGTCTTACGATAAAAGCATTTTGCATTGAGCAAAAAAACAGTATCTGCAATTTCTATAAATTCAAAAAACAATTTAAAACCTCCCAGATAACTACCGCGGTCTAACCTGCTTTAGTTGCGTTACGTAAACCTTGAACTGAACTTAAACCACAATAATCGGGCATGATTGAATTACTTAACCAGTAGCCGTCTTGATCGACTGTTGCCGCATTTGGTTATTGTTTCTATGTTACGTTTGCATGACTGCTATGTTCACTGGGAATTAATCCCAGTGAACTCATAAGCTTTCTTGGGATGTTGAAACGGGTTAAATCACTAAATTCGGCAACCATTCCAGTTGCTAATAATAAACGGATGCTTCGCATTGCTTGGGTTGCTTTTATCATTGCGGAATAAAGCCAATTTTTCATATGATACCCAAACTCATTATCCAGCCGTTTGAGACGAGTCATTCGCTCAGTAATAGTCTGTATGTATTCCTGAAAACTATTTGATGGGCTTGATGTGACAAGATTAATTCACTTAGCCAACGTAGATGTTGTTTTGACCAATTGTCATTTACTTTTGCTGTTACCTTATTATGAAGTAGTAAGGCTTTGAGTTGGTAATTAGCATCTCAAAGGTTTTTCATTGCATCTTTTCTGGCGCGAAACAAATCGCGGACAACTTCATCTTCTGGTTCGAGAGCGTAGATAAATGTTAGGTCTTCTGATTTAAGAAGTTTGGCTAAATTTATGAATTGTGTTTGTCTGTTTTAATTTTATAGTCAAGTTTTTAGGAGTATGAGAGGTGGCTATGACATTGTAACAATGACCTAATGATATGGTAATCCCCCAATTTTTAATAGAGGTCAGTCGTAGAGTTTTCTAGCCTGTCACACGTTTAGAGTCAGCGAGGCCTGCTATCGTTACCAGCCTTAGCTCAATGATGGAAATCAGTTGATAGTAGAGTGATTTATCGGGCCAACTCAAAATCAGCGTAACCGGGCTTCGGACTGTGTTTTCTCTACTTCATAAATCTCTGAGGCTATCCATGGAACCATAAGTGTGTTTACCGTAACTATTCTGCTGAACATGCATATCAAACCTCATAAACGCTGAGTTCGTTAAAAGCCTGAGCCCTTAGCTGTACCGAAACAAATTAATGAATGCTGGTCGATGGATTTTATACATGATCAACTCTCAGATGGCTGACGTTGTCGTTTGTTTAATGTGATTGACGACTTTAATCGAGAAGGGTTGACGATTGATGCGGACATAACCTTACCAGCAGAACGTGTCATACATTCACTCAATAAAATTATTTAATGGCGAGGTAAGCTCAATGTCATACGGTATGATAATTGCTCTGAATACATCAGAGAGAAGCTGGGTCGTTGTGCAAAAGAAAATAGTATGGAACTAAGTTTTATTCAACCTAGGAAGCCGCAGTAAAAAGTTTATATAGAGCGATTTAACAGTATTGTTAGATGCTATTGGTTAAGTCACTATCTGTACAAGAATATTAAAGCACTCCAAGATTAAGCAACGTACTGGTTATGGGTTTACAACAATGAGAGGCCTAACATTGGAATTGGTGGCATTACACCAATACAGAAAAGGTGCTTAACATAAACTTTAAAGTCTACATCTGAACTCTATTAAAAATTGGGGGATTACCTTATGCTTAGTTATGCGAGCCTCCATTTTCTATTTTTGACGAATATATTATGGCTCTGTTTTTTAAACTAACTCACTATATTTGAGGATAGTTTCTGTGTGGGGAGTCATTATGCCTTAAATGACTTTATAGAGAGTTTGTCTTGCAAAAGCTCCATTCGATGGTCTTATCAAGACGTTTACCTTGACCAAAATGAATAAAAATAAATATTTAAAAAAGGTCGACTTTTTTTCTACAAAGGATGAAGAAGAACTTGAAAAACTCAATTAAAATTAATGAATTTACGAAGTTTTCTGCGCATCAAATTATTCCAGAAAATGTTTTATTGACTGGTTTTATTGATAGTCCTGGCATAAAACAAATCGAAATATCACCTACAGACGCTTGCAACCAAAATTGCCAATGGTGCTTTACAGTTTTAGCTCGTGAATCAAAAGAAAAAATGTCACTAGCGCAGTTAAAAAAGATACTAGATGATTTCCAGCTGCAAGGAGGAGTTTCGATCGTTATTTCTGGTGGCGGAGAACCTCTACTATATAGCGGTTTGATTACTCCTACCAAAACTTTTGAGGGTAAATCAATCTTAGAATATTGTTTCAATTTTGGTTTTACAGTGGGATTAATAACAAATGGAGTTTATTTAGACAGGCTGATCAAAGCTATAGATATCAAGAAACTTGCGTTCTTGAGAGTGTCAGTAGATACACTTAATGAAGACGATTACTATTCATTACATGGTGCAAAAAAAGAGCATTTCCAGACAGTAATTAAAAACATAACTACAGCTTCCAATCAAAGAATGGGTAGCTATACGCCTGCATTCGGTCTTAGTTTTATTGTAGATACAGAATCAAATTTGAACTCAACCAACGATTCAGTAATTGCGATAAATACTTTCGTAAAAAAGCTGAATATTGATTTTGTTCAATTTAAGCATTTGCACACTACAAATATTAAACTAGCTCAAAAGTCTCTACTTAAAGTTCACTATTTTGCTAAACAATTAGAATGGTCAAATACAGAATTTTGGGTACAGGAATATCATTCCCCTAAACCACACGAAGTTTGTTATGTAACTAAAATAATTCAGTCCTTTGGAAATAAAGACAAAGTTTTTCCTTGCTGTCATTTATTTGGAAACACAAATTACATAGAGCAAAAAGGCCAACTCAAAACAGAAGTTGTAGTAAAAAATTGTCCGTCAAAAGTTTGTAGGTATGTATCCATCAATAACTTATTGACTGAAGTGGAAAATGGAGTTCCAGTAGATAAAGCAATTAATACTCTTAAGCAATCAATTGAAGAATATGGGTTTCATCCATATCGATATTTCCCAACCGCACCAGATTTGATTTTTCCTGTAACAGGAAAAAAAACATCATGAAGATATTAGTAATCGGAAACATTGCTTCTGGAAAAAGCACCCTTTTGAACTCAATTATAGATTTGTATCCAGAATTTTGTTCCATCTCGATAGATGAAATGCGAAAGCTATACTCTGATGGCTCTGTTTTGGGGGAAGAATATGCCAAGCAAGTTTTCATTGATAGTATTAGCCGCAATGAAACATGCCAAATAATAGAGCTATCAGGTATTGGGGAATTAGCAACGCTAACGTTTGAGAGAGTTAAATCGGATTCAAACATCCTAATCATCTACTTGCGAGTACCAGAGAATATCATCAAACAACGATTGAAGAGCCGTTGTTGGGATATTCCATTTCCGCTTCCTTTAGAAAACATTCCAACAGCGATTAAACATACTAGTTCGGAGTTTTCTAGTGGTGTTATTGAGTCTCATTTAAAGGTTTGCCCACAATCGATTTTACTAAGCCTCAAAAATGAAACAAGTGTTGATATTCAAGTAAACACTGAGCTATGCAGGTTATATATACAAAATATTTTAAGTGGTAACTTATGAGCAACTCATTATTTTCAAGTAAAGAATTACTATATCAAGACTTTCGCCCCGAATATCCAAGTTCCATAATTTCTGATTTGGAATCTGCATTTAATATTAAATTAAATGGAGAAATAGCCGAGTTTGGATGTGGCACGGGCAAGCTAACAAAGTATTTGAGTGGGCAAAACAGGCATATTTATGCCATAGAACCAGACATAGAAATGTTAGACCGCGTACCAATGAATAACGTATCAATAACAAAAGTAATTGGAACTGCTGAAAATTCAAGATTTGCTAACTCTAGTATCGATTTTATTTTATCTGCACAGGCATTTCATCATTTTGAACCTGTCGCTACAAAAGGTGAGTTCAAGCGAATACTAAAAGAAAACGGACAGATTATTCTGATTTGGTATTTTTCAGATATGAACCAGATTATCGCGAGAGAAATTCGAAAAACGTTTTACCGTTTTGGTCGCCTATTAGACCAACCAAAAAGAATGAAAATAACTGAGCATACTATTGGTACGTTATTTTTAGAATACAATGTTTGTTTCAAGCAGATTGGAGTTATCGAACAAGCATTAAACCTTAATAACTTTCTAGGGAGTATGTGTTCATCATCATATGCTCCTGAGCCATCGGACAGCATTTTCGATGACTACAAAGAAGAGTTTGTTCGGCTATTTGGTTTACACCATAAAAACGGAGAGGTCATTTGTCGTTTCAATATTATTGCTTACCATATTTATTAGAAGGATAAAAAATGAAAGCTCATACAATGTTTTCTACTTTTAACACAGGTGTAGGGAGCCTGATTGGCATCGCTGGAGGATATTATATTCGAAAAAGTGAAGTTGCAGGTTCTGAAGCATGGATAGTTTTTGCAGTTGTTTACTTAATTGTATTCATAAGTGCTTTTGCGGTAAGTAATTATTTAGGGAGATTTCTTTTCAAGCAAGTAAGAACATTCTTTGATCCTCATTACATTGAGGGACGCTGGGTTCAGGTCATAGAGGACAAAAGACTTGATACGCTCCCACCCACTAGATATACGTTTTTAGAAATCTCCTATGAAAAAGGACAATATCTTGTCAAAGGTGCTTCGTATAGTGAAGAGGATGGTGAGCAAACAACTAACTTTTATTCTCTTTCCTCTACTTACTCAAAAAGTAGCTCGACCTTAAAATACGTTTACAAATTCACAACTGATGAGCATAACGATAAGAAAGAACTATTTGGTGAAACCAGCTTAGTATTCGGAAATGTAAATGGAGAAAAGAGCTTAAGTAAGTACAAAGGAGTCGTTCATAGTAATCTTAGAGATGACGTGCGTGTTCTTGCAGTAAAAATCAAAAATAAAAACGAATTTCAGTTTAGTAATGCTACTAGTAGGCAGAAAGTGCTAACGACCATAAAAGAAGCTTTTCTTTAATAGCAGGAATTATATATGTCTCAAGCTCTAACGACTGAGTTAAAAACACAAATTATCGATTGTTTCAAAGATAAAACGCCTGAATCAATTATTGTAGGGGGCAGCTATTCATGCTCAGAAGGCAATATTTTCATTTCGAACCAGAAAGAGTATTGGTTGAGTGATATTGATTTGCTTTGTGTGCACCCTGAAGGTTTTTCTATAGAGGAAGCCGACAAAATATTCCATAACATGCTCATATTATCAAACAGTATTAACCAATCCAATCCATACTTTCATATTGGTCTAAAATTAAGATCTCCATCTGAACTATTGAAAGAAGCGAATACTCTCTATTTTAAGGAGCTATCCCAAAACTCATTCAGTATATTAGGTAAGAACTACCTTGATTATTTTAAGCCACAACAAAAATTTGGATTTGACAGGAACGATGCCGAGGTACAAAACACTCTATATAAATGTGCATTGACTAGGTTATGGTGTAATGTACTGTTCTTTCCTACAAGGCTTTTATCATCAGAGTCTCCTGATTTCCGAGTTTGGTATAATTACTTTTACTGTCGTGGAGCAATGGATTGGATTACGTGGAGGTTAATAAAAGAAAATAAATGGGTAAACGGTTACCAATGCCGTTTCGATGAATGGAGCAGGTTAGATCACTCCAAGACTGTTCCTAAAGAAGAGCTGCATCGGTGTCTACAGACAAAATTAGGTATCAACAACATTGATTACCGTGCAGTTATGGGACAAGTATTTGAGTTCGCCATTTCGGAAATTGAGCAAATATCTCCTATTCAATTAGAGCACTATGACCCAGAACTTCAATTCATAATTTCAATGAACAAGTATCTATTAAATAGAAGCCTTAATAAATCAACCCAAAATACAAGAATAGATATTCTCGATAGTATTGAGCACTTATCCAAATTTGGACAGGTGCCTAAAATGGAAACAAGCGACATTAACATTTGGAACTTGTTACGCGCTAATTATAGTGATTTCCGATTTGCTCGCAGTGATAAAGACAGGTTCGACCATAACGTTTATACAGAACACTTTTTACGTTTGGGTGCTTCTCCTGCTTTAATTAAAAATCTTGAACAGCAATAAAAGGATCTGTTTAATTGGAGTAAGGTGGTTTAGGCTTTAAAGCCTTTCGTAAAAGTTTAAAAAGAGATTCTTTGTCGTGAATATAAAGCAAAGCGTACTCCGCTTCAGCTAAAGCTCTAAGTTGGGCTCTAGAGATATTTAGTGAAATAAATTTGCAGCGTTGTTCTTACTTGGAGTGCCTTTACTTGTTGGTTAGGTTGTACGGTCTACATGCGAAGGTTGTTTTAACTTATTCTAGTGGCCGTTCTTGATCTTAATTTAAATAATTCTACTAATTTATTAATATGCTTTAAGTTGATTCTTGTAACTGTTTGATTGGATCTCCAAATCATGTGAGCTGCCATGAAAAAGTAAACTGCTTATTGTACAGTCGTCTCTGGTACCACTTTTTCTACATAATCTAGAGCTGACTCAAGTATTGCCTCTTTACGATACTTTGCATTTTCGTGGTTTAAGAAATGAAACAATTCTATCCGTTCATTTTTTAGCTTTAGATAAGTCTTTGAAACGAAAGAATCCTTTTTTTTACCTTTGAAGTTATTTGTATCTTAACTGATTACAAGTGAAATTGAGTAGCTTTCTATTGTAGATTTACTTCGTTATGCTTCGTGATAGCGTTTACCTGATATGTGTATTTCCTTTTAGTGCATTTTATAAATAAAGGATAAAGAGGTGATTCATTACAGTGACAATATTGTTGTTTTATAAGAGTCCTTACATAAAACCATCCTTACTTGGTAGGAAGCTTCTGGTGAAAAATCGAGATGTATATCAAGCGAGTTTGAATGGTTGGGTGATGATTTTTCAATAGTAGTAAGATTGTTATTACTAGAGTCTTGAGTGGCTTGACCTAGCTTTGTTTTTTCCAAAATTGCATGTTCCTCAATGACTTTTACCCTCATTGAGTCTTCTGGTAAGTCTTGGTTTATTCTTTCTGAGTATTCGATCAGTTTTGGTTCTGCGAATGCAATCATTGCACAAGGTTCATCTGAGTTTTTATTTATTCGTAGAATCCGCCCAAGTACTTGGCGAAAATAAAGTTCAGTTTTAACGTTACTTAAGTACGCACAGACCTGTAAACGAGGGATATCTGTTCCTTCACTTACCATGCCTATAGATACAATCCAGTTAATTTCTGAATCTTGGAAATGCCTGATGTTTTCGTGCGCATCTAATTGGTCATAGCTAACGACGATAGCACTCTCATTAAAATTGGTTATTATAAACTGGGATATTCGGTTAGCTTGGTTGATTGAAGATGCAACAACTAGCCCTGCTGCTTCTGGGTGTTTTTTTCTTAGTTTAACTAATTCTTTATGGGTATAAGCCATTAGTTGGCTTAGTGACTCTTGATGAATAAGTAATTCGCTATACTTTAGTTTTTCGGCCTCAATTGCCTGACGAATATTACTAAATTCATGTTTTTCAGAATTTTCATGAATACTAATTGAGCTGTTATCTAATAATATTAAATTAGGTTTCCTGCAAACTTTGTCTCGAATGGCTTCACCTAACCCATATACAAAGTCAGTGTGAAGCTCTTGAGGCTCATCTGAATAATTTTGAAGTGCTATTTTTGTATTGTCTGAACGCCAGGGAGTGCCACTTAACGTTAGTGTTAATGGGTCTCCTTCCTTTTTTAATGACGCTAAAAGTTGTCCCCATTGATTAGAGTTGCTATTTAATCCAGAAGAGCAATGATGAATTTCATCAGATACTATTAAAACACGGTAATTCTTAATCACATGTGCGAGTTCTTGGTAGGTATATTGAATACCTTGATAAGTAATGGCTATTCCCTTTGACCCTAAGCGGCCATCAAAGCGATCATGTAATATCGTACTAAATGTTTCTTGAATACTGCTCTTTATACTTACAGAGGGAGCAAAGCAAAGAATAAAATCAATGCAGTTTGTATCTAATAATTTTTTTGCTAACGAAGCTGAAAACTTTGTTTTACCTGCACCAGGTGCAGCTACACACATGAAATTTTTCTGTCCTGATTTATAGACTTCTAATGCTTTTGATAAACAGTTTTTTTGCCAAGCTCTTAGCGATAGGCTTTGAGTTTTAATCATGAGAGTTCATGTAATATGGTTTGGGTACTGGTTAATAAACCATTTAGTGTTATTGCTCGTTTTTTTGATTCACTTTTTTTAGATGTTAATAAATCAAGCTGAGTAGGTAGTATAGACTTCATTTCTTCATAACCTTGCGCCTCGGCAATACATAGCTCAAGCTCATACTCAAGTTCGGTCAAGCGTTTTAATAGTATTTCTTTTTCATTTGGTACAATTCCAGTTGATATTATTTTTTGCTTCTTACTACCTTCAAAATTATTCGCGAGAGCATAATAAGCTGTTTTGCCATTCTTCGGCGCGACAATTAATTGACCAGACTTAACTAAACGATGAGTTTTTAGATAAATTGCATGTCTTGCTTTTTTCATTTCAATTGGACTGTTTTCGCCGTACTTCTCAAAATAGTATTTGAGTATGTCATTAATAGAGGCGTTTTCTTGCATCGTTGATTGGAAGTATTCTTCTACAATGTGAGCTACAGGTTTAGATTTCAAAATTACTATCTCGATTTACAAAATACGGATTATAGTCCGTGGAGATATAGTCCGCAATTGGCGATTGTATTTCATTTTTGAGATATAAAAATGAGAAACATAGCAAAAGAGGTTGGAGAGTTAATTCGGCATCAACGCAAAACTAGAGGGATTTCTCAAGAAGCTCTAGCAGCTAACTCTAAAATAGATCGAAGCTATATGGGTCGTATAGAACGTGGTGAAGTTAATGTAACGCTGAAAGCGCTATGGGATATAGCTGCTTCAATGGATATTTCTACAAAACTTCTTATTCCAGACTGATAGTGAAGTGCCACCTACAGCTATTTGTTTAAACACTGCTATCTTAAATTCTTCGTTTTATCGTTTGCCAGCCATGTTGGGCGTCTCTTTAAATACATTATATTGTGTCTCCTTCATATAATAGAAACGATCTATTTTCTTGCTTTGTATTTTTTTAAGCTAAATAAGGACTAACACAGCCCCTTTAGTTTCAAATCAAGAGGGGCTAAAATATTGTTATTAATGAAGAAAGGAGTTTGAGCATATTTAATACCAGGTGGCCAATAGTAAAAAACGTTCTTTAAACATTGAAAAGTCAACATTTTTTGCCGACAAAACTCACATGAAAAGAACTGGACTGGCTAAATAACTCAAATAAATATTCGTTAAAATGATCTTAAGACTAATTTCGAGGAAATTGACGCTAACTCCAACATAAAAGGTTTTTAGCCAAATTAAGTTATAGTCCTCAGGTAACGGACAGCAACAATGATGAAAACAAAAAAAAATATAACAACAGCTATAATCATGCTAATCATGATAGGAACAAACGTTCCTGCAAAGGCTACCATCCTGAAATGCGACACAATAAAATTCACGAGAGATACCGTAGATGATGAGTGGAGAAAATTAGGAGGAGAGCAATTTGTTTTTAATTACGACACAAAAGAGTCATCAATAACCGCATCTGAAAACCTATTAATACACGAGAATATCTCATGCTATCAGCGCGATCTATTTGTAGCCTGCAAGTGGCATACTAATAGTCCCAAATACAACGAAGAAAGAAAAAGAACTGATTACTGGTATTTAAACATAGATAGATCGACTCTATCTATGAGGTTAAGAGAGAACTTTGGAGTGGGTAATGAAATAACAAATTATCGCGGAGTATGCCAACGAATAAGCGAAAAATTCTAACGGGATATCATAATGAAAAATACAATAAAAAACACTTTGATAGTTATTTCGATTTTGTCAGCAAGCAATGTACATTCAGTAGTATTCAACTGCCAACTAAAAAATACAAAAGGTAACAATATAATCAAAAAAGAATATTTAAACAGCATAATCTATGATAAAAAAAAGAGAGAAATAACCGATCACATTAACTTCGATGCAGGTTATGGAACTACTTTAGACATAAATTACAAAGAAAATACATGCAGAAATGATGCTCTTTCACTACACTGCGAATGGATAAATAGAGCTTACGAGGATGTAATAGGATCATTAAGCATCAACAGATCGACGCTAGACATAACAATGTCAGCAAGGTTCGAACACAAACAAGAACCTTATTCAGAACACAAAGGACAATGCACAATTGGAAAACTAAAATTGTAAATTAAAATTTTCTTCTTCTATCTTCGTAATCAATAAAAGTTAATCCACGGGAGCAACCATGAAAAAAAGTATCCACAGATCCATGCTGCTAACAATCGCTGTACTACTATCATCTTGCTCGGCAGAACTGCTTCGAGAGATGGATGAGAGCTCCAATGCCAATGGCTATGGAATAACAAGTGTCCTTAAAAATGGCTCTCCTTATAGTTATCAGCGAGAGGAAGAAGAACGTCAGCAACGAATAGAGCAACAAAACCAAGAGTATATTCTAAGGTCAAGTAACGATTCATCTATAAACCAAAATCAAGGGTGTACCGCCCTGTATAACCCTAGATGTGCGGAAAGAGATATTGTCTGTGTATGCGAAGAATAGGTAATAATCTCTTATCAAGAGAATAGCCACTACCCTGAGAGTTATAAGCTCATTAACTCACCGATAACGTTAATCAGTACACTTTCAAACGAATTTTATTCTGTAAAAACAGGTGCACATTAAAAATTAAAGTAACTAGAACCAATTCTACTTTTAAAATTTCACTTCAATTTCATAAGTAAATTAAATATAAAAAATATTTTTTAGAACGTACTACTATTAAAAAACACTTGGAGGCCCTGTCCATTACATAATGAACTTTATCTTTAAGCTAGAAGTTATTGCAAAAAAATCGAAAATAACAGTAAAGTTAGCGGCTAACAGCATTCAGTAAATTCGTTATATGCTTTGTTAATCATATTCCCTCCACAGTCATTTCAATGTTTTTTTCTAACCAGTCAACTGTATTGAGTGTTAACTTATATTTCTTGCCCTCAAATTCAAAGATCCAATAATCACCGAGCGTAGCCTCTCGGACACAAAACCTATCAGGGTATTCAGATTCGCAATGATAGAGGCGGGAACTACGCCAATTACGATTACGTATATATATGTTATAATTGGATTCTAAAGCTTTATCTTCAGGAAACTTTATCACAATGTCTGCATAGTCATCATCTTCTGGGTGGGATTCATAGTGTATTTTTTCAACATCAATGCTAACGCCGGTTAATGGGTCAGTAAAATCCCATTCAAAAATTTCTGAATATGAGTAAGGTTTTGCCGTCTTTACATTCTTATTATTAACTTGTTGCCTTTTATTTTTTTGAAATTGTATAAATCGTTGATAATTTTCTTCATCCCATTTTGTTAACAGCCATTTTTCATCCATATGCTTCATGTCTTCACGGCTAGCATAGTCTTCAAATATGCTATCTATGCCGTCAAAACTGCTGTCTTTAATTACACTTGAAGATACGCTCTCTTTTGTTTGCTCATCTTGTTTTTTAAGCTCTTCTTTCTGAAGTCCCTTGTGAACACCTTCTAAAAAAAAGCTTATTGAGTGCTGTTCAAGGGTATTATCTTCACTGATAACATACACATCTTTATTTTTATCGTAATCAACATAATCCCAATCTAGTTTATAGTTAAAAGGGAGGGCTGTTTTATTTAGAGTTGATTTTGCATACTCTCTCATATCCCTAACAAGTTGACGGCTTGAATCTTCTGTTAACCAGTCGAAACCTGCAACCCCCAAATTGTCTGCTGAGGCATGTCTTTCATAATTTTCGTTTTTTGTATCACTATTAGAGCGTATAAAGAAAGATTTACTCCATTCAGGGCTTCCAGGCATATCGAAGCTCATTTTTTTAGGTTTCGATGCCAAAACACCTGGATCACATAGAGCATAAGCCTCTCTTGAGACTGGTACCAAAATCTTTAAGTTGTAGGGTCTAAAACTGTTTAGAAACTCTGATTGGGGCATATTGAATTCCCCATAATTTGTGTTGATTGTGACATCAGAGAAAGTATTATCAAAACCCCATTTAGCATGACATTTAACAACCAACGCCCCCAAAATTGACCACTGCTCTAACGCATAATCAATCTTTAGCTTTCCCGCATTTCTGCCTAAAGTAACACCATTTGATTCTAATTTATCAACAGTAATAGCCCCTTTAAAGACTATTCTTTGCGCTAACACTTGAGTTGGTAAAGACAAAAAGAAAGCTGCTAAAAACAATACCCATCTATTCATTTATTTCTGCCTAGTTTATTTTTTTTAGCACTTGATGCGCTTGAAATCGGTACTTTCCCATATCCCCAGTCTGCTGAAGGTATGTACTTAGGTAATGTTTCGCTAATGTGTTTTTTTTCAATAGAAAGCAGGTGTAACCGTAATGAAAGCCAAAATTAGCGTGTAGATCAGGAGTATAAAGACGTATGTTTTCTAAACTATTAAGTACTTGCTGGTAATTCTTAGTTTTTAACGCTTGTTTTAACTGCTCATTGAATAGTTCTAGCGCTATCTTTATATTTTTCGCTTGTTCTTCTCGTTCATTTCTTTTTTCAAGATACGGCCTAATTTTTGCTTCTGAAAGATTGAAGGAAATACTTCCTTTCTCTCCATCATTAGAAGTAATTTCAACAAGCAAATAAAGTGTCTGTTCAGTTGCAGGTAATCCGTAGATGGCATCACCAACATTAAACTCCAGTGCTCCTTCATTAATTTTTATTACCTGTGTTGAAATAATAGTATAAGTCAGTATGTCTCTAATAGAGGCGGTAACATTTCCACTAAAGCTACCCTCAACTTTAATTGTTTGGAACTTGTCTATTTGTTGAAGTGCTTTATCATTAGGTTGATACTCACTCTTCTGTTGCTTTATTTCTGTACTTCTAAAAATTTTAGTACGAAATATTAAATCAGTAGTAAGTTCTTGAGAACGATTAAATAATACAGGTGTTGAACGCTCTACATCGCTCCACCCAAGATTTGTAATATGTTCTGATGAATAGCAACCAGCACTAAGTACAAAAAGTAGTACACCAATTATAGCCTTCATTTTACTCACCATATATACAAATCTCTTAGCATTAAATTTTATCAGTTCTTTTAATTTTTTCTAAGATATATAGAAAATGCTTTTTAGGAACTTATAAAATAAGCCTATGGAAGACACTATTTATAATTAACTATTAAAGCACTTCAATCAATGATAATAAACTATCTAATTGAACATTATCATAAAGCTTTGGGAGATAATTTATGATCATAGCTAAATAATTAAAAAGGTGTGGATTTTTTACTTTTAGCAGTCTCAACTGCACTACCGCACAGGTATTCATAGTTTTGCAGATATCCGAAAATAATCAATTATTTCTATTATCAATAAATTTTCTTCATCGCATGCTCTGTACAATTATTCTAAATATATGCAATTCACTCAAACTACTTTATCACTATGGTTTTCTCTAATAGGTTCAATTCATCACTTACCCTAGGAGCTTTATTAAGTACTGATTGACTATAAGTTTTATTCGCACATTTCCTTTAAATCTGCCTTAAGAATGTTTTAACTGAATTCATAAGTCATTATGATAAAAACCAAAAAAATGATTATCTACCACAAATAAACGAAAATTACGCTCTTCACAACTTTAACCGTATCAAGATAGAAAATTACTTCTCTCTTGATACGGAGTTTAAAAAAATCATCAATAGATTTAAGCGATTAGATATTTAGTTCATTCAAAACAGTATTTCAATAGCTAAGACATTTCAACGGTTGATTTGTCAACAACGACAAAGCCCCTAGTCTCTATAGTAAAATAGATTAGCTACAGATATTTCAAAGCCACCGGCTTGGCATATCAATCCAAATGGTGAGTGAACGAGATGTTCAGTAACCTGATGACGATTGATTTCAATATCATTCTGCTCTCCATTTATCTCTAAAGACAATAATCCAGATTCACAAATAGAATTATTATTAGGCATAGGTAAAGACAATTTTGCGCTGCGTTCACCATTATTAAATTCGACTTCCAGTAATCCATTGTTTTTTGGCAAGGACACATACTTAGCAGAAATAATTTCATGGAAATCAAATAAATAATCGTCCTCATTAATTCGTCGGATAGCAATCTGCCTTTCATATATTGGCCAGTTATCCTTATCAATGGACTCACTTAATGCATCAAAATTTGCAATGGATTCTATTTTTGCTTCCATGTCTTGTTTTTGATCAGCGTAACGACAGCGTGCAGCCTCTACAACACGGCTCGGCTCACTGGAATATCGCTCATACAAATCCAACAGAAAAGAAAAGTGATAATTAACTGCATTACACATACAAGCTAATAGATTAGGGGTATCTTTATTAGCCACAATAACAGTCTTAATTTCTTTTTCCATTTCAGTATCTTGATCAAGTTGATACATGGAATACCACTTGAATGGCAGAACACCAAAAATAAAAAAATACTGTGGTGATTCTCGACAGTCGAAACAATCTATCTCTGATTGATAGCGATTAAACAGCGCAACTATTTTAGAAAAATTTTGTTCACTCCAAAAATTATTAAGTTCTTTTTCAAATGCTGCTGCATCTGTAAAAGGATCGATAGTCTCGCTCATAAAAAACCTCAGGAACCTCAGAATAAGGTCAAATTTTCAGTTTATGTGAAATTGATCAACATGTAGGGTTAAATATCATATTTGTTTTAAAAGTAACTTAGACCTGTCTTAATTTTCTTTATCTATATTAGTTGTTTCAATAATATTCTCTTTAATAAATTTCGTAACTGCTAAACCTTGCTGCTTTAAATTGATAAAATGACCATGGCAGAATCTCCCTAAAAGCTCACTTCCTAATTGGTATCGTTGGTTGTGTGATGAGTGGAGTCGTATCAGTAGGAATGCGCTGAGCGCAGTTAGTCCATTGATTGAGTTATCGTACATTTGCTTTGAAATAGCTACCTTACAGCAAGCGTTTACAATGTGTTCTGCATATTTACTTTGGGAAAGTTGTAGCCGATATATAGACCCCTCTACGGCATTAGAAATTGCCAGATATGAATACATAAACAAATGCTCAATGCCAATTACGCTTGAATGCTTATCGATTAGTTTAAAGGCTAGCCATTGCTCTTGTGTTGTTCCGCAGCATAAACGCTCAATATCAGAATGACCAACCGGAGCTACAAAATCATTGTGAACATGCTGCGCTAGGTGGAGGTTGTTATTCGGTATCTGAATTAACAGTCGTTTAATTAGATCATTTAAGTTAGCTATGGTAATTAGACTGTTGGTATCATAAAAAGATGTCATTTGATGATCTAGACATAGTAGTGGTATTGAAAGTGATGCAGAAAGTTTGAGAGAGCTGTAATGTGAAGAGTCTAATAAGCGCTTAAACTGAATTAATTCGTGAGGCATGTCATATAAAGCAGGTTCTGCTACCTGACAATGTTTAAGAAGCTCTCTTAAATTAAGAATAAATTCGTCTTGACTAGCTGATTTCGAGTCAAACTTAATTAATTTTCCGTCAATTATATCGATGGATAAATAGTTCGGATTAAAGCGCTCTTCTACCCAATTCGATAATGTAATATTTGTTTCTATTGTGATAAATAGCTTTATTGGTAGTGAAATCAGGCCTTTACTATATCCACCTAAAGCCAAATAGATCATAGTGAGGCTATCAATTACTAACTCACTATAGTTCGTTTCTCCATTATCTAACAAAGCTGTTTGTAAGTTACTTTCTCTATCCATAAGATAATCTAAAGTAGCCTTTACAAGGTTCTCTTTATCGAAGTTGATACGAACAAGTAGCGGGAAAGGTGAGCCATTAATAACTGGAGGAATCAGGCTCTTTTTAGGAAATTGTTCAAGAATAGATGCCATAGAGCCAACAACATCATTTGGATCTGTATTAAACCTATAGAAACAATCTTCACCTGAATTATGCTCTTCACGTAATCGACTTGCGATTCGAAATACTGCTACAGGTGCTGGGGATTTTTCGATAACCTTGTAGTTATAAATACCTATTTTAGTTTCATCGCCAACTTTCGATTTCTCTAAAAAGTTGCCTAAGGGTGTATGTAAATCAATTAAACTAACATTTTTAGGCGCATTTTTTACAAGTAGCTTTGTTGTTGGTGCTTCTCCGCTTTTAGTATACGTGACACCAAACTGGCAATTCTTAACTGTTTGATTAGGTAGGGTTATTAAGTTGCCTCCTTTTTGTAAATCATTGAGGTACAATTCTGTTATGTCTTTAGCTCTTTCATAAGGGTTGCTGATAAACCATTTGAGAGCTATCGATGAGACAAAACTTTTGTCTACTAGGTTTACATAATGAAGTACTGTTTTAGCTAAATCACTGTATGTCTCAAAAAGCTCTAGCGGCATTTTTTTTAAAGCTTCGCAGAGTTCAATATGATCTGATATGCCTTCAGCCGTGTTAGAACTTTGGATGGTAAGGAAATGAAGGTACCAGCAATATAGTTGCTTAGGGTAAGTGTTAGTTGCTATTTCTGTTAATCGCTTTGCTTCCTTAAAATCATTTAAGGACCTTGCTAATTCAGAACTTAATATTATTAGGTTTAAGTTCGTACTTATGTCCTCAAAACTGCTCAGTAGGTCTTTAAGTGATTGATGTCTATCATTGGCTTTTAAAGCAAACGCGAAAACCTCAACTAATGGAGATGGCCAAGGACTATCAGAAATAATGGGTTCAAGCAGTGCTACTGTATGATGAGGCATGTGTGCATTATTAAATGATTCACATAATTGGTATAAAATATGAGGGTTTATTTTTCCTACTATGGCTTTTAGTTCTTCAATTTGCTCTTTTGATACGTCTTTTTTTAAACTTAATTGAGACTCATCACTGGGAGTCCATAGAACTGATTTCTGTAAAAGATCTATCAAAACTTTCAATTCAGGGCTTTCACACAGCACTTCGCCCCCAGCTTCAAGCCAATCCGCAAACTTTTCGGTTATTAGTTTATTGTCTATTGCTCGGTATACTCTGAGAAAAATGTTTTCATCAATTGAGCTGTTTGCATCCAAGATTGATTCAAGTGGTTCCAATATAGAGTTGTCAATCTTAAAATTGGGAATGTATTTTCGAACTTCGACGTGATTATTTTCGCAAATTTTTTTCAACGCCGTGTGTTCATATGAGGTTAGCTGCAGAAGGTACGCGGCAATGTTTATATTACGAATATCGATAGTGTTTTGATTATGCTCTAAGAAATCATCTATTAAGGTGTTAAGCGTTTTCTTAGATTGAGAACTTATCATCCAGAAATGTGTAGCACCAATCTCACTTACGAGTTTAAGGGTAGCTTCGTGAATATTAAGAAATTGACTATTTTCATTAGGGTAATATTGATTAAGCAACTTAGCTGTTTCAGCTGCTTGAGTGAATTTGTAGTTCCTTCTGAAGCCTCTTATTAAAGCACAAAGCATTTCTTCTTCTGCTTCTATTGTCTTTGACAGACTTTTTTGTAATTCATCTATCTTCGCAAATTTTTCGAAGTAAACTGCATCACAAAAAGTACTGCGGTGTTTACAATCGTGGTAATACTGGATTGCTTGGTCGGATGAATTAATACTGAGAAAATCAATGAATACTGAACTAACGTAATCCTTTAAGTCGTTATTTAGTGATGAACCTTTCAAAAGTTTCAAGAAAACATCACGGCCTATAACAGGGAGTTCACCTTGATACAGCTTCAGTTTAAATTTTAGAATACTGAATAGTAGAGGCCCCTCTGTGGAAACATTATTAATAGTTTCCAATGTATCAAGAGAGTCTTCTGCTGAGGAGAATGATCTTCTAGAAATTAGGCAATTGAAAAGACGTACTGATGCAATTAAATCAGTAGTACTTAACCCATTAAAGGTGTTAATAGATATATTTGAATTAACAGCGTTAACATTGTGCCCTCCATCTCTATTGGCCTGCGTGACAGACAGCTTATCCATCTTATTCATCACTTTTCAGAGTTAATGTTGATATTGCCAATAGTGATAGTACTATTTGTACTATTGATATTGTGCCCCATTTTGTTCTGTTGGATGAGTGCGGGGGAAGGATGAATAGTAGCTAATTGATCTTTTAGCGCTTGAGATTCATTAACTCGTCTTTCAATTGCTGTTTTGTTTAAATCTTCATTAATTCCAGCATCTTTTAAACCATCTACTAACTTTTGAATTGCTTCATCATTTACAACCCAGCCAGTCATCTTATCTTTCAAATTAACGATATTAACCTTTACACCATCCTTGATGATGTCAAAGACAATGCCAGAGAATATTGTTGCTGTTAAAAAATCCATCCAAAACGCCTCCTTAAAACGGTTTAATTTATTAATGTTATATTAATTTTAAATGCAAAACAGTGACTTATTTATAATCGAATATCTTGGAGCTAAAAATCAGAAGGTACATATAAGTTATTTATTTTGTAAATCTGATAGTGCGGCCTTAATTTCCTTAAGTTCTTGTTGTAAATCACTAAGTGAGGGTTGCTTCTCAGCTCTGGCTGCTTGGTGTTCCTCTTCCATGACATTAACTACTATGCCGATTACCATGTTTAAAAATGCGAATGCGGTAAAAAATATGAATGATATGTAGAATATCCAGCTCATAGGATAGACCTCCATCGTCTCATATTGGATATCTGTCCAATCTTCAAATGTCATTATCCTGAATAATGTCAGCATCGATATTGCTATGTCGCCCCAAAGTACTGGGTTGATCTGGTTGAATAAAAAGCTACCGATCGCAGCATATATGTAAAAAATGATAAACATCAGAAGAACTACATAACCTAACTGAGGCAGTGCTTTAATTAATGAATTGATTAAAATTCTTAGCTCTGGAACAACAGAGACCATTCTTAAAACACGGAACACGCGTACAAGGCGGGCAAGAAGTGCCATTTCTGAGTCTTCTATTGGTATAAGGCTAACAATTACTACCAATGTATCGAAGATGTTCCAGCCCTTTCTAAAGAAGCTTTTCTTATCTTCATCAGCTACAAATCGGATCGTTAACTCAGCAAGAAAGAAAAATGTAATAAAAGTATTTAGGAAAGTTGTGACTGAAATTGCTGACTCTGGTAACTCAAAGGTTTTAGCCCCGATTTCAAGAGCAGAAATAATAATGACTGCAACGACTAAGAGCTCAAAAACTTTGTTGTTTCTGATGTTATTAAGTTTTATTTTTATAGCATCGTACATGGCTTTTTCAGTGAACCTTTAAGGTAAGTGGGTTTCAGGTGGCGGTAATTATAATGAGGTTCGTTCTTGTTTTCAGCAAATTGATATATTTGTTTACTTATCTTATTTTAGTATGCGTGATTGGTGGAACGACTGCGATTTTTTAGTCTAATTTTTACTATGTAAAAGGCTGTACTAACAATATTTTTGTAAAGGTCTATACACTTAAAATTAGTGAAATTTCGCTATGCATGAGTTTGATTTTAATACTTTTACAAAAAACAATTTTTTTGTAAATCTTTTCTTTTTTAATATTTATTAAGCATATGATTTAAAAGGTAAAAATTTCATGATCTCACCCTTTTTGGAGAGAGTGCCAAATATAACTTCAAGAAACCATGGCTGTTTATCCTTTTAGTTGGATCTACTACATCATCTTTATCTTCTTAACCGCCTTTGTTTTCTTAAACATGATGGTGGGTGTGGTACTGGATGTCATGACGCAAGAAACCAACAAACAAGAGCATGATGCTCAAGAGCAGAACCATGCTGAGCTGATGGATCAAATGCAGAAAATGCAGCAACAGATCATCGCTTTAAATGAAAAACTTGATGATAAATTGAATGATAAAAGCGATAAAGGCTAGTATTTTACTGACTTTGATTAGTTAAATAAGAAGAGGGCGAAAGCCCTCTTTTTTTATGTTTAGCGTTGCTCATCTAATTAAGGAGTTCAGCCAAATAATCCACAAGTAGGCGTATCTTAGGTGATAAATGTCTGTTTTGTGGGTACATCATCCAGATGGTATCGCCTGAAGGTCAATAATTATCAATCTGTTCTCATTCTTAAAGCTAAAGCACATTTCTTTTTGGTAGTTACATTCGTTCTATTTGAACTCTTCTTTAATAGAAATACTTTCGTATGGCTTAAATAAAATCCAACTCCCTTACTGTGGCTGACACAAAAACGACACGACCCAACGTTATGGCGTTTAAAACATCAATAAAATAAGGCTGTACTTAAAGCAGGAGTTGGAAGTGAAAATAGTTAATAAACCCTTATTATTTTTTACATTTTGTACCCCTATGGTATTACACGCAGATGAAGAAGAGCGCTTCAATGCATATCTAAATATTGAACAACAAGCGAGTGCAGATATTTCAGGGAGTTCATCCTCATTCAAGCAAAAACGAATACAGATTAATTTGGATAAAGAACTGTATTTAGATGATATGAACACCATGTCTGTTGGTTTAGGGCTTGAAAGAATTGATATCACAAGCAATGCGTTATTGCCTGGTAGCAATGCAAAAATCCCTAATGAGGTTAAGGGGGGCAGAATAAATTTATCTTGGTCGCACGAATTTGAAAGTGGTAAAGAACTCAATTTATCAGGTGCGCTAGGGTCATTGAGTGATAAACCTTTCAAAGGCTCCGATTCACTCTCCAAAGAGTTAGAGGCCAGCTTATTAATGCCCACAGATGCTGGAAATGCTTGGATAGTAGGGATGGGAGCTAGTGATGATGGGGGGTTAAATGATCTTCCTAGCCTCGCATTTCAATGGAATAAGAGCGAGCGCTTTCAGGCGTTGATTGGCTTACCTTTTATTGAAGTTAATTGGCAGCCTTTTGAGCAAGTCGAATTGACTGCAATCTTAGCTGATAAAGAATCTGAGTTATCAACTAGCTATAACTTTAATGATGACACCGCTATTTCATTATCTCATGGGAAAGGAGGTTGGACTGGAAGGCGGTTTGCACGAAGCGACAAAAAATCTTTTATGAATTATGAAGAAACGCGTACAGCTTTAACCCTAAGTCAAAATTTTGGCCCTGCGGTATTTGGTTTATCTGGTGGTGTTATCACTGATAGAAGTCTGAGTGAAAACAAAGATGGAAGTACAAGTAATAGCGATTTAAATATTAAAGATGCTCACTTTATCGCATTAAATTTTGGTATGGAGTTTTAAATATATGAATATGATTTTTAAAAATATATTACTGACTTGTTCGATTGCAATGACAGCATGCAGTACCTTAAACGCAAAGGATAAGCCGTTAAATTTCACTCAGAAAGTAAATGTTTTCGGAGTCACAATTGTTGCAACGGATACAGTGCCCGAAGGTAAATTACTTCATGCCGCGAGTGTAATGGCAGAATACTTAGATAACGACCAAGATGGTAAAGCAGATAATGAATTACTTGTAAAAACGATACGGCTGCAAAAAGCAGTTTTAGTCATGGTTGAGCAAGAAGAGGATATGGAATACTTCAGAGAAAGTATGCTAACTGAACATGGAATCGAAGTTGGCATTGGGCAGGATCTTTATGCAACAGAGACTCATCCAAACGGAGCTGCTAATGGGATTTTTGATGCAACTCTTGAAGAAGTATTACATTTAATCAGTAATGCTGGTTATGAAAAATTATATCCAAATACGTTTTCAACCAGACCAGGTAGTGCCCAGTCAAATGCTATGGATATCGCGAGAGGAGGTGTGTTTAAGAGCATTCCAAATCGCTACCCTAAGCAAGCTTGGTATAGTTACTATGATCCGACCTGTGATTATGAATGCCAAGGTGGTGAATACTTTTATTGGTCTTTAACAACATTGCTCGGCGCTCAAGATTATGGCTGGCGCAAAAAGGATATTTCTGATGAATGGCGCTTATATACACCTCAAGAATTCATTGAAGGTGATACAGCAATGTATCAGTTACTGTCATCCCCAACCTACAAAATACCGACTGTATTACCTAATGGTAAATATAAGGCAATAAAGTTAGAGATTCTCTCCTTGTAGGTTTTTAAAGCCTCTAGTTAGGTTTTCTAGAGGCTGTTTTTTAAATTTAATATTATAGATAGTAAGATTTATTTCGTTTTAACTGTAAAAACTTTTTATATTTTAAATAATATAATAGAGAAGGTTTTATCTTTATATTTTATATCTTGTAAGGTCGTGATTTTATTTATTATTGAGTTTTTTAAAAGTAAGCCTTCTAATAACAAGGCTTACGAATTTGGAGTTCTTACAAAGTCTTACAAAAATGGTACACGACTCCACGTTATAGGTTTTTCCATGCGAATATCATCTATATTTTATAAAGAGTGTTTAGACTGAAGTTAGTGAGATAGTACTGTAGAGGGGCTATCTATTAATTATAAAACTCAACAGTGAATGTTATTTGTTTATTCAACGGGTAGTAAGGAAACTACTTTAAAGGTAAAGACTCTAAAATCTAACGTAGCATTGATCCTATGAAAAACACTTTAACGCTAAGTACATAACACGTGTTTAGTTTTTTATTGGCTACTTTTAAGGTTATGCAGAGAAGAAAATATAATGAAAACCATAATTTTAGTTGAAGATGATCAAGAGATTGCTCGTCTAGCAATCATGTTTCTTGAGTCAGAAGGTTTTAGGGTTCTCCATATAGATCAGGGCAACCATGCTGTAAACTTTATACTTAATACACCTTCAGATGTCGTCATTTTGGATATCATGCTACCTGGTAAGAATGGTATAGATATTTGTAGAGAAATTAGGCGCTCTTTTCGTGGTGCAATCTTGATGCTAACCGCTTGTGAAGATGACATTAATGAAATATCTGCCTTGAATATGGGTGCAGATGACTACCTAACAAAGCCTATTCGACCACATGTATTACTCGCTCATATAAATGCCTTACTTCGAAGAAGTATAGAAACCATCGATAATAAAGCGGTATTTTTTTCATCAGGTATAAAAATAGATATTGTGCGTAGAGAGGTAAGCTATAACCAAAAGAGTGTCGATATTAGTTCTGCAGAGTTTGATTTAATTGCATTACTAATCAAGCATTCTGGAGACATAGTAGATCGCAATACCTGTTATCAAAACTTACGGGGTATTGAATATGATGGTATTGATCGTGCAATAGATATGCGTGTTGCTTCTATACGAAAAAAACTAATGTTAGCAGGCTTTAACTCTATGTTAGTAAAAACAGTAAGAGGCAAAGGCTATATGCTTCTGTTGGACTGAAGATTATCTGATGAAAAAATTATCTTTATTTTGGCGGCTTTATTTAAGTATGTCAGCAGCTATGCTGATTTTGGCGATTATTTTGATTGCCATTATGCAAACCTATTTTGGCTATGATGGTAAACGAGATTTTGTTAATGATGTTTATCAGGAGCTGAAGCCTGTCCTTATTCAATCAAATAAGGGCAAATTCAATCAGCGTACGGTTGAAGCATTTGCATCTAGTTCAAATTTTAGAATTTTCATTGAGCCGAATTTAAAAGCAAAAAAAAACAATAAAAATGAGTACTTAGGTGAGCATCGAAAGACGTCCGTTTTTATATTACCTGATGGGCGTTTACAAGCATGGATCTTTTTACAGAGTTTACCGGGTTATCTAGTTGTAGAAGATTATGCAGAAATAGAAAAAGGATTGTTTTTTAATAAAATGGAAGGACTAACGAGTGAAGATTATCTTGAGAACTATGCCTACGAACTATTAATTCTATTAACTTTAATCGTTATGTCTGTTGTGGTGCTAATGATTGCTAAAGCAATCGAAAAACCGATTGAGGCTTTACAGCAAGCCCAATTGAAATTTTCATCCGGTAAAACTGATATCCGCGCAAATGAGGATGTACCTAGCCCTGTTGATGGATTAGCAAAAAACTTTAATTTGATGGCTGAGAAGATCGAAACTCAAATCAAAGATAATCAAGTCATGACACATGCCATATCCCACGAGCTGAGGACACCGCTCACTCGAATGCAGTTTGCATTAGGTATCTTACAAACTAAAAAAACGGCTTTAACAGAATCTGAGCAAGCTTTATTAGGAGATCTAGATACTTATATTGAAGATATGGATAAGTTAACTAAAACGATTTTAACATTAGGTAATGTTCAGCATCAGAGACTAAACACTCTATCCCTTGTTGATGCAGATAAGTTTATACAAGAACGTATCTCTAAATTAACTAAGAGGGATAAGCATTTCAGTATTGAGTTACAAAGTGACTCAATGTTGAGCATATTACCAATGCATTTTCAGCTGCTAGTGGATAATTTAGTGAACAACGCGCAACAGTATGGAGACAAAATGGTTTCTATTACTTCTTATATCGAAAATGGATATTTCGTATTAACTGTTGCAGATGATGGTTTAGGAATCACTGAGGATCAAAGTAAAAAGATTTTTAATGCTTTTGCTCGTTTAGACACAAGTCGTAGTCGCGAAACGGGTGGTTTTGGTTTGGGACTAGCAATTGTTGAAAGCATTGTTCGCCGGTATCAAGGGCATATTAAAGTTGAGCCAAGCAGTTTGGGTGGAGCAGGTTTTACTTGTTGGCTCCCTCTGGAAGAGGCTTGAAGGCAAATAAATATGATGTGTAATGCTCTTTGATAAGTGCTAAAAAAACCATTATTTCTTTCTACTTAATTGTTAAATTTTAAAATTAGCATAGTTAAAATTAATCTATCTACTAATTCAAAAGAGGGCGTTTGCCCTCTTCTTTATAGCTTTTGTCTAACTAAGTTGTTCTGCCAAATAATCCACAAGTAGTCGGATCTTAGGCGATAAGTGCCTATTTTGTGGATAAACCGCCCAGATGCCATCATCAGGGGCTCTATAATTATCGAGTAAGGTGACCAAGTCTCCTTGGGTTAAATGCTGCTTAAGATAATAGTCTGGCAGTTGCACTATCCCTAAGCCTTTTAAGGCCGCATCTACTAGGGCAAAGCCACTGTTATAGCGTAGTCTTCCTGTAACTCGAATATTCTTATCCCTACTTGAATCTTTAAAATGCCAATAATCGAGAGTGCCCAATAAGCAACTGTGTTGATTGAGTTCAGCTAGAGATTGAGGTTCGCCTTCTTGTTCAAGGTAAGCGGGAGAAGCGCACAGATAGTGTGTTCTTGTTCCTAGTTTTTTTGCAATCATGCTTGAGTCATTTAGCTTCCCAAGACGAATCGCAAGGTCATAACCTTCTTCTACTAGGTCCATTTGTAAGTTGGTGAGGTAAGCTTCTACTTCTATATCCGCATAGCGTTCCATAAAGCTATTCACTAGAGGCAGTATTTGTTGCTCGCCATAGGTAACAGGCGCAGTCAGTCTTATTTTACCTTGTGGTTTTGATTGCAGGTTGGTGATGGCTTGTTCTGCTGCATCCAAGGCATCGAGAGCACCGCGACAATGTTGATAGAAAATATGCCCTTCTTCTGTCAGAGAGACTTTACGGGTCGTGCGATAAAACAATTTAATCTTAAGTCGCTTTTCTAATGCACTAATTTGCCGACTGACTTGCGCGGTCGAAATGATCATTTTCTTTGATGCTTGAGTAAAACTGCCACTTTCAGCAACATAAACAAATTCTCTAATTCCTTCCCATTGCATTTTGTTTACCTATGAATTTTATTGTTACCACTGAGTACAAGTGTTTTACATAGTGAATATATTATCATTCATATAGAAATAAATATAATGGCTGACATTCATAACCGCTCGGTCAAGCTTGTTACAAAATAGATGAACTTTGCTTATCTCAAGTGCCTTTAGTTTATCGGTTTTACTGATGATCCTGCTTACAACCTGCGCGGCCATATATGAAGTCCATTTAAAATATTTTTGAAATTAAAAAGAGAAAACTATGACAGATCAATTTATTAAATCGAAGGCGGCTATTGCTTGGGGCCCTAAGCAACCTCTTTCTGTTGAAGAAGTCGATGTGATGCTACCGAGAAAAGGGGAAGTATTAATCAAAGTTGTTGCTTCTGGTGTGTGCCATACGGATGCTTTCACTTTGTCTGGTGAAGATCCAGAAGGTATCTTCCCTGCCATTCTAGGGCATGAAGGTGGTGGCATCGTGGAGCAAGTAGGCGAAGGCGTGACGAGCGTTGAAGTGGGTGATCATGTTATTCCTCTTTACACGCCAGAATGTGGTGTCTGTAAGTTCTGCTTATCTGGTAAAACCAACTTATGCCAACAGATTCGTGAAACGCAAGGTAAGGGATTGATGCCAGATGGCACCACACGATTCTATAAAGATGGCCAGCCTATCTTTCATTATATGGGATGCTCAACTTTCTCTGAATATACTGTCTTGCCGGAAATCTCTTTGGCGAAAGTAAGCAAAGAAGCGCCGTTAGAAGAGATTTGCCTGTTAGGCTGTGGGGTTACCACAGGCATGGGCGCCGTGATGAATACCGCTAAAGTAGAAGAAGAGGCAAGTGTTGCAATCTTTGGTTTAGGGGGCATTGGCCTATCTGCTGTGATTGGAGCAACCATGGCAAAAGCAGGTCGAATTATTGCGATTGATATTAATGAGAGCAAATTCGAATTGGCTAAAAAGTTAGGCGCTACTGACTTTATTAACCCTAAAGATTACGACAAACCAATTCAAGATGTCATTGTTGAGCTAACAGACGGCGGTGTTGATTATTCTTTTGAATGTATTGGCAATGTAGACCTAATGCGATCAGCATTAGAGTGCTGCCATAAAGGCTGGGGTGAGTCGGTTGTGATAGGTGTAGCGGGTGCTGGACAAGAGATATCAACGCGACCATTCCAATTGGTAACAGGACGAGTATGGCGTGGTTCTGCTTTCGGTGGCGTTAAAGGCCGTACTGAATTGCCAGATTATGTAGAGCGTTATTTGCAGGGTGAGTTTAAGTTAAGTGACTTTATTACTCATACCATGGGGTTAGAGGATATCAATGAGTCCTTTGAACTTATGCACAAGGGTGAAAGCATACGAAGTGTGATTCATTTTGATAAATAAGACGTATCGCGCTGCCTCTATCTGAGGCAGCGTTTTCGCCTAACAATGAAGCATGTTAGTTTTCATAAGGGTATCTAGCATCCATAAGCGGATAATGTGTCAGTATCTAATTGACAAGTAATTCTCATTTTCATTTACTTCTTAGGGTAAAACATTATTTTTAGCTAGAGACACCCTATGATTGTTCGCAATAAACCCAATGCATTCCGACTTTTCTTTATTATACGAGGTTCAGTGGTTTTACGTGTTTTCCCACAAATCGCTTTTATAACGCTTCTTGGGGCAGCAGTTGCTCTCTTTCAATATTATTATCCCTTGTTGTTCCCTTCTTTTACTTTGGCGCCCCTAGCGCTTCTTGGAGTAGTGTTATCTCTCTTTTTGGGATTTAGGAATAATGCGAGTTATGACAGGTGGTGGGAGGCAAGAAAGCAGTGGGGGCAGCTTATCGTTCACTCTAGGAGTTTAGCGAGACAGTCTGTGTCCTATATTCATTGCAATGAAAAAGCAGGTAAAAAAGCGCACCAACGTCTTATCTATCTGACGATTGCCTTTAATCATGCTCTTAGACACCAATTGCGAAAGTCAGACCCATGGGAAGATATCGAAAAGTATTTAAAACAAGATGATCTTTTACCATTACGAAAGTCCCATAATATTCCTGATGCTCTATTAAGGCTGATGGGAAAGCAACTTGCTATCTGTCGAGATAAAAAACTTGTGTCTGAATTTTTAATTCCAAGTTTTGATCAACACGTGACTAAAATGGCGGAGGTTCAAGCGGCTTGTGAACGTATACAAGGTACACCAATTCCTTTTGCTTATATGTTGTTAGTACAGCGTACAGCTTATCTTTATTGTTTCATTCTTCCTTTTGGGATTGTTGCTTCGCAGGGACTCGTTACCCCTCTTTTTTGTGCCATTGTGGCTTATACCTTTTTTGGGTTCGATGCCCTAAGTGAAGAACTACAAGAGCCTTTTGGTCTGTCTGCTAATGATTTAGCCTTAAATGCCATGACGCGCACAACGGAAATTAACCTACTCGAAACCTTGGGAGAAACACACTTTCCAGAGCCTATCGAGGCTAAAAACCATCGCATTGAATAGCAGAAAGCACTGAATTAAAAGTAGTGCTTTAAGCTAGGGCTAGAAGAAATAGCTAGAAGAAATAGCTAGAAGAAATAGCTAGAAGAAAGGTACCTGCTATTGATTAACTTTAGGATGCCAAATGCCTTGTTTTTGGACAAAGTCATTTGGTTTTAATAGCTGGCACTTTTTCATACTCAAACAACCGCAACCAACACAGCCTGCTAGGTTGTCTTTTAAAAACTGCATGCGTTTCATTTTATCTTCAAGATCTGCTTGCCATTTATTGGCAACTCTCTCCCAATCACGCTTGGTAGGTGTCTTATTCATAGGGAGGCTTTCTAATTCAAGAATGATTTCTTCTAAAGTAAAACCGACGGATTGTGCAACCTGAATTAAAGCAATTCTTCTTAGCATAGAGGAATGATAGCGGCGTTGATTACCACTGGTTCTAGTGGAGTGAATTAATCCTTTTTTCTCATAAAAACGCAACGCAGACCCAGCCACACCACTGAATTCAGAGACTTCACTTATCGTTAAATTTTTATTAATTTTCATAATCTTAAGTGACCATAATAAATGATATTTAGAACGTATCTAAATAATTTGACTTAAAGTTAACTTTAACAATTATACTGCCCGAAATTTTGAAAACAATATGAAATAGGTGTGTATTAATGAGCCAACCGAATGACCCTCTTGAGAGCGATTTTTCTAGGTCAGATACTCATATGGAAAAAGAAATATCATCATCGATTTTAGGGGGAGAGTTGGTATTTGTATCGGGTCACAATCAGCAGCAAAAAGAGGATACGCAAGGGGGCTTTCGTGATCAGGTAAAGCGTGCAATTGATCACTTACAAGCCTCCTTAAAGAGCCATCACCTCGCTTTGGACAATGTTATTAATATTTCAATACTGATTGAAAACTGGGACGCAATAAAGTTGTGTGTTTGTCATGAAGAGATCAGTAAGCTCTATGGACATAATGGTGTACCGGATATTACTCATATTCCGCTGACTCAGGCTAATTTGATAGCCGGACCAATTAGTTTAAACGCCATCGTATTAAGGTGACTTTCCCTAAGCCTTGGCTCTAAAGTTCCAATGTTCGTTAGGGCCTTGATTATTGATCATCTCTTGAATGGCTTCGTCTATATCTTGGTCATGGGGCTCGTAAAATCGGCACATGGCGAGCGCTTTACGTAAGTTAATATTAGTACCTAAATATTCCATCAATACTCGAGAGCTCGAAGGCATACGCTCATCACTGGCCGATACCCCTAAGCGCAAACCATGTAACCAGCTGATGCGATTTTTAAAGGTAGGGAACATGATGGTTTGGGTAATTTCATTAAATGTAAGTGATTCATAATCCATCATAAAAATACGATCGGAGAGGTAATACGCTATGCCTAAGTATTTGCAATGGCACACCTCTTTATCCCATTGTTCTTTGCCTTCTATTAGCCTTTCTGTGCGTTGAAAAACCACCTTCTCTCCTTGTTTCTCAAGACACACGAGAGATCTTAGAATTTTGCCTGGATTGCCCATAGAGTAGTAATACTCAAAGTAATAGCCTAAATACTTATCTAGCTCAGGGCTCGATTTTTGCTGTAGCTGATTGAAGTGTGCTGACTCAATACTGTCAGCGTTATTGCTTGTTTGCCTTGGACTGACTTGTACCAACCTTTCAAACTGGCTATGGGGTAAATGCAGCTCATGTTCGGCCACATCAAAAAACTCACAAATACGACGCAAAGTGTTGGCGGCGGGTTTGTGTTTGCCACTTAAGTAACGATTGAACTGAGGTCGGCTTATCCCTAACCGTTGGGTTACTTCGCTTATGGATTTGTAATAACTACAGAGCAGTCTCAAGTTTTGAGCAAAATCTTCATTCATGATTTATCGGCCTAAGCGAATTCAAACATCAGGGTGTAAAAATAAGCATAGCAGGGCAAGGAGCGACTAATAAAGACGCACTTTGGTGTATTAGTTGCGCCAAAGTGCGCCAACTAAGATCAAGGTGTCAAATACCTCAGGTGAAATCCATTTGTTTTACTAAACCTCAGCAGCTGATTTGCCTGTCTTTCTAAGACATAGATAAATGAGCGCCAACTTCCTAAATAAGAAAAAGATCGAGGAAAAGAGTATGACAAATCAACCAAAATTGAGTTTTTATGGTGGCCCTTGGGCGTCGTTTTTACCCATATTAAGCTTTGTTATTGTCGCGATTTATGTCGCAACTGCGTTGGATGAGGCCACGATACAAGGCATGTGGGTGGGCATTTTAGCTGGGCTTTTAGGCACCTTCTTATTAGCAAAAGATAAATCCTTGTATAGCGAAACCATTATGAAAGGCATGGCGAGTAAGGTGGCAATTGCTCCTGTCGCAGCTTGGATTTTTGCAGGCATTTTTGCCACTGTTTTAAGGTCCTCAGGTCTCGTGGATGGCATTTTGTGGGCGGCTTATCACACAGGCGCAACAGGCACTGTTTTTGTAGCAGTCAGCTTTATGGCCAGTGCGCTTTTTGCAACCGCAGCCGGAACTGGTTTTGGCACCATTGCCGCAGGCATGGGCGTCTTGTATCCAGCAGGTGTTTTGTTAGGTGCTGATCCTTTCTTGATGGCTGGTGCTATCGTCGGTGGTGGCGCTTTTGGTGATAACCTTGCGCCCATTTCAGATACCACAATTTCTTCTGCAGCCAGTCAAAATACGGATATTGGCGGCGTTGTTCGTTCTCGTCTTAGATACTCATTAACCGCTGGTGCGATAACCTTAGTCTTGCTTGTTGTCTTTAGTCTATTAAGTACGGGCTCGTCTGTTGGTGTGCCTTATGAGCAACTGGCTGATCATATGGATCCTAAAGGCTTGATCATGTTGATTCCTGCGCTAGCGGCTATCTATGTGGCGATGAAAAAGGGTGATGTGATCTTTGCCACGACCATAGGTATTTTGCTTGGCATGCTGGTGGCTGTGGTGTCTGGACTTAATACCTTAGAAGCCTTTGTCTCAGTAAAAGACGGAGCCTTAATTAATGGTGTTGCAGGCTGGATGGCAGACTTATCCATCTTAGTCTTACTGCTCGCGGGTGGTATTCGCCTGATGTTAGATGGCGGTGGTAGCGATCGATTAATCAACTTACTAAAAGGCATGGTAAATAGCCCTCGTGGAGCCGAGGCATCATCGGCGGTTTTATCCCTTTTCCTTTCTTCTATGATGAGTATTAATGCCCCTGCTATTCTAGCGGTTGGCCTTTCTTATGCTAAACCTGTGGGTGAGAAATTTGGTCTGCATCCTTATCGTCGTGCCAATATTATCGATAGCATGGCGTGTACTTTGGTTTACTCATTACCTTGGTCAGCAGCCTTATTATTTGCGTCAGGTTTATCTTTTAAAGCAGCAGAATCTTTTGAGGGTGTCCCTGCATTAACACCAATCGAAATGACACCCTGGATTATATATGCCTGGGTGCTATTAGCGGTAATGACCTTCTCCATTATCACAGGTTGGGGGCGTCGTTTTGTGGATGAGAAATCAGACACTGAGCTTGCACTTGAAAAGCAAGCGAATGAAGAGAAAGCAGCTTTAGCTAAGCAATCCTTTGAACAGAATGCCAAGGCTTAAGCATGATGAAAAATAGCAAGAGAGCCAGCTTAGGCATTATCACAGGGTCAGGGCCAGAAGCGGGTTTGGACATGTGGAATAAGGTATTAAAAGCCAATAAAAACTTGATGGGAGAGGCATTTAAAGGGGATTTAGATGCGCCCATGGTGAATATTATCTCAGAGCCGCTATTAGGGCTTTCTATGGAGCTCGAGCTACACGATGACAAGGTATGGAAGACCTTGTCTCAAGTGGCAAATGAAGTGGCACAACAGGTGGATTACTATGCCATTGCCTGTAATACCCTGAACTATTATCAGCCGCAATTAGAAGCCTTAGCTTTAAAATCTAAGCTAGTGTCATTTGGGGATGTGGTGAAGCAAAAACTAGAACAAGAAGGCATTAAAAAGGTTGCGCTATTGGGATCAGACCCTGTGACAGACCTTGGTGATTGGTCTCCTTATCGACAGCTTAAAGAGGTTGCTGAGGTGGAAGTGCCAGACCCTAAGCTAGGTTTACATCAACTGATTTATGATGTGAAAACCTATGGTGGTGACATGCCTTTTATCTGTGAATCTTTTACTAAATTAGTCGATTCGTTAGAGGCAGATTTAGTCTTGCTTGCTTGTACCGAGCTGCCTTTGATTCCCATTAAAACGCACAAACAACTTATCGATGTGACAGACCTAGTCGCACAAGAGTTAGCTAAGTTATCACAAGCACAATAGCCATGTGGCTTTGATGTTAACAGGCTGTCACCCACATGCCTGTTAACATGTTTTGGGGCCTTATTAGGCCTCTTTTTTTATTGTGGCAAAATACAATTAGGGCTTTAACCAATCTAAATATTTTGGATTGGTTTCCTTCATATCCCGATACAACCACACCATGCGATCCACAAACCAAGCTTTGAAAACCATAATCCAGAGGTTGCCTAGCATGAGTGCCCAAATATTTAAGCTGTATAAACCATAGAAAAAGAAAGGCAAACCAAGGCCTGATAACAATTGCAGTAAGAGAGCTGGGGTGAGGTGATAATGAGGAATTGCCACCTTATTTCGTTCTAGATAGATACGTTCACCAAAGGTGCCCATAGAAGCCCAGTTGTTGGTGTTAGTTGGCGCGCTAAATAGCCTTGGGTTTAACCAAACCCAAATAAAAGAAAGGAGTATGGGGATAATACTGTAATAGCCAATCCACTCCCTAGACCAAAATGCGATAGAGATAAGGGGAAGAATTGAGAACCTTGTATAAACACTCCAAGGGTTTGAGTGACGCTTCCAAGTTTCGTCGTCCATACTCATCAAACGTTCGGTTAAGCGGGTTAAATCCATTTTTCTCTCTCAACAAGTTTTGTTAACAGTGTTTTATCAATGTTTCTTTTTTAAGCACAATGCTCTGTCTTAAAGGCTTTCACCATTTCTGGGAAACTCTTAAAATGCGGGTTATTAATTTCAAATCCTGACTCTGGTTCAAGTGTTAAGCCTTTTTCATAGTTAACAAGACTTTTATCATAAAGCTCGCAGCCCTGTGTGATTTTGTTAGTGGTGATATAAAAATTAGCTAATACAAATTCGGCTTTAGCCACCTGGGTTAAATGCTCAAGCTGAGAAAATAGTTTGATGGAGTGCTCAGCGTGAAAAATGGCTTTACCCTTTTTAGGGTCAAAGTCTGGAGCTACCGAGTGAAAGTTTGGGGTAGTAGGGTTCGCATGTTTTTTATATAAGCTAGACAGAAAAATATGAGATTCAGCCATGCCAAATTTATCATTAAGTGCGGTGAAGTCTTCTAATGCTTCTTCACCTAAACGCTGGGCTGAATAGACTCTATCTTGGTTCATTAAATAGTAAGCATAAGAGAGTTTTTGATCTGGGTTATCAGTATAGGGTGTTAATGCACTAGAGCAGCCCACTAAAAAGCTAAAGACGCTGACTAACAGACAGACTCGAACTAACATGCTTTGACCTACCTTATTTTTATTTATGCCAAGTAAAAGACGACATTAGGTGTTTGAGGTTAGACAATCAAGTTTTCGCTTGAGCACCCGTTTAAATTCAATAGGCATGTTGTACTCAGAGAGATATGAGTAAAATGTTGAATAAGGTTAAATTAACGGTTCAAGAAAGGCTAGCGAGTTGATGACAAAGGTTCTGTGTTTTGGCGATTCAAATACCTGGGGTACAAAACCTGAGGGCGGGCGTTATGCTGATCATGAACGTTGGAGCTTTCTGCTCGGTGTATATTTGAATATGTCATCTCTGGATTCTATTAACCAAGAAATGGAGAGTAAATATCTCGTTATGGAGGCAGGCCAGCCGAATCGCACCTTGATTAAAAATGCCCCGTTTGATGGGGACAAATCAGGACTCACTTACCTCAAACCTCTATTAGCCATTCACGAGCCTGAACTTGTGATAATCATGCTGGGCACCAATGATTTAAAGGCTAAGTTTAACTTGTCTCCAGCAGACATCGGCGCAGGCGCAGGTACGCTTATTAAACAGATTCAAGCCTTTAGCCAAGAGGCTATTGCTAGCGTTTCTTCTAGATCTTCTAATATAAAGATCTTATTAGTTTCGCCGCCAGAGATTAAAGTGTGCCCGCCTTATATTTCTGTTTATGCTGGTGGTGCGCAAAAATCTCAATTATTAGCCCATGAATTTGCAGCTCAAGCAGAGTTGTATCAGTGTGATTTTCTTGATGCTAACCAAGTGATTAAAAGCTCTGATCTGGATGGCATTCATTGGGATGCTCAAGCACATGAAAGCTTGGCCTTATCCATTGCTGAATATATAAAACAGAGGATGCTGTTTAGTCACACTTCGAATTAAGTGCTTTTTATAATGCTAGTTGTGTTTAGAGCTAGTCATGTTTAGAAATAGCGTTTGTTAAGCGCTGGCTGTGTTTAAAAAGATATCAGGCGCCAGTAAATAATCATTAACCGTCTTAATATTCAAGGCATCATTATTCTGTACCTTAGATAAGGCGGTTTTTTCATCTAAGCCTAAATCTAACCAACGTTTAGTTAAACGCGAAATAAGTGTGGATTCATCTACCTCTAAAAAGAGGGATAAATCAAAGTCTGTTTTAAGGTCACGCCAGCCTTCTTGATCCAAAAGCAGGTAATTTCCTTCGATCAGAATATATTTATCTTGGATTTCAATTGCGACAGCAGAGCCAATAGACGCATCTAAATCACGATCAAAGCGCGGGGCATAAATGCTTTCTTTTGAATCTGAGCTTCCTTGTTTTAGTCTCTGTATCAGGTGTTTTAAACCTGAAAGATCAAAGCTAGCAGGGGAGCCTTTTCGGGAGAGTAAACCTTGGTCAGATAGCACTTCATTACTTAAGTGAAAACCATCCATCTGTACGATTTTAGCCCCTTCCAAATGTGACAATAATTGCTGGGAGAGGGTCGATTTACCTGCACCAGGGCAAGCTGCAATCCCGATCATAAAGCGTCGCTTATCGGCTGACTTTTCTTTAATAATCTGGACGACTTGATCTAAGTGATTGAGTGAAATAGGCAAGATGAAGGTCTCTTTTTAGTGGGTGTGGAGTGGCTTTATATACGTTTAGAAATCACTAAACATCTCAAGTAATATCCAAATCATGAGCGATTTTTCTGCATCCAATGCTTTTTGTTAGTTATCTGACTTTTCTATAAAACATGTTTCCGAACTTAGACTCGAAAACATAGTAAAACTTTCTATTACCTCTATATAGAGCAGGATATTGATCTATTAGAGGGTGCTCACTATCTAAAGCGATTCGATATAGCATCGGTGGGGAGCGTCTATACCATTCAATTTTGCCCCGAACTGTTTTAACACTTCCATCTTTCAGTTTCTCATGAAAGAGAAACTCACTTTCCTCTGTTATTTCGAAGGAGAAATGTTCTTTTTGCCAATCGGCATTTGGTCCCGAATAAAACTGATTATCTATCTCATACAGTCCAATTATTCTGTCTTTCGTAATTGGATAATGAGCATACAAAGTGATACCAATAAAAAATAGGGTAAAGATCCATACCACAGTAAACTTCTTTAGATGAAGTGATTTTTTTGATTTCAGGTAACGCCTAATATATTTTAGCGAAAATAGGCTAACGGCTAAGACAATAAAAAATAAAAAGCTAAAAATCGTCATGCTCTAAATTCCAATTAGTAGCTAACAAGGTATTAATTGGAATTAAGTTTATGCTTCGCATAGCAAGGTGTAATCCAGTTATTGGTTTTTTTGTTTAATTAAAACAATAAATTACTATCATATCTTTTTCATATCAAGAGAACTTTATTGTGATATAAATGAGTCTTTGGCGAACGGTTTTTTATTAAAGGCCAGTTAACTTATAGCCTTACCAATCATCACTTTTATTCTCGATCTCTTGTGCTGCAAGCTCTGCGGGAATCAGAATATAGTTAGGCTCGACCTTCTTTCCAAGTAATAACTGATAACCAATTTCGACGGCTTTTTTGGCCATCAAGCTAGGTTTTTGCATGGCTGTGGCAGCCCAGTTGCTGTTGCCCGATTGAATCAGTTTCACGGCAAAAGGGGCACCGTCCACAGAGGCAAGAATGAAATCATCACGACCTGCTTGTTTAGCAGCGCGGACTGCGCCTAATGCGGTTGGGTCATTAATACTAAATACACTGTCAATCTTTGGATAAGCTTCCATTAAATAGGTCATGGCTTTCATGCCGCCATCTATGCTGCCTGTGCCATTTAGCTGATCATTTAACAGCACTATCTTTGGATAGGCGTGGATCGCTGATTTACAGCCGGCTACACGCTCAACAACAGAAGAAACGGCAACACCATTAATAATGACCATATTACCTTGGTAGTTCATACGCTTGGCGAGATATTCACAGGCAATGACGCCCGCTTGAATATTATCTGTGGTGATAGTGGCATCAGCACCACGTGCTTTAACGTCTACTGCAATCACCTTGATACCGGCTCTTTGTGCTTTGGCTATGGTGGGGGCTATGCCTTCTTCATCTGCGGCTGTGAGCAGAATGAGGTCGACGTCTTGTTCGATAAAATAATTAAGCTGGGTAATTTGACGTTTTAGGTCGTAAGCGTCTGAGCGAATCAACATTTTTACTGGCTGACCAACAAGGGATTCGGCGCGGCTGGTCGCGGACTCAATCAATTGGACAAAATACGGGTTACCTAAATCCGCCACACTGATGCCGATAGATTGTAATTTGGCTGGGTTGGAGGCGGTTGCTGAAAAACTGGTAAAGCCAAGGGCCATTAAACAAGCAAGGAGAAAGCTACTGATAAGTGTCAGTCTTGTTTTTATCTTACCAGCAAAACTTAGTATTAAGCCTTTGGCATGTGTGTCCAGTTTCATCTTGTTTCTCATACTATTTAAACGAACGTCCTGTTTATATTGCAGCAAAATTAAGCCCTGATCTTGTTTCATTAGACGACGAATCAGGGCCTATGCCAAGGTTTCTGCTATTTAGCTTTTAGGCGGCTTCAATTTCCATTGCGCCCGTCATAATAGCAACCGCATCAGACATGCTATGGCTTTGTGGTGTGACAATACCTGCACACTTGCCAAGGCGGTGGATGTGGATACGGTCGGCTACCTCAAACACATGAGGCATATTGTGGCTGATAAGCACAATGGGTAAGCCTCTATCACGTACTTCCTTGATTAAGTTTAGAACGCGACGGGACTCTTTTACCCCAAGTGCGGCGGTAGGTTCGTCCATGATAACCACCTTGCTACCAAAGAGGGCAGAGCGAGCGACGGCGACCCCTTGGCGTTGGCCACCAGAAAGAGACTCAACGGCCTGACTCATATTTTGAATGGTGAGCAAGCCTAGTTCTGTCATCTTGGCTTTGGCATTATGCTCCATGGCTTTTTTATCTAGCATTCTTAGATACTTACCTAAAAAACCGGGCTTGCGAATTTCACGGCCTAAATAGAGGTTATCCGCAATATTTAGGGCAGGAGAGACGGCCAAATTTTGATAGACGGTTTCTATGCCTAATTCACGGGCTTCCATGGGGGTATTAAATACTACTTTTTGCCCATCTAACCAGACCTCGCCTTCATCAGGCACCAAGGCGCCTGAGAGGGCTTTAATCAAAGAAGATTTGCCTGCACCATTGTCACCAATTACAGCTAGAATTTCTCCTGGGAAAAGTTCGAAATCCGCATTATCTATAGCGGTCACACTGCCATAACGTTTCACTAGACCAGAGGCTTTTAATACAGGTGTTTGTTGATAATCTATGCTCATTATGCCGTTCCTCTTCGAATCCATTGGTCAACGCCAACAGCTAAGATGATTAATATCCCCACGGTAAATTCTTGCCAAAGTACATCGACACCAGCAAGGGCTAATCCGTTTCTAAATACACCGACAACTAGGGCGCCAATCAAGGTGCCATAGATTGAACCGCGTCCTCCAAAGAGACTACAGCCACCTATCACCACAGCCGTAATACTGTCTAAGTTAGCGGTATAACCTGCTTGTGGGCTGATCGAGCCAATTCGACCAATTAACACCCAAGCTCCGACGGCACAGACAATCCCTGCAAGCACATAGACTGACATTAGGATGCGATTAGTTTGAATACCGGCTAGGCGCGCTGCATCTGGGTCATCCCCTGTGGCATAAACATGTCGGCCCCAAGAGGTCCAGTTAAGGGCGTACCAGATTAAAAAGAAGAGACCTAACATGAGTAAGGAGCCGTAGGTTAATCTTGCGCCAAAAAAGTTAATGGTTTCTCCTGTCCACTGTAATAGCGGGGCGATAGAGGAAATGTCCTGCGAGCGAATGGTTTCACTTTTTGAATACCAGAGGTTTATGGCGAAAAAGACATTCCAGGAACCTAGGGTGGCAATAAAAGGTGGGATTTTTAATCGAGTAATGAGTAGGCCATTAATAAATCCCGCTAGGGCGCCAACAGAAATACCAAGGGCGAGGGCTAACCAAGCTTCTAGGCCTAAATCTATGGCCATACGGCCCATCACCACAGAGCAGAGCACCATGATAGCACCGACGGATAAGTCGATACCTGCGGTTAAAATAATCAGGGTTTGGGCGACCCCAATCACACCGATTATGGTTACTTGTTGCAGAATAAGCGACAAGTTAAAAGGGTGTAAAAAGCGATTACCAATTAACAGGCTAAAGCCAAAAATCGCTAATAATAAAACGATGCTGGGAGCTGCAATAGGGTAAGTGTGAAGAAACTTTTTGAGCCGCAATATAGGGCTTTCTTTCACTGAAAAATTTGCCACATACCCAGCGGTGTTATCCGCCACTTGATCGTGTTCAAGTACTGGTGTTGAGGTATTGGGTTTAACAGAACTCATAGATTACTCCGAGCAGTAAAAAGGCCTTTAGTCGGGTATGCATTACCTGACTAAAGGCAAGGAGATGGCTTTCAATTCAAAATGCTATTTGATCTAAGGAAAATTAACCCCAGCACATGGCAAGGCCAGTGTTTGAGTTAATTGATTGAACACTCTGAGTTGGATTGTCTGTCACGAGCTGTACCCCAGTATCGAAGAAATCTAACCCGTCAGAAGCACTAGGGCGTGTACCTGTTTTAGCGAACTCAACAATAGAAGTTACCCCTTGTGATGCCATCTCTAATGGGAATTGCATGGAGGTTGCACCTATCACATGATCACGTACGTTTCGTACACCAGGGCAGCCGCCATCGACAGAAACTATGGTGACGTCTTTCTCAAGCCCAAAGGATTTCAAGGCTTCATAAGCACCCGCTGCGGCAGGTTCATTGATGGTGTAAACCAGATTAATACTAGGATCTTTTTGTAGTAGGTTTTCCATGGCGCGGCGGCCGCCTTCTTCAGATCCTTGAGTCACATCATTGCCGACAATTCTTGGGTCGGTTTCATCCCCAATACGGCCTGCATTTTTAATGTCGATACCAAAACCTTTTAAGAAGCCTTGGTCACGGGCAACATCTACGGTAATTTGGCTAGTGCTAAGATCCAGCAGTGCAATACGGGCATCTTTTGCTTTCTCGCCCATACGTGCTTTTGCCCATTGGCCGATCATTTCACCTGCTTTAAAGTTATCTGTGGCAAAGGTCATGTCTGCGGCATTGGCTGGACTTAATGGGGTATCTAGGGCAATAACCAATAGACCTGCATCACGGGCTTTTTGGATGCTAGGTACAATACCAGCAGGGTCACTTGGTGTAATGAGAATGCCTTTTGCGCCAGAGGCAATGAGGTTTTCTATGGCTTGAACTTGTGATTCATTATCGCCGTCATAACGGCCTGCGAAAGTTCTTAACTCAACCCCAAGCTCACTGGCTTTCTTCTGAGCACCTTCTTTCATCTTTACAAAGAAAGGGTTGGTATTGGTTTTGGTGATAAGACCAATAATATCGCTTTCAGCGAGTACGCTGGTGGATAGACTGGTAAGGGCAATAACACCTGCAAGCTTGCGCAAAGAAAATTTCATGATAGTGACTCCAAAATTGTTTTTGTTGTTTTATCTCTGGCAGTGGCTGCCAGTTACAGCCTGTCATTTGGCTGTTTAATCACTATGCAAAACAAAAACTAATGGTGAATTTCAGCATGAAAGTTTCTTTGTAATAATTGAAATATAAGCTTAACCTAGCTGAAATATTTCCTTTAGGGTATTGATATTAAAGGGCTTTTGAATAAACCAGTCTGATGCTAATAAATTATATTCTTGCTCTAATTGCGCTTTGGGTAGACCAGACATTAATAAAATTGGCTCATCTATTTGATGGGCGAGACTGATGCCGTTTATTTCGCCAGCTAAATTGATGTCCGACAAAATAAGATCTGCACTGTCATGCTCTAGCATATCCAACACGTCTTCTGCGCTTTCAAAATGGCTTACTGATAAGCCTAAACTTTGTAATTGATCCGCGAGTACATTGGCGACTTGAAGATCATCTTCCACAAGCCAAACTCTTTGTCCTGCCTGCATTGGGAAAGAAGCTTCTAAAGGCTCTTTTAAAGTGACATCAGGGTAATCGTTATTAAACAGATCTGTATTTCTTATTGTCTTGTCATTAAGAGTAGTGTTTTCACTTAATGGCTCGGATTTCATCAAAGGTAAAATAAGACGTACTTTAGTCCACTGATTAGGTTCTGAGGTGATCTCTAATTCACCGCCACTTTGCTTTATAAAACCATATATGGTGCTTAAGCCCAGCCCACTGCCTTTACCTATGGGTTTGGTGGTAAAGAAGGGCTCGATAATTCTGGGGATAAGTTCGGGGCTTATCCCAAGCCCTGTGTCTTTTATTTCTATCATGATGGCCGTTTGTTGCTTCTGGTTTGTGTCTAGACTCTCATCTGTATTGACGAGTTGGCACGAGCGAGTTTCAAGGCTAAGTTCTCCGCCGTTAGGCATGGCGGCGCTACTGTTCAGGGCGAGATTTAATAACGCATTTTCAAGTTGGGAGGCATCGATTAAACAATGGGCATTTGGGCAATTAAGTTTTGGTATGACTTTGATGTTTTGCCCTGCACTGTAAGCAATAAGATCTAACATGTCTTCAATCAGAGCATCTATTTGAGTTGCTTCAGGAAAAAGCGGCTGGCGACGGCTAAAGGCGAGCAGTCGTTGCACTAGGTGACGGCTTTTCTCTGAAACGGCGATACTTCTATCTAGATACTTTTGTTGATCGGCATTAAAGTTGCCAGAATCTGCTAGCATCTCAAGGTTGCCCATAATTGCGGCTAAAAGATTATTAAAGTCATGGGCGACACCGCCTGTAAGCTGACCAAGCATATCCATTTTTTGTGCTTGGTGTAGTTGTTGCTCGACATTCTTTCTTTCGGTGAGATCACTATATAGGGTAACAAAACCGCCTTCTGGCATGGGCTGGCTACGAAACTCAATGACCTTGCCTGAACTAAAATGCTGCTCAAACTGCTTGCTTGTATGGTATCTGTCTTGAGTGAGATCTTGTAATAGAAACTCAGGGTTTGGATCTGTGCTTGGGTTTTGCTGATTTAATACGTTTTGCACTTGAGTGATAGGCATACCTAAATAAAGCTGGCCCGGTTGGAACGAAAATAAGCTTTCGTATCTAGGGTTCCACGAGACTAATAAACCTTGGGAAGAGAATACACTCAGGCCATCAGTAATATTATTGAAGATGGTTTCTAATAGGTCTTTTTGCTTGGACATCTCTGCTGTCATTTCTTGTCGGCGTATCGCATCTTGGCGAAACACATCAAAGGTATCAGCGAGTGTGCCTATCTCATCATTGCGTTTAATCTTGGCTTGTTTTGAATCGATACTGCCCTGAGCTAACAAAGACATTTCGGCTGTTACCACACCAAGGTCATGGGTGATGCCTCGACTATAAAAATATAAGCGCGCTAGGCCTAAAAGTAGAAAGATAGAAATACCTAAGATCCAGCTCTGACCATAGCTCACCACGTCTGCCACTGACTGTCTTTGCTGGCTCACCTTTTTCTGTAAACCGCCTACAAAGTGACTCACATGCTGGCTTAGTTGCTCGGATTTGGCTCTGACAGAAATTAGTAGATAGTTCTTTCTTTCCTGTATGGCGGCAAGCCTCATATGGGCTTGGTGCAAGCTTTGGGCGGTTTCGACCACTATAGGTGAGGGATGATTTAAAAGGTTGAGTTCATCAATAATTAAAGAAGGGGTGATTTTAGGTCGTTCGATAAGATCCAATAACCAACTTAGACCAATATCTGGCTTAATGGCTAACAGCAACTGAGATTTAGAGAGAGCTCGAATTTGAAATTGCAGCGCGAGACTATCTTCTCGAATAAAGAGTTCTTCTTCGACCAAAGAGATGAGCTCAGACAGACTAGTTTGAAGCTCACCAAGGCGAGTGAAAATATCCTCTTTAAAATCTGTGTCAGCCAAGGTTTGGGCCACAGTGCTTAGTTCATAAAAGCGCTGTTCTATTTTTTTTGCTTCACTTTGTAGCTGAAAGGGTCGACCCGATTCAGCTGTATAAGGGGCAATGGCGGCGAGCTGGGCAACGCCTTCGGCTAAGGTGAGTGCTGTGCTTATCTCGGGTAAGGTTTGTGCTTCAAATTCAGATAAGGTTGCTTCACTTAAACGCATGGCTTGCCAACCAATCGCCACCATAAAAAATGCCACCAGACTGATCGCTAAGACGGCGATGGTGGTTTTATGACGTAAACTGGTTAGTCGCATTTTTACCTCTACTTTTTAACTCTTACTGTTTTGTATGAGCGCGATTAAAACTCTATCGCCTCATTAGCGTTAGCTGTTAGGTATTTATCGTCTCATTGTTTCTACGTTCATTGCTTCTAACGGGCCCTTGAAATAAATAACCTAATCCTCTTTGAGTTTTGATGAACTCTGGAGTTTTCGGGTTAGCTTCTATTTTTCGGCGTAGACGCAGAATCAAGACATCTATAGTGCGATCGAACACCTCGGTTTCTAAGCCGCGGCTCATATCTAATAGCTGCTCTCGAGTAAGGATTCTATCTGGGTGAAGTGCCAAGGCTTCTAGCAATGAAAATTCGCCTAAAGTTAGCACGACCAAATTACCTTTATCGTCCTGTAGCTGACGCGCGGTGAGATCTAACAACCAAGAACCAAAGCTCAAGCATTGATGAGCCTCTGCTAAGGTATGGGAGAGTTGATTAGCAATCTGAGGGGTAAGCTGAGTTGAGCGCCTTATCAGAGCATGAATACGTGCCATGACTTCGCGCATGCTAAAGGGCTTCATCATATAGTCGTCTGCGGCGAGTTCGAGCCCGAGAATACGGTCTGTTTCATCACCTATGCCAGTTAACATCATGATGGGTATTTGATGATTCTCTCTAACTTCACGAGCCAGTTGTAGCCCATCTTCATCCTGTAGATAAAGATCCATAATGATGAGCGAAACCGCGGCACCTTCAAGCTGTTGCCACATTTGCTGGCCATTCTCTGCTAGCAAAGCAATGTAGCCTTTTTGCTGCAGTGCATCGGCTAATAAAGTGCGGATATCGGCATCATCATCCACAACTAATACTGTCTTTTTGAGGGTCTCAGACATGCCCAGAGTCTCTTCCTTTTTTATCGTTATTATGAAGTACTTATTATTTAAAGATTAAAAATTGAGCCAAGGCTCAGTATCTGTTTATTGTCTTATCATTAACATGGTTAAGTTAATGGAAAATGAACAGATGCCTTTAAGTTTATTCAATTTCATACTTTTGTGACGAATTATATTATTGAAATGAGTTTAGCCTTTTAGCTCAAAGAGATTGATTCTCTAAGCGAAAAATCGAAGGGGCTTGATGAAAATAGCGTGACCAAAGGCGTCTGAACTGACGGCTATCTTCAAACCCGCATTGGCTGGCAATACTTTCGATAGGAAGATCTGAGGTTTGTAGTAATTGCTGAGCGAGATTTAATCTCAGTTTATAGGTGTATTCTTTGGTGGTGACTTTCGCTTCTTTCTTAAAAAGGCGTGCTAGATGTCTGGTGCTGCAATGGGCTATTTGAGCCAGTTCATCTAATGACCAGCTTTTGGCTAGATCGGATTGAATTGCATTTTGTACCAAGTGTACTTTTTGATGAAGATGATTTCTGTGTTCAAGCCAAGGAGAAAAACTAGGGTCTTGGCTTCCACGTCTAGAAAATAGCACCATGTACTGAGCTATATCCGCCGCTAATTGTGCTTGGTTATTTTCTTGTACTAGGTAAAGGGCGAGATCTATCCCTGCGGTGACACCGGCACTGGTGTAGGTATTATCATCCACCACAAAAAGACGATTTTCCAATACTTGATGAGGGGCTACTAAGCCTCTTAAATCATCAAGATGAAGATGGTGTGTGGTACATTTTTTATCTTTAAGTAGGCCAGCCTTTGCCATGATAAGAGAGCCTGCACAAACGCTGATGTAGCGTTCGAATGTATGCTGTTTTAGCCAATGACAAGCGGTTTGAATGGCTGGTGTTTCCAGTGGGATCTCATCACCGGTTAGACCAGCAATAATTAACCATGCATTGGCTTCTATCTTGTCTGGTAAAGGGGCGAGATTAAGAGGTAAACCTAGGGAGTTGCTTGCATCATTTTCGGGTCCGACAAAATGCAATTGGTAAAGAGCATCTCCGCCACGTTTTTGATGAATACGATTGGCGTATTGAAAAACTTCTGCTGGCCCAATCGCATCTAATAAGAGGATATTGGGCAGCATTAAGACGTAAATAGGGGTCATGTTAGCTAGCCCTATTAAGTCACAGATTTGGTTTTAAATAAGCTGCCTAAAAGCTTAGCCCCGAAAGTATTTACTAATAGACCTGTTACTACCAAGCTAATGCCTATCCATTGGGTTTGGTTAATGCTTTCATTCAAAATTAATGCCGCAGACGATAGGCCAACCACAGGCACACCTAAGGTTAAAGGCGCAACTTGTGCTGCCGGGTATTTCTTTAGTAGATAGCTCCACAAACCGTAGCCCACTACAGTCGCAAGGACTGACAGATAAATCAGAGAGATGGCTGATTGCAGACCAAAGTTACTTAGGCTATCAATAATTAAATCTGGTCCTTCAATAAAGTAGCTGGCAATAAAGAAGGGAATAGGTGGAATCCAAGCACTCCAGATAATGAGATTCACATTAGCTGCATAACCTTTTTGTGAAATGGTTTTGTTAGCTATGTTGCCCATGGCCCAACTGGCAGCGCCTGCTAAAGTAAGGGCAAAACCTAATACCGTCATGGTTTGAGAGTCATGGCTTTGGGCGATAAAGATAAGGCCAAGTGCCGCAATAAAAATGGCTAAGACTTGGAAACCTTTAATGTTTTCTTTAAGGAATAGCATGGCAAAGACCAAGGTAAATAAGGCCTGTGATTGTAAGGCGAGTGAAGCAAGGCCCGCTGGCATGCCGTTATCCATGGCGCTGAATAAAAATGCGAACTGTAAAAAGCTAATGGGCAGGGCATAGGCAAACCACCACTTAATAGGAGTCTTAGGTCGTTTAAAGAATAAAGAGCCAACTAAAGCAACCAGTAAGAACCTTAGTCCACCTAATAATAGAGGGGGGATACCTTCAATTCCCCACGCAATAACGACAAAGTTAAAGCCCCAAATAAAGATAATGGCGAGGGCAAGTAAAATGTCTTTGTTGGTCATGGTGAGGTCCTTTTGAATATAAATGACACCAGATTCACTCTATCACAGAGCCTTGCTTTAAAAACCCATGTTACTGACAGAATTTGCTGTATGGTCACATCTGTATGCTTGTAAAAGCAGCTAGTGAATATGAATTTAGTTTACGCTTTATAAACGCTGGATATGAGGTGTGTTTGAGCTAGGTAACGGGTCAAAAAGGACATGTGCTCTAAGCGTTACTGATAAGAGCCTAGTTAATTGCAATATCATGAGTAATGAAATAAAAAAACTACCTTTCCCACTGGGTGATCGATGTGGGAAAGGTAGGTTAAACCGAAATGGGTTTATAAAAAGCTGATTAAGCCTTTTAAGCTGAAAGAGATGATGGTTAAAGTAATTAGGCCTAAAAGATACAGTCTAAGAAACCAAAACCATTGCTTTTGTTGTTTCATACTTAGCTCCTTATCTTGCTAGTCAAAATGTTTCTCATAAGATTAATAACCCTCTTCGTAATCCTCTACCTTGCCAGAAAATACACGGTATCCCCATAAGGTATAAGCACAGATCAAAGGCAAAAAGATGACGATGCCATACACAAGAAAGCTTAAGCTGGAATCTGGTGCTGCGGCTTCCCAAAGTGTCATTTGTCTTGGCACTAGGTAAGGAAATAAGCCCACGACCAAACCTGCAAACCCTAATAAGAAAAGGCCTGCACTGCACCAAAACGGCCAGCTTTCATGCTTGGCTTTATGGTCACTGGCAAAACACTTCCAGGCTATATAGCTTAATACTGCAGACGCTAAGGGCAGTGGGCTTAACCAAAGAAAGTTAAGGCCATCAAACCAACGAGCACGAATTTCAGCTTGGTCCAGAATCGTCCAGATACTGACTGCTCCCATCGCCAGAATAACGAGTATGAGGAGAAAACGCCCTTGCTTAGCGACTCTGAGCTGAATCTCACCACGGCTCTTCATATAGAGGTAGCTGGTGGCGAGAAGAGCATAACCTGCCATTACCGCAAACCCTGTTAATATGGCAAAAGGGGTAAGCCAAATTAAGCTATTGGTTTCACTGGCGTTGGCAGGAATGCCTTCTACAACCGAACCTAAGATTAAGCCTTGGCAAAATGCCGCTATGGTTGAGCCACTGCTAAAAGCAAGGTCCCACCACTTTTTAGAGGTATCTGACTTAAAGCGATATTCAAATGCCACACCCCGAAAGATTAAGGCAAATAACATCAGCATGATGGGCAGATAGAAAGTCGATGTGATAGCGGCATAGGCACTTGGGAAAGCGGCAAATAAAATGACCCCCCCAAAGACTAGCCAAGTTTCGTTACCGTCCCACACATGGGAGATTGAACGCATTAAGTGATCTCTTTCCTCATTGTTATCAAACCAAGGAAAGAGGATACCTATGCCCAAATCAAAGCCATCTAACAGTGTGTACATAAAGATGGCGAAGCCCAAGATAAGAAAATAGAAAAGTGCGTAATCCATTATTTATCCCCTTGTTCTTGGTGTTTAAGGTTTTTAACCCAAGCCAGTGCATAACCTGGTGCTTTCATTCCAATAAGTTGTCTTTCTAAATCAGCCATTTTTGGCGGCCCTTTCTTGATCAACTTGCCCATAAAGTAGAGATATACACCTAATAGCAAACTATAGATGACAACAAACATGATTAAGGAAAAGAGGACCTTTTCAGCTGGTAACAAAGAAGTAACATCCATGGTGCGAACTAGGCCTTGAACAACCCAAGGTTGGCGTCCGGTTTCAGCCACATACCAGCCTGCGAGTACTGCGATGACACCCATTGGGGTAAAGGCCGTGGTGAGTAATAAGAAGGCTTTATTTTCGTAGAGCCTATCTTTATGGCGCAGTAATAAACCACAGATGGCGATAAAGAGCATACCAACACCGATTGCGACCATGACTCTGAATGACCAGAAGACAAGCGGCACATAGGGTCTGTCTTCAGGTGGAACAGACTTAAGCCCTTGAACACCACCATCTAGACTATGGGTGAGTATGATACTGCCAAGATGTGGAATCCCAATTTCATAGTCGTTTCTTTCTTCTTCCATATTTGGCATAGCAAATAATAGCAGTGGAACAGGCGCTTCCCATTCGGGCCAGATACCTTCCATCGCCGCAAGTTTAATGGGTTGATGTTTAGCGACATTAAGACCATGTAAATCACCCACGTAAGTTTGCAATGGGGTGAAGATTAACGCTGACCAAAGTGCCATAGATAGGCCTTTTTTAGCGAAGTTAATATGCTGTTTTTTCAATAAATAATAAGCGCTGATGCCTGCTACTAAAAAGCTTGCTGTGATCATGGTTGCCAATAGCATGTGGGCCAATCTATATGGCATAGACGGGTTGAAGATGACTTCGAACCAGCTAGTAACATGAAATTTTCCAGCGATGATTTCGTAACCTGCAGGGGTTTGCATCCATGAGTTAGCGGCAATAATCCAAAAAGCCGAGATCCAAGTACCGATAGCAACGATCAAGCTGGCACTAAAGTGCATTTTAGGACTCACCCTTTGCCAACCAAATAACATGACACCCAAAAAGCCAGCTTCAAGGAAAAAGGCGGTTAATACTTCGTAGGCCATTAGTGGGCCTATGACAGGACCTGCTATGTCTGAAAAACGTGAAAAGTTGGTACCAAATTCATAAGAAAGAACAATGCCTGACACGACACCTGTACCAAACGTAATAGCGAAAGGCTTGATCCAAAATTTAGCTAATTGCAAATAATAGGGGTTATGGGTTTTAAGCCATAGGCCTTCCCATATCGCAATCAAGGTGGCTAGACCGATTGTGATACTGGGAAAGATAATGTGAAAACTCACAGTAAACGCAAATTGAATCCGTGAGAGTATTGCGACATCAAGTTCCATAAATACCTCAAGTAAAGAGTTAACTAACTTTCTTTATTTTCTGACTTGCTTGTTTCAAAAGGCTTGGCATCAGGGCTAACCCAGTAATAGATAGTAGAGTTATGACTTCGATCAGTAAAAGATTATTATTCATAGCTAATGCCTTATTTGATTAAATTAAATAAAAAATATTTGAGTTGGATCAAGTTTTGCTATTGATTAGCCATACTTATAGCAATACCAGTGCCAAAAAATGGTTTTATTTATAAGTGTATGAATTTAAAGGTTTGTTTTGTTTTTCTGAGCGTTTTATAAAATCGACTGTAAACTAGGTTTACAGTTTTAAATTGAAAGTTGTTAATCAGGTTGACAGTGTGCCGACATTAAATGTGATTTTTGAAATGGTTATCTTGCTCACCAGTGTGTGCGGCTTGATGGCAGGTTTTTGGCTTTATTGGCGTGCAGCTGGTAAGCGAGACTTAACGGCTTTATCGGCATTTGCCATCATGATGGCCTTGTGGTGTTTTGGCCATTTAGCCATTGCTCACGATATGCAATCTCTCGGCATTTTTCTCATTCTGGCTAACCCTTTGATGCCAACTTTCTTCCTCGATTTTAGTGTGCGCTTTGTTTCCAGTAGTCAGATTCAGGGTGAATATACCCATAAGTTTAAGCCTTGGCTGGCCTTACTCAGTGATAATCTTAATAAGGTGTATCTAGTCAGTTTTCTCGTTTGTATTTCTAGCTGGTGGTTAAGCGGTGTCATCGTTATAGAAAAAGCCGGTCTGTTTCTCTTTGTATTCACAGATTATGGTTGGTTTAATCTGGTTTATACCGTCTTGTTAGGCGTACTTGGTCATGCGGTTTTACTTTACGGTTGGCTGATCCATAAGGGCAATAAACGTCGTTCTATCCTTGTGCTTTTTATGGTGAGTGCTTGGGGTTTATTGTTAGCGACTAGTTTTATTTTCCCATCTGTTGGGGTGGATGCTTTTCCTTATCCCATGATGCTTTTGCCGACTTACATTTTGCTGCTTGTTTATGCTGTGGTGCGCTATCAAATCTTAGCGGTAAATGCCTTTGCCAACCGTGCCTTGCTTTGGCTGGCGATGATGTTGAGTCTCTTGATATTGATTGCTTTCATCAGTGCCACCGCCGCACCTTTAGGGATGCAAGCCTTGGCTGAGGTGCCGGCTTGGCAATTATGGTTATATTCTTTAACCGTTCTTTTATTAAGTGCCCTTATTTATCCCCCTCTTTCTCGTTTAGTAGAGCGTTTAATTTATCCTGGCTCTCGTTTGAATGAAGACCTTTTAGATATTTGGAGCCAAGCCCTTAAAGGTGCTAAGGATTGGCCCCAGTTGATTCAAATTGGCGAAACCTTGTTGAAGCAACAGCTTGGGCAGGTGGTTGATGTCTCTATCGAAATTAATAAAGGTCAAATTATTACGCTTGATACGAGCTCAAATGCCAGCCAAACAGAACGTCAAAAAGAGACTCAAATAGATGAAAATCGGATGCAGCTTTTAGTGCGGAACCTTTATCAAGGTTGGCAGTTTGAGTTGATCGCTTGGCAAGATGTGAGCCCAGGAATGCGTTTGTCTGGGGAGGTGTTTGCCTCTTTGTTTACCACTCGTTGTGGCTTGTTACAGCAAAGTCTTGAGCTTGCTGAGGCAGAAAGGCAAAGGCTAGATGAAAAGCATCTAGTCGAATTGGGTGGTTTATCTGCCGCTATGGCCCATGAGTTACGTAATCCGTTAAATATCATTTCCATGGCGTCTATGAGTACAGATGATACCATCAAGCAACATATTCAAACTCAGGTTCAAAGAGCGGACAGGTTGATCAGTGATTTACTGCTGTATTCTGGCAGTCTGAAATTGGACTATACCCCTTTATTATTAAAACCTTTGTTAATGAGCTTAGAGCACCAAGCTGAGCTAGATAATGTACAAGTGAGTTTCGATATGCCAGATGAGCTCACTTTAGAGGTTGATGTACAAAGAATTCAGCAGGTGTTTATTAACCTAATGGATAATGCGGCTGCATTTTTACGTAACCAGCCAGATGCCAAGCTTAGAGTAGAGGCAAGACGTTATGATGCTAGTAATCTAGTGCAGGTTCGGGTGCATAATAATGGGCCTGAAATTGCTGCCAATATGGATGCTCAAAGCTTGTTTCAACCCTTTGTAAGTAAGCGTTCTGGTGGCCATGGTTTAGGTTTGGCGATAGTTAAACGCATTATTGATGCGCATCAGGGGGAAATACGTTGTCGTAGTGACCTCAATTGGCCTGTCAGTTTTGAAATAGATCTGCCATTACATGCAAATAAAAGTCAAAAGCAATTATCAAATCAAACCTTCATGCCTGATCAATAAGGGCTCTAGAAGGCGTTTTGCTAGTAAAATGCTAAGTAAAAAATTAAGTAAAAGGTAAAGAAATGGATACTGGGGCAAAGATTTTATTAGTGGATGATGAACCTGCGTTTTGTCAGCTGGCACAAATTTGGCTGGAAGGTTCGGGTTATCAAGTAAAAACAGCTGCTGATCTTGCTTCAGCTAAGGCCTGTTTGGCTAGCTTTGATGCTGACCTTGTCTTGTTAGATTTAGCCATGCCGCCTCATTTCGACCCTCACCAAACCTTGGCTGCTATTCCTGATCTTATTTCGCGTCCTGTTATCGTTATTACGGGGAATGCTGAGCGTGACCTTGCGCTTAAAGCGATCGAAAATGGTGCTTGGGATTTTATCGCAAAACCCTTAGACCCTGAAATGCTAGCGATTGTTGTTAAGCGTGCCTTGACTAAACATGGGCTGGATAAAGAAGTTCGAAATCTTAAGCAGCTCAAGCTAGATGGACAGGTGAAAAGTGCGGCTGAATCTTATATTGGTGTGTCGACCTCGGCGATTAATATTCGCGCTTTGATTGAGCGTATTGCGCCAACTGAAGTTCGCGTATTAGTAACTGGCCCTTCTGGTACGGGTAAAGAGGTGGTCTCAAGAGCTATCCATGATATGAGCTTGCGCAAAGATAAAGTCTTTATTTCAGTACATTGCGGGGCTATTCCTGCGGACCTTTTAGAAAGTGAATTATTTGGTTATCAAAAAGGGGCTTTTACCGGGGCGGATAAAGATAAGGTAGGGCTTTTATCTCTTGCTGATGGCGGTACGCTATTTCTGGATGAAATTGGTGAAATGCCTGCACCTATGCAAATTAAGTTATTAAGAGCGCTGCAAGAAGGGACTTTCTTTCCTGTGGGGGGAAGAGTGCAGCAGTCTATCGATGTGCGAGTGGTATCAGCCACCAATGCTGATTTGATGGAAAAAGTGAAAGAGGGTGAATTTAGAGAAGACCTTTATTATCGAATTAAAGGCATCACGCTTGAGACTCAGGCTCTAGATCAACACAGGGAAGATATTCCTCTCTTGATACAGACTTTTTTAGCTCAAAAAGAAGGTGTTAATGCAGGTTTGAAAACAGGCTCTATGTTATCGGCTCAGGCTTTAACTTGGTTTGTGGCGCAGACTTGGCCTGGTAATGTGAGAGAACTTAAAAATGCTTTGGAAAGTGTTGCTTCTATTGCTCAAAGTACTGAAATTAAAATGGAAGACATAGCTTTGCTCTTTCCTATGGGGCAAATAGAGAGTGTGCCAGTTTCTAATCCATTGATTACTTTGGATTCTGGTCTGGATGAACAAGTCAAACAACTTGAAATCGCTTTAATCAAATTAGCTTTACAAGAAAGTCTAGGGAATCGCAGTCAAGCGGCAAGGCAGCTTGGTATTTCAAGGCAAGGCCTATTAAAAAAGATTGAAAGGTATCAGTTGGGATAAAGATGTAAATTACAGGTATTGAGAGCAAAGAAGGGGGGTTAAGAACCTTCTTTGTCTCCTCTTCTCACTTTAACGCTTCTTAGTTACTTTTCTTTTTACTAATGACTTCGCAGTTAAGCTCACCGTCTTTGATTCTTACTTTTAACTTTTCACCTTTTTTGGTTTGAGCAATGGTTTTAACCACACCTTCTTCGTTGCTGGCAATCGCATAACCGCGAGACAGAATTTGTAACGGGCTCACTAGATTAAGCTTTTCTACTAAGGAGGCAAAGGTCTGCGCCTTTTGTTCTAGGTTTTGCTTCAAGGCTTGAGATAGTCTGCGTTGGTAATCCTCTAATTGTTGATTTTTAAGTTTGAGGGTTTGTGCTGGGCTTGCATTACTTAGCCTAGTATCTGAGTGAGTGAGTTTTACTTTATGGTTATTGAGCAGGGCTTGCATGCTTTGTTGCATTCGCCTCTCGAGCTGATTTAACTTATCTTGCTGCAACTGTATGCGTTCACTTGGATGGCGCATTCTTTGGATTAAATGATCGAGCTTTTGCTGTTGAGTTTGCAACTGACGCTCAAATGATAACGTTAAGCTATTTTCTCGTGTTTGAATCTGTCTAATCAACTGATCTGAATCTGGGCTTAAAAGCTCTGCTGCGGCAGTTGGTGTCGCAGCACGGACGTCGGCAACAAAGTCTGCAATGGTGAAATCGACCTCATGGCCGACGGCAGAAATAATAGGCGTTTTAGCATTAAAGATGGTTCTGGCTAAGGTTTCATCATTAAAGCTATAAAGATCTTCCAGTGAACCGCCGCCACGGCCAATAATAATGGCATCGAAATGATCGCTGGCATCCATTCTAATCAGTTGTTTGGTCAGGTTTTGCGCCGCGCCTTGCCCTTGTACTAAGGAAGGGATAATGGTGAGCTCAGTTAAAGGAAAACGTCGTTTAAAGGCACTGATCATATCTCTTACGGCTGCGCCAATGGGAGAGGTGATAATTGCCACACGCTCTGGTGTTGTTGGTAAAGGCTTTTTATGCTCTTTTTTGAAGAGACCTTCTGCTTCTAGTTGCGCTTTTAACCTTTCATAGGCTTGTTGTAATGCTCCTTCGCCACCAGATTCCATGGATTCTACAGTTAATTGACAATCTCCCCTTGGTCCGTAAAAAGTAACCTTGGCTCTGAGTTTAACTAAGTCCCCATCTTTAGGCTTAAAACGGACAGAATTGTTGCGATTATTAAACATGGCGCAACGTATTTGTGCCTTACTATCTTTGAGTGAAAAGTACCAATGGCCAGAGCCTGGGCGGGCTAGGTTGGATATTTCACCTTCTACTAAAACCCAAGGTAAGCTGGCTTCTAGTAAGTTTTGTATTTGACGATTTAATTGAGAGACACTGAAGGCGACCTCATTTTGTTTCTCGGCTGTAAAAAAATTCATCAATCTCTCATTGTTTTGATTTACCGCGAGGGCTTTCTCCGTTAGAATTACTTGCCATCTAAATCTACCCCAGTTGGCATTGGAAACCCTCCCATTATGTTACGAATCGCGCAAGAAGCTCTAACGTTTGATGACGTATTGCTTATACCAGGCTATTCCGAAGTTCTACCCAAGGATGTTAGCCTTAAAACCCGCATAACAAAAGACATTGAATTGAATTTACCGCTTGTTTCTGCGGCGATGGACACGGTTACAGAACACCGTATGGCTATCGCGCTAGCGCAAGAAGGTGGTATTGCGATTGTTCATAAAAACCTTTCTGTTGAAGAGCAAGCTGCTGAAGTACGTCGTGTTAAGAAGTACGAAAGCGGTATTGTTCGTGATCCGGTTACTATTAACCCTGAAGCCAGTGTTCGTGAGTTGGTAAATTTGACTGCCAGCCATAACATTTCCGGCGTACCTGTTGTTCAAGGCGATGATCTAGTAGGCATAGTGACTAGCCGTGACGTACGTTTCGTGAAAGATTTCGAACAATCTGTCGCTGATATCATGACGCCGAAAGAGCGCTTGGTAACCGTTGAGGAAGGTGCTTCAGCTGGTCAGGTTCGTAAACTATTACACGAACACCGTATCGAAAAAGTACTGATGGTTAATGCTGAGTTTGAACTACGCGGCATGATCACGGTAACAGATATCGATAAAGCAACGGCTTATCCAAATGCATGTAAAGATGACCAAGGTCGTCTACGTGTTGGTGCTGCTGTTGGTACAGGTGCTGATACTTCTGATCGTGTGACGGCTTTGGTCGAAGCAGGTGTTGATGTCATTGTTGTAGACACAGCACATGGCCACTCTAAAGGTGTTATTGATCGTGTTCGTTGGGTGAAAGAAAACTTTCCTCAAGTACAAGTTATTGGTGGCAACATTGCCACAGCAGAAGCCGCTATTGCTTTGGCAAAAGCGGGCGCGGATGGTGTTAAAGTCGGTATAGGCCCCGGCTCTATTTGTACTACTCGTATTATCTCTGGTGTGGGTGTTCCTCAGATTTCAGCGGTTGCTAATGTGGCAGCAGCTATGGCTGAATATGATGTACCTGTTATTGCTGATGGTGGCGTACGTTTCTCTGGTGATATTGCGAAAGCAATCGCAGCCGGTGCAAGTGTTATCATGGTTGGTGGTTTACTTGCAGGTACTGATGAAGCACCAGGCGAAATTGTACTGTATCAAGGTCGTTCATTTAAATCTTACCGTGGCATGGGCTCTTTGGGCGCTATGGCACAATCTCAGGGTTCAAGTGACCGTTACTTCCAAGATGCGAAAGACGGTGTTGAGAAATTAGTGCCAGAAGGCATTGAAGGTCGTGTTCCTTGTAAAGGCCCTATGGTTGCAGTTGTTCATCAAATGATGGGCGGACTTCGCTCTTCAATGGGCTACACAGGTTCGGCTGATATCGAAGATATGCGTACTAAAACGCAATTCTCTCGTATCACAGGTGCAGGTATTCGTGAAAGTCACGTACATGATGTGACTATCACTAAAGAAGCGCCGAACTATCACGCCGGCTAAGCGTGAAAGAAAGTTAAACTGAGATGGGGCGAATTAATCGCCCCATCTTTATTTTAAGAAGCTTAGGTTTTTATCAAAACTCATTCAAAGACCTAGCTCAAAGACCCTAATGTCTATTAAAGAGTTAAAAAATTATGTCGCAAAATATCCACGCTCATAAAATTCTTATTCTTGATTTTGGTTCTCAGTACACTCAATTGATTGCTCGTCGCGTGCGTGAAATTGGTGTTTATTGTGAAGTCCGTGCGTTTGACATGGAAGATCAAGAAATTATCGAATTCGCTCCAAAAGGCATTATCCTCGCGGGTGGTCCAGAATCTGTTACTGAAGCTGGCTCTCCTCGTGCACCAGAATCTGTGTTCACTTTAGGTGTACCAGTTTTAGGTATTTGTTATGGCATGCAGACTATGTCAGAGCAATTGGGTGGAAAAGTAGAAAGCTCAGAATTACGTGAGTTTGGTTACGCGCAAATTCGTACCCATGGTGATACTAGTCTATTAACTGACATTGTTGATCATGTTGCTAATAACGGTGTTCATCTACTTGATGTGTGGATGAGTCATGGTGATAAAGTGACTGAGATGCCGGCTGATTTTGCTTTGATGGCATCAACAGAAAGTTGCCCAATTGCTGGTATGGCAAACGAAGCAAAAAAATTCTACGGTTTACAGTTTCACCCTGAAGTAACACACACAAAACAAGGAGGCGCTTTATTATCTCGCTTTGTTGTTGATATTTGTGAGTGTGAAACACTTTGGACGCCAGATAACATTGCCACTGATGCGATCGAACGTATGCGTGAGCAAGTGGGTGACAAGCAAGTGTTGCTAGCTCTTTCAGGTGGTGTCGATTCATCTGTTGTTGCTGCGCTTCTTCATAAAGCCATTGGTGATCAGTTGACGTGTGTCTTCGTTGATAACGGCCTATTGCGTTTGAACGAAGGTGATCAGGTTATGGCTATGTTTGCAGAAAACATGGGTGTGAAAGTGATCCGTGTTGATGCTGAAGATATGTTCTTATCTCGCCTTAAAGGTGAAGCTGATCCAGAAGCTAAGCGTAAGATTATTGGTAATAGCTTCATTGAGATTTTTGATGAAGAATCATCAAAACTAAATGAAATTGAATTCTTAGCGCAAGGTACTATATACCCTGATGTTATAGAATCTGCTGCTTCTAAAACGGGTAAAGCCCATGTTATCAAATCTCACCACAATGTGGGTGGATTGCCAGATGATATGAAAATGGAGCTCGTTGAACCACTACGTGAATTGTTTAAAGATGAAGTACGTAAACTTGGTTTAGCGTTAGGCCTACCTTATGACATGGTTTATCGTCATCCTTTCCCTGGGCCAGGTTTAGGTGTTCGTATTCTTGGTGAAGTGAAAAAAGACTATGCGGATATTCTGCGTCGTGCTGATGCTATCTTCATTGAAGAACTACGCCGTTCTGGTTGGTATGATAAAACAAGCCAAGCATTTGCCGTTTTCTTACCTGTTAAATCGGTAGGTGTTGTGGGTGATGGTCGTCGTTATGAGTATGTTGTTGCACTTCGTGCGGTAGAAACTATCGACTTCATGACAGCGCGTTGGGCTCATCTTCCTTATGAGCTTTTAGAAACAGTTTCTGGTCGCATTATTAATGAGATCGAACACATTTCTCGTGTTACTTATGATGTTTCATCTAAGCCACCTGCAACAATCGAATGGGAATAACTTCCAATCGTTTGATGTAAAAGCTTAAATAAAACGGCTCCCTTCTAATCAAAGGGGGCCGTTTTTATTTAGAATTTGGTAAACAGTTAACAACAAGGTATTTATGAAATTCCCCAATCCTTTAATCGAAGCCAAGCTCATAAAGCGTTATAAACGCTTTTTAACTGATGTAATTTTGCCTGATAGTAGTGAGATAACGGTTCATTGTCCGAATACTGGTTCAATGAAACGATGTATGCCTGAAAATGCGCGTATTTGGATTTCAGATAGCCAAAATGAAAAACGTAAATATCGTCATACCTGGGAACTGGTTGAAATTGATAATCAACATCTTGCTTGTATTAATACTGGCTTGCCAAATAAGTTAGTAAAAGAAGCCATAGATAATGGTGTGATTGAAGAACTTCAGGGTTATCAAAATATAAAAGCAGAAGTGAAATATGGTGAAGGGAGTCGTATCGATTGGTTGCTGTCCAATAATGAGGGCGAAACACTTTGTTATGTGGAAGTGAAAAATGCCACCTTGTTAGAAGAGGGTGAGTTAGGGGAAGGGGGCCATGGCTATTTTCCTGATGCAGTGACTGAACGTGGTCGTAAGCATCTTTATGAATTAGCCAATATGGTAAAACTGGGGCATAGAGCTGTGCTTTGCTTTTGCGTTAGTCATACAGGTATTAATAAAGTCTCTCCAGCAGCGCATATTGATGAGAAATATACCCAAGCTTTGAAAGAAGTTATGGCTCAAGGGGTGGAAGTGATTGCTTATCGTGCAGAAATTACTCCAGATGAGATTGAATTAACTCATAAAGTGCCTGTTATTGTTTGATAAATAATCAAAATGAAATTTAAATGCAATTAATTGGCTAATCGGTCAAAAAGCGCTTGCCATAAAATTTGAGATGTATATTATACGCCCCACTGACACGGAGCAGCAAACAAGACTGCAACGACAACCTACTAAGTAGGTGACTATCGAAACACTGATAAGTCAGACCGCTCTTTAAAATAGTTAATCAGATAATTTGTGTGGGCACTCGCTAGAGACTTCAGCAAGTTATTCGAGTTGTTAATTGCTACGGTAATTGATGTTCGAATGACTACAAAAAAATTGAAGTCTTACGAGAGTCGATACTAGAACGCTTTATGTTTGATTCGTTAGTTCGGATCGAATTTTAAAGTCAGTAGTAAAGATTTGAGTGAGCAATGATTTTAAACTGAAGAGTTTGATCATGGCTCAGATTGAACGCTGGCGGTAGGCTTAACACATGCAAGTCGAGCGGAAACGATGATAGC